>JAHCJP010000009.1 GCA_026126205.1 Maricaulaceae bacterium | reverse complement strand
GGCCGCGGCGCTGTGGGCGCGGGCGGTGTGCGGCGTCGCGCCGGATGCGCGCATGCTCGACATCGGCTGCGGGCCCGGCCGGGCGGCGGAAGGCCTGCTGGCCTGGATGGACGGCGCCGGCGCCTATACCGGGTTCGACGTCTCGAAACCGGCGATCGCCGCGGCGCAGGCCCGGCTTTCCGGCCACGCCAACGCCCGCTTCATCCACGCCGACATCCGCAATGGCGAATACAATCCGAAAGGCGCGATCGCCGCGGCGGACTATCGCTTTCCGGCCGAAGACGCCTCTGTCGGCTACGCCTTCGCCCTGTCGGTGTTCACCCACATGCGCTCGGCGGACACGGCGCATTACCTGCGCGAGGCGGCGCGGGTGCTGGCCCCCGGCGGGGTTTTCATGGCCACCCTGTTCGTGCTCGACCGCGAGTCCCGCAAGGCGATGGCGCTGGACCGCGCCGCCTACCGGTTCGACACGCCGGTGGACGCGGTCTCGGAAACCATCGACCGCCGCACGCCGGAGCGCGCCATCGCCTTCGACGAAGGCTTCGTCGGACAGGCGCTGGCCGGGGCGGGGCTGACGCCGGCCGCCTTCCACCCCGGCACCTGGCGCGGCCGCGACCCCGCCATGGCCTTCCAGGACATGATCGTGGCCAGGAAGGGGTGAAGGCCCCCGCCACCCTGAACCCAGCGGCCAGTTTCATCCCCTCTCCCCCATTGCTGGGGGAGAGGGCGGGGCGAGGGGGAAGCCGCAGCGGTAATCACCCCTCACCCGGAAAATCGAAGGACTTGGTTCCACCAAGCCCATGATTTTCCGCCCTCTCCCCATGAAGGGGAGAGGGGATGGAAGTAAGCATCCGGTTCGCCTTTTCCGCAGCGGGTATGGGGAACCGGCGCGCGCCATCTCCATATTGCCGGAGACATCGCCCATCACGGGGTTGAGCTGGGCGGTGGCGATACGCAGACAGCTCATGCCGGATCGCTTAGCCCCGCACGCAACGGCGCGAATGCGCACCTTCGCTCGGAGAGCGTTCAAGTAAACGAACGAATGTACGCACTGAGATCGGTGCGAGTTTGACTTACTCGCCCCACGCGGTCAAAGTTCTTCGACCACAACCCGGGGGAGCTTATGGCAGCGAAAAGCGGCTTACATCTCGGTCCAGAGGATATTCCGATAGTGTTGGGCATGATTGCGCGCGATGATCGTAAGCACGACATCGCGGCGTGGTTCGGTGTGAACCAAGGTCGCATTGCAGAAGCGGCAGCTGGGGACTTCGGGACGCCACCCATTGCTCCCGACAATCTCCTTCCTCCCAAGGGTCCCCCTGGGCTAAAGGGGCGGCGACTTCGAGAGGCGGCGCCGGGAATTATCGCGCTCTTGGATAAGGGCGACTCTGCAGCAGCAAAGGCGCTCTTAGAAGAGGCGATAAAGGATTACGACGCACATGAGCGTTAAGCGCGAGGCAGAGTATAGTCGTCCTTGCGTTCGAGTTGGCGGCGACAGGGGGGAACCCACATGAGGCGCGGAGCGTCCAGAGCAGTTTTCTCCCAAACTAGCCATGCGTATCCCGTCGCTGTGCTGGCTTTCTCGTCCAAACGACCCTTAACCATAGGCACACGCTCTACGAACTGAGCAAACTTGCTGGGCGGTGTGTCCTTGAAAATCGCCCGATACCGACCCGAGCTTTCTAAAAAGACGGTCCTAGCAAGAATCGCTACCCCGCGCCGAGCGACGCTGAGGCCGCGTAAGACGAATTCTTCCGCGAGCCGGAACGGAGGATTGGTAATAACCCAATCTACTGCATTGGTTTCGTATGGGTAAGTGAGAAAATCCCGTATAGGACCATAACCGTAGTGATAGGCGTCAGCCGCCTTCACCTCTGCGAAATACTCCCGCAAGACCTTAGCCATGTGCCCTGCTCCGCACGCTGGCTCCAAGCATGTCTGCGTCGCCAAGGCTGCTTTGTCATTGAGTACATGTTCAATTAGACCTCGAGTCGCCCATGGCGGCGTCGGGAAATCGTCCGGACTGTCTTTTGGTTCGATCCTTTGTGCCATAACGGCATGCGACGTATTTTGGGTCATGGCAACCTCCGTAGCAATCACGCTATAAGCGCGTGAGTTGCTTAACGGAGCGTAAATAATCTTCAGTTTCGAATCCAATACGCATGAACTCAACTCAGCGATTTGCAATAGATATTAACACGATCTTCGAGTTTGATAAAAACATTTTATATTATATAGAGCAATTTCTAAGAATTTAGATTGAATTGTAACTCTTCGCTAAAATGCAGTTTAGCCACAACGCGCACGCATCATCCTTCGTCTTCAGCCGCCCGAGACGGACATCGTCGGCGGGGTCGCGCTCGCGCATCCGCAATTCGTGGATGAGGGGCGGGAGATCGCCCTGTGCCTTCACCTGCGCCATCAGGCTGGCGGCGTCATAGAGACCGTAGGGCTCGACGAGGCGGAAAAAGCCGTCGCTCATCAGGAGGATGTTCGTCTCGCCGCGCAGGGGGATGCGCGTCACGACCGCCCGCTCCGCCGCCTCGGGGTGGATGGAGAAGACAGCCGCGCCGCCGGGCGCGTTGATGCGGCCGCGCGCTTCGCGGGCGTTGGCCCGCCCGCCCGCCCGGCCCGCCGGCCGGGCCAGCAGGGCGCGGTTATGGGCGTGTTCGTCCTTCACCCCGTCAAGATCGCCGATGAGCCGGACGCGGCTGCCGGTTTCGACGAAGGCTTCGTCGGACAGGCGCTGGCCGGGGCGGGGCTGACGCCGGCCGCCTTCCACCCCGGAACCTGGCGCGGCCGCGACCACGCCATGGCCTTCCAGGACATGATCGTGGCGAAGAAAGGGTGAGGGGCCCCCGCGCTTTCATCGCCGGGACGGCGGCGATAGACTTGCGGCGATGATCCGCACGGTCCTGATCTACGCCGCGGTTCTGGCGGGCGGCGGCTTCGCGCTGGCCTGGCTGGATTACAAGCGGCTGACCCGCGATTTCGCGGCCGAGTTCTATATCGTGCTGGTGGCGCTGGGCTTCGCGGCGCTGGGGGCCTGGGCGGGGGCGCGGCTGGTCGCGCGCGCCGCGCCGGCGCCGTTCGCGGTCAACGCCGCCGCCATGCGTTCGCTGGGCGTCACGCCGCGCGAGATGACGGTGCTGCAACGGCTCGCCGCCGGCCGCTCCAACAAGCAGATCGCGCGTGAGCTCGGCGTCTCGCCGCACACGGTGAAGACGCATGTGTCGAACCTCTACGCCAAGCTGGGGGCGCAGCGGCGCACCGCCGCCGTCGACGCCGCCCGCCGCCTGAGCCTGCTGCCTTAGGCTCTGTGGACAGTTACCGCGCGGCCGCGACGCCGCCGGATTCGTCCGATCCGGCAGGAGAGGCGCGCAGGGCGATGCAGGGACATCGTCCAAGCGGCCCGACGCCCCGGGCGGGCGAATACGGCGCGCCCCGGCGGGGTGGGGCGAAAATGGCCGGCTGGCGCGTCAAGCCGCTCGACCGTATTCCCGATACGCTCTTCGCGTCTTTCCTTCCATCCGGCCATTTTCGCTCCCATCGCGGCTCTCGTGCTAACTGGCCACAGAGCCTAGGCGCATCGGAAAAACGGCGTAGCGGGCGGAAATCACCCGTTCGGGCGATTGCCGCGGCGGCGTGATCCGGGCCAGCCTGCGGGCGCGGTCAACCAGGGGAGGACAAGGATGATCCGGGCGATTGTGATTTATGGCGCGCTGGCGGGCGCCATCGTCATCGGCGTGATGATGCTGGGCATGACCATGGTGCTGGACGGTTATGAAACCGGGCTGGCGCAGCACATTCTCGGCTATCTGATCATGATCATCGCGCTGTCGCTGATCTTCGTGGCGGTGAAGCGTCACCGCGACCGCGTGCTGGGCGGGGTGATAAAATTCTGGCCGGCGCTGGGCATGGGGCTGGCGATCTCGGCCGTGGCCGGGGTGGTCTATGTGGTGGTGTGGGAGATCTATCTCGCCGCCACCGACTACGCCTTCATCGGCCAGTATGTCGCCGTGCAGATCGACGCGCGCCGCGCCGCGGGGGCGAGCGAGGCGGAGCTGCAGGAATTCGCCGCCTCGATGCAGGCGCTGGCCGAAAGTTATGAGAACCCGCTGTTCCGCACCGGCATCACCTTCCTGGAGATTTTCCCGGTCGGCGCGCTGGTGTCGCTGGTGTCGGCGGGGCTGCTGCGCAACCCGAAACTCCTGCCCGCGCGGCGGGGGTAGGGGAATGCGTCAGGGGTGACGGGTTGGCGGCCCTTCCCGGCGCAGGTTCACAAACCCTCCCTCCCCTCGATGGGGAGGGTCCAGCCCCGGCCTTGAGCCGGGGATGGGGGAGGGGTGATCTGCGCTGTGGGTGATAGGCAGGCGCTGTGACGGCGCGCCGTCAGCGAGCCTTGTTTTTCAACGCCTCGCCAACACCCCTTCCGGCCGCTTTGCGGCCACCTTCCCCATCGAGGGGAAGGAGAGGGCGCTTAAACTGTGAGGGAATCCGGCGGCGGCGCGGCCGCGCGGTAACTGTCCACAGAGCCTACCCCGCCAGTTCGGCCATGGCGGCGTCGGACAGCTCGAAATTGGCGAACACGTTCTGCACGTCGTCGCACTCTTCCAGCGCCTCGAGCATTTTCATCAGCGTGGCGGCCTTGTCGCCGTCGACCGGGATCTGGTTCTGCGGCTTCCAGATGATGTTGGCCGACTGGGCGTCGCCAAAGCGCGCCTCCAGCGCCGCCGAGACCTCGCCCAGATCATCGCGGGCGCAATAGATCACATGCTCGCCCGGTTCGTCCTCGCCGCCGGCTTCCTGGATCACGTCCTCGGCCCCGGCCTCGATGGCGGCTTCAAACATCGCCTCTTCATCGGCGGCGGTGAGAGCAAAGCGCACCTCGCCCACCTGGTCGAACATGAAGGCGACCGAGCCGGTTTCGCCCATATTGCCGCCATTCTTGGAGAAGGCGGCCCGCACCTCGGCGGCGGCGCGGTTGCGGTTGTCGGTCGACACCTCGACGATCACGCCGACCCCGCCGGGGCCGAAGCCCTCATAGCGGATTTCCTCGAACCCCTCGCCGCCGCCGCCCGTCGCCTTGTCGATGGCGCGCTGGATATTGTCCTTGGGCATGGATTCGGCCTTGGCGTTCTTGATCGCCAGCCGCAGGCGCGGGTTCATGTCCGGGTCGCCGCCGCCCATCTTGGCGGCGATCATGATTTCCTTCGACAGCTTGGAGAACAGCTTGGAACGGGCTTTGTCCTGCCGCCCCTTGCGGTGCATGATGTTCTTGAACTGACTGTGCCCGGCCATGCCGAAGCCTCCGTATGCGCGCGTCAAATCCGGCGGCGTTGTCTAACGCATGCCCGGCGGCGCGCAAAGGGGGCGGGCGCCGTCATGATTCCTTTATCGGTTCGCCGCTATCACGGCGGCGAAAGGACGCGCGCATGAAACTGTTTCTCGACACCGCCGAGGTGAAGGTCATCGAGGCGCTTTCCGAAACCGGGCTGGTGGACGGGGTGACCACCAATCCGTCGCTGGTGGCGAAGGCCGGCGGCGATTTCTTCGACGCGCTGGCCGCCATCTGCCGCGCCGTCGCCGGCCCGGTCAGCGCCGAGGTGGTGGCGACGCAGGCCGACGCGATGGTGGCCGAGGGCGAGCGCCTGCGCCGGGTGGCGGACAATATCGTCGTCAAACTGCCGCTGACCTTCGAGGGGCTGAAGGCCTGCCGCCGCCTGAAGGACAAGGGCCATCCGGCCAATGTCACCCTGTGCTTCTCCGTCCCGCAGGCGCTGCTGGCCGCCAAGGCGGGGGCGATGTTCGTCTCGCCGTTTATCGGCCGGCTGGACGACATCGGAGAGGACGGCATGGCGCTGATCTGCGACATCCGCACGGCCTATGACAATTACGGCCTCGACACCCAGATCCTCGCCGCCTCGATCCGCAGCGAGGCGCATGTGAGACAGGCGATCCTCGCGGGCGCCGACGCGGCCACCCTGCCGCCGCCATGGTTCGAGGCGATGGTCAAGCACCCGCTGACCGACAAGGGGCTGGCGGCGTTCCTCGACGACTGGGCGAAATCCGGCCGCGGCGGGCTGGTTTAGCCTGCGGGTTCGGACTCTTTTCCCTCGCCCTTCGTGGCCCGGCCTGACGGCCGGGGCTCCTCAGGGTGAGGGTAAAAGAGCAAGCAACCCTCATCCTGAGGCGCGAGCCGCCACAAGCGGCGAGCCACGAAGGACGAGGGGATTTCCCCTAAACCTCCGGAACCGTCTCCGAAATCACCGCGCCGAGGCGGACAGGTTCGCAGCGCAGCGCCAGCCCGGTCTTGTCGTCGGTCTCCACGAACACGCCGGCGATGGCGCCGGGGCCGCTGGCGGGCGAAAACCGCGCCCGGCGCATGCCGGTGACGAAGCGCGACACCGGCTCCTCCTTCTCCATGCCGATGACGGAATCGTAATCGCCGCACATGCCGAGATCGGTCATGAACGCTGTGCCGCCGGGCAGGATGCGGGCGTCGGCGGTGGGGCAATGGGTGTGGGTGCCGAAGGCCAGGCTCGCCCGCCCGTCGCAGAACACGCCGGCGGCCTGTTTCTCGCTGGTCGTCTCGGCGTGGAAGTCGACGATCGCGGCGTCGGCGGCCTCGGCCAGCGGGCAGGCGGCCAGTTCGCGGTCCATGGCCGCGAAGGGATCGTCCAGCACCGGCATGTAGAGCCGGCCCATCACGTTCGTCACCAGCACTTTCGCCCCGTTGGCGGCGTCGAACAGGCCGGCGCCCCGGCCCGGCGCGGCGCCGGGCGGATAGTTGGCCGGACGCAGCAGGCGCGGTTCGCGCTCGATATAGGTCAGCGCCTCGGGCTGGTCCCAGGCGTGATTGCCGAGGGTGAGCACATCCGCCCCGGCGTCGAACAGGGCCTCGGCGATCGCTTCGGTGATCCCGAAACCGCCGGCGGCGTTCTCGACATTGACGCCGACGAAATCCAGCTTCAGGCGCGCGCGCAGGTCCGGAACGTGCTTTTCGAACGCCTTGCGGCCGGCCTTGCCGACGATGTCGCCGAAGAATGCGAT
Source organism: Maricaulaceae bacterium (assembly GCA_026126205.1). Classification (GTDB taxonomy): domain Bacteria; phylum Pseudomonadota; class Alphaproteobacteria; order Caulobacterales; family Maricaulaceae; genus Hyphobacterium. The sequence goes on along the minus strand of JAHCJP010000009.1, from coordinate 67,962 downwards.
GCGCATGACTGGTTCCGTTATGGCTGGCCGCAGCGGTATGCCCGTTTCTCGGTGATCAGCCAATCCAGGCGCTGATCATGGCGCCCGGCGGGCACGGACGCGGCGAGCTGGCCGTCATAGGCCAGGCCCGCGGCGACTACCGGACCCTGCGCGCGCAAGAACGCCAGCGTGCGGTCGTAATAGCCTTGGCCGTAGCCCAGGCGGTTTCCCGCCCGGTCGGCGGCCAGCAGCGGGACCAGCACCAGCGCCGGGCGCAGCTCCGCCCGGTCCGCCGCCGGCTCCATGACGCCGAAGGCGGCCTTGACCAGTTCGTCGCCGGGCAGCCATTGCCGGAACGCCAGCGGCCGCCCTTTTCCCTGCATGCAGGGCAGAGCGAGGCGCGCCTGCTCGCAATGGAAGGTCTCCAGCAGCGGCCGGGGGTCGATCTCGTCGCCGATCGGGTGATAGCCCGCGACCACCGATCCGATGGCCGGCCAGATGTCGTCGGGGAAGTTCGCGACCAGCGCGCGGGCCGCGTCCGGCGCGGCGGCGCGGGCGCGGGCCCGGCGGGCGAAGGCGGCGCGGCGCGCCCGGCTTTTGCGCCATCTCAGAAACATGTGGCGGATCCACAGTCGCCGTCGGGGCCGGACAATCCCCTTCGACCCGACAAGTCAGGTGGGCGCCGCGTATCCGGGACCACGGTCCCGGCCAGAGGCAGCTCCCTCGAGGAGATGTACGGTCGGCGGGATGTAGGCCCCTGTCGCACGCCGCAGACGCCGCCGCGCCGGCATATGGCGCGGATTGCAGGCTTTCTCAAGCCCCGGTCTCCGCCGCCAGCGCCTCCAGCCTGCCCGCGGCGCGGTTCAGCGCCTCGGCCCCGCCGCGGATATCGGCCTTCAGCGCCTCAACCTGCGCCTCCAGCGCCTCGGCGCGCCGGTCGGCCTCGCGGGCCTCGTCCACGGTCACCAGCGCCGCCATCAGCAGCAGGCGCAGGTCGCCGATCTGGCCGACATCGTCGGAAATGCCGCGGATATGGCCGTCGAGATGGCTGGCCAGGTCGCGCAGATAGGCTTCCTGGCCGTCCTCGCAGCCGATGGTGAAAGCGCGGCCGTTCAAGGTGACGGTGACCTTGCCCATCAGGCGCCCTCCGCTTCTGCGGCCTGCGCCGCGGCGCGCAACTCGCCGATCGCCGCGCCCAGCGCCTCGCTGGCTTCCGCCGCGGCCTCGGCCAGCGCCTGTTCGCGCGCCTGCGCCGCGTCCAGCGCATCGGCCAGCCGGGCGCGGTCGGCGTCGTAATCGCCGGCGGCGGCGGCTTCGGTGCGGGCGCTTTCGGCGCGGGTTTTCAGCCGCGCCATCACGGCCTCGACCTTCGCGCAGGCGCGGTTCAGCCGTTCGGCGGCGGCGGTGAGGGACTCATCGCTCATCCGCGGCAGAATCCGCCCGATGCGCAAAAACTTCAAGTGTTACGTTAAGTGCGTGTCTGAGCGGCGAAGAAATCCCGCACCGCGGCGATCACCCGGCCCTGGTCCTGGCCCAGGATGTCGGCGTGCATCGGCAGCGACACCACGCGCTGCGCCGCCGCGTCGGTGACCGGCAGGCCGCCGGGCGTGACCGGATAGCCCGCATAGGGTTCGTGGTGGTGCAGCGGGATCGGATAGTACACGGCCGTCGGCACGCCATGTCCGGCCAGGAAGGGACGAAAGGCGTCGCGGTCGTCAACCTCGACGGTGTATTGCGCCCAGGTCGACAGTCCGCCCTCGATCACCTTCGGCGTCTTCACATGGCCGTTCAGGCCGGTGGCGTAGCGCGCCGCGGCGGCCTGGCGCAGTTCGATCTCCTCCGGGAACGCCTCCAGCTTCACCAGCAGGATCGCGGCCTGGATGGTGTCGAGGCGCGAATTGAGGCCGATGCGGGCGTATTCGTAGCGCGCCTTGCCTTCGCCATGCACGCGGAAGGACTTGATCAGGTCGCGGACGGTCTCGTCCTTTACCAGCACGGCGCCGCCGTCGCCATAGCAGCCCAGCGGCTTGGCCGGGTAGAAGCTGATCGTCTGCGCGTCGGCCCAGTGGATCGGATGTTTGCCGTGCAGCGTGCAGCCGAAACCCTGCGCCGAATCCGAGATCAGCTTCATGCCGTGTTCGCGGGCGATTTCGGCCAGCACCGGATAGTCCGCCGGCTGGCCGAACAGGTCGACGGCGATGATACAGGCCGGGCGCAGCTTGCCCTCGCGCTTCACCATTTCGATGGCGGCGCGCAGCGATTCCGGGTCCATGTTGTAGGTGTCCGGGTCGATGTCGACGAACACCGGCGTCGCCCGCGTCCACGGCACCACCTCTGCCGTGGCGGCGAAGGTGAAGCTGGGCGCGAACACCGCGTCGCCCTTGCCGATCCCCATCGCCAGCAGCGGCAGCACGATGGCGTCGGTGCCGTTGGCGCAGGCGAGGCCGAAGGGCGCGCCGGCGAATTCGGCCAGCTTCTGCTCCAGTTCGGTCACTTCCGGGCCGAGGATGAAGGCGCCGGAATCCAGCACCCGCATCACGGCGGCGTCGAGCTTGTCCTTCAGGCGCGCGCGCTGGGCGGCGAGGTCGATGAAGGGCATCATGTCGGACATGGGCGGATCCTGTTCGGTAGCGGGCCGTCCCGCAATTTCCGCGCCCTATAGGGGCGGGCGCGTCCGGCGCGAAGTCACGATTGGTTTCGCTATTCCACGGTGACGGACTTGGCGAGGTTGCGGGGCTGGTCCACGTCCGTGCCCTTGTGGACGGCGGCGTGATAGGCCAGCAGCTGCACCGCCGCGGCGACTACGAAGGGGGCCGCGATTTCCGACGCCGGCGGCAGTTCAATCGAATCCTCCGGCGCGGACCCGGCTTCGGCCAGGCCCCCGGCGTCTGACAGCAGGATCACCCGGCCGCCGCGCGCCTTCACCTCGGCGACGCTGGACAGGGTCTTGTCGAACAGCGCGTCGCGGGGCGCGCAAACGATCACTGGCAACCCCTCCTCGATCAGCGCGATCGGGCCGTGCTTCAGCTCGCCGGCGGCGTAGCCCTCGGCGTGGATATAGCTAATCTCCTTCAGCTTCAGCGCGCCTTCCAGCGCCAGAGGATAATACGGCCCGCGGCCGAGATAGAGCACGGTGCGCGCGGCGGCGATCTCGTGGGCGATGCGGCGCACTTGCGGCTCGCGCGTCAGCATTTCGGCGATGTCGCGCGGCGCCTCCAGAAGGCCGGCGGCCAGCGTGGCCTCGGCTGCTTCGTCCAGAACGCCGCGCGTCCGTCCGGCCGCCAGCGCCAGCCCGCCCAGTGCCGCCAGCTGGCAAGTGAAGGCCTTGGTGGAGGCGACGCCGATCTCGGCCCCGGCCAGGGTGGGGAACACCATGCCGGCCTCGCGTGCCATGGTGGAGTGCGGGGTGTTGACCACCGCGGCGGTCTTCAGCCCCTTCTCCTTGCACCAGCGCAAGGCGGCCAGGGTGTCGGCGGTTTCGCCGGACTGCGAGATGAACAGGGCGAGGTCGCCCGGCGCCACGGCCGGTTCGCGGTAGCGGAATTCCGAGGCGATATCGGTTTCGACCGGCAGGCCGGCGAACCGCTCGAACCAGTACTCCGCCACCTGCCCGGCGTAATGCGCGGTGCCGCAGGCGACGATCAACAGCCGCGAAACGGCGGCGAAATCCACCGCGTCGTCGCGCCGCGCCGCGGACAGCAGCGGGTTGATGTAGGCGGTCAGCGTGCGGGCGACCACTTCCGGTTGCTCGTGGATCTCCTTTTCCATGAAGTGGCGGTGATTGCCCTTCTCGGCGAGGGCGGCGGAGACCTCGGCCAGCTTCACCGGGCGTTTCGCCGGCCGGCCGGCGGCGTCGAACACCTCGGCGGTTCCGCGACGGATCACGGCGTAGTCGCCTTCCTCCAGATAGATCACCCGCCGTGTCATCGGGGCCAGCGCCAGCGGGTCCGACCCCAGATAGGCCTCGCCATCGCCCAGCCCCGCCACCAGCGGCGCCCCGCGCCGCGCGCCCAGGATCAGGTCCGGCGCCCCCTCCACCAGCACCGCCAGCGCGAAAGCGCCCTGCAGCCTTTTCAGGACGGTCTCGAAAGCGGTCTTCGGGTCAGCGCCTTTCTCCAGTTCGGCGTCGATCAGGTGCGCCACGGCCTCGGTGTCGGTGTCGGTCTCGAACACGCGTCCAGCGGCCTCCATCTCCTCGCGCAGGGCGCGGAAATTCTCGATGATGCCGTTATGGACCACGTAGACGCGCCCGGCGCGGTGCGGGTGGGCGTTGGTCTCGCTGGGAACGCCGTGCGTGGCCCAGCGCGTGTGGGCGATGCCGGTCATACCGGTGACCGGCGCGGCGTCCAGCGCGTCCTCCAGCGCCTTAAGCTTGCCGGGCGTGCGGCGGCGCTGCACGGTTCCGTCGGCGGCGGCGACGGCGACGCCGGCGGAGTCATAGCCCCGGTATTCCAGCCGTTTCAGCCCGTCCACCAGGCGTTCGGCCACCGGCGCCGCGCCCACGATTCCGACGATTCCGCACATGCCGCGCCGCTCCCGTCCGCTGTCTGTCATCCTGCGCCCTGCGGGTTAAATACCCGTTGGCGGGAATTCAAGCGCGGCCCCGGTCACGAAAATTGACAAACATCGCGCCGCGCAGATAGCTAGCCCGTCCTGACGACGGGGCCTGCATGACCATTCTCGTCACCGGCGCCGCCGGCTTCATCGGCTACCATGCGTGCGAAGTCCTGCTGGCGCGGGGCGAGACGGTGACCGGCGTCGACAGTCTGAACGACTATTACGACCCGGCGCTGAAACAGGCGCGGCTGGCGCGGCTGCAAGGCCGCGAGGGGTTCAGCTTTCACCGGCTCGACATCGCCGAGGCCGATGCGCTGAAGGCGTTGACGCTGGACGCCCGCCCGGACCGCATCCTGCATCTCGCCGCCCAGGCCGGGGTGCGCTACTCGATCGACAATCCCCACGCCTACGCGCGCTCCAACCTCGACGGGCAGCTGTCGGTTCTGGAGGCGGCGCGGGCGCTGGGCGGCGATCTGAAGCATCTCGTCTACGCCTCCTCCAGCTCGGTCTATGGCGAGCGCGAGGGGCCGTTCCGCGAGTCCGACCGCATCGACGCGCCGGTGTCGCTCTACGCCGCCACCAAGGGGGCTGGCGAACTGATGTGCGCCGCCTATGCGCGGCTCTACGGCATTCCGGCCACGGGTCTGCGCTTCTTCACCGTCTATGGCCCCTGGGGGCGCCCGGACATGGCCTACTGGCTGTTCGCAGACGCGATGGTCGAGGGGCGGGCGCTGAAACTGTTCAACGAGGGCCGCAACCGCCGCGATTTCACCTATGTCGACGATATCGTCGCGCCGATGCTGCGCGTGCTGGCCGACGATCCGGCCCGGGCGGCGCATCGCATCTACAATATCGGCGGCTCGCACCCGCATCCGACGGCGGACCTGGTGCGCGCGCTGGAGGCGGCGTTGGGCGTCAAGGCGCAGACCGAGGCGGTTCCCGCCCAGCCGGGCGACGTGTCGCTGACCTATGCCGATGTGTCGAAACTGGCCGCCGACTATGGCTACGCCCCGACGGTGGATTTGCAGACCGGGATCGCCCGTTTCGCGGAATGGTTCAGGGACTGGCGCGCACAAACCTCGTAGACTCGCCCGCATGAGAATCGCTCCGCGCCCCGATGGCCGCCCGCTGGTGATGGGCGTCGTCAACGTCACGCCGGATTCGTTTTCCGATGGCGGCCGCCATGCGGATGCGGACGCCGCCGCCGCCCATGCGCTGAGCCTGGCGGCGCAGGGGGCGGACGTCATCGACATCGGCGGCGAGTCCACCCGGCCGGGCGCCGCGCCGGTGGACGAGGCCGAAGAACTGGCCCGCGTCATCCCGGTGATCGAGCGGGTGCGGGCGCAGTCCGCAATTCCGGTCTCCATCGACACCATGAAGCCGGCGGTGGCCCGCGCCGCCGCAGCCGCCGGGGCGGATATGTGGAACGACGTCTCGGCGCTGCGCGCGCCGGGCGCGCCGGAAACGGCGGCGGACCTCGGCCTGCCGGTGATCCTGATGCACATGCGCGGCGAACCGGGGACGATGCAGGACACCCCGCGTTATGACGATGCGGCGGCGGAGGTGACGGCGTTTCTGCTGCAGCGCGCGGAAGCGGCGACGCAGGCGGGGGTGACGCGCGAAAACATCTGGCTCGACCCCGGCATAGGCTTCGGCAAGACGCTGGCCCATAACCTGGAATTGCTGCGCAGCATCCCGGCGCTGGCGGCGCACGGATTTCCCTTGTGCATAGGGGTTTCCCGCAAGCGTTTCATCGCCGCCATAGACGCCGGCGCCGGCGAGGGTGAGCGCCTCGGCGGATCGCTGTATGCTGCGCTTCATGCTGCGCAGCATGGCGTGGCGATGCTGCGCGTCCACGACGTGCGCGAGACCGTGCAGGCGCTGAAAGTGCGCGCCGCGATACTGGGAGGGCCCTGATGGGCGGATATGTGCTGTATGGCGGACGCGGTTGCGGCTCGGCGGCGGTGGAGGCGGCGCTGGAGCTGGCCCACGCGCCCTATGAATATGTCAACGCCTCGCCATTCGGGGATGCCGCCGCCAAGGCGCGGCTGGCGGCGGTGAACCCGGCGCTACAGGTTCCGGCGCTGATGCTGCCGGGCGGCGCGGTGATGACCGAGAGCGTGGCGATCCTGCTGCATGTCGCCGAGACGTTTCCGCACGCGCGCCTGGCGCCGCGCACCGGCTCGCCGGACCGCCCGGTGTTCCTGCGCTGGCTGATCTTCCTGGCCGCGAACGTCTATTCCACCTACGCGATCAGCGACCGGCCGGGCCGCTTCCTGACCGACGAGACCGCGCACGAGGCGCTGAAGGACGGCGCCAACGAGCGCCGCAAACACCTGTGGTCGCTGATGGAGGCGCAGATCAAGCCCGCGCCCTTCCTCGCCGGGGCGGAGATGACGCTGCTGGACGTCTACGCCGCGATGATGAGCCGCTGGTCGCCGGGGCGCGACTGGTTCGAGGGCGAATGTCCGAAACTGCTCTCCGCCGTGCAGCGCGCCGAGAAGCACCCGAAGATCGCCGCGATCTGGAAGCGCAATTTCGACTGAGCCCGATGCGGAGTCTTATAGTGGTCGCGTGATCGAACCGGTGAACCGGTTCCCACTTCACCTGATCACGCTCTACAGCGGGTATTTCGGCTCCGGCGGCGGCGGGGCGGCCAGTTTCGTCGCCGCGCGCACGCCGGGATGCAGGAAGGCGAGCGCGCCCGCGCCCGCGGCCAGCAGCGCGTTGAGAATGAACGGCGCCAGCGGGTCGACGGCCTGATACAGCCACAGCCCCGTCACCGGCGCGATCAGGAAACCCAGCCCCGCCGTGGCGGTGGTCACGCCCGCCGCGCGGCCCTGCTCGCCAGGACTGACCGAGATCGACGCCCCGCCGGTGAAGCCCGATCGCGCCAGCCCGAAGCCGAAGCAGACCAGCATGAAGCCGATGACGATGGCGGCGTAATTGGTGGCGATCAGCAGCTCCAGATTGCCCAGCATGGCCAGCACGCCGCCCGCCGCCATCAGCGTGCGCGGGCTGGCCTTCAGCGCCGGGATCGCCACCAGCTGCGCGAAGATGATCGCGCCCGCCCCGGCGGTCAGCGCCACGCCCGCCATCTGCAGCCCCGCCGCGGGGTCCAGCTCCATCCGGTCCATGACGTAAAAGCCGATCGCCTGCAGCGCCGCGGCCTGCGCCAGCCACATCATGCAGCCATAGGCGACGAAGGGGCGCAGGCGCGCGTCGCCGGCGAAGGCGAATTGTTGCAGCGGGTTCACCGGCCGCGCTTGTGCGCGCGGCGGCGTGTTCTCGGGCAGGGTCAGGCGCACGGCGATCGCGCAGGCGATCACGGTGACCGCCACGGCGATCATGAAGGGCGCGACGCCGATGCGCCCGGCCAGCGCCGCGGCCAGCGCCGGGCCGATCACCCCGCCCAGCCCGAAGGCGGCGGTCAGTCCGGCCAGCGCCTCGGTGCGCTCCACCGGGCTGGTGCGGTCGGCGACATAGGCCTGGGCGGCGGGGTTGGTGGCCGATCCGAACCCGCCGAACAGGGCGCGGGCCAGCGCCATGGCCAGAATGGCGATCATCGGCGGGGCGAGACCGCTTTCGCCCGCCCAGGCGGCGGCGGCGAAAATCAGCGTCGAGACGGAAAAGCTGATCAGGCCGAAAATCACCAGCGGCCGGCGGCCATAACGGTCGGACAGCGCCCCCCACACCGGGCTGGACAGCAGGAACAGCAGCGCCGACAGCGTGTAGATCGCCCCCACCCACACCTCGGCCACGGCCAGTTCGCGGGCCAGCGGCGGCAGAATGGCGAACAGCATGGAATTGCCGATCCCCGTCGCCATCAGGCACAGGAACAGCAGCCGGAAGGCGCGCTTTCGCGCCTCGGGCGATGACGGGTTTTCAGGGTCATAGGGCGGCGGCATTTCCGCAGGCATAACCGCGCGCCGCGCGCGCGTCCATCGGGCTATTGGAATACATCCTCGCCGATATCGCGCATGCCGTGCAGCACCCGGGCGACAATGATGTGATCGGCCTGCATGCGGTAGAAGATCAGGTAATTCCCGGCGGGGAAGCTGCGCAGGCCGGGGCCAAGCTCCGGGCGCTCGCGTCCGGCCTCGGGGAATTGCGCCAGGCGCGCGGCGGTCTCATGGATGCGTTCGGCGAAGGCGAGGCCCGCCTCCAGATTGTCGGCGGCGATATAGGCGCCGCATTCCTCGATGTCGGCGTCCGCCCGGTCTGAAAAGACCACCCGCCTCATTCGCCGCGCATCTCCGTCGCGCGTTTGCGGATTCGCTCCTTCATCCGCGCCAGCGCCGCCTCGTCAAACTCGCCGGCGATGCCGCTGTCGAGACCGATCTGGATGTCGCGGCGCAGCGCCTCCAGCTTCGCCTCGCGCTCCTCCAGCAGGCGCAGCGCCTCGCGCACCACCTCGCTGGCCGACTTGTAGCGGCCGGTGGCGATGGCGGCCTCGATGAAATCCTCGAACTTCCGGGTCAGCGATACGTTCATGGCGCGCTCCTGCGATGCGATCACCACTATAACACAAAATGCGCAATTTTTGACATTCACCGCGCACTGCCGCCGCGGCGCCCGCGGCGCTATCCTGCCCGCGCCGCGATTCGGATACGCCCCGCATGACGCCCCCCGCCGCCGGACCCGAGATCGAACGCCTGATGCAGCTTCTGGCGAAGCTGCCGGGGCTTGGCCCGCGCTCGGCGCGGCGCGCGGCGCTGCACCTGTTGAAGAAGCGCGAGGCGCTGATGGCGCCGCTGGCCGAGGCGCTGGCCGCCGCGGCGGAAAAGGTTCGCGCCTGTTCGCAATGCGGCAATCTCGATGTCTCCGACCCCTGCGCCATCTGCGCCGCGCCGGGGCGCGACGCCGCCGTGATCTGCGTAGTCGAGACGGTGGGCGATCTGTGGGCGCTGGAGCGCGCAAACGCGTTTCGCGGCCGCTATCACGTGCTGGGCGGCGTGCTGTCGGCGCTCGACGGCGTGCGGCCTGAGGATCTGAACATCGCCCGGCTGCTGGAGCGCGCGGCGGGCGGCGGGGTGAGCGAGGTGGTCCTCGCCCTCAACGCCACCGTCGACGGGCAGACCACGGCGCATTATCTGGCCGACCGGCTGGCGCCGCTGGGGGTGACGATCACCAGCCTGGCGCGCGGCGTGCCGGTGGGCGGCGAGCTGGACTATCTCGACGACGGCACCCTGGCCGCCGCCTTCAAAAGCCGCAAACCGGCGTAGGGGGTTCACAGCGCAATTCATCCTCACCCTCGCCCTTCGTGGCCCGGCCCAAGGGCCGGGACTCCTCAGGGTGAGGGTGTTTGTTGATTCAATGCCTTACCTCCTCATCCTGAGGTGCGGTGCGCCGAAGGCGTAGAGCCGCGAAGGACGAGGAGGAGAACAACCCCCACCTTGCCCACCTCTCCGCCCGCGCCTAGGCTGCGCGGCGCGACGGTTCCCGCGAGGGATCAATCGGGAAGCCGGTGCGGGGGAAACCCCAAGTCCGGCGCTGTGCCCGCAGCCGTAAGCGGCGAGCGGCGGCATAACGAAGCCACTGGGGCGCAGGCCCCGGGAAGGCATGCCGCCCGCGACGACCCGCAAGCCGGAAGACCGGCCGTCGCCGTCGCTCGTCCGCCCGTGCGGGAACACGCGGGACCGGCGCGGTTCAACCGTTTGCAGCGACTCCGTCAACCCGCGCCCGCGGCCAGGCCCGCGCGCGCCAATGCTGGAGTCCATAACGATGTCCCTTGCTTTCCGTCCGGGCCGAAGTCTGCCCGTGCTTTGCCTCTCCGCCCTCGGCCTGTTCGCCGCCCCTGCTATTGCCAACGGGACGGAGGACGTCGCCGCAACCGACACCGTGATCATCATCGGGTCGCGGGTTCCCTTGCCGGAATCGGAGGTCACCGCCGCCGCCACCCTGATCGATGAAGCCGACATCGAGGCGCGCGGCGCGGTGTTCGTTTCCGATGCGCTGCGGGCGGTCGCCGCTTTCTCCGTCTCGCGCTCCGGCCCGCCGGGCGGGCTGACGCAATTGCGCGCGCGGGGCAGCGAAGCCGGGCATGTACTGGTGTTCGTCGACGGCGTGCAGGCGGCCAGCCCGTTCACCGGCCAGACCGATTTCGCCCACCTGCTGACCGGCGGGGTGGCGCGGATAGAGGCGCTGCGCGGCGAACAATCCGCCCTGTGGGGGCCGGACGCCATCGGCGGCGTCGTCAACATCATCACCGCCGACCCCGGCGCCGGGCCGGGCTGGCGCCTGTCGGCTGAGGGCGGATCATTCGGGACATGGTCCGGCCACGCCGCGGGGCTGATCGCCCTTCCGGGCGATGGTTTTCTTCGCCTCGGCGCCGGGGCCTATGAGACGGACGGGATCGACGTTTCGGGAACCGGCGGCGATACGGACGGGTATGCCAACCGCTATCTCGCCGCCTCCGCCGCCCTGCCGCTTGGCGCTTCGCTGCGGCTGCAGGGCGGGGTGCGCGCCATCCGCTTCGACTCGCAGTTCGATACCGACCTGAATTTCGACGGCCGGCTTGAGGACGCCGACCGGCGGCGCAAGGGCGATCTGATCCTGTCGCGCGCCGTGCTGATCGCCGAGGCGCAGAGCGGCGGCGTGGCATGGCGCCACCAGCTTGCGGCGGCGCACACCCGCGATGACACGGAAAGCTTCGCCGAGGGGGCGCGCACCGTGCGCTCCACCGGAAACCGCGTCCTGCTGGCCGCCGAGACCACGGCGCGCTTCGCCGCCGCCGGGGCGGATCATCGCCTGACCCTGCTGGCCGAGCGCCAGCGCGACCGCCTTGCCAATGACGGCGGGCCGGGCGCGCCGGAGAACCAGCGGCGCACGATCACCGCCGATGCGCTGGCCTTCGATTACGGGCTGGCCGCCGGGGGGCTGGTGCTGTCGCTGTCGGCACGGCGCGATTTCAATGACGGGTTTTCAGATTCCACCACCTGGCGCGCCGGGGCGGCGCAGGCCTTCGACGCCATCGGCGGCCGGTTGCGCGCCGCCATCGGCGAGGGGGTGCGCAATCCCGGCCTGTTCGAGCTTTACGGCTTCTTCCCGGATTTCTTCACGGGCAACCCCGGCCTCGTCCCCGAACGCTCGCGCGGCTGGGACATCGGCTGGGAACAGCGCCTGGGTGAGCGAGCGAGCGTCAGCCTGACCTATTTCAGCGCCCGGCTGCATGACGAGATCTTCTCCGACTTCTCGGTCTTTCCCGCCACCGCCCGCAATCGGGACACGGTCTCGACCCGCCGCGGGGTGGAGCTTGAGGGCTTCTGGCGGCCTGTGGATGACCTCACGCTTCGCGCCTATGCCGCGCATCTCGACGCCGCCGAGGCCGGGGTGCGGGAAATCCGCCGTCCGCGCCGCAGCGCCGGGGCCGCCCTCGACTGGCGCCCGGCGGGGGCGCGCTGGCGGCTCGGCCTCGCCGCCGACCATGTGGGCGCGCGGACCGACACCGATTTCGGAAGCTTCCAGACCGTGCGGCTGGCCCCCTATACGCTGGTGTCGGGCAGCTTCGGCTGGCGCGTCAACGAGACCGCGGAGCTGACCCTTCGTGGCGAGAACCTGCTCAACGAGGACTATCAGGATGTGTTCTCTTATGCGGCCCCTGGCCGCGGCCTGTATCTGGGCCTTCGCCTGCGCGGCTGACGCGGGGGCGCAGGGCGATCAGGACGGCGCGGCTCCGGCCCGCGCCGTCTCGGCCTCGCTGTGCGCCGACGCCTACCTGCTGGCGCTGGCCGATCCGGCGCAGGTGGCGGCGGTTTCATGGCAGGCGGGGCAGGGCGTCTCGGCCGCGCCGGACTGGGCGCGGGCGCTGCCGCGCGCCTGGGCGGAGCCGGAGCGGCTGCTGGCGCTGGCGCCGGATCTGGTGGTGTTTGGACCCGGAGAGGGGGCGCGCGCCGCGCGCTTTCTCGACCGCGCCGGCGTCGCTCATCTCACCCTGCGCCATGGTGAGGATTTTGAAACCGTGTTCGAGAATCTGCGCCTGCTCGGCGCGGCGCTGGGCCGGCCGGCGGCGGCCGAAGCCGCGGCGGCGAATATCGCGGCCCGCCTTTCCGCGCTGTCCGAACGCGCCGAAGCGCGGGGGCGGCGGCCTTCGGTTTTCTATCTTTCGGCCTCCGGCGGCACGGCGGGATCGGGCACGGCGGTCGACGCGGTTCTCGCCGCCGCCGGGGCGGAAAACGCCGCCGCGGCGGCCGGGGCGCGCGGCTGGACCCGCGCCGAACCGGAATGGGTGGTCAGAATAACTCCTGGATTGGTGGTCAAAAGCTACTTCAACGAGGGTGCAAGGAGGGTGCAGAACATGGGGGAGCGTCACGCCGTTTTCCGGCGCCTGCTGCGCGAAAATCCCTCCGTCGAGGTGCCGGGGGCGCTGTGGCCCTGCGCCGGGCCGGGGCTGGTGGAGGCGGCGGAAATCGTCGCCGACGCGCTGGATTCGCCGGGGGGCGCGCCGTGAAAGACATCAGGTTAATCATGGGCTTGCTGGCGCTGTGCGCACTGGCCGCGCTCGCCTCCATCCTCGCCGCTGGCTTCCCGCTCGCCGCCCTGCTGGCCGGCGATGAGGCCGCGCGGATGATCCTGGTCGAGCTGCGCCTTCCGCGCGCGCTCGCCGCGCTGCTGATCGGCGCCGGACTTGGCGGCGCGGGCGCGGCGCTGCAGGGCTATTTCCGCAACCCGCTTGCCGATCCGGGCATCGTCGGCGTGTCGTCCAGCGCCGCGCTGGGCGCCGTGATCGCCCTCTACACCGGCGTTTCCGCCGCCTTCGCCCTCGCCCTGCCGCTGGCCGCGGTGGCGGGCGCCGGCGCCGGGGCGATGGTGCTGCTGCTGGTCGCCGGGCGGGGCGCGACGGCGCTGACGCTGATCCTTTCCGGCGTGGCGGTGGGGGCGCTGGCCACCTCGCTGACCGCGCTGGCGATGAATTTCGCGCCCAATCCCTGGGCGCTGTCCGAGATCGCCTACTGGCTGATGGGATCGCTGACCGGGGCGAGCTGGACCGAGGCGGCCTTCGTCGCGCCGCTGATCCTCGCCGGGCTGATCCTGCTGGCGCTGAACGCCCGCGCACTGGACGCGCTCAGCCTTGGCGAAGAGGCGGCGCGCAGCCTCGGCGTCGATCTGAAACGCCTGCAGATCCTGATCGTTTCCGGCGCCGCGCTGGCCGTGGGCGCAAGCGTGGCCGCGGCGGGAGCCATCGGCTTCATCGGCCTTGTCGCGCCGCACCTGCTGCGGCCCTTCACCGGGCACGAGCCGGGGCGGCTGATCCTGCCGGCGGCGCTGCTGGGCGCGGCGCTGCTGACCGCGGCGGATGCGTTGGTGCGCGTGCTATCGGGACAGGGGCAGGCGCTGTATCTCGGCGTCGCCACGGCGCTGCTGGGCGCGCCGTTTTTCTTCTGGCTGGTGCGCAAGGCGGGAAGGGCGGCGCCATGACCGCTCTGCACGCCGAAAATCTCAGCGCCGGTTACGCAGGCGCCGCTGTGATCCATGACCTGACGGCGGCGTTCAGGGGTGGCGGTTTCACTGTGCTGGCCGGGCCGAACGGGGCCGGAAAATCGACGCTGCTGAAGGCGCTGGCGGGGCTTGTTCCGCCGCTGTCCGGCGTGGCGCGGCTGAACGGCGAAACGGTGGCGGAGATGGACCCGCGCGCCCGCGCCCGCGCCATCGCCTGGCTGCCGCCGGACGGGCGCACGGCCTGGCCCCTGAGCGCCTGGCGCGTGGCGGCGCTGGGCCGCGCCCCGCACCTGAAGCCGTTGCGGCGTTTTTCGGCGGCGGACCATGCGGCGGTGGATGATGCCCTGGCCCGCGCCGGGGCGTCGGCGCTGGCGCAGCGGCGCTTCGACGAACTGTCCAGCGGCGAGCGGGCGCGGGTGCTGATCGCCCGCGCGCTGGCGACGGGGGCGGACGTGCTGCTGCTGGACGAGCCGACGGCGGCGCTGGACCCGCGCCACCAGATCGCGGTGATGGAGATGCTGCGCGCCGAGGCGGATCGCGGCGCCGTGATCGTCGCCGCCGTGCATGCGCTGGAGCTGGCGGCGGGACATGCCGACCGGGTGGTCCTGATGGATGCGGGGCGCGTGGCGGCGGACGGCCCGCCGGGCAAGGCGCTGGACGAGGCCAATATGCGTGCGGTGTTCGGCGTTTCCGCGCCGGGCGGGGTCAAACCGGCAGGCTGGCGCGCCTTTTAAATGGCCTCAAACTTCATCTCCAGACCCCCCAAACTTCATCTCCAGACCCCTCGAACCTGACCCCCGGCCTACTCGAACCTGATCTCCGGCGCCGGTTTTCGCGCGGTTTCGGCGGCGGCCAGCATCTGATCCGCCGCGCGGGCGAAAGCCTGCGCCAGCGGTCCGTCGTCCAGCGCCACGGGCCGGCCCTCGTCAGAGCGGCGGCGCAGATCGATATGCAGCGGGATTTCGCCAAGAAACGGCAGGCCCAGCGCTTCGGCCTCCGCCCGCGCGCCGCCGCGGCCGAAAATCTCGCTCTCGCCGCCGCAATGCGGGCAGACGAAGACGCTCATGTTCTCGATCAGGCCGAGCAGCGGCACATGCGTCTGTTCGAACATCGCCATCGCCTTGCGGGCGTCGTCCAGCGCCAGGTCCTGCGGCGTGCAGACGATCACCGCGCCGTCGACGCCGCCGGCCTGGGCGATGGCCAGTTGCGCGTCGCCGGTGCCGGGCGGCATGTCGATGACCAGCACGTCGGCGCCGCCCCAGTCGGTCTCGTTCAGGAACTGGCGGATCGCGCCCTGCACCATCGGGCCGCGCCACACCGCCGCCTGGCCGGGTTTGAGCAGGAAACCCATCGAGACGATTTTCACGCCATGAGCCTGCAAGGGTTCGATGCCCGCACCGGTCTTGCGCAGGCCCTTGGCGTCGGTGACGCCGAACAGGCGCGGAATCGACGGGCCGTAGATGTCGGCGTCCAGCACGCCGGCCGTCAGCCCCTTGCGCGCCAGCGCCACGGCGAGATTGGCCGCCACGGCGGACTTGCCCACCCCGCCCTTGCCGGCGGCGACGGCGATGACATGGCGCGCGGCCTTCGGGGCCTGCGCCTGCGCCTTTGGCTGCGGCTGACGCGGCGCGGCGGCGGGCGCCGGGCGGTCGGCGGTCATCACCACCCGCACCTTGCGGATCGATTTCTGTTTCTTCAGCGCCTTTTCGATCTTCGGCTTCAGGGCGTCGAGGTCCGGCGCCCTGTCCGGCGGCGCGGTGAGCACCACCGTGGCGACGCCGCCATCCAGCATCGCGCTTTCCACCCGCCCGGCGGCGGCGAGACCGGCGCCGGAGGCGTCGGTGACCGCATCAAGCGCGGCGCGCAGCACCGGGTCCATGGTCATGCCTTTCGCGTTCATGGGCGCAGATAGGGCGCAAGCGGCCGCCGGCGCAAGGGCGCGCGGCGGTTTCCGGCATGTCTGGAAGGCGATGGTGGGCGCGGCTGGGATCGAACCAGCGACCCCTACGATGTCAACGTAGTGCTCTCCCGCTGAGCTACGCGCCCTTCGCCATCGGGGCCGGGAAACGCGCTCTTATCGCCATGTGCGCCCGCGCGCAAGGCGGGCGTTGCACGGCCAGGGGAGAGGCGAAGATATGAAATCCGTCTTTCAACGGCATGACATTTTTGCAACAGCCTCCCCCTAAAGTCCCCCTTTCCAGCGCTTCGGCTTTGCCTTGCTGGATTGGGGCGGGCATAGTGCCGGACAGGGAAGGGGATAGCTTCCCGGCGGCCGTGCGGGGCGTCTGAACCGTGCGGCTGCTATCCCTCGTCAGCTCAAACAAAGGGGAACCAAACGTGAGCTTCATGTCGAAAGAGCGACTGCTCCGCTCGACCGTCCTGGCCGGCTTCGCCGCCGCCGGGATGGCCGCCGCGGCGCCTGCCTTTGCGCAGGACGCGGAGGAACAGACCCGCGAACGCGAAACCATCACCATCACCGGCACCCGGATCCTGAACGCGAACCTGGTCGCGTCCAGCCCGGTGACCCAGGTGGACGCCGAAGACTTCCGCCTGTCGGGCGTCACCCGCGTCGAAGACCTGCTGAACACGCTGCCGCAAATGGCGCCCAGCTTCGACGCCTTCACCGTGAACCCGACGACGGGCTTCGCCACCGCGGACCTTCGCGGCCTCGGCCTCGCCCGCACGCTGGTTCTGGTCAACGGCATGCGCCTGCAGCCGGGCGGCATCCGCTCGCAAGCCCCTGACCTGAACCAGATCCCGGCCGCGATGATCAGCCGCGTCGAAATCCTGACCGGCGGCGCCTCGGCCGTGTACGGTTCGGACGCCATGGCGGGCGTGGTGAACTTCATCATGGACCGCAATTTCGAAGGCGTCAGCATCACCGCCGGCGCGTCGGCCTATCAGCACAACAACCGCAACAGCTACCTGCAAGGGCTGATGGATGCGCGCGGGTTCGACTACCCGACGGGCTCCAGCGGGCTTGACGGCCAGACCTACAATATCGACGTCGCCATCGGCGGCAGCTTCGCCGGCGGCATGGGCCACGCCAGCTCTTACTTCACCTGGCGCCGTAACGACGAACTGCGCCAGGGCGCCCGGGACTATTCGTCCTGCGCCCTGAATGACGCCGGCACCGTGTGCGGCGGCTCCTCGACCTCGCCGGTCCCGAGCTTCTTCCTGCTCCACCCGGATTACGTTGGCTTCGCCCACGGCGCCGGCGGCACCTGGGCTACGGGTACGGCGCCGCTCTACAACTACGCGCCGATCAACCATTATCAGCGCCCGGACGAGCGCTGGACCGGCGGGGCCTTCCTCAACTACGAGGTCAGCCCGATGTTCCGTCCGTACATGGACGTGATGCTGGCCCACACCAACACCTCGGTGCAGATCGCCGAGTCGGGCACGTTCTTCGTGAACTTCTTCGAGTTCCCGTGCAACAGCCCGCTGCTGGGCACGCTGTGCGCCGACCTGGGCCTGAACCCGGCCGACGATGTGGGCGTCTATATCGGCAAGCGGAACGTCGAAGGCGGTCCGCGCATCTCGCACATCGAGAGCACCTCGTTCCGCCTGCTGGGCGGTTCGGAAGGCGATTTCGGCAATGGCTGGTCCTACAACACCAGCTTCATGTACGCCGCCAACTCGTCGAACGAAGCCAACGAGAACGACTTCATCCCGTCAATTATCCAGCAGAACGTGCTGAACTGTCTGGATCCGGCCCTGCTGAACACGCCGTCCTGCTATGACGTGTTCAACGTCGGACCGGGCGTGACGCCGGAATCCGCGCTCGCCCTCGGCGGCGTCGGCATGCGCCAGGGCAAGACCGAGATCTACCAGGTCGGCGGTTACGTCACCGGCGACACCGGCATCGTGATGCCGGGCGCGACGGACTCGATCTCGCTGGTGTTCGGCGCGGAATGGCGCCGCAGCAATTACGAGGTCCGTTCGGACGCCAACATGGCCACCGGCAACTTCGCCGGCCTCGGCGGCCCGCGTCCGCCGATCTCCGGCGGGTTCGACGTGACCGAGTTCTACCTCGAATCGGGCATCCCGCTGATCCAGGGTCAGGACTTCATCCAGAACCTGGCGCTGGAACTGGGTTACCGCTACTCGAACTACAACACTTCGGGCGGCGTGAACTCGTACAAGATCGGCCTGTCGTTCGAGCCGAGCGACATGATCCGGTTCCGCGGCAGCTTTAACCGCGCGATCCGGGCCGCCAATGTCGGCGAACTGTTCGCCCAGCAGCAGATCGCGCTGTGGGGCGGCACCGACCCCTGCGCCGGCGCCACCGCGTCCGGTGTTGTGGGCGACACGAACTCGGCTAATGCTTCGAGCGGCTTCACTTTTGCTCAATGCCAGAACACTGGCGTTGCCGCAGGCCAGTGGGGAGCCATCCAGCCGAGCCCGGCGTCGCAGTACAACCAGTTCGTCGGCGGCAACGCGAACCTGCGTCCGGAAGTCGCCGACACCTGGACGTTCGGTTTCGTCGCCTCGCCGGTGCAGAACCTGACGGTCAGCGTCGACTATTACGACATCAGCATCGAGGATGCGATCGCCACCATCGGCGCGTCCACGATCCTGCAGCAGTGCGCCCTGACCGGCGATCCGTTCCTGTGCAACAAGGTGAACCGGAATGCGACCACCGGCGACCTGTGGCTGGGCTCGAGCCTGCAGACCTCCGGCTTTGTCGAGAACCTGATCGACAATTTCGGCGAGTTCCGCTGGCGGGGCATCGACATCGTCGGCAGCTACAGCACCGACTTCTTCGGCGGCGACCTGTCGGCGAGCTTCGTCGGCAGCTACACGCTGGAGAACACGGTGGCGCCGCTGCCGGGCGTCAACGATGCGGCGACCTATGACTGCGCCAACCGCATCAACAGCTCGTGCCAGGTTCCGGCCTGGCGTCACCGCCTGCAGGTGAACTACACCACCGGCAGCTTCTGGACGGCGACGGCGCGCTGGCGGCATGTCGGGTCGATGGACTACATCAACCCGAACGGCACGCCGGGCACCGTGGACCAGCTTCTGGCTCCGCACGGCGAACTGGGGGCGTTCAACTATCTCGACCTGTCGGGCACCTTCGCGGTGCGCGACAACGCCACCCTCACCGTCGGCGTCAACAATGTCATGGACCGCGAGCCCCCGATGACGGGTGCGGCCCTGGCGCTGAACGCCAACGCGCCGGGCGGTTACGATCAGAACGGGCGGTTCTTCTTCGCCAGTCTGAACCTGCGGTACTGATCCTTACGGGTCATACCCAACGCCTGAGGGAAGCGGCGGGCCTTGCGCCCGCCGCTTTTCCTTTGCGCCATCGCAGGATGACAGCCGCGCCCGTGCGGTCTAATCGTCACTCATGGCCGGGCAATCGACTCCTCCGCCGCCGGACGCTGAAACCGCGCGCCTGATGCGCGAGGCCGCGTTCCTGCGCGCGCAGGGGCGGATGGCGGAGGCGATTGACGCCACCCGGCGGCTGCTCGCGCGGCGGCCGGACCTGCCCGATTACTGGTTCGACCTCGGCTGGATGCTGCGCCGCGCCGGCGACGCCGGCGGCGCGCTGGACGCCTATGGCGAGGCGCTGGCCCGCGGCGCTGGCGGGCCGGAGGAGATCCATCTCAACCGCGCCGCCATCCTGTCCGACGATCTGCGCCGCGACGCCGAGGCGGAGGCGGAGCTGCAGGCGGCGCTGAGGATCGACCCGGATTATGTTCCGGCGCGGCTCAATCTCGGCAATCTGCACGAGGAGCGCGGCGGCCGCGACGCGGCCGCGGCCTGCTATCAGGCGATCCTGCCTGGCGCCGCCGCCGGCGCGG
This sequence comes from Maricaulaceae bacterium, assembly GCA_026126205.1. Lineage (GTDB taxonomy): Bacteria > Pseudomonadota > Alphaproteobacteria > Caulobacterales > Maricaulaceae > Hyphobacterium. The sequence continues at coordinate 48,178 of JAHCJP010000009.1, read as the reverse complement.
ACCCGCACCGCAACCTGCGTTTCGAGGCGCTGGCGCGGCTGGCGCAGCTGCATCCGCCGCAGAGCCTGACCGATCCGGTGCTGGACCGCCTGAAGACGGCGGCGGCGGCGCCGGGCCTGGATGAAACGACCCGCGCCAATCTCGGCTTCGCGCTCGGGCGGGCGCTGGACGCGCTCGGCGACTACGACGGCGCCTTCGCCGCCTTCACCGCCGCCAATCGCGCCGCCAGCGCCGGGACGCCGCCCTATGACGCGGCGAACGCCGGGCGGGCGGCGCAGGCGATCATGGCGGCTTTCGCCGCTGCGGGCCCGGCGGGCGCGCCGGCGGCCGGGCCGCAACCTGTGTTCATCTGCGGCATGTTCCGTTCCGGATCCACGCTGCTCGAACGGGTGCTGGCGGCGCATCCGAAGGTGACAGCGGGCGGCGAGCTGGACTTCATGCCCCGCCTCGCCACCGGGGGGCTGGCGCCGTTTCCGCAGGCGATGGCGGGGGTTTCGCAGCAGCGCCTGGCGGCGTTCGCCGCGGACTATCGCGCGCATCTGGCGCGGCTGTTCCCGGACGCGCCGCCGGACGGCCTGATCACCGACAAGCGTCCGGACAACATCCTGCTCGCCGGCCTGATCAAACGCCTGTTCCCCGCCGCGAAGATCGTCATCACCGTCCGCCATCCGCTCGACAACTGCCTCTCGGCCTGGTTCCAGCACATCAACCCGGCGGTGGCGCGCTACGCCGGCGATCTCGCCGCCACCGGGCATTATTACGGCCTGACCCGGAAGCTGTCGGCGCACTGGCGCGCGCTGTGGCCGGACGATGTGACGGAGTTCGACTACGACGCTTTCGTGCGAGAGCCGGAGCCGCGCCTGCGCGCCTTGCTGGCGTTTCTGGGGCTGGACTGGGACCCGGCCTGTCTGCGCTTTCACGAGCGCGGCGGCACGGTGAAGACCGCCAGCTACTGGCAGGTGCGGCGGCCGCTGTACCGCGACGCCTCCGGCCGCTGGCGCCATTACGCGCAGCATCTCGCGCCGTTGCGCGCGGCGCTGGAGCAGGCCGGCGCCGCCATACCGGACTGACCGGGGCTATCCCGGTTTGCCGCCGGTCAGCAGCCAGCCGATCTGGTCGCCGTTCGCCGCGCGGGCCGCCTGCGGCTCGTCCATCTCGAGCCCGAGGCCTTTGAACCGGCCGCACAACGCCGCCGCTCCGTCCTGCGTCAGCGCCGCGGCGGTCATGGCGCGCAGGCGGGCGCAATAGCCGGTGAGCTCGCGGATCACCGTGCCGGCGTTCTCGATCAGGTAATCGGGCGGGAACAGCATCCGCTTGTTGAGGATCTCGGCCAGGAAACCCAGCGCCCAGGCCGAGGTTTCGTCCTGCGCGCGCTGGCGGGCGGCGGCGAAGCCGGCCTGCGCCTGTTGCAGCAGGGATTGCTGTGGGGCGCCGCTGGCCGCCGCTTCGCCCAGGCGCCGCGCCAGGTGCGCCAGCCCGTCCTCGGCGATCAGCGGTTCCGACGCCTCGAGCCGCCGCCGCGCCGCCTGCACGGGCGGGCCTTCCGCGGCATGGACCAGCAGGGCGAGCCGGCCGCCGGGCGCGAGGATGCGCGCGGCCTCCGGCGCGGCGCGGGCGGCGCCGGCGTACTCGAACCCGAACTGCGACAGGGCGGCGTCGAAGGCGGCGTCCGCAAACGGCAGCGCTTCCAGCGCGGCGCCCTCGTGCAGGTCCACGCCTTCGACGGGCGGCAGAGCCTCGGCGTAGTCGGCGCCGGTGACGCTGAACCCGCGCTTCGCCGCCACGGCGCGCCGCGCCAGCGCCCCGGCCCCGCAACCGAGGTCGATAACGCGCGCGCCCTCCGGCAGCGCCGCCAGCACCGGCGCCCATACGGGCCCGGTGTCGACCGGGCCGGCGGCCCCGAAGCAGCTTTCGGTCTGGCCGGAGCGCCAGTAATCGGACCAGTAGCGGTTTCCGGTCATGCCGAATCCGTCGCTTACACAAGTGTGGCGCGGCGAAACTAGGCTGGCGGGCGGCGTGAGTCATCCGCCGTGGCGCATGTCCCGCTTGGCCAATCATCACTCAGCACGCAGTCAGGTTTTCCGGTCACGCATAACCCGGCGGCCAGCATTCGCATGCGCCGCCTGGCCCGGCGCGGGCGTTCCGGCGCTCAACTGTGCTGGTCGCAGATTGTCACGATCTTGTGAACATGCGGCGAACCGGCGCTGGATTCCGGATATCTGTAATTATAAAAACTGCCTATACAAATAACAATCTTGTCAATATACTATAAATCTGATTAACCTGAGTCGATAATGACATTTTTACAACATTGCCTCGGGATTTTTTTATAAAGGCGCTGTAAGTTTTTGCGCTCCGCCACGGTTCGGTCATATTCGAGTCAGGGCCGGGCCGCCCACCCAAGCGACAACATCAAATGGGAGACGACCCAACCCGTGCGGGAGCGTGCGCGGCGTTCGCCCGTGCGCGCGTCTCCGCGCCAACGTCAAAACAAGGGGATCCCATAGTGAACATTATCGACAGGAAGCGACTTCTGCGCTCCACCATCCTCGCCGGCTTCGCGGCCGCGGGGATGTCGGCCGCGCCGGCGATCGCCCAGGACGCGGAAGAGGAAACAGCCTCCTCCCGCGACCTGATCGTGGTCACCGGCTCGCTGATCGCGCGCCGCGACGCCATCGCGGAAAGCCCTATCCACACCGTCAGCCGTGACGAGATCGTGACCAGCGGCAACACCACGCTGGAGCACTATCTGAACACGCTGCCGCAAATCACGCCCGGCCTCAGCTCGCAGTCCAACAACCCGAGCTCTGGCGGCCGCGCCTTCATCGACCTGCGCGGTCTCGGCTCCGCCCGGAACCTGGTGCTGGTGGACGGCCGCCGGGCCATGGGCTCGCTCAGCGGCGGCACCGTCGACGTCAACACCATCCCGGCCGCTCTGATCGAGCGGGTGGAGATCATCTCCGGCGGCGCCGCGGCGACCTATGGCGCCGACGCCGTGGCCGGCGTGGTGAACTTCATCTTGCGCCGCAACTTCCAGGGCATGGCTGTCGACGCCCAGTACCGCCTCACCCAGGAAGGCGACGGCGAGGAATACGGCCTCGAGTTCACCCTGGGCAGCGGTTTCGACGGCGGCCGCGGCAACGCGGTGTTCAGCGCCAGCTATTTCAGCCGCGAAGCCATTTACAAGGGCGCCCGGGCGTTCTCGGCCCAGGCCAGCTCCGCCACCGGCATTTTCCCGGGCGGCGCCTGGACCACAGGCACCAACACGCCCAGCCAGGCGGCGGTGGACGCGCTGTTCGGCGCCAACACCTGTAACGCCAATGGCGGCGCCCGCGGCTTCGGCTTCAACCCCGACGGCTCGCTGTTCTGCACGGGCGTCGATGGCAACCCGACCCGCAACGCGGCTGGCTATACCGGCCCGCAGAGCCATATCGCCACGGCGTTCTATCCGGACTCGTTCTCCTACAACTTCGAGCCGGACAACATCCTTGTCCTGCCGATGGAGCGGTGGAACTTCTACACGCACGTCAATTACGACTTCAACGAGTACTTCCGGCCCTACGCCAGCGTGCTGTTCACCAACTACAACGCGCTGCAGGAACTGGCGCCGACCCCGGCCGGCGGCTTCTCCGTTCCGGTGACCAACCCGTTCATCCCGACGCAGCTGGCCAACCTGCTGGCCACTCGCGGCAACCCGAACGCGCCCTTCACCTTCTCGAAGCGCTTCAACGACCTGGGCGGCCGCACCGGCTACAACACCCACGACGTGTGGCTGCTGACGATCGGCACCGAAGGCGCGTTCCTGGGCGACTGGACCTATGACCTGTTCGGTTCGTTCGGGCGTTCCGTGCGTAACGAGGTCCAGGGCGGCAACGTCGTCCTGCCCCGGGTGCAGGAACTGCTGAACGCGGCCGATGGCGGCGCGTCCCTTTGCGCCGGCGGCCTGAACCTGTTCGGCCTGACGCCGATCAGCGACGCCTGTGCGGCCCGTGTCGGCCTGACCGCCAAGAACATGACGGTCATGGAGCAGGTCAACCTGCAGGGCGTGATCCAGGGCGAGCTGTTCACCCTGCCCGCCGGCGCGGTTTCCGCCGCCATCGGCGCCAGCTACCGGTCGATCGATTTCGACTTCCTGCCGGACGCCGGCCTGCAGCCGGGCATCGTCGCCGGCTTTAACGAGCAGTTGCCGACCACCGGCTTCCTCGACTTTGTCGACGTGTTCGGCGAAGTCGTGGTGCCGATCCTCGCCGGCCTGCCGCTCGCCGACGAAGTGTCGCTGACGCTCGGCGCCCGCCGCACCGAGAACAACATGTCCGGCAGCGCCGACAGCTGGCGGATCACCGGCGACTGGACGGTGAACGACCAGCTGCGGTTCCGCGGCGGCATCCAGCAGGCGGTGCGGTCTCCGAACATCAACGAACTGTTCGCGCCGCAGCTGAACAACTTCCCGAACATCGCGGGGCAGGACCCCTGCAACACCACCGGGGCGATCGCGGCGCAGTACCGCAACGGTCCCAACGGCGCCCAGGTTCAGGCGCTGTGCGCCGCGCAGGCGGCGGTGGCGGGGGACGGGGCCTTCGTTCAGCCCTTCGGCCAGGCCCAGGCGATTTCGGGCGGCAACCCGAACCTGGCGCCGGAAGAAGCCCGCACCTATACGTTCGGCTTCGTGACCAGCTCGCCGTTCGGAGACTCCAACCGGTTCCTGAACAGCCTCTACGTCTCGGCCGACTACTGGTCGATCGAGATGGAGAACGTGATCTCGGCCGTTGGCGCCACCACGATCATCCAGCGCTGTTTCAACCGCGACGGGGCGAACCCGACCTACAGCATCAACAACCAGTGGTGCCAGCTGTTCAACCGCGACCAGTCGGACGGCCGCATCATCAACCTGCTGCAGCTGTCGCGTAACCAGTCGTTCATCAACACCAGCGGCGTCGACATCGTCGTCGGCTGGGGCTTTGACCTGGGTTCGTTCGGCGATCTGGACTTCAACCTGATCGCCACCTGGGTTGAGCGCTGGGAAAGCCAGACCACGACCGTCGACCCGGTGAACGACTTCGTCGGCACCATCGGCAGCGGCACGGGTTCGGCGACGCCGGAATGGCGCTTCACGCTGGACACCAACTACACCCGTGAAAACTGGCGGGTGGGTCTGACCACGCGTTACATCGACGCCATGGCGCACGCCACCACCGTCACCGGCGGCACCGCCGCGGGCGTGTCGGCGACCTGGTATGTCGATGGCCGCGTCGTCTACAACCTGACGGACAATGTCACGCTGCGTATGGGCGTGAACAACCTGTTCGACCAGCAGCCCCGCCTGTACAATCCGAACGTCCAGGCGAACACCGATCCGTCGACCTACGACGTGCTCGGCCGCCGCTTCTACGTGGGCGTGAACCTGCGCATGTAGTCGCTGCGAAGCATCAGACTGCCGGGGGGCGGAGAGCGATCTCCGCCCCCTTTCTTATGGGCCGCAGCGCATGAAAAACGCCGCCCGTCCGGGGCGGCGTTCGTCATTCGGTATGCTGCGGCGCCGTTATCAGGCGGCGATGACGCGCGCCACCTCGTTGACCAGGTCGCGCAGATGGAAGGGCTTGGACAGCACCTTGGCGTTGGCCGGCGCGCCGGAGCCGGGGTTCAGCGCCACGGCGGCGAAGCCGGTGATGAACATGATCTTCAGGCCGGGATCGACCTCGGCGGCGCGGCGCGCCAGCTCGATGCCGTCGATGCCCGGCATGACGATGTCGGTCAGCAGCAGGTCGAACCCGTTCGGCCCGCTTTCGAAGGCGGCCAGCCCCTGGTCGCCATCGGCGCAGGCCGTCACCTCGTGTCCGGCGCGTTTCAGCGCCTTGGCGAGAAACTCGCGCATCGAATCATCGTCTTCGGCCAGAAGTATTTTAGCCATGATCGTCCATCCCCGAGGGACTGTCCCGCGATGCGTTTCTGGACCGGTTTGGTAAAAACCGACTGAATGCGCGTGCGGAATTCCCGAATAGATTGACCCTGACCGCAGCCGCAAGCACGATTGGCGCCATGAGCCTCGACGCACCCCGGACGGCGGCGCAGAGCCCGGAACCGGCGGCGGACGCCCCGTCCGCCCCCGCGGTGGTGTCCGTGCGCCGCCCCGTCCGGCTTCTGGCGCCGCTGGTGTTCGCCTCGCCGCACAGCGGGCGCGGGTATGATCCGGCGTTCCTGGCGCAGTCGGCGCTGAGCCTGATCCAGCTTCGCCGGTCAGAGGACGCCTATGTCGACGAATTGATCGCCAGCGCCCCGGCGCATGGCGCGCCGCTGCTGACGGCGCTGTTCCCGCGCGTGTATCTGGATCCGAACCGGGCCGAGGACGAGCTGGACCCGGCGCTGATCGACGGCGGCCTGCCGGAAGGGGTTGAGCCCTCGCAGCGGGCGGCGGCGGGGCTGGGCGTGGCGCCGCGGCTGGGCGCGGAGGGGCGGGCGATCCATCGCGGGCGTCTGAAACTGTCGGAGGTGCGCGCCCGCATCGCCGAATGTCATGCGCCCTATCATGCGGCGCTGGAGGCCGAGATGCGGGCCGCCGAGGCGGTCTTCGGCTGCGCGCTGCTGGTCGACTGCCATTCCATGCCGTCTTCAGGCGCGCGCGGATTCGACATGGTGATCGGCGACCGGCACGGAACCTCCTGCGCGCCGGCGGTGACCGCGGAAGTGGAGACGGCCCTGCGCGCGGCGGGATTCCGCACCATTCGCAACACGCCTTACGCCGGCGGCTACGCCACGCAGCGGCATGGCCGGCCGCAGGCGCGCCGCCACGCCGTGCAGATAGAGATCAATCGCGGCCTGTACCTGGACGAGGGCAGAGTGACCCGATCCGGGACGTTTGCCCAAACCCGCGCCCGGCTGGACGGCGTGATCGCCGCGCTGGTGAAAGCGGATTGGTTAGCAATTCTTGCTTAACTGCCTGTATTTTCGTCGTTTTTCCCCGAACACCCGAACTGGCGCGCGGTTTGCTCCCGTCAGAAGCGAGTTTTCCGTAACCAGGGCGCCCTGACCGGCGCCGCCAGGGACGGCAGGGGAACATGACGAACGAGATCGATTTCCATGTGGGCAAAAGGCTGCGCCGCCGCCGCCGTCTGCTGGGCCTGACCCAGCAGCAACTGGCGGAATCGGTGGGCATCCGTTTCCAGCAGATCCAGAAATACGAATGCGGGGCCAACCGGGTCAGCGCCAGCCGGCTGTTCGAGCTCGCCGAGTCGCTGGACGTGCCGGTGCAGTATTTCTACGAGGGCCTCTCGCAGCGCGAGGACCCCGCCAGCCAGGAAAGCGCCCTGGCCGCGGACATCCTTTCCCAGAAAGAGACCATGGACCTGATCCGCGCCTATTACCGCCTGGGCGAACGCCCGCGGAAACGGCTGCTGGAGCTGGCCAAGTCGCTTGAGCCAAACGAGCCCGCCAACGACGCCGCCTGAGCGCACCAGACGGTTTGACGAGACGGGTTCGGACGCCGGAAGCGCAAAGCCTCCGGCGTCGTTTTTTTATTCGCCGCCCGGTTTGCGGAACAGCAGCGTCATGCGGTCGCTTTCGCCGATCGCGTCATAGCGCGCGCGGTCGAAATCCGGGTCCGGCTCTTCGCCCGGCGCCGCGCTGCGCCGCACCGGGGGCAGCGTCCAGACGCCGAAGGGGTGATCCGCGGTGTCCGCCGGATTGGCGTTGATCTCGCTGCGCGCAACCAGTTCGAAACCCGCCTCCTCGGCCAGCGCGATCACATAGGCTTCCTGCACATAGCCGCTGGCGGCGCGCGGGTCCTGCTCGCGCGTGTCGGGCAGGCGATGCTCGACGATGCCCAGGACGCCGCCGGGGCGCAGGGCGTCGTAGAAATCCGCGAAGGCCTTTTCGGCGAAGCCCTGCATCATCCAGTTATGGACATTGCGGAAGGTCAGCACGGCATCGGCGGTTCCCGCCGGAACCAGCGGGCCGGAGGTCTCCTCCAGCGCGCTGAACACGATATTCCCGTACAGTTCCGGGTTGGCGCTGTAGCGTGCCTCGAAGTTCGCACGGCCGCGGCGGCGGCCTTCGCTCGGGCTGTCGGCCAGGAAGGATGCCCCGACATAGGTTCCGCCATTGGCGGCGAGCCACGGGGCCAGGATGTCGGTGTACCAGCCGGCGCCGGGCCAGATCTCGATCACGGTCCCCGAGGGATCGACGCCGAAGAAAGTGAGCGTTTCCTCAGGGTTGCGCCACTCATCGCGGGCGGCGGCGTCCCCCCGCCATTCCCCGGCGATCGCCCATGCAAGACTCCCGTATGCCGGTCCCTCTTCGGTTTCCTGTGCTTCGGGGGCGGGGACTCCGGCGCCGTCGTCCACGGCCTCGGGCGCTGGCGTTTCCGGTGCATCCTGCGGCGCGCCGCAGGCGGCGAGAGCGAGCAGGCTGGCGGCGATCAGGCTGGCGGCGCGGATGGTCATGGCGAACTCCTTTGCACAGGCGCGCCTATCGGTAGCGAAGCCGCGGCCATGGCGCAATGCGCGACCCCTTGCGCGCCGGGAAACGTGATCCCATCTCAGTGACCGGCGAAGCGCTGAAAGTCAGGCTCCGCCGCTTCCGGACGCCGCCGCATCGGGGCGCACGGAAGCCACCGAAGCCCCGCACGGCATGCGGGGCGGACTTGTCGCTCGACTGAAGGAGGATGAGAGCCATGAGAACTCTGGACTACACCCCGCTGTACCGCAGCATCGTCGGCTTCGACCGGCTGGCGAACCTGATCGACGCCGCCGCGAAGACGGAGCCGGGCAACGGCTACCCGCCCTACAACATCGAACAACTGGGCGAAGACGAGTATCGCATCGAGCTGGCCGTCGCCGGCTTCGGCGAGGACGACCTGAGCGTCGAGGTGCAACAAGGCGTTCTGACCATCACCGGCCGCAAAACCGAGAAGACGGAAGGCGGCGGGTCGAACTATCTGCACCGCGGCATCGCTGAGCGGGCCTTCGAGCGCCGCTTCCATCTCGCCGATCATATCGAGGTGTCCGCGGCCGAGCTGAAGAACGGCCTGCTGGCGATCAACCTCGTGCGGGAAATCCCCGAGGAAGCCAAGCCGCGCCGGATCGAGATCGCCAATGGCGGCGGCAAGAACGGCAAGCTGATCGAGGGTCGCAAGGCCCGGTAAGGCGGCTTGCGCCTGCACACGTTACGCCCGGCGGCGCGCGTTCCCCCCCGGCGCGCCGCCGAAAGCGGACGAACGGCGCGCCCGTGCGGGCGCGCCGTTTCGTTTTCCGGAACGGTCTTTGTTCAGGCGGCGTCCAGGTCCACCGCGCCGTCGGCGTCTTCGATCAACTCGCGGAAATCCTTGTCCAGCTTCGCGCCGGTGAAGCATGCGCCGGTGACGACGGCCCGGCGCACGTCGGCGCCATTGAGTTTCGAGAACGAGAAATCCGCCCCCGAGGCCTTCAGACGTTTCATGTCCGCGCCGCGCAGGTCGGCGTATCGCACCTTCGCGGCCGCCAGCGATGCAGGAAGGATGCGCCCCCCTTCCAGCAGAAGCGGACCCAGCTTGCAGTCGCGCAGGTCGGCGTTGTTCAGGCGCGCGCCGGTCAGGTCCGCGCCGCGCAGATCGGCGCCGCGCAGGTTGGCCATGCGCAAATCTGCGCGCTCCAGACGCGCGCCTTGAAGTTGCGCCCCTTCCAGGTCCAGCCCGTACATCGTCGCCCCGCGGGCATGAAAAGCGGTCAGGGTTTTGCCGGCCAGCGGGCCAGCATTGCGCAAATCCTCGCCGTCGAAGGATGATGGCGCGCCACGCGCGCCGTCCGAGGCGCACCATTCAATATGAGCGGCGATGCGGGCGGCGACGGCTTTCGCCTCTTCAGCGTCCTGCTCCGGCGGGGCATGATCCGTCAGCGCCCCGCTCATGTCCGCGCCGTTCATGCGCGCATTCCGAAGCTTGGTTCCCACCAGAACGGTGTCAGTGAGATCGGCGTCCGTCAGGTCCGCGCCAGAAAGGTCCGCCCCTTCCAGGTTGGCGCCGGAGAAGATGCTGTTGCGCAAATTGGCGCGCATCATCCGCGTGCCCATCAGCATGGCGTCAGTGAAGTCGGCGCGCTGGGCCATCGATCCGGCCATTTTGGAGCGCGAAAGATTGGCGGCGCTGAAATTCGCCATGCCCATGTCGCCGGCGCGTTTCTCATGGGTGAAGATGGCCAGTCCGCGCTCCTTGTCCACCTGGGCGATCGCGCCTTCCCTCAGGTCGGTTTCGGAAAGATCCGCCCCGGTGAGGTTCGCGCCGCGAAGCACCGCGCCGCGCATGTCCGCCCGGCGCAGGGCTGCGCCCTCAAGATTGGCGCGGCGAAGGTCTGCGGCGTAGAAACTGGCGTTGTTGAGAATACTTCCGGACAGGTCCGCGCCGCACAACACGGCGCCGGTGAAATCGGCGTCCGACAAATCGCGATTGCGGAATACCAGCCCCTCCAGGATCGTATAGGCGAATACGGCGCGCGCGCCGCCGGGCCGCCCGCTCCACAGCCGCTCGTGCCGGTCGCAGACCTGATCGACCTCCGGCTGGGTGAGCGTTTTGAAAACGATGCTGCGGCCCTGCATGCGCCCTGATCCTGAATCCGCGGGATAACCGGCAAGATCAGCTTAGAGGAGGCAGGTTAACGCCGCGTATTGATGCGCGGTTCACATAGTCCGGCTTCGTTAACGCGCGAGGCCAGTCGTGTTCCGGGCATGATCCGGATGCGGGTAAGGTGGGAATTAGTAAGAAATTTCAACAATTTATCAAGATCTTCAAAAGCCTCTCCCGAAAGCGTGGAATCATAGCCGCCGTCCAGAAGATCAATAGAGATTAACGGGCGGCCGTCGCTCAGACGCCTGAAGAAGCCGGCGTTCAGGGTTTTCGCCTCCGCCTCGCGCAAGCCTTGCTGGACCACGATTCCGGCCCGGTTCAGCATCGCCGCCCCGCCTCCGTTAACCCTTGGATCCGGGTCCGGGCAGGCGAACACCACCCGCGCGACGCCGGCGTCGATCAGCGCCTGCGCGCAGGGCGGCGTAACGCCGTGATGGGCGCAAGGCTCCAGCGATACATAAACGGTCGCGCCGCGCGCGGTTTCACCGGCCTGGTCAAGAGCAATCCGTTCGGCGTGCGGCCGTCCGCCGTCTCCGGTGGCGCCGCGGCCGGTCACGGCGCCGTTCTTAACGATCAGGCAGCCGACGGCGGGGTTGGGGGCCGTCCGGCCGAGTTGTGATCGCGCCAGCGCCAGGGCCGAATCCATGAAACGCCTGTCGGCGGCGTCTGTCATGGAAGCGGAGGCAGGGATTGTGCGCGCGCCTCGTCCAGAAAGCGCGCCGCGCGCGGCGCCGCGCCAGCGGCATCCAGCTCGATCAGCATCGGGTTTCCGGTCGGTACTTCGACAAGGTTGATGTCCGTGTCTGGAACCGCGAACAGGATTTTGATCAGGGCGCGCAGGGAATTGCCGTGCGCGGCGACCAGCACGTCTTCACCGGCGGCCAGGCGCGGGGCGATTTCGGTTCGCCAGTAAGGCTCGACGCGCGCCAGGGCCGTTTTCAGGGATTCGGTGTCGGGGAGTAAAGCGGGGTCCAGCGCCGCATATCGCGGGTCGAACCGGGGGTGGCGTTCGTCGTCTGCGGCCAGCGGCGGCGGCGCGATATCGTAGGAGCGGCGCCAGATTTTGACCTGCTCGTCGCCATGTCTGGCGGCCACTTCTTCCTTGTCCATGCCGGTCAGCGCGCCGTAATGGCGCTCGTTCAGCCGCCAGTGCTTGTGAACCGGAATCCATACCCGGTCCATGGTGTTCAGCGCGATGCACAGGGTGCGGATGGCGCGTTTCAGCAGCGAGGCGTAGCCACAGGCTGGCGTGAAGCCCGCTTCGCGCATCAATTGGCCGGCGAGGCGCGCCTGATCCTCTCCGTTCGCGGTCAGGTCCACGTCCACCCAGCCGGTGAAACGGTTGGCCAGGTTCCATTCGCTCTGGCCGTGGCGGAGAAGGACAAGGCGGGGCATGGCGGCGTGTTCCCGGTAGCTTTCGCGGGGCGAGCGATAGCCCGCGCGGCGGCGTGTAGCAAGGGCGCCCGGCGTTTCCGATCCGCGCCGTGCTCTGCTATGACGGCGCCAGTCCGTAACGCACGAGTTCCCATGAGCCAGTCTGATCCCGCCGCCTCCGCCCGCCGCGTCATCGAAATGGAGCTGGAGGGCCTGAAACGGCTCGGGGAGTCGCTTGGCGGCGATTTCGCGGCGGCGGTGACGCGCCTGCGCGACCTGCCCGGGCGGGTGATCTGCGCCGGGGTCGGCAAGTCCGGCCATGTCGCGCGCAAGATCGCCGCGACGCTGGCCAGCACCGGCACGCCGGCGCAGTTCATCCACCCGACCGAGGCCAGCCATGGCGACCTCGGCATGATCTCGCCGGACGATGCGGTGCTGGCGCTGTCGAAATCCGGCGAAACGCGCGAACTGGGCGATCTTGTCGCCTATTGCCGCCGCTTCGCGACGCCGCTGATCGCCATGACGTCCGGCGGCCAGTCAATGCTGGCCAGGGCGGCGGATCATGTCCTGACCATACCCGACGCTCCGGAAGCCTGTGGCGAGACTCGGGCGCCGACCACCTCGACCACGATGATGATGGCGCTGGGCGATGCGCTGGCCGTGGCGCTGCTGGAGGCGCGCGGCTTCACAGCAGAGAATTTTCGCACCTATCATCCAGGCGGCGCGCTCGGCGCGGCGCTGACGGCGGCGGCCGACCTGATGCACACCGGGGTCAGCCTGCCGCTGGCCGCGGAGACGGATCCGATGACCGGCGCGCTGATCGAAATGTCGGAGAAGGGGCTGGGCTGCGTCGGGGCCGTGGATGCGGACGGGCGGCTGACCGGCGTCATCACCGATGGCGACTTGCGCCGTCATATGGGGCCGGACCTGCTGACCAAGACCGTGGCCGAGGTGATGACCCGCGATCCGCGCACCATCTCTCCCGGCGCGCTGGCGGCGGACGCCTTGCGGGAGATGACCGCCGGTGCGGTGAAAATCACCGTGCTGTTCGTCGCCGACGCCGAGGGACGCCCGGTCGGCGTCCTGCACATCCACGACCTGCTGCGCGCGGGCGTGAAATAGGGCGAAGGCTCAATCCTTCGGGTTGAACGCCAGCAACAGCTGTGGCCGGTCGATCTCGCCCTGTTCAAAGCCGAAAGCTGCGACCGCGGCGGTCGGATAGCCTTGCGGCATGCGGCCGGCCGCCCCGGCGCGCCAGGCCAGATCATGCGCCAGCGCCCCGATGCCGGGATTGTGGCCGACCAGCACCACGCTGGGCGCCCGCGCCAGCGCCTCTTCGATCGCCCGGCGCAGGAAATCCGGCGAGGCGTGATAGAGCGCCATCGGACTTTCGGCCGGCGGCGCGCCGAGCGCTGCGGCGATGCGGTCGAAAGTCAGGCGCGTGCGCGCCGCGGGAGAAACCAGCGCCAGCGCCGCCGTCAACCCGGCTTCCGAGAGGGCGGCCGCGGCGCGTTCGGCGTCAGCAAAACCGCGCGGGGTCAGTCCGCGGTCGAAATCATCATCCGCATCCATTCGGTCGACGGCTTTGGCGTGGCGGATGAGAATGACTTGCGGCATGATCGATCCGTACTGCGACCCGGGCTGGAGAGGGGTTGCGCGGAATGTTCCGCGCCTCCATTTGCGACTCTCTAGCGCACTATATCCCCGTCCGCGACCAAGGAGAGCGTCATGGGCCTGCTTTTGGGCGATATCGCCCCCGATTTCGAAGCCGAGACCAACGAAGGCAAAATCCGTTTCCACGAGTGGATCGGCGACCAGTGGGCGATCTTCTTCTCCCACCCCGCGGACTTCACCCCGGTCTGCACGACCGAGCTGGGCTTCACCGCGAAACTGAAAGACCAGTTCGCCAAGCGCAACGCCAAGGCCATCGCCCTGTCGGTGGACAGCGTCGAGGACCACAAGAAATGGATCGGCGACATCGAGGACACGCAGGGCGTGAAGATGAACTTCCCGATCATCGCCGACGTCGACAGGAAAGTCTCGCAGCTCTACTCGATGATCCATCCCAATGCGGATCCGAAGCTGACCGTGCGGTCGGTCTATGTCATCGACCCGAACAAGAAGATCCGCGCCACCTTCACCTATCCGCCCAGCGCCGGGCGCAATTTCAACGAGGTGCTGCGCCTGCTGGATTCACTGCAACTCACCGACGGCTACAAGGTCGCGACCCCGGTGAACTGGGAGGACGGCGAGGACGTGATCGTGGTCCCCAGCCTGTCCGACGCCGACGCCGACAAGCTGTTCCCCAAGGGCTACAGGAAGATCAGGCCCTATCTGCGCGTCACGCCGCAGCCGAACAAGTAACGGATCAAAAGGGGCTTTCCAGGCTCCGGCGGCCGGTCCTGAAACGGGCCGGCCGTAACTTTTCAAGAAACTGCGCCCTGCCCGTCATCAAACCACAATACGCCGGCGCTAATATGCGTCCTGCGAAGTTCTGGTGATGGAGACGCTTATGCTCTCCCTGGCGGTCGAAAAAGCGGGGCCGATGGGTGAATGGTTGCGAAGCAAGCTCTTTCAGGGGCTTAACTTCCTGCGCGACGCCTATGAGTTTGCCGGCCCCGGCTTCCTGGTGTCGCTGGTGTTCGCCATCCTCACCCTGACCATTCTGTTCCGCAGCTAGCGGGATATCGCGGCCGTCCCGCGCAGCCTGTCTCTGCGCATGAAAGTAAAGCACCCTTGACGTAAAGTTCGCTTGACGCTACATGGTCAAGCGAGCTTTACCTTTGGAGGGTGACATGACAAAAAGCAGAAAGATTCGCGCCGGACTGATGATGCTGGGCGGTGTCACGCTGGCGGCGGCCTGGCTGGCCGTCGGGGCGGCGTGGATGTTCGATGCGCCGCGGGCGCTGTTCGTGGCGGCGGTGATTGCCGCGGCGGTGGCGACCGAGGCGATGGTGTGGCTGACGGCGCTGGTGCTGGGCTGGACGGCTGTCGCCAACCGCCACTGGCTGCTGGGGCGGCTGCTGGGCCGCCGCGGCGCATGACGGAAAAGGGGCAGGGAGCAGGCCGTGCTGAAATATCTGATGCCGGAAACCTATACAGCGCCGCCGGCGGCGCGGCGGCGCTACGCCTGGCGCACGACGACGATGTTCCTCATCGCGATTGCGCTGATCTTTTATCACGGGGTTTCCGGGGGTGAGGGTGCGCCCGGATTGCCCGACCATGTGCTGGTCTGGGGCGCTATGGCGCTGTTCTGCGGGGCGTCATACGAGTTCTGGCGTCTGGTGGCCGCGCTGGACGAGCTTCAGCGCCGTCTGCATGTCAACGCCGCCGCCGCCAGCGGCTTGATCGTCCTGCTTGTTCTCGCCGCGTCCTCGCTGGCCGCGATGTTCACCGGCGCGCCAAGGCTGGAAGCGTTCTTCGGTCTGCCGATGTGGGCGCTGATCTATTACGCGGCGCTGTTCGTTTTCTCGAGGCGCTATTCATGAAAAACCGCCTGCGGGATTTGCGCGCCGAGCGTGGCTGGAGCCAGGCCGAACTGGCGACGCGGCTGGAGGTGTCGCGCCAGACGGTGATCTCGATCGAGAACGGCAAGTACGATCCGTCGCTGCCGCTGGCGTTCAGGATCGCCGGGGTCTTCGGCCAGCCGATAGAAGCGATCTTCGACCCGAAGGACTGAACCCGCTCAGTCGCGCAGCAGTTCGTTGATGCCGGTCTTGGAGCGCGTGCGCTCGTCGACGCGCTTGACGATCACCGCGCAGGCCAGCGACGGGCCGCCCTTCGGGGCCGGCAGGCTGCCCGGAACCACCACCGAATAGGACGGCACCTCGCCATACATGATCTCGCCGCTGGCGCGGTCGACGATCTTCGTCGAGGCGCCCAGGAACACGCCCATCGCCAGCACCGCGCCCTCGCGCACGATCACGCCCTCGGCGACTTCCGAGCGCGCGCCGACGAACACCCCGTCCTCGATAATGGTCGGCGCGGCCTGCAGCGGCTCCAGCACGCCGCCGATGCCGGCGCCGCCGGAGATGTGGACGTTCCGGCCGATTTGGGCGCAGGAGCCGACGGTGGCCCAGGTGTCGATCATCGCTCCCTCGCCTACCCAGGCGCCGATATTGACGAAGCTGGGCATCAGCACCGCGCCCGGCGCCACATAGGCGCCCCGGCGCACGATGGCGCCCGGCACGGCGCGAAAACCGGCGGCGCGGAACTCCGCCGCTGTCCAGCCGTCGAATTTCGACGGAACCTTGTCCCACCACGGCGCATCGCCCGGCCCGCCAGGAATGGCGGCCATGGGGTTGAGGCGAAAGCTGAGCAGCACCGCCTTTTTCAGCCATTGATGCACGGTCCACTGGCCGTTGCCGTTGCGGCTGGCGACCCGCGCCTTGCCCGAATCGAGCAGGTTCAGCGCCTCGCGCACCGCGTCGCGCGCCGGGCCGGTGGTTTCGGGCGACAGCGCTTCACGCGCTTCCCAGGCGTCGTCGATGGCGGCGGCGAGGTCAGCGTGGGTGGTCATGCGGCGTTTCCCTTGTTCGCGGCGGTGCGCACGCCGCCGAGAAAGGTCTTCAGGCAGTCGGCGGCGAAGTGGACATGATCGAACTGCGCATCGGGGGCGGCGCTCTCCTCGTCGCGCGGGCCGGGGCGGGCGCGGATCAGCACCGTTGTGTAGCCGAGATCGTAGGCGGTTTTCAGATTGCGCGGCGAATCCTCGAAGAAACTCGCGATGCGCGGATCGACGCCGAAGCGGGCGGCGAAGCGGGCGAAGCCCTCTGGTCTCGGCTTCGGGGCGAACTGCGCCGCCTCGACGTCGAACAGGCCATGGAAGCAATCAACGATACCGAGGCGGGACACGACATTCTCCGCATGACGCAAAGAACCGTTGGTGTAGACATAGCGCCGCCCCGGCAGGGCGCGGATGCGGGCGGCGAGATCCGGGTCCGGCCCGATCACCGTCAGGTCGATGTCGTGGACGAAGTCCAGGAAGTCACGCGGATCGCTGACGCGGCCGTCGGCCATCAGCCCGCTCAGGGTTGTTCCATAATCGCGCCAGTAGCGCTTCTGCTCCGCCCGGGCCTGTTCCCGCGGCAGTCCAAGCAGGCGCATGACGTATTCGGTCATGCGCACGTCCACCTGGCTCATCACCGCCGCGTCGGACGGGTATAGCGTGTTGTCGAGGTCGAACACCCATTCGCCGACATGGCTGAGATCAGGCGTGGCGGTCATGGGGCGCCGCCGGTGGCGAAGTCGGCGGGCCGCAACTCGATGCGCGCCGTTCCATCAACGGGTTCGGGGATGCGGCGGAAACCGGCCTCGGTATAGCCGCGCTGGGCGCAGCCGCTGCGCCCTTCCGCCAGAAAACGCGACGGCGCCTGGCAAAACCGTTCCGTCCCGCCATTCAGGGCCGGGGGGTGCGCCGCACCGGTCAGGCGCTCGGCGTAGTAGAACACGTCCGCCGCCTCCAGCCGCGTCGCCAGCACCCGCGTGCAGCCGCCGGGCTGCAGCCGCCACCAGCCGCGCGATTCCCAGATATCGCCACGCTGGCGTGCGATCGCCGCCGCCGCCGGGCCGCCGGTCTCGTTGCAGATGATCAGGCCGGCCTCGGCGTTTCTTTGCAGCGCCGTCGCCTCCAGCGCGTCGATGATCTCGGCGCGGGGCAGGTTCGCGGGCAGGCCGCGATCTGTGACGAAGCGGGCGACCTCGCCCTGGGTGCGGCGGCCGGCCAGGCCATCAATGACGCGGATATTGTACCCGGCCGATTGCAGCAGGCGCTGCATGCCCGCTTCTTCGGCGCGGGTCCCGAAATCGGCGGGTTCCATCAGCGTCGCGCGCCGCAGGCTGTCGCCGGTCAGCGCCAGAAACCCCCTGCGCTCCATGCCGAGCGCGGCGCAGTTGCGCACGCCCTCGACGGCGAAGTCAGTTTCAGCGACGCAGAGCCCGGCCTCGCCGCGCCATTCGCGAATCCCGCCGAGATAGGCCGCGGTGGAGCGGGCGTAGAGATAAAGCGTCTCGCCGGATTCGGGATCGAAATCCGGGCCGGTCTCAACGCATTCGCCGGGGCGCAGGCGCGTCCAGCCCTCGACGATGACGCCATTCGATCCGCGCCAGCCCAGCGCCGTCTCCAGCACGAAGCTGGTCTCGTTGCACAACTCCGCAGCCGCCGCCGGAGCGGCGGGGGCGAACAGCAGAACGAGAGCGGCGAGGTGGCGCATGGATCCAATCATATAACGCAAATCACGGCGTCAAGGCGGCGATGGCGGCGCGCAGCGCCTCAAGCCCCGTATTTTTCTCACTGGACGTGACCAGCACCTCGGGGTGGGCCGCGGGGCGTTTCCTCACCGTCTCGGCGGTTTCAGCGAGGCGTTGGTCAAGTTCTCCCGTCTTCAGCTTGTCGGCCTTGGTGAGCACGATCTGGTAGCTGACGGCGGCGGAGTCCAGCGCCGCCATCACGTCTTCGTCCAAGGGCTTTATCCCGTGACGGGCGTCGACCAGCAGATAGACGCGCTTCAGGTTCGCCCGCCCGCGCAGATAATCGCGCGTCAGCCGCTTCCAGCGTGCGGCGGCCTGCTTCGGCGCCGCGGCGAAGCCATAGCCCGGCAGGTCCACCAGCCGCAGGGAATCGCCGAGATCGAAGAAATTCAACTCCTGCGTTCTACCCGGCGTGTTGGAGGCGCGAGCGAGATTTTTGCGGCCGGTCAGCGCGTTGATCAGGCTGGATTTTCCGACATTCGAGCGCCCGGCGAACGCCGCTTCCGCCCGGTCCGCCGGCGGCAGGCCGTCCAGGCTGACCGCGCCCTTCAGGAACACGCACGGCCCGGCGAACAGGCGGCGGCCCGTTTCGATCTCGTCAGGGGTGGGGCTGTCGCCGGTCACGCCGCGGACCGCAGGGCCGCAAGGTCCGCGCCCATCACGGCTTTCAGATTGCGGCTGATCTTTTCAACGTCCCAGTCCCACCAGGCGATGTCCAGCAGGGACGCGACGGTGGCCTCGTCAAAACGGGTGCGGATCACCCGCGCCGGATTGCCGCCCGCTATGGCGTAGGGCGGCACGTCGTCCACCACCACCGACTCGCTGGCGATGATCGCGCCGTGGCCGATGGTCAGGCCCGGCATGATCACCGCGCCGCGGCCGATCCACACGTCATGACCCACCACCGTGTCGCCGCGATAGCCGGCGCGTATGGTCTCGAAGTCGAAATCCCTCTCCCAGCCGCCGCCGAAGATCTGGAACGGGAAGGTGGAAAAGCCGGTCATGGCGTGGTTGGCGCCGTTCATGATGAAGGTGACGCCCGCAGCCAGGGCGCAGAAGCGCCCGATCACCAGCCGGTCGCCCATGAAGTCATAGTGATAGAGCACGCACTTCTCGGCGAAGCGCTCCGGATGGTCCGGGTCGTCGTAATAGGTGTACTCGCCGATCTCGATGTTCGGCGCGGTCACCACATTGCGGATGAAGCACACCCGCGGGTGGTCCTGCATCGGATAGGGGCGTGACGGGTCGGGTCCGTGCATGGGGCGTTCCTCATCGCTCGCGTCCCGCGCCTCAGCCTTCGGCGCCGCCCTGGCCGCGCTTCATCAGCTTCGCCACTATCTTGTCGAACTGCGTCTCCACGCCCTGACGGCGCATGATCACGTATTGCTGAAGGATCGACAGGAAGTTGTTCCACGCCCAGTAGATCACCAGGCCCGCCGCGAACGGCGCCAGGATGATGGTGAACACAAACGGCAGGAAAGCGAAGATGCGCGCCTGGATCGGGTCGGGCGGCGGCGGGTTAAGCGCCTGTTGCAGATACATCGTCACGCCCATGATGATCGGCCAGGCGCCGATGGCCAGGAAGCCGCCCAGCACCGGCCAGCCGGAAGGATCCCAGGGCAACAGGCCGAACAGGTTCCACACGCTGGTCGGGTCCGCCGCCGAAAGGTCGCGGATCCAGCCGAAGAAGGGCTGGTGACGCACTTCAATGGTGACGAAGAGGGTCTTGTAGAGGGCGTAAAACACCGGGATTTGCACCAGGATGGGCAGGCAGCCGGCCAGCGGATTGACCTTCTCGCGCTTGTAAAGCTCGATCATTTCCTGCTGCTGGCGTTGCTTGTCGGCGGCGAATCGCTCGCGCACCTCGGTCATTTTCGGCTGGATGGCGCGCATTTTCGCCATCGACACATAGGCCTTGTTGGCCAGTGGGAAGAAGATCAGCTTGACGCCCACGGTCAGCGTCAGGATGGCGAGGCCGACATTGCCGAAAACGCCCGTGAACCAGTGCAGGACGGAGAAGAACGGCCGGGTCAGGAACCAGAACATCCCCCAGTCCACGGCCATGTCGAGGCGCTGGATCCCGAGGTCGTTCTGATAGCGCTGCAAAACCTCGACGGTCTTGGCGCCGGCGTAGATATGCGATTGCGACACATGCGTCTCGCCCGGGGCCAGCTCCACCGCCCGGGTCTGGTAGCTGACCTGGTAGACTTCCTCGCCCGCGCGCTCGATCATCCGGAACTCGGCCGTGAACGGAACGGACTGATCGGGGATCACCGCGGCCAGCCAGTACTTGTCGGTCATGCCGACCCAGCCGCCGGTCCCGGTCTCCGTAACGCCGGAGCCGTTGCGCAGCCTGTCGTACTTGCGATCGAACAGACGCCCCCCCACCACCGCGATCGGGCCTTCGTGCAGGATGAAGAAATTCGACAGGTCCGGCGGCAGGCCGTGGCGGCGCACGCGGCCATAGCGGCTGAGCGTCGCGGCTTCGGTTGCGGTATTGGTCACCCGGTCGGTGACCGTGAACATGTAGTCCTCGTCTAGTTCGATGGTGCGTTCGAAGACCAGCCCGTCCGAGCCCTCATAGATCAGGGTGACCGGCGATCCTGGGCTCAGCGCTTCGCCGGAGGCCAGCCGCCAGTCGGCGTCATTGCCCGGCGCGTCGCGTGGCCCGGTCGATCCGGTCAGCCAGCCGTCCTGTGCGAAATAGGCATGGTCGCCGCCCTGCGGGTTCAGCAGCGTCACCGGCTCACCGGAATCGATGCTGACCGTGTGCCGCAGCAGGCGAAGATCGTCCAGCCGCGCGCCGCGCAGCGACAACGATCCGGCGACGCCGGTGGTTCCGCCGTCGGCGGCGCGGCCAGGCAGGATGGTGACGCGGCCGGTCTGGGTCAGCGCGTCGTCGCGGTTGATGCTGCGCTCCGGCGTGCGGATCACGCCGTCAAAGGCGTCCAACTCGGCAGGGTCCTGGGTCTCGAGCGCCTGGGCGGCCTCGCGCTCCTGCGCGATGCGCTGGCGCGCGGGGTTCATCACCAGCATGTCGTACACCAGAAAAATGATGATGGTGGCGACGAAAAACAGGATCAGATTGCGTTGGTCGCCCATCGGCGGAGGCCCCTCACTTGCCGGTTTGCGCCCCGTCGGGCGGAGCGAGGCTTAACAACGCGCTTTTCACATCGTCAAGCAGGCTGGTCCAGCCGAGCGACCCGGTGCTCGCGCGGGCGACGAACACATAGTCGAAACCCGGCGCGCCGTAGAGCGGCAATAACAGCCGCGCCGCCTCGCGCAGGCGTCGTTTCGCCCGGTTGCGCTGCACGGCGCCGCCGATTTTCTTCGTGGCGGTGAAACCGGCGCGGATGACGCCGGCCGCGGGCCCCTCGCGCACCTGCAGCAGCAGGCCCGCGCGCACGGCTTTGCGCCCGGCGGCGGCGCGCAGGAAATCCTTCCGCGCCTTCAGGCGCTCAAGCGGAACGGGGGTGGGTGTAGCTTGCTTCAGGCCGACAGCCGCTTGCGGCCATGCCGGCGGCGGCGCGCAAGGATCTGGCGCCCGGCCTTGGTGGCCATGCGCGCGCGGAAGCCGTGCCGGCGCTTGCGGACAAGCTTGGACGGTTGAAAAGTGCGTTTCACGGGCGCGCTCCATCGGGCGAGAAAATAGAGGCGCGGTCCTTACGCGAAGGGGTCTGGCGCGTCAAGCCGCGACGGGCGCGCAAATTCACTCTTGATTGCAGCGCCGGGCAAGTATGATCCCCGCATGACCGGGGCTTCCTCCCCTCCTTCCGGCCTGCGTGCAGCTTTGCGCGCCATGTGGCGCGTGCTGGCGGAAAGCCTGCCGGGCCGGCTGTTGTTGTTCACGGTCGCTTTCGGCCTGCTGGCGCAATTGCTGGTTCTGCCGCCGATGGCGGCGGCGTTCCGCTCGCAATGGCTATGGGACCGGATCAACGCCGCGCAGCTTGCGGCCATGGCCGCCGATGTCGCGCCGGGCGGGGCGCTGGACGAGGCGGCGATGCGCGAACTGCTGTCAGGCTCTGGCGCGGTGGCGGTGGCGCGGATCACAGGGGGCCGGAACGAGCTGGTGCTCTATGGCGCGCCGGTGGACGGGACTTTGATCGTCGCAGACCTGCGCGCCGAGGGCTGGCTGGGCGGCGCGGCGGCGGCGCTGGACACGCTGGCCGCGCCGGAAGGGCGCTATCTGCGCGTGCTCGCCGAGCCGCCGGCACGACCGGGGGAAGTGATCGACGCGATTATCCCGGAAGCGCCGCTGCGCCAGGCGCTGCTGCGCTACATGTTGGGCCTGCTGCAGCTGACAGGCTTCGTCGCACTGGTCACCGGCGCGTTGCTGTACCTGATGCTGTTCTTCCTGTTCGTGCGCCCGATGCGGCGCCTGTCGGCGGCGATGACACGGTTCCAGGCCGCACCGGCGGATCCCGGCGCACGGCTTGAACCTTCGCGCCGCGCCGACGAGATCGGTCAGGCGGAGCGGGCGCTGGCCGCCATGCAGGGCGAAATCCGCCAGGCGTTGGCGCAGCGGGAACGGCTGGCGGCGCTCGGCTCGGCGGTGGCGCGCATCAATCACGACCTGCGCAACGTGCTGGCCAGCGCGCAGCTGGTGTCGGACCGGCTGGCCGCCAGCGACGACGCGCAGGTGCGCCGTATGGGCGAGCGCCTGGTGCGCGCCGTGGGGCGCGGCGTGCGCCTGTGCGAGGAGACGCTGCGCTATGGCCGGGCGGGGGAGGCGGAGCCGGCGAAGGCGGCGCTGCCCCTGCGGGCGGCGCTGGAAGAAGCGATGGCGGACGCCCGCGCCGCCGAGGGGGCGGCCGGCTGGCGCAACGATGTTTCCGCCGAAATCGTCCTTTACGCCGATCCGGACCAGACGCACCGCATTTTCCTGAACCTGATGCGCAACGCGCTGCAGGCGATGGCCGGACTTCCCGAAGGCTCGCGCCGCCTTTCGGCAACGGCGCGCGTGGAAGATGGCTCCGCCCTGGTCGAGATCGCCGACGTCGGGCCGGGCGTCGCCGAAAAGGCGTTGCAGACGCTGTTCGAACCCTTCGCGGCGTCGACGCGCAAGGACGGTTCCGGCCTCGGCCTGTCGACGGCGCGCGATCTGGCCCGCGCCCAGGGCGGCGACGTGATGCTGGCGCGCACCGGGCCGGAGGGCAGCGTGTTCGCGGTGCGCCTGCCTGTGGCGGAGACGCAGGCGGATCAGGGCTGACGCGCCGCGCCCTCGCGCCGCGGATCGGCGGCGCCGGTCAGGGAGCCGTCCGGCAGGCGGCGGACGATATGAATTCCGGAATTCTCGCCGCGCCCGGCGTCGACGGCGAAACCGATGTCCCGCAGTTCCGCAAGGATCGCGGGATCGAAGCCATCTTCGATATTCACCACATCGCCGCGCGCCACCACGTTGGGCAGGGCGGCGGCCTGCTGCGGGGACATCCCCCAGTCCAGCATCGCCACCAGCGTCTTGGCCGTATAGGCGATGATGGAATTGCCGCCCGGCGACCCCGTCGCCAGTACGAACGCGCCGTCTTCGTCGAAAACAATAGTCGGCGACATCGACGAGCGCGGGCGCTTTCCGGGCGCCGGGGCGTTGGCCAGCGGGCGCCCCTCGGCGTCCTGGGCCGTGAAGGCGAAGTCGGTCATCTGGTTGTTGAGCAGGAAGCCGCCGGTCATACGCTGATTGCCGAAGGCGGCCTCAACCGTCGTGGTCATGGAGACTACGTTTCCCCAGCCGTCGACGACCACGAAATGGCTGGTGCCGGGATTGTCGGGCGTATCGTCCGCGCCTGCGGTCCCAGCCCCCGGCGGAACGCCGTGAGTCACGGTTTCGATGGCCGTGTCGCGATCAATCAGCCGCGCGCGTTCGCGCAGATAATCGCGATCGATCAGACCGTCTGCCGGCACAAAAACGAAATCGGCGTCGCCGACGTAGCGGTCGCGGTCGGCATAGGCGAGGCGGCTGGCCTCGATGAACCGGCGCCAGCCCTCGGCGGTCTCCGGCCCTGTCGCGGACATGTCAAAAGGCTCAAGCAGGCCGAGGATGGCGTTCACCGCCACACCGCCTGACGATGGCGGCGGCGCGCCGCACACCGTCCAGACCCGGTACGGGCGGCAGAGCGCTTCGCGCCGCACGGGGCGGTAGGTTCGTAGGTCTTCCAGGCTCAGTGCGCCGGGCAGGGGCGGCTCGTTTGCGGCGGCGATGATTCCATCCGCGATTTCGCCTTCGTAGAAATTGCGCCAGCCGGCGGCGATGGCGCGCAGCGTGGCGGCGTATTCGGGATTGTCGCGCACGAAACCGACGGGCAGCGGCGCGCCTGCCTCGTCAAAGAAATAGGCGCGCGAGGCGGGATGCTCGGCAAGGCGTCCCACGGCGCCGACGCGCCCGATCAACGCGCTGAGCCGCGGGCCGATCTCGAATCCCTCCTCGGCGAGGCGTATGGCGGGGGCGAAACCGTCCGCCCAC
This sequence comes from Maricaulaceae bacterium, assembly GCA_026126205.1. Classification (GTDB taxonomy): domain Bacteria; phylum Pseudomonadota; class Alphaproteobacteria; order Caulobacterales; family Maricaulaceae; genus Hyphobacterium. The sequence goes on along the minus strand of JAHCJP010000009.1, from coordinate 23,510 downwards.
GGCAGGCGGCCATGGTCTTCATGCGCCATCGCCAGCAGGGCGATGACGCCGGGAGCGCCGGCCGCCCGGCCGCTGCTCCACGCTTCGCGGAAGCCGATCGGCTGTCCGTCCTCGCCCAGCCACAGATCCTCGCCGGCGCCCGCCGGGGCGGTCTCGCGTCCGTCATAGACGGTCACAGCGCCGGTGGCGGCGTCGAAATGCACCAGGAAGGCGCCGCCGCCGATGCCGCTCGACTGCGGCTCCACCAGGCTCAGCGCCGTCTGCACGGCGATGGCGGCGTCGACGGCGCTTCCCCCGGCGCGCAGGATCTCCAGCCCCGCCTCCACCGCGTCCGGATGCGCGGCGGCGATCATGGCCTCGCCAGCGGGAGCCGGCGGTTGCGCCGGGCGTTCCGGCGCCTCGGCGCAGGCGAAAAGGGCGAGACAGGCGAGCAGCAGTGAAATCTGGCGCATGGGGCTTGTTCCATGTGGCGTGATGGTCACCATAGCCGCCGCATTGCGAAGGAAAAGCCGCCATGGCCGCGCCGGGCCCCAGAAACGCCATCACCGACGTGCCGGGCTTGAAGGTCGGCCAGGTTCATGACGCGCGCGTGCGCACCGGCGTCACCGTGATCGCGCCGGATGCGCGCGCCGTCTGCGCCGCCGATGTGCGCGGCGGCGGGCCGGGCACGCGCGAGACCGATGCCATACAGCCGCACACGCTGGTCGACGCCGTCGATGCCGTGGTGCTGTCCGGCGGGTCATCCTGGGGGCTGGGCGCCGCGGACGGGGCGGCGGCGGCGCTGGGCGCGGCCGGGCGTGGCTTTGCGTTGATCGACAAACCGGGGGTTCCGGTGTCGCCCGTGGTTCCGGCGGCGATCCTCTATGATCTCGCCAATGGCGGCGACAAGGCCTGGGGCGAGCGCCCGCCCTATTTCGATCTCGGCGCCGCGGCGGTGAAGGCGGCTTCGCTGGACGTCGCCCTCGGCCGCGCCGGGGCCGGCTATGGCGCGATGGCCGGTGCGCGCCTTGGCGGAACCGGTTCGGCCAGCATTGTCACGCGGGACGGCTATGCGGTGGGGGCGCTGGCCTGCGTCAATAGTTTCGGCTCGGCGACGATGCCGGGAACCGACGTGTTCTGGGCCTGGCCGTGGGAGATCGGCGGCGAATTCGGCGGCGCCCGCCCGCCGGAAGGCTGGCGGGCCGAACCCGAGGACTGGGGCGCGGCGAAAGCCAATCCGGCGCCGCGCGCCAACACCACCATCGCCGCGGTGGCCACAGACGCCGCGCTGTCGCCGGCGCAGGCGAAACGCCTGGCTCAGATGGCGTCGGCGGGCGTCGCGCGGGCGATCCGACCGGTGTTCTCGCCCTATGACGGGGATGTGGTGTTCGCGCTGTCGACCGGCGCCCGGCCGCTGGCCGGGCCTGTGGATTTCACGCTGGCGCGGCTTGGCGCGCTGGCCGCCGACTGCCTCGCTCGCGCCATTGCGCGCGGGGTTTTCGAGGCTTCGCGGACTTAGGCGCAGCACCCTTGCCAAGGGCGCCGCTCGCGGTTAGGTTCCGCGCCTTCCCGGCCGGGCCCGCCCGCCGGGGCCGCCATGCGGCGACGCGCCCGTAGCTCAGTTGGATAGAGCACCAGACTACGAATCTGGGGGTCAGAGGTTCGAATCCTTTCGGGCGCGCCACTTCCGAACAAAACTGGGAACTCCGGCCGGAGCTACCCCGTCCCCCATCACGAGGCGTTCGAGGACGGTCCTTCGCCCGTAGATGCGGACTTCCGTGTCATCGACTTCCACATTGTCGATCATGGCCCGCAGATAGGCGCGGCGGAACGGGATCGGCCCTTGCAGCACATTCGCCCGCATGGCCTCCACCGCGACGGCGATCTTTTCGCCGGTAATGCGCGCCTCCGGGCTTAGTTCCGCCGCCGCGCGCGTCAGGGCGACATGGGCAATGTCGCGCTCCGTCTTCACCACCCCGATCCGCTCCTTGAGCGTCGGGTCTGACGGATCGGCGACGCCGTTCTCAATCGCCTGATACAGCCGCTTCAGCCGTTCCTCGGCATCCGCGAGCTTGCCCTTGAGGGCGCTGAGACGGTGCGCGTGGTCTTCGTCCCGCGCCGTCTGGCGTTCGAGCAGGCCCGCCAGCAGGTCTTCGACGAAGCGTTCGGTCAGCAGCTTGTCGCCGAGGACGTCGAGGACGATATCGTCGAGCTTGTCCATCGGGATCGAGCGGCCCTTGCAGGCCGACTTGCCCTTCTGCATGGCGGAGGCGCAGGTGTAATAGCGGTAGCGGCCGGACTTGCCAGTGCGCAGCGTCATGCCGCCGCCGCAGGTCGCGCAGGTCGCGATGCCCGTCAGCAGGATTGGGCCGGTCACGACGCGCGGCGGCGTGGCCTTCGGATTGCGGGTCTTGAGCTGGGCCTGAATGGCGTCGAAGGTCGCCGGGTCGATGATCGGATCGACCGGCACGACGACGTGCTCGGCGTCGGGCTTCGCCTCTCGCGTCTTCCAAGCCTTCGTGTTGAAGCGGTGCTCCCCCTTGTAGGTGGTGCTGGTGATGAGCTTGTGCAGCGGGCCAATGCCCCACCGCGCCCCCTTCCGGGTGCGGTAGCCGCGTTCGTTAAGCCAGGTCGCGGCGGCCTTGATACCCATCGGGCCGCTGGCGCCGTCGCCTTCGCGGATCAGCTTGAATATCTGGCGGACGACTTCGGCCTCGACCGGATCGACGGCGAGCTTCTTCTTGGTCTTCGCGCCGCGCTGTTCGGCGGCGACGATGGCATAGCCATAGGGAGCCGCCGCGCCGTTCCAGAAGCCTTGCCGGGCATTCTCCTGCATGGCGCGCAGGACGTGCTTGGCATTTTCCTTGGATTGATATTCGTCGAACAGGGCGAAGACCTGGCGCACCATGACGCTCATGGGATCGTCACCGAGGTCTTGCGTGATCGAGACCAGCCGGACGTTGTGCTTGCGCAGCCGCCGGACATGGTATTCGAGCGCGAAATGGTCGCGCGCGAAGCGGCTGAAGGAATGGACGACCACGGCATCGAAGGGTGCGCCGCCGCCCGTCGCAATGTCGAGAAGGCGCTGAAGTTGCGGCCGGTTGTCGTCGGTGCCGGACAGGCCAGCATCGACGAACTCGGTGACGACGCTCCATCCCTTGGCCTTGCAGAAGGCCGTCGCCTGCCGCCTCTGGTCGGGAATGGAAAGGTCGCTTTCCGCCTGCCGCCCCGTGGACACCCGCAGATAGAGCGCCGCGCGCAGCGGTGCTTCACCGTCTGCGACGGCGAGGGTTGCGGGCTTTGGGGCGGCCATTCCTTCGTTACTCCGGGGCGGCTACATCGGGCAGATCGTCAGGCGTATCGGCGGCGAGGATGGCGAGCAGTTGCGCGCCGAGGAAGGCTTCGACGACATCCAGCACGGCATCCGTGACCGGAACCTCGACGGGAAAGTCGTGAACCACGTGAAGCGACTGCTTCGCGGGCTTCCCGGCCTTGCCGTTATGGTGGACATCGAAGGACATGCCCCGACGGTGCCGAACCGCCGGGCAAAGCGATTGGTCACGGCCTGGTCATTCTGTCCTGGAACGGAAATGCTCACCCGCGCCCCGCAGCCTCAACACTATGCCGGGGCAGGTCGCACCGACAACCAAACCCTAGCAAGTAGCCGGCAGAATGTAAAGTGTCGCTTGACACTATGCGCAACCATTGGGTAGCTTCGGCCATGAAGATTCGGAACGTGGTCCATCCGGGCCTGCGCTCTCTCATCGCAGAGGACGAACCGGCCGGTCCGCGACGCATCGACGTTTCGAGATTGCGGCGCATCCTGTCCTTCCTTCAGGACATGGCCGGGGAATCGGAGCTTCGCTGCGTCGCTGGCTGGACGGTTCAACTACCGCCGGGTGCCGGGCGGGGGCGATGGGAGCTTCGGGCCGCGCCGATCGGCGCGCTCACGTTCCGGATCGACGCACAGGACAACGAGATCGTAGACCTCAACTACGAAGGAAGCGGCTGAGACGTGGGCGCAAGCGCAATGAACGGCATCCGAATGAAGGCTCCCGCCCATCCCGGCGGCTTTGTAAAGACCGAGGTGATCGAACCTCTCGGCCTGTCGGTCACTGCTGCCGCCGATGTTCTCGGCGTCACCCGCGCCGCCTTGTCCGCCCTGCTCAACGAGCGGGCCGACCTGTCGCCGGAAATGGCAATCCGCATCGAGAAGGCGTTCGGCGTGTCGATGGAAACACTCATGCGGATGCAGAACAGCTTCGACATCGCTGAAGCGCGCAAGCGCGCCAGAGCAATAAATGTCAAGCCATACTTGGGTACTCTCGATGATACGCGCGGCAGGCTTCGCAACGAGAAGAACACGATATGACGAACGAAGCCGACACCTGCCGAAAATTCGTCGTGCCCAAGCTGCAATCCACCGGTTGGGACAGCGAACCCCATTCCATTGCCGAGCAGCGCACCATCACGGATGGCCGCGTCATTCCCGTGGGCAAGGGCTTCGTCCGCAAGCCGCCCAAGCGGGTCGATTACCTGCTGCGCTACACGCGGGACTTCCCGCTTGCTGTGGTCGAGGCGAAGGCCAGCTACAAATCCGCGACTGATGCCGTGCAGCAGGCCCGCGACTACGCGGAGATCCTCAGCCTCAAATACGCCTACGCCACCAACGGCGCCGAAATCATCGAGATCGACTATTTCAAAGGGACGGAAACGAGCATTGCCGACTTCCCCGCACCGGATGACCTTTGGCGGCGCTATCAGGCTGGCAGCGGAATGGACACGCCCGAGCGGTTGGAGCACCTGATCGCCCCCTACAATACGGTCGGCGGCAAGCCGCCCCGCTACTATCAACAGATCGCCATCAACCGCACGGTCGAAGCCATTCTTGCCGGAAAGAAGCGCCTGCTTCTCACCATGGCGACGGGCACCGGCAAGACCATCGTGGCCTTCCAGATTTGTTGGAAGCTCTGGTCGAGCCGCTGGAACACGACCGGAGAGCACCGCAAGCCGCGCATCCTGTTCCTCGCGGATCGCAACATCCTCATCGACGACCCGAAGGACAAGACCTTCACCCCCTTCGGGGACGCGCGCCACAAGATCGAATCCGGCGAGATCGTCAAAAGCCGGGAAATGTATTTCGCCATCTATCAGGCGCTGGCCGAGGACGAGCGCCGCGCCGGGCTTTTCCGGGACTATCCGCCGGACTTCTTCGACCTCATCATCGTCGATGAATGTCACAGGGGAAGCGCGCGGGATGACAGTTCATGGCGCGTCATCCTTGAGCATTTCAAGCCCGCCTATCAACTCGGCATGACGGCCACACCGCTGCGCGAAGACAACCGCGACACCTACCTCTATTTCGGCAATCCCATCTACGAATACAGCCTGCGCCAGGGCATCGACGACGGTTTCCTCGCGCCCTACCGCGTGCATCGCGTCGTCACCCAATGGGACGCAGCAGGCTGGCGGCCGAGCAAGGACGAGGTTGATCGCTTCGGCCGCGCGATCCCCGACGATGAATACCAGACCAAGGATTTCGAGCGATCTATCGCCTTGCGCGCCCGCACGGAGGCCATCGCCCGCCACCTGACCGACTTCCTCAAGAAAACCGACCGCTTCGCCAAGACCATCGTGTTCTGCGTCGATCAGGAACACGCCTCGGAAATGCGGCAGGCGCTGGTCAACCTCAATGCCGACCTTGTGGTGCAGTATCCCGACTATGTAGCGCGCGTCACCGCCGACGAGGGCGCCATCGGGCGCGGCCACCTGTCGAAGTTCCAAGACCTCGAAACCAAAACGCCGGTTATCCTCACGTCGTCGCAGCTTCTGACGACCGGCGTCGATGCGCCGACATGCAAGAATGTCGTGCTGGCGCGCGTCGTTGGGTCCATGAGCGAGTTCAAGCAGATCATCGGGCGCGGGACGCGCCTGCGCGACGATTACGGCAAGCTGTGGTTCAATATCCTCGACTACACCGGCTCGGCCACCCGCATGTTCGCCGACCCGGACTTCGACGGCGATCCGGCCCGGATCACGGAAGAAGAAGTGAACGACTCCGGGGAAACCACCGCGACGACGGAAATCGTCCCCGAAGGGCAGGAGCCGGAACCCGCCCCGCCCGAGGAAGGCGAACCCGGCGTGATCGAACCGCCGACCGGCGAGCCGCGCAAATTCTATTTCGACGGCGGCCAGGTCGAAGTCGTGGCCCATCTGGTCCACGAGCTTGACCCGAACGGCAAGCAGCTTCGCGTCGTCAAATACACCGACTACGCCGCCGAAAGCGTGCGGTCATTAGCTCCGACCTCCGCCGAGCTTCGCAGGCGGTGGGCGGACGCGGACCAGCGTAGCGAGATCATCGCCGCCCTGGCCGAGCGCGGGATCGATTTCGACGTGCTGGCCGAACAGACCGGCCAGACCGATGCCGACCCCTTCGACCTGCTTTGCCATCTGGCCTTCAACGCGCCGCTTCGCACAAGGCGCGAGCGGGCGCAGCGCCTCAAGGCCGAGCGCAAGGATTATTTCGAGAAGTTCTCCCCCGAGGCGCGTCAGGTGCTCGACGAGCTTCTGGAAAAATACGCGGAGCACGGCGACGCGCAGTTTGTCTTGCCCGACGTGCTCAAGGTTCCGCCCATCTCAACTCACGGCCAGCCCGCCGAAATCATCAAGCTGTTCGGCGGCGCCGATGAGCTTCGACGGGCCGTGACCGACCTGCAAGGACTGCTCTATGGCACGAACTAAGAAAAAGAACGGCGCTGACGCCGCACCGATGACAACCTCCCAGATGCTCGGGAGTTTGCTGAACTCCGCGCGCAAAATCATGCGCAAGGACAAGGGCTTGAACGGCGACCTCGACCGCCTGCCTCTGCTGACATGGATCATGTTCCTTAAATTCCTGGACGACCTTGAGCAGCAGCGTGAGGAGGAAACCGCGCTATCCGGCAAGAAATTCAAGGCCGCCATTGAGGCCCCGTATCGTTGGCGCGACTGGGCCGCCAATCCGCAGGGCATCACGGGCGACGAGCTTCTGGCCTTCATCAACAGCGAAGAGGCCGTGCGCGCAGATGGAACGAAAGGCCCCGGCCTATTCACTTATCTGCGCTCTCTCTCAAGCTCCAACGGCGACAACCGCCGCGACGTGATCGCGACCGTGTTCAAGGGTGTCGATAACCGCATGAAGAGCGGTTATCTGCTGCGCGACATTATCAACAAGGTCGGCGGGATTCATTTCACGTCGTCGGACGAGTTGCACACCCTCGGCGCGCTCTACGAATCCATGCTACGCGAAATGCGCGATGCGGCGGGCGATTCCGGCGAGTTCTATACGCCCCGCGCCGTCGTCCGCTTCATGGTGGAAGTCACCGATCCTCGCCTCGGCGAAACCGTCCTCGATCCGGCCAGCGGCACGGGCGGGTTTCTGGTGGAGGCGTACAACCATCTTGAAAAGCAGGTGAAGACCGTCGCCGACCGCAAGCGCCTGCAAAACGAAACCATCGCCGGCTGCGAACCCAAATCACTGCCTTATCTGCTCTGCCAGATGAATCTGCTGCTGCACGGGCTGGACGCGCCGCAGATCGACCCCGGCAACGCCCTGCGCTTCAAGCTCTCCGAGATCGGCGAGAAAGAGCGTGTTGATGTGATCCTCACCAACCCACCCTTCGGGGGTGAGGAAGAGAAGGGCATCCAGGGCAATTTCCCGGAAGACCGCCAGACTGCGGAAACGGCACTGCTGTTCCTCCAGCTCATCATGCGCAAGCTCAAGCGGCAGCCGACTTCCGCCGGTCGCCCGGCGCGAGCTGCCGTGGTCGTGCCGCATGGCAGCCTTTCATCCCCAGGTGTTGCCAAGCGCATTCGCGAAACGCTGCTTGGCGATTTCAATATCACTGCGATAGTGCGCCTGCCTCACAATGTTTTTGCGCCATACACTGACATACAATCGAACGTCATATTTTTTGAGCGCGGCGAGCCAACGCAATCAATCCTCTACTGCGAACCGTCCCTTCCTCTCGGCTACTCGCTCAGCAAGACCAAGCCCTTGCTTTACGAATGGATAGAGCCGCTCAAGACGCTCATAGCGTCGAGGCAGGAAACAGATACATCTTGGCTTGTTCGGCGGGACGACCTCGACGAAAATCTCAATCTCGACATCAAAAACCCCCGCCGAAAACTCAATTCCTTGGCGGACCGGGGAAACCTTGAAACCCTCGCTGCGCAGATGCGCTCGTATGCCGACGAGGCCGATGCCATCAAAGCCGAACTGGCGCAGGTCACGGGATTGATAGGGCAATCGCCTTGGGAATTGCTCGATAACCACACTTATGAATCGGACGAGCGGATCGGTGAGGACTATTCGCCCGAAATGCCGCTCCTGGGCGTCTCTGCCGAGGAAGGGATTACCAATCCGAAGACTGCTATCGGCAAGTCGCCTGAACGATACAAGGTGCTGCGGATGCATTACCTTGCCTACAATCCCATGCGTATCAATATTGGGTCTATCGGCGTTGTCCGCGACGATACGCAGCAAGGTATCACAAGCCCCGATTACGTCGTCTTTTACTGTGGACCGGACCTATTGCCTGAATATGTATATCACTATTTGAGAAGTGAGGCGGGTCGTCACGAAATAAATCTGAAAACAAAGGGATCGGTGCGGTTCAGATTGTATTTTGATCAGCTATCTAAGATTAAAATACCCGTGCCAAAAGACATTGAGACTCAGCAGCGGTTTGTAAATGCCTGTAACAGGCTTGAAGACCTGAAGAAGATGCTTAATGCCGCCGCTTCGTCGGCGACAGATTGTCTTAACGCGGCCACGCGCACCGGCTTTCTCCTTGAAGGCGGCAAGCCTTCAAACACCTCAACGGGGAGCAGGGCGGCATGAGCGTCGCGACCACGCCATCCGCGCCCCTGACCGAAAAGGCTGCCCTCACGGACCTTGTGACATGGGCGGAGAAGCGGCCCGCGTGGCAGAGAGACGCCCTTCGTCGGCTGGTCACAGGCGAAGTGCTCGACGATCAGGCGATTGCAGAACTTACGGCGGTTTGCCTTGACCCGGCGCACACTCATACGCCGATTTCGCAATCGCATATTGTGGCTGAAACCAGTGCAGCAGAGCCGATTTCACTTATTTCGATAAAGAACCCCACCGCCATCAACGCGCTTGCCAGCCAGCAGGAGTTGTCCTTCGAGCCTTCCGGGCTGACGGTAATTTACGGCGACAACGGTTCGGGAAAGTCCGGCTATGTCCGTGTCCTGAAACACGCATGTCGGTCACGGGACGAGAAGTTCGCAATCCACAGGGACTTGGAGGATAAGACCGACACGCCGCAATCTGCCGAGATACGTTTCGCGCGAGGTGCGAACACCGAACGATTTAATTGGACTCCCGACGGCGAGCCGCACAGCGACCTTCCATCGGTCAGCATCTTCGATTCCCGAAGCGCGAGTATCCATGTCGAAAGCACCAACGAGGTAGCCTACATCCCCCGGCCAATGCGCTTGCTGGAGGCGCTAGCCGACGCTTCCGACCGCGTCAAAACGGGGCTCGACGGCAAGATTGCAACGCTCAAGAGTCAGGTGCCGCTTGCGATTTCAAACCCCTCGCTGAGCAAAGAAACGGCGGCTGGCAGCTACGTCTTCGGGTTAAGCGCGAAATCCAACATTCCCCAGCTTGATAAGCTCGCTGCGCTTAGCGATCAGGAAGCCGCTCGTCTCACCACGCTGGAAACCGACTTCGCTCAAGACCCCAAGCGCGCCGTGGCGCGGCTTGATAATCAGCGCGGTGAAGTGGAGCGCATCCAGACGACCCTTCAAGCCCTTATTGCGGCTACGGATGCGGCGGCATTCGCGGGAATCAAGACACTGAGAAAGACCCACGGTGATGCCGTGGAAGCCGCGTCGGTAGCATCGCAACAGCTATTCAGCGCATCGCCGCTGCCCGAGGTGGGCCAAGCCGCCTGGCAAAAATTGTGGGAGGCCGCGCGCAACTACGCGGACACCGTGGCCTATCCCAGCAAGACCTTCCCTTCGACCGAAGCGGATACGCTTTGCGTGCTTTGTCAGCAGCCCCTCAACGCAGAGGCAATTGCACGCCAACAGACATTCGAGTCGTTTGTAAAAAGCTCGACAAAGGCTGACGAAGCGACGGCGCGCACGAAGCTGGACGCCGCGCTCACGCAGTTGAAAGGGCGGATGCTGCGCCTTGGCGATGTGCTGAAACTCGGCAAATTCCTCGCCACCGAGATCGGCGATGCGGCGCTTGCCCAGCAAGTCCGTAGGGCCTTCGTCGTGGTGCTTTGGCGGCTTCGGGCAATGGTCAGGGCATACGGCGAGCCCAGGCCGCTTGGCGCTGATCCGCTTCAGGCACTTACGGCGCACGCAACCGACCTCAAAACCCGTGCCGCGCAGCTTTCCGCCGATACGCAGAGCGACGACTACAAGAAGCTGAAATCCGAATACCTTGAACTCAAGGAGCGTGCCGCCCTTGCGCCGCTGCTCCTGGACATCAAGGCGCAAATTGCGCGCCTCAAGGAAATCGAGTCGATCAACACCGCGCTGAAGGCGACCGCCAAGAAGCCGATCACCGATAAGAACAAGGAACTCTCGGATCGCATGGTGACGGACGCGCTGCGCGGTCGGTTTGCGCGCGAGATCGGAAAACTCAAACTGTCCAGAATGCCGGTCGAGCTTCGCAAGGAGAAAGACCGGCAGGCCGTTTCGTATTTTCGCGTCGCGTTGGTGGAGAATCCCAACGCCAAGGTCGGCGAGATATTCAGCGAAGGCGAGCACCGCTGCGTGGCGCTCGCCGCGTTCCTCGCTGAGCTGGTCACGGCGCAGCGTTATTCCGGCATCGTTTTCGACGATCCGATGTCATCGCTCGATCACATCCACAGAGGCGCGGTTGCGTCGCGACTGATGGAGGAGGCGGAACACCGCCAAGTCGTCGTATTCACGCATGACCTTGTGTTCCTGTACGAACTTCGCCGCGAAGCGGAAAAGGCAAACAGGCCCATCGCGTTTCGCAACGTCCGGCGTCAACAAGACAGGCCCGGCTACATTGAAAATGAGTTGCCGGACAAGGCGAAATCCGGGCTTCAGATGTGCAATGCGCTGCGGTCGTCGTTGAAGGCGGCGAAACCCGGCTTTGACAGGCTGACCGATACGCAACGCACCATCTTCTGCAAAGGCACTATCGGTCAGTTGCGCGATGCCTGGGAACACGCGATCTCCGACTATATCCGCCCCGTGCTTGAACGGTTCGATAACAAGATCAAGCCGACCTCAATGTTCAAGCTCGGCATTCTCACCGAGGACGACGTGAAGCGCGTTATGGCTGCCCAATCGAGGCTGTCCGAGGATCTTCATTCGTCAGCACAGGCGTTGAATCCCGAAGCTGTATCACTTGATGACCTGCTCAATGAGGTTAAAGCGCTGGAAGACTGGATTCAGTCCATCCGTGACCGCCAAAAGAATGCGACAAAGCCAACGCTCAACTAAGATGATCGGGAAGGCACGCCGCCTGATATAACAGTTGAACATGCCATCGTCAGCATCGAGACCGATCCCCAAGATGCGAGTACGCCCGCCTGTTCGACGATCGAGAGCGTGTGCCGTTCAATCCTCATCGAGCTTGGTGAGCCTTTGCCCGCGAAGAAGGACGTGCAGGGCCTTTTCAACGCCGTGAAGGGGCCGCTCGGCCTGTCCCCGGATCGCAGCGACCTCGACCCGTTGATAGCGGGCGACGTTCGGACCACCCTTGGCGGGCTTGCCACGGTTATCCAAGGCGTTGGCGCCCTGCGCACCCATGCCGGAGACGCCCACGGCCGCGAGCGTGGCTACGCCCGTGTCGATGCCCGGATCGGCCGCCTCTCCATTCATGCCGCCAGCACGGTTGCCCTGTTCCTGATCGAGACATGGCAGCGCAAGTTCCCGACCCGCATCCTGCATCGGCACGATGAATCTGTGTGATCGCCGGGCCTGAAGGCGATCGGAGCCGCATGGCTTTGGTCTGATCGGTCTTTGCTTCTCGTTCTGAGTGCCGCGCAGTCACGGCCTTGATTCACGGGGGAACGTGCCGCCGGTTGCCGGTCTATGGCGCAACGGCTGCGCCGCAGTTTTTTCGCCTGGCGCAAGCGCCATTCCCCGCCCCACCAAAAAACAGCGTCTTCACCCGTCTTTTCCTGCGGAACGCCCTTCGGGTGCGCCGCCCGCCCACCGGCGGCTGATCCGTCCCCGTCAAGGCCGCGACAGGCGCGGCTTCAACAGACGAGGAGACACGATCATGAACACCAAATCCAACGAGCGGTTCGACGTCTATCAGGCGATCACCGACCAGATCATCACCGCCATCGAGGCCGGCACGGGGCCGGTCGAAATGCCCTGGCACCGCTCCGGCGCAGGCATCACCCGTCCGATGAATGTGGACAGCGGCAAGGCTTACCGGGGCATCAACACGGTCGCCCTCTGGGCAGCGGCCATCAACGGCGGCTACGGCAATGGGCTGTGGGGAACCTACCGCCAGTGGCAGGAGCGTGGCGCGCAGGTCCGCAAGGGCGAGAAGTCCTCGCTCATCGTTTTCTACAAGGAGTTCGAGGTCGAGGACGAGGCCGCCGAGGACGGCAAGGGCCGCCGCTTCATGGCGAAGGCGTCGCGCGTCTTCAACGTCGCGCAGGTGGACGGCTACACCGCCCCCGAAATCGACCAGAGCGGCGATCCCATCGACCCGATCGAGACGGCCGAACGCTTCATCCGGGGGACCGGCGCGATCATCCGCGAGGGCGGAGACCGGGCCTTCTATCGCCCTGCCACCGACTCGATCACCATGCCGGATCGCTTCCGCTTCACCGGCACGAAGACGAGCACGGCCACCGAAGGCTGGTACAGCACCCTGCTGCACGAGTGCTGCCACTGGTCCGGCGCCAAGCACCGCCTCGATCGCCAGTTCGGCGAACGGTTCGGCGATGACGCCTATGCGATGGAAGAGCTTGTCGCCGAGCTGGGCGCCGCCTTCCTCTGCGGCGATCTGGGGATCACCGCCGAGCCCCGGCCCGACCATGCCGCCTATATCGAACACTGGATGCGGATCATGAAGGGCGACCGCAAGGCGATCTTCGCGGCGGCTTCCGCCGCCAGCAAGGCTTGCGACTACCTCGCAAGCCTTCAGGGCGAGGAACGGGCGGCCGCATAGGCCGCCCACCTTCGCCGAAGGGCCGTCAGCCATAGGCGGGGAGAAAGGCGTGCCGCATGGTCGCGCGCTCATGCAGCACGGTCTTGATGTTGTCGAGGCAGGCTATCGCCAGGCTGCGGGCGAAGGAGCCCATTTCACTGCGCAGAAGACGGAAGAACACGTCGTCGTGCAGGGCATACAATTCATCGTCCGAGCAGCGGGCGAGATCGTCGAGCGTCAGCAGCATGTCCATTGGTGCGGTCCTTTCCTGTTGCGGTTCGGGGGTGCTTGCCCTTCATGGAGCTTGACCGCCGCATCCGAAGGCCCGCCGCACCCGCGCGTTTGGCGCGGGCGGTAACATCGTGTCCGAGGCTTCACGCCTTGCGGCGAGGCTTCGTGCATGGGGCATGGATCACGCGGCCGAAGGGTGAGCGCACATCGACCGGGACCGTAGGGCCGACCCATGGACGCCGGTTTCACCGGCGATCTTGGGCTAACCAAGCGTTCGACAGATAATTCGTTTGTTGCATTTAATGCGTTTGATGCGGTATGATGGTTCAGGAAAGGAGCCTGCCCATGACCATGCTCGCACATCGACAACTCCCGCCATCGGCGCAGGATGCCGCGATCGCGCGCGTGTCCGGCCAACTTCTGTCTCGCTACGCCCGCCAGAAGCGGCCCTTGACGCTGCGCGTCACCGACGCCGATCAGGACAAGCCCATCGAGCTGCCGGCCGGCGCGGTCGCGCTGCTGATGGACATCCTCGAAGCGATGGCTGCCGGCCGAGGCGTCACTCTCATGCCGGAGAATGCCGAGCTGACGACGGTTCAGGCGGCGGAAGTGCTTAACGTGTCGCGGCCGTTCCTTATCAGGCTGCTGGACGACGGCGCGATCCCGCACCGTAAGGTCGGCAAGCATCGGCGCATCCGCATGGAAGACGTGATGGCCTACAAGGCGGCGATCGACCGCGACCGCGAAGCGGTGCTCGACCAGCTTGTGGCCGAGGCGCAGGAACAGGACATGGGCTATGGCCGCCCATGAGTCGATACGCGGCCCTTCTTGACGCGAATGTCCTCTATCCCGCGCCGCTGCGGGACTTGCTCTTGCAGCTTGCCGTCACGGACATCTTCAAGGCGAAGTGGACGGCCGACATTCACCGGGAATGGATCGAGGCGCTTCAGCGCAACGAGCCGGCGCGGGACCGCGCCGCATTGGAACGCACCCGCGACCTGATGGATCGGGCGACGCGCGACAGCCTGGTCGAAGGTTATCATGCCCTGATCCCGGCGCTGACGCTGCCGGACGCCGACGACCGCCATGTGCTGGCCGCTGCTATCGTCGGGCGCTGCGACGTGATCGTGACGCAGAACCTCGCCGACTTTCCTGCCGAGGCTCTGGACCCGTTCGGCATCGACGTGCAGCACCCCGACCAGTTTCTCGTCAACCATCTGCATCTCGCGCCGGGCCTTTTTTGCGCTTGCGTCCGAAAGGTCCGCGCCCGGCTCAAGAACCCGCCCTACAGTGTGGAAGCGTATCTCGCCACCTTGACGCAGGTGGGGCTTGTCGCCACGGCGGGCGAACTCGGCGGCTTTGCCGATCTTCTCTGACGCCTGATCCGTTCGACCTTGGCCAGCTTCGGCGTCGCCTCCATCGGGTTGGCGTCCTATGGAATGTCCGCTGGTTTGACGGCCCGCGCCGTCCGGTCAAGGGCTTGCCCGCTCCACCCCCTTCGGGGCCGTGTTGGCCCTGTGACCCGCCGCCTTGAGCGGCCCGTCTCCCTGTTCGCGTCCATGAGGACGACCAACCCGAACAAAGGAGACGACTATGAAACTACTGACCAAGGAACAGATCGACCGGCTTGCGCGGAACGGCCGCGCGAACGCCGAGCGGATCGAGGACGACGGGAACACCCACGACTTCGAGCCGGTGGTGAAGCTCTTCCTGCCGGACGGCGCAGCGACCTGGCTCCTGACGGAGACCGATCCCGAAGACGCCGACATCGCCTTCGGCCTGTGCGACCTCGGCATGGGCAGCCCCGAACTGGGGACGGTGCGACTGTCCGAGCTGGAATCGGTACGCGGCCGCCTGGGCCTCGCGGTCGAGCGGGATCTTCACTTCACGCCGACCGGCCGCTTGTCGAGCTACGCCGACAAGGCCCGCAAGGCGGGGAGGATCGTGGCATGAGCACGAACATCCGCCCTGATCATGTCAGCGCCTTCGAGGCGCTGACGTCCGGCGACTACCAGAACTTCGCTCTGTTCTCCTGCTTCGTGAATGGCGCGCCCGCTTCGGCGATCGTCGCCGTCACGCCGCCGACCGACGAATGCGGTGAATATCTCATCACCCCGCTTTTCGTGAGCGTCACGCCGGACATGGCGCTGACCGATCACGACGGAGGTGCGGCATGAGCTACGAGGTGCAGCACTTCACGATCTGCGACGGTTGGATCAACAACTGGGCCGTCCTCCATGAGGACGGTTCCAGCGAGCCGGAGACTTTCGCCACCGAGGCCGAAGCGCAGGCCGCGCTCGATGAATTTCTCGCCGAAATCGAGGAGGAGATCGCGCTCGGTCAGCGCGGTGAGGACGAGGGCTATGATCCCGATGAATTTCGGATTGTCCCGACGGGCGCCGCATGAGCGGCGCTCTATCTCACATCCGTTCAATCGGGAGGGCATCGTCCTCCCGGTCGATGAACGCGCGACGGCGCGGGTGGCGCGTCCTTACCGCGATTGCGTCGGGCCGGGCCGAAAGCCCCGCCTGCCCGTCGTCGTCGTCGGGATCGCCTGCCCGGAGGAACCGCGCCTGCCGATGGCGTCGTCGATCACGGCCGCGATCTCGCCCATCTCCTGCGGAAAGCCGGCCTCCATCGCGCGCAGCGCGATCGGGCTGGTCGAGCCGCGCGCGCAGACGATCTCGGTATTGAGACTGGCGAGAAGTCCGGTCAGATGTTCGACACAGCGGGGCTTGAACATGAGATAGGGAATGTCGGTGCGATGAACCTGTTCGACAGCGATCAGCACCTTGGCATAGGTCGGGTGAACATGGGTGCCGTTGCCTTCGATCCGCGCCCTGATGAAGGAGAGCAGGTCATAGAACATGGCTCCGGTTTCCGTGGTCACAAGAAAGCCGAGGCGCGCCACCGCATCGAAAGGCGTCAGACCGTAGGCAATCCGATTGAAATTATCGACAGTGTTCCCCGTATTTCTGCTTCCCCTATTGGCTGTCATACTCCACCGCGCGCTTGTTGGTAATTTCTTAAGTTTACCATGCCGCTCACGGTGAACGCCATTTTTGGCGCGCACGGAGCAACGACCCGCATTGCGCTACTGACTTCAGAAAGGGGCCGGACACGATGACGACTACACCGGGCGGATCGGCCCTCGAACGCTTGCAGGCGCATATCGAGGCTGAGGTCGCGGCTGGTCTTGCCAACCTGGACCGTTATCGCGGCAACCATCTTGCCGCCATTACCCCCTTCGAGCAGGAGGTCTTCCACATCGAAATGCACGACATCCCACGCCTCGGCGCTGCCTATTGGGCTTGGGAAGTTGCGTGCGGGATCATCCACGACAAGCTTGCAGGCGACCCCGACCTGGCAAACGCGCTTGCTGCCGAATTGGAGATCGTCCAGCAGGGCCGCGCGCTTTCCGCAACGGATCGGTCACATACCGACTTCGCCGAAGCCTGGACGGCATTCGCCAAGCTCTTCGGCATCCCCTACCGCCTCGCCTTTGCTTTCTTCTGGAAAAACTACTTCATGGACGTGCGGCTAGGCCACATCCTGCACGAGGGCGACTATCACGGCCCCGACTTCATGGCGGTTGCCCACACAGAGGACGAACCGCCCTTCTGACCGACTGCGGCTCAGGGGGCTGACTTGTCCCACCGCAGAAGCGCCCGGCTGATCTGCTCGGCAATCATCCTTCGTATCCCTTGCGCCGCTTGGCGGCGACCAGCCTTGCAAGCGCATCGGCCGCGCCTGCCGACGCGCCAAACCATTCCTCCATCCGCTGCCCGCGCAGACTGCCGATCCGCCCCCATTCACGGATCAACGCCCACTCGCCAAGGAGCGTAGGGGCGATGCTCACGCGGTAGAAGCGTCGCATGTTCCGTTCCGGGGCGACCTTTTCAAGATACACGATCATCGGCGGCCGTATCCTCCGCCGCTGCCTGCGTCCGCGCGGCGGGCAGGTAGCGGTAGAGCGTGGCCGGCGAGATATTGAATCGCTTGGCCACATATTCGATGGAGATGTCGCTGTCGGCGAGCATGGTCCGCGCGGCGGCCACATCCTCATCCGTCAGCTTTGGCGGGCGGCCGCCGCCCCGTCCTCGCGCTCTGGCGGCATCGAGGCCGGCGCGCGTCCGCTCAAGGATCATCGCGCGCTCGAACTCCGCCAAGGCCCCGAAGATATGGAAGACCAGCCGGCCGCCGGCGGTCGTGGTGTCGATCGCTTCCGTCAGGGAGCGGAAGCCGACGCCTCGACGTTCGAGCACTTCGATCGTTTCGATGAGCTGCTTCATCGACCGGGCCAGGCGGTCGAGCTTCCAGACGACGAGCGTGTCGCCCGGTCGCAGATAGTCGATTGCCGACATGAGGGCCGGGCGCTCCCGATGCGCGCCGCTCGCCTTGTCGATGAAGGTGCGCCCGCAGCCCGCCTGCTTCAGCGCGTCGAGTTGAAGGGCCGGATTCTGGTCGTGCGTCGAAACCCGCGCATAGCCGATCAGCACCTACTGTCTCCCGTGGTCGAGAACCCGAACTTCCGGGACGTGCAGTTCGTCGGGCTTCCTGCCGCGCAGTTGTGCGATCAGGTCACGCTGGTCGTGTAGCGTCGCCCGAAACAGGTCGAGCACGATCTGGTCGAGCACGGTCACCGGCTTCGTGACGTCGATGTGTTCCGGCAGGTCGCCCATCTTTGCACAAGCGTCTTCGAGCACCTTGGCAAGAGCGTCGAGCCTTTGCCCGATCGCAATGGCGATTGGATTCTCCGGGTTATCATCGTCAAGCGCCGCCAAAATCGCGGCCCTGTCATTGTTGTCGAATGGCTTGGTCACATACTCCTTCCCTTCTCTCAAAACCCGTCGATGCGTACGGGCGTGAGCGGTTGATTTCTGGATGCGTTTTTGAGAGCCGACAGGCGCGGCTTACAGGGCGCGACGCGGCCGTCGCGGGTTTCTCTCAATAACGGTCGTTTCTGCGGTTGCCGTCACGACGGCGCGCGGCGCCGGTGACGATGCACCCGAAGCAGGCAGTTGGCATTCCCTGGGAAGCGAACGTCGCCACCGGGCGGGATGCACCAGAGCCACATAATTTGCGACGAAGACCGCCGGGACGCAGATTCCGGCAGCGATGACTGTGTCGAGCAGTGCATCGAGGCCGACCTCGTGGCCAGAGAGGAGCACCACGGCGCAAATGGCGGGGACCGCGAGGGCAACGCTACCCAGCGTCGTCTTCGCCGCGCTGTGTATCGGGCAATCAGTCATCGTGCCGCTCCCGCGTTCGCTTGATCGGAACGCTGACGGTCTGCACACATCGCGCGGCGAAAGCATTGTCCGTGCTTGCCGTTCCCTGCTCGCCCGTGACGAAGCTGCGGATCGAGGGGGTGAACAGCCCACTCAATTGCGTCGATGACCAATGCCACCCGGCATCGAACGTCCCGGCGAGGGCGCCGACATCTCGCCCGACATAGAGGGTCGTCAGCTCGGCCTTGGTCGGCAACCGCCACTGTGGCCCCAATGCGGCGCAGTTTGCCTTCGCGCGCTCCCACGAATGCAGTTCGCCGCGTGGCAGGGCCTCGACATAGACGTAGCTGCCGTCACTGACGCCGCCGAAGACAACATCACCGCAGCGCTGCCCGATTGCCGGGGCAGTGTCTTCTCCGCATCCTGCGGGAACAGCCTGCTGCCCCCACGCCGGATTGCACAAAGACGCCGCAGCAATTGAAACAAGAAAACACAAATATATCGACAGTCTTGAATAAGGCATCTATGTTCAATTTATTATTCAATGAATTTGATAAACATATCACATTTAGAAGCTTATGATAAGGAACATTATCAAGATAATCGCCGTATACAAAATGATTGCCGGGATTTTGGTTCTATCAGGCAGCCCAGCCGCCGCCTCATGCCCTGTTCCACTCGCCGGTCAATTCTCCCTGACCTACAACAACGGCACAAAATTCATGGCCGGCTGCAAATATGGAGACTCCTACCGCAATCTCTGCGGCCTGCCCGGCGCGGCATGTACGCCTTCACAGGAAGGCGACCTGGAATACAGCACGGCCGGAAGCGTGCTCCGCTACTGCAACGGCAGCAATTGGATCAACGTCCAGTGCGAGGCCCTTGGATCATGTGCCGGCGTGACCGGCGGGACCATCTCGGCTGACGCCCAGCAGATGAAATACTGCGACGGCACAACGTGGCAGGCCATGTACAACGACGGCATCTGCACGGGGATCGGAGTGCAGGAGGCTGTATTCACGCCGACGCCGGCGACCGAGGGCGAGGACGCGCTGTACTTCACAGTGCAGAACGGTCTCGCCATGTCCGAAGACTACCTCTTTGCGAGCAGCTATTTCGGCACGCGGGTCGCTTATCGGGATGGAGCCGTCACGGTCTACAAGCGAAGTGGCACGAGCTGGACTCGGCTGAAGGAGCTGGCGCCGACTTCAAGCGCCGCTGGCCACGCATTTGGCTCCGCCATCGCCATAAGTGGCGACTATGCCATCGTCGGCGCATGTAGCGGCCATCGCGTTCACTTCTTCAAGAAGGACCATGGTGGCGCCGACAACTGGGGACAGCTCGCGGTTAGAACCGGCGGCAGCAACCACGGTTGCTATGCGGTGGACATGGACGGCACCAAAGCGATCGCCGGTACACACGGTTTCACCGGTGCTGCTATCAACCAAGGTCAGGCTCGGATTTATCGACGTGATCGAGGAGGCGCCGATGCCTGGGGCGAGGTCACGATCATCAACCACCCCGGCACCCCAGTTCACTATGACTATTTCGGGATTACGGCATCTATCTCCGGGGACATCGCAGCGATCGGTGGCTACGGCGTCGATGAGGCCGGTGTCGTCAATGCCGGCGTGATCTGGCTGTATCACGAAACATCCCTCGACAACTGGGTGCTCCTGAAAAAGCTCACCAACCCGAACGGCCTGGGCGTCAACGACTACTTTGGGTATGCCGCCGATATCGCCGACCTCGACGGCAATGGAACGGCAGATCGCCTTGTCATCAGCGCCCCGCTGGATGACGAGATCGGCGGTGATCGTGGCGCTGTCTTCATATATGAGCGGAATCAGGGTGGCGCGAACAACTGGGGCCTGGTCGCGCAAACCAACAACGCGGGTGCACCGGCCGGGGCGCAGTATGTGGGTTGGAGCTTGCGACTTGCGGGGGACCGCATCATCGCGGGCATCCGACTTGACGATACGCTTGGCACCAATGCCGGCGCGGCTGCGATCTTTCGCAAGGATGCCGGAGGTGCGAACAACTGGGGCATCGAGCAGTATCTACATGGCAGCGGATCGGTGGCGAACAGCCAGCAAGGTTATACAGCGGCGATCTCTCCGTCGGGCGATTACGCTACCATGGGGTCGCTGCTGGAGCCGGCAAAAGGCGCGGTCTATGCCTTCAGCCGTTCCGGCACGACATGGACGGAACGGCAACGCATCGAACCATCGGCGACCATTGAGCATGCTGTTCGCATGGGCGAAGCGATAGCGGTTTCCGGCGACTACGCCGCCGTGGGCATACCCTACAAGACGGACTATTGGATCAGTCACAAATATTACTCCGTCGGCGGCGTCAGCATCTATCGCCGCGCCCCGAACGCTACTTGGTCGCTCGACAAGCATGTGCTGCCGCCGTCGCCGGGGCAGACGATGCAGTTCGGCGGGACGCTCGACATTTCGCCGGAATACCTCGTGGTCGGCGTGCCGGGCGACGACACGGTAGCCGGCGACTCCGGCGGCGCGATGATCTTTGGCCGGAACGTCGGTGGTCCCGGCAACTGGGGATACATCAAGACGATCAAAGCGTCCGACGCCATGGCGTCCGACGCAGCCGGGGTTGAGAACGGCATATCCCTCTTTGGCGACTACATCGCCATTGGTTCAGGCGGGGACGACTTGGACCTCGTTTTGCCGCAGGCGAACGCTGGGTCGCTCTCCATCTTCAAGAAGGATCACGGCGGCCCGGACAATTGGGGACAGATCAGAAAAGTTGTTCCAAGCAACAAAGTACCTGACTCGTATTTCGGCCGATCCGTGGATATGGCCGGAACCACGCTCGTCGCCGGGGCGCGATACGAAAACAACGAGAACGGCTTGCGCGCGGGCGCAGCCTATATCTTTGAGAGGGACCAAGGCGGCGCGGAAAACTGGGGCGAGGTCAAGCGACTGGTCGGCAAGGCCGCCAACGATTACTTCGCGTACGATGTCGCCGTGTCTGGCGACACGATTGCCATCGGCTCACCCTACGATGACGATGCAGGCGGCGATCGAGGCGCAGTGTACATCTATTACCGGGACACCGGCGGCGCGGGCAATTGGGGACTACACAAAAAGCTATTGCACCCTGGCACTGTCGGCGGAAACGCCCTGTTCGGGCTTTCACTCGACCTGTCTGGCGACATTCTCATCGTCGGGGCGCCCTATGACGACACGAATGTCCAGGATAGCGGCTACACCTACGTCTTCTCGCGCAACGAAGGCGGCGCTGACAATTGGGGCTTGCTCGCAACCATCGACCCGGACGTTCCCAATGTTGGCGACCTGTTCGGGTGGAGTGTGGCGGTATCCGGGAACGTCGTCGCGGCGGGAGGAATCTACAACGACGACTACGGAACCGACGACGGCGCGGTGTATGTCTTCGGATGCCCTCCTATCCCATGATAATGGTTAGAATATCTGCGATTTCATGATATGATTGACCCTATGTCCTAGACCTTACGGACAGTCAGAAAAACTAAACCCCTCTGCATGGCAGAGGGGTTCTTTTATCTACACACCGAATGGATTACCTAATTTTGTATCCGAAGGCGCAAACAAGCTCGGAGTTGTCTTCTCGGTAGCTTCTTCCGTTGACGCAGATTTCTTGACCAAAGGCCAGCATTGAGCCTGTGCCGGGTACGCCATCGTCGATCTTTCGGTCCAGCCGTGCTGTTTCCGACGGCGTGTTGACGCGGCCGGATCGTGGATTTGCGTTGTTATGCAAAGATTGGCTGACGTAGATACCAGAGGGAGTAAACGAAGTGCCGCCACCTCTATGGTACGAAACGTTTCCTACCATATCGCCGACATAGAGATAGCCTCCGATTTTCGCTGCAACGAGCGCATCCACACCAGGCTGGGCATTGAGTTTTACGCCGCCGATGAGGTCGGCGGCTGCCATATGTTTGAGAGCTTGATAAAGCTCGCCTGTCGTAGCGGCTTGGTCATCGGTTCCGGGATTGCTCATGGAGCTGTTGCCATGCCAAATCCAGCCATTACCGTCGCCATTGGTGCAGCGATTATCCGCAGTGCAGGCCGCGATTTTGGCGCGGGCGGTGCTGAGGTCTCCGGGTTTCCCCCCATAGACGTCTAAGAACGTGGTGTAGGCGGACTCGAACGCCTTTAGTTGCGCTGCCGTAGCTGAAACTGACGCGTTCTTGATAAGCTCTTGGCCCTTCAAAATGCCGCCGATCAGCAATCCAATGATGACCATCACAATTGCCAGCTCGACGAGCGTAAATCCCTTTTCTTGTGTTACCGTTTTCATCAAAATCTCCTAGTAGATATTTTCTATAATGCTTTGCTTTCTGCAATGTATGGTCATTATACATGAGGAAATAAGAAACAAGTAGTTAACGACGAATGTCCAAGATTCTCAATTCGTAATCTTGAGCAGCTTAGTGGTGGGTTCGATTTTGGAATATTTGTAAGCCCTTCGGGTCAGGCTTTACTCGCGTTGCTCCCCAAACCGGCCGCAAAGGCCCGTTTCGGCCATTCGGTGACAATCCTTCTTGCAAGGGTCGAGGGCCGTCATCGCCCGCCTTTCCTTCTCCTTTGATGCTGCGGCTCCGTTGGATCGGATTGAGCGGCGTCATCGCGCACAGGGCGGGAGCGCAGGCTTGATGCCCTTACGGTCCGATCGCATCGGACAGCACGTGGCCGTAGCGGGCGGGCTTGGTCCCCGGCACGAGGGAATACGGAGCCACTTCGTGGCGGCTTCTGCCTTTCGGCGGAGGAGGCGCATGACCGTCCCGATCATGGAACGAGGTCCCGGCGATCGCCCCCCGCACGGCCTTTTTTCGGGAGGAGCAAGGCCCATCCCGGCCGTCGCGCAAGGGGATGCCCGCACCACCCCCTTCGGGG
>JAHCJP010000008.1 GCA_026126205.1 Maricaulaceae bacterium | reverse complement strand
GCGGAAGGCGACGGCTTCGTGCTGACGCCGGAAGGGCAGGCGGCGCTGAAACGCGCCGCGGCGGCGGGGCCGGACCGGTTCGCCGCCCAGCACCGCGACATGGCGCCGAAACAGGTGATGGCGGAAGACGGCCGCCTGCTGACTCTGATGGCCAACCGCGCCGCCTCGCCGCTGGCGCCGTGGACGCGGCCGGGGCGCCGGGGCGGGCCGCCGCTGCTGACCGCCGCCGAATACGCGGCCGGTGAACGCCTGCGGGCGGACTGGTTCCGCTCGACGCTGTTCCGCCGCGTGACCGCCGATTTCACGGCCCCGCCGCAGGGGGCCGCCCCGCGCTCGCCGAAAGGGGCGGAGGACGCGCCGCTGTCCGCCATCGCGGCGAAAGACCGGGTGATGGCGGCGCTGGCCGCCGCCGGGCCGGCGGGCGGGCGCCTGCTGAACGCGCTGCTGTTCCGCGAAACCACGATGACCGCCGCCGAGACCGAAGCCGGCCTGCGCCGCCGCGGCGGCCGCGCAGCGCTGAAACAGGCGCTGGCCCGCGTCGCGGCGTATTACGGAACGAAGTGAGGGAGGGCGCCCGCTTGCGTTTTCCTCATTCCGCAGGTTCAATCCAGACGTGTGCCGGAAACGCGGAGACGGTGATGCGGACTGGAGTCTGGCTGGCGATGGTCATGGCGCTGTTGCTGGCGCCCGGCGCAGCGGCCGAGCCGTCATCCGGCGACGCGCCGCAAGACCCGGCGGTGGAGGGCGGGGAAGACTTCACCATGTGGTCGGCGACTGTCAGCCACGGTTTCCGCAGACTGCACACGGCCTGGGGGCATCCCACGCCGCTGCTCATCTTTTATCGCGCGGGGTCGCGGCTCTGGTATGTCGAAGAGCCCCCGGAAGACGCCCCGGAGCCGGCGGGGGTTCCGCGCCGGCTGGCCGCGGTGGCGCGATCCGGCCCGGCCAGCGCGCGGATTTACGCGCATCGGCAGGTCACCGGCCCGGCGGACGAACTGGCCGAATGGCTGGCGCTCGGCGCCGAGGCGGCGATGGAGCTGGTCTGGCCGGGCGAGGCGGATCGTGTGGAATTCCGCGTCCGGCTGATCAACTTCGGCGAACCCGTGCAGCGCGCCCACCTTCGGGTCCGCAGCCCGCGCGGGCCATGGCGGCTGACCTATTACCACCTCGCCATGCTGGGCGACGCCGAGTCACGGTACACCATCGCCTACATCAATCTGCACGAGCTTTATCATTTCATGTCGATGCGGCGCGGGCTCGGCGTGCGCGACCCGCGCGCCCGCATGCATCGGACGCAGTCGCGTTTCGTCGAGGAGGTGGCGGCGAACCTGTTCGCCACCTGCGGCTTGCTGGCGGCCACGGGCGAGGCGCGCCTGCACCTCTATGCGGGTCGAACCGTGCGCGTCGGCGGACGCGATTTCACTCAGCCGCTGCGCGCGGAGGACTTGCGCTATCTGCTCGACGTCGTTCACGCCGGGCGCACCCATGACGGAAGCACGCCTGAAGGCCGTATGGGGTCGCTGATCTACGATTCCCTGCTCGCCTTCGCCTCCGGCGGGGAGCAGGTCATCCATAGCGGCACGCCGCAGGCGGAGCGGCTGCTGGACATGTGCCGCCGGGTCTGCGCCGATCCGTTCGAGCTTGACCCGTTGCTGCGGGAGCTGACGGCGGACGGCCGCAGCGTTCCGGAGTTCGCGCCCGCGGAGGAAGACGCAGAATCCGCCCCCGAAAACGAAGCCGCCTGAGGCGCTGTTCAGGCCGGGGCCCAGTTTTCCGCTTCGGCCCTTATGCGCGCGATCATGGCGTTGAGGCCGTTGGAGCGTTGGGGCGACAGGTGTTCGGACAGGCCGATGCGCGCCAGCGCCGCCCGCGCGTCGGCGGCGGCGATCTCGTCCGGCGTGCGGCCCGAATACAGGCGCAGCAGCAGCGCGGCCAGGCCGCGCACGATATGGGCGTCGGAATCGGCGCGGAAGCGGATGCGGGCGGGGTCGCCCGGTTCGGCCTCGGTCACCAGCCATACCTGGCTGACGCAGCCTTTCACGCGGCTGGCCTCGGTCTTCTCCGCCGCCGGCATTTGCGGCAGCGCCTTGCCCATGTCGATCAGGTGGCGGTAGCGCTGCTCCCAGTCGCCCAGCATGTCGAACTCGAAGACCAGGTCCTCGATCTCGGCCTCGACGGGCTTCAGGGTTTCACCGGCGCTGTCCATGCCCTGCCAGCTAATCCCTCGGCGCCGCCCGCGCAAGGGCGGCGGCCGGCGCGCGCCGGTCAAAAAAAGCGCCCTCCCGGGGGCGGGAGGGCGAGGGCGGGTCTTACGGGAACGGTAGTCTCAAGACGCCGGGGAGTTGGAAGCGGCGGCGGACTCGCGGGCGGGCCGCTCGTCCAGCCAGGTCTCGATCTGCGCGGCGGCGGTCTCGGCGGCGGCCATGCTCAGCCGGCCGGCCTCGGCGCCCGCCAGGCACACCAGCGGCCATTGTCCGCAGAAATCGTCGACGCTGGAAAAGCTGGGCGGCGCCGCGGCGAAGTCCGGCAGGGGAACATGTTCGGTCACGCCGGCGAAGTCGCGCGGCACGAAAGCGCCGACCACCGCCAGCCAGAAAATCGATCGCAGCAAGAACATCATTGCGTCGGTCCCCGTGTCGTCCCACGCGCCGCATCGGGCAGGACGGACCCTAGGTAAGGATAACGGGAATCGCCAGCGAAAGCCGGGATAAGGGGTAATGGAGCGTAAATGCAGACGCTAAAATCCGCCGCAAACGCCGCGGAAAGGCCAAATCTGCTTCATTCCGGGACGGATTTCAGTTCGCGGCTTCTTCCGGCGCGGCGGCGGCGCGCGCTGTGCGCCCGGCCCCGCGGGCGTGGGCGGCCTCGATGCAGTTGCTGACGTCGATCAGCAGGTGCTGGGCGATGCAGAAACTGTCCTCGTACTTGAAGTGCCCGGCGGCGACGCATTGCTGAAGATTGATGCGCGCCCAGGTCAGGCAGCGGCGGGCGTCCGGGTCGCTCAGCAGGTATTCCAGTCCGGCGCCGGCGCCGCCCTCGCCGTTCTCCAGCGCACGCAGTGCGGCGATGGACAGGATGCGGCCGATGCGGGCGCGATCCAGCTCCGCCGTTTCGCCCACCGTCACGGTCAGGCCCAGGGCAGGCGGGGTTTGCACCGGGGTGGCGCCGGCGAAGCGGAACCCGTCCTCGCCCGTGGTTTCACCGTTGCGGGCGTAGCGCAGCGAGGCCGGGCCCAGCGGCTCCATCGTCACCGGGCGCAAGCCGGTGATCTCGTCGCTGACCGGGATCGGCGCCTCGCCGGCCAGCGTGATGGCGGTCAGCCGGTCCTGGCGGTCGCGGGCGCGAACGCCGGCCCAGCGCTGCGACTGCAGCGAATAGGCGGCGAGCCGGTAGCGTTCGCCCAGTGCGCGGATCTCGTCCGCGTCCGCCGCCAGCGCGGCCGAGACCGATGTCTGAGCGTCCTGCGCCCCGGCGAAGGCCGAGGCGTAGGCCGGGTCGCGCAGGAAGCCGGAGATGGCGGCGTCGCGGCCGTAATAGTCAGCCAGGACGCGCACTTCGTCGACGAACTCGGGATGTTGTTCGGCGATCAGCGCCGCATAGGACAGCCAGGCCTGGGCCAGGCGCTCCTCGCCGAAGAAGGCGGACAGGTTGTCCATGGCGTTGTCGAGGTCGGCGGCGGAGCGGATCTCGGCGTCGCGCAGCCCGCTCAGCGTGCGGTGATAGGCGGCGTACTGGCCGGCGTTCATAAGCACGATGTCGGTTTCGGGCGCGGCCTCTGCGGCGGTTTCGACCACGTCGAGGCGCAGCACCGGTGCGGGCGCAGCCTCTGTCTCCGTAGCGGGCGTCTCCGCAGCGGGCGCGGCGTCGGGCGTCTCCGGATCGTCGGCCATGGCGAGGGCGAGGGCGGCGAATCCGGCGGCGAGGGTGATCACGAAAACTCTCCTGCGCGAGGCGGCTGGCAGGCGGCATAATGCAGAACCCGGTCCCGCCCGCCAACCGGCTTCGTCTGATAAGCGATGTCTTGCAGAGAAAATCTTAACAGAATCGGACGTTAACCTTTCCCCGTGATGGATTCACATCTTGTTAACACACGGGTCAAAGAGTCGGCTGGCCGGCGTTCAACCGAGTCGCA
Source organism: Maricaulaceae bacterium (assembly GCA_026126205.1). Taxonomy (GTDB): domain Bacteria; phylum Pseudomonadota; class Alphaproteobacteria; order Caulobacterales; family Maricaulaceae; genus Hyphobacterium. Next base: position 118,657 of record JAHCJP010000008.1, on the reverse strand, counting down.
AAGCGGGGCGATGCGCCACTTTCTGGACTACTCACCAACGATGCCTGCCCCGCTGCTGACGCGGATCGCGCATGGCGTGTGGCTGGCCGGGCTGGCGCTGACGGCGCCCGCGCTGCTGGCCGCCGCGCCGCAGGCCGCGGCGGTGTACGCCGGGTTGGCTGTCGCCGCCGCGCCGGGGTTGATCGGCCTGCTGTTCGCGCGCCAGCTTGGCAACGACTTCATTCGCTTCTGCCTGCTGCTGGCCTGGACCGGGGCGGCTTTCGCCGCCGCTGCGGTGCTGGGCGGGCTTTCCGGCCCCGCCGTCTTCGCTTTCCTGCTGGCGCCGGCTGTGGCCGCCGCCGGCGGAACCCGCCGCCATGTGATCGAGGCGGCGGTGCTGTCGCTGTTGGCGGCGCCTGCAGCAGCAGCGTTACAGGCCTTCGGCATGCTGACCCCGGCGCAGCCCGCATGGGGGCTTCTGGCCCCGGCGGCGGCGCTGACCGCGGCGCTGGGTTTCGGTTTCGGCGGCTTGCGGCTGTTGCGCGCCTATGACGCCAGCCGCGCCGAAGCCGGCGCCAGCCGCCTGCGCCGCCAGGCTTTCGACGCTGCGCCGGCGGCGCTGGCCGCCGTCGGCCCGGATGGACGGATTCTCGCCGGGTCCGCCGGTTTACGAACCCTGTCGCCCGGTTTGCCACGTCAGCTGGACGGCTTGCCGCTGGCCGAATTGGGCTATGACGAAGCGGCGCGGGCGGCCCTGAAACCGCCGGCGCCCGGCGGTGCGCCGTCACAAGCCGCAGTCCGCGGACCGGGCGGACGCAAAGCCGAGGTGATGATCACGGCGGCCGCGGCGCCGTTCGGCGCCGTGACGCTGCTGCGGCCGGTCAACGCTGCGGAAGCCGAAGCGGCGCAGCAGACCGAGGCGCTGGCGCGCGAGCGTGACGCCGCCCGGGCCGAGGCGCAGGCCAAGACCGAGTTTCTCGCCGCCGTCAGCCATGAGATCCGCACGCCGCTGAACGCGATCATCGGGTTTTCAGACGTGATGAAGGCGCGGCTGTTCGGCCCGATGCCGGCGCGCTACGCCGAATACGCCGATCTGATCCATGAAAGCGGCCGTCACCTGCTGGACCTGATCGGCGACGTTCTGGACATGTCCCGGATCGAGGCCGATCGTTACGAACTGCATAGCGAAACCTTCGACGCGGCCGAGGTGGCGGCGCTGTGCACGAAGCTGATGCGGCAGCGGGCGGAGGACGCCGGCCTGACCCTGCAGTCGGACGCCGCCGGGCCGCTGACGGTGACGGCCGATCGCAAGGCGCTGCGCCAGATCCTGCTGAACCTGCTGTCCAACGCCGTGAAGTTCACCCCGCGCGGCGGCGCCGTGGTGTTGATGGCGCGCGCCGACGGCGGCGATCTGGTGCTTGCCGTAGGCGACAGTGGCGTCGGCATCGCCGAAGAGGATCTGAAAGCCCTTGGCCAGCCGTTCCGTCAGGCCGCCAGCGCGCGCGACGTTGATCAGCGCGGCTCGGGTCTGGGGCTATCGCTGGTGCGTTCGCTGGCGATGCTGCATGGCGGCGAGATGACGATCGAGAGCCGGCCGGGCGAGGGCACCACGGTGACCGTTCGCTTGCCCGTGATGGATCGGCCGCAGACCGGCGCCGGCGATGATGACGGCGTGACGCCGCTGGAGGTGCATGAGCGCATCCGCAAGGCGCAGGAAGCCGGGCGTGAACTGCTATCCGCTCCGGCCTCAGCGGCCGGCGCCGCCTAGCGACGGAGCCTCGCGGGCCGGCGAGGCGCCGGCGGCGAGAAAAGCGAGCCCCGCGGCGAAATCCCCCACCTCGACATAGTGCCGGGCGATACGGCGGCCGGCGCCGTCGAAGATGTCGATGCGGATCGCCTCGCGCGGGTCCAGCGCCGCAATGGCGTCGCGCGCCGCGTCCGGGAAGGCGAAGCGCGCAGAGCGTCCGTTCAACTGCCGCCGGTTGGCCCAGAACAGGGCCTCGGCGTGTTCCGGGGGCGCCCAGCGGACCCAGCCGGGCCGCTCGGGATCGGCCAGCAGGCCGCCCAGAGAGGGATCATGCAGCCCGGGTGAGCGCTGCGCGGCGCGCGCGACAATCACGGCCGAGGCCGGAGTAGCGCCGGTGGGCGGCGTACAAAGCAGGCTCAGCTCCACCCCGGCGGCGGCTGCGGCGAGGCCGAACACCGCGCCGCCGTCGTCAATCGCCTGCGCCAGCGGCCAGGTGTCGGCGGTGAGGTTGCGTTCCGCGCGCCAGCTGCGCGCGTCGCCAGGGAACTCCATGCTGGACAGGCGGCGGTAGCCTTCATAGGCGCCGCGCACCACGGCGGCGCGGCCCAGCGCCTGCGGATCATCACAGGGCGTGGCGGCCATGCGGCGGACGATATGGGCGCCGGCCTCCTCGAGTTCGGCGCGGGTGCGGCCCTCGCGCAGCAGCACGCCGCGCGATTGCAGCCACGCTGCTTCCAGCGCGGCGCGCTCAGGGGTGCTGAAGAAGCCGCAGCGGTCATCCAGCGCGATGGCGGCGGCGCGATCAGCGAAAGCCTCGCGGGCGTCCTGCGCGCCGGCTGCGCCGGCGGCCAGCGCCGCGGCCAGCGCCCCTGACAGAATTCGCATGAATTCCCCGTCCCGTTCTGTTCGCGGGGGCGCATAGCCCCGCTGTCCCGTGAGGGGAAGAACGATAGCGCTATAGGCTTGACGAGCGGTGAACGCGGCGACGCAGCACGGCGCGCAGCGTGAAGGCGAAGGCCAGGATGAACAGCAGCAGTGCAATATTGCGCGGCCCCGGCGTCAGACCGGACAGCTGGTGCGCCCAGCCGGCGCCATCGCCGGAAAGGGAATAATCATAGCTGGTTACGCCGCGCGCGCTCCACACGGCCGCGCGTCCTTCAAGCGCCCGCCACAGGTCCGAGCGCGCCAGCGACCGGGCGGCATGGGCGAACTGGTCGCCATCGGCGGCGGTAAACGCCGCTATCCAGCGGTCTGTTTCGGCGGGATCCCGGAACATCGCGGCCACACCCGTGGGCGGCGCTGCCGCGGCGAGCTGCGCCAAGGGCTCGCCCTCGTCGGCGTAGGCGGCGGAGCCGAAGCGCAGCCAGCTGCGGCGGCCTTGCGCCGGATCTGCGGCGCGCAGCGCGGCGCGCATCTCGGCAGGGGCGCGGCTCATCACGGCGCGCTCGCCCGCCGCCTGCGGGCCAAGCGCAAGCAGGTGAAGCTGCGGCGGGGCGTTGCTGGCGTGTTCGCCATACCAAGCGTAAATCCAGGCCTCGCCGGTCGCCAGTGCGGCGCGGGCGAGCACCGACAGGCCGGCGTCGCGTTCGATACGGTCATCAGCGGCCATCGCCACCGCCGCCGCGGCGCCGCGGTTGCGGCCGAATGGCGCGGCGCTGGCGGCGAAACCCCGCAGGCCGGAGACCGCGGCGCTATCATCCGCCTCGCGGCCGAGTGACGGGGCGCGCAAGGCCTGGGCGATGTCGAAACTGTCGCCGGCGCCGGTGAATGCGCGGGCGGCGAACAGACGGGCGGCGGCCATGGTCTCTCCGGCGTCGCGCCCGGTGATCAGGATTTCCACGATTCCATCCGGGGTTTCCGGCTGCACAAGACGCACGCTGGGGCCGCGCTGGGCGGCGCCGGCGTTGCTGTCGAAGCGGATGCGCAGATCGGCGCCGGTGGTTCCGAACAGCGGCGTGCGCCCGGCGCGCAGCGCGGTTCCCTGGGCGGCCAGCGCCTCCAGCGCCAGCCGGTCCGGATGACCGCCGGCGTCGATGCTGATGCGGCGCGGCCCGCCGAAATCCGCGGCCAGGGCGGTCTCGAATTCATCCAGGCTGGCCAGCGGCCGAGCGGACTCGAACCCGAGCCGCAGGCGCGAGCGCCGACCATCGACTATCCAGGCGCCGTCCGCGGACGCCAGGGACAAGGTCAGGATATTCTCGCCGGGGCGCAGCAGGCCGGCGTCTATGACAAGACCCCCTCGCGGCGCATCGCTGGCGGCGCCGGCCAGGGCGCCGTTGACGCGCAGCTCCAGCGCGCCAGCGCCGTGTTCGACCGGTCGCGCGGCCAGCACCAGGCGGACTTCACGGGCGGTGATATTGGCGGGAAGCGTGAAGCGGATGTCGGCCGTTTCGCGGCCGCGCGCCAGGACCAGCGTATCGGCGCCGGCGTCGAGCATGGCCAGCGCCTGCTCCTGCACGCGCGGTGCTGACGCCGCAGACGCCGCAGCGAACGTGAAGAAAAACAGACAGATGCCGGCTAAAGCCGTTACCCCACGCCGTATCGTCATGATACGCTCCAACCCCGCTTAACACTCTATTAAGCAATTGGGCGGCCAGCAAGAGCGAAACGAATCATGGGGGAGTTGAAGGCCCGGTTCTGGGTGCAGGCGCTGATCCGCCGGGCCGAAGCCGGCGGGGCGTCGGCCTATGTGGCGCGGCGGGGCGATGATGACGCCGGGGCGGCGCTCGTGGTGGTCGTCTTGCCGGAGCGCACGGCGCTGCTTTACGCACCGGCGCGGGATTTCGAGGGGCGGCGGGTGTGGACGCAGCCGCTGGGCGCGGCGCCGGTTCCCGAGGCCGAGATCGCCGCCTACGCCGCGAAGCGGGCGGATAGCGATCCCGACATCTGGGTGGTGGAGATCGAGGACCGGGCAGGCCGGCATTTCCTGACCGAACCGGTGGAGGCGGGGTAGAGCAAGCTCTATCTTATGAAAACCCTTGATCAATCCATAGGTTAAGGTGTGAATTGATAAATATCAGATGGGCTTTTTTCTGAACAGGGCGCATTATCGCTCGACATACCAGTGATTGATCTGCAATCTCCACTCGAGGGACTTGAACCACGGGGGCGACATGCGCGCGCTTCGCAAGGGAATTGCGGCGGCGGGAGCCGTCATGTGTCTGTTCATGGCCGGGTCGATGGCCGCCGCCCAGGTCAGTCCGCTTCGGCTGGCGGTGCTGCCGACGGCGCGATCCGGCGAGGTCGGCGATAGGCTGAGCTTCTTCGGCACGATCATCAACACGGGCGAGGACGATCTCCTCTGCCGCGAAGCGATCGGCACTATACTGGTCGGCGACGAGATCGTCGGGATTCGCGTCGAACCGGTCGATGAAGACGGCGATCTGATTGCCTATGACGGGCCGCGCTGGCCGCTGGCGGCGGGCGCCACGCAGCGGCTGCTGATTTCGGCTCAGGATTTTGGCGCCACGTCCGGCCGGGCGCGGACGCACATCCGTTGCAATCTCGCGAGCGACGCCGGCGCGCCGTCGCAGCGGCCGATCTTTCTGCCCGGCGTGAACGACTTTCTGGTGAACTTCTCGGCCGACCCGCAGCCGGACATCATCATGATCGGCGACACCCTTTCGGGCGATGGTGTGGCGCGCGTGGGCCCGACCGGGCCGCGTGCGGCGCTGCTGGTGGCGGCGGCGGTGAATATCGGCGCGCCGGCGGCGGAACTGCATGTGGCGCCGCGCGTGACCGGCTTCACGGCGCTGAACGCGCTGGGGCCGACCGTGTGCGAGACGGGGGCGGACGGCGTCTGCCTGGCGCCCGAGGCGGACCGGGCCGTCGTCGAGAACTGGGCCACGGGCGAGATCCGCTTCTTCGCCGTGCGCCTGCGCGTGCCGGCGGCGTTCGGCATTCCCTTCTATCCGGGTCAGTTGCGGCTGGCGCTGGATGTCCAGCGTCCGGTTGAGCCCGATGGCGAGGCCGGCGGCTTCGCCCGTCCCGTGAATGACGGCGACACCGTCTGGCAGGATTTGAGCGGCACGAACACGGCCCTTGATGCGGTTCTCCGGCAGGGCATCTCGATATCCGACGGCCTGCAGGAGGGAGACTGGCTGTCCTATCAGTGCCGCGCGCGCGGCGACCATGAGGTCGAGAACCGCGACGGCTCGTCAGGGAATGAGCGCGAGAATTTCTTGATTGACGGGCACGGCGCCATGCTCGTCAGCGCCGGCGACGGCCACTTCATTCCGGGCCCGGATGGCACCTCGCGCGTTCAGACCGTCGGCTATCTCGGTGGCGCGGGCGCCGGGAGCGCCGGCGTCAACCGGCTCTACCCGTTCGGGTTCGAGGGAAGCCTGGAAGGCGCGGAGTTTACAGTCGTCTACAGTGGCGAACTCACGGCTTTCGGCGGCGGCGGGGCGACGACGGTTCCGCAGGATCTGAGCCAGCCGGCCGTGCTGACGGTCAATCCGGACAATGGCGGGATATTCCTTACGATCGAGGGCGAGCACAGCCTGTTCAATTCCCCGTTCGGCAGCCCGGGCCGTACGCGGTGCGCGCCGATGCCTCGGGGGCCAGGAACGGAAGAGACGAATCCGGTGGAGACGGTCCACGGCGATCACGACATACGCAACCCCGCCGATGTGACGCCGAATTTTCCCTATGATCATGGTCTTGCAGGATTAATACCCGATCCCGACGCGCCCACGGAACAGGATCGCGCCATTCTGAACGGCACGTTCGACCCGAGCGAATTCCGGAGCGATTTCGACATGGCTATGCAGACGCTCAACGCCATACGCCGCGAACAACCCGAACCCGGAGAGGACGAAAGCGACGAGTTCTGGCGGGCCTTTCGAAACGCAGCCATCATGAGCTTTGGGTTAGGCAATGTCAGAAATCTGGATGCGGGGCCGAACTCGCAGCACGATGAGGCCTTCGACGTGATCGGCGGGCTGATCCCCGGCCGCATCACCGGGGAGGGGGCGGACGCCGCCGCCGAATGCGCGGTGTTGTTCCTGCGCGACATGATCCATCCCGAGGACGAGCCGAGCGAGGCGGATCGCCTGAGCGATGCGTTCGTGGCTGTGCTGATCCGCGAGGGGTCGTCTCTGGATCTTGTCACGGCTGTCCGCGACTGCGTGCCCTGAGGGGGGCGGGAGCGTCGCTCCCCGCCCTCGCGCCTTGCCATGGGCGGCCATAGCGGCTAGGCAGCCGGGCCTGACCCGCCAGCCAAAGACGCATGCATGTCCGCCGACGCACAGACGGGCGAATGGGCCCGCCGCCGCACATTCGCGATCATCTCGCACCCTGACGCGGGCAAGACGACGCTGACCGAGAACATCCTTCTCGCCGCGGGGTCGATCCGCGCGGCCGGGCAGGTGCGCGCCCGCGGCCAGAACCGCCGCACGCGGTCAGACTGGATGAAGATAGAGCAGGAGCGGGGGATTTCCGTCTCCGCCTCGGTGATGACCTATGAACACGCCGGGCTGCTGTTCAACCTGCTCGACACGCCGGGCCACGAGGACTTCTCCGAAGACACCTATCGCACGCTGACGGCGGCGGACAGCGCGGTGATGGTGCTGGACGCGGCGCGGGGGGTGGAGCCGCGCACCCTGAAACTGGTCGAGGTCTGCCGCCTGCGCGACATCCCGATCCTGACCTTCATCAACAAGATGGACCGCGAGGCGCTGGAGCCCGAGGCGCTGCTGGACGACATCCAGGACAAGCTGGCGCTGGACGCGGCGCCGATGCAATGGCCCTGCGGCTCTGGCCAGCGCTTCAAGGGCGTGGCCGATCTCACTGCCGACCGCTTTCTCGCCTACCGCCGCCCGGAGGAAGGGCAGGAGGCCGCCCCGCCCGCGCAGCAACTGCCGCTGGAGGCCGCGGCGCTGGCCGCGCACATGGACGCCGCCGAGGCCGGGGCGCTGATCGAGGGCGCGATGCTGGCGCGCGAGGCCTGCCCGGCTTTCAATCCGCAGGCCTATCGTGAAGGCCATATGACGCCGGTTTATTTCGGCTCCGCCCTGCGCCGGTTCGGGATCAGGGAGCTGATCGACGCGCTGGCCGCCCACGCGCCGGGGCCGCAGGCGGAAAAGGCCGTGATCAACGGCCGTGAAGGCATGGTGGAGCCGGCGGGCAGGGAGGTTTCGGGTTTCATCTTCAAGGTGCAGGCGAACATGGATCCCAACCACCGTGACCGGGTGGCGTTCCTGCGCCTCGCCTCCGGCCAGTTCAAACGCGGCATGAAGCTGAAGACCGACAAGGGCAGGGCGCTGACCGTCGCCGCGCCGATCCTGTTCTTCGCCCAGGACCGCGAGATCGCCGACGAGGCCTATGCCGGAGACGTGATCGGCGTGCCCAATCACGGCGTGCTGCGGGTGGGCGACAGCCTGAGCGAGAGCGGAAACATCCGCTTTTCCGGCATTCCGAACTTCGCCCCGGAAATCCTGCGCCGGGCGCGGCTGAAAGACCCGCTGAAGGCCAAGCACCTGAAGAAGGCGCTGGAATCGCTGGCCGAAGAGGGCGTGACGCAATTGTTCCGCCCGGTGATCGGCGGCGATTTCATCGTCGGCGCGGTGGGCCAGCTGCAGATCGAGGTGATGGCCGAGCGCGTGGCGACGGAATACGGGGTCGAGGTGGCGTTCGAGAACGCCCCCCATGACACCGCTCGCTGGCTGTCCGGCCCGGCGGACAAGATCGAGGCCTTCGCCGACCGCCACAAGAGCGCCATGGCCGAGGACATCGACGGCGATCCGGTGTTCCTGGCCAAGAGCGCCTGGGAGGTTGGCTACTCGGAGGAGAAGTGGCCGGATATAGCCTTTCAGAAAGCCAAGGAGCGCAATCGGTGACGCAACAGGCGGACGAGTTGATCGCGGATGCGGCGGACCTGACCGCGCGCCTGTGGGAGCAGGTGGTGGCGGTGTGGAACACCAGCTTCTTCGGCGCCAGTGTTGGCGACGGGCTGATGGCGCTGGTGGCGCTGGCCGCCGGCCTGTTGCTGCGCGGCGTCGTGGCGCGCTGGCTGGTCAATCTGCTGCGCCGGCTGGCCCGGCGCACGCCGACGAAGATCGACGAGGCGCTGGTCGACGCCTTCGCCGAACCTTTCAAGCTGGTTCCTGTCGTCATCGGCCTGTTCATCGGCCTGTCGCTGCTGGATCTGGCCGGGCCGGGATCGCCGGGCGAACGCATCATCCAGTCGCTGATCGCGGTGACGATCTTCTGGGCGCTGCACAACGCCGTCACCCCGGTGTCGAAAGCGATACCGGGGCTGAACCGCGCCCTGACGCCGGTGATGATCGACTGGATCGTCAAGGCGATGCGGGCGATCTTCATCATTGTCGGCGCCGCGGCGGTGCTGGAGATCTGGAGCATCCCCGTTGGCCCGATCCTCGCCGGCCTCGGCCTGTTTGGCGTCGCCGTGGGTCTTGGCGCGCAGGACCTGTTCAAGAACCTGATCGCCGGCATCCTGATCCTGACCGAACGGCGCTTCCTTCCCGGCGACTGGATCAAGGTCGACGGCGTGGTCGAGGGCACGGTGGAGAAGATCAACTTCCGCTCCACGGTCGTGCGCCGGTTTGATCGCAGCCCGGTTTACGTGCCCAACGCGCGCCTGGCCGACAATGCGGTGACCAATTTCACCCGCATGACCCATCGCCGCATCTACTGGGTGATCGGCGTGGAATACAAAACCACCACGGCGCAGCTTCAGTACATCCGCGACCATGTGCTGGATTTCGTGCTGGAGCACCCCGAGTTCGCCAAGCCGCCAGAGGTGGCGACCTTCATGCGTGTGGACAGTTTCGGGCCGTCCTCGATCGACTTCATGCTCTACTGCTTCACCATCACTACGAACTGGGGAGAGTGGCTGCGCCTGAAGGAGGAACTGGCCTTCGCCATCAAGCGCATCGTGGAGGAAGCCGGAACCGGCTTCGCCTTCCCGTCGCAGACCATCTACATGGATGACGGGGCCGAGGTTTTCGTGCCGCCGAAGGTTCAACGGCATGCGAGGGCGCTCGCTGCGCCGGGCGGGGACAAGGTGGAATGATCAAGCGGCGCAAGCCATCCGGCAAGGCGCCGAAACCGCGCAATCCCGCGGCCAAGGGCCTGCGCAGCCGTGCCCGCCCCGCCGGGCCTATGGCAGCGAAGAAGGGCGCTTATGTACGCCGCGCCAAGCACGCGAAGCCGACAGAGGCAGAGGAATAGGCGCTGCAAAACAGACGCTTGCGTTTTCGCGCGATCAGGCGCTGTAGTGGCGGCGGGGACGCTTTCGCCGATTCCAGCCAGTCCGGGCTGAAGCCGCTCCGATCTCAGGTTTCAGGGGGCGGAAATGGCCGGCGGACGCAAACCATCCAGACGCTCATTCATGGCGCGCGTCGCTGGCGCGGCGATCTTGCCGTTCGGGGCGACGGCTCTGGTCGCCGGGGCGCAAGCGCACCCGCGCCGCTGGAGCGCCGAGGGCGCGGCCTGCCGCACCGGAATCACCGACAGCGACCGCGGCGCCAACGCCGACCCCGCTGGCTATGGCCGCGGGCCGCAGGGCGTCTCCGATACGGATAGCGGCCCGGAGGCCGACCCGGCCGGGCAGGGGCGCGGGACCGGCGCCGTCAGCGATACCGACAGCGGGCCCGACGCCGACCCGGCGGGACAGGGACGCGGCGAAACGCGCATCACCGATGATGACCGCGGCCCGCGCGCCGATCCCGCCGGGCGCGGGCGCGGCGGCCCGCGCGTCACCGATGTCGACATGGGGTTCGGCGCCGATCCCGTGGGACGTGGGCGGGGCGGGGATCGCATCCGTCCGGCATCGAACCGGCCGTGTCCCTCGCGCGAGGAGGACTAGGTCATGGCCGAGGCCGGCGTCTCAACGCCTCCTTCCGCGCGCCTAGAAGGCATAGATCTCGCCCGCGCCATCGCCATTTTCGGCATGACGGTGGTGAATTTCGGCATCTACATCTCCGCCGCCGAGTCCGATCCGGCCTGGCTACGCGAATTCATCGGCCTGTTCAGCGGCCGCGCCGCCGCCACCTTCGTGTTCGTGGCCGGGGTGGGCGTATCGCTGCTCACCATGCGCTGGCGTCGCGAACGCACAGTGGAAGAACGGCGGAAGGCACGGTTTTCTCTGCTGAAACGCGCGGCTTTCCTGTTCATCGTCGGGGTCTCGTTCCGCGCCCGCTGGAGCTATGACATCCTGCATTTCTACGGCGTCTACCTGGCGTTCGCGGCGCTGGTGTTCACGCTGAACGCGCGCTGGCTGGTGGCGCTGGCCGCGGCGACGGCGCTAGGGTTCGTGGCGTTGTATTTCGTGCTGCCGCCGGCGCTGGACCTGAACTATTGGGCCTCGCCGCGTTTCGACACCGTTCCGAACGCCATACAGGACCTGTTCTTCACCGGGCATCACCCGGTCACGCCCTGGTTCGCCTTCTTCCTTTGCGGCATGGCGGTGGGGCGCATCGACCTGTCAAACGCCGCCAACCAGTGGCGGCTGATGCTGGGCGGCGCGGCGCTGATCGCCGTTGCGGCTCTGGCCAACTTTGCTTTGATCGGCCTGGGTTTCGTCAAGGCGATCCCCGCCGAAGACGCCGGCTTCGCGCTTAACTATGTCGCCGACATTTTCGGAACCTCGGCCTATCCGCCGGCCCCGCTATACATCCTGTTCGGCCTTGGCGTCGGCATGGCGGTTCTGGGCCTGTCGCTGAAGCTGACCGCCTCGGCGGCGCGGCGGCGCTTCCTGCAGCCGGTGATCCACGCCGGCCAGATGGCGCTGACGCTGTACCTGGCGCATGTGTTCGTGGGTGTCACGGCCATCCAGTGGTTTCTGCCGGAAAGCTGGGAATCGAAATGGACGCTGCTGGCCTGCGTCGTCGCCTTCTTCGTGCTGGCCGTCATCTTCGCTACTTTGTGGCGCCGCCGCTTCGCGCGCGGGCCAGTGGAATGGGCGATGCGGCGGTTGGTGACCTGAAGATTCAGTCCGCCGCCTGCGCCGCCGCCCACAGGGCGTCGACCCGCACCTCGAAATGACGCGCGAAGCGGCCCATGCCGCGCGTTCGCGCCGGGCCGTCCTGCAGCGCCGTGCGCTCAATCAGACCGTCGGTGGCCGCGCGGCTGAGCGCCAGTGCGGCGCCGATGTCGCCGCTGCTGGCCAGCATGTGGCGGGCTTGAACAGTCTCAGCCGCCGCCCGGGAAACCTCGCCGGGCGGATAGTGCGCGCGGCGGATCTGCGTGACGCGGGCGAACAGGGCGGCGGCCTCGGCCGCATCGCCTGCCGCGGCGCGCAGCATGCCGAGATTGCCCAGCGTGGGGGAGAGGGCGGGGTGGTCCGGCCCGAAGGCCGCTTCCTGCGCCGCCAGCCCGGCGCGATAGAGCGCTTCGGCTTCTTCGGTCCGGCCGAGATCGTCCAGCGCCGCGGCGAGATTGATGCGCGCCAGCGCCAGCGTCGGATGGTTTTCGGCGAGGATGTTCTCATAGATCGTCAGCGCGCGGCGGTGGAGCGGTTCAGCCTCCAGCGCGCGGTGCTGGTCGTAGAGCGCCGTGGCCAGATTGTTCAGAGCGGCGGCCAGCTGTTCCGGCGCGTGGCCATTTTCCCGGATTTCCAGCGCCCGGCGGTAAAGCGACTCGGCCTCCTCATGACGCTCGTCTGTGCGGGCGATGGCGGCGAGACTGGTCAGCATGAAGCTTTCCCGCACTTCATCGTCAGCCAGCGCGGGCAGCAGGTTTTCCAGAACGGCGCGGGCCTCGGCGTTTTCGCCGGCGCGGTGCAGGGCGAGGCCGAGATTGCCCCTGTCGGCGAGGCTTTGCGGATGCTCCGGCCCGTGCAGTTCGGTACGCAGGCTTACAAGGGCGCGGTATAGTTCGACGGCGTATGCATAGTTCCCGGCGGCGTCGGCCAGAAACGCCGCCATCGCCAGCGTGTCCGCGGCTTCGTTTCGCTGTTCCGGCAGGTGGTCGCGCTGCAGCGCCGCCAGACGGGCGAGCAGGGCGGCGGCCTCTGCGTTGCGGTTCAGCGCCCGGTAGTCGTTGGCCCGGTTCTGGATATAGCGCGCATGCCCGGCGGGGTCGGCCTCGTCCATCGCGTCACGCCGGGCGTTCAGCGCCGCGAAGGCCGCCGCGCCCTCGGCTGCGCGTCCAGCGGCGAACAGGGCGACGGCGCGGTTGTCGCCGACGATGATCATCGCGGCGTGACTATAACCGCCATACGCTTCCATGGCCTGCAAGGCGCGACCGAAATGCTCCGCCGCCTCGTCATGCCGGCCGGCCTCCATCGCCGCCGTCCCGGCGGCGTTCAGAGCAGGCACACTATCATCCTGCGCCGCGGCGTGCGCGACGAGAGCGAACAGCAGAATGGCGGTCAACAGACGCATGGGCGCGCTCCGGCGTTTGGCGAAACTTGCCAGAGCTGCGCGCGGCGCACGAGGGTGCAGGCGCGAATGTCGGAAAATGTCAGGGAAGGGAAGGGCAGGGCAGGATGAAGTGGGGGGCTTCTGTTGCCAGGCGCCCCCCGGACCCCGCCCGGGGTCGCTAAGGCCCCGGGACTTTAGAGCGAGATATCTCGCACCGCTTACGCGGCGAGAGCGACCTCTTCAGCAAAGTTGTCGTTGGCAACTTTGATAGCGGGCTTTTGACGGAGCCCATTCGGACGAAAGCAAACACCTTTACCCGTCTGTCGATCCTGTTTCGGCCCCATAAGTCTCCCCAATGGGAGAAAGGTGTTGGTGGAGCCGCCGGGCATCGCACCCGGGTCCAGTCCGGTTATTACGCGCGCGTTTATCGTCATAGTCCGCCCGAGGGCGGACACGCTTAATATAGCGCACACACGGCTGAATGAAAGGTGACCGAGCGGAGCGGGCGCCGGCCCTAACCCTGCGTCATGCAGAAGGCGTTCAGCTTGTTGCCGTCCGGGTCGCGGAAATAGCCGGCGTAAAAGCCGTCGAAGCGGGGGCCGGCCGCACCCTCGTCCTGCGCGCCCAGTTCGATAGCCTTCTTATAGACGCGGTCGACCATTTCCGGGCTGTCGCACTCGAAGGCGGCCATGACGCCGTTGCCGACAGTGGCGGGCTGGCCATCATGGGGTTTGGTGGCGGCGACGCCGCAGCCGCCGCCGGGCTTGCCCCAGGCGATGAAGGTGTCGAACTCCATCATCCGTCCGACGCCGAATTCGGCGCAGATGGCGTCGTAGAACTTCGCCGCGCGCTCAAGATCGTTGGTTCCAAGGGTCACATAGCCGATCATTTACGTTCTCCATATGTTCCAGCCTTGCCGGCAATCTAGCGCGCGGCGCGCGGCGGGCAAGGGGGAAAATGACGGCGTGGGCGAAGCAAGCTGTGGAAAGGCGAATCAGGCACGATGACGGGCTTGCGAATCGCAGCACGTTTGCCGCCGAGGAGGCGCACGGAATGGGTCAGGCGCAACATGTCGAGCAAGTGGCGAGCCTGGAGGCCGCGCCCTCGGCCATCGAAACGGCGTATCTGGACCTGCTGCGCGACATTCTGCACGCCGGCGCGCGGCAGGACGACCGGACGGGCATCGGCACGATCAGCGTTTTCGGCCGCCAGATCCGCTGCGACCTCGCGCACGGCTTTCCGCTGCTGACCACCAAGAAGGTGCATTTCAAGTCCGTCGCCATCGAGCTTCTGTGGTTCCTGCGCGGCGAGACCAATGTGCGCTGGCTGCAGGAGCGGGGGGTGACGATCTGGGACGAATGGGCCGACTCGCGCGGCGATCTCGGCCCCGTCTACGGCAAGCAATGGCGGCGCTGGCAGGGTCCGGACGGGTCTGAGATCGACCAGCTTTCCAATATTCTGGCCGAGATCCGGCGCAACCCGGCCTCGCGGCGGCTGATCGTCTCGGGCTGGAATCCGGCCGACGTGCCGCACATGGCCTTGCCGCCCTGTCACACGCTGTATCAGTTCAACGTCTCCGAAGGCCGCCTGTCCTGCCAGCTTTACCAGCGCAGCGCCGACATGTTCCTGGGCGTGCCGTTCAACATCGCCAGCTACGCCCTGCTGACCCACATGGTGGCGCATGTGACGGGGCTTCAGCCCGGTGAGTTCATCCACACATTCGGCGACGCCCATATCTATCTGAACCACCGCGAACAGGTGGAGGAACAGCTGTCGCGCAGCCCCCGCTCCCTGCCGGCCCTGCATCTCAGGGAAGGAGCGGACGACCTGTTCGCCTTCGAGTATGAAGACATAATGCTGGAGGGGTATGATCCGCACCCGGCCATCAAGGCGCCGGTGGCGGTCTAACGGCTGGCGCAGCTGAATTGTGAAACATCAATGACAAATACGAAGCGCCTCTGACGGTATCCGCCAGAGGCGCTTGTGGCCGGAACGAGCCAGCCGGGTGTTCTAGTTGCTGGTCTCAGGGATCGGCATGCGCTGGATTTCACGCACGGCTTCCTGAGAGCCTTCGCGCAAGGCGCGCCATTCCGCCTCGGTCCGGCAGACGCGGCGGGCGGGCAGGCGGCTGCCCAGAACTTGCTGGTTCTCACAGCGGATGCGGTCCGGGTCATAATCGCGGTCGGCGGCGGGGTCGGCCTCGGCGGTGCGCACGGGGGCGGCTTCGGCGGCAGGTGCGGACGTCTGGCCATTGGTGGTGGCGCAGGCGGATACGCCGATCAGAAGGCCGGCGGCGAGCAGTGCATGCAGTTTCATCGCGATTTCCCCTCAGAATTCTTGGCTGGTTCAAGCCTATCGGCGGCGGCCCAGAAAACAAACCCTGCGGCCCGATCAAATTCTTTTGATATGATAGATGGTTACAAAAAAGCAGCACATTACGATTTGTTCATGCGCCTGATACCGCGCTCGCGACGGCTGCGAATCCGTGCCAACACCGGGGCGCAAAATGACTGAGCACATCATGGCGCAAACGGGCGAGGCTGGACGGATGAAAATCACTCTGGTCGCCGCGCGGGCGCGCAACGGCGTCATCGGCCGCGCGGGCGGGCTGCCGTGGCGGCTGAAATCCGACCTGGCGATCTTCAAACGGGTGACGACGGGCAAGCCGGTGATCATGGGCCGGCGGACCTGGGAGAGCCTGCCACGCCACCCGCTGCCGGGGCGGGAGAATATCGTGATCAGCCGCGATGCGGGCTATGACGCGCCGGGCGCGCGCGTCTTCACGAACCTGAAGGCCGCGTTGGACCATGCGTCGCGAAGCGGGGCGGCGGAAGCGTGCGTGATCGGCGGGGCGCAGATATACGCCGCCGCCCTGCCGCTGGCCGACCGGTTGTATCTGACCGAGGTGCAGGCCGAGCCGAAAGGCGACGCGCATTTCCCGTCCTTCGCTGAAGGCGGCTGGACCGAGGCTACATGCGAGGCGCATGCGGCCGGCCCGGCGGATGACTGCGCCTTCGTATTCCGGGTGCTGGAAAGGCGCCGCTGACAGCCGGTTTGTCTTGAACCTTGGGGCGCTCGCGTCCTAATACAAATCCGACATCCGTTCAGGAGTGCGATATCCGATGCCTTGGAACGACAAAAGCGGCGGCAATGGCGGCCCCTGGGGCTCTGGCCCCGGCGGCGGCCGTGACCCGAACAATCCCTGGGGCCGGCCTGGCGGCCAGGGCGGCGGGGGCGGTGGCGGGCAGGAGCCGCCGGACCTTGACGAGCTGATCGCCAGCATGCAGCGCGGCCTGCGCCGCGCTTTCGGCGGCGGCGGGCGTGGAAGCGGCGGCGGCAAGGGCGGCGGCAAGGGATTCGGGGCCTCCGGCCTCGGCATGATCCTGGTGCTGGCGGCGCTGCTCTGGGTCGGCTGGCCGAATTCCGGCTGGTATCAGGTTCGCCCCGAACAGGCCGGCGTGATCCTGCGCTTCGGCGAGTATCAGCGCACGACCGGGCCGGGCTTCCATCTGAAACTGCCCTGGCCGGTGGAGACGGTGCTGCTGCCCGAGGTGACGACGGTTCACAGCATCATCGTCGGCGTCAATCCGCGTACCGGGCAGACCGTGGCGCAGGAGGCGCTGATGCTGACCCGCGACGAGAACATCGTCGACATCAACTTCACGGTTCAGTGGCGTGTCGACTACGGCAATCCAGAGCGCCCGGACGGCGTGCGCGACTTCCTGTTCAACGTCCGCCGGCCGGAAGCGGCGATCAAGGCCGTCGCCGAAAGCGCCATGCGCGAGGTAGTCGGCTCCACCGAGCTGGAGCCGCTGATCACCCGCGAACGCCAGAACGTCGCTCGCCGCGTGCGCGCCATCATGCAGGAGACCCTCAATAGCTATAACACCGGGGTGCAGATCCTGGAGGTGCAGCTGCAGAAGGCCGACCCGCCCGGCGAGGTGATTGAGGCTTTCCGCGACGTCATCGCCGCGGCCCAGGACGCCGAGCGGCTGGCGCTGGACGCCACGGCCTATTCCAATCGCATCATCCCGGAAGCACGGGGCGACGCGGCCCGCGAACTGCAAAACGCGCAGGGCTATCGCGACCGGGTGGTCGCCGAAGCCGAGGGCCAGGCCGCCCGCTTCAACAGCATCTACGACGAATACCGCTTGGCGCCGGACGTGACCCGGCGGCGGATGTTCCTGGAGACCATGGAGCTGGTGATCGGCCGGTCCGATCTGCTGATTCTCGACTCTGGCGGCGGCGCGGTGCCCTACCTGCCGCTTGACCGGTTGGGCCAGGACCGTGTCCAGCGCACCCAGAGGGAGGCCGGCCAATGACCCGCTCCATCAGCATGATACTCGTCATCATCTTGATCGCCGCCGGTTTCGTCGGCCTGAACAGCATGTTCCGGGTCAGCGAAATCGAACAGGCCGTGGTGCTGCGCCTCGGCGAGCCGGTGCGGGTGATCAACCAGCAGGGCCACAGCAATCCGGGCCTGCACTTCAAGCTGCCGTTCATCGAGAACGTGCTGTTTTTCGACAAGCGCAATCTCGATTTCGAACTGGCTTCGGAAGAAATCCAGTCCGACGACCAGGAACGCCTGGTGGTCGACGCCTTCCTGCGCTATCGCATCGTTGATCCGCTTATCTTCTATCAGCGCCTGCGCAATGAAGACGGCGCCCGCGGCCGCCTGGGTCCGATCCTGGAATCGAGCCTGCGGGGAGTGATCGGCTCTATCCCCTCGCGCGATGTGATCTCCGGTCAGCGCGCCGCGCTGATGGTGCGCATACGCCAGGCTGTGGACACCCAGGTGAACGAACAGGGCCTTGGCATCGAGGTGATCGACGTGCGCATCCGCCGCGCTGACCTGCCGCAGCAGATCGCCAGCCGCGTTTTCCAGCGCATGTCGTCCGAACGCCGCCAGCGGGCCGAACAGATCCGCGCCGAGGGCGAACAACGCGCCCGAGAAATCCGCGCCGACGCCGATCGTCAGGCCACAGTCATCCGCGCCGAGGCGCGGGCCGAGGCCGAACGGATCCGCGGCGAGGGCGACGGTCGCCGCAACGCGATCTACGCCGCCGCCTATGGCCGGGATGCGGAGTTCTTCTCCTTCTACCGCTCAATGACGGCTTATGAGGAGGCGCTGCGCGCCGGGACGCCGATCGTGATTCCGCCGGACAGCGAGTTCTTCCGTTACTTCCGCAGCGAACGGGGTGCAGGCGGACCAGGACGCTGACCGCAAGTGCTGGAGGCATTGCTGATCGGGCTGGGCGTGGCCATGGCGCTGGAAGGCGCTGCCTACGCCCTCGCCCCCGGCGCGATGAAGCGCTTCATGGCGATGGCCCTGCAATCGCCTGACTCTTCGCTGAGGATCGCCGGGGTGATCGCGCTGGCGGGCGGTGTGGCGCTGGTGGCGTTCATGCTGCGCTAGCGGCGAGCGGTTGTCCCGGCGCTCCACCGGGGCTACATGACGTCTTGGTTAACCGTTGCAGGACTGGGGAAAGCCGCCGATGCGCGTCTTGATCGCCGCCGCCATGCTGATTGCCGTCGCCGCCTCGCCGGTGCTGGCGCAGCCGCAACGCGCGCCGGCGGGGTTCGCCGAACTGAATGAGCGTCTGTCCCCAGCTGTGGTCAATATCGCCGCCGCCCAGCGCCTTGGCCGCTCGGAGCGGCTGCCGTCCTTTCCGCAGGGTTCGCCGCTGGAGCGTTTCAACGAACTGTTCGGCGACAGCCCGCGCATCGCAAACTCGCTTGGCTCTGGCTTCATCATCGAAGCCAACGGCGTGGTTGTGACCAATAACCATGTCATCGATGGCGCCGACGAGGTGGAGGTGACGCTGCAGGACGGCCGGGTATTCCCGGCCGAAATCGTCGGCCGTGACGCGGCGACGGACATTGCGGTGTTGCGCATCGCTTCTCCGGACCCTCTGCCATTCGTCAGCTTTGGCGATTCCGACGCCGCGCGCGTCGGCGAATGGGTGATCGCCATCGGCAACCCGTTCGGACTCGGCGGCTCATTGACCGCAGGCGTGATCTCGGCGCGCGGGCGCGAGATCGGCGGCCGCTTCGATGATTACATCCAGACCGACGTCGCCATCAACCAGGGCAATTCCGGCGGGCCGCTGTTCAACATGGACGGGCGGGTGATCGGCGTGAATACAGCCATCTACTCGCCTACCGGGGCCAATGTCGGGATCAGTTTCGCCGCGCCGTCCTCGATCGTCCGCCCGGTTGTGGCGCAACTGCTGGAGTTCGGCGAGACCCGGCGCGGCTGGCTGGGCGTCAGCGTGCAGCCGGTGACCGCGGCGCTGGCCGGGGGGTACGGCCTAGACGCGCCGCGCGGCGCTATCGTCAGCCGCATTGAGGCGGGTGGTCCCGGTGAACAAGCGGGGCTGCGTCCCGGTGACCTGATCCTGCGGTTCGACGGCCGCGCCGTGCCCGACAGCCGATCCCTGCCGCGCATGGTGGCCGAGACCCAGATCGGCCGCCGGGTGCGGGTGGAGATCCTGCGCCGGGGCGAGCCGATGACGTTGAATGCAACCGTGGCCCGGCTGACGGAGACGCCGTCCTCAACACAGACGCGTGGCGGCGCGCGTGAGCCTGCGCAGCCGTCGCCGCAGCCCTCCGGCGGCGTGACTGTTTTTGGCCTCACCTTGGCTCCGCTGGATGACGCCGCGCGCCGCCGCTGGCGTGTGCACGCGGACGCGCGCGGCGTGCTGGTGACCGCCGTCGACCCGCAAAGTGACGCCGCCGGCAAGATACGCCCGGGGGATGTGATCGAGGAAATCGCCTGGACGCCGGTGGAGACGCCGCAGGACGCTCGCCGCCTTGCGCAGGAGGCTTCCGGTCCGTCCCGCGCCGCGGTGCTATTCGTGCTGAACCGCGGCGGGCAGTTCGTGCTGCAGACGATCCGGCCTTGAGCGCGCAAACGCCGGTCATTCTCATCGGCGGGCCGACCGCCTCGGGCAAGACCAAGCTGGCCGTCGCCATCGCAGCGCGGCTAGGCGGCGAGGTGGTCAACGCCGATTCCATGCAGGTCTATCGCGGCCTTGAAATCCTTTCCGCCCAGCCGAAATCCGCGGAGAGGCGCGACGTTCCTCATCATTTGTTCGGCGTTCTGGACCCGGCGGAGCGCGGGTCGGCCGGCTGGTGGGCGGGCGAGGCGGCGCGGCTGATCAAGGATATCCGGGCGCGTGGGCGGGTTCCGGTATTCGCGGGGGGCACGGGCCTGTATTTTTCGGCGCTGACCGAGGGGTTGGCGGAGATTCCCCCGGCATCGCAGGCTGTTCGCAACCGCGTTGCGAAGCTTGATGACGAAGGCGGGTCGGAGGCCCTGCGCACGGAGGCCGAACGAGTGGACCCCGCCGCCGCCGCTAAGGTGAAGGGAGCTGACCGCCAGCGGTTGAGGCGCGTTCTGGAAGTCATCTGGACAACGGGGCGGCCGCTGAGTGAGTGGCAGGCTGCAACTGTTCCGGCGCTGCTCCGCGACGATTGGGCGGGGCTGGTGATTGAGCCGGACCGGGATGAATTGCGCACCTGCATCGCCGCGCGCTTCGACCTCATGCTGACCGAAGGCGCGCTGGACGAGGCGCGGGAGCTGATGGCGCGGGGGCTGAGCGCAGACCTGCCCGCCATGAAGGCGCTGGGCGTGGCGCCGCTTTTCGCACAGTTGAGGGGGGAGCTGACGCCTGAGCAGGCGCGTACGCACAGCATCACCGGCACGCGCCGCTACGCCAAACGGCAACTGACCTGGTTTCGCAACCGCTGCGCGGACTGGCCGCGCCTGCCCGGGCCGGATGTGGACGCCGCCCTGACGCAGCTGTCCGTCGCAAGATGAAAGTTTGGAAAGACGGCGGACAGATTGGTTTTCCCGCCCCGCAGGATGAATTACCGTTCCCGCTTTCGTTGAAGGAGCGCCGGGGATGACTTTCAAGCCGGTCAAGTCGCGTCCGTACGGAGAGCCGAAAGCGGTGGTCGCGCGCCTGTTCGAGGAGGCCGGCGGCGTACCGGCGGTGATGGACATTCTGGAGATGTCCCGCACCCGGGTCTATGCGCTCTCCGACCCCGACTCCTCGAATGAAATCTCCTACGCCCGGGTGGCGAAGCTGACCGAAGCGGCCCGCGCCAGCACCGCGGCCAAGGACCTGGCGCTGCGCGCCGGAGGCCTGTTCATGCCGCTGGAGGTGGAAGTCGGCGACGCCACCTGGCTGACGCTGGCCAGTGAGGCCAGCCGCCGCCATGCCCGCAAGATATCCGCGCTAATGGACGCGCTCGGTGAAACAGGCGGGTCTCCCGGCGAAGTTGACGCCGCCGAGGCGAGAGAAATTCTGGAGTTGCTGGACGCGCACCTTGCGCTTATGGCCCGCAAGCGGGCGAAGCTCGCCCGCATCGCGTCCGGCGAGCGCGATCCGCTGTTCAAGGGCAAAGAGTGAACAAGTTCTGGAAATTCGCTACCAGCATGGACGCTCGCGCCGCGCGTGCTGTGGTGGTGTCTATCGGCCTTTTCATGGTTGTGGGAGCGATCTTCATCGCCGGACGCTACCTGTTCGGGATCGACGCAGGTGAGGCGGGGCGATGGTTCGCGGACGCCGCCAGCCAATGGTACGCCCTGCCGGCGACGATCCTGATTTTCACTCTGCTGTCATTCGTCGGCGCGCCGCAATTCGCTCTGATGGCCGCAGCAGTGCTGGCTTTCGGGCCGGTGCAGGGGTTCTTATTCGCCTGGATCGCCACCCAAGTGTCGGCTGGGGTGAACTTCTGGCTCGGCCGCCTGTTCGGGGCAGACATCCTGCGCCGTTATGGCGGCGACTGGGCCAACCGGGTGTCGGACATCGTCGGCCGCAACGGGCTGTGGGCCAGCGCCATGGTGCGCATCGTGCCGGCCGGGCCGTTCATCGTCGTTAACATGGCTTTCGGGGTGTCCCCGACGCCCTACTGGGCTTTCTTTACCGGCACGGGCATCGGCATTGCGCCGAAAATCCTGGTCGTCGCCCTGACCGGTCAGAGCATCATGGCCATGGCGGCAGGGCAGGGACTGCTACTTGCCGGCGCGATGCTGCTGGCGGTTGCTGTGTGGATTGCAATCATGCTGGTGGCGCGGCGTCGGCTGCCCCGGTCGCGCGAAACTGCCGGCCCTGAAGACTCCTGACAGGCGAAGGCGCCGCACGCTTGCTTTCGCGCCCGCGCCGTCGCACAAGGGAAAATCCATTGAACATCGCGGCGCCCACAGCGCCGTCAGTTGCATTGCGGCAAGCCCATGATCTCCAGCCTTTTCGGTTTTCTTTCCGCCGATATCGCCATCGATCTCGGCACGGCGAACACCCTTGTCTACGTCAAGGGGCGCGGCGTGGTCCTGAACGAACCGTCCGTGGTTGCTTACAAGGTGGAAAAGGGCCGCAAGCAGGTCCAGGCAGTGGGTGCCGAGGCCAAGCTGATGCTGGGCAAAACGCCCGGGAACGTCGAGGCCATCCGCCCGATGCGCGACGGCGTGATCGCCGATTTCGACGTCGCCGAGGAGATGATCCGCCACTTTATCCAGAAAGTGCACAACCGGCGCAGCTTCGTCTCGCCGCAGGTTGTGATCTGCGTGCCGTCCGGCGCCACGGCGGTTGAACGCCGGGCGATCCATGAATCGGCGCAAATGGCGGGGGCCCGGAAAGTCTACCTGATCGACGAACCCATGGCCGCCGCCGTTGGCGCCGGCCTGCCGATCGACGAACCGACGGGGTCGATGATCGTCGATATCGGCGGCGGCACCACGGAAGTGGCCGTCATGTCCCTGTCCGGAATCGTCTATTCGCGCTCGGTGCGCGTCGGCGGCGACAAGATGGACGAGGCGATCATCAACTATATCCGCCGCTCGGCGAACCTGCTGATCGGCGAGACCAGCGCCGAACGCATCAAGAAGGAAATCGGTTCGGCCATGCCGCCGGCCAAGGGCGAGGGCCTGACGCTGGAAATCAAGGGCCGCGACCTGATGAATGGGGTGCCGCGCGAGATCGCGGTGACCGAGGCGATGATCGCGGATGCGCTGTCTGAACCTGTCGAGCAGATCGTCGAAGCGGTGAAGCAGGCGCTTGAGGCGACGCCGCCGGAACTGGCCGCCGACATCGTCGACAAAGGCATCGTTCTGACTGGTGGGGGCGCGCTGTTGCGCAATCTTGACGCCGAACTGCGGGAACGCACCGGTCTTCCAGTCAGCCTTGCCGACGAACCGCTGTCCTGCGTGGTCCTTGGCTGCGGCAAGGCGGTTGAAAACCTTAAGATTTGGCGCCCCATTCTGTCCGAAGCCGTCTGATCCGGCCGCAAGGCCGTAGACGGCGAGCGCGGGGAGAAAAACCGTGGCGCTTCGACGTGGCGGACGCAGCAATCAGGATGAGGGCGTGCGGTTTTCCCGCACGCTCAGCGCGCTTCTGTTTCTCGCCAGCATCGGTCTCATCGTTTTTGATCGTCCTGATGTGCGCCCGCAGGTGTTCAGCGTATTCCGCGCTACTGTCGTCGACTTGGCATCTCCCATGCTCGCGCTTGCAGGGGACCCGCTGCGGCGGATTCGCAATGTCGGCCCGTATTTTCGCAACCAGGCGGCCCTGGCCGACGAAAATGCGCGTTTGCGGCAGGAGCTGAACGAGGCCCGCTACTGGCGCGACCTGGCCTTCAGGCTTCGCGATCAGGTGGAGGTGTATGAAGAGGCCCTGAACCTTGACGCGCCCGTCGCGCGCGAACGTGTCGGCGCTTGGGTGATCGCCGACCCGCAGGGGCCTTTCGTACGTTCGCGCCTGATCGGGGCGGGTGAAAACCGGGGCGTGCAGGCGGGGCATCCGGTTCTGAATGTCTACGGGCTTGTGGGCCGGGTGGTGGAGACCGGTCGCCGGTCCTCACGCGTCCTGCTGCTGACTGATCTGAACAGCCGGGTTCCGGTAATGGCCGACCGCAGCAACGCGCGCGCCGTTCTGGCTGGCGACAACACGCCGTTTCCGGTCATGGAGTATATCGGACGTGAAGCCGACCTGATCGACGGAGACCGCATCGTCACGTCCGGCGACGACGGCGTGCTGCCGCGCGGCCTGCCGGTCGGTCAGGCGATACGCGACCGGCACGGGCGCTGGCGGGTGCAACTGTTCTCGGATCTCGCGCCGGTCGATTTCGTCTGGGTGTTCCCATACGAGCGCGTGCCCCCGCCTGAACAGGACCGGGATGCGCTGACGTTCGAACCCTTGCGCCTGGAGTCGCCGGCCCCGGTGGTGCAGGCGGAGCCGGCGCCGCAACCGCAATCGGTCGTGGAGGAGGACGAGGAGGAGTCATGAGGACGCCGATCGACCGCCGCCCACCGTACTGGACCATTGCTCTCAGCGTATTTGTCACGCTGGCCGCGCTGATCTTTCACGCCACGCCAGCGCGGATCACCGGCGGGCCGGACCTGATGCCGTTGCTTCCGCTGATGTCGATATTCCTGTGGGCGTCGCTACGGCCGCGCTTCATGCCCCCTATCGCCATCTTCGCCATCGGTGTCGCGCAGGACGTGCTGACCGGCGGTCCGATGGGCGTTTGGGCGCTGGCTTATCTGACAGCGATGGCGATCTTGCGCGACCGGAAAGAAGATTCGCCGGTCCGCGAGGTGTTGCCTTTGTGGCTGCGCTTTTCGGGTGTTCTGGCGATTTCGGTCGTCGTGGCCTGGGTGGTGGGCAGCCTTGCGGTTGGCGCGCTTGCGCCAGTGCGCTCGTTGCTGATCGAAGCGGTGTCGACGGCTCTGATGTTTCCGCTGGTGGCGATGTTGGTGTTGCGGGGCCGAGCTCCACGCACCGGAATATTGTAGGCTGCTGCAATGCGCCGTGACCGCCAGGAATACGATCTGAAATTCACGCGGCGGGCGTTGTTGCTCTCAGGAGCCGGGCTGCTGGCGTTCGGTGCGCTCGGGGCGCGGCTCTACACGCTGCAGATTCTTGAAAGCGAACGTTACCGGGTCCTCTCTGACGGCAACCAGTTCAGCTTCAGGCTGATCCCGCCGCCACGCGGCCGCGTGCTGGACCGGTTCGGAGAGCCGGTGGCCGATAATCGTGACAGCTATCGCGTGATGCTGACCCCAGAGCAGGCGGGAGACGTGAGCGCGGCGGTTCGCAGGCTGGCGGGCCTCATGCCATTAAGCGAGGACCAGCAGCGCCGCATTATCGACACCGCGCGTCGGGGGCCGGGCTTCCGGCCGGTGCTAGTGGCCGAGGACCTGGACTGGGAGACTTTCGCCGCCATCAATCTACATGCGCCGGAGCTGGCTGGAGTGTCACCGGACGTGGCCGAGGTTCGCGATTACCCCTTTGGCCCGGCGTTTTCGCATGTCCTTGGCTATGTTCAGCCCGCCAGCGAGGAACAGGCCGGAAATGATCGTCTTTTGCGCCACCCCGGTTTCAGGATCGGACGGGCCGGTGTCGAGTTGGCGCGGGACGAGGAGCTTCGCGGCGCGGCTGGCTCGCTGAAGGTGGAGGTCAACGCCTTCGGTCGCGTGATTCGCGAATTGCCGGATCAGTCGATTCCACCGACGCCGGGCGACGATATCCGCCTGACCCTCGACGCTGATATCCAGCGCTTCGCCACCGAACGTATGAGCGGCGAAAGCGGCGCGACAGTGGCGATGGACGTCAACACCGGCGAGATTCTGGCGCTGGTCTCCACGCCCGGCTTCGATCCCAACCTGTTCGTGACAGGCATTTCCGCGGCGAATTTTAACGCCCTGCAGAACAACGAGCGCCGTCCGCTGTTCAACAAGTCGATCCAGGGAACCTATCCGCCCGGATCGACGATCAAGATGATCGTCGCGCTGGCGGCGCTTGAGGCCGGGGTGATGCGTCCGGAAGAGGCCGTTTCTTGCCGCGGCCATATCACGCTCGGCGACCGCCAGTTCCACTGCTGGCGGCGGCAGGGCCATGGCCGCGTCAACATGCGCGACGGGGTGAAGACATCCTGCGACGTGTATTTCTATGAGGTCGCCCAGCGCCTCGGCATCGGCCGCATTCGCGACATGCTGCAACGGTTCGGTCTGGGTCCGGCGCCAGACATCGGCGTCGCCGGTGTGCGGGCTGGCATCGTCCCGGACGAACAATGGAAACGCGCCCGCTTCGGCCAGGGCTGGTCGCTGGGCGAGACGCTGATCAGCGCCATCGGGCAAGGCTACATGCTGGCCTCGCCCCTGCATCTGGCGGTGATGACGGCCCGCTTCGCCAGCGGCAGGGCGGTGAATCCAGTGCTCTATCGCGACCGGGTTCCAGCCGAGCCGGCGCCGATGCTGGGGGTGAACGCGGCCCACCTCGCCCGCATGCACGACGCGCTGGAGGCGGTGTGCCATGAACCTGGCGGCACATCCTTCGCGCTCGGCGGTCTCGGAATTCCCGGCGTGCGCATGGCGGGCAAGACCGGAACCTCACAGGTCTATTCCATCACCCGGCAGGAGCGCGAACAGGGCGTGCGCACCCAGGACCAGCTGCCCTGGCGCTTGCGGGACCATGGCCTTTTCGTCTGTTACGCGCCTTCCGACGCCCCGAAATACTGCGTCGCAACCATTATCGAGCATGGCGGCGGCGGTTCACGCGCCGCCGCGCCGCCGGCGCGGGACATCCTGCGCCGCCTGATCGAGCGTGATCCCAGCGGGCGGGAAGGTGACCTCGCCCGCATCGGCGCGCAACGTTCGCGGGAGGGGTAGGGCGATGGCGATTTTTCGCGAAACCGTGCCGCGCGGTGTTGTCGCCAAGCTGTATGAGATCAACTGGTCGATCGTTCTGCTGCTGGCGCTGCTGGGGCTGACCGGAACCGCGATGCTGTATTCGGTGGCTGACGGGGCCTGGGACCCCTGGGCCAGCCGGCATGTGATCCGGTTCGCCGCCGGGATCGCGCTGATGCTGGCGGTGGCGATGTTCCCGCCGCGTTTCTGGATGGGGCTGGCCTATCCCGTCTATCTCGCTGCGCTGGTCCTGCTGGTGGGGGTGGAGCTGTTCGGCCACACGGTAGGCGGCGCCCAGCGCTGGCTGGAGATCGGCCCGGTCCGAATGCAGCCCTCGGAAGTGATGAAGATCGCGCTGGTGCTGGCGCTGGCGCGTTTCTATCATGACCTCGACCCTGACAAAGTGAACGGTCCCGTCGGCCTGTTGATCCCGGCGGTGCTGATCGCCCTGCCCGCGGCGCTGATCCTGAAACAGCCGGACCTCGGCACCGCCCTGCTGGTCATCGTCACGGGCGGCGTAATCGTGTTCATGGCCGGG
Organism: Maricaulaceae bacterium; assembly: GCA_026126205.1. Lineage (GTDB taxonomy): Bacteria > Pseudomonadota > Alphaproteobacteria > Caulobacterales > Maricaulaceae > Hyphobacterium. The sequence goes on along the minus strand of JAHCJP010000008.1, from coordinate 91,376 downwards.
CTGAGCTGGAAAATCATCGCCGCCGGAGCCGGCGCGGCGGCCGTCGGCCTGCCGCTGTTCCTCGCCTACGGGTTGGAGGTCTATCAGCGCAGGCGGATCATGACCTTCCTGAACCCCGAGGAAGATCCGATGGGCGCAGGCTATCACATCCTGCAGTCCAAAATCGCCCTTGGCTCCGGCGGGCTGACAGGCAAGGGTTACATGCAGGGCACGCAATCGCACCTCAACTTCCTGCCCGAGAAACAGACAGACTTCATTTTCACCATGCTGGGCGAGGAGTTCGGCTTCGTCGGCGGGATCGCTGTGCTGGCCGTCTACGCGTTGGTGCTGGCCAACGTGGTGGCCATCGCCACAGTCTGCAAATCGATCTTCCTGCGTCTGGTGGTGATCGGAGTGGGAACCACCTTCGCGCTGTACGTTCTGATCAATGCCGGCATGGTCATGGGGCTGTTGCCCGTGGTCGGCGTGCCGCTGCCGCTGATTTCCTATGGCGGCACCGTGATGCTCACGGTGCTGATCGGTTTCGGCCTCATCCTCGGCGCCCATATCCACCGCAACGCCGAACCACCGCGAGGAACAGGACTTTTCGGGTAAACCCTCCGCGAGGGCGGCTTGACCGCAGGGCGGTGATGGGGAAGGCTCCGCCCCGATTTCAAAGGGCGCGGACGCGCCCGTGATCGGGGAGAGTTTTCATGGCGGCGGTTCCTCCGGCCGAGCGCGGCCAATGGTCGTCTCGTTTCGGGTTTCTGATGGCGGCGATCGGTTCGTCCGTCGGGCTCGGTAATTTCTGGCGGTTTCCATACATGGCGGGCGAGAATGGCGGCGCGGTGTTCGTGATCGTCTATCTGGCTTGCGTTTTCCTGGTCGCTTTTCCGATCCTGATCGCCGAATACGCCGTCGGTCGCCACGCAAAGATGAGCGCAGTGGGTTCGGTCGCCAAGATGGCGCAGGACGCCGGCGCGCCGTCCTGGTGGCAGATCGCTGGCTGGGTGGGGATGGCCGGCGGTTTCCTGCTGCTGTGTTTCTACTCGGTGGTCGCGGGCTGGGTCTCGGCCTATGCGGTCAAACTGTTCTCTGGTGAATTCGTGGCGATGCCGGCTGGCGACGTTCAGGCCGCCTTCGCCGCCTTTACTGCTGACACGCAGGCGGTGCTGTTCTGGCACACCGCCTTCATGGTGGTGTCGATCTGGATCGTTAGCCGCGGGATATCCGGCGGCATCGAGCGGGCGACGTCGGTTCTGATGCCGATCTTCTTCCTGATGTTGCTGGGCATGGTGGTGTTCGGTTTCGTCAACGGTGATCCGTACGCGGCTTTCGCCTATCTCTTCGCGCCGGACTTCTCCGAACTGAACGCCCAGATGGTGCTGGCTGCGCTGGGGCAGGCCTTTTTCTCGATCGGCGTCGGTTCGGCGATCATGATCACATATGGCTCTTACCTGAAAAAGACAGAGAACATCGCCGGGAACGCCGGCATCGTGACGGTGTCTGACACCGCCATCGCCATCATCGCAGGCTTGGCGATATTCCCGATCGTGTTCGGCGTCGGCCTGGATCCTGCGGCCGGGCCCAGCCTGTTCTTCGAAGCGCTACCCGCCGCCTTCTCGCTGATGGGCGACGTAGGCCGGTGGGCGGGCGGCGCCTTCTTCACCTTGGCCATCATCGCTGCTCTGACCTCGTCGATCTCGTTGCTGCAGGTGGTTGCATCCTGGGCGGAGGAATACACCAAGCTCAGCCGTGGAATGATCGTCTGGCTGTTCGGCGGCATCATCTGGCTGGTCGGCGTCGGCGTGGTCTATTCCGGCGATTTCATGGGTTTCCTCGACCAGGCGGTCGAGATCCTGCTGCCGCTGGGCGGCCTGCTTATCGCGTTGTTCACCGGCTGGGTGGTGTCGAAGAAGCTGATGCGGGAGGAGCTGCCGAACGCATCTGATCGCATGTTCAACTTCTGGCGCTTCACCATCCGCTTCGTTGCGCCGCTGGCCGTGGCCTTCGTGCTGGTGTTCGGCGTCAGCGATATCCTGGGCCTTGGCCTGACCGAGCAAGTGTTCGGCAATAACGGCGGTTAGGGGGTTAGGCCCGGGCTAGCCGGTCCGCAAAGGCGTCGGTGGCGCGCACCAGCGCGTCCACCACGCCCGGTTCGGCGGCGCTATGGCCGGCGTCGGGAACGACCTCAAGCCGTGCGTTCGGCCACGCCTTCGCCAGCGCCCAGGCCGTGCGGGGCGGGGTGACGACATCATAGCGCCCCTGGACGATCACGCCGGGCAGGTGTTTGAATCTTGCCGGCGACGCCAGCAACGCCCCGTCACGGCCCAGGAAGCCGCCATTGACGAAATAGTGCGTCTCGAGACGGGCCAGCGTGTCCGCCCGTTTTGGATCCGCCGCCGCTGTACCGTCACCGGCCAGCGTCAGCAGCGAGGACTCCCACTCCGCCCAGGCCAGCGCGTCCGCACGCCGGGCCGCGGGATCGGATTTCCGCATCCGGCGGTGATAGGCTTTCAGAACGTTATTGCGCTCACCACGCGGCAGGCGTGCGGTCAGCTTCTCCCAGGCGTCCGGAAACAGGGCGTTGGCTCCATTGCGGTAGAACCAGTCCAGCTCCGCCTTTGTGCACAGGAACACGCCGCGCAGGATCATGCCTGTGACCCGGTCCGGATGCCTGGCGGCGTAAGCCAGCGCCAGCGTCGACCCCCAGGAGCCGCCGAACACCAGCCAGCGTTCTATCCCCAGGTGCGTTCGCAGCGCCTCGATATCAGCGACGAGATGCGCTGTGGTGTTGGCCTTCAGCGAGGCATGGGGCGTCGAGCGTCCGCAGCCGCGCTGATCGAACAGCACCGCACGCCAGCGGGCGGGGTCGAAGAAGCGCCGCATTGGCGGGGCGATGCCGCCGCCCGGGCCGCCGTGTAGAACGACCGCCGGAATGCCGTCCGGCCGCCCGCATTCCTCCACGTGCAGTTCATGTCCGTCGCCGACCGGCATGCGGAAGACACGGTAGGGTTCCGCCGGCGGGTAGAAACCGCGGCGCGCGGCGGCTGTGGAATCCATTTCAGGTTCGGCCCGATTTGTGCAATGCGCCCTTGCGAGTGCGGGTTTGACCGTCAGTATCACGCGTGGCTACGGCGTGGGGCAAGCGAAGATATGGCGTTTAGCGTGTTCCGTGTTGGCTTAATGGCGGCTCTTCTGGCGCCATTTGCGATGCTGACCGCGGGCTGCGCCGCCGGACCATCAGCGCCAGCTTCGGCTGTAATCGCCGCGCCTGCCGCCGTTCCCGCATACGAGCATGAATTGGCCGCTGCGGTGCGAACCCTGTCGCTGACCTATGAACAACAGGGCTGGTCCCGGGCCGAGGAGCCTTCGCGCGCCATGCGCCGCCTGGCGGGCAGGCTGATGCGCGGCGGCGGCCCTTCCGAGCCGTCTCCCGCCGAGGCCTATACCGATCGTCACAGGTTGGCCGACGCAGATTCGGCCGAGATTTTCGAGCGCCTCCACGCCGATATCGGTCAGGCCGCGGGGCTGTCGACATGGGCGGCGGCCGCGGCGCTTACGGCGGCCCGCCAGCCGGACGCCCGCGATCTCGATTCCCTGCTGCGGTCGCTGGAGCAGGTGGAGCTGGCGATTACTCATGTCAGCCGCGCCCGCGATCTGTTCGCCGAGGTCCAGACCCGGTATCGCCGTCGCCTTGGGGCGGAGGAAATCGAACGCCTCAACGCTCATCGAGGGCTGTTGTCGCGCGAGCTTTCCCGCCTTTCCGACGCCGCCGACCTGCTGGCCGAACGCCGTCGCGAACTGCGCAGGGCGGGGATAAGCTGACCGCATGATCGATCCCGAAGCCGTCAAGGGTTTCCTTGATCCCGATGAGGGGCGGGCGCTGGCCGACGCCGTGCGCGAGGCCGGGCGGCTGGGCCCGGTGCTGGAGATCGGATCCTATTGCGGCAAGTCCGCACTGTATCTCGGCCCCGCCGCGCGGGCGGCGGGGACGGTGTTGTTCAGCCTCGACCATCATCGGGGCTCGGAGGAGCATCAGCCGGGTGAAGGCTATCACGACCCTGAGCTCTACGACCCTGAGGCCGGGGCGGTGGATACGCTGCCAGCCTTCCGGCGCAACATCCGCGCCGCGGGTCTGGAAGACGTGGTGATCGCGATCGTCGGCCGCTCCGCTGACGTGGCGCGGCGCTGGAAAACGCCGCTGGGCCTGGTGTTCATCGATGGCGGCCATTCCATGCTGGCGGCGCTGGACGACTGGCGCGGCTGGGGACCGCATGTGGCGCCCGGCGGCGTACTCGCCATTCATGACGTGTTTCCAGACCCGAAGGATGGCGGCCGGCCGCCCTTCGAGATCTGGAAGCTGGCCGTCGCCAGCGGCCTGTTCGAGCCGGTGCGTCGCGTCAGGACGCTGGAGCTTCTTCGCCGGGTCGCGTGACCGGCCCGTCCTTGATCCGGTTGCGGACCAGCAGGTCATGGCCGGGGGCCAGCCCCTCGATTGCGTCTGCGGCGAGGATCACGGCCGCGGCGGTCCAGCCCGGGCGCTCATAGGGCCAGACGATCTCTTCGGCGAATTGCCAGCCCATCCAGTAGCCGCCCTCGGCGGCGCTGAGCGGGGCGAGGCCGCGTATCAGCTCCGCGCCTTTCTCCGGCGCGCCGGCGGCTGCGCAGGCCAGCGCCAGTTCGGCGGTCTCGGCCGCCGTCACCCACGGCTCGTCGGCGACGCAGCGGCAGCCCAGCCCCGGTTCGACAAACCGCCGCCAGTTGGCCGACAGGCGCCGGCGCGCCTCGGCGCCGCCATGCACGCCGGCCAGCACCGGATAATACCAGTCCATGGCGTAGCGGCGGCGGTCCTCACCCATTCTGTCGAAGCGCCAGTCGCGGTCACGCAGCGCCTCGGCGATGCGGGCGCGGGCGGCGCGCAGCGGCGCGCAGTCGCCGCCGATCATCGCCGCGATCTGGATTGCGCATTCCAGGCTCTTGTAGAGACAGGCGTTCCCGGCGCGCAGCGCGTCAATGTCATCGAGCGTTTCACCCGGCTCCGGCGCCCGCCACACCACATCGCCATAAGGTGTCTGGCAGGACAGGACGAAGTCCATCGCCCGGGCGACCATCGGTGCGTAACGGGTCAGACGCCTAGGCGCGTTCAGCGCCATCACGCTGCGCAATACCGCGACAGCCGCGTAACCGGTGAAGTTGGTGTCGCGTGCAATGGCGAGCTTGCGCGGGGCGAGACGCCGGTTGGTCTCGTCCATCGGCACGCCTGCGCCCAGTTCCCCGGTCCAGCCTCCGTCGGCCTCCTGCCGGTCCATCAGGCAATCAAGTGCGCGGAAGGCGGCTTCCTGCTGTCCGGCTACTGCCAGCGCCATGGCGCACTCGCCATGGTTCCAGGGATCCCAGATTCCAGCCTCGACCCAGGGAATCGCGCCGTCCTTGCGCTGCAGCTGCAGGATGCGGGTCGCGCCGGCGCGCAGGTCGATCAGCGTGCTCATGCGCTTTCCTTCCGTTCGAAATACATCACGACGCTCTTGCCCATCAGCGGATTCAGCAGCGCGTCCAGCGCCCGGGTCAGCAGCGGCCGCCGCATCAGGTCCCATTCCAGGAACCGGCGGTAGGCGGAGACGAGGCGAGAGCCTTCCCGCCGCCGCCACAGCGCGCATTGCAGCCACCAGTATGGACTGTGCAGCGCATGCGCCCAGTGCCGCCGGTAGCGGCGCAGGCCGGCGCGCTCCGCTGCGCGGCGCAGCCCGGCGTCGCGGAAGATGCGCACATGCCCGCCCGGCGTGGTGCGATAGCCTTCGCTCAGCGCCCAGCATATTTTCTCCGGCCACCAGCGCGGCACGGAGACGGCTACCAGCCCGTCGGGTTTCAGCACCCGAATGATCTCGGCCAGCACCGCCTCGGGGTCATCGACATGCTCCAGAACCTCCGAGCAGATCACCCTGTCGAAGCTTGCATCGGCGAAGGGCAGGCGGCCGGCGTCGGCCGCCGACAACGCGGCGGAGCGGTCCGGGCTCTCCGGGGGTGGAGGCAGCGAGAAGAAGCCGTGTGCTGCGACAAGGGCCTCTCCGAAAGACAGGTCGGCGCCAACAGCGTGTACCGGGGTTTCGCCCCAGTAGAGCGCGTGAAGATGCCGGCCGCGGCCGCAGCCAAGATCGAGAACCCGCATGCCGGGGCGCAGGTCGAGGGCGGAAAGCTCGATGGTCAGCATCGCCCGGCGTCCGTCATCGCCTCGATATACAGCCGCGTGGCGGCTCGGGCATGGTCCGTCCAGTCGAAGGCGTCGCGGACGCGCTTCGCGGCGGCTTCGCCCAGCCGGGCAGCGTGATCCGGATCATCCAGGAGAGCGGCCAGGTTCGCGGCCAGCGCCGCATCGTCACCGGCGGGAGAGACCAGTCCGCATTCGCCCACAACCTCGGGCAGGGCGCCGCCGTCGCTGGCCGCCACCGGCGCGCCGCAGGCCATCGCCTCGGCGGCGGGAAATCCGAACCCCTCGAACCGCGCCGGGCAGGCGACCACGGCCGCGCGGCGATACCAGCCGGGCACGTCCTCATGCGCCAGTCCTGAAACGAAGCGCACCCTGTCGCCCAGCAGCGCCGCGTCCAGCGCCTGCTTCGCCGGTCCGTCGCGCAGCTTGCCGATTACAGTCAGCCGCGCCCGCGGCCGATCCGGTGCGATTTGCGCGAAGGCGCGGATTAACACGTCCAGCCCCTTGATCGGTGCGTCGGCGCTGGCGACGGTCACGATATGGCCCGGCTCGCGCTTCACCACCGGATCGGGATGGAACAGCGCATGATCAATACCATTGAAGGCGACGCGCACCCGCGCCGGATCGACGCCATACAGCGCCGCATGGCTGTCGCGCGAGGCGGCTGAAACCGCCAGCAGACGCGGCAGACCGCGCGCGGTTTTCGCCTGCATGAGGGTGAAGCCGTACCAGCGGCGTGTGAGCCAGCGGCTGGTCCGGGTCTGCGCTGCGGCCAAGGCGTAGTCGCGGTCAATCGCGACCGGGTGATGCAGGGTGGCGACGGTGGGCAGACGCCGGTTGATACGAAGGAAGGGGCTGGCCAGAGTCTGGTTGTCATGCAGCACGTCGAAATCGCGCGCGCGCAATTGCAGCCAGCGCTCCAGCCGCAAGCCGAAGGCCAGCGGCTCTCCGAAAGCGCCGGTGTTGTGCGCCAGCCATTCGGCCATGTCGGCTTTCGAGCGCAGATGCCGCCAACGCAGAGCCAGCATCGCGTTCGTCTCGGCGAACAGGTCCAGGGAGGGCAGTTCGATCAGGCTCACGCCTTCCGGCAATTCGGGATATGGCGGACCCGATATTACCGTCACCTGGTGGCCGAGCGCATGCAGGGCGCGGCTCAGCTCACGCACATACACGCCCTGGCCGCCGACATGCGGATGCGAACGATAGCCGGACAACAGCACACGCAACGGCCGCGCCGGCAGGACGGCGCCGATGACGCGATCAGACTGGGCGGCGCGTTGCAGCATGCGGGAGATCCGTATCGACAGACATTGAAGATGGAAGGGACATAGCCGCAGCGGCGGCGGCGGCCAAGACGCAAGCGCGAATGGCCCCCTATCGCGAATCTGCGCCGCACGCTATGGCGGCGCCATGCGCGCTCCCGGCATCCGCTTCGCCCTGCATTACGGAGCCTTCTTCCTCGCCTTTGGCGCGGCGCTTCCCTACCTGCCGGTGTGGATGTCAGGCCGGGGCCTCAGCCCGGAGATGATCGGTCTCGCCGCAGCGGGCGGCATGATCGGCCGCATGCTGGTGTCGCCGCTCGGCGCGGCCTGGATGGACGCCGCCACGCGCCGGCGCGACGCCCTGATCGGTTTTTCCTGGGCCGGGCTCGCCGGTTACCTCCTGCTGGCGCCGGCCTCGGGCGAGATCCTGATCATGGCGTTGGTGATGCTGGCGGGCGCCGCCTATGGCGGGCAAACGCCGCTGATCGACGCCTTCGCGATCCGCAGCGCGCGGACAGACGGCTTCGCCTTCGGCCGTGTCCGCGCGGCGGGCTCGGCGACGTTCGTGATCGGCAATCTCGCCGGCGGCGCGCTGGTCGGTGTCTATGGCGGCGAGGCGGCATTGGCATGGGTGATCGGCGGCGCGGCGCTGGCCGTGGGCACGGCTTACCTGCTGCCGGCTGGCGAGCGCGCGCCGGAACCGGGTGACGCGGGCGGCGGCCCCAATGGCTGGTTGCGGATGTTCACCGCGCCCGTGATCCTCGCCGTACTCGCTTCGGGCCTGATCCAGAGCGCGCACGGCTTCAACTATGCTTTTTCCACGCTGGCGTGGGCGGATCAGGGCGTGTCCGCGCCGGTGATCGGCGCCCTGTGGGGCACGGCGGTGCTGGCGGAGATCATTTTCCTGTGGGTGTCCGGGCGGGTGCTGGTGCGGGTGCCGGCGACGGCGCTGCTGATCGGCGGAGGCGCCGCGTCCATTGTCAGGTGGGCGCTTCTGGCGTTGTCGCCGCCGGTCTGGGTTCTGTTTCTGTTGCAGATCATGCATGCCGCCACTTTCACGGCGACCTATCTGGGCTTCCTGCGCTTCGCCGCGGAACATGTGCCCGACCGTTATGCAGCGCGCGCGCAGGCGGTGCATGCGGCGCTGGCGGGCGGAGTGCTGCTGGCCGCGACCACGGCGGTTTCGGGGCTGTTGTTTGAACGTTATGGCGCCGGAGGTTTCGCCGGAATGATCGTGCCCGCAGCGCTCGGGACGGTTTGCGGGCTTGCACTGGCGGTGGCGCTGCGTTCACCTGAGCAGCGAAAGGCGCCTTAATGGCGCCCGGAGAGTCACGATGATCCAGGGCCAGCGCGCCGACATCATCATCCGCCACGAGGGGGCGAAAACCGTTCTGGAGCCACATGGCGACTGGACGGTGGCGACCATTGGCGCGCTTGATGACGCCATGCGCCGTATCGAACAGACCGCCGACCCGGCCAAGCTGGTTGTGGATCTGACGCATCTGGGACGCATCGACACCTCTGGCGCCTATCTGCTCGGCCGCGGGCTGCGCGCCGCGAGCAACCCCGACGCTGATACACACTTTCAGGGAGAACACGCCACCGCTCGGCGGTTGATGCGCGAGGTGGCCCGCCGCCTGGGCGGGCCGCAGGCCGCCGCCAAACCCGCGCCGCGTAGTGACGTCGTCGCCGTGTTCGCCCGCATCGGCGCCGGGCTGGAAGAGGTCTGGCTGGAGACCATCGACACCTTTGGCTTCCTCGGGCGGACGCTGACCACGCTCGGCCGGTCCATCGTGCAGCCCTGGCGTTTCCGCCTGACGCCGACCGTCCATGTGATGGAGCATGCGGGCGTCAACGCCCTGCCGATCATCGCCGTACTGTCGTTCTTTATCGGCGCGGTGGTCGCCTATATGGGCGCGAACCTGCTGGAGACCTTCGGGGCCGCAGTTTTCACCGTGGAGCTGGTGGGGATTTCGGTGCTGCGCGAATTCGGAGTGCTGATCACCGCCATTCTGCTGGCGGGGCGGTCTGATTCCGCTTTCACCGCCTCAATCGGGTCGATGAAGATGCAGCAGGAGGTGGACGCGATGCGCGTCCTGGGCCTCGATCCGTTCGAGGTTCTGGTCATCCCCCGTGTTATCGCCTGCGTGATCATGGCGCCGCTGCTGACCTTCGCGGCGATGATCGCCGGTCTGTTCGGCGGCATGATCGTGGCGTGGTCGACGCTGGACATATCTCCGGCTTTTTTCATCGCGCGCATGAACGAAACCCTGGACTGGAGTCATTTCTGGGTCGGCCTGTCCAAGGCGCCGGTGTTCGGCCTGGTGATCGCCGTGATCGGCTGCCGCCAGGGGCTGAAGGTGAAGGGTGACGTGGAATCGCTGGGCCTGCGCACTACCGCTTCTGTGGTGCAGGCGATCTTCGCCGTGATCGTGATCGATGCCCTGTTCGCAATGATGTACCTGGAGCTGGACATATGAGCGGCGATGTCCTGATCGAGGTCCGCGGACTTGTGACACGGTTCGGCGACCACGTCGTTCATGACGGGTTGAACCTCGAGGTGATGCGTGGGGAGATACTGGGCGTCGTCGGCGGGTCAGGCTCCGGCAAGTCCGTGCTGTTGAATACTATCATCGGCCTTAAACAGCCCGATGGCGGTGAGATTTTATTTGAAGGCCGCCGGCTCAGCGAAATGGACCGCGAGGAGCGGCACGCGCTTGAGACGCGTTGGGGCGTGACCTTTCAGTACGGGGCGCTGTTCTCCTCGCTGACCGTGCGCGAGAACGTCAGCGCGCCGCTGCGCGAGCATGTGTCGATGTCTCCCAAGCTGATGCGCGAGATCGCGGATCTGAAGATCGCGCTGGCCGGTCTGGGGGTGGAGGCGCGCGACAAGTTTCCTTCCGAATTGTCCGGCGGCATGAAGAAGCGCGCGGCGCTGGCTCGCGCCCTGGCGCTGGACCCCGACATCCTGTTCCTTGACGAACCGACGGCGGGGCTGGACCCCATCGCCGCCGGGGTGGTCGATAACACCATCAAGGAACTGAGGGAAACCCTCGGCCTGACCGTGTTTCTGGTCACGCATGACCTCGACAGTTTGCACGCCATTTGCGACCGTGTGGCGGTTATCGCGGATAAACGCATCGCTGCCGTGGCGCCGATCCCGGAATTGCTGAAGCACAGCCATCCGTGGATACAGGAGTACTTCAAGGGGCCGCGCGGGCGCGCGGCGCTGGGCGGTTAGGACGGAGGCGGCGGGGCCGCAGGAATGGAAACGAAAGCCCATCACGCGCTGGTTGGTTTCTTCGCCGTGTTCCTGATCGCGGCCGGGGGGTTCTTCGCCCTGTGGCTGGGCAAGATCAGCTTCGACCAGGACTATAACCTCTACGAGATCGTCTTCGACGGACCGGTGCGAGGCCTGCGCGAAACGGCCGAGGTGCGGTTCAACGGCATCCAGGTGGGTGAGGTGACGCGCATCGGCCTGGATCCACAGAATCCCAACCGGGTGATTGCGCGCGTGCGGGTGACCGCGGAAACGCCGGTGCGGGTCGATTCGGCAGCGCAGCTGGAGCCGCTGGGCCTGACCGGCCTGTCCTACATACTGATCACCGGCGGGTCGGCCGACGCCGACCGGCTTTACAGCCCGCCCGGGCGCTCGCCGCCGCTGATCTACGCCCGCACCACGGGGCTGCAACGGCTGCTGGAAGGCGGCGAAGGCGCGCTGGACACCGCCCAGTTGGCCCTGCTGCGCGCTAACGAACTGTTGAGCGACGAGAATATCGAGCGCTTCTCGCGCATTCTCGACAACCTCGCCGACATTTCCGGCCGGGTGCGGGAGGAGGATGCGATCGTGACCGAGCTGCGCGCCGCCATAAATCGTATTGAAGAGGCGGCGGCCAATATGAGCGAAGCGGCGGTGGCGCTGGAAGGCTTCGGAACCACCGCTGACAATCTCGCCCAGAACGAGCTCGCCACCATGGTGCTGGAGACCACTGCGGCTTCGGAAGAGGTGCGGCGCGCCAGCGAGGAGACGCTGGCCATGCTGGTCGCCATTCGCCCGGCGATCGAACGCTTCGCAGGTGAGGGGCTGGATGATCTCACCTACGCCTCGCACGATTTGCGCCGGTTGATCGAATCGCTGGACCGGGTCGTGACCGAGTTCGAGGACAATCCGTCACAATTCATCAGCGGCCAGCCGCGCCGGCAGGTGGAGGTGCCTAGATGAGAACCGGAAGCCTCTTGCGCGCGTTAGCCGTCACCGCGGTCGCCGCGGCGCTCACCGCCTGCGTATCGCTGCTGCCGGAAGCGCCGCCGTCCTCGGTCTACCGTCTGTCATCCCCGGAGATGGGGGACGCGGATGGCTATGGACAGGACGACGTCATCATCCGCGTTGAGGCGCTTCGAATGCCACGCGCCTTGTCCGGTGACGCCATCGCCATGTCGCGCGACGGCGAGATCGTCTACATCGCCGGCGCGCGGTGGATTTCCCCGGCGCCGCGCATGCTTCAGGACCTGATCGTCGAGTCCATTGATTTCAGCCAACGCGGCGTCGCCGCCGTGCGGCCGGAAGAGCGTGTGCGGCCGGACTATGAACTGCACGTCGAGGTGATTGCGTTCGAAGCGCGCTATGAGGCCGCCGGGGCGCTTCCGGTTGCGGAAGTGCGCATGCGCGCGCGCCTGATCGACGCCCGCGACCGCCGCGTGGTCGCGGTACGCGGATTCCGGGGGCGCAGCACGGCGTCAGCGGACCGGATCAGAGCCATTGTCGCGGCCTTCGACGCCGCTGCGCATGATTCTGCCGGGTCCCTGGCGGAATGGGCGGGGACGCGGACGCGCGCCGGTGGCGGCCGTCACGGCCGCACACCGGAGTCCTGAAACGGTCAGCGCTTGGTTTCGGGCGTGCGGTCGCCAGCCTCGGCGGGGTCGCGCGCCGCTTTGGCCGCTTCGCCTTCCGCACCTTCCGTTTCGCCTGACGGCGCCTCTCCGGGCGTCATGGTCGCCAGCAGGTCCTTCCAGCGCCAGCCGGGCTCCTGCGCGCGGCCGCGTTCAGGGAAGCCGACCGGCTGTTCACGGCGCGACTCGCGTGGCGAGGCTGGCGCCTCGCCGACCGGCGGTGCGGTGCCCGGGGTTTCATCGTCGCGCTTGCGGCGCTGGCTCAGGGGGTCAGGCAGTTCGTCCGCCTTCAGTTCCGGCGGGCGCCTTCCGCCGGCGACGGAGCCCATGCGCAGCATGAAGTCGCTCAGCAGTTCGTAATTCTGCCGGATGCGCGCCTGGAAGGCGGCGTCGATCTCCTGCGCCTCCTCGGCGGCGGTCTGGGCCGCGGCGTTGAGACCCTCCAGCCCGCGACGCAGGATATTCATCGTCTCTTCGCTGCGCACGCGGGCGGCGTCGGGCAAGGCGGCCAGCCGGTCGCCAAGCGCAGCGATCTCCTGCTCGACGCGGCGGGCTTCCGTGCGGGCGGCCTCCAGAACGGTCTCCAGACGCGCGCGCACCGCCTCCGCCGCCTCGTCGGCGGCGGCGGAAGCGCGGGCGGTCAGCCGGTCAGCTTCGGCCAGTCGCGACTGGAAGTTTTCGTCGGCTCGGCGCACGGCTTCGAAAGCGGTTTCGCCCATCTTCTCGACCTGCAGGCTCAAACGCTGGGTCTGGGCGTCGATCGCCTTCATCGCGGCGTCGGAGACGGCCTGGGCTTCTTCGGCGGTGGTTTTCAGCCGCTCCAGGCTTTCCTGGTGGATGCGGTCGGCCGCCTCGGCCTCCCGGCGAACGGCTCCGGCGACGTCGTTGGCGCGGGCGATGGCGGCGTCGACGGTCTCGCGGAAGGCCACGGCGCCCTTGTGGGCGGCGGCGTTCAGCCCGTCGGCGCCTTCGCGCGCGGTTTTGGCCATCACCTCCACTTCAGCACGGTGGAAGTCCAGCGCGGCGGCGATCTTCTCCTGCTCCTTGCGCAGGGTTTCAGCCGCCTCCTTCAGCTTGTCGCGATGGCGCAGATAGGCGGCGTCCAACCCTTCGGAGCGTTCGCGCAGCGCTTCCGCCAGGTGGCGCAGATCGTCGCCGCCAACCTTGAGGGCGCGGGCGGCGCGCTCGCTGTTTTCAAGCGCGGTTTCGCCAGCCTCGGCCAGCCTGCCGGCGCCGGACAGTATGCGCTTCTCGCTTTCGCTGGCCTGGGATTCCGCGAGTTCCGCCGCGGCGGCGACCATTTTTGACTGTTCAGATATCGCCTCGGCGATCAGCGCCGCTTTGTCGTCCAGGGATTCGGAAACCTCGCTGAGCCGCAAGCGCTCCTCGCGCAGGCCGGCCAGCAGGGTTTCGGCGCGCTCGCGGGCATCACCGGCCGAACGTTCCAGCGCGTCGGCGTGATGGGCGATCACTTCTTCCATCGCCGCCAGCCGGGCCAGCGCGCTTTCCAGCGCGGCGTTAACGCGGCCGACTTCAAGCATGACGGCGGAGGACAGGGTGTGAACTTCACCTTCCGCGGCGGCGGCCGGGGCGATCAGGCGGGCCAGAGCCATGTCCATGCGCCTGGCGTTGTGCGCCGTGCGCGCCAGTTCGCGGGCCAGAAAGCCGGTCATCAGGAACAGTAGCGCCGGGGCGACGGCGAAAACGGCGAAACCGCCCAGCTGAGCCGGCGTCAGGCCCGAGATGTCGCCGCCAAGATGGTACCCCCACAGATATGCGCCGGCGCCGCCTGCCCAAAGCAGTGCGAAGACCACGCCAAGACCGGCCAGCCATCCGCCGCGCGGGCGCGGCTCCGGCGCAGCCGGGCCCGGGGCCGGTTCGGTCATGAGCGCGGGGGCGGTTTCGCTGGCGGCTTCCGTCACCGCGTCGAGCTCGCCTGGCTGTTCGTTCAGTGCCGTTTCCCGGCCTTCGGTCTTGCTGGAGTCCATCTCACCCTCGCCGGAACAGCTTTAACGCCGTCCACCCGGCGGCGTCCACCGCGCCGGGGCGTTTAGCGGACAATATTCGGGATCGGAGCGGAAACAAACCACCGCATCAGGACGGGGTTCAGGTGCGGATGTAGTGCACGGTGGAATCGTTCGGGGCGCCGGGTTTCTGCGCTGCGGCGCAATCCGCCGGGGCGTATCCGGTGGAGATCAGATCCGCCTCGTCCGAAATGCGATAGATCGCCGGAGGCGTGTCGCACGGATCGGTTTGCGCCGGGGCGTGGCTGACGCCGAGAAACGCCATCGCCGCGATGACGACCCATTCGATAATGGTGATCAGCATATGCAGCATGGTCCCCTCGCGACCTTGCCCGATCCGGCGCGCCTTATGCGCCTGGCTGGCGCGCAAGGCAAGAAAATCCGGCGGCAAGCAACGTGAAATCTTGTTAAGGCGCTTGCTTCCGGAGACATACACAAGCAGCATCCGCAGATTACAGGATAGGGGGATTACATGACCGCGCATCCCAGGCTGGACAGGTTCGAAAGTCTCGACGTTCTGCGCGGCCTGGCGGTGCTGGGGATACTTATGGTGAACGTGCAGGCGTTCGCCATGTACAATACCGCCTATCAGTACCCCCTTGCGCACATGGATTTCACCGGCGCCAACCAGGCGGCCTGGCTGATCACGCATGTGTTCTTCGAGATGAAATTCATCACTCTTTTCTCGGCCCTGTTCGGGGCCGGGATCGTGTTGATGGTGGGGGAGGAGCCGGGGGCGAGCCTGAAAATTCACTACCGCCGCATGCTGTGGCTTTTAGCCATCGGCCTGATCCACGCCTACGTGTTCTGGTATGGCGACATCCTGACCTCCTACGCCCTGATCGGCATGCTGGCGGTGCTGGCGCGGCGCATGAAGCCGCTGGGTCTGACCATTTTCGGCTTCGCGTTGATCGCGCTCAGCGGACTGATGACAGTCGGCGCCTTCGCAGCCTTTGGCCTCATCCCGGGCGAACTTGATGCTACTCAGCTGGGCATGGCTCCGACGCCGGAGCAGCTGGGCGAGGTGGTGGGCGCATACCAGGCCGGCTTCCTGGACCGCATGGGCTACAATGCGCTTTACGCAGGGCTGGGGCAGATTTTCGGCCTGGTGATGTTCGGTGGCCGCCTGATCGGCGTGATGTTCATTGGCATGGCGCTTTACAAATGGGGCTTCCTCACTGCGCGCTGGGGCATAGGCGCCTATACCGTCGCCGCGTTCGCGGGACTCGGTTTCGGCCTGCCGCTGGCCTGGTGGGGCGGTGAATACGCCATCGCCAGCGAATTCGCCCTTGGTGAAATGTGGAAGCATATGGGCGGCAATTACGTCGCCAGCCTGCTGGTGGCGTTCGGTTACGCCGCGGTGATGATGCTGGTCTGCAAGATCGCGGCGTTGCAGATGGTGCGGGCGCCGTTCGCCGCCGTAGGCCGGATGGCGTTCACGAACTATCTGACCCAGACGCTGGTGATGACCTTCATTTTCGTCGGCACGCCAGGGCTTGGCCTGTTCGGGGAGATCGAGCGCGCCGAGCAGGTGCAGATCGTGATGCTGGTCTGGCTGGCGCAGCTGATCATCTCTCCGGTGTGGCTGCACTTCTTCCGCTTCGGGCCGATGGAGTGGGTCTGGCGCTCGCTGACCTATGGCAAGCTGCAGCCTTTCCGAAGAGGCAAGGACGAGGCGGTCCCGGTCTAGGGTCCGGACCCTAGCCTTCCTTCGGCGCGTCGGGCTGGATTTCCGGAGCGGCTGCGGCGAAAGCCGGGTGTGCTTGCGCCGCAGTGTCAGCAGCCACCAGCCGCGGATAAGGGGCGAGATCGACGCCGAAACGGCGGGCGTTGTACATCTGCGGAACCAGATAGACCTCGGCCAGCGTCGGCCCGCCGCCCGCCAGCCACGGCCCCGCGCCGCCATCGGCTTCGGCCATGCGCTCCAGCGCCGCGAAACCGTCCGAGATCCAGCGCCGGCACCAGGCGGTCACGCCGGCGTCGTCCTGACCATACTCGGCGCGGATGAACTGCAGGATGCGCAGGTTCTGGATCGGGTGAATGTCACAGCCGATGACGGCGGCGCAGGCCCGCGCGCGGGCGCGCAGCATCGCATCGGCGGGCAGCAGGGCCGGGCTGGGCCAGGTCTCTTCAATCCATTCCAGAATCGCCGGCGACTGGATCAGGGTTCCCTGCGGCGTCTCCAGCGCCGGGACGAAACCTTGCGGCTGGCGGGATTTGTACGTCGCGCCGCGCTGTTCGCCGTCTTTCAGGTTCACGGAGACCTGGTTGTATTTGACGCCCTTGACGTTCAGCGCGATTCGGACGCGATAGGCGGCGCTTGAGCGCCAGTAGCCGTAAAGGGTCAGCTTCATCGCGCCGCCTCCGTGATGCTGAAATCCAGCGGCGGCAGGTCCGCCACGCGCGCGCTGACCCGGTCTCCGGGGTTCAGAGGGCCGACGCCAGCCGGGGTGCCCGTGAACACCAGGTCCCCCGCCTTCAACTCGAACAGGCGCGACAGCGCGGCGACCAGCGCCGGGACGGAATGCGTCATTTCCGACAAATCGCCGTTCTGGCGAAGCGCGCCATTGACGGACAGGGTGATCGCGCCGGTCGCCGGCGCCGGGCCGGGGCGGATGGCGCCAAGGGGGGCGGAATCATCGAAGGCCTTGGCGGCGTCCCACGGCGCGCCGGCCTTCTTGGCCGCGGCCTGCAGGTCGCGGCGGGTCAGGTCCACCCCGGCCGCGGCGCCAAAAATGGCCGCCTCCGCTTGCACTTCCGACAGGTTGCGGCCGCCGGATTTCAGGGCCACGACCAGCTCCACCTCGTGATGCAGGTCTTCGGTGGCCAGCGGGTAGGGGATGGCGGCGCCATTCGCGACCACCGCGTCGGCGGGCTTGGTGAAGAACACCGGCGGTGTCTTGGCCGGGTCGCCGCCCATCTCCTTCACATGATCGGAATAGTTCTTTCCGGCGCACAGGATGCGGCGCACGGGAAAGCCCTGGTCCGTTCCCTCGATGGGAACCAGAATGGGCGAGGGCGGGGGAAACAACGGTTTCATGCCGCCTCGATAGCGCGCGCCGGATGCGGCGTCGAGCGCGTCAGCAGGACAATTTAGTTGCAAATGATACTATTTTCCGGCATCCCTTGGGGCAAGAAAAGCGTCGTGTGGCGAGTGGGGGGAAGCCCCCTGCCCGGCGCAGCAAACGAGATTCCGGCAGGAGCGAGATCATGGCCCAGACCCCGCAGACGTTTGAAAACCCGCTTGGCACCGACGGGTTCGAGTTCGTCGAGTACACCGGCCCGGACGCGCAGGCGCTGGACGCCCTGTTCCGCAGTCTGGGCTTCACCGCGGTGGCCAGGCACAAGAGCCGCGACATCGTCCGCTACAGGCAGGGCGACATCAATTTCCTGCTCAACCGCGAGAATACGGGTCAGGCGGCGGCGTTCCGCAAGGCGCACGGCCCTTCGGCCAACGCCATGGCGTTTCGCGTCAAGGACGCGCAGTTCGCCTATGAAGAAGCGCTGAAGCGCGGCGCGAAGCCGTTCACGGATGGCGTCTGGGCCGACCCGGACCTGGTTCCGGCGATCGAGGGCATTGGCGGTTCGGTTCTGTATCTGGTCGACCGCTATGGCGAGAAGACCATCTATGACGACCTGTTCGAACCGATCCCGGGCGCAAAGGACGATGGCGGCGTCGGCCTGAAAATCCTCGACCACCTGACCCATAACGTCCACCCGGGCCAGATGAAGGTGTGGGCCGACTTCTACGAGCGCATCTTCAATTTCCGCGAAATCCGCTATTTCGACATCGCCGGCAAGCATACCGGCCTGTTCTCGAAGGCGATGACCGGGCCGTGCGGCAAGCTGCGCATCCCGCTGAACGAGTCGCAGGACGAGCAGTCGCAGATCGCCGAATTCCTGCGCGAATACAATGGCGAGGGCATCCAGCACATCGCCCTGACCACCGGGAATATCTACAAGACCGTAGATGCGTTGCGCGCCGCCGGCGTGGTGTTCCAGGACACGCCGGAAACCTATTACGAGGCCGTCGACGCCCGCGTGCCCGGTCACGGCGAGCCGCTGGAGGAGCTGCGCAAGCGCCGCATCCTGATCGACGGCGATCCGGAGAACGGGCAGGGCCTGCTGCTGCAGATCTTCACCGTCACCGTTATCGGTCCGGTGTTCTTCGAGATCATCCAGCGCAAGGGCAATGAGGGCTTTGGCGAGGGCAATTTCAAGGCGCTGTTCGAGTCCATCGAGCTGGACCAGATCCGCCGCGGCGTGCTGAAGACCGAGGAAACCGCGTAGCACGCGGTTTCCCGAAGGGGGCGGGGTGAGCGCAGGCAAGGCGAAAACCGGCACGGTGAACGGCGCGGCGCTGCGCCTGCCCGACTATCTGCCCTACCGGCTGTCGGTGGCCTCCAACCTCGCTTCGCGGCTGATTTCGCGCGCCTATCAACAGCGCTTCGGGCTGTCGATCTGGGAATGGCGGGTGATCGCGGTGCTGGGCGACGGCGCGGCGCGGGCGGCGCAGGATCTGTGCGAGGCCACGGCCATGGATAAAGTGACGGTCAGCCGCGCGGTCAGATCGCTGGCCGGCAAGGGGCTGGTCAGCCGCAGCCGGCATGCCCGCGACGGGCGTTCAGCCCTTGTGGCGCTGACCGATCAGGGGCGCCGGACCTATGCCGAAATCGCGCCGCTGGCGCTGGAATACGAACGGGCGCTGCTGGCCGGATTTACGGGCGCCGAAGTGGCGGCCCTGAAAGACCTGCTGGCGCGGCTCGAGCGGCGGGCGGACGAATTGGCCCAGCAAAAATAAACGCTTACGAAAACAGATACAGGGTCAGCCATTCGCCCTTCAGCGCCGGGGCATGGCCGCCTTCGATCTCCGCAACCGCTTGAGTACGCAGCAGAATCTGCCCCGGCTTGCGTTCCTCGACATCGAGCGGGGTGAACACCCCGCGCACCCGCGAGCCGACGCGCACCGGCGAAATAAACCGAAGTGAATCAAAGCCATAGTTGATCGGCACCGCGCCTTTCGGCGGTTCCGGCGCCGTCGATTGCGCGAAATGCGACATCAGCGACAGGGTGAGGAATCCGTGCGCGATCGTGCCGCCGAACGGCGTCTCCACCTTCGCCCGCGCCGGGTCTATGTGTATGAAATTATGATCAAAAGTCAGGTCGGCGAAGCCGTCGACGCGGGCCTGGTCGACCAGCAGCCAGTCCGAGGCCTGGGTCTGGCCGATGCGGGTTTTCAGTTGCTCCACAACGCTCATCCGGCGCCTCCATGGATGGTGTTTGTCATAACCTTCTGCGGTGTTTTCATGGTCATTGCGGCGCCCCCTGGCGCCCTCCTGGATCATCTCTGGCTTACCCGGCGCGCGCCGCGCGGCGTCACACCGGCGTCAGCCAGCCATGTTCGTCCTTCGCCGAGCCGTCGAACAGCCCGAAAAACGCCTGCTGGATTTTTCCGGTCACCGGCCGCTTTCCATTCCCGACCGGCAGGCGGTCGATGGAGCGCACCGGGGTGATCTCCACCGCCGTTCCGGTGAAGAACATCTCGTCGGCGGCGTACAGCGCCTCGCGCGGGATCGCCTGCTCGACGGTCTCTATCCCCATGCCGGCGGCGAGGCGGATCACCGCGTCGCGGGTTATGCCCTTCAGGATCGAGGCGGCGGCGGGCGGCGTGACCAGGCGGCCGTTCATCACCAGGAACAGGTTCTCGCCCGACCCCTCGCTGACATGGCCGTCGGCGCCGAGGCCGATGCCCTCGTGAAAGCCGTTGTCCTTGGCCTCCCAGGCGATGAGCTGGCTGGAGAGGTAATTGCCCCCCGCCTTCACGCCCGGCGGCATGGTGTTCGGGGCCAGCCGCCGCCAGCTCGAGATACAGGCGTCCACGCCTTCCTTTTGCGCCGCCTCGCCCAGATACGCGCCCCATTCGAAGGCGGCGACCACGGTGTGGATCGGGCCGCTGCGCGCGGCCACGCCGGCCGGCCCGGCGCCGCGGAACACGATGGGGCGGATATAGGCGGCCTTCAGGCCGTTCTCGCGCACCGCGGCGCGGCAGGCGTCCATCACCTGGTCCGGCGTGTAGGGGATCGCCATGCGATACACCTTCGCCGAATAGAACAGCCGCTCGACATGCTCGCGCAGGCGGAAGATCGCGGTTCCGCCCGGCGTGTCATAGGCGCGAAGCCCCTCGAACACCGACGAACCGTAATGCAGCGCATGGGTCATCACATGCACATTGGCCTCGCCCCAGGGGCGCAGGCCGCCGTCCATCCAGATCTTCTCCGCCTCCGGCATCGGCGGCGCCTCCCCCTTGCTGCGTTGCGGCATTGGAGCGCGCGCCCGCCCGCCGGTCAAACGCTAAAGCGGGGGTGGGGGCGCCGATGACGGGAACGTTCCTTTACCGCGCCTTCCCAGCCGCGTTACCGTCTCACCCTCCCCCGGGCGCAGAAAGGGGCGCGTCAAGCTTACGTCCCTTCCCCGTCATTCCGGGCGCGGTGCAGCATCCCGATGCTGCGCCGCTGAACCGGAACCTGCCGCGGCGAGGAAGACGCTTGCGGGAATCGCTTTGCAAGCCGGTCGCGTGTCAGCGATCCCCGCAAGTTCCCGTGCGCGCCCTGCGGCGGGTTCCGTGTCTGCGCAGCAGCATTGCATGCTGCAGCGCGCACGGAATGACGGTGTCAGGGGGTTTGTCGCGGTCCATCATCAGACGCCGCCGCCGCCGCACTGGCCCGCGCCTGCCGCCAGCGGGAGGCGATCAGGCCCAGATAGAGCAGGCCGACGATGGGCGCGCCGATGAGCGAGATCACGGACAAGGTGATGACCACCAGGTAGGCCGCGTCGGCGGAGGTGCCGCCGGTATCCGATAGTCCCGCCATGATGTTGAAAACGGCGTGTTCGAGATTCAGCGCCGTCAGCGCCGTCACGATCAGGGTCAGCGGCAGCAGCAGCGCCGTGAGCGAAGCGGCGGGCGGCAGTTTCGCCGTAACGCGCAGGAAGCGCCAGTAAAGCGCCACCCGCCACACGGCCACGACGGCGAGGAACCACATGTTGGCCGTGCGTGCGTCCGCCATCGGCATGAAACGCTCCACCGGGATTGCGTAGAGCAGGGCCGGCGGCGCGGTGAGCGTTACGAACAGCAGGACGTTGCGGTAGGACCACCGCTCCGGCCGCAGCGGCCAGACCAGCAGCCACAGAACCAGCGACAGGGCGAACACATAGGCCACGGACCCCAGCCCCAGGTGCTGCCACAGTTCGGCGCGCGGATTGTCCCAGTAGCGGCCGGCCCCGACGATCCAGGTGACGGCTAGGCCGAAGGCCAGATAGGCCCAGTAATGGGTGCGAACCCCCGGTCCCATCGGGCGGAAGGTCAGCAGGCGCCAGACATCCTGAACGATCATTCCGGCCAGTTTCATGCCGCCCCCGCAGACTTCGCGCGGCGGAGACTACTCCTGCTCCCCGGTCACCGTCACGCTGAAACGGCGCAGGTGCACGTCGTCGCCGAACGGGGAATCGTCGTCGTTTCCGGCCACGGCGGCGACGAAGATGTCGACCTCGCCCGCCGCGCCGTGCGGCGCCGTCCAGCGAAAGCGCCATTCAATGGCGCCGTCGCCGCCGGTATCGCGGGCATGGCCGGTGGAGCGGGCCTCGGCCCCCTGCGCCTCAACCGCGCCGTCAATCGCCTCGAAAACGCCGGCGGGCGCGCCGCCGCATTCGGCCCCGATCAGGAAGCCGCGAACGCGCGCCGCGGCGGAAAAGCGCAGGGTGAGGTCATAGGCGCGTCCGGCCCGCGCCCGTTCGGGCAGGCCGCCGATCTCGATAAAGGCCGAGGGCCGCCGCGCCGGGGCGTCGAAATGACACTCGGCGCAGTCGGCGGCGCCGGGGCCGCCCGCCGCGCCGCCATAATGGCCCCAGGGGGCCTCGCCCGGCATGGCGGACGCCGGAGCGGACAGCGCCAGCGCCGCCGCCCCGGCGGTCAGGATGCGCCTCACCGCCGCCCGGGCTGAACGATGGCGCGGCCGATGGTGTGGGTGTCGGCCCCGAACCAGATTTCGCCCGTCGGCGCGAAATACTGCATATGGCGCAGCGTGCCGCCGCCCGAAGGCACCGGCGTGACCGAGAAGAAGCTTTCCGTCGCCGGGTCAAAGCCGACGAACAGGTTCGGCGACACGCCGCTTTCGGCGAACCAGAGGCGGTCCTCGTCGTCCACGGCCATGGCGTAGGGGCGGGACTGCGCGCCGGAGGGCGCGGCCCATTCGGCGAATTCGCCGCTCCGCGGGTCATAGGCGCCGAGATAGCCGGCGGCGTAATCGACATACCAGACGCGGCCGTCGCTGGTGATGGCGAGGCGGCGCGGGCGGGCCTCGGCGCGCGGGATTTCGTATTCGGTCAGCTCCAGCGTTTCGGGATCGACCGCGGCGAGCTTGTTGGTTCCGAACAGCACCGACCAGACCATTCCGTCCGGGGCGATGTCGATGCCATAGGGGCGGGAACGCTCGGTCGGAACCGGGATGATGTCCAGCCCGCGGCCTTCCAGCGTTAGGCGGCCGATGGAGTTGGCGCCCTGCGCGGTGAACCAGATGTCGCCGTTGGCGTCGAAGACCAGGGTGTGGGGGTCGCGCGCCGTGTCCTGCGGCGTGGCGATGCGCTCGAATTCCTGCGTCTGCGGGTCGAAACGGCCGATATGGGCGGCGCGGTTGCCGGCGTACCAGACAATGCCGTCCGCATCGACGATCAGGTTGTGCGGGCCGTCGCCGGGCTGCAGCTCATAGCGGGTCAGCTCGCCGGTGGCGGCGTTGAGATGGGCCAGATAATGCCCCTGCTGGCCGACGAACCAGATCGTTTCGGCGTCGATGGTGTAGGGGTCGCGCGGGCGGGTGTTCTCCCACGGGATGTCCCATTCCTCGATGGTGATGGTCTGCGGCTCGTCCGCCATCGCGGCGGCGCCGGTCAGCGCCAGCGGCAGGGCGGCGAAGGCGGCGGTAAGGGCGCGCGTCATGCGTCTCTCCTGTCGATTGCTCGGCGGGCGCGGGGGCGCCCGGATCCGCACAGCCTACAGGACGCGGCCCGCGCCGCCAAAGCGCCCCCGGTCACGCGCGCGTGATCGGGGGCAGTGCAACATCGGCCACCCTCGCCCTTCGTGGCCCGGCCTGACGGCCGGGACTCCTCAGGGTGAGGGTGTTGTTGCTCTTCCCCTCATCCTGAGGTGCGAGCCGCCAGAGGCGGCGAGCCACGAAGGACGAGGGGGTCGGCCAAGAAGCTGAGGGACGGTTTACAGCGCTGGCCGCGTTCAACCCTTCGCCGCGGCGATGGCCTTTTCGATCATCGTCCGCGCCAGCGCCGCGTCGCCCCAGCCGCTGACCTTCACCCATTTGCCGGGCTCCAGGTCCTTGTAGTGCTCGAAGAAGTGCGTGATCCGCGCCAGCAGGGCGGGGGGCACGTCGGTATGGTCCTTCACCGCGTCGTAATATGACGTCACCGAGGCGTGCGGCGCGGCGAGGATTTTCTCGTCCGGCCCCTTTTCGTCCTTCATCAGCAGCACGCCGATCGGGCGCACCCGCACCAGGCTGCCGGGGATCAGGGCGGAGGTGCCGAGGCACAGCACGTCCGCCGGGTCGCCGTCTTCGGACAGCGTGTGGGGGATGAAGCCGTAATTGCACGGATAGCGCATGGCGGTGTGCAGGAAGCGGTCGACCACCAGCACGCCGGAGGCCTTGTCCAGCTCGTATTTCACCGGGTCGCCGCCGAGCGGGACCTCGACGATCATGTTGACGTCATCCGGCGGGTTTTCTCCGGCGCTGATCCGGTCGAGATTCATGCTTCGCGCTCCGGCGGGGGAAACTTGGTGCGCCCACTAGGATTCGAACCTAGGACCCGCTGATTAAGAGGGGCTAGAGTCACCTTGTATTTCAATAGGTTATCGATATCTTTATAGCTTCACTTTATAACTTTTGACCGAAAACCTGTTTTGGGCTAAGCGGAACTCATGCCAACTAAATCCAAAAACGCCCTCGATGGCAAGATCATCACGATACATCGCGGATTGGCGATTTATAAAGTCAGAGCTAGCCCCTATTGGCAAGCCCGCATCCGCGATCCTCGTATCAGGCGGTATATTGTATGCTCAACCCAAGAAACATCACGGGTCAAAGCCAAGCAGGTGGCAAGGGAGTTGGCATTTGAACTGCTCGGGGCTGAGAAGCGTGTTGAGCGCGAATTCAGCTTCCGCCATTACGCAACGAGGTTGATCAGCAAAGGGCAGCGGCTTGTCGAAAACGGTGAGCGCAACGCCAACTATGCCCGCAACACCCAGCTGTTTCTGAACAACGCTGAATGGGGTTTGATCAAAGCATTCGGACATAAGGATATTCGGGATCTGAAAACCCGAGACTATCAGGAGTTCATGGACAAACTGTCCAAGCAGCGCCCTGATCTTTCGACCTCAACCCGCAATATGCTGACAGCCACTTTCCGCAACGTGCTGAAGGTGGCTCGGGATGATGGCGTAATCGATATCGTCCCTGCGACACCGAGAACCCGCCAGAAGGACACGCCTCGTTCCTATCTCCCGTTTCACCCGTTGGTGGCGGAAGAGGACGACGCCTATCAAGCGGTCCTTCGAGCCGCCAAGGCCATGGCGAGAGAAAATGTGCTCGTCCGCGGCGTTCCCGTGACCGATGAACTGTATGATCTTATTTTGTTCGTCACGCATTCGTTCGTTCGCCCGATCATCTCAGAAATTTACGCCCTCAAGCATGATGAAGTGGCCGTTGCGGAAGATCCCAAGCGGTTGCTGCTGACCATTCGCAACGGCAAGACAGGATTCAGGGTCGCCAACACGATGCCCGCAGCGGTC
The DNA here is from genome assembly GCA_026126205.1 of Maricaulaceae bacterium. Lineage (GTDB taxonomy): Bacteria > Pseudomonadota > Alphaproteobacteria > Caulobacterales > Maricaulaceae > Hyphobacterium. The sequence goes on along the minus strand of JAHCJP010000008.1, from coordinate 66,167 downwards.
GGTGTCTATCAGCGGATCAAAGGCCGCAACCCCAACGCCAAGCCTAGCAATTACCTGTTCTTTCCCGACTATCCCAATCGTGAGACAGTCTCGAAGATCGTGCAGCGCCAGTTTCGGGAAGTCTTGAAAAGGGCTGGTGTCAAGAATGACCCAGAGGCAGGACTCAAGTATACGATCTATTCCCTCCGCCACACAGCGATCTGCATGCGCTTGATCCTGTCACACGGGCAGGTGAACATCTACAATCTTGCGAAGAACGCTGGAACCTCGGTTGAGCAGATCGAGCGGTTTTACGCCCGCAATCTCCCTCTCAGCCGTGAGATGGCGATCAACCTCCAGCAGTTCGGTGGTCAGTAATAACCCCGTGGACCTTAAATTCGAATGGCGGGACGCCCGACATATCAACCACGGAGATATGTCGATGGAACTCAAGTTCGCCTCCACCACCCGCCCCGACAAGGCGTCCGCCAACGTCCAGCGCCGCCATAAACTGGTCCGCAGTATCGACCAGCAAATCAGTTATGTCCGCCAGATGATCGAGGGCGCACAGCCTCGCGCTGCCTGGGTCTGGATGGATGAAGCGGGAACGTACTTCCTCCCAATCAAATACGGGCGCCAACCGATTGAACTCAAGAAGGGGATGTTCTCGATCCAGTGCGCTGACCTCGACATCGTTGAGGCGGCGCTGTGTACGGTCAGGGGAATGGTCCTGAAAGGCGATTTCGACGATCAACTGACCAAGGCGGCGGCGGATATCCGTCAGAAATTCGTCAAAGCCGCAAAATGACAGCATCAGCGCACGGGTGAACCAAAAAGGGGGCGGAAGCCCCCTTTTTCCTATCCCATACGACGGATCATGTCGGAGACCTGTTGCGGGTAGAACCTGCTCCCCCGTGCTGTCCTGATCCCTTCCATGTTCAGGCGGCGGGCGATCCCACTGATCGACAGCCCCTGTTCAACCATCGGAATAACGGTGGGGCGCAGCGCTTCCGCGCGTTCATCAGCGGCCTTGCGGTTTCGCTCCGCCAGAACCTTGCCATTCTTCCCCAGAACCACGCCCCGCTTCTTCGCTTCGGTCAGGGCATTGCGGGTCCGTTCGGAAATCAACCGACGCTCTTCCTGTGCGAGGGCGGCGAAGATGTGCAGTTGGAAATCCGTTGCGTTTGGCATCTCGGCCACGACCAACCCGATTCCCTGCTCCATGATCGAGGCGATGAAGCTGACCTTTCGTGAAAATCGATCCAGTTTCGCAATCAGCAGCTTTGCATCGGTCCGCTTTGCGTGGTGGATCGCCTTCCAAAGCTCAATCCGCTCGTCATTTTTGCCCGATTGCACCTCGACGTATTCAGCAACGACCTCGTCACCATCGGACACGAACCGTTCGATCAACGAACGCTGGGCGGCCAGACCGAGGCCCGACTTTCCCTGCTTCTCCGTCGACACCCTGAAATATGCGACATAACGAGCCATCGCCCCGTATCCCGTCAAAAGTAAACCAACGTTTATGTTTGACGGGCATCCCTTGGAATGAGCGAATGGGCAACGAAAAGGTTGCGATATCGGGAAGAGAGGCAGATCCTAAAGTAGGAATACTTAACTCGCTGCCTGACGCTCATTCCTTCGCTGTCACAGTGTCATAGAGACCGTAATGCGTGAGTCCTTCATGGCTCTCAATGCCCGTGTAGCGCAGTGACGCATCTTCATAGCGGCGGAAAGCGAAGACAGCTTGGTTCATCCGCTCTGTGTTGAATACCTTCAAGCGGACGAGCAGGTGAAAATCGCTGACGGTCAAGCCAGTGACAGCTTGAAACAGGTCAGGCTCAAGCTTAGTGATCACATCTTGAAGCGTGTTTTCTCGGAAATCGGTGAGATACATGAAAGCAGGAATGCGGGTAGCGAACTTGATCAGTTTTTCCTGAACAAGCTTGCGCTTTGACTTATATTCCTTTTCCTCTTCGCTAAGCTCTTTCTTCTCGGTTTTTAACAGCCCCTCGCTCTTCTCTTTACTCTTTAGTTCCTTGACCTTTTCGTTCTTGTTGATGATCGTCTCGATGATGTTGTCACCAAGAGAGCGCCAGCCTTCGATCCGTTCGACAGCCGCCATCGCTTCTGGATTATCGAGCACGCGGCGCAAGGTGTCGTTATCGACGTTGACGAGCAATGCGGATTCCCATTTGCGCGCCAGCAACGTGCCTGACGTGCCTGCCATCGCAATATCGAGGATGCCGCCAGCATCGATCTGCGTCATGTTCGCGCCATCGTAAGCGAGCACGGGCAGAAACGAGACAAGCTCTTTCACAGCGTTTTCGGGATTAGCTTCGCCAGGGGACAAGCCAATGCCGTAGTCGGAAAGCTGTCTCAATGCTCGTGTCGGGGCGAAGTCGAACACGAAGCACACAGGCTTGATAATCTCATCTTCGTTGGGATTGTCACCGTGCGGATTCTTGATCGACCACGGAGACTGCACACGGAAAGCAGCTTGGAAATAGGTCTCAGGCGATTTCAGATTGCGCAGCATCAAGATCGATGACCACTGCGGGATCGTCACGCCAGTTGTCAGCTTCCCACATGACAGCGTGATTGTTTTGGTATCGAAGCCGCTACCTATAGCGTGACGAACAGGTGGAACCGCATCGAGGCCGATACCTGCTTGCGATCCAGCAGCGAGAATGACCGTGTAGCCATGCCAGAACGTGTTGTGCCTTTCAGCGAGCAAGTTTGCCATTGCGTGACAGGCCGCGACATTCGGCAGGAACCAGAGCGAATGCTGGAGATAGGGCAGCAATCTTGCGTCTGAATACGGGAATGGCGGCCGCGTCCCAGTCTTCAGCGCATCCACAGTCTGCGGCACATATGCGCCACGAATGATTTCAAGCCATTTCAGAACGTCGCTTTTGTGCGTGAAGGCAGCATTCTTGCCTGCCCCTTTGGCGGCGAAAAACTCGTTCAGATCGAACTCGTCGAACTCACCAGCACTGGCGATTGCCAATAGTTCGTCAGGCATCTGATAGGTGAGCAATCGCATCTGCGGCAAAGAGGCATAGGGATTGCGCTTGTCGGGATGCTTGGTGGCGAAATCGGCTTTTGCGCGCTGCTCGTCGGTGTAGGTCCAGTTAAAGATTTGCTCTTCGATGAACTCGCCTGTCGCCAGTGCCCTGAACGGTGTCCCAGACAGATAGAGATATGCGCGGGTCGTGATGGGCAGGAAGATCGCTTCGTTCGCGGAAATGTCGCTGAGGTCGTCGTTTACCTCGTCCAGCCCAGCGTCATATTCGAACCTCTCTTCGCGCTTTGCATCGTCTTCGCCCTCGAACAGTTCCTTCACCGTGTCGCGCCATGCGCCAAAGTGATACTCGTCGAAAACGACTAGATCCCAGTTGATCGTGTGCAGCCATTCGTTGCGCGGTTTGATCGCTCCCGTCACCTTGTCACGACCGAGCAGGTCTTGAAACGATCCAAAGAAAACAACGGGCTTGTTGGCATCGATCTGGGTGGGGTCATTCTCAGACTTGCGCGACAGATATTGCCAGCCTTCGAAATCCACATGCGATTCAAGGTCTGTCTGCCAAGCGTCTTCAACGGCAGGCTTGAACGTGACGACAAGGACGCGCTTGGCGCCAAGTTTTTTGGCAAGCTGATATGTGGCGAATGTTTTTCCGAAACGCATTTTCGCATTCCAGAGAAAGCGCGGCGCCTTCGTTTCATCTTCACGCCAGATCGACGTGAAATAGTCGTATGTTTTATCGACGGCTTCGGTTTGCTCTTGTCGCGGCGGAAACGTCTCGTTGCGGTTGGCAGAAAGCTTCTGGCCCGTCCGAAGCTCGTTCAGGACGGTTTGAACGTCAGCAACAGAGCAGCGCATCCATTCGAGCTGAGGATTTTCGAAACCCTTTTTTATGAGCGCGGCCCTGACAGCGTGATCTGAGATGATCGAGCCATCATCACGCGCAGCAGGCTCATCCAGCTCGATCTTGAACTCGATAGCCGCAGTCTTCACCTGCTCCAGAATGCGCTGCTTCACATCGCGTGTGGTCTGCCCGATTTTCAGCAAGCCATCATGCGAACTGCTTTTGATCGCATAGGCATAGATGCGCGGGTGCACATCGGGCTTGGGCGCAAGGATTTCGGAGATGGGTTTAGCCATCTGCGCTATCCATCGGACGTATCATGCTTTCAATGTAAGAAACCTCTTCTGGAGTGATCCCGTATTTTTCATACAAAATTCTATCGCTCCAAGTTTGATCCCACGCTTGTTTTGGGACCCAAGTGTAAGTTGAGCGCAATGCATCTTGGGTGATCTTACGGAGAGAAACAAGGAATCGAAAAAGGCGAGTTTGATAATAGCTTGCAAAACTGCGAGCAGCTTTCTCAGAAGAGAACGGTGAGACGACAAGATAAGTCTGAGTGCATGCCGACGGAGGCGCGGCGACTATCTCTCGTCCAAGTATCTGATGGGGGAAAGATTCACCAGCGCCATATGCTTTCGGAACAAAAACTTTCCATGTGTCGAGATATCCAACATTTTTTGTGATCAAACTCCTTTTCATGAAACCGATAGATCGCTTGTTTTGGGCAATTAGATGAAGTGGAATCTTGTCGTCGCCATCCTTTTCGTTCCAATCTTTGAAGTTTGTGGCAATGCCGAAGGGCGTATCACCCGAAATAAGGTCAACAATCGATGCCTCTTTCTTTGAAAGAACTTTTCGAAGAATGCTTAAGCCGCGCTCATCCCGAATGAAAACATCAAACTCACCCAAAACCCGAGCGCGCTGTACATGTTCCTTACCATTCGCAACGCGTGTAACCTCACACGTGCCTGAATGCTGACTGTCCCACAGAAAAAAGCAGACCCCCCCCTTGATCTGCACTCCAGGAAACGCTGTGCTTGAGTCTGGGAAATCGACCAGATTCCGTATGTGACCACTGTTCAACATTTCCCCACGAAACTCATCAAGACCGCGACCGCCAGCCATCCAACGAGAGGGTATCACCATGCTTACAAAGCGTGGTTCGAGCTTAAAGGCCTGCTGGGCAAACAGATGATAGATCGAAGAATCGCTCGAACCGCCTGCTCCGCCTGTCATCTGGTAGGGCGGATTTCCGATAATCACATCAAACTGCATGTCATCTCCGAACAGCCCCGAAAGACGGTGCTTGATATCATTGGTGTGAATGAAGGCGTAAGCGTGGTTTTCCAGCTCTACATCGCGGTCAAAAAGCGAGCGAGGCGCTCCACAGAAATTGCATTTTTGTCCGATCCATGTGTGCTCAGTCCGCTCAAACCAAATATTGCCGCTCTCATTCTCGAACTTCGTCGAAACGGAATGCGGTCCATTGGCAAACTTCGAGCAGTAGAGGCTGCGGCGGGCAAGCAAGCTGGTCAGGCGCGTGATCGCAATCCCATAAATCTGCTTGGTCAGAATGTGATCGACACGCTCTTGCAGGTCAGGGATATCAGCTTCCAACCCATTGATCAGGCGAGTGGCGATTTCGCGTAGAAAAACACCAGACTTGGTGAACGGATCGAGAAACCGAACCGAGCTGTCTGACCAGATATCTGCACCATCATGACGCTCTGCCCACGCTTCAGCGAGCGTGTCGAGCATGCGGTTGGCGAACTCAGGTGGCGTGAAAACTTCATCATTCGACAGGTTGGCGATGCAGGTCAACACATCGGGATTTCTGCCACGAAGGGTGAAGTTCGCCTGAAAGCTCATCGTGCCTCTGTCATGCCATGCCAGCCAGATCACGCACGGTCATAGGCGGATAGGTCGATGTTGGCGTGAATATCTCGTGCTTGCCCAGATGCGCGAAGAGGGAGTCTTCCGCTGCGAAACTGGACATGCCTGTCAGCACATCAAGACGGAAATCGCGGCGCTGAAACTTGCCTTTGCCGAGATAACCCCATTCAACCACGTTGATCGGTTGTCCCGTCATATCCTTCATCGTCATCGCGTCACCATGAACGAGATTGAGTGATAGCACGAAGGATGCGGCGCGGTAGAGGTCGTCGGTTTCATCAATATCCAGGTAGGCAGCAAACACCTCGAGCATGTTCGCGCGGCATTCGTCGATGTTGTCTGCCAGAAGCTCGATGCCATAGCAGCACATCAGCCCAAGCAGCGCATAGTGCCGCTTGTCGAACTCGGATTTCCCGCACTTCAGCTCAACCGCTGCAAGTTTGCGCTGAAAGATAGGGACGAGAAAGTTTCCGCTACCGCATGCTGGTTCGAGAAAACGCGCATCAATGCGTTCTGTCTCACCCTGAACGAGGTCGAGCATTTTCTCGACCAGCCAAGGCGGCGTGAACACCTCCCCATGGTCCGCAACGCGCTTTTTCGACCTGATCAGATTCATGAGGGGTTGCTGACCTCTTCTGGCGGGCGGAACGCAATAAGGGCACTCGCATTTATGCAGGGCAAGCGCCCTCGTGCGTTTTTCCGTGCAGAGCTAATTCTTAAGAGCGAACATGGGGGGCGCAAAATGTTTCGTAGGGCGGGAAAATCATTGGATCATGATCAAGCCATTTCCTTGCCTAGAAAGAGCATTCGCGTTCGGTAACAGGTTCAATGCCGTTCCCTCGTAAATTCCAACTGATTGAGCGGGAGCATATTGTACAATCCTGATCGAATCCTGTTTCGCCCGCGGCTTCTGGATTTCGAGATCACCATCATTCCTTCCGCCCATCGGAAAACATCGGATCAGGCAGGGCTAGATTCGAATTTGAACGCCCCTGAACGGCCGTTCGTTCATCGACGGGCTGTTCGGTGAGAAAATCCTTGAAGCCGATTATACGACGATTTTCTCGGATCGAATGGTCAACCTCCTTAAACCGCTTTGCCCGCTCAGCGAGAACCTGTCCCTGTTGCAGTATGAAATTCTCCATCAGTTCAACAAGGACCGATGTTCTCGTTCTGCCACTGGCATGGCAGACCTCATCGAACCTTTTGCGCGTTCGTGATGGAACATTGAAATTCGTCAGTGTTCTATTGTTCATAATTGCTATTCTCCTGTACGCTTTAGGTGTTATGGGGCATTTTGATTTATCATAGTGTCTAACTAACTGGTTCTATTGGGTATAAATATCCATCAAGACCCGCCTTGGAGAGCGGTTCCTGGTGGGGCAGCAAACGATTGGTGACGTGAAAGGGGTCTATACCCAACGATCAACGACACCCCCCGATCAGTGGGGGGTGTGGCAGTTCAACCAGTCTATGGATGATCCGAAGTCGGGTTTGTCCCTCAGCTTCGTGATATACGTGAGCCAACCCCTGTCACAGGGCTTCACGTCGGTTTGACCGTATCCCCACAGCGTCTTCCGCCATGAAGTGACGATCATTGCGGGGAAGGCCTCGATCAGGTCGTCCCTTGGGCAATCAATGGCAAGGTGGTAATGCAGGCGCTTGTCTCGGTCGCCCTCCAACACGGGAATAACAGACAGGCTCTTCCCATGCCTCTGAGCGGCGGAGCCGTAGACCTGCTTGTTCATCACATTGAGCCAATGACGCAGGTTTCGAGAGGCGCTCTCTGGTGTCAGGCCCTCGTCAGCGGATGACACGCCGCCATCTCCCCCGATCCGCTGTTTCAGCGTCAGAGTCGCCGCAAAGGGATGATGCCAGTCATCGATATTGAACCACTGGCGAACGGATCGCTGGATTGAACGAGCAAGAGAGCGGTGCATTGTGAGCAATAGAACCCCATAAAGATATGATGAAGACCATATATTTATGAAATCAGAAAACTTGAGCCGCATGTATTTGTTGTTTTTACAGCTATTTTATATTAACTTTCACAGCGGTAAGGATATTCATAGCGGTAATTAATAAATCTAATCGCATATTATGAGCAAATTTGTAAGAAAAACGCAACAATGCAATAAATAAAAATGCTATTTTAAAATGGGTGAGGGTGAATAACTGGCGCCACCGCTCTACAGGCAGCCAATTTCGCAAGGATGACCACAGCGTCATATTGCCAGATAAACTATTGGCCGTAACTCCATTTTCGGTAAATTGAGGGTCTATAAGTCCGATTTATCAAAGGGAGATGTTCAGGGCTTCATAGCCTTGAGGTGAAGGGGCAGGGCGAGTTGATTGTGGAAACAAGGTCAATCGCACCGTTATTATTAGCAATGAAGGCATCGACCTCAAGGGTGGGAAACTGAAGAGCCAGTTTTGTCAAGGCTTCATATACGTCAGGCGTCGGTGGGGACTTCTTCGGTGCAAACGGCTTGCGTGAAGCATTTTCAATATCTGCCCGATTGCAGGGGATGCCTGCCTCCGTAAGGATTTCAGCGAACTTGCCATTCGAGATTTGGTGCTGTTGCCATGTCAAGCCCGCTTTCGAATGCCGCCATGCAGCGCCGAGCGATTGACGAAGTCGTTTCAAGTCACCCCCGTCACGGCGTAGATATTTGCTATCCGCCTTGCCGAGAGTGGAATGGGTCATCACGTAGATGGCGAACTGCCGATAGTCGGCAATCGACTTGAGGCAGAATGGGGACTTGATCGCAAAGTCCTCCCAATATTGGCGCATCAGGATGAACTCATCGACGGTGTCCCATGGTTTCGTGGAAAAAGCGACATGGTTAGGGGAGGCGCATTGTACAGCGGCATTCGGCTTGCGCTTCCAATCAAACTCCATGCTCAATCGCCTCGTCAGGCTTTTGTCGACAAGATCGGCATCAAAAGTGACGATATCCCGCACGCCTGTTTTGTGGCGAAATGTAATCTTGTCATCGGGCGATCGGTTGAGAAACAGGTTAACGATCTTGCTGTTTTCGAGAGCCGTATCCTCGATGTACTCAGGCAGGTGAATGCCGCCCTTTGCCAGAACGAAATTGGCGTTACCTGCGTCAGGAACGGTGCCTGGCTTAAGGGTCGCCTGACCTCTGGTTCTCCAACCTAGAGGCTGGCGAACCCTGTGCTTGATCTCCAAGACAGTCGGATCGCCTGTCAGCTTCTGACGGCCTTGGCTATAGAGAGCGACAAGTCGCCCCTGCGTCGCATGGTCCATTTCTCGCTGAGTGGCATTGGTTAAGAAGCCGTCGGTCGTACAGCTAAATACGCAGCAACTATGCGGAAGCCCATTCATGATCTCGCCAAGGACGGCTCTCACGAAGGAGGTGATGAAAGCGGCGAAGTAGGGATTAGTAATCTTGCTTGGAGGAAGGGGCTTGGTGGTGCGATCCCTCAGGTCGAAGACGCGCTTTTCTCTCAATCCCTGAGCAGTTTTGCCGTAGCTGGCATTGCTCAGCTCTTTCCAGAACAGGTTTCCGAGCGAACCCTTCGGAAATGATGAACGCTGACGGATGCAGTCGGCAATGAAATCACCGAATACGGCTTCATCCGAACTGTATGGAACAACAACGCCGTGTCTGATCTTGAGCTTGGCGCCCAGCGCTTGAGCCAAAACGATTTCAGGAGAGGCGCAATCGCTGACGCCCTTGCGGGGAAAGATCAGGCCATTGTCGGTTCGCACAGGCAAGGTCGGAAAACGGACATGCTCGGGAAATTCGAACTCAACATTGGCGACGCCGAGAACATCGGGTTGGAACTTCGAAATGCGAGTGGTGACGAACGCCCGTTTCCAATCAGGTTTGCGGATCAGTCCCATTGCGGTCGGATAGGCGCTTGATAGATCGTAATCGATCCAATCGTCTTCGAAAGCGGGACCAAACCAGAACTGCTCGTTGCGTCCGCCATGATAGCATTCGGTTGCTTGCTGCTCATGCCAAGAGACCTCCTGCAAATCGACGACACGCTTGCGTTCTTCATAATACCCCAATCGTTTATTGTATTTTCGTTCCCTTACCTCTTCTTTGCCCAGGATTTCGAGCGGATAGGATTTTCCAGAAAGCTCCCATTTCTTCCACAACAGGTCGACGCCAATCGAGGTCAGTGTGGCAGGGAGCTTCGGTTTGCCGAGTAGGGATTCGGTTTGTTGGATCAGCCTCTCAGCATAGCGAACGCAGATCACAGCATCATTAAGGGCATAACGATCAAAAAGATCAGGGTTCTCTTCCAGCAGAATGTCCATGTTCTCCTTGTAGAACTGGTCTTTTGCGGGGTCAGGATCGAGAGCGATCTTCTGTTGCCCAACCAGTTCTCCTAGCGCCTTCAAACCTTTTGACGCTGAGGGGGTTAGGAGCATGGTATCCCTGAGTAAAACCTTTAGCGGGATCATGCCGCCATCGGCGCAGGGCATCTCGACGGAAATATCCCCATTTATCGATAGAAACGTATTGCGAATGCTCGACATCATATGCGTCAAAGACTGGAAATCGGATAAAGATGGGATGTCGGCTCGGGTGAAGTGTCCCACCAGATAGATTATTTGGGGAACCGCCTTGACCGCTTTTGTCTCAATGCCACGCCAAATGGCGAAGGTGAGAACATCGGTTAGCGACAGGCGACTTTCGAGCGAGCCGTCTTTTGGGAAACAGATGCCACCCCATTCAGCGCAATCAGGATAATCAGGATCGAAAAGCTTACAATGGACCTGATACGATAGAATTGTGTTGCGGCCTAAACCTTGGGATAGCCCCTCTCTATCTATAGGATCAGCTGGGGTCTTGTATTCGGTATCAAAGCCAATTATGAGAAATGGAAACTCTCCATGTTTAGTGCCTCCGTAAAAGTTCTCACCTCTCACCCATATAGAACAATTACTGAGGATGCCATTTGGGCCTCTGGTGATAATGCTTAATGGCTCAGCAGATGATTTGTCCATGATATTCAGCTGTATAAAACTTCGTTGCGCGGATCATCGTGCGGGCGGCGCACCGATGCAAGTCCAAGCGTTCTGAGTGGAACGGGTTCAGTGTACAGGTCACACAACGACAGCCCTCAATTCAAACAAGCGACAAAACGGGTCTCAGGCCACACCGCGCAAGGGGCTTAATGGAGCAAAAAAACGGAGATACAAAACTTCACAAGAGATATACGGTTTGTGTTATTAACAAAATAGGTATTAACGCAGTCATGCCAATAACAATATAATTATTACAATGCACTCTTAAAGTATAAATCTAAAGCTAAAACAATGGCAGCTATGAAAAGGTGACTGCCTACAAAAATATAATTAATGAAATTATGCACGCCATTTTTTAGTTTCGCACTGCTCGAATTCATAAAAGTGTAAAATATGACTGAAGCCAGTAATACTAATAACCCAGATTTTCCATTTAACACATCCAAAAAGTGAGCACTTGCACCTGCAACAAACCATACAAAAAGCATCCTAAAAAGCGCACCAAATCTATTAACTAGTCCGAAAATTAAAGGCAATATGATCATTGAGATGACGAGTGACATAGCTATTATGCCCTGCACCCACCATGGCCCGTCAATAGGCAGTAGTCCAATTGGGTATGCGGTTAACACAGGGATCGTGAAAGTTAAAAATTCATTAGAAAATCCTCTAGCATGGCTGTAAGATAAAAAGTAAATAACTTGCAGTATATAGATAGGAATCCAGTGTAAGTGCAAGGTTAGGCTGAGATCAAACCAATTATTTAATAAGTCTGTTACGCGGTATAGCGGTTGAGATATTAGTGAAAAAACCCATGTTGTATAAGGCGTTGCGGCGACAAACAATCTGTCTATCTCAGGAGAAAGTCTGTAATTCTCAAATGTAATCTGTATGACAAAAAATACTGATGGCACACCAAGTGATATATTAAATGCCAGTATGATTAACCAAATAATACTGGGTCCTCTTTTGTTCTTTTGCGCTATATTTTCATTGGCCATGTCGTCTGCCCATATAAATTTGGGTAGTTATTTAACCTGGTTGGGGCACCCAAAAACAGTATGTAAACCTATAAGCAATTTAATGCCGTGATGCAATAATATAATAGGTTGATCGGGCCGATGCCGCTTCATTGGTTTTATAGCCGCGCGTGGATTCAAACATGCATCGCTAGCATTTTCACCACGTTCAGCTCGCCGAAGACCTGAATTGCTACAAAATCTAAGGTCACAACGCCGCTGAGAATGCCCCCTGCGAGCAAGGTATTTCTTGTTTTAATTCAGTTGTTTGCGGTGGAATCAAGCAGGGGCAAATTTGAAAACCCATGCGCGGCCAGGCCATCGAAAGGGGGTGCGATTGAGTCCCGAAGCCCCAAAATCAGTTTATACCTGTTTATAACTTCTACTGCCAAAAACACGGCTTTGATGGTATCCAGTAAACGCCTGAAATGCTTGTAGAAATTGGTGCGCCCACTAGGATTCGAACCTAGGACCCGCTGATTAAGAGTCAGCTGCTCTACCAACTGAGCTATGGGCGCCCGTGATGCGGCGTGTTGTGTGCGGCCAGATATAGGCCCGCCGCCGCCCGCCCCGCAACCGGCCGGGCGGAAGGGCGCGGACCATACGCCGATTTTTCCGCGCCGCAAGCGGGAATGCGCGGGGTCAGCCCGAGGCCCAGTCCGCCAGCCTCTCCAGCCCGGCCACGGTGTCCGGGGCATGGGCGCGCAGGAAGGACTCATCGGCTTCCGCACCCGGCGCCGAGAGCGCGTCGAGCGCCGGGCCGCCATCGAAATCGACATAGGCCAGGCGCAGCGAGAACTCGCCCTCCGGCCGGCCGAAGGCGGTTCCGGGCAGGGTGGCGACGCCCGCCTCCTCCAGCAGGCGTTCGCAGAATTCCTCGCTGGCCGTCACGCCGCGCGCGGCCAGCGCATCCCGGTGAACCGAAAAATCCGGGAAGGCGTAGAAGCCGCCCTTCGGCGCGCTCATCGCCGCGCCGGCGGCGGTCAGCCGTTCCGTGGCGAATGCGGCCAGCGCGGCGAGGATGCGGCGCGAACGGTCGAGATAGCCGTCGATTTCAGCGCCGCCGGAAAAGGCGGTCACCGCCGCGTGCTGGATGGGGGCGGAGACGGAGGTGTAGGTCTCGCTGGCCACCACGCTCATCGCATCGGACAGCCATTTCAGTTGCGGCGGGAAGGCGAAGGCGCCGAGGCGCCAGCCCCCGGCGCCGCACCATTTCGACAGGCCGTCGGAAATGATCGTCCCTTCCGGGTAATGGCGCGCGATGGAGACGTGGCGCCCCTCGAAATGCACGCCGCCATAGATCTCGTCCGACAGCACCAGCACGCCGTATCGCCGCGCCACGGCGGCGATTTCGGCCAGCTGGCCGTCCTCATAGGCCAGCCCGGTGGGATTGGACGGCGAATTGAGGATCAGCAGCCGCGGGCGGTCGGGATCCTTGCGGCACAGGGCGTCGAGCGCCTGCGGCGTCACGCCGAGGCCGGTCTCGGTGCGCGTCGGCAGCCAGCGGATCGAGCGGCCGATGATCTGCGCCTGCGGCGCGTAGGACACCCAGCTCGGCGTCGGGATCACCAGATCGCCGTAATAACAGAGCTGGACCAGGAACATCAGCTCCTTGGTGCCGGGGCCGATCAGGATGCTCGCCGGATCATAGTCCAGCCCCTGGGTGCGCTTCAGATGGCCGCAGACCGCGGCGCGCAGTTCGGGCAGCCCGCGCACCGGCAGATAGTCCTTCTGGTGGGCGTGATCGCTGAGCGCCCGCCGCACCGGCTCCGGCACCGGAAACGGCGACTGGCCGAGGCCGAGGCGATGGACCTTGCGGCCCTCTTTCATCAGCGCGCGCGAGCGTTCGTTGATCGCCAGCGTCGCCGACACGTCCAGCCCACGCACATTGAGGTTCAGCGGGCGTCCGGCGGAAGGGCGGGGGGCGGCGTCGTTCATAAGTTGGGCCTTCGGCGGCGAATCCTTCGCGCCAGCCTAGCAAACGGTGCGGCGAAAAGGGCGGTGCGGGCTGTGATTGTTCAGGCGATCACCGACGGCTCGCCGCGCGCGAAATGCGCCCTGTCGGTCTCCAGCGCCCCGATGACATGGTCGAAGGCGGCGCGGATGCGCGCGCTCTTGCGCACGTCCTCATGCACCACCACCCACAGGTCCAGCGTCGTCTCCACCTCGGGCAGCACGCGCTCCAGCTCCGGCATCCTGCGCGCCATGCGGTGGGTGTAGGCGCCGATGCCGTATCCGGCGCGGATGGCGGCGATATGGGCGTTGGAGCTGTTGGAGCTGAAGGTGATCTTCGACGGAATCGCCTCCTCGCCGGATATCTCCGGCCCCCAGACGAAAGGCTGGGTGAAGGCCAGCGACACCGCGTCGTGATTGGCGAGATCCGCCGGGCGCTTCGGCCGCCCGCGCGCGTCGAGATAGGCTTTCGCCGCGTAAAGCCCGGCGCCGATGGAGGCGCCGCGGCGACCGATCAGGCTCTGCTGCTCGCCCGGCCCGCCCCAGCGCAGGGCGATGTCGGCCTGGCGCTGGGCCAGATTGGCCGGGGCGTTGTCGATATTGATGGTGATCTGGATGTTGCGGTTGCGGGCCTGGAAGTCGCGCAGGGCGCGTGGCAGCCATTCGGCGCCGATGCTTTCCGAGGCGCTGAACACCACCGGGCCGGCGAAGCTGTGATCGCGCCCCGCCGCGGCGCGGGCGATGGCGGCGGCCTCGTCCTGCATGCGCCGGGCGTGCTCCAGCACCAGCAGACCGAAGGGGGTCAGCTCCAGCGCGCCGTTCTCGCGCGCGGTCAGCGGCGCGCCCAGCCGGTCCTCCAGCGCCTTCATGCGGCGGCCGATGGTCGGCTGGCTGACGTTCAGCCGCTGCGCGGCGGCGGTGAAGCTGCCGGTTTCGGAAATGGCGATCAGGATGGGCAGGTCGGACCAGTCAAGCATGCGTTTGTGTATGGCGGCGGTGCCGTTCCGTCAATTCCATGCAGAAGTGTTGATCCTACTTGTGATTTCCGGCCTGCGATTTCCGCCGCCGGGCGACCGGTTTCGGTTGCAAACATGAACAATGTTATTAAAATGAACATTGTTCACCAACCGGAGTCCTCCCCATGACCCTCCTGCGCACTCTCGCTCTCTCCGCGGCGCTCGCCGCCGTTCCCGCCGCCGGCGCCCTGGCCCAGACCGCCGCGCCGCAATTCCAGGTGCAGGCCGCCGCCGACGGCCTGATCCGCGCCGGCGTACAGGCGTTCGAGCGCGGCCAGTACGACCGCTCCGCCTCCTTCTCGCAGCAGGCGATCAACCGCGGGCTGAACAACTCGCGCCGCGCCATCGCCTACAACAATCTGTGCGCGGCGCTGGGCGCCGCCGGCGATCTCGACGGCGCCCGCGCGGCCTGCGAATCCTCGCTGGCCGCCTCGGTCTCGGCGCAGGCGCACGCCAATCTCGGCGCGGTGCTGACGCTGGCCGGCGACGCCGCCGGCGCGCAGCAGCACCTGGCCGCCGCGTCGCAGACCGACTAGGCCGTTCTTCCTCTCCCCGAGCGAACGGCGACGGGCCGGAGCCTTCGGGCTCCGGCCTTTTTGTTCCGGGGTGAAATTCGCGCATGGCGGCCCTGCACCGGTTCGCCGCCTCTCGCATTTTTCTCCCCCGGCGCTAGGTTGCGCGGCGAGGCGTAGCGAGGGAGCGCGACCCGATGGGCGACATCCGTTTCGACGGCCGCACGGCGATCGTCACCGGCGCTGGCTCCGGCCTTGGCCGCAGCCATGCCATGGCGCTGGCCGCGCGCGGCGCAAATGTGGTGGTCAATGATCTCGGCGGCGCCATGGATGGAACCGGCGCCTCGGCCGGCGCGGCGGAGACGGTGGCGAAAGAGATCGAGCTGCTGGGCGGCCGGGCGATGGCCCACGGCGCCAATGTGACCAGGCCCGATGAGGTCGCCGACATGGTGGCGCAGGCGGAGGCGCGCTGGGGCGGGGTCGACATCCTGGTCAACAACGCCGGCATCCTGCGCGACAAGAGCTTCTCCAAGATGAGCCTTGAGGACTTCCGCGCGGTGCTGGAGGTGCATCTGATCGGCTCTGTCGTGTGCACGAAGGCGGTGTGGGACGGCATGCGCGAGCGCAATTACGGCCGCATCGCCATGACCAGCTCCTCGTCCGGCGTCTACGGCAATTTCGGCCAGTCGAATTACGGCGCGGCGAAAATGGGCCTGGTCGGCCTGATGAACGTGCTGCATCTGGAGGGCGCGAAATACAATGTCCGCGTCAACACGCTGTCGCCCACGGCGCGCACGCGCATGACCGAAGGGCTGATCCCCGAGGCGGCCTTGAAGCTGATGACGGTGGAGAGCGTGACGGCGGGCCTGCTGTATCTGGTCAGCGAGGACGCGCCCTCGCGGCTGGTGCTGTGCGCCGGGGCCGGGGGCTACGCCGCCACGCGCATCTATGAAACGCAAGGCATCTACCTGCCGCCGGAACAGCAGACGCCCGAGGCCGTGGCCGCCGCCATCGGCCGCGTCATCGACCCGGCGGGGCAGGAAATGTATGAAAACGGCTCCGGCCAGACGCTGAAATTCATCCAGCACGCCGCCAAACATTTCGGCGTCGAACTGGGATAAACGCTATTCCGGCTTGCGGAAGTGGATCACGCCCCAGGCGAGCAGGCCCTGGTCGGCGGCCTGCACCCAGTGGCGCAGCCCTTTCAGCATGCGCTCGACATAGGCGTCCGACACCTGGCCCTTCAGCTCGCCGCGCCGCGCGGCCAGCTCGTCGCGCACGCGGGCGTAGTGGGTGCGCAGATGCGGCGTCAGCGGCTCGCACGCGACCTCCTGCATGCCCAGGCCGCGCAGCGTGCGGCGGTAGAAGGCGAAGGATCCCAGGCTGTCGAGATGGATGCGGTCATACACCGGCTGCAGGGCGGCGGGGTCGGCGATGGCGTCCATCTGCATCGGGTCGGTGAAGATCAGCTCCCCGCCCGGTTTCAGCACCCGCGCCGCCTCGGCCAGCACGGTCTCGCGCCGGGCCGAGTGCAGGAAGGCGTCCTGCGACCAGACGATGTCAAAGCTTTCATCGGGATACGGCGCGTCCTCGAACGATCCGTGATCGACGGTGATCCGCCCGTCTAACCCCTGTCCGGCGTTCAGGCGGCGGTTGCGGCGGTTCTCCACCTCCGACAGGTTCAGGCAGGTGACCTGCGCGCCGTGTTCGCGCGCCAGCCAGCGCGCGGCGCCGCCATAGCCGGCGCCCATGTCCAGCACCCGCGCGCCGGGCCGCAGCCCCGCCAGACGGGCGGCCATGTGCGCCACGGTCTTGCGGCTGGCCTCGCGGATCGGCGCGTCCGGCGCGTCGTACAGGCCGACATGGATGTCCTCGCCGCCCCAGATGACGGCGTAGAAACGGTCGGCGTCGTCGCTGTCGTAATAGGCCTCGGCGGTGCGGACGGCTTCTGCGGCTTTAGCGCTCATAGGCCTTCTCCGCCACGTGGATGAAGAAGTCCGGGTCGTGGTCGTTATAGGTCTCCTGGAAGTCGCCATAGGTGCGCACCTTGCGGAACCCGACCTCGAGCATCAGGTCGCGCACGTAATTCTTGCGCAGCGGGAACATGTTCAGGTGATAGACCGAACCGTCGGGGAACTCGTACTTGAACCGCGCCAGGCCGGGATCGACATATTCCGGCGCGGCGGTCACCTGGTCGCCGCAGTAATAGTATTTGTGCTTGCTGTCGAAACCGACATCCAGGATGGCGTCATAGTTGCGCTGGTCCAGGATCAGTATCCCGTCATGCTTCAGGGCGGCGTAGAACTCGGCCAGCGCCCGGCGGCGGTCGCGCTCGTCGAACAGGTGGGTGAAGGAGTTGCCAAGACAGATCACGGCGTCATAGCGGCCGTGGATGTCGCGGTTCAGCTCCCGCCAGTCGGCCAGCGCCGTGTGCAGGACCAGGCCGCGTTCGCGGGCGTTGGCGAACGCCTTGGCCAGCATCTCGGCCGATCCGTCGGCGCTGGTCACCTGGAAGCCGGCTTTCAGAAGCTGCACGGAATGAAAGCCGGTGCCGGTGGCGACATCCAGCACGTCGCGCTTGCCGCGCGCACGCAGCATGTCGATGAAGAACTGGCCCTCGCTCTCGGCGCGGGCGTCCCAGTCGATCAGCTCGTCCCATTTCTCGACGAAGCCGCGCACATATTCCTCGCGGTACTGGTCGGATTCGCTGGGTTTCGCCGGCTTGGCGGGCGGCTGTCTGGTTTTGGACTTCTGCGCCGCGCCATTACCGGCGCGGTGCTGCCCGGGGCCGTTCATGGAGCGGCTCCTTCTGGCGGCTGCGCCCCCGCTTTGCAAAGACGCGCGGGGACAAAACGTGATTGAGTGGATTAAGGATAGGGGCTTTCGCGCCGGAATGTAACCCGCCGTCCATCGCCGAACCGCGGCCATGCGGCGGCGCCCCTCGACGCCGCGGCCGCGATGGGGGAGCATTGCGGCGGACATATTGGGGAGCATTCCATGCGTGAAGCCGTCATCGTCTCCACCGCCCGCACGCCGATCGGCAAGGCCTATCGCGGCGCGTTCAACAACACCCAGGGGCAGGAACTGGGCGCCCACGCCATCCGCCACGCCGTCAGCCGCGCCGGGGTCGACCCCGCCGAGATCGAGGACGTGGTGCTGGGCGCGGCGATGCAGCAGGGCTCGACCGGCAGGAACACCGCCCGCCAGTGCCTGATCCGCGCCGGCCTGCCCACCAGGGTCGCGGGCATGAGCGTCGACCGCCAGTGCGCGTCGGGCATGATGGCCATCGCCATCGCCGCCAAGCAGATCATCCAGGATGGCATGACGGTGACGGTCGGCGGCGGGCTGGAGTCGATATCGCTGGTCCAGAACGAGCACATGAACGGCTACCGGGCCGGCGATCCGTGGATCAAGGAGCATATCCCCAGCCTCTACATGTCGATGCTGGAGACCGCCGAGATCGTCGCCGAGCGCTATGGCGTCTCCCGCGAGGCGCAGGACGAATACGCCCTGCAGTCCCAGCAGCGCACGGCGGCCGCGCAGGCGGCGGGCCGGTTCGACGACGAGATCGTGCCCCTGCCGTCGAGCATGGGGGTGATGGACCGCGAGACGAAACAGATCAGCTTCGTCGACACGGTGCTGGAGAAGGACGAAGGCAACCGGCCCGAGACGACGCTGGAGGGGCTGGAATCCCTGAAACCCGTGTTCGCCGACGGCCAAGTGATCAAGCAGGGCAAGTTCATCACCGCCGGCAACGCCTCGCAGCTTTCCGACGGCGCCTCGGCCAGCGTGCTGATGGAGGCGAAGGAGGCCGAGCGCCGCGGCCTGCAGCCGCTGGGCTATTACCGCGGCATCGCGGTGGCGGGGCTGGACCCGGATGAAATGGGCATCGGCCCGATCCACGCCGTGCCGCGCCTGCTGAAGCGCCACGGGCTGACGGTGGATGATATCGGCCTGTGGGAGCTGAACGAAGCCTTCGCCGTGCAGGTGCTGCACAGCCGCGACGTGCTGGGCATTCCCAACGAGCTGCTGAACGTCAATGGCGGGGCGATCTCGGTCGGCCACCCCTACGGCATGAGCGGCGCGCGCCTGACCGGCCATGCGCTGATCGAGGGCAAGCGCCGCGGCGCGAAGTTCGTGGTGGTCACCATGTGCGTCGGCGGCGGCATGGGGGCGGCCGGCCTGTTCGAGGTGGCGTAAGACGTTGTTATAATTGACACGAAGCCCGGAAATTTCGCCTGACAGGCGAAGTTATCCACAGCCCGTCCACAGAATCCGGCGCGTTGTCCACCGCTAAGTGCGGCCCGGCGATTGATGCCCGGCGGTTGAGGAGTCAGCATTCGATTGCGCGAAGAAGGACGGTCCTGGCGGATGCGGTCCAACGAACCCCGAAAGGGAAAGCGCGCAATCCCCGCCCGCCGCCTTCGGGCGACGGCCGCCAGGCGGGGCTGGCCAGCAGCGGTCATGAACGCTGCAGACCAGGCCGGAGACGCTGCGGCGGCGGCACATCCGCATGCAGGACGCCGAAGCCCGTCCAACCCCACCGGAAAGACGGCTAGGCGCGGTCAGCATCGATGTAACAGTCGAAGCAGGCCGGTCCTCGGTGAATGCGATTACCTGAACGCGTGCGTCAGCAAGCGGCACAGTGGAAAGCAATAAGCCAGGAAGAGCGGAGACCTGCTAACGCAGGTCTCCGTTTCTCTTTTGCGGCCATGCGAAGCCGCATTTGCCCCCGCCGCCGCGCCGCGCCATGATCCCGCAAGCCGTTAGCCCGGAGGTCCCATGCGCGCGATCGTCTGCCGTGAATTCGCCCCCTATACGCAGCTGAAGGTGGAGGAGGTCGCCGACCCCGTCCCCGCCGAAGGCCAGGTGCTGGTCGATGTGAAGGCCGCGGGGGTGAACTTCCCGGACATCCTGCTGGTCGAGGGCAAGTACCAGATGAAGCCGCCGCTGCCCTTCACGCCGGGCGGCGAGTGCGCCGGCGTGGTCGCCGCGGTGGGCGAGGGGGTGAAGGGCTTCAAGCCCGGCGACCGGGTGATCGCCGCGGCGATGCTGAACGCCTTCGCCGAAAAGGTCGCCGTGCCCGCCGGCCAGGTCGCGCCGATGCCTGCGAAGATGAGCTTCGAGGAGGGCGCGGCGCTGATCACCACCTACGCCACCACCATCCACGCCCTGAAACAGCGCGCGGAGCTGAAAGCGGGCGAATGGCTGCTGGTGCTGGGCGCCGGCGGCGGCGTCGGCACCGCGGCGGTGCAGATCGGCAAGGCGATGGGGGCGAAGGTGATCGCCGCCGCGCGCGGGGCGGACAAGCTGAAAACCGCCAGGGACGCCGGCGCCGGCGAAACGCTGGATTACGATTCCGAAGACCTGAAGGCCCGCGTGCGCGAGATCACCGGCGGCCAGGGGGCGGACGTGGTCTATGACCCCGTCGGCGGCGCCTATTCAGAGGCGGCGTTGCGCGCCACCGGCTGGGGCGGGCGGTTTCTGGTCATCGGCTTCGCCGCCGGCGACATCCCGAAAATCCCGCTCAATCTCGCGCTGCTGAACAGCCGCGACATCCGCGGCGTGTTCTGGGGCGCCTGGGCGGCGCGCAACCCGAAGGGCAACGCCGCCAACATGGCCGCCTTGTTCGCCATGTACGAAAAGGGCGAGATCAAGCCGCTGATCAGCAAGGCCTATGCGCTGGACGATTTCGCCTCCGCCTTCGCCGACATGCTGGCCCGCAAGGTCAGGGGCAAGGCGGTGCTGGTGACGGGATAGGGCCCGCCCCTCGTCCTTCGTGGCTCGCCGCCCCGGGCGGCTCGCGCTTCAGGATGAGGGGAAGGCGCTTACACCCTCATCCTGAGGAGTCCCGGCCGTTAGGCCGGGCCGCGAAGGACGAGGGCTCCAGAAAACCTGACTAACCCCCGAAGCGCGCGGCGAGGGCCAGGGCGAGCGGCAGGGTGGCGAAGGCCAGCACGGTGGTGGCGGTGACATGCCCGGCGGTCAGCCGCGCATCGCCGCCCATCTCGCGCGCCAGCACATAGGCCGCCGCCGCGGCAGGCGATGCGCCGGTGAGCGTCAGGATCGACAGGGCCACGCCCTCCACCCCCAGCAGCACGCCGAAGGCGAAGAACACCAGCGGCGCTGCGGCCAGCTTCATCGCCACGGCCAGCGCCAGCACGCCCGGCTTCGCCCGCAGAGCCGAAAAGTCCAGCCCGGCGCCGATGCTGAGCAGGATCAGCGGCAGGGCGGCGCGGCCGATGATGTCCGCCGTGTCGGCCACATAGCCGCTCTGGAACAGGCCCGAGGCGTTGGCCGCCGCCCCGGCGGCGCAGCCGAGGATCAGCGGATTGGCGAGGATGCGAAAGCCGATGCTGCGCCAGTCCGGCGCCGCGCCCGCGCCCCACACGCTCAGGGCCCAGACGCACATCACATTGATCAGCGGAATCGTGGGCAGGAAGATCAGCGCCACCAGCGCCGCCCCCTCCAGCCCGAAGGCCTCGGCGGCGATGGCCAGGATCACGATGCCGTTCCAGCGCACGGCGCCCTGGAACAGGCTGGTGAAGGCCGGGCCGTCGAGGCGCGGCAGCAAGGGTTTCAGCGCCAGCGCCAGCGCGCCCATGGCGGCGAAACCCAGTACGGCGGCGATCATGAACGCCCCCGCCGTCAGCTCCGAATAGTCGGCGCGGCTGATCACCGAGAACAGGAAGGCCGGCATCAGCGCGATGTAGGAAAGCCGGCTGACCCCGCCCCACAGGTTTTCGGGAACGAGGTTCGATCGCCGCAAGGCCCAGCCGAGCGCGATCAGCGCGCCGATGGGCACCAGCGCGGTCAGCAGCGCGTTCATGCCGGTTTACTTTCAGACAGGCGATCCAGCGCCGATTGCAGGATCCAGGCGGCGGCATGGGCGTCGATCACCTGCTTGCGCCGTTCGCGCTTCATGCCGGCGGCGATCAGGCGTTCCTCCACCGCCGCGGTGGACAGGCGCTCGTCATGCAGGGCGACGGGAATATCGCGCACGGCCAGCAGATTGCGCACGAAGGCGCGGGCCGACTGGGCGCGCGGCCCTTCCGATCCATCCATGTTCAGCGGCAGGCCGACCACCATCCCCGTGCAGTTGCGCTCGTCATACAGCGTGAAAATGCGCGCCGCGTCGGCGGCGAATTTCGTGCGGTGGACCGTTTCGACCGGCGCCGCCATCAGCCGCTCGGCCCCCGCCGCGGCGACGCCGACGGTTTTCGACCCGGGGTCGAGGCCCAGCAGCGGGCCGGACGGCATGTCGGCGAGCGCGATCAGCGGCATGGCCGCTGTCTCAATCGCCGGGGCGCGCCCGTCAAGCCTTCTTGCGCCGCAGCATGGGCGTTGTTAGTCAACGCGCTTCGATATTTTCACGATGAAAGCCCGCCCATGTCCGTGACCAAGGACGACGTCCGCCGCATCGCGCGTCTGGCCCGCATCGCCGAAAGCGAGGCGCGGCTGGAGACCCTGACCGGAGAGCTGAACGGCATCCTGAAATGGATCGACCAGCTTAACGAGGTTGATGTGACCGGCGTGGAGCCGATGACCACGCCGGTGAAATTCGCCCTGCCGATGCGCGACGACGTGGTCGCTGACGGCGGCGTGCGCGACAAGGTTCTGGCCAACGCGCCGAAGACCGAGGAAGGCTTCTTCGTCGTCCCGAAAGCGGTGGAGTAGGGACCGTGAGCGATATTCTCTCCCTCTCCCTCGAAGACGCCGCGGCGAAGCTGAAGGCGCGCGAGGTTTCGGCCGTGGAGCTGGCGGAGGCGGCGCTGGCCGCGGCGCAGGCCGCCAACCCGGCGCTGAACGCGTTTTCGGCCTTCGACGCCGAACGCACGCTGGCGATGGCGAAGGCCAGCGACGAGCGCCTCGGCAAGGGCCAGGGCGGCGCGCTGGAGGGCGTGCCGCTGGCGATCAAGGACCTTTTCGCGGTGGAGGGGGTGGAGACCGCCGCCTCCTCCAACATCCTGAAAGGCTTCAAGCCGCCTTACGAATCCACGGTGACGCGCAAGCTGTGGGACGAAGGCGCGGTGTTCCTGGCCAAGACGTCGATGGACGAATTCGCCATGGGTTCGTCGAACGAGACCGCCAATACCGGCCCGGTGACCAACCCCTGGCGTTCGCGCGACAGCAACGCACCGCTGACCCCCGGCGGCTCTTCCGGCGGCTCCGCCGCCGCGGTGGCGGCCAATCTCGCCTTCGGCGCCACGGGCACGGACACCGGCGGCTCCATCCGCCAGCCGGCGGCGTTCACGGGCACCGTGGGGGCCAAGGGCACCTATGGCCGCTGTTCGCGCTGGGGCGTGGTCGCTTTCGCCTCGTCGCTGGACCATCCGGGGCCGATCGCCCGCACGGTGAAGGACGCCGCCATCCTGCTGGGCGCCATGTCGGGCCATGACGCGAAGGATTCCACCTCGCTGCCCGAAAAGGTGCCGGATTTCGCCGCCGCCGTGGGCCGCTCCGTCAGGGGATTGCGCATCGGCGTGCCGAAGGAATACCGCATCGACGGCATGCCGGCCGGGATCGAGAAAGTGTGGGCGCAGGGCGTGGACTGGCTGAAGCAGGCGGGCTGCGAAATCGTCGATATCTCGCTGCCGCACACCAAATACGCGCTGCCTGCCTATTACATCATCGCCCCGGCCGAGGCGTCGTCGAATCTCGCCCGTTATGACGGCATGCGCTATGGCCTGCGCGTCGATGGCGAGGATCTGCTGTCGACCTATGAGAACACCCGCGCCGCCGGCTTCGGGGCCGAGGTGCGCCGCCGCATCCTGATCGGAACCTATGTGCTGTCGGCGGGCTATTACGACGCTTATTACCTGCGCGCCCTGAAGGTGCGCCGCCGCATATTGCAGGATTTCGAGGCGGCGTTCGAAAAAGTCGACGCGGTGCTGACCCCGTCGGCGCCGTCGGCGGCCTTCGAGACCGGGGCCAAGTCCGACGACCCCATCGCCATGTATCTGAACGATGTTTTCACGGTGACGGCCAATCTCGCCGGCCTGCCCGCGATCTCGGTTCCCGCCGGGCTGGACGGGCGCGGCCTGCCGCTGGGGCTGCAGGTGATCACCCGCGCCCTCGATGAAGAGACCATGTTCGCCGCCGGCGCGGCGCTGGAGGCCGCTTCGGGCTTTGACGCCAGGGCGGAGAAATGGTGGTGAGCGCGCGCCCGAAGGCCGTGGCGCTGATCCGCCCGGCGATCCTGATTGGCGCGCTGGTCACCCTTCTTGGCGCGGCGCTGGTCACCGGGCGGCTGGACATCGGTTTCGGCCCGGTGGCGTCGATCATGACGCTGGCGCTGGGCGTCGGCGTGCTGCTGTTCGGCCTGTTGTCCGCCGCGGCCTGGCGGGTGGTGGTGAAGGCGAACGAACAGACGGGCGAAGACGCGGGGGAGACGCGCGGCAACGGCTGAGGCCCGCGCTTCCCACCCCTTCCGCTCGCTTCGCGAGCACCTTCCCCGTCAAGGGGAAGGATGGAGGATGCGGCGATGGCGAGGACCAGGCTGACTCCGGTGGCGCGGGCGCTGCGCCGGAACATGACGCATCAGGAGGTGAAGCTCTGGATGCGGTTGCAGGGGCTGAACAGAGGGGGGTGGAAGTTTCGCAGGCAGACCGCCATCGGGCCGTATATCGCCGATTTCGCCAGTTTCGATCCGAAGATCGTGATCGAACTGGACGGGGGCCAGCATGGCCGGGCCTTGCAAAGGGCGAAGGACGCCCGGCGGGATACGTATCTGGAGGCGAGGGGCTACGCCGTATTGCGGTTCTGGAATATCGATGTGGACCGGAATATGGACGGGGTGATGGACAGGATCATGCACGTCCTCGGCGCCAATCCGCGCCGCGGGGCCTGATGACGAGGCAGATGGCGGAAAACGCCCATCCCTCCCCTTGACGGGGAGGGTCCGGCCCCGGACTTGATCCGGGGGCGGGGGAGGGGTGGGAGACGCAAGGTTTGAAATATCAAGGCTTCCCTGAGCCGGAAGCAGAGGTGAGCAGATGACTGAGGCGGCATACACCCTCCCCGGCGCGACGGGGGAGTGGGAGATCGTGGTGGGCATGGAGATCCACGCCCAGGTGGCCAGCGAGGCGAAGCTGTTTTCCGCCGCGGCCACGGCCTATGGCGCGCCGCCGAACACCCAGGTCAGCCTGGTCGACGCGGCCATGCCCGGCATGCTGCCTGTGATCAACCGCGCCTGCGTGGAGCAGGCGGTGCGCACCGGCCTTGGCCTGAAGGCGAAGATCAACCGCGTCTCGCGTTTCGACCGCAAGAACTATTTCTATCCCGACCTGCCGCAGGGCTATCAGATCAGCCAGTTCCAGCACCCCATCGTCGGCGAGGGCGAGCTGGAATGCGAGCGCGATGACGGAAGCCGCTTCACCGTCGGCATCGAGCGCCTGCATCTTGAGCAGGACGCCGGCAAGTCGATCCACGATCTCGACCCGAAATACACCTATGTCGACCTGAACCGCTCCGGCGTGGCGCTGATGGAGATCGTCTCCAAGCCGCACATCCGCTCGCCCGGCGACGGCGCGGCCTATGTGAAGACCATGCGCGCCATCCTGCGCTATCTCGGCACCTGCGGCGGCGACATGGAGAAGGGCCAGATGCGCGCCGACGTGAACATCTCGGTCTGCCGCCCCGGCGCCTATGAGAAATTCCGCGAAAGCGGCGATTTCAAGCATCTCGGCACGCGCTGCGAGGTCAAGAACGTCAATTCGCTGCGCTTCATCGCCCAGGCCATCGAATACGAGGCCCGCCGCCAGATCGGCATCATCGAGGACGGCGGCGTCATCGACCAGGAAACCCGCCTGTTCGACGCCGACAAGGGCGTGACGCGCGCCATGCGCAGCAAGGAAGAGGCCCACGACTACCGCTATTTCCCCGACCCGGACCTGATCCCGCTGGAGCTGGAGGACGGCCTTGTCGAGCGCATCCGCGCCAGCCTGCCCGAACTGCCGGCCGAAAAGCGCGCCCGCTTCGCCGCCGAGCTGGGGCTGTCGGACTATGACGCCTCGGTTCTGGCCTCCGACCGCGACCGCGCGGCGTTCTTCGAGGCGGCGGCGAAGGGCCGGGATGCGAAACTGGTCGCCAACTGGGTGAACAACGAACTGTTCGGGCGCCTGAACAAGGAAGGGCTGGAGATCACCGAAAGCCCGGTAAGCGCCGCGCAGATCGGAGAGCTGACCGGCCTGATCAGCGACGGGGTGATCACGGGAAAGATCGCCAAAGAGGTGTTTGAGATCATCTGGGGGTCAGGGGAAAGCCCGGCGAAGGTTGTCGAAGAGAGAGGTTTGAAACAGGTCACGGACACCGGCGCGATCGAGAAGGTGATCGATGAACTTATCGCCGCAAACCCCGATCAGGCCGTGCAGGTCAAGGAAAAGCCGAAGGCGATGGGCTGGTTCGTCGGCCAGGTGATGCAGGCCACGAAGGGCAAGGCCAACCCGCAGGCCGTGAACGAAATTCTGCGAAAGAAACTGGGGGTTTAGACCAGCTTTATCTCGCGCAGGCGCTGCATCAGATAGTCCTGCGCCGTGATCGGCTGCGGATAGCGGTCCGGATTATCCGGCCCGGCGCAGCCGGGGATGGTTTCGATAAGGAAATCAGGCCGGTAGTGCAGGAAGAAGGGCGTGGAATAGCGCGAATGGCGCGCCCGCTCCGGCGCCGGGTTGACCACGCGGTGGGTGGTCGACGGCAGCACATGATTGCTCGCCCGCTGCAGCATGTCGCCGATATTGACCACCAGGCAGCCCGGCGGCGGGTTGATGTCGATCCAGCGTCCATCGCGGTGTTTCACCTGCAGCCCGGCCTCCTCGGCGCCCAGCAGCAGGGTGATGGTGTTGATGTCCTCGTGCGCGGCGGCGCGGATCGAGCCTTCAGGAACATTGTCCTGCGGCGGATAGTGCAGCAGGCGCAGCACCGAATTACCGTCGCGCACGCTGTCCTCGAAGTAATCCTCCGGCAGGTCAAGATGCCGGGCGATGGCGGCCAGCAGCACATGGCCGAGCCCGTCCAGCGCCTCGTAGAGGGCGTAGGCGGCGTCCCAGCCCTCGACCTCCGCCGGGGTCAGGTTGGCCGGCATCCAGCGCCGATAGGGATGATCGCCGGCCAGCTCGCGGCCGACATGCCAGAACTCCTTCAGATCCTTGTAGGCGGCGTCCTTGGCCGTCTCGACGCCGAAGGGCGTGTAGCCGCGCTGTCCGCCGCCGCCCGGAATGAAATAGCGCCGCTTCACGTCTTCCGGCAGCGCGAAGAACGCCCTGGCGCAGGCGATGGCGCGATCGATCACCGCCTGGTCGAGGCCGTGATCGGCCACGACGGCGAAGCCGTATTCGCGGAAACTGCGCCCCAGCGCATTTGCGAAGGCCTGCGGGTCATGCGCGTTCAGCGTCAGCGACACCGGCGCGATGCCGGGCGCGGGGGCGGCTTGGGCGGTCTGGGTCACGGGGGCGCTCCGCGCTGGTCCTGCGCGCTACATAGCGCGCCAGGCGGAGGCGCAAAAGACGAAAGCTGCGCCGCGCATCCCGTGCGGACGCGCGACGCAGCCCGTGTCGTCAGGCCGTAAAACCTTACTGCGGGTCGCCCTCGCCGGGCTCTTCCGCCGGCTCTTCAGCCGGTTCTTCAGCCGGTTCTTCGACGGCTTCCTCGACCGCCTCAACGGCCTCTTCAACCGCCTCTTCGACCGCCTCTACGGCTTCCTCGGCCGCCTCTTCAACCGTTTCCGGTTCGTCGGCGGGCTGGTCGGCCGGCGGCGTGCAGGCCGCGAGCGCGAAGGCGAAAGCAACGCTTCCAAGCAATTTCAGTTTCATCCTGTCCTCCTGGACTTCAGAGAGCGAAACAACGGCGCTCCCCGCAACGTTCCGCACGCGAATCGTTCGTCAGGGACACCCCCGCTGGCGTGATGATCGCCGAAAAAGCCCGTGAAACACAAGCCATAGTTAATGTTCGCGTCATGGCTACGTTAGTTTCAGGGCTTGACCGGCGCGCCCGCCGCGCCGACATGCGAGTGGCTCGCCCCCCGTAAAGGAGCCCTCATGCGCGCCGGAAGTTCCATTGATCTGTATTACTGGCCGACGCCGAATGGCTGGAAAATCACCATCGCGCTGGAGGAGATGGCGCTGCCCTACACGCTGCGACCGGTGAATATCGGCGCCGGCGAACAGTTCGATCCCGCCTTCCTGAGGATCAGCCCCAACGGCCGCATGCCGGCGATCACCGATCCTGAAGGACCGGACGGCGAGCCGGTCTCGATCTTTGAATCCGGCGCCATCCTGCAATACCTCGCCCGCAAGACCGGGGCGTTCTACGGCGAGGGTGAGCGCGGCCGCATCGCGGTCGACCAGTGGCTGTTCTGGCAGATGGCGGGCCTCGGCCCCATGGCCGGGCAGGCGCATCATTTCCGCAGCTACGCCCGGAAGATCGAACCGGACCCGGCGAAGCTGGAATACGGCGCACGGCGCTATACCGACGAGGTGAACCGGCTCTATGGCGTTCTGGAGCGCGGCCTCGGCGACGGGCGCGATTTCATCGCCGGACCCTATTCCATCGCCGACATGGCGATCTGGCCGTGGATCCTGCCCGAGGGGCAGGGCCAGGACCTGGACGACTTTCCGCGCCTGAAGGCCTGGCATGAACGCGTCGGCGCCCGCCCGGCGGTGAAGAAAGGCCGCGCCGCGGGCAAGGAATTGCGCCGCAATCTCGCAGAGGATTCCGAGGAGGCCCGCAAGGCCCGCGAAATCCTGTTCGGCCAGCGCGCCGCACGCTGATTCCCCCTCTGGGCGCACGCGCTTGAAGCGGCGCCGGGGCGCGCGGATGCTGGCGCGCGAAAGGGGGCGGCATGGCGTTGACGGAGCCGGCGGACGCGGGCGGAAGCCGGGCGCGCGCAGCGTTCCTCCGCGCCGCGCGGCCGGTGCTGTTCGCCGCCGCCTGTTTTGCCGCGGCGCTTTTCGCAATCCTGATCATCGAACGCCACGGCGAGCGCCTCGGCCTTGTCTCCGCCGACGCGGCCATCGAGCGCCGGGTGCGCGCCGCGCTGCACGCCGCGGTTCCGGCGGGCGAGGACCGCCATGCCGCCTGGGCGGCGCGGGTGGAGGATGCGCTGCGCGGCGATGAAGCCGGCGTTCCGGATCTCGCGCTGGCCCGCGCCTGGCTGGCCGCGGCGCCGGACGTGATCGGCCGTGAACGGCTGGCGGCAGATTCGCTCGCAGCCGGCGCCCCGGCCGGGGCGCGGGCGCGGATGGAGGCGGATTTGCGCGCCAGGCCGGCGTGGGAGCGGACGCGGGACCTGGCCGAGGCCTATGCGGCGCGGCTGGACGAAGCCCGTGAGGAAGGACTGGACCCGCCGGAGCTGGTCTTCGCGCCGCCGGTGCTGCGCAGCCGCTATCTGCGCGAAGAGGCGCTGGCCGCCCGCGCCCGGCCGGACGGGGCGCGTCCCTGGGACATCGCGGCGCTGGCGCGCACGCCGGCCGAGGTCTTCCGCCTGCGCCGGGTGGCGGAGATCGCCGGGCCGCGCGCCCCGGCGCTGCAGGCGCATCTGGGGCGCGGCGCGCTGGACCTGGCGGGCCCGCGCGACTGGCGGCGGGGCGACCTGCCGCTGCTGGCCATCGGTTTGCTGGCGGCGCTGCTGACGGCGGCGGGCCTGGTGCTGACCGCGCCGCGGCGCAGGGTCTGAATCGAATCTGAATCGTCCGCGCCGCGTTTAGTTTCGATCAAGAAAGTCTAACCAAAATAAACACTTAATTCGTATTATTCTTGATTCAGCTTAACCTTGTCGAAACGATATCTCCGCCACTCTGTCCCGGCGCGGGGAGACCCGCGGCGGGTGAAACCGCGGACCGAAGGGGCGAAACAACAGTCCCGCGGCCGCGACAGATGATGGGGCGATACGATGGCCTTTACGGACGTCGAAACGGCTGAGGCGCATGACGCGGTCAACGCCGATCCGAACGGGGAAGACCTCTGCAAGCTGGGGATTCTCTACTCCACCGGTCAGGGCGGCATGGTGGACTATGTCGAGGCGCACAAATGGTTCAACCTCGCGGCCCTGATGGGGTCGGAGCCGGCCAAGCACTACCGCGCCGAGATTTCCTCCGAGATGTCGGCGATCGACATCGCCGCGGCCCAGCGCGCCGCGCGCGAATGGCTGGCGACGCGGCACTAGGGTCCTGGCCCTAGGCTTACGCCGGCTCCGGCCGCGGCGGTTTCCTGAGCGCGAAGAACTGGTCGCCCTCGAAGGCGCCCGGGTCCCAGCCGTCGCGCAGGCCGCCGCCAGCGTCCGGAGGAAAGCGGACATGGCAATGCGCATGGCGCCGCCGCGCCGCGGCCCCCGCGTCCCGCAGCGTACGCCGCGCCTGTTCCGAAACCACCGGCAGCCGCAATCGCGCTGCGCCCAGCGTCCGGGCGGCCCGTGCGGCCGCGCCGGTCAGCGTGGACAGGGCGCGCGTCTCATAGTCCCGCAGGGAGACCAGGTC
The DNA here is from genome assembly GCA_026126205.1 of Maricaulaceae bacterium. GTDB lineage: Bacteria > Pseudomonadota > Alphaproteobacteria > Caulobacterales > Maricaulaceae > Hyphobacterium. The sequence goes on along the minus strand of JAHCJP010000008.1, from coordinate 35,445 downwards.
GGTGAAGTCCAGAACCGGCGCCTCGGCGCGGCTGGGCTTGGTGACCTGCAAGGCGCAGAGCGCGCAGACGGCGCCGTCCTGCATCCAGCCCCACAACACGGGTTTGACCGCCGCATCCGGGTCCGACAGCCGGAAACGCCAGATTTCCGGTGACCGGTCCGGGCTCACCGCCTGTTCAGCCGCCAGCCGTTGCGCGAACGCCGCCAGCAGGACGGCGTCCGTTTCGCTGCACGGATCCAGCGGGCGGATGTCCGCCGCATCCGGCGCCGGGATGGCGGGCTGGCGCAGGCGCGCGTAACGTTCGCGCCGCCCCACCACGGCCTCCAGCGCCGGCAGGGCGCACAGCCGCCGCGTCACCGCCCCGCTGACCAGGCGCGGCCAGTCGAGCGGCCATTCCAGCGTCATGCGCCCGCGTTCGCCCAGCCAGGGTTCGGCGCCGGTGGCGGGATAGATCGACGCCGATCCGGCGTTGTTGTTCAGCGTATAGAAGGCGGCGTGGCCGCGCTGGGCCAGGAAGGCGCGCAACAGCCGCGATCCGTGCCCGCGCGCCTCGGGCAAGGCGATATAGGTGTGGCCGCTGGCGGCGGTGGCGGGCGCGCCGTTTACGCGCAGGCCGACGACGAAATTGCCGATGAAGCCGGCCAGGCCGTTGACGCCTTCAAGCGCCCAGCCCGGCGAGTGCGTCCCCTGCGCGGGATTGGCGAACAGCCAGCGCAGGCTTTCGGCGCTGCGCTCCGGAAAACCAGCCTGTGCGATCAGCGCCGACAGCGCCGGCGCGTCCTTCACGGTGGCTTTTCGCAGCCGCACCGGGTCAGTTGTTCCTGAGGGCGTCGATCATCAGATAGCTCAGCCCCTCGTCGAACGGCAGCAGCCCACGGACATACTGGTCAACGAACACATTGATCTCGGCGATCGTGGTGCGCGGCACATAGACCACGTCATGGCGGCGCAGCGGGAAGGGATCTCCGCTTCCGTCGCCGCGCAGCGCCGCGCGCAGGTTCACGGTGCGCATCATGATTCCGCCCGAGGGCGAACGGCGCAGGATCACCACCTCGGCGCGGCGCGCGGTGTCGCGGAAGCCGCCAGCCAGCATCACCGCCTCAAGCGCGCCGATGCGGCCGGGAATCTCGTACAGGCCGGGCGAGGCGACCTGGCCGCCGACGAGAATGTTGCGGGTGCCGAAGGTTTGCGGAGTCACCTCGACGATCGGGTTGCGCAGCATGTCGGTGAAGGCGTCGGCGACGGCGCCGGCGGCTTCCGGCGCGCTGAGCCCGCTGACCATCACGCTGCGCGCCAGCGGCAGGCTGATGCGGCCGTCGGGCGCGACGGTGACGGTGCGCGTCAGTTCCGGCGCCGAGTGGACGATCACTTCCAGCACGTCGCCGGGGAAGAAACGCATCACCGGATCGGTTTCGCGCCAGTCCTCGAAACGCACCGCCTGCCACAGTTGCGGGTCGGCGTCGCGGGTGTGCGGGGCCGGCGCCCTTGTACCGCAAGCCGAGAGCGCAAAGGCGGCGATCAACAGGGCGCCGGAGAGACGGATCAGGGCAGGGCGCATGGCGGGGGTCCGTGATTCCTAACCGGATGTGAAGCTGAAGCCGGTTTGGGTAAGGAAAAGTTAAGCGGGACTCGCGCCCTATGCGGACATGCCGCGCGACGCGTCCACAGGCTGGGGTGAACCGCCCGCCAGCCCCCCGAAGGGGGCTGGGGAGAAGGGCGAGATCGACCTGTTCGACCTGGTGGAGATGGCGTGGGCCGAGCGCGGTTTCATCCTGATTCTGTTCCTGCTGATTGCGGTTATGGGCGCGGCGGCGAGCTTCGTGTTCCTGAAGCCGGTCTATGAATCGCATGCGCGCATGCTGGTGCTGCTGGACCAGGACCCCACGCCGGGCGCGGCCGGCGCCGGCGGCGCCTTCACGCTGGACCAGGTGATGCAGTCCGAGGCCGAGATTCTCGATTCCGACGCGGTACGCCGCCGGGCGCTGGCGCGCGTCGGCCCGTCGGCCGTGTCGGACGGCCCGGCCCTGACGGAAAGCCAGGCGCTGCGCGTCATGCGCGAGAATTTCTCGCTCAGCCGCGCGCCTAGCGCCTCGGTGATCGTCGCCAGCTATGAACACCCCAATGCGGAGACGTCGGCGCTGGTGCTGAACGCCATCATCGACGCCTATCTCGCCTACCGGGTGGAGCTGCTGGCCGGTGACGGCGCCGGCGGGGTGGGCGAGCGCCGCGCGCGCGCCGACGCCGCCTACGCCGAAGCGCAGGCCGCCATGGACGCCTTCCTGCGCGAGCATGACCTGTCGAATTTCGAGGCCGACCGCTCCGCGGCGGTGGAGCGTTTGCAGGCCTTGCAGACCCAGCTGCTGCAGGCTGGCGCCGAGCGCGACGCCGCCGCCGCCCGCGCCGCGGCGCTTGCGGCGCGCATCAACGCCATGCCGGAATCGGTGGAGCTGTATGTGGAGAACGGCGCCTCCAACCGGCTGCTGGAATTGCGGATGGAGCGCGAGGACCTGCTGTCGCGCTATCTGCCGGAAAGCCCGCCCGTGCAGGCGATCGAACGCCAGATCGACGCCTTGCAGGCGTTCATCGCCGCTGGCGGGCTGGACGCCATGGGCATGCGCCGCATGGGCGCCAACCCGGTGCGGCAGTCGCTGGAGACCGAGCGCGCGCAACTGGAATCGCTGGCCGCGTCCGAAAGCCGCCGCGCTACGTCGTTGCAAGGTCAGATCCGCGCGCTGCGCGAGGAAATCTCCCGGCTGGGCGGTCTGGCGCCGCAGCATGACCGGCTGGCCCGCGATCTGGCCGCACGCGGCGAGGCGGCCCAGGTGCTGACCGTTCAGGAAGCCGCGGCCGCCGCCCGGCGCGCCGCCCCGGCGGGCGCGGCCGACTCGGTGCGCATCGTCGAGCGCGCCACGCCGGCTGACCGGCCGAAATCCCTGCGCCGTCTCGGCCTGATGGCCTCGGTCGCGGCGGCGGCGGGCATCGCGCTGTTCGCCGGCCTGATCCGCGGCTACTGGCGCGAGCATGGCGGCGGCGGCGCCGGCGCGCGCCCGGCCCGTGCGTCGCGGCGGACGAAGGCGGATGTTCCCGCCGACGTCCGCGATCTGCCGGTGCTGGCGCGGGTGGCCGACAGATCGGCGCCGTTCGCGGCCCGTTAACTATCGCCGGGCGAGCCTGAGGCCCCGGGAATCAAGGCGTTGCAATGCTCGACCTCACCACGGAGCTGATCGATGTCGTCGAGCGGCTGGAGCCGGTCGCCCGGCCGGGCGGCCGCGGCCGCGTGGTGATGGTGATGGGCGCCGGCCGCGGCGTCGGCGCCTCCACGGTTGCGCGCGAGCTGGCGCGCATCGCCGCGGCGCGTTCGGCGCGCGGCGTGTGGCTGTTCGATCTCGACTTCGCCCGCAACCCGCAGCGCCGCCTGCTGGGCGCGGTGACCAGCGAGGCTTTCGACGCCGGTTTCGGGCGCACGCCGTTCTGGCGGGCCGAGCCGGAAGGCGCGCGCGCGCGCCTGGTCGCCCGCCGCGCCGGCGGCAGCCGCCTGTTCGTCACCGAGTTCCAGCGCGCGCCGGGGGATGTGCAGCGTCTCGCCCTGCGTCCGGCGGCGGAATACTGGGACGCGGTGCGCGCCTCCATCGACCTGGCCGTCATCGACGCGCCGGGAACCAGCCGCGCGGTGCTGGCGCTGGCCGGAGACATTGACGGCGTGCTGCTGGTCGCCGACGCCCGCCGTCCGGGATACGAGGCCATCGCCGCCCGCCGCCGCGCCATCGAGGCGCGCGGCGGGGTCGTGGCCGGGCTGATCCTGAACCGCGCGCCGGACGACGCGCGATGGGCGGCGTAACCGCCGCCATAGGGGCGCTGCGCGCCGGGCCGCGCATCGGCGTGCTGCGCTGGGCCGAGGCGGGGCTGACCGTCCTGTTCATGCTGCTGTTTTCGCAGGCCCTTCTGGGGCCGCTGCTGGCCACGCCGGAGAATCCCGAAGGCTCGGTGATCCTGCGGCTGATGTGGCTGCCGGTGTATGCGGCGACGCTGCTGCTGCTGTGCGCGCGGCCGATGGCGTCGCTGGGCGCGGCCTTGCGCACGCCGCTGATCCTGTTCCTGGCGCTGCTCTGCGTCGCGTCGATGCTGTGGTCGGTCGATTCCGGGCTGACCGTGCGGCGCGGGTTCGCGCTGCTGATGACGACGCTGTTCGGCCTGTGGCTGGCGTCGCGCTGGCGCTGGCCGGACCTGGTGGCGATGGTCGCCGTCAGTTTCGCCCTTCTCGCTTTCGGCAGTTTCGTCGCCTCGGCGCTGTTTCCGGGTTTCGGGGTGCACGCCGATATCCATGCCGGCGCCTGGCGCGGCCTGTGGTGGGAGAAGAACACCCTCGGCGCGCAGATGGCTTTCGGCGCCGCCGCCTCGCTGGCCGCCGCGGCCTTCTTCCCGCGCTGGCGCCTGCTGTGGTTCGCCGTGTTCGCCTTTCAGGCCGGGCTGGTGGTGATGTCCACCTCGCGCACCGCGTTGCTGATGCTGCTGATCGTGGCCGCCGGCGCGGCGGGGATCGCGCTGGTGCGGCAGGGCGTCGGCCTGGCCCTGATGGTGGTGTTCGGCGGGCTGACCGGCGCGGCGCTGATCGCGCTGGTCGCCTTCGTGGCGCCGGAGGAGGCGCTGCGCGCGCTGGGCCGCGACGCCACCCTGACCGGCCGCACCGACATCTGGGAGGTGCTGGCGCGGATGATCGCCGAACGGCCGTGGACCGGATACGGCTACGGCGCCTTCTGGGCCGAGGATTTCGGCCCCTCCTTCCGGGTACGGCTGGAGACGCAATGGCCGGTGCCGACCGCGCACAACGGCTGGCTGGAGACGGCGCTGGCGATCGGTATTCCAGGGACCATTCTGATGGCGCTGGCCTATCTGCTGACGCTGGGCCGCGCCGCGTTGCGGCTGTTCTCGGGCGCCGAGACCTACTGGACGCTGGCTTTCCTGGCCGCCTATGGGGTCGTCAGCCTGTCGGAGAGCAACCTGCTGCAGCAGAACGGGCTGAGCTGGGTGCTGTTCTGCGCCATCGCCGCCAAGCTGGCGGCGCCGCGTGAGGCCGGCTAGGCCGCCTCACTATTGCGGCGATTGACGGCGTCCAGCGCCGCCGCCATCGGCAGCACCCCGGCGCCGGATTCGGCCACCGCCGCCAGCACGTCCGCCAGCTCCTGCGGCGTGCAGCCCCACGGGGTGGGTTCGTCCTGCACGTCATGGACATAGAAGATCAGCCAGCCGGGGCGCTCCGCCGCCAGTTCGATGAAGTCGAGCGCGCGGGCCACGCCCGCCGCGCCGCCGTCGATGCCGACCGCGCACAGCAGCAGCCGGTCCGCGCCATCGCGGTTGATCCCGGGCCGCACGCCGCGCAGGGCGCCGAAGCGGGCGCCGAGGGCGCGTTTCGCGGCCGGAGACGCCTCGCCATAGGGAAAGGCGAAACTGCGGAAAAAGCCGCTGGCGCCCATCGCCATCAGCGCGTCGGCGTTGCGGCCGGCGTCTTTCAGCAGCTCCGCCTCGCTCATCCGCGCCGCATCGCCATGGCCGAAGGTGTGACAGCCGATCTCGTGTCCCGCGGCGGCCAGGCTGGCGATGTCGGCGGCCTCGAACATCGGGCCGTGATGGGTGACGGTTCCGGCGAAGCCGGCGCTGGCGAACCAGGTTCCGCTCCAGCCATGCTTTTCCAGTGCCGCGCGCCCGGCGATCGCGGCCGATTTCGGGAAATCGTCGAAGGTGACGCTGACCAGCGGCCGGTCGAGCGCGATGCGCAAGGGATCGCGCGCCGTGAAACGCGCCTGCAGGCGGGCGAGCCGGCCCAGCGGCCCGGCGGAGGGAATATAGGGCGCGGGCGTCATGCGCGGGCCTCCTTCATGGCTTCGGCGGCCCAGGCGGCCCGCCACAGTTTCAGCGCCAGCACCCGCGCCCGCATCGGCAGGGCGTTGCTGCGCGCCAGCGCCGCCCAGGCGGCGGCGGCCAGCGCCTGACCCGGAATGCGGCGCAGCATCCGCGCCGCCCTGGCGCCCGGAAGGGCGGCCAGTTGCGGGTGTTTGGACAGCAGGCGGGCGTAGTTGCGGCCCGCGTCACGGAATTTCGCCAGCAGCGCCCCGGGCGGCTGCCAGCCGGCGTGGCCGGCCGGGTTGTCGGCATGGTCCAGCCGCCAGGCGCGCGCGGCGCGCACCGCCCAGTCGACATCCTCCCAGCCCCAGCCGGCGAAACCCTCGTCGAAGCGCACGTCGCGCAACACCGCGGCGCGGACCAGCAGGTTGCTGGTGCAGACGGCGGTGGGGCCGATTTCGCGCCGCGCCGCGGCGGATTTTACGTCGCTGACGCGCGCCAGCGCCGCGTGAAGGGCGTGGGCGGGGTCGGTATCCGGGGCGGCGTCATAGCCGCCGAACACCGCGTCGGCGTCCTCGCGCTGCGCCTGTTCCAGCCAGCGGGCGAGGAAGCCCGGCGGAAGCGTCATGTCGGCGTCCAGAAACAGCAGCCAGCGGCCGCGGGCGGCGGCGGCGAGGCGGTTGCGCGCCGCGGCGCGCCCCAGGTTGCGCGTCGCGGTCAGCACCCGCACGGGAACCGGCAGGGCGGCGGCGGCGCTCGCGACCGCCAGGTTCAGCCGCCGGTCCGGTTCGCCGTCATCGTAGAGGATGATCTCGGCGTCCGCCTGCGCCGCGGCGGCCTGTGCGGCCAGTGCGGCGGTCAGCGGCGCCGGGTCGTCGCGGTGGAAGGGGATCAGCACCGACAACACGGGGGCGGGCGCGTTCAGCGCCGCGGTGTTCAGGCTCTCGCGCGCCAGCGGCGCGTCCATGACGGGCAGGGGGGCGTTCATGCGGCGGTCTCCGCGGGCTTCAGGGCCAGCCGCGCATCGCGGATCCAGCCGCGGCAGCCGGCGACGTTCAGCGCCAGCGCCAGCGCGGCGTAAACCGCGGCGCCGGCGCCGGCCTTGATGAGAAGGGTGAGAATCGCCGGACCTTCACCGGGAACGGCGATCACGGCCAGCGCCATGCCGGCCGTGGCCAGCGCCGCCTTGCCCCAGTCGCGCAGCGGCACTGGCAGCGGGAACAGGCGCCGGCCGATCAGGGCGCAGGCGGTCAGCCCGGCGCCGTAGGCGATGACGGTGGCGATGGCCGCGCCGGTGATGCCGAACAGCGGCAGCAGCGCGATGTTGAGAACCAGGTTCAGAACCGCCGCGCCCGCCATCATCGCCGCCATCATCCCGGTGCGGCGCTTCAGGATGAAAGCCTCGTGGAAATAATAGGTCATCAGGCCGTTCATCAGCCCGGCCAGCGCGATCCACGGGGCGATCATCGCCGCGCCCTCGCGGAAGTCCTCGCCCACCATCACCCCGGCCAGCGGCGCGGCGACCAGCGCCAGCCCGGCGGCGGCGGGAAACGCCACCAGCCCCATGATGCGCGCCGCGCGCAGCGCCACGTCACGGGCGGCCTGCGGCCCCTCGCGCTCCAGCGCCGAGATCAGCAGCGGCGTCAGCGCCATGCCCATCCACACGAACAGGATGTTCATCACCCGGTCGGCCATGCCGTAGCCGGCGGCGTAAAGCCCCACCGCGGCCTCGTCGAGAAAGCCGGCGATCAGGAAGCGGTCGCCGACCGACAGCAGGTGCTCGAACACCAGCGAGGCCGAAATCGGCAGGCCGTAGGCGAGGTAGATGCGCGCGCGCTTCGGCTTCGGGGCGGAGTTTTTCGCGCGGTTGAGGTGCGACGGCAGGTCGATCAGCAGCGCCGCCAGCGCGCCCAGCGCCATGCCCGCGAATGGCCCCGCCGCGCCCAGCGGCGTGGCGATGATGAAGCCGACGCCCAGCCCGAAGCCGAGCAGCAGCACCAGGCTTTCCAGCCCGGAATAGCGCGCCACGCGCCCGGCGGCGCGATGCGTCTCAAGCCCGATATTGCCCAGCGCGCGCACGACCAGCGCCGCAAGGCCGAAACCCAGCGCGGTCTTCAGGTCCGCCGCCAGCGGCGCCAGCCAGATGCCCAGCCCGCCGAGGACGAGCGCCAGCGCCGCCGCCGCCAGCCACGCGCCATAGGCCGAGGCGAGGTGGGCGGCCAGTCCGCCGCGCTTGTCGGCGCGGGCGTGAAAGCGCGCCACCGCCGATTCCAGCCAGGTGAACAGCGCCATGTGCGTCAGGTGCATGGCCGCCAGCACCAGCGCGTAACGGCCATACTCCTCGGGCGGCAGCAGGCGCGTCAGCACCACGATGCCGCCGAAACCGACGATCGCCTGCGCGGCCTGCATCGGCAGGTATCCAAGAAGGTGGCGGCCCAGCATTTGGCTCTCTCGCGTTCCCCTGACGCGCGAGCCATGCATAATCCGGGCCTGCTGACAGGCGATTAACGGCAAGGAATCTGCACGGGATCAGGCCGGAATGGCGCGTTGGCCCGCCCTCGCGCGCCAAAGCGTGCCGATATGGAGCGCCGGAACAGTGCAGGCCGACCTGAAACGACCCAGCGAACTGACCGAGGCCGAACGCGGCGCCTGGGCGGCGTTCCGCGCCGCCGGCCCGCTGCTGGACATTCCGTATTTCGCGCCGGAGTTCGCGCAGGCCTGCGAGCAGGCGCGGGGCGATGCGCGCGTCGCCGTGATCCGCCGCGGCGGCGCGGTGCGGGCGTTTCTGCCGCTGCACACCGGCCGGGTGGGCTATGCGCGGCCGCTGGGCGGCCCGCTGGGCGATTATCACGGCCTGATCGCCGAGCCGGGCTTCGGCGCGCAGGCCACGGACATTCTGCGCGCCGCCGGCGTGCCGGTGTTCGAGTTTCACAGCGTTCTGGCGGCGCAGGCCGCCTTCCGCCCGCACCACGCCTGGCGTGACGGTTCGTGGGTGGTCGACCTGTCACAGGGCTATGACTCCTTCATCGAGGCGCGCTCGGCGGCCGAGGCCAAGGCCTTCCGCAATATCCGTTCCCGGCGCCGCAAGCTGGAGGAAGCCGAGGGCGGTTTCGAATTCATTCTCGACGACCCCGACCCGGCGGTGTTCGAGACCATGGTGGCGTGGAAGCGCGCGCAATACCGCCGCACCGGCGTGTTCGACGTGTTCAGCGTCGGCTGGACCAACCGGCTGATGCGCGACATCGCCGGCCGCCGCGGCGACGGGTTCGCGGGCTGCGTCTCTTCGCTGCGCATCGGCGGGCGCATCGCGGCGGTGCATGTCGGCATGCGCTCGGCCACCGCAATGCACTACTGGTTCCCGGCCTATGACCCGGCGTTCTCGAACTATGGCCCTGGCCTCGCCCTGCTGCTGGAGATCGCGCGCGGCAGCGCCGCGCAGGGCGTGACCGCCATCCATCTCGGCCCCGGCGACTATGACTTCAAACAGCATCTGGGCGGCTATCAGATCGGCCTCGCCGCCGGCTGCGCCGCCGCGCCATCGATGGTGGCGGCGCTGCGCGGCGTGACTACGCGCATGGCCGGGGCGCTGGAACGCGCGCCGCTGGGCCCGGTCTCGGCCTGGCCCGGCAAGGCGCTGCGCAAGATCGACCGGCTGGCGGCCTTCTACGCGGCGTGAGCGTCAGCCGAGGCCCTTCGCGTGATGGCGCAGGTGGCCGTCGATAAAGCTGGCGATGAAAAAATAGGAATGGTCGTAACCGGGATGCCGGCGCAGCCTGACGCGCCGGCCCGCCGCCTTCGCCGCCGCCTCGAACAGGTCCGGCCGCAACTGCTCCGCCAGGAACGTATCGGCCTCGCCCTGGTCGATCAGGATTTCCGGCCCGTCCGGGCGCCCGGCCACCAGTTGCGTCGCGTCATAGGCCGCCCAGGCCTGCTCGTCCGCGCCCAGATACGCCGTGAACGCCGCCCGGCCCCAGGGAACCTGCGACGGCGCGGCGACGGGCGCGAAGGCGGATACGGCGCGGAACCGGTCCGGACGGCGCAGATGACAGACCAGCGCCCCGTGCCCGCCCATGGAATGGCCCGTGATACCGGCGCGCGCCGGGTCGGCCGGAAAGGCGGCGGTGACGAGATCGAACAACTCGTCCGTGATGTATGAAAACATGCGGTAATGCCGCGCCCAGGGGGCCTCGGTCGCATCGACATAGAAACCGGCGCCCTGGCCGAGGCTGTAATCGCCGGCGATGTCCGCCACCTCCTCGCCGCGCGGCGACGTGTCGGGCGCGACGATGATCAGGCCCAGTTCTGCGGCCAGGCGCTGGGCGCCGGCCTTCAGGGTGAAATTCTCGTGCGTGCAGGTAAGGCCAGACAGAAAGAAGACGACAGGGCAGGGGGTGTTTGAGGCATGCGGAGGTAGAAAGACGCCGAAGCGCATCGCGGTTCCGGTCGCGGCGCTGTCATGGTCGATCACCAGCTGACGGCCGCCGAAGCATTTGTTTTCACTGACGGTTTTCATGCCGGTTTCCCGTGCTTTATGCGCTGCGCCGCCTGTTCGATGCCGTCCAGAAAGGCGCTGCGGTCCCTTGGCGAATAGGCGCGCCCGCCGCCGCCGGCCACGCCCTGTTCACGTAGGTTTTTCATCAGGTTACGCATGGCCAGCGCCGATCCGATATTGTTGGCGGTGAAGGGCTGGCCGCGATGGTCGATGGCCGCCGCGCCCTTCTCCAGACAGCGCGCCGCCAGCGCGATGTCGCCGGTGACGCACAGATCGCCCGGCGCGATATGCGCCGCGATCCAGTCATCCGCGGCGTCCGCGCCCTCCGGCACGATCACCAGCTCCACATGCGGCTCCCGGCGCCGCATCAGCCCGCCGTCGCAGACCAGCTTCACGTCCGCCCCGTGGCGCGCGGCGACGCGGATCGCCTCGTCCTTCACCGGGCAGGCGTCGGCGTCGATATAGATGATCATTCGTCCTCGCCGGGGTCGGCGAAATAAAGCTTGTTGCCGTCGGGGTCGGTCACGACCAGGCAGTCATAGCCCCACCAGCCGTCCTCAACGGTCACGCCCCTGGCCTCCAGTTCCCCGCGCAGCGGATCGTAATCTTGCCGATCCAGGGAAAGGAAAATCATCCCCGTCCCGTTCTTCTGCGGCCACTGGTCGGAAAAACAAATCTCGCAGTCCAGCCGGTTCACCTGCGCCGCCACCGCTTTGCCCTCATGGTCGTGCCGCCACGCCTCGGTGAAGCCCAGCTTGCCGACATAGAAATCCAGCGTCGCTGCGACGTCCGCGACGAACCAGACCGGGCGGGAATACCAGCAGGCCATCAATACACCACCACGCTCCGGATGCTTTTCCCGTCATGCATCAGATCGAAAGCCTCGTTGATCTGCTCCAGCGGCATGACATGGGTGATCAGGCTGTCGATATCGATGCGCCCTTCCATGTACATGTCGACGATCTTCGGCACGTCGGTGCGGCCCCTGGCGCCGCCGAAGGCGGTGCCGCGCCACACCCGGCCGGTGACCAGCTGGAACGGGCGGGTGGAGATTTCCTCGCCGGCGCCGGCGACGCCGATGATCACGCTTTCGCCCCAGCCCTTGTGGGCGCATTCCAGCGCCGCGCGCATCACCTGCGGCTTGCCGATGCATTCGAAGGTGTAATCGGCGCCGCCGCCGGTCAGTTCCACCAGGTGGCCGACGAGGTCGCCCTTGATCTCGTTCGGATTGACGAAATCGGTCATGCCGAACTGCGCGGCCAGCGCCTTTTTCGACGGGTTGATGTCGACGCCGACGATCTGGCGCGCGCCGACCAGCTTCAACCCCTGGATGACGTTGAGGCCGATGCCGCCCAGCCCGAAAACCACGCAACGGGTGTTTGGCTCCACCTTGGCGGTGAACATCACCGCGCCAAGGCCGGTGGTCACCCCGCAGCCGATGTAACAGACCTTTTCGAACGGGGCGTCCTTGCGGATTTTCGCCACCGCGATCTCTGGAAGCACGGTGTAATTGGCGAAGGTCGACGTGCCCATATAGTGCAGCACCGGCTTGCCCTTGTGCGAAAACCGCGACGTGCCGTCCGGCATCAGGCCCCGGCCCTGAGTGGGGCGGATCTTCTGGCAGAGATTGGTTTTCGGGTGCAGGCAATATTCGCACTCGCGGCATTCCGGCGTGTAGAGCGGGATGACATGGTCGCCGGGCGCGACGCTGGTGACGCCGGGGCCGGTCTCGACGACCACGCCCGCGCCCTCATGGCCAAGGATCGCCGGGAACAGGCCCTCCGGATCGGCGCCGGACAGGGTGTAGGCGTCGGTATGGCAGACGCCGGTGGCCTTGATCTCCACCAGCACCTCGCCGGCCTTCGGCCCGTCCAGCTGTACGGTGTCGATCTCGAGCGGCTTTCCGGCCTCGAAGGCGATGGCGGCGCGCACGTCCATGACGTCCTCCCTGAAACGGTATCGCGTAGCTTAAGCCGGGCGCCCGGGCTTGCGAACCCCGGGGGGTTGACGTTCCGAACACGGCTTTCTATAACCATATAGTTACATAACAATATGGTTATTCATATGATCCAACATACCCTTGACGCCACATTCGCCGCGCTGGCCGATCCGACACGGCGGGCGATCCTCGCCCGGCTGGCGCTGGGCGAGGCGTCGGTCAGCGAGCTGGCCCGCCCCTTCGACATCAGCCAGCCGGCGGTGTCGAAGCATCTGAAGGTGCTGGAGAAGGCTGGGCTGATCAGCCGGGGGCGCGATGCGCAGCGCCGCATCAGCCGCATCGAGGGCGGCGCCCTGGCCGAGGCCTCGGACTGGCTGGAGGGCTACCGGAAATTCTGGGAGAGCCGCTACCGCCGCCTCGACGCCTTGCTGGACGAGATGCAATCCCAGACGAAGAAGGACGACCAGACATGAGCCGCACCGTGAAAGTCGACACCCCGTCGGATCGCGAGATCCGCGTTACGCGCGCCTTCGCCGCGCCGCGCACGATGCTGTGGGACGCCCACACGAAGCCGGAGCTGGTGAAGCGCTGGCTGTGGGGGCCTGACGAATGGCGGCTGGCGGAATGCGAAATCGACCTGCGCGTCGGCGGCGCCTTTCGCTATGTCTGGCGCAACACCGGAACCGGGGATGATATGGGCATGGGCGGCGTCTATCGCCGGATCGACGCGCCCGCCCTGTTGCAGAACACCGAACTGTTCGACGAGGACTGGACAGGGGGTGAGACCCTCGTCACTTCCGAGTTCGAGGAAAAGGGCGCGGAGACCGTGGTCATCGTCACCGTTTTCTATACGTCGAAACAGGCGCGCGACGGCGCGCTGGCCAGCGGCATGATCGAGGGCTGGTCGCAGAGCTATGGCCGTCTCGATGGGCTGCTGGAGACTGAGGCCGCGAAATAGGGACGGGCCATGATCAGGAAGGTCGCCTTTACGATGTATCCTGTGACCGACGTGCCCCGCGCACGGCGGTTCTATGAAGAGACGCTGGGGCTGAACCCGGGCATGGCGGGGGGCCAGGGAGACAAATGGTGGGTGGAGTACGACCTGCCCGGCGGCGGCTGTCTGGCGATCACCAATACCACGCAGGGCGAGCCGAGCGCCGGCGCGGGCGGCACGGTTGCGCTCGAGGTCGAAGACCTTGACGCCCTGATCGCGGACCTGAAGGCCAAGGGCGTGCCCTTCGCCAGCGGCGTCATCGCCGGTCCGCGCTGCCGTATGGCCGTGTGTCTGGACAGCGAGGGTAATTCCATTCTGCTCCACCAGCTTAACCCGGTCTGACCCCGCATGGCCACTTCGCCGGATACGGCCGCTCGCGTCAGAGCCGCGCTGGCCGCGCTTCAAAGCCATGCCGAGGCGCGCATCCGCGACGAGATGGGGCCGCGCTACGGCATCACCGGCGCCAGTGCGGAAACGGCGTTCGGAACCCCGATGGCGAAGATCAAACTGGTGGCGAAGTCCATCGGCCGTGATCAGGCGCTGGCCGGGGCGTTGTGGGAGACCGGGGTCTACGAGGCGCGGATGCTGGCCGCCCATACCGGCGAGGCGGATAAGCTGACGCCGGAGCGGATGGATCGCTGGCGGGCGGATTTCGACAACTGGGCGATCTGCGATACCGCGTGTTTCCAGCTTTTCGACCGGTCGCCGCACGCCTTGGCCATGGTCGATCGCTGGGCGGCGCTGAATGACGAATTCGGCCGCCGCGCCGGTTTCGCGCTGCTGGCCTGTCTCGCCCTGCATCGCAAGGAGCTGGCCGATGCGGATTTCCTCGCCCGCTTGCCGCTGATCGAGCGCCACGCCGCCGATGACCGCAATTTCGTGAAGAAGGCCGTCAACTGGGCGCTGCGCGCCATCGGGCGGCGCAATGCGGCGCTGAAAGGCCCGGCGGCGGAACTGGCGCGGCGGCTGTCGGAATCGAAAGACAAAACCGAACGCTGGGTCGGGCGCGATGCGGTGAAACAGATCGAGAAGACCTGACGCTTAGCGCCGCAGCAACGCCTGCACGGAATCGCCGGTCAGCGCGTCGCGCAATTCGGGAATCCACGCGTCACGGCTGGTGTCGAAAGCGTTCAGGGTGGTGGCGAAATCCCAGTAGCACCAGGCGATGTTCAGCCGGTCGGCCTCTTCGCGCACATGCCGGGTCCAGGCGGCGCGGTCGGCCACGGGCACGCCGCGATAGACGCCGAACTCGCCCAGGAACATCGGCGTGCCAGCGTGCGCGCCCCAGTCCGCGCCCTGCGCCAGCATGCCCGACACCTCGGCCCGCTCCTCCGCCGTTCCCCAGCCGACGCCGGTGCGCGGCCGGTTCGCCCAGGGCGCGCCTTGATGGGTGAAGTCGAATGGCGTGTAGAAATGGAAAGTGGTCATCACCCGCGCATCGTCTGGCGGGACGAGGCCCCGAAGCCCCGAAAGATTGCCCCAGTCACCGCCGCCGACGATCACCCAGCGGTCCGGGTGGCGTTCGCGGATCATCGCGGTCAGGCGCGCGTTGAGGGCGTTCAGCCGCTCCGACGTCCAGCGGCGCCCGTGCGGTTCGTTGACCAGTTCGAAGACCAGTCCTTCCGACCAGCCCTGGTAATGCGCGGCTAGCTGGCGCCAGATCGCCTCCAGCCGCGGTTCATGCCGATCGGGATCGGTCATCAGTTCTTCGTAATGATGCACGTTGATGATCACGGTCAGGCCGCGCTGCAGCGCCGCGTGCGCCACCTCGTCGACGCGGGCGAGCAGGGCGGCGCTGATCGCATGGGGCGGCCGGGTCTCTGCATGGGCGCTCCAGCGCACCGGCAGTCTCACGGCGTCGAAACCCGCGGCGGCGATGCGGTCCAGGTGCCGGTCCTGAATGACATAGCCCCATTCGCCTTCGCGCGGGGCTTCCAGCGCGCCGCCGAGATTCATGCAGCTGCGGAATGGCGGCTCCGGCGCCGCCGCTCTGGCGGCCTGGCGCGGTTCGGTTTTTACGCCATCATCGCCGGCCTCGCTCTGACTGCTGAACAGCATCCAGGACAAGGCCGCCAGGGACAGAACGGCGAAGCTCGCCGAGACGACCAGCAGGGCGCGGAGCAGAGGGGTCATCACGGCGCCTTCCGTCAGCGGATGTTGATGCGGTCGCCTAACAGCGCCGGCAGCGTCTTCAGGATGATCCACAGATCGAACCACAGGCTGGCGCGGGTGATGTATTCCACGTCCAGCCGCACACGCTCGCGCGCCGCTTCCGGCGAATGCAGCGGTCCGCGCGAACCGTTGACCTGCGCCCAGCCGGTGATGCCGGGCTTCACCCGGTGACGGTGGGCGTATTCGGCGACCAGCTCCGACGTGTAGGCGGCCCCGGTCTTCATGCCGGGGGCGTGCGGGCGCGGTCCCACCAGCGACATGTCGCCCCTGACCACGTTCCAGAGCTGCGGCAGTTCGTCGAGGCTGGTTTTGCGAAGGAAGCTCCCAACGCGCGTAACACGCGGATCGTCGCGCTCAACCTGCCTCACCGGCCGTGTCGCCGCCTCGGGATCATGACGCATGGAGCGGAACTTCATGACGCGGATGGCCCGGCCGTTAAAGCCTTCACGGGCCTGCCGGAAAAATACCGGACCGGGACTATCCAGACGCACCGCCAGCGCCACCAGCGCCATCACCGGCGCGGCGGCGATCAGCAACAGGCCGCCGAGGACGATGTCCTCCAGCCGTTTCACGATCTGCCAGCCGGGATCGTCGCCGAGGCCCGACAGTTGCGCGGCCGGAGAGTCTGCGATCTCGGCCAGCGTCGTCGTCTCCGGGTCGAAGTCCTCGAAGTCGAGCATCAGGCACACTGGCTGCGGCAGGCCGCGCAGGCGCGCCAGCAGTGCGCGCACGCGATCCGCCGCCTGGCTGGTCACGGTCAGCACCACGCGGTCGATCTCCGGCAGCAGCGGCCAGGCCATCAGGTCGTCGATCGCGCCGAGATAGGGCGCACCGGCGAGGCGCGACGGGCTGCGCGTCCGCCGGTCGTCGAACACGCCGATGATGTTCACCGCGCCGCTGCGTGCGTTGGTCTCGATCAGGCGGCGGGCGTTCGGCGTGGCGCCGACCACCACAACGTTCAGGGCCAGCCGCCCCTGTCGCGCCAGGCGGCGTATGAACAGGGCATGCGCGGCGTGCAGCGCCGTCACGGCCGCCGCCGCGCCCGTCGCGAAACCGGCCGTTACGGACAAAATCTCCGGCGCGAACGTCCATGCGGCGCCGATGGCGGCGATCCCGGACAGGCTGGCGGCGACCATCGCGCAGCAGACCCGCCGCCATGACGGCGCCGACGGATTGATCCGGTAAAGCCCGAAGCCCTGCAGCAGGATTGCGGTGATCAGCGTGAACGCCACGACCGGGGCCAGATGGCCTGCAGGGGCATGCATGGGCGCGGGGCCGGCGACGGAGATCACCCCCGCCGTGGCGATGGCGGTCAGGCCCGCAAGATCGGCGATGCGCAGGACGCGGCCGAAGGCGCCGCGGTTCACGCGGCTGCTCGGCGGGCGCGCCGCTATACGGGCCTCGGCGGCCACCAGGCCGGCGGTTTCCGGGTCAAGGCCGCCTGGTCCCGAATGATCATTCGCGGGGCCGATGCGGCTGGAGGGATGATTCCTGCGATCGCTCATACTGCGCCGTTCATTTCTGCGTCCTTGCCCTGCCGGCCTGGGACGCGACGCCGGGATCGTGCGCGAATAATCGCAAGATTTGGTTTAACGGCATGGTTAGAATGACGTGAACGCGCGCCGAAAAGCGTTGACCGCACGCTTCGCCGCCATGTTATGCAGCGTTAACCGCGCAGGCGCCCCCGTTGCGTCCGGCGCCGGGCCATGAGGCGGAAAACGCCCGGATCAACAGGGGAGGAGAACCGGATGTCGGATGCGCCGGTGACGGACCAGCCTGCGGCCAGGCCGCTGTCGGGCGCCTATCGCAAGTACGCGCTGGGCATGCTGCTGGTCATCTACACGCTGAATTTCCTCGACCGGCAGATCGTCAACATCCTCGCCGAGCCGATCAAGCTGGAGCTGGGCCTGGCCGACTGGCAGCTGGGTGCGCTCACCGGCCTCGCTTTCGCGATTTTCTACACTACGCTGGGCATTCCCATCGCCCGCCTGGCCGAGCGCGCCGACCGCGTGAAGATCATCAGCGCCGCGGTGGTGGTGTGGAGCGCCTTCACCGTCGCCTGCGGCTTCGCCGTCAATTTCACGCAGCTGCTGCTGGCGCGCATCGGCGTCGGCGTCGGCGAAGCGGGCTGCACGCCACCGGCGCATTCGCTGATCACCGATTATACGCCAAAGGAAAAGCGCGCCTCGGCGCTGGCCTTCTATTCGATGGGCATTCCTCTCGGCTCTCTGGCCGGCATGGCGCTGGGCGGTCTGGTCGCCGACGCTTGGGGCTGGCGCGCGGCCTTTTTCGTCGCCGGGGCGCCGGGCGTGCTGATCGGCATCATCACCTTCCTGACCCTGCCGGAGCCGCGGCGCAACGCCGGCGGCAAGGTGAAAATGGCCAAGGGGCCGGGCCTGATGGAGGCGTTCGAGGAGCTACGCTCCAAATCCTCCTTCTGGTGGGTGTCGATCGCCTCGGCGATCTCGGCCTTTATCAGCTATGGCCATATCGCCTTCTACGGGTCGTTCTACTTCCGCAACCACGCCGAGGGGTTGGCCGCGATGACGCAGAGCGTCAACGAGACGCTGGGACTGAATTTCGGCCCTGTCGGCTTCGTCGGCACGGCGCTGGGCCTGATCGTCGGCATATTCGGCGCGGCGGGCACTTATGTCGGCGGCATGCTGGCCGACCGCGCCGCGCGCACCGACATTCGCGGCTATGTGCTGATCCCGGCCTGGGCGGCGCTGCTGGTGGTGCCGTTCTTCGTCGCAGCCATGCTGGTGCCATCGGTGGGGATGTCGTTCCTGATCCTGATCATCCCTGTGTTTCTCGGCTCGCTGTGGTACGGGCCGATCTTCGCCAGCGTGCAGAGCCTTGCCCAGCCGCGCACCCGCGCCACCGCCGCCGCCGTGCTGCTGTTCATCATCAATCTCGTGGGTCTGGGCCTCGGCCCGCTCAGCATCGGCCTGCTCAGCGATGTTTTCGCCGCGCAGATGGGCGTGGCGGAAGGCCTGCGCTGGTCGATGATCGTGTTCGGCGCCGCGGGCCTGCTGACCGGAGCTGGTTATTTCCTGGCCAGCCGCAGGTTGCGTGAACAGATCGCAGGCTGAAGCCGCCACAAAAACGGAAAAATCCGATTGCAATTTCGCCCGATTTTCCGTCGACTGATGGAGAGGGGCTAGCGGCGCGCGTAGCGCGAATCGCAATATGCGCGCCCGACAGGTTGGAACATGTCAGCGGGGACCCGCCTTCAGGCGGGAATGATTTGCGGCGCGGGCCATTCCGGCTCGACCCTTCTGGGCATGATGCTCGGGAGCCATTCGCGCGCTTTCTATGCGGGCGAGGCTGGCAAGGTCCGTTATCTTGGCGATCCGGCCAAACCCTTGCGCAAGCGTGCGTGCAAGCTCTGCGGCGAAGCCTGTCCGGTCTGGGGCGGTTTCGTATGGGACCGCGCTCGCCCACTCTATCACCAGATCGCCGAACGCGCCGGCAAGCCAGTGGTGATCGACTCCACCAAGGATCATCAATGGATCGCCGAGCGCGCCGCGGAATTCCGCGCCGCCGGCGGGCGTCCGGCGCTGTTCTTTCTGCTCCGTGACGGTCGCGCGGTGGTCAATTCACGCCTGCGCAAATACCCCGACCGCGAACCCGAACAGCAGGTGCGCGACTGGATGGCGCAGATCGAACGCTCGCAGGCGCTGTACGACGCCTTCGACGGCGCGAAAATGCGTGTGCGCTATGAAGAGCTGGCGACGAATCCGGAACGGGTGATCCGCGGCGCTTGCGCGCTGCTTGAGCTCGACTATGAGCCGGCGATGTTGGATTACCACGCCGCCGGGCATCACCCGCTGGGCGGCAACAGCGGGGCGCAGTTCCTGGCGGCGCGGGCGCTGCCGGATGGCGCGCAGGCCGCGTTCGCGACGCTGAACGGCCGCACGCGCGACTATTACGCCAATCATGACGCCTCGATACAGCTTGACCTGCGCTGGAGGCGCGAGCTGTCCGAAGATCACGCAAACCTGTTCGAACGCATCGCTGGCGAGTTCAACCGGCCGATGAAGTGGGGGGAATGACATCCATGGCGAAGGTCGATCTCGTCTTTCGTAAAATCGACGAACGCACCGCCGATATCGCGCTGGATCTGGCGATCCGGCATATCCGGCCGGATGCTGTGCACGTTCTGGACAATGTGCGGCCGTTCTCCGAATGCGTGAACCGGATGCTGCGCATCGAGCACAACAGCGATTACGTGGTCTATGTCGATGCCGACTGCTTGATCCTTGAGGACATGCGCGGCTTCATCGACCGTTGCGACACCGCCTATGTCGACACCTATGTGTCGGATCGTTTCCGCGGGCGCATCCATTGCGGCGTGCATGTGACGCGGCTGGATCTTGTGCGCCGCATGGCGCAGATCGAACCGCCGAAGAACGACATGAAATACGTGCTTCGCCCGGAATCGCGGCTGCGCAATATCGCGATGAAGCCGCTGCGGATGAGCAAGCAGTTCCGCAACTTCGACATCCTGCACGACCATTTCCAGTACTTCCGTCACGTCTTCGCCAAATACGCCGTGCGTGAACTGCGCAGCCGCACCCCGATGCAGCAGGCGCGGCTGGACATGGCCATGCAACGCTGGCCGCAGCCCAATGGCGGCGCCGACGACTATTCCGTCGCACGCGCCGCCGTGGAGTTCACCCGCCGCCTTGCGCCGCGCAACAGCAGCGCCGAAGAGATCGACCGTCTGATCCGCGCTCTTCCCGAACTGGCGGAGCGCGAGCTCGACCGGCTGGGGATCAAGGAAAAGGACCCGTTCAGCATATCAGAGCTGAACGCCTGGCTGGAAAAGAACGCCCATGCGCCGGCCTATGGCGTCGGCGCCCAGAAGCCGAAAGTGTTCGGGATCGGTCTCAGCCGCACCGGCACGCGGTCGTTGACCCACGCCCTGCAGATTCTCGGATTCGACACCGTCCATTACCCGGTGGACCGTGACACCTACAACGAGCTCGCCTATGGCCAGTACGACCTGACTCTGCTCAAGCACCATGACGGCGTCACCGACATCACGGTCGCGCCCTATTATCCGCAACTGGACCAGCACTATCCGGGGGCGAAGTTCATCCTCACCGTGCGCGACAAGGAAAGCTGGCTGCAGTCCTGCCAGAACCACTGGTTCAACTCCCCGGCCTTCAAGGAGACTGAAGACCCGGACGAGGCCCATCGCTATCGCGTGCGCCAGTTGTTCCGCGCCGCCACCTACGGCTGTTACGACTTCGTGCCGGAGCGCTTCTCCTGGGTCTACGACCAGCATGTGAAGGCGGTGGCCGAGTATTTCAGGGATCGTCCGCAGGACCTGCTCGTCATCGACATCTGCTCTGGCGAGGGCTTCGAGAAGCTGGCCCCCTTCCTCGGTCGGCCGGTTCCGGCGACGCCGTTTCCGCATAACGGGTCGGTGGTGTCGCGGCAGGTGGCGCAGTTGCGCGCCCAGGCGCAGATGCAGATGGCGAGGGGCGGCGGCAGGGAGGCGGCGACGCCGGAAGCCGTCTAGCGCACGGCGCCGCGCCGCGAACACGCGATGGCGATGGAGTCCGACCTTCCCGAACGCAGCATCGCGGAGCCGGGGCTGCGCGCCGCCGCGGGTTATGCGCGCCGGGCGCTGGCGCTGGTCTGGCGCGCCAATCCGGGCCTGACCCTGGTCATCGCCGGGCTGACGCTGATCGCGGCCATCGCGCCGCCGGCGGCGACCTATATCGGCAAGCTGATCATCGACGGCGTGCTGGCGGCGATCGAGACGCAGGCGGCGGCCGACCGCGACGCGGCGCTGGTCTGGGTGGCCGTCGAGGCCGTGGTGCTGGGCGGGCTGCTGGTGGTGCGCCGGGTGCTGGCCTTTCAGAAGTCGAAGCTGCAGGTGGAGCTGGGCCACGCCGTCAGCCGCGCCATCCAGGACAAGGCGCTGGCCATGGACCTGGCGCAGATCGAGGACGCCGGCGTGCAGCAGCAGATGCAGCTGGCCCGCCAGCACGCCGCCAGCCGGCCGTTCAACCTGGTCAACCGGCTGCTGGAAGGGGCGCAGTTCGCGATCACCCTGCTGGCGTTCATCGGCTTGTTATGGACCTTCTCGCCGCTGCTGGTGCTGGTGATGGCGTTGGGCGCGCTGCCGCTGTTCCTGGGCGAGGTGAAATTCTCCACCGCGATGTTCCGCTTCCAGACCGGCCGCGCGCCGGAGATGCGCGAGCGCGCCTATCTGGAAAGCCTGATGACTGCCGAGGCGTCGGCGGCCGAGCGCATCCATTACGGCGCCGGGCCGCAGATTCTCGCCCGCTACGAGCGCCTGTTCGAGGACCTCTATGGCCGGGACCGCCGCCTGCGCGGGCGGCGGGCCTACGCCGGCGCGGCGCTGAACGCGCTCAGCTCGGCGGTGTATCTCGGCGCCAAGATCTGGGTGGTGCTGACCGCTATCGGCGGCGCGATCACGCTGGGCCAGATGACGATGTTGATCGCGGCGGTCAAGCAGGGGCAGGGAGCGCTGATCTCGCTGCTCGGCGCCTTCACCGGCGTGTATGAGGACCTGCTCTACATCTCCAATCTCTACGCTTTCCTGGATGGGCCGGAACCGGCGCCGCGCGGGCGCGCCGCCGCCGGGCCGACACCAGGCGACGGCCTGCGCTTCGAGGATGTCAGCTTCCGCTACCCCGCCGCGCCGCGCCCGGCGCTTGACGGCGTCAGCTTGCACATCCCGCCCGGGATCCGGCTGGGGATCGTCGGAGTCAACGGCTCCGGCAAGACGACGCTGATCCGGCTGATGACCGGGCTGTATGCGCCGCAGGCGGGCCGGGTGACCCTGGACGGTCTGGACCTGCGCGACTGGGCGCCGGAGGCGCTGCGCGCGCGCATGGCGGTGATGTTCCAGCCCTATACCCGCTTCAAGATGACGGCGCGTGACAATATCGACATGGGCGAAGGCCTGCGCAACGCGGACGACGCGGCGCTGACGGCGGCGGCGGAGCGGGGGCTGGCGGCGGAGCTGTTGCAGGAATTGCCGGACGGGCTCGAGACCCGGCTGTCGCGCCGCTTTCTCGACGGGCGCGAGCTGTCCGGCGGGCAGTGGCAACGGCTGGCGCTGTCGCGGGCGCTGCTGCGCGAGGCCGCCGACATCGTCATCCTCGACGAGCCGACCTCGGCCATGGATCCCGCCGCCGAGGCGGAGTTCATGAGGCGCGCTGCGCAGCGCACCGGGCGCACAACAGTTCTGGTCAGCCACCGGCTGGCCAATATGCGCGAGGCGGATCACATCATTCTGATGGACGCCGGCCGCATCGCCGAGGAAGGGCCCCATGACGCGTTGATGGCGGCCGGCGGCGCCTACGCCAGCCTCTATGCCCAGCAGGCCGAACCCTATGTCCGCGGGCGCAAAGACAAGCGCGCTTGATAGCGCCGCCGCGCGCGGCTATCACCGCCGGCACGGAGAGGTGGCCGAGTGGTCGAAGGCGGCGGTTTGCTAAACCGTTGTACGGTCAAAAGCCGTACCGTGGGTTCGAATCCCATCCTCTCCGCCAATTCTACCCTGTCGAACGTTCTCCGCGCGCGGATGCGGGGCTGAAACGCCAAGGAACCGCGCGGTTCGGGCGCAGACCTGTGGACTGTGACTTCGGCACACTCGGCTCCGAGCGTTCTCTTTCCGCCCTTTTTCTCTCGACCTCTGGACTGGAGCCGCGCCAGTACGGAACCCTAACTCCACGAAATCACACACGAAACTGCCGCCGACCTGCCATCCGAATTGATATCCCCTCCGCCGGGCGGTCAGTCCTTTGAAAAGAAATCCGCGTCCAGGCGCTTGAACTCCAGCACACGGCTGGAGCGCACACCGACACCGTGCTCGACCGTCAGCTCCGTCAGGCGGCGTCCATCAATCAGGAGCACACGCTGCGGAATGCGAGAGGCGAACTCGACTGCTTGGGCAGAGCGCCGAGGCCAGCCCGACTTCCTGAAGCCTGGCGTTTTGCTTGAAGGTACCGCCCGTCAACGATGAAGCTGCCGGCATATCCCGTCCCAAGCAGCAATCTCGTCCGCAAGCTGAGAGAGATGTCCGCCAGGGTCGATGTACGCGAATACAACCTCATCGGCCAAGGCGGCTACAAGGCGATTGCGCTGACGTGCCAGATCAGCGGTGACGCGCTTCTCCGCTGCCGGGAATGGCGAGATGATCGTCAGCCGGCCGTCGTCCAGAGCTTCCCTTTGCATGGCGGACAACCGCAAGGCGCCCAGGCCGCGCGCGAGCGCCATCACGACGGGTTGCTTGCCGCGCAGAAGAATATCGAGGCAATGTCGTTCGAGCGGCGAATGAAAGCCGCTGATCACGCAGCGGCCTGCATCGCGCCAGGCCGTCGCTTGGTCAAAGGCTTTCAGTATTGTCGCACCCGGAGCCTCTTTCGAGCACAGGAAAGCGGTCAGCGGGCATTCCAGCCATGCTGGCGATCCGATGATGGTGATGGTGTGCGGCGCACTCGTCCCAAGCCGTCGAAGCAGACGGTCGGGATATCTATCTTCACCATGCGGGATAGCCTGCGGGCTATACGACCGTTGTGCCGCCGGCATGGCTCATCCTTCCGGCCATCGTGCGTTGACCGTCGTGCGCACTGGCGTTTGCACTTCAGCCGGCGCACGCCGAATGTAAGCCAGCGCCATGTTCAGCGTCTGTGCGTCCTGTGCTGCGAGATAGCGGATCGCGGCTTCAATAGAAAACGGCTCGCCTGCCTTGTTAGGCTCATGAAAATTGCTGGCGAGCGCCGTCCAGATTGCGGCGTCGTATCCGTTTGCGGCAATCCACGCCTCGATTGCCTCGACTGAGCGCGGATGGCGGTCCTCAGCAATGGTGCTCGCTTGTCCGGAAATCCGATCGAAAAAACCGACCCGCCCGTGCGCTCGTACATCTCTCGGTAACGACTCGCCCTTGCTTCCTTCGCGTTTCCAAAGGTTCTCAAGCGCGTGGTCGAGGTCATCGAAAACGCTGTGCGCCGTATACGTCGCACACGCCGTGCCGATAGCCTCGTCGATCACTAAGGTAAGGCGCCCGTCGCCCGAAACGCGACTGAACTCGACAGGCAAGGGCGGGCCGTTCGGTTCGAATACTGTCGCAGTGGCGAGGTCACCAGGGTTCCTGATAAGCGAACCCCACGCGAGGATAGCGATTCTCAATACCCCGCTCCTTCAGGTTACGATCAACGTCGGCCGGAGTGCCAGATTGGGGCTGCCCTATCGTCCCTCGATCACCGCTATTATTCTTCGCCAGTCAAATACAAATCCGTGCCCCGCGTGAAAATATTGCGTGGCACCATCGTGTTTCAGCAACCCGAGTTTATTCCACAGCTTTGGCTCGTCGCGAATGAAATGCGGCTTCTTCGCCCCTGCCTTCCGAGGTGGAATGACACCCCGGTCAACGAGTTGCTTGTCCAGAGCCGATAGGTATTCATTGGCACTGTTCTTCTCGGTCGGATCGATTGACCGCGTGCGCTCCTCAACCCAGAAAATCAGATCTAGGTGCCGTCCGTCGACTAGGATCGAATGCGCTAAAAGATCGATGAACGCCACGCTATCTGGTCCATAGACCTTTCCCACTTGAAGCAACTCAAGGCCCGCCGATGTGAGGCGTCCATCGGAGCTTAGAAGCCCTGCATGCCGCACAGCAAGAAAGGCATTCAGCCGCTCAGCAGTCTGGCTAGGCGAGCTAAGCTTCTTCTTCTTTCTTCCGGTGCCCTCCCAAGTACGCGCTTTTCCTGTAGCTGCAAATTGCTTCCAAAATTTAGCGAATACCGCTTCGAACGGCTGCCCATCGCTAATGTCACTGATTCTCAGAATCTCAAACAGGTCATAGTTCGACAGATCACGCCAATATGCCCAGAACGTCCGCGGCCGCGATCCTGCGGGGGGACTCGCCAACGGGACAGTCCGCGGCTTGAGCCTTCGCAGCACCGTGAAATCCGATACCGACTTATCATAAGAGAAGAGCGCTACGGGAAGGCCATCCAAATCGCGGGAAAGAACATCAGAAATGTATTTTGCTATCTCAAATCCATCTCCCGATCTTTTCGGCACAACGAGACCGGCAAACTCAAAGTCTGAGAGATATGTGATCATCTGACCGAGGCCAGTAATATACTCACGTTTGACCTGATTTGGTGGCTTAAATTCAAGCGCGAGCGTGGACTTGGTGCTCTTGTCTTCAAACGCAACGTCGGGCCTCGGCCAATCCGCCATCCCCTGCCACAGGGTAGATTGCGCTGACAGTCGCGGATCAGCCCAACCGCTAGCGTTTCCGGTTCGAAGCTGTTGGAGAAGCACAGACGAAAGTTCGAGCGCCATCATGTTATGCTCGATACCCATCACTCTTCCTCCAGATCGTCGCTGAAGTCCGTCCGGACGGTTTGGTTATAGTAGAGTTCGATATCATCCCACAGGCGATCAAAGCCAATTGCCGATGCAAATAGCCGATCGGACCGATCCGTCACATCGCGGCAACGAGCGAGATTAAAGTTCCCCACCCTCTTGCCAGCGTTCAGCTTGAATTGGATGTTGGCCGACATCGCGCTTTCAAGGTCTGACACGAGAGCGCGTAGGCCAAGACGTTGCTCGCGTGTCAACTGCGACATGCTCATCGGGAACTCGGTAAAATTCCAACGCGTAACGTCAAAATCGTCTCCAATCGCGAACCAATATATGAGCATCAATTTGCCGTTAGCGATTAGCATTCCGAGTTCTTGGTCTTCTTCACTCTCAAAAAAGAGTCGGCCAAACTTAGTATGTTCAACGCGCTTCCCGGCGCTGTCGTAGCACGGTGGGAGTTCTCTACAGTAGTTCAACCAATTGTATGCCGTCTTCTTGAAATTCAACGCGTAGCGAGTCGATCGTTTCGATACGATGCGATCCATTCGATTTTGGGGGTTCTGTAGTTGCGCTTCATAAGCCGCGATCAATGGTTGGCTTTCGAGCTTCGGGACGCGCGATCCCCACAAACTTGGCTGAAACGCACCGTAACTCATCATCGGCAGCAGCGATGATCGATACGCGTCAAACCATCGATGCAGACGTGTCGTGTGATTCAGTGGTCGGTCCGCAGCTTTGGTGCCAAGGTGTATCGTATTGCGCACGCGCACGTCATGGCTAAAGAGGGCAGCAGGAATTCTCCCAAAAGACGAGAACCAATTTGCGGCATAGCTTGAGTAGAGGAGTTTTCTGACGCTATCGAACTCCGCGCTAAATGTCAGGCTAAGCGGAACGATCATTCCGGAGCGCCCCGTTGCTGCGAGCAAGTTGGTCGCGCGTTCAAGAACCCACGCGTAGATGTCAGGAGCGTCCGTAGTCCTAAGGCCACGAACATTGTAGAGTTTCCGAACCTTTGGGGCGGCAACGTAAGGCGGATTGCCTATCAAGACATCAAAGCCGCCGTTCTGCATGATGCCGTGATATTCAACGAACCAGTGAAAAGGCTCGTGAGATTTCAGCCAACTTGCGTAGGCAGAAGTGTTGGCGCTGTTTACGCCAAATTCGGCAGCGAGGTGACGATCTAATTCGTTCTTGAGCTTCGTTAGGCGCTGACGGAGAATGGTCTTGTCTCCGGAGGGAACCGAGCCGTCCCCCTCCATTTGCCGCGCGCGGAAGGCATCAAAGGTCTGCTGAAGATCGGCTGCACTTGCGGAAATTGCGTCGAGTGCATTGTCAAGATCGAGTTTGCTCATAAGAGCGGCCTTCACGTCATCGTACGTGGCGTAGCCGACTAGGGTGTTTCCGGCGCGGACATTGAAGTCGATATCTGGCAACGGCTCGATGCCAAGATTCTCGTGACTAAGGTCAGGATCGACCTGTGCCGCAAGTTTCAGGAACATGCGGAGCTTACAGATCTCGACCGCCTCTTCCATGATGTCGACGCCGAAGAGGTTGTTCAGAATGATGCTCTTCAGCGTGAAATAGCGCGCGTTCGGATGGACGGCGACTTTCGCCAACGTGTCCTTGAAATCCTTGAATTTCTTCGGATCATGCTGCGGATCGGCTCGGTCCAGATCAGCAACGAAAGCCTCCATCCGGTCGAGGCAGGTCTCATACAGCGGCTCGAGGATATTCAAGGCCGCGAAGAGGAACGCGCCTGACCCGCAAGTCGGGTCGAGCACGGTGACGCCCTCGATCGACTTCCAGAAGGCGCGCAGCAATTCCGGCCCTTCCGAGCGTTCGATCACATCCTGAGCAAACTGCCGGATATCGAGATTGAGGGTGATGAGATCATTGATCTCCCGGACTTCGCCCGCTGCAAGCTCCGCCCGCACTTTCGCATAGCGTGCACGACGTGCCACGACCTCGCGCCAGATCTCGGTGGGCAATGCGAACTCGGCGGGCGCCTTCTGGTTCCACTGCGTGCGCGCTGAGACATCTTCAATGCCGGCCGCGATCTCGGGTGGAAGCGCCTGTTCCGCGCCGTGCTTGACGGCCGCGTAGATGTACCGATCCGGATCGTCACGCAAATGGTCCCAGATCGTCGGCCCGCCGGGGCTCTCGAAGGCAACCTTGCATTTGGCCTTCGCGGCATCGAACAGGAAGGGGATCACCGTGTTCTTGGAAATGTATTCGGTGATGTCCTCCTTCGTGTAGTAGGCCCCCATCTGCTTCTGATTGATATATTTCTCGAATATGTAGCCGAGAACATCCGGGTTGATCTCGTTGTCGTTGCGCAACGGGCGCTCGTC
The DNA here is from genome assembly GCA_026126205.1 of Maricaulaceae bacterium. GTDB lineage: Bacteria > Pseudomonadota > Alphaproteobacteria > Caulobacterales > Maricaulaceae > Hyphobacterium. The sequence goes on along the minus strand of JAHCJP010000008.1, from coordinate 7,297 downwards.
GAGATGCCATTGATAGCGGTCGAAGTAGTTGAAGATGCGCGTGAAGGCTTCGTCCGGAATCGCAATCTTGGGGTATTGCTCTTCGATCGGATGGGGCTCGAACAGGCCGCCGTTCAAATAGGGAATACGACCGAGCAGATTTTCGAGTTCCGTATTCCGCTTTTTTCCACCAAGACCCTCGTGGAACAAACGCAGGAGGAAATAGCTATAGAATGAATAAAACTTGTCGCGCCCCTTCTCCTTGCGGCACTGTTCAAGGCGGTTGCGTAGATAGTCACGTTCCCCGTTCAGGAAACCCTTGCGCTGCATGAAATAAATGAACATCAGGCGGTTCAGCATCAACGAGGCATACCACTCGCGGTCGGCCACGTCGGTGATGCCCTCAATGAAGTCGAGGAAGGTTTTGTGTTCGGTCTTGAATTGGTCGTAGAAGCGCTTGGTGACGCGCTCGACATCGAAGGCGACCCGTGCTCGTGCCGTAACATCGACCAGCGTTAGGCTTTCTTCCTCCTCCAAAGAGAAGGCGATCGCAGCAAGCTTTTGGAGGAAGCCCCGATTGCCGGATGAGGCGTACCAGAAATGCTCGGGCACCGATGCTGGCTTGCCGGTTTCGCGGCGCGCCCAGCACCAAACCTGCTCGGCGCGCTTCGCGTCGGTGAATATGATCAAGTGCTCAAGGGTGGTCTTGGCGACCTGATGCTCGATCTTCTTCCGGGTTGCCCGGTCTGGGATGGATCGGTCGGCGGGCGCGTCGCAAAGCCAGGCGACCATCCCGCGTTTCTCCGCGATCGCTTTCAACCCATAGGACGTGCCGGAAATCTCGATCGGGAGAGCGGCGCTGTGCCGATCCCAGCCCAACTCATTGACGAACAGCGTCATGAAGTCGAACCGTTCCAGTAGGCCCTTGGCATTCGCCGTGTTGAAATCCATCCCCCCGCCCCTTTCTCAAACCGCTAGCGGCGCCAGGCCAAGCGAGCAGATGATCTGCGGCTCGCCAGTTTGCTCTTCGTCCTGGATCAGGCAGAGCCGGTCCTCTTCGCGGAGCGCCATGACGAGCTCCGCGAGCTTGTCGTCGTCGATGCCGGCCTTCATCTGCCGGTTCAACGTATCGATGGCCGATTGGCGAAGCGGATGTCGATAGATTTCCTCGATCGCCTTGCCAAGTTCGGGCAACTCAAACAGCGTACCCTTCACCTTCTCGGCATATCGTTTGAGCCGTTCATAGGTTCGGAAGCGCGCGCCCGATGGGCGACCAAGCTGACCCCCAACCTGCTTCTCCTCCGCTGCGATATGCTCCACACCCTTAGCAACCAACGCATGATGATCCTCCTGGCGCGGGAGGGCCGGAGTATTGGGTTCACAAGCCGCGATCTTCAGAATCTCGAATTGGGATTGGGTGACGTTGGTACCATCCTTCCCAACCCAGGCCAGAGCGTCATTGCCTTGCAAGGTGCGCAGATAGACAAGGACGCCGTTCGGCCTCCCTTCCTGCGGCGCGTATGCCTTCGACGAATAGACAACGGACGGCAGTTCGGGGATGGCTTTCTGAAGCGCCGGGTCCGCGTCGATAGCGTTCTTCCATATCTGGTAGGCGTATGACGCCAGATCGACCTCGGTGTCGGCCTCGCCATCAAGGATGCCGGCTTTCTCGTTATAGAGATCGGCCAGCTCCTTGTGTTCGTCCTCGTCCTCGAAGAAGGCTTCGTCGGTGCCAACCACCTCGGCGTTTTCCTTGAGGCGCTGACGCACGCGCGAACGTAACTGGATCAGCCGCTCGACACCGTCCGCCGGAAGGAACGAGTAGCAAAGGATTTCCTCGGCTTTCTGCCCGATGCGATCAACGCGGCCCGCACGCTGGATGAGCCGGATGATTGCCCAGGGCAGGTCGTAATTCACGATGATAGCCGCGTCCTGAAGGTTCTGGCCTTCGCTCAAAACGTCGGTGGCGAGCAGGACACGGAGCTCGTCTTGAGCCTTGATCTTGTCCCGCTTGTTGTTGCTGTTCGGGCTGAACCGCCATGCGAAGCTCGTGGGATCGGTGGTTTCGCCAGAGACCGCCGCGAGCGAATTGACTCCTCGGTCCTTCAATTGCCGCCCGAGATAGCGGACGGTATCGGCAAACTGGGAGAAGACGATGATCTTCTCCTTCGGATGTTTCTTGGTGATGAGATCGAAAAGGGCGGCAAGCTTTGAGTCCCGCGCAGGCTCCCAGTGACCGCAATCCTGGATGATCTTGATCAGGCGAGAGCTGTCGGTTGTAAGGTCTTTCTTCAGTTGCGCAACGAAGAGGTCTGGTCGAAGCCACTTGAAGCGCTTCCTGTATTGGTTTGAGTAGAGCTCATAGACTTCCGCCGCTTTCGCTCGGAAGGCTGCTTCGTCAGTCAGGCGTAGCTCTTCCGCTTCCTGTTCATTCTCGTCCTCCCCCTCGTTGAACAACTCGGCATCGGCGCTCGGGTCGTCGAAATCCTCGTCGTAGCTTGCGGTGTCTAGAAGACCAGCGTCCTGCGTTCCCAGTGGCAGGGGAAGGCCGTGCTCGATCGCATGGAGGAAGACGTAGTTTCGAAGGACATGGCGCTCCAGCGACTGCTGGAATGCCTCCCCGCTGCTTTCCAGGCGCTTAAAAAGATTCGTTCGGCAAAAGCCCATGAGACGCTTGCCTGCACGGGATAGGTCATCCAATTGCTTGGCTTCATTCAACGTGGGCGGTTTATGTGGTTTCGGCGCCACGTAGTTGCCGAGGCCATAGCGCGGCAAATACATTTGGTTGATCGCATCTACGACGGGCGTAGCGTAGAGCCTTGCATATTGGTCGCTGGTGTCCTTGTCCTTGATTTGGAATCGCAGTGTGCGCGGCACACGCTCGGGAAAGTAGGAGCGCGTTCCATCTTCAAACGTCAAAAACTTTCGTCCGGTTGCAGGATCGGTCTTGGCGTAGTTGTCCTGAATAAACGTGCGGGTCCGACGAACCATGTATAGGCGCATCAGCTCCCGCCAGTCGTCGGCATGGTCGCTCTTCTCAAATGCGGCGAGGGATCGCACGGGCGCTTGGTGGCGCCGGACGAACTCGGTTTCGCCAATATCCTGAAGCAGGCGCTCGGGACGGATACCTATGTCCCGATCCTCTGGCACAAACAGCCTGAGTTGGTTCGATAGGTCGCCGTAGGTCTTGTTATAAGGCGTCGCCGAAAGGAGGATGCAGCGGCTCTCATTCTCCGCGAGGTATTCCTGGATGGCCCGGTATCGCTTCCCCTCACGGTTCCGAAGATTGTGGCTCTCGTCGATAAGCACAACCCGATATCTCCGAAGCTCGGGAAGCTCCCGCGTGACCCGGGTGACCGAAAGCACTTTTGCCAGCAGGCGATACTCTGAAACATAATCTTCCCACATCTTCACAAGGTTCTTCGGGCAGATAATCAACGTTTCCGTAAAGTGATCGTCCTGAAAAATCTTGGCCAGCGCCGTCGCCATGAGGGTCTTGCCGAGGCCCACCACGTCGCCGATCAGGACGCCGCCACGCTTGTTGAGGTGATGCGCCGCGATCTTCACTGCCGCTTCTTGATACGCGAAGAGCCGCTTGCCAAATTCTGGTGGTATCCGAAATTCGTTTAGGCCCGCCCGCGCCTCTTGGGCAAGGTGATAAGCCATCTTGACGTAGATCACGTACGGATCGAGTGGTACTTTCCGCGCCCAGCTCTCTTCGATGACCTCGATCAATTCGGCAGTGATGTCGAGGCACCAGCGGTCGGTCCAGCGATCATCAAACCATTTGGCTAGCTTCTGCGTGGCGTCGTGGTCGAGAACGTCAACATTCAGTTCACCCTGCTTCGAGAGCCCGGAAAGGGTCAGATTGCTGCTTCCAAGGAATCCCGTGATCGGGTTGTTCGGATCGGGGCGGAAAAGGAGATAGAGTTTTGCGTGAAGCGGATGCTTGAGAAACAGCTTAACGACGACCTTGCCCGATCTTAGTTGATCAGCCAAACGGCGCAGTCCCACTTCGTCGGCATTGGTCGGCATTCCAACCGTCAACTGAACCCGGAAATCTTCCGCGAGCTTCCGCTTGAGACGAAGTGCGGTTTGGTTGTCGAGCGGCTCTTCGTGGGATGCGATGGATAGTCCGATTTTCAGTTCCTCATCAGGGAGTCTTTGCATACCGACCAGAAGTCGGCATTGCTCGCCTGTCCTGCCAGACCAGTTGGAGATGAGATCGTCAATCGACTTCCAGCCCCGGAGATTGAAATAGCCGACGCAAAAGTCACCGCGTCCGGAGACGGCCAGCGTTTCCCGCAGCGCTGGAAGAAGTCCGTTCTCTATGTTGTCGAAAATACGCGGCAATTCTCACTTCCTCTCAGAATCGGCATCTTGTGATGGGCTCTCGCCTGGTTCTGGTGAGGCTGTCGCGCGAGGCAGGCAACACATTAGATGTCAGCTTTGAGAACCGCATTCCGAAGATGAAATCCTTGTAGATGACAACGTCCGTCTCCTCGCGGCGTAGGATGTCGACTTCGCCGTAGATTTGATGTTCGACCTTCGCTGGGGAGAGCTTGGCCATTGGCTAGTCTGCTCCCCCATTGCGTGACGCAGCCTTCTGTTGCTCTATCCAGCGGTCGATATCATCACGCTTGAATCGCCACTGCCCGCGTACCTTGAAAGCCGGCAGCTGGCTCTTTTGAGCCATGGTGTAGACGGTCTTCTCAGCGACCTTGAGCAATTGGGCCACCTCCGGCAGCGTTAGAATCTCGTCCGGCATGGACCGGCCCTTCATGGAGTTGATGGCAAAGGATGCCAGACATTGCCGACGTCCGCCAGAGAAAGTGGCTTCGAGGAGGCAATTATCGGTCGAGGATGTGCTGCCGCTGAGCCATCCACTCGCTGGGGAAGGGTCTCAGCAGGGCGTCCATCTGAAGGCCGGCTGGCTGCCTGCCGTCGAGAATCGCCTCGACGATGTCCGGGGCCAGCAGGGTCAGGCGCAGGACCCGGCACAGGTAGGACTGGTTGATCTTCTCCGCTTCGGCCAGCTCGGTCACAGAGGCGAATCGGCCGCTCTCCATGAGGCGCTTCCAGCGGTGGGCCCGGGCGATCGCCTTGACCATGGTGTTGTCGATGCGCGGGCGGGGCTGGCCCCAACATGCCCCGTCGGGCATCACCACCTGCTTGCGCCCGCCGCGCTTCCGGACGGTCAGGGGAACACGGACTGTCAGCGTGCGCCCGTCATCGGTGGTGGCGTCACCGGCTCTCATGCTGCCCTCCGCGGATCGTCGGCCTTGCCGCCAAGCTCATGAACTAGACGAGCCAGCCCATCGACGCGGAGGCGAATGTCGACGCCTCCCTGTCCGACATCGACGCGCTCGACAAGGAGCTGGACGACGCGCGCCTGCTCGGCCGGGAACAGCTCGTCCCACAGCGGATCCAGCCCTTCCAGAGCTTCCCTGACTTCAGCCTCGGAAAGACCATCGATCTCGCGCCGCGCCGATCGCCATGTGCCGACGATCACCTCCGGGGTGCCAAGGAGGCCGCGCAGCTGGTCGACAACCGCGCCCTCGATCTCGGCGGCGGGCACGCGCCCCACCGGGCAGGCATCGGCGCCGCGCTTCAGGACCGACTGGCTGACATAGTAGCGGTAGAGCTTGTCGCCGCGTCGCGTGTGCGTCGGCGTCATGGCGCAGCCGGTCGGCCCGAAGATGAGGCCCTTCAGCAGGGCCGGTGTCGCGGCGCGTGTCCGGCCGGCGCGCACCCTTGGGCTCTCGCGCAGGATTCCGTGCACCTTGTCCCACAAGGCGCGCGTGATGATGGCTTCGTGCTCGCCGGGATAGGCCGTGCCCTTGTGCACGGCGTCCCCGATATAGACCCGGTTGTTGAGCAGTTTGTAGAGGAAGCCCTTGTCGACGAGCCGTCCGCGCCGCGTCCGCACACCCTCGGCGGCGAGCGCCCGAGCCAGCGCCGTCGCCGAACCCACCTCGACGAAGCGCTCGAAGATCATCCGGACCGTCGCGGCCTCGGCATCATTGATCACCAGCTTGCGGTCCCTGACCTCGTAGCCGAGCGGCACGAAGCCGCCCATCCACATGCCGCGCTTGCGCGAGGCGGCGATCTTGTCACGGATGCGCTCGCCGATCACCTCCCGCTCGAACTGGGCGAAGCTGAGCAGGATGTTGAGCGTAAGCCGCCCCATGGACGTCGTGGTGTTGAACGACTGGGTCACGCTGACGAAGGTAACGCCGCCGCGATCGAACACCTCGACCAGCTTGGCGAAATCCATCAGCGAGCGGCTGAGCCGATCAATCTTGTAGACCACGACAACGTCGATCCGGCCGTCCTCAATGTCGGCGAGCAGGCGCTTCAGCGCAGGCCGGTCGAGCGTCCCGCCCGAGAAGCCGCCGTCATCATAGGACTCAGGATAGTGCACCCAGCCTTCGGCCTTCTGGCTGGCGATATAGGCCTCACAAGCCTCGCGCTGAGCGTCGAGGCTGTTGAATTCCATCTCCAGCCCTTCTTCCGTCGACTTGCGCGTATAGACCGCGCAGCGCAGCTTCCGGATGGGTTTGGCGGATGCAGGCGATTTCGTCATGCTTGGTCTCGCCGATTCTTGAGGCCGAAAAAGACCCAGCCGTTCCAGCGCGTCCCGGTGATGGCGCGCGCGATGGCGGAGAGCGAGCGGTAGGGACGCCCCTGCCATTCATAACCGTCGCTCAGCACCGTGACGGTGTGCTCGACGCCCTGCCACTCGCGGATCAGCCGCGTGCCGGCGATCGGCTTGTCGTCGGCGCGGATCCGGCGCAGCACGATGTTGCCGCCGTCGAGCTGCTCGCCCAAAGATTCGAGGCGTTCGACGGTCGCCGGTTTCAAACCGCCATAAGCCAATTCCTGGATCCGATAGGCGAGCCGGCTTTCGAGGAAGCGCCGATTGTAAGGCGGCGCCTCCGTGTCGAAGAGTTCGCGCCACTGCTTCTTGAGGTCAGGCGTCGGCGTCGTCTTCAATGCGGCCAGCCGAGCCAGCACGGTGTCTGTCATGGTCATGCGTCTCCTTTGCAAATTGGAGTTCCATGACCGCTCCGGTCGGGCGGGAAGTGAAGGCAACTTTCTCCGCGGTCGCCAGATACTTGCCTTGACTGGCGTGCCTTGAGCCGAACCAGCCCGCGCGCAAGAATCCTGCAGACCTCCCCGATTCGCTCGTCCGGCGTCATATGCCCGGGGTGGATCGGGTTCGGCATGTCCATCGCAGAGATCACCTAAGGGATTGGATTCCCTTGACCTCTACTCACGGTGCGGACGATCCGTCCCAAGGCGATGGCTTTTGAAT
>JAHCJP010000007.1 GCA_026126205.1 Maricaulaceae bacterium | reverse complement strand
CGCTGTCTTCATCGGATAGATGTGCCAGCAGCCAGTCTGCTGCCTTGCTCGCCTGTGATGCGGCCCGGACGATGGCGCGATTGTCCTCGCGCAGCACTTCCAGCCAGGCGCCGATATAGTCGGCATGGCGCACGGTCGGCACGATGCCGAGCGAGGCGCAGCAGAAGGCGGCGTTGATCTCTGCGACCAGCTCCTCGAATGCGTATTTCTTCGTGCCGAAGCCGCCCGAGAAATCCCGCCCCAGGCGCGAGGCATGGCCGGTGGCGTGCCCCATTTCGTGGAGCGCCGTCCTGTGCCAGTTGATCGGCTCGAAATAGGCGGCCGGCGGGGGCACCTGCACATAATCGAGTGCCGGCACATAGAAGGCGCGATCTCCGCCGATGCGGAAATCGATGCCGGTCGCGCGGATCAGTGCCTCGACCTTCGGCTCGATCATACCGGGCGGCGGTGGGGGCGCCTCCACGGCAATATTTTCTGGCAGGCCCTCGCATTGCGCGGCGTTGAAAACGGTGAAGCGCTTCAGGAACGGGACGCGGCCCGGTTCTTCACCGGTCTCGCGGGCGCGGCGCTTCTCGTCTTCCGGGGTGAAGCGGTCGGCATAGACGACCGTCGTGCCGTGCTCGCCCTTACGGACATTGCCGCCAAGCGACAGCGCCTGACGAAAAGTGAGCCAATGCTGGGTCGGATAGCCGTGCTGGACCACCGCGCCCCAGAGGATCAGCACATTGATCCCGGAATACTGCCGCGAGGTCGCAGCATTCTTCGGCATGGCAAGCGGCGCTTTTGCCGCCGACGTTCCCCATGGCTGGACCCAGGGAAGCCGCCCTTCCTCCAGTTCGGCGATGATCTTGCCGGTGATGTCGTCGTAAAGATTGCTGCGGGCGCCGCTTTCGCGGGCGCGGACCTGTCTGGCCATCGGGATGATCTCCGCGACGGGCGCCGGAGGCCTCTCCTCCAGCCCTCAACCCGTCACGGAAAACCCGTCCGCACTCTCACTCTCTGGGGGCGTTGCGGGAACCTCCCCGCAGAAGGGAGTGCGCCGGCAACGCAGTGCCGGCCAGGGGGAAGGCCTTCCCCGACCAACCTGCATCGCAAAGGCCCCTTGGTGCCCCAGGCCGACAGGCAGAGAATACGACCACAGATGCCCGACCACTATTGCTCGGCTCGGTCATCATAGTAATCTTCGGGTTCGAACATATCGACCTCCCCGAGATCGACATCTAGGCCCTTCAGATCGATTTCGCAGGACACGAATTTGATGTACTGATCCACTCCGCCCAGGTCATTTATGTTGACCGTCACCGTGGCGCGAATATCTCGCGTCTCATCACACTCAACCGACCTTGCACCCATACTAATCGACTCACGGTCGATGCTGTCCCAGACTGAGAAACTGAGCTCGACGTGAATGCGCAGGTCAACGCTAAGCGGCATGCTCAACACCGCCGACACCACCCCATTTTCATCTGGCTCAGACGTTTCGATTATGTCGACCTCAGCGTCGTCCGGCCAATCGAGGCTGTGTAACTCTGCTCCATGGGGAACAGCCTCCATCTCGCCGGAGGTTGCATAGCCGCTTATGTCGACGTCAAGGTCGATGATCCTATTCTCTAGGTCATGTTGGATCTCGGCCCGACCATCATCTTCTGGCCCAAGCCAGGTCAGAATGGCCTGTCGAACCACGAGCGGCGGATCATTGAGAAGCGATAACGCTGTTTCAAGCTCAGGAACGAGATAGAGGCGCTGGGACGCTTCACAGAAATTCCGCCAGTCCCCATCCTTGGAAACTACGAGAATCGCCGTGGAACGGGCCGTGGCCGTCGCTTCAAGAGCACGCAGCGCAAGGGCATCGGGAAATTCGTCTTTCTTTTTGCCCGCTCCGAATGGGGGATGGCCGGCAAAGTAACCCTCGAAGAGGTCCTTCGTCGTGACCAGTTCCTCATCGTTCAGGATTTCGCATCCGCTTTGATCGACATACTCGGCAAACCTGGACTGCGCTGCTCCTGCAGGCGCCTGTGCTCCAGTAATCTGGTTCAGGATTTCGTCTCTGGTCGGCTGTACGGTTTCAAATGCGAAAAGCGCCTCACCAATCGCCTTGCGGACGCTCCTGAGCGCCTCCTCGGCCTTTTTCTCGATATGTCCACGAACCTCTTGCGCGACGGTACCGGACAGGAGAAACGAAAATGGGCGATTGCTCAGAGCCGCAACCGTCGCGAGAGGGGCGGATCCTAATTGCAGCCCCTTCTCGTCGAAAATGTTGGTGTCGATCGTCAGTGCGGAGATCGTTCCATCGCGCAGCAAGTCGAGTAGCTCGTCTTCGGGCAAAATCGGCATTCAGTAAGTTCCCCCAAAAAGGCCGCACGTAACATTCGGTATCATGTGGATCGGTAAAAACCTTCCACCGCTACTCGGAGTATTTCGGCCGTAGGCACAAAAGTCACCGGAAATCCCGCGCCTTTACCCTGATGCCGTCGGCCTCCGGCCCCTGCTGCCTGACCGTCGCCACGTCGCGTTGTCCGACGCTCGCCAGATCCCGCGACAGATCGACGATCCGATGGGCAACGAGATGCACGACCTCGCCCTCGCGCTGAACGCGGCCCCTGACGGCAATCATGCTCGATGAGAGAATGACCCGCCGATAGCGTTCGAATATCTTCTGCCAGACCACGAGATTAGCAATCCCGGTCTCGTCCTCGATCGTGATGAACATGACGCCATTGGCTGAGCCGGGACGCTGACGCACCAGCACGATCCCCGCCGCCTCAAGCCAGCGCTGATCGCGCGCGACCATCGCTTCGGCACATGTGACGATCCGGCGGCTCGCCAGGTCCTCGCGCAGGAAGGAGACCGGATGGCGGCGCAGCGACAGGCCGATATGCCCATAATCCTCGACCACCTCGCGGCCAGCATGCATCGTTCTCAGCGCGATCGCCGGCTCGTCGAGTTCCGGAATGGTCCGTCCCTCGCGCTCCGAGACGGCGGCGAAGAGCGGCAATTCCTCGTCGCGCAGCCCCTTGATGGCCCATTGCGCCTCGCGCCGGGCCAGACCGAAAGCCGGACGGAATCCATCGGCCGCTGCGATCTGATCGAGCGCAGCGACGGGAACGCCGGCCCGCCGCCGGAGATCGTCAACCGAGGTGAACGTCTCATCGCCCCGCGCCGCCACGATGGCGGCAGCATGGGCATTGGCGAGGCCCTTGACCATCCGCAATCCTAGTCGGACGGCGAAACTGCTTTCGTCGGCGGTCGGTTCGAGCGTGCAGTCCCAGCGGGAGGCATTGATGCAGACCGGGCGGACCTCCACCCCATGTTCGCGCGCGTCGCGCACGATCTGGGCCGGCGCATAAAAGCCCATGGGCTGGGCGTTGAGGAGCGCGGCGCAGAAAACATCCGGGTGCCAGCATTTGAGCCAGGCCGATGCATAGGCGATCAGCGCGAAGCTCGCCGCATGGCTTTCGGGAAAACCATAGGAGCCAAAACCTTCGAGTTGCTGAAAGGTTCTCGCCGCGAACTCCTGCTCGTAGCCGCGCGCGACCATCCCCGAAATCAACCGGTCGCGAAACTTCGAAACCCCACCAGTGTGCTTGAAGGTGGCCATGCTCTTGCGCAGGAGATCTGCCTCTCCGGCGGTAAAGCCCGCGCATTCGATGGCGACGCGCATCGCCTGTTCCTGAAACAGCGGCACGCCGAGCGTCTTGCCCAGTACCTTCTCCAGCTCGGGCCGGGGATAGTCGACCTCTTCCAGCCCCTCCCGCCGGCGCAGATAGGGATGAACCATATCACCCTGGATCGGCCCGGGCCGGACAATCGCGACCTGCACCACCAGGTCGTAGTAGGTCCGGGGCTTCAGCCGCGGCAGCATCGACATCTGCGCCCGGCTCTCGATCTGGAAGGTGCCGAGCGTGTCGGCTTTGCGGATCATCGCATAGGTGCGCGGATCCTCGGCCGGGATCGACGCCAGATCGAGGCGGATATCCTTGTGCGCGGCCAGGAGATCGAGCCCCCGACGCATGCAGCTCAGCATGCCGAGGGCCAGGACATCGACCTTCATGAAACGCAGCGCGTCGATATCGTCCTTGTCCCATTCGATGATCTGGCGACCCTCCATCGCCGCGGGTTCGATGGGCACGAGATCGTCGAGCCGGTCATGGGTCAGGACGAAACCGCCCGGATGCTGCGACAGATGCCGGGGCGCGCCGCGAAGCTGGGCGGCCAGTTCGAGCGTCAGACGCAACCGGCGATCCTCGGGATTGAGATTGAGATCGCGGAGTTGCTGCTCGGCCACACCAGCCTCCGACCACCCCCAGAGCTGGCCGGACAGCGTCTGGATCAGGTCATCGGGAAGCCCCATGGCCTTGCCTACGTCCCGCAGCGCCCCCTTGGAGCGGTAGCGGATGACGGTGGCAGTCAGCGCGGCGCGATCGCGGCCATAATGCTCATAGACCCACTGGATCACTTCTTCGCGCCGCTCGTGCTCGAAATCCACATCGATGTCAGGCGGCTCCCGGCGCTCCTCGGAGACGAAGCGCTCGAACAGGAGATCGTTGCGGCCAGGATCGATGGCGGTGATGCCGAGCACATAGCAGACGGCAGAGTTCGCTGCCGAGCCGCGCCCCTGGCAGAGAATGCCGCGCGACCGGGCGAAGCGGACGATACTGTTCACCGTGAGGAAGTAGGGCGCGTAGTCGAGCTTGCCGATCAGGGCCAGCTCATGCTTCAGCGCGGCTGTCACCTCGTCGGGGACACCATCTGGATAACGGCTCGTCGCGCCCTCCCAGGTCAGGTGCTCCAGCGTCTCCTGCGGAGTCAGCGCGGGATCATCGCGTTCCTCGGGGTATTGATAGCGCAGCTCGTCGAGCGAGAAGCGGCAGCGCCCGGCGATCTCACGCGTCCGGGCCAGCGCCTCGGGCCAGCGCGCGAAAAGTCGGTGCATCTCGGCGGGCGGCTTGAGATAACGGTCGGCGTGACGCTCGCGCCGGGTTCCGAGTGCATCGACGGTGACATTGTGCCGGATCGCGGTGACGACATCCTGCAAGATGCGGCGTCCGGGCTCATGGAAGAGCACGTCATTGGTCGCGACGGTGGGCACGCCGATCCGCGCGGCAAGCGTCGACAGTTCCCAGATGCGCATCTGGTCATTGGGCCGGCGCCGCAGCGTCAGGCCGAGATAGGCGCGATCGCCGAAGGCCTCGCGCAGGCGCCGCAGCTGAAAGCCGCAGGTCTCATCGGCAAGGTCCGGCACCAGGACCGCGATCAACCCCTCACCATAGGCGACCAGGTCATCCCACTCGAGATGACAACGCGCCTTGCCCGCCCGCATCTTGCCAAGCGAGAGCAGGCGGCAGAGCCGCGACCAGGCCGCCCGGTCGGTCGGATAGACCAGCGCCGACATGCCGCAGACAAGATCGATACGACAGCCGACGATCAGCCGCACCCCCGCCTCCTTCGCCGCCTCATGGGCGCGCACGATGCCGGCCAGCGTGTTGCGATCCGTCACGGCGAGCGTCTCGATCCCCATCGCGGCCGCAGTGGCGAAGAGTTCCTCGGCCGAAGAAGCGCCGCGCAGGAAGGAAAAATGCGACGTCACCTGCAATTCGGCGTAAGCGGGCGCGCTCATCCGAAAATCCCGTGCAGGAACCAGCGATGCGAGCCTGTGGTGACATCCTCGCCATCGCCGGAGCGGAAGATCCAGAAGCGTTCGCCGGCATCGTCCTCGACCCGGAAATAGTCCCGTACCGCTTGTCGCTCGGCATCGCGTTTCCACCATTCGCCGAAGATGCGCTCGGGGCCATCGGCCCGGCGGATACGGCGGCGCACGCCATTCCAGGAGAACCAGTTCGGGGGATGGTCGGGCAGCAGCGCCATGGTCTCGATCGGCTCCGGCCGGGCGAGAAGTCGCGACGGGCGCGGCCAGTGGTCGGGCCAGCCCGCGCCCGTATCCTCGGCCAGCGCCGGCAGGCGGCGGATCGAGCGTTCGGGAACGTCGCTCGCCACTGGCGCGAAGCGATAGACCGCCCGCGCGCCGACCCGGTTCGCCAGCGTGTCGATCAGGCCCGAAAGATCCGGCACACCCTCCTCGATCAGGCTGCTGGCTGCCTGCTTCAAGGGCAGCGGTTCGGCCACGATAGCGGTCAGCGACATGATTTCGATGCCGAATCCCGGCGCGATGGTCTCGATTTTGTCGCTAAGAAGCCGGGTCAGGCGCGCAGGGTCCCGCACAGGCATGGCCAGGCCGATGCGCACCGTCTCGACCCGGTTGTCGACGCGGTGGCAAAGCAGATCAAGGCGGCGCGCGCCAAGGCCCCGCCCTTCGAGCGCGTCGCAGAGTGCCATGACCAGCTTGCCGATATAGCGCGCGATGGTCTCTGCAGCGCCGATCGGTTCGGCGAAGACGCGACGGACCGAGACCAGTTCCTCCGGTCGGATCGGTTCGATGGGCTCGGCCACCGCCCCCAGGGCCTGATCGAGGCGTCGGCAGAGCTCCGGTCCGAATCGCCGGGTCAGGGGCGCGCGCGGCTGCCCGATCAGGTCGCCGATGCGGACAAAGCCGAGATCATGCAGTCCCGCTGCGATCGCGGGCGGCAGACGGAGGGCTTGCAGCGGCAGCGGCGCGAGGACCGGGATGGTTTCGCCAGGAGGGGCGACAAACAGCGGATCGGTCGCATAGCGCGCCAGCGCATGGGCCGCACCCCAGGTGTCGGCAATGGCGGCGCTGGCGGTGACGCCGGACATGACAAGCCGCCCGGTCAGCGCCGCCAGCATGGCCGCTTCGCCGCCATGCAGATGATCGGCGCCGGTCGCGTCGATCACGATCCCGTCCGGCGCGTCGACGGCGACGATCGGACTGAAGCGTTGCAGCACCCAGAGCGCGAGACGTTCGAGACTGTCCAGATCGGCCCGCGGATCGGCGGGCTCGATATGGAGGCCAGGCACCATTGCCTGGGCCTTGGTGACGGGCATGCCGGCGCGCAGGCCGAGCGCCCGCACGGCCGGATCGGCCGCCGTCACCACCCGGCGGTTCTTCTCCCTACCGGCGATGACCAGCGGCGCCTCACCGGGCGGCGCTGCGTCGCCCGCCTTCCGCCGCAACCGGTCTGTCGGCCAGTTCGGCAGGAAGACGGAGATGACCCGAGCCATCGCACGCCTCCAGTTCGATATCGAGACATTCACCCGCCCGCGCCCGGATCAGCTCGACCAGCCAGCGTGGCCGTCCGACGCCGGAAACCGGAAGGGGTGAGGACGGCAGCGCCGAGATCCGCCAACGGGTCATCGCCGCCGTCGGCTGCCCGAAATCGCTGGCCTCCGCCTGCCTCCGCCAGCGGCGCAAGGCGATGCAGAGGGTTGCGGAGCCTTTTGCGGCCAGATGCAGCCGTCGCGACGCGGTCATCGGCAGGCGCGCAACGTCGCCCACGACCGCTCCCAACCCGCCATGCCGCAGCCCTTCCTCCATACAGGCCAGAACGGCCTTGTCGTCTCCGGCTTCGACGAAGATCACTCGGCCAGGCGGCAGTCCGGCCTGCTCCAGCCCCGGTGCGAAGAGATCCTGGAGCGCCACGCACCAGAGCACATGACCAGCGGTACGAGCGGCGATCCCGGCCGTGAAACAGGCGGCAGCCGCGCCATCAACCGCCCCGTTGCCACCTCCCGCGACTTCATGCAGGCATCCGAATGCCAGGCCGCCGCCGGGCAGCTTGCGATCCAATGGCGCGATTCCGAAGGGCAGCACCTCGTGCGGACGCGCGCCAGCGCCTTCGAGCCGCGCGATACGCGCCCGAAGGTCGGCAATGGCTGGGCTGTCTGCACGTCTGGGCATATGAGTGTGGCGTCTCCTGAGCTTTGCACTGATCGATTCCGCTGCTGTGTTCTTTATTTGTTCTCTTGCGTGTCAGGAGTCAATCGCAGCCATCCCGGACGTGATCGACGCAGTGCGGCGGCCTATGGTGGGGTAAAGTATTCGCAAGGAGAGTGGCGGGCGATGTGCAACCTGTATCGCATTACAACCAACCAGCAGGCGATCCGGGATTTCGTGGCCGCCACCCATGACAGTATCGGCAATCTGGAGCCGTCGATCGACGTCTATCCCGACCGGCCCGCGCCGGTGGTGCGCAACATCGATGGCAGGCGGGAAATGGCCTTCCTGACCTGGGGCATGCCGACGCCCATCGAATATCTGAAATCCCGTGACGCGCCGGACACGGGCGTCACCAATATCCGCAACACGGGCAGCCCCCACTGGCGGAAGTGGCTCGGGGTCGAACATCGTTGCGTGGTCCCGGCCACCGCCTTTTCCGAATATGGACAAAAGCCCGATCCGGTCACGAAGCGCAAACCGCTGCACTGGTTCGCCCTCGACGAGACCCAGCCCCTGTTCTTCTTCGCGGGGATCTGGACGCTATGGCGCGGAACCCGCGGCTCGAACCGGACCCCGCGTCCGGGCAATCATCAGCTGTTCGCCTTCCTGACAACGGATCCGAATGGCGTGGTGAAGCCGATCCATCCGAAGGCCATGCCCGCCGTCCTGACGAGCCGCGACGAAGTCGAGACCTGGCTAACCGCCGACTGGAAGGAAGCAAAGAGCCTGCAACAGCCGCTGCCCGACGAACGGCTGGTGATTGTCGAGACACCAGCCAGCGCGGCCGCCAATGGCACGCTGCCGGGCATTTGAACAAGGAACCGGAGGACGGAATGGGCCGGAAGGAAGAAGAACAGTTAGCGGCCACGCTCGCCAAGGCGATGGCGATGATCTGCGTCCGCAACAGCGTGCTGGAGGACCTGCATGCCGGGCCGGTCCCGGTCACGAAGACCGGCGATTATTCGGATGTCTTCGTCGTTGACGCCGACGGCAATCGCATCCCGTGGGGAGTCGTGTCGAGATTCGACGACGACGAGATGCGCGACCTGATGCGCCAGGTGGTCAATCGCCTCTACACGTTCCAGACCTGCTTCGCCGAGCCGCAGTTCCAGGCGGTGGTCGACAAATGGCTCGGCGCGGCGCGACACTGGGACGAGCCGGTTCTCGATGAGCGCCTCGCAGGACGGCTCTCATAGCTGGCGATCCCGAAGGCGGCGCGCAGCTTGTCGGCTGCCGCCGCGAAAGGCGCCAGGAGGAGACCGGCCACATTCCGACGGATCGACCCGTCAGCATGGGTGGGGCGCCGAGAGGAGGGAGTTGTCAATGGGGGATTCCGTCAGCCGCAAAGGCCTGCTAAGGTGTCCAAGCCTCTGGATCGCGTCGACTAGCCATGGATTGCAACGGACGAAGCGGTAATCGGAAGGCGAATATGCAACCACGTCTGGTCAGCATGAGCAAACGTGATGTCGGGGGTTAGTAAAGGCTACTATGGCGCGTAGCGATCTTCTTGTTTCTTTAATTCGCGCCGGTGCCACCGGCGATCAGGAGATGCTGCGCTCAACTACTGAAGCCATGGTTGCCGAGGAACGCGCCAAGAAGCATTTCATTGTTGCCGACCGCATGCAGCGAGCTTTGTCGGCCGTTCCGATTACACCTCCAGCTCTCACGGCGAGTTCGCCGCATCTTGCCGCTGCCAACGGGCGTGAAGCCATTCTGGAGATCACTCCCCGGCTGCAAATGGACGATCTGCTTCTCCCACTGCCGGCGCGCGAAAGCGGTCGGCAACTCATTGAGGAGCATCAAAGGGCGGACGTCCTGCGGGCAAGCGGCTATGAACCACGTCACCGCGTGCTCCTGTCCGGCCCGCCGGGCAACGGCAAGACATCGTTCGCCGAAGCGGTCGCCGAGGGCCTGGGCCTGCCATTCTACGTGGTGCGGTATGACGCCCTGATCGGCAGTTATCTCGGCGAGACCAACGCGCGGCTTCGCAAGCTCTTCGACTATGTGAGAACGACCCCGAGCGTGCTGTTTTTTGACGAGTTCGATGCCATCGGCAAAGAGCGTGGCGATACGCACGAGACGGGCGAGATCAAACGTGTGGTCTCGTTCCTGCTGATGCAACTCGACCAGCTCCCGAGCTATGTGATTGTCGTGGCTGCGACCAATCATGGCGAACTGCTCGACCGGGCGGTCTGGCGACGGTTCCAGATGCGGCTCGCAATTCCGGCACCGAAGAAGAGCGAGATCACCGTTTTCCTGGACCGGATCGTGTCTGGTTGGCCGGATGCGCCGAAAATGACGCTCGGCAGGCTTGCCGGTCGTCTTGGGAATGTCAGCTACGCCGAAGCTCTCGATTTTTGCCAGAATGTGAGGCGGCGTCAGATTTTGGGTTTGGGGGAGGTATCGATTGATGACGCATTGCGCGCGGAGCTTGATCTATGGACCTCGCGCGTTACGCCAGAGATCATAAATGCCGAGCGATCCAACGAAACCGCTCCTGAAACTGACACCGAGAGCTGATCAACCTCGCCCTGTAGGCCGTCCCCGGCCTGTTCCGTCTCCGGATGCGTTCCCAAGAGACCGTCAAGCCGCTGCAATCGGGCCGAAGTTCGCGCGTTTGGCGGAAGTCCTCGCCCGCGGGGACGGCTCGCTTGAGCTGCGTGCGGATCCGGCGGGTCTCGCGCCTGAGCGGCTGCTGGTCTTTGAGGTGCGCGGCTCCATAAGTTCGTTTGCCGCGGCCATCCAGCAGGTTGCCGGTCTGGAACTGGTGGATGAGGAAGAGCTTGAAGGCGACGAAGGGGATGACCATCCCTGCGCCTATCTGCTTGTCCCCGACATGGCGGCGCTGCGGAATCTCGAATCCCTTTGGCGCCGCTGGCAGGCGGGGCAGCTTGTCCGAGGTGAAACGATCTGGGCAAATGTGTTTGAGCACCTTCGGGATTTGCGCCCGTGGGGACCAAACGACCGGGTGCATCCATCGGACCGGACGTTTCTCGCCACCATCATTGACGGCCGTGAGGACGACGAACTCATCCGCGTCGAAATCGAACTCGTCTTCAGATCGAATGATGTGGCGGCACGAGAGAGCGAAGCCGAAGCATCGGGCGCCATAGTTGCCCGTGGTGGTGCGATCGTGTCGCGGGCGCGCCTGGCAGATATTTCGTACCATGCTCTGCTCGCCGACATCCCGGCCTGGGCGGTCCGCGAAATTATCGAACAGCGGATCGAGGGCATCGCCGGCCTGGAATCGGTAATGCACATCCGGCCCCAGTCTGAAGCCACAACCGTGGAAATCGCTGATCCGGCCGAAATACCGCTCGCCGACGGTGCGGAGCGAGCCCTGGGCGAACCGATTCTCGCCCTCCTCGACGGTGTGCCGGTAAGCGCCCATCGGCAACTGGCGGCTCATATCGATCTCGACGATCCATTCGAGCTTGAGCCAGACGCGCTGGTGGAATCCAGAGCGCACGGTACGGCGATGGCCTCACTCATCATCCATGGCGACCTCAATCGCAATGAGGACCGGCTGCCGAGACAGATCCACGTCATTCCGGTGATGGGGAATGGCGACGCATTTCCTCATGACAGGCTCGTCGTGGATCTAATCTACCTTGCGGTCATGCGGTTGCGTGAACAGCGCCCCGGGGTGGTGATCGTCAATCTCTCACTGGGCAACCGGTACCGGCCATTTCACAATCAGCTCTCTCCCTGGGCGCGGCTTCTTGACCGGCTCTCGCACCGCCTCGGCCTGTTGTTTGTCGTGAGTGCCGGCAATCAGATAACCGACCTTGGCATCACAGCTTATGCGACGGTCAGGGAGTATGAGGATGCGGACGGACAAAGTCGCGCAACGTCCATGATCACCGCGCTCCATGGAATCATGGCAGAGCGACGGCTGCTATCGCCGGCCGAGACCGTGAACGGCATTACCGTGGGCGGCGGTAATGTTGACGCGGTGGCTCCGGCCGATCGGGCGCTGGCGCGAGCATTGATCGATCCATATCCCGACCACCTGATGGCAAATCCGTCGAGCAGCCTCGGGCCGGGCTTTGCCCGTTCGGTCAAACCGGACATCCTGATGCCAGGCGCGCGCGAGCATATGCGGTTTGTGCGCAACCATACCCATATCGACCTTGTCCCGGCCGCCGCATCACGAGGGGCCGGCCTCAAAGTTGCCGCCCCGCCAAGAGGCGGCCGCGAAAATCTCGACGGCTATACGAATGGTACGAGCGCGGCGGCAGCCCTCGCTTCACGCACCTGTCACAGAATCCATGATGCACTGGAGGCCGCCTACGGCGAGGAGTTTCTGCGGCTTCCGCCCTCGCAGCGTGCCCTGCTGTTGAAAGCGCTGCTGGTGCATCCCGCTCAATGGCCACAAGATACTGCCGATCTCATCAAGACCACGCTTGGCCCCACGGGCCGTGGCCAAGCCTCGAAGCAGAAAGACAATATTCGGCGCTTCATGGGGTATGGCTACGTTGACGCCGACGACGCAGTAGCTTGTGCTGCGGATCGGGCGACATTCTTTGCTACCGGGCTGCTGGGGGTTGATCGTATCGTCACGATCGACGTTCCGGTCCCCGTTGCGATTGGGGGCAAGGCCAGACCACATAGCCTTTCGGCGACAGTAGCATGGTTCTCGCCTGTGTCGCCGGGGCGCAAGAGCTATCGCAGTTGCCGGCTCAAGATACTCAAGCCTGCTGAGCTGGATGCGCTGGCCGTCTCTGGCCATGGTTGGCAGCCGGACGAGAACCAGAGCAATCGGGGAACCGTCTTTTCGCGCTGCTGGAGCGGCGAGAACTCGCCTGTCGTGACCCCGAACATGACGATTCCTCTTGTCGTTCAGCGCGATCCCGATCAGGGCGCGCCCGTCGACGAAGTGATACCTTTCGGTTTGGCCGTCACGATTTCCATGCCTGGCGAGGTCGCTCTTTATGACGAGGTGCGCGCCCGCGCAGCCCCGCCCATCCGCGCGCCAGCTGTCCCAGGCGTTTGATTCCAAAGTTTAGCGGTGACCACCAACTACCCGTCACGGAAACCCCGGCCGCACCCTTACTCTCTCAGGGGGCATTGCGGGGGCTCCCCGTAGACGGGCTCGGCCGCAGGGGAAGGCATTCCTCCTTGGGTCTCCCGGATTGCGGGCCAAACACTCCCAATCAGCGAGCTATTGACTCCCAATTAGCCGTAACGAAGTAACGAAGACCCCAGTTGGCTGGGATTTGGAGCTGGCCTATGCGGCACAAGAGGCTTGACGGCGTTCAGCTTCGCCCGTTTCAGCCGCTTTTCGAGATACCGCGCCAGCGCCGCCTTCCGGGAATCCCGATCGAGCGCATAGGCAGTCTGTTTGAACGCCTTCCCGTCCAGCAGGCCCTGGATGTAGCCCGCGATAGTATCAGCCGCCATGACGAGCGCGGTGTCGAGCGAATGTATGTATTTGCTCGTGACTGACCCTTTCACAGCATTGCCGTGGCCGTCAATCGCGCCGCGCAGAAAACCTCTTATCCAGCCCTCAACCCGCCCGGCTATATCTCTCAAGAATGAATGCGGTCTCGCCTGAGATCGCGGCAACGCAGAATCAGGTCCAAGATATTGTTATGGAAAGACAAATTGGCATTGCTGCTTACGTGGATTTGCTGCGTAAGCAACGCCTTTTGGAAAGTGTGAATTGATAAGGCTTTGATATTTATCAAATAAATGGCGCACCCGAGAGGATTCGAACCTCTGGCCTCCGCCTTCGGAGGGCGGCGCTCTATCCAGCTGAGCTACGGGTGCATACCGTTCGCGAGGTGCTTACGTCATGCTTACGCGAGTTTTTTGGCTTCTTGAAGAGCAAACCCGATATTCGCTCAAGCCATTGTTAAATCAGTACCTTTTCCCAACACCTTCAGCCTTTGCCGGACTTGACTACCGCCTTCGGAGGGCTGCGCTCTATCCATCTGAGCTACGGGTGCGTTCCGGCCCAGCGGCATAGCCGATGCGCGCGGCGGGCGCAATGCGCCGGGGCGGCGGCCCGCGCCCTGCGATTCTTTTTCCCCGCCCCCGCGAAATCGTCCGATTCACCGCTATATTGACAGCGTTCACAGGGCTGGAGCCGGAATTGGACACGGGCGCGGTCATTCTGCTCGCCGGGGCGGGGCTGGTGTTGCTGGCGATCGCCGGGGTCGCGGCCTCGGCGCGGCTGGGCGCGCCGCTGCTGCTGGTGTTCCTGTTTCTGGGCATGCTGGCGGGCGAGGACGGGCCGGGCGGCGTCAGCTTCTCCGATTACAATCTCGCATTCATTCTCGGCTCCGCCGCGCTGGCGCTGATCCTGTTCGACGGCGGGCTGGGCACACGGGCGCGGCTGCTGCGCGCCACGCTGCGCCCGGCGCTGTCGCTGGCGACGCTGGGAGTGATCCTCACCGCCGCGCTGACCGGCGTGGCGGCGAAATACCTGTTCGGCATCGGCTGGGTGGAGGCGTTGCTGATCGGCGCCATCGTCGGCTCCACCGACGCCGCGGCGGTGCTGATGCTGGTCGCCGGGCGGCGGATGAAGGCGCGTCCGCGCGTCGCCACCACGCTGGAGGCCGAATCCGGCCTCAACGACCCTGTGGCGGTGATCATGGTGGTGATCCTGGTCGAATGGCTGCTGCGCGGCGCGCCGCCGGCGCCGTGGACGGCGGCGCTGGAGATCGGCTGGGCGCTGGCCGCCGGGGCCGGGATCGGCCTGCTGGGCGGACGCGCCATCGCCTTCGCCGAGACGCGGATCGGCCTGCCGATCGGCCTGTACCCGATTTTCGCCGCCGCCGCGGCGGTGTTCCTGTTCGCCTTCGCCCAGTCCATCCAGGCCTCGGGCTTTCTCGCCGCCTATCTGGCCGGGGTGGTGTTCGCCGCCACGCCGCACCGCGCCGCCGCGGCGACGGAGCGCTTCATGGACGGCCTCGCCTGGCTGGCGCAGATCGGCCTGTTCCTGATGCTGGGCCTGCTGGTCACGCCCTCGCACGCGCTGGCTGTGGCCCTGCCGGCGGCGGGGGTGGCGCTGGCGCTGGTGTTCATCGCCCGGCCTATCGCGGTGCTGATCAGCCTCGCGCCGTTCAAGTTCCGGATGAATGAGCGCGCCTTCATCGCCTGGATGGGGTTGCGCGGCGCGGTGCCGATCTTCCTCGGCGCCTATCCGGTGCTGGCCGGGGTGGAGAACGCCAACCTGTATTTCTCCGCCGCCTTCGCGGTGGTGACGATTTCGCTGGTGATGCAGGGCTGGACGGCGGGACCGGCGGCGCGGTTGTTCGGCGTCGCTCCGCCGCGCGCGCCGGACGAGGACCGCTTCGCCGCCCTGCGCGGGGCCGGACTGGGTTTCGCCGGCCTGTTCGCCCTCGCGGCCGTGGTATGGCTGGCCGCCGGACTGCTGGAGCCGCGAGAGCGGCCGTTGCAGGCGGCGGCTGGAACCGTGCAGGCGCTGGAGGAGCGCATCGCCGAAGGCCCGGCGGGTGCGCCGCTGGCGCTGGAGGCCCTGCCCGCAGACTGGCGCGACATTTCCGACCCGCACGAACGCCAGCAATTATTCGCCCGCGCCGTCGCCGGGTTGATGGCGGCCGAGAACGCCCGCATTGAGGCGGACAGGCGCAGCCTGGAGACCCTGCTGACGACGGCGGCGCGGCGGCCATTGTCCCTGCGCGAGCAGGCGGAGCGCGACCGTCTCGCCCGCCAGTATGGCGGCCGGTATGAGGACGTGGACGATCTTCTGGCCCGCATCGATGTCGTACCGCCGTCGCTGGCGGTAGCGCAGGCGGCGCTGGCCACGGGCTGGGGATCCTCGCCGGCGGCGGTGGAGCGCAACGCCCTGTTCGGGCGCGGAACGCGCTTCGCGAACCTGTCGGCCTCGGCGGCGGATTACGCGCGGGTTCTGAACAGCCACCCCGATTTCGCGGGCTTCCGCGTGGCGCGGGCGGTGCTGCGCGCAGAAGGGCGGGCGCTGTCCGGCGCGGCGCTGGCCCCGCATGTCGCGCCCTATGCGGCGAGCGGAGAGGATTATGCGGCGCGGGTGGCGCTGCTGATCGCCGTCAACGACCTGGCGCGGTTCGACCCGAGGGCAGCGATAGAAGAGCCGGCCGGATAGGCGCCGGCGCTCAGAACACGCTGTTCAGCGCCGGGCGGCGGCCGAATTTGCGCTTGAACTCGGCCATCAGCCGTTCGGCGAGGTCGTAGGGGGTGGGAGTTTCGATGAAGGCGAAGACCAGGTCCTGACGCGCGCCTTCCTGCTGCATGCGCGCCAGCTCGTTCTTGAAGGAGCCGTTCAGGTCGTGCGAAGCGCCGATGAACAACATCTCGCCATCCGGATTCTGCGATGCGCGCAGTGAGAATACGCCAGACCCCCGCGGCGCCTTGTAGGCGTACTGGGATTCAAGAACGATCGGCGCGCTCCACCGGAACACGGGCCCTGCTCCTTCACGTCATGCGCTGTCTCCGGCGGACAGGCTATCCGCCGCCGGTGACGGCGCGGTTAACGGCGTTGGCGAAAAGCAGGTTAACCCGCAGCCCGGCGCAGCGCCAGCTTGCGCGCGTACATGGCCGCGTCGGCCTCGGCCATGGCCTTTTCGGCGGCGATGCCGCCGGTCAGCGCCTGCGCGCCCCAGGCGGCGCTCAGCGGATGTTCGCAACCGTCATGCACGAAGGGCGCGGCCTCGATGATCCGCACCAGCTCCTCGGCCTTGGCCTCGGCGGCCTTTGGCGGCGTCAGCGTCAGCACCACGCCGAACTCGTCGCCGCCCAGACGGCCGACGGCGTCGGTTTCGCGCACATTGGCGCTCAGCAGCGCCGCGACATGGTTCAGCGCCGCGTCTCCCGCCGCATGGCCGCAGTCGTCGTTGATTTTCTTGAAGCCGTTCAGATCGAGATAGATCAGCGCCGAGGGCGCGCCGTGGCGGTCGGCCAGCGAGACGGCCTTGCTGACCTCGCGCAGGAAGGCCCGGCGGTTCAGCACCGGCAGCAGCGCATCATGATCGGCCAGCGATTCCAGGTCGCGCATGCGGCCGCGCAGGCGCTCGGTCTCCACTCGCAGCTGGTCGACCTCGCCCATCAGCGACAGCAGGGCGCGTTGCACGTTCGGGGTCAGCTCGTCTTCCGGCACGCCCATGACGCCATCGGCGCCGGGGGCGCTGCGGGCTTCGGTTTTCGGGCCGGTCGCAAGGCCGGGTCGGGTGCGCATGGGCGATCGTCCTGACAGCGATTCGATACCGCCCGAGCCTTGCCGGGCGCGGTTAAGAAAGGGTCAAGGTTAATGGCGCAATTGCGCGCATGCTTGACGCGGGCGCGCCCCTGCGTAGTCTGCCGCGCTTTCCGCCAGCCGGGAGGCCCTTCATGGCCGCTTCGAAAGCCGCTCCCGTCGCCATCGTCATGGGCTCGCGCTCGGACTGGCCGACGATGAAGGCTGCGGCAGAGACGCTGGACGCCCTCGGCGTCGCGCATGACGACCAGGTGGTCTCCGCCCACCGCACGCCGGACCGGCTGTACGACTTCGCGAAATCGGCGCATGCGCGCGGCGTGAAGGTGATCATCGCCGGCGCCGGCGGCGCGGCGCATCTGCCCGGCATGATCGCGTCGATCACCAGTCTGCCCGTGCTGGGCGTGCCGGTGGAATCGAAAGCCCTGAAAGGGCTGGACAGCCTGCTGTCCATCGCCCAGATGCCGGGCGGGGTGCCGGTTGGCTGTCTCGCCGTCGGCGAGGCGGGGGCGAAGAACGCCGGCCTGCTGGCCGCGGCGATCCTCGGCCTGTCCGATCCGGCGCTGGCGGCGCGGTTGACCGAATGGCGCGCGGCGCAGACGGCCTCGGTGCCGGTTTCGGTCGAGGACTAGTCATGCCCCCCCTGCCCCCGGGTTCGGTGATCGGGATTCTGGGCGGCGGCCAGCTGGGCCGCATGCTGGCCATGGCCGGGGCGCAACTCGGCTTCGACGTTCACATCTACGACCCCGACCCGCGCGCCCCCGCCGCCCGCGTTGCCGCGCGCCACGCCGCCGCGCCGTGGGAGGACGAGGGCGCCGTGCACGCCTTCGCCGCGCGCTGCGCCGTGGTGACATACGAATGGGAGAATGTGCCGGAAACGGCGCTGCAGGCCGCGGCCGGGGCCGCGCCGCTGCGCCCCGGCGCCCGGTCGCTGGATCTGACCCGCGACCGCGTCACCGAAAAGCGCTTCGCCCGCGACTGCGGCGTTTCCACAGTCGATTTCGCGGCCGTGGACGATGCGGATTCGCTGCAGGCGGCGCTGGCGCGCACCGGTTATCCGGCGCTGCTGAAAACCCGCCGCCTCGGCTATGACGGCAAGGGCCAGGCTTGGATCCGTTCCGCAGCCGATACCGAAGCGGCCTTGGCCGCCATGGGCGGCGCTCCGGCGATACTGGAGGCGGCGGCGGATTTCGCTCGCGAGCTTTCGGTGGTCGCCGCGCGCGGGGCCGATGGCGCCTTCGCCGCCTGGCTGCCGGGCGAGAACATCCATGCCGGTGGCATCTTGCGCGAGACCCGCGCCCCCGCCGCACTTTCGCAAGCCGTGCGGGATGAGGCCCTGCGCATCGCGCGCGCCATCGGCGAGGGGATGCAGCATGTCGGCGTGTTGGCGGTGGAGCTGTTCGAAATGGCGGACGGGCGCCTGCTGCTGAACGAGATCGCGCCGCGCGTGCATAATACCGGGCACTGGACGATGGACGCCTGCGCCTGCGGCCAGTTTGAACAGCATATGCGCGCCGTGGCCGGCTGGCCGCTGGGGCCGGCGGCGGCGCACAGTCGCGCGGTGATGACCAATCTGATCGGCGCCGATGTGGACGCCTGGCCGGCGCTGATCGCCGAACCGGGCGCGCGGCTGCATCTTTACGGCAAGCGCGAGGCGCGCCCGGGCCGCAAGATGGGCCATGTGACGCGGCTCACGCCGATTTAAACTCCCCCCACTCCTCCCGCACGCCGTCATCGGCCTCGGCGGGCAGGCGGCGGGCGCGCTCGGCCGCAAAGCGCGCCGCGTCCAGCCGCGACAGCGCCCATGCCGCGGCGCCGCGCACCAGCGGGTCGGCGTCGTCCAGCAGGCGCAGAGCGTGGGGGGTCAGCGCCGCATCGCCCGAATTGCCGATGGCGATCAGCACATTGCGGACAAAGCGCCCGCGCCCGCTGCGCTTGATCGGGCTGCCGGAAAAGCGGGCGCGAAAGGCCGCGTCGTCCAGCATAGCCAGCTCGGCCAGCGGCGGATTGTCCGCCGCCTCGCGGGCGTGAAAGGCGGCCTCGGCCGCCCGCCGCGCAAACTTGTTCCACGGGCAGACGGCAAGGCAGTCGTCGCAGCCATAGATGCGGTTGCCCATGGCGGCGCGGAACTGGCGCGGGATCGGGCCGTTCAGTTCTATGGTCAGGTAGGAGATGCAGCGCCGGGCGTCGAGCTGATAGGGCGCCGGGAAGGCGTTGGTGGGGCAGATGTCGAGACAGGCGCGGCACGAGCCGCAATGATCGCCCCCGGCTTCGTCCGGCGGTAGCTCCGCGTCGGTCAGCATCACGCCCAGAAACAGCCAGTTGCCCCAGTCGCGGCTCAAGAGATTCGTGTGCTTGCCTTGCCAGCCGAGACCGGCCAGCGCCGCCAGCGGCTTTTCCATCAGCGGCGCGGTGTCGGTGAACACCTTCACCTGCGCCCCGGTGGCGCGGTGGAAATCGCCGGCTAGCCGTTTCAGCCGCTTCTTGATCACGTCGTGATAGTCGCGCCCGCGCGCATAGACCGAGATCACGGCGTTGCCGCGCGCCTTCAGGGCGGGCAGCGGATCATCCGCCGGCCCGTAATTCATCGCCACAACCAGCGCCGATTTCGCCCCGTCCCACATCGCACGCGGATGTTTGCGCCGGGCCAGGGTTTCAGCCATCCAGCCCATCTCGCCGTGAAAACCGGCGGCGACGAAGTCAGACAGGCGCTCCGCCGCCGGCCAGCCACCCTCCACCCGCGCGATTCCGGCGGCGGAAAAGCCCAGCCCCTCCGCCTCGGCCTTCAGCCGGGCGGCGGTCCAGGGGGCGGGATCAGAAGTCGAGGTCCCCATAATGCCCTGCGGGGTCGAAGCCGGGCAGGCGGTCGGCCAGCAGCGGCCGGAAGGCCGGGCGGCATTTGACGCGCTGATACCAGGCTTTCAGCGGTTCGAACTCGTCCCACGGCGCATCGCCGAAATAGTCGATGCAGGAAAGATGCGCCGCGGCGGCGACATCGGCGAGGGTGTAGCGCGGCCCGGCCAGCCCCTCGCGCGATTCCAGCAGCCATGAGAGGTAATCCATGTGCCAGCGCAGATGCTCGCGCCCGGCGCGCAGGGCCGCGGGGTCCGGCGGGCCGAGATTCTGCGCCCGCTTCTCCAGCTTTTCATGCAGGATGTAAGCGTTGACCTCGGAATCGAACTTGCGGTCGAACCAGGTCAGCAGGCGGCGGGCCTCGGCCCGCTCCGCCGCGCCGGGGGGCAGAAGCGGCGCATCTGGATAGGCCTCCTCCAGATATTCCAGGATGGCGCGGCTTTCGCAGATCACCCGCCGTTCGCCCGCCGCGTCGTCGACCAGCACCGGCGTCGCACCGGAGGCGTTGAGCGCGCGCAGCTCGCCGCCCTCCGCCCACGGCTTCTCCAGCCGCAGTTCATGGTCCAGCTTCTTCTCGGCCAGCGCCAGCCGCGCCTGCCGCGAAAACGGATCCAGCGGCCAGTGGTGAAGCGCCCGCATCGCCATCACGTCTCCGGCTGGCCGCTTTCCTGGCGGAAAAAGTCCGACCCGTGCGGCTCGGCCCGCCCTTCCGGGTCGGGGTGGATCAGGATGTCGGCGGCGGGATAGGCGTCGAGAATGCGTTTCTCACAATCGACGAGGATTTTGTGCGCCGCGTCCAGCGTCAGGTCCGGCTTCAGGTCGACATGGAACTGGATGTGGATCAGCGGCCCCGCCGCGCGGGTGCGCAGCATGTGAACGCCCAGAATGCGCGGGTCAGCGGCGGCGAGTTTCAGAATCCGCGCCCGTTCGGCGTCCGGCAATTCGCGGTCCAGAAGCTGGTTCAGCGCGCCGCCGGCCACCTGTTTGGCCGTCCACACCAGCCACAGGGCGACGATGGCGCCGATCACCGGGTCGGCCCGCGTCACGCCGATGAAACCGGCCAGCACCACGCCGGCCACGACCACCATGTTGGTGGCCAGATCGACCGTGTAGTGCGCGCGATCGCCGACAATGGCGACAGAGCCGGTCTTGCTGACCGCCCGGCTCTGATACCAGATCAGCGCCGCGGTCAGCGCGATGGACAGAAGCATCACCGCCAGCGCCCAGCCCTCGTTCTGGATTGGCTGCGGCTCGATGAAGCGGCGCACCGATTCATAGATCAGGTAAAGCGCCGAGGCGAACACCAGCACCGCCTGCGCCAGGCTGGCCAGCGCCTCGGCCTTGCCGTGGCCGAAGCGGTGTTCGCGGTCGGCCGGCGAGGCGGCGTAGCGCACGGCGAAGAAGGTGGTCAGCGAGGCGGCCAGGTCCAGCGCCGAATCGGCGAGGCTGGCCAGAATCGCCACCGAACCCGAAGCCAGCCAGGCCGCCAGCTTCGCCACGACAAGGACCAGCGCCACGCTGACCGAGGCGATGGTGGCGCGTCCGGTTATGGCGCGGGCGTCCTGCGGGGCCAGCTTGCCCGGCCCCCCGGCGGCGTGGGTGTGAACGTCATGCGGCATGCACGCACTTAAGGCCGCGCCGGGCGCCGGGGTCAATCGCTTATGGGCGCTGGGGGCGCCCGCCCCTCGTCCTTCGTGGCTCGCCGCCTGTGGCGGCTCGCACCTCAGGATGAGGGGGTGGGGATTGAATCAACAAACACCCTCACCCTGAGGAGTCCCGGCCATCAGGCCGGGCCACGAAGGGCGAGGGGTCCAGCCCTCCTCCCCCGCCAAGCATTCCTTTACCTTCGGGGTCGAGGCTGCCCCGCGAAGCGATAGGGGCCGCTGGGCATGCTGCTGATCCATCTGATCGTTCTGGCGCTGGTGCAGGGGATCACCGAGTTCCTGCCCGTCAGCAGCAGCGGCCACCTGGTTCTGGCGCCCTGGGTGTTCGGCTTCGAGCCGCAGAGCGCGCTGGTCGACGTGATGGCGCATCTCGGCTCTCTGGCCGCGGTGTTCGTCTATTTCCGCCGCGAGATCTGGAGCGTGATCACCGGCGTGTTCGGCTGGCTGTCCGGCAAGATGACGCCGGGCGGGCGCCTGGCCCTGCTGGTGCTGATCGCCACGCCGCCGGTGATGGTCGCCGGCGGGGTGTTGTATCTGTCCGGCCTCGCCGATGTCATCCGCAACCCGGCGGTGATCGCCGCGGCCACCATCGTGTTCGCCATTCCGCTGTGGCTGGCCGACCGTTACGCCCCGCGCGTCAAGACGGTCGAGACCCTGAGCATCCGCGACGCCGTGTTCATCGGCCTGGCGCAGATGGTGTCGATGATTCCGGGGGCCAGCCGCTCCGGCCTGATGATGACCATGGCCCGCGCGCTGGGCGCCGACCGCAAGAGCGCCGCCCGCTTCGCCATGATCTCGTCGATCCCGGTTCTGCTGGCCTTCGCCGCCGTGGCGGTGCTGGAGCTGGCGCGCGGCGCCGACCCCGGCGCCGGCCTTGGCGACGGGCTGATCGTGGCGGCGCTGTCTTTCGCCTCCTGCATCGCCGTCATCCACCTGATGATGAAGCTGGTGGAGAAGATCGGCTTTGGCCCGTTCGTGGTCTATCGCCTGATCCTCGGCGGCGTCATTGTGACGCTTCTGATGATCAACGGGTGATCAACGGGTGACCCCAAAAACCCACCGCGAAGCCGGCGCAAAGTTGCGCTTGAACTGTGCGCGAACGCTGCATGAAGTCAGCGCCGGAGATGGCGCCGGAAGCGGCTTTTTACGGGGATAGCGGCGGGGATAACTCCGCCCCTCACGCCTCGCGGACGTGGAACTGGCCATAGCGGCGGAAGCGCGCCAGATAGCCCGGAACCACCGCCTCCACCGTGCGCGGCGTGACCCCGAGATCGTTCAGCCCCGGGGCCTTCGGCGCTGCGACATTGTCGGCTTTCAGCTGTTCAACCTGGTCGCGGGTCAGGAAGGGCTGCGCGAAGGGCAGCGCGCCGAACATCTCGCCCTTCACGCCGATAACCGTGGCCAGCGGGAAGGGAACCGGAACCAGCAGGCGCCGGCGGTTCACCACCTCCAGCATGAAGGTCATAAGCTCTTTGAACGTATAGACTTTCGGGCCACCCAGCTCATAGGTCTTGCCGGCGCTTTCCGGAATCTCAAGCGCATTGACGGCGGCCGCCGCCACGTCGCCCGCGAACACCGGCTGAAAGCGCGTCATCCCGCCGCCGATCAGCGGCAGGGCCGGCGCATAGCGCGCCATGTTTGCAAAGCGGTTGAAGAACTGGTCCTCGGTTCCGAACACCACCGAGGGGCGAAGGATGGTCGCGCCCGGAAACGCCTTTTTCGCCGCCGCCTCGCCCGCCGCCTTGGTGCGGGCGTAGCGCGACGGGCTGTCCGCGTCGGCGCCGATGGCCGAGACATGGATCAGCCGTTTTGCGCCCGCGGCCTTCGCCGCCCTGGCCACCGTCTCCGCGCCCTGCGCGTGCAGGCGGGTGAAGCTCTGGCGGCCGCTCTCGTAAAGCACGCCGACCAGGTTGATCACGCCATGGGCGCCTTCGACGGCGCGGGCGACGGAAGCCGGGTTGCGCAGATTGGCCTGCACAAGCTGCACCTGTCCGACCACGCCCGCGACCTTCAGGTCGATGGCCAGATGCGGCCGCCGCGTGGCGACGCGCACCCGCCAGCCGGCCTTGCACAGCGCTCGCACCAGATAGCGGCCGATAAAGCCGGACCCGCCGAAAACGGTGATGATCTCGTCGCGCAGCATGGGCCTCGCCCCTAGAGCTTTCCCTGGCGCCGATAGACCAAAAATCGCGCGCCCTGTCCATGCGGCGCTGCGCTTCCCCGTATGCGCGAGCGGACTCCCGTCCCGGCGCGCAAGCCGTTATTGGTTAACGCGGGAGGACGGACGGGGACGATGACCGCGGAAGTCGCGCTTCTGAACAAACAGGCCGTGGCCCTGGCCGCCGATTCCAAGGCGACCGCCGGATCCGGCTTCGGCGTGAAAAGCTATGACGGTGTCGACAAGCTGTTCGCGCTGTCCAACACTCATGCCGTTGGCGTGATGATCTATGGCAACGCCGAATTCATGCGCGTGCCGTGGGAGGTGATCATCAAGGAATACCGCGAGGCGCGCGGCGCCCGCGGCCATGACAGCATCGCCGCCTGGGGGGCGGATTTCTTCGATTTCACCGCCGGTTTCCATGACTATTCCCAGAAGGACATGGAGCTGGCCGTCTACACCAAGGCGGCGCATTTCCGCCGCGCCATCGAGGCCAGCGCGCTGATCAACGGCACGCTGGAGCCGCTGATCGCCGAGGTGGAGACGCGCCGCGTTCACCCGGCGCTGGCCGACCTGAGCGAGGCCGAGTTCGAGCGCCGCTACGCCGCCGTCACGGCGCGGATGGAGGCGCTGCTGCGCGAGACGCTGGGCGGCAAGCTGGACGCGCCGATGCGCGAACAGCTGGGCCGGCTGCTGCACCGGCTGGCCATCGCCGATATCGAGACCGTGGCGCGCTCCGGCGTCGTCATCGCCGGTTTCGGGGCGAAGGAGACCTTCCCCGCTCTGATCAATCAGGAGACCGACGGCATGGTCGCCGGGCGGATGACGCTGTCGGTGCGCACCCAGAGCCGCATCTCCGCCGACCATCCCGCCGACGTGCTGCCCTTCGCGGTACGCAATGTGATGATCTCGCTGGTCCATGGCGTCGATCCGGCGTTTCTCGATTATTCGCTGGCGGTGTTCCGGGATCTGATCCGCGTCAACGGCGAACGGGTGATCGAGGCGCTGGTGCAGGACGGCGAGAAACGCGCCGCGCTGGCCGAGGAGAACCGCGAGATCTCCGACCAGTTCATCCGCGTGTTCCTGGAGTATCTGCGCGAATACATTCACGACATGCATCTCGGCCCCTTCGCCGCCACCCTGCAGGGCATGCCGCCGGAGGAGATGGGCTGGCTGGCCGAGTCGCTGGTTCATCTGACCAGCGTGAAGATGCGCATGTCGCTGGGGCCGGAAGGCGTCGGCGGCCCGGTGGACGTGGCCGCGATCACCAAGCGCGAGGGCTTTCGCTGGATCAAGCGCAAGTCGCCGTCCGGAGCGGGGCTCCCGCCGGGCGCCGGGGCGCCCTATAATGACGATTGACCACCCGCAGCGGCGAGGAGGCGCGCATGTTCGGAAAACGCAGCAGGAAGACATCCCCGGTTCCGCCCGCCGCGGCGCCGGCCGGCGACGCCAAGACCCGCTCGGCAGAGGTGCAGCGCGAAATGCAGGCCCGGCTGGCCGGCATGGACCAGGCGCTGCTGGACCGCGACGCGGCGGCGCAAAGGCTGATCAACCGCGCCGCCCTGAAGGAGATGGGCGATTACGGGCCGGTGATCCTGGCCTCCGATTCCCTGCGCCCGGCCTGGGGCGAGGCGGGAGACCTCTCCCATGTCCGCCGCGGGGCCGAGGACGCCGCCGGGATCGCCAAGGCCGTCGCCGGCGAGACGCCGGGCGCGGCGGACGCCCCCCGCCGCCGGCGCCGCTGATCCGGCGCCGGTGTCCGCCTCCTTCTACGAACGCCACATCCTGCCGCACCTGATCGGCTGCGCCTGTTGCGCCGGTCCGGTGATGAAACAGCGCGCGAAACTGGTTCCCGGCGCGTCGGGCGTGGTGCTGGACGTTGGGACCGGCGCCGGACCGAACCTGCAATTCTATGACCCGGCGAAGGTGACGCGCGTGATCGGCGCCGAGCCGTCGGCCGGCATGCGCCGCAAGGCGGCGAAAGCGATTCAGGCGGCCCCGGTTGCGGTCGAGCTGGTGGACGCGGGCGCAGAGGCCCTGCCGCTGGCCGATGACAGCGTCGACACCGCGGTGCTGACCTTCACCCTGTGCAGCATTCCCGACCCCGGCCCGGCGCTGGCCGAGATCCGCCGCGTGCTGAAGCCGGAGGGACGCCTGCTGTTCTGCGAACATGGCCTTGCGCCCGACGAGGGCGTGGCGAAATGGCAAAAACGGCTGGAGCCGGTCTGGAAGCGCATCGCCGGCGGCTGTCATCTCGCCCGGCCGATGGACAGGCTGATCGAGGGCGGCGGCTTCGCCATCACCTGGCTGGAGGCCGGCTATATGCCGAAAACGCCGAAATTCGCCGGCTATGACTATCTGGGCGAGGCCCGCCCGGCCTGACGCTCAGTCATCGGACAGGCACAGCCAGCGGCTGGGGTTGGCGACGCGGCCATGGGCGATCCAGCCCTGCACGCGCGGGCTGACCAGTGCGCGGCGGTTCTCGAAGAACACCGGGATGTAATGGGCGCTGTCGAGCAGCATCTGTTCGGCCGCGGCCAGCAGGGCGGCGCGGGCCTGCGCGTCCATCTCGCCGTGGCTGCGCGCCAGCAGGGCGTCGTATTCCTCATTGAACCAGCGCGAATAATTATATTCCCCGGCGGCGGATTCAGAGACCATCAGATAGCCGTAGGGGTCGATGAAATAGGGAATCCAGCCGTCGGTGGCGGCGTCGAAATCGCCTGCCTGCATGCGCGCGTAATGGATCGGCGTGTCGGCGGTCTCCAGCTTCACCGACACCCAGGGGGCGATGGCGGCCCAGTCGGCCTGGATCACCGGGGCGATGCGCGGCCAGGCGGCGGCGGGCTGATAGGCCAGCGTGATCCGCAAGGGATTGTCCGCGCCATGGCCCGCCTCTTCCAGCAGCGCGCGGGCCGCCGTGCGCCTGTCCTCCATGGGGTCATCCGCCCAGCGCAGGCGCGCCTCGCCGCCGCGGCCATCGACATGCGACGGCGTGAACTGGTGCGCCGGCGCGTCCGCCCCGCGCAGCAGCTCGGCGGCGATGAAATCCTGATCCACGGCCATGGCCAGCGCCCGGCGCGCGCGCGCGTCATTGAAGGGCGGCCGTCCGGTGTTCAGCGTCAGCATGCGCAGCACATAGCCCGGCGCGGTGCGCATCAGTTCCGGCGCTTCGCGGCGCAGAAAGGCCTCGTTGGCGGCGAGGTATTCGGCGTTCAGGTGCAGCTCGCCATTGCGCACCCGCCGCTCCGCCGCCGCCGTGTCGGCGGTGGGGTAGTAATAGACCGTGTCCAGACACACCGCGTCCGCATCGTAAAAGGCCTCGTTCCGCACCAGGCGGATATGTTCGTGCGAGCGCCAGGCGGCGAGGCGGTATGGGCCGCTGACCACCAGGTTCTCCGGCCGCAGCCAGGCCGCGCCATGGGTGGCGATGGCGTGGCGGGGAACCGGCATGGCGGCGCTGTCCATCATCACGTCTTCCAGCCACGGGGCGGGATGGGAAAGGGTCAGCACCAGCGTGCGCGCATCCGGCGCCGCGGCGCCCAGCGCGTCCGGCGCGGCGCGGCCCTCGCTGACCGCCTCGGCGTTCAGGATCGGGAACAGCAGGGTTGGAAACGGGTTCAGGGTTTCGGGATCAAGACTGCGGCGCAGGCCGGCCAGCGCATCCTGCGCCGTGATCGCAATGCCGTCCGACCAGACCGCCTCGCGCAGGTGAAAGGTCCAGACAAGGCCGTCTTCGCTGACCTCCCAGCGTTCGGCGAGGCCGGGAACCGGGCGCCCGTCCGGCCCCGGCGTCAGCAGGCCGGTGAACAGGTCATAGACGACGGCCTGTTCATTGGCGATTCGCGCCCGGTGGGGGTCGAGGGTGGACGGCTCCACAAGATTGCCGCGGTGCAGGACGCGGCCGTCATCGTCCGGCGGCGCGCCGCAGGCGGCCAGCAGGGCGAGCGCGCAAAGGGCGAGGGCGAGGCGGTTCATGCCGCGCAGCATGGGCGCTGCGCGGCGCAGCGTCTAGAGAAAGGCCAGCGCCGGATAGGCGATGGCGTTGCTGAGGCCGTGCATCAGCCAGCCGGGCGCGATCGACCCGCCGCCGGCGCGCTCGTTCAGCCAGGCCATCACCCAGCCGCCGGTAAAACCGACGCCGACCACCGCCGCGGCCAGCAGGGGGTCGAAGGCCGGGCCGCCGGGCGCGGCGAAAATCACCAGATGGACCGCCCCGAAGATCAGGGCGTGGATCGTGTTGCCGGGGATGAAGCCCAGCCAACCGATCAGCCGCTTGGCGATCACGCCGCGGAACAGGATCTCCTCAGACCCCGAGGTCTTGATGAAGGCGATGATCAGGATGATGGCCAGCGTCTCGCCGCCAAGCCCCATTTCACGCACGCGCCCGGCGACGGTGTCCGGCCCCGCCGCCACGCCCTGCAGGGCCGGCAGAATGAACAGGCCGATGGTCAGGGCGCTGAAGATCAGCGCCGCGACCAGCGCCTTCAGCATCGCGCCGCCCGAAGGGGCGATGAAACCCGTATAGCGGAAGAAGTTCGCCTTCTTGCGGCCGAAGATCAGCCAGAACACCAGGGCGACGGCCAGCGCAACCGCCACCTGCACGCCGGTATTAACCAGTTCCTGCGTCATGCCTGTCCCCCGGAATGGGTGAAAATCCTAACCGGCGCATCAGGGCGCCGACAGTTAAGGATTGGCAATGGTGACCTTTCGCCGGGGGCTGCTTAAGGGCGCAGGCGCGCCGGGTCAGCGATAGCGCTGCGCCGCCGCGCCGGCGCTGGGCAGGTGCAGGGCCGGGCCGCCATGCACGCCGTAGCGGCCATGGGGGCCAAGCGGCGCAAAGGCGCCGGGGTGCAGGTTTCCGGACATGAAGGGCGGGGGAACATGGCCCGCGCCGCCCACACCGCCATAATGATAGGCGCCGCCATGGCGGAAGATCACGGTCTCGCGTTCCCGCTCGCGCCCGCGGCAATCGCAGCGGCAGTCACAGTCGCGCCGGGTCCGGTCATCGTCATGGACGCCGCCATCGCCGCGCCAGCCGCGGAAGTCCTGGCCATGCCATTCCCGCGCCGGGCCGGGGCGGCTGTCGTATTCATAACCGTATTCGCGCCGGGTCTCGTAGCCGCCGCCGGTCCAGCCGCTGTCATGGGACCAGGACGAGTCCCGTCCCGCGCCCCAGCGGGCCCCGCCGCCGCTTTCGCGCCGGCGCCAGCTTTCGCCTTCGGCGTATCCGCCGCGCTCCTCGTAGCGGTATTCCGGCCCGCCGCGCCAGCCGGGCTTGTCCAGCCAGCCCTGTTCGGGCCGGTCGCCCGCATCGCGCCCCCCGGCCGGGTTGTCGTAATAGGGGTCGCGCCATTCGCCCGGTCCGCCGGCGAGGCCGGACCGGTCCTGCGCCGCGGCGGCGGGCGCAAGGCAAGACACAAGAAGGAAGCAGGCGAGGGCGCGGAACATAGTTCCGCACGTTAACCTTTAACCGCCCCGGCTGAAAACGCCTTCGCCCCGCGCGCGAATGGAGATGTCAGGCCGCAGCGCCGGGTTCGATTTCCGCCGGCGGCTCCGGCTCCGTCGCCGGGGTCGCCGCGGCGGGCGTCAGCCCGGCCATCAGGGCCTGGATTTCCTCCAGACGCGCCCGGGCTTCGGGCGCGCGCGCCTCGGCCTGGCCGGTCTCGCCCCGGACCAGCGCCAGCGCGCGGCGGCGGGCGTCGTCCGCGCATTCGCCATGCGGCAGGGCGCCGCCAGCCGCCAGCCGCAGCAGCGCCGCCGCGCGGTCCAGCGCCGGCTGCGGACCATTGGCCAGCGCCTCGAGAATCCGGGAGGCGGACAGCAGCTTCACCCCCAGCGCGTCGAAGGCGCGCATCAGGTCGGCTGCATCCTCCGGCGGGAAATGTCCTCTGGAGGCGCGTTTCTGCAGCGCGCCCAGACGCGCCAGCCGCTCCAGCGCCTTGCCGGGTCCGCGCACGAACCAGCTTTCGGTCTTGTGCGCCGTCGCCGCGGCGCGGACATAAGCGGCGAGCTTTTTCTTGTTCTGGGCGCCGACCAGGTTTTCCTCCAGCGCCAGCAGGCGGTGCAGCTCCTCGTCCGGGGTCGCGGCGCCGTCAAGAAATTCGGTCACCGCCTCGGGATGCAGCAGCCGCGCCGAACGCTGGGCGAACACCGCCTGCAGCGTTTCGGGCGCCAGATCCGCCCCGCCCGCCATCACCAGCTTCTGCGCCAGCGCGCGGCACAGCTTCACTTCGCCCTGCACGCTGGAGGGGCGCAGGCGGCGGGGCTTGCGCAGTTCCTCCATCAGCCGGTGGGCGATGGCGGTGCGGGCGTGCGGCGCCCGTCCGTCCGCGACCAGCGCCGCCATTTTTCTCGCCAGCGGCGCCGCGGCGAGGCAAGCGGCCTGCGCCGAACCGTCGAACACGTTGGTCAGGCGCTCGGCCTCCTCGCCGGGGTCGGCGCAGGGTCCGGCCAGCGCGCGTACGCCGGCCTCGAAGGCCAGGATTTCGGCGATGAAGGCGTCGATCTCCTCCAGCGCGAAGGCGCGCGCCTCCGCCTCGGCCGGCAGGTCGTCGGTGAAGCCCAGCAGGGCGGCCAGCTTGCCGGCGTAGCCGTGTTCCTCGCCCAGCCGCGCCGCCATCGCGGCGCGCAGTTTCTCGCGCCGCCCCTTCGCCGACAGGATCGGCCCGGCGACGGCGGAGAATTGCGCGGTTTTCGGGAACGGCGGAATCCGGCCTTTCTTGCCGTCTTCATAGGCGCGATCGAGCGCCTTCTGCACCAGCTCGCTCAGCTGGCGGACATAGGCGTGGACGGTGGAATCGCCCTTCTGGGTGCTGGCCACGGCCACTTTCTGCACCGCGTGCTGCAGCTCGGCGCCGGAGCCTTCCAGGTCCTCGGCGAGGTCGGGGCGGTGCAGCAATTCCAGCGGAATCGCCTGCTTGCGCTCCAGCCATTCTGCCAGCACGCGCTGGATGGTCTCGCGCGCGGCGGGATTGCCGAGATCTTCCGGCGTCAGGCAGGGCAGCGAGCCGTCGCCGGTCTTCTCCTCGTCGATGAAGCGCTCGGCGCCGGCCTCGTGGATGCAGACCGAGCGGAACACGCGCAGCTCGGCGTCGAAGGCTTCCTTGGTCACGCGCACCGAGCCCTTGGGAAGCCCGGCCAGCAGCGCGGCGGCCAGTTTCAGGGCCTCGTCGCGGCTGTCCCGCGCCTCGGCCAT
Source organism: Maricaulaceae bacterium (assembly GCA_026126205.1). Lineage (GTDB taxonomy): Bacteria > Pseudomonadota > Alphaproteobacteria > Caulobacterales > Maricaulaceae > Hyphobacterium. The sequence continues at coordinate 119,517 of JAHCJP010000007.1, read as the reverse complement.
GGCCCAGGCGTCCTTGACGTGCCGTTTGACGAAAACCTCGAAATGAACGTTCTGCGCGCCCATGACATATCCCGCAGCCTTAATGAACCATGCCGCAGCAGGCTTAAATTCCGGTGAACCGGGCGGGCTTGCCAGCGCGGCGCTGGCCTTTACAGTCGCCACGGAGTCCAACCTCCCGGTGCTGAACGACATGACCACCATCGCCCTTGTCGACGACGACGAAAACATCATCGCCTCGGTGTCGATGTTCCTCGAAGGCGAAGGCTATAACGTGCGCGCCTACACCGACGGCGCCTCGGCGCTGACGGCGCTGAGCGACAATCCGCCCGACCTCGGCATTTTCGACATCAAGATGCCGCGCATGGACGGGCTGGAGCTGCTGCGCCGCCTGCGCCAGACCTCGAACCTGCCGGTGATCTTCCTGACTTCCAAGGACGACGAGTTCGACGAGGCGCTGGGCCTGAATGTCGGCGCCGACGATTACATCACCAAGCCCTTCTCCCAGCGCCTGCTGGGCGAGCGTATCAAGGCGGTTCTGCGCCGCGCGCGGCCCGACGACGCCGCCCCCGTTCCCGGCGAGGCCCCCGACCGCAAGCCGATCGTCCGCGGCCGCCTGGTGCTGGACCCCAACCGCCACGCCTGTTCCTGGGACGGCGAGCCGGTGCGGCTGACGGTGACGGAATTCCTGATCCTGCAGGCGCTGGCGCAGCGCCCCGGATACGTCAAGAGCCGCGACAACCTGATGGACGCGGCCTATGACGACCAGGTCTATGTCGACGACCGCACCATCGACAGCCACATAAAGCGCATCCGGAAAAAATTCCGCGAGATCGACGGAAGCTTCGATTCCATCGAGACGCTTTACGGGGTGGGGTACCGCTATAAGGAAAGCTAGGTTCCGTCTTGTGGCGTTCTGGCGGCGGCTGGCGGTTCCGCGCCTCGCCGTGTCGATCCTCGCCGCCAACGGGCTGGCGCTGGCGATCCTGATCGCCGGCATGCTGGCGATGGGCGAGACGCGGCGCGGCCTGGTCGACGCCAAGATCGACGCCTTGCGGGCGGAAGGGGAGCTGATCGCCAACATCCTGGCCGAGGGCGCCACGGAGGGCGACCCGGCGCCGATCCTGCGCCATGACGACGCCCGCGCCCTGCTGCGCCAGCTCTATGTGCCGCAGGACACGCGGGTGCGGATCTTCGACAAGGGCGGGCTGACTGTAGCCGACAGCCACGCCCTGGCCGACCGTTTCGACATCCTGGAGCTGCCGCCGCCGGGCGAGGGGCCGGCGCGCGCCCCCGCCGCGCCGGGGCGGGACGCCTTCTCGCGGCTGCTGGACGGGCTCGCCGACCTGCTGCGCTCGCCCGAGGAGCGCGCGGCGCTGCAGCGCGACGTGGCGGACGAGATCTCCGCCGCGGTGCAGGGCGACCTCGCCGCCGGCGTGCGGCGGACCGAGGGCGGCTCGCGGGTGGTGTCGGTCAGCGTGCCGATCCAGCCGGTGCGCGCCGTGGTCGGCGTGGTGACGCTGGAGAGCTTCGACCTCGACGCCCTGATCGCGGCCGAGCGGCAGGCGCTGGTCCCGTTCATCGTCATCGCGGTGATCGTGATCGTGTTCGCGTCGCTGCTGCTGACGCTGTTCATCGCCCGCCCGGTGCGGCGGCTGGCGCTGGCCGCGCACGAGGCGCGCCTGTCCGGAGGGCGGCGGGTGAAAATGCCGGACCTGTCGCACCGGCGCGACGAGATCGGCGATCTCGGCGCGGCGCTGTCGGCGATGACCGACGCGCTCTACGACCGAATCGACGCCATCGAGCGTTTCGCCGCCGACGTGGCGCACGAGCTGAAGAACCCGCTCACCTCCATCCGCTCGGCCGCCGACATGCTGCCGCATGCGAAGGACGGCCAGCGCGACAAGCTGCTGGCGGTGATCCGCGGCGACGTGCGGCGGCTGGACCGGCTGATCACCGACATTTCCCGCGCCTCGCGCCTGGATGCGGAGCTGGCGCGCGAGGACGCGGACGAGCTGGACCTGGACGCGCTGCTGCGCGACCTGGCCGAAAGCTATATCGCCACGGCGGAGGAAGGCGGCCCGCGGGTGGTGTTCGAATCCCAGGCGCCGGAAACGCGCATCCCCGGCCGCCCCGGCCCGCTGGGCCAGGTGTTCCGCAACCTGGTCGACAACGCCATCACCTTCTCGCCGCCGGGCGGCACGGTGCGGATCGAGACGCGGCGCGTCACCGCCGGGGGCCGGCGCTGGCTGGCGGTGACGGTGGAGGACAACGGCCCCGGCATCCCCGAGGAGAACCTGGAGACGGTGTTCGAGCGCTTTTACACCCAGCGGCCGAAGGGGGCGGAATTCGGCGCCCATTCTGGCCTCGGCCTCGCCATCGCGCGCCAGATCGTCGCCGCCCATGGCGGCCACATCCATGCCGGCGCCCGCCGCGGCCCGGACGGCGAGGTGGCGGGCGCGCGCTTCACCGTCGAACTGCCCTGCGCCTGACGCGGCGGCGAAAAGCCTTCGCAATTGCGAAAACCCCTTTCCCTGCGCGCGCGGGACGGCTTAGATGCGCACAGGGGAGTGGTTGTCCATGATCGGCGTCGTCATCGTCACGCACGGGCGTCTGGCGGAGGAATTGATCGCGGCGGCGGAGCATGTCGTCGGCCCGCTCGACGCCGTCGCCGCCGTCAATGTCGCCCCGGACGACGACCTGGAGACGCGGCGCGCCGACATCCGCGCCGCCGCCGCCGCCGCCGACAGCGGCGGCGGGGTTCTGATCCTGACCGACATGTTCGGCGGCACGCCCTCCAATCTCGCCATGAGCCTGGTGGAGAAGGGCCGCCGCGAGGTGGTGGCCGGGATCAACCTGCCGATGCTGATCAAGCTGGCCGAGGCGCGCGGCCGCCTGAACCTCGACGACCTCGCCGAGGCCGCGGCGCAGGCCGGCCGGCGCTATATCGCCGTCGCCTCGACGATTCTGGACGGCGCCGCGAAGTGAACGCGCCGGTGACGAAAACCGTGACGATCTGCAATTCACGCGGGCTGCACGCCCGGGCGGCGGCGAAGTTCGTGGCGCTGTCGCGCCAGTTTCAGGCCAGCGTGCAGGTGACCCGCGACCAGGAGACCGTCGACGCCGACTCGATCATGGAATTGCTGATGCTGGCCGCCGGGCCGGGCACGCCCATCGCCATCACCGCCGGCGGCCCGGACGCCGAAGCCGCGGCCCAGGCCCTCGCCGCCCTCGTCGAAGCCGGCTTCGAGGAGTCGGATTGATTGCTTGCCCAGTCCGCTGGCCGGGATGGTCATAGCTGTTGACGATCCACTCGCCCGAGCGGCGGCGGGATGAAAGACTATTCCGCTACCGCACGGGCTTTATTAGCCATATAACAACTATAGACGTAATAGCGAGCCAAGAAAGTGTTACAATATCTATCATAGGATCATCTCTTGATCTGCCAATTATCATGAAAAGCGCTATTGCCCCCGAGGCAAAAGTGTAGCCAAAGAAAATAGCTATTTTAATGTAAAACCACTTACTCACACCGGCCTCCGCCAACTTTATGCCGCCCCGTTTCAACACCACGGGTGCAGGTTCTGCTGACCCCCAGACCGCCCCGAACGCCCCCTCCGGGCAATGCAAACGACAGCACGCCGCCAGCTTCCAGATTTCGTGAGCCTGTTCAACGCGGCGAACCGCTGCTGACCACACCCCTTCCGCCCGCGCCCTCGCCGCCCTCGTCGAATCCGGCTTCGAGGAGGCGGATTAGGGGGAGGGCGGCGTCGTAGGCGTATGAGGTGACGACGCCATTGCCGCGCTCCAGTTGCGTCATCCGCCCATGGTTGTCGTAGGAATAGGCCGCCAGCACGCCCGCGCCGGAGCTGGCGCCGTATTCGCGGATATGAGTGATCTCGCCGGTGACCAAGTATTCGTAGCTGACCCACAGTCCGCCCGGCCAGGTCATCCGCGTCCGCCGCCCGGCGGCGTCATACTGATAGCTCACCGTGCCAAAGGGCGATATTACCTGCCCGAAAGCCAACAATATTCGTTCGTCCTGCCCCTTCCGCGACACGGGTAGTCCATAAAGCGCATGTTTCTTTTACAACCCACCAACGTCGCTCAATTGAAAAGAAATATGATTTGAAATGTACGATTTATCGCTGCATAGTGAAGAGTCGTCATTGCTATAAATAACAGCAAATTCGACAACCTCATCCCCGCTTAACTCAGCTTGTGCGAAGCCATCAATGATCAACAATCGCCTGTCTTCTGATAATTTCATTGTAAAATTAAAGACATATGCTGATCCCACCTCTATATGAATCTCTTGATTTGCATTTCGAATATTCTCATCTACAATGCTAGGTGTGTAGGTAAAGTCGTTATTCCACGAAAAGATGCTAAAGCGTTCCATTATGGTGCGGTTGTATCGTATTGTATAGTTATTAGAAGGCACAATACTTACCATAAAAACGTATTCATTATTTTCAGCATCCACAGATAACATATCTAATGAAATGTCGATGTTGACACTCTCGCACCGTTCGACGCAACCAGTTGGGATAAAAATCGCACTGGTACTTATAATCAATATAATCATCGATTGCCCGTAACGCATGTTGGCGCCCTTCTCAAAGTATCAACCACTTCTGCTCTGCCGATGGCCCCAATTTCATCAATAATATTAAATGTTGCTTGTCCAATTGATATTTCTTCAGTTGCATGTCGAGCATAGGCCATTGAACCGATCAGGTTTGACCGGAGGCCTTCAGGTTGAAACGCAGATTCTCGATGATTTGGATTTGATGAGAATAGCTGCTTTGTTTCAAGGCCCAAACCAAGAAAGTACCCTGAAAGAGGCACATTCGATAACGGGTTGTGAGCGGAGCTTACCACATGTCGGTGATCTACCCAGCCAACTTGTGTATATGTATATCGCTCATGCCCGCTCACATTGTTACCTGCTTTTCCTTGAACCAAATCTAAAAGCGTGGTCTGGGAGATTGCGCTATCAATAGCGTTTGGAACTGCGAGTGGATCAAGGTAGCGTGAAAGTCTTATTTGATCGTGCTCGCAAGAAGGCGCTTCATCTCTCCAGTCTCCAGATTGGTTGCCTCCGCCTTTGCCCCCACCTCCTCCAGAGAAGACGTTCGAATAAATTACCACGTTTCGAGCGCCATAGACAATCGAACACCTAACTCCTGTCACAGTGTTGCGCCCAGTCGTTGGGTCGCATCTTCCCCTGCTTGCCCTACTCAACCCCCACGGATCGGTGAAGTTTATGGGGTCGTTGCCGACATAGGCGTAGAGGTTCAGCCCTCCGGCCTGGCCGATGGAGTCGGTCTGCAGGAGTGAGCCGGATCAGGATTCGATCCGGGGGATCGAATCCCCGGCGAACGCCGAGGCCGGGATGATAGGCGCGGTTGCGGTAGTGATAGACCCCGGCGCCCTCGATCCACATCTGCCCCGCCGCGCCCGCAGCCCCGGATCATGTCCGGGGCGAGGACGGGCGAAAGCAAGACAGACTGTAGCCGAAGCGCCCGGCGTTTCCTGAGCCGGGGTTTCCGTATTCGTCATAGGTGTTGGTCTGCACCAGCGAGCCGGAATCATTGCTCTCCCCGATCACCGAGCCGCGCATGAGCCTGCCCCGGACGCGCGCCGCGCGATCCGGGGGCGGCGATCAGCCAGCGCCGCGTGGTCAGCGTCGAGCCCTGCCAGCGCACCAGCGGCGCGTCCAGCCCCGGGCCGTGCGCCTTAAGGTGCGAAAGCTTTATCCCAAGGAAGCAGGCCTGCCCGGCCTCGCCCTGCGCCTTTTACCGCAAACGCAAGGCTCTGGGCCTGACGCAGGCCGAGGCCGCCGCCATGATTGGAACAAACCAGTGGAGCTACCGCGACTGGGAGCGAGGTTATTACACGCCTTCATCGGCAAGAAAATCCATGGTGGAGCGCTTTATGGCCGACACTTAATAACAAGGCGGCGAACTTGGCCTGCGTATGAGGTCACCACGCCATTGCCGCGGGTCAGCGCCAATTCCTCAACCACTTATCACATAAATGAAATGTACACAAAGGATATAAATAAAATAATTGGCATAAAACCGAAACCCGGTGATAAAATAACCTTCTCTTTATTTTTCTCGACTTCTTTGCCAAATTTATTCCGAACCATTGTGCTGACAAGCATGCAGAGAAGGGCTGACCCTAGCGAAATTGGTCTGACAATACTCAAATCAAGGGTGGAGTTATAAATGACCAAATAATCACCTGTGCTAAAAAATACGACATGAACAAAGAAAATCAATAAAGATAGCAGTATTAAAGTTTCTGAAAATATAAACGCCGCAATAGGGTAATCAAAAACGCGATTTCCAAATAAAAAAGCAACGCGCTCTTTGACCCTTATCATATGCGAAGCCCTTCCATATTCCATCCGAGGATCAGCTTGGCGAGCCACATACACCCAGTGTAGCCGAAATATCCGGCATTGTCGGCGCCGGGCGAACGCCCCCTCTGATCTGGCCGGGCGGCAGTCTACTCGCAATTTACCGCAGAAGCATGGGCGCGTGAGCCGATTCAACGCGCGCGCCCCGGAGCCCCCTCAAACCGCTTGCGCCTTGCGTTCGCGCGCCTAGAGTTCGCGCCAGAGGCGAAGATCGGGGGCGGGCATGGAGAGTCTGGCGGTTATCGGCCTGCTGGTTTTCGCCTTCGTGGCGCTGGGCGCCCTGTTCGGCTGGATCGTGATCTTCCGCCTCAACGGCGTCTTCAACCGGCTGTACGCCATCGAACGGCGGATGAATGCGCTGGAAGACGGCCTCAGGCATGCACCGAAGCCGGCGCCGCCCGCGCCTGAACCTGCGCCTGAACCCGCGCCGGCGCCGGAACCGGTGCCGCTCACCGCAGCCGCGCCCGCCGCGGCGACCGCCGCCGCCGCGCCGCCGCCACCGCCGCAGGCCGGGGAGCGCCGCGGCGCCTTCGCGGCGCTGGAGGCGTCGCTGGCCGGCAACTGGCTGATCTGGCTGGCCGCCGTGGCGCTGGCGCTGGGCGGCGCCTTCCTGGTCAAGACGGCGCTGGATTATGGCCTGCTCGGCCCCGCGGCGCGGGTGATCGCCGCCGCCGCCGCCGGCCTCGCCATGATCGCCGCCGGGGAGTGGCTGCGCCGCAGGCCGCAGAAAACCCAACACAAAAAACCCTCCGCCGCCGCGCCCGCCCTCGCCGCCGCCGGGGTGATCACCGTTTACGGCGCCGCCTACGCCGCCTACGGCCTCTACGCGCTTGTGCCCGCCGGCGCCGCCTTCGTGCTGCTGGCCGCCGTGGCGGCGGGCGCGGTGGCGCTGGCGCTGCTGCACGGGCCGGTGATCGCCGCCTTCGGCTTTATCGGCGCGCTGCTCGCCCCGGCGCTGATCGGCTCGCCGGAGCCGAACGCCGCCGGCCTGTTCGCCTATGTGTTCGCGGTCTGCGCCGGGGCGCTGGCCGTGGCGCGGCTGATGAACTGGCGCTGGACCGGCTGGATCGCCGCCGGCGGCGGCGCGCTGTGGCCGCTGGTCTGGCTGGCCTTCGCCTTTAACGCATCGCAGGCCTGGGCGCTGGCGCTGTTCCTGCCCGCCTATCTGCTGGCCGCCATCGCCTTCGCCTGGGACCAGGCCGGCGACCCGCCGCCCGTGGAACGCCCGTTGAAGGACTGGTGGCCCTTCCCCACCGGCCTGGTCGGGGCCTGGTTCGGCGGCGCGGCGGCGATGGCGCTGTCGGTGCTGCTGGCGATGCAGGCCGGGCACGCGACGGAGACCGTGGTCTCCACCGCGGCGCTGGCTGTGATCGCGCTGCTGGCGGCCTGGCGGCGCGAGGGCTTCGCCGCCCTGCCCGCCGCCGCCGCGGTGATGGCGGCGCTGATGCTGCTGAACTGGCCGGAGGACCAGGCGCGGCTGGTCGGCGACGCGGCGCGGACGCTGATGTTCATGGGCCACGCCAGCGCCGGACCGTCGACGCCGGAATTCCTCACCGCCTGTTTCGGCTTCGCCGCCCTGTTCGGGCTTGGCGGCTGGCTGGCGATGGGGCGGCTGCGGGTGAAGGCGGCGATGGCGATCGCCGCCGCCGGGGCGCCGGTGATGATCCTCGCCGCCGCCTACTGGCGTCTGACCGGGCTGGAGACGCGCTGGGAATGGGGCGCCGCCGCCGCGGCGCTGACCGGGGTCCTGGCGCTGGGCGCGCTGCGGCTGGTCTCCGGCCCGAAGGGGTTCGCAACCGCGCCCGGCGCGGCCTCGGCCTATGCGCTGGCCGCCAGCGCCGCCGCCGCCATCGCGGTGGGCGCCGCCTTCGACCAGTTGTGGATGAGCGCCGGTTTCGCGCTGCTGGCGGCGATGTCGGCCTGGCTGTGGGCGCGGGCGCCGAAAGGGTCGGTGGAGGCGCTGAAAATCGCCGCGGCGATCTTCGGCGCGCTGGCGACGCTGCGGCTGACCGTGCTGGGCGAGGCCTTCGGTTACGAGGTCGGGGCCTGGCCGGTGCTGAACTGGCTGCTCTACGGCTATGGCGGGTCGGCGATAGCGCTATGGTTTGCAGGGCGGCAGATGATTATAGGGGGGTTGAAAGAGGATTCACGGGTAGTCCAGGGGTTGATCGCCGGGGCGCTTATCCTCGGCGTGTTCCTGGTCTCGATGCAGATCCGCCACGCGGTGAATGGCGGCGACCTGTCCGCGCCCTACCGCTCGCTGACCGAGATCGGCCTGCAGACCGCGGCCTGGCTGGGGGCGGCGCTGGCGATCCGCGCCCGGCTGGGGCCGGACCTGGCCTTCGCCCCGCGCTGGGTGGAGCGGTTGCTGGTTTTCGCCGCGTCGGCGCAGGGTCTTTGGCTGCTGGTGATCATGGGCAATCCCTGGTGGGGGATGCGCGAACTGCCCGTGCAGGGCGCCGCCGGGTTCAACAGCCTGCTGGCCGCCTACGCCGCGCCGGGGCTGCTGGCGGCGGCCTACGCCATCGTGCTGCGCCGCCAGGGAAGGCGGCCGGCGGGCGTCGCGGCAGGCCTGGCGGGCGCGGCGAAACTGTTCCTGTGGCTGACGCTGGAGGCGCGCTTCGCCTTCCACGGGCTGGAGATGACCCACCGCCCGGTCGGCGACGCCGAGGGCTGGACCTATTCGGCGATCTGGCTCGGCTACGCCGCGCTGCTGCTGGCGCTGGGGGTGCTGCGCAAGCGGCCCAGCCTGCGCTATGCGGCGCTGGGGCTGCTGCTGGCCGTGACGCTGAAAGTGTTCATTATCGACCTCGCCGGGCTGACCGGCCTGTGGCGGGCGCTGTCCTTCCTGGGGCTGGGCGCGGTGCTGATGGCGGTCGGCGCGCTCTATCAGCGGGTGATCCTGCCGATGACGCGGCGCGAAGCCTCGCCCCCGGACGGCGGATCGGCCTAGAGTGCGGTTTAACGGCTGACGGAAAGGCGGTCTCGCATGCTTGAGCCTTTGCGCATCGCGGTGCTGGGCGCCGGCGGCCGGCTGGGCCGGGCGGTGCTTCACGCCGTCATGAACGACGAGCGCTGCGAACTGACCGGCGGCGTCGTCCGCGCCGGATCGGGGCTGGAGGGCATCGACCTCGGCGAGCTGGCCGGCCTGCGCGGGCTCGGCGTGTTCGCGATGGTGGGGCTGGAGGACGCCGCCTCCGGCGCCGACGTGGTGATCGACGCCGGCGCGCCGGAACTGACGGTGATCGCCGCCCGGCGCTTCGCGGATCGCGGCGGACCGGCGCTGGTCACCGGCGTCACCGGGCTGAACGCCGAGCAAGACGCCGCCTTGCGCGACGCGGCCCGCAGCCTGCCGGTGCTGGCGGCGCGCAATTTCTCCATCGGCGTCGCGCTGACCGAGGCGCTGGTGCGCCAGGCCGCCGCCGCGCTGCCGGAAAGCGGCTGGGACGTCGAGATCGAGGAAACCCATCACCGCTACAAGGCCGACGCGCCCTCGGGGACGGCGCTGATGCTGGGCGAGGCCGCGGCGGCGGCGCGCGGGCGGCGGCTGGACGCGGTGGCGATCCGCGGCCGCGACGGCGTCACCGGGCCGCGGCCGCCGGGCGGCATCGGCTTTTCCTCCACGCGCGGCGGCGGCGTCATCGGCGAGCACGCCGTGCGCTTCCTGTCCGAGATGGAGGAAATCACCATCATCCATCGCGCCCATGACCGGCGGGTGTTCGCACAGGGCGCGCTGGCGGCGGCGCTGTGGATCCGCGGCCGCCCGGCGGGCCTCTACACCATGGCCGACGTGATTGGCGGCGCTTGACCGGCGCTCCGAACCGCAGCACGGTCCCGGCAGGTTTTGTCAGGAGCTGTCATGAGCCGGTCGCAACGGCTGGTCGGTCTGGTGCGGGCGTTGAAGGACGCCGCGCCCAAGGCGCTGACGGCGCGCGAACTGGCGCGCGACTTCCAGGTTTCCGAACGCACCGTCTACCGTGACATGGCGCGGCTGGCCGGCATGGGTCTTCCGATCGCCGGCGAGGCGGGGCTGGGCTATGTGCTGGTCCCGGGCGACGGGCCGCCGCCGGCGCCGCTGACCTGGCCGCAGGCCGAGGCGGCGTGGCGCGGTCTGCGTCTGCTGACGCATGCTGACAGCACCGAACAGGCGCTGGTGGCGCGGGAGGCGATGCGGGCTTTCGAGGCGGCGCTGGGCGAGGAGCGGGTGCGGCGGCTGGCCGCCGAGCCTCTTCTGACGACGCCCGACGAACCGGTTCCGCCGGCGGCGGTGCTGGACGGTTTGCGCAAGGCGAAGACGGCGGGCGGGCCGGCGCGTCTCACCTATGTCGATCTCGACGCCTACGAACACACGGTGACGGGCCGGGTGACGTCCGTCACCCTGACCGGCGATCACGCCGTCGTCGCGGTGCAGGCGGAGGGTGAGAACGAACCGCGCCTGATCCGCGCCGGGCGGATCAGGAAACTGACCCTGTCCGTGACGGGGTGATCAAAGCAAGAACACCCAGTCGATTCGTGACCCAATGATCGCTTTGATTCGGACTAGTTAGGAGTGGGGGGTATAAAGTCACCCCACAAAAAGATCAGCTATTTATATTAAAAAAACAATGCGTTAGCAAACGTTGCGCGTAAGTGCTAAGAATCTACTTGCCTCAATGGCGGAGTCGCTGGATTTTCTATGCGGGGAGGGGACGGTGCGTTCGCGCGCACCGTCCCCTTGACCGATGCGGAGCGGTTATGCGACCGCCGCATCGTGTCGGTCACGCCGGTGAAAGGCGCGCCTGACAACCGCTACCTTTCACCGTAACGCCCCACCCGTCAATCCGGTCGCAATAAGGAGAAGAGGCCATGAATTATGGTGCCCTCAAGAGCCGCGCACCTATCGGCACGCGGGCGCGGACGGGCCAGAAGTGCCCGGAAAGCGGTGTCTGGAAGGTCGATGGGTATCCGACCACCACGGCGCCGATCGCGAAAGGCAATGTCATGCCGCCCTACGCGGGCAAGGCCGTGACTTGGATTCTGATCCAGTATGCCTAATCATTTCGGGGGGTCTGCTTGCAGACCCCCCGATTGCCGTCACCAGCTTCCGGTATTGCCCATCGACGCCCAGGGTTCGGCGGGCGGCAGGGCGTCGCCGGCCTGCAGCAGCTCGATCGAAATGGCGTCCGGTGAGCGCACGAAAGCCATGCGCCCGTCGCGCGGCGGCCGGGCGATGACATAGCCCATGCCCTGCAGATGCGCGCACAGGGCGTAGATGTCCTTCACCCGCCAGGCGAGATGGCCGAAATTGCGCCCGCCGTCATAGCCCGCCTCGTCCCAGTTCCAGGTCAGCTCCACGCAGGGCAGGCCGGCGGGCATGGGACGCTCCTCGCCCGAAAACCCGCCGCGGGCGAGGTCGTCCGGGCTGGCGAGGAACACAAGGGTGAAGCGCCCGGCCTCGTTGTCGATGCGCCGGATTTCCTTCAGGCCTAGCCCGTCGCAATAAAAGCGCAGCGAGGCGTCAAGGTCCGAGACGCGCACCATCGCGTGCAGATACTCCATCGCGTCAGCCCTCCTCGGCGGGTCCGGCTTCGGGGCGGCGGATGCGGCGCGCCCATTTCGGCCGCGGGCGGGGGATCTCCACCGCGTCGAACGGTTCGCCGCGGGCGCGGGCCAGCGCGGCCTGGAACGGTTCCGGCGCGCGCAAATGATGGATGCGCGCCGCCAGCCAGCCGCACAGCGCCCACACACCGACGACGGCGAAGAACATGTAGAACATCCACGGGTAATAGCCGGCGGCGAACAGGGGCGGCGCGCCGTTCAGCCGCCACAGCGCGTCCCAGACGATGACCAGCCCCGACAGCGCCAGCGGGGTGACGGCGACGGCGCCCGCCAGCGCGGCGGCGGCGTAGAGCGCCCAGCGCGGCTCGAAGGCGGCTGCGTAAAGCCGGATAAAGGCCGTGCGCTCCACCCCGGCGACGGTGCCGGGGCGGCTGCGCAAGCGTTCTTCATATTCCGCGGCGGCCTCGGCGCGCAGCGCGGCGCGGGCCAGCGCCCAGCGCACGATCAGGCCGGCGGCGCCGGTCAGCGCCGCGATGGCGGCGATTGAGAACGGATCAAGATACATGGCAGGGCTATTTACGCCCTTGCGGCCTCCCATGCCAGCATGGCGCGCTTTCGCGCCACGCCCCAGTGATAGCCGGTCAGGCGGCCGTCGCTGGCCAGCACGCGGTGACAGGGTATCAGCCACGACACCGGGTTGGCCCCCACAGCCGCGCCGACGGCGCGGCTGGCCTTCGGCGTGCACACCTGTTCGGCGATGGCGCGATAGCTGGTGGTCGCCCCGGGCGGGATCGCGAGCAGCGCCCGCCACACCTGCCGCTGCCAGGGCGTGCCGTAGAGCGCCAGCGGCACCGGGCCGTCGCCGGCGAAAATCCGCGCCGCCCAGTCGCGCGCGGCGCCGTCGTCGCGGGTAAACGTCGCCGCCGGCCAGCGGCGGCGGAAGTCCTCGAACCCGGTTTCGACATCCGGGTCGGCGAAGCCCAGTGACGACAGACCGCGTGGCGCGATCAGCAGCACCGCGGTCCCGAACGGGCTGGGCGCCGCGCCCCAGGTGAAGCTCAGCCCCGCTCCGCGCCGTCTGGCATCGCCCGGCGTCGCCGCCTCATGGGCGATGAACAGGTCGTGCAGCCGGCCGGGGCCGGACAGGCCGGCCTCGAAGGCGGCGTCCAGCACGCTGGCGCCGTCGTCGATTGCGGCGCGCGCCGCGTCATGGGCCAGCGCCCCGGAATAGCGCTTCGGCGACACGCCGACCCAGCGGGTGAACACACGCTGGAAATGGTGCGGGGACAGGCCTGCGGCGCGGGCCGCGGCCTCCAGGTCCGGCTGGTCGCGCCAGCGCTCGCCCAGAAAGGCGAGCGCCGCGGCGATGCGCGGATAGTCGCGGCTGGCCTCGTCGAGGCGGTAGCCGGCTTCGGGAGAGAATTTCACGATTGTCGCGGTCATGGCGGCAGAATGGCGCGCGCGCTCACGCCCCGCCACCCGCTTCTTGCGGCGCGGCGCGGGCGCGGCCAAGAGCGCGGATCACCGCAACGCCCAATCGTTCGCGTTCAGCAGGGCTCAGGAACGCGCCCAGCACCAGCGTCCGGCCATAGGCGGCGAGGCGTAATTGCGCCTGATGCTCGCCGGGGCGGGCGATCTCGGCCCGCGTCCAGGCGGTTGGCAGCACGTAATGGCGCACGCGGCCGTTGGGGTGGCGGCGATGCACGGCGATGCGGTCGGCGCCGATGCGGATCAGCTCCCGGCGCCGCCCCTGGCGGTAGCTGAGTTTGAAGGCCAGCCAGACCAGCACGATCTCCAGCCCGAAGAAGAACGGCACCGGCCAGGCCCCGATGCTGGCGAACACGGCCCCGGCGGTGAAGGCCAGCGCGATCAGCACGCCCATCAGCACGAAGAACCCGGTGTTGGGCAGCGAGCGGTTGGGGAACAGTTCGGCGTCCATGAACAATGGCGCCAGCGGCGGAGCGGGCGCGGCGTCCTCGGCGGGCCAGGTTTCGTACTCGGCGCTCACGCCGCCATGATAACGCGCAGGAAACGGGATGACACCGGCGGCCGCAGGCGGCTAACTGCGGGTCATGACCGCAAGACCGCCAAAAGCCCGCAAGTCCGCTGCGCCGAAGCCGTTTACGGCGGTGGAGGCCGAGCGCTTCTTCGCCGCGCTGGCGCAGGACCGCCCCGATCCGCGCACCGAGCTGGACTATGCGAATCCCTTCACCCTGCTGGTCGCGGTGGTGCTGTCGGCGCAGGCCACCGATGTCGGCGTCAACAAGGCCACACCGGCGCTGTTCGCCGCCGCCGATACGCCGGAGAAGATGGCGGCGCTGGGCGAGGCGCGCATCGCGGAGCTGATCAAAACCATCGGGCTTTACCGCACCAAGGCGAAGAATGTCGCCGCGCTGTCGCGGATCCTGGTCGAGCGCCATGGCGGGCAGGCGCCGCGGGAGCGCGCGGCGCTGGAAGCCCTGCCGGGCGTCGGCCGCAAGACCGCGAACGTGGTGCTGAACGAGGCGTTCGGCGAACCGACCATCGCCGTCGACACCCATATCTTCCGCGTCGGCAACCGCACCGGCCTCGCGCCCGGAAAAACCCCGCTGGAGGTGGAGCAGAAGCTGGAGCGCATCACCCCGGCGCGTTTCAAAAAGGGCGCGCATCACTGGCTGATTCTGCACGGGCGTTATGTGTGCAAGGCGCGGCGGCCAGATTGCCCCGCCTGCGCGGTGCGCGATCTCTGCCGCTACGGGGCCAAGGAGGGGGGTTAGGCCCCCTGCGCCTATCGCCCCGCCGCCATTTGGCGCGGGGGTATGGACGGGTGGAGGGACGCGCGGGACGCCGTGGGCGTCTGATTACGCGGTCATGGATACGCCTGACGCCATCGGCGTCCCGCGCGCGGAGATTTCCCGGACGCTCTCGCCCCCGTTTCCAGGGCGGCGGATGGGTACGATCGGGCGGTTAGTGTCGTCCGCCCCCGCCGCCGGCCGCGCCGGGCCCGCCGGACGTCACCCCGGCGGGACGGACGCGCTCCGCACTTCCGGCCGCCGCTTGCCGACGCGGGCCCGCGCCCTCCGAAGCAGCCGGAACAGGGGGAAGTATACGGCCAGATCAGCCGGTGCGGATAAGTTCACGCCCCGCCCGCCGCTCCCCGGCCGCGCGCCGCGCGAGCCGGGGCCCGGCTTCCCCGCGCGATCAATGGTTTGCTGGATCCCGGATCGGGCCTGCGGCCCGTCCGGGAAGCGGTGCAGGGTGTTGGATAAGTTCAGCTTCTGCGCCCTGTCGCTGCTCGCCGGCTCAGGTCAGCAACGAACGGCGACGCTTCATACCCTCCCCCAACGTGGGGAGAGCCTGCCCCGGACTTGATCCGGGGGTCGGTCCTACGGCCGTCAGGCCGGAGGGCCGGGGTGGGGGGAAGTTTCCGTTCGCGCCATTCGCCCCCCACCCCACTCGGAACGGCTGCGCCGCCCCTCGTGACCCTCCCCGCGCCGGGGGAGGGTGAGCGCGTCAATGGCGAGCCGCGCCGCGCCCGGAATGACGTGGTTTGAGCTTGCTCAATGCGGCACGCCGTTTTGAACCGGGGATCGGCCGCAGAGGGGTGCAGGGGAAAAGCGCCCCCCTACTCCTCCGCCCCGTCCGCTTCCCCGGCCGCGGGCCGGTCCATCAGCCGCTGGCTCATGAACACGTAGAGCATGGCGTCGCGCCGGGCGAGCTCCTCCAGATTCGCCGCCGCCGAATGGCCGCCCTCGATGTTCTCGTAATAGAGATACGGATGGCCCAGCTCGCTGAGCAGGTGCGCCATCTTGCGGGCGTGGCCGGGATGGACGCGGTCATCCTTGGTCGAGGTGTAGATGTAGATCTCCGGATAGTCGGCGTTGGCGTCGACATTGTGATAGGGCGAGATCGAGCGCAGGAAGGCGCCCTCCACCGGATCGTCCGGGTCGCCGTACTCGCCCATCCAGCTCGCCCCGGCCAGCAGCCGGTGATAGCGCAGCATGTCGAGCAGCGGCACGGCGCTGACCACCGCGCCCCACAGGTCCGGGCGCTGGGTGTACATCACCCCGGTCAGCAGGCCGCCGTTCGACCCGCCATTGACGCCCAGCCGGTCGGGCCGCGTCACGCCGCGGCGGATCAGGTCCTCGGCCACGGCGATCATGTCGTCATAGATGCGCTGGCGCTCGGTCTTCAGCCCCGCCTGGTGCCAGGCCGGGCCGAACTCGCCGCCGCCGCGGATATTGGCCAGCGCGAAGGCGCCGCCGCGCTCCAGCCACAGCCGGCCGCGCACGCCCGAATAGCCGGGGCTGGAGGTGATCTGGAACCCGCCATAGGCGTGCAGGAACACCGGCGTGTCGCCGTTCAGTTCGATGTCCTCGCGCCGCACCAGGAAATAGGGAATGTAGGTGCCGTCCGGCGAGCGCACCTCGTGCTGCTCGACGATCAGCCCCTCGGCGTCGAACCAGGCCGGAGAGGATTTCGCCAGCCGCGCCGAGCGCGCCGCCGCGTCGATCACATACATCGAGGACGGGGTCAGGAAGCCCTGCACGCTCAGGAAGGCGACATTGTGCTCCGGGCTGGCTCCGAACATCGAGATGGCGAGATTGTCCGGCGTGGCGATCTCGCTCATCGTCCAGCCGTCGCCGTTGAAGTCGAAGGCGAAAGCGCCGCCGGTGACGTTCTCGTCGATCGCCATCAACACCGCAGAGGCCGAGACGCCGACCGAGCGCACCGACTGCCGCGCGCCGGGCGCGAACACGATATGCACGCGGGGCAGTTCGCCGGTGTCGAGGAATTCATTCAGGTCGAAGGACAGCACCGAGCCTTGCGGATAGGTGGCGGTGTCGCCTTCCGGCGACCAGTCCTGGTTGATGCGGAACACCAGCTGGCCGCGATACAGCCCGTCCAGGCTGTGGCGCAACGGCAGCGGCAGGGCGACGGGTTCGCCCTCCTCCGGCAGCACCCAGTTGATTCCCTCGAAGAAGGTGACGCGCTGCACGGCCAGCACGTGCGCCTCGCCGTCCGTGCCTTCCAGGCGGGCGGTCCAGACGCCGACATTGGCGCGCTCGCCGCGGATCGCTTCCGCGGCCTCGGACAGCGGCGTTCCGCGCGCCCAGCGCTGCACCGCGAACGGATAGCCGGAATCGGTGGTGGTCTCCGGGTCCAGCGCCGTGGCGATCATCAGCGTGTCCTCGTCGGCCCAGCTGGTCCCGCCCTTGGTTTCGGGAATCACGAACCCGCCTTCGACGAAGGCGCGCTCCTCGATGTCGAACTCGCGCCGGTGCGCGGCGTCCAGGCCGCCATTGGACAGGGTGAGGATGCAGCGGGTGGAAGGCAGCGGCGCGCAGGAGGCCCCGCGCCACACCCAGTTCATCCCCTCCTCGGCGGCCAGCGCGTCGAGATCGAGGATCGTCTCCCATTCGATGTCGTTGGACAGATAGCTTTCCAGCGTCGCGCGCCGCCACAGGCCGTGGGTGTTCTGCGCGTCCTGCCAGAAATTATAGACGTAATCGCCGCGCACGCTGCCGAAGGGGATGCGGTCCTGGCTCTGATAGATCTCCAGCGCCTGGCCGAAGAACTCCTCGTAACGGGCGTCGCCCTGCAGGCGCTCATAGGCGCGCTGGTTCTCGGCGCGGGCCCAGTTCAGCGCCTCCTCGCCCTCCACTTCCTCCAGCCAGACGCGGGGATCGTTGTCGGGGTCGATCTCCACGATCCGGCGTTCGGCGGCGGGGGCGGCGTCCATGGCGGCTCCATCATCGGCGGGCGGTGCGTATGGCGTCTGCTCGCCGCAGGCGGCCAGCGCCAGCGCGGCGGCGGATGCGGCCGCGGTCCAAAGGGTCTTGTTCATCGGTCCAGCTCCCTCGTCAGGATTCGTCAGGCGCTATAAAACCCAAACCCGGCGCTTTACGCAAAACAGAATGGCCGCTAGCCCTCTCACATGCGCGCGATGCTGATCAACGGGGCGGGCAACGCCTTCCTGCTGGCCGACGCCCGCGGCGGCCCGGCGCCGCGGCCTTCGGCGGCGGCGGTGCGCGCGCTGGCGGAGCAGTACGGCTTTGACCAATTGCTGGTCCTGGAGGCGGCGGGCGAGGGCCATGCCGCCTTCATGCGCGTGTTCAACGCCGACGGCGGCGAGAGCGGCGCCTGCGGCAATGGCGCGCGCGCCGCGGCGCTGTGGCTGATGGATGAAAGCGGGGCGGCGGCGCTGACGCTCGATTCCGCCGCCGGCCCGCTGGCGGCGGAGCGCACCGGCGCCCTGCGCGCCCGCGTCGATCTCGGCCCGGCCCGCACGGGATGGCGCGACATACCGCTGGCGCGGGCGATGGACACCGTGGCGCTGGACTACGCGGTCGAGGCGGCGGGCGTGCGCCTGTCCGCCCCCGGCGCGGCGTCGATGGGCAATCCGCACGCGGTGTTCTTCGTCGATGACGTCGAGGCGCTGCCGGTGCGCGAGATCGGCCCCGTGGTCGAGCATGACCCGCTGTTTCCGGAGCGCGTCAACGCCGGTTTCGCGCAGGTGCTGGCGCCGGACCGCATCCGTCTGAAGGTGTGGGAGCGCGGGACGGGGCTGACCAGAGCCTGCGGCACCGGCGCGGCGGCGGCGCTGGTCTGCGCCGCGCGGCGCGGCCTGACCGGGCGCGAGGCGGTGATCGTCGCCGACGGCGGCGAGCTGCGCGCGGTGTGGCGCGAGGACGGGCATGTGACGCTGGACGGTCCGGTGGAGATCACCGGCGAAACGGAGATTGCGTTGTGAGCGCTTCGCCGTCACCCTGCCGCGCGCTATGAACGGGGCCGCCGCATATGCGTGATTTTCGCGTCGTGCTGTTCGCGCTCGGCTGGCTGGCGCTGACGCTGGCGGCGATGGCGGCCCTGCACGCGCTCGGCTCTCGCGCGGCCGGAGACGGCCAGTCCGCCGCCTTCGCCGCCGCCGCGATGGCCGGGGCGCTGGTCGGCGGGCTGTTCGTCGCCGCCGGCTGGGGGGCGGAGCCGGAGCTGAAATTCCGCCAGGCCGTGGCGCTGACCGTCGGGGCCTGGTTCGGCCTGCCGCTGCTGGCCTGCATCCCGCTGATGCTCGGCGCGCTGCAGCTGTCCTTCACCGACGCCTATTTCGAGGCGGTGTCGGGTCTGACCACCACCGGCTCGACGGTGATTTCCGGCCTCGACGGCGCCCCGCCCAGCCTGCTGATGTGGCGCGCCGCGCTGCAATGGGTGGGCGGGTTCGGCATTATCGGCCTGTCCATCGCCATCCTGCCCTTCCTGCGCATCGGCGGCATGCAGTTGCTGCGGCTGGAGTTCACCGACAAGTCGGATGAAAAGCTGATCGCGCGCCCCGGCGAGCTGGCGGCGATCATCGGCGCGATCTATCTCGGCCTGACGCTGGCCTGCGCCAGCCTGTACGCCATCGCCGGCATGAGCGGGTTCGACGCGATCGCCCACGCCTTCACCACCGTCTCCACCGCCGGTTTCTCCACCCGCGACGCCTCGATGGGCGCCTTCTCGCCCGGGGTGCAGTGGATCGCCGTGGCGTTCATGTTCACCGGCGCGCTGCCCTTCCTGCTGTATGTGCGGCTGCTGCGGCCGAAACGGGCGCGCGGCGCCGGGTCCGGGTTCGGAGAAGTGGGCCTGCTGGCGGCGATCATCGTCACGGCGGCGCTGGTGCTGACCGCCTACCAGGCCGCGCAGGGAACGGCGTTCTTCGAGGCGCTGCGCGGGGCGTTCTTCAATGTCGCCTCCATCGTCACCACAACCGGCTTCGCCACCGCCGACTACCAGTTATGGGGCCCGGCCGCCGTCGGCCTGTTCTTCTTCCTGATGTTCCTGGGCGGCTGCGCCGGCTCCACCGCCGGCGGGTTCAAGATTTTCCGGCTCGAAGTGATGGGCAAGGCCATCGTCCAGCACCTCGCCCGCACGGCGCAGCCGAACGCGGTGATCGCCATGCACCATCGCGGCCGGCGGCTGACCGACGCCGACATCGTCTCCGTCGCGCTGTTCGCCGGCATGTTCGTGGGCGCCTTCGCCATTGGCGCCGTGGCCCTGTCGGCGATGGGGCTGGACTTCGTCACCGCGGTCTCCGCCTCGGCCAATGCGGTGGCCAATATCGGCCCCGGTCTTGGCGAAATCATCGGGCCCGCCGGCAATTTCGCCCCCCTCCCGGAGGAGGCGAAATGGCTGCTGTCCTTCATGATGGTGCTGGGACGGCTGGAGATCATGACCGTGTTGCTGCTGTTCCTGCCGCGCTTCTACGACCGGTGAGCGCGCTTGACCCGCGCGGCCCGCTCCCCCACTTTCCGCCGCCCATGACCGCGCTTGCAGACACCCCGCCCCCGCGCACCGCGGGTGATGCGCCTCCGGAGGCTGTCGAGATCGTCAGCTTCGGCTGCCGGCTGAACGCCTGGGAGGCCGAGGTGATGCGCGGCCACGCCCGCGCCGCCGGCCTGACGGAGGCGGTGATCGTCAACACCTGCGCGGTCACCGCCGAGGCCGTGCGCCAGGGGCGGCAGGCGATCCGCCGCGCCCGCAAGACGCGCCCGGACGCGCCGGTGATCGTCACCGGCTGCGCGGCGCAGATCGACCCCGCCGCCTTCGCCGCCATGCCGGAGGTGACGCGGGTGATCGGCAATACCGAGAAGCTGCGCGCCGAAACCTTCGCCCCCGCCGCCCTGCTGGGCGGAAGCGAGAAGGTGCGCGTCAACGACATCATGAGCGTGCGCGAGACAGCGGGGCACCTGGTCGACGGCATGGACGGCCGGGCGCGCGCCTATGTGCAGGTGCAGACCGGCTGCGACCATCGCTGCACCTTCTGCATCATCCCCTATGGCCGCGGCAATTCGCGCTCCGTCCCGGCCGGCGAGGTGGTGGCGCAGGTCAAGACGCTGGTGGATTCCGGGCATCAGGAGATCGTGCTGACCGGGGTGGACCTCACCTCCTGGGGCGCCGGCCTGCCGGGGGCGCCGAAGCTGGGCCGCCTGGTGCAGGCGATCCTGAAGGCGGCGCCGGACCTGCCGCGCCTGCGCCTGTCGTCCATCGACGCCATCGAGATCGACCCGGCGCTGTTCGAGGCGATCACCGGCGCGGCCCGCATCGCCCCGCATTTGCACCTGTCGCTGCAGGCCGGCGACGACATGATCCTGAAGCGGATGAAGCGCCGCCATCTGCGCGCCGACGCGGTGGAACTATGCGCGCGGCTGAAGCAGGCGCGGCCCGAGATCGCTTTCGGCGCCGATTTGATCGCCGGCTTTCCGACCGAGACCGAAGCGATGTTCGAGAACACGCTGGCCCTCGTCGACGACTGCGATCTCGCCTATCTGCACGTGTTCCCGTTCTCGCCGCGCCCCGGCACGCCGGCGGCGCGCATGCCGCAGCTCGGCAAGGCGGTGGCGAAAGAACGGGCGGCGCGGCTGCGCGACAAGGGCGATGCGGCGCTGGCCCGGCATCTTCACGCCCTGACCGGAAGCGTTCAACAGGGCCTTGTCGAGCGCCCCGGCTTCGCCCGCGCGCCGAACTTCGCCGCCATCCGTTTCGATCCCGCGCTTCCGGCTCGCGCCGGCGCCATCATCCCGTTGCGGATCACCGGCCATGACGGCCGCGAACTGACCGGGGACATCGCGGCGTGAGCGCGGAGGACAAACCGAAAAAGCCTGGCTTTTTCGCCCGCCTGGCGGCGGGGCTGAAGCGCAGCTCGACCCAGATCACCGAAAGCGTCGCGGCGGTGTTCACCAAGCGCCGGCTGGACCAGGCGGCGCTGGACGAACTGGAGGAGCTGCTGATCGCCGCCGATCTGGGCGCTCCGGCGGCGGCGCGCACGGTGCAGCGGCTGGCGAAAGACCGCTTCGACAAGGAAGTCACCGACGAGGAGGTGCGCCAGGCGCTGGCCGCCGTGGTGGCCGAGACGCTGGCGCCGCTGGAAAAGCCGCTGGATCTCTCCGGCCCCGCGCCGCGCGTGGTGCTGTTCGCCGGCGTCAACGGATCGGGCAAGACCACCACGCTGGGCAAGATCGCCGCCGGGCTGAAACGCGACGGCGGGAAAGTGCTGATCGCCGCCGGAGACACCTTCCGCGCCGCGGCCATCGAACAGCTTTCCGTCTGGGGCGAGCGCGCCGGGGTTCCGGTGGTCAAGCGCGAGCTGGGCGCCGACGCGGCGGGGCTGGCCTATGAGGCGGTGGAGCGGGCGAAGCGCGAAGGCTTCGACACGGTGCTGATCGACACCGCCGGGCGCCTGCAGACCAAGGCGATGCTGATGGACGAACTGAAAAAGATCGTCCGCGTCATCGGCAAGGTGGTTCCGGATGCGCCGCATCATTGCGTGCTGGTGCTGGACGGCACGGTGGGCGGCAACGCCGTGTCGCAGGCCGAGGCGTTTCTGGAGGCCGCGAACGTCACCGGCGTGATCATGACCAAGCTGGACGGCACCGCCAAGGGCGGCGCGCTGGTGCAGGTGGGCGAGAAATTCGCCCTGCCGATCCACTATATCGGCGTCGGCGAGGGCGTGGACGACCTGCAGCCCTTCAGCGCCGCCGCCTTCGCGCGGGCGATCGCCGGTCTGGACGCGGAGGGCGGGGTCTGACCGCCGATCCGCTGACGCTCGCCAGCCTCGCCATGCTCGCCTCGGCGATGCTGCACGCGGGCATGACCTTCTTCACCAAACAGGCCGCCGACAAGCTGGTGTTCCGGGCGCTGTCGATCAGTTTCGCGGCGCTGCTGTTCATTCCGGTGCTGCTGACGCGCGAGTTTCCGTCCTGGGAGGTCTGGCGCTTTCTGCTGCTGGGCGCGGCGATCATCTGGGCGTTCAACATGGCGCTGATCGCGGCGTTCGAGCGCGGCGAGATGAACCTGGTCTATCCGGTGATGCGCGGCGGCGCGCCGATGCTGGCCGCCGCCGGGGCGTTCCTGTTCCTGGGCGAGGCGCTGAACCCGTGGGCGCTGGGCGGCCTGCTGGTCGCCAGTTTCGCCCTGCTCGGCTTCGCCTGGCCGGAGCGCAACGGCGTCCCGAAAGGCGCGGCGCTGTTCTTCGCCCTCGCCTGCGCGCTGATGACGGCGGCCTATTCGGTGAACGACGCCGCCGGGGTGCGCGCGGCCGGCGATCCGCTGCTCTATGCCGGCTGGTTTTTCGTGCTGTCGGCGCTGACGCTATCCCTGACCGCGCTGGTCCGCCGGGGGCGGCGCATCGTGGCGCAGGCGCGGTCGGTGCTGCGCATCTCGGCGTTCAGCGCCCTGTTCAACGCCGGCACCTACACGCTGGCGCTTTACGCCTTCTCCATCGCGCCGGTGGCGCCGATGACGGCGATCCGCGAAACCAGCTTCGTGTTCGGGGCCATTCTGGGCGCCGTGCTGCTGAAAGAGTCCTTCGGGAGGCGGCGCGTGCTGCTGGCCGTGGTGTTGGCGGCGGGGCTGGCGCTGCTACAAGTGTTCTCGCGCTGAAGGAGATTTGCCGATGGCTTCCGCCGCAAGCACCGCGAAACAGGGGGGAACGCTGCTGGTCGATGTCGGGCCGACCATCGTGTTCATCCTGGCCTATAACGGCGGCCGGGCGCTGTTCGGGGCCGATGCGATCTTCTGGGCCACCGGGGCGTTCATGGTCGCGGTGACGGTGGCGTTTCTCTACGCCTGGCGCGTCCAGCGGCGCATGCCGCCGATGCTGATGGTCACCGCCGTGGTGGTGCTGACCTTCGGGGCGCTGACCATCTGGCTGCAGGATCCGATCTTCGCCTATATCAAGCCGACGATCATCAACCTGATGTTCGCCTATGCGATCCTGATCAGCTACGCCTTCGGCTTCAACGTCTGGAAGGCGCTGTTCGGCGGCGTGTTCGACGTGCCCGAACGCATCTGGACGATTTTCGCCATCCGCTGGGCGGTGTTCTTCCAGTTCCTTGCCTTCCTGAACGAACTGCTGTGGCGGCAGATCGGCGACGCCGGGGTCAGCGAGGCTTCGCGCTGGTTCACCGAGTTCACGATCACCGAATCGTTCTGGGCCAATTTCAAGTTCTTCGGCGTCATGCCGCTGACCTTCCTGTTCGCGCTGGCCAATATCCCGCTGCTGATGAAGCACCAGCCGCCGGAGCCGGAGAAGAATCCCGCGCCGTAGGCGGACGAACTGTCGTCAAACGCTCACGAAACTCTCACATTCGATGGCTAGAACGCCCCTGATTGGCGCCATGACCAGGGGGCGTTCATGCCCGGCCGCGACACATTCGACCTCGCCGCCTCTCCGGCGCAGCTTCTGCACCGCGCCCAGCAGTTCGCCGCCGACCGCTTCGCCGCCCTCGCGGGCGATCCGGGCCTCACCCAGCGCCAGTTCGCCGTGCTGGTCGCCGTCGCGGCGCAGGAGGGGCTGACCCAGTCCGGCCTGGTCCGCGCCACCGGCATCGACCGCTCCACCCTGGCCGAAATGGCCGCGCGCATGGCGCGGCGCGGCTGGATCAGCCGCGAGAAGGCGCCGGGCGACGCCCGCGCCAACGCCGTCAGCCTGACCGCCGCCGGCCGCAAGCTTTACCAGGCCGCGCTGCCCGCGGCGTCGGCGGCGGACGCGGCGGTGCTGGCGGTTCTGCCGAAGGGCAGGCGCAAGGATTTCCGGGAGGCGCTGACGCGATTCGCGACGGCGATGGACGGCCCGCCCGGCGCCGGCGAGGGGAGGATGACGAAGACGCCGCTGAAGGGTGGTAAAAAGGCGAAAACAGGTAAGAAGAAAGACAAGAAAAAGAGGAAGAAATAACCAGTCAGCGGCGCTCCAGCGCCGGGCGGATGCGGCGCTCCACCACGTCTTCGGTCAGCGGCCCGGCCCAGCGCAGCGCCACCCGCCCGTCGGCCCCGATCACGAAGGTTTCCGGCGCCCCGGTCACCCCCAGCGCGATCGCGGCGCGGCTGTCGGGGTCAAGCATCACCCCGGCATAGGGGTCGCCCAGCTCGGCCAGGAAAGCGCGGGCGTTGGCCGGGCGGTCGCGCCAGGCGATGCCGTAAACCGGCACCCCCTCGGCCGCCAGATCCATCAGCACCGGGTGTTCGATCCGGCAGGGCGGGCACCAGGAACCCCAGATATTCAGCAGATACGGGCCTTCGGCCTGCGTCAGGTCGAAGCCCGGCTTGCCGTCCAGCCGCTGCAGCTCCAGCGCCGGCAGCGGCTGGCCGGTCAGACGGCTCTGCGGGGGTTCGGGACTGTCCGGACGCAGCAGGGCCACGGCCAGCACGGCGATCAGCACGCCCAGCAGGATCAGCGGCGCGAAGCGCAGGGCGGCGCTCATGGCGCGTCCCTTTCCGCCTCCTCGCGCTTCAGGGCGCGGTTCGCCGCCCGGCGCTCGGCGAGAACGAAAGCGATCAGGCCGGTAACGCCCAGCGCGGCGAGACCCCAGGACGGCCATATGAAGCCGGCGTGTCCGCCCATGGCGAAAAACTCGTTCATGCCCGCGCCTCCCGCGCCCGGCGCAGGGCGAAGGCCCGCCGCGCGATCATCGCGCTGCGCATCCGGTAGAACACCAGCCAGGCGGCGAGGAAGGAAAGGCCCAGCGCCATCACCAGCAGCGGCGCAAGCTGGCTGGCGTGGATCGTCGGCCCGTCGAGACGGAACACCGAGGCCGGCTGGTGCAGGCTGGCCCACCAGTCGACCGAGAATTTCACGATCGGCAGGTTGATCAGCCCGGCCATGGCCAGGATCGCCCCGGCGCGCGCCGCCTGGCCTTCGTCCTCCAGCGCGGCGCGCAGGCCCATATATCCCAGATACAGCAGCAGCTGGATCAGCATCGAGGTCAGGCGCGCGTCCCACACCCACCAGGTCCCCCAGGTCGGCTGGCCCCACAGGGCGCCGGTGGCCAGGCACAGGGCGGCGAACACCGCTCCGATGGGGGCGATGGCGGCGGCGGCCACGTCGGCAACCGCATGGCGCCAGACGAAATAGACGAAGCTGGCGGCGCCCATGCCGAGATAGAGACCAAGGCCCAGCCAGGCCGACGGCACATGCACATACATGATGCGAACCGTCTCGCCCTGCTGATAGTCGGGCGGCGAGGCGAACAGCGACAGGTAAATCCCGATTCCCAGCAGCAGCACGGCCAGCGCCCCGCATACGGGAATGGCCGCGCGCGCGATGCGGTCGAAGCGTTCGGGATTGGCGTAGCCGCTGATCATCGCGGGTCCGATTACAGGCGCGCCGCCCGCCCCGCAAGCGGCGCCGGCGTCGCAGGGGGCGCCTATTCCATCCGCGCGCGCAGGGCGGCGGCGATGCCGAACGGGGCCAGCGCCAGCGCGAACAGGCTGGCCGCCGCGCACAGGATCAGATTGGCCAGCGCGCGTTCGTCGCCGTCGAAGGCGGCGCGGCCCGCGGCGGCGGCGAACACCAGCAGCGGAATCTGCAAGGGCGCGGCGATCAGCGCGATTACAAGCCCCGCGCGCCGCGCCCCGGCGGCCAGCGCGCCGGCGAAACCGGCGATCAGCGCCAGCCCCGGCAGCGCCAGCGCCAGCGCCGCAGCCAGCGTCAGCGCCGCCGATACGGACAGGCCATAGGCGGCGCCGCCGAAAAACCCGATCACTGGCAGCGGCCACAGCGCCGCAAAGGCCGCGCCCAGCGTTTTCATCAGCGCGATAACCGGCAAGGGCAGGGGGGAAAGAGCGTAAAGCTCCAGCGAGCCGTCGGCCACGTCCTCGCCGAACAGGCGCTCGGCCCCCTGCAACACGGCCAGCAGGGCGGCGAAGGCGATCACCCCCGGCCCGGCGGCGGCCAGCGTTGCGCCCGCAGGGCCGATGGCCAGCGGCGCCAGGGTCAGCGCGGCGAGGAAGAAGGCCGCGGGTCCGGCCGGTCCGCCGCCGCCGGCGAAGGCCAGCCGCGCCTCGCGCGCCAGGACGGCGAGGGCGGCGCTCACCGCCCCATCTCCAGCATCTGCGCGCCCGGCCAGTCCAGCGGCTGATGGGTGGCGGCGACGGCCAGGCCGCCGCGCGCGCGATGCGCCGCAACGGCTTCGGCCAGCGCCGCGCGCCCGGCGGCGTCCAGCGGTCCCGCCGGTTCGTCCAGCAGCCAGACCGGACGGTTCGATGCAATGACGCGGGCGATGGCCGCCCGCCGCCGCTGGCCGCGCGACAGGCGCTGGGCCGGGCGGCCGGACAGCGGCGCCATGCCCATGGTTTTCAGCGCCGCCTGCGCCTCATCGGCCGGCGCGCCGTAAAACCGCGTCCAGAAGGCCAGCGACTGCAAGGGCGTCTCGGCGGGTTTCAGCCCGTCGGCATGGCCGAGTAAGGCGGCCTGCCCTGGCGCCGCGATTTTCGCCGCAACGCCGTCATAGAGGACAACCCCGGCGGTGGCCGGAAACAGCCCGGCCAGCGCACGCAGCAGCGTCGTCTTGCCCGCCCCGTTCGGCCCGGTCAGCAGCAGCGCCGCACCGGGCGCCAGCGACAGCGACAGATGCTGCGTCAGCGTCTTGCCGCCGCGGGCGAGGCTTAGGGAGCGGACCTCCAGACTGACGGGGGCGAAGGGCGCGGCGATCATGGCCAGCGGTGTGGCGCCCGCGCGGCTGCGGGTCAACGCTTTCGCGGCTGCGAAGAAAATTCCCCTCTGCGTTGCAGGGAATCTGCGCCGGGTCTAAAAGGCCCGCATCCGCGCACCCGCATCAGCGAAGGGACGATTTCCCATGGCCTCTCTCGACAGTTTCAAGTGCCGCCGCGAACTGACCGCCGGCGGAAAGACCTATGTGATCTTCGACCTGAAACTGGCCGAGAAGAACGGTCTCGACGGCGTGTCGCGCCTGCCCGCCTCGCTGAAGGTGCTGCTGGAGAACCTGCTGCGCCATGAGGACGGCAAGACGGTGACGAAGGCCGATATCGCGGCGATGGCGGCGTGGCTGAAGGACCGGCGCTCGGACCACGAGATCGCCTACCGCCCGGCCCGGGTGCTGATGCAGGATTTCACCGGCGTTCCGGCGGTGGTCGATCTGGCCGCCATGCGCGACGCCATGAAGGCGCTGGGCGGCGATCCGGAGAAGATCAATCCGCTCGCCCCGGTCGATCTGGTCATCGACCATTCGGTGATGGTCGACGTCTTCGCCCGGCCCGACGCCTACAAGCGCAATGTCGAGCGCGAGTACGAGCGCAATGGCGAGCGCTACAAGTTCCTGAAATGGGGCGCGAGGGCGTTCGACAATTTCCGCGTCGTGCCGCCGGGCACCGGCATCTGCCACCAGGTGAACCTGGAATACCTCGCCCAGACGGTGTGGACGAAGGAAGAGGGCGGGCGAACGCTGGCCTTCCCCGACACGCTGGTCGGCACCGACAGCCACACCACGATGATCAACGGCCTGTCGGTTCTGGGCTGGGGCGTCGGCGGCATCGAGGCCGAGGCGGCGATGCTGGGCCAGCCGGTGTCGATGCTGATTCCGGAAGTGATCGGCTTCAAGCTGACCGGCCGCCTGCCCGAGGGCGCGACCGCGACCGACCTGGTGCTGACCGTCACCCAGATGCTGCGCAAGAAGGGCGTGGTCGGCAAGTTCGTGGAGTTCTACGGCGAGGGGCTGGACCATCTGTCGCTGGAGGACCAGGCGACCATCGCCAACATGGCCCCGGAATACGGCGCCACCTGCGGCTTCTTCCCGGTTGATCGCGAGACGCTGACCTATCTGAAGGCCACCGGCCGCGCGCCGGATCGCGTGGCGCTGGCCGAGGCCTACGCCAAGGCGCAGGGTCTCTACCGCCCGGAGTACGAGGTTGAGCCGGTGTTCACCGACACGCTGGCGCTGGACCTGGCCGATGTCGTGCCGTCGCTGGCCGGGCCGAAGCGTCCGCAGGACAAGGTGCCGCTTTCCGACGCCGCCGACGCCTTCGCCATGGCGCTGGACGCCGAGTTCAAGAAAATGGCCGACGCCCACAAGCGCGTGAAGGTCGAGGGGACGGACTATTCCATCGGTCATGGCGATGTGGTGATCGCGGCGATCACCTCCTGCACCAACACCTCCAACCCCTCGGTGATGCTGGGCGCGGGCCTTCTGGCGCGCAACGCGCTGAAACGCGGGCTGAAGGTGAAGCCGTGGGTGAAGACCTCGCTCGCCCCCGGCTCGCAGGTGGTGACGGACTATCTGGAGAAGGCGGGGCTGCAGGACGATCTAGACGCGCTGGGCTTCAACCTCGTCGGTTATGGCTGCACCACCTGCATCGGCAATTCCGGCCCGCTGCCGGAAGAAATCAGCAAGGCGGTCGCGGAAGGCGACCTGGTCGCCTGCTCGGTGCTGTCGGGCAACCGCAATTTCGAAGGCCGGGTGAACCCGGACGTGCGGGCGAACTATCTGGCCAGCCCGCCGCTGGTGGTGGCCTACGCCATCGCCGGATCGATGAATATCGACCTCGTCAACGACCCCATCGGCTATGATGACGAGAACGAGCCGGTCTACCTGAAGGAGATCTGGCCCTCGAACGAGGAGATCGCCGAAACCGTGCGCGCCGCGGTGACGCCGGAAATGTTCGCCGGCCGCTACGCCGACGTGTTCAAGGGCGACGAGGCCTGGGCGGATATGGAGTCCGGCGGCGGCCTGACCTATGCGTGGGACGCCACCTCGACCTATGTGCAGAACCCGCCCTATTTCGAAGGCATGGGGCTGGAGCCGGAAGCGCCGCAGAACATCGAAAAGGCGCGCATTCTCGGCCTGTTCGGCGATTCCATCACCACCGACCACATCTCGCCGGCCGGCTCGATCAAGGCCGACAGCCCGGCCGGGCGCTATCTGCTGGACCGGCAGGTGAGCCAGCTCGACTTCAACTCCTACGGCTCGCGCCGCGGCAATCACGAGGTGATGATGCGCGGCACCTTCGCCAATATCCGCATCAAGAACCTGATGATGGGCGGCGCCGAGGGCGGAATGACGAAATATCATCCCGGCGGCGAGGCGATGCCGATCTATGACGCGGCGATGAAATACGCCGCCGAGGGCGTGCCGACGGTGGTGTTCGGCGGCAAGGAATACGGTTCCGGCTCGTCGCGCGACTGGGCGGCCAAGGGGCCGCGCCTGCTGGGCGTGCGCGCGGTGATCGCCGAAAGCTTCGAGCGCATCCACCGCTCCAACCTGATCGGCATGGGCATCCTGCCGCTGCAGTTCGCCGACGGGGCCAGCATCGCCGGCCTTGGCCTGAAGGGCGACGAAACAGTTGATATTGGCGGCGTGGCGGAGCTGAAGCCCGGCGCCGAGGTGGAGGTGAAGATCAGCTTCGCCGACGGGTCGTCGAAAACCGCGAAAACCCGCGCCCGCATCGACACCGAGAACGAGCTGGAATATTTCCGCCACGGCGGCATTCTGCAGTACGTGCTGCGCAATCTCGCGAGAGCCTGACCGGCGTCACGTGGTTTTGATTGGGCGGCGCGCGGGGGCGGGATAAGCTGGGCGGCATGATACGCTGGCTCGCAGCACTGGGGTTCCTGTTTTCGGCGGCTTCGGCCGCCGCGGACGACCACGCGGATTCGCCCGCCGTGCTGGTCGAGCTGTTCACCAGCCAGGGCTGTTCGATGTGTCCGGAGGCCAACCGGCTTCTGGGCGAGATCGGCGCGCAGGACGGAGTGCTCGCCCTCGGTTTCGGCGTCGGCTACTGGGACGTCTATGGCTGGCGCGACACCTACGCCCGGCCCGAATTCGCCGCCCGCCAGCGCGCCTACAAGCATGCGCTGGGTACGCCGCGTGTCTACACGCCGCAATTCGTGATTAACGCCGCCGCCGACGCGCCGGGCGGCGACCCGGAGCGCGTTTCTGAGGCTGTCGCCTCAGCCGAGCCCGCCGTCCTCGCACAGTTCCGTATCATGCGCCTGCCGGGCGGGGCTTACCGCATCCAGTATCATGGTGAGGCGCCCGGCGATGGGCCGGCGGATGTATGGCTGGTTTCCTACGAACCCGGCTGGCGCAGCGTGAACATCACCGAGGGCGCCAACGCCGGGCTGCGCATGAGGCTCTACAATCCCGTGCTGGCCCTGATTCACGTGCAGGAGTGGGAAGGCGGCGAGGGCGTGGTCACCGCCGCCCTGCCGCGCGGCGCCGCCGGGGCGGTGATCATCCAGCGCCGCAATGGCGGCCCGGTGATCGCGATGGCGCGATTCGCACGCGACGGCGACCCGCCGCCAGCCTATGTCCGGCTGGGTATCGACTAGTCTTAGGGTCAGGACCCTAGCCCGCAACGAACCCTGTCACAGCCCACCCGGCCAGCGCGCCCGCCGCCCCGGCGGCCAGCACCAGCACCGTCCAGCGCCCGGCGCGGCCGCGGTTTTGGCGCGCCGACATCCGCAGCAGCGTATCGTCGTCCAGCCGCACTTCGCCGCCGCGCAGCCGCGCCCCGGCGGCGGCGAGATCCTCCACCGCCTGCGGCAGCTTCTTCGCCGCGCCGTGAAAGGCGCGCAAATCATCCACCGCGTCGCGCACGATGCCTTCCGGACCAAGCTCGCGCTTCATCCACGCCTCAACCACCGGGGCGGCGGCGGCCCACATGTCATGCTTGGGGTCCAGCGCGCGGGCGACGCCCTCGGCCTGCACCATGGTCTTCTGCAACATCACCAGTTCGGGGCGCAGGCGCATATCGAACATGTCGGTGATGTCGAACAATTGCAGTAGCACCCGGCTCATCGGCACCTGGTCGGCGCGCTTGCCGAAAATCGGCTCGCCCACCGCCCGCAGGGCGGCGGCGAAGTCGTCCACCGAATGCTTCGCCGGAACGTAGCCGGCGGCGAAATGCGCCTGCGCCGCGCCCTTGTAGTCTCGGGTCAGGAAGCCGTGCAGGATCAGGGCGAGAAACCGCCGCTCGACCCGGCCGATGCGGCCCATGATGCCGAAATCCACCGCCCACAGGGCGCCGGCCCTGTCGGCGAACAGATTGCCCGCATGCATGTCGGCGTGGAACACGCCGCGATCCAGCGCGCAGGACAGGAAAGCGCGGGTCAGCGTGGTGGCCAGTTTCTTCCGGTCGACGCCGGCGGCGTCCAGCGCGTCCATGTCTGTCAGCGGAATGCCGCCGATCCATTGCGTGGTCAGCACGCGGCGGGCGGAGCGCTGCCAGTCCACGTCCGGGATGAAATAATCCTCCGCCTCCGCCGCGGCTTCGGCCAGTTCCGACGCCGAGGCCGCCTCCAGCCGCAGATCCATCTCGAAGGCCAGCGAGCGGGCCACGGTCTCGACGAACTTCTTCGGCTCCAGCCGCCGCGAGGCGGGGAAGAAGCGCTCGGCCAGCGCCGCGCCGAGGCGCAGGGTCCTGGTGTCGCGGGCGATGCGCGCCTCAATGCCCGGGCGCAGGATTTTCACCGCCACGTCGCGGCCGTCGGGCGTTGCCGCGCGGTGCACCTGCGCCACGCTGGCCGCCGCCACCGCCGGGCCGAACTCGGCGAACAGGCTCTCCACCGGCGCGCCCAGATCGGCCGCGACCACGGCGCGGGCCTGCGCGTCCGGAAACGGGTCCATTTTGTCCTGAAGGCGCGACAGCCCGCGGGCGAAGCGTTCGCCGATCACGTCGCCGCGCGTCGCCAGCACCTGGCCGAATTTCACATAGCTGGGGCCGAGCCGCTCCAGCGCGCGGGCCAGCCGCTCGCCGGGATTGGCCGCCCGGTCGCGCCGCGCCAGCGGCCGCAGCAGCGCCGAGAACAGCCGCGCCGAGGGCGGCAGCTTCTCCTGATATTCGGCGGGCAGGATGGCGTCGTAACGCGCCAGGGTGAAGGCGGCGCGGACTAGGCGGAAAAAAGAGGTTGGTGACAACATGGTCCGAGGTTTAGTTTAGTCTCTTGAGTTTGGCGAGCGCGCCAATTACGCACACCACACATACCACACCCGCCATCAATAAACAGAACCGCTAATGTAAAGAAAATAGAAATGTATAAAAGCTTAGAGATAAATAGAAAAATAAAAGGGGCTTCTTTTAGAATTGATGATGTATTGCTGTTGATAAGTAAACTAGAAAACCAACTAAAAAACAAGCATTGTTCAGAAAAAGAAAAACTGTTGAGTCAGAATTTCGAAAATGAAGAGCAAAAGCAAAATCTTATAAGCGCCTTCGATCAAGCTCATGTTATTTTAACGAGCTTTATATGTGCTAATGGCGAGCACATTATGTATAGTGACTCAAATCAGGTTGATGCATCAAAAATTCCTAAAAGGATTAAATCTATTATAATAAGTTCCATTACTGCGTATAAAACAAATTTACGTGCAGAGCCGCAGTATGGCTTTAATATTAAATTTGATTTTAACCTATCTAAAGTTTTGGACTGGGAGTCTTTTGTATCTGCACCAACAACTAATGACAGCTTTCTCTTTGTAAGGGGTGACACTGAATGGGTTGGTGGTGTGGAAAAAGCTGTTAGGGATCTTGAGGAGGATGGAAAAACCAAAACCGCATGGATTCATCAGCCATTTGTTTATGATTTATTTTTATTCATACTAGCATTTCCAATATCATTTCTTGCTATATACAGAATTAATTCCCATCTTCTTATCGAATACGGCATAGAATATAACTTGTTTACAATTTCCTTTTACATTTATTTGTTTCTGGTGCTAATTTGGGTATACAGGATTTTATTCTTCTACATTAGAAGGTCATACCCGCTATTTCATCTTAAAGATAAAAATGGGGGGACTGTTTTAAATAAATTTATTTCTCCGGCGATAGGCGTAATGATCGTCTCTGATTTTATTAATGCAGTACGCTTGCTATTAGCGGGATGAGCTACACCGCCCAGCCCGTGTGCAGGGCGGCGATGCCGCCGGAGTAATTGGTCACGCCGACATTACTGAAGCCCGCGGCCCGCACCTCTTCGGCGAAGGCCTGCTGATGCGGGAAGCGGCGGATGGATTCGACCAGGTACTGATAACTGTCGCGGTCTTTCGCCACCAGTTCGCCCAGCGCCGGAATGGCGTTGAACGACCAGGCGTCATAGACGCGCTCAAGCGGCCGGCTGGTGGGCCGCGAAAACTCAAGGCACAGAAACCGCCCCATCGGCTTCAGCACCCGGCGCATTTCGGCCAGCGCCCGGTCACGGTTCGTCACATTGCGGATGCCGAAGGCGATGGTGACGCAATCGGCGCTGGCGTTCGGGAAGGGCAGCGCCTCGGCGTCGGCGACCGTCCATGCCAGGCGCGCATCATCGCCCCGCGCCCGCCCGGCGTTCAGCATCGCCTCGTTGATGTCGGCCACCACGGCGCGGGCGGAATCGCCGCCGCGGCGGGCGCGCGCCTTTTCCGCCGCGTCCACGAAGGCGCGGGCCAGATCGCCGGTGCCGCCGGCGACGTCGATCAGCATTTCGCCCGGCTGCGGATTGGCCTTGGCGATCGTCATCGCCTTCCAGGCGCGATGCACGCCCAGGCTCATCAAATCGTTCATCAGGTCATAGCGGCGGGCGCTGCGGTCGAACACGCCGCGCACCAGGCGCGCCTTTTCGGTCTTTGGCACCTCGCGGAACCCGAAGGAGACGGCCTCGTCCGGCGTATGGCTGTCGCGCGCGCTCATCGTGCGCGGACAATAGGCGAAGGCGCGGAAGCGGGCTAGAACTGCGCTCATGCCTGAGCTGCCCGAGGTAGAGACCGTCCGCCGCGGCCTGTCGCCTTACATGACGGGGGCGCAGATCATGCGCGCCGAGGCGCGCCGCCCCGATCTGCGCTTCGCTTTGCCGCAGGGCTTCGCAAAGCGCCTGACCGGCGCGCGGGTGGAGATCCTGCAAAGGCGGGCGAAATACCTGCTGGCGCGGCTGTCGACGGGCGAGAGCCTGCTGATGCATCTGGGGATGAGCGGGCGCTTCACCATTGAACCCGCGCAGGCGGCGGCGGCGCGGCCCGGCGGTTTCGTCCGCGCCCCGGGAACCAACGGCGCCCATGACCATGTGATCTTCGACATGGCGGGCGGACGGGCGGGCGATGCGCGCATCGTGTTCAACGATCCGCGCCGGTTCGGATTCATGACTCTGTTCGACACCGGGCGAGAGGCCGAAGCCCCGTTCCTGAACGGTCTGGGGCCGGAGCCGCTGGGCAACGACTTTTCCGCCGCCGGTCTGTGGGAGACGCTGAAGGCGCGCCGGGCGCCGGTCAAGGCGCTGCTGCTGGACCAGCGCGTCGTCGCCGGGCTGGGCAATATCTATGTCTGCGAGGCGCTGCACCGCGCCCATGTCTCGCCGCTGCGTGAGGGCCGCACGCTTTCCGAGGACGAGGCCGGGCGCCTGTTCCTCGCCATCCGGCTGGTGCTGGAAGAGGCGATAGAGGCCGGCGGCAGCAGCCTGAAGGACTTCGCCGCCGCCGATGGCGGACTTGGCTATTTCCAGCACGCCTTCCGCGTCTATGGCCGCGAGGGCCAGCCCTGCCCGGACGAGGATTGTTCCGGTGTGATCGCGCGGCATGTGCAGTCCGGCCGGTCGAGTTTTCTTTGCCCGGTCTGCCAGCTATAGCGGAACGGACAAGGATCGCAGGGGAGACGAGGGGATGACGATGCGCACGCCGCCGCGGGGACCGGCGGTCAGCCGCCGCGCGGCGCTGGCCGGGGCCGGGGGGCTCGCCCTGTCCGCCGCCGCCTGCGGCCGCGAGATTCCGGCGCCGTCACCGCCGTCCGGCCCGTTCCGGCACGGCGTCGCCTCCGGCGACCCGGACCAGACGTCCGTAGTGCTGTGGACCGCGATCAGCGACGACGGCGGCGGGCCGCGCGGGGTGGAGCTGGCCGAGGACGAAGGGTTCACCCGCGTCGTCTTCCGCTGGCAGGAGGACCGGCGATACGTGCAGCCCAGCCCGCTGACGTTTCACAAGCCGGTCGCCGAGGGGCTTGCGCCGGGGCGGACCTATTTCTACCGCTTCTGGTTCGGCGGCGTGGTCTCACCCGTGGGCCGCACGGCCACCCTGCCCGAGGGCGAGATTGCGCGCTGGCGCATCGCCGCGGTCTCCTGCTCCAACTATCCGGCCGGGTATTTCAACGTCTATCGCGACATCGCGGCGCGCGACGATGTCGACCTGATCCTGCATCTGGGCGATTACATCTACGAATACGGCATGGGCGAATACGCGACGGAAGACGCCGAGGCGCTGGGCCGCGTGCCAGACCCGCCGCACGAAATCATCACCTATGAGGATTATTCGCGGCGCTACGCCCAGTATCGCAGCGACCCGGACCTGCAGGCCGCCCACGCCGCCGCGCCCTGGGTGATGATCTGGGACGATCACGAGACGGCCAATGATTCCTGGAAGGGCGGGGCGCAGAATCACCAGCCGGACGAGGGTCCGTGGCGCGACCGGCGCGACGCGGCGCTGCGCGCCTTTTTCGACTGGGCGCCGATGCGCGAACCCTCGTCCGATCCGCGACATGCCTGGCGCGCCTATGAAATCGGGAACCTGCTGACCCTGACATGTCTGGAATCACGCCTGTCGGCGCGCGCAGAACCCATTGAACTGGACGAGTTTCCCGCCTTGCCGGACGATATGGCCGCTAACGCGCCCGAGGCGCGGGCGGCGGTGGCGGCCTATATGGCGCGGCTGAACGATCCGGCGCGTGAAATGCTGGGCGCGGCGCAGATGGCTTTCGTCGCCGAAACCCTCGCCGCCAGCCGGGCGCGCGGAACGGTGTGGCAGGTGATCGGCAATCAGGTGCTGATGGGGCGCAACACCGCGCCGGACTATGCAAGTGAATTACCGGGCTGGCTGCGCGCCTATGCGCGCTGGCGGTCGCCCGGCCTGCATCGCTATATCCGCCGCTCGCGCTTCGGCCTGCCGGCCAATCCCGACGCTTGGGACGGATATGGCGCGGCGCGCGAACGTTTTTATGACGCCGCGAAGGCGGCGGGCGCGAACCTTGTCGTCCTTACCGGCGACACGCATAATTTCTGGGCGATCGAGCTTGAGGACGCGGCCGGAAACCGCGCCGGGGCCGAGTTCGGAACCTCCGCCGTGTCCAGCCCCAGCCCGTTCCTGGCCCTGCCAACCCTCGGGGTCGATGTCCAGGCGATGACGCGCCGGGCCAATCCGCACATCCTGCGCCACAATTACCGCGACCGCGGCTATATCCACCTCACCCTGACGCCGCAGGCGGCGACGGCCGATTTCATCGCCGTCGACACCGTGGCGAAGCGGAATTACCGCGCGCGGCTGGACAGCCGTTGGCGCGTGCGCCCCTCGGATGGCGGCGTTTCGGAAATCGAACCGGCCTGAGCGCTACCCCTTGCGCTGCGGCACGATAGCGATGGTGCAGCGCGACAGGCAGACCAGCTTTCCGGCCTCGTTGGTGATGCGGATGGTCCACACCTGCGTGGTGCGGCCGATGGCTTCGGCCCGGGCATGGCCATAGACCCAGCCGTCGGCGACCGGGCGGACATGGTTGGCGTTGATCTCCATGCCGACACTGGCGTGGGTTTCGGGGTCCAGCGTGGCGAAGGCGCCCTGCGAGGCGAGCGTCTCGGCCAGCACCACCGAGGCTCCGCCATGCAGAATGCCGAAGGGCTGGCGCGTGCGCTCGTCCACCGGCATGCGGCCGCGGATCCAGTCATCCCCCGCCTCGATCAGTTCGATGCCGATCAGGCCGTTCAGACAGCCTTCGGCCTTGGCGTTGAATTCCTCCAGCGGGAACCGTCCCCCGCGCCATATCACCCCCATGTCCTGACCCTTTCGCACCCTGTGACTCACCCATACTTGACCGCCCTGCGCGCGCCGATCAACGGGCGGGGCGTTTCGAATGGCGGGCGCGCGCCGGATTCGCTTGCCAAGTCCGGCGGGCGAGCGCCTAATCGCGACAGCAGTCTGTCGCGGCGACGAAAGACATGTCACACGGCGCCAGCCGCCTCCGGCCCTTCGCCGCCGCGATTCCGGCCGGCTCCGGCCGCGCCAGAGGAAGCCGCCATGCGAACCGACCGTCAGGAAAACCCGCTGCCCGGCGCGAGTGCTGAAGGGGCGGCGCTATATGACGAGGCGATGTCGGCGCTGAACCTTTACGCCGGCGACCCGCTGGCGCTGCTCGACGGGGCGCTGGAGATAGATCCGGATTTCGCGATGGCGCATCTCGCCAGGGCGCATGTGCTGGCGCTGGCGACCGAACCGGAAGCCGCTGCGATGGCCCGTGATAGCGTCGCCGCGGCCAAGGCCCTCGACCTTGACGACCGCAGCGCCAGTCACGCCGCCGCGCTGGACAGGGCGCTGGCCGGGGAATGGACGGCGGCGGCGCTGGCGCTGGACGCGCACAATGCCCGCTTCCCGCGCGACCTGCTCGCCTTGCAGGCCGGCCATGTCATCGACTTCCTGCGCGGCAACGCGCGCAATCTGCGCGACCGGATCGCCCGCGCGCTGCCGCGATGGACGCCGGACGTTCCGGGCTATTCGCTGCTGCTGGGCATGCACGCCTTCGGACTGGAGGAGATGGGCGATTATGACCGCGCCGACGAGGCGGGGCGCCGGGCGCTGGAGCTGGAGCCGCGCGACAGCTGGGCCCATCATGCCGTCGCCCACGTTATAGAGATGCAGGGCCGCGCCGGCGACGGGGTGGCGTGGATGCGGGACCGGGAAGAATACTGGGCGGCGGAGGATAATTTCTTCCGCGTCCACAACTGGTGGCACCGCGCGCTGTGCCATATCGACCTCGACGAGGCCGGGGCGGCGCTGGCGCTCTATGACGGTCCGGTCCGGGGCGCGAAAAGCGCCGTGGCGCTGGATCTGGTCGACGCCTCGGCGCTGCTTTGGCGGCTGGAGGCGCTGGGCGTGGATGTTGGCGGGCGCTGGGGCGAGCTCGCCACCGCCTGGGAGCAGCACGCCGACGGGCGGCTCTACGCTTTCAATGACTGGCATGCGGCGATGGCCTATCTTGGCGCCGGGCGCGACACGGCGCTGGACCGGCTGCTGGCGGCCTGCCGCGAGGACGCGGTGGGCGGGAGCGAGGCGGCGCGCTGGCGGCGCGAGACCGGACTGGCGTTGATCGAGGGCTTCGCCGCCTTTCACCACGGCCGCTACGAGGAGGCGGTGGAGCGCCTGCACCCCGCCCGCTTCATCGCCAACGGGTTCGGCGGCAGCCACGCCCAGCGCGATATTATCGACTGGACGCTGACCGAGGCCGCGATCCGCGGCGGTCTGCGCGGCCTGGCTGAAGGCCTCGCCGGAGAGCGGCTGGCGCTGAAACCGTTCAGCCCGGTCAACCGCGCCTTCCAGAAGCGCGCCCGGGCGCTGGCGCACTGAGGCGCCGCGCGCGGATCAATGAAGCCTCGCCGGGGCCGTTGCGGTCCGCTATCACTGGCGCATCCAGCGGACCGGATCCCGCCATGCGTCTGAAACCACTTTTCCTTCGGCGCTCGCGCCAGCCGACCAAGCACGACGCGCTGGAGGCGCTGAAACGCATCGGCGCGCCGGTCGGAGCCGTGCTGGACGTGGGGGTGAAGGATGGCACGCCCGCCCTGCTGCGCGCCTATCCGGACCGCATGCACCTGCTGATGGAGCCGGTGACGGAATGGAACGCCGCCATCGCCGCGCTTTACGCCCGCCACGGCGCGAAGCACGAGATCGTCAACGCCGCCATTTCCAGCCGCGATGGCGACACCGCCCTGCGCCTGACCTATGCCGGCGGCGAGATCAGCCACGCCCACATGGTGGACGAGGGCGGGGCCGGCCCGGGATTGCGCACCGTGCCGATGCGCACGCTGGACAGTGTGATGCGCGGCCGCGCCCTGCCCCGGCCCTATCTGCTGAAAATCGACATCGACGGCGAGGAGATGCAGGTGATCCGCGGCGCGGAACGGACGCTGCAGGATTGCAGCATCGTGATCGTGGAGACTCTGGTCGACAACATGGCCGAACGCATCGGGGTCCTTGATGCCGCGGGGTTCCAGGTCTTCGACATCGTCGATCTGTGCTATTACGGCGGCCGCCTGGCCCAGGCGGATTTCGTGCTTCTGAACCGGCGGACGATCGAGGAGCACGGCCTGCACATCTATCGCGACGGGTTCGATATCCGAAAATGGTTCGATTACCGGCCATGACCGGACAGGGACCCGCAGGAGGCCCGTTCCGTCATCATGCGGCGGCGCATTCAGGATCAAGGCGGTGGAGAAAACTGGTGCCGCTTGCGTGACTCGAACACGCGACCCCATCATTACGAATGATGTGCTCTACCAGCTGAGCTAAAGCGGCTCCGGTTCATCCGCGCCCGTGCGGGGCCGGATGCGGGCGCGGAACCTAGCGGCAAGCGCGCGCCGGGGCAATACGGCTTTGCGGCGGCCACGCCGCCGCCGCAGCGAAATTCACGAACGACAAACAAAAGCGTTCCTGTCCGGGTAAATTTAGAAATACTATTAAATCATCATAAATCACAATCCGTTGCGTTCGTTGTAAAATCCACCGCAATTGCAATTCATATGCACGAACCCAACTCTGGCCGGGAACAAAACGCCGCCCTGCGCCGTTCTCTGCAAGCTGGTCGCTTTCATGCGCCCGGCGTGACGGAGAGACAGTTTTGCTCTGGATCAAAAAAGCTTGGTCGAAAGCAGCCCGTATGTTCGGCGCTGGGCGCCGTCGCGCCGACGGCGTTGTGACCGACGCTGCGCCTTATCTGACGCGGCTGGAGATGTCAGAGGTTGATCTGCGCCTGAGCGCCTCGGAACGTGAATTCTTGCGCAGCGCCGGCTGTTTCCGGCCAGAGGGTTTGGCCGCTCTGGCGGAGTTGTGTGCGGAAAAGCCGTCTGCGGATTTTGTGATGGTGGCGGGCGAGCCGCCGGGGCGCGAGGCGCTTGCCGCGCTGCGCCTTGGCCCACTGTCCGGCGTCGGCGTCGTGTTCGCCGATCATGTGCGTGACGGGTGCGGGCCGGAGGCCGTGGCCGCGATCCGCGCGCTCTACACGCGCCGCCCGGTTCAGCGCCGCGGCCTGATGCTGCGTGTGCTGGGCGAACGTTTGCGCGACGAGGGGATACAGGCCTGGGGCCGGCTGCGCGCCCATCCGGAGCGCTCGTGCAACGCCGCCTGGGCGCTGCATGGGACACGGTTCGTACTGCCAGAGGCGCCCTTGCCGCCGCTTCCCGGCTGTATGCGCGCGGTGTGCGCTTGTAGGATCGAAGCCCGCCTGCCGGACGCCCGCCCTACTGCATCGTCGGGATGACGAAGGCCTGGTCGAAGGCTTCGCCGCTGGGCCAGCGCTGGGTGACGGTCTTGATCTTGGTGAAGAAGCGCACCCCTTCGGTTCCGTGCTGGTTGACGTCGCCGAAGGCCGAACGCTTCCAGCCGCCGAAGGTGTGATAGGCCACCGGCACCGGGATCGGCACATTGATCCCCACCATGCCGACATTGACCTTGGCGGCGAATTCGCGCGCGGCGAGGCCGTTGCGGGTGAAGATGGCGACGCCATTGCCATACTGGTGCTCGCTGGGCAGGCGGGCGGCCTCTTCCAGCGTTGCGGCGCGCACGATCTGCAGCACCGGGCCGAATATTTCTTCCTGATAGCTGCGCATTTTCGGGGTGACGTTGTCGAACAGCGTCGGGCCGATGAAAAAGCCCTTCTCATGGCCCTGCAGCTCAAAACCGCGTCCGTCGCGGATCAGCTTGGCCCCTTCGTCGACGCCCATCTGGATATAGCTTTCGACCTTCTTGCGGTGAGCGTCCGACACCACCGGGCCGTAATGGGCGTCGGGATCGGTGGAGACGCCGATGCGCAGCGCGTCGATGGCCGGAACCAGCCGCTCGATCAGCTCGTCGGCGGTCTTCTCGCCCACCGGCACGGCCACGGGCAGCGCCATGCAGCGCTCTCCCGCCGAGCCGAAGGCCGAACCGACCAGGTCCTTGACCACCTGGTCCATGTCGGCGTCGGGCATGACGACGCCGTGGTTCTTGGCCCCGCCCATCGCCTGTACGCGCTTTCCGTGCGCGGTTCCGGTGGCATAGACGTATTGCGCGATGTCGGAGGAGCCGACGAAGCTGATCGCCTTGACGTCCGGATGGGTCAGCAGCGCGTCCACCGCCTCCTTGTCGCCATGGACGACGTTCAGCACCCCTTCGGGCAGGCCGGCCTCAAGCATCAGCTCGGCCAGGCGCACCGGCACGCTGGGATCCTTCTCCGACGGTTTCAGGATGAAGGCGTTGCCGCAGGCGATGGCGACGCCGAACATCCACATCGGGATCATGGCCGGAAAGTTGAACGGCGTGATCCCCGCCACCACGCCCAGCGGCTGCCGCATGGAATAGACGTCGATGCCGGGGCCGGCGCCCTCGGTGTATTCGCCCTTCAGCAGGTGCGGGACGCCGCAGGCGAACTCGATCACCTCCAGCCCGCGCTGGATGTCGCCCTTGGCGTCGGCGATCACCTTGCCGTGCTCGATCGACAGCATTTCGGCCAGCGCGTCCATCTCGCGCTCGACCAGCGCCTTGAAGGCGAACATCACCCGCGCCCGGCGCTGGGGGTTCACCGCCGCCCAGGCGATCTGCGCCTGGCGCGCGGTCTCCACCGCCTTCGCCATCTCGTCCTTGCTGGCCAGCGGGACCTTCGCCTGCACCTCGCCGGTGTTGGGGTTGAACACCTCGCCCCAGCGGCCTGAGCCGCCGGAGACGCTGCGGCCGTTGACGAAATGAGTGATCTCGCGGGTCATGGGTGTTCCTCCGCCGTGTCCGGCGCCCGCCTGCGCGGCGCCTGTTTCCGGTCGCGCACGGGATAGCGCCGTGTGCGGCGGCTGTCGAGGCGCGACCCCCCTCCCGCATTGAGTGCGAAGCAGCTACATCTTGATGCATGAGCGTGCTTCTGCCCGTCGACCGCGACAATTCCGCCTATGTGCGCCGCCCGCCGGAGATGAGCGGGCGCGAGGTGGTGGACATCCTGCTGTCCGAACGCGCCAAGGGGATGGACAGAAGCTGGTGGTGGCCGCTGGCGCGCCCGGTGCTGAACGCGGCGCTGGGCTATGAAAAAGCCTGCGAGCTGGCCGACGCCTTCGCGCCGCTGTCGGGGCAGCAGGCGATGCAGCTCGCCCGCGACTACATGGCGCTGGACGTTCAGGCCTATGGCGAGGACCGTATCCCGCACGATGGCCCGCTGCTGATCGTCGCCAACCATCCCGGCGGCATACCGGACGGCGTGGCGCTGGACGCCGTGGTGCGGCCGAAGCGCGGCGACCTGGTCTATTTCGCCAACGCCGATGCGCTGCGCGTCGCCCCGCGTTTCGACGAGGTGCTGATCCCGGTGGAATGGCGGCGCGAGAAACGCAGCCGCGCCAAAAGCCGCGAGACACTGAAGCTCGCCCTGTCGGCGATCAGGGACGAACGCGCGCTGGCGGTGTTTCCGGCCGGGCGCATCGGCCAGAAGGGCAGGGACGGGCGCATCATCGACCCGCCCTGGGAGGAATCGGCGGCGATCCTGTCGCGCCGCCACGGGG
The DNA here is from genome assembly GCA_026126205.1 of Maricaulaceae bacterium. Taxonomy (GTDB): domain Bacteria; phylum Pseudomonadota; class Alphaproteobacteria; order Caulobacterales; family Maricaulaceae; genus Hyphobacterium. Next base: position 76,291 of record JAHCJP010000007.1, on the reverse strand, counting down.
CGCCGATCCTGCCGGTGAATTTCCAGAGCCGCTGTTCGGACCTGTTCTATTTCTTCTCGCGCTTTTCCGAACCGCTGCGCGACATGACGCTGTTCTACGAAATGATTGAAAAGCGCGGCAAGCCCTATCGCCTCGCCTTCGGCCCGCTGATCGACCCGGCGCAGATGGACGGCGACCCCGGCGCCGTCACCGCGCGGCTGAAAACCTATATCGAGGACGAGCTGGCCGAAGACCCGGACCGCGAATTCCGGCCCTGAGGGCCCCATCCCGTAAACACCGCCCTAACGCCCGCTCAACCGGACATTAAGGCAAATGCGCCATTGTCTGTCCCGAAACCGGACGGCCCGCGAAGAGGCCATGGCCGGAAAACGATACGGGTGGGTGACGGACGATGTTCCAGATTCTCGGTTTTTTCGTCGTGCTTGGCATGGTGTTCGGCGGCTTCATGCTGGCCGGCGGCCATTTCGACGTGATCCTGCGGGCGCTGCCCTTCGAACTGATGATGATCGGCGGCGCCGCCATCGGCGCTTTCCTGATCGGCAACTCCACGAAGACGGTGCTGAAGACGCTCGGTGATCTCGGCAAGATCGCCGCGGGGCCGAAATGGAAGACGCAGGATTACCGCGACCTGCTGTCGCTGCTGTTCCTGCTGACCAAGACGATGAAGACCAAGGGCGTCATCGCGCTGGAGGCGCATATCGAGAATCCGGGCGAGAGCAGCATCTTCACCCGCTATCCGCGCATCCTGAAGGACCATTTCGCCACCGATTTCATCTGCGACACGTTGCGCATGATGACCATGAACCTGGAGGATCCGCACCAGGTCGAGGACGCGATGGAGAAGCAGCTGGAGAAGCACCATCACGAGGTGATGGGGCCGCAGCACGCCATGCAGTCGATGGCCGATGCGCTGCCGGCGCTGGGCATCGTCGCCGCGGTGCTGGGCATCATCAAGACCATGGGCGCGATCACCGAACCGCCGGAATATCTCGGCATGATGATCGGCTCGGCGCTGGTCGGCACCTTCCTGGGCGTGTTCCTGTCCTATGGCTTCGTCGGCCCGATCGCCGTGCGCCTGAAGAACGTCTACGAGGAAGAACACAGCTTCTATGTCATCATCCAGAACGTGCTGGTCGCCCATCTGCACGGCAACGCCGCCCAGATCTCGGTGGAGATCGGCCGCGGCTCGGTGCCCAGCAAGGCGCAGCCGAGCTTCCTGGAGCTGGAGGAAGCGTTGAACAACATCCCGTCCGAGGCGGCGTAAGACCGTCAAGACGCACGCAGGAGCGCCCTCCCCGGCGGGGAGGGCGTTTCGTTTTCCGGGACAGGCTCAGCCGCCGTTCAACAACCGGGCGCGCAAGGTTCCGGGCACGGCCTGCACGCGCGCCAGGAAACCGTCCGGCAGGCCGCCTTCCAGGTCGGCGGCGGCGTAGCCGGTCTGCCCCTGCGTCTGCAGGTGCTGGGCGGCGACGTTCAATCCGGCGCCCGAGATCGCCTCGTTCAGATGCGACAGGTATCCCGGCGCGTTGACATGAATGCTCAGCAGCCGCGCGCGCCCGGGCGCCAGCGGCCCCGGTTCCAGCTGAGGAAAATTCACCGCCTTGCCGGTCGAGCCCTCGAAGACATAGCGGGCCAGTTTCACCGCCGCGTCCTCGCCGATGGCGGCCTGGGCCTCTTCGGTGGAGCCGCCGATATGCGGGGTCAGCAGCACATTATCGAAAGCCAGCAGCGGACTCTCGAACCGCTCATCCTTCGACGCCGGCTCGGTGGGAAACACATCGATGGCCGCGCCGCCGATATGGCCGCTTTCCAGCGCCGCCGTTAGGGCCGGAATGTCCACCAGATCGCCGCGGGCGTGGTTGATCAGGAAAGCGCCGGGCTTCATCCGCGCCAGTTGCGCCGCGCGGATCATGTTGCGCGTCTGCGGAGTGGAGGGGACGTGCAAGGTGAGGATATCGGCCAGCGCCAGCAGCTCGTCCAGGCTCGCCATGGCGCGGGCGTTGCCATGCGCCAGCTTGGTCTCGATGTCGTAATAGTACACGTGCATGCCATGGCCGGAGGCCAGCACCGACAACTGCGAGCCGATATTGCCGTAGCCGACGATGCCCAGCTTCTTGCCTCGCACCTCGTGCGATCCTGCGGCGCTTTTCAGCCATTCCCCGCGGCGGATGGCGGCCAGTTTCCGGGGAATGCCGCGCATCAGCATCACCGCGGCGGCCAGTGTCAGCTCGGCGACCGAACGGGTGTTGGCGAACGGCGCGTTGAACACCGGAACCCCGGCGGCCTGCGCCGCGGCGAGGTCGACCTGGTTGACGCCGATGCAGAAACAGCCGACGGCCAGCAGGTCCGGCGCGTTCGCGAACACATCTTTCGGCAACCGGGTGCGCGAGCGGATGCCCAGCAGTTGCACGCCGTCCAGCCGGGCGGTCAGCGCAGCGGCGTCGGGCGCGCCATCCAGGCGTTCGATCATAACCGGTCCAAAGCGCGTCAGCGCCGCTTCGGCGTCAGGGTGAATATTCTCGGCCAGCAGCGCCCGGATCACGGCTCCGTTCCCATGATGATTCGTCCGCATGTCATCTCGCTTGTGCAGCATTTTGCGACGCAAATCATCACCGAAAGCGGCGGCGGCGATGTTGGCGTGGCCGCGGGGGCGCGCTAGGCTGAACGCATGAACGCTGTTCTCATCGCTATGGCGCTCGGTCTCGCCTCCGCCCAGACCCCGCCGCCGGAATGCGCCGGCGAGGCGCCGGCCGAGATCGTCATCGACGCGGGCGAACCACTGGCGGGGGCGGAGGATCGCGAAATCCGGCTGGCGGTTCTGGTGCGGTTCGATGTCGCCGCCGAAGGGCGCACGGCCCGTCCGCACGTGGTGGAATCCGACTCAATGGCGCTGGACGAACCGTCTCTGGACGCCGTCCGCCGCCGCGTCTACCGCGCCGAGAGCGCGGGCGGCGCCGCTTTCTCTGGTTGCGAGATCCGCTTTGTTTATGTTTTCCGTCCGGCCGCCGCCGACTGACGGTTACCGCAGGAGTTCCACGCATGATCCGCCTGATGTTTCTCGCCATGATAGCCGTTTCGCTGTCCGCCTGCGGCCTGCAGCGCCGCGACCCGATTCCGCCGGGCGCCGATGGCGGCTATTCCCGCGCCGCCTCCATGGCCGCGCAGGGACGGTATGAAGAGGCTCTGCCGGCGCTGCGCTGCGCTGCGGATCAGGGGCAGGGATATGAGGTGGCCCAGCACCAGACGGCGCTGGCGCTGTTCGCACTGGCGGATCGCGGCGGAGCGGAAGCCGGCGCCTGGCGCGACGAGGCGATGGAACGGCTGACCCTGGCGGCGAACGCTGGCTGGGGCGCGTCGCAGGCCGAACTGGCGCGGCGCAACCTTGCGGCGGGCGAGGCCGAGGACGCCGCCTACTGGGCGATCATCTATCGCGCCAACGCCCGCGAATCCTCGCTGGGCGTCAACCGTCTCGGCGCCGATTCCGAAGCCGCGATCCGCGCCGCCGCCGGTCAGGCAGGCATGGAACGGGCGCGGGCGCGGGCCGGGGAGTTTTTCCCCAGGCCGCAATCCGTCCGGCCACTGGCCCACGGCTGCGCGAATATTCTCGGCATCGGGAACCAGGGCGCGCGCCCGCCGCGGCAGAGGCAGCAACAGCAGGTCCCGCCCGGCGGGCCGCGGTACTAGGGTCAGGACCCCTTATCTACCAGGGCGCACAGCGCCTCGGCGGTTTCGCGCAGGCGGTCAAGGTCCTCCGGCTCCGACAGGCGGTGGTCGCCGTTCTTGACCAGGGTGAAGACCAGGTCGTCGCTGTCGATTCGCTCCAACAGACGTGCGGCGTGCGTCCAGGGCACGTCACGGTCGCGCCAGCCCTGAAGGATGCGCACCGGGCCGGAGAAGGGGATCGGGCCGTCCAGCAGCAGCCAGTTCCGCCCCTCCTCGATCAGCTTGCGGGTGATCGGCGACGGGCCGTATTCGGACGGCTGCATCCACACCCCGTCGCGCATCAGCGCCTCGCGCACATGCTGCGGCATGCCTTCCCACATCAGATCCTCAGTGAAATCCGGCGCCGGGGCGATCAGCAGCAGCGCCTTTACGCGCTTGGGGCGGGCCAGCGCCACCAGCAGCGCGATCCAGCCGCCCATCGACGATCCGCACAGCACCAGCGGACCCTCGGTGGAATCGATCATCGCCAGCGCGTCCTCTCGCCACTGGCCGATGCCTCCGTCCTCGAAAGCGCCTTCGGACCGGCCATGCCCCGAGTAATCGAAACGCAGGAAAGGTTGGCCGGTTTCCTCCGCCCAGGCGTCCAGCGCCAGAGCCTTGCCGCCCTCCATGTCAGAGCGGAACCCGCCCAGCCAGACCAGCGTAGCCCTTCCGGCCTCCCCCGCATGCTTCACATAGGCCAGCCGAGGCTGGCCGGGACGGTCAAGGAAACAGCAGGGAGATTCGTTTGTCATCTGGCGCGCTCCGTGTGAAAGACAGGCGGCGATCGCAGGGACCAGGGGCGATGCCCGCTTTGACCATTCTTCAGGTGATCCCGCAACTTTCCACCGGCGGGGCGGAACGCACGGCGCTGGAGGTGGCCGAGGCCGTGGTCCGTGCTGGCGGACGCGCGCTGGTGGCCAGCGAGGGCGGGCGGATGGAGGACGAGCTGCGGGCGCAGGGCGGCGAACCGGTCCGCATGCCGCTGGCCTCGAAAAACCCGTTCGTCATCCATGCCAACGCCGGGCGGCTCGAACGGTTGATCCGCGCCGAGGGCGTGACGCTGATCCACGCCCGCAGCCGCGCCCCGGCCTGGAGCGCGCTAGAGGCGGCAAGGCGCGCGAAAATCCCCTTCGTGACCACCTATCACGGCGCCTATAACGCCCGCAGCCCGCTGAAACGTTTCTATAACTCCGTTATGGCGCGCGGCGACCGGGTGATCGCCAATTCCGAATATGTCCGCAGCCATGTGATCGCGGAACACGGAATCGATCCGGCCAGGATCATCACCATCTATCGCGGCGTCGATGCGGCGCTGTTCGCGCGCTCGCCGGAGGTGACGCGCCGCGCCGCGGCCCTGAGAACGCGCTGGGGCGTTCCGGGCGGACGCTTCATCGCCCTGCTGCCGGCGCGGCTGACGCGCTGGAAGGGACAGGTGGCGGCGCTGGACGCCATGGCCGCCCTGCGCGCGGCGGGCCGGCCGCTTCCCTTTCTGATCCTCGCCGGCGACGACCAGGGCCGCACCGCCTACCGGGCGGAACTTGAAGGCATGGCCGCCGGCCTCGGCCTGTCGGGCGACGTGATCCTGCCCGGCCATTGCGATGACATGCCGGCCGCTTTCGCGCTGGCCGATCTTGTCCTGTGCCCGTCCGTGGAGCCGGAAGCCTTCGGGCGCACGGCGGCGGAAGCGCAGGCGGCGGGTCTGCCTGTAATCGCCGCGGACCATGGCGGCGCGCGCGAAGTGGTGGAAGACGGCGTCACCGGCTGGCTGACCGCGCCGGACTTCCCCCCCGCGCTCGCCGCTGCGATCGCGCACGCGATGGCGATGACGCCGGCGCAGCGCGTAGCGATGGGGGCGGCCGGGGCCGAGCGGGTGAAAACCCGTTTCACGGTCCGCGCCTTGCAAGAGTCCACTTTGCGGGTCTACCGCGACCTTCTAGAGTGCGGAGCATGAACGAACCGGCGCGTGAAACCATTTATGTACTGCTGTGGGGCGATCTCGCGGCTGTCGTGCGCCGTCTCGGCGCGGTCCGGATCATCCGCGAGGCGCACAAGCGCGCGCGGCTGGTGTTGCTGACCACGCCGGATTTCGAGGCGCTGCTGAAACATTGCCCCTATTTCGGCGCCGTGGAGACCGACGCGATTCCAGCCAGCAGCCAGACCGCCTCCCTGCGCGACAAGCGCGTGAAACTGGCGAAACCCGTTCGCATCTACGACCTCGTCGGCGACGCCCAGTCCCGCAAACTCAGAGGCTCGTTCCGCTTTTCCAAAACGCAGTGGATCGACGCCGCCGCCCAGCCGCGCGAGGACGAACACCCGGTGGACGCCGCGGCCGCGGCGCTGGGAAAGGCGGGGCTCGGCCCCGACCGCTATCCGCTGGGCGCAGCCCCGGCGCCCGATATTTCTTGGGTCGACTATCTCGCCCGCACCTCGCGGATGCTGGAGCCGGAATATTTCGGCCTCAACGGTCCCTACGCCCTGCTGGCTCCGGCCGGCGACGAGTACAAGCCGGCGCTGCGCTGGCCTAAGGAGCGCTGGGCGTCGCTGGCCCATGAACTGCTGACGCGCAAGATCACCCCCGCTATCGTCGGCGGACCGTCGGCGCGCGATGTCGGCCGCTATATCGCCCATGTGACGCCGGGATCGCGGGACCTGACCGGCAAGGCCAAGCTGGTGCAGCTCGCCGGCCTCGCCCGCCGCACCCGTTTCGTATTCGGCGAGGACACCGGCCTGATGCACCTGCTGGTCGCCGCCGGCGCCCCGGCGCTGACCCTTTACCCCGGCAGCGCCGGCGACCCCAGCCTGGTCGCCCCGCGAGGCGAATCCACCGTGATCCTGATGCACGCCCCCACCCTCGCGCAGGTGACGCCGGCCGAAGCCATAAACGCCATGCGTTTCGCCGGCGGCTTCGACCAGGCGCCGCAGGCGGCTTGATCTTGCAACACTGCGCGGCTATCTGCGCCATTCCCGCGCTTTGGGGCTTGATCACAAGCCCAAGCCGCGTTTCTGATACTGTCACCCGGAAGCAAACAGGGAGAGTCGCATAGCCCGCAGACCGCACAACGCGCCGCCGCCCAAGAAAGAGGGTCCGCGCGTAAACGAGGAGATCCGCAGTCCGCGGGTGCTCCTGATCGACGAGAATGGCGAGAAGCAGGGCGAAATGCCCGTGGAGGCGGCGCTGGAAGCCGCTGTGGAGGCAGGGCTGGACCTTGTCGAGGTGTCACCCAACACCAGTCCGCCCGTCTGCAAGATCCTCGATTTCGGCAAGCTCAAATACCAGGAACAGAAAAAGAAGGCCGAGGCGCGGAAGAAGACCAAAACGGTCGACATCAAGGAAATCAAGATGCGGCCGAACATCGACGTCCACGATTACGAGGTGAAGGCCCGCGCCATGCGCCGCTTCTTCGAGGAAGGCGACAAGGTGAAGGTCACGCTGCGGTTCCGTGGCCGCGAGATGGCCCACCAGGACCGGGGCATGGACCTTCTGAACCGGGTGAGGGCCGACTTCGCCGAACTGGCCAAGGTCGAGTTCGAGCCAAAGCTGGAAGGCCGCCAGATGACCATGGTGATGGCGCCTCGCTAGCGGCGTTCCCCTGAGCGCGTCCTGATTTTTGCGGTAAGTCATTTTTATTGGGGCGTTTTCCCGGCATTTTTCCGGCCGTGGCGTTCAGACGCCATTCACATCCCGGGGCGGTTTAATGCTAGTATCCCGTTGCGTCATCAGGGACGCCGGGGGCGGCGCGCGCCGCAACGCACCAGTCTTCACAGGGGACACATCACATGATCCGCACCAAATCACTCTTCGCCGCCGCCTCGGCGCTGGCGCTGGCCGCAACCACCCTTACGGCGGCGGCGTCGGCCCAGAACTGGCAACTGAACCCGACCTATGGCACGGTTAACCTGTCCGGCGGTTTCACGCCGGATCCGTACTGGGTCACGCTGCAATCCGGCGGTAGCATCGATTCCGCCCAGTCGATCGGCGGCCATTGCCGTGGCTTCGTCGCCAACGCGCCGGACGTGCGCCTGAACTTCCGTCCTGGATCGCTGCCGCTGATCATTTCGGTGGCGTCGGATTCCGACACCACGCTGGTGATCAACGGCCCTGACGGCCGCTGGTATTGCGACGACGATTCCGGCCAGGGCCTGAACCCGTCGATCCGCTTCAACAACCCGCAGGGCGGTCAGTACGACATCTGGGTCGGCACCTATGGCAGCACCTCGCTGCGCAACGCCTCGCTGTCGATTTCCGAACTCTACAGCCAGTAACGGCGACCGGGATGGCCGCCGCGTTCGCGCGGTGGCCGCCCCATCCGCCCATGCCGGGCCGGTGCAAACCGAATCCACAGACGACCCGGCGAGCCATCTTCACGGGGAGTCATCATGAAAAACGCATTGCTTTTCGCCATCGGCGCCGCAGTTATCGCGTCGGCGCCCGCGGTCGCGCAGGACGCCAACCGTGCGCCGCAATACGGTTCCATCACACTCAACGCGGGCTTCATGCCTGATCCGATGACCGCCAGCCTGCAGGCCGGCGGCGAGATCAATGCGCGGCAGACGCTGTCCGCCCAGCCGGGATGCCTCGGCAATGTTTCCGCCGCGCCCGGATATAATCTCTATTACACCGCCGGCGGCGGGTTCGACCTTTACATTTCCGCCACGTCTGATCGCGACACCACGCTGGTGGTGCGCGGGCCGGACGGCCGCTGGGCATGCAATGACGACGCCTTCGGCCTCAACCCCGGCGTAATGTTCGAAAGCCCGCGCTCCGGCCTCTACAGCATCTGGGTGGGCACCTATTCGCCCGGCGCGCCGGCCCCGGCGATGCTCCATATCTCGGAAATCGGCTTTGGACCCAATCCCGGTCCTCAGGGCGGCGGTCTCGACTGGTCGCTGGAGCCAGCCTATGGCGAGGTGACGCTGCACACCGGCTTCACGCCGGACCCGCACAATCTGGAGATGATGGCCGGCGGTGAAGTGAACGTGTGGGACGCGCTGCCGGATACGCCCGGCTGCGGCGGCTGGGCGGCCAGCGCCCCCGATTACCGGCTGCACTACACGGCCGGAAACACTTTCGACCTGTACATCTCCGCCACGTCCGGCGCCGACACCACGCTGATCGTCAACGGGCCGGACGGGCGCTGGCATTGCAATGACGACGCCTACGGCCTCAATCCCGGCCTGATGTTCGAGAACCCCCGGGGCGGCCAGTATGACATCTGGGTCGGCACCTATTCCGAAGGCCCGCTGCGTCCGGCGGTGCTGCATATTTCCGAACTGGGCTTCGGGGCGGACGCCTCGATCCAGCCTGGCGCTGACGGCGGCTGGTTCGACGATGAACCCGGCCCGGCGCCGGCGGGAGAACTCGACTGGTCGCTGGAGCCGCCCTATGGCGAGGTGACGCTGCGCGCCGGCTTCATGCCCGATCCACATTCCATCGACATGCTGGCCGGCGGCGGAGTGAACGTGCGCGCCCAGCTGGGCGGCAATTGCGTCGGCTGGGCCGCCGAGGAGCCCGACTATCGCCTGCACTACACGGCCGGAAGCTTCGACCTCTACATCTCGGCGGCGTCCGAAGCCGACACCGCCCTGATCGTCAATGGCCCGGACGGCCGATGGCATTGCGACGACGACGGCGCCGAGGGCCTGAATCCCGGCATCCGTTTCTCCAGTCCGGAAAGCGGACAGTACGACATCTGGGTCGCCACCTATTCGGAAGGACCATTCCGCCCGGCGCGGCTGCACATCTCGGAGATCGGCTTTCAGGGCGCGACACCGGCGTCCGGCGGCGGGCTGGACTACAGCCTGCCGGCGAATTACGGCGCAGGCAGCCTGCGGGCGGGTTTCACTCCGGACCCGTTCCGGCTGGAGCTGCTGGCGGGCGGCGACATCAACGCCCGCGAGGCGCTGAGCGGAGAGCCGGGCTGCATCGGCTGGGTCACGGCCTCGCCGGACTATGAGCTGACCTATCAGGCGGGCGACGTGTTCGACCTTTACATCTCCGCCGGGTCCAGCGCCGACACCACCCTGATCGTCAATGCGCCGGACGGCAGCTGGCGCTGCAACGACGACGCCTGGGGGCTGAATCCCGGCATCGTCTTCGACAATCCGCAATCAGGCGTCTACGACATCTGGGTCGGCACCTATTCGCGCACCGAACCGCGCGAAGCGACGCTGTTCATTTCCGAACTCGGCTTCGGGGAAGAACGCTAGCGATAGCTGAAAAACGAGATGAAGACGGGCGGCCCGGGTTCCGGACCGCCCGTTTTCCATAGGCGCCGTCACAGCCGGGATGCGTCGACATGTCGCCGTCTTTCATGCCCGGCGGGGTTGTTTTGAGATTTGAAATTTCCGGGTTGGCGCTAGACTAAGGTTGTCGCGCTTTCGGGGCGTGGCTCAGGGCTTGGCACCCCGGCGGGACGGAAGGACCAGTCATCGGGACTGGTTCCGTTAGGGGACATCGACAATGCTCCGCCTCATTATCGCGCTGGGCGCCGCCAGCTTGGCCGCTACGCCAGCCGCCGCGCAGGACTTCAGGGCGCGGCCCCATTACGGACAGACATCACTTTCCGCGGGCTTTCTGCCTGACCCGCACTTCGTGCAGGTGCAGGCTGGCGGCGATGTCCGCGCCGCAGATATCGATTCATCCTGCCGCGGCTACATCACGCGGCAACCGACGTACAATGTCAGCTACCGCGCCGGTTCGCTGCCCTTGTTCCTCTCGGCCTATTCGCAGAGCGACACCACGCTGGTGGTCAATGCGCCGGACGGCAGGTGGTATTGTAACGACGACGGCGCCGAGGGGCTGAATCCCGGCCTGACCTTCCAGAGCCCTCAATCAGGCCTCTATAATATCTGGGTCGGCACCTACAGCAGCTCCGCCGGTTTCCAGCCGGCGACGCTGTATGTCTCCGAACTCGGTTATGGAGACCAGGGCGGCGCGACTCCGCAGCCGGGCGGGGTGCTGAACCCGTCGCTGCCGGCGAATTTCGGCAGCCGCACCCTGCGCGCCGGCTTTACGCCGGATCCGTACACGATCTCAGTGGTCGCAGGCGGCACGATCAGCGCGAGCGACGCAGCCGGCAGCCAGTGTCGCGGTTATGTTTCCAGCGCGCCGGATTTCGAACTGACCTACCAGGCCGGGCGGATGTTCAGCCTCTACATCTCGGCGACCTCGGACCGCGACACCACACTGGTGGTCAACGGCCCCGACGGCCGCTGGTACTGCAATGACGACGCTTTCGGCCTGAACCCCGGCCTGACATTCCAGAACCCGCAGACCGGTGTTTACGATATCTGGGTCGGCACCTATGGCGGCGGCACGGCCAGCGCCCAGTTGCATATCTCCGAAGTTGGCTATGGCCAGACGCCCGGGGGCGGCGGCGCGACCCCGCAGCCGGGCGGCACGCTGAACCCGTCGCTGCCGGCGAATTTCGGCGGCGCCACCCTGCGCGCAGGCTTCGTTCCGGATCCGCACTCGGTGTCGATTGTCGCCGGCGGGTCAATCAACGCCCGTGAGGCCGTCAGCCAGGATTGCCGCGGCTATGTTTCCGGCGCGCCTGATTATGAACTGACCTATCAGGCCGGACGGAACATGACCCTGTACATCTCGGCGACGTCGGACCGTGACACCACGCTGGTGGTCAACGGCCCCGACGGCCGCTGGTATTGTAATGACGACGCCGTGGGTCTCAATCCGGGGCTGACGTTCCAGAGCGCCCGCTCCGGGGTCTACGACATCTGGGTCGGCACTTATGGCGGCGGTACGGCCAGCGCCCAGCTGCATATCTCCGAGCTGGGATACGGGCCGCGCCGATAGGTCGCGCTCGGGCATGCCGCCCCGGGGCGCGGAGCGCCCTGGCGATGCTTGCGGGCGCCGCGGTGATGACCGCGGCGCCCGTCCACGCGCAGGATGCGTCCCTGCCGCCGCAGGGGCGCATCGCCCTGTCCGCCGTTCACGACCCCGACCCGCACGAAGCCCTGCTCACTCTGCACGGAACCCTCGCCGTGCAGGATACGGTGCTGGACCTTTGCCGCGGTTTCGTGGGCGAAGCGCCGGACCTGGTCCTCGATTATCGCGCGCAGGGCTTTGACCTTTTCATATCGGCGAGACCGGACAATCTGTCGGGGGAGGAAGGCGTCAGCCTGGCCATTCAGGGCCCGGGCGGCGACTGGCGCTGTTCCGGCCTGCGCTGGGGCAGCCTGCGCGACTTTCCCGAAATCCGCTTCGAGGATCCGGTCTCCGGCCCCTATCGCATCTGGATCGGCCGGGCGAAGATGGAGGCGCCGCAGAGCGCGCGGCTGTTCATTTCCCGCTTCGGCTTCGGGGCGGAGCCTGACCGCGTCTCCGGCGGGCTGGGCTATATCGACATCAGCTCTATCGACGCGATCGCGCTGGGTTATGATTTTTCGCCCAACCCGCATGAAGAGACGCGCACCGCGCGCGGGCATATAGACGGGCGGGCGGCGCTGGGCGAGGACTGCGGCGGCTATTTCGACTCGCGAGCTGTTCTGGCCCTGAACTATTTCGCCGCCGGCGGCGTCGAGGAGTTGGTGCTGTCAGCGGACTCCGAACACGGCCCGGTGGCGCTGGCCTTCCAGCGCTGGGGCGAATGGGGCTGCGACGCCGGCGGTGCGGAGGGACGGCCGGAAATCGTGCTTGGCCTGCCCGAGCCGTGGACCGTGCGCTCGATCCTGGTCTGGGCCGGGGTGCATGAACGCGGCGCGGAATATCCCGCCGTCATCCGCCTGACGCGGCGCCCGGCTTCGGAATAAATCGCGGCCATTCTGCATCCATCGCGCATCCCCCGCGCATCAAGAGGGGTGAACGCCCGGCTTTTCGCCGCACGCGGCGGGCGTTCGCCTTCCTCCCCGCGCGCGGCGTAAACCAGCAAGGAGCAAAACAATGACGCCCGCTGGACTGAAAGACGCCTTCCCCTCCGCCATTCTCGCCGCTTTCGCGGCGCTGGCCGTGCTGGCCGCATTTTCGCCGCAGGCCGCCGCCGAAAGCGCGCACCGCGCCGAGACGGTCTCCATACCCGCCGGCGGGACCGTGACCCTGTCCGGAACGCTGACCCTGCCCGAAGGCGCGCCGCGCGCCGCGCTGGTGATGATCACCGGCGCCGGGCCGCACAGCCGCGACGGCATGATCTCCGGCGCGCCGATGTTCGCCCTGCTGGCCGACGCACTGGCGGAAGCGGGCGTCGCCACCCTGCGCGTCGATGAAGCCGGGGTGGGCGACTCCACCGGCGAACGCACCGCCAGCTTTTTCGAGCGCGTCCCGCATGTGACGGCGACGCTGGACTTTATGCGCGCCCATCCGGCGCTGCAGGGTGTTCCCACGGGCTTCTACGGCCATTCCGAGGGCGCCAGCCTGGCCGCCCTGGTCTATGCCCAGCGCAGCGAGGCGGTCGATTTCATGGTTCTGGCCGGGGCGCCCGGCGCGCGCGGCCGCGAGGTGTGGATCGACCAGCAGTATACGCTGCTGCATGGCCAGTTCGCCCATATGGGCGAAGAGGTGATGGCGCAGACGCATGCGGCGCTCAGCGCCGTGGCCGACGCCTCCATCGCCGGCGGGCGCGAGGCGACCTACGCCGCCGTGCGCGCGCTGTTCGAAACCCTGCAGGCGCCGTCGCACGTCTATGAGGACGGCAGTTTCGAACAATACGCCGGCCGCATGGCCAGCGCCGAGATGCGCGACTTTCTGGGTTATGACCCCGCTCCGGCTTTCGCAAAGGTGCAGGTTCCGGTGCTGGCCGTCTGGGGCGAGATCGACCGTCAGACCGCGCCGGCGCTGAACATGCCGATCCTGGTCGAGGCCAGCCATGCCGGCGGCGCCCTGACCACCGTAGTGCTGCCGCAGGCCGACCATTTCTTCCTGTTCTCGCCGGATCTGGAGCCGGGCCAGCACGCCTTCGGGCAGATGCAGCTCAACATGGCCCTGCCAGAGGCGATCACCGGCTGGGTCGCCGCCCTGGCGGCGGAGGGCTGAAGCCCGGCGCGTCCCGGCCCCGTGGGGCGGGGCCGGGGCCGCCCGTTTCACCGTTTGCGGCTTTGCATTCGTGAAATGTTATATTATATCGGGCGCAGCACCGCCCGGAGCCGTCCATGAACCAGCGCGCCGCCGCCAACGCCCTCGACGCCTCCGGCGTCGGCCTGTCGCTGGTCTGCCTCGCTCATTGCCTGCTGATCCCGGTCGCCGCCGCCGCCGCGCCGATGCTGGCGCCCGGCGCCGCCCACTGGCTGGGGGCCAGCCATGACTGGCATCTCGCCCTGTTTTTGATCGCCGCCCCGGTGGCCGTGATCGGCCTGTTGTGGGGTGCGCGGCTGGCCCGCGCCGGCTGGCGCACCCTGGCCGCCGCCGGTTTCGGCCTTGTCCTGATGGGGCTGGGCGCGGCGCATGTGGCGGAAGGCTGGGGCGAGGCCGCCCTGACCGTGACCGGGGTGACGATCCTCGCCGGGGCGCACGCCGCCAACTGGCGCGCCCGCGCCCGTCAGGGCCATGCGCACCAATCCGAGTGCGGGATGTGTCACGAGGGCGGCGACCCAGCCTGAGCCTTCCTGCGCCGGCGATTGAACAGCAGCCGTTTCAGCCATGGAAACAACAGCGCGAAACCGGCGATGGTGGTGACCAGCGCCGCCGCCGAGGCGATGATGACCAGCGGATTGTTGATGTCCGTCCGGTCCTCGTAATCCATGATGTGCAGCATCCAGAAGAAGTCGAACACCCGCCAGGCGTCGTTGCGGCGGGCGATCACCTCTCCGGTCAGGGTGGCGACGTAAAGCCGCGTGCCTTCGCCGTCGGCGAAGTCGATCCGCCATGTCGGCGTGTCGCGGCGCGATTCCCATGTCGCGGCGGGAAAGAAGGTGACGGAGTCTATCTCCGCCTGGCCGGAGAAAGCGGCCCGGGCCACCGCCCGCGCCGTCTCCTCGCCGATCGGCGACAGGCGCGCGCCCGTGGCCGCATCGGCCAGCGCCAGCGATCCGTCCGCGGCCTGGAACTCGTAAACCGCGCGGCCCTGAAAGGATTTCAGCACCGCCCGCGCCGGCGGCGGCAGGCCTGCGCGCGCCGCGGCCTCGCCCGGCGGCAGGGCGGCGGCCAGATCCAGCGCCGCCGGGTCCTCAGCGCGGATGGTGTGTTCGGCGCGCACCCATTCAATAGGCATCGCCGTCATCACCAGCCCGCTAAGCACCCATAACAGCACCTGCAGGCCGACGATCAGCGCCACCCATTTGTGGATGCGGATCAGCCAGCGGATCGCGGCCATGCCCGGCCCGCCCTAGTGGTGGTGGCTGTGGTCTTCGGCGCCGTCCGCCGGTTCGGCCGCGATGATCACGCCCTCGCCGTTATCGACGCGCACGGTGATCATCAGCTCCGCCCCCGGCTGGAACAGGTCGAAATCGACGTCATCGGCCACCGGCAGGGTCATCACCATCGCCGGCCAGCCGATCTCGTCCATCGGCTCGTGACGCAGCAGAACCTCGCGCGTTTCCGCGTTCGCCTCGCGGATGTCGGCCAGCGCGGTGGATTGCTGGCCCTGCGCGGAATGGTGGTGGTGATGCTGATGGCCGGACGGATGGTCGGCCAGCGCCGGGGCGGCGAAGGCCAGCGCCGGAGCGGTGAGGATGAGGGCGAGTTTGCGCATTTTCGTTTCTCCTTGGGTTCGGGATTGTCAGGGCCGCGGCGGCGCGGCGGGATCGACGCCGTCGCGGGTCAGTTCTTCGGCGCGTGCGATGCGGGCGCGGGTTCCGGGCGGGTCGTCATACCAGCCGGGGTGGGAACCATCCGCCGGCAGGCGGTTGCGCACTTTCAGCAGCGTCACCATGCCGCCCATGGTGACATAGCCGTGCGGCCCCTGCGCCCCGACCATGGGCAGCGAGTTTCCGGGCACCGGCATATGGCCGCTTTCGACATGCGGGCCCATGTCGCCCATGCCGTCATGGCCCATGGTCATGTAGTGCGGCAGGATGGCGCCGACGGCGCGGTCGATGCGCCGGGCGTTGACCCCGGTCATGTTCGGAATGCCGTGGCCCATCTGGTTCATCACATGATGGGTCATGTGGCAGTGGAAGGCCCAGTCGCCGGGATTGTCGGCGATGAACTCCACCGTGCGCGACGACCCGGTGGGAACCAGCACCGTGGTTTCGGGCCAGCGTGCGCTTTGCGGAATCGGGCCGCCATCGGTTTCGGTCACGGTCATGACATGGCCGTGAATGTGAATCGGGTGATGGTCCATGGCGCTCAGGTTCGCCAGCCGGATGCGCACGCGCTCGCCGGTGCGCGCCAGCATCGGACTTGTTCCCGGATAGGCGCGGGCGTTGAAGGTCAGAAGATTGAACTCCATCGCATTGGGATCAGGCCGCGAGGCGCCGGGATGCATCTGCCATTCCGACAGCAGATAGGCGTAATCGCGGTCGGCGCGCGGGCCCTGCGGCCGCCGCGGATGCGCGATGAACAGCCCCATCAGGCCCAGCGCCATCTGGGTCATCTCGTCATGGTGCGAATGGTACATGAACGTGCCGTGCTGGCGCAGTGTCCACTCATAGACGAAGGTTTCGCCGGGGCGGATGGAGGGCTGGGATATGCCGCCCACCCCGTCCATGCCCGAGGGCACGACCAGGCCGTGCCAATGCACGGTGGTCGGCGCGGGCAGGCGGTTGGTGACATAGATGCGCAGCCGGTCGCCTTCCACCGCCTCGATGGTCGGGCCGTGCACGCGGCCGTTATAGCCCCAGCAGCGCCCGACAAGGCCGGGGGCGAATTCATGCTCCACCTCCTCGGCGACGAGGTGGAAGATTTTCACCCCGCCCTGGATGCGATAGGGCAGGGCCGCGCCATCGGGCGTGATCACCGGGCGGTAATCGCGGCCCGCCACGCCGGGCGGCGCGCTTTCACCGTCGCGCATGGTGCGCGCCGGATTGGCCTGCGCGGCGGCCGACGCCGCCAGCAGCGGCGCGGCGGCCAGGCCCGTGGCCCCGGCCAGCAGGGCGTTTCTGCGCGACAGCTTCATCAATGTCCTCCCGCGGCGCCGCGCGCCGCCATCGCCGCGCCGTTGCCCGCGCCGGACGCGTCGGGCGGCGTTCCGCCCTGCGCCAGCGTCATCAGCGTGATGCGGGCGTGGTGATAGGCCTCCAGCGCGTCGACATATTCGGTTCCGGCGGCGACGCGGGCCTCGAAGGCGGCGATCAGGTCGAACACCCCCAGCTGCATGGCGTTGTATTGCAGCATGGTCTCGTTCAGCAGCCTTTCCGACGCCGGCAAAAGCTCATCACGCACATAACGGGCGCGCGCGGCGGCGGCGGCGAAACCGGCATGGGCGGAAAGCGCCGCGGCCCGCACCCCGGCCGCCATCGCGGCGTGACGGTCTGCGGCGGCTTCGGCGCGGATGCGCGCCGCGGCGCTGCGGGCCGCGAAATCGAACAGCGGCGGGCGGAACTCGACCAGCCAGCCACGCTCGGTCGCGCCATGATGGCGGTCGAACACCGCCCCGGCCTCGGCATGGTCCAGCAGCGCCTCCACCCCTTCGGCGCCGGCGGCGCGCAAGGCCCGCTCCGCCTCGGCGCGGGCGGAGGCCAGCGGCAGGCTGGCCCGAATCGCGGCTTCTACGAAGGCGTCGCGCTCCGGCGCTTCCATTTCAGGGTCGGGCAGGCGCGATGCGGCGGGGCGGGGGTCATCCTCCACGGCGCCCAACGCGCGCGCCAGCGCGATGTGCGCCTGACGCGCGTCCAGATCGGCCTGCATGCGCGCCAGAACCGCGCGATGGTGCAGGGCGCGTTCGCGCTCCACATCCAGCGCCGGAACGTTTCCGGCGGCGCGCAGCTCCTCAACCGTCAGCACGGCGGCGGCGGCGGCCTGTTCGACCTGCGCGAACATTTCCGCCCGCTGCGCGGCGGCGACGGCGGCGGTGAAGGCCCGCCGCGCGGCGGCGGCGTGATCGACGGCGGCGGCGACGGCGCGGTATTGCGCCGCGTCATAGGCCCCGCGCGCCAGCGCCTGCCGGTGCGGCCACAACAACAGCGCGGCCAGCGGCGCCCGCGCCTCCAGCTCCCAGCTCGCCTGCCCGCCGGAGGGCGGCATGGAGGTGAATTCCAGCACCGGATTGGGCGGCAGGCTCGCCTGCGCCCAGGCGGCGCGGGCAAGGCCGGCCTCGGCCAGTTCGGCGCGCAGGGCGGCGTTGCGCGCCAGCGCCACGGCGGCGGCTTCGTCCTCGCTCAGCGGCCGCGCCAGCAAGGCGCCGGCGTCGGCCGCCGGAAAGCTGTCGCTGCGTTCCCCGGCGGCGTCCAGAACCCGCGCCCGCTCGGCCGCGCCATCGACGGAGACACACCCCGCCAGCAGGGCGGCGGCGAAAACGGTGGTGAGGACGCTGGAAAACCTTGCGCGCATGGCGTGCAGCGGTAACATACCCCTACAGGGTATTCAACGGGAGTTCGCCATGGCCAGCGCCGAAAGCCGCGCCAGTCAGGTTCGCCGCCTGAAGCGCATCGAGGGACAGGTGCGCGGCGTCGCCGCCATGATCGGCGAGGGACGTTATTGCATAGACGTGCTGACCCAGATCAGCGCCATCAAGGCCGCGCTGGGCGCGGTGGAGCGCGAAGCCCTGAAGGACCACGCCGCGCATTGCGTCGCCCACGCCATCGAAAGCGGCGACGCCGAGGACCAGAAACGCAAGTTCGAGGAGCTGATCGACCTCGCCTTGCGGCGGCCGGTCTAGAGCCTATTCCGCCGGTAACAGCAGCAGCGTGCGCGCGCCTGGCGGCGGGCTGGCCGGTCCCCAGTCGTCGCGAATCTCGATCCACCTTCCTGCCCCCCACATCGGCGCCAGGTCGCGATAGTGGCGCGACATCGGGTGGCCGGACTGTCCGGGCGCGTGCATGAAGCGTGAATTGTTCAGGTCCGACAGGTCGTAGATCGCCCGCATCGAGGCGGCGTGACTGACGTCGAAATTCCCGGAGCGGAAGCTGAAATGGGCGACATTGACGGTGGAGCCGTCGCCGCCGACCGGAACGCGCACGGTGAAAATCCGGTCCAGCGGCGTACCAGTGAAGGCCGGGTGGGCGAACACGGCGTGGCGCACATCGCCCCAGCGCCAGCGGGAGATATCGGCCCCGTGGGCGCGCGCCAGGTCGCGCATCGCGGCGTCCAGGGCGCGTCCGGCCGTCACCGCGCAGGTCTCCACGGTTTCGGTGCTCACGTCGTCGCACCAGTGGCCGAGATCACCGTTCAACACATGGTCGATGAAGACGCGTCGCGAGTAATTGAAGCGCGGGAAGGCTTCGCCCAGCTCGTCGGCATAGATGGCCGGGGCCAGCGCCCGCAGCCAGGCGGAGAAGATCAGCCCTTCCGGCCGGTCGGCGGCCAGGGTTCCGTCCCATGCCTGCATCAGCGCCAGCCCGCGCATGCCGGTCTCGGTCTCCGGCTCCGACTGGCGCAGGGCCGGCAGGATGCGCTGCGCATGCGCCGAGGTGACGTCCATGATCAGCTCGGCGAAGCTGTCCAGATCGTGCCGCTCAACGGCGTTCAGGCGTTCCTCGATGCGCAGGGCGCGATAGGCCTCGTATCCGCCGGGGAGGGGATGGGGGAAGGCATCCGGCGCGACGCGGTTGTTGCCAGAGGCGATCATGCCGCCCCGCGGGTCGCGCACCCGCGGCAGTTCCTCGAACGGGATATGACCGGTCCAGCGTCCGTCCTCGCCGCGCAGCGGCATCAGGCCGGGGGCCGTATAGCCGATCGTGCCGTCGGCATGGGCGTAGTGCATGTTCTGCATCGGCGCGGTCCAGCCGCGCCCGGCCTCGACAAACGCCTCCCAGCTGCGCGATGTCATGATGCGGTAACTGGCCTCGGCGACGGCGTTGGAGCGGTCGAGCGCCGCGGACACCAGCACCACTTCCTGACCCGGAAAGGCCGAGGTGTCGAACCATTGCCCGTCCAGAACCGGACCATCGGCGGCGTCGCGGGCGATGACGGTGATCGTCGGCCCGCCGCGCACCCCGATCAGTTCGCGGCGCTCGACGGTGTCGAAACTGCCCGGCGCGCGGCCGACGAGGTCTGTGACGTTGAATCCGGTGTTGGTGAACCCCCAGGCCGACACCGCGTTGCGGCCCAGCGTCACCACGGCGGACCCCGGGATAGTGGCGCCGATCACCGGGCCATCGGGGAGATTCAGGCGCACGAAATACCAGATGCCGGGCGCGGTCAGCGGCAGGTGCGGGTCATTGGCCAGCAGCGGCGCGCCAGTGACGGTGCGGTCGCCGGACACCACCCAGGCGTTGGAGCCGGCGTCGGGCTCTTCCCCGCCGGCGGGATCCGAAGCCGGGGCCGGGGCGGTCCGGTTTCGCCGTGTCGCGCGGCGGCGTAGGGTTTCGATGTCCCCGGCCTTCAGGGTCGTCGGCGCGAAATCCGGATAGCCGGGCAGGAATTCGTCGATCAGGTCCGCGTCGAGCAGGCCGTTTAGACGCGCCCGGTCGATCGAGTCGCCCTCGCCGGCGGTCAGCGTGTCGGACATATAGACCGTCACCGCCATGCTATCGAGCGCAGACCAGGGCTCGGCCCTCGCCATCAGGAAGGCGTATTCCGGCGCCGGCGCGCCGCGCGCCAGGCGGGCGTTGACGCCGCGGGCGTAGGCCTCGGCGGCGGCGCGCATCTCCGGTCCAAGATTATCCAGCGCCGCTTCGGCCACCAGGTGGTAGCCGCGAATGCGCGAACGAGCGTCGGCGCGAAGGGTGCGCTCCCCCATCAGCTCCGACAGCCGCCCCTGCACGAAACGGCGGATCAGGTCCATCTGGAAGAAGCGGTCCTGGGCGTGGGCGTAGCCGAGGGCGAAGAACACGTCCTCCTCGGTCTCCGCGAAGATATGCGCGACGCCGTAAGCGTCGCGGACGATCCGCGCCTCGCCCGAAAGGCCCTCCGCGCGCACCTCGCCGCGGGTCTGCGGCAGGGTGGACTGGAAGACATAGAACAGCCAGCCGCCGCCCGCCGCCGCCGCAAGACCGGCCAGCGCCAGCAGACCCAGGAAAATACGCACAACCCAGCGCATGTTTGCTCCCCGCAAATTTTGAACGGCGTTCACGCCCCGCGGCGAACATTAGCGGTTCGGCGGCGAATGGCGAGAGGGTCAGCGCGTCAGCATTTTCGAGATAAAGCGGAAGGCGGCGCCATAGGGCGGCGCCAGCATCCGCGAGGGGTGCTTCACCGGCGCCTCGAACACCGCGCGCTGGTGACTGAAGGTCAGGAAACCGTGCTCGCCGTGATAGGCGCCCTGGCCCGAGGCGCCGACGCCGCCGAACGGTAATTCCTCCACCGACAGATGCAGCATCGCCGCGTTGACGCAGGCGCCGCCGGACAGGGTGCGGTCCAGCACGCTGCGCGCGGCGGCCTTGTCCTTCGCATAGACGTAGAGCGCCAGCGGCCGCTCGCGCCCGTTGACGAATGCGACGGCGCCGGCCAGCGAGTCGTAGCCCAGCACCGGCAGCACGGGGCCGAAAATCTCCTCGCGCATCAGGTCGCTGTCCAGTGGCGGATCGATAACCACGGTGGGCGGAATCTTGCGCGCCGCGCCGGCGGCGTTGACGTCGTGCGGGACCTCGATCACTTCGGCGCCGGCGGCGCGGGCCTGTTCGATCATCGCCTTCAGCCGGGCGTGGTGGCGGTCAGAGACGATCGAAGTGTAGTGCGGGTCGTCGGCGGGCTGCGGATAATGCGCCGCGGCCATGGTGATCACCGCCTCGCCCACCGCCTTCTCCTGCCCCGCCGGAACCAGCAGGTAATCCGGCGCCACGCAGGTCTGCCCGGCGTTGAAATACTTGCCCCAGGCGATGGATTTCGCCGCCGGCTCAAGCGGATAGCCTTCGGTGAGGATGGCCGGCGACTTACCCCCCAGCTCCAGCGTCACCGGGGTCAGGTTTTCGGCCGCCGCCTTCGCCACCAGCCGGCCGACGCTGGTGGAGCCGGTGTAGAACAGATGGTCGAAGGGCAGGCGGCAGAACGCCTCGCCGACGGCCGGGCCGCCGGTGATGACGGCGACATGGGTTTCGTCAAATGCTTCGCCAAGGATGCGCTTGATCAGCTCGGCGGTTTTCGGCGTGTACTCGGAGGGCTTGATCATCGCCCGGCAGCCAGCGGCCAGCGCGGCGACCAGCGGCGCCAGGGCGAGCTGATAGGGATAGTTCCAGGGCGAGACGATGCCGGCGACGCCTTTCGGTTCGCGGCGCACATAGGCCTTGCCGGGGGCCATGGTCATCTCGACCGCGACGCCTCGGGACTTCATCCAGCGCTTCAGATGCTTGCCGGCGTGGGTCGCCGACTTGATGACGAACGCCACTTCGGCCAGTTGCGTCTCGGCGGCGGAGCGGACGCCGAAATCCTCTGAAATGGCCTTGGCGATGTCGTCAGCATGGGTCCTTGTCAGGTCGGCGATCTTCTTCAGGTCGGCCCGGCGCTCCTCCGCCGCGCGGTGGCGTTCGGCGGCGAAGGCGTCCTGTTGCGCTTTCAGGATCGCCTTCATGCGCTCGATCTGCTTGGTGTCGGCGTCGCTCATGGCGTGCCTCCCGTGGCTAGCTGTTGTCGGCGCGGATCATCTCCGCCGCCTTGTGGGCGACCAGCATGGTCGGGGCGTTGGTGTTGCCGCCGACCAGCCGCGGCATCACCGAGGCGTCGGCGACCCGCAGGCCCTTCACGCCATGCACCCGGCAGCGCGGATCGACGACGGCGAGATCGCCCCTGCCCATCGCGCAGGTGCTGGTGGGATGGTAAAGCGTTTCGGCGCGCTGGCGAATGTCGGCTTCCAGCGCGTCGCGGCCCTCGACGTCCTCGCCCGGATGCATCTCCGCCACGCGCTCTTCGTCGAAGGCCGGGGCGTGCAGGATGCGGCGCACGATCTCCAGCCCGTCGATCAACGGAACGATGTCGCTTTCGACGTCGAGATAGTTCGGGTCGATGTCCGGGTGTTCATAAGGATCGGCGCTGCGGATGCGAATCTCGCCCCGGCTGTCGGGATAGAGATGGCAGACATGCAGGGTGACGCCATGGCCGAACAGGGTCTTGCGGCCATGATCGATCGACAGGCCGGGGATGAACACCAGTTGCAGATCCGGCAGGCCGTCCTTCGCCATCGAGGAGTTCAGGAACGCCCCGCCCTGAACCGGGTTGACGGTGAAGTCGCCGTCGCCGCGGATCATCCAGCGCAGGATGTCGTAAATCAGCTTCGGCGCCCGGCGGAAGGACTGGCCGATGGAATCGGCCGATCGCGTTCGCATCAGCGCCGTAATGTCGAGATGGTCCTGAAGATTGCGGCCGACGCCGGGCACATCGACCTCGGGCGTCACGCCGGCGGCGCGCAGCCAGTCCGCATCGCCGACGCCCGAAAGCTGCAGAAGCTGGGGTGAGTTGATCGCCCCGCCGCACAAGATCACCTCCTTGCGGGCGTGGATCACGTGGCGCTGGCGTTTGACGTCCAGCTCCACGCCCGTGGCGCGCCCGCCTTCCAGCATCACCCGCCGGGCCATCGCCTCGGTCAGGACCGTCAGGTTCTCGCGCGCCATCGCCGGGCGCAGGAAAGCGTCGGCGGCGCTCCACCGCCGCGGGCCGTTCATGGTCACCTGATAGGGGCCGAAGCCGTATTGTTTCTCGCCGTTGAAATCCGGGTTGCGGGGGTATTGCAGTTCGTCGCCGGCCCGGAAGTACAGTTCGGTCAGCGGATTAAGCTTCGGAATGTCCTGAACGTGCAGCGGCCCGTCCGCGCCGTGCCAGTCATCGGCGCCGCGCTGCTGGCGTTCCATGGCCTTGAAGCGCGCCAGCGCGTCTTTCCAGCTCCACCCCTCGGCGCCAAGTTCGCTCCATTCGTCATAATTCTCGTGCGCGCCGCGCATATAGTGCATGGCGTTGATCGACGACGATCCGCCCAATGTCTTGCCGCGCGGCCAGAACAGGCGGCGATCGTTCAGATGCTTTTGCGGAACCGTTTCGTAGGCCCAGTTATAAGGGCCGCCGCTAACCACTTTCTGCAGCAGCATCGGGCTGCGGATTTCCGGCCCCTTGTCGGGCTTGCCGGCCTCCAGCAGACATACCGTGACATCGCGGTCCTCGCTTAGCGCCCCGGCGATCAGGCAGCCGGCCGATCCCGCGCCGACGACGACATAGTCATATTCCGCCGCCAGTTCGCCCTTACTCCGCGCCATCATCGCCCCCATCGGCGGCCAGCGGCGAGACGGCCTCTGCGATGGCGCGGAACAGGGCGAAGGTTTCGGCTGTGCGCGCGCCCCATTGATGGTCGGCTGCGGTGCGCGCGATCACCACGCCGCGGCGTTCGTCAACCCAGATATACTGGCCGTAGACCCCGGCGAAGAAATACTCCCCGTCCGCGCCGAGCGGAATCCAGAAATGCAGGCCATAGCCGCGCGGTCCGTACAGCGGGTTCACCCCCGGTTCCTGGAACGACGCGTTGGGCCGTGTCGCCATCCGCACCCAGCCTTCGGGCAGCAGGCGCCGACCATCCCACACCCCGTCCTGAAGATAGAGCTGGCCGAGGCGCGCATAGTCAGCCAGGCGCGCATTCAGGCAGCAATAGCCGATGGCCACCCCGCGCTCCCCGCTGACATGCTGCGACCAATAGGCGTCGCCCTCCATTCGCAGCGGGCGCCAGACGCGCTCCTCCACCACCTCGGCCAGCGGCGCGCCGTAAACCCCCTCCACCACCGCCGCCAGCACCTGGGTGTTGGGGCTGATGTAATGCAGCTGTTCGCCAGCGGCGCGGCCGCGCGGATAGCGGGCGATCAGCGCATTGACGTCGCGCCCCTGCAGGAATGCGCCAAAGAACAGCCGGTTGATATCGGAATCGCGGTCGCCATAGTCCTCGTTGAAGGCGATGCCCGAGGCCATCATCAACAGGTGGCGCAGGCTGGTGTCCCCGAAATCGGTTCCGGCGTATTGCGGAGCAAATTCCCCCGCCGTCTGGTCCAGGCTGTCGATGTGGCCGTCCATCATCGCCATGGCGATCAGGCTGGCCACGACGCTCTTGCCCATCGACCAGGACGTGAAGCGGTCGGTTTCGTCCGCGCCGAGGAAATAGTCTTCGTAAACCACGGTTCCAAACCGCAGCACCATCAGCCCCGTCGTATCCGAGGCGGCGATGTAATCCTCCAGCCTGCGGGTCTCGCCCTGCCATTCATAGCTGACGGCCAGCGGTGAAGGGCTGCGCGGAAGCGGCGCCGGGTCCGCCGTGTCGATGCGGCGGTAGGGGAAAACCCGGTCCATAGACCGGAAAATCTCTGCATAGCGCTCCGGCTGGCCCAGCGCCGCCATGCGCGACGGCGAGAACTCGGCCCAGGGCCGGAACCACCACAGCGCCGCGGCGATCACCGCCAGCGCGACAACGGCCGCTAGGCCGATCACGATTCGTTTCATTGTTCCCTCGCCCGCGCGCCGTGAAAAAGTGAACGGCGTTTGTTTTTCACCATAACACCCGGCCTTGGGCGGCGCTGCAATCGGAAAGTTGGCGGCGTCGGACGCGGCGCGGCGAATAGGCCACAGCTCACGGCTTGTGCGTTAGACTTATTCAACTTTTTGCTGACAGACCGCCGGGGCGGTGTTCAAATGACCGGGACGCTGGCGGACACAAGCGCGAGCCACGCGCAATGGGGAGACAATCAATGCGGAAATTCACCAAGTCGGCCGCGCTGTGCGCGACCGCCCTTTTCACCACTATGGCCGTCGCCGGAACCGCGATGGCGCAGGTGGAGGTCATCACCGTCACCGCACAACAGCGCGAACAGACACTTCAGGAAGTTCCGGTCGCGGTTTCGGCGGTCACCGGGGAAGTGATCGAGAACGCGCAGATCCGCGATGCTCGCGACCTTCAGTTCCTGGTGCCATCGCTCAGCGTCGGCCAGGCCGCCTCGTCCACCAACGTCACCTTCTCGATCCGCACGATCGGGACCGACACCTTCAACCCGGGCCTGGAATCTTCGGTCGGCATCTTCGTCGACGGCGTGTTCCTTGCGCGTCAGGGCGCCGCGATCAACGACTTCCTGTCGCTTGAGCGGGTGGAAGTTCTGCGCGGCCCGCAATCGACCCTTTTCGGCCGCAACACGCCGGCCGGCGTGGTCAGCTTCATCACCCGCCGCCCGTCCTATGATTTTGGCGCGGAAGGCGAATTGACCTTCGGCAACTACAACACCCGCATCGCCCGCGGCACCGTCACCGGTCCGCTGGTCGAGGACGTACTGGCGTTCCGGCTGGACGGAAACATCCACCAGCGGGACGGATTCGTCGAAAACGTCCATGATGGCCGCGACCTGAACAACCGTGATCGCTGGAGCTTGCGCGGGCAGCTGCTGTGGGAGCCTTCTGCCAACACCAGCGTGCGTTTTATCGCTGACCGGGCGGAAATCGACGAGAACTGCTGCGCGGCGCCATTCGGCATGTACGGCCCGACCGCGCCGGCGATTATGGCCCTTGGCGGCACGCTGCTGCCGCCCGATCCCTGGAACTACCAGGTGGCCATTGATGGCGATGTATTCACCCAGACCGAGACCTGGGGGCTTTCGGCGCAGGTCGACCACCAGTTTGACGGCTTCACGCTGACCTCGATCACCGCGTATCGCGACTATGACGAGTTCCAGAACATCGACGCCGACTTCACCAATGTCGACCTGGCCGGCGACCGCCTGATCCGCCAAGCCTACGACACCTTCACCCAGGAGGTTCGCCTGACCTCTGACGGCGGCGGCGCTGTCGACTGGCTGGCGGGCGCTTTCTATTACCGTAACCGTCTGAACCATAACAACCAGACGCCATTCGGAACCCAGCTGCGCTCCTATGCCGACCTGCTGACCGCGCCTGGGCCGACGATCACCGTACCGCCGGGCGTGCCCTTCACCTTCCCAAGCACGGTGACCTTCCTCGAGGCGCTGTGCAATGGCGCGCTGGGGCCGGTTCCTGGCGGCTGCGCGCCCGGCCTCTACTTCACCCCGGGCGATGGTCTGGCCGAGGATTACCGGCTCAACACCACCAGCTGGTCGGTGTTCGGCCAGGTCGACTGGCACCTGACCGACCGGTTCACGCTCACGCTCGGCGGCCGCTACACGCGCGAGCGCAAGAACATCGTGGCGGACATCGACATCAACGATCCGTTCGCGGCGATCAACTTCATCCAGCTGGGCGGCAACATCGTCGCCGGCCAGTTGATCGGCGCCGGCCTTCCGGCGGGCCTGGTGATGTCCGAGTTCCCGAACTTCAGCGTTCGCACTGCGCCAGGGGCGGATTGCGATCCGCTGGCGGCGCCGGGCACGCCGGGCTTCTTCGCCTGCATCACCAATCCGTTCCTGCCGCTGATGGCGCTGCAGTTCAATCCGCCGGCGAACAGCTTCACCGCCTCGCGCAGCGAGAACAATTTCTCCGGGAATGTCATCCTCGCCTATGACCTGACGGACAATGTCAATGTCTATGGCAGCTATTCGCGGGGCTTCAAACCGGGCGGCTTCAACGTCTCGGCCAACGCGGCGATGACCGGCGTGTTCGAGTTCGAGGAGGAGATCATCTCGAACTGGGAGCTTGGTCTGAAGGCGCTGATCTTCGACAACACCACGCAGGTCAACATGGCCCTGTTCCGCCAGAACCTGCGCGACTTCCAGGCCAACATCTTCACCGGCCAGGGCTTCGGCCTGCAGAACGCCGGCGAGGTGCAGATCACCGGCCTGGAATTCGAGTTCCTGGCCCAGCCGACCGACAGGCTGACCTTCTCGGGCGGCTTCACCTGGGCCTGGGATTCGAAGTACGTCGATTTCTCGCGCAACGCCTGCCCGCCCAGCCCGGAAACTTTCCCGGGCCTGCTGGCCCCGGGTCTGTTCGGTTCGCCGGAAGACGTGCCGCCGGGCCAGTGCGGCCGTTCGATCAATCCGTCCACCGGCCTGCCGATCACGACCCAGAACTCTTCCGGGCAGGACCGGCAGACGCCTGACTGGACGGTGGTCCTTAGCGCCCAGTACCGGCAGCCTGTCGGTGATACGCTGGAGGCCTTCCTGCGTGGCGACTATTCCTACGTCGGGGAACGTACGCTGGCAGGCAACTTCAACCCCAATCGCGCCGTGGGCAGCACCCAACTGTTCAACGCCAGCATCGGCCTCGGCGCGCAGGATGGTTCCTGGATGCTTCAGCTCTGGGGCCGCAACCTGTTCAACGAGGAGTACCAGCAGGGCAATTTCGAATCCGTCGGCCAGGCTGGCAGCATCAACGTCTATCCGGGCGACCCGCGCACCTACGGTCTCACCCTGCGCGTACGCCGCTGATCCTGCGGCGTCGCGAGACGACGGAACGGGCGGGGGCGCGCATGCGTCCCCGCCTTTTCTTTCACGCCGCGCCCGCGCAATCTTGATCCCATGCTGCTTGTCTATGTTCTTGCCGGATCGGCCCTCGCCATTTCGGCGCTGGTGGCGCTGAACCATTTCCTGGGCGGTTGGAAGCCTGCGCGGATCGAGAGCCTGGATCAGGCCGTGGCGCGGCTGGACGCGGATTTCACCGGCTTTACCGCCAGCGGGGGCGTGGTGTGCGCTGATGGCGCCGGAGCGCTGGTGGAAGAGGCCGGAACCGGCCACCTCGCCCTGGTGCTGACGCGCGGCGAGGACTGGATCACCCGCCGGATCGGGCCGGCGGAACTGCAATCCGCCGAAGCGGGCGGTGACGGCGTCTTGATCATCCGCCTGTGCGACTTCACTCTGCCGAAGGCGCGCTTGGCCTTTTCCGAGGCGGAGGAGGCGCAGCGCTGGGCCGAACGGTTGAACGCGATGCAACAGGGCTGACGCACATGCCGCAGCTTGTCGATCCGATCCTGATCGCCATCCCGTTCTTCGTCGCCCTGGTGGTGGCGGAAATGATCTATGCGCGCGCCACCGGCCGGGCGCGGTTCGAGCCGCGCGATTCCGCGGCCAGCCTGGTGATGGGCCTGGGCAACACCGTCTCTGGCGCGCTGCTGGGCTTCCTGGCGCTTGGCTGGTTCCTGTTCCTCGAACGGTTCGCCCTGTTCGATCTCGGCTGGGCTTGGTGGGTGTGGATCGTCTGTTTCGTGACTGATGATTTCCTGTACTACTGGTCGCACCGTTTCGCGCACACCGTGCGCTGGTTCTGGGCCGACCATGTCGTCCACCATTCCAGCCAGCACTACAATCTCACCACCGCGCTGCGCCAACCCTGGCTGAGCCCGCTGACCTTGAAATTCATCTGGTTCGGCTCCTGGATGGTGCTGCTAGGCTTCCCAATCGCCATGATCGCCTTTTGCAGCGCGCTGAACCTGATCTACCAGTTCTGGATTCATACCGAGGCCGTCAAACGACTGCCGGCGCCGTTTGAATGGTTGTTCAACACCCCCTCTCACCACCGTGTGCACCATGCCACCAACCCGCGTTATCTCGACAAGAACTACGCCGGGGTGTTCATAATCTGGGACCGCATGTTCGGCACGTTCGAAGCCGAGCGCGACGACGAGCCCTGCCGCTACGGCATCGTGAAGAATCTCGGCACCTACAATCCGCTTCGCATCTGCCTGCATGAATGGGTGGGCATCGTCCGCGACGTCGCCGGGGCGAAGTCTCTCAGGGAGGTGGTGGGATACATATTCGCGCCGCCCGGCTGGTCGCCGGACGGCTCGCGCGGCACCAGCAAACAGATCAAGCGGCGCTGGCTGGAAAGCCTTGAAAGGCGCGAGAGTGAACACGCGAAAGCAGCTGCGGAGTAGAGAGACTGGCGACGGCGCCCTTGCCTTCGCCGCAGATCGGCGGCACTCTGCCCGCAAAAGTGAACGCTGTTCACAATCAGACCCCGGCGCCCCCGCCAGGAAGGGAGGAGAAGGCCATGTCCCTGCGCGATCTTTACGCGGTTCCGGATATCGACCCGGCGTGGACGGTGCCGCAGGAATTCGAGGCCGTATTCGACTGGGAGTTCGACGAGGGCCGCAAGACCCTGATGCACCTCTACCAGAAGGGCAAGGACATGCAGTGGGATGCGGTCAACCGCATCGACTGGAGTCTTGATCTCGACATCGAGAACCCCATGCTGATGCCGGACGAGGCCAACGGCCTGTTCGGTTCTCCGATGTGGGAGAAGATGACGCCGAAGGAGCGCGTTGAGTCCCGCCGCCACGCCCAAGCCTGGAATATCTCG
Source organism: Maricaulaceae bacterium (assembly GCA_026126205.1). Lineage (GTDB taxonomy): Bacteria > Pseudomonadota > Alphaproteobacteria > Caulobacterales > Maricaulaceae > Hyphobacterium. Next base: position 46,446 of record JAHCJP010000007.1, on the reverse strand, counting down.
CAATTCCTGCAGGGCGAACAGGCGGCGCTGCTGTGCGCGGCCAAGATCGTCCAGCAGGTGCCGGATCTGGACGCCAAGTTTTATGCCGCCACCCAAGTGATGGACGAGGCCCGCCATGTCGAGGCCTACAAGAAGCTGCTGGAGAAGTTTGGCGTCGCCTACCCGATGACCAAGCCGTTGCAGGAACTGGTCGACCAGGCGCTGCGCGACTCTCGCTGGGACATGACCTACCTGGCCATGCAGGTGGTGATCGAGGGACTGGCGCTCGCCGCCTTCGGCACCATACGCGATATCGCCCAGAATCCGCTGGCCAAGATGGTCAACGCTTATGTGATGGAGGACGAGGCCCGTCACGTTGCTTTCGGCCGCCTGTCGCTGCGCGATTATTACCCGCAGCTTACGGCGACCGAGCGCGCCGAGCGCGAGGAATTCCTCGTCGAGGCCAGCTGGCTGATGCGTGATCGCATGACCGGCGCCCGTGAGACCTATGAAGCGCTGGGCCTGCCGGTGAAGGACTGCGTCGACTGGGTGGAGAATTCCGAGATCGTCAAGATCTACCGCCAGATGCTGTTCCAGCGCATCGTGCCGATCGTCAAGGACATCGGCCTGTGGGGCGACAAGGTGCAGAAGGCCTATGGCGAGATGGGCGTGCTGCACTACGCCGACCTGAACCCGCAGGAACTGCAGGAGAACGACGAGAAGGTGGCGAAAGAGTTCGACGCCCGCACCGCCTATGTCCGCGCTGTCGCCGGCGCGGCGGAATAGGCCCGCCCGTCACTGGAGTCCCTCGCCGAAGCGCGTCATGATCCGAGGCCATTGCGATGCGGATCAAGGAGGCGTTCATGCAGGGAAAGGTTATCGCCATCACCGGCGCGTTCGGCGTGCTGGGAAGCGCCGTCGCCAAAGCCGCCGCCGCAGCGGACGCGAAAACCGCGCTGATCGATTACGCTGAGGCGCCGTCAGCAAGCCTGAAATCCGCCCTGGGCGATGAGGCCCTGTTCCTCGGCGGCGTGGACCTGACCGACGAAAGCGCTGCGAAAGCCGTCATCGACAAGGCTGCATCGCATTTCGGGCGCCTGGACGCGCTGTTGAACATCGCCGGCGGTTTCCGCTGGGAGACGCTTGAGGGTGGCGCCATCGCCAGCTGGGACACGCTTTACGCCATGAACGTCAAGACGGCGGCGTGCGCCAGCAAGGCCGCCCTGCCGCATTTGAAGGCGTCCGGCGCCGGCGCCATCGTCAATGTTGGCGCTGCGGGGGCGGTGAAGGCGGGCGCCGGCATGGGCGCCTATGCGGCCTCGAAATCCGGCGTCATGCGCCTCACCGAGGCGCTGGCCGAGGAATGGAAGGGCAAGGGCGTGCGCGTCAACGCCGTGATGCCCTCGATTATCGACACGCCACAGAACCGCAAGGACATGCCGGGCTCCGACCCGAAGAAATGGGTGTCTCCGGACGATCTGGCGGCGGTGATGCTGTTTTTGGCGTCGGATGCGGCGCGGGCGGTGACCGGGGCGCTGGTCCCGGTGACGGGCGAAGTCTAGCGGACCGACACCGCAAACGGCGCCGCGGCGAACTCCGCCGAAACCCCGGCGGTCTCCAGCGCCATTCGCACATGCGCCTCCATCTCCGCTGCGTTGCGGAGGTGCGTCATGGCGGCCCGCGCCTGGGCGTGTTCGACCCGTTGCATGGCGGCGGCGATACGGGCGGCGGTCCCAGTTTCGATGGCCTGGGCGTCGAGCTTCACGGACACCATAATCCCGGCCTCGGCGGCCTGCGGCGCCGGGCCGGCGGCGAGGTGCGTGTCAGAGGCGGCGCCGGCGGGCGCCGGACCAACCAGGGCCAGCATGTCGCGCGCGGCGGGCGAGGCGGTCCAGCCAGCGAGATTGACGGCGAAAAGGGCGGCGGCGGTGAAGGCGGCGGTTGGGGCGTTCATGGCGCGGCTCCGGGAGAGGCGTTGTGCAGCGCCCTTCTCGCGCCATCACCCGCACGGCGCGATGACCGTGAAATTAAATCGGCGTAAGATGCGGCTACGCCATCAGCGAACTTCCTTCTTACGGAAGGCCTCTTCGTCCAGCTCGCCTTCCCATTTCGCCACCGCCGTGGCCACGGCGGCGTCGCCGGTGACGTTCACCGCCGTGCGCGCCATGTCCATGACCCGGTCCACCGGCAGGATGAAGCCGACGACAAGAGCGATGTGTTCTGGCGCGACGCCGAAGGTATCGAGAACAATGGCGAGCAGAAAAATTGAGGCCGATGGAATCCCCGCCGCCCCGATCGAGACGATGGCGGCGGTGAAGGCGATCAGCACATAGTGGGTGAAGGTCAAATCATAGCCGAAGGCCTGGGCGGTAAACAGGGCGAGAATCCCCAGATACAGCGCCGTACCATCCATATTGATGGTGGCGCCCAGCGGCAGAACCGAACCGGCGACCGAGCGCTTGACGCCCAGATTCTCGCTGACATTGGCGATGGTGACCGGCAGCGTGGCCGCTGACGAGGAGGTGGAGAAGGCCACCGCCTGTGCATCGAAAATCCCCCGGAAGAAGCGCACCAGCGGCAGGCCAAGTATGAAGCGGATCAGGAAGCCGTAGACCAGCAGCATGTGAACCAGCAGGCCCAGATACACCGCCGCGATCAGCACGAAGATCGACTGGAAGGCCTGCAGCCCGTAGGCGGCGGTGGTGAAGGCGATCAGCGCGAATACGCCGAAGGGCGCCGTCTCCATTACGATATGGGTGACTTTAAGGATCACGTCGGCGGCGGATTCGAAGAACCTGCCGGTCAGCTCACCGGCCTTCTGCGCCATCAGGATGCCGACGCCCAGCAGCAGGGCGAAAAAGATCACCGCCAGCACGTCGCCCTGCGCCATAGCCGCAACAGGGTTCTCCGGGATGATCGCCATCAGCCGCTCGGCCAGCGTCGGCGGTGGTCCCGCCAGTTCATAGGCCTCGGCGGCGCCCAGATCGGCGCCTTCGCCGGGCCGGAACAGCGTGCCGAAGGTCAACCCGATGACATTGGCGAACAAGGTGGTGATCAGGTAGAGAAAGATCGCCTTCAGACCAAGCGAGCCAAGCTTGGCCGGCGCCTTCATCGCCGCCACCCCGGCGACCAGCGTAAAGAAGATCAGTGGGATCACCAGCATGCGGATCAGCCTGATGAAGGCGTCGCCCACCGGACGCACATAGGTCCCCAGCCATTCCCCGCCGAGCGCCGCTGCGGCCTCTGGCGTCAGTCCCGCCGCCTCGCCCTGCGCCTGCATGATGAATTGCACGATCAGGCCGAAGACGACACCCAGGACCAGCGCGCCCATCACGCGTTGCCACAAGGGTATGGCGAACCATTTGCGCAGCATCAGAACGCCCTCCCCGGCGCAGTTTTGCCGCCGGGCAGAGTAGGGTGCTCGCGCCCGCGGTCAATGGCGGAGCGGAGGGAGATGATGGCGCGCGCCGCTAGCGCAGACGCCATAAGCTAGATGAATTGATTTCCTGTAATTCATAGGATAATCCAATATCCATGTCCGCGCCCCTTCCCACACTGCGCCAGTTGCAGTTCTTCATCGCCGTCGCCGACGAGGGCGGTTTCAGCCGCGCCGCCGAGGTCTGTTTCGTAACCCAGCCGACCCTGAGCGCCGGCATCCGCGCGCTTGAGGAGGCTCTGGGCGCACAGCTGCTGGAGCGCAGCGCTCGCGGCGCGGCTCTGACGCCGGCGGGCGAGGCGGCGTTGCCACGGGCCCGGCGCACTCTGGCGGAGGCGGAGGATCTGGTGCAGGCGGCTCGCGCTGCGGGCGAGCCGCTTTCCGGGCCGTTCCGCCTCGGCGTCATCCCTACGATCGCGCCCTTCCTGTTGCCGCGGGCGCTGCCAGCTCTGCGCACGGCTTTCCCGAAACTGAAACTGTACCTGCGTGAAGACCTGACCGGCCGGCTCTACGAGGCCTTGCGAGAACGCCGGCTGGATGCGGCGCTGGTGGCGCTGCCCTATGACGCCGCCGGGGTGGAGGCGGAAAGCGTCGGAACCGACGAATTCTTTCTTTGCGCCGCTCCGGATCACTGGCTAGCCGCGCGCGGACGCGCACCATCGGCGGCGGATCTTTCAGGCGAGAAGCTTCTGTTGCTAGAAGACGGCCATTGCCTGCGCGAACATGCGCTGAGCGCCTGTTCGGCCGACTCTGCGCGCGGCGACTTCGCCGCCACGAGCCTGCACACTCTGGTGCAGATGGTGAACAGCGGTCTGGGGCCGACCCTGCTGCCACGGCTGGCGGTGGAGGCGGGGCTGACCGACGGGCTGGACCTTCATGTCAGCCGTTTCGATCCGCCCGTGCATGGACGCGAGATCGGCGTCGCCTGGCGCAAGGGCGGCTCGCGCGAGGGCGAGGCTCGCCTGCTGGCTGACACGCTGCGTAAGGCGCTGGCGTCCGGGTAGACTCTTTATCCCTGAATGTCGCGCGACAGGCGCTCGACATCGTCCTTGATGGCATCCCCGGCCTCGATCAGCGCCGTCACCTTGCGTACGGCGTGGATGACGGTGGAATGGTCGCGGCCGCCGAAACGCCGGCCAATATCGGGCAGCGAACGGGTGGTCAGGGTCTTGGCCAGATACATCGCCACATGGCGTGGACGCACCACGGACTGGGTGCGGCGTTTGGAGACCAGGTCTGGAACGCTGACGCCATAGCGCTTGGCCACCGCCCGCTGAATGTCATCAACCGTCACCCGGCGTTCGCCGGCGATGGACAGGTCGCGCAGCACCGTCTCCACCGCCTCCATTGTCACCGGTGCGCCCAGCATGGCGGTGCGGCCAAGGATATTATTCAGCACGCCTTCCAATTCGCGGGCGTTGGCGGTGATGCGGGCGGCCAGATAGTCGCGCACCTGCTCCGGCACTTCCAGCTTCGGATAATGGCAGCGCGCCTGGGCGATCTTGCAATCCAGCACCTTGCGGCGCAGGTCGAGATCCGGGCGACGCAGTTCACAGGCGAAGCCGCCACGCAGAAGCGAGCGCAGCCGTTCATCCACCACGCCCAGTTGCGCCGGCGCGTCACGCGCCGCCAGCACAACCTGGCGGTCGGCGCTGATGAGAGCGGCGACGGTATGCAGGAACTCATCCTCGGTTTTCGTTTTGCCGGCGATGAAATGCACGTCGTCGACCAGCAGCACGTCCACCCGGCGAACAGTCTCCTTGAAGCTGATGGTGTCGCCGTTGCGCATGGCGGTGACGAAGCCGGACAGGAACTCCTCGGCTGTAAGGTAAAGCGCCTTGCGGCGGTCGCCCAGCTCCACAGCATGGGCGATGGCGTTCAGAAGGTGGGTCTTGCCGACGCCATAATCGCCATAGAAGCAGACGAGGTTGAAGGGCGAAGGCGCGGCGCCGGCCACGGCGCGCGCCGCTGCGGCGGCCAGCTCGTTCGAGGTGCCGACCATGAAGGTGTCGAAAGTGAACCGCTCGCCGGAGCGCCGCGCCTGCGCGGGCGCATCGGCCATCAGGGAGACGGATTCGGGCATGGTCCGGACGGCGCCTTCTGCCGCAATGCGCACCCGGCGCTGCTCCGGGTCCGCAGCGGTCCAGAGCGCGCGCATGCGGGCGCCGATATGGTCCTCGGCCCAGGCGCGGGAAAACGCGCTCGGCGCCAGGATCGCGACGGCGCCGGGGCCATCTTCGCGGACGCGCAGCCGCGCAATTTCGGCGGAGTAAAGCGCCTCGCCGTACTCGCCCCTGAGGCGCAGGCGCACTTCGCGCCACACCTCGGCGATGGAATGGTCGCCGCGTCCGCTTGGCGCAGCGGGAAAGCCGCCTGCTGCAATGGTTTGTTTTACCGCCATGACCCCCAAGCCTTTTCGGTTTCGAGCCCCTTGGTTGGGGCCAACGTATTGTTTTTTAGGGACAAACCACCCCCGCCCGGAAAAGCGACATCGCGCCCGGATCGGAATGAACTCCGCTTGGAAATGGTCACCCTGAGGTGGGGCTAAAGTTACCCTTGAGGGAGGGTCGGTCAACCTGATTCACAGCGCCGAAATTAACTTTTCTCGCTTGACAAGCGAATATCCGTGGCCGGACGGCGGCTTGCGCCGATCACTTTTTTCAGCGCCCCGCCTGTCGTCGCGGCCGGCCGGCGAAACAAATGAAAAACGCCCGCCGCCGGAAGCGCGCGGGCGTTGCTTTCAGGTCACGCAGAGCGATGAATTCAGGCGCCCATCGCCTTCACGCGGGCGCTCAGGCGCGACACTTTCCGCGAGGCGGTGTTCTTGTGAACCACGCCCTTGCCGACAGCGCGCATGATCTCGGATTCAGCGGCGACAAGCGCGGCCTTCGCCTTGTTCTGATCGCCGGCGGCGATGGCGGTTTCGGCCTTCTTCACGAAGGTGCGCACGCGCGAGCGGCGCGTTTTGTTGACCGCGGTTCGGCGCGCGATCTTGCGCGCCATCTTCTTCGCCGACGCCGTATTGGCCATGGCCGTCTTCGTCCTTGTCGTCATGCGGGCGCGGCCCGCGGAATACCGAAAGAGCGCGGCGTATAGCGCCGCGGGCTGAAACCGTCAACCGCCGCGAGGCGCGCGCCTCAGCGGTTCCTGAAATGCGGCGCGCGTTTTTCCGCGAAGGCCGCCATGCCCTCGCCCTGGTCCTCGGTGGCGAACTGCGACTGGAACACCCGGCGCTCGAACCGCACCCCCTCCGCAAGCCCCATCTCGAAGGACATGTTGATCGCTTCCTTGGTCATCATGGCGATGGGCAGCGATTTTGACGCGATGGTCTGGGCGGCTTCCATGGCCACATCCAGAAGATCGTCCGGCGCCACCATGCGGCTGACCAGACCGGCACGCTCAGCCTCGGCGGCGTCCATCATCCGGCCGGTCAGGCATAAATCCATCGCCTTGGCCTTGCCGACGGCGCGTGGCAGGCGCTGGGTGCCGCCCGATCCCGGCATGACGCCGAGATTGATCTCGGGTTGGCCGAATTTCGCGGTTTCCGACGCGATGATGAAATCGCACATCATCGCGATTTCGCAGCCGCCGCCGAGGGCGTAGCCCGAGACAGCGGCGATGATCGGCTTGCGGAAGCGCGCCACGGCCTCCCACGTCTTTTCGAACGGGTCGTTCAGATACAGGCCGATGAAATCGCGGCCCTGCAGTTCCTTGATGTCGGCGCCGGCGGCGAAGGCCTTTTTCGACCCGGTCAGCACCACGCAGCCGATATCGGGATCGGCCTCGAACTTCGCCAGCGCGCCGGCCAGTTCTGTGGTCAGCGCATCGCACAGCGCGTTCAGGGCTTCCGGGCGGTCGAGGGTGATCACCCCCACCCGGCCTTCGGTCTTCACCTGTATGGTCTTGTAGGCCATGGGCTGCGGCTCCGTTCGCGACGGCCGCGCGCAGCGACCTTCGGGGGCGGGGCTATAACGCAAACCGCCGCCGGGGTCGAGAACCCCCGGCGGCAGGCTGCGCTTACGGCCCTTCCACCGCGTAGCCGTTGTCGCGCAACAGGGTGATCACCCCGTCCGGGCCGGTCATGTGCCCGGCGCCGACGGCGATGAACACGGCGCCGGATCCGGACAGCATCGTCTCGATCGTCTCCACCCAGGCGTGGTTGCGACGGGCCAGCAGCGCCTCATAGACCTCCGGCGCGCTGTCGCGCATGGAATCGTTGATCATCCGCTCCAGCCCGGCGACATCGCCGGCCGCCCACAGATCGACCATGCGCTCGATCAAGTCCGGCTGGGTCTCCATCTGCTCCAGCGTCGAGACCAGCATCGCGGTCTCGGCTTCTTCCGACAGGCCGGCCATGAAACTGATCTGCTCTTCCAGGGTCTCGAAGAAACCCAGCGTCTGGCCGGCGGCGGCTGCGCGCGGCAGCAGCACCAGCTCCACGCCGGTGTTCGGATTGTATCCCTGGGCCATCGCCTGGGCCATGGTCAGGGCGATCGAGGCCATCCAGGGGCGGTATTGCTCTAACATACTGGGCGACAGGCCGACCTGCGGGGCCAGGCGCGCCAGCCGTTCGCGGGCGGCGTCATCGAGCCGGGCCGACAGCGGATTTTCCGGCGGATTGACGCCATGGGTCTGGATGATCTGGAACATGCGCATCTGCGCATCGGGGTCGTGCACCGGCGCCTCGAACCAGACCTGGTCGGCGTTTGCGAATGCGGTTTCGATTTCGTCCGTCATCCAGTCCAGATCCGCAGGCAGGACATGGATGGTGCCGAACAGGTGGACCTCCGCATCTCCGTGCGAGACGCGCCAGATCGCCGGCTGGGCCAGCGCCGGAACCGCCAGTACGAAAGCCGCAAAGACGCCTGCGCCGGCGCGGCGCAGCAAGGCGAATATCTGCATCATTCCCGTTCCCTCCGTCAGAGCGATAGCGGCCAGTCTAGCGCGGCTTGCGGCGAAATCACGGGGGAAGCGCGGCGCCCGCGTCCCGCCGCCCAACCACCCCCTATCGCTGACAAATCATGGACCTTCCACCAACCCGCAGCCGTCAAATTACCGGCCAATCACTGACCTTTCATTCACCCGCCGCCGGCTGACCGCCGGATGAACCGCGCGCTCAGCACCCGATCACATGCGCTCCGCTATCAAGACCGGCATGCGGCGCATCCCGCGCCGCGAGGAATGGAGCAAGAGCCATGAAGACCCGCCTGATGCTGTCAGCGCTGCTGACCCTCGCCACGGCCGCCGGCGCGGCGGCGGAGGCGCAGTCCCGCAACCAGGTCCGGATCAGCCAGAGCGGCTGGGCGAACGAGATCGCCGCCCGCCAGGACGGATCCCGGCAAACCGTGTCGATCACCCAGCGGGGAAACACCCACCTCGCCGCCGTGATCCAGGATGGTCTGCGCAACACCGCGTCCGTGCGCCAGAGCGGCGCCGGCTCCACCGCGATCATCGACCAGCTGGGGCGCGGCGGTTACGCCGGCGTGCTGCAGAACGGCGTCAATCTCAGCGCCACGTCGGTGCAGACCGGGAACGGCAACATCGTCGGGGTGGCGCAGATCGGTTCCGGCCACCAGGCGGTGACGGTGCAGGAGGGTCATTACAACGCCCTCGGCGTCATCCAGATCGGCTCCGGCCAGTCGGCGCACGTCACCCAGATCGGCAGCGGCAATGTCCGCATCGTCATCCAGGGCGGGTTCTGACCCCGCCACGGCCCGGAAGGAGGCCGCCATGAAAACCCTGACCCTGTTGATCCCTTTCGTCCTGGCTCCGTTCGCGGTGTTCGCCGCCGGGCATGACGGCGTCTCCGCGGATGACGCGGACATAGCGGACATGGCGCTGGCCGGAGAGGGCCGCGCCGCCGCCTGCGCCCTGAACGCCGAACCGGCGCGTGGCGGCGTGATGCTGCGCGCCTACGCCGGTCCCGGCCTGTCCGGCGATTACCGGCTGACGGCCGAGATCGTCCAGAACGGCGGCTCGGCGTCGATCAGCCAGGCGGGTCCGTTCGAGGCTTCGGAGACGCCCGCGCTGCTGACCGAGATCGCCGCCGGCGCCGGGGCCGGCTGGCGGGCGCGGCTGACGCTGGACACCCAGCAGGGCCGTTTCGTGTGCGCGACGTCCGGATAGCGGTCCGGTCCGGGCGGAGGGTAGTCCTCTTCCGGCGTTACTCGGCCGCGCCGGTGCGCCGCCAGAAGGTCGGGTTGGGATACAGCTCCTCGTGCCAGACCTTCAGCAGCCCGCCCTCGAAATCGTAATTCATCGGCTCCAGCGGAATCTCGAAGCCGCCCTCGCCGAGGAAGAAGGACAACAGGCCGTCTTCCGCCTCCCAGCGCATGGGCGAGGTCAGATACTCGCCGCGGCCGTCCGGACGCATCACCAGCGTCATCGTGGGTTCGTCGCGCTCCACCCAGCTGCCGTACAGGCGCTCGTCGGCGGCGGCGGGCGCGGCCAGCATCGCGATGGCGAGGCCGGCGGCGGCGGCGCTGCGGAAAATCAGGTTCATGTGGCTGCTCCCTGTCCAAAAGGCGGATTTTACCCTGCTTTGGCCACGAATCCACCCGATCCGGGGTCTTTAACCTTGTCGCGCCGGGCGCTAGTCTCCGGCCCGCGTTAACCATACAGGCGAGTTTACGCCTGCGCCGCATATCGGGAGAACAAGGATGCTGACCACCGCCTTCGCTTCGCTTTTGCTGATGACCGCCGCCAACCCGGCGCTTGACGCGCTGGTCGAGAACGCGCTGCAGGTCGACACCGGCGAGATCACCTATGTCGTCACCTTCAATGAGGATGGAAGCTACACCACCAGCATGGGAACAGGCGGGACCTGGACCTATGACGACGGCGAATTCTGCGTCACCAACCAGGCCGGGCAGACGAACTGCCAGCCGCTGATGGAAGGCGCCTCGCTGGGCGACAGCTGGGAAGGGCAGAACGCGGCCGGCGAGCCGGTGACCCTGACCCTGGTGGCGCGCGAATAGCGCCAGAGCTTTCCGGAATACGCAGCCCGCGGTGGACCGTATCCACCGCGGGCTTTCGTTTGCGCCGGTTTCGTTTCAGAAAATTCGCGTTTCGCGCTAATATCAGCCATTCGACAAATGCCGCGGGCGAGGCCCCGGTCCCGCCTCCGGCCCAGGGAGAGTGGGAAAATGTTGAGCGCCTTCATGATGGCGATCAGTCTGCAGGCCGCCCCCGAACCGCCTGACAGCGTGCAGGTTCTGATCGACAACGCCCTTCGCGTCGAAACCGAAAGCGGCGGCTTCACCGTGTTTTTCGAGGCTGACGGCGGCTATTCGACCGATACCGGCATCATCGGCAGCTGGGCGGCGGAGGAGGGCGTGTTCTGCGTCGCCCGCGCCACCGGCGAGACCAATTGCCAGCCGCTGCTGGAAGACCTCGGGCTTGGCGACAGCTGGCAGGGCGAGATCGCGACGGGAGAAACCGCCACCTTCACGCTGGTGGCGCGCGATCGCGGAACCTGAACGGGGGCCTGGTGGAGCCGAGGGGAATCGAACCCCTGACCTCGTCATTGCGAACGACGCGCTCTCCCAACTGAGCTACGGCCCCGCACCAAGGCGCGTTGAGATACGGGCGCGCGCGCGCAACGTCAAGCGCGGCGGCAGGCGGCCCCGGCGCTGGACGCGGGCGCGCGGCCCGCGCTAGAAGCGCGGGAACGATTCATCCGGCCCGCAGCCGACCGGAAAGGCCCCGCGCACATGAATTTCTTCCAGGCCCTCATCGTCTATATCCTCGACCCGGTCCTGTTCCTGCTGTTCATCCTGATTATCGCCGGGGTGATCATGAGCTGGCTGGTCAGCTTCAACGTCGTCAATCCGCGCAACGCGCTGGTCGGCGCGATCTGGCGGATGACCAGCGCGGTCACAGAACCGCTGCTGCGCCCGATCCGGCGCATCCTGCCGCCGCTGGGCGGCCTGGATTTCTCGCCGGTCGTGCTGCTGCTGCTGATCGGCTTCATCCGCGCCTGGGCGATTCCGCAGCTTTACATGGCGCTGGGGTGATCACCGAGCGCAAGGACGGGTTCGATATCCGCGTTCGCCTGACGCCGGGCGCCGCCGCCGACCGCATCGACGGGGCGGAGGCCGCGGCGGACGGGCGGACGCATCTGAAGGCGCGGGTGCGCGCGGTTCCCGAGAAAGGCGCGGCGAACAAGGCGCTGGAGGCGCTGCTGGCGAAAGCGCTGGGCGCGCCCAGATCCGCCGTCGCCGTGGCGCGCGGCGCAACGGCGCGGATCAAGACCGTGCGGGTTACGGCGGACGGCGCGGCGCTGGCCAGATCGCTGGACCGGGCGAAGGCATTGTGCGGGGGAGAGACGTAATGAGCGCGCAAATCATCGACGGCAAGGCCGTGGCGGCGGAGGCCGACGCCGCCGCCGCAAAGGCGGGGGCGGCGCTGGCGAAATCGCTGGGCCGCGCGCCGGGGCTGGCCGTGGTGCTGGTCGGCGACGACCCGGCCAGCGAGGTCTATGTGCGCAACAAGGGCCGCCGGGCCGAGGCGGCGGGCTTCGTCTCCACCGAGATCCGCAAACCCGCGGACGCGACGCAGGACGAGGTGATCGCGGTTGTCCGGGCGCTGAACGCCGACGAGGCGGTGGACGGGATTCTGGTGCAGATGCCCCTGCCGGCCCACATCGATTCCGGCGCGGTGATCGCCGCCATCGACCCCGACAAGGATGTCGACGGCCTGACCCCGGTCAGCGCCGGGCGGCTGCTGCTGGGCCGGCCGGGCCTGCGCCCCTGCACGCCGGCGGGCTGCGTGCTGCTGGCGCGGCGGGCGCTGGGCGATCTTTCCGGCGCCCATGTAGTGGTGATCGGCCGCTCCATACTGGTCGGCAAACCGGCGGCGCTGCTGTTTCTGGAGGAGAACGCCACGGTGACGCTGGCGCATTCGAAAACCCGCGATCTGCCGGATCTGTGCCGCCGCGCCGACATTCTGGTCGCCGCCGTGGGGCGCCCGGAAATGGTGAAGGGCGATTGGGTGAAACCCGGCGCCTGCGTCATCGATGTCGGCATCAACCGGGTTCCCGCGCCGGAAAAGGGCGAGGGCAAGACGAAACTAGTGGGCGACGTCGCCTATGCCGAAGCGGCGGCCGCGGCGGGCCATATCACCCCGGTTCCCGGCGGGGTGGGGCCGATGACCATCGCCATGCTGTTGCGCAACACCGTGCTGGCCGCGGCGATGCGCGCCGGCCTGCCGGCCCCGGAAGATTTGTAGCCCGGTAAGGGTTCGCTTACCCCGGCGCCGCTAGACTGCGTTCCATTCGCGGGCCGAGGGAGAGGGACATGGCGGGCAAGCGCTTGAAAGTCCTGCATGTCGAGGATGACTTCGCCGATGCGCTGCTGGTGCAGAACGCGGTCTGCGAGGCTGGCGATTTCGACATCGCCTTCACCGTCGCCCGTACGCTGAAAGAGGCGCGGCGGCGGCTGAAATCCGGGATTTATGACCTGGTGCTGCTGGATCTGCGCCTGCCGGATTCGCTGAACCCGAAAGAGACCATCGGCGCGGTCACGGCGCTGAGCGGCGATATTCCGGTTCTGGTGCTGTCCGGCTCGACCCGCATCGATGCCGAGGCCCTGCCCGACGGCGTCAAATGGCTGGACAAGAACGAACATTTCACCGTCGACGGCGGCGGGGCGCCGATCCATCTCGCCGGCTTCATCCGCCAGACGGCGATGTCCCATAACGTGCAGGCGATCTGAGCGCGATGGCCGCCGGGGGCGATCCCGAAGTCTCCATCGTCATCCCGACCTTCCGGCGGCCTGACAGGCTGCTGGCCGCGGCGCGCAGCGCGCTGGCCCAGACCCGTGCCGAAAGCGGGGCGCGCGAGCTGGTGATCGTCGACAACGATCCCGAAGGCTCCGCCGCCGCCGCCATCGAGACCCTGAAGGCCGAGGCGGCGATTCCCGTCATCGCCGTGCATCAGCCGCGCCCCGGCGTCGCCAGCGCCCGCAACGCCGGCGTGGCCGCGGCGCGCGGCGGCCTGATCGCGTTTCTGGATGATGACGAGACCGCCCCGCCTGGCTGGCTGGACGCGCTGCTGGCGGCGCGCGCCGCCCATGACGCCGATGTGGCGTTCGGCCCGGTGCGCACGCGCCTGCCGGACGCCGTGACGGCGCACCGCGATTATTTTTCCGCCTTTTTCGCCCGCACCGGCCCGGCGCAGTCGGGCGTGATCGAAAAGCCCTTTGGCTGCGGCAATTCGCTGCTGCGCCGCGCCGCGCTGCCGGATCCGAAGGCGCCCTTCGATCCCGCCTGCGACGAAAGCGGCGGCGAGGACGATTTGCTGTTCGCGCAGATGGGCGCTCGCGGCGCCCGCTTCGCCTGGGCGGCGGAGGCCTGGGTGTGGGAGGCGCCGGATGCGGCGCGGCTGACGCTGGCCTACGCCCTGCGCCGCGCCTTCGCCTATGGCCAGGGGCCGAGCGAGGCCTGCGCCGCCGCGAAGCCGCCGCAACTGGCGCAACTGGCGTTCTGGATGCTGGTGGGCTTCGGGCAGGCGGCGGTCTATGGCCTGCTGGCCGGGCCGATGTGGCTGCTGCGCCTGCCGGGGCGGGCGAAAATGCTCGACCGCGCCGCCCGCGGCGCCGGCAAGCTGTTCTGGTTCCCGCCGTTCACCCAGCGCTTCTACGGCGGGTGAGGGTCAGGCCCGCCCCGCCCGCACAACCCGGCCCGGACGGGCTTCGGTGATCTCGTCATTCTCGACCACCGGAACGCCGGCCACCAGCGTGGCGCGATAGCCCTTCGCCTTCTGCAACAGGCGGCGCCCGCCCGCCGGCAGATCGGCGGTCATATAGGGCGGCAGCAGTTTCAGCCCGGCGTGGTCGATGATGTTGATGTCGGCGCGCAGGCCGGGGCGCAGGCGGCCGCGATCCGCGAAACCCATGAAATCGGCGATGTCGGCGGTGAGCATTTTCACCGCCCGTGGCAGCGCGATGCGCGGGCCGCGCACGCGGTCGCGCGTCCAGTAGCTCATCAGATAGCTGGGCATGGAGGCGTCGCAGATGGTGTTGACATGGGCGCCGCCGTCGCCAAGCCCCTGCAGGGCCTGCGGATGCGTCATCATCGTGTGGACATTGGCGTAATCGCCCTCGGTGTAATTATAGATCGGAAAATAGATCAGCTCCTCGCCATCGCGCATCAGCAGCGTGTCATAGAGCATCTCCATCAGCGGAACGCCCTTCGCCCGCGCCTGCGCGGCCAGCGAGTTTTCCGGCGGCTGTTCATAGTCCGGGTCGTCGCCAAGGCGGAACATGCGTTCGGCCACGAAGTCGATATGCGCCATCAGCAGGTCCGCCAGCGGCGGGATGGACGAGCCGGGGCCGGAGAGCCGGTCGGTCTTCTGGGCGAGGATTTTCGCCTTGAACGCCGGCGTCTTCATGATCCGCACCCGCTCGTCATGCGGCAGATGCGCGATCTCCTTGTAGGCCGGATAGCCCATGAAGAAGTGGAAGCTGCATTTCAGGCCCAGGAACACGCCGATGCCGCGCGGCGCGGTCTGCACGCGCATGTCGACGCCCTGCGCCTTCATCGCCTCGGCCTTCTGCAGGATGCGCTTCCACTGGTCCGGCGCGAAATCGCGCTGCATCAGCGAGACAGAGAACGGCCGCCCCGCGGCTTTCGCATAGGCCTCCAGCACCGCCCATTCGGCCTCGAACCGGTCGCCCTCGCGCTCAAGGTCGAAATCCGACACCGCCTGCACAACGCCGTGGTTCAGCGCCTCGAAGGCGCGGGCGATGCCGGTCAGCTCGCGCGCCGTCGCCTCCGACGCCGGGGTCCAGTCGCCGTCGGCGCTCTTGTGCAGGTCCGAGCGCCCGGTGGAAAAGCCGGCGGCGCCGGCCTTGACCGCCTCGCGCACGATGGCGCGCATGGCGGCGATGTCGTCTTCCGTCGCCTCTTCCTCCGCCGCGGCGCGCTCGCCCATCACATAGACGCGCAAGGGGTCATGCCCGATATAGGCGGCGACATCGATGGTGCGCGCCTGCGCGTCCAGCGCGTCCAGATAGTCCGGGAAGCTTTCCCAGTTCCAGGCCAGCCCCTCGTGCAGGGCGGTGCCGGGAATGTCCTCCACCCCCTCCATCAGCCGGATCAGCCGGTCATGGTCGGCGGCGCGCACCGGGGCGAAGCCGACGCCGCAATTGCCCATGATGGTGGTGGTGACGCCGTGGCGCACCGAAGGCTCCATGCGCCCGTCCCAGGTCGCCTGGCCGTCATAATGGCTGTGCAAATCGATGAATCCGGGGGTGACGATCATGCCTTCGGCGTCAATGACCCGCGCCGCCGCGCCGGAACAGGCGCCGATCTCGGCGATGCGCCCGTCCTTGACGCCGATGTCGGCGCGGCGCGGCTCGCCGCCCTCGCCGTCATGCACCATGCCGCCGGTGATCTTCACGTCGAAGGCCATGCCGTTCACTCCCCGCTTTGCGCCGCAAGACGCCGGTTTTCCTGATGATCGCGCAGCCGGAACGCCCCGGCCAGCGCCGCGCCCGATACCAGATGCCACACCCCCCAGATGGCGGTGATCGCCGCCGCGCCGCCCAGGCCCTGGAACTGGCTCAAGAGGATGACAAGGCCCAGTCCGGCGTTCTGGATGCCGACCTCGAAGGTCAGCGCCCGCCGCCCCGGCGCGTCGAGCCGCAGCGCGCGGCCCGCCGCCGCGCCAAGGCCCAGCGCCGCCGCGTTATGCAGCATCGCCAGCGGCAGGATGAGCATGCCGAAGGCCAGAAACAGTCCCCAGTTGGCGCCCATGGAGAACAGGATCACGGCGGCCAGCCCGATCAGGGTCAGGGTGGTGAAGGCCGGGCGGATGGCGCGGGCCAGCGACGGCCAGCGCGCACGAACGACCATCCCCGCCGCCAGCGGCAGCGCCAGAAGCAGCATGGTGCGGGCGAGGAAGGGCAGAACCTCCAGCTCCAGCCGCACCAGCAGCTCCGCCGTCGGCGCATAAAGCCCGGCCCAGAACAGGATCGCCACAGGCATCAGCACCGCGGCCAGCGTACTGGAAAACGCCGTCAGCGACACCGAATAGGCGATATGGCCGCGCGCCAGATGCGTGAACACGTTCGACATGTTGCCGCCGGGGCAGCAGGCGACGACGATCATGCCCAGCGCCACCGAGGGCGGCGGCGAGATCAGCGCGATCAGCCCCAGCGTCAGCAGCGGCAGGCCAAGCAACTGCGCCGCCGCGCCGCCGAAGAACATGCGCGGATGGGTTTTCAGGAAACGGAAATCCGCCAGCTTCAGCGACAGGGCGACCGAAAACATCATCACCGCGACGACAAGCGCCAGCACGCCCTGAAGCACGGGGTCAAGGGCGACGGACGCCGCGTCCAGCGAGTGTTCACCAGTCATCGGGCGCAAGGTCCAGGGGCCGCTTGCGCGTCATTCAAGGACGGGGCGCCGGCCTTGGCAAGGCTTTGGCGATATGCCTCAGCCGCCGAAGGCGGATTTCAGCCGGTTCAGCTGGTCTTCGACCGGGTTCGCCGCGTCACCGTCTTCGGCGGCGAACAGACCCTCGTCGATGCGCTTCAGGCGCGCATATAGGGTCTTCGACCGTTCGGCGAGATCGGCCAGACGCGCCGGCGCGGTCTCGCCGTCGGCGGGCCATAACGGTTCGGAATCCGGGTCCTCGGGCAGGCGGTAGGCGCCGGCGGCGGCCTCGGTGGCGCTGATCTCGCCCTCGGCGACCGCGCGCTGGGCCAGCAGCCAGGAGGCGGCCTGCATCAGCCGCGTGGTCAGGCGCATGCTCTCGGCGGCATAGGCCAGCGCCCCGGCGCGGCCGAGGCTGCGGGAATCGTCCCGCCCCGGCCCGTCGAGATAGGCGGCCACGTTCTCGACGAGGTCCATGCCCTCCCCGAACAGTTTGGCGAACAGTTCCGAGCCTGCGAATTCCGCGGTGCGGCGCGCGGCGCCGGACGAAGGCGCGGCGTCGGGATCGGGCAGGGTCCGGGTCTCGGTCATGGCGCCTTCGCGGTGTTGCGGCGGTCACTGTCGCTTGCCGGAGGCGTGGCTGCAAGCCCCGGGCCATGAAGGGTGTTTCAGCCGGTGCGGAACAGCGATTCGGCGGCGCTGAGCCCGGCGCGCTTGTTGTCGGCCATCGCCTCGGTGCGCGCGATCTCTTCCTGCAGAACGGCCTTGCGCTCCTCCAGATCGGTCAGGGAATAGCCGCTGAGATCCTCGCCCGGCACGATGCCGCGCCGCCGGTTGAGCACCGATTGCGCTTCGTTCTGGTCGTCGATCATCGTCACCCCCGTTCCGTTCCTGACCTGCCACGTCTGGCGCCGCGGCGCCGGATGCAGGATAACAAAAACGGGGGCCGGAGTCGCCCTTCGCAGCGGAGCCGCGCCATGTCCACGCCCGCCGTATGCCGCGCCGTTTTCGCCGCCCGCCGCGGCGGGCCGGAGGTGCTGGAGCTGCGCGAGATTCCAACCCCCTGGCCGGGTCCCGGACAGGTGCTGATCAAGATGGCCGCGGCGGGCGTCAACCGGCCGGATATTTTCCAGCGCATGGGTTTCTACCCCCCACCGCCAGGCGCGCCCGAATCGCTGGGGCTGGAGATTTCGGGAACCATCGTCGCGACGGGCGAAGGCGTTGCGGGGCTGCATGCGGGCGATCCGGTGTGCGCGCTGCTGCCCGGCGGCGGCTACGCCGATTTCGCGCTCGCCCCGGCCGGTTCGGTGCTGCCGGCTCCGGAGGGCGTCTCGTTGCGCGACGCGGCGGGACTGCCGGAGACGGTTTTCACCGTCTGGGCGAATGTGTTCGAGGCCGGGGCGCTGACCCCGGGCGAGACACTGCTGGTCCATGGCGGGGCGAGCGGAATCGGCACAACCGCCATCCAGATGGCCGCCGCCCATGGCGCCAGGGTGATCGCCACCGCCGGGTCGGCGGAGAAATGCGCGCTGTGCGAACGCCTCGGCGCGGCGCGGGCGATCAATTACCGCGAGGATGATTTCGTCGAGGCCTTGAAGGCCGAAGGCGGCGCCGACGTGATCCTGGACATGGTGGGCGGCGACTATATCGCCCGCAACATCGCCTGCGCCCGGCCGGGCGGGCGCATCGTGATGATCGCGTTCCTGAAGGGCGCGAAGGCCGAGGCCGATTTCATGCCGGTGATGCTGAAGCGGCTGACGCTGACCGGCTCCACCCTGCGGTCGCGGCCGGATGCGGAAAAGGCGCGCCTCGCCGCCGCGGTGCGCCGGACCGCATGGCCGTGGATCACGCGAGGCAAGCTGGCCCCCGTGATCGATTCCGTCTTTGCGCTGGATGAAGCCGCAGAAGCGCACCGGCGGCTGGAAAGCGGCGGCCACGCCGGGAAAATACTTCTGACCCCCTGACCTGAGACGGCGCCTTTTCATTCACCCCGCGAGAGAGTATATCGCGGGCCAATCGCCCTGCTGCTTCACATGGCCCATCGAAGCGCGAGGCGGCGGAAGCCAGCAGCCCGGCGCCCGCGCCGGGCTTTTTCGTTCCGCGTTCCGAACCATTGATGCAGGGAGCCGCATCCATGACCCAGATCCTGATGCCGAAGGCCACCGCCGTCTGGCTGATCGACAACACCTCGCTGACTTTCGAGCAGATCGCCGAATTCTGCGGCCTGCACCCGCTGGAGGTGAAGGGCATCGCCGATGGCGACGTCGCCGTGGGCGTGCGCGGCGCCGACCCGATCTCGAACGGCCAGCTGACCCGCGAGGAGATCGAGCGCGCCGAGGCCGACCAGACCTACCGGCTGAGCGCCGTGAAACCGAAATACGCCGACCTGCACAAGCCGGTGAAAACGCGCGGCCCGCGCTATACGCCGCTGTCGCGCCGCCAGACGCGTCCAGACGCCATCGCCTGGCTGGTCCGCAATCATCCCGAGCTGACCGACGCCCAGATCTCGAAACTGATCGGCACCACCAAGACCACCATCGCCGCCGTGCGCGATCGCACGCACTGGAACGCCGCCAATATCAAGCCGACCGACCCGGTGTCACTGGGCCTGTGTTCGCAGATCGACCTCGACGAGGCGGTGCGGAAGTCCTCCGGCCGCCGCAAGAAGATGGAGGAGGAGCGCGCCGAGAACGGCGAGGACGCGCTGGTTCCCGCCGACACCGCGCCGGAGATCGAGGAAGCTCCGGCCAAGCCGGCGGAAATCGACCTCGAAACCCTGTTCGGCGGCAAGAAGGACTAAACCGACAGCCCGTCGGCGGGGTCGCGGTTCCAGAAGGCGGGGCTGATCCCGCCCTCGCCGCCGATGGCGGCGCAGACGCGGCCGACGCCGACCTTGTGGTCGCCGTCCAGACCCAGCGCCTGATGCGCATAGCGCAGAACGCCGTTCGAGGTGACGAGCAGCGCCGGCCCCGGCCCCGCCGCCGCATCCGCCAGAACGGCGCGGGCGTTGTCTTTCAGCGCATCCTCGTCCGGCGTCCAGCCGGCGCCCGGCGGGCGGCGGCCCTGTTCACGCCAGGCGCGCAGGGCGTCCTCGCCGAATTCCTCAATCACCTGCGCGTCGGTCTTGCCGCCCCAGGCGCCGAAATCGATCTCGCGCAGGCGCGCGTCAATCTCCGCCGCGCCGCGGAATCCCGCCTCCTCGCCCGCAAGTTCCGCCGTGCGCCGGGTGCGGATCAGCGGGCCGCAGATGATGCGGGCGGGAAGCAGACCGGCTGTCCTTAACGCCTGGCCGATTGCGCGGGCCTGGGCCTCGCCGGTCTCCGTCAGCGGCAGGTCTTCGCGCGCGCCGACGAAATACGCCGTCTCGCCGGGATTGAAGGTGGCGCCATGGCGGGCGAGCAGGATCAGCGTCACGGAACCAGCTCCCCTTCGCATTCGATGATTTCGGCCACCCGTTCGGCGTCCTCCGGGCTGTCGACGGCCCAGCTCGACCGGCCGCGATAATCCACCTCCACCACCCGGATCGGGATGCCGTTTTCCAGCGCCCGCAATTGCTCCAGGCTTTCGGCCAGCTCCAGCGGCGACGGCGGCAGCGAAACCAGTTTCTCCAGCGTTTCAAGGCGATAGCCGTAAAGCCCGATATGCTGGAAGGTCGGCGTTCCCGCCTCCGGATGGCGTTGGAAGGGCAGCATGGCCTTGGAGAAATAGAGCGCGTTTGCGTCGCGCCCGATGACCACCGTGGTTCCCCCCACCTCGCCCGCCGCCTTGGCGGCGCGCATTCTCGCCTCGGCCTGCGGACCCAGTCTCACCGCCGGGGTCGCCATTTGCAGGGCGGGATCGGCTTTCAGCGCCTGCGCCACCGCGCCGATCACCCAGGGCGGGGTCAGGGCCGCGTCGCCCTGCACATTGATCACGATCTCCGCATCCGCGCCCAGCGCCTGCGCCGCGGCCAGCGCGCGCTCGGTGCCGTTGCGGCAACTGGCGGGCGTCATCACCGCCTCGCCGCCGAAGGCGGCGACGGCGCTTGTGATCCGTTCGTCATCGGTCGCCACCACCACGCGGTCGACGCCCGGCGCCGCGCCGGCCAGGCGCCAGACGCGCTCGATCATCGGCCGACCGGCGATCACGGCCAGCGGCTTGCCCGGAAATCGGGTCGAGCCGTAACGGGCGGGGATGACGGCGAGAACGGTCATTTCACGGGACTTTCAGGCAGCATTTTGTGGTCTTCCGCGGGATCATCAAGGCGCACTTCGGCGATCTTCTCGCCCTTTGAGGTGATCTTGCGGGTCGAGATCTCGATCTGGTCGATATCCTCGTTGGCCTGCCGGAAATGGGTTTTCAGCCTGCCGATGCGGTCGTCGAGGCGTTCGACATCCTTCAGCATCTCGCCCACCGCCTTCTGGATCAGCCCGGCCTGTTCATGCATGCGCGCGTCGCGCAGCACGGCGCGGATCGCAGTCAGCAGCGCCATCACCGTGGTCGGCGAGACGATATGCACCCGCCGCTGGCGGCCATAATCGACAATGTCGGCGAAATCGGCGTGGATGGCGGCGTAGACGGCCTCTGACGGCACGAACATCAGCGCGCTGTCCGCCGTTTCGCCGGGGATGACGTAGCGTTCCGAAATATCCTTGATGTGTTTCTTCACATCGGCGGAGAAGGCGCGCCCGGCTGTGATCTTCGCTGCCTCGTCCGGCGCCTCGGCCAGCGCCCGCCAGCTTTCCAGCGGGAACTTGGCGTCGATGGCGATGTCGCCCGGCGGGCCGGACAGGCGGATGAAGGCGTCGGGCTGGCGCCCGTTCGACAGCGCGGTGTTGAAGGTATAGGCGTCCGGCGGCAGCAGATCCTCGATCAGCTCGCGCAGCTGCACCTCGCCGAAGGCGCCGCGCGCCTGCTTGTTGGAGAGAATCTGCTTCAGGCCCACGACCTCGCCCGACAGGTCGGCGATGGTGCGCTGGGCCTCGCCGATCAGGGCCAGCCGCTCATTGAGGTTCTGCAGCGTCTCGGCGGTGGTCTTGGTGCTTTCGCCGAGGCTGTCGCCGACGCGCTTGGTGACGGCGTCCAGCCGCTCCTCCAGCGCCTTGCGCAGCCCCTCCTGGCCCTGCGAGGCGGATGAGGCGAACTGGTCCAGCCGCCCCTGGAGCTGCGCCAGCTTCTCCTCCAGCGCCGCGGCCTCGCGCCCGCCGCCCCGCCGCAGGGCCAGCGCCAGCCCGGCCCCGGCGAGCAGCGCCAGAACCGCCACGGCGGCGAGGGTCAGCAGCGTCTCGATCTCCAAAGTCCGGCTCCGTCATGTTATGTTGCGTAAACGTTCCTTAGCGCAGAAGCGGGTATGAAGCGATTCGGCGCGCTTGACGCGCCAGCCCGCGGACCCTAGCTGAACGGCCATGGCGATACGCGACATTCTCACCGTGCCGGACCCCCGGCTGAAACAGGTCTCGAAACCCGTCGAACGCGTGGACGATGACATCCGCGCGCTGATGGACGACATGCTGGAGTCGATGTACGCCGCCGACGGCATCGGCCTCGCCGCCATCCAGGTCGGCGTACCGCTGCGCGTGATCGTGATGGACCTGGCGCGTTCCGGCGAGAAGCCGCAGCCGCGCTATTTCGTCAACCCGGAAATCCTCGACGCCTCCGGCGAGCTGCAACCCTATGAGGAAGGCTGCCTGTCGGTGCCGACCTATTACGACGAGGTCGAACGCCCGGACCGGGTGAAGATCCGCTATCTCGACTATAACGGCGCCGAGGTGGTCGAGGAGGCCGAGGGAATCTACGCTGTCTGCATCCAGCACGAGATGGACCATCTCGAGGGCGTGCTGTTCATCGACAAGCTGTCGCGGCTGAAGCGCGACGCGGCGATCCGCAAGGTCAAGAAGCTGGAGCGCCAGAAAGCCCTCGACGCCGCGGAGTAGGCGTCTACTTCCCCTCTGTCTCCGGCTCGTCGCCGGGGCAATACCCCGCAGAAACCACATTCACCCCTTCCGAGGCCGCGACGCAGGCGTTGGAATAGGTGCGTCCGTCGGCGCCGCAATGCGGGCGGTAGTCGCGAGTGCAGACCTGTGGCCGCGGGGTGCAGACGCCGGTGGCGTTGGGGTTGGCGGCCAGCACCATCGGCACGGCGCAATAGTCCGCCGCCTCCACGCAGGCGACATTGGCGAAACCGCCGCACATGCCGCCGGTGTCGCCGGGCAGGGCGCCGGCGGTCTCGACCTCGCCATTCGTTATCGGCGGCTCCGGCGGTTGCGGCGCCTCCTCCGGCGCGCCACAGGCGGCGAGGGCGAAGGCGGCGGCGAAAACGGCGAGGCGGATCATGGAACGGCGCTCCCGGCGGCTGGCTGTTGCGCCGATTCTAGGGCGCCCGCCCGCGCCTGCAAGCCCCGCCGCGCTTGACGGCGGCGCGCGCGGCGGCTTCAAGGCGGCGGATGAGCCTTCGCCTCGCCTTCATGGGCACGCCCGCATTCGCAGCCGCGTCGCTGGCCGAGATCGCCGCCGCGGGGCACGATATCGCGCGCGTCTACACCCAGCCGCCCCGGCCCGCCGGGCGCGGCCAGGCCCTGCGCAAATCGCCGGTGCACGAACTGGCGGAACTGCTGGGCCTGCCGGTGGAGACGCCGCACAGCTTCCGCGACCCGGCGGTGATCGCCGATTTTCAGGCGCTGGGTCTCGATTGCGCCTGCGTCGTCGCCTATGGCCAGATCCTGCCGAAACCGGTTCTGGACGCGCCGCGGCTGGGTTGTCTGAACCTGCACGCCTCGCTGCTGCCGCGCTGGCGCGGCGCGGCGCCGATCCAGCGCGCGATCATGGCGGGCGACGCCGTGACCGGCGTGCAGATCATGCAGATGGAGGAAGGGCTGGACACCGGCCCGGTGCTGCTGTCCGAAACCGTCGGGATCGGCCCCGAAGACACGGCGGGCGCCCTGCATGACCGGTTGATGGCGGCGGGGGCGCAGCTATGGCCAAGGGCGCTGTCGGCGTTGGAACGCGGTGTGATCGAAGCGGCCCCGCAGGGCGAGGCCGGCGTCACCTACGCGAAAAAGATCACCCCGGCTGAGGCGCGCATCGACTGGTCGCGCCCGGCGGCGGAACTGGTCAACCATGTCCGCGGCCTTTGCCCGCATCCCGGCGCCTGGTTCGAACTGCCGGGCGGCAAGGCGCCGGTGCGGGTGCGGGTGCTGGCGGCGCGGACCGAGGACGGCGATGGCGCGCCGGGCGAGGTGCTGGACGACGCGCTGCTGGTCGCCTGCGGGCGGGGCGCCTTGCGGCTGCTGAAACTGCAGCGCGCGGGCAAGGCGGCGATGGACGCCGGGGCCTTTCTACGCGGAACGCCGGTCGCGCCTGGAACGGTGCTGGCCTGATGCCCCGCTATCATCTGACCATCGAATATGACGGCGGGCCGTTCTCGGGCTGGCAGCGGCAGGCCAACGGCCCGTCGGTGCAAGAGGCGCTGGAGCGCGCGGCGGAGAAACTGGACGAGGCGAAGGTCGCCGTTCACGGCGCCGGGCGCACCGACGCCGGGGTGCATGCGCTGGGCCAGGCCGCGCATATCGACCTGCGCAAGGACCTGCCGGCCGATACTGTGCGCGACGCCATCAACCACCATCTGCGGCCCGACCCGGTGGCGATCATCGAGGCCGGACGGGTCAGCGACGATTTCCACGCCCGCTTCTCGGCCACGGCGCGGCATTATCTTTACCGCATCATCGTGCGCCGGGCGCCGCTGGCGCTGGAGCGCGGCAAGGCCTGGCGCATCGCCGGCCCGCTGGACGCCGCCGCCATGCATGACGCGGCGCAGGTTCTGACCGGCAAGCACGACTTCACCACCTTCCGCGACGCGCTGTGCCAGGCCGACAGCCCGGTGCGGACGCTGGACGCCATCTCGGTCGAGGCGGCGGAGGCGGAGGTGCGCATCCGCTGTTCCGCCCGCTCCTTCCTGCACCGGCAGGTGCGTTCGATCACCGGCTCGCTGGTGGAGGTCGGCCTCGGCAAATGGACCAGGGCGGACCTGAAGGCGGCGCTGGAGGCGCGTGACCGCACCGCCTGCGGCCCCGTCGCCCCGCCGGACGGTCTCTATCTGCTGCGCGTGGATTACAGATCAGAGTCTCCAGTGGTCGCGTGATCGAACCGGTGAACCGGTTCCCACTGCACCTGATCACGCTCTAGCCCGCGGGCGCGGGAACCGGCGACAGGCCCTGCAGGCCGATCCAGATGATCAGGTCGAGCAGGATCGGCGCCGCCGCAGCGCCGACGGCGATGCCGGCCGGAACGCCCAGCGCCGCCTGCGCCACGCGCCAGTGCGCGTAGAAGCGGAACATCTCGTAGATCCAGAACAGCGTGATCAGGCCCTGCGGCGTCGCCAGCCCGGCCAGATACAGCGCCACGATGATCGACGAGACGCCATACAGCGCCAGCACCACCCAGTTGTGCAGCACGATCCACGGCGCCGCGCCCCGGCCCCGGCCCAGCAGCGCCGCCAACAGGCAGGCGATCACCGGAAACACCAGCCAGATGCGGACATAGTCCAGCATCACCCACCACAGCGGCGGAACCGTTTCGACCAGCAGGCCGTTATCGGACAGGAAGCGCGCGAAGCCGGCGCGCACGAACACATACAGCGGCAGGGCCAGCAGCGCCGCGCCGAAGGACAGCGCCACGCCGCGCGCCGAAACGTCGAAGAAGGCGCGCCAGCCCTCGCGGAAGGCCAGCATGCGCGCCACGCCGTCCATGGCGATGCGTGCCCGCCACACCAGCGCGATCATGGCGTCACCGCCTTGAAATAGCTGTCAATGACACGGGCGTAGATGCGGGTCAGCGCCTCTATGTCGGCCACCGCCGCGTGTTCGCCGGTCTGGTGCATGCTGGCGCCGACCAGGCCGAATTCGGCCACTTCGGCGTAATCCTTGATGAAGCGCGCGTCCGACGTGCCCCCGGTGGTGGTCAGCGCCGGGCGGCGCCCGGTCTCGGCCTTGGCGGCGTTCTGGATCAGGGTGGAGAACACGCCGGGGCGCGACAGGAACGCCTCGCCGGTGACCTTCAAATCCAGCTCGACCCGGCCCGGAAAATCCAACCCGGCCGCGGCGGCCTCGGCCTCGATCCATTTCTTCAGCTCATCGCCCGTGTGCGCGGTGTTGAAGCGGATATTGAACTTCGCCCGCGCCTCGGCGGGGATGACGTTATGGGCCGGGTTGCCGACGTCGATCGAGGTGATCTCGAGATTGCTGGGCTGGAAATGCGGCGCGCCGTCGTCCAGCCGCCGCGCCTTCAGCCGCGCCAGCAGGTCCAGCAACGGCGGCACCGGGTTTTCCGCCCGTTCCGGATACGCCACATGCCCGGCGCGGCCGGTGACCTGGATGACGCCGTTCAGGCTGCCGCGGCGGCCGATCTTGATGCTCTCGCCGAGGTGATTGGGGTTGGTCGGTTCGCCCACCAGCACATGATCGAACGTCTCGCCTTCGTCCCGCAGCGCCTCCAGCAGCTTTTTCGTGCCGTTCACCGCCGGGCCTTCCTCGTCGCTGGTGATGATGAAGGCCAGCGAGCCGGGCGGCGGGCCGTGTTCGCCCAAATGCCGCGCGCAGGCGGCGGCGAAGGCGGCGATGGCGCCTTTCATGTCCGCCGCGCCGCGGCCGACCAGCATGCCGTCCGCCACCTCGGCGGCGAAGGGCGGATGCGGCCAGGCCGCCTCGTCGCCTGCCGGCACCACGTCGGTATGCCCGGCGAAGGCCAGCACCGGGCGCGCATCGCCAAGGCGGGCGTAGAGATTGTCCACTTCTTCAAAGCGATAACGGCGCACGGAAAAGCCGAGGCTTTCCAGCGCCGCCTGCAGCACGTCCAGCGCGCCATCGTCGGCCGGCGTCACCGAGGCGCGGCGGATCAGCGCCTGCGCAAGCGGCAGCGGGTCCTTCAGCGCATCATGGCTGGAGACGGCGGCGTCCATGGGCCTATACATAAGCCAAACCGCAAGCCTCGCGATACGGAGAAACACCATGTCCGCCGCTGTTCCACTCAAGCTTCCCGCCCTGTCGGTTACGGAGAACACCGGCAGCAGCTATCCGGAGCCGTTCCGCACCCCGTGCCTGCCGCGCGCCAGCCGCCGTCTGGCCGATGCCTTCGGCCTGAGCCAGTTCGGGGTCAACATGGTGCGGCTGCCGCCCGGCGCCTGGTCGAGCCAGCGTCACTGGCACGCCAAGGAGGACGAGTTCGTCTACATGCTGGAGGGCGAGGCGGTTCTGGCCACCGACGAGGGCGAGACCGTAATGCGTCCCGGCGACTGCGCAGGCTTTCCGGCCGGGGTCAGGAACGGCCACCATCTGAAGAACGAATCCGCCGCCGACGCGGTGTTTCTGGTCGTCGGGACCCGCATCGAGGACGATCACGGCGAATACCCGGACATCGACATGCGCTTCGAGAACATTCCGGGCGGCGGCGGGCGCGGGCGCTTCACCCGCAAGGACGGAACGCCGTACTGACCCTGTTCAGCGCGCCGCGGCTTCGGTCAGCGCGCCGGAGACTTCCTCCACCACCGCGTGGATCAGTTTCTCGTCACCTTCGGCCATCACCCGGATCACCGGTTCGGTGCCCGACTTGCGCACCAGCAGGCGGCCCTTGCCGTTCAGGCGCGTCTCCGCATCGGCGATCGCCGCCTTGACCGCAGCGGCCTCCAGCGGTTTCGCGCCGGCCTTGAAACGCACGTTCTTCAGGATTTGCGGCGCGGGATCGAACACGCGGCACACCTCGCTGGCCGGTTTGCCGGCGGCGATGATTACGGCCAGCGTCTGCAGCGCGGCGATCATGGCGTCGCCGGTGGTGGCGTAATCCGACATCACGATATGGCCGGACTGTTCGCCGCCCAGATTGGCGCCCGTGGCGCGCATGCGCTCGACCACATAACGGTCGCCGACCTGGGTGCGGTCCAGCTTCAGGCCAAGGCCGTTCAGATGCTGCTCCAGCCCCAGGTTGGACATCACCGTGGCCACCACGGCCTTCTTCTTCAGCCGCCCTTCGGCCTTCCAGGCCCCGGCCAGCATGCCCAGCAGCTGGTCGCCATCGACGATGCCGCCCTTCTCGTCGCAGACGATCAGCCGGTCGGCGTCGCCGTCGAAAGCCAGGCCGATATCGGCGCGATAGCGCACTACCTCGCGCGCCATGTTCGCCGGCGAGACGGCGCCGCAATCCTCGTTGATGTTGAAGCCGTTGGGTTCGACATTCAGCGGGATCACCTCCGCCCCCAGTTCCCACAGCGCGGCGGGAGCGACCTTGTAGGCGGCGCCATTGGCGCAGTCGGCGACGATGCGCAGGCCCGACAGCCGCATGCGGCGCGGGAAGGTGGCCTTGACGATCTCGACATAGCGCGCCTGGGCGTCGTCGATGCGCTTGGCGCGGCCGATGGCGTCCGGTGCGGCGAGGTCGTCGTCCAGCCCGTTGTCCATCAGCGATTCGATCTGAAGCTCCGCCGCGTCGTCCAGCTTGCGCCCGTCCGGGCCGAACAGCTTGATGCCGTTGTCGGCGAAGGGATTGTGGGAGGCGGTGATCATCACGCCGAGATCGGCGCGCAGCGACCGCGTCATCATCGCCACGCCGGGGGTGGGCAGCGGGCCGAACTGGAACACGTCCATGCCCACCGAGGTGAAGCCCGCCACCAGCGCCGATTCGATCATGTAGCCGGACAGGCGCGTGTCCTTGCCGATCACCACCGAATGGCGGCGGTCCTCGGCGCGATGGAAATACCGCCCCGCCGCCATGCCGAGGCGCAGGGCCGTCTCGGCCGTCATTGGAAAGCGGTTAGTGGTCCCCCGGACCCCGTCGGTGCCGAAATAGCGTTTGCCCATGTCCGCGTCTCTTCCTGTCCCCGCCCCGGTTTGCCAACCCGGCGGGCGGTGCTAGGACAACCCTAGCACAACGCCGTTAGCCCTTTCATAACGCTGTTCAGCCCCCGCGAGGACTCCCCTTATGAAACCCGTCCGCAAAGCGGTTCTTCCCGTCGCCGGTCTCGGCACCCGCGTCCTGCCCGCCACCAAGGCGATCCCGAAGGAGATGCTGCCGGTCTTCGACCGTCCGGCGATCCAGTACGTCGTCGACGAGGCCCGGGTCGCGGGGATCACGCATTTCGTGTTCGTCACCGGGCGCAACAAGAGCGCCATAGAGGACTATTTCGACCGCGCCTACGAGCTGGAGGACACCCTTCGCATGAAGGGCAAGACCGATGTTCTGCAGGCGCTGGAGGCCGAACTGCTGCCGCCTGGCGCCTCCAGCTTCGTGCGCCAGCAGGCGCCGCTGGGCCTGGGTCACGCCGTGTGGTGCGCCCGCGATGTGGTGGGCGACGAGCCTTTCGCGGTGCTGCTGCCGGATGTGATCGTGCGCGCCGCGCCGTCATGCCTCGCCCAGATGGCGCAGGTCTATGCGCGCGAGGGCGGCAATGTGATCGCGGTCGAGCCGGTGCCGGAGAGCGAGGTGCACAAATACGGCGTCATCGACCCCGAAACCCGCGATGGCCGGGTGATGAAGATGCGCGCCATGGTGGAGAAGCCGAAGCGCGAGGCCGCGCCGTCGAACCTGTCCATCACCGGGCGCTATATCCTGCAGCCGCAGATTTTCGATCACCTGGCGCGGCAGGGCGCTGGCGCCGGCGGCGAGATCCAGCTCACCGACGCCATGGCGGCGCTGATGCAGGAACAGTCCTTCCACGCGCTGGAATATGACGGGCGCAGCTTCGACTGCGGCGACAAGGCGGGGTACTTACGCGCCTTCGCCGCCCACGCGCTGGCCGACGTCGAACTGGGCGCGCGCTGCGCGGAGATCCTGCGGGAGCTGCTGGCGGAGGAGCGGGGCTGACCCCTACTCCTCCAACCCGCCGCGGGCGCTGGCCGGGCCGGGCTTGAGGCCGCCGCGGCCCTTGCGGGGTCTGGCGGCGGGGGCCTCGTCCTCGTCGGCCACGGGCGGGACGCTGCCGGCCGGTTCGCCGGAAGGCGGCGGCGGTTCGCCGGCGTCGCGCTCGGGCTTCTTGCCTTTCAGCAGCGCGGCGATCTCCTCACCCGACAGGGTTTCGAACTCCAGTAGCCCTTCGGCGAGCGCCTCCCAGTCCTTCTTCTTCTTGGTCAGGATACGGCGCGCCTCTTCATGGCCGGCCTCGATCAGGCGCTTGACCTCCGCCTCGATCTTGGCCGCGGTGGCCGCCGAGATGGAGGCGGACTGCACCAGCTGCTGACCCAGGAACACCTCGCCCTGGTCATTGCCATAGTCGACCAGGCCGACCTCCTTGGAATAGCCCCAGCGGGTGACCATGGCGCGCGCCAGCCGGGTGGCCATCTTGATGTCGCTGGCGGCGCCGGAGGTGACATGCTCCTCGCCGAATTTCAGCTCCTCGGCGACGCGCCCGCCCATTAGCACGGCGAGCCGCGAGGTCATCTGCTGGTAGGACATGGAATACTTGTCGCCCTCGGGCAGCTGCATGACCATGCCCAGCGCCCGGCCGCGAGGAATGATCGTCGCCTTGTGCACAGGGTCCGAGCCCGGCACGTTCAGCGCCACGATGGCGTGGCCGGCCTCGTGCCAGGCGGTCAGGCGCTTTTCTTCCTCGGACATGACCATGGAGCGCCGTTCCGGCCCCATCATCACCTTGTCCTTGGCGTCCTCGAACTCGGCCATGCCGACATGGCGCTTGTTGCGCCGCGCGGCCAGCAGGGCGGCCTCGTTGACGAGATTGGCGAGGTCTGCGCCGGAAAAGCCGGGCGTGCCGCGCGCGATCACCTTCGGATCCACGTCCGCGGCCAGCGGCACGTTGCGCATGTGCACTTTCAGGATTTTCTCGCGGCCGATGATGTCGGGGTTCGGCACCACCACCTGGCGGTCGAAGCGGCCCGGGCGCAGCAGCGCCGGGTCCAGCACGTCGGGCCGGTTGGTGGCGGCGATCAGGATGATGCCCTCATTGGCCTCGAAACCGTCCATCTCGACCAGCAGCTGGTTCAGCGTCTGCTCGCGCTCGTCATTGCCGCCGCCAAGGCCGGCGCCGCGATGGCGGCCGACGGCGTCGATCTCGTCGATGAAGATGATGCAGGGGGCGTTCTTCTTCGCCTGTTCGAACATGTCGCGCACGCGGGACGCGCCCACGCCGACGAACATCTCGACGAAGTCAGAGCCGGAGATGGTGAAGAAGGGCACGTTCGCCTCGCCGGCGACGGCGCGGGCGATCAGCGTCTTGCCGGTGCCCGGCGGGCCGACCAGCAGCGCGCCTTTCGGGATCTTGCCGCCGAGGCGCTGGAATTTCGACGGGTCGCGCAGGAACTCGACGATTTCCTGCAACTCCTCCTTGGCCTCATCGACGCCGGCGACGTCGTCAAAGGTCACCCGGCCCTGGCGCTCTGTCAGCAGGCGCGCCTTCGACTTGCCGAAGCCCATTGCCCCGCGGCCGCCGGACTGCATCTGGCGCATGAAGAAAATCCACACCGCGATCAGCAGCAGCATCGGGAACCAGCCGAGCAGCACCGACAGCAGGTTCAGCCCGCCTTCGGTCGGCGGTTCGGCGCGGATGTTGACGTTATTCTCGCGAAGGGTGGAGACCACTTCCGTCGCCTGCGCCGGCAGGTTGACCGTAAAGGTTTCGCCGCCGGCGGTGCGCGCGGTGACGCGCTCGCCGCGGATGGTGACTTCGGAGACCTCGCCGCGCTCCACCTGGTTCATGAACTGGGAATAAGTGACCTCGCGGGACTCTACCGCCTGGCGGGGGCCCTGCAGAAGGTTGAACAACGCCATCAGCAGCAGCAGCACGATGGCCCAGACCAGGATATTGCGCATGTTCATTGATGTTCCGTCCGTCCGCGGTTCGGGGTCAGGCCCTCATATGGGGCGTTTCCACCGTCAAATCGAGCCTTGTTGCAGCGTCTCATAAAACCACGCCGGCGCTCCGCCGGCAAAGAGGCGTTGCGCCGCGCGCTCCGTCCCCAGGCGCCGGAATGACGCACAGGCGTGATCCGTCACGCCCGCGATGGCAAGAACCGCGCCGCCTTCGTCGCGCACGGCGCACAGCGTCGACCGCGCCGCGCCGGGCGCCGTATCCAGGCAGGCCGGATCGGCCAGGCCGCGGTAATCGCGGCCCAGCGCCCCGGCGCGCAGGCCGTCCCGGGCTGTTCTGATTTCAAACCGGCCGTCCCAGACCTGTCCGGCGGTCGGCGAAATAATGGTCTCCGCGGCGCCCCCGGCGCCGTCCTTGCGGCCCAAAGCGGCGCCGGCGTCGCGGACCAGCCAGGTCCGGCTGCGCCATTGAACCAGCCGGGCGCCGGCGCCGGTGGCGGGGCGGCCTTCGGCCAGAGCATCCAGAAGCCGCTCCAGCGCCCCGGTTTTCGGTGTTGCGCTTTCGCCGGAAACCGCCATCACCAGCGCTTCCAGCGCCCTTGCGGCGTCCCTGCCCGGCGCGGCGGCGAAGGGCGCCGGATCGATACCGGCCCCGCCCCACGGCGTCAGCCGCGCCGCGCGGACCAGCAGCCGCGCCGCCGCCTCGCCCGCCGCGGTGTCCAGCGCGCGGCAGTCCGCCGCCAGCCGCGCCAGGCGGGCGGGGTTGAACCCCGCCTCCTCCAGCGCTGCGAGCCGGCTGCGGGTGCGGACGCGCGTCTGCCGGCGGTCCAGATTGGACGGATCCTCAATCCAGTTTTCGCCCTGCGCTCCGAGCCAGGCACGTAATTCCGCCCGCCGCACGTCCAGCAGCGGGCGGTGCAGGCGCAGGCCGCTCCCCTCGGGCCAAGCCGGTGACGGGCCGGTTTCGGGCATCGCAGCCAGAGCCCGCATGCCGCCCCCGGCCAGCAGGCGCATCCACACTGTCTCGGCCTGGTCGTCCAGGGTGTGTCCCAGCAGCAGGTCGCGGACCCCCAGCTCGCGGCAGGCGGCGGCCAGCAGCCGGTGCCGCGCGGCGCGCGCGGCCGCAGGCAGGCCATGCGTGGGTTTCGGTCCGGTCCAGCGCAGGATGCGCGCTGTCGCGCCGGCGCGCCGGGCGGTTTTGGCGGCCTGTTCGGCCTCGGCTCCGCTTTCCGGGCGCAGGCCGTGATCGACGATCAGCGCATGCAGGGCGCGGCCACGGGACTTCGCCCGGCGTGCGGCCAGCACTAGCAAGGCATGGGAATCGCCGCCGCCGGAATACCCGATAGCGAAAGCATCGCCCGGCAGCGCGTCAAGCCGCGCGAGAACCGCTTCAGAATCAGGGGCCGCCAAGCCGCCTCAGGTGCAGCCGGCGCGTACGCGTTCGCGCTGGGCGCGAGCGCGGGCGTCATCGCCGGCGTTGGGGAACTGGCGGTTGAATCGCGACAGCGTATCGCAGGCTTCGCGCGTGCGGCCCAGCGCCGCCAGCGAGGCGCCGAGGCGCACCAGCGCGTCCGGTGCGCGGGCGCCGTTCGGCCGCTCGCGCAGCGAGGCGATATAGGCCTCGGCGGCGTCGGGATAATCGCCACGGACGAAATAGGTTTCGCCCAGCCAGTAATACGCCTCTCCGGCCTGTGGATCGTTTCCGTGTTCGGTCACGAAGGCGCGGAACATTTCGCGCGCGCCGTCGAAATCGCCGTCCATCAACCGTGTGTGCGCCCGGTCGAAGGCCTCGCGCGGGGCGGCAGGCCGCCGTCCGGTTTCCGCCGGCGCCGCCGCGCCGCCGAGCACGCCGGTTGCGGCGGCGTAATCATCGGCGAAAGGACTGTCCGGGTTCACCACCGCGACGTCGCCGCCGGAGAGGCTGGCCGGGCCGCCGGGACGCGCCTGCCCTGCATTGTCTTCGCTGTCGAAGCTGCGGCGGTCCAGACGCTCCTGAAGCGCCTCTACCTGCTGGCGCAGGCGACGGTTCTCGAAACTGAGCCGCTCGGTCTCGCCGGTCAGGTCGCGCAGCTGGTATTCCAGCGCGTCGATGCGGCTCAGTAATTGTTCGATCACCGGGCCGCCGGCCTGCTGGCCCCGCTCCATTTCGGCGATGCGCGCTTCGGCGGCGTCAATCCGCGCCACCATCTCGCGGCGCGACTGGGCCGCGGCCGGAGCGGCGATGGCGAGGGCGAGAGCGGCGGCGAGCGTCAGGCGAAGCATGGGGGAACCTCGGGTCAAGAGATGGCGCCAGGATAGGGCCAAGGCTGGCTATCCAGCACGGCGAAAATACGGCGGTGCGCAGCCCCGGAAAACGAAACGCCCGCGGACCCAAGCGTCCGCGGGCGTTCGCATCTTCGCGGCGGAAGCAGAGTCTTTAGCCGACCGCGCCGCCGGTTATCACCGTCGTGGCGTTGCGGTTGACGGCCCAGCAGCGCTCGTTCGATTCATGGCAGGTCGGCCGCTCCTTGCCGTAGGAGACGGTCGAGATGCGGCTGGCCGAGACGCCCTGGGAGATCAGGTAGTCACGCGCCGCATTGGCGCGGCGATGGCCAAGCGCGAGGTTATATTCGCGCGTGCCGCGCTCGTCGCAGTTGCCGGCGATCTGGATGCTCACGCCGGGATACTGGTTGAGCCAGGCGGCCTGACGGCGAAGCGTTTCGCGCGCCTCGGGCGTCAGGTCGTAGCGGTCGAAACCGTAGAAGACACGGTCGCCGGCGACTTGCACGAACTGCTCGATGCTGCCGTCGCGCGGGCCGGTTGGCCCCGTCGGCTGGGTGGTCGTCGGGCCGGTTGTGGTCGGTCCCGTCGTCGTGTCCGTTACTGGCGGACGCGATGCGCAGGCTGTGGCCATGGCGGCCAGGCCGGCGACGATCAGAAACTGGATTTTCATGCGTGCGTCATCCTTGTTGGCCCGGGCGAAGACCCGGGCGGCACCCCATAACGCGCATTTGCGGCGCTAACCAGACGGCCCGCCCCATCCCGGCGACGCTCACGCGACGATGAACGATAGCCACGAAATCCCTAATCAATCAAGGGAGACCATGCTGGATCGGAGGCCGGACCGCCGGTCGGCGCCCGCCGCAGATTGTGGCCGGTCAGGTCTATGCTCCAGATCTCCGAGCGCATGCCCTGGGCGGCCATTTCACCGCGCGTGAACAGCAGAACGCGCCCGTTCGGCGACCAGGCAGGGGTGTCGACGAAATAGCTCTCGAACAGGATCCGCTCCTCGCCCGAGCCGTCGGCGCGCACGACGCCGAGCATGAAACGCCCGCGCAATTGCTTGACGAAAGCGATCAGGTCGCCGCGCGGGGACCAGACGGGAGAGGTGTAGCGTCCTTCGCCGAAACTGATCCGCTGCGCCTCGCCGCCGCCGCCGGATGGCATGACGTACAGCTGTGTCGCCCCGCCGCGGGACGATGTGAAGACGATTTGCCGGCCGTCTGGCGAAAAGGAAGGCTCCACATCGTCGGCCGGGTGGCTGGTCAGGCGGTGCAGGGTCCGCGTGCGCAGATCGAACATGTGAATGTCGTGTCCGCCGCTGCGCCCGGCGATGGACACGGCAAGCCGGTCGCCGTCCGGCGAGAAGCGCGCCGACAGGCTCTGGCCGCCGGACTCCACCCGCACGGCGCTGCGGCCGCCGCTGGAGAACAGCGCCTCCTGACGGCCGGTCTCGAGGTCGTAAAGATAGGTGGTGGCCGAGCCCTCGATATAGGAGACGTAGGTGACCTGCTGTGCGCTGGGCGAGAAATTCGGCAGCAGCGCCATGTAGGAGCGGTCGGTCAGAAAGCTGGGATTGGCGCCGTCCTGGTCCATGATAGCCAGCCGCCGGGTCGGCGTGCCGTCGGCGTCGCGGCCCTCGGCCACATAGACGATGCGGGTGTCGAAATAGCCACGCTCGCCGGTCAGGCGCTGGTAGACGGCATCGGAGACGCGGTGCGCCACGCGCCGCCAGTTTTCCGGGGTCGTGATCAGCTGCAGCCCCAGCAGCTGTTCGTCCAGGCGCGCATCCCACAGCCTGAAAGCGACCAGCAACCGGCCGTCCGACTGCACCGTCACCCGCCCCACCAGCAGCGCCGTGGCGCCGATGATCCGCCAGTCCTGGAAGCGCGGGCGCAGGTCGATGTCCTCGATGCGCTCGATATAGGCGGCGGGGTCGATTTGAACGAACAGCGCCGTGCCCGAAAGGTTCGCGGCGATGACGCGCGTGATGTCCGCTCCGGTGGCGCGGGTTTCGACGTCGACGCCGGTGAAGTCCGGAATCGCGATCGGCAGCGGGTCGAGATGGCCCTCGGCGACATCGACCCTTAGCGGCTCCTGCGCCGCTGCGGCTGCAGAAAAACTGAGAGCGAGAAAGGCGAGGGCGAGGCGGCGGAAGAAGGGCATTCGGTCAGACTCCCGTGGGGCGGCGCGCGGCCGAGATCATCGGCGCGAAAGAGACATGTCGAAATTGACTTCTATAAGGCGCCATTCGGCATAGCGGTCAGCCGGCAGGCGATAGGGCGCGCACTCCACCGCCGCGCGCAGGGCGTTGTCGGCGGCGACGCGCATATAGGGGTCGGGCGAGGCGCGCACCCGCCCCGGTTCGCTCAGGGCGGGCGGTTCGGCCAACGTGCCGTCGCGGTTCAGGCGCAGGGTGACGCGCACGCCGAGGCGCTCCGGGTTCGGAGCGTCGGCGGGCATGCGCCAGCAGCGGCGTAGCTGTGAGCGCAATACGTCGTTCAGGGTCGCGGTCATGGCGTCGCCCGCGCCGGCGGCTTCGCGCCGGTCGCCGGTCTCGGGCCGCGTCTGGCCGGACTGGGTCTCGCGCTCGCGCCGCGCCTGGTCGACCAGGCCGGACAGCCGGTCGAGATCCAGCCCCGCCTCGCGCTGCGGCTGGGGCCGTTGAGGTTGCGGGCGCTGGGGCCGCACGCTGGGCGGCGGCGGCTCCCGGCTGGCTTCGGGCTCGGGTTGCGGTTCCGGTTCCGGATCGGGGTCGTGGATCACCTCCGGTTCCGGTTCGGGTTCCGGTTCGGGCTCCGGCGTCGGTGGCTGGGCGGGCAGGGGCTCAGGTTCGGGTTCGGGTTCCGGTTCGGGCTCCGGTTCCGGCTCGCGGACCGGTTCCGGGTCCGGGCGCGCGGCGCGGATATTGGTGACCTCGGCGAGGGTCACCAGCTCCACCGGCACGACCGGGGAGTCGCTGAGAACGCGGGCGGCGTGGGGCAGATAGATCACCCCCGCGGCGAACAGCCCCGCGTGCAGGGAAATCGATATCAACCATCCGGCGCGCATCAGGCTTCCAGACCAGGGTCCTAGCGGTTCTGTTCCAGCGGGTCGGTGACCAGGCCGAGATTGGTGAATCCCCCGGCGCTGACCCGCGCCATCACCCCGGCCACGGTTCCATATGAGGCCCCGGCGTCGGCGCGGATATAGACGCGGCCGGCATAGCCAGTGCCGGCGATGGCGCGCAGCTGGGGAACCAGCGCGTCGGCCTCTACCTCGGTCTCCTGAATGAACACGCGCCCGTCGGACATCACGGTGATGGTCAGCGGCCGGTCGCTGGCGGGCAGGGCGCGGGCCTCGGTGCGCGGCAGATTCACCGGCACGCCGACGGTCAGCAGCGGCGCCGTGATCATGAACACGATCAGCAGCACCAGCATCACGTCCACCAGCGGGGCGACGTTGATGTCGGCCTTCGGGCTCCAGCGGCCGCCCTTGCCGCGCGAATTGACGGACAGGCCCATTACTTGCCGCCTTCCCGGTCGGCCAGCGCCGACAGCTCGTCGGCGAAGCTCTCCAGCCTGGTGGCGTAATGGCCGAGATTCGACGACAGGGCGTTGAAGAAGATCACCGCCGGGATCGCCGCCAGCAGGCCCAGCGCAGTGGCGAACAGCGCCTCGGCGATGCCGGGGGCGACGACGGCGAGGTTGGTGTCATGCGACACCGCGATGGCGCGGAAGCTGTTCATGATGCCCCAGACGGTGCCGAACAGGCCGATGAACACTGCCGAAGAGCCGATGCTGGCCAGCACGCCCAGACCGTTCTCCATCCGCGACAGTTCGCGGGCCGCCTCCGCGTTCGCGGCGCGTGAGACGCGGCTGCCCGGCCCGCGGCCGCTCCACTCACGCAGCGCCGCGGCGAAGACACGCCCGAAGGCGTCGCGCGGCCGCTTGGCGTACTCGTCAGACAGCGAGTCCAGCGAGCGGCCGGACCAGAAATCGGCTTCGAAGGCCCGCGCCCGCGCATGCGCGCCGCGCAGGCTCAGCCATTTGTCTATGGCTATGGCCCATGACCACAACGACATGAAGGCGAGAATCCCCATCACCGCCTTCACCACCCAGTCGGCCTGCATGAACAGCGCGAAGAAACTGAAATCCTGCGCTGTGGCCGCGGCCTCGACGACCGTCGTCTCCATGGCAATCCTCTTGAACCCTTGTGGAACCGTGAAACCCCTCTAGGGCGCCAAGGGTTAACCAAGCGCGCACGCCGCGCGCCTTCCCCCACCGCCCCTTGCGCGCATGGCGCCCGGGGAATGCGGCGATTTTCGGGACGGGCGTGCGATCAGCGCGGCGGCGGAGCCGGGGTCACATACGGCGTCCAGGCCGCGATCATGGCTTTCGACGGCCGCCGCGGCCGTCCGGCGGGGTCCATGCACACCGCCTGCACCTCGGCCTCGGCCAGCAGCTCGGCGCCGCGATAGAGGCGCTGGTGGATGTTCAGGCGCGGGCCTTGCTGCGGCAGATAGCGGGTCTCGACGACAAGCGCGTCGTCCACCCGCGCGGCGCGGATGTATTCGATCGACAGCTTGCGCACCGCGAAGGCGACCGGGTCATCGCCCGCCGCCAGTTCGGCATGGTGAATCCCCATGCTGCGCAGCGATTCAGTGCGCCCGCGCTCGAAGAATTTCAGATACTGCGCGTGATAGACGACGCCGGAAAAATCCGTGTCTTCATAATAGATGCGCACCGGCAGGCGATGGCACAGGTCATTGCCCCACATGCCGCTGGCGGGTTCGAGGGCGGCGCTCATTTCTCCTCCCCGAACAGGCCGGCCTGACCGGTTTGCGGCGGGTTGAGGCCCAGATGCGTCCAGGCGCGCGCGCAGGCCAGGCGCCCGCGCGGCGTGCGCTGGATGAAGCCCTGCTGGATCAGGAAGGGTTCAACCACGTCCTCCAGCGAATCCCGCGCCTCGGCCAGAGCCGCGGCCAGCGTCTCCACCCCCACCGGCCCGCCGGAAAAATGTTGCGTCAGCGCGGTCAGATAGCGCCGGTCCAGCGCGTCCAGCCCGGTTTCGTCCACCTGCAGGCGCTTCAGCGCCGCGTCGGCGGTTTTCGCGTCGATCGACGCGCCGCCATCCGCCTCCACGAAATCGCGCACCCGGCGCAGCAGGCGCCCGGCCACGCGCGGCGTGCCGCGGGCGCGGCGGGCGATTTCGGCCGCGCCGTCGGGGGTGGCCTTCGCGCCGAGGCGGGCGGCGGCGCGGGCGACGATGCCGGCCAGCTCGCCCTCGTCATAGAATTCCAGCCGCACCGGCACGCCGAAACGGTCGCGCAGCGGTGTGGCCAGGAGGCCCGCCCGCGTGGTGGCGCCGATCAGGGTGAAGGGCGGCAGGTCTATGCGCACGGTGCGGGCGCTGGGGCCTTCGCCGATCACCAGATCCAGCGCGAAATCCTCCATCGCCGGATACAGGATCTCCTCCACCGCCGGGGCGAGGCGGTGAATCTCGTCGATGAACAGCACGTCGCGCGGTTCAAGATTGGTCAGGATCGCCGCCAGGTCTCCGGCGCGGGCGATTACCGGGCCGGAGGTGGCGCGGAAATTCACCCCCAGTTCGCGGGCGACGATCTGGGCCAGCGTCGTCTTGCCAAGGCCCGGCGGGCCGGACAGCAGAACGTGATCCAGCGCCTCGCCGCGCCGGCTGGCCGCCTCCACGAACACGGTGAGATTGCCGATCGCCGCCTTCTGGCCGACGAACTCGGCGAAGCTCAGCGGCCGCATCGCCTTGTCGCGCGCGTCCTCCGGCTGGGCTTCCGGCGTTATGGCGCGCCGCTCATTCACTTTTCTTCGCTTTCTGGCCGTTGAGAAAAGTATGGGCTAACGCGTCGCCAAACAGCTTTTAGATCGATGCCGACCCCACTGATATTTGGTTGTAAAATAACCATCTCAGGGTCGCCATGGCGCCCTTTAGAGACTCGCCCAAACTCAAAACCCTCAATCGCCTGACGATCTTGAATGGATTGGAGAATTTGCGCTATTATTATTGGAACATCATCGGGTGTTCTGCACACTTCCCGTAACGGCAGCAATATTGCACCTTGGTATTTTCTCGCACCACTTTTAGATTTTCGCCATTCACGGGAAAATTCGTTCCGCTCGTTGAATTCTGCTGGGTGGCAGCCGGAGATAAGGATTGCGGGCAGTATTTCGGATGCCGGTTCGTTGTTCACTCGGTGCCAGCTAAGCACCTCATCTGCAAACTCCTGTCGATTGAGCCCAGCAACCACAACGCCCCTATGGCCGCTCAATCCAGAAGCTAGTCGGTCAAAGTTTTGGTACAGGGCGTCTGAAAAAGGATCCGTCCATCCGTAATCAAGAAAATACACGAAGTAGTCACGGCCTGTATCGAGCGGCAGTCGTGAAATTGTCGAAACCTTCAAGCCCATAAATGTCTCCTAGAGTCGCTCATCGCGCCAGCTCCTTCAGCGCCGTCTTGATCAGCGCGCCTTCATCGGCGCCTGCGCCCAGCGCGCGGGCCGCGGCGGCGGCGGCGCGGCGGGCCGAGCTTTCGTCATAACCGAGATTGAGCAGCGCCGAGACGGCGCCTTCGCGCGCCGCATTGCCGCCATCGCCGCCATCGGCGGCCGGGGCGGCGGGGCGGGCGGCGCCCTTCAGGGACGGAGCGAAATCGGCGGCGAAGGTGCGGCCCAGCGGCGGCGGCTTGTCCTTCAGCTCGGCGGCCAGGCGCTGGGCCAGTTTCGGGCCAATGCCTTTCGCGCGCCCGAAGGCCGAGGCGTCGCCCAGCGCCGAGGCGGTCTCCAGCTCGGCCGCGCCCAGCGCGTCGAGAATGCTCAGCGCCGCCTTGGCGCCGACGCCCTGGATCAGTTGCAGGCGGGCGAACCAGGCGCGTTCGGCCTCGGTCAGGAACCCCCACAGCTTGATGGCGTCCTCGCGCACATGGGTCTCGATATGGATCTCCGCCGCCGCGCCCGGCGTCAGCCGCGCCAGCGACCGCCCGCCCATGCCGACGAGGTATCCCACGCCGCCGACGTCGATCAGCGCCTCCTCGGCGCCCACCGCGTCGACCACGCCTTTCAGCTTGCCGATCACGCCGCGCCCTCCAGCCGTCTTTGCGTGCGGTGATGGGCGTGACAGACGGCGACGGCCAGTGCGTCGGCCGCGTCTGCGCTGGCCCGCGTTCCGGGCAGCAGCACGCCGATCATCGCCGCCACCTGCCCCTTCTCGGCCGCGCCGGTGCCGACCACGGATTTCTTCACCAGCCGCGCGGCGTACTCGGCCACCGGCAGTCCGGCCTGCGATGCGGCCAGCAGCGCCGCGGCGCGGGCATGGCCCAGCTTCAGCGCGCTGGCCGCGTTCGCCGCCATGAAGGTTTCTTCCGCCGCGGCTTCGTGCGGAGCATGTTCGGCGATCACCGCGGACAGGCCATCAAACAGGGCGTTCAAGCGGTCAGACAGCGCATCGCCTGCCGGCGGAGCGACCACGCCGCAGGCCACGAACGACAGCCGAGAACCCTGCGCCGCAATCACGCCCCAACCGGTGCGCCGCAGCCCCGGATCGATCCCCAGAATACGAATCGCGCCCGTCATCGCGCCAGCATAGCGGGGCGCAGCGCGCCAAGGCGAGCCTTGATGACGGCGCCGCGATCACCACGCGCCCGGATTGTGGGTCTTGGGCGGCTCAATCCCAAACATTTTGCGAATAATTCGCATAAGCAGGAATTTGATTTGTCCCCGGGAAAAATTTGTCTTGGTGGCGGCGAGTCTGTGTTTGACGGAATGGCCCGCGCAGGCTTAGGCTCCACCTAGCGAGGGCGGCGGCGCGAGGCGCCGTTGGACGTATTTGCAGGGGAGGCCAGCATGGCCAGGAAAGGCAAACTCAGCCGCCGTTCATTTCTTACCCGCGTCGCCGGGGCCGCCTTGGCCACCGGCGCAGCGGGCGTGGTGACGGCCGCCGCGGCAGCTCAGAATTATACCGGCCGCACCGACAGTGACACCGGCAGCCGCGCCGACCGCGCCGGCTATGGCCGCACCGGGGTCACCGACAGCGACACCGGGGCGGGCGCCGATCGCGCCGGCTATGGCCGGGGACGCGGCTCCGGCATCACGGACAGCGACACCGGCGCCAACGCCGATCCCGTGGGTCGTGGACGCGGGTCTTCCGGGATCACCGATTCCGACACTGGCGCGGGCGCCGATCCCGTGGGGCGTGGACGAGGCGGCCGCACCGGGATCACCGATTCCGACACCGGCGCCAACGCGGACCCGGCGGGCCGGGGCCGTGGATCCACCGGGATCACCGATTCCGACACCGGGGCGGGCGCTGATCCGGCCGGTCGCGGGCGCGGAACGCGTCGCGGCACCGGCGTCACGGACAGCGACACCGGCGCCAACGCTGACCGGGTCGGCTATGGCCGTGGACGCAGCGGCATCACCGATTCAGATCGCGGGGCCTGCGCCGATCCCGGGGGCCGCGGACGCGGCAACAGCGGGCTTACGGACAGCGACACCGGTCAGTGCGCCGACCCGGCCGGGCGAGGCCGCACGGGGTATTAGGAAAGGACGCCGCCAGCCG
Source organism: Maricaulaceae bacterium (assembly GCA_026126205.1). GTDB lineage: Bacteria > Pseudomonadota > Alphaproteobacteria > Caulobacterales > Maricaulaceae > Hyphobacterium. The sequence goes on along the minus strand of JAHCJP010000007.1, from coordinate 4,047 downwards.
GGGCCGCAGCGGCCCCGGCTGGCGCCCCAAATGCAATCTATTTGCAATTACATTGCAACTAATTCTCAAAAGCAAAACACTTGCTTGCCGCCGGCGATTTTTTCTTTGCTTTTCAAAAATCTGCGTTTGACGAAAAAGCTGGGGCGGGCGTAGGCTCGTCGCCGATCGCGTCGGAAGGTCGCCGCGGGGCGTTTTCCTGGGGAGGGCCGTATGGCCAAAAGGGGTAAGCTTAGCCGTCGTTCATTCCTGGCGCGCGTGGCCGGGGCCGCGCTGGCCACTGGCGCTGCAGGCGCCGTAACCGGCGCTGCGGCGGCGCAGAATTATACCGGTCGCACCGACAGCGATTCTGGTTCAAACGCCGACCGCGCCGGCTATGGCCGCACAGGCGTCACCGACAGCGATTCCGGGTCCGCCGCCGATCGCGCCGGTTATGGCCGTGGCGGCAGAGGCACGGGCCTGACCGACAGCGATTCCGGCGCCAATGCGGACCGCGCCGGTCACGGACGGGGCAATAGCGGCATCACCGATTCCGACAGCGGCGCCTGCGCCGACCCGGGTGGCCGGGGGCGTGGCAACAGCGGCCTGACCGACAGCGATTCCGGCCGGTGCGCCGACCCTGCCGGGCGGGGCCGCACGGGAACTTAAGCGGGCTGACGCGCGCGGCCGGTTCTGACGGGCCGGCCGTGGCGCTGCGGCCTTGGATTGGGCGGGCGTGTGGAGCGGGCGCAGGCCCGGCGCGCGAGCTTTGGAGGCCGTGATGATCAAGAAGGGGAAACTCAGCCGCCGGTCATTCCTGGCGCGAGTCGCCGGCGCGGCGATAGCCACCGGCGCGGCGGGCGCGGTGACCGGCTGCGCGACAACCGGAATTACCGACGCCGACACGGGTCCGTACGCCGATCCCGCCGGCATGGGCCGGGGCGGAACCGGCTTCACCGATTCCGACACGGGACCATACGCGGACCCGGCCGGACGCGGCCGGGGCGGGCGCGGCGGCGCCGGGATAACTGACAGCGACACCGGCCGTTACGCCGATCCGGTGGGCCATGGCCGTGGCGGCGGGGTGACCGATTCCGACACCGGACCATATGCGGATCCAGTGGGCCGCGGGCGCGGCACGGGCATCACCGACAGCGACACAGGCCCGTACGCTGACCCGCCGGGCCGAGGACGCGGCGGCACCGGCATAACCGACAATGATTCCGGACCTTACGCCGATCCCGTTGGCCGCGGTCGCGGCGGGTCGCGCGGCGGCGTCACTGACAGCGATTCCGGCCGCTACGCCGATCCGCCGGGGCGGGGCCGCGGCGGCACGGGCATCACCGACAGCGACACCGGGCCCTACGCCGATCCCGTTGGCCGCGGGCGCGGCGGCGGCGTCACCGATTCCGACACCGGACAATACGCCGACCCCATTGGTCAGGGCCGGGGCGGACGGCGGTGCAGCGACAGCGATACAGGCAGCCGCGCCGATCCGGTGGGCCGCGGCCGCCGCTGTTAGGGGCCTGACCTCAGGCGCGGCGAAACAGCGCGGATGGGCGGGGCGTGCGCGTCCCGCCTTTTCCTTTTGACGGCGGCGGTTTTAGATGGGCGCGGCGGGGGTGGACGCGGGGAGTGGAATGACAAAACCGGCCAAGACGCCCTGGGCGGAGGATCCGCTGGGCTATCTGATCGCGCCGCATGGCGCAAAGACGTTTTTCGACAAGCATTACGAACGTTCGGCGCTGATCGTGCGCCGCGACGAGCCGCATCGTTATGACGGCCTGCTGTCGCTGGCGCGCATCGACGAGATCATCGCCGGCATCGACCTGTCCGAGGCCCATCTCGACATGGCGCGCGCCGACCCGCCGGTGCGGCGCGAGGACTTCATCTTTGCGTCCGGCGTCGCGGATCGCGGCGCGGTGGCGCGGCATTACCAGCAGGGCGCGACGATCATCCTGCCGCAGCTGCACAGCCAGGACGCGCGCCTGAAAAGCTTCACCCGCGCGCTGGAATCGGTGCTGTCGGCGCATGTGCAGACCAATATCTACCTCACCCCGCCGAACTCGCAGGGCTTTCGCACCCACTATGACGACCACGACGTGTTCGTGATCCAGGTGCATGGCGAAAAGGCCTGGCGGTTGTATGACACGCCGGTCGAGAATCCCTACCGGGGCGAGGGATTCCAGCCCGGCGAACACCCGGTGGGCGAGCCGGTGGAGCAGTTCGTGCTCAAGGCCGGCGACATGGCCTATGTGCCGCGCGGGCTGATGCACGACGCCTCGACCAGCGGCGCCGGGCCGTCCCTGCACATAACCGTTGGAATCATTGTGAAAACCTGGGCCGACCTGATGCTGGAGGCGGTGTCGGAAGTGGCGCTGCGGGAGCCGGGCTTCCGCCGTTCGCTGCCGCCGGGTCATGCGCGGGCGGATTACGACCGCGCCGAATCCGAACAGTATTTCAAGGGCTTGCTGGAGACGCTGTCGCGCGAGGCCAGTCTCGACGGGGCGATGGATCTGTTCATCGACAATTTCATCCGCTCGCGCCTGCCAGAATCCTCGAATGCAATCAAGGGCTTCGACGCGCCGGACCGGCCGGGCGCGCGCTTCCGCCTGCGCCCGTTCACGCCCTGGCGGCTGGCCGGGGATGGCGACAAGCTGGTGCTGGTCGCGCCGGGGGGCGAACTGCCGTTCCCGGCCGCGGCGGAGGCGGGTCTGGACCAGGTTCTGGAAGGAAAAACCATCGATATTTCAGCCTTTTCCGCCTTGCCGGAGGACGAGGCGAAGGAGGTGCTGAAGACGCTGTTCGCCTATGGCGTGGTGGAGGCGGCCTGACGGATTCGCCGCGCCGCGCGCGCCGCGCGCGGTGATTCCAGGATGGCGCGAAACCTGATCCTGGATGTCGCTTGCGTTGACCTTCAACGGCGTCGCGGAGGATAGATGCGCTACCTTTGGCTGACCATGCTGGCGCCGGCGGCGCTGTTCGGGCTGTGGCACGTCTGGCCCTCGCCCTTTGATCCCGAGTTCTGGGACGAGCCGGAACCGCCGGCGATGACCGGGGTGCTGGAACCGCGCGGCCGCCTCGCCGCGGCGGAAATCCTCGCCGAAGGCCTGGTCCATTCCTCGGAAGGCATCGCGCTGGCGCCGGACGGCGCGGTTTACGCCAGCCAGCCGGACGGGTCGCTGGTCCGCGTGCGCCTAGCGGACGGTGAAGCGCGGGTCGAAACCGTGGCGCAGGTGACCGCCGCCCCCGGGCTCGGCCTGCAATGGCTGGCCGACGGGCGGCTGGGCGCGGCGTTTTCGGACGGGCTCTACGCCGTCGACGTGCGCACGGGCGCGGTGGAGCTGCTGGCGAACGCGCATGACGGCCTGCGCTTCGGCTTCGCCAATGATCTCGACGTGGCGGCGGACGGAACCATCTATTTCACCGATTCAAGCTGGCGCTGGCCCAACGAAGTCCCGGCGCAGAGCTTCATTTTCGACATGGTCGAAAACCGCGCTTACGGCCGCCTGCTGGCCCATGACCCGCACAGCGGCGAAACCCGCCAGCTGCTGGACGGGCTCTATTATCCCAACGGCGTCGCGCTTGCCGCCGACGGCCGCTCGCTGTTCTTCGTCGAGACCTTCCGTTACCGCCTCAACCGCTACTGGCTGTCCGGCCCGCGGGCCGGAGAGCTGGAGCGCGTGGCCGAAAACCTGCCCGGCATACCGGACGGGCTGCGCGCCGGCGGCGCCGGAAATCTCTATATCGGCATGGACACGCAGCGGGTTCCGCTGCTGCGCTTCCTGCACCGCAACCCCTACTGGGCGCGGATGATCACCAAGCTGCCGCGGGCGATCTGGCTGCGTGCCGGGCCGCCGCGCGGCTTCATCCTGAAACTGACCGAGGACGGCGAATACCTGGACAGCTGGCACGATCCCGACGGCCGCTTCGGCTATATCGCCAATGTCGTGCCCGCCGATGACGGAACACTGTGGATCGGCTCGCTGACCAACCCGGTCATCGGCCGCTTCCGCCCGGAGGGGGACGCAGACTGATGCCCGGCGGGTTCAGCGCCCTGGTCAACGCCGT
>JAHCJP010000006.1 GCA_026126205.1 Maricaulaceae bacterium | reverse complement strand
CCAGCAGCGTCAGCCCGCGCGCCGGACGCCCCCACGCCGCCAGCCGCCCGTTCGGGCGTATCGTAGGCGCGGTGGTCGCGGCGGCGGGTGCGTCGGTCATGGCGGGGGTGATAGCCGATATGCGGGCGCGCACCCTGCGACGCGGCGCCGCGCGCCGCAACCCGTCTGACGCACAGGTTTTGTTGACCGTAAACGCCGTTCGCCTATCGTCTGCGCAGGCGGTTTTCCGGGGAGAAGCGGACGATGGCGTTGCTGCGCGGGCTGAAGCGCGAACTTCTGTATCTGAAGACCCTTCTGAAGATCCAGCGGCTGATGCGCTGGATCAGGCCCGACGGCGACGTGCTGCTGCCCGATCACCTGGAACAGGTGGCCGATGCGCATTCGCACCGCACCGCCTTCCTGACCGAGGACGGCGGCGAGATCACCTACGCCGCCTATGAAGGCTACGCCAACCAGGTGGCGAACTGGGCGCTGGCGCAGGGGCTGAAGGCCGGCGACTCGGTCGCCCTCTACATGAACAACCGCTGGGAATACATCGCCATCTGGTTCGGCCTGTCGAAGGTGGGAGTGACCGCGGCGCTGCTGAACAACCAGGTCACCGGCGCGTCGCTGGCGCACGGAGTGAACATTTCCGGCGCGTCCCACGCCATTGTCGAGGGCGAACTGGCCGGGGCCTGGAAGTCCGCCGCCGATGCGCTGGCCCGCCCGGTGACGGCCTGGGGCACCGATGGCGGGTTTGCGGGGACGGAGGATTTCGACTCGGCGCTGAACGCCGTCTCCGCCGCGCGCCCGCCGCGCGATCACCGCGCGCACCTGAAGCCGCGCGATCCGTGCATGATGATGTACACCTCCGGCACCACCGGCCTGCCCAAGGCCGCCGTGGTCGCCCACACCCGCGCGCTGTATTATCTCAACGTCTTCTCCACCGCCGCCGAAGCCGGGCCGGAAGACCGGATGATGATGGTGCTGCCGCTGTATCACGCCACCGGCGGGCTGTGCGGGGTGGGGTGCGCCATCTCGCATGGCGGCGCGCTGATCGTGCGCAAGCGGTTCTCGGCCAGCGCCTTCTGGCCCGACGCGGTGAAGAACGGCGCCACCCTGTTCATGTATGTCGGAGAGCTGTGCCGCTTCCTGCTGGTCGCGCCCGAAACCGCAGAGGAAAAGCGCCATGCCATCCGCTGCATCATCGGCAACGGCCTGCGCCCGGAAGTGTGGGAGCGGTTCGTGGCCCGGTTCCGGATTCCGCGGGTGATGGAGTTCTACGGCGCCACGGAAGGCAATGTCGGACTGGCCAATTTCGATTCCAGACCCGGCGCCATCGGTCGCGTGCCGCCGTGGCTGAAACACCGTTTCAACATCAAGCTGGTGCGCTTCGATCCGGAGACCGAAACCCCGGTGCGCGGGCCGGACGGCCGCTGCATTGAGGCCGCGATCGGCGAGGCCGGCGAGGCCGTGGGACGCATCGACCCGAAGGACGCGCGCTTCCGCTTCGACGGCTATGGCGACAAGGCGGAGACGGAGAAGAAAATCCTCCGCGACGCCTTCAGGCCGGGTGACGCCTGGTTCCGCACCGGCGACCTGCTGCGCCGCGACCGCGAGGGCTATTTCTATTTCGTCGACCGGGTGGGCGACACTTTTCGCTGGAAGTCGGAGAATGTCTCCACCAACGAAGTGGCCGAGGCCATCGGCCTGTTTCCCGGCGTGGCGCAGGCCAATGTCTATGGCGTCAGCATCGCGGGCTATCCGGGGCGCGCCGGCATGGCGGCGCTGACCGTGACCGAAGGCTTCGACATGCAGGCGCTGCGCGCGCACCTGCACGCGGCGCTGCCGGCTTACGCCCGGCCGCTGTTCCTGCGCATCCAGGGAGAGGCCGACACCACCGGCACCTTCAAGCTGAAAAAGGTTGACCTGGTGAAGGACGGGTTCGACCCGCAGCGCATCAAGGACCCGGTCTGGTTCGACCACCCGTCCGAGGGCGCCTATGTGCATCTGGACGCCGCCACATACAAGGCGATCCAGTCCGGGGAGGTGCGGGTGTGAGGCGCCCGCCCGGCCCTGGCGCGATCCTGACCTTCTGGTTCGAGGAGGCGGGACCGGAGCGCTGGTTCGGCGCCGACGCGGCGTTCGACGCGCGCATCCGGCGGCGGTTCTCTGCGGCGATCGAGACGCAGGCGCAGGCCTTCCGCGACGGCGCGCACCCCTGGCTGGAAAGCATGGAAGGCGCGCTGGCGCTGATCATCCTGCTCGACCAGTTCCCGCGCAATGTCTGGCGCGGCTCGCCCCGGGCCTTCGTGTTCGACCCGCTGGGCCTCGCCGCCGCGCGCAAGTCGCTGGATGCGGGCTTCGACCGGCAGGCGCCGGAGGTTCAGCGCCCGTTCTTCTACATGCCCTTCATGCATTCGGAGGACATCGAGGACCAGGAGCTGTGCGTGGCGTTGTGCCGCGAACGCCTGCCGAAGGGCAACACGACGCTGAAACACGCCCGGGCGCACCGCGACATCGTCAAACAGTTCGGTCGCTTCCCCTACCGCAACGACGTGCTGGGCCGGCGCTCCAGCAAGGAGGAGAAGGTGTGGCTGGCCGGCGACGGCTACCGGCCCGGCTAGGAGCGTGATCAGGTGAAGTGGGAACTGGTTCACCGGTTCGATGACGCGATCACTAATGACTCTTGAGCCAGTCCAGGCCGCGCGGTGATGGGTCACACGGCCTAAACCGCCCGGCAAATTCCGCCCGCGCGGCAAGCCTGCGCCGGCGGCCCGAGTGCGGGCCTCGACTCAATACATTGATTTTAAAAGAGAAGTTCCTTTGGCGCCGCTGGTATCTCCCTTGCTGGTGTCGGGACGAACCGCAGTTCAGGGAGAGTTCCGCCGATGACCCCGCGTTCCCGCATTACGCCCGAGGACATCCGCAGCATCGCGTTCGTGCTGGTCGACCGGCATGGCGCGCGGGCGCTGGGCTATGCCGACCAGGCGGTGGGCGAGATGGAGGCGCTGGGCGACGATGCGCGCGCCGGCGCCTGGCGGGCGCTGAAATCGGTGGTCGAGGACGCGCTGGCCGGGCGGCTGCAGCGCGACGGCGCCATCAGGCTGCACTGATCCGTTCCGGTCACGTCGTCGGGCAATCGTCGCTGGGCTGCGGCGGCGAGTCCGCGGGCTGCTCGTCGCCGGGCAGCGGGATGTGCGTGGTCTCCCCCGGCGGCAGCGCGAAGGCTGAATCCTTGAATTCGGCGCGGGCCGAGGCGCGCCAGTCTTGCTTGGCCTGTTCGATGCGCTCGCGGCTGGAGGCGACGAAGTTCCACCAGATGGTGCGCCTGCCGTCCAGCGGCGCGCCGCCGCACAGCATCACCACGGCGTCCGCGCGCGCGGTCACGGCCGGGGCCGCGCCTTCCGTCAGCACCGCCATTTCTCCCTGCTGGATCGCCTGGCCATCTATGTCCACGGCGCCGGAGACAACATACAGCGCCCGCTCGGCATGGTCGCCGGGCAGGGGGATGCCCGCCCCCGCCGGGGCCTCGGCGTGCAGATAGAAGATCGGTGAAAAGCTGCGCACCGGCGCCCGCCGCCCGAACGCCGTTCCCAGGATCAGGCGCATGCGGGCGCCGTTCAGCGTGAAGGCCGGCAGGTCCGCCGCCGGGTGGTGGTGGAAGGAGGGCGGGTCCTGTTCATGCGCCAGCGGCAAGGCCACCCAGGTCTGGACGCCGTGCAGGACATGCCCGTCCCGCCGGGCCTGCGGCCCGGTGCGCTCCGAATGCGTCACGCCGCGCCCGGCGACCATCCAGTTCACCGCGCCGGGGCGGATGCTGCGCTGCGCGCCGGTGGAGTCGGCGTGGTCCATCTCGCCATCGAACAGATAGGTGACGGTGGCCAGCCCGATATGCGGGTGCGGGCCGACATCGATGCCCTGTCCGGGCGCGAAGCGCGCCGGGCCGATATGATCGAAGAATACGAACGGCCCGACGGCGCGGCGCTTGGCCACCGGCAGGGCGCGGCGCACGGTGACGCCGCCGACGTCATGGTCCTTCGGCTGGATCAGGATTTCTATGGCGCGCATCGGGCTTCCTTTTCCGGATAACGGGATCGTGCGGTTGATCGGCGCCGCCGGCATTCATAGTCTGCCCGCAGTCGCCCGATCCGCGAAGGAGGAATCCATGCGCGCACTGACCGCAGCCATCGCCGCCCTGTTCCTTTCGGCCGCCGCCGCGGCGCAACAGGCCCCGCGCTACGAGATCCCTGAAGCTGCGGCGGAGACGGCGCGGACGCTGGCCGAACGCGGCGCGAGCAGCGGCCTGGCGTGGGAGATCGTCGAATCGCTGACCACCGAAGTCGGCCCCCGCCTGGCCGGCAGCCCGGCCGAGGCCCGCGCCCGCGACTGGGCGGTGCAGATGTTCACCGAGCTGGGCTTCTCCAACATCCGCGTCGAGCCGTTCGAGATCGACTACTGGACGCGGGGCGAGCTGAGCGCCGAGATCAGCGCGCCTTTCCCGCAGCCGCTGGTCGCCACCGCGCTGGGCGGTTCGGCCGCCACCCCGCAGGGCGGCGTCGAGGCCGGGGTGGCCTATTTCCCGAATTTCGAGGCGCTGGCCCGCTCGCCGGAGGATGACTCCCTGCGCGGCCGCATCGTGTTCATCGACGACCGCACCCTGGTGCCGACCCAGACCGGCGCCGGCTATGGCCCGGCCAATTTCAAGCGCACGCTCGGATGGCTGGAGGCGCAGCGGCGCGGCGCCATCGGCGTGGTGATCCGCTCGGTCAGCAGCGGCGCCCACCGCTTTCCCCACACCGGAATCATGAGCTTCCCCGAAGGGGCGGGGCGGCCGCGGATTCCGGCCATCGCCGTCTCCAACGCCGACGCCGACCAGATCGCCCGCATCGTGGGCGCGGGGCATGAGCTGCGGCTGCGCATCCGCTCCACCGCCGGCTGGCGGGGGCGGGCGGAGTCCGGAAACGTCATCGCCGAGATCCCGGGCCGCGAACGGCCGGAGGAGATCGTGCTGATCGGCGCGCACCTGGATTCCTGGGACGAAGGCACCGGCGCGCTGGACGACGGCGCGGGCGTCGCCATCGTCGCCGCCGCCGCCCGGCTGATCGGGCAATTGCCGCGCGCGCCGCGCCGCACCATTCGCGTGGTGCTGTTCGGGGCGGAGGAGGTGGGCCTACTGGGCGCGCGCGCCTATACCGACCTGCACGCGGGGAACATGGACAATCACATCGTGGCGACGGAGTCCGATTTCGGGGCCGGACGCATCTGGCGTTTCGACACCCGGTTCGGCGACCGGTCGCTGCCCGCGGGCGACGCCATCCACGAAATCCTCGCCCCCTGGGGCGTGCTGCGTGGCGGCAACCAGGCCGGCGGCGGGCCGGACATCCTGTTCATGCGCACCCAGCACAATGTGCCGGTGGTGACGCTGCAGCAGGACGGGACGGACTATTTCGACTACCACCACACCCCGGACGACACGCTGGACAAGATCGATCCCGAGGCCCTGCGCCAGAACGTGGCCGTCTACGCCGCTTTCACGTATCTTGCCGCCGAGCTGGACGTGGATTTCCGGAACTAGGACAACCGGATTCGCGCCGCGGGAGAGACCGCCGCATTTCCGCCGCACCGGCGGCGGGCGCGCCGCGAACGGCTGGAGGCCGGGCCGGGGATCACCCTTTCGCGCTGGCTGGACGAAGACCGTTACCGGGCCTACCGCCAGCGGGTGGATTTCGACCTCGAATACCGGTTCGGAACCGGCGACACCAATGACCGCGCCTTCATGGCCCGGGTGATCTGGACTTTCTGATCCGGACTCAGGCGGCCTCGACCAGAGCGTCGATGCGGATCGCCGTGAACGGGAACGTCACCCGCCCGTCTTCGGCTTTTCTCAGCACGCCGGCGTTCAGCAGGGCGCGGACGTCGCCATGGACGGCTTTCACGTCGCGCTTGACGCGCCGGGCGGCCTCGCGGATCGACATCGGCCCCGCACCGGCCATGGCGCGCAGGATTTCCCAGCGCTTGGCCGTCATCACAGTGAACATCAGCTCCGCGCTGGCAAAGCTGATCCGGGGCGGTTGCGCCTCGCCGCCAAAAGCCGCCGCGGCGCGTCGCGACACCACCTCTCGCGAGGCGACATCGAAAATCACGGTTCCGGCGCTGTCGGCTTCGCTCATCCCGCTCTCCATTCATCGATGGCGCGCCAGAAGTCCGCAAGCAAGGCTTCCGGCGTGGTAAAATCATAGGGCTCCTCGCGATCGCCGATATGGTGATGGCCGCCCTTGCCCGCCTCGTTATCGAAGCGCAGAACGCAAACCCCGTCGACCACGAAGGCCAGCCGGTATTTGAATGGGTGCGCCGAACCGCGCACCGGCTTGGGAACACGCCATATGACAATCTCGGCGAAGGACCGCCGGTCGATGACATGGCGCTCGTTGATAACCGGCGCGGCCTTCATGTTGGAGATAATGCCAACAACTCAGAGTGTTGTCAATCTATCCAACATCGGGCGATTCACGGGCCGGCGCCTAAAGCTCCGCCCAGCTGTCGCGGACGCCGAGCTCGCGGAAGATCGCCCGCCAGTGCGCCTGCATGGCGCCGCGCTGCTCCTCCACGAAGGGCTCGCGCGGGATCAGCAGCACCTGCACCTCCACCCCGCGCAGCACATCGCCGTATTCGGCGCCGATGGCGGCGGCGATGTCTTCCGCCGGCGGCACGCGCCGGTCGTAAGGGCCGCGCCAGCGGCCGTAGACGGTGAACAGCTCCGAGTTCTGCAACATGTCGGAGACCAGCAGGATGCGCCGGCCAGGCACGCCGGGGGAGAAGTTCTCCTCCTGCGCCAGACGGGCCAGCGCCTCGATCACCGGGCTGGCCGGGGCGTCCTTGGGCTCGATCAGGTCGGCCAGCGCCGCCTGCAGCGGACGGTCGAACAGTTGCGCATAGCGCGCCTGTACGCGATCCGGATTGCGGTAGAGCGGGTTCACCTGCTCGCCGCTGCCGGGATTGCACAGCGAGAAGCGATTGCTGTGGCGGAACTCTCCGCGCTCGTCGAGTTCGAACAGCGACAGCCGTTCGCCGACCGCGAGCGCGTCGCGCTCGGCGATGATGGCGGCGAGGATGCGGGCGGCCTCCTCACGCGTATAGGGGTCGGTCTTGTCGATCACCACGGCGCGGTGTGGGGGCGTCTCGCCCTCTATGCACAGGGTGTCATAATCGAAATCCGCCGGGCGCAGCGTGGTGGCCGCCCAGGTGATGCCGCCGAGAATTCCGGCGATCACCACCAGATTGAAAATCCCGATCAGGTCGCGCCCGGTCATGGCCTGGATCCCGCCGGCGCCCGGATCAGGCCGCGCTGGCGTGCGGCGGCGGAACCGGCTCGCCGCGACGCTGTCCGTCCGACGCCAGATCGGTCAGGATCTCGTCCAGCAGGATTTCGGCGTTCTGGATGGCGGCGGCCTCGCGCTCGGAATACGAGCCGCCGCGGCGGATGGCCGCCTCCACTGCGCGCTTCAGCTCGCGGGCCGCGGCTTCGGACTTGCGCTGCACCACGCCATAGCCGGGGATGGCGTCGTCGAAGGTGCGGCCCTTGAAGGCGGCGATGGCGGCGAAGGTCAGGCCGAGGATCAGCAGCAGCAGCGCCTCCAGCGATTGCAGGCCGAACGGATTCTCCAGCATCGCGGTCACCGGCGTCAGCATGGCGCCGGTCTGCGCGGCGCCGCCCAGCGCCAGCGTCGCGGCCTCGACCTCCAGCAGGTCGCGATAGTGCGCGGCGGTCAGGTTCAGCACGAAGATCGCCGCCACCGCGAAGGGCAGGGCGATCGCGGCTGGAATGAAGAACCACAGCTTCTTGGGATTGCTGAGGTGGCGCAGGCACAGGAAGCCGATGATGAAGAAGGCGGCGATGACATTGGTGAACGACACCGTGATCGCCTGCAGCCACCCGCCCAGCAGGCCGAGGTCGGAACCCTTGGAGAAGAAATAGGCGTTGGCCAGCCCCTCGAACAGCACCAGGCCGGCGAGGATGGAGAAATGCAGGATGTGCGAGGGGGGATAGATCGCCGCGCGGTCAATGCCGGGACGATGCTGCACGGCGCGGGCGCGGCTTCCGGCCGGGACGGCCGGGGTTTCGCCCGGATCCGGAAACGCCCATCCCCAGGTGCGCCGGAACCGCTTCAGGTTTTCGAAGGCGCGGCTGGCGGTGGCGGCGGCGAAGACCACGTCGTCATACTGTTTCGGACGTTTGGTCAGCTCCGATGCGCCGATCTCCCTTATGTTCGTTATGGCGTCCCTGGGCATTTTTTCCCTCCCCCGGAAGGCGGTTTGCAGGCTTCAGACCCGGTTTGGTTAACGGGCAATTTGGGCGAAGCATCGGCGATTTGTGGAACAATTGAGGCGAAAATGGCCGGGGGAGTTCGCCTCTGGCGCTTGCCCGGCGGCCCGCGGCGGGCGAGGCTGGTCCTGCGCAAGGGGAGGGCCGGACTATGGACATCAACACCACGCGGCGGCGGTTGCTGAAAGGTTTGGCCGCGGGCGCGGCGGGGCTGGCGGCTGCGCCGGCGCTGGCGCGCGAGGAAGAGGAATCGCTCACCGCCGCCGTTGGGGGGCAGGCCCCGGCCAATGACGCCGGGCGCGGCATAGACGCCGGCACGATCGCCGAGGCCGAGAAGCTGTTCGACGTGCGCTACACGGACGAACAGCGCCAGCAGATCCTGGTTCAGATCGACAACTGGGTGGAGCGCATGGCGCGGCTGCGCGCCGTTGACAAACCGAACACCCTGTCGCCGGCCTGCGTGTTCGACCCGCGCCTGCGCGGCCGCAGCTACCGTGAACAGCGCAACCGGGTGCGGACATCCGGCCGCGACGCCGGGCCATTGCCGGCGGCGGAGGCGGACATCGCCTTCGCCCCGGCCCGGACGCTGGGCCAGTGGATCCGCCGCGGCCGCATCACCAGCCGGGCGCTGACCGAACTCTACCTGGACCGCATCGCCCGCCACGCCGGCGGGCTGGAATGCTTCGTCACCGTTACGGCGGACATCGCCCGCGCCGAGGCCGACGCCGCCGACCGCGACGGGCGCGCCGGGCGCTGGCGCGGCCCGCTGCACGGCGTGCCCTACGGGTTGAAGGACATCATCGACGTCGCCGGAGTGCGCGCCACCTGGGGGGCGGAGCCATACCGCGACCGGGTGGCCGGGGCCGACGCCGCCGTGGCCAGCAGGCTGAGGGCGGCGGGGGCGGTGCTGCTGGGCAAGACCACGACCGGGGCCATCGCCTATGGCGACCGCTGGTTCGGCGGCATGACGCGCAATCCCTGGAACCCGGAGGAAGGCTCCTCCGGCTCCAGCGCCGGGTCGGCGTCGGCGGTTGCGGCGGGGCTGGCGGGATTCGCCATCGGCACCGAGACGCTGGGCTCCATCGTGTCGCCGTCCCAGCGCTGCGGAACCACCGGCCTGCGGCCCAGCTTCGGGCGCGTGGCCCGCACCGGCGCGATGGCGCTGTGCTGGTCGCTGGACAAGATCGGGCCGATCACCCGCGACGTGGAGGACACGGCGCTGGTGCTGGCGGCGATCAATGGCGGCGACGACGCCGACCCGGCGTCGCTGGACATCGGCTTCGAGGCCGACGCCCGCGCCACGGCGCGCGGCATGCGCGTCGGCTGGAACCCGGCCTGGTTCGAGAACAGATCGGACGGCGACCGCGCCGCGCTGGCGGCGCTGCGCGACGCGGGCGCCGAGATGGTGGAGGTCGGCCTGCCCGAACTGCCTTACGACGCGCTGCTGGCGGTGGTGGAGGCCGAATCGGCGGCGGCGTTCGAGGAGCTGACCCTGTCGGGCCGCGACGCCGAACTGTCCTGGCAGGACCCGCCGGCCTGGCCGAACACCTGGCGGCGGGCGCGCTTCATCTCGGCGGTGGACCTGGTGAATGTCGACCGGCTGCGCCGGCGGGTTATGGAGGAGATGGACGCCGTGTTCCGCGATGCCGACGCGCTGATCGCGCCGAACTTCGCCGCGGCGCTGCTGATCATCACCAACTATACCGGTCATCCCTGCCTGGCGCTGCGCACCGGTTTCAGCCAGCAGCCGACTCGGACCATTTTCGGCGGCCCGGCGGGGGATGATGCGGCCACGCACCGCGTGCCGCACGTCACCAGCCTGTGGGCGCCGCTGTTCGAGGAGGGGCGGCTGATCGCGCTGGGCCGGGCCATAGAGGACCGGCTGGGCGTCGCCGCCGAACGGCCGGAGCGATTCGCATGAGCGGCGGAAGCGGGCTCACCCTCTACGACTACGGTCCCGCGCCCAGCCCGCGCCGGGCGCGCTGGGTGCTGGCCGAGAAAGGCGTCGCCTATGACCGGGTCGAGGTCGACCTGGCGAAGGGTGAACAGATGGCCGGGGCCTACCGGGCCATCAATCCGCGCTGCACCGTGCCGGCGCTGAAACTGCCGGACGGCGCCGTGCTGACCGATAACGCCGCCATCGTGCGCTGGCTGGAGGAGATGCGCCCCGACCCGCCCTTGCTGGGCCGCGACCCGATGGAGAAGGCGCTGTGCGCGGAATGGATCGCCCGCGTCGAGGCCGAGGGTCTGATGGCTGTGGCCGAAGTGTTGCGCAACACCTCGAAATTCTTCGCCAATCGCGGCCTGCCGGGACCGGAGGATCATGCGCAGATTCCAGCGCTGGCCGAGCGGGGGCGGGCGCGGGCGGCGGCGTTCTTCAAGACGCTGGATGCGCGGCTGGCGCAGGCGGACTATCTGGCCGGGGACGTCTTCAGCGCCGCCGACATCGCCGCCTTCGTGTTCATCGATTTCGCCGCCTGGGTGAAGCTGGCGCCGGGGCCGGAGCTGACGGCGCTGGCCGCATGGCGCGCGGCGGTGGGCGAGCGGCCGGGCGCGGCTGCCTGAAGCATCTGTATGTGACAATCCTGCAACAAGACAGGAAAAAGCGCAAAACATTCGAAAAACCGGCGGTTCTTAAGGCCGGAAGGACTGAAGAGGTCTTCATCCCCTAAAAATTTTGGGACATTCTTGCCCCCGAGCGGTCGCCAAGCGCCGCACAAGCATCCTGGCCCGGAAGCCAGGCATCCCGGAGGAAGCAGGAATGACGCGTTATATCTCTCGCTCCATACTGATGGCGGCGGCGTCCGCCATGGTGCTGGGCGCCCCGGCGCTGGCCCAGCAAACGGTGGACGTCATCACCGTCACCGCTCAAAAGCGCGAACAGAACATCCAGGACGTTCCGATCGCAGTGTCGGCCTATAACGCCGAACTGCTGCAGAACGCCGGCATCCGCGACATCAAGGATCTGACGATCCTGGTGCCGGGCCTGAACGTCACCTCGACCAGCAGCGAGTTCGTCACCACCGCCCGCATCCGCGGCATCGGCACGGTTGGCGACAACCCCGGTCTCGAATCCTCGGTCGGCATCGTCATCGACGGCGTGCCGCGCGCCCGCAACGGCGTCGGTTTCGGCGACCTGGGCCAGCTGGAGCGGATCGAGGTTCTGCGCGGCCCGCAGGGCACGCTGTTCGGCCGCAACACCTCGGCCGGTCTGATCAACATCGTCACCGCCGGTCCGGAGTACGAGTTCGGCATGAACGCCGAAGGCGAGTTCATGTTCGGCGATTACACCGGCTGGGGCGTCAATGGCAGCGTCACCGGCCCGATCGTCGAAGACGTCGCCGCCTTCCGGCTCTACGCCGGCATGCGCAACCGCGACGGCTTCCTGAACGTCAACACCGGCCCTGGCCCGCGCACCGCGACCGAGGACAACGACCGCGACTTCTGGACCATCCGCGGCCAGCTGCGCGTCGATCCGTCGGCGAACATGAGCTGGCGCTTCGCGGCCGATTACACCAGCCGCGACGAAAACTGCTGCGCCGCGCCGACGCTCGTCGCCGGCCCGACCGCGCCGATCGTCAACGCGCTGGGCGGCGCCATCCCGATGCCGGGACAGGCCAATCCGTTCGCCCGCAATGTGTCGTCCAACCGCGACACCACCCAGGAGATCACCGACTGGGGCATGCAGGCCCAGTTCGACTGGGATTTCGACACCTTCACCATGACCGGCATCGCCGCGCACCGCGACTATGAGCTGGTCTCGGGCATGGACGCCGACTTCTCGGCGGCGGACATTTTCCACCGCGACCCGGCCAAGGCCTTCACCTTCACCAACACCACGTTCGAACTGCGCTTCCAGGGCAATGCCGACCGTCTGGACTGGATGGTGGGCGGTTTCTATTCCAGCGAGGAGCTGACCCGGTTCGACAACCTGGGCTATGGCGTCCATTACGAGCCCTATGTCAGCCTGCTGCTGTCCGGCGGCGCCAACACCACCACGGTGGCGGCCACCGCCAACGGGGCGGACGCCTGCGCCCGCGGCCTCGGCCACCCGACCTGCGTCGCGGTGTTCACCGGCGCGGGTTATGTCTCGCCGCTGCCGGCGCCGTTCTCGCTGACGCCGGGAGCCGGCCTGCCGGCCGGCGGCGGCTCAGCGGGCGGCGACCATTACAGCCAGGACGCCACCAGCTGGGCGATCTTCACCCACAACACCTTCGCGGTCACCGACACGCTCGATTTCACCTTCGGGCTTCGCTACACCCGCGACGAGAAGGACATGGTGGCGAACTTCTCGCCCTCCAACGCGCCGGCCTGCGACGTGTGGGAGGCGATCTTCGGCTCGGCCCTGAACTTCACCTCGGCGGCCAACCTGCCCCGCCTGGTCGCGATCGCGTCCCAACTGGGCGTGCCGGTGGCCTCGGCGGCGCAGATCGGCACCGTCACCTGCCTGAACGCCGCCCGCGACGTGTTCTCGGAAATCCCGCTGTCGGGACGGACGCTGAGCATGAGCAACTCCAACTGGAGCGGCATCGCCTCGCTGAGCAACCGCTTCAGCGACAACGTGATGGGCTATGTCAGCTACTCTCGCGGCTACAAGTCGGGCGGGTTCAACCTCGACCGCTTCAACCAGTCCGGCGCCACGGTGATCAATTTCGAGCCGATCCTGGCCGGAACCCAGCCCTATCCGGCGGACTTCGCGCCGGAGACGGTCAACGCCTGGGAGGCGGGCTTCAAGACGCAGTGGTTCGACAACACCATGCTGTTGAACATGTCGGTCTTCCACGCCGACTACGACAACTTCCAGCTCAACACCTTCAACGGCCTCAGCTTCTTCGTCACCTCCATGCCGGGGGTGCGGGTGCGCGGCTACGAGGTGGAAGCGCTGTTCTTCCCGGATGATCGCTGGACGCTGCAGGCGGGCATGACCTATTCCGACGCCCGCTACGACGGGTTCGCGCCCACCGGCGTGCCGGACGTGGACCGCCTGTCGGGCAACACCATGTCGCTGTCGCCGCGCTACTACTTCTCGGGCTCGGCCTCTTACGTCCACCCGCTGGGCGACAACATGGAGGCGCTGTTCCACCTCGACGGCCGCTGGGTCTCGCGCCAGAACACCGGTTCGGACCTGCTGCCGGTGAAGGAGCAGCCCGGCTACGGCCTGCTCAACGCCCGCGTCGGCATCGGCGCCCAGGACCAGAGCTGGGCTCTGGAGCTGTGGGGCCAGAACCTGACCGACACCAACTACATGCAGGTGGCGTTCAACGCCCCGCTGCAGGGCGGCACCTACAACGCCTTCCTCGGCGCGCCGCGCACGGTGGGTGTCACGCTGCGTCTGCGCCGCTAGGCGACTGGGGACGACGCAAGGACGGGCCGGGGCCTTCGGGCCCCGGCCTTTTCTTTTCCACAATGCGGGACTACCTGCACGGAACGGCGCGGCGTCCGCGCTATGTTTCGTTTGCAACCGGGAACTGATTCGAGCCTGTGATGAGCCGCCGCGTCCGCCGCATCCTGATCGCCGCGATCGCCGCGCTGGCGCTGGCCGGCCTTATCGGCGTGCATTTCGCCCCCGGCTCGGCCGGGCGGCTGGAGGCGCGGCTGCAGGCGGCGGCGGAGCGGGCGCTGACGGCGCGCGAGCATCGCTGGGCCGGGGTGCGCGTCAGCGGCCAGACCGCCACCGTGTCGGGGCAGGCGCCGTCCGAGCGGCGCGGCTGGACGCGCTGGCCGCGGTGCGCGGCGCCGCCTGGTCCGGCGGGGCGCTGGCCGGCGGGGTGACGCGGGTGACGGATGAAACCGTGCTGGCCGCCCCGGCGCGCAGCGCCGCCTTCCGCGCCGACGCCGGCAATGGCCGCATCACCCTGACCGGAACCGTCGCCGACGAGGCGGCGCGGCTGGCGCTGGCCGAGTTCGCCATGCGGCTGTTCCCGGCCGGGGCGGAGGCGCACCTGGCCGTCGATCCCGCCGCCACGGCGGGCGAGGACTGGGAGACGGCGGTGAAACGCCTGATCGCGCAGCTGGCCCGGCTCGATTCCGGGGGCGCGGTGCTGAACGTGCGGCGGGCGGGGCTGTATGGCCGCGCCGGGACGGGCCAGACGGCGCGCGCCGCCGCCGCGGCGCTGGACGACATGCCCGAGGGTTATTCCGCCGCGGCGCTGGTGCTGGCGCTGGACGCGCCGGCGGGCGATCCGGGGCGCGGCGCGGCGGCGCAGATCGGCGACGCGCGCGACTGCGGACTGGTGCTGGAGGCCGCCCGCGGCCCGGCCCCGGTGCGCTTCCTGCCCGGGCAGGCGGCGCTGGAGCCGCGATCGCGCCGCATCGCCGCGCGGCTGGGCGAGGCGTTCCGCTTCTGCCCGGAAGGCGTGCTGGCCGTGGCGGTGCAGCCGACGGGCGACAGCCCCTACGAGCAGTCGATGGCCGCGGCCCGCGCCCGCGAGGTGGCGGCGGCGCTGACCGAAGGCGGCGCGCCGGCGGCGCGGGTGGAGGCCGGGGCCGGAGAAACCGGGCAGGGCCGGCTGGTGCGGCTTGCGGTGCGCGCCCCGGCGGGCGAAGGATAGGCGAGGGATAGACGCGATGCTGTGGCTGATCTGGCATATGTGGCTGCTGCTGCTGATCGCATTCGCGATCGGGCTGGCGGCCGGCTGGCGCATCTGGGGCGCCTCGCCCGAGGCCGACGGCCGCGCGCTGGCCGCGGCGCGCGACGAGCTGGACCGGCTGCGCCGCGAGAATGACGACCTGACCCGCAGCCTCGCCGCAGGCCGGGCGGAGGCGGCGCGTCCCGCCCCCGCCGCCAATGACCCGGACGGCGACGATCTGGAGACGATCCGCGGCCTCGGCCCGAAGGCCGCCGCCGCGCTGCGCGCCGCCGGCGTCGACAGCTTCGCGAAGCTCGCGGCCTGGACCGACGCCGAGGTCGCCGAATGGGACGAGCGCCTGAACGCCCGCGGCCGCATCGCCCGCGACGGCTGGGTGAAACAGGCGAAGGCGCTGAGCGGGGGGTAGGGTTTCGGTCACCCTCGCCCTTCGTGGCCCGGCCCAAGGCCCGGGACTCCTCAGGGTGAGGGTGTTGGTTGATTCAACCCCTTTCCCCTCATCCTGAGGTGCGATGCGCCGAAGGCGCAGAGCCACGAAGGACGGGGGAAGAGAAGGGAGCGCCGATGTTCAAGCTGAAACAGGCGGAAGCCGTGCGCGCCTACGCCCTGTCGCTGCCCGAGGCGGTGGAGGAACACCCCTGGGGCGAAAGCGCGGTGAAGGTGCGCGGCAAGACCTTCGTGTTCCTGTCAACCGGGCGCAAGGAGGACGTGTTCGCCCTCACGGCGAAGCTGCCCGAAAGCGGGCAGGCGGTGCTGAGCGTGCACGAATTCGCCCGCCCGGCGGGCTATGGCCTCGGCAAGTCCGGCTGGGTGTGGGCGGGTTTCGCCCGCGCCGAGGACATCCCGGTCGAGCTGCTGAAATCCTGGATCGACGAAAGCTGGCGCGCCATCGCCCCCAGGACGCTGGTCAAACAGCAGGCCGGGGGCGGGTAGGCGCGGCTCCGCTAAATCCTCCCCTCGTCCTTCGTGGCTCTGCGCCTTCGGCGCATCGCACCTCAGGATGAGGGTGTATGCAGATTCAATCTCTTATCCCTCACCCTGAGGAGTCCCGGCCGTCAGGCCGGGCCACGAAGGGCGAGGGCGCGGAGCGTCAATCAATCGCCAAACGCCGTCATTCCGGGCGCGGCGCCGCATGTTCCTACCCTCCCCCGGCGCGGGGAGGGTCGGTCCTGCGGGCGTCAGGCCGTAGGACCGGGGTGGGGGGAAATTCCCGTTCGCGCCTTTCGCCCCCCACCCCACTCGGGACGGCTGCGCCGCCCCTCCTGACCCTCCCCACGTTGGGGGAGGGTGGGAGGCTTCGTCGAACAGCGCCTCATCCTGCACAGGCAGGAGATCCCGGGTCTCCCCGAAGCCCGGACGCGCAGCGATCCGGGGGAGAGCCGGGGCCTCCCAAGGGGTCAGAACGAGGCGGCGTATTGAATATGCTCAAACGCCGTCATTCCGGGCGCGGCGCGGCATCCTGATGCTGCGCCGCTGACCCGGAACCTGCCGAAGGCGAGGAAGACGCTTGCGGGAATCGCGTGGCGGCAAGGGCTGCGGGTCAGCGATTCCCGCAAGTTCCCTTGCGCGCTCTACGGCGGGTTCCGTGTCTGCGCGGCGGCATGGCATGCCGCAGCGCGCACGGAATGACGATGGAAGGGGCGGCGGTTCCGCCCCCCTAGCCGCCCTGGTGCTCCAGCACGCTGCGGGCGTCGTAGGCGCCGTCGCGGTCCGGGCGTTCGCCGGCGCCGGAGACCACCTCCAGCGTCACCGAGCGGTTGACCGCCGGGCCGGACGAGCCGAACGCCACGCCGACCCCGACGCTGGTTCCGCTATAGCCGCCGCTGCCCCAGGTCTGGCCCACACCGCCGCTGACGCGCGGCGCGGCGCGGCGCTGGTCCGCCGGGTAGGGCGGGTCGGTGCGGCGGCTGGCGACGATGAACCAGTCATCGCCGTTCTGCAGGGTCAGTTCGGCGGCGCGGCGCAGGGCCAGCCCCTCCACGGCGGCGAGGCCGGGGTCGCCCGCGGCCTGGTAGCTGACGCGCCAGCGGTTGGATTCGATGCGCATTTCCGAATAGCCGGGCTGGCTCTGCGCGGCGGGCTGATAGGGTGCGCGCGGCGGGCTGGCGCAGGCGGCCAGCGCCGCGCCCAGCGCGGCGGCGGTCAGAATGGCGGTTGATCGTGTCAGGAATCCCATCGGGGCGGTCTCCGGTTCGCGCTCCCTCGCAGCGGCCAGCCTAGCACATCGCCCGCCGCCGCGGCGAGGGCGGGGGAAAGCAGGCGTCTATCCGGTTCCCGCCCTCCTTTTGCGCCGCGCGACGCCTCACACCCTCCCCCGGCGTGGGACAGACCGGCCGGGCATATAATCCAGACCCGGTGAGCAACTGATCGTAGGACCACAACCGATCCCCTCTCCCCCACTGATGGGGGAGAGGGCAGGGTGAGGGGGAAGCCGCAGCGGTGAAACCGCAGACCGCTCAGCGCGGCGGCGGCAGGCGCAGCGCCTCGATGATCGTCTCGAGAACGCCCTCGGTCTCCAGAAGGATGTCGGTGTTCCAGAAGCGCAGCACGCGCCAGCCCTGGCTTTCCAGATACGCCGTGCGGCGGGCGTCGTGGGCGGCGCGCGCCACATGCTGGCCGCCATCGGCCTCGATCGCCAGCCGCCGCTCGACGCAGGCGAAATCGACGATATAGGGGCCGATGGGGACCTGCCTGCGGAACTTGCAGTCCAGCAGCCGCCGGGCGCGCAGCAGCCACCACAGGCGCCGTTCGGCGCCGGTCATGCGGCGGCGAAGCTGCCGCGCCTGTCCGATGCCCGTTCGCGCCGCCACCCCTCACCCTGCCCTCTCCCCTTGGAGGGGAGAGGGGATGTTAAGCAGCGGAAAGGGAATTGGGAAATCGATCCAGGCTGGCGTTTGGCGTTCGCCAAGCCACCGATTTCGCTCTCTACCCCCTCAAGGGGGCAGGCGGGCCGCAGACCGAATCGCGGGTCAGCCGGCGGCGGCGCGTGAAATTGCGGGGACAAGGCGGCGCGGCGCGGCGGTTTATCCCCCGGATTTCGCCGGGCTGCGCGCCGCCGCCGCCGCTCCGCCCGGGGCGCGAAAACCGCCGGGTGGCCGGGGGGTGGCGGACAGGGGGGTGAAAGCGCGGCCGAAGGTTGGTGAAAACAGGATGGAAGCAGGAGTGAAAGGGGAGGGTTGAAAACGGCCTTCGCGGCCCTCGCCCCGCCCGGGCGCGAAACCGCCGGGTGGCCGGGGGGTGGCGGACAGGGGGGTGAAAGCGCGGCCGAAGGTTGGTGAAAACAGGATGGAAGCAGGAGTGAAAGGGGATGGCTGAAGGCGGCGCCCGCTCAGGCGTCCTCCAGCCCCAGCCGGGCGAACATCCGCAGCGCCGCCTCGGCGATCACCGTGCCGGGCGGGAACACCTCGGCGGCGCCCATCTGGCGCAGCACCATCACGTCCTCGGGCGGCACCACGCCGCCGACGATGATCGGAACCTCGCCAAGCCCTTCATTTTTAAGGGCTTCTCGCAGTTCCGGAACGAAGGTCAGATGGCCGGCGGCCAGCGAGCTGGCGGCGACGACGTCGGCCTTGCTCCCGGCGGCCAGCGCTGCGGCCTCCTCCGCGGTCTGGAACAGCGGGCCGACGGTGACCTCCCAGCCCATGTCGAGGAAGGCGCTGGCCACCACTTTCTGGCCGCGGTCATGGCCGTCCTGGCCCAGTTTCGCGATCAGAATCCGCGGCTTGCGGCCGTTTGTTTCGGTGAAGCGCGCCGTCAGCGCGCGGGCCTTGCAATAGCGCTCGTCGCCGCCCGCGGCCTGCTGGTAAACCCCTTGCACGGTGCGGATTTTCGCCTTGTGGCGGCCCCAGGCGGCCTCCAGCGCGGCGCTGATCTCGCCCACACTGGCCTGATTGCGCGCCGCCGCCACCGCCAGCGCCAGCAGATTGCCTTCCCCGCTTTGCGCTGCGGCGGTCAGCGCCAGCAGGGCGGTTTCGACGGCCGCGGAATCGCGCCCGGCGCGCAGGCGGTTCAGCTTGTCGATCTGGCGGGCGCGCACCCCGGCGTTGTCGACGCGCAGCACCGGCACTTCGGCCTCGTCGCCGGTCTGGAATTTATTAACACCGACAATGGTTTGCGCGCCGGAATCGATGCGCGCCTGGGTGCGGGCGGCGGCCTCCTCTATGCGCAGTTTCGGCAGGCCCTCATTGATCGCCGCGGCCATGCCGCCGAGCCGGTCCGTCTCCTCGATATGGGCCAGGGCGCGGGCGGCGAGGTCGTGCGTCAGGCGCTCGACGAAATACGATCCGCCCCAGGGGTCGATGGCGTCGCACATCCGCCCCTCGGCGGCGAGCAGCAGCTGGGTGTTGCGGGCGATGCGGGCCGAGAAATCGGTGGGCAGGGCCAGGGCCTCGTCGAGGCTGTTGGTGTGCAGGGACTGGGTGTGGCCGTCGATCGCCGCCATCGCCTCTATCGCCGTGCGGCCGACATTGTTGAACACGTCCTGCGCGGTCAGCGACCAGCCGGAGGTCTGGCAATGGGTGCGCAGCGACAGCGAGCGGGCGTCCTTCGGATCAAAGCGTTCGCGCATCAGCTTCGCCCACAGCAGGCGCGCCGCGCGCAGCTTCGCCACCTCCATGAAATAGTGCATGCCGATGCCGAAGAAGAAGCTGAGCCGCGGCGCGAAACGGTCGACATCCAGGCCGGCGGCGATGCCCGCCTGCACATATTCCAGCCCGTCGGCGAGGGTGTAGGCCAGTTCCAGATCCGCGGGCGCCCCGGCCTCCTGCATGTGATAGCCGGAGATGGAGATGGAGTTGAATTTCGGCATGTTTTCCGCCGTATAGGCGAAAATGTCCGACACGATGCGCATCGACGGCCCGGGCGGGTAGATATAGGTGTTGCGGACCATGAACTCCTTCAGGATGTCGTTCTGGATGGTCCCGGACAGCCGCGCGGGCGGCACGCCCTGCTCCTCGCCCGCGGCGATGTAGAGCGCCATGACCGGCAACACCGCGCCGTTCATGGTCATGCTGACGCTCATCCGGTCGAGCGGAATGCCGTCGAACAGCGTGCGCATGTCGAGAATGGAATCGATGGCCACGCCCGCCATGCCGACATCGCCGGCGACGCGCGGATGATCGGAATCATAGCCGCGGTGGGTGGCGAGATCGAAGGCGATCGACAGCCCCTTCTGCCCGGCGGCGAGATTGCGGCGGTAGAAGGCGTTGGAATCCTCCGCCGTCGAGAAGCCGGCGTACTGGCGGATCGTCCACGGCCGCTGCACGTACATGGTGGGGTAGGGGCCGCGCAGATAGGGCGCGACGCCCGGAAACCCGTCAACGAAATCAAGCGGTTCGCGGTCCGCCGCGCCATAGGCGGGCTTGAGCGGAATCCCCTCCGCCGTCATCCACGCCTCGCCCGCGGCCGGTTGCGGCGCCGGGGCGGCGGGGCCGAGGTCGAGGGTGGCGAAATCCGGGTGGCGGCGGGTCATGCGCGCACCCCCAGGGCGGCGTGCGCGGCGGCGAGGTCTTCGAGCATGTCGCTGTTTCGATTGATGAAACGGCTGACGCCGGCGTCGTTGAGCATGTCGATTTCCGGCCCCGCCAGCCAGACCTGCGCCGCGCCCGCCTCGCCCAGCGCCCCGGCCAGCGCCGCGGCGCTTTCCAGATAGGCGGCGTCGGTTCCGCAGATCACCGCCAGCGGCGCGCCGCTGATGGTGAAAGATTTTACAATCGAATCAATGCTTTCATGCGCTTCGGCGCCAACGGTTTCTATGCCTCCGGCGGCGAGACGGCCCGCGGCGAAGCCGGCGCGCGGCGAAAATTCGGACAGCCCGCCGAGGCAGGCCAGGAAGGCTTTCGGCCTTGCCCCGCTGCGCTGGGCGTGGGCTTCGGCGGCGTCGCGCAGCGCCTCGAACGGTTCGGCGAGGCGGGCGGGGGGCGGCAGCGGCGCGGGCGAACCGGTCAGGCGGGCGCCGGCGCGGGCGGCGGCGACCATGGCGGCGAAATCGCCGTCCGGTATTGGCGGGGCGTTGAGGGGTGGCGGCGTGTAACTATCCGTAATCGCTTCGGCTTTTTCGGCGCCGAGCTGCGCCCAGGCGTTGACGCCGATCATCTCGGCCTTGCTGGTGGCCAGCGCGCGCCGGGCGGCGTCCAGCCCTTGCGCACAACGCTCCGCCAGCCAGCCGGAGGCGAGCGCCGCGGCCCAGCCGTCTTCGCGCTCAATCTGCTGGAACAGTTTCCACGCCGCCTGCGCGAGATTTTCTGTAAGTGTTTCATGCAGATAGCTGCCGCCCGCCGGGTCGGCGGCGCGGCCGGCATGCGCCTCTTCCTGCAGCAGGATCTGCAGATTGCGGGCGAGGCGGCGCGCGAAGGGCGTCGGGCGGCCGAGTGCGGCGGTAAGCGGTTGAATTGTCAGCGAATCCGCGCCTCCGGCGGCGCCGGCGAACCCGGCGGCGGCGGCGCGGATCAAATTGGTCCAGGCGTCGCGGCGGGTCATCATCCGGAACGAGGTGACGGCGGAGAGATGAACGCCGCGGTTTTCCTCTGAAACGTCAAAGGCTTGCATCACCCGCGCCCACAGGCGGCGGGCGGCGCGCAGCTTGCAGATTCCGAGGTGGAAATCGGCGTCGACGGCGAGGCGGGCGCACAGGCGCGGCGCGGCCTCGTCCGGCGCAAGTTCTTGATCGACAAGGCGTTTCATCGCCTCCGCCGCGCCAGCGGCGAGCATCGCCAGCTCCAGCACCTCGTCGCCGCCCGCGTCGTGCACGGCGGCGGCGTCCACGGTAACCACATGAAATCGCGGCAGGTTTTCCAGCGCCCAGCGCGCCGCTTCTCCGGCCTGCGGATCATGCGGGGCGAGGCCGAGGGCGCCGCGCGGCTCCGGCGCCGGGCCGTCGCGGGTCAGCCAGGCGGCCAGCAAAGCCGCCGTCTTCACTCCCCCTCCGGCGGATATTTCTATGGGCGCCAGATTACTCTCCACCCCCCCTAACATGGTGCTTATTTCACCCATCCGTCGCACACAGACGCCGTTTCGCCCTTCCGGGTCGATGGCGAGGGAAATCGACGAAACCCCGCCCTCGAGGTCGGCGAGAATCGCCCGGTTCGCCGCCGCCGGGTCCGGTTCGCGGATTTCCTGGCGGATGTCCCACGGCAGAAACGGGCGCCGGGGCAGGGCCGGAATGGCGTCCGGGCGGTCCCTGGCGTCCGCGGCGGTGAACAGCGGCCCGCGCGCCAGCCCCGCCGGGGTGCGGCGGACCAGGGCGCGGTCGGGGCCGGCGCCGTTCAGGGCGGCCTCGGCCAGCGCGCGCCATTGTCCGGCGTCTGCGGCGGGAAAGCCTGCGGCGAGGGCGCGGACGCCGTCGGTCATGAAGTTATCCCTGAAAACCCGGTCGAACCCGGGGCGGAGAAAAGGCCCGCCGCGCCGCGCCGTCAACCCTTCGCGGCCGCAGCAGGAACCGGAAGTTATCCGCACCCCCCGCCGCCGGGTGTAGGATTATATTCCAGAAACCCGGAAAGGCCCGCCATGACCGAAATCTCGCCCCGGCTGGGGCTGGGCTATCTGATGCCCGCCCAGGCGCAGAAACATGTGACGGTGAACGAGACGCTGCGCCGCCTCGACGCGCTGGTGATGCTGACGGTGGAAAGCCGCGGCGAGAGCGCCCAGCCGGCCGAACCGGAACAGGGGCAGGCCTGGATCCTGCCCGAATCCCCGTCCGGCGCGGACTGGGAGACCATGGCCGAAGGCGATATCGCCGCCTTCCAGGACGGCGCCTGGGCGGCGATCGCGCCGCGCCCCGGCTGGCGGGCCTGGGTGAGGGACGAGGGCCTGATGCTGGTCCATGACGGCGAGGGTTGGGCGCCGCTGGCCGACAGCATCGCCGGGCTGCAGAACCTGACCCGCCTCGGCGTCGGCACGGAGGCGGACGCGGGAAACCCGTTCGCGGCGAAGCTGAACAAGGCGCTGTGGACGGCGCGCTATGAAGGCGAGGGCGGCGACGGCGATTTGCGCTACACGCTGAACAAGCAGGGCGAAAGCCATGTGCTGTCGCTGCTGTTGCAGAGCGGATGGGAAGGCCGGGCCGAGATCGGCCTGACCGGTGATGACGACCTGTCGGTGAAGGTCAGCGCCGATGGCGCGGCCTGGCTGGAGGCGCTGAAGATCGGCCGGGCCGACGGCATGCTGTCGGCGCGCGGCTGGCGTCACGCGCCCACGGGCGCGGAGGCGGCGATGCTGCTGTTCACCCCGGGGGGCGACGGGCAGGTGTCGATCTACCGCCAGCAGACGACGGCGGGCCAGAACCCGCGCACGGCGGCCATCGACGCGGTCTCGGACAACGTGATCACCCTGACGGCGGCGGATGCGGGGCTGTTCGGCGAATGGTCCGGCTTCATGGCCGGTGTGGCGATGGCGCGCATCTGGAACATCGACAAGGACCCGGCGCAAAGCGCCTGGCTGACCGGTTCGCCCTCGTCCTCGCAATTGCAGGTGCTGGATGCGGGGGCCATCGCCGGCTGGGCCAATGGGGAGACAGTGCAGTTCGGCGATCCGGGATCGGGCGTGGGGCGCGTGATCGCGCTCGACATCTCGCCCATGCTGACCGCCATGTTCGGCGCCCCGTTCCGTCAGAAGGGGATCATGGTGAGGGCGAACCTCCACGATGCGACCGACAACGATGGGCTTCAAATTGCAATGTCGCCAGCGGCAGGCGCCTTCATAACCGCGGCACGGGCGCCAAGCTCAGCCGGAGTAACCATCATTTCCTGCGTAGAATCCTCACCAGTGTCAGACTCCAATTTGGTGTTTGTTCGTGAGGTGTTTTATTCAACAGCAGGCGTGCGCCTGTTATCGAGTATCGCGGTGTTCGCATAATTTGCCGCCAATTGCGCTTTGGCTGGCGGTGTTAGCGGCGGCGGGCATTCAGATGGAGGGGTACATCAATCGGCTTCGTTTGACCCTGGGGGTCAACTGAAGCGATTTTGGTGTTTGTGCTGCTAGGGACAGAATGGGTATAAATTGATCAAGCGACCCCCCAGCAAGTTCAGAGATGAAATCGTCATGATAATGGGTAAGTGCCGATAAAATACTAATGCGTGAAGCGGCGTTCATATCATTGGCAAAATTGCGACGAACTTGGCTCTTATTCAAATTATACTGCTTGCCATCAGTCACAAATACTGGCGCTCTCGATCCCGAGCCTAGATGGAAAATAGCGTCATCATATAGACCAGCCATAATCGGGTGGGGGTTCCAGTCATTTGTACGCTCAAGGCGGAAGAAGGACTTACCATCGCGTGCGAGTTGATCAAGAATACCGCTTCCTGTTTCATTTGGCCGCCGACTTATGGATCCCACCGGGTCTGTTGCGAATGAGGACCGGTCATTCTGCCAAAACGATGAAGAGAAAAGTGTAAATGCTGCAAAAGGAAAATTATCGGTGAGTTCTGTGCGAACTATGGTAACTACCGGCGCGCTATCCGAAATCATAGACGGATATAATTTATCCCAGCCGGTCATGACTGGCCAAGAGTCCATATCAAATGTAGCTACGAACGAGCAGCCGTCATCGAACGCATGTGAGACAAGGTGATCCAGCAAACTGCTGTGCTCCCTTGATACGTGATTGGTCGATTTCTCTGGCAAAGAAGGTATGCGTAAGAGATTTATATTTAATGAAGACAACAAAGAAATTTGTTCTTTGGTTGCGCGTAAAGCGTATCCATAAATTTGATATGGACCAGTTGTATGCTTTTCAATCTGTTCAACAACACGCCTCGCGAGGAACTCGCCCCATTCATCTGACAATAGAAAAACGATGCAGACGCCAATCATCTGGCTATCACAGCGCCAGGATATGAGAGGCGAGCCCGCGCAGCTGGATGGTGCATATGTTCGACATATTCAGCAGCAGCTTCAGTTCGGCGAGGTTGATCCAGTATCGATCCGGCAAATCATCCGCGCCGCTCTCGGGAGTGTAAAGTTCGTATGTGCTTGCGTCCTTGAAAAACCGCCCACCCTCGTCAGATTCCATGGTGGAAAGCAGCTTGTCCCCGGCCGGTTCTGCAGCCGCTGGGCCGTCTGCGCCGCCTGATCCCGGGTAGAACAGTCGCGTCGGCGCAAGGCCCCATCCGAGGGCAAGGCCGGTTTCGCGCGCCAGTTGCACCTGCACCTCAAGCCCTTCCCCGGTTTCCCGGCAAGCCAGCCCGCAATATCCGGGGCCAATGCTATTGACCAGCGGCTGGCTCCAGCTTGATTTTTCCCGCAAGGACGCCTGCACGTTGAAAAATTCTACTGCGAACCCTTGTTCGTTTTCATTTTCATACAGCCCCCGGTCAGTTATCGCCCAATTGCTCAACTGCTCTAGCGGAACGGGCGTCAGGCCTGCGGTTCGCGGGGTGGTTTTCTCGAATATCTTCCCAAGGACATGCGCCCGAACCTGGCGTTTCAAACTCTTCCTGGCCATGGAATTCCGAGGTGACAGCGTTTTTTCCCCGGACGCAGGACGCCAGGGTGACAGTGAGAGCAGGCCGCGAAGGTCGATATTGATGAATGTGCTTTGCGATATCGCCTGCCGGATGGCGGTGGCGGACGCCCATACGAAACCTGGCTTTGCAGTCAGTTCGCCCTTGTATTCGGCTACGATCAGGCGCTTGCATTTCATCAGGTAGCGTTCACCGAGATCCGATTGGGTCGTGTCGCTAACGATGGTGACAGCGGGATCGAAGCCGATGAACGCGTCAGAGTAGGGGGATCCGGCGCCGCCATGAAGCCGCATGAAATTCGCCGGGGTCGACTGGATGGTTGGGCCGAACTGAACCTCGTCAACGCACCCGGGCTCGGCGCGAGCCTGGATAAGAAAGTATTGTTCGCCATCGTGAAAGGAGTAGAGCAGTCCGGTAATCGCCGCTTGCGGCTGATATAGCAGGACTTTCCCGCGCGTGGACGTTTCATCGGACCTGATTCCGATAACGCTGAAAAAACCCCGTGAATGATGCTGTAGCGCGCCGTCGACCAGGCCCCACTCGGCTACGTCGCCGCGGGCGATTTTTTCAACCCTGAAGCCTCTCCGGCTTAGGGTTCGGACGTGATGAAGGTCATCAAGACTTCGAGCGATCATCGGCGCAGCCATGCGTTGTCACACCGTCGAGGTCTACGACAAACGCTTCAGGATAGCCAACAGCCGGCGTGGTTCAGGCCGGGCCGGAAGAATTGCGTTCATCCGTCATCCGGCCGGTTCCGCCTCCACCACCGGCGTTCCGCCGGCCCGGCGCACCAGATCGCACAGGGCGGTGACGGCGGCGTCCAGCGCCGCTGCGTCCGTGCCGCGGGCGACCAGATTGGCGCCGCGTTTCACGCCGCCGCCGGGCAGTTCGGTGAAGAAGGGGTAGGAGCCGAAGGCGACATCCGGGCTGCGCGCCTGCAGCGCGCCCAGCGCCTCGGCCAGATCGCCCTCGCGCAGGCCCTCGGCCCGCACGGTGCGCGCCAGCGTCACGGCGCCGCCGCGAATGCGGTGCGCCACGTCCTCCAGCATGCCGCGCATGATCGCGGGCACGCCGGCCAGCACGAACACATTGCCGATCTGGAATCCCGGCGCGCCGGTGACCGGGTTGGCGATCAGCGCCGCCCCGTCCGGTATCCGCGCCATGCGGCGCCGGGCCCCGGTCAGCGGGGCGCCGGTGCGGGCGTACCAGGTCTCGAGCAGCGCCAGCGCGTCGGCGCGTTCGGAAATGGGAACCCCGAAGGCGGCGGCGATGCTGTCGGCCGTGATGTCGTCATGGGTGGGGCCGATGCCGCCGGTGGTGAAGACATAGTCATGCGCGGCGCGCAGGTCGTTCAGCGCGGCGGCGATATGGGCGGCCTCGTCGCGCACCACCCGCGCCTCGGCGACATTGACGCCGAGCGGGGCGAGGAAGCCCGCGATGGTCTGCAGGTTGGAATCGCGCGTGCGGCCGGACAGCAGCTCGTCGCCGATCAGCAGCACCGCCGCCGTCACCCGCCGCCCTTCGCTCATGGAAGCCCGCCTTTCAATCCTGTGGCGGTTTCATCCCCGCCGAGGGGCGGTATATGCAATCGGCAAGCGACGAGTCCATGACGATGAAACTTCCCGCCCCGCTGATCCCCGGCGTTCTCCTGCGCCGCTACAAGCGCTTTCTGGCCGATGTCGAACTGGCGGACGGCGAGCAGGTGACGGCGCATTGCGCCAATCCCGGCTCCATGCTGGGCATCAACACGCCGGGGCTGAAGGTGTGGCTGTCGGAATCGGCCGATCCGAACCGCAAGCTGAAATATTCATGGGAGCTGGTGCAGGCGGACGGAACCCTGGTCGGCGCCTATCCGAACCGCGCCAACGCGCTGGCCGAAGAGGCGGTGGTCTCCGGCGTCATCGCGCCGCTGGCGGGGTATGAGCGCCTGCGGCGCGAGGTGAAGTACGGCGCGAACAGCCGCATCGACCTGCTGCTGGAGACGCAGGGCCGCCCGCCCTGTTATGTCGAGGTGAAGAACGTGCACATGCGCCGCGACGGCGATGTGGCGGAGTTTCCGGACTCGGTCACCGCGCGCGGCACCAGGCACCTGGGCGAGCTGTCCGCAATGGTCCGGCAGGGGGCGCGGGCGGTGCAGCTCTATATCGTGCAGCGGGCGGACTGTTCGCGCTTCCGCCCCGCCGCCGACATCGACCCCGCTTACGCCGCGGCGCTGAACGCCGCGATTGATGCGGGGGTGGAGGCGATGGCGTACGCCTGCGCCGTCACCACCGATGAGATCCGGGTCACGCGCCCGCTGGAAATGGAGTATGCGGCATGAACGGCTGGGATCTGCCGGACCCTTTCATCATGCGCTTCACGGCGGCGAAGGCCGATGAAGACGCCTTCGGCCATGTCAACAACGCCCGCTATCTGGCGTGGGCGGACGAGACCGCCTGGGCGCACTGGGACGGCGACGGCATCCCGCGCGAGGTGTGCGCGCAGGATGACCGCGGCATGGCGATCCTGCGGACAGAGGCCGATTATCTGGGCCATCTGCGCGCCGGAGACGTCTTCGACGCCGCGGTGTGGATCGTGATGTCGGACGGGCGGTTGCGTGCGCAGCGGCGCTATCAGTTCCGCCGCGCGGCCGGCGGGGCGACGGTGTTCCGCGCCCTGTGCAGTTTCGTGTGCTTCTCGCTGTCCACCGGCCGCCCGGCGCGGATGACGAAACTGTTCAGCGATCATTACCGCGTCCTGCCCTCCGTCGCCGCGGCGCTGATGACGGAAAGTTAAGCTGGCGCTTGCGTTTGCGGCGTCTATAGTCCGCGCAAATCATGCTTGGGGAGCTGTCATGCGTTTCATTCTGCTGGCCTTTTCGGGCCTCACCCTCGCCGCCTGCCAGGGCGCCGATTCCACCAATGGCGCCGCCGCGTCAACGTCGGTGGCGGCGTACGACGCGCCCGGCATTCCGGCGGCGAATATCGAGGCGCATATCCGCTTCCTCGCCGACGACCTGATGGAGGGGCGCGAAAGCGGCACGCGCGGATATTACCTCGCCGCCAACTATGTCGCGGCCTATTTCCAGCTTCTGGGGCTGGAGCCGGGCGGCGACGATGGCGGCTGGTTCGCAGACGTGCCCCTGCAGCTGATGCGCGCCGACGCTGACGCGGCGCGGTTCTCCGTCAATGGCCAGGTCTTCCGTCATGGCGAAGCGGTCATGCTGACCGCCCATCCCACCATCGACGCGGCCAGCCTGGCCGCCGGGGCGGTGTTCGTGGGCTATGGCGTCTCGGCCCCGGATCACGGCCATGACGATTACGCCGGACTGGACCTGACCGGGCGCATCGCCGTGATCATCAACGGCGCGCCCGAGGGCCTGCCCGGCGAAGAGCGCTCGCACCACGCCTCCCCGTCCACCAAGCGCGACGCGGCGGCGGCGGCCGGCGCGGCGGGCATGATCATGATCCTGCCGGCGCCGGCGGCGCAGTTTGCGGGGTTCGCGGCCATGCAGGGCGGCCGCCCGCAGACGGCGCTGACCGCCGCCAGCGGCCCTTCGGCCTATGACCGGCTGCAGGTGCTGGCCACAGTTTCGCGCGACGCAGCCGAAGCGATGTTCGACGGCGCGGAGATGACGCTGGATGAAGCGCTTGCCGCCGCCCGCGCCGGCGAGTCCGTGCGCGTCAGCCTCGGCGAGGTGTCGATGGCCCAGCGCACCATCCGTGAGACCTATATCGACCCGAACGTCGTCGGCTTCATCCGCGGGTCGGACCCGGATCTGGCCAACGAGTTCGTGGTGCTGACCGCGCACCTGGATCATATCGGCCGCGCCGACGCCGTCGGCCCCGGCGCGCATTGCGTGCCGACCGACCCGAACAACCTGATCTGCAACGGCGCGCTGGATAACGCTTCCGGCGTGGCGATCCTGATCGAGACCGCGCGGGTGTTCGCCGGACGCGAGCGGCCGCGCCGCTCGGTGGCCTTCGTGGCGCTGGCGGCGGAGGAGAAGGGCCTGCTGGGGTCGAACCATTTCGCCCGCAACCCCACCCTGCCGGGCGAGATGGCGGCCAATGTCAATCTCGACATGCCGATCATCCGCTACCGCTTCAATGACGTGGTGGCTTTCGGCGCCGAACGCTCCACCCTCGGCCCGATCGCGACGCGCGCCGCGGCGCGCATGGGCGTCGAGGTCAGCCCCGATCCGATCCCGGAACAGAACCTGTTCGTGCGTTCGGACCACTATAATTTCGTGCGCGCCGGCGTGCCGTCGGTGTTCCTGATGACCGGCCATTCCAGCCCCGACGAGGCCGACGACGAGGGCCGGGGCTTCATGGGCTTCCTGACCAGCGACTATCACCGCCCGGGAGACGAGGTGGACGCCGGCCTGCTGTTCGGCGAGGGCGCCAAGTTCGCCGACATCAACTATCTGATCGCCCGCGAGATCGCCGACGCCGACGAGCGCCCGCGCTGGAACGAGGGCGATTTCTTCGGCCAGATGTTCGGCGGCGGGGGGCGATAGGCGCCCCTTCACCTCGTCCTTCGTGGCTCTGCGCCTTCGGCGCATCGCACCTCAGGATGAGGTGAAATACGAAAACACCCTCACCCTGAGGAGTCCCGCGAAGCGGGCCACGAAGGGCGGGGGTGTTTCAGCCCCGCCGTTCCCTAACCGGGCCGGCGTGGTTATATACGGGCGGCAAACCGGAAAGGGCCGCGCGTGAACCTTGCATACCACCTCCAGGACGACGACGAGTACGTCCCGGCCCGCGACGGGCGCATCAAGCTGCACGGGCCGGAGGCGTTCGCGAGCATGCGCGCCGCCGGGCGTCTGGCCGCGGCGACGCTGGACATGCTGGCCCCGCATGTGCAGCCGGGCGTGACCACCGAGCGGCTGGACGATCTCGCCCGCCAGTTCATTTATGACCACGGCGCGGTTCCGGCGCCGCTGAACTATCGCGGCTTTCCGAAATCGATCTGCACCTCGATCAACCATGTTGTCTGCCACGGCATTCCGGGGCCGAAACCCCTGAAGGACGGGGATTCGGTGAATATCGACGTCACCGTGATCGTCGACGGCTGGCACGGCGACACCAGCCGCATGTTCCATGTCGGCCCGGCCCGCCGGAAGGCGGAGATCCTCGTCGATGTGACCTATGAGGCGATGATGGCCGGCATCGCGGTGGTCAAACCCGGCGCCACGTTGGGCGACGTCGGCGCCGCGATCCAGGAATACGCCGAGGCCCGGCGCTGTTCGGTGGTGCGTGATTTTTGCGGCCACGGCATCGGCCGGGTGTTCCACGACGCGCCGAACGTGCTGCATTTCGGCCGTCGCGGCGAAGGGCCAGTGTTCAAACCCGGCATGTTCTTCACGGTGGAACCGATGCTGAATCTCGGCAAGCCGGACGTGAAGGTGCTGGCCGATGGCTGGACGGCGGTGACGCGCGACAAGTCGCTGTCGGCGCAGTTCGAGCACACCGTTGGCGTCACCGATGACGGGGTGGAGATTTTCACCCTGTCGCCCGCCGGGCTGCACAAGCCCCCCTACGAGGGCTGACCGCCGCCGATGGCGGAGGGGGCGGACAGGCCGCACCACGCCGGGCACCGCGACCGCCTGCGCGCCCGCTTCCGCACCGCCGGCGGCGAGGCGCTGGCCGATTACGAACTGCTGGAGCTGTACCTGTTCCGCGCCATCCCGCGGCGCGACGTCAAACCGCTGGCCAAGGCGATCATCGCCGCGTTCGGCGGCCTGGGCGGCGCGGCCGCGGCGCCGGTGGAGCGGCTGATGGAGATAAAGGGCGTGTCTGAGCGCGTGGCGGTGGACATCAAACTGCTGCACGCGCTGGCCGAGCGCATCGCGCGCGAACAGGTCTCCGACCGGCCGGTGATCGCCTCGTGGTCGGCGCTGCTGGACTACTGCCGGACGGCGCTGCAGCACCAGAAGACCGAGCAGTTCCGGGTGCTGTATCTGGATGTGAAGAATCGCCTGATCGCCGACGAGGTGCTGGGGCGGGGCACCCATAACCACGCCCCGGTCTATCCGCGCGAGGTGGTCAAGCGGGCGCTGGCGCTGGACGCCGCGGCGATGATCCTGGTCCACAACCACCCTTCCGGCGACCCGAAACCCAGCGCCGCGGACGTGGAGATGACCAAAAAGATCGTCGAGGCGGCGCGGCCGTTCGAGATACTGGTTCACGATCATCTCGTCATCGGCCGCGACGGCGCCGCCAGCCTGAAAACCTTGGGGCTGATGTAGGGGCAGGGCCTACCCCCGCGGGGCGGATTGGCCTATTGCATATCTCCCGCCGCGGGCGTGGCGGAATTGGTAGACGCAAGGGACTTAAAATCCCTCGGGGGAAACCCCGTGCCGGTTCGATCCCGGCCGCCCGCACCAGTCATCGTGTTCCTGTCTTGTTCCGGCGTGTGATTGCGGCTAGGAAACCGTCATGGACCCGCAGGCGATTCATGACCGTTTCCTCCAGGCCGCCGAACCATTCGGCCCGGCGCTGGCCGCCGCCATCGCGCGCGCCGGGCCGCAGACGCTGATCAGCCGGGCGGACCTGCCCTTCGCTGAATATCTGTGCCGCGCCATCGCCGGCCAGCAATTGTCGGTGAAGGCGGCGCGATCGATCTGGACCCGGGTGGAGAACAGCGCCGGCGGCGCGCCGCTGATCGAACATTTCCGCCCCGAACGGGCGGAGATTCTGCGCGCCTGCGGCCTGTCGGGCGCCAAGACGAAGGCGATTATCGCCATCGCGGCGGAGGCGCGGGCAGGGGGGCTGGAGGCGGAAAGCCTGCGCGGTCTCGACCATGCCGGGCGCTCGGCGCGGCTGACCGCCATCTGGGGCGTCGGCCAGTGGACGGCGGACATGATGTCGATGTTCTATTTCGGCGAGGCCGATATCTGGCCCGATGGCGACGTGGCGGCGCGCAAGACGCTGCAAAAGCTGACCAGCGCGCGGCGCAAGACGGCGCTGACCGCGCGGCGTTTCGCGCCCCACCGCTCTTACCTCGCCCTCTACATGTGGGCGCACGCCGACGCGCCGCCGGGGTAAGACGCGCCCCTGCGACTCCCCGCGGTTCTCGCGCGGGTTGAAACCGTGCTAGACTACGCCGCGCGGGGTTCCGAGGCCCTTTGGGCCGAACACCGGAGGGCGCGCCATGATGGCACTGCTCGATCCCTTTCTGCGGCGGTTCATCCGCACCGGTCAGTTCACCCTGATCGCGCCGGACGGGCGCGCGCATGTCTATGGCGCCGGCGAACCGGCGGTCAGCATCCGCGTCCATGACCGCCGCACGCTGCTGCGGCTGGCGCTGGACCCCGAACTGACGCTGGGCGAGGCGTATATGGACGGCCGTCTGACCGTGGAGGCCGGCGGCGGCGTATACGAATTGCTGTCGCTGCTGGCGCGCAACCGCAAGGGGCCAAAGGCGCTGAGCTGGCTGGACGGGCTGCGGCGCGCCGCCGGGCGGTTGACCGAGTTCAACGATCCGCGCAGCGCCCGGCGCAACATCGCCCGTCATTACGACCTGTCCGGCCAGCTTTACGACCTGTTCCTTGACCGCGACCGGCAATATTCCTGCGCCTATTTCCCGACCGGCAAGGAAAGCCTGGACGCGGCGCAGGAGGCCAAGAAACGCCACATCATCGCCAAGCTGCTGCTGAAGCCCGGCATGAAGGTGCTGGATATCGGCTGCGGCTGGGGCGGGCTGGCGCTCAGTCTGGCGAAGGACGCCGAAGCGAATGTCGACGGGATCACCCTGTCGCAGGAGCAGTTCGCCATCGCCCGCCGGCGGGCGCAGGAACAGGGGCTGTCGCGCCGCGCGCGCTTCGCGCTGCAGGATTACCGCAAGACCGCCGGGCGCTATGACCGCATCGTCTCGGTCGGCATGTTCGAACATGTCGGCAAGCCGCAATACCGGGTGTTCTTCGACGCCGTCACCCGCCTGCTGGCCGATGACGGCGTCGCCCTGGTCCACACCATCGGCCGGCTGGACGAGCCGCAATCCATCGGCCCGTGGATCCGCAAATACATCTTCCCCGGCGGCCACATTCCGGCGTTGAGCGAGGTCGCCCCGGTCATCGAGCGCGCCGGGCTGATCCTCACCGATGTCGAGGTGCTGCGCCTGCACTACGCCGAGACGCTGCGCCATTGGCGAACGCGCTTCGTGAAGAACCGCGACAAGGCCGTGGCGCTGTATGACGAGCGCTTCTTCCGGATGTGGGAATTCTATCTGGCCGGGTCGGAAGCCGGCTTCCGCGACGGCCCGCTGGCGGTGTTCCAGTTCCAGCTCGCCCGCCGCCACGGCGCCGTGCCGGTGACGCGCGACTACATCACCGATTTCCACCGCACGGGGTCGCAGGCCGCCGGACGCGCCAGCGCGGCCTGAGCGGGCGGCTAGCCGCCCAGGCCCAGCTCCTTGGCCAGCGCGTCGTCCTTTTCCTTTGCGCGTTTGTAAGCCTCGCGCGCCTGGATGCGTTGCGCGTAGTCCGCGAACTCGGGCCGCGCCTCTATGGTTCCGAACTGCAGCCCCCAGCCGATCTGGGCGCCGATATAAACGTCGGCGGCGGAGAAGCGGTCGCCCGCGATCCACGGTTTGCCCGCCGCGATGGCGCCGGCGATGGCGTTCAGCGCCTCGTCCAGACTGCCATAGCCGACAAACCCCTTCTGCTTGTCGCTGACCGCCACGCCCAGCGCCTTGTTGACGATGGCGGCCTCCAGCGGGCCGGCGGCGAAGAACAGCCAGCGGTAATAGGCGCCGCGCAGGCCCGGCGGCGGCGCGAGGCCGGCGTTAGGGAACGCGTCGGCGACATAGGCGCATATGGCGGCGCATTCGGTGATCACCTGGTCGCCGTGCCTGATGGCCGGAACCTTGCCCATCGGGTTGATGGCCAGGTATTCCGGCGATTTCATGCTGTTCCCATAGCTCATGGCTTCGACGCGGTAGTCGGCCCCGGCTTCCTCCAGCATCCAGCGGGCGATGCGCCCGCGCGACTGGGGATGAGTGTAGAGGATCAGGTCCTTGGCCATTTCACGCTCCTTCGATCAGCGCCATGGCGCGAACATAGCAGGAACATTCGCCGCCGTCACCCGTCCGGGAACAACGGCCAGAAGATCGGGATCACGATCGTCGCCGTAATCCACATGATCACGTTCAGCGGCAGGCCGACGCGCACGAAATCCATGAAACGGTAGCCGCCGGCGTTATAGACCAGCGTATTGGTCTGATAGCCGATGGGGGTGGCGAAGCTGGCGCTGGCCGCGAACATCACCGCCACCACGAACGGGCGCGGATCGGCGCCGATCTCGTTCGCCAGCGCGATGGCGATGGGGGTCAGGAGGATCACTGCGGCGTTGTTGCTGATCGATTCCGTCAGCGCCGAGGTGATCAGATAGACGCCGGACAGCACCGCCAGCGGACCGAAGGCGCCGATAAGCTGCGCTGCCTGGCCGACGATCAGCGCTGCGGCGCCCGTCTTCTCCATCGCCATGCCCAGCGCCAGCATGCCGAAGATCAGGAACAGGATCTCCCAGCGGATCGACTGGTAGGCCTCCTGGTTGTCCAGGCAGCCGAAGGCGATCACCGCCGCTGCCGCCATGATCGCCAGCGCAGCGATGGGCAGCACCTCGAAGGCGGCCAGGATCATCACCGACAGGATGGCGATGATGGCGATGGGCGCCTTGTCGCGGCGCATCGGCTGTTCGGCGGGCTCGGCGATATTGACCAGCGCCCGGTCGTCGAACAGGCGTTTCATGCTGGCCGGCGGGCCCTCCAGCAGCACGGTGTCGCCCACTTCCAGCTTCAGGCTGGAGGACTTCTTGCCCACATTCTCGCCGCGCCGGTGCACGGCGAGGATATAGACGCCATACAGGCGGCGCAGGGCCAGATCGGCGATGCGGCGGCCGATGAAGCGCGACTGCGGCCCCACCACCCCTTCCATCAGCACCGTCTCGCTCGCCTCCACCGGCTCGAAAGCATGGGCGGAATCCTCGCCGCCGAAGGCGACGTCGCCGGCCTGGCGTAGCGCGATCATGTCGCCCATCTTGGAGCGGATGACGAGATGGTCGCCGGCGCTGATCGTCACCGCGCCAAGATCGGCGCGTAGCGACACGTTTTCGCGGATCACGTCGACAACGGTGAAGCCCTTTTGCGGGGTGAAGCCGGCCTCGGCCAGCGTCTTGCCCGCCAGAACCGAACCGATCGGCACCACCACATGGGCGAAGAAGCGGCGTTCGCGCGCGTCCGGCAGCATGGCGGCCAGCGTGTCGCGCTCTGGCAGCAGCCAGCGACCGAACAGGCCGATATAGGCGATGCCGACGGCGGCCATGATCGCGCCGGCGGCGGTGATCTCGAACATGCCGAAGGCGCGCATCCCCGCGGCTTGCGCCACGCCGTCGGCGAGGATGTTAGTGGACGTGCCGATCAGCGTCGTCGTGCCGCCCCAGATCGCGGCGAAGGATAGTGGAATTAGCAGTTTCGACGGCGCGATGCCCAGGCTTCGCGCCAGGCTGATCGCCACCGGAATCAAAATCACCACCACTGGCGTGTTGTTGATGAAGGCCGACAGGACAACCACCCCGCCCATCATCGCGAGAACGGCCAGAACCGGTCTGCCTTTTTTCGCCACGCGGCTGACGAAGCGCCCGGCGCCGTCGATGACGCCCGTGCGCTCCAGCGCCGCCGACAGCACGAACATCGCCGCCACGGTGACTGGCGCGGCGTTGGTGAACACGCTCAGCGCCTCAGTGGTGGTGAGAATCCCGGTCAGCAACAGCAGGCCCAGCGCGCACAGGGCCACCACGTCAGGGGGCATCTTCTCGCGGATGAACCCGAAGAAGACGATCACCACCAGCGTCAGCACGATGCCGATCTGCACCGGCTCCGACGTCAGAAACTCGGCCATGCGTCCCTCGCGCAGCGACCGGCGCGTTCGCCTGTCAGGCGATACTGCGCCGGATCGCGGGCCTTGCGGTCAAGCCCAAAGATCGCTTGACAGACACCGGCTTTCATTCAAGGCAAAGGCGGGTGAACGGCGTTCACGCCGTCTCGCCTGTCCCGACGGAGTCCATACATGGCAGAACCCGCGATCCTGAAAGGGCGCCTGCGCCTGCCGGTCATCGGCGCGCCGCTGTTCATCATTTCCAACCCGGACCTGGTCATCGCCCAGTGCAAGGCCGGGATCGTCGGCAGTTTTCCGGCGCTGAACGCCCGGCCGCAGAGCCAGCTCGACGAATGGCTGGACCAGATCACGTCGGCGCTGGACAGCCACAACAAGGCCAATCCGGACCGCCCGGCCGCGCCCTATGCGGTCAACCAGATCGTCCACCGCTCCAACACCCGGCTGGAGCAGGACATGGAGACCTGCGCCAGATACCGGGTTCCCCTCGTCATCACCTCGCTGGGCGCGCGGGTGGAGCTGAACGACGCCGTGCACGCCTGGGGCGGAATCACCCTGCACGACATCATCAACATCACCTTCGCCCGCAAGGCGGTGGAGAAGGGGGCGGACGGGCTGATCGCCGTCTGCGCCGGGGCCGGCGGCCATGCCGGGGTGAAATCGCCCTTCGCGCTGATCCAGGAGATCAGGGAATTCTATGACGGCCCGCTGGCGCTGTCCGGCGCGATCTCGACAGGAGGCGCCGTGCTGGCCGCGCAGGCGATGGGCGCCGACTACGCCTATATCGGCTCAAGCTTCATAGCGACCGAAGAGGCGCGGGCGCCGCAAGCCTATAAACAGGCCATCGTCGAGGGCGCGTCCGACGACATCGTCTATTCCAGCCTGTTCACCGGCGTGCATGGCAATTATCTGCGCGCCTCCATCGCCGCCGCGGGGCTGGACCCGGACAATCTGCCCGAAAGCGACCCGTCGAAAATGGATTTCGGCGGCGAGAGCGCGAAGAAGGCATGGAAGGACATCTGGGGATCAGGCCAGGGCATCGGGGCGATCAAGGGCGTGACATCCGCCGCGGCCTATGTCGACCGGCTGGCCGCCGAATACGCCGCCGCGAAACGGCGGGTTTGCGGATAATCCCCTCGTCCTTCGCGGCTCGCCGCCCTTGGCGGCTCGCACCTCAGGATGAGGGGATTTCACCCACCAACACCCTCACCCTGAGGAGTCCCGGCCGGCAGGCCGGGCCACGAAGGGCGAGGGCTCCCTGACGCATCCCCGCAAAGCCCGGTTTACGCGCCCCGCGGGCGGGGCTATCACGCTGGCCACCGCCGCCGCCCGAATCCGCAAGGCCCGCCATGCACGACATCCGCTTCATCCGCGATAATCCTGACGCTTTCGACGCCGGGCTGAAGGCGCGCGGCCTGTCCGCCATGGCGAGAAAGCTCATTGAGTTGGATAATGAGCGTCGCAACGCAATTTCCATCCTTCAGGAAACGGAAACCCAGCGTAACGCGATCTCGAAACAAATCGGTGTAGCCAAGGCAAAGGGTGATGAGGACGAGTTCAATCGGCTGCGCACTAAAGTAGAGCAGCTCAAACAAGGGTTTGAGACCGCTCAATACGAAGCGACGAGCGCTTCGATGCTGCTTGAAAATGCCCTCGCCGAAATTCCCAACCTGCCCGAGGACGGCGTTCCCGTCGGCGCCGACGAGGCGGCGAACGAGGAGGTGCGCGGCTGGGGCGAGCCGCGGGATTTCGCCTTCACGCCTAAGGATCATGTCGATCTCGGCGAGGGCCTTGGCGGGCTGGATTTCGAGGCGGCGGCGAAAATGTCCGGCGCGCGCTTCGCGGTGCTGTCCGGCGGCCTGGCGCGGCTGGAGCGCGCCCTCGCCCAGTTCATGCTCGACCTGCATACCCGCGACCACGGCTATCGCGAGGTCAGCCCGCCCTACATGGTGCGCGACGAGGCGATGTTCGGCACCGGGCAATTGCCGAAATTCG
Source organism: Maricaulaceae bacterium (assembly GCA_026126205.1). Classification (GTDB taxonomy): domain Bacteria; phylum Pseudomonadota; class Alphaproteobacteria; order Caulobacterales; family Maricaulaceae; genus Hyphobacterium. Next base: position 126,215 of record JAHCJP010000006.1, on the reverse strand, counting down.
AGGAGGACCTTTTTAAGATCATACCATTTGATCATATTGAATATACTCAAGATATAACTGAGTATTTCGCAGAAAATTATGATTCAGAAGAGTATGATTTGGATAATATATATGATCTTGTCGTTCGGGCTAACGACAATGCAAGCCGGAGGTGGAAAGAAGGCAGTCATGGGAAGCCTTATTTCCTCATCCCCACTTCCGAAGTCCCGCTGACCAATCTGGTGCGCGAGGGCATTCATGACGCGGCGCGGTTCCCGATGCGGGTCACGGCCTATACGCCCTGTTTCCGTGCCGAGGCCGGATCGGCGGGGCGCGACGTGCGCGGCCTGATCCGCATGCACCAGTTCCACAAGGTGGAGCTGGTCTCCATCGTGCGGCCCGAGGACAGCGCAGAAGAGCTGGACCGGATGACGGAGTGCGCGGAAACGGTGCTGCGCGCGCTGGAGCTGCCCTACCGGGTGATGCTGCTCAGCACCGGCGACATGGGCTTTGCCGCCAAGCGCACCTATGACCTTGAGGTCTGGCTGCCGTCGCAGGGCGCCTATCGCGAGATTTCCTCCTGCTCCAACTGCGGCGATTTCCAGGCCCGGCGCATGAACGCGCGCTATCGCGCCGATGGCGGCAAGCCGGAGTTCCTGCACACGCTGAACGGTTCCGGCGTCGCGGTGGGCCGCGCCCTGCTGGCGGTGCTGGAGAACCACCAGAACGAGGACGGCTCGGTCACCCTTCCCGCCGCCCTGCGCCCCTATATGGGCGGGCTTGAGAGACTGGAGCCTGACGCGTGATGGCGGAGCACTTCTCGCCGGTTTTCACCCCCGTCCTTCGTGGCTCGCCCGGATCGTGCTCCGGGCTCGCACCTCAGGATGAGGGTGAAAATGCCTCCACACCCCTCATCCTGAGGAGTCCCGGCCATCTGGCCGAGCCACGAAGGGCGAGGGGATCAGCCGGGCGCGCTCCGGTATTCCCACGCACAGGAGCCGGCCCGTGATCGACATGACCAATCCGCGGATCCTGCTGACCAATGACGACGGGATCCGCGCCGACGGGCTGGAAGTGCTGGAGCGCATCGCCCGCGCGCTTTCCGACGATGTGTGGATCGTCGCCCCGCACGAGGAGCAGTCCGGCGCCAGCCGCGCCCTGACCCTGCACGAGCCCTTGCGCGTGCGGCGGCTGGATGCGCAGCGCTTCTCCGTCACCGGCACGCCGACCGACGCGGTGCTTATGGGCGTGCAGGACCTGATCCCCGGCAAGGCGCCGGACCTGGTGCTGTCAGGCGTCAATCGCGGCCAGAACATCGCCGAGGACGTGACCTTTTCCGGCACCGTCGCAGGCGCCATGCAGGGCATGCAGCTCGGCATCCCCTCGATCGCGCTTTCGCAGGCCTATGGCTTCACCCGTGAATCCATCATCCACTGGCATACGGCGGAGACCTTCGGCCCCGCGATCATCCGCAAGTTGATCGAAACCGGCTGGCCGCCGGACGTGCTGATCAATGTCAATTTCCCCGACCGCCCGCCGGAAGCGGTCAAGGAGATCGAGGTCACCCACCAGGGCCGCCGCGACCAGCACATCGTGCACGCCATCAAGCGCGAGGATCCGCGCGGCGGCGATTATTACTGGATGGGCTTTCGCGGCCAGCCGTCGAACCCGCCGCAGGGGGCGGACCTGCGCGCCATCTATGACGGGCGCATCTCGGTGACGCCGCTGCATGTCGACCTGACGCACCTGGAGACGGTGCGCAAGCTGAAGGGCGTTCTGGGCGGCGCGCCGCCGAAGAGCGTGGACTAGCAAGATGGGCGAGGGGCCGGATCCGCGGCTGATCCAGCTTGTGATGGCGCTGCGCGGCGCCGGGGTCACCGATGCGCGCGTGCTGGGCGCCATAGAGCGCACGCCGCGCGATCTGTTCGTGCCGGAACAGTTCGCCGGCCGCGCCTATGAAGACCGCGCCCTGCCCATCGACTGCGGCCAGACCATCAGCCAGCCCTATGTGGTGGCGATGATGACCCAGGCGCTGGAGGTGGACGACCGCTGCAAGGTGCTGGAGATCGGGACCGGGTCCGGTTACCAGGCCGCGGTGCTGGCCCGGCTGGCCCGCCGCGTCTACACCATCGAGCGTTACCGCACCCTGCTGAAAGAGGCCGAGGCGCGTTTCGCCGCCCTGCGCCTGACCAATATCGTCACCCGCATCGGCGACGGTTCGAAAGGCTGGCCCGAACAGGCGCCGTTCGACCGCATCATCGTAACCGCCGCCGCGCCGGAGCGGCCGGACGAGTTGCTGAAACAACTGAAGGACGGCGGCGTCGCCATTGCGCCGGTGGATGCGGGGGAGGGCCGTCAGGCCCTGATCCGCTATCGCCGCAAGGGCGACGAGTTCGTGGAGGAGCGCCTGTTCGACGTGCGGTTCGTGCCGCTGATCAAGGGCGAGGCGCGCGCGCTTTAGCTATTCATGGCTAACCGGCGGTTAAGGCTTGCCGGGTTTTCTAGACGGTCAGGAAGACAGGAGACCCGCGCCGAATGCGCCGGTTTGCAATCCTCTGCGCCATCGCCGTGCTGGGTGCGGCGGTCGCGGCGTGTTCGACGCCGCGCGATCCGGCGCGCGTGGATCATCGTGGTGCGGCGTCGCGCGGTGGCCCGCCGGCGGCGGTTCTGGCCGGCGGCCCGCAAACGCCCTGCGCTCCGGGGTCCAGCTACACCGTACGGTCTGGCGACACCCTGTCGGAGATCGCCCAGCGTTGCGGTGTGCGCATGGGTGATCTGGCCGCCGCCAACGGGCTGAGCGCGCCATTCCGGCTGCGCGAGGGCCAGACGCTGACCATGCCGCGCCCGGCGGTGCATGTCGTCCAGACTGGCGAGAACCTCTACCGCATCGGCTTGCGCTATGGCGTCGACTATCAGGATCTGGGCGCCCTCAACGGCATTCCGCCCCCCTATCATGTCCGCACCGGGCAGGAGATCCGTTTGCCGGGCGGCGCCCAGGTCCGCGCCGCCGCCACGCCGGCGGCGCGCCCCCAATCCACGCCGGCCCGCAACACCGCCGCTTCCTCCAGCGGCGCAGCGGCGACAACGGCTGTGACCGCCACGACGCGCCCCGCTCCGGCCGATCCGCCGCCGCCCCCGGCATCCAGCGCGCCGCGTTTCGACTGGCCGCTGCGCGGGCAGATCGTCTCCACCTTCGGGCCGAAGCCGGATGGACGCCGCAATGACGGCGTCAACATTCGCGCCAATGAAGGGGATCCGGTGCGCGCCAGCGCTGACGGCGTCGTGGTCTACGCCGGCGATGAGTTGCAGGGATACGGCAATCTGGTGCTGGTCCGTCACGAGGGCGGCTGGGTGACGGCCTATGCCCACAACCGCCGCCTGCGCGTCAGCGAGGGTGATCGCGTCACCCGCGGCCAGGTGATCGCCGAGGCCGGCTCCACCGGCTCGGTCGACACCACGCAGCTGCATTTCGAGATTCGCCGCGGCGTAACGCCCGAAGACCCGATGCGGCATCTGCCGTCGAGCTGATTCCGGTTATTCTGCAAGCCTTGTTGCAACGGCGCCGCGCGCCGATATAGTCCCGCGACCCTTTCCCCTGCGAGTCTGCGAGGACCTGACATGGCCGAAACCCTGAATATGCTCCTGCTGCCCGTCCTGCTGCTGGTGGTGTTCTACTTCCTGCTGATCCGCCCGCAGCAGAAGCGCATGAAGGAACACCGCGAGATGGTGTCCAATCTGCGCCGCGGCGACGAGGTGGTCACCTCCGGCGGCATGATCGGCAAGCTGACCAAGGTGGACGAGCAGGAAGTGACGGTGGAGATCGCCGATGGCGTGCGCACCCGCGTATTGAAGCACACGATTTCCGAGGTGCGCTCACGCACCGAGCCGAAACCCGCCAACGACGCCAAGAAATCCTGACCCGCCATAACGGAACGGACGCACAGGCATGCTGCATTTCGCGCGCTGGAAGATCATCCTGATCCTCGCGGTTATCGCCACGGGGGCCGTGTTTTCCGTTCCGAACCTGTTTCCGCTGCAAAGCCGCTTCGAAGTGGTGGACGGCCAGCCGGTGGAACCGCTCGGTGTCTGGCGCTTTCTGCCGAACAACACCATCAATCTCGGCCTTGACCTGCAGGGCGGTTCGCACCTGGTGTTCGAGGTCGATCTCGACCAGGTGCGGGCGGATCGCCTGAACGCCCTCGCCGACGACGCCCGAGCCGTGCTGCGCCGCCAGCCGGCGATCCCTGCCGCACCGCCGGCGGTGGTGGGCGGCGAGGTGGTGGTGCGCATCTCGCGCGCTGACGATCTCGAGGACGCCTACAGACGCCTGAACGAGCTGTCGCAACCGATCCAGACCGGGCTGGGGCAGGGCGGTTTCGGAGCGCGCACTGCGGCGCTGACCCGCGATCCCGCCGACAACATCATCCGTATCCGCATTACGACAGAGGCGCTGGAAGACATCCGCCACCGCACAGTGTCACAGTCGATCGAGGTGGTGCGGCGGCGCATCGATGGCCTCGGCACCACCGAGCCGACTATCGCCCGCCAGGGCGATAATCGCGTGCTGGTGCAGGTGCCGGGCGAAAGCGACCCGCAACGCATCATTGACCTGGTCGGGGCCACGGCGCGAATGACCTTCCACATGGTCGACGCCAGCGTCGATCCGGGCCCCACGGGGCAGGCGCGCACCCCGCCGGGAGTGATGGTGCTGCGCACCGAGCGCGGCGACGAGCCTTATCTGGCCGTTCAACGTCGTGCGCTGGTGTCAGGCGAAAACCTGACCAACGCTTCGGTAACGACCCAGGACGGGCAAGTGGTGGTGGCGTTCCGCTTCGACACCATCGGCGCGCGCGCATTCGGCGAGGCCACGGCCCGCAATGTCGGACGCCGCTTCGCCATCGTGCTGGACGACATCATTATCTCCGCGCCGGTCATCGAATCCCCGATTCTCGGCGGCTCCGGGATCATCCGCGGCAATTTCACCTTCCAGAGCGCCAATGATCTGGCCGTGCTTCTGAACGCCGGCGCATTGCCGGCGCAACTGACCCCGGTTGAGCAGCGTACGGTCGGCCCCGGCCTTGGTCAGGATTCGATAGACCGCGGCAGCGTCGCCGTCGTCGTCGGCTTCCTCGCGGTGATGGTGTTCATGCTGGTGGCCTACGGCCTGTTCGGGATCGCATCGGTCATGGCGCTGCTGACTAACGTCGTGCTGATCCTTGGCGCGTTGACCGGGCTGCAGGCGACCCTGACCCTGCCCGGCATCGCCGGCATCATCCTGACCATAGGCATGGCGGTGGACGCCAACGTGCTGATCTTCGAGCGCATACGCGAAGAGGTGCGGGCCGGGCGCTCGCCCGCCAACGCGATCGACGCCGGCTACTCAAACGCGCTGTCGGCGATCCTCGACGCCAACATCACCACGCTGATCGCCGCGGGCACGCTGTTCATGCTGGGCGCCGGCCCGGTTCGCGGCTTCGCCGTCACTCTGGGTATCGGCATCATGACCTCGGTATTCACCGCCTTCGTGTTCACGCGCCTGCTGGTGGCGGCCTGGTTCAGGGCCACGCGGGCGAAAAAACTGCCGATCTGACGGAGCCGGCCCAATGCCCTTCGCGCTCGTAAAAGCCCTGCCCGACGAAACCGCCATTCCGTTCCTGAAAGTTCGGATGGTGGGGTACATCCTGTCGGCGCTGCTTGTGCTCGGCTCCATCGGCGCTTTCTTCGGCATGGGGCTGAATTTCGGCATCGACTTCCGCGGCGGCGTGCTGGTGGAGATCACCACCGACGGCCCGGCGGACCTGGCGCAGATTCGCGCCATATCCAACAGCCTGAATATCGGCTCTGTGCAGGTGCAGGACTTCGGAGCCGAGGACCGGGTGATGATCCGCGTTCCGCTGCAGGAGGGAGTGGGTCTGGAGGCCGAAATGGCCCAGCAGATCGCCCGTCAGCAATTGCAGGCGGCGCTGGACGCAGAGATCGGCGGCATCACCTACGAACGGGTGGAGGTGGTTGGTGGCGCGGTGTCGCGCGAACTGGTGATGGCCGGCACGCTGGCGGTCGTCATCGCGCTGGTTCTGATGCTGATCTACATCTGGTTCCGGTTCGAATGGCAGTATTCCATCGGCGCAGTGGTGGCCCTGACTCACGACGTTATTGTCACTATAGGCATGTTCGCGGTGCTGCAGCTGGAATTCAACCTGCCTTCCATCGCCGCGCTGCTGACCATCGTCGGTTATTCGATGAACGACACCGTGGTGGTTTATGACCGCATCCGGGAGAACCTTCGTAAATATAAAAGGATGTCTCTGGAGGACCTCCTGAACCTGTCGCTGAACCACACTCTCTCGAGAACGCTGCTGACCTCGCTGACCACGCTGGTCGCGCTTGTGGCGCTGTGGCTGATCGGCGGACCGGCGCTGGAGGGTTTCGCCTTCGCGATGATTTTCGGCGTCGTCATCGGTACTTATTCGTCGATCTTTGTCGCTACGCCGTTCCTGTTGCTCACCAATGTGCGCCGGGACGAGGCGAAGGACTGACCCGACCGGAAAGCCATTTCCAGTTTGGGGTTTTAAGGCGCCCGGCGCTGGCCTTATCCTTCGTCCGTCAAGCGAATCGGAGGGGCTGACCCATGGCCGCAATTCTCGGCAATCTTCGCACCACGGTGCATATCTCAATCGCGCTGGCGGTCATCCTGCTGCTGGCGTTCATCTTCACCACCGACGCGGCTTTCGACCAGCGCTTCTGGGGTGTTGTCACCCGCTGGGCGCACGTCGTATCCGGCGTGATGTGGATCGGGCTGCTGTGGTATTTCAACTTCGTCCAGATCCCGACCATGCCGTCGATCCCGGACGAGCAGAAACCCGCCATCTCGAAACACATCGCGCCCAAGGCGCTGTTCTGGTTCCGCTGGGCCGCCGCCGCCACCGTGCTGACCGGCCTGATCCTGGCGTGGCTGAACGGTTATATCGTCGACGCGCTGGCGCTGGGCGCTACGGCCGGCTTCGCGGTGCCGGGGCATATCTTCATCGGCATCGGCATGTGGCTGGCGCTGATCATGGCCTTCAATGTCTGGTTCGTGATCTGGCCGAACCAGCAGATCGCGCTGGGTCTTGTCGAGCGCGAGGGCGCCGACAAGGCCAAATCCGCGAAGACGGCGATGCTGTTCTCGCGCACCAACACGCTGCTGTCGCTGCCGATGCTGGTGGCGATGGCCGGGGCGCAGTCGCTGTTCGGCATCTCGTAAGGGGGCATAGATGACGGGCGGCGGCGCGGACGCGATCGACGCGCTGCTCGCCCGTCATGACCCCGACCGGCGGCTGGCGGCGCTGTTCGCTCCGCCTCCCGCCCGGGCGCGGTTGTTCGCGCTTTACGCCTTTCACCATGAAATCGCCCGCGCGGGCGAGCGCGCCTCGGAACCGGTGATCGCGCAAATGCGCCTGCAATGGCTGCGCGACGCGGTTGAAGACCTTTACGCTGATCCGCCACAGGTCCGCCGCCATGACGCCATGGAGGCGCTGGCGCGCTGGACCGCCGGGCCGGACGCGCCGGACAGGGCGGCCCTGCTTTCGCTGATCGATGCGCGCGAACGTGACGCGGATTCTGAACCCTTTGCGGACATGGCGGCGATGAGCGCCTACGCCGCCGCCACCGCCGGGGCGCTGATGCGGCTTGCGGCGCGGGCCTGCGCGCCGGACGAGGCGCTGACACCGGAAACGGAAGCCGCGCTGGCCGCCGCCGGGCGGGCCTGGGGGCTGACCGGGCTGGCGCGCGCGTTTCCGGTTCTGGCCGGGCGCGGGCGGGCCCCGGTCGCGGCGGACGTGATGGCGGACCTCGGGCTGACGCCCGCCCGCCTGACCAGCGGGCGCGAACCGGAAAAGGCCAGAGCCGCCCTGACGCCGCTGCTGGATGCGGCGGACGCGGCGGTGAATGAGATGAAGGCGATGGCTCGCGCCCTGCCGCCGGCGCTGTTCCCGGCCGCGGGCTACGCCGCGCTGTGCGCCGGATACCTCAAGCGCCTGCGGCGGCTGGAAGACCCCTATCGCGAACCGGCCGAACGCCCGCTGCTGGCGCGGCAGGCGCGGCTGGTGGCGGCCAGTCTGACGGGGCGGTTCTAGCTATTCCGCCGCCAGCGCCTCGCCCATATCCAGCAGTGTGACCATGGTTCGCCAGTTGCGGGCGGTGCCGGCGCCCTTGAAGACACGCATCGTGGTTTCGGCGAGTTTCGACTGGCCCTGCCCCTCGGGCAGTTTCAGGAACAGTGCGCCGGCCGCGATCTGCAACGCCTCATCCCCCGTCCGCGCGGCGTGAAGCGGCGCAAGCTGTTCCGCCACAGGCGGCGCGCGCGTTAGCATCACCACCAGTTTCGTCGGGTCCTGGGCGTTTTCCGGAAACGGGTTGGCGGCGACGATGTCCCGCCATTGCGCCAGCGGAAACACGAAGGTCTCGACCACGAAGCCGAAACGGGCCTCCAGCGCCGCTTCAAGGGCCGCGCCGACCTCTTCCGCCGCGCCGGGGGCGCGGAACACGGCGTTGCCGCTCTGCACATGGGTTTTCACGCCGGCATAGCCCAGCCCGGCCAGCAGGGCCCGCAACTCCGCCATCGGGACCTTGCGATGGCCGCCGACATTAATGCCGCGCAACAGGGCGATGAAGACGCTCATTCCGCGGCGATGGCGGCCTCGGTCCGCCACTGGTCGAGGGCGGCCAGCGCCCGGGCGCTAATCGCCTGTTTGCGGGCGGCGGATTTGGCTTTGCCCTTGATGCGTTTACCTTCCGCGTCCGTCTTCGGCGCCGCGATTTCAGGGAACAGGCCGAAATTGACGTTCATCGGCTGGAACGATCCCTTGCCGCCGCTGACATGGCCGCCGGTGACATGGTTCACCAGCGCGCCGAGCGCCGTTTCCGGCGGCGGCGGGGCGAGGCGGCGGCCCAGCCGCTCGGCGGCGGCGAAGCGCCCAGCCAGCAGGCCCATGGCCGCGGATTCGACATAGCCTTCAACCCCGATCACCTGCCCGGCGAAGCGCAGGGCCGGGCGCGCCTTCAGCCGCAATTGCGCGTCCAGCAGTTTCGGCGAGTTCAGGAAGGTGTTGCGGTGAATGCCGCCCAGGCGCGCGAACTGCGCTTCCTCCAGCCCCGGGATCATGCGGAAAATGTCGGTCTGGGCGCCGTATTTCAGCTTGGTCTGAAAGCCGACCATGTTGAACAGCGTGCCTAGCGCGTTGTCCTGGCGAAGCTGGACCACGGCGTAGGGTTTGTCGTCAGGCCGGTGGGCGTTGGTGAGGCCAAAGGGCTTCATCGGCCCGTGGCGCAGCGTCTCGCGCCCGCGTTCGGCCATCACCTCGATGGGCAGGCAGCCCTCGAAATAGGGGGTGTTCGCCTCCCATTCCTTGAATTCGGTCTTCGGCGCGGCCAGCAGGGCGTCGATGAAGTCATCATACTGCGCCCGGTCCATCGGGCAGTTGATATAGGCGGCCTTGTCGGCCTCGGTGTCGCCCTTGTCATAGCGCGACTGCATCCAGGCCACGCCCATGTTGACGCTGTCGCGGTGCACGATGGGGGCGATGGCGTCGAAGAAGGCCAGCGCGTCCTCGCCGGTCAGGTCGAGAATCGCCTGGCCCAGCGCCGGAGAGGTGAGGGGGCCGGTGGCGATGATGACGCTGTCCCAGTCCGCCGGGGGCAGGCCCGCCATCTCCTCGCGCCGGATCTCGACCAGCGGATGGCTTTGCAGCGCCTGCGTCACCGCCGCCGAAAAGCCGTCGCGGTCCACGGCCAGCGCGCCCCCCGCGGGCAGGCGGTGCTGGCCGCCCATGGCGATGATCAGCCCGTCCAGCCGCCGCATCTCTTCATGCAGCAGGCCGACGGCGTTGTTCGCCGCATCGTCGGAACGGAAGGAGTTGGAGCAGACCAGCTCGGCCAGCCCGTCCGTCTTGTGCGCCTCGGTGCCGCGCGCCGGGCGCATCTCGTGCAGCACCACGGGCACGCCGGCCCGGGCGATCTGCCAGGCGGCCTCGGACCCGGCGAGACCGCCGCCGATGATGTGGACAGGTTTCATCGCGCCTACATAGCGCCCCGCGCCGCCGCGCCCAAGCAGGGTTTGCTGCGGCGGGATTTCGGGGCAGGATCGCCGCCATGAATTTGGGCTGGGTGATACGCATGTTTATGGCGGCAGGTGTGACTGTCTGCCATGCCGCCGTCGCCGCGACGCAGGACGAGGTGATACCCCCGGCTGTGGCCGGGCCCTATCTGGCCTATGAGCAGGCGGTGGCGGCTCAGGATGCGGCCGCCGCGCGCGCCGCAGCGCTTCAGGCCTTCGCCGCCGCGCAGGCAGCCGGGCTTTCCGACACGATCATGCTGACGCTTGGCGTCAATGCTGTCGCCGCCGCCGAACAGGCTGGCGATTGGCGTGACGTGGCTGAGGTCGCCCTGGTGGCTGCAGAAATCGCACGCTGGCAAGGCGCGGGGGGAGACGAACAGGCGTTGCTGGAGCGCGCTGTGACAGCCGCGCGGCTGTCGCTGGATTACGTGACCCTGATTCCAGCGCGACGGTTACTTCTGGCGCGCCTGTTCGACGCCGGAAACGCACGTCATGCCGACCTGCTGCGGGCGGGCCAGGTGGATGCCCCCAGTCTTGGCGTGCGTGTATCGCCAACGCCAGCCAGTCCCGATAACGACTCCTTGAGGGGCATGGCCGATGCGGCGCTGTCGAGGGGCTCTTCCGGCGCCCGTGACTATGTCAACGCGCAGGTTGGTTTGCTGGAGCACGCCATCGCTGAAGAAGACTGGCAGGAAGCCTTGGCCGTTGTGCGTGAGGCGTCGGCGATTGTGGGCGCCATGGACGGGGTCGGGGAAGCCGAGGCTGCAGGCCTTTACGACGCGCTTTTAGAGCGCGTGTCGCTGATCCTTTGGCGTGGTTATCAGGACAGGGGCAGCGGCCGCTCTTACTTCTCAGGATCCGCCGAGCAGGCTTGGTGCGCGTATCTGTTTCGCCGTCCGCAGGTCCTGGAATGGGGGCCGCCATTATATCCGCCAAGAGCTCTGGAACGAGGTCACTGGTCAGGCCTGGTCAGGCTACGGTTCCGGGTGATGCCTGAAGGCGGGCGGGCGCGGCTGGATGAGGCCGAATCCGCAGGGCGGCCGAGCAGAATCGAATATCGTACGGCTTCCGAGCGCAACCTGGTCGGGCTGGTGTTCAGGCCGCAGTGCCGGCTGGACGGCGCCCCGGTCGAAATGACCGAATGGGACGGTTTCGTCATATCTGAATTCGAGAGCCGCGGCCGGGGCGCGCGTGTGGGCGCCTACGTATTTTCAAGCATGGCCGGTTTTGGTCAGGACTGAGCGCCCAAGGCGCAGGGGGATGAGAGCGTGGACAACAAGCCGATAGACAGCATCGCCATCATCGGCGGCGGCACTGCGGGGTGGATGGCGGCGGCGGCGTTGTCGCGCCTGCTGCAGGGGCAGCCCTACAAGATACGGCTGGTGGAATCCGAACAGATCGGAACGGTCGGCGTCGGCGAGGCGACGATCCCGATGCTGCACATCTACAACCGTTTCCTCGGCCTCGACGAGGCCGAGTTCATGCGCGAGACGCAAGGCACCTACAAGCTGGGCATCGGCTTTCGCGACTGGACGCGGCTTGGGCATTTCTACATCCATCCCTTCGGCCTGCCGCCGACGGGCCTGGACATGGCGCCCTTCCACCAGTGCTGGCTGCGGCTGCGCGCGCAAGGCGACGACACCCCGTTCGAGGATTATTTCATCGCCGCCGTGGCCGGAAAGCTCGGCCGGTTCAAACACCCGTCCGGCGATCCGAAATCGCCGCTGTCCCACCTGGCCTACGCGTTCCATTTCGACGCCTCGTTATATGCGCGCTATCTGCGCCGCTACGCCGAGGCGCGGGGCGTGGAGCGCGTCGAGGGCAAGGTGACGGACGTCGCCTTGCGTGGTGAAGACGGCTTCATCGAGGCGGTGACGCTGGATGACGGGCGGCGGATGGAAGCGGATATTTTCATCGATTGCTCCGGCTTTCGCGGCCTGCTGATCGAGCAGGCGCTGAAGACCGGGTACGAGGACTGGACGCACTGGCTGCCCTGCGACCGGGCGGTGGCGGTTCCATGCAAGAGCGCGGGCGCGCTGACGCCCTATACGGTCTCCACCGCGCGCGAGGCCGGTTGGCAATGGCGCATCCCGCTGCAGCACCGCATCGGCAACGGCTATGTCTATTGCAGCCGCCACATCAGCGACGACGAGGCGGCGGCGAAACTGTTCGCCAATCTGGACGGCGAGCGCCTGGCGGAGCCGAATTTCCTGCGTTTCGTCACCGGACGGCGGAAAAAGTTCTGGAACCGCAACTGCGTGGCGCTGGGGCTGGCCTCGGGCTTCATGGAGCCGCTGGAGTCCACATCCATCCATTTGATCCAGAGCGGCATCGCGCGGCTGATGACGCTGCTTCCGGCGCGGGAGTTCAACCCGGCCGACATCGAGGAATACAATCGCGGCGCGATCCAGGAGTTCGAACGCATCCGCGACTTCATCATCCTGCACTACCACGCCAACGAACGCGACGATGCGCCGCTGTGGCGCGAATGCCGCGAAATGAACATCCCGGACACGTTGCGCCACCGCATGGAGCTGTTCCGCAGCCGCGGCCGCATGGTGCAGGCCGAGGGCGAATTGTTCGCCCCCACCAGCTGGCAAGCGGTCCTGTTGGGCCAGAACGTCATGCCGGAAATGTATGACCCGCTGGCTGACATGGTTTCGCTGGACCGCATCCGCGAACACTTGGGATTGGCCAAACGCATGATCCGCGAGGCGGCGGAATCGATGCCTGCGCACGCGCAGTTCATACACGGATACTGCTCCTCCGGGGCGCTCGCGGCGCCTTGACCGGGCGAAACCCGCGCGTGGATTTGCCTTGACTGGGATTTCAGACAAAAATGCCGAGCTTTCACTTCAGGCTGCGCGCACCAGAGAACTGATCAATGGAGAGAGGGGAACCGGCATGAAACTCCTGGCCTTCGCCGTTTCGTCAACCTTGTGGCTGGCGCTGGCGCTGGCGCCCGCCGCCGCCGACGATCTGCCGGACAGCGTCGCCGAACCGTATGTGGCCTATCAGGCGGCGATGGAGACGGGTGACTGGCCGGCGGCGCTGGCCGCGGCGTCGACCGCCTGGCGGGAGGCCGAGACGGCGCGGATCGACCGCGCGCTGATCGGCGTGCTGGCGGCCAATTACGGCGATCTCGCCTTCAACATGGGCCGGTCGGCGGACGCCCGCCCGGCTTTCCTGCGCGCCGCCGCCATCGCCGACGCGATTCCGGAGCCGCCGGCGGAGCGCGCCTGGCGGCGCTGGATGGCGGGGGCCGCGGCGCTGGCGCAGGGCGACGGGCGCGCGGCGCGCACCGACAACGACCTGGCCATGCAGCTTCTGGAGCGCAACCCGGCCGCGATCGACGATCACCTCGCCAGCGACATCCTGTTCATGGCGGTGCGGCTGCAAAGAGAGGCCGGGCAGATCAGAAGGATGCGGGATTCAACCCGCAGGGCCGTGGAGATGATCGAACGCGCCGGCCGCCAGAACGAACCGATCTTCGCCAGCGCCAGTTATATGGCGGGCGTCGCCTCGGTCTTCGCGCGGGACAATGTGCAGGCGGGGTATGACTTCCATGTCGCCGCAAACCGTTTCGCTCAGAGCGAAATGGCGCATGCGGACGCCCTGACGTGCTTGTTCTGGATTCGCATGTTGCGTGAGCGGATGAGCACGGGGGAGCGCGCGGCGCTGGCGGCGCGCATCGCCGCTTCGCCTTATGCCGCCGCCGACTATGAATCCATACAGCTCACTCTTCCCGATGAGGTGCGCGAGGCGGCTGAGCAGCGCGAGCCGCTTGTGGAGGACGAAAACAATCGCGAGGCGCGTCCGGTTCAACGCCGGAGCCCGGAATATCCCCAGCGCGCGGCGATGGCCGGGATAGAAGGCGTGGTCCTCGCAGTATTCGACGTCACCGAAACTGGAAGAACGGACAACATTCGTATAGCCGCCGCCGCTCCGGCCGGATTGTTCGAGGAGGTGTGCGAACGGGCGATAGCGCGCTGGCGTTACGAACCCCGGATCGAGAACGGGGTTCCGGTGCGGCGCGAAGGTGTCGTGACCTATTTTGACTTCCAACTGGATCCGCCACGGTGATGATCGTGCCGTTGCGGGCATTCGTTATCGCCGCGATCACCCTGCTGCTCGCGGCGCCGCCCGCCGGCGCGCAATCGCAGGAGGCGGAGATCCGCCGCGACTATGAGGCCGCGGCGATGGCCTTCGAAAGCGGTGACCGCGCCGCCGCCCGGCGCAATATCGACGCGGCGCTGGCCGCTGCGCAGACGGCGGAGGGAAGCCTGCCGCAAGGTGTGTATGGCGACGTGCACTTCCTGGCCGCCCGCATCGGCGCCGAGGCCGGGCGCGTGGACGAGATCGGCCCGTTGCTGGATGCGGCGATGCGCGCCTTCGAGGCGGCGGGGGCGGAGCATGACATGTCTTTCGCCGCCGCCGCGCATCTGGCTGGTCTGCATACCGCCGCCCGCGGGCGCGACCCGGAGCACGCCGCCTATCTGTTCCACATCGCCGCCAGCGTGTTCGCGCGTTCGGACAGTGATGAGGCGGGTGAACAGGCCCTGCGCGCCTGGGACTGGCAGTTGCGGGTGCGCGAGGGCATGCATGCGCCCCAGCGGGCGCGGGTGGACGCGCGCATCGCCGGTTCGCGCTTCGGCTATGCGGGGTATGTGGAGTTGTTGCGGCGCCGGGCCGCCGATGGCCGGGAAAACCGTCCGCGCCCGCGCGGCGAAGGCCGCAGCTTCGGCGAGCCCAGACCGCCGCCGGACGCGGCCGACGGCATGGTCGCCGCCCTGATCGACGTGCGGGCCTCTGGCGGCGCGGCGCAGGTCAGAATTCTGGCCGAGCTGCCGCCGGGCGTCTCACGCGGGCAGGCGCGCCGGGAGATTGGGCGTATGACCTTCGCGCCGGGGGTCGGCGCGGACCGCAATCATGAGCGCCGCAACGTGCGGACCGTGATCTTCTACAGTTCCGCGCAGCCATACCGGCGCTGAGGCGGCGAATTTTCCCCATTGCGGCGGAGAGCGTGGCGGCGGAAGAATACCTCCGGCTGCAATTCTTCCGGGGAAGAGGCCATGAGAGTCCTTGTGATCGTGCTGACGCTGGCGCTGGTGAGCGCCAAGGCTGTTGCAGGACAGGATGAAGCGCTGCCGCAGAGCGTCGCGCGCGCCTATGTCGCCTACGAGCAGGCGCTGGCGGCGAATAACGGCGAGGCGGCGATGACGGCGGCCGAGCAGGCGTGGCGCGCCGCCGAAGCTGAAAACATTGACGCCGCCGCCATCGGCGTGCTGGCGGTGAATTTCGCCAATCTTGCGCTGAACATGGGTCGTGAAACCGACGCCCGCGCCGCGTTCACGCGCGCCGCAGATATCGCCGATACGCTGAATGAGCCGGCCGACGAGCGCGTCTGGCGGCGCTGGAGGGTCGCCATGAGCGCACTGGCCACGGGCGACGTTCGCGCAGCCCAGCGCGAGAACGAACGGGCGCTGCAAATTCTGCAAGGCGCACCAGCGGGCCAGGTCAGCGACCGCGTGGCGGGGGACGTGCTGTATCTGGCCGCATACCATCACGCCGAAAACGGCCGGTTCAGAGATGCTGGCCCTATGGCGCGCCAGGCGGCCGAAATGCTGGCTCGGGGAGGGGCAGGAGCGACGGCGACCTACGCTAACGCCGTGTATCTGGCTGGTTTGCATGCATATGGCGACGGGAACAGGGTGCAATCCGCCATCGATTTCGTCATTGCGCGAAGGGTTTACGTTTCACTTGGCCCACAAGGAGAGCGCAACGCCGATCTCATGACGCTATGGACGGACTTCGTCAGCCAGCGTCTCACTGATACTGATCGGGCCGAGGTGGAGCTGCGACTGGCAGGGACGTCGTCCCTCACGGATGACATTGCATATTCTTTTCATCAGCCGCCCCCTCCGGAAGCGGAGGATGACGCGCGGCCGCTTCGGCGTTCCGAACCGGAGTACCCGTTTGAGGCCGCGAGGAATGGGGTCGAAGGCGTGCTTGCGGTCCGCTTTGCGGTCACCGAGTCCGGCCGGGTGGACGATATCGAGATTCTCGGCTCCATTCCTGCCGGCCTGTTTGACAACAGTGTCCGCCGCGCGATGTCGACATGGCGATACGAACCCATGCGCATCGATGGCCGACCTGCCCGCCGTGAAGGCATGACGACCTGTTTTTTCTTCATGATTCAAGATGGGGTTGCTGGCGGGGGGCCATCCTACGGGTCGATTGCACGGCCGCCACGGAGAGTGAGAGACTGATGCCGGATTCCGCAGCGCCTTCGACACGCCTGTCCATCCCCGCCGCGCTCGCCGCCGCCTTCGGTTTCTGGCGCGAACGCTGGTTGTTCTGCCTGATCGCCGGGCTGCCCTATGTGGCGGCGATGGCGGCGACGTACGGCTTTCAGGCGCAGATGCTGGCGGGCGAAACGACGGCGGCCGCCGGCTATTGGCTGGCGTTCCCGGTAATGCTCGCCATCAGCGTGTGTCTCAACGCCGCCGTCTACCGCATGGCGCTGCATGGCGAGCGCGGCCCGTTTCTGGGCCTGGCGCTGGGGCGCGACGAATGGCGCATGGCCGGCGCGACGCTGCTGGTGGCGGCGCTGACGATGCTGGTGGTCGCGCCGGTCGCCATATTGTTCACGGCGGTGTTCGTGGGTCTGACCATGGCGGCGCTGGCGCGCGAAGGGGCCGGCCCGGAAGTTCAGGACAATCCTGAAACGGCGTTCGCCTTGCTGGGCGGCGGCGAATGGCTGGCCGTGGCGGCGATCGCAGTTCCGCTATGTCTGTTGATGTTCTGGTTCATCGCCCGCATCAGCCTCGCCTACGCCGCCACGGCGCTGCGCCGCAAGGTGCTGGTGCTGCAGGCCTGGGCGTGGAGCCGGGGAAACGGCCTGCGGCTGACCGCGGCGTTACTGATCCTGTCCCTGCCTGTGTACGCCATCAGTTTCGGGCTGATCTTCGCGTTCGGCGCCGGGGGGCTGATCGTTCCGGACGCCGCGCCGGCGCCGGACCCTGGAACGGCGGCGCTGGCCGCGCTGGCCAGCGGGGTGTTCGGCGTCGCGGTGAGCATTCCTTTATTCACGGGCCTCTACGCCCATGCGGCCCGGCTGCTGGATCCGGGGGAAGCCGACGGCGACAATCCCCGGTGACGGGTAGGCCTGAAGCGCGCATTCTGAAAAGATAGAGCCCACAACCGGACAGGGAGGGACGCCATGACCGCCGCAAGCCCCGACAAGCCCTTTGATTTTCCACAGGCCGCGTTTCACTTCTTCATCGTCTTCGGGCGCAAGCCCGTAGCCGTCCTGTGGGTCGCGCTATGGCAAGTGCTGCTTTACGCCGCGGTGGCGGCGGCCGCCTTTATGCTGATCGGCGGCCCCTACATGCAATTGATCAGCACGGCCATGACCCGGCAGGAGATGGACCCCGGAGAGGTGCTGACGCTGTTTGCGCCGATCATGCTGTGGGCGCCGGTGCTGGCGCTGTTTGGAACGGCCGTCGCGTTGATGGCGCAGGGCGCCTGGATGCGGCTGCTGGTGCGCGAGACGGTCGCGCCGCTGATTCCGTTCCGTTTCGGGGCCGACGAGTTCCGCCTGCTGGGCGTGAACCTGCTCTATGTCGTACTTCTGATGGCCGGCTATATCCTGTTCGCGATCCTGTTCTTCGTACTGGCCGGCGCAATGGGCGTGGGGCTCGCGGCGACAGGCGAGTCTCCGGGGCTGGCGGCCGGCATGATCGGCGGACTTCTGACCGGGCTGTTCATCATCGCGGCGCTGTGCGTCTGGGTGTTCATCGCCGTGAAACTGTCGGCGGCGCCCGCGCTGACCATCTATGACCGCGGTTTCCGCTTCATCGGCGCCGCGGGGGCGGTGAAGGGCGTGTTCTGGTGGGTGCTGCTCACCTATATCGTCGTCGCGCTGATCATTTTCGTTCTCGCCATGGCGCTGGGCACGGTGGTGCAGCTGATCTTCCTCGGCGCGCTGTTGCCGGTGATCGGCCAGTTGGCGGCGATGGAGCAGGGGCCCGCCGACCCGCAGGTGCTGTTCGACATGCTTATGGACGTGCTGCGCAACCCCGCGACGGTGACGATGGTGGTCATCGGCGCGGTCGTCAGCCTGTTCCTGCAGATCTTCTATGAAGGCATGTGGCATGGCGTCGGCGCCTATGTCGCCCGCCGCCACCGGGCGGGAGAGGCCGCGGCGCCGGCGGAGGGTGGCGAAACGCCCCAAACCGAATAGGTTGCGGACTTGGAAACTGGCCGGCAGCGCTCGTCCGGGGCGCCGCCGCGCCGGCCAGTCAGCGGCGGATCGGCGGCATGCGCGTGAATTTCACTTCTATCGACGGCCTTGCGTTCGCCTGGACGGTGTTCCGGGCGCGGACGGGCGCTTTCGTGCGTCTCGCCGTGATCGACAGCCTCGCCGCTTTCGCGCTGACGGTGATGTTCTACGCCATGGCGGGGGCGGCCTACGCCGCCTTTACGGGGGCGGTGTCGGTCGATGAGCCCGCCGCCGAGGCCGTGACCGCCGCCGCCGGCGCTTTCATCGCCGCGGCCTGGCCGGTGTTCGTGATCGGCATTATCATGCGGCTGTTCATCGAGGCGGCCTGGCTGCGCCTGTTCACGCGCGGCGAGACTGGCGGGCTGCTGCCCTTCCGTTTCGGACCGGACGAGGTGGCGCTGGCCCTGTCGGCGCTGGCGGTGTTCGGCGTGCTGTGCGCGGCTTATATCGGGATGACGCTGGTGCTGGTGCTGCCGGCGTCTCTGGCCGGAGGGTTCCTGGCCACCCTGGCCGGGGCGGTGATGCTGGCCGGCCTGATCTGGCTGTCGGTGCGGCTGTCGCCGGCGATGGCGCTGTCACTGCGGCTGCGCGCCTTTCGCGTCGCCGAGGCGTGGAAAGGAACCAGGGGCCTGTTCTGGCCGCTGTTCGGGGGTTTCTTCCTCGCCGTGCTGGCCAGCCTGGTGCTGGGCATGCTCGCCATGAGCCTGTCGATGATGACCGGCGGCGGCGCGAACCTGCAGGCCCGTTTCGCCGAGGCCGGCTGGGCGGCGCTGGTTCTGCCCTTCCTGTTTCAGCAGGCCGGCGCCATCATATCGGCGGCGCTGATGCGCGGGGTGGCGTCGAAGGCCGCCATCGCCATCGACGAAGCGGGGCAGGGGCTGGCCGGAGAATAAGGGGGAGGGGCGGCGATGGCGGAACGGCCAGGATTCAACATCATCGCCGCGGCGTTCTATTTCCTGGTCGTACTGTTCCGGCGGCCGGTCTCGACATTGTGGGTCGTGGGGCTGGCGTCGGGCGCGGTGCTGCTGGCCGCATGGCTGGGCGAGACCAACGCCATTCGCCTGGCCGGAGAAGCCGCCGAAGCGACCGGCAAGACCCCGATGCCGGAACCGGCGGAGATTTTCGCCGCAGGGGGGCTGTTTTTCCTGGCCATCATCCTGTTCGAACTGGTTCTGGCCGGGGCGGTGCTGCGGCTGATGACGCGCGGCGAGACGGCGGCGGGCCTGCCGTTCCGCCTGTGGACGGACGAAGGCCGGCTGGCGCTGGTCTGGCTGGTGTTCTTCGCGTTGTTCTTTGTCGCCGCGTTCGGTCTGATGATGCTGGCGATGGCGGCCGTGATCCCGCTGATGATGATCTCCGGGGACGGCGCGCCAGCGGCGATGATGATCGCAATGTTCGTGGTCTATGGCGTCATGCTGCTCGCTGGCTTGTATTTCTATGCGCGCCTGTCGCCGGCCTCAGCGCTGACCATCCGGGATCGCAAGTTCCGCTTTTTCGAGGCGTGGGGCGCCACGCGCCGCGTCGGCTGGGGCATGGTCGCGGCCTACCTGGTGTTGTTCATCGTGTTGCTGGCGGCGGCCCTGGCGGTGGACGCGGCGCGTATCATCGAGGTGTTTGGCGCCCTGCGCGCCGGCCGCTTTGAGGATTTCCCGGCCTTTGCGGAGGCTTTCAGCCTCGCCGCCGCCCCGGTCAATTTCGCCGATCCGGCGGCCATCGGCCACGCCATGGCGCTGGCGGTGTTCGAGGTGGTGTCGCGCGCCCTGCTGCTGGGTCCGGTCGCCTATGTCGCCGTCAAGACCGCCGGCTTCGCGGCGCTGACCGCGCCGCCGCCCCAGCCCTTCGCGCCAGAGAACGCGTGATTGGGAATTGTCGTTCCAAAAGCGGGCGAGC
The DNA here is from genome assembly GCA_026126205.1 of Maricaulaceae bacterium. Classification (GTDB taxonomy): domain Bacteria; phylum Pseudomonadota; class Alphaproteobacteria; order Caulobacterales; family Maricaulaceae; genus Hyphobacterium. Next base: position 105,969 of record JAHCJP010000006.1, on the reverse strand, counting down.
CATCCCAACTAGCCTGGGAAGGCCAAAACACCACGGAGAAGTTGCGGCGCCATCGGTGCAACGCCTAAGCTGGGTTCATGCCAGAACCTTTTGACGTCCCCGAACGTTTTACGGTTTCAGGCGCGCTCATGCGCTTTTTCCGGCTGTGGTTACGACGCCCCGGGGAAGCGATGCGGCTAATGATTTGCGACGCCCTGGCGATCATTTTGATCCTCGGGTTCGGCCAAGCCTGGATGCTTATCAGCACGGGGCAGGACAGCGCCGCAGAAACAATTGTCTCTTTGGCGCTGGTCGCCGCATTTTTCACATGGCTATGGCTTAGTGATGCTGCTTGGCAGAAAGCTTTGACTGGGCAGGATGTTCCAAGGGGCGTTGCCTATCGCGTGGGGCGCTCCGAGAGACGGTTTCTGGGCGCTTATGTAATGTTATTTATCGGGCATGGCGCAGGAGTGCTGTTCGCGGTTCCTGTGTTTTTTGTCCTTGGGCTGTTGCTTATCCCGACAGGCGTCCAGGATCTATTGGGACATGGTTTCGCCCCGTTCCTGGCAACCGTGGTGAGTGTCGCATATGCTTACGGGCTGGGTCGGTTCATTGCTGCGGGACCATCGACCCTGATCCAACAACGCATGCCCGGATTTGATCTGTGGCGAGCAACTCGCCCATTCCGTTTTAAGCTTGCCCTCGCGTGTTATCCGCCCTTGCTTCTCATGTGGGCTGCTCAATTCGTCGCAGTAACGGCAGAGCTACCCGCTGGACCGCCGCCGTTATGGGTGAGCATGGCTTTTACGCTGGCGTTTGTGGTGCTGATATTCGGCATGCTGCGCGGCATCGCGGCGGAGGCGGCGCTGGCGATCCATGCCGCCGAAAGCGAAGGGGCGGACGCGGAGCCCGTTAACCCGCCTTCTTCCGCGTCTGGGCGCGGGCCCGGTCACGCTCCAGAACCGGCTTGAGATAGCGGCCGGTCCAGCTTTTTGCGTTTTTCGCCACGTCCTCGGGCGTTCCGGCGGCCACGATCTCGCCGCCGCCGTCTCCGCCTTCCGGGCCGAGGTCGATGATCCAGTCGGCGGTCTTGATGACGTCGAGATTGTGCTCGATCACCACCACGGTGTTGCCTTGTCCGGTCAGCTCGTGCAGCACCTCCAGCAGTTTTTCGACATCGGCGAAATGCAGGCCGGTGGTCGGCTCGTCGAGGATGTAGAGCGTCTTGCCCGTGGCGCGTTTCGACAGCTCCTTGGACAGTTTCACGCGCTGGGCCTCGCCGCCGGAAAGCTGGGTCGCCGGCTGGCCGATCTGGATATAGCCGAGGCCGACGCGCTCCAGCGTCGTCAGCTTGTCGCGGATCGACGGCACGGCCTTGAAGAACTGCGCCCCTTCCTCGACTGTCATCGCCAGCACGTCGGCGATCGACTTGCCCTTGAAGGTCACCTCCAGCGTCTCGCGGTTGAAGCGCTTGCCGTGGCAGACGTCGCAGGGGACGTAGACGTCGGGCAGGAAGTGCATCTCGATCTTCACCACGCCGTCGCCCTGGCAGGCCTCGCAGCGCCCGCCCTTCACGTTGAAGCTGAAGCGGCCGGGGCGATAGCCGCGCGCCTGGCTTTCGGGCAGGCCGGCGAACCAGTCGCGGATCGGGGTGAAGGCGCCGGTATAGGTGGCGGGGTTGGACCGCGGCGTGCGGCCGATGGGGCTCTGGTCGATGTCGATGATCTTGTCGAGATGCTCCAGCCCCTCCACCGCGTCATGGGCGGCGGGCAGGGTCTGGGCGCCGTTCAGGCGCCGCGCCGCGGCCTTGTAGAGCGTTTCGATGGTCAGGGTCGACTTGCCGCCGCCGGACACGCCGGTGACGCAGACGAACAGACCGAGCGGGAAATCCGCGTCGACGCCCTTCAGATTATTGCCGCGCGCGCCGCGCACGATCACCGAACGGCCGGGCTTCTGCGCGCGGCGGGCCGGGGGCAGGGCGATCATCCGCCGGCCGGACAGATACTGGCCGGTCAGGCTGTCGGCGGAAGCCTTGATCTTCTCCGGCGGGCCTTCGGCCACCACGCGTCCGCCATGCACGCCGGCGGCGGGGCCGAGATCGACCACATAGTCGGCGGTCTCGATGGCTTCCTCGTCATGCTCGACGACGATGACGGTGTTGCCGAGATCGCGCAGGCCGCGCAGGCTGTCCAGAAGGCGGGAATTGTCGCGCTGGTGCAGGCCGATGGACGGCTCGTCCAGCACATAGAGAACGCCGGTCAGGCCCGATCCGATCTGGCTGGCCAGCCGAATGCGCTGGCTCTCGCCGCCCGACAGCGTGCCCGATGCGCGGTTGAGGGTGAGGTATTCCAGCCCGACATCGGCGAGGAATTTCAGCCGCTCGCGGATCTCTTTCAGGATGCGTTCGGCGATGGCGCGCTGTTTGGGGGTGAAGCCTGTCTCGATCTCCGCGAACCAGTCATTGGCGGCCTTGATCGACAGCTCGCTGGCCTCGGAAATGTCGCGCCCGGCGATCTTCACCGCCAGCGCCTCGGGCTTCAGCCGCCGGCCGCCGCAGGTCTCGCAGGGCTGGGCGGACTGGAAGCGGGACAGGTCGTCGCGCACCCAGCTTGAATCGGTCTCGCGCCAGCGGCGCTCCAGATTCGGGATCACGCCCTCGAAGCTTTTCTTCGTCTCGAACTTGCGCGCCCCGTCTTCATAGATGAAGCGCACCGGCTCGTCGGTCCCGTAGAGAACCTTTTGCCGGAATTCTTCGGGCAGGTCGCGCCAGGCCTCGAACATCGAGGCGCCGAAATGATCGGCCAGCGCCTGCAGCGTCTGCTGGTAGAGCCGCGAGGTGGCGCGGTTCCACGGCGCCACGGCGCCGTCGGTCAGGCTCCTGCCGTGTTCGGGAACGATCAGGCCTTCGTCGAATTTCAGGCTCTGGCCCAGCCCGTCGCAGGCCGGGCAGGCGCCGTGCGGATTGTTGAACGAGAACAGCCGCGGCTCGATCTCGGCGATGGTGAAGCCGGAGACGGGACAGGCGAATTTTTCCGAAAAGGTGATGCGGCCGCCCTTCTGGAACCCGTCCGCGCCCCGCCCGGCCTCGCCCCCGGCGGCGGAGCGCGAAAGATAGGCGGCCGAGGCCTCGCGCACGCCGGCCGTTTCCTCCGCTCCTCCGGAGAGGGCCGGAGGCGGGGCGGCGCCGGGGATCACGGCGTCGGCGAATTCGGCCACCGCCAGGCCGTCGGCCAGTTTCAGCGCCGTCTCCAGCGATTCCGCCAGCCGCTGGGCCATGCCGCCGCGGATCACCACCCGGTCCACCACCACGTCGATGTCGTGCTTGAACTTCTTGTCCAGCTCCGGCGCGTCCTCCAGCGGGTGGAACTCGCCGTTCACCTTCACGCGCTGGAAGCCGGCCTTCAGCCAGGCGGCGAAGTCCTTGCGGTATTCGCCCTTGCGGCCGCGCACCACCGGGGCCAGCAGGTAGAGCCGCGTCCCCTCCGGCAGCTCCATCAGCCGGTCGACCATCTGGCTGACGGTCTGGCTTTCGATCGGCAGGCCGGTGGCGGGAGAGTAGGGCACGCCGACGCGCGCCCACAGCAGGCGCATATAGTCATAGATCTCGGTCACCGTGGCGACGGTGGAGCGCGGGTTCTTGGAGGTGGTTTTCTGTTCGATGGAGATGGCGGGCGACAATCCCTCGATGGAATCCACGTCCGGCTTCGCCATCAGCTCCAGGAACTGGCGGGCGTAGGCCGACAGGCTTTCGACATAGCGGCGCTGGCCCTCGGCGTAGATGGTGTCGAACGCCAGCGACGACTTGCCCGAGCCGGACAGGCCCGTGAACACGATCAGGCTGTCGCGCGGCAGATCGACCGAAACGTCTTTCAGATTGTGTTCGCGCGCGCCGCGCACGCGGATGAACTTCAGCGGATCGGACATGCGGGCATGGACTCCGTTACGGGGCTGCGCTCTAACTGCCCCGCGACTCGAAACGGGCGATTTGACGGTCGGAACATTATGTGAACAAAATGCCGTCCGTCCAGTGTTGGAACGATAGATAGCGACTGGGAGGCGATGGGGCCATGGCGGGCAGCGTCAACAAGGTGATTTTGATCGGCAATCTGGGGCGAGACCCGGAAATCCGAAAGCTGAACAGCGGCGATCCGGTGTGCAATCTGCGCATCGCCACGTCCGAACAATGGCGCGACAAGGGCAGCGGCGAACGGCGCGAACGCACCGAATGGCACAATGTGGTGATCTTCAACGAGAACCTGGTGAAGGTGTGTGAGAACTATCTGAAAAAGGGCGCCAAGGTGTATATCGAGGGTCAGTTGCAGACCCGCAAATGGCAGGATCAGTCCGGCCAGGACAAATACACCACCGAGGTCGTGCTGCAGCGCTTTCGCGGCGAATTGCAGATGCTCGACGGCCGCGGCGGCGGCGAGGGCGGCGGCTATGACAGCGCCGAGGACCGCTCTGGCGGGCGCGAACGCGTGTCGGGCCAGAAAGAGGATTTCCGCAACGACGACATGGACGACGAGATTCCGTTCTAGGCGCCGCCGGAGTTTCGCCGTTTTCACCCGGTTGATGACGCGGCGGGGGCGGGGGCCGAACGGGGAGTTTTCATCCATGCGCCTCGTCTTTGCCGCCGTTATTTCCGGTCTGTCCCTGATGTCCGCCGCCCATGCGCAGGAGCTTGACGCGCTGTTGCGCGACGCCGGCGTAACCGGCGCCGTGATCGTGCACCGCGTCTCTGACGGGCGCGAATGGACCGGCGGCGGCGCGCGCCTGGATGAACGCTTCATCCCGGCCTCGACCTTCAAGATTCCCAACAGCCTGATCATTCTGCAGACCGGCGTGGCGGCGGACCCGGACGCCGAAATGCTGGTCTGGGACGGCGAGCCCCGCCGCTTTGAGATCTGGAACCAGGACCAGACCCTGCGCCAGGCCTTCGCGCGCTCCACCGTATGGGCCTATCAGGAATGGGCGCGGCGCGTGGGCCATGACCGCATGGCGGAATGGATGGCGCGGCTGGATTACGGAAACGGCGGCGCCGGCGGCGAGGATGACATCGACCGTTTCTGGCTGGAAGGCCCGCTGGAAATTTCCGCCCGTGAACAGGCCGGATTCCTCGCCCGGCTTCACGCCCGCGATCTGCCCTTCGATGCAGAGGTGATGGAAACGGTCATCGCCATGATGGTGGTGGAGGAGGGCGAGGGCTGGACCCTGCGCGGCAAGACCGGCTGGCGCTTCGGCGGCGATCCGGATGTTGGCTGGTTCGCCGGCTGGGCGGAGCGCGACGGAGAGGCGTGGATTGTCGCCCTGAATATCGACATGCCCGAACCCGCCGCGCAGACGCGGCTGCGGGTGGAGATCGCCCGGCGGGCGCTGGCGCTGGCGGGTGCGGTTTTCGGTGAATAAGCAGGCTCGTCAGCCGTCCTGCGCGTTTGCCCGCGCCGCCCTCGCTTGCTAGAAGAAACGCAGCATTCAGCCGCCTGATTCACGCGCGTGTGCGCGCGAGAATTTTTCAGGCGCGTTTTCCATTTCGCGGAGCGCGCCCCGCGCCATCCGCCATCGGCCAGACGCCTTCGGGAGAACCTTCTTTTGAGCGACGCGCGCGACGACGAGAACGGCGGTCCGGACGGTCCGGAACGCGAGACGGGCGTGGCCCCCGTCGCCATCGAGCAGGAGATGCGGCGCAGCTATCTCGATTACGCGATGAGCGTGATCGTCAGCCGCGCCATCCCTGACGCCCGCGACGGCCTGAAACCCGTGCACCGGCGCATCCTGTGGTCGATGCACGAACAGGGCTATACCCACGACAAGCCCTACCGGAAGTCGGCCCGCGTGGTCGGCGACGTGATCGGTAAATACCACCCGCACGGCGACCAGGCGGTGTATGACGCGCTGGCGCGCATGGCCCAGGACTTCTCGATGGGCCTGAAACTGCTGGACGGGCAGGGCAATTTCGGCTCGGTCGACGGCGATCCGCCGGCCGCCATGCGCTACACCGAAATCCGCATGGACAAGCCGGCCGAGGCGCTGCTGGCCGACATCGACAAGGCCACGGTCGATTATCAGGAAAACTATGACGCCTCTGAACGCGAACCGGTGGTGCTGCCGGCGCGCTATCCGAACCTGCTGGTCAATGGCGGCGGCGGCATCGCCGTCGGCATGGCCACAAACATTCCGCCGCACAACCTGGCCGAGGTGATCGACGCCTGCCTGACGGTGCTGGACAATCCCGAAGTCTCCGACCTCGACCTGCTGGAGATCGTGCCGGCGCCGGATTTCCCCACCGGGGCGGAAATCGTCGGCCGCGCCGGCGCGCGCGCGGCGCTGATGACCGGGCGCGGCTCTGTGATCATGCGGGCCAAATCGACCGTCGAGGAGATCCGCAAGGACCGCATGGCCATCGTCATCACCGAGATTCCGTATCAGGTGAACAAGGCCTCGATGATCGAGAAGATCGCCGAACTGGTGCGGGACAAGCGCGTCGAGGGCATTTCCGACTTGCGCGACGAATCCGACCGTTCCGGCATGCGCGTGGTGATCGAGCTGAAGCGCGACGCCAACGCCGAGGTGATCCTGAACCAGCTTTACCGCTGGTCGCCATTGCAACAGAACTTCGCCGTCAACATGCTGTCCCTGGTCGGCGGCCGGCCGCAGCAGATGGGCCTGCGCGGCTATATCGACGTCTTCCTGCGCTTCCGCGAACAGGTGGTCGCCCGCCGCGCGCGGCACGACCTGATGAAGGCGCGCGACCGCGCCCATGTGCTGGTCGGCCTGGCGCTGGCCGTGGCCAATATCGACGAGGTGATCCGGCTGATCCGCGCCGCGCCGAACCCGGCGGCGGCGCGCGAGGCGCTGATGGGCCGCGACTGGCCGGCCGCCGACGTGGCGCCGCTGGTGGCGCTGGTCGCCGACCCGCGCTCGGTCATCGCCGCCGATGACACCCTGCGCCTGACCGAGGAGCAGGCCCGGGCGATCCTCGACCTGCGCCTGAACCGGCTGACCGGGCTGGGCCGCGACGAGATCGGCGACGAGGCCAAGGGGCTGGCCGGCCAGATCGCCGACCTGCTGGACATTCTGAAATCGCGCCCGCGGGTGATCGAGATCATCCGTAACGAGCTGGCCGAGGTGAAGGAGAAGTTCGGCGTGCCGCGCCGCACGGCGATCCTCGATGTCGAGCTGGAGATCGAGGACGAAGACCTGATCGCGCGCGAGGAGATGGTCGTCACCGTCACCCATGGCGGCTATGTGAAGCGCACGCCGTTGTCGGACTATCGCGCCCAGCGCCGCGGCGGCAAGGGCCGCGCCGGCATGGCGATGAAGGAAGAGGATTTCGTCGCCACCCTGTTCGTGGCCTCCACCCATGCGCCGCTGCTGTTCTTCTCCTCCGGCGGCATGGTCTACAAGACCAAGACCTGGCGGTTGCCGCAGGGGGCGCCGAACACGCGCGGCAAGGCGCTGGTCAACCTGTTCCCGCTGGGCGAGGGCGAGACCATCACCCAGGTGATGGCCCTGCCCGAGGACGAAAGCGAATGGAACAAGCTGGACGTGGTGTTCGCCACCACGGCCGGCACCGTGCGCCGCAACAAGCTGTCGGACTTCGTGCAGGTCAACCGCAACGGCAAGATCGCCATGAAGCTGGAGGGCGACGACCGCATCGTCGGGGTCAGCCTGTGCACCGAGAATGACGACGTGCTGCTGGCCACCGCCAACGGCAAGGCGATCCGCTTCCCGGTCATCGATGTGCGCGTGTTCGCGGGGCGCAATTCGATCGGCGTGCGGGGGGTGAAGCTGGGCCGGAGCGACCAGGTCATCTCCATGGCGGTCCTCAATCATGTCGAGATCAGCCGGGCAGAAACGCGCGCCTATCTGAAACGCCGCCGCGCGGAAATGCGCAATGAGGGCGATGAGGAACTGGACGCCGCTGAAGCCGAAATCGATGCCGGCGACGAGGAAGAGGGCGAGGAAATCACCCTTTCCGAGGTCCGCTACATGGAGCTTCGCGCTCACGAGCAGATACTCCTCAACGTCGTCGAGTCCGGCATGGGCAAGCGCGTCATTTCCTATGAGTACTTCCCGCAGAGCCGGGGCGGGCAGGGCGTGTGGACCAAGGACAAGCGCTTCGCCGAGCCGCTGGCGGCCTGCTTCCTGATCGAGGAAGGCGATACGGTGATGGCCGTCACCGACGGCGGGCAGTTGATTCGCTTCCCGGTCGATACCGTGCGCATCGCCGGCCGGGCCACCAAGGGCGTGCGCCTGATCCGCCTCAACGAGGGCGAGAACGTGGTTTCGGTTGTGCGCGTCGCCGAGACGGGCGAGGGTGACGGGGACGAGGCCGAAGCGCCGGACGGCGCGCAGGAGTAGCCCCCATGCCCGAGCGCATCGCGCTTTATCCCGGCACGTTCGATCCCGTCACCCACGGGCACATGGACATCATCGCCCGCGCCGTGAAACTGGTCGACCGGCTGGTGGTCGGGGTGGCGATCAATATCGACAAGGCGCCGGCCTTCACGCTGGACGAGCGGGTGGCGATGCTGCAGGCCGAAATCGCGCGCAGCGGCTATCCGATCCCGGTGGAGGTGCGGCCCTTCGACAGCCTGCTGATGCATTTCGCGCAGGAGATCGGCGCCCAGAGCATCATTCGCGGCCTGCGCGCGGTGTCTGACTTCGAGTACGAATTCCAGATGGTGGGCATGAACCAGCGCCTCAATCCGGCCATCGAGACCGTGTTCCTGATGGCCGACCCGCGGCACCAGGCCATCGCCTCGCGCCTGGTCAAGGAGATCGCGCGGCTTGGCGGCGACGTGAAAGCTTTCGTGCCGCCGGCCGTGGAAGCCATGCTGAAGGAGAAGTTCGGGTGAGACTGACCATGATTGCGACCGGGCTGGCGGCCCTGACGCTGACCGGCGCGGCGCTGGCCGACGACGGCTGGCGGGCGCTGGACCCGGAAAACACGCTTTATATCGAGACCGATCACGGCCGCATCGTCATCGAGCTGGCCCCGGAGTTCGCGCCGAACCATGTCGAGCGCATGAAGACGCTGGCGCGCGAGCGCTTCTACGACGGGCTGGTGTTCCACCGCGTCATCGACGGTTTCATGGCCCAGGGCGGCGGGTCACGCGCCAATCCCGGTCATTCCACGACGCTGCCCAACCTGCGCGCCGAGTTCGGCATCCGCCGCGGGCCGGACATGGAGATCAGCGAACTGCAGCAGCGGCCGCGCAACCCGCGCAGCAATACGGCCATGGCCATGGCCGGGTTCTGGAACGGTTTTCACGCCGGCACCGCCCCGGCCGCCCAGGCCGGAATCACCGCCGACGGGCGGGTGGAGAGCTGGCTGCTGCACTGCCGCGGCGCCGCGGCCATGGCCCGCACCTCTAACCCCGACAGCGCCGGCAGCCAGTTTTACATCACCCGCGGCAGCCCCGACCATCTGAACGCCGAATACACCGTCTGGGGCCGCGTCCGCGCCGGCCAGGAGGCGGTGGACGCCATCGCCGTCGGCACGATGGGACAGGACGCCGGTTTCCGCCCGGACGCGATCCGCGCCATGCGCGTCGCCGCCGACGTGCCGGCGGCGGAGCGCACCAATATCGAGGTGATGGACACCGGCTCGCCGGCCTTCGCCGCCTATCTGGACGAGCGCCGCGCCGCCAATGGCGGAAACCTGCCCGATATCTGCGAAATCCCCGTTCCGGCCCGCATTACGGAGTAATCCCACATGACCGAACAGACGCTGGTCCTCGCCCTCGAGAGCGGGGAGGTGAGCATCCGCCTGCGCCCCGACCTGGCGCCGAAACATGTCGCCCGCATCTCGGAACTGGCCGGGCAGGGCTTTTATGACGGGCTGGCCTTTCACCGCGTCATCGACGGCTTCGTGGCCCAGGGCGGCTGTCCGCGCGGCGACGGAACCGGCGGCACGGGCCATAAGATCCCGGCCGAGTTCAATGCGGCGAAGCATGTGCGCGGCGCCTGCTCCATGGCCCGCACGTCGGACCCCGACAGCGCCGACTGCCAGTTCTTCATCTGCCTCGACGCGGTGCCGTATCTGGACCGGCAATACACCGTCTGGGGCGAGGTGACGGACGGCATGGAGCATGTCGACGCCCTGCCCAAGGGCGAACCGCCGCGCAGCCCCGGCAAAATCCTCTCGGCGCGGGTGGCGTAGGGGCCGAAGCCGCCGCCTGATTTTCATCCCTCCCCTCGACGGGGAGGGTCCGGCCCCGGGCTTGATCCGGGGCCGGGGGAGGGGTGGGACCCAAAGACGGTCGCGTATCCCACCCCCTCCGGCCCTTCGGGCCACCTCCCCCGTCAAGGGGGAGGATGGCTCACACCGTCTTGCGGCGCGTGTTTGGCAAGTGGCCGGTTCCCGGCTAGACGCCTTGGCCATGCGCGTTTCCGACTTCGATTTCGAGCTTCCCGAGGAGCTGATCGCCCTGCGCCCGGCGCGGCCGCGCGATTCCGCGCGCCTGCTGCATGTCTGCGCGGCGGGCGGGCTGCATGACCGGGCGGTTCTCGACCTGCCGGCGATTCTGCGTCCCGGCGACCTGCTGGTGCTGAACGACACCCGCGTCATTCCGGCGGCGCTGACCGGCCGGCGCCCGGCGCGCGCCGAGGGTGGCGGCGGGGACGCGAAGATCACCGTCAACCTGCACCGGCGCGAGGCGCCGGATGCCTGGCGCGCCTTCGTCAAACCGGCGAAGCGGCTGAGGGTTGGCGACAGGGTGGTTTTTGGGGGGGTGGAAGCGCAGGTTAAAGGCAAGGAAGAGGGGGGCGAAGCGCTATTGTTGTTCGACCGCGCCGGCGCGGCGCTGGACGCGGCGATCAGGGCCGCCGGCGCGCCGCCGCTGCCGCCCTATATCGCTGGCAGGCGTGCGCCGGACGCTGGCGACGCAAGCGATTACCAGACCGTTTTCGCCGACCGTGAAGGCTCCGTCGCGGCCCCGACGGCGGGACTTCACTTCACCGAACGCCTGTTCGCGGCATTGGCGGAAAGCGGCGTGCGGACGGCCCGCGTCACCCTGCATGTTGGGGCCGGAACCTTCCTGCCTGTAAAGGGCGAAGACACGGCGGACCACCGCATGCACGCCGAATGGTTCGAGCTTGGCGAGGCCGCCGCGCAGGCGGTCAACGCCGCCAGGGCCGAAGGCCGGCGGGTGATCCCGGTCGGCACCACGGCCCTGCGCACGCTGGAAAGCTGTGCGGACGCGGCCGGGCGGGTTCAGGCGCGCGCCGGCGAGACGGACATTTTTATTACCCCCGGCTACCGGTTCCGGGTCACGGACGCGCTGCTGACCAATTTCCACCTGCCGCGCTCGACGTTGTTCATGCTGGTCTCGGCGCTGGCGGGGCTGGCGGTGATGAAGCGCGCCTACGTCCACGCCATTGAAAACAAATACCGTTTCTATTCCTATGGCGACGCCTGCCTGATCGAAAAAGCCGGAACGCCGGGGGCGTGAACCCCCGGCGCCGCGCGCCCGGTACGCCGCTATGGCGGCCCTGTCCCCGGGGAGGGAGTTGGCTCCCCTTCGTCCGGCGCGCTACTCGTCCCCTTCGCCGTAATCGTAACCGCCTGCAGGCTGGTAGGTTTGCGCCGCGGCTTCCTGCGCCAGCACGTCGTCACAGCGGCGGCCTTCATAGAGGCCGTTGAGGAAATACCAGCGGCGCTCGGCCACTTGGCGGCGCGCCTCTTCCTGCTCCTGGCGGGCGCGGGCGGCGCGGCCCAGCATGCCGCCGACGGCGCCAATGCCGGGAATGGCGCGCCCCGCGCCGGCGTGCAGCGCCGCATGCTGGCCCAGCGCCGTGGCGGTGTTGACCGCCTGTTCCGAGCCGAACACCCCGCCTTCCGGCGAGCCGCCGAGAATGTCCGAGGCCTCGGCCGCTTCGCCGATGATCTGCTGGCAGGTCATGGCGGAATCACCCAGACGGATCACCTGACCCTGTTGCTGGGCGGCGGCGGGCGCGGCTGCGACCGCGAGCAGCGCGGCGGTGGCGATAAGCTTTTTCATGGCGGGTCTCCCTGTTCCCAAGCCTCCGGCTCTCGACAAGCCGGAACCTGTCCCGTAACTGACCGCGCAAGCATGGCCGATTGATGCGGCGGGTCATCTGACAAAGCCGGTCAGCAGGAAAAAACCGAGGAATGACAGTGTTTTCCTTCGATATTGCCGCGGCGGACGGGGGTGCGCGCACCGGCGTGTTGACCACGCCGCGCGGCGTGATCCGCACTCCGGCCTTTATGCCGGTGGGCACGGCGGCGACCGTGAAGGCGCTGTATCCGGACCAGGTGCGGGCGGCGGGCGCCGACATCATCCTCGGCAACACCTATCACCTGATGCTGCGGCCGGGGGCGGAGCGTGTGAAACGCCTTGGCGGCCTGCACGCCTTCATGGGCTGGGATGGGCCGATCCTGACCGATTCCGGAGGGTTCCAGGTCTGGTCGCTGGCCGGGTTGCGCAAGCTGACCGAGGAAGGCGTGACCTTCCGCAGCCATGTCGACGGCTCGGAACACGCGCTGACGCCGGAACGGGCCATCGAGATACAGGCCGACCTGCTGGGCGCCGATATCTCCATGCAGCTGGATGAGTGCACGCCGTTTCCCTGCACGCGGGACGCAGCACGCAAGTCCATGGAGCTGTCGCTGCGTTGGGCGGCGCGCTGCAAGGCTGCATTTGGCGTGCGCGAGGCGCAGGCGCTGTTCGGTATCGTCCAGGGCGGGGTGTATGGCGATCTGCGCGCCGAATCCGCCCAGCGCCTGGTCGATATGGGCTTTGACGGATACGCCGTCGGCGGGTTGGCGGTGGGCGAGGGGTTTGAGACCATGTGCGCGGTGCTGGACGGGGTGGTTCCGCACCTGCCGGCGGAGCGGCCGCGCTATCTGATGGGTGTCGGCAAGCCGGTCGACCTGGTGGAATCGGTGGCGCGCGGGATCGACATGTTCGATTGCGTTCTGCCGACGCGGTCAGGCCGCCACGGCCAGGCGTGGACGGATGAAGGCCCGGTCAATCTGAAGAACGCCCGCTTCGCAGAGGACAGGGAGCCGCTGGCGCCGCAAATCGGCTGCCCGGCCAGCCGCGATTATTCGAAAGCCTATATCCATCATCTGGTGCGCTGCGGTGAATATCTCGGCTCGATGCTGCTGAGCTGGCACAACATCGCGTATTATCAGCACCTTATGGCGCGGATGCGCGCCGCCATCGCCGAAGGACGGTTCGAGGCGTTCCGGGCGGAGTTCCACGCGCGCTGGCGCGACGGCGCCGCGGATCAGGATTCGGCGTCCGTCAGCCCGTAGGCGTCGAAAGCCCGGCGCAGATAGCTGGGCGGACAGCCAAAACCGTCGTACAGCCCGCGAAGATAGGCCCTGCGTTTCTGCGCCATCTCGCGCTGACGCCGCGCGGCGCTTTCGATCTCGTTGGCGCGGCCGACGAACCGCACCACTGGGCGCACCGGGTTCAGGCCGACGATCATGGAGCGATAGAAATCGCGCGCGCCGCCGGCCACCGCCCGCCCGCCGCGAGACAGCGTTCCATCCTCGTCCTCATCTGCCGAGTCACGTGGGCGGGCTTCGTCGTCCTCGCCCAGCACTATGGTGAGCCGGGCGATGTCCTGGGCCACGGTGGAGCAGCGCCTCCGCGCGCCGTCGCCGCCATAGGGCGTTGGCACGGTGACGTCGCCCTCATCGACCATGATCGCGCCCGGACGTTCACGGGGCAGGCCGACGGCGTCCTCGACGGCGGAGACGGTTTCATCGCGCCCGAAATCCGCCGCGTCGCCGGCGCGCTGCCGCGTCGACGAGCATGCGGCGGTCATTCCGGCGCATATCAGTATGGCGAGCAGCACACGGGTGACGGACATGAGGCGGAGCATACAATCAATTCCGGCGAATTCACGGCTTTTGCTTCCTGCGCCAGCGGGCGCACGGCGCATTGACCCGCGCGCCCGCCCCGCATAGGTTCCGGCGCTTCTTTGGGAGCCCTTAGCTCAGCCGGTAGAGCAACTGACTTTTAATCAGTAGGTCCCGGGTTCGAATCCCGGAGGGCTCACCAACCCCTCGATAGTGGTCGTGCGCGGTTATACTGCCGGCATGACAAGCGATTCGACGGCGCGGGCCGTGGCGGGCAAGCGCAGTTTCGCCATCAGGCTTGACGGACGCGGCGGCGCCGAACCGATGCCGCTTGACGCCGCGGCGCAGTCTCGCTCCCCCGGCGACAATTCCTTTTCTTTCGTCTGGATACATCTCGACCGCGGCGAGCCGGCGTCCCTCAAATGGCTTGAACAGGCCTCCGGGCTGGACGGTTTCGTGCAGGAGGCGCTGACCGCGGCGGACACTCGCCCGCGCTGCACGGTGCATGGCGAGGGCGCCGTGCTGATCCTTCGCGGTGTCAACCTGAATCCCGGCGCCAAGCCGGAAGACATGATCTCGCTGCGGTTGTGGGTCGAGGCCGGCCGGGTGATCGGTGTCTACCGCCGCCCGCTGATGGCGGTCGGCGACCTGCTGCAGGCCATGGACCGTGGCGCCGCCCCGGTCAGTCCGGGCGACCTCGCCGCCAAGCTGGCGCTGCGGCTGGCCGACCGGATGGAGCCGACGGTGACGGTGCTGGGCGAGCGGATCGATTCGCTTGAGGAAAGGGTGGACGCTGTTGAGGGCGGCCCGTTTCGGGCCGAACTGGCCGCCGCGCGGCGGCTGGCGATCATGCTGCGCCGGTTCATCGCCCCGCAGCGAGATGCGCTGTCCACCCTGGCGATTGAGGACCTGCCCTGGCTGTCGGAGCGTGACCGGTCGCGCCTGCGCGAGGCGACCGATCGCACCACCCGTGTCGCCGAGGAGCTGGATTCGCTGCGTGAGCGCGCCTCGATCGTTCACGAACAACTCGTGGACAAGCGGGCCGAGGACATGAACCGGCGAATATTGCTGCTGTCTGTTGTGGCCGCGATCTTCCTGCCGCTGGGTTTGTTCGCCAGCATGCTGGGCATGAATGTCGAGGGCATTCCCTTCGCTGACAGATGGTGGGCGTTCGCCGCGGTCAGTGCGCTGCTGACCGTTATTGGCTTCGCCCAGTACGCCCTGTTCCGCTGGCTGAAACTGACCTGAGCGCAACATATTTGCCGCCGCGTCCGCCATCGGCTATGCCGCGCGGCGAAGATCGCTTGCGAGGTGCCCCATGGCCAAGGACGCTGCCCACCGCCCCGGATTTGACTGGGCCGACCCTTTCCAGCTTTCGGATCTTCTGACCGAGGAGGAGCGGATGGTGCGCGACGCCGCGCACGCCTTCTGCCAGGAAAAGCTGATGCCGCGCGTGCTGGAGGCGAACCGGAACGAGGTTTTCGACACCGCCATCATGCGCGAATATGGTGAGATGGGTTTTCTAGGCGCGACCCTGCCGGAGGAATACGGCTGCGCCGGCATGAACCATGTCTGCTATGGCCTGATCTCTCGCGAGGTGGAGCGGATCGATTCCGGCTACCGATCTGCGATGAGCGTCCAGTCGTCGCTGGTCATGCACCCGATCTTCGCCTACGGGACCGAAGAGCAGCGCAAGAAGTATCTTCCCAAGCTGGCGAAAGCCGAGCTGATCGGTTGTTTCGGCCTGACCGAGCCGGACCATGGCTCGGACCCCGGCGGCATGAAGACCCGCGCCCGCAAGGTGGCTGGCGGATTTGCGCTGACCGGGAACAAGATGTGGATCACCAATTCCCCGGTCGCCGACCTTGCCGTCGTCTGGGCCAAGGATGACGAGGGCGACATCCGCGGCTTCATCGTCGAGCGCGGAACCAAGGGCTTCGAGACCCCGAAGATCGAAGGCAAGATGAGCCTGCGCGCCTCGGTCACCGGCGAGATTGTCCTCGACGGCGCCGTGGTGCCGGAAGACAACCTGCTGCCCAATGTCAAAGGCCTGAAAGGCCCGTTCGGCTGCCTGAACAAGGCGCGCTACGGTATTTCCTGGGGTGCGATGGGCTCGGCCGAGTTCTGCTGGCACGCAGCGCGGCAGTATACGCTGGACCGCAAACAGTTCGGCCGCCCGCTGGCCGCCAACCAGCTGATCCAGAAGAAGCTGGCCGACATGCAGACCGAGATCGCGCTTGGGTTGAACGGCGCCCTGCGTCTCGGCCGGCTGATGGACGAGGGGCGCGGCGCGCCGGAGCTTATCTCTCTGATGAAGCGCAACAATTGCGGCAAGGCGCTCGATATCGCCCGCCAGGCGCGCGACATGCATGGCGGCAACGGCATCGCCGACGAATTCCACGTCATTCGCCACATGATCAATCTCGAGACCGTAAACACCTATGAGGGCACGCACGACGTGCACGCTCTGATTCTGGGGCGCGCCCAGACAGGGCTGCCGGCCTTTTCCTGATTGCGTCGAAAGGGGAACAGAACCGTGATTTTTTCGCCACAGGCGGAGTGCGAAAATACGTGAGGATCACGCGCGGTACGACCAGGGCTCTTCCAGCATGGCGTCTGCTCTGACCCAAGCCTGTCGGACCCCGAAGTGGGTTTGACGCCGGCTAGAGAAAGGAAATCCATTGTCAGGCAAGGGGTTTTCGGGGTGCGGGCGAACAACGAACGCTTTTGGCGTCAGCGAACGGGCAAGTCAGAACTTTCTTCGGCGTGAAGGCAAAAACCACGTTCATTCCACCCGCTTTAGGGTGGCGCCTCGGGAAAATTTCATGTAGTGATTTGGGTGGAACCGCCCCTCACCGGGCGGGATCATTGCGTCCGGCACAGGGCTGGGCGCGTCTCAACGCGATGGAGGCATCCGCCTCCGGAGGGGGAATGATGAAAAAACGGCTACTTACGGCGGCCGCCATCGGGGCCTTCATGCTCGCGCCGTCCATCGCCGCGGCGGATGAAGGCTGGTACATCGGCGGCGCCATCGGTTACGGCGCTCCCGGCGACACCAGCGTGCGTTGCGGCGGCACCACCGCGCAGTGCACGGAGACTGTTCCACCGGACAGTTTTGGTGGCGTCGGCACATACCGGGGCGACATCTCCGGCAAGAGTGACTGGCGTCAGGAAGTGACCATTGGTTACGACTGGGCCAGCAACTGGCGCACCGAGCTGGCGTTCAACCACCGCTACAACGACACCGGCTCGAT
This sequence comes from Maricaulaceae bacterium, assembly GCA_026126205.1. GTDB lineage: Bacteria > Pseudomonadota > Alphaproteobacteria > Caulobacterales > Maricaulaceae > Hyphobacterium. Next base: position 88,899 of record JAHCJP010000006.1, on the reverse strand, counting down.
CGGTGGTTTTGAAGACAGCATCAGCAGCTTCCACATCTGGTCGGCTACCGTCCGCCTGTTCTACGACTTCAACACGGGTAGCTGGTATACTCCTTATGTGGGCGGTGGCATTGGCTACGCCCGCTCTTACGGGTCGCTGCGCGGCTGGTATCACCCGGCGCATGGCGCGGGCCAGGGCATCGGCACGACTCCCATTATCAATACGGGTGCGGCTGATCCGCGTTATCACACCTATCGTGGTAACCGCGAAACGCACTTGTATGAGCTGATCGCGGGTGTCGGCTGGTCGCTGGGCGACCGCTGGACTCTGGACACCCAGTATCGCTTCGTCAGCGTCGACGGCGCCCGTTACGGCCGCTTCGACGTCGACACGATGCGCGGTCACGAAGGCTGGGTCGGCCTGCGGTACAGCTTTGCTTCGCCGCCGCCTCCGCCTCCGCCTCCGCCTCCGCCGCCTCCGCCGCCTCCGCCTCCGCCTCCGCCTCCGCCTCCACCGCCGCCTCCGGCGTGCGAGGATGTGCAGTTCGTGGTCTACTTCGAGTGGGATCGTTCGAACCTCACCGATCAGGCCCGCGGCGTGATCAACCAGGCGGTCAACCAGTCGCGTAACTGCGGCGTGGCGAGCGTCCAGATCGACGGTCACACCGACACGTCGGGCTCGGCCGCTTACAACATGGGTCTCGGCGACCGGCGCGCTCGCTCCGTTCGCGACGAGATGGTCCGCCTCGGCGTTCCCGCCTCGGCGATCTCGACCAACTCGTATGGTCAGACCCGCACCGCGGTCCCGACTCCGGACGGGGTCCGCGAGCCGCTGAACCGCCGCGCGGAAGTCAATATCGACCTCCGCTAGGCGCAGGCTACGCCTGAACTGAACGGGACGGCCCGGCTGCAAAGCCGGGCCGTCCTGCTTTGTGCGCGGGTTGACCGGGCGCAGCCCGGGGCCCAGAACGGGACCCGGAAACCGCCCGCGCGGCGCAGCCAGGGACATGTTCCATGACCAAGCCAAAGGCCAGCTATCGCAAGCAGGAAGTGGCGGGCCGCAAGCTCAGCCCCGAGACCCAGATGATGAGCTACGGTTATGATCCGAAGCTCTCGGAATGGTCGATCAAGGCGCCTGTGTTCCTCACCTCCACCTTCGTGTTCGAAAGCGCCGAGGACGGCGCGGCTTTTTTCCGGGTCATGGGCGGCAGGCGGCAGGAGGGTGATCCGGAATCGCCCGGCCTGATGTATTCGCGTTTCAATAATCCGAATATCGAGGTGCTTGAGGACCGCTTGACGCTGTTCGACGGCGCCGAGGAAGCTCTGGTGTTCTCGTCCGGGATGGGAGCGATTTCGACCGTACTGATGGCTCACGCGCCGGCCGGATCGGTGATTCTGCACTCAACCCCGCTTTACGGGGGCACGGAAACTCTGCTTCGCAAGGTGATGCCGGGGTTCGGCGCCAAACGCGCCGAGTTCTTCGCTGGCGCCGGCGAGGTGGAAATGCGCGCCGCGGCCGAGTCCGCCATGGCCCAGGGGCGAGTGACAGTGATATTCACCGAAACTCCGACTAACCCCACCAATGACCTTGTCGATCTGACGGCCTGCGTAAGGCTGGCGGACTGGATTGGCGACAAACAGGGGCATCGCCCGCTGGTGGTCGTGGACAACACCTTCCTCGGCCCGGTGGGGCAGAGGCCGCTGGCGCTGGGCGTCGATATCCTGGTCTACTCGCTGACCAAGTATATCGGCGGACACAGCGACCTGATCGCTGGCGCCGCCTTGGGATCTACCGCTGCGCTCGCACCAGTGCGCAGCTTGCGCAGCGCCATCGGCACCAATCTCGACCCCCATACCGCCTGGATGCTGATGCGTTCTCTGGAAACGGTGAAGTTGCGCATGAACGCCGCCTTCGCCGGTGCGCGTACGGTAGCGGAGTTCCTGAAAGTCCATCCAAAGGTGGATCGCGTCCGCTACCTGGGCTTCCTGGAGGCGGGATCGCGCGATGCGGAGCTGCACAAGCGTCAGAGCGGCGCCGACGGCTCAACATTTTCCTTCGACGTCAAGGGCGGGCAGGAGGGCGCTTTCCGATTCCTGAACGCCCTGAAAGTGGTGAAGTTGGCGGTCAGTCTTGGCGGCACAGAAACACTGATCTGCCATCCCGGCTCCACCACGCATGCCGGCGTCGACGCCGATTTGCGTGAAAAGCTGGGCTTCACACCCGGCCTGGTTCGGATTTCCGTGGGTGTCGAGGATCCGGCAGACCTGATCGCAGACCTGAAGCAGGCGCTGGACGCCGTCTGACGAGCGCCGCAAGACCGCCGGACCATGGACCTGACCGCTTCAGAACACGAGATGCTGAACTGGCTGGATGGCCAGGGCGACGCCATGTCCGAAACCCTGAAAGCATGGGTGGCGGTCAATTCCGGCAGCGACAACGCCGCGGGGCTGGAACGGATGCGGGCGCTGATCGCAGAGGCCTTCGCCCCGCTTGGCGGTGACGCGCGGGCTGCGGAGCTTGCACATTCCACCGTAGTGGAAGCGGACGGGTCCTTGCACGAGCGGGCCTATACGCCAGCCTTCCATATGAGGGTTCGCCCGGACGCACCGGTGAAGATCGTGCTGACGGGCCACCACGACACGGTGTTCCCAGCTGACAGCCCGTTCCAGACTGGGCGCATGCTGGACGCCGGCCGGTTCAACGCGCCGGGCGCAGCGGACATGAAGGGCGGCATTCTGGTGATGCTGCACGCGCTTATGGCGCTGGAGCGGCATCCGCAAAAAGACCATATCGGCTATGACGTGCTGATCAGTCCGGACGAGGAGATCGGTTCGCTCGGCTCCGGTCCGCTACTTGCGTCGCTGGGCGCCAGGGCGCATGTCGGCATGACCTATGAGCCTGCGCTGGCCGACGGCTCGCTGGCCGGGGCGCGCAAGGGCAGCGGCAACTGGTCGCTGAAAGTCACGGGCCGCGCCGCTCATGCCGGCCGCGCACACCATGAAGGGCGCAACGCCATCGCCGCCGCCAGCGCCTTCGGCGTGGCGCTGGACGCCCTGAACGGCCGCCGAGACGGCGTCACCTTCAACCTCGCCCGCATTGATGGCGGCGGGCCGCCCAACGTGGTGCCGGCGAACGCCGTGGCGCGCCTTAACGTGCGGGTGAAGGACGAGGCCGACCAGGCCTGGGTTCTGTCCGAACTGGGCAGGCTGGTCGCGGATGTGAACGCGCGCGACGGCATAATCGCCGAGCTGCACGGCGGCTTCACACGCCCGCCGAAACCGATGACGCCGGCCAACGCACAGATGTTCGAATGGACGCGCGCCGCCGGGGCGGCTATTGGGCTGGACATCCGCTGGGCCGACACCGGCGGGGTATGCGAGGGCAATAATCTGTGGGCCGCCGGCTGTCCGAATGTGGATACGTTGGGCGTGCGTGGCGCGAATATCCATTCGCATGACGAATATGCGGTGCTATCCAGCCTGCCCGAGCGCGCGAAGCTGTCGGCGGTGATGCTGTTCCGTTTCGCCAGCGGCGGGTTCGACGCGCCCGCCGCCCGCGCACTGGCTGCGAAAACTAGCTGAAGGGGACGTGCATGCTGGTCGTTCGCGCGGCGCGCCGCAGTGACATCGACGCCCTTGCCGGGCTGGCCAGGGCTGCAGGGCCGGGATTCACCAGCCTGGCCGTGGGGCCGGACAAGCTGGTCGCGCGGCTGGCGGCGTCCGAGGCGGCTTTCGCATCCGCCGCCGGCAAGCCGGTTGAGGCCGCCTACCAGCTGATGCTGGAGGACGGGGAGACCGGTCGTGTGATTGGTAGCGCCGCCGTAAAGGACATGGTGGGGGTCACCAAGCCCTATTTCGATTTCAAGATCGTCACCCTCGCCCAGGCGTCGAAAGAGGCTGACCGCCGGTTCGACATGGAAATGATGCTGCTGGTCAACGACTTCGCGGGTGCGGCGGAGGTGGGATCGCTGTTCGTGGACGAGGCGGCGCGCGGCACCGGCGCCGGGCGACTAATCGCCCAGGCGCGTTACATGCTGATCGCAGCGGAGCCGCAGCGTTTCGGCAAGCGGGTGTTGGCTGAATTGCGGGGCGTGGTGAGGGAGGACGGCTCCTCGCCATTCTTCGACCATGTCACGCGGCCGTTCTTCCGCATGACCTTCGCCGAGGCCGACCGGATGAGCGCAGAGACCGACAACCAGTTCATTCTCGACCTGATGCCGAACCATCCGATCTATCTGGACCTGCTGCCGAAGGCGGCGCGGGATGTGGTTGGCGTCACCCACCCCACGGGCGCCGGCGCGCGCAAGCTGCTGGAATGGGAGGGGCTGACCTACGATCGCTATATCGACATTTTCGATGGTGGGCCGCTGATGTCCGCGTCCGTGGACGATGTGCGCACTATCCGCGAAAGCCGGGCGTTGACTGCGCGCGCCGCTACCGCGCTGGACGAGCCGGCACAGGCGCTGGTCAGCACCGGGCGCTTCGCGGATTTTCGCGCCTGCTTTGCGCTGGTGGAGACGGACGAGGATTGCGTCTGGATCGAGCCTGCGGCGATGAAGGCGCTGAACCTGATCGATGGAGAGCCGGCGCGGGTATGGATTCGGTCATGACGCTAACGGGCGAGCTTTTCACCGGCGGCCGCTGGACAAGGGGGCGGGGGCCTGAATTCGCCTCCGCCGACCCGGCGACTGGCGCGACGGTCTGGTCGGGCGCTGAGGCGGATGCCGCCGACGTGGAAGCCGCCTTTCGCGCCGCGCGCGCGGCCTTTCCTGACTGGGCGCGAACGCCACTGGCCGATCGCCAAGCAATCATCGAGCGCTATGGGGCGCTGCTGCAGGAGCACGCCGCCGTGCTGGCGGAGCTGATCAGCCGTGAGACCGGCAAGACGCTGTGGGATTCGAAAGGCGAGACCGCCGCCATGGCCGGCAAGATCGCCATTTCGCTGGACGCCCACGCGAAACGCACCGGCGAGACCGGGTCGGACACCGCCTTTGGCCGGGCGCAGCTGCGGCACAAGCCGCATGGCGTGATGTTCGTGCTTGGGCCCTATAATTTCCCCGGCCATCTGCCCAACGGCCATATCGTTCCGGCGCTGATCGCCGGTAATACGGCGGTGTTCAAGCCGTCCGAACTGACTCCCGCCGTGGCGGAGTTCATGGTCCGGCTGTGGCAGCAGGCGGGCTTGCCCGCCGGCGTTCTGAACCTGATCCAGGGCGCGCGCGAGACCGGGGCCGCGGCTCTGGACCACCCGGATCTGGACGGGGTGCTGTTCACGGGCTCCTGGCCCACCGGCAGGTTTATCCACGAGAAGTTCGCGGGTCGCACGGGCGTCATGCTGGCCCTCGAAATGGGCGGCAACAACCCGCTTGTGGTCTGGGATGCGAAGGACGCCGAGGCGGCGGCGCGCATCGCCATCCATTCGGCCTATGCCAGCTCCGGTCAGCGCTGCTCCTGCGCGCGTCGACTGATCGTCGCAGAAGGCGCGGCGGGCGATGCAATGGCGGAAGCGGTGGCGGATTTCGCCCGCCGCCTGCCGGTCGGGGCATGGAATGACGCGCCGGAGCCGTTCATGGGGCCACTTGTGTCGGCGCGCGCGGCGCAGGGCGTTCTGGCGGCGCAGGACGATCTGGTTGCGCGCGGCGCGAAACCGGTCGTCCCCGTGACGCAGATGGATCGCGGCCCGGCCTTCTTGCGCCCCGGCCTGATCGACGTCACCGGCGCTGATGTTCCGGATGAAGAGGTGTTCGGCCCGCTGCTGCAGGTGCGGCGTGTGAAGAGCTTCGACGATGCGCTGGCGGCGGCGAACGCCACCGCCTACGGCCTGTCCGCCGGGCTGGTCAGCGACGATCCCGTGTTGTGGGACCGGTTCTGGGCCGAAGTACGCGCCGGCGTGGTCAACTGGAACCGGCCGACGCCCGGCGCGGCCAGCACCATGCCCTTTGGCGGACCCGGCAAGTCCGGCAATCTGCGTCCTAGCGCCTGGTACGCCGCTGATTACTGCGCTTTTCCCGTCGCCAGCCAGATCGCGCAGACCCCGGAGCGCATGCCGATTCCGGGTGTGGACGGATGATGGCGGCGGAGGCGAATTTCGACGGCCTTGTCGGCCTCACCCATAATTATGGCGGCCTGTCGGAAGGCAATCTCGCCAGCATGAAGAACCAGGGCGCCGTCTCCTCGCCTCGCGGCGCGGCGCTGGAGGGGCTGGCGAAGATGAAGCGTCTGGCGGACGCTGGCCTTGTGCAGGGCGTGCTGCCGCCGCACGAACGTCCGTTTGTCCCGTTTCTGCGTGTGGTCGGATTTACCGGAACCGATACGCAGGTGCTGGAGCGCGCCGGCAAGTCGGCGCCCGTCCTGCTGTTGAACGCCGCGTCGGCCTCTCCGATGTGGGCGGCGAACGCGGCGACGGTCTCGCCGTCCGCGGATGCGTCCGACGAACGGCTGCACTTCACGCCCGCCAACCTCGTCACCACCCTGCACCGGTCGATAGAGGCGGCGCAGACGCAAACCGCGCTGGCGCGGATTTTCCCTGACCGGTTGCGCTTTGTGACGCATACGCCATTGCACCCGCAGGCCGGTTTCGCCGACGAGGGCGCGGCCAACCATGTACGTCTGTGCGCCGAACATGGTGCGCCGGGGGTGGAGATTTTCGTCTATGGCCGCGAGGCGGAAGAAAGCTGGACCGGCCGCTACCCCGCCCGCCAGACGCTGCAGGCCTGTCAGGCCGTCGCCCGCGCCCACGGGCTGAACCCGGCGCGCACCGTGTTCATCCGCCAGGCGCAGGCCGCCATCGACGCCGGGGCCTTCCACAATGACGTGGTCTGCGTCGGAACCCGCAATGTGCTGTTTTTTCACGAGCTGGCCTTCGAGAACAAGGCGGGGGCGCTGGCCGCGATACGCAAGGCGTCGCAAGGGCTGTTCGAGCCGATATTCGTGGAGGTGGCGCAGGACGAGGTTCCGATAGCGGACGCCATTTCCAGCTATCTGTTCAACTCCCAGCTTCTGGTCTGGCCGGGTGAGGACCGCCTTGTGTTGCTGGCGCCGGAAGAGGTGCGCGAAACGGTCAGTGCGCGCGACTGGTGCGCCCGGCATGTCGCCGGCAACGGCCCGATCGGGCGGGTGGATTTTGCGGACGTGCGCCAGTCGATGCGCAATGGCGGCGGCCCTGCTTGCCTGCGTCTGCGCGTGGTGCTGACGGATCAAGAGCAGGCGGCGGTGAACCCCGGCGCGCTGTTGACGGATGCGCTTTACGAGGCGCTGACGGGTTGGGTGACGAGACATTACCGCGAAACGCTGGCCCCGTTCGAACTCGCCGATCCGGCGCTGCTGGACGAGACCCGGGCCGCGCTGGACGAACTGACGCGCATCATGGGCCTTGGCGGGGATTTCTACCCCTTCCAGCGCGTCTGAATGAAAAGGCGCCGCCCCGGAGGGCGGCGCCAGTTGTTCAATCAGGCTCTTCGGCTTAGCGGATGCACAGTACGTCGAGCAGCGCCTCGCAGCGGCCGGTAGTGCAGTTGGTGCGCTGACCCAGATGCCAGGTGCGATAGCGCCGGGCTTGGTCCACCGAGAAGTAGGCGGCTTCGCGGAAGCCCGCAGCGCGGCACACGCCGTCGGCGGCGACAGTGTCGCAGTCGCGCCCGCCCGTACCCAGGCAGCGGTCGATATACTGACCGTTCACCTGCGGCGCCGGGAAGAAGGTGGCGTTACTGCCTTGCACCCCGCCGGTGACGGTCAGGCGCTGCCAGCCCGGCCCACCAGGGTAACCGCCGCCATAGCGGCCGTCGATGCGGCGCGCCGAGGACAGTTCGTTCCCCAGCCGCATGGTGCCCAGATTGGCGACGCTGTCGCCTTCCACGGTGATGCACCGGCCGCGGAAATGGGAGTGTTCGCAAAACTCCCAGGTTTCGCCGCGTGCGACGATCAGTGAATTGGCGCGATCATTGAAGTTGGTGCGCGAGAAGTCAGCCATATCCGAGGTGACGTCAAAGCGTGCGCCGGTCAGGTTATTGCCGGTGAACAGCCATGCGCCAGTGCGCGGCCCCTGGCCAGCGCCGGGACCACCGGGACCGCCAGGACGGCCGGGGCGCGAGGCGTCAACTGGGCGCACCGAGGAGATTTCGCGGTTCAGCCGTGGGTGCACCTGGGCGATGTTGTTGACGCTTTGCGTCAGCACCACGCACTGGCCGCGGAAATCGGAATGCTCGCACACTTCCCATGCGCCGCGGTCTATGCGGATCGACACCGCCTGGTCGTTGAAATTCTGGCGGGTCAGGTTCGTGGATTCGGCGTTCAGCATCACGCTGCGGCCGGTGAAGTTCGGGCCGGCGAACAGCGTGATCTGCATTGGGCCGGCGTAGAACTCATCGGTCGGGGGCGGTGTCTGCGCCAGCGCATTGGACGCGGCCATCGCCGCGGCGCCCGCCGCGCACAGGGTTTTCAGGATCATGCGTTTGATACTCATCGTCGGCCTCCTTCCAGCCTGAACATGGTCATGACGAAAAACTGCGCCTGCCTGCCTGAACGCTCGCGGATCGCCGCCGTTAGCCATCGTTCATCTTCGAAAATTCGCCCGGAACGCCCGCCCCGTCCACAACAAACTAGCGGTTGCGCGTCACCGCCGCCTGTCAATGCCGGACAGGCGGGCGTCAGCCGCCGGCCAGCAACCATTGCCCGTAAGTGAGGGGGTCGACATTGGCGCCATTGACGCTGAGTTCGTAATGCAGGTGCACTCCGGTAGCGTGACCGGTCATGCCCATCTCACCAATGCGCTGGCCCATCGCCAGCGCCGCGCCTTCACGGACGCTGGAATCGATGTTGGCGAGATGGCTGTAGAGAGTGATCACCCCGGCGCCATGGTCGATCTCCACGGCATTGCCATAGCCGCCCCGCCAGCCAGACTGGATCACCACCCCGCCGCCGGCGGCGTAGATGGGGCCGCCCTGCCGGTTGGCGAGGTCAATGCCGAAATGGTTGCGCCCGTCGCTGCCGTCACCGCGCCAGCCGAAACCGGATGACAGGCAGGCCCCGCCGGTGGGGTTGCGCAGCAGGGGGCCGGCCAGCGTCCAGATGAAGGGGGTGTAGTTCAGCAGCAGGCCGCCATCGCCGATCAGGCCGGCGTTGTGGCGGTTGACCACGGTCGGGCACAGGCGCAACTCCTCATGGACGGGCGCATCGCCCGAATATGATGCGGCCGTCGTGCGATGGGCCAACAGAGCGGAAACGGGTGGGGGCGCCGCCGGTGCGCTCGCCTCCGCAGCGGTCGTGACTGCTTGTGCGCCGGCTTCCGGCGCATCGGCGGGCAGTGCAGCGGCCAGGAAAAGGCCGGTATAAACCAGGGCTGCAAAAAGGCGGGTCACGGGGAACCTCATTGGTGGTTCACCCAGCCTGACCCGGTCGATGATGCACAACCGCGCTTAACCGGCCTTGAGGGACCGGTTCATCCTGAAGTTGGGTAGATGAACGGTGCGAAGGTCAGTAACCGACGGCCTGACCATCCTTGCGGAATTCGCTGGCCGCGCGCCAGACGCCGTTCTCGGCGTCGCGGAGAATCGCTTGATAGCCGCCGAATCCGCCATCGGAACGGGCGATGACATGGCCCCGCCGCTCCAGTTCCGCCCGCACTTCGGCGGGAAAGCCGCTTTCCAGATGCAGCCGGCCCGGCCCTTCGGCGCTGGCGGTTATCGGATCGGTCGGCTCAGTGGAGCCTTCATGGCGCCAGCGCGCGGCGTCGCCCGCCTGTTGCAGCGACAGGCCGAAATCGATCATGTTGACCAGCACCTGCACATGCCCTTGCGGCTGCATGCCGCCGCCCATGACGCCGAAGCTCATCCACGGTTCGCCGTCGCGGGTGACGAAGGCGGGAATGATGGTGTGGAAGGGGCGTTTGCCGGGTTCGTAGACATTGGGGTGATCAGGATCGAGCGAGAACATCTCGCCGCGGTTCTGCAGCATGAAGCCCAGCCCGTCGGGCACCAGGCCGGAACCCATGCCGCGATAGTTGGACTGGATCAGCGACACCATCATGCCGCTGGAGTCCGCGACGGTCAGATAGGTGGTGTCGCCGTCCATCAGCACCACCGGGTCGCCATGGCCGACGCGGTCCATCGCCCGGTCCATGGAGATCAGCGCCCGCCGCTGGGCGGCGTATTCCTCACTGAGCAGCCAGTCGAGCGGAATGTCCGCGAAATCCGGGTCGGCGTAGAAGCGCGCCCGGTCTTCGAAGGCCAGCCGCTTTGCCTCCACCATCACGTGAATGGCGTCGGCGCTCATATAGCCCATGGACGCCAGGTCATAGCCTTCGAGAATCCGTAGCATCTGCAGGCCGGCGATGCCCTGACCCTGAGGCGGTATCTGCCACACGTCATAGCCACGATAGTTGACCGATGCCGGCTCCACCCACTCGCTGCGGTGGGCGTCGAAATCCTCGTAGCGCAGCGGGCCGCCGATGCGCCGCATGTAGGCGTCGATGGTGCGGGCGATATCGCCCCGGTAATAGGCGTCGCGGCCCTGTTCGGCGAGCATCCGGTAGGTGTTCGCCAGGTCCGGATTGCGGAACATCTCGCCTTCTTCGGGGATGCGTCCGTCCACGGTGTAGGTGGCGAGATAACCCGAAGTGTCCTCCACCCCCGATGTTGGATCCATGTAGCGGGCGTAGGCGGTTCCGAAATAACGGGCGATCAGCTCGGTTAGCGGAAAGCCGTTCTCGGCGTAGTCGATGCTGGGTTGGAGAATTTCGCCCATGCCGATGCGGCCGAAACGTTCATGCATCTCGAACCAGCCGTCCACGGCTCCCGGAACCGAGACGGGAAGCGAGCCGAAGGGTGGAATAGTCTGCCGGTCGCCAAGGCGCTCGCGCAGATCGTCATAACTCATCCCCATCGGCGAGCGCCCGGCGGCGTTCAGGCCGTAGAGCTGTTGTGTTTCGGGGTCCCAGATCAGGGCGAACAGGTCGCCGCCGATGCCGCAGCCCGTCGGCTCCATCAGGCCCAGCGCCGCGTTGGCGGCGATGGCCGCGTCAACGGCGCTGCCGCCGCGGCGCAGGATGTCGACGGCGATCAGGCTGGCCAGCGGGTGCGCCGTGGCCGCCGCGCCATGCGGGGCGATCACCTCGCTGCGCGTGGCGAAGCGTTCGCCGGAATTGCGATCACCCAGGCCCTCGGCGCCGTGGGCGGGCATCTGGGCCTCGGCCCCGGTGGAAAGCATGAACATGGCGGCGGCCAGAGCGGCGGGAAGGGAATGCCTCATGGGGGGAGACTAAACCTGTCTCTCTCCGATTAGAACCGGGAATCGGCGTCGAACAATTTGGCGGGAGACCTGCATCCGTTTATCTTGCGAGATACATCCAGACTGCACCATGGCATGGAGGATTTAAGGATGCTTCGTTCCGCTTTCGCCGCCGCCGTGCTTGTGGCGGTCGCCACGTTCGCGACCTTCGCTGACGACGGCGGTCTGGATCGCCCCGCCCCCTGGGCCGAGGTGATGCTGCTGGGAACCTATCATTTCGCTAATCCGGGACTGGATACGTTCAACACGCAAGCCGACGACGTGTTGTCCGAGCACCGCCAGCGCGAGATCGAGACTTTGACCGCGCGGCTCGCCGAATGGGCGCCGGACCTGATTCTGGTGGAATGGCCGCGGACGGAGCAGGCGCGCGTTCAGGCGCTTTACGAGGAATACCGCGCCGGGGGGCTGCGCGACCGCCGGAACGAGGTGATCCAGATCGGCTTCCGCCTCGCCGACATGCTGGGCCATGACCGCGTCGCGACGACCGACGTGCAGCATGCGTTCTATTCGGAGCAGCAGAGGGAGGTCGCCGCCGCCCCGAACCCGCGCAACCAGGCGCTCCATGACGCCTTCATGGCCTATGGAGAAGCCCTGCAGGCGCAAGCGGTCGACCTGATGGAATCGGAGACGATCGGCGGCATTCTGGCGAGGATGAACACGCCGGAGGCGCTGGCCGCCAACAGCGATTTCTACATGCGTTTTCACATCCGCCACTGGCAGGACGAGAATCAGGGCGGCGCGCACACAATCGCCAACTGGTATGCGCGCAATATTCTGATCTTCCAGAACATGTTGCGCGAGGTGGAAGAGAGCGAAGGCCGCGCGCGGCGCGTTCTGGCCATCTACGGCCAAGGCCACGTGCCGATCCTGGCGCACCTGATCGAGGCGACACCCTATCTGACTCTGGCGGATCCGCTGCCGTATCTGGCGGAGTGAGGGCGCTTCAGCCGCCGTCGCCATCCTCGGGCTCAGGCTCCGGTTCCGCCGGCGGTTGCTGCTGCTGTCGCGCCCGCCCAAGCAGCCCACGCAGCAATTGCTCCGCCGGGTCGGTGCGCTGTTGCTGCTGTTCGCCTTCTTCGCCCTCCTCGTCGCCGGATTGGCGCTGGCCGCCAAGGCCGAGGGCGTCGCGCAGCGCATCCTGCGGCCGCTGACCGGACAAGGCGCCAGTGACCCCCTGCTGCAGCAGGGCGCGGCCCACGGCCTCGGTATCGACGCCGATCGAGACATTGTCGAAGCTTCCGCGCAGGCGGATCGGCACGGTGATGCCCCGCAGGTCGCGGTCGCCGCCCTGACCCTGGATCGAGGCGACGGCGCGGGGATTGAGCCGGTAATCGACGGTCTGCCGCCCGAGATCGGCTTGGCCGGCGCCTTCCACCCGCAGCAACGGGCTCAGCATCAGCAGATCGCTGTTCGTGGCGACGCCGCCGCTTACGGTGAAGGTTCCTGCCAGGCTGGAGAAATCGGTCTGCTCCTGGTCGCCGAAGCCTTGAGGCAGGGTGCGCTGGGTGATCGCCGTCTGCACGGTGCGGATCGCCTGGGCGATGTTGACGCCGCGGATGGCGCCGTCGGCGAAGTTGAAGCCGCCATTGCCGGACAAAGAGCGCATGATCGCGGCCTGATTGGCGCCTGAGGCCGACAGGTCCAGCGTCATCGCGCCGGTTCCCGCCAGGCGGTCGAAGCCGGCGGCGGCCTCAAGGAAGGGCAGCGCCTGAAGCCCGGCGAGGTTGGCCGTGACGGAAAAGCTGGGCTGCGCGCCGCGGGCGTTGGCGACCACTCGGCCGGAGCCAGAGCCGTCATAGAGGAGGAATCGCTCCAGGTCCGCCTGCATCCGCCCGTTGTCGATGCGCACGCGCAGGGCGGCGCTGGTCACCTCGATGTCGCGGAAGACGAGCTGACCGGCGCTGGCGGTCAGGTCGGCGTCGGCCAGCGACAGCACGGAAAGGTCAATACGCTCCTCGCTCCATGCCTGCACGCCGCCGGCGGGCGCCGGGGCGGTTTCAGCGGGCAGGTAGGGGTTGACGTTCAGCTCGGCCAGCTCCAACCGCCCGGTCAGGCGCGGGCGCGCGCCGCCCGTGGCGACGGCGAGGGCGCCGGTCCCGCGGATTGCATCCAGGCGCACCGTGGCGTTCTCGAGCGATATGCGGTCAGGCCGCGTGGTCAGGGCGCCGCCGGCCTCGAACCGCTCCAGCCCGTTACCGGGCGGCAGCTCCGACCCCGCAAAGGCCGCCAGCGCCCGCAGCGACGGCGTCGACATCCGCAGGTCGCCAGCCAGGTCCGGCGTCGCGCTCTCCAGGAACCGGCCGTCAAAGCGCGCGTCGATCAGGCGCCCGTCGAGGCGCAGCGTCAGCGGCGTCTCCGCTCCGTCGAAAAAGCCGCGCAGCGCGCCCAGTTCGGCGTTGAAGGTCATCGCCTCGCCGTCGGCGCGCAGCGCGCCGTCGAGCCGCATCGGCTCATCCAGCGACGGCAGGCGCAGGATCAGGTTCAGCCCGTCGATGACCCGCGCGCTCTCATCGTCCGAATACTCCACGCGCCCGTTCTCGATCCGCACGTCGCCAAAGCTGGCGTCCAGCGGCAACGCGCCGGGGAGGCGGAAACCGCCGTCCTGCGCCGGGGCCGGCGCGGCGTTTTCAGAAGCGCGTCCCAGCGTCCAGTTGTTGCGCGCGCCGCGCTGGCTGAGGCGGATGACGGGATCGACCAGGACGAACTCGTCGATCTCGACCCGGCGCGACAGCAGCGGGATCAGTTTGATCGCTACCCGCATCTCGGCCATTTCGGCGAAGGGAGCGTCGCCGAAGCCTTCAGCGTTGGCGATGCGCACATCCTCGGCCCGCACCTCGATTCGCGGCAACAGCCGCAGTCCCACCGCGCCGCCCAGCGTCAATTCGCGGCCCAGCGCCTCGCCGGCCGCCTCCTGCACGCGGTCGCGATAGGCGCTTTCGGGAATGACTGAAGGCAGGATCGCCGCCGCCGCGACGACGATCACGACCAGCGCGATGACGAATGTGAGCAGGCGTTTCATGGCGGGGTCTCCCTGCGGGCTTCAGGCTGGTCTATGATAGCGCAAGCTTGGGCGCGCATCATGGGGGATAAAAATGACAATCCGCAGACCGAGACTGATTCTTGATCGCCGCGAGCTTGTGATCGGCCTGGCGGCGGGAACTATCGTTCCCTTCGTGTCTTCCTGCGCCGAAAACCCTTCGCTGGGCCGCACCCAGATGATGCTGGTCTCCGACGCGCAAATCCAGCAGCTGTCGGCCCAGGCATGGCAGGACACGTTGCGCCAGCGCCGCGTTCTGCGCGATCCGCCCTATCAAAGGCGCGTCGATCGTGTCGGCCAGCGCATCGTGCAATCGACTGGAATGACCCATCTGGACTGGGAGTTCGTGGTCTTCGACTCCGATACCGTGAACGCCTTCGTGCTGCCAAATGGCAAGGTCGGCTTCTACAAGGGCATTCTCGACATCATGGACAATGACGACCACATCGCCACGGTGATGGGGCACGAGGCGGGCCATGTCGCCGGTCGCCACGCGGCGGAGCGCGCCAGCCAGCAGATGGCGGCGAATCTTGGTCTGCAGGTCATAAGCGCCGGGCTGGCCGACGTGCAGTACAATCGCCAGATCGCCGGGGCGCTGGGCGCGGGCGTCACCTTCGGCGTCATCCTGCCCTATTCGCGTCAGCATGAGTATGAGGCCGACCGGCTCGGCCTCGATTACATGGCTCGGGCGGGCTACAGCACCCAGGAGGCGATGGACTTCTGGATCGCGATGAGCATGACCCACCAGCACCGCACGGCGGAGTTCATGTCCACGCATCCGTCGGACGAAAGCCGCATCGCTGCGATGCGCCAGCATATCCGCGCCCGCGGTTACGCCTGACGCAAGACCGTCTTGCATGGCGGCGGGGGCGGGGTTAGTTATGCGCCCCTCGCGCGAGGCGCAGGCCCCGGGCCGCCTTAGCTCAGTCGGTTAGAGCGCCAGATTGTGGATCTGGAGGTCCCCCGTTCGATCCGGGGAGGCGGTACCATTCTTCCGGCAGCCCCCTATTCCGCCGCGGCTTGCGCCGCCTGCCGTTCGGCCGTGCGTTCCTCCACCAACGCCCGGGCGGCGCGGTAACTGTCGACGCGCTCGATCAGGTCGATGCCGCACAGGCCGCCATCGCTGGTGTGAATCACCTCGGCGTAGGGGCGGCACATCGTCGTCGTCGCCCCGAAGCTGGTGCGGATCTGCATGCCCCAGCGCAAGGCCGGGCATCGGCCGCGCGTGGTGACCAGGAAGTGGCGGTTGGCCCCGCCGCGCAGGACCAGATGGTAATCGTCGATCACCGTATAGGAGTTGATATTGAACAGCCGCAGGCAGCGCGGCTCCTGTGCGTCGCCGTCCTCGGCGGACGCGGCGGCGGAAAAGGCCGTGAAACCGGCGATAATGGCGGCGGCCCCGGCGATGGCGAGCTTGCGGGTCATCTTCTGCGCTCCCTCATATGTTCGCGCCCAGCCTTGCTTATCATAATGCGGCCATGAACATGACGGCAGCCTGAATGACGAAAATTTCATCTTCCGGGCCATCCACGCCGCGCGTCGCCATAATCGGCGGCGGGGCGATCGGGCTGGCTTGCGCGCTGGAACTGGCGAGGCGCGGGGCGGCGGTGACGGTGTTCGAGGCCGGGCCGCGCGCCGGCGAGGGCGCCTTGCGCGCTTCCGGCGGCATGCTGGCTGGCGGATTCGAGGGCGCGTCCGGAACGGAGGCGCGGGCCTTTGCGGACTTTGCGGCGCGTTCGCTGACGCTATGGGACGAATGGGCGGCGATGCTGGCGCCGCACGCGCCGTCGCCGCTGGGTTATCGCCGGGCGGGGTCGCTGTCGCCGGCGTTCAGGGATGATGACCTTGAATGGCTGCAGCGGCTTGATGTGTCTGGAGTCGAACGTCTTATGCCGAAGGAAGCACGGCGTCTTGAACCCAGCATCGCCCCTGACATTCGCGGCGCCCTGTTGTTCCCGGAAGACGGAGAACTGGACAATCGCGTGCTCGGTCCGGCGCTGGCCGCAGCCATTCGCGCCGAAGGCGGGGTGATACGCGAATCGGCGCCCGTGGAGACCTTGCTGCTGCGCCATGGCCGCGCCGCGGGCGTGCGGGCGCTAGGGCGGGCGTTCGAAGCCGATATGATCCTCGCCGCACCCGGCGCGCAGGCGCCGACCCTGCGTGAAATACCGGAAACCCAGCTAATCGCACCGGTGCAAGGCGAGATGCTGGCCCTCGCGCCGGGCGCGGCGCGCCTGAACCGGGCGATCAGGGGGCGGCATGTGTACCTGACGCAGAAGCCGGACGGACGCATCGTCGCCGGAGCGACGGCGCGTCCGGGGGTCGCGAATCTGGCTGTGCGGTCGCAGGCGGTGGACGCCTTGCGGCGCGCGGCCATTGAAACAATTCCGGCGCTTGGCGGCAGCGAAGTGATTGAAACATGGGCGGGTTTGCGACCGGCGTCGCCGGACGGCGCGCCGGTGATCGGCTGGTCTGCACTGCCAGGGGTATTTCTGGCGCTGGGGCACCACCGCAACGGCGTGCTGCTGGCCCCGGCCACGGCGGAAGCGGCTGCGGCGGCGATTCTGGACGTATGCGACACCCGCTTTCACCATACTCTCCAAGTCGTTTCAGCATAGCGTTAACTGTCAATTAGCCATGTTCCGACAGCGTGCGTCCATGAGCGCCGCCGCACCGATTTCCGAACGCGCCGACCTCGTCATCGCCCAGGCGGCGCGGGCGACGGGAGCAGACTTCGACTATCTGATCCGCACCGCGGCGCGCGAGAGCAATTTCGACGCGAACGCGCAGGCGCGCACATCCAGCGCCGCCGGCATGTTCCAGTTCATCGAGCAGACCTGGCTGGGCATGATGAGGCGTCATGGCGCGGCGCATGGCTATGCCGCCGAGGCGGCATCGATCGAGCAGGGCGCGGACGGACGCTTCCGCGTCTCCGATCCGCAGCGGCGGCAGGAGATACTCGACCTTCGCTTCGACGCCCGGCTGTCGGCGATGATGGCGGGGCGGCTGGCGGCCGAGAACGCCGCGACGTTGCAAGCCCGTTTCGGACGTGCGCCGACCGCAGGAGAGCTGTATGCGGCGCATTTCCTGGGTGCGGCTGGCGCGGGCGAGTTGATCGCCGCCGCCGGGGCCGACCCCGACGCGCGCGCTGACCGTCTGTTCCCGGACGCCGCTCGCGCCAATCGCAACATTTTCTTCGATGGCGGCCGTCCGCGCAGCGCCAGTGAGGTTTTGGCGAACCTGACCGGCGGCCCGGCCAATGTGTCCGCCGCCGCGCGCCGCACAGCCGCGCCGGCCGTGCGCGCCGCGGAAAACGCCGGGCCATCCGCGCCTGCGCCACAGGCGGCGGGAGCGGGGCCGCGCCGCTATGGCCGGGCGATGGCGACCACGGTCATGGCCGGAGGCGCGGTTCTGTCGCCCGCCGTGGTGGAGATACTGGCCAGCCTGGGCGCGCCGGAGCGGGCGAACCGCCGGAATACGTAAACACGACCGGGCTTCGGCAACGCTTCGTTAAACCGGACAGGGCGAATCTGGATTCGCCGGAGTCCGGCCAAGGAGAAACCCAAGATGAGCGTCATTGCGATGCGCAATCGTCTGACCGAGGCGGATATCCAGAGGCTGGTCAAGGGCGCGGACGTAGAAGAGCGCGCCATGGCCGCGCGCAAGATCTGCCACCGTATCGACCGGCCCGATCTCACACCGGCGGAGCGTGAGGCCGCAAACGCCATCGTGGCGATGATCGCGCAGGACGCCGTGGCGCTGGTGCGCCGCGCGCTGGCGGTGACGATGCGCCAGTCGCCGCACCTGCCCCGCGAGATCGCCGTCCATCTGGCCAAAGACATCGATTCCATCGCCATCCCTGTGATTGCGGGAACCCCGGTGCTAACCGATGATGACCTGATCGAGATCGTGCGCGGCGGCGAAGGGGCGAAACAGGCGGCGGTGGCCGCGCGCCCAGAGGTCTCGACTCCGGTGGTCAACGCGATCATGGATCATGGCGACGAACAGGCCTGCGGCGTCGCAGCGGCCAATGACGGCGCGCGGTTTGACGATCAGGCCTATCAGAAGGCGTTCGTGCGGTTCTGCGAATCCCGCACGGTCATGGATGCGTTCGTGGCGCGCTCGACCCTGCCCATCAATATCACTGAAAAGCTGATCGCCCATGTCAGCGACGCCGCGCTCGAAAGGCTGGTGCGGCGTCACGCCCTGCCACCTCAACTGGCGGTGGAGCTGGCCGAAGGCTCACGTGAACGGGCGGTGGTCGATCTGGTTGACCAGGCAGGAGTCGCACCGGACATGCGCCGGTTCGTACAGCAGTTGCAGCTGAATGGCCGCCTCACCCCGTCGCTGATCCTGCGTGCAATTTTCCGGGGACATATCTCGTTCTTCGAACATGCCGCCGCCGAGCTGGCTGGCCTGCCGCACGCCAAGGCATGGTTGCTGATCCATGATGCGGGGCCGCTGGGGTTGAAAGCGATTTTTGACCGTACGGGCATGCCGCCGCGTATCTTCCCGGCGATCCGTGCCGCACTTGAAGTCGCCCATTCCCTGGAGATCGGGGATTCCGAGCAGGGCCGGGCGGAGTTCCGCCGCCGGCTGGCCGAGCGGGCGCTTACCAGGTTTCAAGGGTTGCCGGAAGAAGACATGGAATACATCCTCGCCCGCATGGACGAGGAACAGTCAGGGACGTATCAGCCTGCGGCGCGCATCGCTGTCGGCTGAGCCGCCGGCTCCCAGGGTGCGGCGAATTCCGCCACACGGGTTTCCAGTTCATCAACGAGCATGCGGCCGACGGCGTTGTCCACGTCGCGGATGTTCTGGCGCAGTGCGGCGCGAATGGCGTCCGCATGCGCCAGCGCCAGCGCGGGGGGCGCGGCTTCCCGCTTTTCCGCGGTCTCAACCATCTTGCACAGCGAGGCGGCGAGACGGGTGATAATAGGGAACTGATAGGTCGCGCCCAGTCCGCGCAGGTCGTGCGCGGCGGCGAACAGAGTTTCCCCGGCCTCGCCCCGCACGCCGCGGGTTTTTACATTCATCGCGGCGGATTCAAGTTTGCGGACC
The DNA here is from genome assembly GCA_026126205.1 of Maricaulaceae bacterium. GTDB lineage: Bacteria > Pseudomonadota > Alphaproteobacteria > Caulobacterales > Maricaulaceae > Hyphobacterium. Next base: position 69,539 of record JAHCJP010000006.1, on the reverse strand, counting down.
TCGTCCTCCAACCAGTGGGCGAAGTCCTCCTGCATGGTTTCCAGCGCCGCCTCGGCGCGGGCGATGACATCATCGGCGATCGGACCGATGCGGCCGCCGACCTTCACCCGAAGCATGTTCGGCGGCGTGATCATCTCGATGGGTTGTTGTTTTTTCGACATGTCACGCTCCCTGCGCGCTGAACTGGGCATTTTCCCGGGCGTTTGCGCCGCGGCGCGCTGCACCGCCTCTGGCGGCGGCGGCGACGCCATAGGCGAGGGCCTTTGCGGTGAACGGCTTGACTATGAAACGGTCAACGCCCGCGGCATGCGCCGTCTGGCGGCGCGAGTCCTCGTCATAGGCGGTCAACATGACCAGCGGGATCGCGGCGCCAGCCTGGTCCGCGCGCAGCAGGCGCGCCAGTTCCAGACCGTCCATGCCGCGCATCTTCCAGTCGGTCATGACCAGATCGACGTGTTCAACTGCGATCACATTCAGCGCGGCCTCGCCGGATTCCGCTTCGACGACACGGGCGCACCCCATAGCCGACAAGGCGGCGCGCAAGGCGCCCCGCAAAGCCGCGTTGTCGTCCACGATGACCACCGTCAGGTTTTCCACCGCAGGCGGCACAGGTCCAATTTCGCTATTCACTCAGCACCCTCGCCCGATTTTGTCCGGACGCTAGCAGGCGTTGCTTAACATCAACCTAAGCGGGGCGGAACGCGAAGGGCGCTAACTCTCGAACTGTTCAGCCAGAATCCGCTCCGCCAGGGGGCGGTCGCGATCGAAAAGCATCGCCAGGGACAGATCGGCGGCCTCAGCGACCTCCACCCAGGCGATCTCGCGGAATTCCTGATTGTCGGCGACTGCTGACACCGGGCGCATGTGCGGATCGATGATCTCGAAACGCACCAGGCTGTCATGCGGCAACAAGGCCCCGCGCCAACGGCGGGGCCGGAAGGCGCTGATCGGCGTCAGCGCAAGCACTTTCGAATCGAGGGGCAAAATCGGGCCGTGTGCGGAAAAATTATAGGCCGTGGACCCGGCGGGAGTCGCCACCAGCACGCCGTCGGCCGCCAATTCCGCCATCCGCGTCTGGCGATTGACCAGGATACGGATTTTCGCCGTCTGACGCGTCTCACGCAGCAATGACACCTCATTGATGGCGATGGCGGCGAAGCGGGTTCCGCGGATGTCCTCGCCCTCGGCGCGCAGGGGGCGGATCTCCGCGCGTTCAGCGGCGGTGATACGTTCGACGAGGCCATCCTCGGCGAAATCGTTCATCAGGAAGCCGACCGAGCCGAAATTCATACCGAACACCGGCGTGCGCCGCGGCATGGCGGCGCCCAGCGCCTGCAGCATCAGGCCATCGCCGCCGAGTGCGACGATGACGTTGGCCTCTTCAAGCGGAACCGAGCCATAACGCGCGGCGAGACGTTTCGCCGCCGCCTGGGCTTCCGGGCGCAGGCTGGCGATGAAGGTGAGGGCAGGGTTCGATATCGTCACGGGCGGCCGGGGCGCAGGGTCCGGCCATTCAACCGCTCTGACCGATGCGGCGCAAGGACTCGCGAGCCTTGTCTATGCTGTAGAGCTGGAAAATCTGCGCCGCGGCGTCCATCGCTGCGCCTTCCAGAACCGGATGCACGCGTCCGGCGCGGGCAAGAGCGCGATGAACGGTCGGGAAGACGCCGCGATCGATGCGAGCGGCGCGGCAGGCCAGGGCGGCGGATCGCACGCCGGACAGCGCAAGGGCAGTGCGCCATTCGCCCGGCGTAACACCGCAAAGAGCAGCGATGGCGTGATCGAACAGCACGTCCTTGCCCTGGGTGAGGGCCCGCAACGCGAAGGCGCCGTTCAGCGCGCCGCTGGCGCCCATTTCGGTCACCAGCTTGGCGGCCAGTGAGTCCTCGTCTTCCCGCCCGGCGGCGGTGGTGGTTTCCGCCACCGCCTCCGCAAGGGTGTCGCGATCCAGGTCAAAGCGCGTGATCAGTTCGTCACGCAGGCGCTCAGAGACCAGCAGGCACAGGCCTTCGGCCAGGCTGGCCGGAAAGTCGGGGCGTTTGGCCAGAAGATCTCGCAGAGCAGGCGTCTCCGCGGCCGCTTTCAGGCAGATGTCGAACGTCATCGTGCTGATGGCGGCGGAAGGGTTCGCCGCCAGCGCCTGCAGGGTCAGCGGTTCACCATGGGCTGCCAGCGCGTCGGTGACCGGTATGGCGATGTGAGGGCGCTCCGCGATAGCTCTGCGGTGTTCAGGGCCGCGCGCTGCAATCAATTCCAGCAGGTCAGTTTCGGTCAGACAGGGGCTCTTCGTGATGATGTGCCGGGCGACGCCGATCTCATCGAAGGCGAGGAATCGAATCACTTCATGCGGCGCCCAGGCGCATCCGGCCAGCTTGGCCGCCAGCGCGATGCGGACGCGTTCCTCGGTCATTTTCGCCAGGGTCAGCAGCAGTTCGCCCGCAACCGGCGAAGCCTTTTCCGACAAGGGCTTGGCGGTGCAAATATCCGCGACGCCCAGCGTCAGCGCTTCGCGGCTGGCCGGACTGCGCACCTTCGCGAGACTAGACAAAGCACTCATCGCAGAGCCCATACTTAGCCGACTCCCTGACCTGTTTGTTAATTCGCCTCATTGCTGGAGATTCATGGTTTCCGGGCGATTAAAGCCGCTGCGCGCCGCGCCGGTGGATTTGACGCGCGGCCATGAAAGCCGGATGCTGGAAAGTGAACGGCGTTCAACGCCCCAGGGAGGGTCAGATGGATGATCAGGCTTCGGTGAAAGACATTGTCAGCGAGGCGGAATGGAAGGCGCGCTGCGATCTGGCGGCGCTCTACCGGCTGGTGCGGATACATGGCTGGGACGACCTGTTCTTCACCCATATCTCCATGCGCGTGCCGGGGCCGGAAGAGCATTTCCTGCTCAACCCATTCGGGCTTCTGTACGAGGACGTCACGGCTTCGAACCTGGTGAAGGTGGACCTGCAGGGCAATGTGCTGCCGCCTTCGCGCTATGGCATCAATCCGGCCGGTTTCACCATCCATTCCGCGATCCACGAGGCGCGGCCGGACGCCAAGGTGGCCATGCACCTGCACACCGACGCCGGCGTGGCCGTGGCGGCGCAGAAGGACGGTCTGCTGCCGATCTCGCAACTGGCCATGAACATCATGTCGGACGTGGCCTATCACGGCTATGAAGGACTGGCGCTGGAAGCGGATGAGAAAAAACGCCTTGTCGCCGACCTTGGCGAAAAGAATACAATGATCCTGCGCAATCATGGCACGCTTTCCGTGGGCTCTCATCCCTTTCAGGCCTATTTGCGGATTTATCTTCTCGAACGCGCATGTAAGATACAGACGATGGCGCAGGCCGGCGGGACGGAGCTTATACTTTGGGACAAGAAGATGCAGGATCGCGTCTTCAACCAGGGCATGGAAGGTTTCGTCAACGAATTCTTCCTCGAGATCGCCTGGGCGGCGGTGCGCACCCGCGTCGACCGGGAATCGCCGGGTTATGCGGTCTGATCGCCGCGGCGCTGGCCGCGCCTGAAACCGCTGAAGCCGGGGCGTGGACGCACAGGAAGGGCGAAGGCCTGGTCATCCAGACGTTCGTCGTCGATCGCGCCGTCCGGGCCTTTGGCCCGGAGGGGCGCCTGGATGTAGCGGCCGACTACAGCAAGCATGAAGTCGCCACCTTCTTCGAATACGGGTTGACGGACCGCATCACCCTGACCGGGCGGGCCGCCTGGCAGCAGGTTCATATCGGCGGCGCGGGCGGATCGCAGAGTTCGACCGGGCTGGCGGCCAGCGAGATCGGCTTGCGGCGACGGTTCTGGCAGGGGACGCGCTGGGTGTTTTCGGGGCAGCTGAAGGCGGTGATCCCGGGGTCCGGCGAGAATGTCGCCGTGCATCCCCTGGGCGAGGGCGGTTATGGAGCCGAGGCGCGCTTGCTGGCGGCGAGGTCTGTCGGGACCCGCAGTTTTGTCGATGCGCAGGCAGGATATCGCTGGCGCAGCACAGGCTATCCTTCAGAGGCGCGGCTGGACCTGACGGCGGGCTGGCGGCCGCGGGAAAGAATCCTGCTTCTGGCCCAGAGCTTCTCCGTCTTCGGCGAACCGGATGTGAGGCTTCAGGGGCGGTCCTACAGGCGGCACACTTTCCAGGGCTCCGCCGTATGGGAGCGCGGCGCATATGCTTTGCAGATCGGCGGTTTCTTCACTTTCGCCGGCCGGGACGCTATTGAGGAGCGGGCCGCGCTGGTCGCGGTTTGGCGCCGATTTTAACCGGCGCCGGACGAAACGATCATGTTTCTGTGAGAAACATGTTTTTTCTTTGCGTGCGATGGGCGAGAGCCCTATCTGCCCGGCGTCCGGAGGGAGTTAGACGCATATGCGCCGTCTCGGGTTTCTGATCGCTGCGATCGTCGTCGTGATTGTGATGGCGGCGGCCGTGCTGCTGCGCGAGGCGGCGCGTCCGGCGAGCAACGGTCAGCAAGGCTTCGCCGCGATCGCCGTGGCGGCGGACGAGGTGCGTTTGCGCGAGTTCGCCGACACTGTGGACGCCATCGGCACCGTGCGCGCCAATGAATCCGTGCAGATCACCTCCAAGGTCGCAGACGTGATCAGCCGGATCGCCTTCGAATCCGGCGACCGGGTGACGGCGGGGCAGGTGCTGGCCGAACTGGCGGACCGGGAGGAATCGGCGCTGCTGAATGAGGCGCGGGCCACCCTGAACGAGGCGCGCCGCGAGCTGACCCGTGCGCGTGAACTGGCCGAACGCGGCGTGGCGGCCCAGACCCGCGTGCAGGAGATGCAGGCGGCCGCCGACCGGGCGCAGGCCCGCGTCGGCGCCATCGAGGCGCGGCTGGCTGATCGCATCATCCGCGCGCCCTTCGATGGCGTGATCGGCCTGCGCAATATCAGCGTCGGCGAATTGGCGCGCCCCGGCGATATTCTGGCGACCCTGGACGATATCTCGGTGATCAAGCTGGATTTCACCGCGCCTGAGCGCTTCCTGTCGGTTCTGGCGCAGGGGATGGAGATCCGCGCCACGGCCGCGGCCTGGCCCGGCGAGGTATTCACCGGAACCATCGCCAACATCGACAGCCGCGTCGATCCGGTGACTCGGGCGGTCACGGTTCGCGCGGAAATCCCGAACGAGGACGGGCGGCTGGCCCCGGGCATGCTGATGCAGGTCCAGGTTCGGCGCGACGTGCGCATGCGGCCGGCGATACCAGAACCGGCGCTGGTGCGCATGCAGGACCGCGCTTTCGTGTTCGTGATCACCGAGACCGAACGCGGCGCGCAGGCGCAACAGCGGTTCGTGACCATCGGCCAGCGCCGCGAGGGCTGGCTTGAGGTCCTGGACGGGCTGCAACCGGGTGAACGCATCGTCGCCCAGGGAACGCATCGTCTCCGGGACGGCGCCCCGGTGCGTGTGGCTCAGAGCCGTGTTCCCGGCGCGGCGGGACATGTGGAGGCGGTGAATTGACCCTTTCCGACATCGCCGTCAAACGCCCGGTCATGGCCGGGGTGCTCAGCGCCCTGCTGATCGTGTTCGGCGTGCTGGGCTTCGCCTCGCTGCCGGTGCGGGAACTGCCGAATGTCGACCGGCCGGTGGTGTCGGTTCAGACCAGTTACCCCGGTGCGAACGCCGAGGTGGTGGAGAACCGCGTCACCCAGGTGATCGAGGAGCAGCTAACCGGCATTGACGGGGTGGACCTGATCACCTCTTCCAGCCGTGACGGACGCTCGAACATCTCCATCACCTTCCATCTGGAGCGTGACATCGAGGCCGCCGCCAATGACGTGCGGGACGCAGTCTCGCGCGTCATCGGCCGCTTGCCGCAGGACGTGGATCCGCCGCAGGTCAACAAGCAGGATTCCGACGCCCGTCCGATCATCTGGTACTCGTTGTCGTCTGAACGGTTGACGATGGAGGAGCTGACCGACTTCGCCGAACGCTACATCGTCGACCGGCTGGCGGTGATCGACGGAGTCGCCACGGTGCGCATCGGTGGTCAGCGCCGCTTCGCCATGCGCATCTGGCTGGATCCCTCCGCCATGGCGTCGCGCGGCGTCACCATCGACGATATCGAACGCGCCTTGCGTACGCAGAATGTGGAGTTGCCGGCTGGCGCGCTGGAAACTCCCGGCATCGACCTGACGGTGCGCGTGCAGCGGGGCTATGCCGACCCCGAAGCGTTCGCACGTCTGCCTGTCGGCGCGGCGCGTGGCGGCCATGTCGTGCGGCTGGGCGAGATCGCCGATGTTGAGATCGGCCCGGCCGAACCACGGTCCCTGTTCCGCGGCAACGGCGTAACGCGCATCGGCCTTGGCATCGTCCGGCAGAGCCAGGCCAATTCTCTGGATGTGGCGCGTGAGGTTCGCGAGGAAGTCGGCCGCATCGCTCCGACGCTGCCCGAGGGCATGGAAATCATGCTGGCGAACGATTCCACGATCTTCATCGAGGAATCGATCCGCGAGGTCTGGCGGACGCTGGCCGTGGCCGCGACGCTGGTGGTGGCGGTGATCTTCCTGTTCCTCGGTTCGCTGCGCGCGGCGTTGATCCCGGCGGCGGTGGTGCCGGTCTGCCTGATCGGCACCTTCGCGATCCTCGCCGTGCTGGGCTTTTCGATCAACATCCTCACCCTGCTGGCGCTGGTGCTGTGCATCGGCCTGGTCGTCGACGACTCCATCGTGGTGCTGGAGAATATCCAGCGCCGCACCGACGAGGGCGAACCGCGCATCCTGGCGGCCTTCAATGGCGCGCGGCAGGTATTCTTCGCGGTCATCGCCACCACGGCGGTGGTCGTGGCGGTGTTCGTACCGCTGCTGTTCCTGCCCGGTTTCATCGGGCGGATTTTCATCGAGCTGGCGGCGACGGTTTCCGGCGCGGTGATCCTGTCCAGCATCGTGGCGCTGACGCTGTCGCCGATGATGGCGTCGAAGCTTATCAAACCTGCGAACAAGGCGCGTGGCGTGACCAAGCTGGTTGACGATGTGGTTGGCGCGGCGCGGCGGCAATACTGCAACTCGCTGGAGGCGGTTCTGAAAGCGCCGTGGCTGGCCATCCCCTTTGTGCTGGCGGCGGTCGGCGGTTCAGCGTTCTTCATGAGCAAGCTGCCGGGCGAACTGATCCCCACCGAGGACCGGGGTGGTTTCTTCGCCATGTTCTCGGGCCCACAGGGGGCGGGATTCGAGTACACCGCCCGGCAGGCCGAGGAGATCGAACAGATCCTGTTCGAATATCTGGAGTCCGGCGAACTGGCGCAGGTCATGGTGGTGGTGCCTGGCTGGGGCGGCGGCGGGTTCTCCTCCGGCGTCGTCGTCGGCACTATGGCGCACTGGAACGATCGCAGCCGCGGCGCCGAAGAGATTATCGGCGAGATCAATACCCGCTTTGCGCAACTGACCGGCGTGCGCGCCTTCGCCTCGGGCCGGTCGGCGCTGGGCGGCGGGGGCGGCGACGACATCCAGTTCGTTCTGGGCGGCCCGGAATACGAAATGCTGGACGAGTGGGCCGACGCGCTGATCGCCCGCGCCCAGCAGCAGAACCCCAACCTGTTGCGGATGCGTAAGAGTTACGAGGCGAACGCGCCGCGTCTGCTGGTGGACATCGACCGTGAACGCGCCGCGGCGCTGGGCGTATCGGTGCAGTCCATTGGCCGCGCGCTTGAAGCGCATATGGGCTCGCGCCGGGTCGGCACCTTTGTCGACCGTGGCGAGGAATACGACGTCATGATCCAGAACCGGCGGGCGGCGCGCGCCAGCCAGGAAGATCTGGAAATGATCCAGGTGCGAGCGGAATCCGGCGCCCTGATCCCACTGTCCAATCTGGTCAGCCTGCGCGAGGTCGGCGAGGCGGCCGACCGGCCGCGTGTCAATCGCCTGCGCGCCATCACCGTGTCGGCGACGCTGGCCGACGGTTATACGCTGGGCGAGGCGGTGGACTGGTTCGACGCGACGGCGCGCGACATGCTGCCGCCGGAAATCCGCACCGAGTATCTTGGTGCGGCGCGCGATTTCCTGACCGCCAACCAGGCGGCGATATTCGCCTTCGCGCTGGCGCTGCTGATCGTGTTCCTTGTTCTGGCTGCGCAGTTCGAAAGCCTGATCCAGCCCTTCGTGATCATGCTCACCGTGCCGCTGGCCATCGCGGGCGGGCTGTTCGGCCTCTACATGGCCGGATCGACACTGAACATCTACAGTCAGATCGGGCTGGTGGTGCTGATCGGGCTGGCGGCCAAGAACGGCATCCTGATCGTCGAGTTCGCCAACCAGCTACGCGACCAGGGGCTGGCGCTGAAGGAAGCGACACTCAAGGCCGCCGAAATTCGCTTTCGCCCCATCCTGATGACCGGCCTGTCGACCGCCATCGGCGCCTCGCCGCTGATGCTGGCGACGGGCCCGGGCGCGGAAAGCCGGGCGACCATCGGCGTAGTGATTTTCGCTGGCGTGCTGACGGCGACGCTGTTCACCCTGTTCGTGGTGCCGGCGGTGTACAGCGTGCTGGGCCGCTGGACCAAGACCCCGAACTGGGTGGCGCGGCAGCTGGCCCGCCAGCAGCGCGAAAGTGGAGAACCGGCGCCATCCCCGGCGGAATAGGCGCTTATTCTGCGGGTTCCGCCGCCGTCTCGACCATGATGTAGGCGATCACGTCGCGGCGTTCGGCCTCGGTGCGCAGGCCGACGAAGCTCATCCGGTTGCCGGGCAGGAAGCCGCGCGGATCGGCCAGCCATTCGTCCAGCCGCTCCGGCGTCCAGTCGAAATCCGCATCGCGTAGCGCCGGGGAATAGTTGTACCCCGCCGCTTCGCCGGCGCCGCGGCTGAACATGCCGGACAGATTAGGACCGACCAGATGCCGCCGCCCATCGTTCACCGTGTGGCAGGCCGCGCAGCGCCGGAACAGGCGGCGGCCATTGTTCAGGTCCGCGTCGGCGTAAATCCCGGTCAGCACCGCCAGCGCCTCTGGCGAATAGGCGGGCGGCGTTCCCTCGCGCTGGGTTGAACGTTCCGGCCCGGCGCCGCGTTCGGCGTCTCGCGCCGGTTCGCCTGTATCTCCGCAAGCGGAGAGGGCGAGCGCGGCGGCGAGCGTGAAGAGCGCGGTCCGGATCATGTGGCGTATACTCCCTGCGGGCGACGGGTGGTGCCGGCTGAGGGACTCGAACCCCCGACCTCCGGTTTACAAAACCGCTGCTCTACCAGCTGAGCTAAGCCGGCCCGTCGCAATGCGGCCCAGATAAGGCGAAGCCGCCCCCGCGGGCAAGCGCGGGGCGCGGCTCCGGCGGCGAAGCGCCGCGGTTAAATGAAGAACGAGATGATCGCTCCGGCGACCAGGAAGCCCACAAGCTGGTTGCCGAGATTGAGGGCCGTCAGTTCGAACTTCTGCCGCTCCCAGATGTGGGCCAGCATCTGCGTGGTGGCCGAGAAGCCGAGCCACAGGATGAAGGATTTCAGCAGCGCGGATGTCAGGGCCCCGGCCTCCAGCTTGGTCAGGATCAGGGCCAGGATCGCCGCCGTGACCAGGGCGTTGGCGAAGCCCTTGCCCATGGTGGCCGCCATGTTGGCGTCCTTGAAGCTTTCCTCTGTGAAGCCGTTCAGAGCCATCCATTTCTTGCCGAACAGCGGTCCGTACCAGACGAAGCCAACGGCCATGAACCCGATCGCGCCCAGAAGCGCGCCGATAATGTTTACGCCATAGATTTCCATTGGATGTCCTCCTTATTTGCGCAGGGCCAGCACGGCGCCGGCCAGCGTGTAGGCGATCAGCATGTGGGCGGCGTCCATGAAAAACAGACCCCAAGGCCCCGGACCGTAGGCGAAGCCGTACATCGCGGTCGAAACCGCGAAGAAAAAGCCGATGGCGAGGCCCATTTTCGCTTGCGGCATGAAGCCGGAAACCCCGGCCTTGTTGAAGACGAAGGCCAGACCCAGCACGCCCAGAATCGGCATGATGGGGCTAAGCGCCATCTTCCAGCGGTGGGGGGCCAGTATCTCTTCGGTATAACCGGCCATGGCCATCCACTGCTCAGTGAAAAGAGCGGCGTAGATAACGAAACCGACGGCGTAAAAGACCGCACTGGCGGCGATCACCGCCAGCAGGTCATGCCCGAATATGCGCGGCATGTGTTTCCCTCCCCGCCGCGGGCGGCTATGTCTCGCCCGCTGCGCCTCGACGGCGCGCGACTCGCGCCACAGGCGAAGACCATACGCCCGCTTCCAGACCGGATGAATTCACAAAATGGCCCGCATCCTGATCACGAGTGCGCTACCCTACATCAACGGCGTCAAGCATCTCGGCAATCTCGCCGGGTCGATGCTGCCCGCCGACGTCTATGCGCGCTTTCAGCGCATGCGGGGGCATGAGGTGCTCTACATCTGCGCCACCGACGAACACGGCACCCCGGCCGAGCTGGCCGCCGCCGAGGCAGGCATGGACGTGCGCGAATACTGTGACCGCGAGCATGAGGTTCAGCGCCGGGCCGGGGAGGGGTTCTCGCTCTCCTACGACCATTTCGGGCGCACCTCGAACCCGCCGACCCACCGCCTGACCCAGCATTTCGCAGAAGTGCTGGAGGCGAAGGGCCTGATCGCCGAGCGCACGGAAAAACAGGTCTATTCGATAGATGACGCCCGCTTCCTGCCCGACCGCTATGTCGAGGGCGAATGCCCGCATTGCGGGTTCGAGCGCGCGCGCGGCGACCAGTGCGACAATTGCGGCCGCCTGCTGGAGCCGACAGATCTGAAAAACCCCTATTCCAAAATTTCCGGCAGCCGGAATCTGGAAGTGCGCGAAACCCGCCACCTGCACCTGTTGCAGACGAAGATGGCGGATCGGCTGCGCGCTTGGGTGGACGCCGCCGAAGGCTGGCCCAGCCTGGCCAAGTCCATCGCCAACAAATGGCTGGACGAGGGGCTGCGCGACCGCTCCATCACCCGCGACCTTAGCTGGGGCGTGCCGGTGACCAAGGATGGCGCACCGCGCCCCGGCTTCGAGAACAAGGTGTTCTACGTCTGGTTCGACGCCCCCATTGGCTATATCGGCGCCACGGTGGAGTGGGCCGAGGCGGCGGGGCAGGACTGGCAGCGCTGGTGGCGCGCCGAAAAGGGGGCGGGCGATGTCAGCTACGTCCAGTTCATGGGCAAGGACAATGTCGCCTTCCACACCGTCAGCTTTCCGGCGACGATTCTGGGCAGCGAGGAGCCATGGAAGACCGTCGACCGGCTGAAGGCCTTCAACTGGCTGAACTGGTATGGCGGCAAGTTCTCGACGTCTGAAAAGCGCGGCGTGTTCATGGACAAGGCGCTGGAGCTGCTGCCCGGCGACTACTGGCGCTGGTATCTGACCGCCAACGCCCCAGAAGGTTCCGACGCCCAGTTCACCTGGGAGCATTTCCAGACGGTGGTGAACAAGGACCTCGCCGACGTTCTGGGCAATTTCGTCAACCGCATCCTGCGCTTCGCCGCCTCGCGCTTCGACGGCGCGATACCGGACGGCGGCGCGCCAGGCGCGGCGGAAGACTGGCTGTATGCCGAGGTGGACGCCCGCCTCGCCGCGATCGCCGGGCATTACGAGGCGATGGAGTTCCGCAAGGCGGCGGCCGAGACCCGCGCCCTGTGGGCGGCGGGCAATGAATATCTGACCCGCGCCGAACCGTGGACGCATTTCAAGACCGACCGCGACAGGGCGGCGCTGGGCGTGCGCACCGGGGTCAACCTGGCGCGTCTGTTCGCGCTGGCGGCGCATCCGGTGATCCCGGCTTCGGCGCAGACGATCTGGACCGCGCTGGGCCTGTCCGGCGCGCCGGACGCCTGGCCGGCGGGCAAGGCGGCGGACCTGCTGGGCGAGTTGAAGCCCGGCCACGCCTTCACCCCGCCGGACGTGCTGTTCCGCAAGGTCGAGGACGAACAGATCGCCGAATGGAGCGCCCGCTTCGGCGGGGCGGGTTAGGGCGGCGGCTTATGCGCGAATCCTCCCCATCAAGGGGGAGGATGATGAATGGTCTGTTTACCCCCCGCATTGACGCCCGCCCTCGCCATGGGCTCGAATGACGCCCAGCCGACAAGGGGAGGGCGCGTGATGCGCATCAGGATTTTTCTCGCCGCCATATCCGCCGCGGCGCTGCCGGCCGCGCCGGCGGCGGGCGATGACATCCGCGACGCCATCCGCGCCGACTACGCCGCGCATCTGCGCGCGCTGTACGAGCATTTCCACGCCAATCCCGAACTGTCGCTGCAGGAGCACCAGACCGCCGCAAGGTTGGCGGAAGAATTGCGCACAGCCGGTTTCGAGGTCACTGAAGGCGTCGGCGGAACCGGTCTTGTGGCGGTGATGGAGAATGGCGACGGCCCGACGCTGATGCTGCGCGCCGACATGGACGCCTTGCCGCTGCGCGAGCAGACGGGCCTGTCCTTCGCCTCCACAGTGCGTCAGGTCACGGCTAGCGGCGATGAAAGCTGGGTGATGCACGCCTGCGCGCATGACACCCATATGACTGGCCTGGTCGGCGCAGCGCGCCGGCTGGCGCAGATGCGCGACCAATGGGCGGGCACGCTTGTGCTGATCGGCCAGCCGGCCGAAGAGATCGGCGCCGGTGCGCGCAACATGATCAATGACGGGTTGTTCGAACGCTTCCCGCTGCCTGATGCGGTTTACGCCTTCCATACCTTCTCGCAGATACCCGCCGGCGTGATCGCCTATGTGCCCGGCTACGCCATGGCCAATGTCGATTCAGTGGATATCCGCGTGCGCGGCGTGGGCGGTCATGGCTCGGCCCCGCACACGGCGCGCGATCCCATCGCAGTGGCGGGCTATATCATCACCGCCCTGCAGACACTGGTCAGCCGCGACATCGACCCGCTGGAGACCGGGGTGGTCACGGTGGGCGCCATTCATGGCGGCACGACGCACAACATCATCCCGGACGAGGTGCATATGCAGCTCACCGTGCGCTCATATACCGACGAGGTGCGCGAGCGCCTGTTGACCGGGATCGAGCGCATCGCCCGCGCGCAGGCGCAATCGGCCGGCTTGCCGGACGAATTGACGCCAGAGATCAGCGTGCGCGAGCATTACACCCCGGCCACTTACAACGACCCGGCCTTGACCGCGCGCGCCGTGGGCGTGCTGACAGCGCGGTTCGGCGAGGGGCGGCTGATCCGCGCCCGGCCGGTGACCGGCGGTGAGGATTTCGGCCGCTATGGCCGTACGGAGCACAACATTCCCACCTTCATGTTCTGGGTCGGCGGGACTGAACCGGCTGTGTACCAAACCTATCGCGCGCGCGGCGAAAACCCGCCGCCGAACCATTCACCCTTCTTCGCACCGGATGCGGAGACTGCGATCACCCAGGGCGCGGAAAGTTTCGTCGCCCTGGTGCTGGATTTCATGCCGGCTGCGGGGGAGTGAATCCGGAGGCCACGCGGCAACTGTCCAAACGGCCTAGATGCTGGTCAGCCAGTCCGGCTTGACGTAGGGCACGCCGAGATCTTTCGCCACCGGTTCGTAGGTGATCTCGCCATGGGCGACGTTCAGCCCGCGGGCGAGGTGAGCATCGGCGTTGAGCGCCGCTTTCGCGCCCTTGTTGGCCAGAGCCAGCGTAAAGGGCAGGGTGGCGTTGGTCAGCGCAAAGGTGGAGGTGCGGGCAACCGCGCCGGGCATATTGGCGACGCAGTAATGCACCACGCCATCGACGATGAAGGTGGGGTCGTCATGGGTGGTGGCCTTCGAGGTCTCAAAACAACCGCCCTGGTCAATGGCGATGTCCACCAGCACTGCGCCGTCTTTCATCTGCTTCAGCATGGCGCGGGTGACCAGTTTCGGCGCCGCTGCGCCGGGGATCAGCACCGCGCCGATCACCAGGTCGGCCTCGATCACCGCTTTCTCCACCGCCGCGGGGGTGGAGAACGCCGTCTTGATGCGCCCGGCGAAAATCCCGTCCAGCTCCGCCAGCCGTTTCACGGAACGGTCGAACACCGTCACGTCGGCGCGCGCCCCCGCCGCCATTTCGGCGGCATGGGTTCCGGCGACGCCGCCGCCCAGGATCACCACGCGCGCCGGCGGCACGCCCGGCACGCCGCCCAGCAGCATGCCGCGCCCGCCCTGCGTCTTCTCAAGACAATGCGCGCCGACCTGGATCGACATGCGCCCCGCCACCTCGCTCATCGGCTTCAGCAGCGGCAGGCGGCCGTCGGAATCGGTCACCGTCTCGTAGGCGATGGCGATGCAGCCTGACTTGCGCAATCCCTCGGCCTGCACGGGATCGGGCGCCAGGTGCAGATAGGTGAAAAGCACATGATCCGGGGTCAGCATCGCGGTTTCGGACGGTTGCGGCTCCTTGACCTTCACGATCAGCTCCGCGCCTGCGAACACGGCCTTTGCATCCGGCGCGATCTTCGCCCCGGCGGCCTCATAGGCCTTGTCGGAAAAGCCCACGCCTTCGCCGGCGCCCGTTTGCACCCGCACTTCATGGCCGGCCCGGGTCAGCTCCGCCGCGCCGTCCGGCGTCAGTCCCACCCGGTACTCTCGGACCTTGATCTCCTTCGGGACGCCGATGCGCATGATCTCTTCCTTCCCCGGCCGCTGAGCGGCGATGTCTGTTGCGCGGTGCGCCGAGCCTTGACAAGGCGTGGCCGCGACTCCGCAATGCGGGGCCCATATACGCCGGAGCGAAGGGAGTTTCCACTATGAGCCGCAAGTCGCGATCCAAACCCCTTCCGGCGCCAGGGAGGCGGCGTTGAACGAAACCCTGACCCAGCTTGGCGGCGCGACCGAGCTGCCGCCGAATCCCGAGGCGGCGGTGCTGGAGCGGGTCGCCAACCCGTTCCGAGACGCCCCGTATCTGATCCGCTTCACCTGTCCGGAGTTCACATCGCTGTGCCCGGTGACGGGCCAGCCGGACTTCGCGCACCTGGTGATCGACTATGTGCCCGGGGACTGGATCGTCGAATCGAAGTCGCTGAAGCTGTTTCTGGGCGCGTTCCGCAATCACGGCGCCTTTCACGAGGCCTGCACGACGATGATCGCGCAAAGGCTCGTCAAGGCGCTGTCCCCAGCCTGGCTGCGCATCGGCGGCTACTGGTATCCGCGCGGCGGCATCCCCATCGACGTGTTCTTCCAGACCGGCGAGGCGCCGGCTGGCGTGTGGATCCCTGACCAGGGCGTCGCCCCCTATCGCGGGCGGGGCTGACCCCCGCCTGTTTCCGTCATCCGCTGTTTATCTAGCTGGCGGGCGCGTGAACGCGCGCCTCCGGCGGCGTTCAGGCGCGCTCCGCTAGACCGCGGATGTTGCTGGCGCGGCTGTCGCGCCCAGCCCCTGGAAAAACGGAGACAGACCATGACCAGACTTCGCATCGCCCTTACCGCCGGCCTCAGCGTGTTCGCGCTGCTCGGCGCGACGGCCTCTGCCGAGGCCCAGAGCCGCAACCGCGTGCAGATCAACCAGTCCGGCTACGCTAACGAACTGGCCGCGCGCCAGGATGGCCGCGCCCAGCGCCTGTCGATCAGCCAGTCCGGCTACGCCAACTATGTGGCCACCGTTCAGGACGGCATGCGCAACGGCGTCACTGTCGGACAGACCGGCTATTACAACGAGGCCTACGCCGATCAGCTGGGCCGCAACAACACCGCGGTGATCGGCCAGCAGGGCGCCTATAACGGCGCGGCCGCAGTTCAAACCGGCCGCAACAACACCGTCGGCATCGCCCAGATCGGCGCTGGGCACACAGCGGTCACCAACCAGTCCGGCAGCAACAACGCGCTGGGCGTGATCCAGGTTGGTTCCGGCCAGAGCGCCAATGTCCGCCAGTCGGGCAGCGGCAACGTGGCGCTGGTGATCCAGGGCAGCCACTAACGGCGAAGGGGCATGGGCCGGGCGGGCCTTCGGGTCCGTCCGCGCCGCTTCCGCCCCCGTGGCTCGGCGGCTTCCAGGCCCGGTTGCGCGTATACGATATGGGCGGCTCTCTGACTGCGAGGCCGTCCGCGACTGGCGGTAAGGATGAGCCCTCAGCCCTTCCACGCCCCGATCTGCGGGTCGGGGCGCTTGCGCTCCACGGGATCTTCAGGAGCAGTTCCGAGATAGATGAAACCGGCCACGCGTTCGCCGGAACGCAGGCCCATCATGTCCTTGACCTGCGGATCGTAGGCCATCCAGTCGGTGCGCCACTGGCCGGCGAAACCCATGGCGTTGGCGGCGTTCAGCAGCGTCATGCACGCCGCGCCGGCAGACAGAATCTGCTCCCATTCCGGGATTTTGTGGTTCTCCAGCACACTGGAGACGACGGCGATAATGACCGGCGGATTCAGCAGCCGATCGCGCTCCATCTGCACCTGCCCCGCTTCGGCGCCGGGCGTTCGGGCGGCATAGATTTTCTCGCAGATGGCGGCGAAGCGTTCTTTCGCCTCGTCCTCGAAAATCATGAAACGCCAGGGCGCCAGCTTGCCATGATCCGGCACGCGAGCGGCGATGCGCAGCAGGGTGTTCAGTTGCTCTGCATCCGGTCCCGGCGCGGTCAGCGCCGCAGCCGCCGCCGAACGCCGCCGGGCCAGGAAAGACAGGGTTTCAGGGCTGGGATTGGCGGCGGGCAGGCGATCTCCCGGTTGCGGGAAATCCGGCGCGGAGGGCGGAACTGCGGCGTCGGCCATGGCGCGTCCTTTGCTTTCCGGTTTTGACGGACGGGATAACCCGCCCTTATATGGGGACATAGCGAAATCATGCGGCGCCGGATCAAAGCCGCCGCGCGGGAGGCAGGCTAGCCCATGGCGATCGAGACGACGACCGGCGAGATCAGCCCGGCCGAGCGCCGCCGCCGCAAGGTGCGCGACTCCATTATCGGCGCCGCGGAGGCGATCTTCACGCGTGAGGGCGAGGCGGGCATCTCCATGCGCCGCCTGGCAGAGGCGATCGATTACTCCCCCGCAGCGATCTACAAGTATTTCGACTCCAAGGAGGCGCTGTTCGAAGAGATTCGCGAACAGTTCTTCGCCCGGCTGATGGGGCGGCTGGAACATGCGCTGGCCGAGGGCGGCGACATCCATGTGCTCTGCAATCGCTGTATGAAGGCCTATATCGAGACCGGGCTGGAGGAGCCGAACCATTACCGCATGGCCTTTTCGCTGTTCGACGACCGCAAGTACGGCCCCGACGACGATAGCTACGGCATGCAGGCGGCATTGCATCTTGAGGAGATGATCCGAGCCGGTATCGAACAGGGCGTCTATCGCGAGGTCGATCCCGGCGCGGCCACGGCCAGCGTCTGGGCGGCGTTGCACGGCCTGACCATGCTGATGGTCTCGAAACCGGATTTCCCCGGCGCGCTGCCGGTGTGCGAAAACGTCAGCCGTGACACGCTGATCGAGTTCCACGCCGACATGATCCTGCGCGGACTGGTGGCGGACGCACGGTGAGCCGCGGCGGCGCGCGCGGTCCATGGCGCGTGCATGGCGTGCGCACGGCGTTCGAAAACCCCTGGATCACCGTCAGCGAGTATGAGGTAACCCGGCCAGACGGCGTCCCGGGGCGTTATGGCGTCGTCAGCCCGGCCAATCTCGCCATAGCCATCCTGCCGGTGCACGCGGACGGAAGCGTGACGTTTGTCGGCCAGCACCGTTTCCCCACCGACCGCTATGAATGGGAGTTGCCCGAAGGCGGCGGTCCGAAAGCCGACGACCCTCGTGACAGCGCCCGGCGCGAACTGGCCGAGGAGACGGGGCTGCGCGCCGCGCACTGGCTGCGCATTCTGGACGTGGACTTGTCCAACTCCGTCACTGACGAGGCGGGGGTCGGCTATATCGCCTGGGACCTGACCCAGGGCGAGGCGCGCCCCGACGGCACGGAGGTGCTGGCGCTGCGCCGCCTGCCCTTCGCCGAGGCCGTCGAACGCGCTGTCGCCGGGGAGTTTCGCGACCTGCTGACGGTGGCGATGCTGCTGAAGGCGCACTACATGGCGCAAAAGGGCGACCTGCCGGACGCGCTCGCCCGTTTGTTGACCGCTGGCGAAGGACCATCGTTATGACCGCGGCGAGACCTGCCGAAACCCTGAAAGCCCGCACGGGCGCCGCCGCCGTATGGGCGCGTCTGCGGGTGGAGGCCGCGGCGGCCGCGGCGCAGGAACCGGCCCTGGCCGGTCTGTTGAACAGCGCGGTGTTGCGCCACGCCGGCTTCGCCGAGGCGCTGGCAGCTCGCATCGCGGAAAAGCTGGCCGACGCGCAGCTGGACGCCGTGCTGGCGCGCGACGTGGCGGGTGAGGCGATGCGCGCTGACCCGGCCATCGCCGAACGCGCCGCCGCCGACATGGTGGCGGTCAGTGAGCGCGACCCGGCGTGCCGGGACTTCCTGCAGCCCTTCCTCTACTACAAGGGCTATCTGGCGCTGCAGGCTTGGCGCGTCGCGCACTGGCTGTGGGGGCAGGGGCGCGAGACGCTGGCCTTCCATATCCAGAACCGGGTTTCGGAACGCTTCGCGGTCGATATCCACCCCGCCGCCCGGATCGGGCAGGGGGTGATGATCGATCACGCCACCTCGGTGGTGATCGGCGAAACCGCGGTGGTGGGCGACGACGTCTCCATGCTGCACGAGGTGACGCTGGGCGGCACCGGGAACGAGCGCGGCGACCGCCACCCGAAGATCGGCCGCGGCGTGCTGATCGGCGCCGGCGCCAAGGTGCTGGGCAATATCCGCGTCGGCGACGAGGCCCGCATCGCCGCGGGCTCGGTGGTGCTGAAGGACGTGCCGGCCCGCTGCACGGTGGCCGGCGTGCCGGCGCGGCCCGTGGGCGGCTGTTGCGCCGAACCGTCGAAACGCATGGACCACAGCCTGCCGGATGGCGATTAGACGCCTCACGCCCGGTTTCCCCTGCGCGCCGGCATCGGTTAAACCTTCGGCGTTGAGTCGAACGAGGACCGCCCCGTGACCAAGATCGTGACCGCCGAAGAGGCGGCGAAGCTGCAGGCCTTCCTGCGCCGCACCCTGAATCCCGGCCTGGTGGTCCAGCGCCGCCAGCGCGCCGACGAATGCGCCGAAATCTATCTGGGGCAGGAATGCCTCGGCGTCGTCTCCAAGAATGTCGACGAGGGAGAAACCTCCTACTCGTTCGAGATCACCATTCTCGACATGGACCTCGAGGATCTCTGAGCATCCCGGTTTCATGAAATGAAAAACGCCGCCCGGAAATCCGGGCGGCGTTCAAACGCGTGATCCTGAACTGACGCGGATCAGATGTCCTTCAGCGCCGCGGCGGGCCGGAAGGAGGCCTGCGTCTTGGCCTTGGACATCATGGTCGCGCCCGTGCGCGGATTGCGGACTTTGCGGGCGGGACGATGCTTGGCGAAGAAGGTTCCGAAGCCGGCGATCTGCACGTTCTTCTTCTTCTTCACTGCGCCGACGATGGCGGCGATGGCGGCGTCAACGGCGTCGCCCGCCTGGGCGCGGGTCAGGCCGGTCTTGTCGCTGACGGCCTTGGCGAGTTCAGACTTGTTCATTGGGTCTCCCCCGTTGTTTCGGGTCCGCAATGGGCGAGGAGCCCGCGGGTCCGATCTGTTTCGACGCGCCAATTGAGGACGCTCAAGCGGCGCTTGGCAAGCGCGGATAGGCGGAATCTGGCCCGAAATGAGCGTTTTTTCACAGTCTGGACAGGGGAATCGGGGTTTCGGCGCGGGTTTTGCGGTTCGCAAGGACGATGTTCAGCAACGAACCGCATACGAACGGCCCGGGCGCGTTGCGGGTGATTCGCGCCCTTCCGCTGCCTCTGGCGGCGGCTCTGGGCGTCTATGCCGGCGCGTTGGCGCTGGGCGCTGGCGGTTTCGCGGCGGCGCTGGGCGGGGCCATGACCGGCGGCTGGCTGCTGGGCCGGTTATCCCGGCAGGCGCCCCTCAAGGCGTCAAAGTCAGCACAGCCCAGGCCAGCGCCGTCAACGACATCAGCAAGCCGCCGACAATGACTAGCAAAATCACGGTGAGCGAGAATGCCGCGCCCTTGAAAACCGCGCCGGATGCCGACTGCGCCAGCACCCCCGGTGCGCCCCGGTAAAACGTGATGAAATAGGTTGCGAGGACCAGAAGCGGAGGAACCCATTCCAGCCCGGGTCCCGTCATGGTGAAGGGCAGGGTGAGAAGGCCGACGACTGACCCGGCCGTCAATACCGCAAAAGTCAGGTTCAGCCGGGCAGGCCAGCGCAGGGCGCGGTTGAAGGCGCCGAGCAAGAACACCGCCAATACCGTCATGCCGCCCACCAGCGGAGCATGTACAACTGCGGCCGCCTGACCGGCGGTGTCGGCGAATTCGGCGATAGTGACGCCGGTGCGCGATTCGATGGTGGCGATACGGGCGGCGGACAAGTCGGCGAGGTTGCGGGCCATGATGCCGCCATACCCGCCCCACAGCACCGAAATGGCGAGTTGCAGGCCGATCAGGACGAGCCACAGGCGCAAGGATGGCGTGTAGGTTTCCCGATCGCCGGCGGCGTAGGCCCGGAACACCGTGTTCGGGCGAATGAAAAGATCCCGGAACGTTCGCAGCGAACGGAAATTTACGCCGAGGGCGTCCTCGGCGATGTCTTCGAGGTCCCGCTTGCGGTCGTCCCCGGGCGTTTGGTTCATACCTTCACCAGCATCTTGCCTAGGTTCTCGCCCCGGAACAGGCCTAGGAAGGCGCCGGGCATGTTCTCAATGCCTTCGCGCACGGTTTCGCGCGCCTTGATCTTGCCGGCCATCATCCATCCCGACAGGTCGGTGATGAACTCGCCCAGCATGTCCATGTGGTCGATGACGATGAAGCCGCGGATGCTCAGCGACTTGGCGACGATATGGGTCAGGTTGTCGGGCAGGGGCTGCGCGCCCGCGTCGTTATAGCGGGCGATCATGCCGCAGGCGGCGATACGGCCCTTGGGCTTCAGCACCTCCAGCGCCGCCGTCCAGTGCGCGCCGCCGACATTTTCAAAATAGGCGTCGACGCCGCCGCCGGCGGCTTCGCGGATCGCCTTCGCCAGATTGTCCGTGGTCTTGTAGTCGACCACCGCGTCGGCGCCGATCTCGCGGCAGAACGTGGTCTTTTCCGCCCCGCCTGCGGTGGCGACCACTTTCGCCCCCATCGCCTTGGCGAATTGAATCCCGGCGCTGCCCACGGCGCCGGCGCCGGCCGACATCCACAGCGTCTCGCCCTCTTTCAGCCCGATCATCCGTTTCAGGCCGACATAGGCGGTCATCCCGGTCAGACCGGCGATGCCCAGATAGGCCTGTGGCGGCAGGGCGGAGACGTCCAGCTTCTGCAGTCCCTTCGCGGGCGCGACATAGGCTTCGCGCCAGCCGTTCATCGACATCACCCAGTCGCCGGGCTTCAGGGCCGGATCCTTGCTTTCCACCACCTCGCCGACGGCGCCGCCTTCCATCGCCGCGCCGAGCTGGAAGGGATCGACATAGGTGCGCATGCCGCTCATCCGGCCGCGCATATAGGGATCGACCGACAGCCAGCGATTCCGCACCAGCACCTCGCCGTCCTTCGGCGCCGGGATGTCGGCCTCGGCCAGGGCGAAATGCTGCGGACCGGGCTCGCCCTTGGGATATTCGGTCAGATGGATTTCGCGCGATTTCATTGGTCAGCCTTCCTTGTCAGCCCAGTCACCACGCATCCTATTGCCATGATCGCCGGCGCGAAAGCCAACAGGAATGGAAGACAGCGAAACATGGATTGATGCGGCGGGGCCTTGCCGCGCGGCCCGCGCCGTGCATGGTCCGGCGGCCATGAATACAGGCATGACCAGTTTGAAGGCCGGGGTAATCGGCGCGGGCGTGTTCGGCGGCTATCATGCCGGCAAATACGCCGCCTCGCCGCGCGCGCAATTCATCGGCGTCTTCGACCCCAATCCCGAAAAGGCCGCGGCGCTGACCGCACGCTTCGGCGGCGAAGCCTTCGCCAGCGCCGAAGCGCTGATCGAGGCCTGCGAGGCCGTGACCATCGCCACGCCCGCTGTTGCGCATTTCGAACCGGCGATGGCTGCGCTGGCCGCCGGGCGGCATGTGCTGATCGAAAAGCCGATATCCGAGACCGCCGAACAGGGTCGCGCCATGGTGGCGCTGGCGGCGGAAAGGGGGCTCGTTCTGCAGGTCGGGCACCAGGAGCGCTTCGTGTTCAGGGCCATGGGCCTGTTCGATACGGGCGCCGCGCCCCGGCATGTGCTGGCCCGGCGCATGGGGCCGCCGTCGGACCGCAATCTCGACGTTTCGGTCACCCTCGACCTGATGATCCATGATCTCGACCTGGCGCTGGCTCTGGCCCGCGCGCCGCTGGCGGCGGTGGAGGGGCGGGCGCGGCCCGGCCGTTTCGGATCGCCTGACGAAGCCTTCGCGCGTTTGACTTTCCGCGATGGTTACGAGGCCGAGCTGGTCTCCAGCCGTGTTGCCCCGGCGCGCGACCGCGTGATGCGCGTCGACTACGATCAGGGCTTTGTCGAGGTGGATTTCGTCGCCCGCACCTTCCGCAACGAAACGCCCTTCGCGCTGGATCCCGATTTCGCGGATTCCCCGATGGCCAGAGACGCACTGGGCGCCAATGTCGAGGCGTTTCTGAACTCGGTGCTCGACGGCGCGGCGGTCGCGGTCAGCGGCGAGGCGGGGCTGGCGGCGCTGGAGGCGGCGCTGCAGATCGACGCCTCCGCCTCAGCGGCGTAGCCGCGCCCGCTCGATCAGGGCGGTCGCGTCAATCTCTCCCCCGCCGGCGCCGAATGCCAGCGCCGGGCTGACGATGCGCCGTGTGATGAAATCGCCGGCCGCTGAATCCAGTCCGGCGCGGGCCAGCGCGCAGGCCGAAAACGCGATTCCCGCCCGTTCGGCGAAACGGCGCGCGGAAACTTCCGCTCCGCCGCCCGCCGAAGCCTGCGCCAAGACCTCGTCAAGCAACTGGTCAAGCGCGGGGTGAAGACCGCGTCCGGATTCGGCTTCCGCCCGCAGCGCCTCCACCGCCTCGGGCGCGCTCAGCGCGCGGCGGATGTCGAGCGCGATGACATTGCCGGAGCCTTCCCAGATGCCGTTCAGCGGCGATTGGCGGAACAGGCGGGGAATGTCGGATTCCTCAACGAATCCAACGCCTCCATGGCACTCCATCACCTCGGCGGCATGCATGGGCGCGCGCTTGCACAGCCAGTATTTTGCGATCGGGGTCAGGATACGCGCCAGCGCCGCCTCGGCGGGGTTTTCCCCTGTGCGGTCAAAGCTTTCACATACCCGCCACGCCAGGGCGAGTGCGGCCTCGGCCTCCAGCGCCAGATCGGCCAGCACGGCGCGCATAAGCGGCTGGTCTATCAGGCGTTTCTGGAACGCGCTGCGCCCGTCGGCATGGTGAACCGCCAGCGCCGCGCCGATGCGCATGCCGCCCGCCGCGCCGGTCAGGCAGTCCAGCCGCGTGTGCTGGACCATCTCTATGATCGTGCGCACGCCGCGGCCCGGCTCGCCGACCCGGCGGGCGTAGGCGCCGCGATACTCGATTTCGGACGAGGCGTTGGAGCGGTCGCCCATCTTGTCCTTGAGGCGTTGAATTTCAATGACGTTGCGGCTTCCGTCCGGCCGCCAGCGCGGGGCGAGGAAGCAGGACAGCCCCTCGTCCTCATAGGCCAGAGTCAGGAAGGCGTCGGACATCGGCGCCGAGCAGAACCATTTATGGCCGGTCAGCTCCACCTCGCCGTCGGCGTTGGCGCCATGGGCGCGGGTCTCGTTGGCGCGCACGTCCGAGCCGCCCTGTTTCTCGGTCATCGCCATGCCCATGGTGGCCGCGGTCTTGTCCGCCGCCGGGATGAAGCGGGGGTCATAGTTCGCCGCCGTCACCCGCGGCGCCCATTCCGCCGCCGCCCAGTCCGAGGCCTGCAGGGCCGGAACCACGGCGTAGGTCATAGACATCGGGCAGCACACCCCGGCGTCGGCCCAGCCGGTCAGCGCCATCAGCGCCGAATGGGCGGCGTGGCCGCCCTTCGGATGCGTCCAGGCGCGTGACGACACGCCGGCCCCGAGGCCAATGCGCATCAGCGCGTGATAGGCGGGGTGGAACTCCACCTCGTCGACGCGATAGCCATAGCGGTCGAAGGGGATGAATTTCGGCGGGTTTTCATTGGCCTGACGGCCGAGGTCGCGCACATCGGCGCGGCCCATCTCGGCGCCATAGGCCGACAGATGCGCGGCATGGTCCTCGCGTCCGCCCGCGGCCTCCAGAGCGCGCAGCACATGGTGCGACAGCATCGCGTCGCCGGCGAACAGGTTCAGATCGCCCAGCGGCTCGGGCTGGTTGCCGACCGTGTGGGTCGGAAGGTCTGCGCGGGGGCGGAGGTGGCGGGTCATGGCGTTCTTTGTAGCGCCGCGGCGGGGTGGCTGGCAAAGGCCGTTCCGGCCAAAATTTGAAGCCGGCGGCCTGGCTTGTTAGGGTCGCAGCATCACTGCAGCCGCTCACCGGAGACGTCATGCCCGCGAAAACCAGCCGCTTCGCCGCCGCCATCGCCATTCTCGGCGCCTCTGTCGGGGTCGCCGCCGCCAAGGCTGACGAGCCGCGCCCGCAAAGACAGGAGGCGCAGCCCGCCTCTCCCGGCGCGCAGCAGTTCAAGGTCGAGATAGAGGGCGTCACCCAGGGCGCCGTGCGTCAGCCCGAAGCGCGGCAATACAAGCTTGAAAGCCCGGCTGCGCGTCAGCTGAAGATTGACGGAATAGACGGCGAAGCATCGCAGCAGATCAAGATTGACGGGGTGGAAGGTGACTCTGAGCCCCGGCCTCAGAGCCGCGATCGCCGCCGGCCGCAATAGCGCGCCGGAGCAAGGGCGGTGGACCGCGACGCCGCCTTTTCCTACCGCTGCGCAGCGTGCAACCGGTGCTGCCGGGGCAAGCGGATCCAGCTCAACCCCTATGAGATGGCGCGGCTGGCGCGGGCGCTTGAAATCCCCTTGGACGGGTTCCTGAGAACCTGCGTCGAGGGCGATGTCTATCTGCGCTGGAACCCGGATAAATCATGCATTTTCCTTGGCCCCGAGGGTTGCCGGGTGCATGCCGACCGGCCGCTGGTCTGCCGTCTTTACCCGCTGGGGCGGATCGTGAACGCCGACGGCGAACGCTTTGTCGAGGTCACGCCGCACCCGGAAACGGAAGGCGCTTACGGGAAAGATGGCGTCATCGCCGACTACCTGAACCAGCAGGGCGCGGCGCCATTCATCAAGGCCGCCGACGCCTATTATGCGCTTTATCTGCGCCTGTCCGCCGCCGAGCAAGCTGACGATAGCCAGTTTGTCGACATGATGGACATTCTCGATCTTGAAGGCTTCGTCGCCCGCGAAGCCGCCCGGCGCGGCGAAACGCCCCCTGCCACGCTGGAGGGCAAGGTCGAGCGCCATTGTGAATGGCTGGCCGAGGCTTTGTCCGGGGCCGAAGAACGTCCATGATGAGAGGGAGCTTTATTGCGAAACTTTAATGGTCCGGAATGCATCCGGCGCCCCACCGTGACGCATCTAAGCTGCAAAGCAGACTGCAATTGACAAGCAGGGAGAGCCCCATGAACGCCCCGATCCGCGCTGTCCTGGCGGCGGCCGTCATCTTCGTCGCGCCGCCCGTCTTCGCTCAGAGCCAGCAGAGCTATGACTCACACGGCCTCAGCATCGAGAACTTCATTGGCCGTATCGAGGTTCGCACCGGAACCGGATCGCAGGTCGTGGTGCGGCTGGAGCCTGGCTCCGGCGGCCATGACCGGCCAGACGTCGCCCTGCGTGGCGGAGTGGTGATCATCGACGGCGGCCAGAACATGTCCGGCCGCAACTGCAGTCGCAGAGGCGGTGAAATCCATGTCGGCGCCGGCGGCCGTTTCCTGGGCCTGTTCGGCGGGTCCGGCGGTGGTGCGTTGAGCGAGTTCCCGGCTCTGATTGTCGAGGCGCCGGCGGGCGTGAACCTGTCGATCAACCGCAGCATCTACCAGGGCGCAGCAGGCGATCTCGGCGACGCTGCGGTGCGCGTCAATGGCTGTGGCGATTTCCGCATCAACGCCATCGCCGGGGACGCCGATCTCGCCATCAACGGTTCCGGCGATCTCCACACCGGGCCGGTGGGCGGCGAGGCGCGCCTGTCGGTGAACGGCTCCGGCGATCTCTATGCCGGCGACATTGCGGGTGCGGCGCGCATCTCCATCAACGGGTCGGGCGATGTCCGCGTCGCGTCGCTGCGCGATGCGCGGCTGTCGATCAACGGTTCCGGCGACATTCACGCCGGCCGTCAGGACGGCGCCTTCAGCGCCGGCATCAACGGTTCCGGCGATATCCGTATCGCCGAAGGCCGGGCGCAACCGTTCGCAGCCAGCATCAACGGCTCCGGTGATGTGCGCTATGGCGGCGAGGCGGTGGACGCCACGGTGGCGATACGCGGTTCCGGCTCCGTCACGGCGGGGACTTTCTCCGGCGCGATGAACTGGACCGGGCGCGGCTCGGGCCGGGTGCGCAGCGCGAACTGATCACGCCTTGCCGGCAAGGCGCATCCGCCACGCTTCATAAAGCGCCACGGCGGCGGCGGTGGAGACATTGAGGCTCTCCACCGCGCCGGTGGTGGGGATGCGCGCCAGCAGGTCGCAGCTTTCGGCGACGCGCGGGCGCAGGCCCTTGTCCTCGGCCCCCAGCACCAGCACCAGCCCGGGGCCCTGACCTTTTCCGTCCGGGCCGGCGAGCGCCTCGTGCAAGGCGAGTTGGGCCTCACCGGCCAACCCGACCGTGAACCGGCCCGCCTTACGCAGGTCCAGAATCGCATCGGCGATGTTGGTGACGCGCACATGCGGCACGGTCTCGGCGGCGCCGACAGCGGCCTTGGCCAGCGCGCCGGCCAGCGGCGGGGCCTTGCGGTCCTGCATGATCACGGCGCGGGCGCCGAAAGCGGCGGCGCTGCGGAAGATCGCCCCGGCGTTCTGGGGGTCGGTGACCTGGTCAAGCACCAGCAGCAGGCCATGTGTGGGATCAGCGACGGCGTTCAGCGATTCTCCCTCCAGCGCCGCGGCCAGCAGGGCGAATCCCTGGTGCACGGCGCCAGGCGGCAGCAGGGCGTCGATCTCGGCCGGCAGCATCACCTGCGCCGCCACACCGGCCGGCAGCTCGGATTCGGCATTGCGCGTGACTGCGAGACGCAGACGCTTGCGCCGCGGGTTGGCCAGCGCCGCCAGCACGGCGTGGCGGCCCCATATCCAGGCCTCACCTTCGCCCGCCAACACGCCGGACCGGCCTTTGCGGTAAGGGGTTTTCGGGCGGTTGCGCCCCTTTGGCTTCGTCACTATAGTCCGCGCTCCGTTTTCGGGCGGTCTCCGTTCATCGGCCTTGCGAAACTGCGGTCCGTAGGTCCGGAACAGAGACTTGTTGTTGCAGGGAGGTTCTATCCGGCGATAAGAGCCCTGTCTCTAGTCCGGGACCACCTCTGGAGGGGTGGGAGAGTGGTTAAATCCAGCAGACTGTAAATCTGCCCGCGCAAGCGTACGCTGGTTCGAATCCAGCCCCCTCCACCAGCCTTCGTTCGCTTCGCGAACTTCGGCCAGGCAAGCCCGCGCCCGGAAGGCGAACGATGGCTGCCTCGCCGTAGCCCGGAGGGCGGAGGCGGGCCGTCAAAGATAGTGAAGCGCGCAACGCGGGTATAGCTCAATGGTAGAGCAACAGCCTTCCAAGCTGAAGATGCGGGTTCGATTCCCGCTACCCGCTCCAGCCTGCCCCTGATTGAGCTGCGCCCGCAGTTTCGCACTTGCCTTGTCCTTGTGGGGGCGCTATCCCGCGCGCTCGGATTTCCCGGCGCGCGCCCGGCGCCGCATCAGATCAGATCGAAGGAAGCGAACCGATGGCTAAAGAGAAGTTTGAGCGTACGAAGCCGCACGTGAACGTTGGCACGATTGGCCACGTTGACCATGGCAAGACGACGCTGACGGCGGCGATCACGATGACGCTCGCCAAGTCTGGCGGGGCGACGGCGAAGAAGTATGACGAGATTGACGCTGCGCCCGAGGAGAAGGCGCGCGGGATCACGATTTCGACGGCGCACGTGGAGTATGAGACGGCGAACCGTCACTATGCGCACGTCGACTGTCCGGGACACGCGGACTATGTGAAGAACATGATCACGGGCGCGGCGCAGATGGACGGCGCGATCCTGGTGGTGTCCGCCGCGGACGGTCCGATGCCGCAGACGCGCGAGCACATTCTGCTGGCGCGCCAGGTTGGGGTTCCGGCGCTTGTGGTGTTCATGAACAAGGTCGACCAGGTCGACGATCCGGAGCTTCTGGAGCTTGTCGAGATGGAAGTGCGCGAGCTTCTGAGCTCGTACGACTTTCCGGGTGACGACATTCCGATCGTGAAGGGTTCGGCGCTGGCGGCGGTGGAGGGCCGTGACGCGGAGATCGGCGAGAACGCGATCCTGGAGCTGATGAAGGCGGTGGACGATTACATCCCGACGCCGGACCGTCCGATCGACCAGCCGTTCCTGATGCCGATCGAGGACGTGTTCTCGATCTCGGGCCGGGGCACGGTGGTGACGGGCCGTGTCGAGCGCGGGATCGTCAAGGTCGGCGACGAGATCGAGATCGTCGGCATCCGCGACACCAAGAAGACGACCTGCACGGGCGTCGAGATGTTCCGCAAGCTTCTGGACCAGGGCCAGGCGGGGGACAATGTCGGGGTTCTGCTGCGGGGCGTCGAGCGCGACGGTGTCGAGCGCGGCCAGGTTCTGGCCAAGCCCGGCTCGATCACGCCGCACAAGAAGTTCCTGGCCGAGGCGTACATCCTGACCAAGGAAGAGGGCGGGCGTCACACGCCGTTCTTCACCAACTACCGCCCGCAGTTCTACTTCCGGACCACGGACGTGACCGGGGTGGTGTCGCTGAAGGACGGCGTGGAGATGGTGATGCCGGGCGACAATGTGGAAGTGACGGTCGAGCTGATCACGCCGATCGCCATGGACCAGGGCCTGCGCTTCGCCATCCGCGAGGGCGGCCGCACCGTCGGCGCCGGCGTCGTCGCCAAAATCATCGAATAGGAAAGCAGTTGCGGCGGGTCTGTCTGGCTCGCCGCAAAAAAATATCGGCAGGCGGTTTTCACTCCCGGGAAGGCGGTGTAGAAGCCTGCGCTTTGCCTATGGCGGCTGACCGGCGGGCATGCTATCAGGCGCGCCCGCTTGGAAGGGGTGTAGCTCAGCTGGTAGAGCGGCGGTCTCCAAAACCGCAGGCCGGGGGTTCGAGTCCCTCCGCCCCTGCCATGGCGAATTGGAGCGGAGACCGGACGCTATTCCGGACCAGGACGAAACGGCGACATGACGCGACGCACGACTGACACCGCGCCTGGCAAATCTGCCGAGGCCGAACCGAAACGGAAGAGGACCAATCCGATTCAGTTCATGGGACAGGTGCGCCAGGAGGCCCGCAAGGTCACCTGGACGCCGCGGCGCGAGACCATCGTTTCGACGGTGATGGTGCTGATCATGTCGACGCTTGCCGCGCTGTTCTTCCTGCTGGTGGATTTCGGGATTTCCGAAACCATCGATTTCGTGCTGCGCCTGGGCGCCTAGGAAAATGATCGTCATGACCGCCAAGTGGTACATCGTCCACGCGTATTCGAACTTCGAAAAGAAGGTGGCCGACGCGATCCGCGCCGAGGCGGTCGCGCAGGGTCTCGACCATCTGTTCGAAGAGATACTGATCCCGACCGAGGAGGTCGTGGAAGTGCGCAAGGGACGCAAGGTCAACGCCGAGCGCAAGTATTTTCCCGGCTATGTGCTGGTGAAGATGGAGATGACCGACGCAGCCTATCACCTGGTCAAGAACACCCAGAAGGTGACGGGCTTCCTCGGGTCAGGCAAGAAGCCGACCCCGGTCAGCGAGGCCGAGGTGAAGCGGATACTGGGGCAGATGGAGGAGGACGCGGAACGTCCGCGGCCCACCATCCGCTTCGACATTGGCGAGACGGTGCGCGTCATCGACGGTCACTTCCAGAGCTTCAACGGCGTCGTGGAGGAAGTCGATGAGGAGCGCGCCCGCCTGAAGGTGGCGATCAATATTTTCGGTCGGGCGACCCCGGTCGAACTGGAGTACGCGCAGGTCGAGAAGGCGAGCTGACCGGCCGCGTGGACAAGCGCGTGGGAGGCCCCGGCGAAAGCCCATGCCGGAGCCGCACCACGCATCCCCGGTCCGCCCTGATGGCGGGACCGCAACGGAGAAGGGAAGATGGCGAAGAAAATCAGCGGCTATATCAAGCTGCAGGTACCGGCGGGAGCGGCGAATCCGTCTCCACCGATCGGCCCCGCGCTGGGTCAGCGCGGCGTCAACATTATGGAGTTTTGCAAGGCGTTTAACGCCAAGACCCAGGACATGGAGAAGGGGATGCCCATCCCCACCGTGATCACGGTCTACCAGGACAAGAGCTTCACCTTCGAGACCAAGACGCCGCCAGCAAGCTATTTCCTCAAGAAGGCGGCCAAGCTGCAGAAGGGTTCGCAAACGCCGGGACGGGGAACCGTCGGCCGCGTGACGATTGCGCAGTGCCGCGAGATCGCGGAAGCCAAGATGAAGGACCTGAACGCCAACGATCTCGACGCGGCGACGAACATCATCGCCGGCTCGGCCCGCTCCATGGGCCTGGAAGTGGTGGAGTAGGGACGATGGCGAAGAACGGAAAACGTATGTCCGCGGCGCTGGGCGCCATCGACCGCGACAAGCTGTACACCGTCGATGAGGCCGTGGCGGCCGTGAAGGCGAACGCCCGGGCGAAGTTCGACGAGACCATCGAGGTTGCGATCAATCTCGGCGTCGATCCGCGTCACGCCGACCAGATGGTGCGCGGGGTCTGCAATCTGCCGAACGGCACCGGCCGGTCGGTGCGGGTGGCGGTGTTTGCCAAGGGCCCGAAGGCGGAAGAGGCGAAAAAGGCCGGCGCCGACATCGTGGGCGCCGAGGACCTGGCCGAGGAGATCCAGAACGGCCGCAGTGATTTTGACAAGGTGGTCGCCACGCCGGACCTGATGGCCCTCGTCGGGCGTCTGGGCAAGGTGCTGGGGCCGCGCGGCCTGATGCCGAACCCGAAGGTTGGCACCGTGACCATGGATGTCGCCAAGGCGGTCAGGGACTCAAAGGGCGGGGCGGTGGAGTTCCGGGTCGAAAAGGCCGGGATCATTCACGCCGGCGTCGGCAAGGCGAGTTTTTCCGAACAGGCGCTGGCGGAGAATGTGCGCGCCTTTCTGGATGCGATCGTCAAGGCCAAGCCCTCGGGCGCCAAGGGGTCTTATTTGAAGAAGATCGCCCTCAGCTCAACCATGGGGCCGGGCGTGAAGATCGACGTCTCGCAGGCTTCCAGCCAGGCCTGAGACGAAGGGAGAAGGGAATTCCGGCCGTCTTGCGGCGGCCGGCGCAAGGCCGGGGAAGGGCGCAGCCGCGCAAGACCCTGGCCGACTGTCCGAGACCGCAGGGGCGGGGATGGCTTCGGCCGAACCGCGTAATTCTTGTGCAAGGCCCTGCGCAGACGGGTGCGATATGACGAAGACCGGTCTCGATGAAATCGGGAGCGGCGTCGTTGGAAAGCCCCGGGACAGGATCGCGGCGGTGGCGGACTATGGTCCGAACCCGCCGTGTCTTTGGAAGGCGGCCGGATGGTCCGGCCGTCAAACTGGGAGACCGCAATGGAGCGTGCTCAGAAAACCGAGGCGGTGGAGACCCTGAAAGGGGTGTTCGCAGCTTCCGGGGCGGTGGTGATCACTCACTACGCCGGCCTGACCGTTGCGGAAATGACGTCGCTTCGCGTTCGCCTGGGGCAATCCGGCGGACGTCTGAAGGTGGTGAAGAACCGTCTGGCCAAGATCGCCCTGAAGGGTGTTCCGGGCGAGGGCGCGTCGGGTCTGTTTGAAGGCCCGGTGGCCATCGCCTATTCGGAAGACCCTGTCGCGGCGCCCAAGGCCATCGTCGATTACGCCAAGGACAATGAGAAACTCATCGTCATCGGCGGATTCATGGGCGAGACGATTCTGGATGAAGGCGGGGTGAAGGCCCTTGCCAGCCTGCCGTCGCTGGATCAGCTGCGCGGCAAGCTGCTTGGCCTGATCCAGGCTCCGGCCACGAAGATCGCGGGTGTGCTGCAGGCTCCGGCCGGACAGCTTGCCCGGGTCGTCGGCGCCTACGCCAGCAAAGAAGCCGCCTGACGTCGGCTCCGCATCGGAAACTTGTGAACCAACTATCGAGACCTTGAAGGAAAACCAGATGTCGAAAATCGAAAAAATCGCCGAAGACCTGTCCGGTCTGACGGTGCTGGAAGCCGCCGAACTGGCCAAGCTTCTGGAAGAAAAATGGGGCGTTTCGGCTGCGGCTCCGGTCGCCGTCGCGGCGGCCCCGGGCGCAGCGGCTCCGGGCGCGGCCCCGGCCGAAGAGCAGACCGAGTTCACGGTGGTGCTGGCTGTCGCCGGCGACAAGAAGATCAACGTGATCAAGGAAGTGCGTGCGGTCACGGGTCTGGGCCTGAAAGAGGCCAAGGACCTGGTCGAGGCGGCGCCGAAGCCTGTGAAGGAAGGCGTCTCCAAGGACGAGGCCGAGAAGATCAAGAAGATGCTTGAGGACGCAGGAGCGACCGTCGAGCTGAAATAAGGCGCTCCCTGTGGACGCCTGACGGACATCCGCCGGACGCCGGGAGCTTTCCCGCGCGTCCGCGCGGCCGTCTTTGGAAGAAAATCGCGGCGCTCCTCCCCGTCCGCCGGAGCGCCGAGCAAGGTCCGGGTCCGCCCGGGCGCGGCGGACGGCGAAGCGGGGGCGCGCCCCCGGAGAGCATTAACGCAGCAGGGCTGCGAAGGGAGCGGACATGGAACTGTCGTTCACCGGCAAAAAGCGCATCCGCAAGTCGTTCGGACGCATCGGCGACACCGTTGCGATGCCGAACCTCATCGAGGTTCAGAAAAGCTCTTACGAGCAATTCCTGATGAAGGACATGGGCGCTGCCGAGCGCCCTGACGAGGGGCTGCAGGCGGTGTTCCGCTCTGTCTTCCCGGTCAAGGATTTTTCCGAGCGCGCCGTGCTGGAGTTCGTCTCCTACGAATTCGAAGCTCCGAAATACGACGTTGATGAATGCCAGCAGCGCGATATGACCTACGCCGCGCCGCTCAAGGTGAAGATGCGCCTCATCGTGTTCGATGTGGACGAGGAGACGGGCGCGCGGTCGGTCAAGGACATCAAGGAGCAGGATGTCTATATGGGCGACATCCCGCTGATGACGGACAAGGGCACCTTCATCGTCAACGGCACCGAGCGTGTGATTGTCAGCCAGATGCACCGCAGCCCGGGCGTGTTCTTCGATCATGATCGCGGCAAAACCCACGCGTCTGGCAAATATCTGTTCGCGGCGCGCATCATTCCATATCGCGGCTCGTGGCTGGATTTCGAGTTCGACGCCAAGGACGTGGTGCACATGCGCCTTGATCGCCGCCGCAAGCTGCCGGCGACGACGCTTCTCTATGCGCTCGGCATGGATAAGGAGCAGATCCTGTCGACCTTCTATGGCCGCGTCACCTACCAGGTGAATAAACAAGGCTGGACGCTGCCCTATATCAAGGAACGCTGGCGGGGCGCGAAACCTGATCGCGACCTGATCGACGCTAGAAACGGCGACGTCGTGGCGCCGGCGGGCAAGAAGATCGCCGCACGTCTGGCGAACAAGCTGGCCGAGGACGGGCTGAAAAACCTGCTGGTCGCCGACGAGGCGCTGGCCGGGCGTTACGCCGCCGGGGATCTGGTGGACGTCAAGACCGGCGAGATTTTCGCCGAGGCCGGCGACGAACTGACGGTCGAGTCGGTTCAGGGCGCCCGCGACGCGGGCATCAAGTCCATCGAGGTTCTTGATATCGATTCCTTTGTGGCCGGCCCCTATGTTCTCAACACATTGGCCGCGGACAAGAATGAAAACCGCGAACAGGCGCTGATCGACATCTATCGCGTCATGCGTCCGGGCGAACCGCCGACGGCGGAAACGGCCGAGGCGCTGTTCAACGGCCTGTTCTTCGACTCCGAACGTTATGATCTGTCGGCCGTCGGCCGCGTGAAGATGAACATGCGGCTGGACCTCGATTGTCCGGACGATGTGCGCGTGCTGCGCCAGGAGGACATCCTGGCGGTGCTGAAGACCCTGGTGGGCCTGCGCGACGGCAAGGGCGAGATCGACGACATCGACAATCTCGGCAACCGCCGGGTGCGCTCTGTCGGCGAACTGATGGAGAACCAGTATCGAGTCGGCCTGCTGCGCATGGAGCGCGCGATCAAGGAGCGGATGAGCTCGGTCGATATCGACACGGTGATGCCGCATGACCTGGTGAACGCCAAACCGGCGGCCGCCGCGGTGCGTGAATTCTTCGGCTCCTCGCAGCTGTCGCAGTTCATGGACCAGACCAACCCGCTGTCCGAGGTGACCCACAAGCGCCGCCTGTCGGCCCTCGGTCCGGGTGGCCTGACGCGCGAGCGCGCGGGGTTCGAGGTGCGCGACGTCCACCCGACCCATTACGGCCGTATCTGTCCGATCGAGACGCCGGAAGGCCCGAATATCGGTCTGATCAACTCGCTGTCCACTTTCGCGCGCGTCAACAAGTACGGCTTCATCGAAAGCCCGTACCGCAAGGTCGAGAAGGGCAAGATGACCGACAAGGTCGAATACCTGTCGGCCATGCAGGAGGCGAAGTTCGCCATCGCCCAGGCCAATGCCGCGGTGAACGAGAAGGGCGAACTGGTCAACGAATTCGTCAACTGCCGCGTCGGCGGCGAGGTGACGCTGATCCCGCGTGAGGACGTGGACTATATCGACGTGTCCCCGAAGCAGGTGGTCTCGGTCGCCGCGGCGCTGATTCCGTTCCTCGAGAACGACGACGCCAACCGCGCGCTGATGGGCTCGAACATGCAACGGCAGGCCGTGCCGCTGCTGCAGGCCGAGGCTCCACTAGTCGGCACCGGCATGGAATCGGTCGTGGCGCGGGACTCCGGCGCCGCCGTCGCTGCCCGCCGCCCTGGCGTGGTGGAGCAGGTGGACGCCATGCGCATCGTGGTGCGCGCCACCGAGGATCTGGACCCGGCGAAATCTGGCGTCGACATCTACCGGCTGGCGAAGTTCCAGCGTTCGAACCAGTCGACCTGCATCAACCAGCGCCCGATCGTGAAAGTGGGTGATGTGGTGAAGGCCGGCGACATCATAGCCGACGGGCCGTCCACCGATCTCGGTGAGCTGGCGCTGGGCCGCAACGTGCTCGTCGCCTTCATGCCCTGGAACGGGTACAACTTCGAGGACTCTATCCTGATCTCCGAGCGCATCGTTCGCGATGACGTGTTCACCTCGATCCATATCGAGGAGTTCGAGGTGATGGCCCGCGACACCAAGCTGGGGCCGGAAGAGATCACCCGCGATATTCCCAATGTCGGCGAGGAGGCGCTGCGCAATCTTGACGAGGCGGGGATCGTCGCCATCGGGGCGGATGTCAACGCCGGAGACATTCTGGTCGGCAAGGTGACGCCTAAGGGCGAAAGCCCGATGACCCCGGAAGAGAAGCTGCTGCGCGCCATTTTCGGCGAAAAGGCCTCTGATGTGCGCGACACGTCGCTGCGGCTGCCGCCGGGCGCAACGGGCACGGTCGTCGAGGTGCGGGTGTTCAACCGCCACGGGGTGGAGAAAGACGCCCGCGCCATCTCGATCGAACGCGAGGAAATCGAACGCCTCGGCAAGGACCGTGACGACGAGCTGGCGATCCTGGAGCGCAACATCTATGGCCGCCTGCAGGACATCCTGATCGGGAAGACCGCAGTGTCCGCGCCGCGCGGCTTCAAGAAGGGCGAGATCGACGCCGGCATGCTGGGCGAGATCCCGCGCAGTCAGTGGTGGAAGATCGGACTCGACAACGAGAAGGCCATCGCCGAGATCGAAGCCCTGAAAAAGCAGTACGACGAATCCAAGGCGCGTCTGGACCGCCGTTTCGAGGACAAGGTCGACAAGCTGCAGCGCGGCGACGAGTTGCCGCCCGGCGTGATGAAAATGGTCAAAGTGTTCGTCGCGGTGAAGCGCAAGCTGCAGCCCGGCGACAAGATGGCCGGCCGTCACGGCAACAAGGGCGTGATCTCGAAAATCGCGCCGCTGGAGGACATGCCTTTCCTCGAAGACGGTACGCCGGTCGACATCGTTCTCAACCCGCTGGGCGTGCCCAGCCGGATGAACGTCGGCCAGATTCTGGAAGCCCACATGGGCTGGGCCTGCAAGGGCCTCGGCCGCCAAATCGGCGAGGCCTATGACGCCTACGCCCGCTCGGGCAAGGCCGCGGACATCAAGAAGAAGCTGAAGGATGTCTTCGGTGACAAGGCGTCCCTGCCCAAGGAAGATGCGGACCTTGGCGAACTGGCGCTCAATTTGTCCAACGGCGTGCCGATCGCCACGCCGGTGTTCGATGGCGCGCGCGAACCGGACATTGTCGAGATGCTGAAGGCGGCGGGTCTGGACGAATCCGGTCAGGTGACGCTGTTCGACGGCCAGACGGGCGAGTCCTTCCGCCGCAAGGTCACGGTTGGCGTGAAGCACCTGCTGAAACTGCATCACCTGGTGGACGACAAGATCCACGCCCGTTCCATCGGCCCCTACAGCCTGGTCACTCAGCAGCCGCTGGGCGGCAAGGCGCAGTTCGGCGGCCAGCGCTTCGGCGAAATGGAGGTCTGGGCGCTGGAGGCTTACGGCGCCGCCTACACGCTGCAGGAGATGCTGACGGTGAAATCCGACGACGTCGGCGGACGCACCAAGGTCTACGAGGCGATCGTCCGTGGCGACGACACCTTCGAGGCCGGCGTGCCCGAAAGTTTCAACGTGCTGGTCAAGGAAATGCGTTCGCTCGGCCTGAACGTCGAGCTGAAGAACGGCTGAACATCATAACGGCGGGGCGGGTTCGCCGCCTGCTCCGCCACCACTCCTCCAAGGAGACGGCGACATGAACCATGACGTCATGAACATCTTCAACCCGGCAGCGGAAGGCCCGTCCTTCGACCGCATCCGGATCTCGCTGGCCAGCCCGGAGAAAATCCACTCCTGGTCGTTCGGCGAGGTGAAGAAGCCCGAAACGATCAATTACCGCACCTTCAAGCCGGAGCGCGACGGCCTGTTCTGCGCCCGTATTTTCGGCCCGGTGAAGGACTATGAGTGCCTGTGCGGCAAGTACAAACGCATCAAGTACAAGGGCATCGTCTGCGAGAAGTGCGGCGTCGAGGTGACGCTGGCGCGCGTTCGACGAGAGCGCATGGGCCATATCGAACTGGCCTCGCCCGTCGCCCACATCTGGTTCCTGAAGTCGTTGCCGTCCCGTATCGCCATGATCATGGACATGGCGTTGAAGGATGTGGAGCGCGTGCTCTATTTCGAAAGCTATGTCGTCGTCGAGCCGGGCCTCACCCCGCTGCAGCCGCGCCAGCTGCTGACGGAGGAAGAGTACATCGAGGCCCAGGACGAGTATGGCGAGGACGCTTTCACCGCCGGCATCGGCGCCGAGGCGATCCGCGACATGCTGGTGGTGATGGACCTGGAGGCCGAGGCCGAGAAGGTGCGCGCCGAAATGGCCGAAACCGGTTCGGAGCTGAAGCTGAAGAAATACGCCAAGCGGCTGAAACTGCTGGAGTCTTTCAGCGCCTCCGGTAACCGGCCGGAATGGATGATCCTGACCGTCATCCCGGTGATCCCGCCCGAGCTGCGCCCGCTGGTGCCGCTGGACGGCGGCCGGTTCGCCACCTCGGACCTCAACGACCTGTACCGCCGCGTCATCAACCGCAACAATCGTCTAAAGCGGCTGATCGAGCTGCGTGCGCCGGACATCATCATCCGCAACGAAAAGCGCATGCTGCAGGAGGCCGTCGACGCGCTGTTCGACAACGGCCGCCGCGGCCGCGTCATCACCGGCACCAACAAGCGCCCGCTGAAGTCGCTGTCCGACATGCTGAAGGGCAAACAGGGCCGGTTCCGTCAGAACCTGCTCGGCAAGCGCGTCGACTATTCCGGCCGTTCGGTGATCGTCGTCGGTCCCGAACTGCGCCTGCATGAATGCGGCCTGCCGAAGAAGATGGCGCTGGAGCTGTTCAAGCCGTTCATCTATTCGCGGCTGGACGCCAAGGGGCTTTCGGGCACCGTCAAGCAGTCCAAGAAGCTTGTGGAGAAGGAGCGTCCCGAGGTCTGGGACGTGCTGGACGAAGTGATCCGCGAGCACCCGGTGCTGCTGAACCGGGCGCCGACCCTGCACCGCCTCGGCATCCAGGCCTTCGAGCCTAAGCTGATCGAGGGCAAGGCCATCCAGCTGCACCCGCTGGTCTGCGCCGCCTTCAACGCTGACTTCGACGGCGACCAGATGGCCGTTCACGTGCCGCTGAGCCTTGAGGCCCAGCTTGAGGCGCGCGTGCTGATGATGTCGACCAACAACATCCTCAGCCCCGCCAATGGCCGTCCGATCATCGTGCCGTCGCAGGACATCGTGCTTGGCCTATACCACCTGTCGGTGGAGAAGGAAGGCGAGCCGGGAGAAGGCATGAGTTTCGCCACCCCCGCCGAGATCGAAGCGGCGCTTGAGGCCGGGGTCGTCACCCTGCACACCAAAATCAAGGCCCGCTATTACAGCGTCGATGCGGACGACAAACCGGTGCGGCTGACCATCGACACTACGCCGGGCCGCATGAAGATACTGGAGCTGCTGCCGCGGCATCCGAAGATCGACTGGAAGATCGCCAACGAACTGATGACCAAGAAGGCCATCAGCGGCATGATCGACGAGGTCTACCGGCACTGCGGGCAGAAGGCGACGGTGATTTTCTGCGACCGCATCATGGGTCTGGGCTTCCGCGAAGCGGCCAAGGCCGGAATCTCGTTCGGCAAGGACGACATG
This sequence comes from Maricaulaceae bacterium, assembly GCA_026126205.1. Lineage (GTDB taxonomy): Bacteria > Pseudomonadota > Alphaproteobacteria > Caulobacterales > Maricaulaceae > Hyphobacterium. The sequence goes on along the minus strand of JAHCJP010000006.1, from coordinate 30,695 downwards.
GTGATCCCGGCCGCCAAGGCCGAGCTGGTGGGCGAAACCCGGAGGCTGGTCGCCGATTACGAGCAGCAATATGTCGATGGCCTGATCACCAAGGGCGAGAAGTACAACAAGGTGGTCGACGCCTGGGCGAAGTGCACGGACCGTGTCGCCGACGCCATGATGGAGGAAGTGTCCCGTCCGGCCGTCGGTTCGGACGGCCGCCAGGGCGAGGTGAACTCCATCTTCATGATGGCCCACTCCGGCGCCCGCGGGTCAAAGAACCAGATGAAGCAGCTGGCCGGCATGCGCGGCCTGATGGCCAAGCCCTCGGGCGAGATCATCGAGACGCCGATCATCTCGAACTTCAAGGAAGGCCTGACCGTGCTGGAGTATTTCAACTCCACCCACGGCGCCCGGAAGGGCCTGGCCGACACCGCCCTGAAGACAGCCAACTCGGGTTATCTGACCCGCCGTCTGGTCGACGTGGCGCAGGACTGCATCGTTTCCGAAGAGGACTGCGGCACCAGCCAGGGCATCGAGAAGGGCGCCGTAATCGATGGCGGCGAGGTGGTCGTGACGCTGGCCCAGCGCGTTCTGGGCCGCAACGCCGCCGAAGACGTCAAACATCCTGGCACGGGCAAGGTCATCGCCAAGGCCGGCGATTATCTTGATGAAGACATGGTGGTCGCGCTTGAGCAGGCGGGCGTGCAGAGCGTCCGCGTGCGCTCGCCCCTGACCTGCGAATCCCGGGTCGGCGTCTGCGCGAAGTGCTATGGACGCGATCTGGCCCGCGGCACCAAGGTCAATATCGGCGAGGCCGTGGGCGTTATCGCTGCGCAATCGATCGGCGAGCCTGGAACCCAGCTGACGATGCGCACCTTCCATATCGGCGGCACGGCGCAGGTGTCGGAGCAGTCCTTCATCGAGGCCACCCACGAGGGGGCTGTGAAGATCACCAACCGCTCGACCGTGAAGAACGCCGACGGCGTGTTCATCGTGATGAGCCGTAACATGCATGTTGCCGTCGCCGACGGCGAGGGACGTGTGCGCGAGACCTACAAGCTGCCCTACGGGGCCAAGCTGCTGGTCGACGAGGGCGCCAAGGTCAAGCGCGGCCTGCGTCTGGCGGAGTGGGATCCCTACACCACACCGATCGTCACCGAGGCGGGCGGCGTGGCGAAGTTCCTCGACGTCATCGACGGTGTGTCGGTGAAGGAAGAGACCGACGAAGCCACGGGCATCGCCTCGAAGGTGGTGACCGACTGGCGCGCCTCGCCCAAGGCCGGCTCGCTGCAGCCCGCCGTGGTCATCCAGGACGCCAAGGGCGCCCCGGTGAAGATGGCCTCCGGCGCGGTCGCCAACTACATGCTGGCCGTGGGCGCGATCCTGTCCGTCAATGACGGCGACGAGGTGAAGCCCGGCGACGTCATCGCCCGCATCCCCACCGAGGGCGCCAAGACGCGTGACATCACCGGCGGTCTGCCGCGGGTGGCGGAACTGTTCGAGGCCCGTCGGCCGAAGGACCATGCGATCATCGCCGAGATCACCGGCCGCGTGGAGTTCGGGCGCGACTACAAGAACAAGCGTCGCGTCGCCATCGTGCCGGAAGAGGAGGGCGCCGACCGCGTCGAATACCTGGTCCAGAAGGGCAAGCACCTTACGGTTCAGGAAGGCGACGTCATCCAGAAGGGCGAGTATCTGCTGGATGGCCACCCGGCGCCGCATGACATCCTGAGCATCCTCGGGGTCGAGGCGCTGGCCCGCTACCTGATCAACGAGATCCAGGAGGTCTATCGTCTGCAGGGCGTGCCGATCAACGACAAGCATATCGAGGTGATCGTCCGCCAGATGCTGCAGAAGATGGAGATCTCCGATCCCGGCGACTCCGGCTGGCTGGCGGCCGAGCAGGTCGAGAAGCTCGACTTCATCGAGATGAACGAGCGTCTTGAAGCGGAAAAGAAACGGCCGGCCACCGGCGCGCCGGTGCTGCTGGGCATCACCAAGGCCAGCCTGCAGACGCGCAGCTTCATATCCGCCGCCTCCTTCCAGGAGACGACGCGGGTGCTGACCGAGGCGTCCATCCAGGGCAAGGAAGACCTGCTGGAGGGGCTGAAAGAGAACGTCATCGTCGGCAGGCTGATCCCCGCCGGCACCGGCGGGCAGATGCGCCGCTTCCAGACCCTGGCCGACGCCCGCGACGCCGAGATGCTGGCCGAGCGTCAGGCGGCGATGACGGTGGAGGCCGAGGCGCTGCCGGCGGAGATCGCCGAGGCCGCCGAGGCCGAGGCGGCCGGAGGCGATGCGTCGTAAGCGCGCAGGCTGACGGACGCCATTCCGGACGGATCGGGGCCGCCCTTCGGGGCGGCCCTTTTCCGTCTGCGGGCCGTGCGTGAAAAAACATTTCACGGCGCTTGACGGGGCCGGGGCGCGCGACTAGGTTCCGCGCCTGTTTTTCGGGGATGAGCCGTAGCCCTGCGGGGCTATACGTCGTCCGAAGCAACGGACAAAAACCATCGCTCTGGCGGGCAGGGGGCCTGAAGCCTCCGCGCGCCGTAGCGTTTTAGCGTATGACGGCCCGCCGTCCTGCGCGCCAGAAGCAGAATGGAAGCAAGGTCGCCATGCCGACGATCAACCAGCTGATCCGCAAGCCGCGGAAAGACAAGCCGAAGCGCAACAAGGTGCCTGCCCTGCAGTCGTGCCCCCAGCGCCGCGGCGTCTGCACGCGCGTCTACACAACGACCCCGAAGAAGCCGAACTCGGCGCTGCGCAAGGTCGCCAAGGTGCGCCTGACCAACGGCTACGAGGTGGTGAGCTACATTCCTGGTGAAGGCCATAACCTTCAGGAGCACTCGGTGGTCCTGATCCGCGGCGGCCGCGTGAAGGACCTGCCCGGCGTCCGTTATCACATCCTGCGCGGCGTCCTGGACACCCAGGGCGTCAAAGACCGCCGCCAGCGCCGTTCGAAGTACGGCGCCAAGCGTCCGAAGTAAGGAGATCCGGCCATGTCCCGCCGCCATCGCGCCGAGAAACGCGAGATTCAGCCGGACCCGAAATTCGGGGATCGCGACCTGACCAAGTTCATGAATTACCTGATGCTCGACGGCAAAAAATCCGCCGCCGAATCAATCGTTTATGGTGCGCTCGATATCATCGAACAGAAAGCCAAGCGCGAACCGGTGCGGATTTTCCACGAGGCGATGGAGAACGTCGCCCCGGAAGTCGAAGTGCGCTCCCGCCGCGTCGGCGGCGCCACCTACCAGGTGCCGGTAGAGGTGCGCGCCGAACGCAAGAAGGCGCTGGCCATCCGCTGGCTGGTCAACGCTGCGCGCGCCCGCAACGAACACACGATGGGTGAGCGGCTCGCCGCCGAACTGATGGACGCCGCCGCCAACCGCGGCTCCTCGGTGAAGAAGCGCGAAGACACCCATCGCATGGCCGAGGCGAACCGCGCCTTCGCCCATTACCGTTGGTAAGCCCGAAGCCGACCGATCAAGGACACGTAAGACGATGCCCCGCACCCACGCCATCGAAGACTACCGCAACTTCGGGATCATGGCGCATATCGACGCCGGCAAGACCACGACGACCGAACGGATTCTCTATTACACGGGGAAGTCGCACAAGATCGGCGAGGTCCATGACGGCGCGGCCACCATGGACTGGATGGAGCAGGAGCAGGAGCGCGGCATCACCATCACGTCCGCGGCCACGACCTGTTTCTGGAAAGACAAGCGGCTGAACATCATCGACACGCCCGGCCACGTGGACTTCACCATCGAGGTGGAGCGCAGCCTGCGCGTGCTGGACGGGGCCATCGCGCTGCTGGACGCCAACGCCGGCGTCGAGCCGCAGACCGAGACCGTCTGGCGCCAGGCCGAGAAGTACCGCGTGCCGCGGATGTTCTTCGTCAACAAGATGGACAAGATCGGAGCCGACTTCTACCGCTCGGTCCAGATGATCAAGGACCGGCTGGCCTGCGTGCCGCTGGTGCTGCAGTTGCCGATCGGGGCCGAGAACGAGTTCCGCGGCGTCATCGACCTGTTGAAGATGAAGGCGATCATCTGGGAGGAAGAGGGCCTGGGCGCCGCCTTCCACGATGAAGAGATTCCGGCCGACCTCGCCGCCAAGGCCGCGCAATACCGTGAGCAGATGATCGAGACCATCGTCGAGCTGGACGAGGCGGTGATGGAGGCGTATCTCGAAGGCGAAGAGCCCTCGGTCGACACGCTGAAATCGCTGATCCGCAAGGGCACGATCGGCCTGATATTCCACCCGGTTCTGTGCGGCACCGCCTTCAAGAACAAGGGCGTGCAGCCGATGCTGGACGCGGTCGTCGATTTTCTGCCCAACCCGACGGAAGTTCCGGCGATCAAGGGCATTGATCCGAAGACCGAGGCCGAAACCACGCGCAAGTCGTCTGACGACGAGCCGCTGTCGATGCTGGCGTTCAAGATCATGAACGACCCCTTTGTGGGATCGCTGACCTTCTGCCGCATCTATTCAGGCAAGCTCGAAACCGGCGTCACCCTCGCCAACACCGTCAAGGACAAGCGCGAGCGCGTCGGCCGCATGCTGCAGATGCACTCGAACCACCGTGAGGACATCAAGGAAGCCTTCGCCGGCGACATCGTCGCCATCGCGGGCCTGAAAGACACCACCACCGGCGATACGCTGTGCGATCCGGCCAAGCCGGTGATCCTGGAGCGGATGGAGTTCCCGGAGCCGGTGATCGAGATCGCCATCGAGCCGAAGTCGAAGAACGACCAGGAGAAACTGGGCGTCGCGCTGTCGCGCCTCGCGGCCGAGGACCCGTCCTTCCGCGTCCACACCGACGAGGAGTCGGGGCAGACGATCATCGCCGGCATGGGCGAGCTGCACCTCGACATTCTGGTCGACCGTATGCGCCGCGAGTTCAAGGTGGAGGCCAATATCGGCCAGCCGCAGGTGGCCTATCGCGAAACCCTGGGCCAGGCGGCCGAGATCGACTACACCCACAAGAAGCAGACCGGCGGTTCGGGCCAGTTCGCCCGCGTCAAGATCGTCTTCGAACCGCAGGAGCCGGGCGCCGGCTACGCCTTCGAATCCAAGATCGTCGGCGGCAGCGTGCCCCGCGAATACATCCCTGGCGTCGAGAAGGGCATCAACTCGGTCCGTGACAACGGCCTGCTGGCCGGCTTCCCGGTGATCGACTTCAAGGCGACGCTGATCGACGGCGCCTATCACGACGTCGACTCCAGCGTGCTGGCGTTCGAGATCGCCGCCCGCGCGGCTTTCCGCGAAGCCAAGGGCCGCTGCGCGCCGAAGCTGCTGGAGCCGATCATGAAGGTCGAGGTGGTGACGCCGGACGAGTACACCGGCTCGGTCATCGGCGACCTGAATTCACGCCGCGGCCAGATCCAGGGCCAGGAAATGCGCGGCAACGCCACGGTGGTGAACGCCATGGTGCCGCTGGCCAACATGTTCGGCTATGTGAACACGCTGCGCTCGCAGACTCAGGGGCGCGCCCAGTTCACCATGCAGTTCGACCATTACGAGCCCGTGCCGCAGGCCGTGGCTCAGGAAGTGATCGCGAAAATCGCGTAACGCGCAGTTTCGCAAGGGAAAACATCGGAAAACCCCGGAGAGTGGACGATGGCTAAAGAGAAGTTTGAGCGTACGAAGCCGCACGTGAACGTTGGCACGATTGGCCACGTTGACCATGGCAAGACGACGCTGACGGCGGCGATCACGATGACGCTCGCCAAGTCTGGCGGGGCGACGGCGAAGAAGTATGACGAGATTGACGCTGCGCCCGAGGAGAAGGCGCGCGGGATCACGATTTCGACGGCGCACGTGGAGTATGAGACGGCGAACCGTCACTATGCGCACGTCGACTGTCCGGGACACGCGGACTATGTGAAGAACATGATCACGGGCGCGGCGCAGATGGACGGCGCGATCCTGGTGGTGTCCGCCGCGGACGGTCCGATGCCGCAGACGCGCGAGCACATTCTGCTGGCGCGCCAGGTTGGGGTTCCGGCGCTTGTGGTGTTCATGAACAAGGTCGACCAGGTCGACGATCCGGAGCTTCTGGAGCTTGTCGAGATGGAAGTGCGCGAGCTTCTGAGCTCGTACGACTTTCCGGGTGACGACATTCCGATCGTGAAGGGTTCGGCGCTGGCGGCGGTGGAGGGCCGTGACGCGGAGATCGGCGAGAACGCGATCCTGGAGCTGATGAAGGCGGTGGACGATTACATCCCGACGCCGGACCGTCCGATCGACCAGCCGTTCCTGATGCCGATCGAGGACGTGTTCTCGATCTCGGGCCGGGGCACGGTGGTGACGGGCCGTGTCGAGCGCGGGATCGTCAAGGTCGGCGACGAGATCGAGATCGTCGGCATCCGCGACACCAAGAAGACGACCTGCACGGGCGTCGAGATGTTCCGCAAGCTTCTGGACCAGGGCCAGGCGGGGGACAATGTCGGGGTTCTGCTGCGGGGCGTCGAGCGCGACGGTGTCGAGCGCGGCCAGGTTCTGGCCAAGCCCGGCTCGATCACGCCGCACAAGAAGTTCCTGGCCGAGGCGTACATCCTGACCAAGGAAGAGGGCGGGCGTCACACGCCGTTCTTCACCAACTACCGCCCGCAGTTCTACTTCCGGACCACGGACGTGACCGGGGTGGTGTCGCTGAAGGACGGCGTGGAGATGGTGATGCCGGGCGACAATGTGGAAGTGACGGTCGAGCTGATCACGCCGATCGCCATGGACCAGGGCCTGCGTTTCGCCATCCGCGAGGGCGGCCGCACCGTCGGCGCCGGCGTCGTCGCCAAAATCATCGAGTAGAGAAGCAGGGAAGCGCCGGGGCGGCGCCCGCGACGAAAGCGGGGCCGCCCCAACGACTCACAGGAACGGAAGCCAGGTTCAAGGAACGGGTCCGATGGAACGACAAAACATCCGCATTCGCCTGAAGGCGTTCGATCATCGGGTTCTGGACACGTCCACCCGCGAGATCGTCTCCACCGCGAAGCGCACCGGCGCGACCGTGCGCGGGCCCATCCCGCTGCCGACGCGTATCGAGAAATTCACCGTGCTGCGTTCGCCGCACATCGACAAGAAGTCGCGCGAGCAGTTCGAGATCCGCACCCACAAGCGGCTCTTGGACATCGTCGACCCGACCCCGCAGACCGTGGACGCGCTGATGAAGCTCGACCTGTCGGCCGGCGTGGACGTCGAGATCAAGCTCGGGGCGTAGGAACAAGATGGCCCAGGAAAACATCAGAACCGGCGTGATCGCCCGCAAGCTCGGGATGACGCGCGTGTTCGCCGATGACGGCGCGCACGTGCCCGTCACCGTGCTGCAGCTTGAGAACTGCCAGGTCGTCGCCCAGCGCACGACCGACCGTGACGGCTATGTCGCCCTGCAACTGGGCGCCGGTGCCGCGAAGGCCAAGCGCACGGCCAAGGCGCAGCGTGGTCATTTCGCCCGGGCGCAGGTCGAGCCGAAGCGCAAGCTGGCGGAATTCCGCGTCTCGGAAGCCAACTTGATCGAGCCGGGCGCGGAAATCCGCGCCGACCATTTCGTGCCGGGTCAGAAGGTGGACGTGGCCGGAACTTCGATCGGCAAGGGCTTCGCCGGCGCCATGAAGCGCTGGAATTTCGGCGGCCTGCGCGCCACGCACGGCGTGTCGATCAGCCACCGTTCGCACGGTTCCACCGGTCAGCGCCAGGACCCCGGCAAGGTGTTCAAGGGCAAGAAGATGGCCGGCCATCTGGGCGTCGAGCGCGTCACCACCCAGAACATCGAGGTGGTCCGGGTCGACGCCGAGCGCGGCCTGATCCTGGTCCGCGGCGCGGTTCCGGGATCTGAAGGCGGCTGGGTCGAAGTGCGTGACGCCGTGAAGGGCGCCGGCGCCGAGGGCCTGCCTTTCCCGGGCGCGTTCCGCGCCCCGGGCGAAGAGGCCGCGCCGAAGGATCTGGGAACGCCGGAGCCCGCCACCGCCGACGCCGAGATGGTGGCCGAGGGCGCGCCTGCGCCTGACGCCGTCGCAGGCGAGGGCGCTGCGGCCGCCGAAGCCCCGGTTGAAAACGCCGGCGGCGACGAGGAGAACAAGTCATGAAGATCGACGTGAAGACCCTTGCGGCGAAATCCGCCGGCGCGATCGATCTCGACGACGCCATCTTCGGCATCGAGGAAGTGCGCGCCGACCTGCTGCAACGCGCCGTGCGCTGGCAGCTGGCGAAGCGCCAGGCCGGCACCCACAAGACGCTGGGCCGGTCCGAGATCAACCGCACCAAGCAGAAATTCGGCCGTCAGAAGGGCGGCGGACGCGCCCGTCACGGCGCGCGCTCGGCGCCGCAATTCGTCGGCGGCGGCAAGGCCTTCGGTCCGACGCCGCGCAGCCACGCGCACGACCTGCCCAAGAAGGTGCGGGCGCTGGCGCTGAAGCACGCCCTGTCGTCCAAGGCCGGCGCCAAAGCGCTGATCGTGCTGGATGACGCGGCGCTGAAAGAGCCGAAGACAAAGGCCCTGAAGGACGCGTTCGCGAGCCTGGGGCTGACCAACGCGCTGATCATCGACGGCGAGGCGGTCGACGCCAATTTCGCCCGCGCGGCGCGCAACATTCCGCATATCGACGTGCTGCCCGCTCAAGGGCTGAACGTCTATGACGTGCTGCGCCGCGACCAGCTGGTTCTGACCAAGGCGGCGGTGGCGAAAATTCATGAGCGCCTGAGTGCGCGGGAGGCGGCGTGATGGCCCAGGCCAAACACTATGACGCGATCCTGGGTCCGGTGATCACCGAGAAGTCCACCCTGCTGTCCGAGTCGGGCCAGGTGGTGTTCAAGGTGCCGCTGACCGCGACCAAGAAGGACATCGCCGAGGCGGTCGAGACCCTGTTCAAGGTCAAGGTCAAGGCCGTCAACACGCTGCGTGTGAAGGGCAAGACAAAGCGCTTCCGCGGCATCGAGGGGCGGCGGTCCGACATCAAGAAAGCCGTGGTGACCCTTGAAGAGGGTCACTCCATCGACGTGACGACGGGGCTCTGATCATGGCTCTGAAAACCTATAAACCGACTTCCCCGGGCCGCCGCGGCCTGATCCTCGTCGACCGTTCCGGCCTGCACAGGGGCGGGCCGGAGAAGACGCTGGTCGAGGGGCTGACCAAGTCCGGCGGACGCAACAACGCCGGCCGCATCACCACGCGCCGGCGCGGTGGCGGGGCCAAGCGTCTGTACCGCAAGGTGGATTTCAAGCGCGCCAAGCTGGACATGCCGGCGAAGGTGCTGCGCCTGGAGTACGACCCGAACCGCACAGCCTTCATCGCCCTTGTGCAGTACGAGGACGGCGAGAAGAGCTACATCCTGGCGCCGCAACGCCTCGCTGAAGGCGACGTGGTTGTCGCCAGCGAGCGCGCGGACGTGAAGCCGGGCAATGCGATGCCGCTGAAGTCGCTGCCTGTCGGCTCCATCATCCACAATGTGGAGATGAAGCCGAAAAAGGGCGGCCAGATCGCACGCTCGGCCGGCGCCTATGTGCAGCTGGTCGGCCGCGACGGCGGCTACGCCCAGATCCGCCTGATGTCGGGCGAGCTGCGCCGCGTGCCGGAACAGTGCATGGCCACGGTGGGCGCGGTGTCGAACCCCGACCATATGAACATCAATATCGGCAAGGCCGGCCGCAACCGCCACCTGGGCAAGCGCCCGTCGGTGCGCGGCGTGGCCATGAACCCGATCGATCACCCGCACGGCGGCGGTGAAGGCCGCACGTCCGGCGGCCGTCACCCGGTGACGCCCTGGGGCAAGGACACGAAGGGCCGCAAGACCCGCTCCAACAAGGCCACCGACAAGTTCATCATCCGCTCGCGTCACGAGCGGAAGAAGCGATAAGGGGGAGCGCGAGACATGCCGCGTTCTGTTTGGAAAGGCCCGTTCGTCGACGGCTATCTTCTCAAGAAGGCCGAGAAGGCGCACGGCGAAGGCCGCAAGCAGCCGATCAAGACCTGGTCGCGCCGCTCCACCATCATGCCGCAGTTCGTGGGCCTGACCTTCCAGGTCCACAACGGCCACAAGTTCATTCCGGTGCTGGTGACCGAGGACATGGTCGGCCACAAGCTGGGCGAGTTCGCGCCCACCCGCACCTATTACGGCCATGCGGCCGACAAAAAAGCCAAGAGGGCCTAGGCGATGGGACAGACAGCCAATCCCCGCCGCGTCGCCGAGAATGAAGCGCGCGCCAAGACCCGGATGATCCGGGTCAGCCCGCGCAAGCTGAATCTCGTGGCGGCCTCCATCCGCGGCAAGAAGGTCGAGAAGGCCCTGGCCGAGCTGGAGTTCTCGCGCAAGCGCATCGCGCTCGACGTGAAGAAGACCCTGCAATCGGCCGTCGCCAACGCCGAGAACAACCACGGGCTCGACATCGACTCGCTGGTCGTGGCCGAGGCCTATGTCGGCAAGAACATCGTGATGAAGCGGTTCAGCGCCCGCGCCCGCGGCCGCTCCGCCCGCATCACCAAGCCGTTTTCCGAGCTCACCATCGTCGTGCGCGAAGTCGAGGAGGCCGCCTGATGGGCCAGAAGGTTAATCCGATCGGGCTTCGGCTCGGCGTCAACCGCACCTGGGAGTCGCGCTGGTTCGCCAACACCGGCGAATACGCGAAGCTGCTGCACGAGGATCTGAAGATCCGCAAGATGCTGCGCGAGCGCCTGAAGAACGCCTCGGTGTCGAAGATCGTCATTGAGCGCCCGCACAAGAAGTGCCGCATCACCGTCTACACCGCCCGTCCGGGCGTGGTGATCGGCAAGAAGGGCGCCGACATCGAGAACATCCGCCGCGACCTGCAGAAGATGGTCGACGGCGAGGTGTTCCTGAACCTGGTCGAGGTGCGCAAGCCCGAGATCGACGCCACCCTGGTGGCGGAGTCGATCGCCCAGCAGCTGGAGCGCCGCGTGGCCTTCCGCCGCGCCATGAAGCGCTCGATCCAGACCGCAATGCGCATGGGCGCCAAGGGCTGCAAGATCATCTGCGCCGGCCGTCTCGGCGGGGCGGAGATCGCGCGCTCCGAACAGTACCAGGAAGGCTCCGTGCCGCTGCATACTCTGCGCGCCGACATCGACTACGGCACCGCCGAGGCGAAGACGGCCATGGGCATCATCGGCATCAAGGTGTGGATCTACAAGGGCGAGATCCTGGAGCACGACCCGATGGCGCAGGAGCGCCGTCTGCAGGAATCCGGCGAGCAGCGCACCCGTTCGGGCCGCCAGGCCGCCTGACCGGAGCGATGGAGCGAGATTAAGTCATGCTGCAACCGAAACGCACCAAGTTCCGCAAGGCGTTCAAGGGCCGCATCCACGGCGCCGCGAAGGGTGGATACACGCTGAATTTTGGCTCTTACGGTCTGAAGGCCGTCGAGCCGGAGCGTGTCACCGCGCGCCAGATCGAGGCCGCGCGCCGCGCCGTCACCCGGCACATGAAGCGGGCCGGCCGGGTGTGGATCCGCATCTTCCCGGACGTGCCGGTGTCGAAAAAGCCGACCGAGGTCCGCATGGGCAAGGGCAAGGGCTCTCCCGAATACTGGGTGTGCCGCGTCAAGCCGGGCCGGATCATGTTCGAGATCGACGGCGTGCCCGAGGAGCTGGCCCGCGAGGCCCTGGCTCTCGGCGCCGCGAAGTTGCCGATCAAGACGCGCATCGTGAAGCGCATCGGCGAGTGAGGATAGGACGATGAAAGCCGTCGACGTTCGCACCATGACCGACGACCAGCTGCAGGACGAGCTCCTGAAGCTGAAGAAGGAACAGTTCAACCTGCGCTTCCAGCAGGCTTCCGGCCAGCTGGAGAACACCGCCCGGGTCCGCAAGGTGCGCCGCGACATCGCGCGCATCCAGACCATCCAGGCCCAGCGGGGCGCCGAGAAAAGAAAAGGGAGCTGACGATGCCGAAGCGGGTTCTGCATGGCGTCGTGGTGAGCGACAAGGGCGCCAAGACCGTGGTGGTGCGCGTGGAGCGCACCTTCCTTCACCCCCTGCTCCGCAAGACGGTGCGGCGGTCGAAGAAGTATCACGCCCATGACGAGAAGAACGCATTCAAGGTCGGCGATCAGGTGCTGATCCAGGAATGCGCGCCGAAATCGAAACTCAAGCGGTGGGAAGTGGTTCCCAGCCAGGCCGGCGCCTGAGCGGACCACCCCTTTAATGGAGGATCGCCATGATCCAGATGCAGACCAATCTGGACGTCGCTGACAATTCGGGCGCCCGCCGCGTGCAGTGCATCAAGGTGCTCGGCGGCGCCAAGCGGCGCTACGCCCATGTGGGCGACACCATCGTCGTCTCCATCAAGGAGGCGATTCCGCGCGGCCGCGTGAAGAAGGGCGAGGTCCGCAAGGCCGTCGTCGTCCGCGTCGCGAAGGACATCAAGCGCAAGGACGGCAGCGTGATCCGGTTCGACACCAACGCCGCCGTGCTGGTGAACAATAATGGCGAGCCGATCGGCACGCGGATCTTCGGCCCGGTTCCCCGCGAACTGCGCGCCAAGAACCACATGAAGATCGTGTCGCTGGCCCCGGAGGTGCTCTGACCATGGCTGCCAAGATCAAGAAAGGCGACAAGGTCGTCGTCATTTCCGGCCGCGACAAGGGCAAGACCGGCCAGGTCCTGAAGATGCTGCCGCGCGAGGACCGCGTGGTTGTGCAGGGCGTGAACATGGTCAAACGGCACAACAAGCCCGGCCAGGGTTCTCCCGGCGGCATTGAAACGAAGGAAGCGGCCATCCACGTCTCCAACGTGGCGCTGGCCGACCCCAAGACTGGCGCGGCGACGCGCGTCGGCTTCACCGTCCTGAAGGACGGGCGGAAGGTGCGCGTGGCCCGCAAATCCGGCGAGGTGATCGATGTCTAAGGCGAACGGATACGAGCCGCGCCTGAAGACCCGCTATCGCGACGAAGTTCGCAAGCGGCTGAAGGAAAAGTTCGGCTATTCCAACGACATGCAGATTCCGCGGCTTGAAAAGGTCGTGATCAACATGGGCGTGGGCGAGGCGGCGCAGGATTCGAAGAAGATCCAGGGCGCGCTGGCCGATCTGGAGCGCATCGCCGGCCAGAAGCCGGTGAAGACCAAGTCGCGCACCTCGATCGCCGGCTTCAAGCTGCGAGAGGACCAGTTTATCGGCGCGAAGGTCACCCTGCGCCAGGATCGCATGTACGAGTTCCTGGACCGCCTGGTGACGATCGCGCTGCCCCGGGTCCGCGACTTCCGCGGCCTGAACAGCAAGAGCTTCGATGGCCGTGGCAATTTCGCGATGGGCCTGAAGGAACACATTGTTTTTCCCGAGATCGACTACGACAAGGTCGAGAAGGTCCGGGGGATGGACATCGTGGTGTGCACCACCGCGAAGTCCGATGACGAGGCGAAGGCCCTGCTGGCCGAGTTCGATTTCCCGTTTTCGAACTGACGCAGCAGGAGAGCGGCGCCAAAGGGGCGCCGCACGCAGGAGGAAGTAAATGGCGAAGACTAGCGCTGTCGAACGGAACCGCAAACGCGAGCGCCTTGCCGCCCGCCATGCGGCGAAGCGCGCCCGGCTGAAGGCCGTTGCGCGAGACACGTCCAAACCGGTTGAGGAGCGCTTCCAGGCGCAGCTCAAACTGGCGCAACTGCCGCGCAATTCCGCGCCGTCGCGGATCCGCAACCGGTGCGAGATCACCGGGCGCCCGCGCGGCTTCTACCGCAAGCTGCGGATGTCGCGGATCGCGCTGCGCGAACTGGCCAGCGCCGGTTTCGTGCCCGGCATGATCAAGTCCAGCTGGTGATCGGGAGGAACAGGACATGGCTATGAACGATCCTCTCGGCGATATGCTGACCCGCATCCGCAACGCGCTTATGCGCAACATGCGGACGGTGGTTACGCCGGCTTCGTCGCTGCGCCGCCGCGTACTCGATGTGCTGCAGTCCGAGGGCTACATCCGCGGTTATACCGAGGTTGAGCGCGCGGGCGGCAAGAACGAGTTCGAGATCGAACTCAAGTACTACGAGGGCGGCCCCGTGATCTCCGAGATCAAGCGGGTCTCCAAGCCCGGACGCCGCGTATATTCGAAGGTGCAGGACCTGCCGCTCGTCTCCAACGGGCTCGGCATCGCGATCCTCTCCACGCCGAAAGGCGTGATGAGCGACGCGGCCGCGCGCGAGCAGAACGTCGGCGGCGAAATCCTGTGTCATGTGAGCTGACGGGAGAAACAGCATGTCACGTATCGGCAAACTGCCCGTCGAGATCCCGGCCGGCGTCACCGTGACCCAGACCGGCCAGACACTGGCCGTAAAGGGTCCGAAGGGCGAACTGTCCATCACCCTGGTCGACGCCGTGAAGGCCTCGATCGGCGAGGACGGCGTCAGCCTGAAGCCGAAGGACGACAGCAAGCGTTCGCGCGCCATGTGGGGCATGCAGCGGTCGCTGGTCGCCAATCTGGTGGAGGGCGTGTCCAAGGGCTTCGAGCGCAACCTGGAGCTGGAAGGCGTGGGTTATCGCGCCCAGATGCAGGGCAACGATCTGAAGCTGTCGCTGGGGTTCAGCCATGACGTGATCTATACGCCCCCGAAGGGCGTGAAGATCGTCACTCCGAAACCGACCGAGATCGTGCTGTCGGGGCCGGACAAGCAGCAGCTTGGCCAGGTGGCGGCCGACATCCGCCGGTTCCGGTCGCCCGAACCCTACAAGGGCAAGGGCGTGCGCTACGCCGGTGAATACATCCGCCGCAAAGAAGGCAAGAAGAAGTAAGGCGAACGACGATGATGACCTCCCGCGAAAAGATGCTGCGGCGCGCCAGTCGCAACCGCACGCGCCTGCTGAAGAACGCGACCGGAAGGCCGCGCCTGTCGGTTTTCCGCTCTTCGAAGCATATCTACGCGCAAGTGATCGACGACGCGGCGGGCACGACGCTCGCTTCGGCCTCGTCGCTGGACGCGGATGCGAAAAAGGCCTGCCCCAAAGGCTCGGACGTCAAGGCGGCCGAGGCGGTGGGCAAGCTGGTCGCCGAGCGCGCGAAGAAGGCCGGCGTCACCGACGTCGTCTTCGACCGCGGCGGTTATCTGTATCACGGGCGAGTGAAAGCGCTCGCCGACGCCGCCCGCGAGGGCGGCCTGAATTTCTAAGGGAGGCCCGGACATGGCCCGACAGGAACGCGAGCGCGGTGAGCGCGGGGAACGGGGCGGCCGCGGCCGCGACCGTGACCGCCAGCGCGGTGGCGATGAGGAGCGCGGCGACGAGCTCATCGACAAGCTGGTGCACATCAACCGCGTCGCCAAGACGGTGAAGGGCGGTCGCAACTTCCAGTTCGCGGCGCTGGTCATTGTCGGCGACCAGAAGGGCCGCGTCGGCTTCGGGCAGGGCAAGGCCCGCGAAGTTCCGGAAGCGATCCGCAAGGCGACCGAGGAAGCCAAGAAGACCATGGTTCGCGTGCCGCTGCGCGAAGGCCGCACCCTGCACCATGACGGCCAGGGCCGTCACGGCGCCGGCAAGGTGGTGCTGCGCGCGGCGCCTCCGGGCACCGGCATCATCGCCGGCGGTCCGATGCGCGCGGTGCTGGAATCGCTTGGGGTCCAGGACGTGGTGGCGAAATCCACCGGCAGCTCCAACCCCTACAACATGGTGCGCGCCACTTTCGACGCCCTGAAGAACCAGCGCAGCCCGCGTTCCGTCGCGGCCAAGCGCGGCCTGAAGGTCGGCGATATCGTGTCGCGCCGCGCTGACGGCGCCAGCGCGCCCGAAGCCATCGAGGCGTAAGGACGAAAGCCATGGCCAAGAAAAACACCCTTCGCGTACGCCAGACCGGCAGCCCGATCCGCCGTCCCGCCGATCAGCGCAAGGTGCTGACCGGGCTCGGCCTGGGCCGCATCGGCAACGAGCGAGAGCTGGAAGACACGCCGGCCGTCCGCGGCATGATCGCCAAGGTGGCCCATATGGTGGAGATCGTCGAAGAGAAAGCCTGACCGGCTTAACTCTTTGAAGGAGAAGAATAATGCGTCTCAATCAACTGCGCGACAATGCCGGCGCGAGCAAGAACCGGATGCGCGTCGGCCGTGGCATCGGCTCCGGCAAGGGCAAGACCGGCGGTCGCGGCGTCAAGGGCCAGAAATCGCGTTCCGGCGTCGCCGTGAAGGGTTTCGAGGGCGGCCAGATGCCGCTGCACCAGCGCCTGCCGAAGCGCGGCTTCAACAAGCCGGGCCGGGCGAAATGGGCCGAGGTCAATCTGGGCCGGCTGCAGGCGGCGATCGACGCCGGCCGGCTGGATGCGGGCAAGCCCGTCGATGCGGCGGCGCTGGTCGGCGCCGGCCTGATCCGGCGTGAACATGACGGCGTGCGCCTGCTTGCGAAAGGCGTGCTGAAGGCCAAACTGGATATCTCCGTCGCCGGCGCCTCCAAGGCGGCCGTCGCCGCGGTCGAGAAGGCCGGCGGCAAGGTCGTCCTGCCCCCGCCTGCGGAAGAAGCCGCGTCCGAATAACCGGATCGCGGGCGCACAGCCTGACGAGGAGCCGCCATGGCATCGGCCGCCGAACAGCTTGCAGCGAACATCAATTTCGGCGCCTTCGCACGCGCGAAGGAGCTGCAGAAGCGCATCCTGTTCACGCTCGGCGTGCTGATCGTCTATCGCATCGGCACCTACATCCCGATGCCGGGGATCGATCCCGCAACCTTCGCCGCCGCTTTCCAGCAGCAGTCGGGCGGGATCCTGGGCATGTTCAACGTGTTCGCCGGCGGCGCCGTGGAGCGCATGGCGATCTTCGCGCTGAACGTGATGCCCTACATCTCGGCGTCGATCATCATGCAGCTGATGGCCGCCACCATCCCCAGCCTTGAAAAGCTGAAGAAGGAAGGCGGCGAGGCCGGGCGCAAGCAGATCAACCAGTATTCGCGCTATCTGACCGTGCTGCTGGCCGCGGGCCAGGCGTTCGCCATCGCCATCGGCATGGAGCAGCCGAACACGGCCGGCCAGACCGTGGCCATCGATCCCGGCTGGCTGTTCCGTTTCTCCACCGTCATCACCCTGGTCGGCGGCACCATGCTGCTGCTGTGGCTGGGCGAGCAGATCACCGCGCGCGGCGTCGGCAACGGCGTGTCGCTGATCATCTTCGCCGGCATCATCGCCGAAATGCCGCGCAACCTGTTCGGGGCGCTGGAGCAGAGCCGCACCGGCGCCATCCAGCCGGGCGTGATCATCGGCCTGATCGTCATGACCTTGCTGGTGCTGGTGTTCGTGGTGTTCATGGAGCGCTCGCAGCGCCGCTTGCTGGTGCAATACCCCAAGCGGCAGCAGGGGACCCGCATGGTCGGCGGCGAGACATCGTTCCTGCCGATGAAGCTGAACACCGCCGGCGTGATCCCGGCGATCTTCGCCTCCTCGCTGCTGCTGCTGCCTGCGACGCTGGCGGGCTTTTCGGCCCAGTCCGGCCCGGAATGGCTGCGCACGCTGGTGGCGCTGCTGGGGCCGGGACAGCCGCTGTTCCTCGCCTTCTATGGCGCGATGATCATCT
Organism: Maricaulaceae bacterium; assembly: GCA_026126205.1. GTDB lineage: Bacteria > Pseudomonadota > Alphaproteobacteria > Caulobacterales > Maricaulaceae > Hyphobacterium. Next base: position 13,228 of record JAHCJP010000006.1, on the reverse strand, counting down.
TCTTCACCTTCTTCTACACCTCGATAGTGTTCAATCCCGAGGACACGGCCGACAATCTGCGCAAGTACGGCGGCTTCCTGCCCGGCATCCGTCCCGGCAAGCGCACGGCGGAATATCTGGACTATGTGCTGTCGCGGCTGACGGTGGTGGGGGCGATCTATCTGACCATCGTCTGCCTGATACCGGAGTTTCTGCGCGGCCAGACCGGCATCCCGTTCGTGTTCGGGGGCACCGCGGTGCTGATCGTGGTGGTGGTGGCCATGGACACCGTCACCCAGATCCAGTCGCATCTGCTGGCGCACCAGTATGAGGGCCTGATCAAGAAGACGCGCCTGCGGGGCCGCAAGCGATGAACATCGTCCTGTTCGGACCTCCGGGTTGCGGCAAGGGCACGCAGGCCAAACGTCTGTCCGCCGCGCGCGGCTGGCCGCAGCTGTCGACCGGCGACATGCTGCGCGCCGCGCAGGCCAGCGGGTCCGAACTGGGCCGGCGGGTGAAAGCGGTGATGGATCGCGGCGACCTGGTGTCGGACGCGATCGTGATCGAACTGATCGAGGAGCGCCTGCCCGAGGCCGAGGCCGCCGGCGGCGCGATTTTCGACGGTTTCCCGCGCACCGTGGCCCAGGCCGGCGCGCTGGACGCCCTGCTGGCGGGACGCGGCGCGCAGGTCGACGCCGTGATCCGCCTGACGGTGGACAATGAAGAACTGGTGCGCCGCATGATGAAGCGCGCCGCGGAAGAGGGCCGGGCGGACGACACCGAAGAGGCGTTCCGCACCCGGCTGAAGGTTTACGAGGCCCAGACAGCGCCGCTGATCCCCTACTACCAGGCGCAGGGCAAGGTGAAGAACGTGGACGGCATGGGGTCGATGGAGACGGTTTCCGCCGCCATCGCCGCCGTGCTGGACTGATAAAGGCGAATATCGCCGTCAGGCCCAGTTGACGGGCCGGGGGCGAGGACTATAGATAGCGCCCTTCCGAAACGGGCGGCGCGCGGCCGGCTCCCTTCCGGTGAAGGGGCGGGACCGCGAATCGCCCGTGAAGGCGTGCAAGACGTAAGGAGAGCACCGTGGCCCGCATCGCCGGCGTCAATATTCCGACGAACAAGCGCGTTGAGATCGCGCTGAGCTATATCCATGGCATTGGCCCGGCCAAGGCCAGGGAGATTTGCGGCAAGGCCGGCATCGCCTCCGAGCGCCGCGTCAACCAGCTGACTGACGCCGAGGTGCTTCAGATCCGCGAGATCATCGACCGCGACTACATGGTCGAGGGCGATCTGCGGCGCGAGGTGGCGGTGAACATCAAGCGGCTGATGGACCTTGGCAATTATCGCGGCCTGCGGCATCGCCGCGGCCTGCCGGTTCGCGGCCAGCGCACCCACACCAACGCCCGGACCCGCAAGGGTCCGGCCAAGCCGATCGCCGGCAAGAAGAAATAAGCGGGAGCATTAAAAGATGGCCAAGGAACCAGCCCGCGTCCGCCGCCGCGAACGCAAGAACATCACCTCCGGCGTGGCGCATGTGAACGCCAGCTTCAATAACACCATGATCACCATCACCGACGCGCAGGGCAACACCATCGCCTGGTCGTCGGCGGGCGCCAATGGTTTCAAGGGGTCGCGCAAGTCCACCCCCTACGCCGCCCAGATCGCCGCCGAGGAAGCCGGCAAGAAGGCGATGGAGCACGGAATGAAGACGGTCGAGGTGCTGGTCTCCGGCCCCGGTTCCGGGCGCGAGTCGGCGCTGCGGGCGCTGCAGTCGGTCGGTTTCACCATCACCACCATCCGCGACGTCACGCCGATCCCGCACAATGGCTGCCGTCCGCCGAAGCGCCGCCGCGTCTAGGGCGCGCCTGTAAAGTTATACGCCGTAAGGGCGCGCGCGGGCTGGTCCCGCTGCGCGCGTCACCAGAAGAGGCAAAAGCCGTGATCGAGAAGAACTGGCAAGAACTCATCCGCCCGATGAAGCCCGTGGTCGAACCGGGCGCCGATTCCGACCGCAACGCCCGCATCATCGCCGAACCGCTGGAGCGGGGCTTCGGCATGACGCTGGGCAACGCGCTGCGGCGCGTGCTGCTGTCGTCGCTGCAGGGCGCGGCCATCACCTCGGTGCAGATCGACGGCGTGGTGCACGAGTTCACCACCATCCCCGGCGTGCGCGAGGACGTCACCGACATCGTGCTGAACCTGAAACAGATCGCCCTGCGCATGCATGGCGAGGGGCCGAAGCGCGTGACGCTGAAAAAGTCCGGCCCTGGCGAGGTCACCGCCGGCGATATCGAGGAAACCGCCGATATCGAGATTATCAACAAGAACCATGTCATCTGTACGCTGGACGAGGGCGCCGAGGTGCGTTTCGTCCTGACCGTGAACAGCGGCAAGGGCTATGTGCCGGCCGACCGCCTGCGCCCCGAGGACGCCCCGATCGGCCTGATCGGCGTCGACGCCCTCTACAGCCCGGTCAAGCGCGTCGCCTATCGCGTCGAGAACACCCGTGAAGGCCAGGTCCTGGACTATGACAAGCTGATCCTGGACCTGGAGACCGATGGAACGGTCAGCCCCGAGGACGCCGTGGCCTACGCCGCCCGCATCCTGCAGGACCAGTTCCAGATATTCATCAATTTCGAAGAGGCCAAGGAGGCCCGCGACACGGCCGACGACAAGCCGGAGCTGGATTTCAATCCGGCCCTGCTGAAGAAGGTCGACGAGCTGGAGCTGTCGGTGCGTTCGGCCAACTGCCTGAAGAACGACAACATCGTTTATATCGGCGACCTGATCCAGAAGTCGGAGGCGGAGATGCTTCGCACCCCGAACTTCGGGCGCAAGTCGCTGAACGAGATCAAGGAAGTCCTCGCCCAGATGGGGCTGCACCTGGGCATGGAGGCGCCGAACTGGCCGCCCGAGGACATCGAGTCTCTCGCCAAACGTTTCGAGGAACACGTCTGACGCGGCGCCCGGGAGGCCCCCGCGTACAGATCATCTAAGGAGTAAGCGCCATGCGTCACGGCGTCGCCCACCGCAAGCTCGGCCGCACCCAGTCGCACCGCACCGCGATGCTGGCCAACATGGCCGCCTCGCTGATCGAGCACGAGCAGATCGTCACCACCCTGCCGAAGGCCAAGGAACTGAAGCCGTTCATGGACAAGCTGATCAGCCTGGCCAAGCGCGGCGACCTGCACGCCCGCCGCCAGGCGGTTTCGAAGGTTCGCAACCAGGACCAGGTTCGCAAGCTGTTTGAAACGCTGGGCCCGCGCTACGCCGAGCGCGCCGGTGGCTACACCCGCGTGCTGAAGGCCGGTTTCCGCCATGGCGACAACGCTCCGCTGGCGGTGATCGAGCTGGTTGACCGCGATCCGGAAGCCAAGGGCGCGGCGGATCGCGCCCGCGTCGAGGCCGAGGGCGGTCCGGAGGACTAGGTATAATCTGACGGTCATCGTCAGTTCATGATCAGGGCGGCTAGCCTGCACCTTGCAGGCAGCCGCCTTTTTCATACCTAAATCGCGCAGTTGGATGACCGCCATGTCCCGTATCGCTTCGCTTTTCGCCCTTGTGCTGATGCTGATTGCGCCCGCGGCGGCGCAGGTTCCCTATGCGCCGGAAGAAAACGGCGATTTCCGCGCCGCGCCGCGTGACGCTGAACAGGTTCGGCTGTCATTCGCCCCTGTGGTGCGCCAGGCCGCCCCGGCGGTGGTCAACGTGTTCTCCAGCCGCGTTGTGCGCCAGCGCAATCCGTTCGACGACTTCTTCGGCCGCGGTCTGGCGCCGCGCGAACGGGTGCAGAGTTCGCTGGGCTCCGGCGTCATCGTCGATGCGTCCGGTGTAATCGTCACCAATAACCATGTCGTCGCCGGCGCGCAGGAACTGCGCGTGGTGCTGGCCGACCGGCGCGAGTACGAGGCCGAACTGCTGCTGGCCGACGAGCGCACCGACCTCGCCGTGCTGCGCATCCACGCCAGCGAGCCGCTGCCGGTGCTGCCTTATGATGAACGCGGCGATACCGAAGTGGGAGACCTGGTGCTGGCCATCGGCAATCCGTTCGGCGTCGGCCAGACGGTGACCAGCGGCATCATCTCCGCGCTGGCGCGCACCGAGGTGGGGGTCACCGATTTCGCCTTCTTCATCCAGACCGACGCCGCCATCAATCCCGGTAATTCCGGCGGCGCGCTGGTCGATATGGACGGACGCCTGATCGGCATCAACACCGCCATCTATTCGCGCACCGGCGGCTCCATCGGCATCGGCTTCGCCATCCCGGTGGAGATGGTGCGCCGCGTTGTCGAGGCGGCGGTGGGCGAGGGCGTGCTGGTGCGGCCCTGGATGGGCGCGCGATTGCAGACGGTGACCGGCGATATCGCCGGCACGGTCGGGCTGGACCGCCCGCGCGGCGCCATCGTGACCGACGTCTATCCCGGCGCCGCCGCGGACCGCGCCGGCCTGCGCCGCGGCGACGTGGTGCTGTCCATCGACGGCGTGGCCGTGAATGACGAGCCGGGGGCGCGTTTCCGGCTCGCCACCCGCGCCATCGGCGAGCAGGCGCGTCTGACCGTGCTGCGCGACGGCGCCGAGCGGGCGTTGACCCTGGCCGCTGAACCGGCGCCCGGCGCCCCGGCGCCGGACAATCGCGTTATCGACGGACGCAATCCCTTCGCCGGGGCGGAGGTGGCGAATCTGTCGCCCGCCTTCAACGAAGAACACGGCCTTGATCCCTTCCTGCGTGGGGTTGTCGTCATGCGTGTGCAGCGCGGATCGGCGGCTGACTATTTCGGTTTCCAGCCCGGCGACCGGGTGACGGAGGTGCTGGGGGAGCCGGTGAATGCGGTGCGCGACCTGGCCCGTACGCTGGAGCGCGCCGACGACGCCCGGCAATGGCCGATCGCCATCGAGCGCCGCGGCCAGCGCTTCGCCCGGACCTTGCGGATGTAGCCTCCGCCAGCGCACAAGAAGATGATTGGCGCCGCCCGGGCGGCGGCGCTAGCATCGCCTTCGTCGATTGCGACGGGGATTTCACACCATGAGGATCCTGTATGTTTCGCTGGCGGCGGGCGGTTGCGCGCTGTCGCTGGCGGCGTGCGCCACCACGAGCGGCGAAACGGCGGCCATCGAGACCGCCCAGGCTGGGGAGGCCGCAGCGGCGGAAGATGCGGCGACGCCCGCAGCCGCGGACGGTGAAGAGGTGGTCTGCACCGAAGAACGCGTCACGGGCGGTCTGATCGCCCGGCGGCGGTTGTGCATGACCGAGGACCAGCGGCAGCGGGTTCGTGACGCGTGGCGGCGCTGGCATCGCGACTTTGACCGCGGGACTCTGGGGCGCGGCGGCTAGGACCAGCGTATCCTGACCCGGTAGCGACGCTGGCGCCGGCGCAGCGGAAGCTGCTATCACAAGCCATGAGCGATCTGTTTCAGGCGGCGGGGATGGAGGCGGACGCCCCGCGCCCGCTGGCCGACCGCCTGCGCCCGAAAACCCTCGAAGAGGTGGTGGGGCAGGATCACCTTCTGAAGGGCGAAGGCCCCATCGCCCGCATGCGCGCGCAGGGCCGGCTGGCCTCGATGATCCTGTGGGGTCCGCCGGGTGTGGGCAAGACCACCATCGCCCGGCTGCTGGCCGCCGATTCCGGGCTGGAGTTCGAGCCGCTGTCGGCGGTGTTCTCCGGCGTCGCCGATCTGAAAAAGGTGTTCGACCGAGCCCGCGCGCGGCGCGCGGCGGGGCGAGGCACGCTGCTGTTCGTCGATGAGATTCATCGTTTCAACCGGGCGCAGCAGGATGGTTTTCTGCCGGTGGTCGAGGAAGGGGTGGTCACCCTTGTCGGCGCCACCACCGAGAACCCGAGTTTCGAGCTGAACGCCGCCCTGCTGTCGCGCTGTCAGGTGCTGGTGCTGAAACGGCTGGACGAGAACGCGCTGGAAAGCCTGCTGACGCGCGCCGAGGCCGAGACGGGCAAGCCCCTGCCGCTGGACGCCGAGGCCCGCCGCGCCCTGATCGCCATGGCCGACGGCGACGGGCGCTATGTGCTGAACCTGGCCGAGGAGCTGTTCGCGCTGGACCGCGAAACGCCGGTGGCGCTGGCGGAGCTGGGTGAAATCCTGCAGCGCCGGGCGCCGGTCTACGACAAGGACCGCGAAGAGCATTACAACCTGATTTCCGCCCTGCACAAATCGGTGCGCGGGTCGGACCCCGACGCCGCGCTCTACTGGCTCGCCCGCATGCTGGCCGGCGGCGAAGACCCGCTCTACATCGCCCGCCGCGTGGTGCGCATGGCCAGCGAGGATATCGGCCTCGCCGATCCCGGCGCTTTGCACATGGCGCTGGCGGCCAAGGACGCCTACGACTTCCTGGGCAGCCCGGAGGGCGAGCTGGCCATCGCCCAGGCCGTGGTCCACATGGCGGTCGCGCCGAAGTCGAACGCGCTCTACAAGGGTTTCGGCAAGGCGATGCGCGCCGCACGCGAGACCGGCTCGCTGATGCCGCCGAAACACATCCTCAACGCCCCGACCAAGCTGATGAAGCAAGAAGGCTATGGCGCCGGCTATCAGTATGACCACGACGCCGAGGGCGGTTTTTCCGGCCAGGACTATTTCCCGGACGAGATGAGCGACCGCCCGGTTTTCTATGATCCGAAAGGAGAGGGGCGTGAAGGGCCGGTTAAAGAGCGGCTGGAACGCTGGCGAATGACCAGGAAGAGAGGACGGAAGGGTAGGGAATGAAACGGCTGCTGATCGCGTTGGGGGTCTTCGCCGCCGTCGCCGCCGCCGTGGCCTTCGGGGCTCTGCTGGCCGGCCGGGCGCTGTTCGCCGAGCCGGGCGTGCGCGAAATCGGTTCGGTGACGGAAGACCTGCAGGCGCAGCGCATCCTGCTGGTTTTTGCGCATCCGGACGACGAGATTCTCGCCACCGAACTGATCCGCCGGGCGGCGCGCGAGGGCGCGTATGTGTCGCTGTTCACCGCCACGCGCGGCGAGGCCGGAACCCAGGCGCCGCCGGTGGCGGATCAGCGCCACCTCGGCGTCGTGCGCGCGGCGGAGGTCTACCGGCACGGCTTCGCACTGGGCGTGACCGACCAGACGGTGCTCAATCTTGGCGACGGGCTGCTGGCCGGGCATCCGCCGGAATTGCTGGTCTCCATCGTCGCGGATGAGATCATGCGTTCGCAGCCGGACCTGGTGGTCACCTTTCATCCGGATAGCGCCATCTCACTGCATCCGGACCACATGGCCATCGGCATGGCGGCGCGCGCGGCGGCGCGCCGCGCCGCGGCGGAAGGGGCGGACATCCGCCTAGCCTACGTTCTGGCTCCGCGGCCAGGCCTGCGCAATTTCGGCGGCGAAACCCAGGACCGCATCGCCGATCTGCAGCCGCCGCCGGATGTGGCGATTCGCGCCGAAGCTGGCATCAAGCGCCGCGCCTGGCGCATTCACGCCTCGCAAGCGGATTATATCCCCGCCACCACGGGTCTGCCGGCGTGGCTGCTCTATGCGCTGTGGACGCATGAATATTATGCGTTGGAAGACGCCGCCGGCGCCGGCGGCTGATTTTCGCTGGACTTGTCGCGGCGCACGTTGAACCTTCGCGCGGTTCTCGAACCAGGGGAGGGGATTCGATGAAACCCGAACGCGTACATCTGAGTCTCGCTGTCATCTATGTCGTCGTCGGCATGGGGCTGGGCGTGATGATGGCCCAGTCAGGCGATCACACCCAGCACGTGACCCACGCCCATATTCTGCTGATCGGCTTCGTGGTCTCGGCGCTCTATGCGCTGATCTACAGGGTCTGGACCCTGCCGCAGGGCATGATCGCCTGGGCGCAGACCGCGCTGCACCAGATCGGCGCCGTGGTGCTGCTGCCGTCGCTTTACATCCTCTATGGCCATATCGCTGCCGGAAACCAGGCGGGGATCGACGGGATCGAGCCGGTGCTCGCCATCACCAGCCTGATGGTGCTGGCCGGCGCGGCGGTAATGGCTTTGCTGGTGCTGACCAAGGCGAAATAGCGCGCTTGCGTCCATCGGTCCTGCGCCTTACCACGCAGGACCGATGGGCCATGTTCTCCTGATCGCCGCCGGCGGCGCCATCGGCGCCGTCGCCCGCCATTTCGCGGGCGCCGCCAGCCTGCGCCTGCTCGGCGCGGGTTTCCCTTACGGCACGCTGTTCGTCAACGTGGCCGGCGGGCTGCTGCTGGGGCTGTTCGTCGGCTGGCTGAGTCAGGCCGGGCGCGACGACGGCGGCGCGCTGCGCGCTTTTTTCGCCGTGGGCGTGCTGGGCGGGTTTACAACGTTTTCCGCCTTCTCGCTGGAACTGGCGCTGATGATTGAGCGCAAGAGCTGGATGACCGCATTCGGTTACGCCGCCGGGTCGGTGCTGCTGGCGCTGGGGGCGCTGTTCGCAGGGCTGCTGATCGCGCGCCGCGTGTTCGCATGAACACGCTGACGGTCACGCCGGACGAGGCCGGAACGCGGCTGGACCGGTTCCTGCGCCGCCGCTTTCCCCATATCGGCCAGGGCCTGATCGAGAAACTGCTGCGCAAGGGCGCGATCCGCGTCGACGGCGGCAGGGCGAAGTCGAACACGCGGCTGGAGGCGGGGCAGGAGGTGCGCCTGCCGGACCTGTCGGCCGAAGCCGCGCCGCGCGCACCTGAATCCCTGTCGAAGGCCGACATCGCCTATGCGCGTTCGCTGGTCATCTACGAGGATGACGAGCTGATCGCCTTCGACAAGCCGTCCGGCCTCGCCGTGCAGGGCGGATCGAAGACCATGCGGCACCTGGACGGCCTGCTGGGCGCTTTCGGCGAAGGGGAGGCGCGGCCGCGGCTCGTGCACCGGTTGGACAAGGACACCTCCGGCGTGCTGGTGGCCGGCAAGGGCGCGGCAGCGGCGGCGCGGCTGGCGAAGGCGTTTCAGGCCCGCGAGACCGAAAAGATCTATTGGGCGGTCGTGCTGGGCGTGCCAAAGCCGAAACGCGGCGAGATCGCAGGCTTCGTGAAAAAGACCGCAGGCCTTGGCAAGGGCGCCGACCGCGAGATGATGACCGCCGCCCGCCAGGGCGAGGAGGGAGCGCAATACGCGCTCACCCGCTACGCCGTCGCCGCCGAAGCGGGGCAAAGGGCGAGCTGGGTGATGCTGCGCCCCGTCACCGGGCGCACCCACCAGTTGCGCCTGCACATGGCGGCGATGGGGCACGCGATACTGGGCGACGGCAAATATGTCTGCGACCGGCCGACGCCCGAGGGCCTGCCGCAAAGGCTGCACCTGCACGCCCGCCGCCTGGTGCTGCCGCGCGGCAAGGAGCGGCTGGTGATCGAGACGCCTCCACCGCCGCACATGGCCGAAACCTTCGCCGCGCTGGGCTTTGCTGAAAACCTGATCGACGAGGGCGCGCTATATGCATCGCTCAGCTGATTCCAACGCCGGCGCAGCCTTCGCCAGGACCGCCTGATGACCCAGCCGCCCCGCCCGCCGAAACCGCGCCGCTTCTACAAGACCGTGTCGGTGGAGGAAGTCCCGGGCGGCTTCGCCCTGCTGCTGGACGGGCGCGCCGTGCGGACGCCGGGCCGGCGCCCACTGGCCGCGCCGACACGGCCGCTGGCCGCCGCCATCGCCGCCGAATGGGCGGCGCAGGACGAAGAGATCGAGCCGCAGACCATGCCGCTGACCCGTTTCGCCAACGGCGTGCTGGACCATGCCGAGGGCGCTCCGGAACCGCTGGTCGCGGCTGTGCTGGATTACGCCCGGACCGATCTGTTGCGCCATCGCGCCGAACGCCCGCCGGAGCTGGCCGGCGCCCAGGCCGAGGCCTGGGACCCGTGGCTGGACTGGGCGGAAGAAGTCTTGGGCGCAAGCCTGCCGGCGGTCACAGGCGTTCTGCCGGCCGAAACGCCGGCGGCTGCGCTGGTGGCCTTGCGCGCGCGCATGGAGGAACTGGATCCCTGGCGGCTGACGGCGCTGGCGCAGGCGGTGTCGCTGACCGGTTCGGCGGTGCTGGGTTTCGCCCTGCTGGAAGGGGCGGTCACGGCGGGAGAGGCTTTCGCCGTCAGTCGCGTGGACGAGGATTTCCAGGCCGCGCGCTGGGGGCAGGACGCCGAGGCGGCGGCGCGCGCCGAAAGCGTGATGGCGGAGCTGGCGGCCTGCGAGACCCTGTTGCGCCTGCTTTGATCTGGACGCGACGGGCGCCGCCCGGCAAGCTGGCGGGCATGAGGCCGCCGCTGTTCCTGTTTCTGACCCTGCTCGCCGCCTGCGCCCCGCAAGGGGCGGAGCCGCCGCAGGCCTTTCCCGGCGTTCCCGGTTTTTACGACGCGACGCATGTGACCGGATGGGTCTATGCCGGTACGCAGGGCGGCGCCCATATCTGGCGTCCCGAGAGCGAATCCGCGCCCGCCGACCTGGCCGAATGCATGGTGGTGACGCGAACTGAAGCCGGCGATCCCGCGGCGTTTCATGCGCAATCCCGCGCCATGACCGCGGACGATTATGCCCGCCTGATGCTGGGCGAGGGGATGGAGGTTGTCGCCGTCGAGGGGCTGGAGGCGACGATGGCCGGGCCGGTCGCCGTGCGCACGGCGGAGGTGCGGGCGCGCTATCCGGAAGGCGATTTCGCCATGGTGATCCTCACCGCCGTCAGCGCCGGCGGCGTCACCGAGGCCACCTGCGGCGGCGGAGTGGAGAACTTCGACGCCCGCGCGCCGCAGATCTATGGTTTTCTCAACAGCCTGATCCTGCTGGCGCCCGCGCCGGCGGACGGGGATGACTGACTGAAAATATCAGCGCCAGCCGGCGGTGACCGCCTCTATGCTGCCCAGGCAAAACCAGGAGACGCCGCCATGACCAGACTGACCGCCGCTTTCGCCTTGCTGGCGCTCGCCGCCGCTCCTGCGACCGCCCAGGGCGTGCCGGGCGTCTATGACGCCTCCAATACGCCGGGCTGGGAGTTTGCAACCGAGCAGGACGGCGCGCGCTTCTGGTTCCCGGACGGAGACGATGCGCCCGCAGACGGCGCCAACTGCAACATCGTCACCGAGTTGGCCGACATCAGCGCCGCCGATTTCGGCGCCGAGACGCAGACCTGGGGGCCGGGAGAGTTTGGTGACTTCCTGAGCGCGCTCGACATCGACGTCCGCGAGGTGCTGGAGTTCGGGGCCGGCTGGATCGATGATGAACGGACGCTGCCGGGCATGGTCGGCGGCGTCCGCATAGCCGCCGACGGGGAGGAGTTTGGCCTGATTTCGGCCACGGCGATCAGCGGCGGCCATGTGGTGACCATCACCTGCGCCACCCTGTGGCCGGGTTATCAGGCGCGCCACCAGAGCTTCACCCGCTTCATCGACGCGGTTCAGCTCTACGGCGAAGGCAAATAGCGCCACCCTGAAATTGCCCGCGGCCCGCCCCGGTGCTAACCAGCGACGAGGTTTCGCCGCAGGGAGAGCGCCGATGAAGGACGTGCTGCTGGAGCTGGAGCGCCGCCGCGCCGCTGCGCGCATGGGCGGGGGCGAAGCGCGCATCGCTAAACAGCACGAGAAGGGCAAGCTGGCCGCGCGCGAACGGCTTGAGCTTTTGCTCGACGAAGGCTCGTTCGAGGAATGGGACATGTTCGTGGAGCATCGCTGCACGGACTTCGGCATGGACCAGCAGAAAATCCCCGGCGACGGCGTGGTCACCGGCCACGGAACCATCAACGGCCGCCTGGTCTATGTCTTCGCCAAGGATTTCACTGTGTTCGGCGGCTCGTTGTCCGAGACCCACGCCCAGAAGATCGTCAAGATCCAGAAGGCGGCGATCCAGAACGGCGCTCCGGTGATCGGCCTGTTCGACGCCGGCGGCGCCCGCATCCAGGAGGGGGTGGCCAGCCTTGGCGGCTATGCCGACATCTTCCTGCAGAACGTCATGGCCTCGGGCGTGGTGCCGCAGATTTCGGTGATCATGGGCCCGTGCGCGGGCGGCGACGTCTATTCCCCGGCGATGACCGACTTCATCTTCATGGTGAAAGACACGTCCTACATGTACGTCACCGGGCCGGACGTGGTGAAAACCGTGACCAACGAGGTGGTCACGCATGAAGAACTGGGCGGCGCCACGGTGCATGCGCGCAAGTCCGGCGTCGCCGACGGCGCGTTCGAGAACGACATGGAGGCGCTGGTTCAGATGCGGCGCCTCGTCGGCTTCCTGCCGCTGAGCAATCGCGAGGCGCCGCCCGTGCGCCCCAGCTATGACGACCCGGAGCGCGTTGAACCCAGCCTCGACACCCTTGTCCCCGGCAATCCCAACAAGCCCTATGACATCCGCGAGCTGATCGAGAAGACCGCCGACGAGGGCGATTTCTTCGAGATTGCCCCCGATTACGGCAAGAACATCGTCACCGGCTTCGGGCGGCTGGACGGGGCGCCGGTCGGCTTCGTCGCCAACCAGCCGATGAGTCTGGCCGGCGTGCTGGATATCGACGCTTCACGCAAGGCGGCGCGCTTTGTGCGCTTCTGCGACGCCTTCAACATCCCGATCGTCACCTTCGTCGACGTGCCGGGCTTTCTGCCCGGCACCAAGCAGGAATATGGCGGCCTGATCAAACACGGCGCGAAACTGCTGTTCGCCTATGCCGAGGCTACGGTGCCCAAACTCACCGTCATCACCCGCAAGGCCTATGGCGGCGCCTATGACGTGATGAGCTCCAAACACCTGCGCGGCGACGTCAATTACGCCTGGCCGACGGCGCAGATCGCGGTGATGGGCGCCAAGGGCGCGGCCGAGATCATCTTCCGCGCCGAGGCGGGCGACCCGGCCAAGATCGAGGCGCGGGCGAAGGAATATGAAGACCGCTTCGCCAATCCCTTCGTCGCCGCCGGGCGCGGCTATATCGACGACGTCATCCAGCCGCGCAATACGCGGCTGCGCCTGATCCGGGCCTTGCGGACGCTGAAAAACAAGAAAGCGTCCAACCCATGGAAAAAACACGATAATATACCGTTGTGAGGGGGAGGGAATTCCTTTCCCTCGTCATTCCGGGCGCGGCGCAGCATCCTGATGCTGCGCCGCTGACCCGGAACCTGCCGAAGGCGAGGAAGACGCTTGCGGGGATCGTTACGCAACACGGGCGCGGGTCAGCGAGCTCCGCAAGTTCCTTCGCGCACTCTACAGCGGCTTCCGTGTCTGCGCGGCGGCATTGCATGCCGCAGCGCGCACGGAATGACGGGGGAAGGTGCGCTTATCCAACACACCCTGTCATCCCGGGCGAGCCCGGACGCGCAGCGATCCGGG
>JAHCJP010000005.1:117500-169891 GCA_026126205.1 Maricaulaceae bacterium | reverse complement strand
GCCCGCCGGTTTCAGGCAGGCGCCGGGAACGGCGAGGCGGCGCAGCCAGCGCGGCGGGGCGTCAGACATGGCGCTCCCCCGGCTGGCGCAGCAAAAGTGTGACGGCTTCGAACGGGGCCGGCGCGGCGCCCAGGCAATCCTCCAGCGCCACCAGCAGCGCGTCGAAGGCGGCGTCGTCGCGCCGGTCCTCGATGCGTTCGCACGCCCAGACGGCGGTGGAGCGGTCGCGGCTGAACGCCCTTCCGACGCGCGCCATCGGCACGCCCCACACCACATGCATCAGATAGATCGCCGTATGCCGGGCCAGCACCGCGGCGTTGTGGCCGCGCGTCGGCGCCTCGACCTCGGCCGGGCTGACCCCGAAGGCGCAGGCCGCGGCGGCCGCCGCCAGCCGCGCCCGGGCGCGGTCGGCGCAAGGCGCGCCTTCGGCGGCGCGGATATGCAGTGTCCTGGTCATGCCCCGAGTATAGGCCCGTTCACCTCACTTGCGGATTATATTCCTATCGATGGCGCATGATAACAAGCCCGATGGGGCTGCACGGAACCGAAAAGCGGGGATAGGCGGGCGTCGAGGCGGCTGCTAGCTGGCGAAATAGGCGACGATCAGCACCAGGGCCAGCAGCGCGCCGGTCCAGATGGTCAGCGCGCCGGAGGGGATGTCGCGGCTGAGTGTGCCGATGGGGCTGAAGGTTTCGTGCAGGCGCGCCGCCGCCCGCTTGCCGAGCCGCATGACGACATTGTCCATCGACGCCCACAGCCGGTCGGTCATCAGCCAGCCCCAGCGCGCCACGCCGTATCCCAGGCGGCGGTAGAGCCAGTCGACATCCAGGATCTCGCCGGGGCGCGGACGCGGATACAGGCCGAGGCGCGCCAGCAGCGCGAAGGCGGCCAGCACCGCCGCGATCACCTGCAACTGGCTGATCACATGGCCATAGCTGAAGGGGTCATAGGTCGCCCGGTAGGGCAGCAGGTCGTAAAGCGCGCCGTAATTGATCCCCAGATACACGCACAGGAAAGCGGCCAGCCCCATCGCCATCAGCATGCCGGCCGGGGCTTCCTTGACCTTCGAAACATCGACCCCGCCTTCACGCGGCGGCGCGAAGAAGGCCATGTAGGGGATCTTGATCCCGGTGTGCAGCACCGCGGCGGCGGAAGCGGCCATCAGCGCCAGCCACACCAGGTCCATGCCCTCGCGCGCAAAGGCGGTCAGCGCCAGCGCCTTGCCGGCGAACCCCACCGTCAGCGGCACGGCCATGATCGCCGCCGATCCGGCCAGCGTGAACAGCGCCGTCAGCGGCATCGCCCGCCACAACCCGCCGAGGCGGCTGGCCTGCACGGTGCCCGCCTGCGCCAGCACCGCGCCCATCGTCATGAACAGCAGGCCCTTGTAGAGCACGCTGGCCACGGCCATCGCCGCCGCGCCGCCGATCGCCATCTGTCCGCCGAGGCCGATGGCGGCGACCATCACGCCAAGCTGGCTCATCAGCGAATAGGCCAGCGTCTTGCGCAGATCGTCGGCCACCAGGGCGAAGAACACCGGGAACAGCGCCATGACGACGCCGATCTGGATCAGGATGTCCTCGCCCGCGAAGCCCCGCGCCAGCGCATAGATGGCCAGTTTGGTGGTGAAGGCCGACAGCACCACGGCGCCGAAGGGCGTCGCCTTCGGATAGGATTCGGTCATCCAGTTATGGACCAGCGGGAAGGCGGCCTTGATCGCGAAGGCGATCAGGATCACCGCGCCGCCGGGGCTGTCCAGGCCGATGGCGTCGAAGCGCCAGCTTCCGGCCGCGTCGGCGTGGATCACCGCCCCGGTCAGCAGCAGCACGCCGGACAGCACCTGGATGACCAGATAGCGCAGGCCGGCGCGATAGGCCGACGGCGTCGCCGAGGCCCAGATCAGGAACACCGAGGCCAGCGCCGTCAGCTCCCAGAAGAAGAACAGGGTCAGCAGGTCGCCCGCGAACACCGCGCCGACGCCGGCGCCGGCGTAGATCAGCGCCGCCGCGTCCTGCAGCCGGCTGCGCCCGTGCAGGCCATACAGGGCGTTCAGGAACGCCGCGATGATGAACACCAGCCCCCACAGGCGGCTGGTGGCGTCGAAACGGAAGGTTTCCAGCGTGTGGCCGGCGACCTCGATGACGCCATAGGTCCCCGGCGCGGCGACGGCGAACCACATCGCCGCGGCCAGCAGCGGGCCGGCCAGGGTGATCGCCTTGCGCAGGCCGTACCACGGCGTGGCGGCGGCCAGCAGCCCGGCCAGGATCACCGGCAGCGCCGGGGTGAGATGGGCGATCATCTCATTCATCGCCGTCATCCCCGCCGTAATAGTCCTCGCGCCGCTCCAGCGACCGGCGCAGCGGCCAGGCGGCCAGCATGGCGATCACCGCCGCGCCCAGCCCCAGCAGCGCGTAAAAGCCCGGTGCGGCGGCGAAGCCGACATAGTCTTCGCGCGGACGCAGCCAGTCGGCCCCGGCCAGCGCCAGCGCCGCCACGACCAACACGATCAAGCCCACGGCGCGCGCGGCGGGCGCCGCCGTCCACGCCCAAAGCGCGGCCAGCGGATGCGTTCCGGCTTCCCTGCGCCTGCCGCTCATGGCGCGCCTCCGCCCTCAAGCCCGAACACGGGCGACAGGAAATCGACGATGGGGCCGACCAGGAAGAACAGCAGCAGGGCGCCGATGGCGGTGATCACCGGCGGCAGCACGGCCAGCACGGGCGCCGGTTTCCTGATCTCCTTCGCCGGCGGCGCCCTGTCGAAGAAGCCGCGGCCGACCAGCGGCATCAGATAGGCGACGTTGAGGATCGACGAGGCGATCAGCGCCCCGGCCAGGATCAGCTTGCCGGCGTCCAGCGCCCCTTCGGTGAGAAACAGTTTCGGCCACATGCCGCCGAAGAAGGGCAGGCCGATCACCGACGCCGCGCCGATGCCGAAAGCCGCGAAGGTCCACGGCATCAGGCGGCCGAGGCCGCGCATCTGCGACACCTCGGTCTTCTTGGTGGCGGTGTAGATGCCGCCGGCGCACATGAACAGCGTGATCTTGCCCCAGGCGTGCATGACGATCTGCAGCGCGCCGCCCAGCAAGGCGATGGGCGAGGCCAGCATCACCCCCAGCGTGACGTAGGAAAGCTGGCTGACGGTGGAGAAGGCCAGCCGGGCCTTCAGATTGTCCTTGGTCAGCGCGATCACCGAAGCCGCGACGATGGACAGCGCGGCGATCCAGGCCAGCGCGCCGGACGTGGGCGCCGCGGCGATCAGATCCGGGCCGAAGATATAGGTTCCCACCTTCAGCATCGCGAACACGCCGGCCTTGACCACCGCCACGGCGTGCAGCAGCGCGCTGACCGGCGTCGGGGCCACCATGGCGTGCGGCAGCCAGGGGTGAATGGGCATCAGCGCCGCCTTGCCGATGCCGAAGGCGAACAGCACCAGCAGCACGCCCGCGGCCAGCGGCGACGCCGCCCCGGCCAGCAGTCCGCCGGCGACGAACTCGGTCGACCCGGCGATGAACTGCACGGCGATGATCGCCGGCAGCAGCAGGCCGATCGACGTGCCCAGCAGGATAGCGAGATAGATCGCCGCGCCCCGGCGCGCCCTGGCGTCGCCCTTGTGCGCCACCAGCGGATAGGTGGACAGGGTCAGCGCCTCGTAGAACACGAACATGCTCAGCAGGTTGGCCGACAGGGCGATGCCCATGGCGCTGGCGATGGCGATGGTGAAGCAGAGGTAGAACCGGGTCTGGTTCTTCTCCTCGTTGCCGCGCATGTAGCCGATGGAATACAGCGAGTTGACGATCCACAGCCCGCTGGCCACGGCGGCGAACAGCGCGCCCAGCGGCTCCAGCCGGAAGGCCAGGTCCAGCCCCGGCGCGATGTGGACCAGGGTGATCTCGGGCCGGGCCTCGGCCGCGCCGACCAGGTAGGCGACATTGATCGCCAGCAGCACGGCGGCGGTCAGGGTCGCCGCCTCGCGCAGGTTCGGATGCCGGCCCAGCGCCACGACGCCGGCCCCGCCCAGCAGCGGGATCACCAGCGCCGCGACCAGCGCAAGCTCGACCGACCACACCGTCATCGCGGCGCCCCCGCCAGAGCGGCCTCGGCCGCGCCGCGCGCCAGCTCGACGATCGGCGTCGCGTCAAAGAAGAACCAGACATTGGCGATGGCCAGCACCCACATCGGGGCCAGCATCATCACCGGGATGCGGTCCTTCGCCGCCATCAGGGCGCGCTCCGGCGGCGACTGCAGCCAGATGCTGGCCAGCAGCCGGCCGACATAGCCCAGCGCCAGCAGCGAGCTGACGGCGATCGCCGCCACCGCCCACCACCAGCCGCGATCCAGCGCCGCGGAGACCAGATACCATTTGCTGACGAAGCCGACGGTCATCGGAATGCCGACCAGGCTGAGCCCCGCCACCGAAAACGCGCTGGCCGTGGCCGGCATGGTGCGCCCCAGCCCGCGCAGATCGTTGATCGAGCGCACGCCGTAGCGGATGGCGAACACGCCGAGCGCCATGAACAGCGCCCCCTTCATCAGCGCGTGGTTCAGCAGGTGCAGCACGCCCGCCGTCACCCCCGCCGCGGTGCCGATGCCCAGCCCCAGCAGCATGTAACCGAGCTGGCCGACCGAGGAGAAGGCGAGCAGCCGCCTGGCGTCGGTCTGGAAATTCGCCTGCACCGAGGCGGCGATCATGCCGATGACGCCCAGCGCCGCGATCACCCACACAAAAGCGGCGGAGACGAAGGGCGCCTCGACGCTGAACACGTCGAAGATGAAGCGGATAAGGGTGTAGAAGGCGACTTTTGTGGCGGTTGAAGCCAGGAAAGCGGTAACGAAAGAGGGGGCGAAGGAGTAGGCATTGGGCAGCCAGACATGCAGCGGGAACATCGCCGCCTTCAGGCCCAGGCCGACGATGACGAAGGCGAAGGCCACCTGCACGACGCGGTTATCGTCCAGCTCCACCAGCCGCAGGGCCATGTCGTGCATGTTCAGCGTGCCGGTGGCCATGTAGAGGAAGCCGACCCCGATGACGAAGAAGGTCGCCCCGATGGTGCCCAGCACCAGATAGTTGAACGAGGCCGTCAGCGCCCGCCGGTCCTGCTCGGCCCCCATCGCCACGAGGATGTAGGTGGCGATCGAGGAAATCTCGAGAAACACGAACATGTTGAAGGCGTCGCCGGTGCTGGTCACGCCGATCAGGCCGGTCAGGCACACCAGGAAGGTGGCGTAGAACAGCGACTGTTTGCGCGGCGCGATCTCGTCGGCGACGCTGGGCAGTGCGAAGATCACGCCCAGCAGGCTGAGCACCCCCAGCAGCAGCAGCACCGGCGCGTTCAGCCCGTCGATGCGGAACTCGATGCCCAGCGGCGGCGCCCAGCCGCCCATGGCGTAGCTGATCACCTCGCCGCCCCAGGTCTGGAACAGCAGCACGAAGGCGAACACAGCCGTAATCAGCGAACAGAACAGCGCCACGACCCAGGCCGGCCGTCCGCCCGGCAGCACGGTCGCCAGCGCGGCGCCCAGCATCGGCGCCGCCACCATGATCGCCGGCGCCTGGGCGAGAACCGCCGCCGGGAAAAGAGCCAGGAAAGCCTCGATCACCGGCCGGCCCTCTCGGTGTCGAGGGCGTAGTCCGCCTCGTTGATCGCCCCGTCCTCAATGGTGCCGTAGGCCTCGCGGATGCGCACCACCAGCGCCAGGCCGACGGCCAGCGTCGCCACGCCGACGACAATCGCGGTGAGAATCAGCACGTGCGGCAACGGGTTGGAATAGACGGTCTCGTCCGGCGTGGCCGGGAACGGATACTCCAGAATCGGCGGCGCGCCGCCCAGCACCTTGCTGATGGTGATGTACAGCAGGAACACCGAGGTCTGGAACAGGCCCAGCCCCACCATGCGCTTGACCAGATTGGCGCTGGCCACCACGGCGTAAAGGCCGGTCATCATCAGGATGATGATGACGCCGTAGGCGAAGCGTTCCGCGATCAGCTCGACCATCTCACCACTCTTCGTCGGGAATGTCGGGCGCACGGCCGGCGAAGGCGTAGAAAATGGCCAGGATCACGCTGAACACGGTCAGCAGAACGCCGATCTCCACCAGGATGATGCCCAGGTGCTGGCCCGCCTTGTAGGCGGTGTCCGGGTGCAGCACTTCGTATTCGAGATAATTCCCGCCAAGGATCCAGCTGGCGACGCCGACGCCGGCGAAGACCAGCACCCCCAGCGCCGCCCCGGCGCGAACCGTCCAGGGCGGCACGGCGCGGCGCGCTTCTTCCACGCCGTAAATCAGCGCGTAGAGCATCACGCCGACGGCGACCAGGACCCCGGCCTGGAAGCCGCCTCCCGGGCTGTAGTCGCCATGGAAATGCACATACAGCCCGAAGACGATGATGATCGGGATCAGCAGTTTCGAGACGACGCGCAGAACCATATGGGGGTTCATTCTTCACCCTCCCCGTCCTTGCGCGGCTTGCGCCCGCCCATGCCCAGCAGCAGCATCACGCCAAGCCCGGCGGCGAAAATCACCACCACCTCTCCCAGCGTGTCGAAACCCCGGTAGCTGGCCAGCACCGCAGTGACCACGTTCGGCACGCCGATATCGGCCTGGGTGCGCTCCAGATACTGCAAGCCGACATAGGCGTTGGCCGGTGCGTCCGGATCGCCGAAAGCCGGCATGTCGCCGATGGCGTAGAACAGCGCCGCCCCGCCCGCCAGCGCCACCGCGAAGGCCGACCAGTGGCGGATGGCGCTCACTGGCTCGGCCGAACGCGCGGTCAGCAACATCGCCGCCAGCAGCAGCAGGGTGGAGATGCCGGCGCCCACCGCGGCCTCGGTGAAGCCGACATCGAGCGCGTCCAGCGATACGAACCAGGCTGCCGACAGCAGGCTGTACACCCCCAGCAGCATCACCACCGCGAACAAATCGCGCAGACGGACGATGGCCACGCCCACGGCCAGCAGCATCGCCATCAGCGTGTATTCGATCAGCAGCGTCGGGTCGGTGACGATCATGTCGATCATGACGCGCGCCCCTTGCCTGTGCGGACCGGCTTGCCGGCCTTGTCGGCCGTCTCGATGGCCTCGATGGTGTTTTCAGCCTCGCTCTTTTTCGCGGCCTCCAGTTCGGCGCGGAGGCGCGGATGCGCCGGCTGGTGGCGGGACAGCAGCGGCTTCAGCCCGGCGCGATGCGCGGCGTTGGCCACGGCGTGGGTCGCCGTCGGGCTGGTCAGGAAAATCAGGAAACCGGCCAGCGCCAGTTTCGCCGTCGCCAGCGACCAGCCGGTCTGGAACATCAGCCCGATCACGATCAGCTCCGCCCCCAGCGTGTCGGTGACGCCCGCCGCGTGCAGTCGGGTGTAGAAATCCGGCAGGCGCAACACGCCGATCGCCCCGGCCAGCACGAACACCACGCCGGCGGCCAGCAGCGCGACGCTGACGGCATTCAGCGCGAGGGAGAGGAGCGCATCCGGGGTCATTCGTCGTCCCCGCCGCCGATGGCCCGGCGCAGCGACATCTGCGCCAGCGCAATCTCGAGTGAGCGGTAACGGAAGAATTTCAGAATCGCGATGGTGGCGACGAAATTGATCAGCGCATACAGCAGGGCGATGTCGGTCACCGCCGATTCGCCGGTGAGAACGCCATAGACCAACAGCAACAGGATGGTCTTGGTGCCGAAGGAGTTGGTGGCCAGAACCCGGTCATAAAGCGTCGGCCCGGCGAACAGCCGCGACAGCATCAACGCCATCGCCACCGCCACGGCCAGCGCCACCGCCATATTGATCCACAGCATAATCATTTGCGCGCGCCCCCGTCCGAAGCCGCGGCGGCCTGTTCTCCCATCACCCGGAAGCCTTCCGGCGCAATGAAATCCTCGTTCAGGCCGTGCACAAGGAAGCCGTCTTCCTCCACCTCCACCGTCACCGTCCCCGGCGTCAGGGTGATGGAGTTGGCGAACACAGTACGGCCCAGCTCCGTGCGCTGGCCGGCCGGAACGCGCGTCAGGCGCGGGGTGATGTCGATGGACGGGCGAAGCATGGCGCGCAACACCGCGACATTGGCGGCGAAAATCTGCCCGCCCAGCCAGACGTAATAGAACAGCAGGCGGGGAAGCCGTGCGTACGGGACGGTTTCACGGTCAAGAATACGCATTCGCACGGTCAGGAATACGGCGAACGCCACGCTGCCGGCGCCCAGCCATAACAGCAGGGGCTTGTCCAGATAGCCGGACAGGGTGATCCAAAGGATCGCCAGAACGACGCCGAGCCCCGCTCCGTAGAGCATGCCGCCTCCCCAGATCGCCTAAGTCATACGGTCAGGCGAGGCGCGTTTTAGACGCCGAGGCACGCCTTGACCAGATGCGGTGCTGCCGTTTTTCGGCCGCGCGGAAGTCCCCCGTACGGGCTAAACGATTCCCTTCGGAGACTCAAAGATATCTGCTCAGCGGCGCATGCCGGACGCGGTCCAGTTCCAGTAGCGCAGGATCGTCTGCGCCTTTTCCACCGACAGCATGTCGTAAACCGCCGTCATCTGGACGTAGGCGGGCTCGTTCGCCGTGCGTCCGAGCCCATTCCAGAAAGCATCGAGGTTCTGCCGGTCGAGTCCCGTGGCCTTGCACAGCACCGCCAGCGGCTCTCCGCCGAGATCGTCGAACATGCGTTCGATCAGCGGCCGGGCCACGGCGGACAGTTGAGCGACCGCCTCGATCAACTCCGATGACGCGCCGTCGCGCGAAATCGCCGACGCCACGCCCTCCAGCGACCCGTAGGGGCTTTCCGCCGCCGCCTGCCGGTCCCGTTGCCGGCGGTCGACATATCGCAGCACGCGGGTGACCAGCGGGTCGGACCATCCCTCGCGGGCCGCCATGGCGAAAATGTCGGCGGCCGCCTCGATCAGGATCTGCCGCTCGACGCCGAACCGGTCCAGGATCAGGCGGCGCTCCTTGTGCGGACACCACCAGAACAGGCGCAGGGCCTGGGCGGGACGCAGCTCCGGCCTCCGGATCAGCAGCGGCAGCAGCGACGCCTCGTCCTTGGCCGCCGAGACGATGTGATCCAGCGTCGGCGGCGCGAAATCCGCGCCCGGGTTTTTCAGCAGCGCCAGCATCACCGGCGGCTCGCTCATCGACGCCAGGGCGGCGGTCAGGGTTTGCGAGATGGCGTCGCGCGCCGCC
This sequence comes from Maricaulaceae bacterium, assembly GCA_026126205.1. Classification (GTDB taxonomy): domain Bacteria; phylum Pseudomonadota; class Alphaproteobacteria; order Caulobacterales; family Maricaulaceae; genus Hyphobacterium. Next base: position 160,726 of record JAHCJP010000005.1, on the reverse strand, counting down.
ATCGCCAGCCGGTGGTGGATCTCGCCATTACGGGCGATGTCCATCATGTCGAAGTCCGACAGCGACTTGCTGCGCTCCAGGACCGGCCGGGCGACTTCGAACGTGTCCGACGCCAGCAGCCGCAGCAACGGCGCCGGCGCCTCGCTGATGTCGGCCAGCCGCTCGGCGCAGCGGGCGCGCAGACGCGTGTCGCTGTGCTGCATGATGTCCATCAGCAGGTCGCCAACGATCCACCGTTCCTGCGGCGTCAGGCGGCTGGACGGCAGGCAGACAATATCGGCGAGGCGGCGGGCCAACACCTCGCGCGCGCTGCGCGGCGCAGGCGCGCTGGCGGCGTCCGTCGGCGGCGTATCGTAGGCGAAGGCGTCGGCCATGCCCCATCATCGCCGTGCGGGCGTTAATGAAGCGTGGCGGCGCCGCGGTCTTGCCTGCCCGGCTGCGAGGGCGCATGTTTGCGGCCTGCGAGCCGAGTCATGTCCACACCCACGCCTGAAGAGATCGAGCGCCGCAAGGCGGCGGCTGCGCCCGAGGTGCGGCGCATCGCGTTCGGCGAGGCGACCGAGCCGCCCTTTTCGCACCCGTTGAACGCCGAGAAACGCGCCGGCCGCTACGCCTGCGCGGTATGCGGCGCTGCGCTGTTCGACGCGGCGGCGAAATATGACAGCGGTTCCGGCTGGCCGTCCTTCTTCCGGCCCGCTTCGGAAACCGCGCTGGGCCGCAAGACCGATTACAAGCTGCTGTCGCCGCGCATCGAGGTGCATTGCGCGTCCTGCAAGGCGCATCTGGGCCATGTGTTCGAGGATGGCCCGCCGCCGACCGGGCTGCGATACTGCATCAACGGCGCGGTCCTGGACTTCCGCCCCGCGGACGAACAGGACTGAGCCCCATTCACCCCCAGGAGCATCCGCATGACCTTTTCCAGAGCCGCCTTGCTGTGCGCGACCGCTGCGATCGCGCTGGGCGCCGCCGCCTGCAACCAGGAGCCCGCCATGACACAAAGCCCCGCAGCCGAAGCCGCCGCGAACGAGGCCGGACCGATCGAGAGCCGGCTGGTGCAGCGCGCGACGGCGATCGAGGCGCCTGTGGCCGAACAGCGGCCGGTGACCATCGAGCAGCTGGGCCGCACGCGCGTCGACGAATACGCTTGGCTGCGGGATGACAACTGGCAGGAGGTGATGCGCAACCCGTCGGTGCTGCAGGCCGACATCCGCGCGCACCTGGAGGCCGAGAACGCCTATGTGCAGGCGGTGATGGCGCCCACGGAAGACCTGCAGGAACGCCTTTTCCTGGAGATGCGCGGCCGCATCAAGGAAGACGACTCCACCGTCCCCGCGCCCGACGGCGCTTTCGCCTACTACACGCGCTATCGCGAGGGCGGCCAGTATCCGATCTACGCCCGCCGCGGCGTCGATCCCGACACCCGCGAACCGGCCGGGGAAGAGCAGATCATGCTGGACGGCGACGCCGAGGCCGAGGGCGTGGCCTATCTCGATTTCGGCAATGTCGGCCACAGCCCCGATCACCGCTATCTCGCCTACGCCGTCGACGTTCGCGGATCGGAATACTACGAGATCCGCATTCGCGACCTCGCCACCGGCGAAACGGTCGCCACACTGACCGATGAAGCCACGGGCAATTTCGTCTGGGCGAACGACTCCGCCACCCTGTTCTGGGTTTGGCGCGACGCCAACGGACGCTCGAAACGCGTCTACCGCCAGCGCATCGGCGAGACGGAAGGAACCCTGATCTACGAGGAGGCCGATGACGGCTTTTTCGTCGGCGTCGGCAAGTCCAGCGGCGACGGCTATATCGTCATCCAGGCCGGCGGCCACACCTCGAACGAGCTGCGCCTGATCGACGCCAGCGCGCCTGAAAGCGATGCGGTGCTGATCGCGGCGCGGGCGCCGGACACCGAGTATTACCTCGTCGAGGCGACGGACCGGTTCTATTTTCGCACCAACGCCGGCGGCGCGGTGGATTTCAAGATCGTGTCCGCGCCGCTGGACGCGCCCGGCCGTGAGAACTGGACCGACGTGGTTCCCCACCGCCCGGGCATCCTGATCACCTCCATCGCCGGTTTCCGCGACTGGCTGGTGCGCATGGAGACCGAAAACGCCCTGCCGCGCATCGTGGTGCGCGAGTACGCCACCGGCGAAGAGCATTCCATCGCCTTCGAGGAGGAGGCCTACGCGCTGGGCATGCAGCCGGGCTTCGAGTTCGAGACCGACGCCCTGCGCTTCACCTATCAATCGCCGACCACGCCGCAGGAGGTCTATGACTATGACATGCGCACGCGCGAGCGCGTGTTGCGCAAGCGCCAGGAAGTGCCCAGCGGCCACAACCCGGACGATTATGTGGTGCGCCGCATCATGGCTGCCGCCCATGACGGCCAGGAAGTGCCGGTGACCATTCTCTACCGCGCCGGCACGCCGCTGGACGGCTCGGCGCCGCTGCTGCTCTACGGCTATGGCAGCTACGGTTATTCCATGCCGGCCAGCTTCTCGGTCACCCGCCTGTCGCTGGTCGACCGCGGCATGGTCTACGCCATCGCCCATATCCGCGGCGGCATGGAGCGGGGCTATGGCTGGTATCTGGACGGCAAGCTGGACCGCAAGATCAACACCTTCCGCGATTTCATCTCGGCCGGGGAGGCGCTGGTGCGCGGCGGCTTCACCTCGCGCGGGCGTATCGTGGCGCATGGCGGATCGGCGGGCGGCCTGCTGGTCGGCGCGGCGATCAACATGGCGCCGGACCTGTTCGGCGGCGCCATCGGCGCGGTGCCGTTCGTGGACGTTCTGAACACCATCAGCGACGCCAGCCTGCCGCTGACGCCGCCGGAATGGCCGGAATGGGGCAACCCGCTGACCGACGAGGCGGCCTATGACTACATCGCCTCCTACAGCCCCTACGACAATATCGGCGCCCACGCCTATCCGCACGTGCTGGCCACGGCGGGGCTGACCGATCCGCGCGTCACCTACTGGGAGCCGGCGAAATGGGTCGCCCGCCTGCGCGCCACGCGCACCGATGGCGGGCTGACGCTGCTGCGCACCAATATGGGCGCGGGGCATGGCGGCGCGTCAGGGCGCTTCGACTCCCTGCGCGAACTGGCCCATGACTACGCCTTCGCGCTGATGACCGTCGGCCTGGCCGACGCCGAGGCCGCGGATTCGCCTGAAGAACCTTAGACAGCGCGGGCCATCTGCCTACAAACAAACGCCCCGGCCGCAAGACCGGGGCGTTTTCTGTTCAGCCGGCGCAGGTACGTATCAGCCTTCCTGCTGCCCGCCCGTATCCTCTTGCTGGGCGCCGCGGGCGGCGGCGGCGACGCGGCGGGTCGCCTCCTCGGCCGCGCCCGGAATGGCGACGCCATAGGGGTCGTAAAGATCGCGGCAGTTCTGCGGAATGGTGATCCGCACGCGGCCCTCTTCGTCCACATCGCCGGTGATGACGGCGGTGTCGCGGGCGTCCTGTACGGTGAAGCTGCACTCGTCCTGGCGCACCTGCTCGCGCAGGATGCGGCGGTTCACTTCACCGTCCAGCTCAGCACGGATAAAATTGTACCAGCCACTTGCCGAACGTTGAGTACTTGGAAACTGCCGGGCACGGGCAAACGCTTCAAGCGCGCCCTGACGATTACGCCGCTCGTAGCGCACTGTTCCTAGGAGCGCCCAGGTTTCGCCGGTCTGGCGCAGGCCGCCGGCGTTCAGCGCCCGCACGAAGGCGGCTTCGGCCTCGGGCAACTGGTTGAGCTGGTAATGGGCCTCAGCCACGCGCCCCCAGTCGTCGCCGCTACCGCTGGCTTCGGCCAGCTGGCGCAAGATCGGCAGCGCGCGGCGGAATTCGCGCGCCTGACGCCACATATTGGCCAGCGCGTTGAGGTTATCGCGCGTGCGCTCGATGCGGCCGGCGTTCATCTCGCGCTCCATGATCACGGCGCCGCGATAGGGAAACTCGAAGAAGCTATAATACTGCGCGAGGCGCACCAGCTCCCGCCCCTCGGTCAGCAGGCCGTTCAGATACATGACCTTGTTGGCCTCGAAGGCGTCGGCCTCGCGGTCGGTGTTGGCGAGAATCGACGAGTAGGAGGCCCACAGCTGGCGCTCATTGGGCCAGCGCTCCACCATCTCGCGCACGATGCGCAACTGTTGCGGCAACATTTCCAGGCGCTGGTAATAGGCCAGCACGAGGTTGAAATGGCGGCGCTCCTTCGGGCTGGCCATGTCATAGGCCATTTCGGCGTAGCGCAGGCCTTCCTGGAAGCGGTCGGCCTGGGCATAGGCCTGGGCCAGCAGCATGGCCAGGCGGTCGGTCAGCTGGCCGCCGGCCTCCACCGCCTGCAGGATATTGCGGATGCCCTCGTCATAGCGCCCTTCGACGATCAGCAACTGGCCGATATTGATGCGCAGATTGACGATCTCGTTCGTCAGCAGCATTCCGGTTCCGATGGCGTCCTGCCAGTCCTGCACCGCCGCCATCACCTGGCCCATCTCGTAGCGGGCGCGGCCGCGCAGCTGCAGCACCACGGAGCGCTCGTAGGGGCTGATGTTCGGCCGTTCCAGCGCCCGGTTCAGGGTGGTGACGGAGCCGGCCCAGTTATCTTCTTCCTGCTGTGTCTGGGCGGCGAGAACGATTTCGCCGATAGGGGCGGAGAACACCCGCTGTTCGGCAAGGCGCTCCTCCTCGGCGGTGCGCTGCGCCTGCGACTGGCGCTGGGCGTCGGCCGGCGCCGCCAGCGACGCGGCCAGCGACCCGGCCAGCACCGCCGCGGCGGCGGCCCGGAAAGTGGCGGATGCGAACGTCATCTTCATCGGTCTTTCGCTCCTGTCCGCGCCGGGCGCGGGGTGGTCGGCGCCCGGGGCGCGGGTAAGATCAAACTAGTTACGCAACCTGAATTCCAAGGTTGTCTCAACGCCGGTGACGGTCACAGCATGGCCGCCGACCACGCGCGGCTGATAGCGCCAGCGCGCCACCGCCGCCAGCGAAGCGGCTTCGAAACCCACGTTACTGCAAGTCGCGCGGATGTTGGCGGGAACACCGTCCGGCATGACGCTGAACTGCATGAGACAACTTCCCTCCACACCACGTTCGAGATAGCGCGGCGGGTAATTCGGCTCGACCCGAATGATCGGCTGCATATCCCGATCCACTACCGTCCACGTGACTGTGGTCGGCCCGATGTCAACCGGCCCCAGCGTCGGGATTTCAGAAGGTGGAATCGGATCAGCCGTGGGATTGGTCGCAGGATCATGGTCGATAGCGACCGGGCGTGGCGGCGGAGTCACGGTGTCCGGAACGGTGAGTTCCCTGCACGAACGGCCGCAGGCGGGCGTTTCGTCAATGACTTCATTGATCACGACCCGCGGCAGGTCCGCCACGGTCATCGTCGGCGGCAGATCGACATGGATCATGCGCGTCATGACGAAAAACAACGACAGCGTGATCAGCAGCGCCGCCGGCGCAGCGAAAACGAGACGATTGGCGGTCATGCGACTGTCTCCTCTTCTGGCCCAACGCGTTCCCGCATTTTCACGCGGCGATCTGATCCCGGGCGGCTTGCGCCGTCATGCGAAACGTCTAGTTCTGGTCAAGTTGGAAGAGAAATTGCGTCTCCACGCCCACCCGCGCCACCGGGCGGCCATCGACGATCCGCGGCTGATAGCGCCAGCGCTCCACCGCGCGGCGCGACGCGCTTTCGAACAGGGTGCTGGAGCATTGCAGGATACGGATATTGGTCGGCGTGCCGTCCGGCGTCACGTCGAAGCGCACATTGCAGGTGCCCTCTACGCCGCGCTCCTGCGCGCGGGGCGGGTATTGCGGCTCGATCCGCACCAGCGGCTGCGCGTCGCGATCGCTGATCGAGAAGCTGACACTGTCGCTGCGCAGTTGCGGCGCCTCGAACGCCGGGATGGAGCCGGCGATGGTGGTCAGCGATTCGCTTGGCTGTTCGGCGCGCTGACGCTCGATCTGCGGCGGCGGAGGCGGCGGCTGTACGCGCTGCACCTCGTCCGGGCGCAGATCCCGTTGCCGGGCGCGGATTTCCTCGACCTGCGGGCGGATGTCGATGCGAAGCTCCTCGCCGGCGCTCTCCATCTCCACCTGGTCGGTGAGAATCAGCCGCTGCATCAGCATGAACAGGCCGAAGGTGATGACCGCGGCGATGGGGATGCCGATGATCAGGCGCATGATGCTGGCCATGGTCGCCTCCTTACCTAATGGTCCCTGGTAGAGATATGGACAGGGATGTTCATGTTTCCAAGGATCTCCTGAATATCCAGGACAAGGCCTACATTAGCATTTCTGTCGCCCTGAATCATCGCCTCGGCGCGCGGATTTTCCTCGCGCATCTGTTCGATGACGCCACGGACCTGGTTCAGCTCGTAAACGCGGCGGTTTATCCAGATCTCGTTCGACTCGCTGACGGCGATCAGAATCGATGGCCGCACGCGCTCATGTGTCTCGGTCTGGGGCCGGAACGGATCGATCCCGGGCTCCTTCACGAACACCGCCATGACGATGAAGAAAATCAGCAGGATGAACACGACGTCCAGCATGGGCGTCATGTTCAGCTCGATCTCCTCGTCGTCCGTCTGGACCCTGCTCTGGCGTCGGGCCATGTTCTGCTCCTTGCCTCGCGCCCGTGGCGCCTGCGGTTACGAACCGCCGCGCTGGCGGTTGATCGACACCGGAATGCGGTTCGCCTGCATGTCGTCCCATATCGTCACGGTGATTCCGTGGCGGGACTCGTCATGCGGCTGGATCAGCACCGCGCTGCGGGGGTTTTCAGCCCGCTCGCGGTTCACCGCCGCCAGCACCCGCTCCACATCCGTCTGCCGCTGGTTCACGTACACCCGGTTCTGGTGATCGACCTGCACCAGGATCACCGGCGGCGGATCTTGCGGCTGTTCAGGGGCGTCTGGCGGCGGGCGCATGTCGATGCCCTCTTCCTGCAGGAAGGTCGCCGTGACGATGAAGAAGATCAGCAGGATGAACACGATATCCAGCATCGGGGTCATGTTGACCTCGGCCTGGTCCGCCTTCTTTTGCTTGCGCCGCCTCATCGTGCTTCACCCAGTTCCAGCGAATCGGCCAGTTCGGCCGTCCGGCGCTGCGCGCCGCGTTCGATCTGGTTCATGAACAGCAGCCCCGACAGCGCCGAAACCATGCCGGCCATGGTCGGGATGGTGGCCCGCGACACGCCCGCGGCCATGCCGCGCGCGTCCGACGAACCGGCGATCGACATCACGTCGAACACCTGAACCATGCCCGTCACCGTGCCCAACAGGCCCAGCAGCGGCGCCACGGCCACCAGCAGCTTGATCAGCTCGACATTCTGGTGTGCGCGCTGACTGACCTCCGAGATGAGCTGGTCGCGGATCGCGTGCGCATGCCAGGACTTGTGGTCCTTGCGCGCGGCCCACTCCCGGATCGCCCTTTCCGCGTGCCCCTTGTGGGCGAACGAGAAATAGACGAACCGCTCGAGGATGAAGGACCACATCACGAAGGTGGACATCATGATCGCCACCAGGACGGGGCCTCCCCGATCGAGGAACTCCCGAAGGCCGAGCATTGCGGCCTCGAAGAAATCCATAGCCGGTCTCCTCGCCTAGGCCCTAGCGGCCCTTGCCGCCGCCAGAGCGTTCCTCGGCCGCACGGGCCACCATGCCGGCCGCCTGCTCCTCCAGCACCTGCTGCACGCCGCGCGCGAAGCTTTGCGCGAAGCTGTGGATGAACAGCAGCGGAATGGCGGACACCAGGCCCAGCACGGTGGTGACCAGGGCCTCGGAGATGCCGCCCGCCATGACGCGCGGGTCGCCGGTGCCGAACAGCGTGATCTGGGTAAAGGTCCGGATCATGCCGGTCACGGTGCCCAGCAGGCCCAGCAGCGGCGCCACGCCGGCCGCCAGCTTCAGGAAGTTCAGACCGAACTCCAGCTTCGGCGACTCGCGCAGGATCGCTTCATCGAGCTTAAGCTCGATGGTCTCGATGTCGCGGGTCTTCACCTCTTCATAGGCCAGCATGACACGGCCCAGCGGGTTGCCCTTCGAGGCGCTGGAGCGCCGCTTTTGCGCCGCCACCGCCGAGGAGGTGGTGAACAGCACGAACAGGCGCCACAGGCCGAACAGGGCCGAGAACGCCAGCAGGCCCAGGATCACACGGCCCACCAGACGCCCCTGGTCGATACGCTCCTGCAGCGTCGGGAACTCGCGATAGATCGCCAGCAGGGCGCCGCGGGACGGATCCACCGGGCCCATCACCACGCTGCCTTCCGAGGCGCGGGCGAGCGCCGCTGCGGCGGCTGTGATGTTCCCCGGGGGCTGCCGGTCCAGCCGCGTCAGGCGGTATATGCCGGTGTCCTCGTCAGGCGACCAGGCCACGAATTCGGCTGAGCCGCCGGTGACGGCGAAATTCAGAAACGCCCCGACCCGGACCATGTCCACCGGCTCGCTGCGGTTCAGGCCGGTCACCACCGCCTGGTAGCGGGAGACCTCACCCTGGTAGATCATTTCCTCGGTGATGCGGCGCCAGATGAAATCCAGCTCATTTCGCGAGGGCAGGGTGCGGCTTTCGGACAGATCGGTCAGGGCGGTGTGGCGGCCCGGATACTGGGCGCTGACCACAGAGGCCTGGATCAGCGAGCCGAAATCGCCGGCCGACTGACGCGAGGCGCCGAACAGTTCGCCGAACTCGCCCTGGGCGGCGCGCAGTTGCGCATCAAGCTCCGCGACCGTCTCGCGGTTGCTTTCATACTCCTGAGTCAGGCGGTTAGCCTCGCCGACCAGCGCGCTCAGCTGGGCGCGGGCGTTGCTCAGCAGCCCTTGCTGCTGATCCCGCGCCTGGCGGAACTCGGCGATCCGGCGCTGGTTCTCGGCGCTGGCTTCGCGTGTGTCCTGGCGAACGCGATTCAGCAGTTCGCTGATCGACGCCACGGGCTCGGTCTGACGCGGCCGGTCCTGGGCCATCGCCCCGGCGGTGAGCGCCGCGCCAAGCGAGACGGCGGCGAAAATTTTGACAACGGTTTTCATCGCTTCTTGCTCCGTCTCTGATCGTTAGCGGCCCGCGGCCGGCGCCGGCAGCGGCGCCAGGAACACGTCCGGCGTGGTCACTTCGTCGGCGATGCGGAAGGCGCGCTGGATTTCGGCCATGTTGGCCCCGGAAACCGGCTGCCAGTCGCTGGCGCCGCGATAACGCACCATCACGCCGCCGCCCGGCATCTGGCGGATCAGGATGACCCGGCCGATCCGCAACACCCGGACTTCGATCGGTTCGCCGCCCACCTCGATCACTTCGGCATAGCTGGCGACGCCGCGGCCATAGGCGGCCTCGATGTCATAGGCGTTCAGGATCAGGCGATAGCGCTCCGCCGCCGTAATGTCGGCGTCATCGAGAACGCCGTAAAGGCGCTCAACGCGTTCGGTGCGGGTCTGGGACTGAAACGGCAGGTCGTTGCTGACGAAGTCCTCAAGATTCTCGACCATCTCGCGCATCATCGGCAGCAGGTCGCGGCCAATGCCCTCGACGCTCTCCAACTGGTTGCGCAGCGAGGTGATCTCGTTCTGCTGCGACATCAGGAACACCCGCTGCTGCTCCACGAACAGCCGCTGGCTCTCGATCTGCTGCAGCAGGGCGCGGTATTCCAGCTCGATATCGGTGCGCTGGTCATCCAGCTGGTCGATCTGACGCTGGGCCGCCGCCCCCTCCCGCGTCGACTGCTGGGCGGTTTCGAGCACCTGTCCCAGCTGCGCCTGGGCTGCGCCCGCCGCGATCCCCGCGGTGAAAGCCGCGGCCAGCGATGCGCGGACCCATTTCATGATATTCGCCATGTTTAGCCTCATAGTGATCATCGCGGAACTGCCGCCCCGCGCCGGTGATGACGTCTTTCGCTTTTCAGCCGGCGAACAAGACACCGGCGCGGCCCCCTGCAATTTCCAGGCGGCGCAGATCGCCGCGACTCCGGGCTTTCCCGAAGCAATATCCGAACATAATGACGGGTTGAAGGCGAACATCCTCTCCCCGTCAGCCCCGCGGCGGTTGCTCCGCCGTCTCGTTTCAGGGCGACTGCGCCCATAATCGTGACGGACGCTACCCTTGCTGCGAGCGCCGATCAATAGACAGATCAGCAACGAAAGCAGATTGAAAGCCGGCGTCAGGCGGTTTTTCCCGCTTCGGGCGGATTCGCTTTTCTCAATTCGCCTGAGAGTGGAATCGAGGCTTGCCAGCGCCCGGTTCACGGCCCGTGCGGCCTGCTATCACAATCGCGTGCGTGATTGATATTGTGTCGTGAACGATCAGGGGAGACTGGCTGGGGCGCCAGGATTCGAACCTGGGAATGGCGGTACCAAAAACCGCTGCCTTACCGCTTGGCCACGCCCCAACTGTATTCCGGCCCGCCAGTGGCGGAGCGCGCTAGATAACGGCTCGGCAGCGTTCATGCAACGGGGATGACGCAGCATGCGGCGGCGAGGCGCCGGGCCTGCTTCTGGCGCGTTGCGCGCCGCCGGGCTTGCCGCTATAAGCCGCGCCCTGGTCCGGAGTATAGCTCAGCCTGGTAGAGCACCGTCTTCGGGAGGCGGGGGTCGCTGGTTCGAATCCAGCTACTCCGACCATCTTGCAACCATGCGCGTTCCCGCCCGCGCCGACACGCCATCTCGACCTGCGCCCTTTCACCTCCTATGGTCATTAACGCGAAGCCGCGAGGGGCGGCTGCGACGGCCAGCGAGGCGGGCATGAAACAGTTCTGGGTGACATTTTTCGGATCGGTCGTCGGCGTCGTGGTCGGCGCGGTCCTGGTGGTTTTTCTCGTGGTGATGATGATCGCCGGCGCGATCGGCGCCGCCATCCAGGGCGCCGGCGAAGGCGCGCCGCTGCCGTCCGACCGGGTGGTCGTGGAACTGGACCTGCGCGAGACGCGCACGGACCAGCCCAGCAACAATCCCTTCGCCTTCGGTCAGCCCCTGCCTATCGTCGATGTGGTCAGGGCGCTGGAGCGCGCTGAAACCGACCGCCGCGTCGCCGGCCTGTTCATCCGCGCCAATGAATACGGCATGTCGCCGGGCCAGGCGGAGGAACTGCGCGCCGCCATCGCGGCGCTCCGTGCGTCGGGCCGGTTCGTCATCGTCCACGCACAGGGCTTTGAAAGCGGTTCGGTCAGCAACTATTTCGCCGTCAGCGGCGCCGACGAGATCTGGCTGCAGGACACGGCCACCTTCTCCGCCGCGGGGCTGGCCACTGAAACGCCTTTCTTCGGCGGGCTGTTCGAACGCTTTGAGGCGGAACCGGAATTCCTGCAGTTCCACGAATACAAGAACGCCGCCAATATCTACACCGAAACCGGCTTCACCGAAGCGCACCTGGAGGCGACAACCTCTTTCCTGGGTTCGATCTTCGACTCGGTCGCCGACGCCGTGGCGGCCGACCGCGGTTTCGCGCCCGATCAGGCGCGGACACTGTTCATGCAGGCGCCCCATTCCGCCGAAACCGCGCTGCAGGCGCGACTGGTGGACCGGCTGGGCCATGTCGAGGCCGCCCGGACCGCGGCGCGCGATCGCGCAGGGAACGGCGCGCAGATGGTCAGTATTCGCGCCTATCATGACAGCCTTGGCGAACAGACCCGCGGCGATGTCATCGCGCTGATCGAGGGCCAGGGCGCCATCGTCACCGGCTACGCCCGCGGCGGCGCCTTCGGCGGCGAGGACATGCTGGGCGGTGACGCCATGGCCGAGGCCATCGACGCCGCGGCCCGCGATGACGCCGTGCGCGCCATCGTGCTGCGAGTCGATTCGCCCGGCGGCTCCGCCATCGCGTCCGACCAGGTGTGGGACGCGGTGCGCCGCGCCCGCGAGGCCGGCAAGCCGGTAGTGGTCTCCATGGCTTCGCTGGCGGCGTCCGGCGGCTATTACATCTCGGTTCCGGCCGATCACATCGTCGCCCACGCCACCACCCTGACCGGATCCATCGGCGTTCTCGGCGGCAAGCTCTATCTGCACGAGACATTCGGACTGATCGGGTTGAACATCGAACCGCTGGCTGTGGGCGGCGATTTCGCCCTCGCCTATTCCAGCCAGACGCGCTGGACCGAAGCCCAGCGCGAAGCGGTTCGGGCCATCATGTCGGACATCTATGATGATTTCACCGGCCGGGTGGCGGAAGGCCGCAACATGCCGATAGAGCGCGTGCGCGAGGCCGCGCGCGGCCGGGTCTGGACCGGGGCGCAGGCCGCGGAGCTGGGCCTGGTCGACGAGATCGGCGGTCTGCGCACCGCGGTCGCGGCGGCGCGCCGTCTGGCGAATATCGACGAAACCGCCCCGGTGCGGCTGCGCCGCTATCCGCAGCCGCCCTCGCCGTTCGAGGCGTTCATGCGGCTGTTCTCCGGCGCATCGGAAACCGCCGAATCCGTTGCGCGCTTCAACGCCCTGATGAACCTGCCGGAGGTGCGCGCCGCGGTGGAGGCCCGCCAGCAGGCGGACCAGCCCGGCGTGCGGATGCAGATGCACGAGGCCGAGCCGCGCTGACGCGGTTAACATGGCCGGCGTATGCCAGACGGGCGGTCCTTCGGGCCGCCCGTTTTGCTTCGGCGCGAAAGGGACTTGTCCAACACCCTCCGCCGCTTCCCGGGCAGGCCGGAGGCGGTCTGTATGAAACCTCTTGCGCTGCTCCCCGGCCGATCCCCGGAAGGCGCGTCTTCGTCCCCCGAAGCCCGCAGGGCGAAGGGGGAAGCGATTATCCGGGGGAGAAGCCGGGGCCTCAAAAGGGCTCAGAATGAGGTTCTGCCGCACGGCGTTTCATCCTGCGCGCACAGGAGATCCCGGGTCTCCCCGAAGCCCCGGACGCGCAGCGATCCGGGGGTCCGGGAAGCAGGATAAGGGTGAACTTATCCGCACCGGCTGATCTGGCCGTATACTTCCCCCTGTTCCGGTCGCGCGGAGGGCGCGGGCCCGCGTCGGCAAGCGGCGGCCGGAAGTGCGGAGCGCGTCCGTCCCGCCGGGGTGACGTCCGGCGGGCCCGGCGCGGCCGGCGGCGGGGGCGGCTGGCACTAACCGCCCGACCAGCCCATCCGCCGCCCTGGAAACGGGGGCGAGAGCGTCCGGGAAATCTCCGCGCGCGGGACGCCAAAGGCGTCAGGCGTATCCATGACCGCGTAATCAGACGCCCCAGGCGTCCCGCGCGTCCCTCCACCACTCCATACCCCCGCGCCAAATGGCGGCGGGGATCAAGGCGCAGACGGATCAGGCCGTCAGCAGACCCAGCAGCATCAGCGGGCCCATCGCCAGCCCCATGATCATCAGATACAGCACGTCCAGCGTCAGCGTTCGCACGACCGAACCGAAACGGCTGCACTCATAGACCACGCGGTGAATTCGGTAGAGAGCGTAATTGCTCCAGATCAGGAAGATCAGGATCGTCCAGCCGGCGCCGATGACCTGCCCGGCGCCGATCAGCAGGATCAGGAAAAAGAACAGGAAGGCGTGGAAGTGAAGCGCCACGATCAGGTGATCATAGAAATAGAAACCCCGTCGCCAGATATGCAGGATCGACAGCAGCAGCGCATAGACCGGCAGCAGCAGGAACACCATGCGCGGTATCCAGCGCTTCAGCGCCTCGATAAAGGCGCGTGGATTGTCGGCGATGTAGTCATAGCGATCGGCCAGACGCTGGCGGAAGGCCAGCGGCATCCAGGTAAGGTCGCTCATGGTGAACGACAGGTCGCCCGGCGCGGGCGGCGCATCGGCGTAAAGCTCGGGCAGCAGGGCGCGGCGCATGGCGGCTTTCTGGGCCTCGCGTTGACGCATTTGCTGCGCCAGGCGCGATTCAGGCGTATCCTCGGCGGTCGGCTCGGCTTCGCCCGTCTCGCCCGCATCGTCCGCCTGCGCCTGAAGCCGTTCGCGCTGGGCGATCACCTGGTCGCGGGCGATACGCAGTCCGGCCGCGGCCGGTCCGCCGGCCTCTATGCGCGCCGCCAACTCGCGCTCGGCCGCATCCAGTTCGGCCATGGTGGCGGGTGCGTCAACGGATACAGGCGCGCCATTCACCCTTAGCTGGCCGTCGAAATCGCCGCCGAGAAAGGCCACCAGGAAAAACAGCACGCTGGCGGCGATGAACAGCCGGAAGGGCTGAACATAGCGCGCGCGGACGCCGGTCAGATAGGCGCGGGTGACATGCCCCGGCCGGACCAGCAGCGGCGGCACGGTGCGCCAGAAGCGGCCGTCGAAGGAGAACAGCCCGTCGAGAACGTCCTTGACCAGCGACCAGACGGGGCGATGGAAGTCGTCGGAGTTCTGCCCGCAACTGTGGCAGACCTGACCGCGCAGCCTGGTTCCGCAATTGGCGCACGCGCCGGGTTCGGCTGGCGGCGGAAAGCGCGACCTGCCTCGCGCACCGGCCAGCGCCGCAAGGGCGCCCCCCTCCACGGCGGCGCCGGCTGCGGCGTCAGACAGCTCCTCGCCGGTCATACGTCCCTCCCCGCATGGCTGCGGGAGAAGCTAGACTTCGGCGCAGACCGCTGCAAGCAAGCGCAAATCAGTCCGCCGCCGCGACCTCGCTGGACCGCTCGACTCCGGCGAAGCACAGATAACGGGACCGGTGAATGTCGACGACATTATCGATCCAGCCGGTGACGCGCGGATTCACCAGCGATTTGCTGACATAGAAGGCGATCGGAATGATCGGCATGTCGTCCAGCATCATCTGTTCGGCCCGGGTCAGCATGTCGCCGCGGCGCACCGCATCCAGCTCCATGTTCGCTTGCGCGACCAGCGCGTCGTATTCCGGGTTGCGGTAGCGCGAATAGTTCATGGGGATGGAGCGCTCCTCCATCAGGAACAGGAAGTTGTAGGCGTCGTTATAGTCGGCGATCCAACCGCCGTCCGCGGCCTGGAAATCCCCGGCGCGCAGGTTGGCGTAGTGGATCTGGGTCTCGTTCTGGAAGATGTCGACGCGCACCCAGGGCGCAATCGACTGCCAGTCGTTCTGCACCACCGGCGCGATGCGCGGGTTGTCCGCCGTCGCCCGATAATAATATTCGAAGCGCAGCGGATTGGCCGGACCGTAACCGGCCTCTTCCAGCAATTCGCGGGCGCGGGCGCGGCGCTGTTCGATCGGTTCTTCCGCCCAGTTGACGCCAGTCCCGCCAGGGTAACCGGACACGCCAGGAGGCACCATGGCGTAGGCCGGAGTGAAGCCGACCCGGTAAATCTCGCGGGTGATGAATTCGCGGTCGATGGCCATGCCGAGCGCGTTGCGCACCCGCGCATCCTGGAACTGGGGCAGCTCGGTATTCAGAGAGAAATACACCGTGCCCATGTAGGGAGCGACGCGGACATAGTCCGGTATACGCTCCATCAGGAAGTTAATGTTCTGGCCCGGAAACTCCATGTTCAGATCCAGCTCGCCGTTGCGCACCCGGCGCTCGGCGGCGTTCACGTCCACGGTGGGGTAGTAATAGATCTCGTCCAGGCAGACATTGGCGTTGTCGAAGAAGCGTTCGTTGCGCACGACGCGGATGAAGTCGTTGGAGCGCCACTCTGCCAGTTTGTAGGGGCCGTTGACCTCGATATTGCGGGGCTGCACCCAGGCGTCGCCATGGCGCTCCACCACGTGCCGCGGGATCGGGAAAGTGGTGTAGTGGGTCAACAGGCCCGGCAGGAAGGGGGCCGGGTTCTCCAGCTCGATCAGCAGTGTACGCGCGTCCAGCGCCCGCACCCCCACCTCCTCGGGCGGAAGCTCGCCGACATTTACAGGCTGCGCATTGCGGATCGGATAGAGAAGCGATGCATATTGCGCGATGGTCATCGGATCGAGAATGCGGCGAAAGGCGAACTCGAAGTCGTGGGCTGTCACCGGCTCGCCGTCGGACCACACCGCCTCGCGCAGGGTGAAGGTCCAGCTCAGCCCGTCCTCCGCCACCGTCCAGCTTTCCGCCATGCCGGGGATCGGCGCGCCTTCAGAATTCTCGGTGAACAGGCCAATGAACATGTCGCCGATGATGTGGTTCTCCCACGTGCCGCTGGCCTTGTGCGGATCAAGCGACAGCGGCTCGGCGTTGTTGCCGCGGTGCAGGACCAGCGTGTCCTGGTCCTGCGCGGCGCGGTCGCCGCATGCGGTCAGCGCCAGCGCCGCAGCGCCGAGAAGCAGCAGGCTAAGCCGGTTGCGATGAAGCGTCATGTCCCTGAACTCCCTTCCCCTGATGTCCCCTGGTAGGTGCGGCCAGTCCTTACGGCGCCGCCCGGTCGACAGTTGCGGCGGTCTTGCGCATATTTCCGTTCCAACGCAAGGGTGCCCCCGCCAAGATGAACACCGCATTATCAACAGCTGCGGCCATACTGTTAAGTGTTTCCGGCGCCGCGGCCGCACAACAGCCCGCCTCGCCGCTGGCGCCGCTGTTCGAATGCCGCGCCCTGACCGACCCCATGGCCCGGCTCGCTTGTCAGGACGCCGCCATTGAGGCGCTGCTGGAAAGCGAGAGCGCCGGCGAAGTGGTGGCCGTGACACGCGAAGACATCGACCGCGACCAGGAATCCCGCTTCGGCTTCGGCATTTCATTACCACGTTTCGGCGCACCGCGCCTGCCGCGCGGCTCCGGCGAAGCGATCCGCGAGACCGCCGGGTCCGCCGGCTCCCGGGTCGAACGCCGCGAAGACGGGTCGATCGGACGCATAGAGGGGCTGGTGGTCGCGTCCTGGCGGCGCGATCCGCACGGAAAATTCGTTATCGCGCTGGAAAACGGCCAGGTCTGGCGCCAGGCTGAAGGATCGCGCATCCGCATCTATGGCAGCGACCAGCCCGGCCAGATGACCGTCACCATCCGCACCGGCATGTTCAATTCGTATTTGATGCAGGTGAACGGCCGTGGCGAGTGGTTCGGCGTTCTGCGCACGAACTGACGGCCCGCGCGGCGCGCGCAATAATAAACAGGAGCCGGCCCATGACGATTCGTTTTCTCGCTTTATCCGCAGCCCTCGGCGCCCTCTCCCCGGCCGCCATGGCCCAGGACGCGCCCGACGCCGCCGGCCAGGTGCTGGCCTGCCGCGACATCGCCGACCGCGCGGCGCGGCTGGACTGCTATGACGCCGCCGCCGCAGAGCTTGCGCGCCAGCAACAGAGCGGCGACATCGTGATCGTCCAGCGCAGCGACGTGGAGGCGGTGGAACGCGGGTCGTTCGGGATGAGCCTGCCCAGCCTGCCGCGGCTCAGCCTGCCGGCGTTCCGCAACCGCGACGGCCACAGCGCCGTCGACACCGCCGCCGCCGACGCCGAGTATGTGGAGGGCGTGCGCGTGATCGAGCGCGGGTCCGACGGGTCGGTGCAGCGCGTGGCGATGATCATCGACCGGGTTGAGACCTTCCAGGGTTATCGCCTTCGTTTTCACATGCAGAATGGCCAGGTCTGGCGGCAGACTGACAATGTGCGCCTGGTCATCCCGCGCCGGTCGGAGCCGATGGAGGCCGAGATCCGCACCGCGGCGCTGGGCACCTACATGATCCGCGTCAACAACCGGGGTTCCGCCGTGCGCGTGACGCGCGAGCAGTAGCGGAACCGGTCAGCGGTCCTTGGGGTCGATGGCGTCGCGCAGACCGTCGCCGATGAAGTTGAAGCAGACCAGGGTCAGCATCATCGTCGCCGCCGGCACGATCAGCGTCCACCGCGCCACCTCCATGTCCTGCGCGCCATGGCTGATCAGCCGGCCGAGCGAGGTCAGCGGCTCCTGCACGCCGAGGCCGAGGAAGCTGAGGAAGCTTTCGGCCAGGATCACCACCGGAATGGTCAGCGTCACATAGACCACCACGGGCCCCAGCACGTTGGGCACGATGTGACGGCGGATGATGTTCAGCCGTGTGACGCCGGCGGCTTCGGCCGCCTCGACGAATTCCATCTTGCGCAGCGAAATGGTCTGGCCGCGCACGATGCGCGCCATGGTCAGCCATTCCACGGCGCCGATGGCGACGAAGATCAGGACGATGTTCCGCCCGAACACCACCATCAGGATGATGACGAAGAAGATGAAGGGCAGCGAATAGAGGATGTCGACGATGCGCATCATCACCTGGTCGACGCGCCCGCCGATGAAGCCGGCCGTCGCGCCCCAGGTGATGCCGATCAGCAGCGACACCAGGGTGGCGACCACGCCCACCATTAGCGATATGCGCAGGCCCACCAGCGTGCGCGCCACCAGGTCGCGACCCTGGGCGTCGGTGCCGAACCAGTGCCAGTTCTCGAAGGTCGGGCTGGTCCACACGCGGTCGCGATAGATGGTGCTGTAGTCGTGCGGCCAGATCTCCGGCCCGATAACCGCCAGCAACACCAGCAAGCCCAGCACGATCATGCCGGTGACCGCCGCCTTGTTGCGCAGCAGGCGGGCGCGCGCGTCGTCCCACAGCGAGCGGCCCTGGACGGCGGCGCTCTCCAGCATTTCGGCCTTTTCGCCCGGAGTGCTCAGCAGGGACATCAGTCGTACTTCACTTTCGGATTCAGCGCCGCGTACAGCAGGTCGGCGATCAGGTTCAGAAGGATGATCAGCCCGGCGTAGAGGATCA
This sequence comes from Maricaulaceae bacterium, assembly GCA_026126205.1. Taxonomy (GTDB): domain Bacteria; phylum Pseudomonadota; class Alphaproteobacteria; order Caulobacterales; family Maricaulaceae; genus Hyphobacterium. The sequence goes on along the minus strand of JAHCJP010000005.1, from coordinate 142,196 downwards.
CCACGCCCATCACCACGGTATAGTCGCGCGCCAGCGCCGCATCGACGAAATTGCGGCCGATGCCGGGTAGCTGGAACACGCGCTCGATCACGATCGAGCCGGTGACCAGCGCCGCCGAGGCTGGGCCGAGATAGCTGACCAGCGGCAGGATGGCGGCGCGCAGCGCATGACGGAAGATCACGGCGGATTCGGACAGGCCCTTGGCGCGCGCGGTGCGGATGTAGTTGGAGCGGATCACCTCGATCATACTGGCCCGCATCAGGCGCGAGATGATGGCGATCTGCGGCAGCGCCAGCGTGATGACGGGCAGGACCAGGCGCTCAGGCGTCATCCCGAAACGCGGGTCCAGCCCGCCGGTGGGCAACAGGCCCAGCCCCAGCCCGAACACCATCGCCAGGATCGGGCCCATGACGAATGGGGGTATGGTGATCCCCACCATGGCCAGGCCCATCACCCCGTAATCGCTGGGCCGGTTCTGTCTCAACGCCGCGATGCTGCCCAGCAGCGTGCCCAGCATCAGGGCGAGCAGGATCGACAGCCCGCCGACGGTGGCGCTGACTGGAAAGCCCTCGGCGATGATGTCGGCCACGGTCTTGTCGCGGAAACGCAGCGACGGGCCGAGATCGCCACGCGCCAGGTCGCCGATATAACTCAGATACTGTTCATGCACCGGCCGGTTCAGGCCATAGGCGGTCATCACCCGTTCGCGAATCTCGGCAGGCATCGGCCGTTCGAGGTCGAACGGCCCGCCCGGCGCGGCGCGCATCATGAAGAACGCAACCGTGATGATGACGAGAATCGTCGGAACTGCGACCAGCACCCGACGGGCGATATAACCAATCATGGGCGCGGCGGCCTTAGTGTCTTCAACGGGACAGTTTCATGCGCGGCGGGCCTGTGTCAATCAAGACCGCGATGCAGAAACGCATCCGTTGAACGGGTGTAAGCGCCGGAATCTTCTAACGGAATAACTGCGCGCGCCGACTGCGGGGCCGATGTCTCCTGCGCCAGCGCCAGATGCGCCGCGACCAGCGCCAGCAGCAGCCACAGCGCCCGCCGCAGCCGCTCGGCCAGAAAGCCCGCAATGCTGAACCAGTCCGGCATGACACAGTCTCCGCGGCGTACGCTGTCGCCACGCAAGACCCGCGCCGGTGTGACTGGCGGGCTGTCGCCTGCCCGCAGCGGGTGTAGGATGCGCGGCGCATGACACGCGGGGACGGCATGACCAGCGCCTTGTGGTGGCGGGACTTTCGCCTCGAGAACGGCGCGGTCGCCGTTCGCAAGACCGGCGCGCGGGTTCCGGTGGAGCCCGGCGTTATCGGCGAGGGCCTGAGCTGGTTCGCCTATTACCTCTGCATCGAGGCGCAGCGCCTGACCCGCCGCGGCGGACCGCGCGTCTGCTTTCTGCCAGACCGGCCGCGGCCCTGGTATCTGATCTGGACGGTGCTGCACGCCGCCGGGGGGCGAATCGTCTCCATGCCGGCAAAGGCCGACCTGGTGTTCCATTTCGAGGACGCGACCCTCAGCGCCCCCGCCGCCGCCCCGCCCGGCGCGCCTGGCGTAAACCTGCGCTGCCTCGACGTCAGCAAGAGCCGTGTAGCCGCCGCGCACGAAACCGCCTTCCGCTATCCCCTCGCCGTCGACCCCGCCTCATGGACCGGGCCGATGGTGGAGAAGGCCGAGGCCAACGGCGCCCATGACGGCCGCATCGTCGAAGGTCCTGTCGAACCCCGTCCCGGCCAGTGTTATCAGCGGCTTGTGGACAATCTTGACGCCGATGGCATGGCCGTGGACCTGCGCTGCCCCACCGTCGGCGGCGAGATCGCCGCGGTGTTCGTCAAGCGCCGGCCGGCCTCAAATCGCTTCGCTAATCACAACGCCTCCGTGCGCCTCGCGGCCCCGGAAGACGTGTTCTCGGCCGATGAGCGTGCGCGCATCAGGGCGTTCACACAGGCGATCGGCATGGACTGGGGCGGGCTGGACGTGCTGCGCGACGCCCGCGACAACCGGCTTTACGTGGTCGACGCCAACAAGACCGACATGGGGCCTCCCACCGCCCTGCCCCTGCGCGACAAGCTGAAGGCGACGGAGTGGATCGCCGCGGCGCTGTTGCGCCACAGCGCTGGAAAAACTGGTGAATCCTCCCCCGATGCGGTTTGCTGACGCCATGAGCGCCATCCCCTTCCTGCGCGAATTCGATTTCGAGTACGGCCGCTGCGACCGGGTTTCGCCGCTGATCCGGCGCGTTGTCGCGCCCAATCCGGGACCGTTCACCTATGCCGGCACCGGCGTCTATATCGTCGGGTCCGGCGAGGTGGCGGTGATCGATCCCGGCCCGGTGCTGGATGCGCACGAGCAGGCGCTGGACGCCGCGCTGGAGGGAGAGCGCGTCACCCATGTGCTGGTCACCCATCACCATCTCGATCATTCGCCGCTGGCCGCGCCGCTGGCGCGCAAACATGGCTGCAAGGTCTATGGATACGGCCCTCCGGCGGCGGACATGCCCGAGACCGAAGTGCGGCTGGAGGCCGGTGAGCACAAGGGATTCGCGCCAGATGTGCGCATCGGCGACGGGCGCCGGATCGAGGGCCCGGGATGGACGCTGACCGCCCTGCACACGCCGGGGCACACCTCGAACCATCTCTGCTTTGCGCTGGAGCAGGAGAACGCCCTGTTCAGCGGTGATCATGTGATGGGCTGGTCGACGACGGTGATCAGCCCGCCGGATGGCGACATGGGCGATTATATCGCGCAATTGCAAAGGGTTAGGGCGCTTGGCTTCGACACGCTGTGGCCGACGCACGGCCCGCCGGTCACCGCGCCGGGCCCGTTCCTGGACGCCTGTATAAACCACCGTCTGGCGCGTGAAACACAGGTGCTGGCGCAGCTTGGCGCCGGGCGCAAGTCCATAAAAAATATCGTGAAATCGCTCTACGCCGATGTCGACCCGCGCCTGCATCCGGCGGCGGCGCACTCGGTGTGGGCGCACCTGGTCAAGCTTGTCAGGGAAGGGCGGGCGGCCTGTTCCGGCGCCCCGGACATCGATGGCGTTTACACCCCGCTTTGATCCCCCTTCCACCCACCTTTGACCCCCCTTTCAATCCCCTTTGACCGGCCTCTTTTTCACCCCGCTTCCGTTTCTACGTCCGGGAGCGCGTCCGGAATCCGGTCCGCGTCCGCCCCCGCCCCCGGACTCGCGTCCGCCGCCAGCCGTTCCGCCAGCGCCTCCCCGAACGCCGCGATCAGCGCCGCGCCGCGACCGTAATCGCTGCCTCCCGACCGGGCGGCGACGCGCAGGTCGATGCGCGCGCCGGCTTCGTCGCCGGTGACGCGGACGGCGACATCGTCGATGAAGCCGAACCAGATCGACTCCACCGTCGCCTCGAACATCCGCGCCTCGGCCGAGGTGGTCCCCACCCGCCAGCCGAGGCCGCGCGCCGTGCGCAGGGCGGCGGCGAAGGCCGCGTCCGGGTCTTCCGCGACGATCACCGGACGCAGGCCCGCCGACCCTTCGGGCGAGGGCCTGCCCACCGGGTTGGCCTGCGCGCCGCGGCGCTGGATCAGGAAGGCGGTGAAGACGGGCGGATTCTGCGGATCGGTGGCGACGTCATGGGCGGCGGGGAAGGCGCCGAGATGGCCGCGCAGCCAGGTCAGGCCCGCGACGCCGGCCGCGCCGAGCACGAGGGCGGCGATGACCACGCCGAGGCCGAGATGAAAGGCGCCGTCCCGGATTTTCAGGAACACCGCCAGCGCCAGGCTGGCCGCGCCGGCGGCCAGCATGACCTTGAAGGCCAACCCGCCCCAGCCGAAGGCCAGCGTGTGCATGCCGAAACGCCAGTCCCACAGATCCAGGCCGACGCCGAAATTCGCCACGGCCAGCAGCGGCGGCGCGCCGGCGACCAGCACCAGGCACACAGCGACGCCCATCCCGTAGAACCGGCGGAAAAGCTCAAGTCCAGCCTGCATCTTCGCTCCCCCGAACGAAGTCCCCCGCAGGGGTCAAGGATATAACCGTTCCGTCCGCCAGGGCGAGTCCGGATCGCTGCGGATGAAGACCAGCCGGTCGTGCAGGCGGAACGGCCGGTCGCGCCAGAACTCGATGCGCAGCGGCGACAGGCGGAACCCGCTCCAGTGCGGAGGCCGCGGCACCTCGCCAAGGCCGAAGCGCGCCGCGGCGGCGGCCACCGCTTTCTCCAGCGCGAAACGGCTTTCCAGCGGCCGCGACTGTTGCGAGGCCCAGGCGCCGATGCGGCTGTCGCGGGCGCGGCTGGCGAAATAGGCGTCGGCCTCGGCGGCGCTGACCGGCGCCAGCGGGCCGCGCACGCGCACCTGACGGCGCAGGCTTTTCCAGTGAAAACACAGCGCCGCCTGCGGGTTGGCGGCGATCTGGCCGCCCTTGGCGCTTTCCAGATTGGTGTAGAAGACGAACCCCTCCGGTCCGGCGTCTTTCAACAGCACCATGCGCACGTCCGGCGCGCCGCCGGCGTCCGCGGTGGCCAGCGCCATGGCGTCGGGGTCGTTCGGTTCCCTGCGCTTCGCGGCCTCCAGCCATTCGGCGAACAGGGCGAAGGGGTCGCGGCTGTCGAAAATCTCCGTCGCGTTCTCCGCCGCCGTGCGTTCATATTCGGCGGTTTTCTGATAGTCGCGGCCCGGCGTTGCGGGCGGGGTCTTCGCTTTCTTGCTCATGGCCGCTGCTTACGCTCCCTGCCCGGCGAAGTATAGCGCGCGCCGTCAACCTTTCGGGAACCGCCCGCTTCATACTCTGCCCGGCGATGAGCGAAACGGCGGACCTCGACCGGGCCTACGCCGCGCTGGGCCTTGCGCCCGGCGCCGGGTTGCGCGCCGCCAGGGCCGCCTTCCGCCGTATCGCCCGCGCCGTGCATCCGGACGTCGCCGCCGCAACCCCGGAAAACCTGTCGCGCCTCGCCGCGGCGCTGGCCGCCATCCGCGCCGTCGAACGCGCCGAACCGGCGGTGGTCGAGGTGATGCTGGACGCCGCCGAGGCGGCGCGCGGCGCGGCGCGCACGGTGCTGGCGCGCGGCCGGGCGCTGATCCTGCGCATCCCCGCCGGGGCGGCGGAAGGGGCGTTGCTGCCCTTTATCGGCGAACCCGGCCTGATGGCGCGCGTCCGGATCCGCCCTGAAACGCCGCAACAGGCGCCCGGACCCGGCGGTGAAGCCGGCGCCGGGCCTGTTCTGGCGGACTTCATCCGCCGCTTCGCCGCGCCTTCGCCCGCGGCGCGGTTCGCGCGCTGGACGCGGCGGCGCCCGGCGGCGTGACGCCGCGCCCGGCGCACACTATGGTCCGTCCATGTCGCACAACAGTTTCGGCCATCTGTTCCGCCTGACCACCTGGGGCGAGAGCCACGGCCCCGCCATCGGCGCGGTGGTCGACGGCTGCCCGCCGGGAATCGCGCTGACCGAGGCCGATATCCAGCCCTTCCTGGACAAGCGCCGGCCCGGGTCCAGCCGCCATGTCTCGCCGCGCCAGGAATCCGACCGGGTGAGAATCCTCTCCGGCGTGTTCGACGACGGCGCGGGCGGCGGCCCGGTCACCACCGGCGCGCCCGTCGCCCTGATGATCGGGAACGAGGACGTGCGATCAAAGGATTACGAGGCGATCCGCGATCTCTGGCGCCCCGGCCATGCCGATTACGCCTATGACGCCAAGTACGGCCTGCGTGACTGGCGCGGCGGCGGGCGCTCCTCGGCGCGCGAAACGGCGATGCGCGTCGCTGCCGGCGCCATCGCCCGCAAGGTGCTGGGCGACGGCGTCGTCATCCGCGCCGCGCTGATTCAGCTTGGTCCGCGCGCCATCGACCGCAGCCGCTGGGACTGGGACGAAACGGCGAACAACGCCTTCTTCTGCCCGGACGCGCAGACGGCGGCGCAATGGGAAGCGGACCTCGACGCCCTGCGCCGCGACGGCAGCTCGACCGGCGCGGTGGTGGAGGTTCACGCCAGCGGCGTTCCCGCCGGCTGGGGCGCGCCGGTCTATGGCAAGCTGGACGCGGACCTGGCCGCGGCGATGATGTCGATCCCCGCCGTCAAGGGGGTGGAGATCGGGGCCGGTTTCGCCGCCGCCGCGATGCGCGGCGAGGACGCCGCCGACGAGATGCGGCGCGGCGCGGACGGGCGGCCCGCCTTCCTGTCCAACCATAACGGCGGCGTGCTGGGCGGGATTTCCAGCGGCCAGGACGTGGTGGTCCGCTTCGCGGTCAAACCGACCAGCTCGATCCGCACCGAACGGCGCACGCTGAACCGGAAGTTCGAGGAGACTGCGATCTCCACCAAGGGCCGCCACGACCCCTGCGTCGGCATCCGCGCCGTTCCGGTGGGCGAGGCGATGATGGCCCTGACCCTGGCCGACCACATGCTGCGCCACCGCGGCCAGACGGGGGCGTAGGACGGCGCGGGGGGCTTGTCAAAACCCCTAACCTCGTCATTCCGGGCGCGGCGCGGTTCGCGAAAACCCTCTCCGCTGCTCCCTGGCCGATCCCAAACAGCGCGGGCATGGACGCGTCCCACCCTCCCCCGGCGAGAGGAGGATAGCCTCGCTGTCTCGCCGGCCGCTCTGCACCTACCGAATCCCCTCTCCCCTTTTCGAGGGGAGAGGGCGGAAAATCACGGGCCTGGCGCAGCCCAGGCGCGATGATTTTCCGGGTGAGGGGTGATCACCGCTCCTGCCACCCCCTCACCCCGCCCTCTCCCCCACCAGTGGGGGAGAGGGGATATCGATGGCGCATCTTGCTCCGCCTTCCTTCGTCATTCCGGGCGCGCCGGGGAAGGGTATGAAGCTTTGCAGGCTGCGCGCTGATCTGAAACGGTGGCGGGCCAGCGATCCCCGCAAGTTCCTTTGCGCGCTCTACGGCGGGTTCCGTGTCTGCGCAGCGGCATTGCATGCCGCAGCGCGCACGGAATGACGGTGCTTGGGCGTTTATGCTGCTTCTCCCCCACCCCGGCCGCCCGCCTCTACCGCCACCCAAAAAGAAAGCGGCGGGTCCGAAGACCCGCCGCGATCAGTTTCAGGCTTGTGACCTGTCCGCTTACCAGGAGCGGCGCACGGTCACGAAGGCGCGGCGGCCAACCAGATCGTACTGCGACACCAACGGCGTGTTGGTGATCAGGTTGCCCGTGCCGGCGGAGACCCGCGGGGGCTCTTCGCCGAACGCGTTCTGGACGCCCACTTGCAGCGACCACTGGTCGAAGCGGCGGACAACCGAGAAGTTGTGCGTCAGGTAGAACTCCGCATGGCGCTTGTGCAAGGAAGGCTGACCAAGGAACGTGCTGGAAGTCGCCTGGGTTCCAGAGTTGTTGGAAACCATGTCCATGCTCCAGAAGAACGTCCAGTCGTCCCGGTCGAAGCGGGTGCGGACGTTGCCCACGAAGCGCGGGTTGCCGATCGCGCCAGCCAGCTGGGTGACCGGGAAGCCTTGGAAAATCTGGCGATTCCACTCCAGGATCCAGGTCAGCTGGGTGTCGATGCGCATGCTGGCCCACGAGAACTCGCGCTGGTAACGCGTGTTCACGTCGATGCCGCGGTTGGTCTGCGTCGAGATGTTCACATAGCTGTTGTTGATCTCGAGGATTTGCAGGAAGCGCGGCGAGGCCGGGTTCATGTCGCGAACGAACAGCGTACAGAACGGAGAGTTCGGGAAGTGCTCCGAATTGTAGCAGGCGGAGACGATGTTCCCGGCGCCGAACTGACCGACCTCGTTGGTCACCTCGATCTCGAAATAGTCGACCGCGATGCTGAGATCCGTGAAGCCCGGGCTCCAGATCAGGCCGACTGTGCGGGCTTCCGCCGTCTCGGCTTCCAGGATACCCGCGCCGCCGCCGGTGATGACCAGCGCCGACGAGCCCACCCCGGTATAGTTGTCCGGGATGCCCTGCGAGGCGCAGTTGTCGCGCAGGCGCTGGTTGGTGGAGGCGCCCCAGTTGATGCAGGGGTCGACCGCCGCCTGGCCGGCGAAACCGGTCTGGTTGGCGAGGAACAGTTCGAACAGGGCCGGCGCACGGAAGGACGTGCCCTGCGAGGCGCGCAGGCGCCACTCGGGCAGGAACTGCCAGTTGACGCCGACCTTGTAGGTCGTGTTGTCACCATAGCTGTCATAGTCGCTGAAGCGACCGGACAGGTTCAGGGTCAGGCTTTCCGCCAGCGGCGCGCCGCGCAGCAGCGGCACTTCGAATTCCGCGAAGGCTTCGCGGACCGTATCCGAACCCCGGGTGATCCCGGCGCCGGTCAGACCCCACGAATAGGTGGGGCCGACATCGATCGGCTCGTTGTTCGGCCCGCGGATAATGCCGAGGGTCGAGTCAGCCGGGATGTCGTTGATCCGCTCGCGGCGCAGCTGGAAGCCGACGGCGGCGCCGACCGGTCCGGCGGGCAGGTTGAACAGCTCGCCCGACAGCACGCCTTCCACATAGGCGTGTTCATAGACCGTGTTGCCCTCGTCATAGCCGAACAGCCATTCCGCGGCCTGCGCGTCGGTGAAGCCGGAACCGGTCCGGGCCGACGGGTTGCCGGTGAACAGCCACTGGCCCGTGAACCAGTTGATCGGGATACAGGTCGAGGTCGTGCGCAGGCTGACCGGGTCGCAACCCGTGGCGGCGAAGTTCGCCGACCGGGCGCCGCCCGCCAGGATGGCGTCGAAGCCCTCGGCGGCGAAGACGCGGTCTTCATAGATGAAGCCGCCGCCGTAACGGCCTTCCGACCGCGCGAACTGCGTCACCAGGTCCCAGTCCCAGCCATTGGCGAGGCTGCCGCGGATGCCCGCGACGCCACGGTAGTAGTCCACCGTCTGGTCCTGATCGAAGTCGATCACGCCGACCGACAGACCCCAGTGACCGGCGCCGCCCGTTCCGGTGGAGCCGTTGAAGGGCCCGCCGAACGGGTTGTCCGGGTGGTTGGGCGACACGGTCGGGAACAGCTGGCGGAAGCTGTGCTGCTCCGATTCGCGGCGGTTGAACATGAACTCGCCGTAGATTTCCGTGTTCGGGGTCAGATCATAACCGGCGAAGGCAGTGAAGGTGTAGCGCTCCACCGGATGGATCGCCGTACGGCGGGACGTCCGCGGGCTGTCCAGCGGATAGATCGCGCGCGCGTCGCGGCGGATCTGCGTGCTGGCGTTGTTGATGTTCCGGGCGCCGAAGCCGCCGGCGACATGGCGCCAGCCGTTGATGTCGCCGCCCGTGAAGCCGCCGTTTTGCACCGCCGTCGGGTCCGGCATGTAGTCGCCGTCGCGGCGGTCGGCCGCGGCGCCGCCCGCGAACTGGGCGCGGATGATGCCGTTCAGTACCGGGATACACTTGAAATCGCCCGTCGCCGGATCGATCACGTCAAGCCGCTGGCGCGGGTTGGCGGCGTCGAACGCATAGTCCTGCATACAGCGCAGATAGTCGCGGTCGCCATAGCGCAGGGCCTCGCGCCGGTAATAGTCGACGCCGAGGGTCAGATAACCGCGCTCGGTCGTCCAGCCTTGCGAGGCGGTGAAGCGGTACTGTTCGCCGCCGCTCTCGAACGGGCGGTTGACGGTGACTTCGACATTGCCGCCGTCCTGGCTGTCGCGGGTGATGATGTTCACCACGCCGGCCACCGCGTCCGACCCGTAGATCGACGAGGCGCCGTCGGTCAGGATTTCGATGCGGGCGATCTGCGAGGACGGGATCGTGTTCAGGTCGACGGCCTGAACCTGGCCGCGCGTACCCGCGGGGCCGGCCCGGCGGCCGTTCAGCAGGACCAGCGTACGCTGAGCGCCAAGGCCGCGCAGCGACACGGTGTTCACGCCCGGACCACCCTGGGTGATGAAGCCGGTCAGGAAGTTGCCGGTTTGAACGCCCGTGTTGGCGATCGTCGAGCCCTGCAGGATCTCGGACGTATCGATCAGGCCTTCCAGGGCCATCGTCTCGGCGGTGATGACCTGGATCGGCTGGGTGCTGGTGAATTCGGTGCGCGCGATGCGCGAACCGGTGACGACGACGCGGTCACGAGGAGCAGCGGACTCTTCCGCCTCCTCGTCTTCCTCGGCGTCTTGCCAGGCGAACGCGGGCGCCGCCATGGCCAGGCCCGCGATCACGGTCGTGGCCAGTAGAAACTTTCTGTGGATGCTCACTGAGATCCCTCCCGGAAAAAAACCCAAGAAACAATGACCGCCCCCGGACGGGTCGGTCTCCCCGTCGCACTCTGCCGTGTAATCTGCGGAAGGCAAAAGCATTTGTGGCGGGATCACGGCTATTTGTTGACGGGGTGTGGCATCGCGGACACAGGCCGCCCCGGCCAGCGCCATTTGCGCTTGGATAGCACCGGACCCTCTGGCACGATGCCCGCTTGGGGAGGCGCGCGGCCCCGCCAGCGCGCCTTGAAATGACGTTCCTGGGGAGACTCCGCCGGTGAAGACCGTAATCCGCACGCTCGCCGCGGCCGCAAGCGCCGCCCTCGCCCTCGCCGCCGCCGCACAGGCCCAGCCGCCCTCGGCGGAAGCCTTCACGCGCAATCCGGCCATCGCCTCCGTCAGCCTGTCGCCGGACGGGCGCTATCTCGCCGCCGTCACGGCGGTGAATGGCGGAAACCGGTTCTTGAATATCTGGCGCACCGACGCGCTGAACGAAACGCCGGTGGCGATCGGATCGCACGAGCGGCTGGACGTGATCGGCGCAGGCTTCCTGAACAACGACCGTCTGGTCGTGACGATGCTGCAGCCGCTCGATTTCGGCGCCATCCGCACCTATGTCGCCCAGTCCTTTATTGTCGATCTGGAGGGCAACCAGCAGCCGATCCTGCGCGTCGAGCGCGGCCAGACCACCGCTTCGGGAAGGATTCTGAACCGGCTGGCCCATGACAATGACCACATCCTGGCCGTTGATACCCGGTCGGGCGACATCTACCGCGTCAATATCTATTCGGGCCGGCAGGACCGCATCCAGCGGGCCTCGGAGCGATTCAGCAACTACCAGGCCGACCTGCAGGGCGAGCTGAGGGCGCGGCAGGAAGTGGCTTATGATTCGGGCAATGTCTATTTCGCGCAATGGCTGCGCCATCCGGACACCGGTTCGTGGGAGGAGCATTTCCGCTGGTACTTGCGTGATCGTGAGCCGCTGGACGTCCTCGGTTTCACCCGCGACCCCAACATCGTCTTCGTCGCCACCAACCAGGGCCGGGACAACGCCGCGATCTTCGAATACAACATCCGCGACCGGCAAATGCTGGACATTGCTTTCGAGCATCCATTTTTTGACGCTGTGGCGATCATACAATCGTCGGCAGCTGGTACGGATGGAGAGCTGCTTGGTTTCCGCTATGCCGCGCCCTATCCCGAAACCGTCTGGGTGCACCCGCGCATGGCCTCGATCCAGGCGGGGCTTGAGCAGGCGCTGGGCATCCAGTACCAGGAAGTGGAATGGACCGGCATCGCCGCCGGGACCCAGGCCATCATTGAGACGCCGGTCGACGCCCAACTGATTATCACCAGCTTTACGCACGACATGACCGCCGTCGTTTTCATGGTCTCCGGCCCATCGACGCCGCCCGCGTATTACCTTTACAGGGACGGTCAGCCGCTGCGCGCGCTGGGCCGCGCCTATCCGGAAATCGACCGCGACGCGCTGGGCCGTACGCGGGTGGTGCAGTACCGTGCCCGCGATGGGCTGATGATTCCCGCCTTCCTCACCGAGCCGCCGCGCCATGTCTATGGCGACGGTCCCTGGCCGGCCATCGTCCTGCCCCATGGCGGCCCCTGGGCGCGCGACGACCTCGAATGGGACGACAGCGGCTGGACCCAGTATTTCGCCGCCCGCGGTTATGTTGTGATGCAGCCGCAATTCCGAGGTTCGGAAGGCTGGGGCCAGCGTCTGTGGCGCGCCGGCGATGGCGAATGGGGCGGCGCCATGCAGGACGACAAGGATGACGGCGCCCTGTGGATGGTCGAACAGGGCATCGCCGATCCCGCCCGCATCGTCATGCACGGCTTTTCCTATGGCGGATATGCCGCCATGGTGGCGGCGATCCGGCCCAATGGCATCTATCGCTGCGCCATCGCCGGCGCCGGCGTCTCCAGTATCGAAAGGTGGCAGCGAGGTATTTACGGTAACCGCCTGGCTCGTGAGTTCCAACGCCCGACCGTCGAGGGTCTGTCACCGATCGCGCGCGCCGCGGAAGCCTCAATTCCAATTTTCCTCTATCACGGCGACCGTGACCAGATTGTTCTTATAGAGGAATCGACCCGGTTCGAATCGGCCCTGCGCCGGGCGGGACGCAATGTGACCTTCCTGCGCATCGACGACATGCCGCACGGCTATGCCAGCCCGCAGCAGGGCGCCACCGTCCTGACTGCCATCGAAGGGTTCCTCAATGACGGTTGCGGCCTGAACTGAGCCTGCGCCTGTGTCCGGGGCCGCCGTCCGCGCGGCCCCGGACACGCGCGTAAAGTGAATAAACCGTTCATGCAGCGCTCATCCGGGGCGCGTTAACGTTCCTTCATGATTGGCCGGCCTACGCCCGGCGGGATTGCAGGAGCGGCATGATGACCCGTTACAAGTCCACCTTATTGGCCACGGCCGCGCTGTTCGCAGCCGGCTTCGCCTTCGCCGCGCCGGCGCATGCCGGCGCCGTCATGGCGGCCAACGTCACGACTCTCGCCCTTGACGCCGATGTCCAGCGCAGCGACCGCAGGGGTGACCGCGGCGCACGCGGAGACAACCGGGGCGGCGACAATCGCGGCGCCCGGGGCGGCAGCGGCGGCGGCAATGAGGGCTGGCGCAACAGCTCCGGCGGCGACAATCGCGGCGCCCGGGGCGGCAGCGGCGGCGGCAATGAAGGCTGGCGCAACAGTTCCGGCGGCGACAATCGCGGCGCCCGGGGCGGCAGCGGCGGCGGCAATGAAGGCTGGCGCAACAGTTCCGGCGGCGACAATCGCGGCGCCCGGGGCGGCAGCGGCGGCGGCAGCGAGGGCTGGCGCAACAGTTCCGGCGGCGACAATCGCGGCGCCCGGGGCGGCGGCGGCGGCGACTTCCGCAACGCCGGAACGCCTGGGCGCGATGTCCGCGGCGGTTCCGGCCAGCGCGACCCCAACTGGCGCAGCGGCTCCGGACAGCGCGATCCGAACTGGCGCGGCGGCGACAATCGCGGGCAGCGTTACACGCCGCCCCGCACAGGGCCGCGTTCTTCCGGCCCGTCCTACCGCTATAATTACCGGCCGCCGAACCGGAACATCCGCTATGTGCCGGTCCACCGGCCGCGGTACCATCGCACGGTGGTGAACCACTATCACATCTATCGCACGCAGCCGCGCTATGTGCTGACCTATCATAACTTCGGCTACCATCCGCGCTACTACAGCGCCGGCTACACTCGCCACCGGTTCCGCTATTACGAGCCGGCCTGCTACCGCCAGAACGACGGCAGCATAGCGATCGGCGCCGCGCTGGGCGCGCTGATCGGCGGCCTCGCGGTCAACGAGCGCGACACCGCCTTCGGCATCATCTTCGGAGGCCTGCTGGGCGCCGGGGTCGCCGCCTCGCTGGACACCTGCGACAGCAGCCAGTTCTACTATGGCGCGTCCTACGCATTCACCCACGGTTCGCCCTATTACTGGGGCAACCCCTATACGGGCGCGCGCGGCGTGATCATCCCGCGCAACCACTACACCCACGCCGGGATGCAATGCCGTTATGGCGATGCGGAGATCTACATGCCCGACGGCACCTACAATTACGCTCCGGTGCGCATGTGCCGCGACCAGTGGGGGCAGTGGCAGGTGGCGAACTTCCAGTAAGCCGAACCCTTCCGGCTTGATACTTGCGAGGCCGGGGCCGCACGCCCCGGCCTTTTTCTTGCTGTCCGGGGGCTGTTCATCCTGTTCATGTGCGGCTCATGCGGGCTGTGACAGGGTGATGCAGACGCCGGGGAAGCCCGGCCCCGATCAGGAGGATCGCCATGACCCGCATCACCCGCGCCGCGCTTCTCGCCGCCGCCTCGGCCTTCGTCATCGCCCCGGCCGCGCAGGCCCAGCAATATGGGTACGCGGCCCAGCCGCAGGCCCAGGGCTATTACAGCCAGGCCGAATGCGAACGCGCCCGGCAAGCGAACCAGACCGCCGGCGTGCTGATCGGCGCCCTGGCCGGCGCCGTTGTCGGCGCCCAGATCCACAACGCCGGCCGCGACCGCAATCCGCGCTATTACCAGACCCGGCGCGGTCACTGGCGCCAGGCCCCGCCGCCGCCTCGTTCGTCGAACGCCGGCGCGGTGATCGCCGGCGGCGCGGTGGGCGCCTTGGCCGGCGGCGCGCTGGGCGGCGGCGATCCCTGCCCGCCCCAGCACATGGGACACAGTCAGGCCGGCTATGGCCACGCCCCGGCGCCCTATGGCGACCAGCGTCACTACCAGTCCGGCGGCCCTGCCTATGGCCACGACCCCTATTACGCGCAGGGCCAGCAATACGGCCATGCCCAGCAACCCTACCGGGCAGGAGAACTGGCCGGCGGGCCGGGCTATGACTACGATTATGGCCAGGACCGGGACTATGATCCGCAATACGGCCAGCAACAGGCCGGTTACGGCTATCAGGCCGCCGCGGCGCAATGCCGGTGGAGCGAGACCCAGCGCGCCGACAGTTATGGCCGCATCTCCACCAACCCGGTCTATGTCTGCCAGGGCGCCGACGGCATCTGGCGCCAGGCCGAGTACGTGCAGGGCGGTTACTAAACGGCTTCACCCCTTCCGGGCGGCGATCAGGAACTCGCGGTTTCCGTCGCCGCCCGTTATCGGGCTGGCTGTCACGCCCAGCACGGTGAAGCCTGATCGTCCGTGCAGCCAGGCGCGCACGTCCGCCACCGCCTTTTCGATCACCGCCTGATCGCGCACGACGCCGCCCTTGCCGGTCTGTCCCGGCCCGGCCTCGAACTGCGGTTTGATCAGCGCCACCAGCTCGCATTGCGGCGCGGCCAGGCCCAGCGGCCGTTCCAGCACCTTCGACAGCCCGATGAAGCTGGCGTCGCAGACGATCAGCGACGGCGGCTCTGGAATCAGCTCCGGCGTGAGGGCGCGCGCATCCGTCGCCTCAAGGCTGACCAGCCGCGCTTCGCCCTTCAGGCGTTCATGCAACTGGCCGCGCCCGGCGTCGACGGCGTAGACCCGCGCCGCGCCGCGTTCCAGCAGCACTTCCGTAAACCCGCCCGTCGAGGCGCCGATGTCGAGGCAGACGCGCCCCGCGGGATCGATTCCAAAATGGTCCAGCCCGGCGATCAGCTTCAGCGCCGCGCGGGAGACATAAGGGTGTTCGGCCTGCGCCTCGACGCGCGCCCCGGCGGGTATGGCGTCGGACGGTTTGCCCAGCACCCGCCCGTCCACGCGCACGCGCCCGGCGCGGATCGCCGCCTGCGCGCGGGCGCGGCTGTCGAAATAGCCGTTCCTGACCAGCCAGACATCAGCGCGCATGGGGTGGTCTAAGCCGCCTCAAGCGGGCCGATAAGGCTGCCGGGCGGAATGCGCCATTCACGGCTGATGCGCCGGATCTGCTCAAGCGTCAGGCCGCGCTTGCGGTTGAGGATTTCCGAGGCGCGGGACCGCGAGCCCAGCAGGCGCGCAAGATCGGCCTGGGTCAGGCCGCGCTGCTCCATGACGAAGGCCAGCACATCCGCCGGTTCGGCGTCGGGGACGGGGTGATGCTTGTCCTCATAGGCGGTGACGAGGGTGATCAGCGCCTCCAGCCGGTCGCCGTCCTCGGTCTCCGGCTCCGCCCCCCACAGCCGGTCGATTTCGCGCAGTGCGGCTGTCAGGTCGTCTTCATTGCGGATGACAGGAACGTGCAGCATGACGGCTCCTAGAACTGCGCGACGGTTTTGGCGTCGATGCGGTCATACTCCGCATGCGTGCCGATAAACTTCACGAAAGCAGCCTGGCGGCGAAAGTCGAAAGCGGCGATCAGACGGAAAGCGCCGCCCGCGATCTCGAATCGCCCCCGGTCGGCGCTGACCGTTTTCATTCCCGAGAATGATCCTCTCAGATCATCCATGCTTGTCCATTCGCCCTTCTCGATGATCTTCGCCCATCGCATGAGCGCCGGTTTCGCTGCGGGATGCCTGGCTGCATAGGTCAGCAAGGTGCGCCGCGCGATCAGCCTCATGTGCAAACCCTATCATGTTCCAATTTTGGGAACAAGTCTTGCGGTTCGCTCTCAGCCATCGAAACGCCGGAAAACCGCCTCGACCTCCGCATCGGAAGCGAACTCGCCCCTACGTGCCTGTGCGAGCCCTTCAAGCACGCCAGGCAAATGATCCGGGTCGATCGGCTCCGGTTCGCGCTTGTCGTTCACTGGTATGGTCACGGTCCCCGCGCCTCCAGCGCCTTGCCGGTGACGAGGTAGGTCGCGAAGCTGGCCAGCCAGTGGCCGCCCTCGTAATGGGCGTCCGACACCGCGGCCAGCCCGGCTTCGCGGTGTTCGGCCTCCGCCGCCAGCAGCGCGGCCCGGCGCGGATCATCCGCCGGCAGGCTGGCGGCGATCCCCTGCAGGTTCCAGGCGCGCGACAGGTTGAATCCGTCCAGATGCACCAGCTTGCCGTCGGTGGGGTCCAGCACCACGCCGGGCGCGATCCAGCCCGCCGAGCCATCCTCGGGGATGCCCGGCAGGAAAGCGGAGAGCCAGGCCGGATACTCCGCCGCCGGGATCACCCGCCGCATCAGGTCCGCCTGCATTAGGCAGGGGGAGAGGAAATCCTCTCCCGACGGCTCGTAGTCCAGCGGGCATGTGCGGTCGTTGACATGGAAGGCCAGCGATTTCGCCGTCAGCAGTTCCGCCAGCGCGCCGCGCCCGGCGATGCGCGCCCAATCGAGAGCCAGCGCGAAGCCAAAGGCGGTCTGGTTGTGGGTGCCGGAGCGCACCGGATAGACCAGGTTCGGCAGCCAGCTCATGAAGCGCGCTTCGACCACGTCCTCAAGCGGAGCCAGCGTTTGCGCCCAGTCCCGCGCCTGCGGGTCGTCCCATTCGCGCAGCTCCGCCGTCAGCTGCAGAAACCAGGCGAGGCCATAGGGGCGCTCAAAAGACGCCCGCCCCTCGCCGGCGAAGTATTCCAGCTCCCCGGCCACATTCTCCGCTGTGAAGTTCTGCGCCAGCGCGGCGCGGGCGGCGGGGGTGAAATCCGCCTCCGGATGCAGACGCGCCAGCCGCGCCAGCAGCCAGTGTCCATGCACGGCGGAATGCCAGTCGAAACAGCCGTAGAACACCGGCGTCAGCTCGCGCGGCGGGCGGGCGTCGGCGTCGGAGTTCAGGACATGGCTGATCTTGTTCGGGTACTCCCGGTGCACGCAGTCCAGCGCCATCTGCGCGAACCGCGCCACATGCCCCGTGTCCAGCATCGCCTCCTCCTGCGCCTGCGCCGGCCCGGCGAGCGCCGCCGTGCAGGCGGCCGCAGCCAGAATGCGCGTCACCGTTCCGTTCATCATGCTCTCCCCCGGGGCTTTGACATTCAATCGCGTCCAGCCTAAACGCCCCGCCATCAACGGCAAGCCGCGCCGGTCTGGCCGGCGGCTTGCTAGGGATTGTGAAGCAAAGCTTGATGCGTCCCGGAACGATTCGGGGGTGATAAACTCCCGCCATGGCGCTAGACTTATGAAAAACAGGCGCGCGCGACGCGCCGGGCAAGATGGGGTTGGGAAGATGCCGCATTCCGCCACCGCCGGCCGTGAAGCACAATTGTCCGCACTGGGCCTGAACGACGCCGCCGCGCTGCGTGTCAACTGGACCGAGGCCGCCCTCTATGAAGAGGCTGTCCGCCGCGGCGAGGGCGAGGTGGCCCGGGGCGGCGCGCTGGTGGTGAAGACCGGCCAGCACACCGGACGCTCGGCGAAAGACAAGTTCACCGTCCGCGACGCCGAGACCGAGAACACCGTCTGGTGGGATAATAACGCCGCCATCGAGCCGGAGCAGTTCGCCGCGCTGTGGGACGACTTCCGCGCTTATATGAAGGGCAGAGACCTGTTCGTGCAGGAACTGTTCGGCGGCGCCGACCTGGAACACCGGCTGCCGGTGCGGGTGGTGACCGAGCTGGCCTGGCATTCGCTGTTCATCCGCCATTTGCTGCGCCGCCCGGCGGCGGAGGAGCTGGCGGACTTCTTCGCCCAGTTCACGATCATCAACCTGCCCAGCTTCCGCGCCGATCCTGCGCGGCATGGCTGCCGCTCCGAAACCGTGATCGCGGTGGATTTCAGCCGCCGCCTGGTGCTGATCGGCGGCACGTCCTATGCCGGCGAGACCAAGAAGTCGGTGTTCACGATCCTGAATTACCTGCTGCCGGCGCGGGGCGTGATGCCCATGCACTGCTCGGTCAACGACCATGGCAAGGACGGCGCGGCGATATTCTTCGGCCTGTCCGGCACCGGCAAGACCACCCTGTCGGCCGACGCCAGCCGCACCCTGATCGGCGATGACGAGCACGGCTGGTCGGAAAACGGCCTGTTCAACTTCGAGGGCGGCTGTTACGCGAAAATGATCCGCCTGTGCCCGAAGGCCGAGCCGGAAATCCACGCCACCACCCAGATGTGGGGCACTGTGCTGGAGAACGTGGTGATGGATCCGGCGTCGCGCGCGCTGGACCTGGACGACGCGACGCTGGCCGAGAACAGCCGCGGCGCCTATCCGATCCACTACATTCCCAACGCCAGCGACGACGGCCGCTGCGGCCAGCCGAAAAACCTGATCATGCTGACCTGCGACGCTTTCGGCGTCATGCCGCCGATCGCGAAGCTGACGCCGGCGCAGGCCATGTATCACTTCCTGTCCGGTTATACGGCGAAGGTCGCCGGCACCGAAAAGGGCGTCACCGAGCCGCAGGCCGCCTTCTCGGCCTGTTTCGGCGCCCCGTTCATGCCGCGCCATCCGGCTGAATACGGCGCGCTGCTGCGCGAACTGATCGCCACGCACGGCGTCGATTGCTGGCTGGTCAACACCGGCTGGACCGGCGGCGCCTATGGAACCGGGTCGCGCATGCCGATCCGGGCGACCCGCGCGCTGGTCAACGCGGCGCTGGAAGGGTCGCTGAAAAGCGCCCAGTTCCGCACCGATCCGATGTTCGGCTTCCAGGTTCCGGTCTCGGTTCCCGGCGTCGACGGGGGAATTCTGGACCCGCGCGGCACCTGGGCCGACGCCGCCGCCTATGACGCCCAGGCCGAAAAACTGGCGAAGATGTTCGTCGAGAACTTCGCCCGTTTCGAAAGTCATGTCGGGGCGCAGGTCGCCGCCGCCGGCCCGCGCGTACAGAGCGCCCGCGTCGCCTTCGCCGCGGCGGAATAGGCGCCGGCTCAAACCCATTGCCGGAAACGAAAAACCCCCGCCGGTCCGGCGGGGGTTTTGCTTTGGGTGCGGGGGCAGGATTTGAACCTGCGACCTTCAGGTTATGAGCCTGACGAGCTACCGGGCTGCTCCACCCCGCGTCAGTGCGAGCCGGTTCCGCCAGCGGGCCGCAGCCCGGTCGCGTCTCCATTTGTCCGTCCCCGGCCCTTGAAAGGGCCTGCGGACGGACGGGGCTGCTCCACCCCGTCAGTGGTTCCCAGAAGGGAGACGGGTAGGTAGACTCTCCCCCGGTCCGCGTCAACCGGCGCGGCCCGTATCGGAAGGTCTTTCGCACATGAGAACAGCCGGGCGGACCGGGCGCGGGCGATGAACGGCGAACCGGCCCCCGCACTGCTCTATCAGTCGGCGATCGACGCCGACCGCAACGGCGATCTGGGCCGCGCGCGCACCCTGCTGCGCCAGGCCGCGGCGGCGGGGCATGGCGCGGCCGCTCTGCCGCTGGCCGGCTGTCTTGTCGACGGCCGCGGCGGCGCGGTGGAGGCGGCGGAAGCGATGCGGGCGCTGACGCCGTTGGAAAGCGGCGCCCCCATCGCCCGGCGCATGCTGACCGCTGCGGTGATGCTGGGCGACGGCTGGCCGGCGGCGCTGGCCCGCCGCATCGCCCACGCGCAGTCCGGCGACCGCGAGGCGGGATTCGAGATCGGCCTGCTGCTGCTGGACCGCGGGTCGGACGCCGCCGGGCCGTGGCCGGGCGGCAAGGCCGATGCGGGTTCCGGCTCACGCCGTATAGGCGCTGGCGCGCGCGGCGCTGTCCGCTTCAGCTGCTGCCAACCCGCAGGGGCTGCGCGAGCGCCTGCAGCGCGTAGCCGGGGCCGGGCATCCTCTGGCCGGGATGCTGGCCGCCGCCATCGCCGCCCTGCCCGAAGCGCCGGCGGACGACGCGGCGCCTGACGCGGCGGAGGCGCTGGAGACCCTCGCCGTCCCCGCGCCGCTTCCGGGGCGGCAGGCGCTGTCGGAAACGCCGCGCATCGCGGCGATGGAGGCGCTGTTCAGCCCGGCGCTGTGCGATTACCTGCTGGCCGTGGCCGCGCCGATGCTGCAACGGGCGCTGATGTTCGACGCCGCCATCGGGCGCTCGCGCGAGCACCCGCACCGGCGCGCCTTCGCCGCCTCGTTGCCGCATTCGCTGATGGATCTGCCGATGCTGGCGGCGCAGGCGCGGATGGCGGCGGCGGCGGACAGCGACATCCACCGCGCCGAGGCGCTGGCGATCCTGGCCTACCGGCCCGGCGACGAATACCGCCCGCACCTGGATTGCTTCACCGAGGACCAGGGCTGGGCCAGCGCCGAGATCGCCGCGCGCGGCCAGCGCGTCGCCACCGTGCTGACGGTGTTGAATGCGGACTTCCAGGGCGGAGCGACGGCGTTTCCGCGCCTCGGCGTGCGCTGGAAAGGCGCCCAGGGCGGCGCGCTGGCCTTCCGCAATGTCGATGCGGCGGGCCAGGCCGACCCGATGACCCTGCATGCCGGCGAGCCGGTGACGGCCGGGGCCAAGGCGCTGGCCAGCCTGTGGCTGCGCGAGCGCCCGGTGGGACCGGACGGGGTCCCGGTGCGGCAGACGGGGTGAGCCGGAATCCCGGGCAAGAAAAAACCCCGGCGCGGGGCCGGGGCTGTTTCCTTGGATCATCGTATCGGAGGGTTTCTTTCCAGATCGACCGGGCGGACCGGGCGGCGACCTACTCTCCCGCGTCTTAAGACGAAGTACCATTGGCGCTGGGGGTCTTAACGGCCGTGTTCGGAATGGGAACGGGTGGGGTCCCCCCGCAATAGCCACCCGGTCGGCGCGATCGACCTGGAAAGGATGAAGAGACGTATCCGAATTGGGTATTTCAAGTTCGGGCGTTTCCTGACCCGACGCCACAGCGGCGAACGGAGCGTTCGCCACACATGAGTGACGCAAGATCAAGCCTATCGAGCAATTAGTACCAGTCAGCTTCACGCATTGCTGCGCTTCCACACCTGGCCTATCGACGTGGTGGTCTTCCACGGCTCTCAAGGGAAACCTGGTTTTGAGGGGGGCTTCCCGCTTAGATGCCTTCAGCGGTTATCCCGTCCGCACATAGCTACCCTGCAATGCGGCTGGCGCCACAACAGGTCCACCAGAGGTGCGTCCATCCCGGTCCTCTCGTACTAGGGACAGCTCCTCTCAAGTTTCCGACACCCACGGCAGATAGGGACCGAACTGTCTCACGACGTTCTAAACCCAGCTCACGTACCGCTTTAATTGGCGAACAGCCAAACCCTTGGGACCTGCTCCAGCCCCAGGATGCGATGAGCCGACATCGAGGTGCCAAACAACCCCGTCGATATGGACTCTTGGGGGTCATCAGCCTGTTATCCCCGGCGTACCTTTTATCCGTTGAGCGATGGCCCTTCCACGCGGGACCACCGGATCACTATGGCCGTCTTTCGACTCTGCTCGACCTGTCAGTCTCGCAGTCAGGCAGGCTTATGCCATTGCACTCGTCGAGCGATTTCCGACCGCTCTGAGCCTACCATCGCGCGCCTCCGTTACTCTTTGGGAGGCGACCGCCCCAGTCAAACTACCCGCCACGCAGGGTCCCGGGCCCGGGTTCACGGGCCGCGGTTAGATGTCAACAAGGATCAGGGCGGTATTTCAAGGGTGACTCCACCTGAGCTGGCGCCCAGGCTTCATAGTCTCCCGCCTATCCTACACAAATCATCGCTAACACCACTGCGAAGCTGTAGTAAAGGTGCACGGGGTCTTTCCGTCTGACCGCGGGTACCCCGCATCTTCACGGGGAATTCAATTTCGCTGAGTCTATGCTGGAGACAGCGGGGAAGTCGTTACGCCATTCGTGCAGGTCGGAACTTACCCGACAAGGAATTTCGCTACCTTAGGACCGTTATAGTTACGGCCGCCGTTTACCGGGGCTTCAATTCGGAGCTTGCACCCCTCCTTTTAACCTTCCGGCACCGGGCAGGCGTCAGACCCTATACGTCGTCTTGCGACTTCGCAGAGCCCTGTGTTTTTAGTAAACAGTCGCCACCCCCTGGTCTGTGCCCCTCCGCGCTGGTTGCCCAACGCGAAGGCCCCCTTCTCCCGAAGTTACGGGGGCAATTTGCCGAGTTCCTTCAGCATAGTTCTCTCAAGCGCCTTGGTATTCTCTACCTGTCCACCTGTGTCGGTTTCGGGTACGGTCTAATGCGGAGGCTATTTCCAGGGACGCCTTCGCCGCCGATCCAATCCAGTAAGGATCGACGACTTACGGCATCCGTCACCTTCCGCTGGCCCAGGAATATTGACCTGGTTCCCATCGACTACGCCTTTCGGCCTCGCCTTAGGGGCCGGCTAACCCTGCGCTGATTAGCATTGCACAGGAACCCTTGGACTTTCGGCGAGAGTGTCTTTCACACTCTTTGTCGCTACTCATGTCAGCATTCTCACTTCCGATACCTCCAGCGGCCCTCGCGGGTCCGCCTTCGCAGGCTTACGGAACGCTCCGCTACCGCGCACACTTGCGTGTGCACCCGCAGCTTCGGTGAACGGCTTAAGCCCCGTTACATTTTCCGCGCAAGGGCGCTTGACCAGTGAGCTGTTACGCTTTCTTTAAAGGATGGCTGCTTCTAAGCCAACCTCCTGGTTGTCTAAGCACTCTCACATCGTTTCCCACTTAGCCGTTACTTGGGGACCTTAGCTGGCGGTCAGGGCTGTTTCCCTCTCCACTGCGGACCTTAGCACCCACAGTGTGTCTGCCGTACATTACTCTTCGGTATTCGGAGTTTGGTTAGGTTTGGTAATCCGGTAAGGACCCCTAGCCCATCCAGTGCTCTACCCCCGAAGGTATAGATACGACGCTCTACCTAAATAGATTTCGCGGAGAACCAGCTATTTCCAGGTTTGATTGGCCTTTCACCCCTATCCACACGTCATCCCAGTCTTTTTCAACAGACACGGGTTCGGCCCTCCAGCAAGTGTTACCTTGCCTTCAGCCTGCACATGGATAGATCACCTGGTTTCGGGTCTAATCCAACGAACTCGATCGCCCTATTCAGACTCGCTTTCGCTACGCCTACGCCTATCGGCTTAAGCTTGCTCGTTAGACTAAGTCGCTGACCCATTATACAAAAGGTACGCCGTCACCCCTCCGAAGAGAGGCTCCGACTGCTTGTAGGCGCCCGGTTTCAGGGTCTGTTTCACTCCCCTCGTCGGGGTGCTTTTCACCTTTCCCTCACGGTACTGGTTCACTATCGGTCGTGCAGGAGTACTTAGGCTTGGAGGGTGGTCCCCCCATGTTCAGACAGGATTTCACGTGTCCCGCCCTACTCGAGTCTGTCTCTTCGCTTTTCCGTACGGGGCTGTCACCCGCTATGGCCCGACTTTCCAGACGGTTCCGGTATACTCGAAGACAGCACTGGCCTGGTCCGCGTTCGCTCGCCACTACTAACGGAGTCTCGGTTGATGTCCTTTCCTCCGGGTACTGAGATGTTTCAGTTCCCCGGGTTCGCCTCTCACACCTATGTATTCAGTGTGAGATACCTCCTAAGAGGTGGGTTTCCCCATTCGGAAATCTACGGGTCAAAGGTTGCTCGCACCTCACCGCAGCTTATCGCAGCGTGCCACGTCCTTCATCGCCTCTGCACGCCTAGGCATTCGCCAGGCGCCCTTTTGACGCTTGATCTCAACAATCACTCATGTGCGGTGAACGCCCCGTCCGCATCCGGCTAGGCCGGAAGCCTGACGAGCACGCCCGCACCGAGTTTCGTCGGTCAGGATGTCTCTTCGATCCGCCCTAAACGGACGAACCCTCCTATACGATGTCAAATATCCGCATCGCCGCGCTTGCGCGCCGCCATGCGAAATCTTGTTCCAGCCGCGTTACTGGTGGAGCCGGACGGGATCGAACCGACGACCTCCTGCTTGCAAAGCAGGCGCTCTCCCAACTGAGCTACGGCCCCGGGAGACGCAGGATCGCCGACCGACGTCCGCCACCGCCCGGAAGGCGATGGTGGGCCTGGGTAGACTCGAACTACCGACCTTACGCTTATCAGGCGTACGCTCTAACCACCTGAGCTACAGGCCCGGGAAAACCCCGGCATCAGCGAGCGCGCGCCGACGCCCGAAAGGAACGCGGCCGCCACGCCCCGATGGGCGCGGCGATTGGAAAGAGAAACGGAGACGGCGGCGTCCGCCAGGTTTTGACCGTCGGCCCGAAGACCGCGATCTTGTGTTCCAAGAAGCCGGATGAAGCCGCCGGCGCAAGCGCCGGAGCCTCGAACGGCCATCCTTAGAAAGGAGGTGATCCAGCCGCAGGTTCCCCTACGGCTACCTTGTTACGACTTCACCCCAGTCGCTGACCCTACCGTGGCCGCCTGCCTCCAAAGTTAGCGCAGCG
>JAHCJP010000005.1:0-115000 GCA_026126205.1 Maricaulaceae bacterium | reverse complement strand
GCCGCGCCAGCCGCCCATCGCCCAGCCCGCCGCCGCGACGCAGCCGGAAATGGCGGTGGAGGCGCCGACCATGACCGTGGGTTCGTTCAGATGCGTCAGCGCGTGTCCCGCCGCGCCCAGCGCCGCGCACGCGAAAAAGAAGGCGGTGAAACCGAACGCGCCCATCAGCCCGGGGCCGAACGGTCGCGCCGCCGCGGCGCCGAAACCGGTCAGCGCGAACACGTTCAGCGTCAGGTGCAGCAGCCCGCCGTGCAGGAATACGTGCAGAAGCCAGGGCGACCATGCGCCCAGCGGGCTTTCCCAGTCCGCCGCGCCGCCGGTGACCAGCGCCCCGGCCGGAACCAGGATCGCGCGCACGGGAACCAGGAACTGCTCGCCCGCATAGGCCAGCGCGATCAGCCCGGCCAGGCACAGCACCGCCGGCGGCGCGTTGAACACCGGCTGCCGCGGCGGGCGGAAATCCCCCGGCGGTTGAGAATCGTCCCGGCTTGGCACGGTCATGGGCGAATCTCCATTCGCGCCGGTGGCGCATTCCCGGTCACCACTGCCTGCGGCGCCCGTTTCCCCCAGCAGGGGAAAGGCTTTCGCGCAGTTCCCCCGCTGGCATGGCCGTTGCAGCCGGAGACCCGAAGCCTTGTTCAGGCAGAAGGATTAGGATGATGACGCTGCGCTTGAAAGCCCTTCTTCCCGCCGTCGCCGCCGCCGCCCTGACGGGCGCGCCGGCCGCCGCCCAGAACGCCGGCGATTTCGAACGTCCCTGGGGCACGCAGCCGGGCGATCAGAGCCAGCCCTACCGCGCCGGCACCCGCGACGCGAACAACAACCGCGTGGTGCTGAACGGCGTCATCCAGACCGGATCCGGCGTGCAGGCGCAGATGAGCGGCGTCGGCGCCAGTCACAACAGCCAGAACGGCGCCTTCAACAGCAACAGCGCCACCGCGATCGGCAACCAGCTGAACGTGGTCGTGCAGGGCAACTGGAACACGGTGGTGGTCAACTCCACCCAGACCAACAACGGCACTGTCACCGCCACCGCCGGCGGCGCCGGCGCCAACGCCAACGGAAATGACTGAGATGCGCAAAACCAGCCGCCTTCTCGCCGCCGCCGCCGCCGCGCTCGCCATGGCCGGCTGCGCCGTGTCGCAAACGCCGCGCAGCGACGGTAATTACGCGCGTCCGATCGGCGGATCGCCAGTGACGGCGAACCCGACGCCCTATACCGACGCGCTGGTCTGCCTCGGCAATTACGCGCGCAGCCAGGGCCGCACGCCGCCGCGCATCGCCGTCGGCCGCATCGCCGACTACACCGGAACCGTGGCGCCCGAAGGCGGCGCTCGCGTCACCCAGGGCGCCTCGCTGATGGCGATGAGCGCCTTCGCCAAGGCCGGCGTGAACCTGGTGGAGCGGTTCGACACCTCGGTGTCGGAGCTGGAGATGCGCTACGCCAACAACCGCCTGATCGGCGATGAGGCCGAGGAAGCCGGCTTCCGCCAGATCTACGCCGGCTCCATCCCCGGGTCCGATTTCCACCTGATCGGCGGCATCACCGAGCTGAACTACAACATCCGCTCGCAAGGCCTGGACGCCTTCGCCGGCGACCGCGTCGACTCCAGCCCGTCCGGCCTGTTCAACATGCGCCTGTACGTGATGAATGTCGGAGTCGACCTGCGGCTGGTGAACAGCCGCACCATGGAGGTGGTCGACGTCATCTCCTACCAGAAGCAGATCATCGGCCGCGAGATCAGCGCCGGCGTGTTCGCCTTCTTCGGCGATGCGGTGGTCGACCTGTCCGCCGGCGGCCGCTCGCTGGAGCCGGTGCAGCTGGCCGTACGCTCGGTGATCGAACGCGCAGTGCTGGAATTCAGCGCCAATCTCTACGGCGTCGCGCCAGCCGCCGCCTGCCGCTTCAACGACCCGCTGGGCGGCCCCACCAATCGCACCGGCGGCGTCAATGTCGCCGCCGCTGCCAACGCAGGACTGGAGCCCACCAATGTTCAGGCCCGTCAAAACGCCAATCGCGGCCATGACAGCCGCGACCGTGATCTGCGCGGCGTCCTTCGCGGACGATACGACTGAGGTCGAGAACCGTCAGTCGGCGCTGAACGCGGCGGTTTCCGCCGAGGCGTCGGTTGAGGCTGAGCAGATCGATTCCGTGCTGCTGGGGGCGTCGGCCATGGCCAACGCCTTCGCCATGGAGCTGGCCGGCGGCGATCACGTCGCTGACAGCGAACAGGAATTCTCCGGCGCCGTCTCCGCACGCGCCGAAACGCATGTCCATTCCGCCGACGGCATGGTGATCACCAGCGCCGAAGCGTTCGGCAACAGCCTGACGGCGGGCGCCGGGGGCGACCTGTCGCTGCGCGCCGGCCAGACCGCCGCCGACGGCTCCACCGTCGACGCCATGGCGCTGCTGCGCGTCGACAGCTACGCGCTGATGTCGATCACCGCCGCCAGCGCCGCCGCCAACGCCGTCGAGGTCGACAGCCGCGAAGGCTGGGCGGCGCTTGAGCTGCGCCAAGATTCCGGCGCCGACGTCAGCGCCACGGCGATGGCGCTGGCCCCCGATGGCGGCCTGGCCTGGAACGCCACCGTCGCCGCCGCGGCCGCGGGCAACTCCGCCACCGCCACGGGCGCCGAGAGCGACATCCACATGATGCTGGAGCAGACCAATCGCGGCGCCATCACCGCCACCACCGTGGTCGAGGCCGGCGGCGGCGCCATGTCCGGCCTCTACGCCAGCCAAGCGACCGGCAATCTCGCCACCATCGACAATGAGTGGGGCTACGCCCACATGCAGGGCGTGCAGACCAACACCGGCGCGGTCACCGCCGTCACCGACGTGTGGAGCGGCGAAAGCGACGACAAGGACATCGTCGTCTCCGCCGAGGCGATCGGCAATTCCGCGATGCTGAACAATATCGGCGCCGACATCTATATGGGCGTCGGCCAGGTCAACGAAGGCCCGGTCAGCGCCACGGCGCGGCTGGAGACCGGCACCGGCGGCGAGGCGATCCTGTCGGCGACGGCCTATGGCAACGCCCAGACCGGCTATGTCTGCGCCGAATGCCCGGTGAACACCAACGCCTTCGTCAACCAGACCAATTCCGGTCCGGTCAGCGCCACCACCACGGCGCGGATGAACGGCGGCTCGATCATCGGTTCGGCCACCGCCGTCGGCAATTCGGCCAGCTTCGTGGCGCGCCGGCCGGGTCAGTAAGAGTCTACACGGATCGTGAATCCCGGGCAGGCGCGCGCAACCGCGCCTGCCAGTGGACATTCCGGCCCGGCGCCGGGCATGTTCCCCTGCGGCGGAGCGGCGGCGGGGGCGCCAACACCCATGTCTGACATGATTGCGGCGCGGCGCGCGCAAGGCGCGCATCCGGTCTTGCGCGTCTGGCCTTTCTTCGCGTGGCTGGCGCTGTTCTATTCGCTCTGGCTGGCCATTGTCCTCGGCGGCGGCTGGTGGGAGACGGTTCAGGCGCACTGGCCGATCGCCGCGGCGATGGCGGCGGGGTCCTATTTCGCCGGATCCACGCCGATGGGCGGCGGCACGGTGGGTTTCCCGGTCCTGGTGCTGCTGTTCGACCAGCCGGCGACGCTGGGGCGGAATTTCGGCCTCGCCGTGCAGTCCGTCGGCATGGTTTCAGCCAGCATCTACATCCTTGCCGCGCGGCGGAAGATCGACTGGGCGCTGCTGCGCCCGGCGCTGATCGGGGCGCTGATCGGCACGCCGCTGGGAGCGGCGTTCGTTGCCCCGCACGCGCCGGACCTGGCTGTGAAGCTGCTGTTCGCCATCACCTGGGGCAGCTTCGGGATCATTCACTGGCTGAAACTGCGCGAGATCGTCTCGCCCGAAGGGCCACGCAAGCCGCATGACCGGCTGGACGCGCCCATCGGCTACGCCATCGGGCTGTCCGGAGGCGTGGTGGCGGCGCTGACCGGCGTCGGCATCGACATGATGATCTACACCGCCATGGTGCTGTTCTACCGGGCCGACCTGAAGATCGCGATTCCCACATCGGTAATCCTGATGGCCTTCACCTCGCTGGTGGGCATCGCCTCCAACATCGCCCTGGGCCAGGTCAATCCCGCCGTCTACGCCATCGACCCGGCGGTGCTCCACAACTGGCTCGCCGCAGCGCCCGTGGTGGCCGTGGGCGCGCCGTTCGGGGTTGTGATCGTCAACCGCCTGCCCCGCGCCTCGACGCTGCTGATCGTCTCCACCCTGTGCGTCGCGCAGCTTGTCTGGACGCTGGTGAAGGAAGGCGTGACCGGCTGGACGCTGGCGGCGACCCTGGCGGTTCTGGCGCTGTTGTGCGGGTTTTTCCTGTGGCTGTTCCGCCTGGGCCACAGCAACGGACAGGCATGAAGGCGGCGCACCGTCGTTTCCCAGACACACAAAGCCCCGGCGGCGGGCCGGGGCTTTGCGCCTTCGGGCGGGCGTCCGGTTCGGCGGGAGCCGGCGACGCCGCCGTCCAGCCTTGCGGCCGGCGGCCGGACCGGCGTCAGCGATAGCCGCCGACGCCGCCGTCCAGCATCAGGGTGAGCGTGCGGGTTTCGCGGTATTCGGTGCGGCGGCGAACGGTTTCGGTGTAGCGCTCCTCGCGCCGCAGATGCACCAGGCGCAGGCCGGGACCGTAGAGCCGCAGCAGCGAGCGTTCATTGCAGTTGCGCTGGGCGGTCTCCTGCGCGCAGTAGACGCGGCCGCCGGCGCCGTGGCGCAGGGCCTCGCCGCGCTGGCATACGATGGTCCAGGCGTCGTCCCAGCGGTCGCGGCCGTCCTCGCGCCAGCCGATGGTCGCCTGCATGTAGGTGCCGGCCATGCAGCGGAAGATCTCGCCGTCGAAATGCGCGTCCACCCGCTCGTTGGGGTCGGGGCGCGAGGCGGGATGCGGGCTGCCGCGGTCGTCGACGCACACGGCGCGGATGACGCGCCATTCCTCGATCCAGCGGCTGCGCTCTTCCTCGACCAGTTCGTAGGCGGCGATGCCCGCGACATCGAGGCCGGAGATCATCGTCGCCGCCGGCGGCGCGCCGAACGAACCCCCGCCGCCGCCAGCGATGGCGATGGCCGTGGAGCCGCTGCCGGCGCGCGCGCCCGCCCCCGCCCCGGCGCTGGCGTTGGCCACGGCCGAGGCGTTCACATTGACATTGACATTGGTGTTGACGTTGACGCCGACATTGATGCGCGGCCCGTGAATGGTGATGCGCGGGGTGCGTCCGTAATGGCCGCCGCCGCCGCAGCTGTGGGTGCAACCGCCATGGCCGCCGCCCCCGCCGCCATGCTGTCCGCCGCCGGCCAGCGCCGCGGGCGCGAAGGCGGGGGTCGCGAACGACAGCGCCAGGGCCGCCGACGCCATCAAAACGTTCCGGGTTGAGACGCGCATGATGTCTCTCCTTCGATTCTGACCCTGACGGTGCAAGGCGCGGGCCGTTTTTCCCCGTCTGATTGTTTCAGTCCGGGGCGCGCCTCGCCCGGCGGGCGAATGGCCCCGAACTTGAAGCCGCGCCGTCCGTCGAACGCGATCCGGGCGCCGCAACGCCCCGTTGCGGGACGCAAGAGGTCTGGGCACATCATGATTCACGCCAACACACGGACATTGCTGGCCTATTGGGAATCGCGCCGCGGCGCGGCGCCCGCCCCGGCGCGCGGCGACATCACCCCGCGCGACCTGTCGGCGATGCTGCGCAATCTGTTCATCCTGCGCCGGGTCGACGCCGACCATCATGTGTTCAGCCTGGCTGGCACCGGAGTTTGCGCGCTCTACCGGCGCGAGTTCCGCGACCAGAACTTCCTGAGCCTGTGGTCCGGCTATGACCGCGACCATGTAAGGGCGCTGCTGGAAGGGGCGCATGCCGCCGCCGCGCCAGCCTCGGCGATGATCGAGGCCTTCACGCTGGACGGCCAGCCCCTGCCGGCCGAAGTCGCTTTCCTGCCGCTGCGCGGGGCGGACGGACGCGCCGACCGTCTGCTTTGTCTCTATCAGCCCGTGACCAGTCTTGACGCCCTGCGCGGCCGGCCTCTGGTGCGCCAGCGTCTGTGCGTGGCGCGGCCGGCGCTGCGCCAGCCTGGCAAGGCCGTCCCCGCCCCTTATGCGCCCGTGAACCTGGACGATTTCGCCAACGACCGCTAGCGACAGACCCTGCACATAGCGCAAGCCATTTCTTAACCAGAGCGCGTCAGACTCCCCCGGTTGAGGAGCATGCCGGGGCATGAGCGAAGAACCGGGCCGTCTGGACAAACGCAAGATCCGCATCGCCGCGCGCGGGGCCGAGGACCGCCGCCGCTGGCGGCGCGTGCCCCTGTCGCTGCCCGGGAGGATGTTCGAACCGGCCGGCGGCGAGCAGCGCTGCAAGCTGATTGATGTCTCGCCCGGCGGCGCCAAGCTGCTGGCGAAAACGCCGCCCGTTGCGGGAACGCGCGTGGTGCTGATGCTGGAGGGTCTCGGCCGGATCGAGGGCGAGGTGCGCCGGTCCGGCGGCAACTGGATAACCGTCAGCTTCAACGCCCCGCAGCGCAAGCGCGACAAGCTGGCCGACGCCATCACCTGGAAATACAACATGGCCCGTCTGGGACTGGAGGAGGACCGCATCGCCCCGCGCCGTCCCGGCCGGGGACGCGCCGCCATCCGTCTTCGCGATGGCGTGGTGATCAAGGCCGACGTGATCGACGTGTCGATCACCGGCGCCGCCTTCGCCTGCCTGGAGCGTCCGCGCGTCGGCGAACGGGTGCAGGTGGGTGAAATGACCGGCACGGTGGCGCGGATTCTCGAAAACGGCTTCGCGGTGCATTTCGACCCGCCGGAGACGAACCAGAGCGCCGCCTGACGGCCTGCCGCGGCGCCGCGCGCTGCGGCCCGTCATGGTCTCGCCGCACTCGCGCCCTATAATGCCGTTTCGTGGTCCGGAACTTGCCCCATGCGGGTGAGATGACCCTGTTTATGCGACATAAAGAGTTCGCCATGCCCCGCGATGACGCATCCGCCTCATCCTGGCACGTGAAGGTGGATGGCCGTGTCTACGGCCCCTACACGCCCGCCCAGATGCGCGCCTATATCGGCGAAGGCCGCGTGGCCGCGCATTCGCTGGTCAGCCCGCACCGCGAACACGGCTGGGCGCCGGCCGGGGATTGCGAGGCGCTGCAGGCCTGGCTGGAGGAGGCCCGGCGCGGCCCCGGTGCGCGACCGGAGCCGCAGGGACCGGCGGCGAATTTCGTGATTTTCGTCGACAGCGCCGGCGGCGACCTGTCCGCATTCGAGCGCGCCCTGTCCTATTTCGGCGACGCCGAACGGGTGTTCGCCGGTGTCTGGCTGCTGCGCGGCGTCGCCAGCGCCTCAGAACTGCGCAACGAACTGAGCCATCTGCTGGACCGCGACGACCGCCTGATGGTGATCGACGCCAGCCGCGACCAGTCGGCCTGGTTCAACCTCGGCGGTGAGGCCGACGCGACGCTGCGCGCCCTGTGGGGCAAGGCGCTTTAGACGCCCTTTCCTTCACCCTCTGCGCGGATCACCCCTCTGGATTCCCTCGTCCTTCGTGGCCCGGCCTAGCGGCCGGGACTCCTCAGGATGAGGGGGTAGGGTATTGAATCAACAAACACCCTCATCCTGAGGTGCGCGCCGCCACAAGCGGCGAGCCACGAAGGACGAGGGGTCCAGAAGCCCGGCTCACCCGACCGCCTTCAGCCCCGCCGCGTGGCGTTTGAAATTCCCGACATAGTGTTCGGCGGACGCCTTCAGCAGCTCGATCATCTCCGGCTCCAGCGTCTTGATCACGCGGCCCGGCGCGCCGACGACCATCGAATGGTCCGGAATCTCCTTGCCCTCGGTGATCAGCGCATGGGCGCCGATGATGCAGCCCCGGCCGATCTTCGCGCCGTTCAGCACCGTCGCCTTGATGCCGATCAGCGAATAATCGCCCACCGTGCAGCCGTGCAGCATCGCCTGATGGCCGATGGTCACGCCGCGCCCGATGGTCATCGGAAAGCCGTGGTCGGTATGCAGGACCGATCCGTCCTGCACGTTCGAATCCTCGCCGATCTCTATGGTGTCGATGTCGCCGCGGATGACGGCGCCATACCAGACGCTGGCGTTCCTGCGCAGGATCACCCGGCCCATCACATGCGCGCCCGGCGCGACCCAGTATCCCCCCTCGCCCGGCGTTTGCGGCGCGTGTCCGTCCAGTTCGTAAAGCGGCATGGCGTGTCCCTCCGGCCACGGCAGACAAGCATGTGCGTGACGCTTCTGCAAAGCCGCTCGCAAGACTTTCTTCACCACATACACTGATGCTGGTGACGCGATTCGAAGGCTTCGGCCCCTCGCATCGCGGCGTTGGCGAAGGAGGCGGCGAGCCCCGTGCGAGACGCACACGCAGCAAGCCCCGGATCAGGCGCAGAGCGCAGCAGCGCGCGCGCCGGATCGAGCCGACAGCCGAGCCTGAACCACCCCCCGCGCGACCGCCGGGGGGTTTTTCGTTCTCACAGCCAACGGAGGGTCTGAACATGGGCAAACGCGCCGCGAAGCGCCGTCACAGCGTCGGCGAGTTCAACGCCGCTCACTACCGCGACGAGGAGCAGAAGGTCAGAGCCCTGTTCCCCGGCGCGGGCTGGAGCCCCGACGCGCGCGAGCCCATGCGCGACCAGAGCTTTGTCAAAAACGTCAAACCGCGCTCCGACGGGCAGGCGAAGCTGATGGGCGCCATCGACGCCCATAATCTCGTGCTCGCCCTCGGCCCGGCCGGCACCGGCAAGACCTATCTGGCCGTCGCCAAGGCGGTCGAGGCGCTGGAGAAGGGCGCGGTCAGCCGCATCGTGCTGTCGCGCCCGGCGGTGGAAGCGGGCGAGAGCATCGGCTTCCTGCCCGGCGCGATGGAGGAAAAGCTCGCCCCCTATCTGCGCCCGCTCTACGACGCGCTGTCGGACCGGCTCAGCCCCAAGAAGCTGAAGGCCTACATGGCCGAGGGGCTGATCGAGATCGCCCCCATCGGATACATGCGCGGGCGCACGCTGAACAACGCCTTCGTCGTCGTCGACGAGGCCCAGAACTGCACCTATGGCCAGTTGAAGATGCTGCTGACCCGTCTCGGCTGGCATTCGACCATGGTGGTCACCGGCGACCCGGCGCAGACTGACCTGCTGCCCGAACTGTCGGGCCTCAGCGCCATTTCGGAACGGCTGGAGACCGTGCCGGACATCGCGGTGATCCGCCTCGACCAGACCGACATCGTCCGCCACCCGCTGGTGGCGAGCATGCTGGACGTGCTGTAGGGCGAATCTACGCCGCCGCTTCGGCGCCCTTGCGGGCGGCTTTCAGCGCCTCGGCGATGCGGAAGGCCATGTCCAGCGCCTGGCTGGCGTTCAGGCGCGGGTCGCAATGGGTGTGATAGCGCGACGACAGGTCGGCCTCGGTCACCGCATGGGCGCCGCCGACGCATTCGGTCACGTCACGGCCGGTCATCTCGAAATGCACGCCGCCGGGATAGGCGCCCTCGGCGCGCAGCGCGCCCATGAAGCCTTCCAGCTCCTTCAGGATGCGGTCGAAATCGCGCGTCTTGTAGCCATTGCCGGCCTTCATGGTGTTGCCGTGCATGGGGTCCGACGACCAGACCACGGCCTTGCCCTCGCGCGTCACGGCGCGGGCCAGCGCCGGCAGGCGCTCGCCCACCCTGTCCGCCCCCATGCGCGCGATCAGCACCAGCCGCCCCGGCTCGTTGGCCGGGTTCAGCGCGTCGATCAGGCGCAGCAGTTCGTCGGGCGCCATCGCCGGGCCGCACTTGAGACCGACCGGGTTGGCCACGCCGCGCGCGAACTCGACATGGGCGCCGTCCAGTTGCCGCGTGCGCTCGCCGATCCACACCATGTGCGCCGAGGTGGCGTACCAGCCGCCGGTGGCGGAATCGCGCCGGGTCAGCGCCTGTTCGAAGGGCAGGTGCAGCGCCTCGTGGCTGGTGTAGAAGTCCACCCCCTGCAGGCTGGGGGCGGCGTCGGGCGTCACCCCGCAGGCGCGCATGAAGGCCAGCGCCTCTGAAATCCGCTCCGCCGTCGCGGCGTAGCGTTCGGCCGCCGGGCTGTCCTTGATCGACTCCAGCGTCCACTGGTGGACATTGTGCAGGTCCGCGAAACCGCCCGACGCGAAGGCGCGCAGCAGGTTCAGCGCCGAGGCCGCCTGGTCATAGGCGCGCACCAGCCGCTGCGGATCCGGCGTGCGGGCGGCGATGTCGAACTCCATGCCGTTGATGGAATCGCCGCGATAGCTGGGCAGGGACACCTCGCCCCGCGTCTCGATATCGGCCGAGCGCGGCTTGGCGAACTGGCCGGCGATGCGGCCCACCTTCACCACCGGCTTGGAGGCGGCGAAGGTCAGCACCACCGCCATCTGCAGCAGCACGCGGAAGGTGTCGCGCACATTGTCGGCGGAGAATTCCTTGAAGCTCTCGGCGCAGTCGCCCCCCTGCAGCAGGAAGGAGCGCCCGGCCGCCACCTCGGCCAGCTGGCGCTTCAGCCGCCGCGCCTCGCCGGCGAACACCAGCGGCGGGCGCCCGGCCAGCTCCTCCTCGACGCGCGCCAGCGCCGCCGGATCGGGATAATCCGGCAGTTGCAGGGCGGGTCTGCCGCGCCAGCTTGCGGGCGACCAGGGGGCGGGCTTGTTCAGGCTCATTCGGCGGCCTTCATCTCCGGCGGCGTCCATTTATCGCGCATTGTAACCAGTTCTTCGGCCGCTGTCGGGTGCACGGCGCATGCCGCGTCGAATTGTCCCTTGGTGAGACCCGCCTTCACGGCGATGGCGGCGAGCTGGATCATCTCCGGCGCGTCGGGGCCGAAAACATGCACGCCCAGCACGCGGCCGTCGTCAGGCTTCACCACCAGCTTCATCACGCTGCGCTGCGGCGATTGCGCCAGCACGCCCTTCATGGGGCGGAAGCTGGTCTTGTAGATGTCAACCGCGCCGTACCTTTCCCGCGCCTCGGCCTCGGTCAGGCCCACGGCGCCGACCGGCGGCTGGGTGAACACGGCGCTGGCGACATCGGCGTGGTCGAAGGCGGCGGGCGCGGCGCCGAACACCGTCTCCACGAACGCCATCGCCTCGCGGATCGCCACCGGGGTCAGGTTCACCCGGTCGGTCACGTCGCCGACGGCGTAGATATGCGGCGCCGATGTCCGCGAATACGCGTCCACCTTCACCGCGCCGCCGGGGGTCTGGTCCACGCCCGCCGCCGCCAGCCCCAGGCCGGAGACATTGGGCCGCCGCCCCACGGCCATCAGCACCGCGTCGGCCTCAAGAACCTCGCCGTTTTTCAGCCTCACCCGGCGGCCGCCGTCCGCGGTTCCCTCTATGCGCTCGAACACCGTTCCGGTGATCAGGCGCACGCCGGACTCGATAATCGCCTGCTGCGCCGCGGCGCGGATGTCATCGTCGAAGCCGCGCAGCACCGTGTCGCCGCGATACACCTGCGTCACCTGCACGCCGAGACCGGCGAACACCTGCGCGAACTCGCAGGCGATATAGCCGCCCCCGGCGATCACCAGCCGCGCCGGCAGGCGGTCGAACAGGAAGGCGTCGTCGGAGACCAGGGCCAGCTCCCGCCCCGGCAAATCATCCGGCGTCCACGGCGTTCCGCCCGTGGCGATCAGGACGTGTTTGGCCGTCACCGTGCGCCCGGACGGCGCCAGCCGCAGCGTATGCGCGTCCACAAACGACGCGCGCTCGGAAATCAGCTCCGCCCCGGCGTTCGCCAGCACGCTTTCATAAATGCCGGACAGGCGCGTCACCTCGGCCTGCACGGCGTCGCGCAGGGTGGGCCAGTCGAATTGCGGCGCGGACGACAGCCGCCAGCCGTAATGCGCCGCCTCGGCGAAGCTCTTGGCGAACTCGGCGGCGTAGACGAAATATTTCTTCGGGATGCAGCCGCGCACCACGCAGGTGCCCCCGGCGCGGTCGTCCTCGGCCACCGCGACGCGCGCGCCCGCCTGCGCGGCCAGCCGCGCGGCCCGCACGCCGCCGGAACCGGCGCCGATCACGAACAGGTCATAGTCGTATTGCGGCATGGCGCATGTCCCCTCGCGGCGGCCGGCGGCGCTGGGCGCCGGTGTCTGAGCGGCTTAATTGGGGCCTCGCCCCGCCGCCGTCAAACGCCGCCTGCGCAACCTGGCCAGACCGCCATTATACGGCCGTTTGAAGGGGTGGGGATAAGTTTGGCCGCCATCGCTGCCGGCGCAGCCGCTTACCCTCTCTCAATGCGGGGAAAGGCGGGGCGCATCACCGATGCGCGCTCTGGCCCCCTCGTCCTTCGTGGCCCGGCCTGGCGGCCGGGACTCCTCAGGATGAGGGGGTTTGTTGATTCAGCTTATCCCTCATCCTGAGGTGCGATGCGCCGAAGGCGCAGAGCCACGAAGGACGAGGGAGTCCAGAAGGCGCTGTTCAGCGCCCAGCCCTCAAAAAAGCTTCCCACCCTCCCCCGGCGTGGGGAGGGTCGGGCCTGCGGGCGCCAGCCCGGAGGGCCGGGGTGGGCGGAATTTCAGGACCGCGCCACTCACCCCCCACCCCACTCGGGACGGCTCCGCCGCCCTTCGTGACCCTCCCCGCGCCGGGGGAGGGTGGGCGCGTCAATGGCGCGCCTTCCGGGGGTCGGCCGGGGAGCAGCGAGCAATTATTATAGACAGTCACGAGAAAAGATTTGAAACAAGTCCAATACCCAAAACCTCTCTCTTTTTACTTGTCGTAATATTTTTTGTTTTTTGCATATAAAAACTTATAAAATGACTTGTTAGCTTATTTATTTCACCATCTATATACAGCGCCGTTTTAGTGCACTTCGAGGCTTTAAACGATCCTGCCCATGCACGCACCAATTGATCAACCGCAACGAATGTCTGTGCATAAAGTTGAATTGGGGGTTTCCCACCTTTTTTCAAAAAACGAAGTATATTATTCCGACCTTTACCATATTCACTCTTAACAGAATCCAGTAATTTTACTATATTCGTTTCAGATGGTGGGTAAAAATCAGGTATAACTTGATACCCTAAAAACTCGTACCCATCCTCAATTGGCCCCGAAAACGCCTTACCAGTTCCGTCGCCCGGAGCATATACATTCATTCCAAGCTCTAATAGTAAATTTTTTGCTTTATCCATAGATTTTGATACTACTGATTCAGATTTTCCAATTATAATGAAATCATCAATGTATCTAATGCATATTACATCTCCCTTGCTCATTTTCTGATCAAACTCACCAAGCTCTATATTGCCTGCAAGCGCCGATAACGGGCACCCCTGTGCCACACCCATGTCTCCAGATGGAAACAAGGCCGCATCTTCATGGCTCAATAGATCAGCATTTTCTAAATCAACGCGTAACGCGCTTTCAAAAAGGT
This sequence comes from Maricaulaceae bacterium, assembly GCA_026126205.1. Classification (GTDB taxonomy): domain Bacteria; phylum Pseudomonadota; class Alphaproteobacteria; order Caulobacterales; family Maricaulaceae; genus Hyphobacterium. Next base: position 101,626 of record JAHCJP010000005.1, on the reverse strand, counting down.
GGCAAAATTTAGCATCATGTATATTATTTGAAATAAATGCACACACCCTGCGTTGATTTATTTTTGTAAAAAACCCAGCAATGTCCGACCCTGCAACATATTTTGCTCTATCTTCCTCATGAGCTTTTTGAATTATTTTTATTGCATTATCAACTCCGCGCCCTCTAATCCCGCCAATAGATCCTGGGGTTTCAAAAATACTTTGTATAGCTTTGTTGCTGCGCATCTCATGTAAAGCATCTAATATCGCTCTTTGAACAATGCGATCTTCGATTGGCGCGATAACAAGAGGGCGTTTTCCAGACCCTTTTCTTTTTACTGGCGTAGCCCCGTATTGTTGCGCAAACTGATAAGGAGGGTTGCGAAGTCGTCGCTGTATTTGATTAATCTTCTTTGGTAACTCCGCTCCAAATTTTCGCGTCTCCTCGCGTGTTTTCCTGCTTCTCGAAGTTTCGCCATTGCTGCGTATGGTTTGCCATGCACCCAATAGCACGTCGATCGAACGCACACGCTTATAAAGGTCGTGCTTGGATTCCTTATCAGATGATTTCGTAGCTGTGGGGCCTATGGGCAAAGCTCTTCCCCGGCTACGGTGCTGCATCCGGGTTCGGGTGACCGGTTATTACCTGCGACACCTTCAACCCGCCAAGCGAAGCTCCAAGCTCCGCTTGTGCCGATGCTGATCGACGCAGCCATCTGGCCGATACCGCAAACCAGCATCAACGACTCAACCGGGAATCTATAGCGCGAAACGCTCTGAGATCAAAGCGTGAACGTCAGCCGTCCCCTCCCCCTAAAGCTCCATCACCTTCACGCCGTGGTCTTCGCCGACGATGACGGTGCGGGCGAGGCCGAGGAACAGGCCGTGTTCGACCATGCCGGGGATGGCTTTCAGATGCCGGTCGGCGGCTTCGGGATCGGGCAGTTCGCCGCAGGCGCAATCGAGAATGTAATGCCCGCCGTCGGTGACGAACGGGGCCGGGCCGTCGCCCTGGCGGCGCAGGGTCACGTCCGGGCGCTTGACGCCCGCGGCGCGCAGGGCGTCGAACACCTTCTTGGCGGTGATGGTGAAGCCGAACGGATCCACCTCCACCGGCAGCGGAAAGGCGCCGAGGCGCCCGACCAGCTTGGTCTCGTCCACCACCACCACCATGCGGTCGGACGCGTGGGCGATGATCTTTTCACGCAGCAGGCACCCCCCGCCGCCCTTGATAAGGCGGAAACGGCCGTCGACCTCGTCGGCGCCGTCGATGGTCAGGTGAATGCGATCGGCCTGCTCCACCGGCATCAGCGGCACGCCCTCGGCCGCCGCCAGATCGGCCGTGGCCTGCGAGGTGGGGATGCCCCGGACGGCGAGGCCCTGTTTGACCCGCTGGCCCAGCAGGCGGACGAAAATTTCCGCCGTGGAGCCGGAGCCGAGCCCCAGCGTCATCCCGGTTTCGACATAGTCCAGCGCCGCGGCGGCGGCGCGCGCCTTCTGGGCGGCGGCGCTCACGCCGCGCGCTCCCGCGCCGGGGCGATCACCCCTCCACCCCGCCGAGCAGCACGTATTTCAGCTCGGTGAATTCCTCGACGCCCCATTTGCCGCCCTCGCGCCCGATGCCGGACTGTTTCACGCCGCCGAACGGCGTGGAGGGAGAGCCGACCATCGGCGCGTTGACGCCGACCATGCCGAAGTCCAGCGCCTCTGAAAGCCGGTGCACGCGGCCGATGTCCTGCGTGTAGACATAGGCGGCGAGGCCATAGGGCGTGTCATTGGCGCGGGCGATGATCTCCGCCTCGTCCCTGGCCCGGTAGACCGAGGCGACGGGGCCGAAAATCTCGAAACAGGCCAGGTCAAGGTCATAGCCCCCGCCCTCGACCAGCGTCGGGGCGTAGAAGGCGCCGCCGAGATCGTCCAGCCGCCGGCCGCCGGCGAGGATTTTCGCCCCGGCGTCCTTCGCGCCGCGCACCAGCGCATCGACGCGGGCCACCGCCTCGTCATGGATCAGCGGGCCGATGTCGACCCCTTCGGCGAAGCCATCGCCGGGTTTCAGCGCCTTGACCTTCTCGGCCAGCGCCTCGACCAGCCTGTCCGCCACTTTTTCTTGCGCGATCACGCGGTTGGCGGAAACGCAGGTCTGGCCCGAAACGCGGAATTTCGACGCCACCACGCCCGCCGCCGCGGCCTCGACATCCGCATCGTCCATGACGATGAACGGCGCGTTGCCGCCGAGTTCCAGCGCCACGCGTTTCACCCCGTCCGCCGCCTGACGCATCAGGATCTTGCCGACTTCCGTGGAGCCGGTGAAGCCGATCATCCGCACTTCGTCCGACCCGGTGAGCACCGGGCCGATGGCTTCCGCCTCGCCGCAGACGACGTTGAACACCCCGTCCGGCACGCCGGCGCGTTTCGCCAGTTCGGCCAGCGCCAGCGCCGACAGCGGCGTTTCCGGCGCCGGTTTCAGCACCATGGTGCAGCCGGCGGCCAGCGCCGGGGCGCATTTGCGCGTCACCATCGCCATCGGGAAATTCCACGGCGTGATGCAGGCGACCACGCCCACCGGCTGGCGGATCGTCCATCCGCGGCTACCCGGAAACGGGGTGGGCAGGGTTTCGCCGTGAATGCGTTTCGCCTCTTCCGCCGACCAGTCGACGAAGCCGGCGCCATAGACCACCTCGCCCTGCGCCTCGCGGAAGGGCTTGCCCATCTCGGCCGTGACCAGCACCGCCAGGTCATGGACGTTCTCCATGATCAGCGCGTGCCAGGCTTTCAGGACTTTCGCGCGCTCGAACGGGCTGGTCTTGCGCCAGGTCTGGAACGCCTGGTGCGCGGCGGCGACGGCGGCCTTGGCGCCCGCGGCGCCGACATCGTCGACCTCCGCGATCACCTGCCGCGTCGCCGGATTGGCGACGGCGAAGCGCGCGCCGCCCGCCGCCCAGCCGCCGCCGATGAAGCTCTGGGTTTTCAGCAGGCCCTTGTCCTTCAACCGCTCCAGCGGGTTGACGGGGGCGCGTTCCGGGGCGTTCATCGGCCTACTCCTTGGTCTTGTTGTTTTTCGCGGTCTTCTTCGCGGCTTTCAGGGCGCGGAATTTCTTCGCCCAGCCGTCCTTGTTCACCTGCGGCGCGCGGGCGACGGCCAGCGCGTCGTCCGGCACGTCGTGCGTGATCGTCGCGCCCGACCCGGTCATCGCCCCCGCGCCGACCGTCACCGGGGCGACCAGCGCCGTGTTCGACCCGATGAAGGCGCCGGCGCCGATCACCGTGACATGCTTGTCGAAGCCGTCGTAATTGCAGGTGATCGTGCCCGCGCCGATATTGGCGCCCGGCCCGACCTCGGCGTCGCCGATATAACTCAGATGGTTCGCCTTGGCGCCTTCGCCAAGACGCGCCTTCTTCACCTCGACGAAATTGCCCACCCGGGCGCCGGGTCCGATCTCGGCGCCGGGACGCAGCCGGGCGTAGGGTCCGATCACGGCGCCGGCCTCGATCGTCGCGCCCTCGAGATGGGAAAATGAACGTATATGCGCGTTAGCGCCAATGAAGACCCCTTCAAGCATGACTGTGAAGGGTTCGAAGGTAACCCCAGACGACACCTTTGTGTCATGGCTGAAAAACACCGTTTCGGGGGCGGTCATCGTCGCGCCATTGCGCAGGATTTCTTCGCGCTTGCGGGCCTGGAAGGCGGCCTCGGCGCGGGCGAGATCGGCGCGGTCGTTAACGCCCAGCATCTCGGCCTCATCGCCTTGCACGACAACGGCTTTTTCGCCCTCCGCCCGCGCCAGAGCCACCACGTCGGTCAGGTAATACTCGCCCTTTGCGTTGTCGTTTTTCACCGCTCCGATCAGGCGGAAAAGCAGCGCGCTATCCGCGGCCAGGACCCCGGAATTGACCAGGCGGACGGCCTTTTCGTCGGCGCTGGCGTCGGCGGCCTCGACGATGCGCTGCAACTCGTTGTTTTCATTGACGATAAGGCGGCCGTAACCGCCGGGCTCGGCGGCCTCGAACCCCAGCACCGCCACGCCGGCGCCACCCTCCAAAGCCTTGAAAACATTGATGATTGTATCGGTTTGGATCAGGGGGGTGTCGGCGTAGAGCACGATCAACTCGCCGGAATACCCGGCCAGCTTCTGCTTCGCGCAGCCGACGGCGTGGGCGGTGCCCAGCGCCTTGTCCTGCAAGGCGGTTTCGCATCCCCTGGCCTGCGCCGCGGCGGCGACTTCCGCGCCCTGCGGACCGTGGATAACGATCACCCTCTCCACGCCCGCCGCCCGCGCCAGATCAATGCTCCAGTCCAGCATCGCCTTGCCGCCAACCTTGTGCAGCGGCTTCGGCAAAGCCGATTTCATCCGCGTTCCCTGCCCGGCGGCGAGAATGACGGCGGCGCGGGGGCTGGCCATGTCTGCGATTCTCCCTGCCACGGAATATGAAAGGCGCTATAGCCGAAAGCGCGTGGATTCGCGACCACCGCGCGCGATTAAAGGACGTCAGGATTGATGTCGGAATATTTCCGAAACGCCGCCATCGCTTTCGATCTCGACGGCACGCTGGCCGACACCGCGCCGGACCTTATCCGCGCGCTGAACGTCGCGACGGCGTCGGACGGCCTCGCGCCCGTGCCTCTGGCCGATCTGCGCATGCTGGTGGGGCGCGGTGCGCGGGTGCTGATCGAGCGCGCCTATGCGCGGCAGGGCCGCGTGCTGGAGGCGGCGCGGACGGATGACCTCGTCGCCCGCTTTATCGAGGCCTACCGCGGCGGCATCGCGGACAACAGCCGCCTGTTCCCGGGCGTCCTGGAAACGCTGGATGAATTGCGCGCCGGCGGCGCGCGGCTGTCAGTCTGCACCAACAAGCCGTCGGAGCTGGCCGACCTGCTGCTGACCGAACTGCGCGTGATCGACCGGTTCGAGCGGGTGGTGGGGCCGGAGCGCGCCCCGGCCAAAAAGCCCGATCCCGCGCATCTGCTCGCCGCCTGGGGCGAAGCGCCCGCGCGCATGGCGATGGTGGGCGATTCGGCGCCCGACGTGCTGGCCGCGAAGGCGGCGGCGGCGCCCGTCGTGGTGCTGACGCACGGATACAGCGAAACCCCCGCCGGCGCGCTGGGCGCCGACAGGGTTCTCGATGACTTCAGGGAATTGCCCGGCGCGCTGGTCGCGCTGTGGCGCGGCGGCGCTTAGGCGCTGCGGCGCTCCGGCCCGGCGTCGTTGGCCGGACGGCGGGGCAGGCCGTTGACCATGTCCGAGCGCACGTCAGTGCGGGCCGAACGCATGGCCGGCATGAAGCCGGCATCCACCAGATCGATCGTCACGTTGTAGCCGCGCTCGGCCCAGAAGGCCTCAATACGGGCTTTCAGGCGGCGTGCGCCCTCCGGCGTGCAGAAATCGTTATTCATCAACAAGCCTCCGTTCCGGCGAAGCTTGGCTTCAGCCGTACGCGTTACAGTCCGCTCCCCCGGAAAACCGGCCAGGCGCCGCCAAGGCGGAACCTGAACCGGACGGCTGATACATATGCGCGGCGACTATGACGACACCATGGCGGTGCGTCATCTCGCCGCACCAGGCGGAAAAGGGCGCTGCCCGCACGCTTGACCGGTCTGCGGGCGGCCCGTATAGCACCGCCCTTCATTCCCGGGCGATTAGCTCAGCGGGAGAGCGCCTCGTTCACACCGAGGAGGTCGCTGGTTCAATCCCAGCATCGCCCACCACTCTCCTTCCATTTGCTGTTTGCTCGCGCCTCTGCGGCACAGGCGCGACAGCACGCCGCTGGCGACTGCACTTGCGAAGCGTTCTCAAAAATGGCATCGCAAGCCTAGTCTCTTCAGGAGAAAGCAATGCGCACGCGCGCACTTTCCATACTGGTCGCATTCGCCGCCGCGGCCGCAACCGCCTGTGGTCAGCCGGGCGGCGGTCCGGACGTGGTCAACGTCTATTCCGCCCGCCACTACGACTCCGACCGCTATGTCTACGCAGCTTTCACCGAGGCGACGGGCATCCGCGTCAATCTGATCGAAGCCGATGGCGATCTTATGATTGAGCGTATCCGCGCCGATGGCGCGCGCAGCCCGGCGGATGTCATCGTCACCGTAGACGCCGGACGGCTTTACCGGGCGCAGGCGGCGGGGCTGTTCGCGCAGGAGCATTACGGCGTGATCGCACCAGGCGTTCCGGAGCATCTCCGCGACACCGATGGTTACTGGGTCGGCTTCGCCAAGCGTGCGCGGGTGATCGTCTACAGCCGCGAGCGCGCCGACGCATCGCAGATAGCCAACTACGCCGATCTCGCCGATCCGCGTTGGGCCGGCCGGGTGTGCGTCCGCAGCTCGTCCAACGTCTATAACCAGTCGCTGCTGGCGGCGTTGGTCGAGCGTATGGGCGAGGAGGCCGCCGAAGCCTGGGCGCGCGGGGTGGCGAACAATCTCGCCCGCCCGCCGCAGGGCGGCGACACCGACCAGATCCGCGCCGTCGCCGCCGGTGAATGCGACGTCGCTCTGGTGAACCATTATTATCTGGCCCGCCTCGCCAACTCGGCGGAAGCGGCGGATCGCGCCGTCGCAGCATCAGTGGGGTTGATCTTCCCGGATCAGGATGGCGAGGGAACCCATGTGAACATTTCCGGCGCCGGCGTCGCCGCAAACGCGCCGAACCCGGAGGCCGCCCGCGCCTTCATCGCCTTCCTTTTCACCGAGGACGCCCAGCGCGCTTTCGCCGAGCTGACCAGCGAATACCCGGTCCTCGAAACCGTAACGTGGAGCAATGAACCGCTCGCCGCACTGGGCGGCTTCCGTGAGGATGAAATGAACGTCGCGCGCCTCGGCGAGCGCGCAGAAACCGCGCAGCGCATATTCGACCGCGCCGGATGGCCCTGACTGCGTCCGCTCCCGCGCGGGAGCGGGGCCGGTTATCCGGCCTTGATCCCGCGCCTTTTGCGGCGGCGGCGGCGCTGATCGCCGCCACGCCGCTGTTCGCCGTAGCGGCAGTGGCCGCCTTTGGCGACTGGAGCGGCGGTTATCTCACCCACATCGCGGGCACGCGCCTGCCCGTCTATCTGTGGAACACGCTGATCGTCGCCCTGGTGGCGGCGGCTTGTGCAGGGGCGGGCGGCGCTGTCTCGGCCTGGATCGTCGCGCGCTGCGACTTTCCCGGCCGTAAGATCTTCGAGTGGGCGCTGGTGCTGCCACTGGCGGTTCCCGCCTATGTCGCCGCCTACGCCTGGCTGGACATCACCCAGACCGCCGGACCCGTGCAGGGTTTCCTGCGCGAGGCCAGTGCGGACGGGTGGACCAGCCTCGTCCCGGTGGTGCGCGGCCCTGTGGGGGCCGGTTTCGTATTCAGTTTCACCTTCTATCCCTATGTCTACCTGCTGGCGCGGGACGCCTTCGCGGGCCAGTCCGCCGACGCCTATGACGCCGCGCGCACCCTGGGCCATGGCCCGGTCAGCGCCTTCCGCCGCGCCGCCCTGCCGCTGGCGCGCCCGGCGATCGCCGCCGGTCTGGCGCTGGTGGTGATGGAGGCGCTGGCTGATTACGGCGCGGTGGCGCACCTCGGCGCGCCGACGCTGACCGCCGGCGTGGTGCGGGCGTGGAGCGGCGCAGGATCGGTGGCCGACGCGGCGCGTCTCGCCCTGCTGCTGGTGTTCATCGTGCTGTTGGTGTTCGGGGCGGAACGCATGCAGCGCCGGCGGGCGCGCGCCTCTTCAGCCTCGGGCCGCCGCAGGCCGGCCCGCCGCGTGCGCCTGACGGGCTGGCTGGCGCTGGCCGCGATCGGCGTTTGCGTGACGCCGCTGCTGCTGGGATTCGCCATACCGCTCGCCCGCCTAGGTTGGCTGGCCCTGCATGCGCCGGTCGCGCAGGGGCTGGGCCAGGCCTTCCTGAACTCCGTCACCCTGGCGGGCCTGGCGGCGGTGCTCGCCGCCGTGCTGGGGCTTGGCGCGGCCTACGCCCTGCGGTCTGGCAGGCCGTTCGCGGTGTTCGCGGCGCGGGCCGCGGGACTAGGCTACGCCGCTCCCGGCGCGGTGGCCGCCGTCGGCGTGATCGCGATTCTCGCTGCGATGCAGGGCTGGCTGGACCAACTCTGGTCCGGGTTAGGCTTCACGCATTTCCCGATCCTGTTGACCGGCGGGATCGGCGCGCTGATATTCGCTTATCTGTCCCGCTTCGCCGCCGCCGCTATCGGCCCGTGCGAAAGCGCGCTGCAGCGTGTCACCCCTGCGCTGGACGGCGCGGCGCGGACGCTGGGCGCAGGCCCGACGGAGGTCAGCGCGCGCGTGCACTGGCCGCTGGTGTCGGGCGGAGTGGCGACAGCGGCGTTATTGGTGTTTGTGGAGGTGATCAAGGAACTTCCCGCCACTATGATCTTGCGCCCGTTCAATTTCGACACCCTGGCCGTGATCGCCCACAACTACGCCCATGACGAACGCCTGGGACAGGCGGCGGCGCCGTCGGTGCTGCTGGCGCTGGCGGCGCTGGGTCCGATGATCTGGGTGGCGCGGCGCATCGCCCGCGAACCTGTGGCAAGGACGTTGTCATGACCGCCGCGCCCGTGCTGACCGTCCGCGGCGCCTGCCGCATGTTCAACGGCGACAGGGCGGCCCTGCGCGGCGCGGATCTTGACCTGTATTGTGGACGAGTGACGGTGCTTCTGGGTCCATCGGGCAGCGGCAAGTCCACCCTGCTGCGCGCCATAGCCGGGCTGGAACGGCTGGACGGCGGCGAGATCCGTCATGCTGGCGAGATGTGGAGCGGCCCTGACAAGCACATCGCGCCGGAGAAACGCCGCGTCGGCGTGGTGTTCCAGGACTTCGCCCTGTTCCCGCACCTCACGGCCCTGGACAATGTCGCCTTCGGCCTGAACGCCCTGCCGCGTCCGGAACGGCGCGAACACGCGCTGAAGCTGCTGGCGGATCTGGAGATGGGCGCCCTCGCCCACGCCTATCCGCATGAGCTGTCGGGCGGCGAGCAGCAGCGCGTGGCGCTGGCCCGCGCCCTCGCTCCCGGGCCGGATATCGTGCTGATGGACGAGCCGTTCTCGGGCCTCGACAGACGCCTGCGGGCCTCGATGCGCGAACAGGCGCTCAAAACCCTGCGCGCCTCGAACGCCGCCATACTGGTGGTCACACACGACACCGAGGAGGCGATGGCCGTGGCCGACGACCTCGCCCTGATGGCCGCCGGACGGATCATCCAGTCCGGCCCGCCGGACACGGTGTACCTGAGCCCTTCCTGCGAGATCGCCGCCCGCCTGACCGGTGATGTCGAGTCTTTCCGCGGTCTTGTGAAGACGGGGTTCATGCCTACCCCGCTTGGGGATCTGCCCGCGGATGGCATCGGCGATGACAGTCACGCCGTGGCGCTGATCCGGCCGGAAGGGATCCGGCTGAACACCGGGGACGGGGTTTCCGTCCGCGTCGTCAGCCGCCGTCCGCAAGGCGCCTGGGCGGCGGTGACGATTGAGACCGCGGACGGCAGCCTGTGGCGGGCCAGCGCGCCGCTGACCGCGGCGCTGGAGCCGGGAAGCGGCGCGACAGCCGCCATCGACCCCGCCTTCGCGCGGGTCGTGGCGGACGGGGCGATCTAGGAAGCCTCAGGCGGCCTTCTGCGCCCGGGCATTCTCAAGGCGGGCGCGAGCGATGTCGTCAGCGACGAGATTGGAGGGGCGTCCCTCGCTCTCGGCGCGGTCCAGGATCTCGCCCAGGGTCTTCTCCAGACCGTCCAGCTTGCCCTGCACCCATTTCGGATCGAAATCGCCGGAAATCTCGCCCATCACATTGATGATGCCGCCGGCGTTGATGACGTAGTCCGGCGCGTACAGGATGCCACGCTTTTGCAGTTCGGCGCCCATGTCGCGGGTGGCCAGCTGATTGTTCGCCGCGCCCGCCACCACCTTCACCTTCAGGCGGCCGATGGTGTCGGCCTTGATGATCGAACCGAGCGCGCAAGGCGCGAAAATATCCGCCTGCTGATCGTATATGGCGTCTGGCGCCACGACCGTCGCGCCCAGCTCGGCCTCCAGCTTGCACAGGCCCGGCTCATTGATGTCGGTGATGATCAGTTCCGCCCCCGCTTCGGAGAGGTGGCGGCACAGATAGGCGCCCACATGACCCGCGGCGCCCTGCACGGCGATACGCTTCCCGGACAGGTCCCGCGACCCGAAGGCGCGCTCGGCGCTCACCTTGATGCCGCGGAACACGCCCTCGGCCGTGACCGGCGACGGGTCCCCTGACGCCGCCTCGCCCTCCGGTAGGCCGGTGACGAACTTCGTCGACTTGCGCACGCTGACCATGTCGGCCGGGCTGACCCCGACGTCCTCTGCGGTGATGTAGGCGCCGCCCAGCGTGTCGACGGCGCGGCCGAAGGCGGTGAACAGGGCGTCGCGGTCGAAGGCCCCCGCCGGTTTCATGATCACGCTCTTGCCGCCGCCGATCGGCAAGTCGGCCATGACATTCTTGTAGCTCATGCCCTGCGAGAGACGCAGGGCGTCGTTCAGGGCCGCCTCGGAATTCTCGTAACTCCAGAACCGGCAGCCGCCGACGGCGGGACCGCGGGCGGTGGAGTGCACGCCGATTATGGCTTTAAGGCCGGTGGCGTCGTCGGTGGCGAAGAGGACTTTCTCGTGGTTGTCGAATGACGGGTGTTCGAAAACACTCATGATCGGTCCTTCGAAGGCGCGGATTTCGCGCGGAAAATTCGCGCCGTGGGAATAGCCGCTCGGGCCGGTCGAGACAAGAAGATGCCGCCGCTCAGGTGAGCAGATTTTTTATGCGGCGCTGCAACATTGGAATAATTTCGCTCATAAACCACGGATTTGCACGTGACCATGCGTTATTGCGCCATGACGGATGCGGTAGTGGAATGAATTGGGGTCCATACTCGCGCCAGGCGCGAACTGTCTCGGTCAGGTTACGCTGCGCCCGCGCTCCCAGATGCCAGCGCTGGGCGTAAGTGCCTACAAGCAATGTCAATTTCACATGCGGCAGCTGCGAAATAAGCCGCTCCCGCCACAAGGGCGCGCATTCCCGCCGCGGCGGCCGGTCGCCGCCTTTCGCGTCCAGCCCCGGAAAGCAGAAACCCATGGGGGCGATGGCGATGCGGGATTCGTCGTAGAAGGTTTCCATATCCACCCCCATCCATTCCCTTAAACGGTCCCCAGAAGGGTCTGAAAATGGTGTTCCACTGTCGTGAACACGCACCCCCGGCGCCTGTCCGGTTATCAAAAGGCTTACCTTCGCAGATGCGCGCACCACCGGTCGCGGTTCGGGAATGAGTCCCTCGCACGCCCGGCAGGCGCGGATGTCGCGGAGCAGGCTTTCCAGCGTTTCGCCCATGGCGGCGCTGGCATAGCATGGCCGCCCGCCGGAAAGGATTCCCTCGCATGCGCCGCGACCACCGACCCTACTGGATGCACGCGCTGTGGGAGCGGTACGAGAACTGGTGGGCGCGCACCTGGCTGGCGCCGCATTTCGAGGCGCTGGGAGAGAACGCCAAGATCGTCCGCCCCTGGCATGTCGAGGTGTTCGGGCCGAACATCGCCGCCGGCAAGGCGCTGCACATGGTGGCCAGCCGCGACGCGCCGGTGCGGCTGACCGTCTGGTCCCCGCACGAGAAACAGGGGCGCATCACGCTGGGCGACGCGGTGTTCCTGGCCGGCGGCGTGCGGCTGATGGCGGCGGAGGAGATCACGGTTGGCGACGCCTGCCTGTTCGCGGCCCGCGTCACCATCACCGACTGCGACTGGCACGGGCTTTACGACCGCGTCGACCCCGCCCCGGCGGCGAAACCGGTGCGGATCGGAAACAATGTCTGGCTGGGCGATGGCGTGTTCGTCGGCAAGGGCGTGACCATCGGCGATCACGCCGTCGCCGCCGCCCGCGCCGTGGTGGTCAGGGACGTGCCGCCCTGGGCCGTGGTGGCCGGCTGCCCGGCGAAGGTGGTGAAAATGCTGGACCCCGCGGCGCCGATGAAGACGCGGCTGGACCTGCTGGGCGACGTTCCCGGCCTGACGAAATTCATGGAAGCGGCCTACCGCCAGGCGCTGAAGGGCAATTCCACCTTCGGCTGGCTGCGCTCGAAACTGTTTCCCAGACGGGGCGACTAAAGCCCGAACACCCCGCCCGGCAGGGCGCCGATCACCGCGCCGGTCGACAGCGTGGCCAGCGTGCCGGAGATCAGCGCCCGCGGCGCCAGCTCCAGAATGTCGGTCCGCCGCGACGGGGCGATGGCCACCAGCCCGCCGATCAGGATGCCGACGCTGGAGAAATTGGCGAAGCCGCACAGCGCATAGGCCATGATCAGCCGCGTGCGCGGCGCCAGATCCTCGCCCGCGCGCGCCAGCGCGTCATAGGCGTAAATCTCGTTCAGCGCCGTCTTCAGGCCCATCAGCGACCCCGCCGTCTGCGATTCGGCCCAGGGCACCCCGGCCAGCCAGACGAAGGGCGCGAACACCCAGCCGAGCACGCGTTCGACGCTCAGCGGCGCGCCGTTCAGGTCCGGCGCCGCGCCCAGCATGATGTTGACCAGCGCCACCAGCGAGGTGAACACCAGCAGCATGGCCACGACATTGATGAACAGGCGCACGCCGTCGGCGACGCCGGTGGTCAGCGCGTCCATGGAGGAGTGGTAGATGGTGGTGGGAATCTTCTCATCATCGGGCCGGTCCGGCGCCGGGATCTCGCTCTCCGGCGGCAGCATCAGCCGCGCGAACAGCACGGCGGCGGGAACGGAAATGAGAGACGCGGTGAGGATGTGTCCGGCCACGCCGTCAATGACGCCTCCGAGCTGCGCCGCATAGACCGCCATCACCGATCCGGCGACGGTTGAGAAACCGACGGTCATGATCAGGAAGAGGTCGGCGCGGCTCATCTGCGGCAGGCGCGGGCGGATCAGCACCGGCGATTCGGTCATGCCGAGGAAGATGTTGGCCGCGGCGCCCAGGCTGGCGGCGCCGGAGAGATTCAACGCCCGCCGGAACAAGTATGCGAAGCCGCGCACGATGAATTCCAGCACCCGCCAGCGCCACAGCAGCGCCGACAGCGCCGACAGCACGATCAGCATCGGCAGGGCCTGGAAGGCGAACACGAACAGGAAATTCTGGCGTTCCGGATCAACCACGAAGGGGATCGGCCCGCCGCCCAGATAGCCGAAAACGAAGCTGGCCCCCTCCGTCGTCGCGGCCTGCAGCGCCTCCACCACGCCGGTCAGCGAGGCGAGGAAGGCGCGGGTCACGGGCACGGTGTACAGCGCCCAGGCGATCAGGAACTGCAGCGCCACCGCGAACAGGATCAGCCGGAAGGGGACCGACTTGCGCGGCCCCAGAACCCAGGCGAAGGCGATGAAGGCGAATATGCCGAGCAGGCTTCGCCCGTGCAGCCAGACATCCTCCATGCCCCCTCCCCTGTGCGGCTGGTCCGTCGCCGCACTATGCAGGTTCGCGAACGCTTGGGAAGCGGCGGGCTTTGCGCAGGCGGCGCGGCGCCCTTACCTTGCCGCCGATGACCGCCGGACCCGTCAAAGCGATCTGGAGCCCCTGCGTGAAGGTGTGCTTCGTCGACCCTGCCGAAGGGGTCTGCGTCGGCTGTTTCCGCACCCTGGAGGAGCTGGCGCGCTGGACGGCGTATTCCGACGCCGAGCGCGCGGCCATCGGCCTGGACCTGCCGGGCCGGGCCGAAGCCTACAGGGCGCAAAGGGAGGCGCGCGCATGAACCGCATGCTGTGGATTATCGCCGGCGCCGTGCTGGTCACGGTCGGCATTGTCTGGCTGCTTGGTCCGTGGATCACGCAGATGGCCGGCGGCGGCGTGGAAGGAACGCGGTTGGTCTATCTGCTGATGCTGCTGGCGTTGTGGGGCGGCGGCCTGGTCGCCTTCTGGAAAGCGCAGCCGGGCAAGGCGCTCGGCATGCTGCTGTTCTGGGGGCTGGTGATCACCGGCCTCGCCATTCTGATCTACAGTTTCGGGGTGCGCTAGGCGCCGATCAAGGCCTCCCTGACCAGCATCACCCCCATAACCGACAGGCCGACGGCGAAGGCGCGGCGAAGCTGCGCCGCCGGCAGGGCGTGGGCGAGCCGCGCGCCCAGCGGCGCCACCAGCACCGCGCAGGCGGCCAACGCCGCGAACCCGGCGAGATTGACATAACCCAGCGACAGCGGCGGGCGGTCCGCCACGCTCCACCCCGAGATCACGAAACCGATCGCGCCCGGCAGGCCGATGGCGACGCCGAACCCCGCCGCCGTGGCGACGGCGCGGTGGATCGGCCGCCCGGTCAGCGTCATCAGCGTCACGCCGATCACGCCGCCGCCAATGCCCATCAGCGCCGACAGCACGCCGATCAGACCGCCCAGCCCGGCGCGCGCCGCGCCGCGCGGCATCTCGTCCGCCAGTTTCCAGTCCGGCCGTCCGAAGAAGAATTGCAGGGACAGCAGGATCATCATGGCGCCGAAAAACCCGGTCAGGCCCCGGCCCGGGATGAAGCCGGCGATCGCCGCGCCCAGCAGCGCGCCGAGCACGATCCACGGCGCCCAGGCCTTGATGATTGCAAAGTCCACCGCGCCGCGCCTGGCGTGCGCCATGACCGAGCGGATGGAGGTGACGATGATCACCGCCAGCGACGTGCCCACCGCCACATGCATGCGCGGCCCGTCGCCATAGCCCAGCACGCCGAAGGCGAAATACAGCGCCGGCACCATCACGATGCCGCCGCCAATGCCGAACAGCCCGGCGGTCAGCCCGGCCAGAGCCCCGGCCGCCAGCATCGCGGCCAGCATGATCAGCAGGTCGCCGTTCAGCTCCATCACGCCGCGTCCCGCGCCGGGGCGACGGCGGCCAGCGCGGCGTCGACAACCTCCAGCCCCGCGCGGTCGCGCGTCGCGCGTTCGGAGAGGGTCCGCCGCCATTCGCGGGCGCCGGCCCGGCCGTGGAACAGGCCCAGCATGTGGCGGGTGATGGAATGCAGCCGCACCCCTTCCGCCAGCCGCGCGGCGATATAGGGCCGGTACGCCTCAACCGCGTCAAAGGGCGTGGCGCAGGGGCCGGCCGCGCCGAAGAAGGCGCTGTCGGCGCCGGCCAGCGTCCACGGCGTGTGATAGGCGGCGCGGCCCAGCATCACGCCATCGACGCCGGCGAACTCGGCCTGCGCATGCTCCAGGCTCTCCAGCCCGCCATTGAGGATGACCTCCAGATGCGGGCGTTCGGCCTTCAGACGGCGGACGAGGGCGTAGTCCAGCGGCGGAACCTCGCGGTTCTGCTTCGGCGACAGGCCCTGCAGCCACGCCTTGCGGGCGTGGACGATGAAGGTGGTGACGCCGCTTTGCGCCACCGTATCGACGAAAGGGAACAGGGTCCGTTCCGGGTCCTGTTCATCGACGCCAAGGCGGTGTTTCACCGTCACCGGAACCGAAACCGCCGCGCGCATCGCCGCAAGGCAGTCGCGCACCAGCGCCGGCTCCTCCATCAAACAGGCGCCGAAACGGCCGGACTGCACCCGGTCGGACGGGCAGCCGACATTGAGGTTGATCTCGGCATAGCCGAAATCCTCGCCGGTCTTCGCCGCCGCGGCCAGCGTGGCGGGGTCGGACCCGCCGAGCTGCAGCGCCACCGGCTGCTCCAACGGGTCGAAGCCGATCAGCCGCGCCGCATCGCCGCGGATCACCGCCTGGTCGACCGCCATTTCGGTGTAGAGCAGCGCCCGCCGCGTCAGCACGCGATGGAACGCCCGGCAGTGCCGGTCGGTCCAGTCCATCATCGGCGCGATGGAGAAGCGGCGGTCGGGGCGGGGCGCGGTCATCGGCGTCAGATAGCCCGGCGCGGGGAAAGCTTCAAATGCTGCGCGCGCGTTTACTCCGTTCTAAGGCGGCTATGAGAGAGTTCAGCGTGCACAGGAGCGCGTCATGGCCAAAGCCGTATTCCAGAAACACCAGCGGGTGTTCGTGAAGCCTGTCGGCGTCTGGGCCGCCGTCGAGCAGGTGAAACCGCAATGGGTGAAGGATGTCGGCGAGCCGGTGCGGGTGTTCTATGACTGCGGGCTGGGGCGCGATTTCACTGCCGACGAACTGGCCGCCGAGGCCGTGCATGAAGGCGAGGCCGGGCGCTGGCGCCTGATGCGGGCCAAGAACAAGTGGCAGACACCCGACGAATGCGCCCATCATCCCTATCCCGGCACATTTCCGGTGGTGGTCACCGACGAGCAGGACTGGGGCGGCTGGCGCGTGCCGGGGGCGGAGTACGACCGCAACCCGGCGAAGCTGGAGTTCCAGGCGCGGCTGATCGTGCGCGCGCCCGAATTTATGGAGCTGACCGAATCCCTCGCCAGGCTGGCGGACGAGGGCTCGGACCTGCCCCTCGGCGTCCGCGAACTGGCCAGCAAGGCCAAAAACATCCTGCGCGAAGTGCGCGCGCAGCCGGATGGCGGAAAACGCCCCGGCGTCCGCGCGGCTTAATCGCCTCATAACGTTTTCGAAATTAGGGTGAAGGCGACGGTAACGCTGGGGCTGCGGCCGCGGCGGTCATGCGCGCAACGAACAACGCCTGACGGATTGACGCCCTGATGCCAGCCACGATGCAAAACCTTCGCATCCTCGTCGTCGACGACAACCCGCACATGCTGAAAATCGTGCGCACGATCCTGAACGGGTTTGGCGTCGTGAACATTTTCGAGGCGCAAGGGGGGCCCGACGCGCTGCACATCGCCCAGACCGAGCCGCTCGACATCATCATCGCCGATTACCAGATGGAGCCGATGGACGGGCTTGAGCTGGTGCGCAAGCTGCGCTCCGACGACATGCCCAACCCCCTGCTGCCCATCATCATGCTGAGCGCCTATTCCGAGCGCCGGCGGGTGCTTGCGGCGCGCGACTCCGGGGCGACGGAATTCTGCTGCAAGCCGGTCACGGCGCGCGACCTGTTCCGCAAGATAGCGGCGGTGGTCGACCACCCCCGCCCCTTCGTGCGCACAAAGGTTTATTTCGGCCCGGACCGGCGCCGGCACGACTCCGACAAGTACAAGGGGCCGAAGCGGCGTTCCGACGACGACGGCGCTGCAAGCGAAGCCGACGCAGCCTGATCCCGGCGCGCCTCCCGGCAGTCGACATCTCCATGCCTGTCGCCATACCTTTGGCGGATGATTCGGGGCGATCCGGCGCAACACGCCAAAGGCCGGAAACGGGCGAAGGGCCGCAAGCCGCGTGACGACGGCGCGTCGTCCGCGTCCGCGACGCGCGCCGGCATTTTGTGGATTTTCGTCGCCGTCATCGTGTTCACGGCCGCGTTTGGCGGCGTCATCGGCGTCAAGCTGCAGCAGGAACGCCAGGAGGTGCACGCCGAGGCCGAGCGCTCGCAGGCCCGCGAAGCGGCCTTTCTGGCGGAACGCGCCGGCGGACGGCTGGCCGAAGCGCTTGGCGCGCTCGCTTTCGCGGGGGCGGACCTGCGCGCGCTCTCGCCGGAGCCGGAACAGCTTGCGGC
This sequence comes from Maricaulaceae bacterium, assembly GCA_026126205.1. Taxonomy (GTDB): domain Bacteria; phylum Pseudomonadota; class Alphaproteobacteria; order Caulobacterales; family Maricaulaceae; genus Hyphobacterium. The sequence goes on along the minus strand of JAHCJP010000005.1, from coordinate 84,202 downwards.
CTCGGCCCGGGTGCGGCTGGCGGCGCTTGAGACCTCGCCCCTGATCGCGGAGGCGGCTCTGCTGTTGCCGGATTATCCGCTGCTGACGCCGGACGAGGAGCCGGCGCCCGAGGCTGACGAGGCGCGGCTGCGCGACGCCGCGGACCGCGCTTTGCGCGCACCTGGCGGGTTCTTCGTCCTGGCGCCCGCCGGGCGCGAGGCCGCCGCCCTTTACGCCGCCACGCCGGCGCCGCTGGCCGATGGCGCCGTGGGCGCATTCGTGGCGCGGCTGGACCCGGCGGCGATCCTTCCGGAATGGGGTGAAGGCCGCATCGTGGCGCTGGCCGACGCCGAAGGCCGGCCGCTGGCCATGCGCCCCGCCCCGTCGACGCGGATGACGGCAGAGATGCTGGCTGCGCGGTTTGGACTGACGGCGGCGGACGTGCGCGGACTGGCGCGAGGCGGCGCCGTCTCCGGCGGTCAGCTGGATGGAGAGCCGGTGATCTTCGCCGCGGCGCCGATTCCGGCTGGCGGGCTGCAGACTTTCCTGATCAGCGCCCCGCGCATCGACGAGGGCAACTGGCGGCGGACGCTGATTTTCTATGGGCTGATGTTCCTCGCCCCCTTCTTCGTCGCCGTCGGGCTCAGCGCCGTGCTGCTGATGCAGATGGACCGGCTGAAGGCGGCGCGCGTGGCGCTGGGAGATTCCGAACAGCGCTTCCGCCTGGCCATCGAGGGCGCCCGCTGCGGGGTCTGGGACTGGAACAGCAAGACCGACGAAGTGTTCGTCACCGACTCCCTGGCCCGCATGCTGGGGCGTGAAGGCGCTGCGGTGATGCCTGCTCAGGATTTCCTCACCCTGTTCGGCGACGACGGACGCGAGCGCCTGCGTTCGGCGATCCGCAGCGCGGCGCGGATAGAGGATATCGATGTGGAAGTTCAGGCGTCCGGTCTGCCGGTATGGCTGCACATGCGCGGCCGGCCCTGGAGCGGAGCTGACGGCGAGGCCAGCGGCCGCATCGTCGGCGTCGCCATCGACATCACCGAACGCAAGGGCGCCCAGGCGCGGGTCGCGGCGGCGGAATCACGCCTGCGCGCAGCGCTTGAATCGATGTCGGAATCCTTTGTGCTGTGGGACTCGCGCCAGCGTCTGGTGCTGTGGAACCGCAAGTTTCGCGACCTGTTCGACTTCTCGGCCAGCGCCCTGCGCCCTGGCCTCAGCTACGCCGAGGTGGAGACCGCCGCAGCGCGCGCCATCCGCGCCGTGCATGGCGCCGACCAGAACCCGGAAACCTACGAGATCGAACTGGCCGACGGCCGGTGGCTGCACTATTCGGAGCGCCCGACCGCCGATGGCGGCCTGGTCAGCGTCGGCGCCGACATTACGGCGCTGAAGATGCAGGAAGCGCAGCTGAAGGACAGCGAAAGCGCCTTGCGCCGCACTGTCGAGGACGTGCGCAAGAGCCAGGCCCGCATCTCGGAGCTGGCGAAGAAATACGCCGAGGAGAAGATCCGCGCCGAGGAAGCCAACCGGTCGAAGAGCGAGTTCCTGGCCAATATGAGCCATGAACTGCGTACGCCGCTGAACGCCGTCAACGGCTTTTCCGAGATCATGCTGCGCGAGATGTTCGGGCCGCTGGGCGACCCGCGCTATGTCGAATACGTCAAGGACATCCACAATTCGGGGCAATTGCTGCTGGCGCTGATCAACGACATCCTGGACATGTCGAAGATCGAGGCTGGCAAGATGCAGCTGCAGATCGAGCCCACCCGGCCCAACGACATCATCGACCAGTGCGTCCGCCTGGTGCGCGGCCGGGCGGAAGAGAAGGCTATCCGCCTGCGCCAGGAGGTGGAGGACCTGCCAGATATCGAGGTCGATCCGCGCGCGCTGAAGCAGATCCTGCTCAACCTGATGTCCAACGCCGTAAAGTTCACGCCCAATGACGGCCTGGTGGTGATGCGCGGCTTCCGCGCCCGCGACGGGGTGGTGATCCAGGTCGCCGACACCGGCATCGGCATTGCGCAGGAGGACTTGCCCCGCCTCGGCCGGCCCTTCGAACAGATCGAGAGCCAGCACTCGAAAACCCATCAGGGGTCTGGCCTCGGTCTCGCCCTGTCGAAATCGCTGGTCGAACTACATGGCGGCGAACTGAAGATAGAGAGCGAGCTGGGCGTGGGCACCACCGTATCGGTGCTGTTGCCTCATAACGGCGCGAAGCCGCCGAAATCCGGTGAGGAAGAGGTGCTGGAAGCGGAAGGTGAGGAGTTCGCCGCCGACCCGCCGCCGCTCGAGGATATGGAGCTGACCGGAGAAGCCGAGAACGCGGCCTGAACTTCGTGGGCTCAGCGCCTTTCCGGCGGCCCGCCTCCATGCCCGCGCGGCCCGCCCCCGCGGCGGTGCGGGCCGTGACGCCCCTGCTCCAGCGCTCGCGCCCGCTGCTCCGGAGGAAGCTCGGCAATCATGTCGAGCACCAGCGCCTCCACCGCCGTCTCCATCGCCTCGCGCGCTTGACGCAACTCGGTCATCGCCGCGCGGGCGGTGTCCGGTTCAAACGGTTCGGCGCGCAGCGCCGCTTCGGCGCCGGCCTGCGCCTCGCGAATCTCGCCGCCGAGCGCGCGCAGGCGCGGCCATTCCGCGCGCATGCGCTCACGCGCCCGTTCGCGCGCCTCTTCCGGCAGGCTGCGCATGAAATGCATCATGCTGAAACCGCCGCGGATGATCGTGCGCATTTCTTGCGGCGGCGGTTCGACAGTTTGCTGAGACAGGCCGCGGTGCAGGACGAAGCCCAACAGCACTCCGTTCGCCAGAACCGAAATCACCAGTGCGGCGATCCATGGGGTTGCGCGGCTCATGCGCCGTTCTCCGTCCATTCGGCCCAGTCAGCGTCAAGGTCGCCGAACACGCCGGTGAAATAGGCGCTGTCTACATCGGACGCCGCCGCAGCGGCGCCTGCATAACCCGCGCCCAGACCCACAGCCAGCGCCAGCGACGCAGCCATCGCCCCGCGCCAGACCAGCGTGCGCGCCGGTTTCGGGGCCGCGCGCCGGATGCGCGCCGCCAGCAGGTCGCCGGCTTGAACATCGCGGGCAGCATCCAGCGCCGCATCCAGTGTTCCGGCCTGCGCCAGCACACGTCGCGCCACATCGGGATGCATCCCGGCGAAGACCTCTGCAGCGTCGCGTTCAGGCTGCGGCCAGCGCGCCAGATCGGCGCCCCAGGCTTCGGCCAGCATCTCAAAGCGTTGCAGGTCCATATCCTTCACCCCTCGCTTTGCGCGGGAGCGGCGAGATCGCCAATCAGCTCCGGCGCCTCAGCGGCCAGCAATTCGCGCAGTTTCCGCCGGCCGCGCGCCAACAGCGATTCCAGTGCTTCAACGCTAATATCCAGCATATCCGCAGCCTCTATATTGCCCATCTCCTGAAAGTGGCACAGTTCGATCGCCGTGCGTTGCCGCTCCGGCAATTCCGACAGCGCCTCGATCACCCGCGCCGACGCTTGTCCGGCCGCTATCACATTGTCGGAACGGGGCGCAGCATCCGCCCGCTCGGGCGGCGACGCCACCGGCGTCTCGCGGCGCCGGCGCAGCCGGTCATGGCACAGGTTGATCGCGATTCGACTCATCCAGGTCTCGATTCTCGCCTCTCCGGGGCGCCAGCGATCCGCCACCCGCCAGGTCCGTTCGAATGTCTCCTGCGCCACGTCTTCGGCCTCCACGGGATCGCCCAGCATGCGCCGGGCCAGGCCCAACACGCGCGGCAGCGCCCGCTCCATTAGCGCGGCGATGGCGGCGGAATCGCCCTCGGCGATCCGGGCCATCAGCTCCGCGTCCGCCTGAAGTCCCGCAGCGCGGGCGGCGCCGGTGTGGCTGTCGTTTCGCGCCATGCCGTCCGCCGCCCGCTCCTGCGCTGGTCATCACGCCGCCGATTTCAGCACGCCGAAACCGGCGGCGCAAAGCATCAGCGGCGCGGGCCGCCGCGATGACCGCGTCCCCGGCGCTCGCGCGCGCCGGCGAAAGCGGCCTGGGCCTCCTCGCGGCTGATCACGTCGTCATCATTGGCGTCCAGGCGTTCGAAAATTTGTCCGCCGGCCTCAATAAACGCCGCGCGAGAGATGCGAACCGGCTCGCCGGATTCGCGGCGTTCGGCCCAGCGCTGACGGCGGGCGTCACCCTCGGCGCCCTCGGCGCGCGGGCCGCGACGCATGCCCCGGCGCGGACGGTCGCCGTCCTCGCTCGCGGCCTCACGGCGTTCACGCCACTCCTGCATGCGAGCCTGCATCGCCTCGCGGCGTTCAGCGCGCTCCTCCTCGCTCATCGCCTCATAACGGGCGCGAAGGCGAAGATGCACGGGCGAGCGGTCCTGGTAGTCCAGATAGCCGTCACCGTTGCGGTCCATCCAGTCGAACACCTCGCCGCGCAGGGCGTCGAAGCTCGCCCGCGTCACCTGGCCGTTCTCGTCGGCGGCGGCGCGCAGGAACATGCCCAGTGAATGGGCTCGCATGGCCTGGCCATGGTGGCCAGGGCCGCGCTGGGCCTCGGCCGCGGCCGCGCCGGTCGCGGCCAGCATGCCAGCAGCGCTGGCCAAAAGGATCAGTTTTTTCATGGGGACAGTCTCCGTTTTACGTCCTCGCTGCCCTTTCAACGGGTCGAGGCGCCGGATTCCGTCGCCGGCGCGGCGGCGCGCCCCACATGCGTCTCCAGCAAAGCCATGACTTCAGCGGCGAGACGGTCGATCCCCGCCTCCAGCGCCGCGAAATCCGCGAAGCCGCCCACCCCGGCGATCAGCGCCCCGAAACCGGCCGCGGCATGGCCGGGGTCGAAGCCCGAGCCATGCGCGGTGCGGATCAGCTGCGACAGCCCGAGATACAGCCGCGCCGCCCGGGACAGGGTTTCCACCTCGTCCTTATTCAGCGCGCCGGCGTCATGCAGCGCCGCCAGCGCGTCCAGCGTGCCGGGGCGGAGCACATCCGCCCCCTGCGGCGCATGGATCAGCATCAGGGTCTGCGCGATGAACTCGATGTCCGTCAGTCCGCCCTGGCGCAGCTTCAGATCCCACGGGCCGGACGCCGGACGGTCGCGCCGTAATCGCGCGCGCATGTCCGCCGCGTCGGCGCGGATAGCGGTCGCATCGCGCGGTTGCGTCAGCGCCGCCCGCGCCGCCGCCTCCACGCGCGCGCCCAGCACCGCGTCGCCCGCAATGGCGCGCAGCCGGGTCAGCGCCATGCGCTCCCACGTCCAGGCTTCTTCAGCATAATAGCTCTCGAAACTCGACAGGCGCACCGCCACCGGCCCGGCCTTTCCGGACGGGCGCAACTGCATGTCGGCTTCGTAGAGCTCGCCTTCCCCGGTCGGGGCCGACAGCGCGCTGACCAGGCGCTGGGTGAAGCGCGCGAACCAGGTTTCGGCGCCGGGCGTATTCGCCTCTGGCTCGTACACCACCATCAGGTCGAGATCGGAATCAGCGGCCAGCTCGCGCCCGCCCAGCTTGCCGAGACCCAGGACCGCAAACCGCCCTGGCGGCGGGCCATAACGGGCTTCGGACGCCGACACAGCGGCGGCCGCCATCGCCCGCACCGATGCATCGGCGAGGTCCGCGAACGCCTGGCCGGCCTGCCCGGAATCCGCGCGGCGCCGCAGCACCTGCGCCCCGATGCGGAAGCGTTCCTCGCGCGCCAGCCGCCGGGCGCGGTTCATCGCGTCCTCCAGGCTGGCGGCGGCCTGCATCTGCGCCTCCATGCGCATGGCGATATCATCCGCCGGATCGTCGGCCAGCGGGCGCGAGAAACGCGCGTCCAGCATCACGTCCAGCGTCGCCGGGCGGCGGGCCAGAGTCTCGGCCAGACGCGGCGCCAGCCCCAGAATGGCCACCAGCTCGTCCGCCAGTTGCGGCTCGTTCACCAGCAGCGCCAGCGGCTGCACGCCCATCGGCAGCCCCTCAAAGAACGCCGCAAAGCGCGTGAAGGCGGCGTCGGCGTCGCCGGTGGCGGCCATCGCCTCCAGCAGGCGCGGCGCCAGCATCGCCAGCAGCGTGCGCGCCCGCGGGCTGCGCGCGGCGCGCGCACGCCCCGCCGCCCAGCCGTTCAGCCGCGCCCACACCGCGCCAGGTTCAGCGAAACCGAGTCGGGAGATGGTCTGCAGGGTATCCGGCGTCGGCTCCACACCGGTCAGCACCAGGCTGCCGGCGGAGGAGGCGAGCGTATCCGGCCCGGCGAACTGGTCGGAGAACCAGCCATGCACCTCGCGCAGCGCCTCGCGCACCATCGCGTCGAAAGCCGCGAGGTCCGCCTCGCCGCACAACGCCGCCACGCAGGCGCGGGCGCCGTCATCGGCGGGCAGGGTCTGCGTCGGCTCGTCCTCCAGCATTTGGATGCGGTGCTCGACGCCGCGCAGGAAACGGTATCGGGCGGACAGCGCCTCTGCGGCGCCGGGGTCGGTCTTGCCGGCCTTTGCAAGCGCCGCCAGCGCCGCCAGCGTTCCCCGCGCGCGCAGCGACGGGTCGCGGCCGCCGAACACCAGTTGCGGCACCTGGGCGTAGAACTCGATCTCGCGGATGCCGCCGCGGCCGAGCTTCAGGTCATGCCCGGCGGCGCGGATTTCGGCCCGGCGGCCGACAGCCTGGATCTGCCGGGCCAGCGCCCGGATGTCCTCCACCGCCGCGAAATCCAGCGACCGGCGCCAGACGAAGGGTTCCAGCGCCCTCAGGAAGTCCCGCGCCGCTTCCGCGTCACCGGCGCAGGGCCGCGCCTTCACATAGGCCGCGCGCTCCCAGTTCTGGCCCAGGCTCTCGTAATAGTTCAGGGCCGCGTCGGCCGACATCGCCGGCGGCGTCGCCGAGGCGTCGGGGCGCAGGCGCAAGTCGGCGCGGAAGACATAGCCATGTTCCGTCGGCTCGTGCAGCAGTTTGACCAGGGCCTGGGCCAGACGCGGCATGTCGCGCTTCGGCTCCCGCCCTGCGGGCAGGGACAGGCGCGCGGGATCGAAGAACAGGCAGATGTCGATGTCGCTGGAATAGTTCAGTTCCTCCCCGCCCAGCTTGCCCAGCGCCAGCACGAACAGGCCGGGAACCGGGTTGTCTGGATTATCGGGGGGATTGAGCCGCCCCGCCGCCGCCTCGAACCGGGCGAGCCCGTGCAGGGCGCCCGCAACGGCGGCGTCCGCGAAGCGGCTGATGGCGGCGGTCGCCTGTTCCAGCGTCCAGGCGCCGGAAAGATCGGCCAGCGCCGCGCACAGGTGTAAATCGGCCTTGGTCTCGCGCAGGGCGCGGGACAGCGCGGCTTCGTTTTCAGCCGCGGCGCCTGTGGCCCGCGCTGCGGCGCAGGCGGCGGCGCATATGTCTTCGGGAGATTGTTCGGCGCAGGCGCGCAGGGTGTCGGGCCGCCGCGTGGCGAGGCGGGCCAGATACGGCGCGGCGGAGAAGGCCGCGTCCAGAAACGCCGCCCCCGCCGGCCCCCAGCCTTCACAGGCCGCGCCGCCGATGCGCGCGCGGGCCTCGGCCGCGTGGGCGGCGGCGATGACCGGCAGGCTGGCGGACAGGCGTTGCGGAACGGGCTTCGGCATGGCGCGACCGTGGCGCGCGCCGCCCGTGCTGGCAAGTTCCGGCTTGCCGGGCGCGGCGGCGGCGGTCAATCTGCGGCTGCGCCCGGCGCGCGGCTGACAGGGAGACCCGCCCATGACTCCGCTTCAGGCTCTGGCCGTCACGTTAATACGCTTCTACGTCCTTGTTCTGGCATTCAACGCCGTTTACATTTTAAGTATTTACATACCGCTTGCCCTAATTGACACACAAAATTCCCCTAGCGTTACTGACGCTATAGTGCATTCTATAAGCATGTTTGGCCATCTAACGCTATCTATACTATTCTGGTTTGCTGCTCCACGGCTTGCGCGCTGGGTCATGCCGCGCACGCAGGGAGCCGAGTTCAAGATAAACATCAGCGGCGATCAGATCTTGATGATTGGCATGTCGCTGATCGGGCTATACTTCTTCGTTTCCGGCGCGACAGCCGCCATCCCTGACATCATCGCCGCAATCGAGAACGCCAGACAAGCCCATACAGATGCTTCGCCAACTCCTATTAGGTCAAGACCAGCGTACGTTACCGTGCAAATGTTGACGGGTCTGATTTTATTCCTCGGCGCATTTCGGCTGGGACCTGTGTTTCGGTGGTTGCGGAACGCCGGGTTATCGAAAATCGCATCGCCGAAAAGCGACGACCCAAGCTAGGTCCAAGCATCATTTCATCTTCGCGAACACCAGCGCCGCGCGCAGGCCAGGGCCGCGCCCGTCGACGACGCCCGGGCCGTCCGACAGCTCCAGCCGCGCATCGTGCAGGTCGGCGACCGCCTGCACCAGCGACAGACCGAGGCCGGAGCCGGGCTGGGTGCGAGACTGCTCCAGCCGCACGAAGCGCTGGGTGATGCGGGCGCGGTCGGCCTCGGGCACGCCGGGGCCGGTGTCGGTGACCGAGATTTCCACCTCGCCCGAGGCGCGGGTGCGCAGGCGCAGCGCCACCGCCCCGCCCTTCGGGGTGTATTTCACGGCGTTGTCGAGCAGATTCGCCAGCGCCTGCGAGAGCAGGCCGCGGTCGCCGAGGATTTTCGCGCCCGCCTCGGCCTCATAGCTGAAATCCACCCCCGCCTCCTCGCACACCGGATCATATAGCTCGGCGAGGTCAGCCGTCACCGGCGCGGGGTCCATCTCCTGCAATACTTCGCGGCGTTCGCCCGCCTCGATGCGCGAGATGCTGAGCACGGCGTTGAACACGCCGAGCAGTTCGTCGGCGTCGCTGACGGCCTGGTTCAGCGCCGCCTCGCGCGCCTTCAGCCCGCCTTCCTCGCGCAGGGCGGATTCCAGCCGGTTGCGCATCCGGGTCAGCGGCGAGCGCAAATCATGGGCGATGGAATCGCCCACCGTCTTCATCCGCGCCATCAACTGCTCGACCCGGTCCAGCATGGCGTTGAAATTCGCCGACAGCTCGTCCAGCTCGTCACCGGAATAATTGCGCGGCGCCCGATGTTTCAGATCGCCCGCCTTCACATCGCGCGCAACCGCGTTGATGGTGTCGAGACGGCGGACGAAACGGCGGCTGACCAGCGCGCCCGCCGCCACGCCCAGCGCCAGCGCCAGGCCGGAGGCGAACAGCACCGCGTTCAGCAGCCGTGCGACCAGCCGCTCCTCCTCCTCGACATCGACGCCGACCAGCAGGCGGTGGCCGCCCGGCAGTTCGATGACGCGCCCGCGGGCGCGGCGCGTGTCGCTGCCGGTCTCTGCGCCATCGGCGACGGGGCGGCCGTACTGAAACTCGATCCGGCCCTCACCGTCAGGCTGAACCGCCGGCAGGGCGGACAGATTGCCGGACATGCGCCGCCCGGCGGGGTGCACCAGCAGATAGAGATAATCGCCCGCCCCGGCGGTGGTGCGCTGCAGGACGTAACGGTTGGCGGCCTCTACCCCGCCGGCGCGCAGGCGCGCCTGCACCGCCTCTATCTCCTCCAGCACCGCGGCGTCCGCCCGGCGCACCGAGGCCCCCACCGAGAAGGCGTAGACGAAGGCGAGGATGAGCAGGCTGGAGAAAGCGAATAACGCCGCCGACAGCAATGTCTGCCGGAAGGCGGTGGTGCGAAGAAAGGCCAGGCCGCCGCGGCGGAGTTGTTCGCTCACCGCGGCGCCCCCGGATCAGGCCTGCAGCCGGTAGCCCGCGCCGCGCACGGTGTGCAGCATCGTCTTGGCGAACGGCTTGTCGATCTTGGTGCGCAGGCGCGATATGTGGACGTCGATGACATTGGTCTGGGGGTCAAAGTGATAGTCCCAGACCTTCTCAAGCAGCATGGTGCGGGTCACCACCTGCCCGGAATGCTTCATCAGGAACTCCAGCAGGCGAAACTCCCGCGGCTGCAGGATGATCTCGTCGCCGCTGCGGCTGACGGTGCGGGCCAGAAGATCCATCTCCAGGTCGCCGACGACGAGGCGGGTGCGCACCGCCTCCGGATCACGGCGCCGGGCCAGCGCCTCGACCCGCGCCAGCAGTTCGGCGAAGGCGTAGGGCTTCACCAGATAGTCGTCGCCGCCGGCCTTCAGGCCCTCGACGCGATGATCCACCTCGCCAAGCGCCGACAGCACCAGAACCGGGGTGCGGTGCTCCTCGCCCCGCAGGGTCTCGATCACCTTCAGCCCGTCCATCTTGGGCAGCATCCGGTCGACGACCAGCACGTCGTATTCGGCGGCGCGGGCCATGCCCAGCCCCTCCTCGCCGTCGGCGGCGTGATCGACCACATGGCCGGATTCGCGCAGGCCCTTGCGGATGTAATTCGCCGCCTCGCGGTCATCCTCGATAATCAGAATGCGCATTTGTCCCTCGCTAGGCTCTGTGGCCAGTTACCGCGCGGCCGCGACGCCGCCGGATTCGCCCGGTCCGGCAGGAGAGGCGCGCAGGGCGATGCGGGGACATCGTCCAAGCGGATCGACGCCCCGGGCGGGCGAATACGGCGCGCCCCGGCGGGGTGGGGCGAAAATGGCCGGCCGGCGCGTCAAGCCGCTCGCCCGTATTCCCGATACGCTCTTCGCGTCTTTCCTTCCATCCGGTCATTTTCGCTCCCATCGCGGCTCTCGTGCTAACTGTCCACAGAGCCTGGACTGTTCAGCCCTGATCGAGCTGAAGCGCCACATAAGCCTGTCCGCCGCCCTGCTGCACCAGCACCAGGATGGCGCTGCGCCCGTCGCGGCGCGCCTGCTCCACCGCCTGGCGGAAGGCTTCGGCGGTGGTGACGGCGCGGCCGCCGGCCTCGACGATCACCTGGCCGGGGCGCAGCCCCTTGCGGGCCGCCTCGCTGTCGGCGTCGACGGCGGAGATCAGGAGCCCGGTCGCGCCCGGCTGCAGACCGGCGCGGCGGGCGGCCGGTTCATCCAGCGTCGTCAGGCTCATGCCGAAGAAGCGCGCCTCGCCGGGGGGCGGCGCAGCTTCGGGCTGGCCGGTAGTCAGCGCCGTCAGCGCTTCCTCGTCGGGCCGTTCGCCCAGCGTCACGCGCAGCGTGCGCTCGCGCCCGTCGCGCAGCACGCGGAACTGCACCTGCTCGCCCTGCGGCGTCGCGCCGATGCGGCGGGTCAGGTCGGTGGAATCGCTCACCTCGCGGTCGTTCATGCGCAGCACCACGTCGCCACGCTGCAACCCGCCGGAAGCGGCCGGGCTGTCATTGACCACGGCGCTGACCAGCGCCCCGCGCCGGTTGCTGAGCCCCAGGCTCTCGGCGATATCCTCGTCAATGTCCTGGATGGTGACGCCCAGCCAGCCGCGCGAGACTCGGCCGCGTTCGATGATCTGGGCCACGATCGGCGCCGCCACCTCGGACGGGATGGCGAAGCCGATACCGACATTGCCCCCCGAAGGCGAGAAGATCGCCGAGTTCACGCCGATGACGTTGCCGTTCAGGTCGAAAGCCGGGCCGCCGGAATTGCCGCGGTTGATCGGCGCGTCGATCTGGATGAAGGGATTTTGCGACGAGACCCGGCGCAGTTCGCGGCCCGTAGCCGACACGATGCCGGCCGTGGCCGTGCCCCCGAGGCCGAAGGGATTGCCCACGGCCACCACCCAGTCGCCGACGCGGATGCGCGGGTTCGGATCCAGCCGCACGAAGGGGAAGGCGGTGTCGGAATCGACCTTCAGCACTGCGAGATCGGTCAGCGGGTCGCGGCCGATGATGCGCGCGGGAAACTCGCGCTCGTCCGACAGGGCGACGGTGATCTCGGTGGCGTTCTCGATGACGTGGTTGTTGGTGACGATATGGCCGTCGGCCGAAATGAAGAAACCGGAACCGAGCGAACGCCCCTCGCGCGGCTGCGGCGCGCCGGGACCGCCGAATTCGCGCTCCAGCCATTCACGGAACTGCGGCGGCAGGCCCTCGAACCCCGGAGGCGTCTGGCCGGGCGCCATTGACGGCGCCTGGACGCGGGCGTTGATCGACACCACCGCCGGGCTGACGCGCTCGATCAAATCGGCGAAGGACATCGGCGCGCCGTTCGGCGCCTGGAAGGCGTAAGGCGGCTGCACCTGCTGGGCGCCCGCGCTCATCGACGGAGCCAGCATCGCGCCAGCGGTGAAAATGGAAAGAGCCAGGATGGAAGCCCCGCCAAAGCGGCGAAGGCGGCGGATGGCGTTGCTTTGCGGCATGTGTCTGTCTTCCCTTCGGGTTCAGGCGGCTCTCACGCCTTCTCTGCCCGCCGACGCCTGTCGGCGGAATGGCGCGAACCTTACGGTTTCATTACAAAGTTGGCCTTTTGATGATCGCCATTCAAGTCCGGCGCCGCCGGGACGGACGCCGGGCGGCGCCCGCCAGCAACAAACCGCCGAGGGCGAGGATCACCAGCGGCGCCAGCCACAGCGGCAGGGTGCGCGCCGTAAATGGCGGGCGCAGCAGCACCTCGTCGCCATAGCGCACCGACAGGGCCTCGCGCACCTCAGCGGCGGAAGCGCCGTCGGCGACGCGGGCGCGCACGAAAGCGCGCATGTCCTGGGCCAGCGCCACCTCGGAATCGGCGATCGACTGGCCGGCGCAGACCACGCAGCGGATCTCACGCATTAATTCCAGCGCGCGGGCCTCGTCCTCCGGGGGCAAGGCCTGCGCCTGGACCAGCACCAGGGCCGAAAGCAGGGTCGCGATCATCCCGGTCTCCTGCGTTCAACGCCGCGCGCTGACAACGCCGCCAGCCCGCCCAGCGTCACCAGCGCCGCGCCGAAACCCAGCATCCAGATCAGCGGGTTGAAGGCGGCGCGCACCTCGAAGGCGAAAGCGCCATCGTCGCGCTGCCGCGGTTCGCCCAGCGCGACATAGAGATCGCCGGCCAGCCCGGTCCGGATCGCCACCTCGCGCGTAGTCTGGTCGGCGGCGGGATAGTAGCGGCGCTCGGGCCGCAGCACGCCTTGCGCCCGACCGTCGCGGGTCACCGCGATCTCGGCCAGGTCCGACATGTAATTCGGGCCGTCGGCGCGCATGATGCGCTGCATGGTCAGCACGCGGCCGTGGGCGGTCATGGACTCGCCGGGCGCCAGAATCGCCATGCGCTCATAAGGCCAGCTGGCGTCAGAAGCCGCACCCAGCGCGATGAAGCCGACGCCAGCATGGGCCATCGCCCGGCCGGCCAGCGCCAGTTTCGGGCCAAGCCCGACCGCGCCGGACCACCGGGCGATATCCAGCCCCGCACCCGCCACCGCCCAGGCGCCGATCGCGGCGCCCAGCGCCGCCAGCGGCGGCGCGCCGAGGGCCAGCGCCGTCAACCCGGCGATCGCCGCCGGCAGGATTAATCCCGCCGCGCGCAAGGGCGTCGCCGCCTTGCGGAGGCCGCCCTTCGCCCAGGCCATGAAAGGCGCAAAAGGCATCAAGACCAGGGCGAAGGCCAGAATCGGCGTCGCAGTGGCGTCGAAATACGGCGCGCCGACCGAAACCGGACGCCCGCCCAACGCATCCACGAACAGCGGATACAGCGTGCCCGTGAACACCACGCCGGCGGCGGCGGCCAGCAGCAGGTTGTTGGCGCCGATGAAGGCCTCGCGGCTGGTGGGGGAGAAGCCCTGACCCGCGCCCAGCCGGTGCGCGCGCAGCGCGAACAGCGCCAGCCCCGCCCCGGCGATGACGATCAGGATCGCCAGCAGCCACAGACCGCGTTCCGGGTCGAGCGCGAAGGCGTGAACCGAGGTGAGAACGCCAGACCGCACAAGAAACGCCCCCAGCGCCGACAGGGTGAAGGCCAGCAACGCCAGCAGCGTGGTCCAGCCCGGAAAGGCGCCCATGCGGTCGCTGGCGATGGCGGAATGAATCAGCGCCGTGGCCATCAGCCAGGGCATGAAACTGGCGTTCTCGACCGGGTCCCAGAACCACCAGCCGCCCCAGCCCAGCTCGTAATACGCCCACCATGACCCCAGCGCGATGCCGGCGGTAAGCGCCGTCCACGCGCCCAGCGCCCATGGCCGCATCGCCGCGCCCAGCGGCTGGCCCTTGCGGCCTTCGATCAGCCCGGCCATCGCCAGCGAATACACGCCCGAAAGACCGACATAGCCTAGGAAAAGCATCGGTGGATGGATGGCCAGGGCCGGGTCCTGCAGGATCGGATTGAGGCCCGACCCCTCCAGCGCCGCCGGGTCCAGCCGGTCGAACGGATTGGAGGCCAGCGCCAGAAAGGCGAGGAACATCAACTGCAAGGCGCCCTGCACGGAAACCGCGCGGACACGCAGCGCCGGGTCGCCGCGCGGCCCGAACTTCGCCAGTCCGGCCCCGACGGCGGTCAGCAGCAGGCACCAGAGCAGCATCGAGCCCTCATGCCCGCCCCAGACGCCAGTGATCATGTAGAACAGCGGCTTGTCGACATGTGAATTGGCGGCGACATAGGCCACCGAAAAATCCGACTGCAGGAACAGCACGGTCAGCAGCGCGAAGGCCACGACCAGCGCCGCCAGCGCCGCATGCGCCGCGCGGGCGCCGGCGCGCGCGAAGGCGCCGCCCGGATCCCTGGCGCCGGCCCAGGCGAACAGCATCTGCGCCGCCGACAGGGCGAGCGCCAGGGCGATCAGGAACCTGCCCAGCTCCGCGATCATCTGCGATTACCGTAGGGCTGGCCGTCATCATCGTCTTCGCGCCAGTGGCCGGTGGCGCGCAGGGCGGCCGCCACCTCGGGCGGCATGTAATTCTCGTCATGCCGGGCCAGAACCGTGTAGGCGCCGAACACGCCGTCATCGCCGAAGGCGCCTTCGGCGACCACGCCCTGACCTTCGCGGAACAGGTCCGGCAGCGTCCCGTCATAAACGATATGGATGTCCGCTGCGCCGTCTGTGACGCTGAACCGCGCCCCGCCCTCTCCGACGCGGACCACCGAGCCGTCGACCACCAGGCCGCCGACGCGCACGCGCTCGCCCGCCGCCGGCGGGTTCGCAGCAACCTCAGAAGGCGAATAGAAAAACACCACCGCATCGCGCAGCGCGACCAGCGAAAGCGCGACGGCGGCGATCAGCACCAGCCCGGCCCCGCCGATCATCCACAGGCGTTGATTGCGCTTTCTCATCTTTCTTCGTCCGCCTCTTCGTCAAGCAGCGCGCCTTCCGCCGCGGCCAGCAGCGCCTGCGCTCCCGGTTCGGCGCCGAACCGCACGCGCGCTTCGCCCAGCGCGGCGCGCGCCGCCGCATCATCCCCCAGCGCCGCTTTCACCCGCGCCAGCGTCAGCCAGCCTGACAGATCGTCCGGAGCAAACGACAAACGCCGCTCCAATCCCTCGACCATAAGGGCGATACGCTGGTCCGGCGTCATGTCCGGGCTGTCGGCCAGCTCTGCCACCAGCGCCGGATCCGCCTGTGGCCGGGACAGCAGGTCCGCCGCGCGCCCGGCGATGACGGCGCTGAACGGATCGTCAGCCGCCAGCCCGGCGAGCGTCAACAGCCACAGCCGCGCCGCCTCGTCCCGGTCACCGTCCTGATATGCGCCCAGACCGAGGAAGAATGACGGCTCCGGCAGCGAGGGGTCCAGCCGCGCCGCCTCTTCGAAAGCGCTTCGGGCTTCGGCGGTGACGCGCCCCTCGTTGAGGTTGATCAGCGTCTGGGCGAAGTCGGAATAGATGCGAGCATCCGGGGACAGGTGCAGCGCTTGTTCGAAGGCGGAGACGGCCTCCAGGTCACGGCCCGCCCGCGCCAGCTCACGGCCGAGCAGATTGAAGGCCTGCGCGTCGGCGCCGCCCGCTCGGATCATGTCCTGCAGGCGCAGGATACGCTCGCCGCGGGTCAGCGCCATCGGATCGGCCTCGGCGCGTTGCGCCGACGCGCGGTCATAGGGCAGGCCGGGCAGATCAGGCCGCGCGCCAATGGCGTAGACAGCGAACGCAAGTCCAGCGGCGAACACGGCGGCCGCCGGCGCCAGCCATCGCCGCTTGCCGCCCAGCAAAGGCCAGGTGACCAGGAACGCCGCCACGAAAGCGGCGATCGCAGCGAGAACGCCGAGCGCGATCATGGCGCGACTTTCCGGAATATCAGGGAGAGATTGTTGGCGGGCATGGGAACCCGGCGTTCCAGCGCCAGGCCATGGTCCGCCATCAGCGCGACGACGTCCGCCAGCGGCCTTACGCCCCATTCAGGGTTGCGGGCTTTCAGATCGGCGTCGAAGGCGAGATTGGAGGGGGCTGTGGCCTCACCCTCCAGATACGGGCCGTAGAGATAGAGAACCCCGTTCGGCGACAGGCTGGCGCCAGCGCCTACAGCCAATCCTTCCGCCGCCCGCCAGGGGGAGATGTGAATGACGTTGATGCAGACCAGCGCGCCGAAGGCCGGGGCGCGCGTCCACCAGTCGTCCTGCATCACATCGATGTCCAGCGGCGGGCGCATCCGTCCGCCGCAGTCTCCGGCGTAAGCGGCCTGGCTTTCGCGCTCGCGCGCGCCGGGGTCGCTGGGCGTCCAGGTGATGTCCGTGCGAAGTGCGCACAGGTGCGCGCCATGTTCGCCGGAGCCGGAGCTGATCTCCAATACCCGCGCGCCCGTCGGCAACACGGGCAGCAGCACCTCCGCGATAGGCCCCTTGTTGCGGCCGGCGCTGGGGTAATGCAGGCGCGCGCCTTCGCGATGCGCGGCAACGGAAACGGTTTCGGGAACGGGCCGGGCCATGGCCGCGGACTTACGGCGCGGCGGCGCCGGGATCAAGGCGGGGGGATGCGAATGCGGCGACAGGCCGCGAGGCAGGATCTGTCAGGCCGCGTGGGCGGCGGCGACGCGGCGGCGGACCAGCGAAGCGGCCTCGGCCTCGCCCATCGCCTCGGTCAGGCGGGCGACCAGGTCCAGCGCCGCTTCCAGACCGGCGCGCTGCTCAGGCCCGGCGGCGCGGTATTCATCCAGCAGACCTGTCGCGGCGGCGTTCAGACGCTCGGAAGCGGCCTCTTCGGCCTTCTTGCACGGGCCAGACACGGCAGCGAGCGAAGCGAGCTCACGTGTAGCGGCAAGGAAGATCAGTCGCGCCTCAGCGCGATCGCGCACTTCTTGCGGAGGCATGCGCAATGCTCCGCCGCGACCCGTTTCGGGAAGCGATGCGGCCAGCGCCTTGTCGACGCTGGCGAGCGCCTTCTCCATCTGTGACGAGGCCTGGTTGCGAAGGGCGAACAGCATCTTTCCCCACCGCCCGTCCTTTCGCACGCCGAATTCACGCGTCATGCCTACGGTCAGCGCGACATAGCGCTGCAAGCCTTCCGCTGCTTTCCGCGCCTGTTCCGGATTTTCCAGCGGCGCGGCGAAGCTGGCGACGAAAAACGCTGCGTCCTCCAGCACCAGATCGCCAATAGCGGCGAGGTCGGTCTTGGAGACCACCAGGTCGTCGCCGCGGCGGCCGATCTTCTCCACGGCGCGGAATATCTGCCAAGGCTTCTTGAGGCGGCCCATGACCAACACCAACAGCCACAGCGCAGCTTCCTCCGAACCTTCGGCCAGCGTCTCGTATTCGTCACGGACGCGGCTGACCATCTCGGGTTCGAATTCCTTGATCTCAGCCGGAAACGTCGTCAGCGCATCTTCAAGCGCAGCGGCATGGCGCAGCATCGCCGCCGCATCGGCCATGCGCCGTGGCGCATCCTTTCCCCATTCCTGGGTCAGGCGCGCCGCCAGTTTCGCATCGCCGCTCGCGCGGCCGGCGTAGACGGCCAGCGCCTCTCCCACAGCGACACGCAATTCGGTCCAGTCGCCATCATCGGCGTGTATCGCCCGGGCCGCGTCCGCATGGCCCTCGCTTTCGAGCCATGTCCAGATTCCATCCAGCAGGGCGTAGCTGAACCGCCCGAGCGACGGCGGGGCGGCGCCTTCCGCCGCCGTCAGCGGCGCCAGCGGCGCAAACAGCGCCTGTTTCGTCGCCGTTTCAGGATCGGGCGCGCAGGCCGCATCCAGCATGGCCAGAATATCGCGAACCGACCTGGCCTGGGCATCCACTCCCGCTGCGGTCTCTGCGGCGGAGAGAACTTTTGCACGGACAGGCGCGGGCAGGCCTGACCAGAACTGCGTCAGCCGCCGGCTCTTGTCTGGTGTCAGCTTGTTCATACGCACACGGCCTGTTTTCCGGCCGGCATTATTAACTGGCGCGGTTAATAGGGGTTTATTGTCCCGCGTGTCTCAGCTTCCCGCCGCCGGCAGGATCAGCCGCGCATGAAGCCCGCCAAGCGCGGAACGGCCGAGCACGAGATCACCTTCATAGGCGCGGGCGAGATCATCAACAATCGACAGGCCGAGGCCGGCGCCCGGCGCCTGCTCGTCGAGCCGCACCCCACGGCGCAGGGCCAGCGCAATGGCGTCCTGGTCCATGCCTGGGCCGTCGTCATCGACGTCAACGGTCAGCACCGCGCCCTCGCGTCTCGCGGTCACGCGCACCATGGAGCCGGCCCACTTGCACGCATTGTCCATCAGATTGCCGGCCATCTCTTCGAAGTCCTGCGTCTCGCCACGGAACAGCAGCTCCGGCGGGCACTCGACTTCGACCGTCACATCACGCTTGGCGTAAATGCGCTGCAGGGTTCGAGAGAGATCGGACAGAACCTGGGCGGCGTCGGTGCGTGCGCCCACCGCCTTGGCGTGCGCTGCGGCGCGCGCGCGACGCAGATGGTGGTCCACCTGACGCGCCATCACGTCGGCCTGCCGTCCGACCAGCTCCGCAAGTTCTCCCGTCTGCGACCGGCTTTCATTGACCAGTACGGCGATCGGTGTTTTCAGCGCGTGCGCCAGATTGCCGACATGGGTGCGCGCCCGCTCCACCACCTCGCGGGAGTGGTCCAGCAGCGAATTGAGCTCCGTAGCGAGCGGGTGTAGTTCGGCCGGATAGTCGTCCTCCAGGCGTTCGGCGCGCCCCTCTCGCACTTCAGCTACAGATTTTCGCATACGAAATAACGGCGCCAGACCAATGCGCACCTGGAAGATCACCCCCGCCGCCAACGCCGCGGCGAAGACGAAGAACATCGCCGCCGCGATAAACCCGAAGCGCCGAACGTCGCGATCGGCGGGACGCCGGTCCTCGGCGGCGATCACCATCAGCAGCGTATCGTGGCCGGACAGCCTCACGGCCTGCACCCTCAAGCGCAACGGCTCATCGTCCGGGCCGGTGGCCTCCGCCGAAAACAGGGCGCCAGGCTGCTCCAGCGCCGCATCCAGCACCGGGGACGGCGGCTCCAGCGTTTCGTCCCAGAGCGAGCGCGAGCGCAATAACGCCTCGGCGACCTGTTTGCCGTCGGGATTGGTTCGCAGTTCGCTCAATTGCCAGTAACGGCCGGAGAACACCTGGTCATAGCGCGGGTCGGAGGGCGCCCGGATCAGATCAAGTTCGCCATCGGCGTCGATCTCCGCTCCGGCGACCAGCGCCGTCACCACGCTTTCAAGCCGGTCGTCGAGGGTGCGCAGCACGGCGTCGCGATAAAGCGCGGTCAACGCCACCGCGCCAGCGATAAGCAGGGCGACGGTCCAAACCGCCGCCCCCGCGACGAGGCGAAGGACAAGTGAGGATGAACGCCGCGTCACGCCGCGCGGCTGTTAGGGTCGACCAGCCGGTAGCCCAGCCCGCGCACGGTCTCGATCCGGTCCTGGCCGATCTTTTTGCGCAGGCGTCCGATGAACACCTCGATCGTGTTGGAGTCGCGGTCGAAGTCCTGGTCGTAGATGTGCTCCACCAGTTCCGAGCGCGAGATGACCCGGTCCTGATGGTGGGCCATGTAGCTGAGCATGCGGAACTCGTGGCTGGTCACCTTCACCGGCGCGCCTTCGATGAACACGCGAGCGCCGCGCGTATCGACGCTGAGGCCGCCGCATTCGATGGTGGCGGTGGCGTGGCCGGCGGCGCGGCGGGTGAGCGCGCGCAGTCGGGCCAGAAGCTCCTCGGTATGGAAGGGCTTGGTCAGATAGTCGTCGGCGCCGGCGTCGAACCCCGCCACCTTCTCGCTCCAGCGGTCACGGGCGGTCAGGATCAGCACCGGTGTGGCGATGTTCTCGCGCCGCCAGCGTTCCAGCACTGACACCCCGTCCAGTTTCGGCAGGCCAAGGTCCAGCACGATGACGTCATAGGGCTCTGTCTCGCCGAGATAGTGGCCTTCCTCGCCATCCAGCGCCGAGTCGACGGCGTAGCCGGCGTCGGTCAGCGCCCGGCTGAGCTGGCGGTTCAGGTCTTCGTTGTCTTCGATAACGAGCGCGCGCATGCAGCGGTCTCCCTCAGCGTTCGTACAGGATTCGGCCAGTGCGCGCATCGACATAGACATCGCGGCGCTGGCCATCACGGGCGAGGATGCGAACAACATACTGCGGCTGCGCGCCCCCCATCAGCCGCGCGTCCAGCACTTCCGAGCCGGGGTAACGCATCCGCACCTCGCGGATCACCTGCACGGCGGGCAGCACGTCGCCGGAGCGGCGGGCGTCGCGCGCCTCGTCGGCGGAATAACCGCCGCGCATGTCCGAGGGGCGCGGGCGCTGCAGGCTGGCGACCAGAGTCAGCTCCTCCCCCGCCGTCTGGACAGGCGACTGCGCGGCGGCCGGGGCGGCGCCGAGGAGGAGGCCTGCGAGGGCCAGGAGGAGAATGCTCTTGCGCATCTTGAGGCGGATATTCGCGTCCGGGCCCTGAACCGTCCCTGAACGCTGCGGTCAGGCTACATTCCCTTTCGCGGATCGTATCCCTTCGGCGGCTCCCAACTGTCCAGCGCGGCGCGCAGGCCGACGTCATCGGCCGGAAGGTCCACGACCAGGCGGATGATCTGGTCGCCGCGCCGGCCGTCCGGCCCTGCAATTCCCCTGCCGCGCAGACGCAACAATACGCCGGAATTGGAGCCGGGGGGAATGCGAACATCCACCGGACCTTCAATGGTCGGCGCGCGCACCTTGGCCCCGAACACCGCCTCTTTCAACGACACCGGCAGGTCCAGCCGCACGTCGGCGCCTTCGCGAGAAAACCGTTTGTGCGGCGCGACGCGTACTTCGGCCAGCAGATCGCCCGGCGCAGCGCCGGAACCACCGGCCGCGCCCTGCCCGGCCAGGCGCAGCACCTGCCCGTCCGTCACGCCCGGCGGCACCTTCAACTCCACCGTTCGCCCGCCGGGCAAGGTGACGCGCTTGGCCCCGCCGCGCGCGGCCTCGATGAAATCCAGCGTCAGCACGGCGCGGATGTCCGGCCCCTTGCGGGGACGGGCGCGGCGGCCGCGCTGGCCCATGTCCGCAAACAGGTCGGAGAAGATGTCGCCCAGATCCTCATAGCGTCCGTCGGGGCCGGGGCGGCGGCCGGGCTGGCGGTGATGGAACACCGGGCGTTCATTGCCGTCGGCGTCGATCTCGCCGCGGTCGAACCGGGCGCGCCGGTCGGGATCGGAAAGCAGGCGAAACGCCTGGCTGACGCGCTTGAAGCGCTCCTCGGCGGCCTTGTCGCCGGGGCGGGCGTCAGGGTGCAGGTCTTTCGCCAGCTTGCGATAGGCGCGGCGGATCTCCTCCGCGGTGGCGGTCTTCTTCACGCCAAGGGTGACATAGGGATCGGCCATCATCGCCTGTCGGACCCGCGCAACGCACGCGCGTTCATCTAGGCGGGTTCGGCGGCTTTCGCAAAGGGGGGATCAGAGGGGGAGGACGCGGTGCGCGGCGCGACCGGGGCCATAGCGGTCGGATATCTGCGCCACACGCACAGACAGGCTTTGCGCCTGCCCGCCGTAAAGGGCGCTCTCCAGCGCCGGGGTGAGCAGGAAATGCGGTTCGGCGGTCTCGGCGGCGTGGATCACCGCATCACCGTCCAGCAGTTCCAGCCGGTAACGCTCGAACGCCTCGCCCAGCGCGATCTCAGCCGCCGCCCAGTCGTCGCCGCCAGTGCGGCTGCGGCGGATCCATGAAATCGCCACGCCTTCCGCCCCGCGCCGGGCGCGCAGATGCGCCGGGGCCAGCGGGCGCAGATCGGCGCCGTCATAGACGAAATCCTTGCGCCGCGCCCCGTCATGCCAGGGCGGCCGCGTGACCGCCACGGCGGCGGCGCGCAACGGCGCGGCGCGCTCATGCCCGCCCAGCGGCAGGGGGATCAGCGCCGGGTTCAGCACCGCGACGTGCGCCCCGGCGGGGGCGGTTTCGTCCGCCTCGCTCCCCGCCTGGCCGCGCAGCAGGCCGGAAAGCGCGTATTCGCCGGGGCCGGTCAGAGCCGCTTCGAGGAACTGGATGATCTCCCACCCCTGCGGGCCTTCCACGGCCAGCGCATTGGCGCCGTTCAGCACCGCGAGAGCGGGTTCGGAGCGGCCTTATGTATCAAACGCACCAGCCCGCCAGCCCCGGCCAAAGGGGACAGCGATTTCACCTCGGCCAGCGCCGCGGCGTCTCCGGCGCGCATATAGCGCGCCCAGGCCGATTTCGCCTCGCGCGCTGCCGGGCTTTCCAGGCCGGGGCGGCGCGCATCCAGCAACAGGCGGTCCAGCGCCTGCTGATGCCCGGACAGGGCGGCGTCGATGCGGCCCAGCTTGTCTTCGGTCAGCGGGTCGGCCCCGGCCTTCTTCTCGATCTCGGAAAGGCGGCGGTCATTGGCCTCCTTGAAGGCCTCGAAAGCGCACAGCACCTCGCCCAGCGCCGCCCGCGTCTCCGCCGACGGCGTTTTCATCTTGGTTTCAGTCGTCATTGGCTTCCTCTTTGCGGATTGAAAACAAAGGCGAATTTTCCACCGTTCCGCCCGGCGGGATTCCGTGTTAACTTTTCAACCTCTGGATTGGGGGAGGTTTCGATGCGTCTGTATTCAGTCATGGCGGCGCTGGCCGCATGCGCCCTGACGGCCGCGCCGGCGCTGGCGCAACCGTCGCTGCAGGCCTCGGCGTTGCCGAACGCCCGCTCGGTCCCGGTCAATGAGCCGGCCACCTTCTTCGCGGTGATCACCAACTCGGGCGACGCTACGGCCGCGAACTGCCGGGTCGACCTCAGCTCGTTCAACCAGGCGCCGGTGTCGCTGACCTACCAGACCGCGGATTCGAACCTGAACCTGACCGGAACCCCGGACACGCCGGCGGACATCGCCGCCGGCGCGTCGCAGAATTTCGTCGTCGGCGTCACGCCAAGCGCCGCCTATGAAGGCCGGGTCCAGCTGGCCTATGTCTGCGACGGCGGCGTGTTCGCGCCCGGCCATCCGGACGTCAACGACCTGCTGCTCGTGGCCAGCAATGACGCCGTGATCCCGGACATCATCACCGTCTCCCTGACCCCGTCCGGCGACGGGGTGATCCGCGTCGGCTCGCCCGGCGCGGCGGGCGTGATGACCATCGCCGCCACCTGGGTCGATGCCGGGCCAGCCCCCGACAGGCCGTCCGCGCATGGCGGCTCCACCATCCGCATCTGGCCGGAAATTCCCGGCTATGGGGGGTTGATGGAGCTGGAGATCTGCGAAACCGACTCCAGCAGCGTCTGCATCGGCGGACGCAGCGCCTTCGTCGACATTGACTTCGACGAGGGCGAGGTGCGCACCTTCGGCGTGTTCGCCCGCGCCCCGGCCAGCGGCGGCGTGCCGCTGCTGCCCGACGTGGTGCGGGTGCGCGCGGTGTTCGCCGACGCGCCGTCGAACGACGCTTCCGGCCCCGACGCGCCGCTGCTGAGCGACGGAACCCGGCGCTCCATCACCAGCCAGGCGGCCGAGGCCCCGGCGCCGGGCGACGCCGCCGTCACCGGAGAGGGCTATTACCGTTTCCGCATCCGCGACCTGATCAACGACCCCACGGGTAATTTCCAGGGCGACGGCGAACTGTTCGTGGCGCCGGACGGAACCGCGCTCGGCTGGGTGGAGGCGATCGACGACTTCCCCAGCTTCTCGCAGGTGTTCCGGCTGGACGGGACCTTCAACCCGGAGGGCCAGAACGGCCCGGTGTTCGGCGGCGAGCTCAGCTTCCTGACCACGCCGGACGGCCGCACCGGCCCCTCCGGCCCCTTCACCATGCGCTACGAACCCGGGACCGGCATGTTCGGCCAGTTCGACGGCACGGGCGCGCAAACCGACGCGCCGATGTATTTCCGCGACTCGCGGCTGCAGGTGCGCGGGGCGATGATGGCGGCGTATTTCTACGCCACGCTCGCCATGACGCTGGACGGCGCCTACATGATGTTCGACCCCGTGGCGCAACAGCAGATCGGCATGCTGACACTGCTGGGCGCCAATCTCAGCGGGTCGATGTCGCTGGGCGGTGAATCCTGCACCGTGCAGGGCCAGTTGCTGCAGACATATCTGATCGCCGCCTTCCTCGCCGCCGAGATCGTGCTGACGCAGTGCGAGCTGGCCGGGGAATACACGGGCTTCGCCATGTTCACGCCGTCGAGCGAGGCCGAGCGGCACCTGATGCGCCTGATCCTGGCCACCCAGTTCTTCGGCATTATCGCCTACGGCCAGCAGCAGGCGGACTGATCCTCACGCCGCCTGCGCGTCCGCGATGACGCGCAGGCGCGGTTGGCGGCGGGCGGGAAAACAGTGTTATCTGGCGCCTATGACGCGCCGCCGCCCCGCGCTCTTTTCCATATGCTTGCTGTCGGTGACCCTGGCCGGCGCCGCCTCGGGGTCTGCCGCCCTGGCGCAGGCGCCGGCATGTTTCGACGCTGAGGCGACCGTCCGCATCCTCCGCCAGACGCCGACCATCCCCTATGATTGCGGCGACTGCATCGTCATGAGCTGGCCGTGGATCGTGGACCTGGACATACGGCAGGTGCACTGGGGCGATCTTGAACCCGGCCCGGTCACGGTGCTGACCGTTCAGCATACGTATTTCCGGCCCGGGGCCGGCCGGGGCCGCTGGCTGTTCAGGCGCAACGCACAGGGGGGCTTCAACGCGACGCCGCACTGGAATGCCGCGCCTGGCCGCTGCCCCGCCGATGCGCCCCTCCCGGATGCGTTTCTTGTCCCGGTCGCGGGGCAAAGCCTCGACGACGCCCGGCGCGCGGGCGAAGCCCGCTTCGGAGCGCAGCCGGCTCTGGAAGACTGAATTTTCCGCCGTCACACCGCCCACCGCCCCGACCGGCCATCCTGGGCCACTCTCAGGCGCGCGCCGGCCAGCATCGGGAAGGTGACGATGCTCACCTCCCACAGCTCCAGCTCGCGCAGCTCTCGCCCGCCGCCGGGAAGCGGGCGCTGGCCGATGACGCGAAAGCCGATCGACAGGCCGTCGACGGCGCCGGCGGCGATCAGGTCGGCCGCCGCCCGCCCGCGCGGCCCGGCGCGCAGCACCCGGCCCTTCACGTAAAGCCCGGCGGCGGTTTCGCGCGCCTCGTCCCACACGCCCACCGGTTCGTCGGCGGCGTGCTGGAACAGCATGCGCAGCCCCGCCGCGCCGCGTTCCTGCAGGCTTTTGGCGAACGCGCCGGGGCGCACGATGTCGCCATTCATGTCCGGCGCGTCGAACAGGCTGGCATAGCCCTCGATCCGCAAAAACGGCGCGCGCGCGGCGTCGGCCCCCGTCGCAAGGCGGGGCCGGGTCAGGGTTTCAGGCATGGGTGGGTCCTTTGGTGTTCGGGGGCCGCTGGCCGGCTGGCGCGCCATCAACGCGCCTGTTCTTCGCTGCCGGCGTCGATCACCCCTTCCGGCCTCACTAGGTTCGGCCACCTTCCCCATCGAGGGGAAGGAGGGCGTATGCGTCGTCTTGCGGCGCTTCGTCAGTCCACGCGGCGAAAACGGCGAAAGGTTTGTTGCGCCGGTAAAGCAAGCTTCCTCCTTCCCCTCGATGGGGAAGGTGCCCGCGAAGCGGGCGGAAGGGGTGTTGGAAGGACGATGCAGGAAGAGCGCAATGATGGCGCCTTCCCGTCCTCAAACCCCATCAAGGGGGAGGATGAACTACGTCACTCCCGCCGCTCGTCCAGCCGGCGTTCGATGCGGTCGAGGCTGGCGCGGGACTGGGCGATCTGCTCCTCCAGCCGCGCCAGGCGTTCATTGACCGTCGCCCCGGCCTCGGCCCGCGCCTCGAGCTGATCGAGCCGCGCCGAGGCGGCGCCGGCCCACAGCAGGGCCCCCGCCGTCTGCGCGGCCAGCGTCAGCACCACGCCCAGCGTCACCGTGCGGTCCAGCCGCCAGCGGTTTTGCGGTCCGCCCTGCGGTCTCATGCCCGCACCCCCAGCAGGGCGCGTTTTTCCTCGTCGCTGAGGAAGCCCGCCGCGCCGATGCGGGCCCAGCGCGCGGCGCGCTCTTCCGACAGGGCCGGCACGGCCTCTTCATCCACGGTGATCTCCAGATCGCGGCCCAGCCAGGGGCGCAGCCAGGCGGTGAGCGCGCGGGCCGTCTTGCGCGCCAGCGGCAGCACGGCGAGGCGCCACAGGGCCTGGTTGGCCTCCCGGTAGTTCGAATAGGTGTTGTCGCCCGGCAGGCCGAGCAGCATCGGCGGCACGCCGAAGGCGAGCGCGATCTCGCGCGCCGCCTCGCGCCGCGCGGCGATGAAATCCATCTCCGCCGGGCTCATCGCCATCGGCTTCCAGTCCAGCCCGCCTTCCAGCACCAGCGGCCGGCCGGCGTTGGCGGCGCCGGCATGCTGTTCGGTCAGCTCTTCCTTCAGGCGCCGGTATTGATCCTCGGTCAGCCGCCCCTCGCCCTCGCGGGCGGCGAACACCAGCGCGCCGGACGGGCGGGCGGCGTTGTCGAGCAGCGCCTTGGCCCAGGCGCCGCCGGCATTGTGCACGTCCACGGCCTGCGCCGCGGCCTGCAGCGGGCTCATGCCGTAATGATCGTCGGCGGGGTGAAACAGGCGCATGTGCAGAACCGGGCTGCGGCCCGAGGCGCGGTCGCGCGCGAAATGCGCCGTGCGCCCGCCCACCGAATATTCCCAGCCGTCGGGCCAGCCGCGCGCGCCGGGGATCACTTTCATCCGGTCCGGGCGCAGGGCGTAAAGCTCGCGCGGTTCGCCGCCGATCTCGGCCAGCTCCAGATAGGCGTTTCCCGCCACCTGCAGATAGCCGTAATGGCATTCCAGCAGCTCGGCGCCCGACTGGTCCGGGTTCGGCGCGGCCAGCAGCGCCGCCGCCGCGTCGCCGTCGCGCGCCCGGCCGCCGCGCAGGGGAACCAGCGGCGCGGCCGCCGCCGCCTCGGCGATCAGCTTCACACAGCGATGGGCGACGGCGTTGCGGGCGTAACCCTCGCGGGCCAGGGCCGAAAACTCGCGCGGCGTCCACACCGGCTGGCGGCCGAGGGAAAGCGCGATCAGGCGCTTGGCCGCGCTCGCCTTGGTCTCGCGGGCGAAGAATTTCGAAAGGGCGTCGAGCATGGTTGCCTCATAACAATCGGATACGCGGGTTCAGGGGCGGTTGCGCGGGGATCAGCAGTTCGGTCAGCGCCCAGACGGCGGCGTCGGCGCGGTCGGGGCTGCCCGCCCCGCCAGAGCCGAAACCAGAGCCAAAGCCGCCTCCAAAGCCTGAACCATCTCCAAAACCACCAGAGCCAAATCCACCCCCGCCCCGCCCCGTAAACGCCCGGTCCGCGCCCAGCGAACAGAGCTGGTCTTCCAGCGCCGCGAAGCGCGCGGCGTGGCGCACGCGCCCGGCGGAGTAAAGCGCGGCGACCGGTTCGGCCCGCGCCGCCTTGCCGCGCGATGCGCGCACCAGTTTCACCGGCAGGTCCGGCGCCGCGGCGCGCAACACGGCGGCGACCATTTCGCCGCCCTGGTTGGCCTCTGCGATCACGCGGCCGGCCTGGAATTCCCGATAGGCGCGGCCCACGGCGGCGGCCCAGTCGCCCGGCGCGGCGGGGCCGAAGCTGAGATCGGCCAGCAGCCAGGCGCGGCGGCCCGCGCCCTCGCCCAGCGCCCCGGCGGCGACGATGCCGCATTCGGCGGCGCCCGCCCCGGCGCCGGCCGGCGGGTCGACGGCGATGACGATGCGCGCAAAATCCGCCAGCCCCGGCGGGGCGGGGTCGAAGGCGGCCTCGATCATCGCCCGCGTCCACAGCGCGCCGGGCGGATCGTCGATCAGCAGCCCCTCCAGCTCCTGCCGCGCCAGCAGCGAACCGCCATAGGCGGCGCGCATGGCGCCCAGAAAGCCGGGGGCGAGGTGCTTCGCATTGCGGTCCATGGCCGAGCGGGTGGTGACAGTTCCCTCCGCCTGCGCCAGCCGTTTCAGCGCCGCGACCGGGCGCGGCGTGGTGGTGACCATCAGCCGCGGATCGGGGCCGAGGCGCAGACCCATGCGCAGCATGTCCAGCGCCGCCTGCGGCCGCGCCCAGGCGGCGAATTCATCGGCCCAGGCGGCGTCGAACTGCGGCCCGCGCAGGCTGTCGGGATCCTCGCCGGAAAAGGCGAACCCCTCCGCCCCGCAGGGAAACACCAGCCGGCGGCGCGACGGCTCGTAACGCGGGCGTTCGGCGGGCGGCGCGATGCGGGCGAGACCCGAAGGCCCCTCCACCATCACCTCGCGCACGTCGCTGAGCGTCTGCCCGGCCAGCGCGATGCGCCGCCGCCCGGCGCGCACCTGCTGCAGCACCCATTCGGCCCCGGCGCGGGTCTTGCCGGCGCCGCGCCCGCCCATGAACAGCCAGACGCGCCAGTCGCCGTCCGGCGGTTTCTGTTCGTCGCGGGCGCCGTCCGCTAGCCACCAGTCAGCCAGCGCCCGGTTCAGCGCCTCCCGGTCCATCTCCCGGATCGCCGTCCGGCATGCTTCGGCGTTCGTGGCGGCCAAGGTAGCGGCGCTCCACTTCGGCGCGCAATTCCTCGAGGCTGACCCGTCCGGCGGGTTCGGCGCTCCGGGTGTGTCTGGTTTCGGCGTCATCGGGTTTCATGAACTCCTCCAGGCTTTTGCCCGCCGCGGTCAGCGCCACGATGGCGCGGGCGATGCGCGCCGCCGTGTCGGCGTCGCCTTCGGCCAGTTCGGTTTCGGCGCGGGCGAGCTGGCGGCGGCGCAACAGCGCCAGCCGCGCCCTGCGCCGCGCGGGGGATTCATTGCCGAGCAGCCACAGCTTCTGCACGACATAGTTGGGCTTCAGGCCGGTGCGGGCGGCGATGGACCGCGGCGTCTCTCCGGCCAGCCGGGCGTTCTCCAGCACCGTCCATTCGGCGCGGTCGCGTTTGCGGGGCCTGGCGGCCGGCGGGTCCGCGGCCGGATCGGGGGCCGGCTCGGCGGCCGGCTCGGGGGCGGTTTTTTCGACCATGCCTGACAATAGCCCGGCCGATGTCTCCCCCGGACCGTTCGCGGCGGCTTTCGCGCAACCCCCCGCCCGGTCACGGGAATATTTCCCGCGCGGCGTGGACAGGCGGCGGCTTGTCCACGGATGGGGCTGCATCCCTTGCCGAGTAATTGCGGATACGCTATATAGCGTCTGTGCGATGGACGGTCGAACTGCTGGACGCCGCCGAAGACGAGCTCGCGGCCCTGCCGCCCGCCCTGCAGGCGCGGCTGGTGCGCCTGATGGAAATGGTGGAGACTCTCGGCCTGCAGGCCTTGCGCGAACCGCATGTCAAACATCTGGAAGGCAAGCTGTGGGAGTTGCGGGCCAAGGCGCCGGGCGGCGCCGCGCGGGGGATATACGTCACCGCCTCGGGCCGCCGCGTCGTGGTCCTGCACGTCTTCGCCAAGAAAACGCAGAAAACCCCGCCGCGCGCGCTGGCCATCGCCCGCGAACGCATGAAACAGGTGAAGCCATGACCCGTCTGAAAGACCTGAAAGCCCGGCTGATGGCCGATCCGGCCTTCCGCGCCGAGTATGCGCAGGCCGACGCCGAATACGCCGTCATCGAGGCGCTGGTGCGGGCGCGGACGCAGGCCCGGCTAACACAGGCCGAGCTGGCGAAACGCCTCGGCACCACCCAGTCCGCGGTGGCGCGGCTGGAGGGGGGTCATGTGTCCCCCTCCCTCGCCACTCTGCGCCGCTATGCCGAGGCGACGGGCGCGAAGCTGAAGATCGAACTGGTGCAGCAAGGGTGATCTGGCCGCCCGCCTCCGATTCCTGATCCCCTCCCCGCCCTTCCGGCTGCTCTGCGCCTAACGAATCCCCTCTCCCCTCTCCGCGCATTGACACCAGTGAAACGTGTATATACACGTAATAGCATGTTCAATCCGGGCCTGATCGAAACCAAGGGCTGTCTGTGCCTCGCCTCGCGGCGGGCGGCGCGGCGGATCACGCGCGATTTCGACCGCGCCCTGCGCCCGCACGGCCTGCGCTCGACGCAGTTTTCGGCGCTGGCGGTGCTGACGCTGGCCGGCCCGAAAACGACCGGCGAACTGGCCGCGATCCTCAGCGCCGACCGCACCACCATGACCCGCAATCTCGCGGTGCTGGAGCAGCGCGGCCTGCTGGAGATCCGGCGCGGAAAGGACGCGCGCGAACGCATCGCCGAAGTGACGGGCAAGGGGCGCGAGGCGCTGAACGCCGCCTTCCTGTCCTGGCGCAAGACGCAATCGACGATCCTGGAATCGATGGGCGGTGAAACCGCCGACAGCCTGCGCGCCCTGGCCTGGGCGAAGGCGGCGTAACCAGAAAGGCCGAAGGGCCGAAGGGGAGGATGGCAGTGAGCAGACAGTCCGTGGCTGGGCTGGGACAGGGAAATATTTCACGCAGAGACCTGCTGGCCGGCGCGGGGGCGGCGGCCTTGCTGCCGGTCGCGTGCGGCCCCGGCGAACCGGCGGCGGTGACCTGGCGCCCGGCCCGTTATGACGCGCTGGACGCGGCGCTGGACGCGCGCCTGGCCGGCGGCGAAACGCCGGGGTTCGTGGCGCTGGCCGCGCGCGGCGCCGGGGTTCACGTCCATGCCGGCGGGGTGCGGGACCTGGACAGCGGCGCGCCGGTAACGCCGGAGACGGTGTTCGCCGTCGCCTCGATCGGCAAGCCGGTGACGGCGGTTGCGGCGCTGATGCTGGTCGATGACGGGGTGCTGGACCTGGACGGGCCGGTCGACCGCTGGCTGCCGGAACTGGCGGACCGCCGCGTGCTGCGCGCGCCGGACAGCGGCCTGAACGACACCGTAGCGGCGGCGCGGCCGGTGAGCCTGCGCGACCTGCTGACCATGCGTTTCGGCCTCGGCTTCGCGCCCGGCCCGGCCATGGACTCCGCCGTGATGCGGCGAATGGCGGAGCTGGGGGTCGCCCCCGGCCCGCGCCTGTTCACGGCAAGCGCGGACGAGTACATGCGCCGCATCGGCGAACTGCCGCTGATCGATCATCCCGGCGAACGCTGGCTGTATCACAATGGTCTCGACGTGGCCGGCGTGCTGGTCGCCCGCGCCAGCGGCATGAGCCTCGGCGCGTTCCAGCGCCAACGGATTTTCGAACCGCTGGGCATGGCGGACACCGGCTTTCACGCCCCGGCGCAGCGGCTGGCCAGCCTCTACTGGCGCGACCCGGAAACCGGCGCCTATGCGCCGTGGACGGCGTCGTCCGGCGCCAGCTTCGCCGAACCGCCGCCGTTCGAGGCCGGCGGCGGCGGCCAGGTGTCGACCGTGGGCGATTTCCACGCCTTCGGCCGCATGCTGCTGAACGGCGGCGTTCATGGCGGCCGCCGCCTGCTGTCCGCAGCCCTCGTCGCCGAAATGCTGACCGACCAGATCACGGCGCAGCAGAAGGCCGCCTCGCCCTGGTTCCCGGAAGATTTCTGGGATGTCCATGGCTGGGGCCTCGGCGTGGCCGTGACGGTGGCGGACGACGCGCTGACCCCCGCCGGGCGTTTCGGCTGGTGGGGCGGGTTCGGAACCGCGTTCTGGTGCGACCCCGCCACGGATTCGGTCGCGCTGCTGTTCACCAACAAGATGATGGGCGGGGCGGACGACACCGCGATGGCGGAGGAGTTCCTGCGCCACGCCTTCGCCGCCGCACGGGAGGACTGAACCATGATCACGCTGATCACGCTGAAGAACGTGCCGCCCTTCGCGCAGGGGCTGGTGCGCGATTTGCGCGCGCGCTGGGCGCTGGAGGAAGCGGGGATCGCTTACGAAACCCGCCTGCTGGCGCCGGGCGAGCACAAGGCGGCGGAGCATGTGGCGCTGCAGCCGTTCGGGCAGGTGCCGGTGCTGCAGGACGGGGATCTGACCCTGTTCGAGAGCGGCGCCATCGTGCTGCATGTCGCCGGAAAATCCGAGGCGCTGCTGCCCGCCGATGCGGCGGGGCGCGCCCGCGCCGCGGCCTGGGTGTTCGCGGCGCTGAACAGCGTCGAGCCCTTCATCCAGCCGCTGACCGAGATCGACCTGTTCAACGCCGGCGAGGAATGGGCGAAGCTGCGCCGCCCGGCGGCGGAGGAGCGCCTGAAGGCGCGGCTGGGCCAGCTCGCCGCGCGGCTTGAGGGGCGCGACTGGCTGGAGGACCGCTTCACCGCCGGCGACCTGATGATGGCCACGGTGCTGCGCATTCCGCGGCATACGGAGCTTGTGACCGGGCATGCGGTGCTGGGGCCGTATCTGGCCCGCTGCGAGGCGCGCCCGGCCTTCGCCCGCGCACTCGCCGGCCACATGGCCGCCCACGTGGCGGCGGCCTGACGCCCCCGTCAGACCGCAAGGGAGAAAAACAGATGTCATATGTGGATGGTTTTGCTTTCGCCGTTCCGGCGCAGAACAGGGAGGCGTTCCTGGACATGGCCTCCACCGTGGCACCGGTGTTCAGGAAGCACGGCGCAACGCGCGTTGTCGAATGCTGGGGCGACGACGTGCCCAAAGGCAAGCTCAACGACTTCTACACCGCCGTGCATGCCAGGGACGGCGAGGTGGTGGTGTTCGCCTGGATCGAGTGGCCGTCGAAGGAGGTTCGCGATTCCGGGATGCAGAAGGTGACGGACGAGATGCCGTCGCCGCCGGGCGGCGTGCCGTTCGACGGCGCGCGCATGATCTTCGGCGGCTTCCGGACAATCCTGGACGCCTAGCAAGGGGGCGGACTGACCGCCCCCGAAACAACCAAGGGAGGAAACAGATGTCTTACGTGGATGGTTTCGTTCTCGCCGTGCCGGCGCAGAACAAGGACGCCTATCTGAAAATGGCCCGCGACGGCGCGCCGGTGTTCAAGGAGCATGGCGCCACCCGCATGGTCGAGTGCTGGGGCGACGACGTGCCGAAAGGCAAGGTCAACGATTTCTACGGCGCCGTGCACGCCAAGGACGGCGAGGTGGTGGTGTTTTCGTGGATCGAATGGCCGTCGAAGGAGGCCCGTGACGCCGGAATGAAGAAAGTGATGGAGGACCCGCGCATGAAGATGGACGGCATGCCGTTCGACGGCATGCGCATGATCTATGGCGGCTTCCGGACCATTTTGGACGCCTAGGAGGCGCGCATGAGCAT
The DNA here is from genome assembly GCA_026126205.1 of Maricaulaceae bacterium. Classification (GTDB taxonomy): domain Bacteria; phylum Pseudomonadota; class Alphaproteobacteria; order Caulobacterales; family Maricaulaceae; genus Hyphobacterium. The sequence goes on along the minus strand of JAHCJP010000005.1, from coordinate 51,041 downwards.
CGAAACCGAAATCCGCGCCCTGGTCGAACGCTGGACCAAAGCCTCACAAGACGGCGACATCGACGTGATCATGGCCCAGTACGCGCCGGACGTTCGCGCCTTCGACGCCATCGGCGCGCCGCAGTTCGACGGCGCCGGCGCCTACCGCGAACACTGGCAAACCTGCCTCGGCTTCATGCCGCAGGGCATGACCTTCGCGGCTGATCAGGTGCGCGTCGAGGCGGCGGGCGATCTGGCCGTGGCGCATTTCGTCGTCGCCTGCGCCAGCCCCGGCCCGGACGGGGAAGAGCAGATCGCCTACAGCCGCGGCACCCAGGTCTGGCGCAGGACCGCCGATGGCTGGCGCATTGCGCACGAGCATTTCTCCATGCCTTTCAATCACGAGACCGGGCACGCCGAGTACGGCGTCAAGCCCTGATCCCGCCTTTCAATTTGAGGAATCCAGATCATGAGCGAACAGCACGGCCAGTTCTGCTGGCACGAACTCGTCACCACCGATATTGCAGGCGCGCAGGCCTTCTATGCCGCCGTCACCGGCTGGGAGGCCAGCCCGTCCGGCATGGAGGGCTACACCCTCATGAAGGCCGGCGGCCGCGAGGTGGCGGGGCTGATGGCCCTGCCGGAAGAGGTGAAGGCCAATGGCGGGCGTCCCGCCTGGGTCGGCTATATCTTCGCCGACGATGTCGACGCCCGCGCCGCCGAGGCGGCGAAGAAGGGCGGCGCCGTCCATCACCCGCCGCACGACATTCCCGGTGTCGGCCGTTTCGCGGTCGTCGCCGACCCGCAGGGCGCCGTGTTCGCGCTGTTCCACAGCGGCGCCGAAGGCCCGCCGCCGCCACCCATGGGAACGCCGGGGCATGTCGGCTGGAACGAACTGACCACAAGCGACTGGCCGGCGGCGTGGGATTTCTATTCCGGCATGTTCGGCTGGCGCAAAGACCAGGCGATGGACATGGGCGAGATGGGGACCTACCAGCTCATGAACCGCGGCGGCGACCCGTTCGGCGCGATGATGAACGCGACCCAGCCCGGCCAGCCGCCGGCCTGGCTATTCTATTTCAATGTCGACAGCATCGCCGCGGCCAAGGCGCGGGTGGAGAGGGCCGGCGGCCAGGTGCTGCACGGCCCAATGGAAGTGCCCAACGAGCAATGGATCCTCGTCGGCATCGATCCGCAAGGGGTGATGTTCGCGCTGGTCGGGCCGCAATGATCCGGCGCTAATCCGCCACGAAAAAAGGGGATATGAATCGCTTGCGCGGGGGGCGCCGAGGCCTATATCCCGGTGCCCCCCGACGCGGCGGAGACCGCCATGCAGCCGATCATCGAGATACGCAATCTCTCCAAGACCTACGCCGGGGGCTTTCAGGCCCTGAAGGACGTGAACCTGGAGATCAGGGAGGGCGAAATTCTCGCCCTGCTCGGCCCCAACGGCGCCGGCAAGACGACGCTGATCAGCATTGTCTGCGGCATCGTCAACGCCACCGCCGGGTCGGTGACGGTGGGCGGCCATGACATCGTGCGCGACTTCCGCAAGACGCGCGCGCTGATCGGCCTGGTGCCGCAAGAGCTGACCACCGACGCCTTCGAGACGGTGTGGGACACGGTCAGTTTCAGCCGCGGCCTGTTCGGCAAGCCGAAGAACCCCGCCCATGTCGAACAGGTGCTGAAATCGCTGACCCTGTGGGACAAGCGCAAGCAGAAGATCATGACGCTGTCCGGCGGCATGAAGCGGCGGCTGATGATCGCCAAGGCGCTCAGCCACGAACCGCGCATCCTTTTCCTTGACGAGCCGACGGCGGGCGTGGACGTGGAGCTGCGCCGCGAGATGTGGGAACTGGTCCGCGAGCTGCGCAAGACCGGCGTCACCATCATCCTGACCACCCATTACATCGAGGAGGCCGAGGAGATGGCCGACCGGGTGGCGGTGATCAACAAGGGCGAGATCATCCTGGTCGAGGACAAGGCCGAGCTGATGCGCAAGCTGGGCAAGAAGCGCCTGACCCTGCACCTGCAGGAGCCGCTGAAGAAGATTCCGAAGGGCCTGTCGGGCAACGGCCTCGCCCTGTCCGAAGACGGGTTCGAACTGACCTATGAGTACGACACCCGGGCCGAACGCATCGGCGTCACGCAATTGCTGGCGGACCTGAACGCCGCCGGCGTGCGGCTGAAAGACCTCGGGACAGAGCAAAGCTCGCTTGAGGATATTTTCGTCGATCTGGTGAGGAACGGCCGATGAACCTCTATGCGATCAAGGCGATCTACGCCTTCGAGATGGCGCGCACGGGCCGCACGCTGATGCAGTCCATCCTGTCGCCGGTAATCTCCACCTCGCTCTATTTCATCGTTTTCGGCGCCGCCATCGGTTCGCGGATCGAGACCATCGGCGGCGTCTCCTACGGCGCCTTCATCGTGCCGGGCCTGATCATGCTGATGCTGCTGACGCAGAGCATCTCCAACGCCAGTTTCGGCATCTATTTCCCGAAATTCACCGGCACGATCTACGAGCTGCACTCGGCGCCGGTCAGTTTCATCGAGGTGGTGATCAGCTATGTCGGCGCCGCGGCGACCAAGTCGGTGATCATCGGCCTGATCATCCTCGCCACCGCCGCCTTCTTCACGCCGCTGCGGATCGAGCATCCCTTGCTGATGGTGCTGTTCCTGCTCCTCACCGCCGTCACCTTCTCGCTGTTCGGGTTCATCATCGGCATCTGGGCCGACAATTTCGAGAAGCTGCAGGTGATTCCGCTGCTGGTGGTGACGCCGCTGACCTTCCTCGGCGGGGCGTTCTACTCGATCGACATGCTGCCGGAGTTCTGGCGCAATCTCAGCCTCGCCAACCCGGTGGTGTATCTGATCAGCGGCTTCCGCTACAGTTTCTACGGCGCCGGCGACGTGCACATCCTGGTCAGCCTTGGCATGGTCGCGGCCTTCCTGGCCGCCTGCCTGTTCACGGTGTGGCTGATCTTCCGCACCGGCTGGCGGCTGAAAACCTGAACCCGGCGTCAAGCACACTTGACGTAAAGTGTGCTTGACGCTAAAGGGGCGGTGACGGGGGATGGCCCACCACAGAGTCCCCCTGTGAAAGAACCGTCATTTCGCTTTGATGCGGAGTGACGGACGGACAGCGGCGCAAGGGGGCCGCAGGCATGAATGACGACAGACGCGCCCAGTTACACTCGCTGAGCATCGACCGCGGCGGCGAGGCCCGCCGCGGCGGCGTCCCGGCGTGGAGCCTGCTGCTGGTGGCGGTGCTGGCCGCCGGACTGGCCGGTGGCGGGGTATGGTTCCTGACCCGGCCGGGCGAAGCCCCGGCGCGCACCACGCAGGCGCAGGCCCCGGCGCAGACCGCCCAGGCGCAACCCGCCCAGCCGCAGCCGCAGACCCCGGCGCCCGCACCGCGGGCCTCCGGCCTGGTCGCTTCCGGCTATGTGGTGGCGCGGCGGCAGGCGACGGTGTCCGCCGAGATCATCGGCCGCATCAGCGAGGTGCTGGTCGAGGAAGGCATGACCGTCGAGGCCGGGCAGGTTCTGGCGCGGCTCGACGACGAGCGCGCACGGCTGGACCTGGCCCAGGTCGAGGCGCAGGTTCTGGCCGCCGCGGCGCGGGTGCGCTCGCTGGAGGCGCAGGCCGCCGAGGCCCAGAACGTGTCGCTGCGCGCCGGGCGCCTGTTCGAGCGGGCCATCGCCTCGGAAGCCAGCGTCACCGCGGCTGAGGCCCAGCGCGCCAGCCTTGACGCGCAATTGCGCGCCGCGCGGGCCGAGTTGGAGGCCGCGCGCCTGCGCCGCGAAAGCCAGATCGACTATGTCGACCGCCATGTGGTGCGCGCGCCCTTCGCCGGGGTGGTGATCGCCAAGAACGCCCAGGTGGGCGAGATCCTGGCCCCCGCCGCGGCGGGCGGCGGCTTCACCCGCACCGGCGTCGCCACGCTGGTCGACATGGCCTCGCTTGAGCTGGAGGTGGACGTCAACGAAGGCCAGATCCAGCGCGTGCGTCCGGGCCAGCGGGTCGAGGCGGTTCTTGACGCCTATCCGAACTGGCGCATCCCGGCGCGGGTCGAGGCGATCATCCCCACCGCAGACCGCAGCCGCGCCACCATCAAGGTGCGCGTGGCGCTGGAAGAACGCGACGAACGCCTGCTGCCCGACATGGCCGCCAGGGTGACTTTCGTCGAGAGCTGATCATTGAACGCATCGCCCCCACGGGGCGGACAGCCGAGGGAATACGCAACATGACCGACGCCACGCCGCTTTACGAACTGAAGGGTCTTTCCAAGCGTTACATGCGCGGGCGCGAGGCCACGACGATTTTCGACCAGCTCGACATGACCATCAGTCATGGCGACTTCATCGCCGTCATGGGGCCGTCCGGTTCGGGCAAGACGACGCTTTTGAACCTGCTCGGCGGCATCGACGCGCCGTCATCGGGCGAAGTGCGTTTCGAGGGCGCGCGCATCGACAATCTGGGCCAGGGCCAGCTTGCGAAATGGCGCGCGGCCAATGTCGGCTTCATCTTCCAGTTCTACAACCTGATGCCGACGCTGACCGCGGCGCAGAACGTCGAGATGCCGCTGCTGCTGACCAAACTGTCCGCCGGCGAGCGCAAGAAGCGCGTCAAGACGGCGCTGGACATCGTCGGCATCTCCGACCGCGCCGGCCACCGGCCGCGCCAGCTTTCCGGCGGCCAGCAACAGCGCGTGGCCATCGCCCGCGCCATCGTCGCCGACCCCAAGGTGCTGCTGGCCGACGAGCCGACCGGCGATCTCGACCGCGCGACGGCGGATGAAATTCTGCAAACCCTGCAACTGCTGAACAAGGACATGGGCAAGACCATCATCATGGTCACCCACGACCCGGCGGCGGCGAAATACGCCCGCCGCGAGCTGCACCTCGACAAGGGCCGCTTCGTGGAGAAGGAGCTGGCCTGATGAACGACCTCACCCTCGTGCGCAAAAACCTGTTCCGCAAGAAATTGCGGGCGGTGCTGCTGATGGTCTCCATCCTGATCGCGTTCCTGATCTTCGGCGTTCTCGGCGCCGTGCAGAACGCCTTCAGCTTCGGGGTCAACACCGCCGCCCAGGAGCGCCTGGTCACCGTCAACCGCGTCAATTTCACCGTGCCGCTGCCCTATGCCTACTGGGGGCGCATCCAGCAGGTGGACGGCGTGCGCGACGTGGCGCCGGCGTCGTGGTTCGGCGGCTATTACCAGCAGCCGCAGAATTTCATTCAGGCCTTCGCCGTCGATCCGGCCAGCTATCTGGCCGTCTATCCCGAAATGGTGGTGCCGGCGGACCAGCGCGCCGCCTTCATCGAGGGGCGCACCTGCGCCCTGGCCGGCCGGGCGCTGGCCACCCAGTATGGGTGGAGCGTCGGCGACCGGATTCCGCTGATGTCGAACATCTGGCGGCAGACCGACGGCAGCGAGGCCTGGGATCTGGATATTTGCGGCGTCTTCGACGACCTGGAAGGCACTTACCCGACTAACTATCTGATATTCCACTATGATTACTTCAATGAGAGCCTGGCCTATGGCCGCGACAGCTTTCACTGGATGACGCTGACCACCGTCGATCCGGCGCGCAATGACGAGGTGTCGCAGGCCATCGACGAACTGTTCGCCAACTCGCGCGCCGAAACCGCGACCTCGACCGAGGCGGCGTTCAACGCCGCCTTCATGGAGCAGTTCGGCAATATCGGGCTGATTCTGGGCCTTGTCGTCTCGGCGGCCTTCGCCACCATCCTGATGATCGTCGGCACGACGATGGTGATGGCGGTGAACGAGCGCACCAAGGAAATCGCGGTGATGAAGACGCTGGGCTTTCCCGCCCCGCGCATCTTCCGGATGGTGCTGGGCGAGTCGCTGCTGCTCAGCCTGCTGGGCGGGCTGATCGGCCTGGGCCTGGCCTGGCTGGCCGTATCGGGTGCGGGCGCGGCGATGGCGGGCGTCATGCCCGGCATCGCGCTGACTACGCCGACCATGCTGACCGCGCTGGGGCTGATGCTGGTTTTCGGGCTGGTCACCGGCCTGCTGCCGGCGATGAACGCCATGCGCGTGCGCATCGCGCTGGCGCTGGGCAAGATCTAGGAGACGCAGATGAAACAGATCGTATCGGTCACGCTTCTCAACCTGCGCTCCATCCCCCAGCGCTGGGGCATGTCGCTGGCCACCGTGCTGTCCATCGCCCTCGTCGTCGGGGTGCTGCTGGGCTTCATGGCGATGGCCAACGGCTTTCGCGCCACCATGCAGGGCGCGGGCGGCGACGACGTGGCGATCATGCTGCGCGGCGGTTCGATGGCCGAGATGAACAGCGTGCTCACCCGCGACGACCTGCGCCTGATCGAGGTCGCGCCCGGCATAGCCCAGGACGCGGACGGCCAGCCGGTGCTGTCGGCGGAGCTGTATGTGGTGGTCAACGGCGTCAAGCGTTCGACGCAGACCGAGGCCAATATCGCCCTGCGCGGCGTGGGCGAACACGCCCCGGCGCTGCGCCCCGGCTTCACGATGACGGCGGGGCGCATGTTCGAGCCTGGCGCCGGAGAGCTGGTGGTGGGCGAGGGCGTGCTGCGCGAATTCGCGGGCTTCGACCTTGGCCAGTCCATCCGCCTCGGTCAGAACGAATGGCGCGTGGTGGGCGTGTTCTCCACCGGCGGCACGGTGTTCGAATCCGAAATCTGGGCCGATATCGGCGTGATCCAGAATCTCTATGACCGCGGCTCCAGCATGCAGATCGTGCGCGCGCGGCTGACCGCGCCGGAGGCGCTGGAGGAGTTGAGCGCCTATGCCGAGGAAGAGCCGCGCCTGAACCTCGAAGTGCTGTCCGAACGGCAGTATCTTTCCCGCTCCGCCGGGGGCACGACCAATCTGATCATGTTCCTCGGCTGGCCGCTGGCCATCGCCATGGCCGTCGGCGCGCTGGCCGGGGCGTGGAACGCGATGTACGCCTCGGTCGACGCCCGCACGCGCGAGATCGCCACCCTGCGCGCCATCGGTTTCGGCGGCTTCCCCGCCTTCATCGGCGCGATGGCCGAATCGATGCTGCTGGCGCTGGCCGGCGGGGTGATCGGCGCGGTGCTGACATACCTGGCCTTCGACGGCATCACCGCCTCCACCCTTGGCGGCGGTTTCACCCAGGTGGTGTTCGATTTCGCCGTCACCGGGGATTCGGTGGTCCAGGGCGTGATCCTGGCGCTGATCGTCGGCTTTCTCGGCGGCTTCATTCCGGCGCTGCGCGCCGCGCGGGTGCCGCTGCTGGCCGTGCATTCGGATTAGGGCGGCGGCTATCGGACTGGCGCGTGATCCCGAGGCTTTCGGGCAGAGGCCTTTTTCTCGTCACCCCGGCGCAGGCCGGGGTCCAGATATTCAAGCGCCAGCGCCCTTGATCTGGATTGCGGCCTTCGCCGCAATGACGAAACAGGCAGTGTTTTCTTGGCGCAGCGGAAAGCGCCGACAATGCGAGGAAGCCGGTTTAGCCAGTAAGCGTATGTGGGGTCTTCTGGCGGCCCGGCAGGGAGAAAAAGCAGAGAATGGTGCGGGCGACAGGACTTGAACCTGCACGGGACTTAACCCAGCGGTTTCCTAAACGCTCGCCTCACAAGCGCTTAGCAAAACCGCTATGTCTACCTTTTCCATCACGCCCGCCTGTCATGCAGGTATGCATGCGAAAAGCAAAATCAAGACCGTGGAGTTTAGGTCATTTAGAATCCCCCCATGCCGGATGACTGGAAAAACCGCCGCGAGATGACGCAGGACGAGGTGGCGGCGCAGGCGCGCGCGCTGGGCGTGCGCGAAGGCGGCGTGCTGTTGCTGCATACGTCGTATCGCGCCGCGCGCCCCGTGGCCGGCGGCCCGGCGGGGCTGATCGCGGCGCTGCGGGACGCGCTGGGGCCGCAAGGCACGCTGGCCGTTCCCTGCTGGACCGGCGACGGCGATGCGCCCTTTGATCCCGAAACCACCCCGGCGGCGGAGGATCTGGGCGTCGTCCCCGAAACCCTGCGCCGCCTGCCCGGCGCGCGGCGCAGCGCCCATCCCTTCGCCTTCGCCGCCATCGGCCCGCGCGCGGACGAGATCGTAAACACCCCGATGCTGTTTCCCGCCCATGCGCCGGGCAGCCCGGTGGCGAAAGTGCATGATCTGGGCGGCCAGGTGCTGCTGGCCGGCTGCGGCCATGACGCCAACACCAGCCTGCATCTGGCGGAACTGATCGGCGGCGCGCCCTATCGCATCCGCCATCATGTCACGGTGATGGACGCGGGCGCCCCGCGCCGCATCGAGTTCGACGAAAACGATTCCTGCTGCGCCCTGTTCGCCAGGGCCGATGGCTGGCTGCGCGCCGCGGGCCTGCAGCGCGAGGGCCTGATCGGCCATGCGCCCTCGCGCCTGTTCGATGCGCAGGGCGCCGTGCGCCTCGCCGCGCAGCAGGTGCGCCGCGACCCGCTGATCTTCCTGCACCCGGCCGAGGCGGGATGTGCCGAATGCGACCTGGCGCGGGCCAGCCTGGGGTAGCAGACGTCTAAGGCGTCTCGCCGGGGAACAGGCGCGCGAACTCGGCTTCGGCCTGGATGCGGGCGAAATAGGCCCAGCCCTCCACCGTCACGGCGCGGGCCAGCCACGGTTTCGCCGCGTCCGGCCGCCCGTCCAGCAGGTAGAAATTCGCCAGCGAGAAGGCGGTGGAGGCCGCCACGCCCGAGGCGTCGGCGAAGGGCAGTCCGGTGTCTTCATCGGTGAAGAAGCTCTCCGGATCGCGCTCGCCCAGGAACAGCGTGACGCCGTCGTAATAGACGCTGCCGCCGCCCTGCAGATCCTCTTCCGAATAGGGGAAGGTGAGGATCAGGTCCTGCGCCTCGCGCCAGAATCCGCCCCGCGCCAGCGACAGGTAGAGCCAGTAGATGGCGGCGATGTCGTCCTCGGCCTGGCCGGTGAAAAACGCCACCTCGCTCGCCCGGCCGAACCAGTCCGCCGCCGCGCCGAATTCACCGCGGGCGTAATAGGCCTGCCCCAAATGGTAGAATAGATAGAACTGCACCACGTCGCCGGCGCCGGTTTCGTCGGTGACGCCGGAGCGCTCGCGTTCCAGCGGCCGGCCTTCGTAAAGCGCCACGGCGCGCAGTCCCTCCTCGATCGAGGCCTGGAAGTCGCGCAGGGTGAAATGACGGTGCGCCCGGTGGCGGCGCAGCCGGGCCGAGTCCGGGAAGCGGGCTATGGCGGCGTCGTAAACGGCCAGCGCCTCGCGGTAATAACCCTGGTAGGCCAGCACCCGCCCATACCATGACCCCGTGTCGGGGCTCGGGCCGGCCTCCCATGCCGCGCGGGCCTCGGCTTCGGCGCGGGCCAGCGCGTCTTCCCCGGCGACGTTCAGCGTCTGGCCAGGCTGGGTGTAGAGCCGTTCTCCGAATAGCGAGTCGGTCTGATAGACGGCCTCCTGCGCCGCGGCGGCCGAGCACAGCGCCAGCGCCGTAATGGCGGCGATCAGGCATCTCATGGCGTCCTCCCCTGTTGCGCCCAGCAGGCGCCATCGCGCCGCATATGGCAAGTCCCGCCCGGCGGACAAATCCGGTCAGCCCTCGTCACCCCTCCCCCGGCCAGTCGCGGATGTGGCGTTCCCAGTCTTCTTCAGGCACATCGGTCTCGCTGACCGTGCGGCCGCGCACCGATATGCCATAAGCATGGACGGAGTCCGGGTCGCCGCTGACCAGCGGGTGCCAGTCGGGCAGCGGCTTTCCCTCCGCCAGCAGGCGGTAGGCGCAGGTCTTCGGCATCCAGCCGAGCGCGCCGATGGTGTCCGGCGTCAGCACCACGCAGTCCGGCACGCGTTCGGCGCGGTTCGCATAGTCCGTGCAGCGGCAGGCGGCGCCGTCGAACAGCCGGCAGGCGATGCTGGTGAAGGCGCGCGCGCCTTCCTCCGGATCCTCAAGCTGGATCAGGCAGCACTTGCCGCAGCCGTCGCACAGCGACTCCCATTCGGCGGCGCTCATTTCGGCCAGCGATTTCGTTTTCCAGAACGGCTGCGTCATGCTTCGCCCGATTTCCGCCGCGTTCAGGGTGCTTCAACACCCGCCGGGGAAGTTTAGCTCATGACGCCGTTCCGCGCCGATCTGATGTTGCAGGAAAATCTCCGCGCCCGCCGCGGGCTGGTGATCGCCGCGGTCATCGTGGCGGCGCTCGCCTTCTCCGCCGCCACCGCGGCCGGCGTCGCCTGGCGCTGGGCGTTCTCCGACATGCCGTCACTGCACGCCGAAAGCGACGCCCTGTGGGCGGTGCGCCGCGAACCGTCGGTGATGCTGCTGGGCATGAACGGCGAGGTGCTGGACGTACGCGGCCCGCTCTACGCCCGCGCCGTCAGTCTCGACGAATTGCCCGAGCATGTCGTGCAGGCCTTCATCGCCATCGAGGACCGGCGCTTCTTCGAGCACGAGGGCGTCGACTGGCGCGCCATGGCGCGGGCGCTGTGGGTGAACTTCCGCGCCGGCCGGACGCTGGAGGGCGGCTCGACCATCACCATGCAGCTGGTCAAGAACCTGGTGCTGACGCCGGAGCGGTCGCTGCGCCGCAAGCTGCAGGAGATGCGGCTGGCGCTGGCGCTGGAGCGTCACCTGTCCAAGACCGAGATCCTGGAGCTGTACCTGAACCGCATCTATCTCGGCGACGGCGCCTACGGGATCGAGGCCGCCGCCCGGCGCTATTTCGGCAAGCCGGCGGCGGAGCTGACCCTGGCCGAGGCGGCGCTGCTGGCGGCGCTGCCGAAGGCCCCGTCGCGGCTGGACCCCACGGCCAATCTCGCCGCCGCCCAGGCCCGCGCCGCCGAGGTGCTGCGCGCTATGGAGGACAGCGGCTTCATCACCGCCGAAGCGCGCGAGGCGGCCGAGGCCGAACCCGCCGAGCCGGCCGAACGCGGCGCCGGGATGGAGGCGCGGGTGTTCGGCTATGTCTTCGATCTGGCCGTGGCGCAGGCGGCGCAGCTGCTGCCCGGCGCGCCGGCGGACCTCGTCATCCGCACCAGCATCGACCCGCGCCTGCAGGGCGCGGCGCACGAGGCGCTGAATACGCAGCTGGAAGCGCGCGGCGCCACCGACAACGCCGGCCAGGGCGCGCTGGCGGCGCTGGCGCCAGACGGGGCGATCCGCGCCATGGCCGGCGGACGCGACTATGGCCAGACCCAGTTCAACCGCGCCGTCCAGGCCCGCCGCCAGCCGGGTTCGTCCTTCAAGCCGATCGTGTTCGCCGCGGCGCTGGAGGCGGGGGAGACCCCGTTCTCGGTCTATTACGACGAGCCGGTGGACCTCGCCGGATGGAGCCCGCGCAATTTCGGCGGCGGCTATCGCGGCCGGGTGACGATGCGCGAGGCGCTGACCCGTTCCATCAACACCGTCGCCGCCCAGATCGGCAACCGCCTCGGCGCGCGGGCGGTGGCGCAGATGGCGCGGCGGCTGGGCGTCGCCTCGCCGCTGAACGAGGTGCCGTCGATCGCGCTCGGCGCCTCGGAAGTGACGCTGCTGGAGCTGACGGCCGCCTATGCGGTGTTCGCCAATGACGGCCTGCGCCGCGAACCCTGGCTGATCGAATCCATCGCCGACACCCGCGGCCGAGAACTGTACCGCCGCGCAGAACCGCAGGACGAGCGCGCCATAGACGAGGCCGTCGCCCGCACCATGTCCACCATGCTCCAGGACGTGGTGATCAGCGGTACGGGGCGGCGCGCCGCCCTGCCCGGCCGCGCCGTCGCCGGCAAGACCGGCACCAGCCAGTCGTTCCGCGACGCCTGGTTCCTAGGCTACACCGCCGACTACATTACCGGCGTCTGGGTGGGCAATGACGACGACGCCCCCACCAATGACGTCACCGGCGGCGCCCTGCCGGCCGAGATCTGGCGCAGCTTCATGCTGGCCGCGCATGACGGCCTGCCTGCCCGCCCGCTCAGCGCCCCGCCGCCCCGCGCGCGCAGCGAGCGCGAGGAGCGGCTGGTCTCCTATTACGCCTCGCTGTCGGCGTCCTTCACCGACGTGATGGAAGGACGCAGCGGACGCGGGCGGTGAATGGCGCGCGAGCCCTAAAATTGCACGCATCGCGCGCACCAATCCTTTACTTCCCACGGGCATGATCCGCACATTCCATTGCGAGCGGAGACAGGCGTGACCGTCGTCAGCAAGCTTCACCGGCTGGTCGATCTGGCCAGGGAACGGTCCAGCGAGCGCCGCCGCGACCTGCTGCGCGAGATCACCAACCTGTTCTTCGACGCGCCGCCCGAACAGGGCAGCGCCGCCGGGGATCAGTTCGACGACGTGCTCAGCCGCCTCGCCGCCCAGACCGCGCAGGACGCCCGCGCCGAGCTTTCCCGCCGCTTCGCCGATTCGCCGCTGGCGCCGCGCGGCCTGATCATGCAGCTGGCCCGCGACGCGGTGGAGGTGGCCGCACCGGTGCTGCAGAAATCGGCGGTGTTGACCGAGGACGACCTGGTCCGCCTGGCCGAGGACACCGGGCCGGACCATCTGAAGGCGATCAGCCAGCGCGAACGCGTGCCGGAGCGGGTCTCCGACGTCATCGTCCGCAAGGGCGACGACGAGACGCTGGCCGTTCTGGTGGGCAATGAGGGCGCAGCCCTGTCGCGCCACAGTTACGAGGCCGTCGCGCGCCGCGCGGAGACCAGTCCGGCCCTGCAGGCGCCCCTGGTGGCGCGGGCCGCAACGCCGCCGGACCTGCTGAACGATCTGATGCTGGTGGTGGAGACCAGCCTGCGCGAACAGATCATGCGCCGGTTCGAGAGCATTGAGCCCGAGGCGCTGGAAGAGGCGATGGCGCTGTCGCACCGCCGCCTGTCGGAACGTTTGAAACAGGACCAGGAGCTGGAGGAGGCGCAGCGCCGCATTGCGGCGATGAAGCTGCGCCGCCAGCTCGACGGCCCGCTGCTGGCGCGGCTGCTGCGCGAGGGCGACATGCCCGCCTTTCTGGCCGGCTTCGCCGAGCTGACGGAGATCGACATCGCCTCCGCCCGGCGCGCCATAGAGAGCGAAAGCGTCGATCCGCTGGCGCTGGCCTGCAAGGCCGCCGGCTTCGACAAGGCGCTGTTCGTGACCCTGGCCGTGCTGCGCGGCGGCGCCGCCAGCGGCGCCATCGGCGACGCCCGCGAACTGGGCGCGATCTATGACGCGCTGACCGCCGACGACGCCCGCCGCGCCATGCGCTTCTGGCGCATGCGCAAGGAACTGGCGGCTTAGCCCCCGATCCTCGCTCTTTTTGCGTCATCCCCACCGCTGTCATCCCGGAAGCCGCGTTTTTGTCCCCCGAACCCCGGATTTAATCCGGGGGCAGGGGGAAGCGGCTGTCCGGGACCCAAACCGCATTATCCGGAAAAGTCGCCTGGGTCCCGGCCCTCCGCGCTTTCGCGCTGCGGCCGGGATGACAGGGTTGGGTGCTTAATCTGCACCCTCCTCTTCCCCGCCCCGTATGGGCCGCAGCGCCCCCCAAAAAATTTGCAGGCGCATGTCGATTTCCGGCAGGCTGGTTCGTCGTTTCAATACGGGGCCGCCCTGGCTTCGCAGAAACCGATGGAGACAGACAATGCGCGTGATGGTGTTCGTGAAAGCCACCAAGGACAGCGAGAACGGCGTTCCTCCCACGGCCGAGCTTTTCGAGGCGATGGGGGCGTTCAACGAGGAGCTGGTCAAGGCCGGCGTCATGCTGGCCGGAGCCGGCCTGAAGCGCAGCGCCGAAGGCAAGCGCGTCGCCTTCGACGGCCCCCGCCGCACGGTCATCGACGGCCCGTTCGCCGAAACGCGCGAACTGGTCGCCGGCTACTGGATCTGGGAGGTCAAGGACATGGACGAGGCCGTGGCCTGGGTGAAGCGCTGCCCCAATCCCATGTTCGGGCCGAGCGAGATCGAGATCCGGCCCTTTCTGGAGACCGAGGACCTGGTCGAGATGCTTGGCCCCGACGCGCGAGAAAAGCTGGGGATGGCGTAAGACCTAACTGCCTTGCCTCCCCCGCCGCCTTGCCCGAAAAGGCGGCATGACCGCTGGCGAGGCCGACAGTCTGACGGAGACCCACCGTGCGATCGAGGCGGTGTTCCGCATCGAGCGGGCCAGGCTGATCGCCGGTCTGGCCCGTATCACCCGCAATGTCGACCAGGCCGAGGAACTGGCGCAGGACGCGCTGGTCGCGGCGCTGGCCCAATGGCCGGAAACCGGTGTTCCGGACAATCCCGGCGCCTGGCTGACGGCGGTCGCCAAACGGCGCGCCATCGACGCGCTGCGCCGCGGCCGGATGCTGGGGCGCAAGCACGCCGAAATCGCCAGCGATCCCGCGAACGGGCCGGCGGCGGCGGCGGATATCGAGGCGGCGCTGGACGATGATCTCGGCGACGAATTGCTGGGCCTGATTTTCACCGCCTGCCATCCCGTGCTGACGCCCGACGCGCGCGCGGCGCTGACCTTGCGCCTGATCGGCGGGCTGACGACGGACGAGATCGCCCGGGCGTTCCTGTCCAGCGAGCCAACGATCGCCCAGCGCATCGTGCGCGCCAAGAAGACGATCGCAAAGGCCGGCCTGGCCTTCGCGGTTCCACGCGGGGCGGAGCTTGCGGCGCGGCTGCCCTCTGTGCTCGAGGTCCTCTACCTGGTCTTCAACGAAGGCTACGCGGCCACGGCGGGCGAGGACCTGATCCGCCCGTCCCTGTGCGCCGAGGCGCAGCGGCTGGGCCGCATTCTCGCCGGCCTGATGCCGGAGCAGCCGGAGGTGCTGGGCCTGCTGGCGCTGATGGAAATCCACGCCTCGCGCCTGGGCGCGCGCACCGGACCGGACGGCGCCCTGATACCGATTACGGAGCAGGACCGCACCCGCTGGGACCATCTGCTGATCCGCCGCGGCCTTGATGCGCTGGCCCGCGCCGAGGCGCTGGGCGGAGACGGGCCTTATGTGCTGCAGGCGGCGCTGGCCGCCTGTCACGCCCGCGCGCGCCGGGCCGGGGACACCGACTGGCCGCGCATCGCCGCACTGTATGACCGGCTGCGTCTGGCGGCGCCCTCGCCGGTGGTCGATCTCAACCGCGCCATCGCCCACAGCATGGCTTTCGGGCCGGAGGCGGGCCTGCGGCTGGCCGGCGAAATCGCCGGCGCAGGGGCGCTTCGCGATTACGCGCCCCTGCCGGCGGCGCGGGGCGACTTCCTGTTCCGGGCCGGCCGGCTGGCCGAGGCGCGCGCCGAATTCGAAACCGCGGCGGCGCTGACCCGCAATGAACGCGAAAAGGCCTTCCTCCTCGCCCGCGCGCAAGCGTGCGGGGATGGGTCTTGAGTGTTGTTTTCAGGCCGCCTTCGTGGCCCGCCGCGCCTTCCGGATTCCCTCGTCCTTCGTGGCTCTGCGCCTTCGGCGCATCGCACCTCAGGATGAGGGAGATAGTGCAAGTAAAAAAAACCCCCTCATCCTGAGGAGTCCCGGCCGCCAGGCCGGGCCACGAAGGACGAGGGGTCCAGTCAGCGTTTCTCCCTCGGCTCCGCCCTTAGCGGCAGGCCGCCGCGGGCGCGCAGCGTGACGGTCATCATCGGCTGCACGACGTGATCCGGAACCGGCGACAGCCGCACCCGCGAGACGATCCTCGCCAGCATCAGCGGCGCCTCGGTCATCGCGAAACCGCCGCCGACGCAGGCGCGCGGCCCGCCGCTGAACGGCCGGAACAGCCACGGGTCCTGCGGCCGCCGCCCGGGGGTGAAGCGGTCCGGATCGAAACTGTCCGGCGCCTCCCAGAAGCGCTTGTGGCGGTGCAGGGCGAAGATCGCCACAACGGCGATGTCGCCCGCCTTCACCTCGCGCTCGGCGATGCGCGTGGCGCGTGTCGCCCGGCGGCCGAGGATCGGCCCCGGCGGGAACAGGCGCAGCGATTCCTCGATCACCTGTTTCGCGAACGGCAGCCGGCGCAGGGTCTCCGCCGCCGGGGCGCCGGCGGCGAAGGCCTGTTCCGCCTCTTCGGCCAGCCGCTCCTGTACGTCCGGCGCGCTGGCGGCCAGGTACAGCGCCCAGGACAGGGCTATCGCCGTGGTTTCGTGCCCGGCGATGATCAGCGACAGCACATTGTCGCGCACGTCGCGGCGCGACAATGGCCGGTCGGCGTCCGGATAGCGGGCCGCCAGCAGGAAGGACAGCAGGTCCGCCGCCTCTTCGCCCCCTCCGGCGCCCGCCGCCGCGCTGCGCCGGGCGTCGATCTCGGCCTCCACGGCGCGGCGCAGCCGGTTGCGCGCCGCGCGGCCGCGCAGGCTCATCGCCCGCGGCGCCCATTCCGGCAGCGGCAGCAGGTCGGTGAAACGCACCCGGCCGAGATCGTCGAACAGCGTTTCGATGGCGCGGCGCACTTCGGCGCTGTCCAGCGCGCCGCTGCGGCTGAACAGCGCCCGCTCGATCACGCCCAGCGTGGCGTCGTTCATCACCGCCATCACGTCGGCGGTTCCGCCCGCGGCCAGCATGGTCTGCGCCGCCGCCTCGCCCGCCGCGGCCATGCCTTCGGCCTGCAGCGCCACCAGCGCCGGAGCGAAACCGGGATTGACCGCCTGGCGCTGGAACCGCCAGCGCTCGCCATGGGCGGTGAACAGCGAATCGCCCACCACCGGGCGAAGCATGCGCAGGATCAGCGGCGACTTGCGCCAGGCGCCGTCGCGGTCCTGCAGCACCGAGCGCATCTCCTCCGGCCCCGAGATGATGTGCACATGCCGGCCGCCGGAGGGAACCGAGACGCGCGTCAGCTCGAACGCCGCCTCGGGAAGAACCTCCAGCGGGTTGTCGCGCATGACCCGCGCGGTTTCAGACAGGGTAAGCGGACGGGTCTGACGGGGTGGAAAAGGGGGGGTGAACAGGGGTGTGGAATCGGTCAATCCGGGCTCCTCAAGCGGTTTCGCCTCACCGGGGACTCACACGCCGATAGCAGCGCCGCATGAGCAAGCTCCATTGACGGCGCGCCGGGTCCGGCTAGGCTCCCATGGTGCGGTCTCCGGGGGGAGAGTCCAGTGTCGAAAGATCGGATGCGCTACGACCTAATGGCGCAGGAGGCGTTGCGGGGCGTGGTCCGCGAGGCGCTGAAGCGCGCGGCCTCTCCGCAAGGGCTTCCCAGCCCGCATCATTTCTACATCACCTTCCGGACGCGCCATCCCGGCGTCGATATCGACGAGGCGCTGCTGGAGCGCTTCCCCGAGGAGATGACCATCGTCCTCGAACACCAGTTCTGGGACCTCGTCCCCGGCGACGAGTTGTTCGAGGTGACGCTGAAATTCTCCGGCGTGCCGAAATACCTCCAGGTCCCCTACGCCGCGGTGACGCGCTTCCATGACCCCTCGGTCGGCTTTCACCTGCAGTTCGAGGAGGCCGGCAAGGCTGGCGCCGACGCCGGCGCCGAGAAGGCCGCGGGCGGCAAACCGCCCACCAACGGCGAAAGCGCCGAAGTGGTCAGCCTCGATTCCTTCCGCAAGAAATGAGTCTGCCGCCGCCCCCGTGGGATGCGGCGCAGATGCGCGCCTTCCTGATGAGCGCCAAGGGCTATCCGAAGGCCTCGGTCACGCTCGGCTTCCGGCTGATCGATTTCAGCGTCGACCAGATGTGGCTGGAGGCGGAATTCGACGGCAAGGCCGAGTTCACCAACCCCGCCGGCAATGTGCAGGGCGGTTTCGTCACCGCCATGCTGGACGAGGTGATGTCGCTGTCCGCCGTGATCATGACCGGCTTCGCCAGCATGGTGCCGACGCTGGAGATGAAGACCAGCTTCCTGCGTCCGCTGCCGCAGGGGCTTTGCCGCGCCCGCGGCCAGGTGCTGCGCATGGGAAACACTACGGTGTTCATGGAAGGGCGGCTGTGGCGCGGCGATGGCGAGCTGGCCGCGGTCTCCACCGCCACAGCGGCGCTGAAGAAGTTTCCGGCGCGGGCGAAGGCGGCGCAGGCGAACTAGCCGCATTGCAGCGCGCGCGGCGCGGGTCTAGTTAGGTCGGCGACCGCACCTTAACCCCTGCGACAGGCGCCGCTCCGATGCTGATGATTTTCGATTTCCTGATTTTCGCCGCCCTCGCCGCCGTGGCGGTGACGCTGGCCCTCGGCGTCGTCAACATGGCGCGGCGGGATGAGGACTCGCCCCGGCGCTCCAACGTCCTGATGCGCTGGCGGGTTGGGCTGCAGTTCGTGGCGCTGATCGTGCTGGTGCTGGCCTTTATCGCCCGCCGGTCGCTGGCGGGTTAGGCGGCGGTCCCATGGTGCGGTTGACGAAAATCTACACCCGGACGGGAGACGGCGGCCGCACTCGGCTGGGCGACATGAGTGAGACCGCCAAGCACGACCCACGCGTCGAGGCCTATGGAACCGTGGACGAAGCCAATTGCGCCATCGGCCTAGCGCGCGCCGCGCTGGCCCCGGCCGATGCGCTCTACGCCATTCTCGGCCGGGTGCAGAACGATTTGTTCGATCTCGGCGCCGATCTGTGCCTGCCCGAAGGGGTCAAGCCCGGCTATACGCCGCTGCGGGTCAGCGCCGCGCAGGTCAAACGGCTGGAGGGCGAGATCGACGCGCTGAACGCCCGCCTCTCCGCGCTCGATTCCTTCGTGCTGCCCGGCGGGTCCGAGGCCGCGGCGCGGCTGCACCTGGCGCGCGCGGTGACAAGGCGGGCCGAACGGCGCACAACCGCGCTGGCCGCCGCCGAAACGGTGAACCCCGAAGCGGTCAAATATCTCAACCGGCTGTCCGACCTGTTGTTCGTCTGCGCCCGCATCGCCAATGACGAGGGCCGCGGCGACGTGAAATGGGTTCCCGGCGGCGCGGGGAACAAGGAATAGGGAATGGACCGTATCGACGCCCTGCGCCTGTTCGCCGCCGTGGCCGAGCTGGGCAGTTTCACCCGCGCGGCCGAGCGCGAGGGGCTGACCCCCGGCGCGGCGTCGAAACAGATTTCGGCGCTGGAAGACCGCATGCAGGCGCGGCTGCTGGAGCGCACGACGCGCTCTGTCCGCCTGACCGAGGCCGGCGCCGCGCTGCTGGAGCGCATCCGCCCCTGGCTGGCCGAATACGAGGCGATTGAAGACGGCATGGCCTGCGAAAGCCATGCCCCGGCCGGGCTGCTGCGCGTCTCGGCGCCGGTGGATTTCGGCGCCTGCACGCTGATGACGTCGATCGCCGCCTTCATGGACGCCCACCCGCAGGTCGAGGTGCGCCTGTCCCTCTCCGACCGCATGGTCGATCTGGTGGACGAAGGCTTCGACGTCGCGGTGCGCATCGGCAACCTGGCCGATTCCAGCCTGATCGCGCGCCGCCTCGCCCCGGTGCCGCTGGTGCTGATCGCCGCGGCGGATTACCTGAGCCGCGCCGGAACGCCGGACCACCCGGACCAGCTTTCGGCCCATCAATGCGTCATCGACCGCAACAAGCCGGCGCCCCAGCAATGGGCCTTCACCAGGAACGGGGAGACGGTGGAGGCGCGCATCAACGGCCGCCTGACCCTGAACGGCGCCGTGGCGGCGACCGAGGCCGCGGCGGCGGGGGCGGGAATCGCCTGTCCGCCGCGCTGGGCGGCGCAGGGCGCGTTGGACCAAGGCCGGGTGGTGGCGCTGATGCCGGACTGGCAGGCCGACCACCGCGATCTGTGGGCGGTGTTCCCCTCCAGCCGCTATCTCGCCCGCCGCGTGCGCCTGTTCGTCGACTTCCTGGCCGAACGCTTCAGCGCCGGGGTTTAGCAAATAAGGAAATAATACTATTCTTTTTGCGTTATTGTATCCCATAGAGCTATAGATACATCTTCCGGCGAGCCCGAGAAAGGAGCCCGCCATGACCCGGCCCCGCGACATCCTTTTCCTGTCCCACGGCGCGCCGTCGCTGTTGACCGGCCGCTCCGTCGCCCGCGACTTCCTGACGGCGCTGGGCGCACGCCTGCCGGCGCCGCGCGCCTATGCCGTCGTCTCCGCCCACCGGGAGCAAAACCCCCTTTCCGTCAGCGCGGGCGCGCAGCCGCCGACCATTCACGATTTCTCCGGCTTCGGGCCGGAGCTGGAACGCTTCATCTGGCCCGCCAAGGGCGATCCGCAACTGGCGCAAGACATCGCGAACCGTCTCGACGCCGCCGGGCTTGCGGCCCGCGCCGACGGCGAGGCCGGGCTGGACCATGGCGTCTGGGTTCCGCTGGCGGTTATGAAACCGCGCCCGGACGCGCCAGTGATCCAGATATCCCTGCCCGCGCGCGGGTCGGACGACGCCGAAAGCGCGGCGCTGGGCGCGGCGCTGGCGCCGCTGGCGGCGGAGGACGTTCAGCTTGTCTTCTCCGGCTCGCTGACCCATTCGCTGCGCGATGCGCTGCGCGCTCCGGAGGATGCGCCGGTGCTGGCCGAGGCCGAAGCCTTCGCCGCCTGGGCGCGGCCGCATCTGACGGCGGCGGACGGCGCGGCGCTGACCCGCTGGCGCGAGGCGCCGCAGGCGGCGCGCAACCATCCGACGCCGGAACATTTCCGGCCGCTGATCGCCGCGCTGGCCGCGGCGGGCAGCGGCGGCGCGCAACTGCACGAAAGCTGGACGCATGGCGCGCTGGCCATGGATGTGTGGGCCTTCCCGTCGCAGGCGTGAACGGGACGGGGGTTTGGGCGTCAGTCCTTCCCCGTCTTCCGTCCCAGCGTCCAGGGCGGCGGGTCCGAGGCGGGAAAACTGCCCCGCCCGGCCTCGTCGACGCCGTCCGGCGGCGGGGCGGGCTTGGGTTTCTTCCCACTCCCCGGCTTGGCGGCGGATTTCGGTTTCCGCGTCATGCCTGCAGGATAGCAGGAAGCCGGGCGCAGATCATCGCGCGGGATGTAACGGGGGTCTGGAACCCTCGCCCTTCGTGGCCCGGCCCAAGGGCCGGGACTCCTCAGGGTGAGGGTGTTTGGTGCTGAACCCCTTTTACCCCCTCATCCTGAGGTGCGAGCCGCCAGCGGCGGCGAGCCACGAAGGACGAGGGGAAGCCCCCCTAGGCCGCCTGTTTTTCCCCGCCGAAGCGGCCGTAGAAAGTCTCGCCCTTCTTCGCCATGTCGCGCAGCAGGTCCGGCACGGCGAAGGGATCGCCGTACTTGCCCTTCAGCTCGTCGGCGCGCTTGACGAAGGCCGCCGCGCCCACCGTGTCGATGAAGCTGAGCACCCCGCCGGTATAGGGCGCGAAACCCCAGCCGAGGATGGAGCCGACATCGGCCTCGCGCGGGTCCTGCACGATGCCTTCGGCCATGGTGCGCGCCGCCTCTATCGCCTGGGCGTAGAGGATGCGGTCCTTGATCTCGGCCACCGTCGGCTGCTTGTCCTCGGGCAGCACGCCTTCCACGGCGAACTGGCCAAGCTGGTCCCAGAGATATTTCGGCGAACCGTCCTCCGGATAGACGTAGAAGCCCTTGCGGTTCTTGCGACCATAGCGCCCGGCCTCGAACATGCCGGTGATGATGGCGTCGGTCGGCCCCGGCTTGAAGGCGTCGCCGAGATCCTTCCTGGTCTGTTGCAGCACCTTGTAACCAAGGTCGATGGCCACCTCGTCCTGAAGGCTCAGCGGCCCGACCGGCATGCCGGCCATCTTGGCGCCGTTCTCGATCAGCGCCGGCAGCCAGCCTTCGGACAGCATGGCCATGCCCTGTTCGATGTAACGCATCACGCAGCGATTGGCGTAGAACCCGCGGGTGTCGGCGACCACGATCGGCGTCTTCTTGATGCGGATGGTGAAGTCGAGCGCGCGCGAGATGGCGTAATCCGAGGTTTTCTCGCCAATGATCAGCTCCACCAGCATCATCTTCTCGACCGGCGAGAAGAAGTGGATGCCGATGAAGTTTTCCGGCTGCTTCGACGCCTTGGCCAGCGAGGTGATCGGAATGGTGGAGGTGTTGGAGCCGAACACCGCCTTGTCGCCCAGATGCTCCTCGGCCTTTTTGGTGATCTCGTGCTTGAGGTCGGAGTTTTCGAACACCGCCTCGACCACCAGATCGACATCCTTCAGCTTCGCGTAATCGGTGGTGGCGGTGATCAGGCCGCCCAGCGCCTTCGCCTTGTCCTCGGTCAGCTTGCCGCGCTTGACGCCCTTGGCGAAGTGGTCGAGCGCGTGTTGCCTGCCCTTGTCGGCGCTTTCCTGATCGCGGTCGATCAGCACCACCTCTATGCCCGCCTGGGCCGAGACAGTGGCCACGCCCGCGCCCATGAAGCCGGCGCCGATGACGGCGATCTTCTTGATCTCCGCCGCCTTTTCGCCCGCCGGGCGGCGGCCGCCCTTGTCGAGCGCCTGTTTGGACAGGAACAGCGAGCGGATCATGTTGCGGCTTTCGGGCCGCATCATCAGCTTGGTGAAATAGCGGCTCTCGATGCGGATCGCCGCGTCCATCGGAACCTGCAGCCCCTCATAGACGCAGGACAGGATATAGCGCTGGGCCGGGTAATTGCCCCAGGTCTCCTTGCGCAGCATCGGCGAGGCGGCGCCGAACACCTGACCGCCGGCCGGGTGGTAAGGCCCGCCGCCGGGGATTTTGAACTTGTCCTGGTCCCAGGGCTGTTTGGAACCGGCGGCGTTTTCTTTCACCAGCGCCATCGCCTTGCTGACGATTTCGGCCTTCGGGGCGACGGCGTGCACCGCGCCCTGGGCCAGCGCGGTCGCGGCGTCGAGCTGTTTGCCCTGCAACATGACCGGCGCGGCGTTCATCACCCCCATCAGTCGCGGCAGGCGCTGGGTGCCGCCGCCGCCGGGCAGCACGCCGACCAGCGCCTCGGGCAGGCCCAGCTTGCATTTCGGATCATCGGCCATGACGCGGTAATGACAGGCCAGCGCGATCTCGAACCCGCCGCCGAGGGCGAGGCCGTTGATGGCGGCGGCGACCGGCTTGCCGCAGGTCTCCAGCGCGCGCAGCGTCCTGTTGAGGCGGAAGCAGGCCTCGAACAGCGCCTTCTTGGCCTCGTCCGGGCTCATGTCCCTGGCCGCGCCGAAAGCGCCGCCGAGCTCGGAAAGATCCGCCCCGGCGCAGAAGGCGTCCTTGCCGGAGGTGAGGACCGCGCCCTTCACGGCGTCGTCGGTGGCGATTTTTTCGGTGATCTGGCCGATCTCGTCCATCACGTCGGCCGAGAGCACGTTCATCGACTTGCCGGGGCTGTCGAAGGTGATCAGCGCGATTCCGTCAGCGTCGAGTTCGAATTTGAAATTCTTGTAGCTCATTGGGAGTTCTCCTCCTTCGGCGCGCCGCCATCGGCGCAGCCGGATTGTTTGTTCGCGGAACGGGAGCCGGAGCCGAGGACCACGGCCAGGATGATGCCGAAGGCGGGGCCGAAGGCGACGCCGAGGGCGATATCGCCCATCGCCGCGCCGACAGCGAGGCCGACGCCCATGCCGATGGCGATGCCCAGCGGCAGGTTGTCGAGAAAGCCGCCGCCTTCCTGCTTGTCCTTATCCGGGGTCCCGGTCATTGGCCTAGACCTGCCCTT
The DNA here is from genome assembly GCA_026126205.1 of Maricaulaceae bacterium. Taxonomy (GTDB): domain Bacteria; phylum Pseudomonadota; class Alphaproteobacteria; order Caulobacterales; family Maricaulaceae; genus Hyphobacterium. Next base: position 27,637 of record JAHCJP010000005.1, on the reverse strand, counting down.
TGACGTTTTTCATGGCTGTCGTCCTTGTACTGTTGCAATGATGACGCGGGTCTGGACCACAGCATCGCTTGCAACGTCGTAGAGATGGAATTCCGTGAAGCCGGGCGCCGTTCGGCAGTCGACCCAGAAGGACAGCGGGCTGTCGCTGGCGGTCATGTGCCGCGCCTGACTGCAAGTGGGGTCGAAAGCCTCGACACCCGGAAACTCTGCTTCTGTAAACTCCGAACTGAACAGCTCCGCCGCCACGTCTTCAGGCAAACCCTCGCTCCAGGCGTCCGGGTAGGCGATTGGGTCACGCAACTCCACAGCCGCGTGACTGGCCGTTGCGGCTTCACCGCAAGCCGGAAGCACCAGCAGCAGAACCAATGACGCCAATCGCAGCATCGCCCTAGACCCGTTCGATGATCGTCGCCGTGCCCATGCCGAGTTTGCCAGTGGGTTCAGGCTCAGCGGTGTTAAAGTCAGGGCCGCATTTTATCATTTTCATTTCCCACTCTCGCCACCTTTCAGGTACCACCCTGCCTCGCCTCTACATTAAAGATCTTCCATTGTCTGGCCTGCGATCATTGTTATAGAGAATGCGTTATTGGCTCAGGGCTTTCATCCTTGAAACTGCAAGCGATTTGCTCAACGGTATATACGTTCAACCCATTTTAACTAGGAGGTGACGGTGTATCCCGTAAAGTTTTCCTCGAATGAGCTCCGGTTTCGTGGGCAACCGTTAGACAGTAACGGCGACCCCAAGGATGGAGTGGCGATCATCTCCATCGGCATCCCGGAGCCTATCGGCGACAGTTCCTTCACCGCCCATGTTCTGCTCGAAATCGACGGCGTCAAGATTATTGATCGGGGCATACATGGCGTAGATGCTATGCAGGCTATTGAACTTGCATTGAAACTTTGTCGAGAATTTTCATTTGTTTCCCTTAGGGGTTGAACATTTTCGTGCTCTCCGTATGGTTGATTTCGTGACGCTCGAGATTAGCTGCGAGGGAGGAACCCATGCGCCTATTCCCAATTTTTGCCGCCATCTCATTTTGCCTGACGCTGGCATCGATCACCATCCTGGCAACTTCACAAGTTGACGCGTCAAACCAGAATCCTCCCCCAGGCTGTTACGACGTAAATGGTTGCCAAGGAGGGCATAATCCACACCCGGAGTCATATGAAAACTATTGGGACTTTCTTTGGTCTCAATATGGTTTCGGTTTCGGCTACGATCAGTTTTGCGCCAACCCCAGCTGCAGTGGTTTGGACAGAGAGGAGTGCAGGCAATATTGTGACCGTATATACGACGATATGGTTAAGGGTTGCGCCTTCTTAACTATGGCAAGCCAAAGAGCTGTTTGTTATAGTGAGGCCTCTGAAGCTTATGGCCGTTGCCTGAGGGGGTGCCCATAGCACCTCCTTAGTCATCATTGTGGGGCCCTCACCTAAACCCGTTCGATGATCGTCGCCGTGCCCATGCCGCCGCCGACGCACAGCGTGGCGAGGCCGGTGGACTTGCCGGAGCGCTCCAGCTCGTCCAGCAGCGTGGCCAGGATCACCGCGCCGGTGGCGCCCAGCGGGTGGCCCAGCGCGATGGCGCCGCCATTGACGTTGACCTTGGAATGGTCGACGCCGACATCGTCCATGAAGCGCAGCACCACGGCGGCGAAGGCCTCGTTGACCTCGAACAGGTCGATGTCGTCCGCGCTCATGCCGGCTTTCTTCAGCGCCTTGCGCGCCGAAGGGGCCGGGCCGGTGAGCATGATCGTCGGCTCGGTGCCGATCGAGGCCATGGCGCGGATGCGCGCCCGCGGCGTCAGGCCCAGCTTCTTGCCGATCTCCTTCGACCCGATCAGGATCGCCGCCGCGCCGTCGACGATGCCCGACGAATTACCGGCGTGGTGGACGAAATTGATCCGCTCCACCTCCGGGTATTTCTGGATCGCCACCGCGTCCAGCCCGACGAAGGCCGACAGGTCCTTGAAGGCGGGTTTCAGCGACGCCAGCGACTGCATGTCGGTCTCGGGCCGCATGTGTTCGTCATGATCCAGGATCGGCAGGCCGAGCTGGTCCTTCACCGCCACCACGGCCTTCTGGAAGCGTTTCTCCCCCCACGCCTTCGCCGCGCGCTTTTGCGATTCCACGGCGTAGGCGTCCACATCATCCCGCGAGTATCCGTATTTGGTGGCTATAAGGTCCGCCGAGACACCCTGGGGGATCATGTAATGGTCAAAGGCCAGTTCGGGATCGAGGCCCAGCGCGCCGCCGTCTGAACCCATTGGCACGCGGCTCATCGCCTCCACCCCGCCGCCGACGGCCAGATCAGCCTCGCCGCTCATCACCTTCGCCGCGGCGAGGTTGCAGGCCTCAAGCCCGGAGGCGCAGAAACGGTTGACCTGAAAGCCCGATGCGGTCTCGGCGTAGTTGGCGTTGATGGCGGCGGAGCGGGCGATGTTCGCCCCCTGCTCGCCCACCGGCGACACGCAGCCGAGGATCACGTCATCGACGTATGAGGTGTCCAGTTCGTTGCGGTCGCGCAGCGCCTGCAGCGACTGGGTGGCCAGTTGCAACGCCGTGATCTCGTGCAGGCTGCCGTTCTTCTTGCCGCGCCCGCGCGGGGTGCGCACGGCGTCATAGATATAGGCGTCGGTCATCGGGAGGCTCCCTTCAGGTGTGCGGTTCGTTGCGGTGCGCCACCGTCACCTCGGTTTTCACCGAATTGGCGATGAAGCAGTGTTCGTGGGCGAGGTGGTGGATCTGCGCGATGTCATCGGCGCTGGGCAGGCGGTCGCCGGAAAAGCGCACGAAGGGGCGCAGCTCCACCTTCGTCATCCAGGTCTTGCCGTCTTCGGTCTTGCCCAGCCAGCCGGCGGCGCGGTCGTCATATTCGTCGACCACGAAGCGCTTCTTGGCCGCCAGCGAGACGAAGAACAGCATGTGGCAGGCCGACAGCGCGGCGACGAAAGCCTCTTCCGGGTCCACCCCTTCGGGGTCCGACATCGGCGGCGCCACCACCGACGGCGCGGGCGAGCCTTTCAGCGTCGCGCCGCCGTCGAAGGCGATCTCGTGTACGCGCGAATAGCGGCCGGAGAGGAAATCCTGATCCCCCCTGCGCCAGCGGATATGGGCGGTATGTTCGCTCATCGCCCGCCTACAGCGTCCGCGAAATCAGCAGCTTCATGATCTCGTTGGTGCCGCCATAGATGCGCTGCACCCGCGAGTCCCGCCACATGCGCGCGACGGGGTATTCGTTCATATAGCCATAGCCGCCATGCAGCTGGACGCATTCGTCGATCAGCGCGCACTGGACATCGGTGACCCAGTATTTGGCCATCGCCGCCGTCGGCGCGTCCAGCGTTCCGGCCAGCAGGCGTTCCGAGCAGTGGTGACAGAACACCTCGGCGATGGTCGCCTGGGTCTTCAGCTCGGCCAGTTTGAACTGGGTGTTCTGGAAGGCGATCACCGGCTTGCCGAAGGCGTTGCGCTCTTTGACATAGGCGATGGTCTCGCGCAGGGCGCGCTTCATCATGCCCACGGCCTGCACCGCAATCTGCAAGCGCTCCTGCGGCAGTTGCTGCATCAGCTGGACGAAGCCCTGCCCCTCTTCCGGCCCCAGCAGGGCGCTGGCCGGAACCTTGACGTTGTCGAAGAACAGCTCGGCCGTGTCCTGGCCCTTCATGCCCACCTTGTCGAGCAGACGGCCGCGCCGGAACCCCTCCAGCCCGTCGGTCTCGACGCAGAACAGCGACACCCCCTGATGGCCGGCGCCGGGATCGGTCTTGGCCACCACGATGATGAAATTCGCCGTGCCGCCATTGGTGATGAAGGTCTTGGCGCCGTTGATGACGTAGCCGTTGCCGTCCTTCTTGGCCGTGGTCTTGACCCCTTGCAGGTCGGAACCCGCCCCCGGCTCCGTCATCGCGATGGCGCCGACATATTCGCCGCTGACCAGTTTCGGCAGCCAGTCCTTCTTCTGCTCTTCAGAGCCGTAGTGCCAGACATAGGGCGCGACGATGGAGTTGTGCAGCGAGGCGCCCCAGCCGTCGGCCCCCAGTTCCGCCACCGCCATATGGAAGGCGTAGTCATGGCGCCAGTCGCCGCCGGCGCCGCCATACTCCTCCGGGCAGGCCGGAACCAGAATTCCCGCCGCGCCGGCCTTGTTCCAGATCTCGCGGTCGACGATGCCCTGTTTCTCGAACCGGTCGCCGTGGGGGGTGATTTCCTTCTCAACGAAGCCGCGCACGGCGTCGGAGAAGATGTTCACATCCTCGCGGTCCAGCCATTCGGGCTTGGGAACGTTCAGGGGGTCGCTCATCACATCGCCTCCGCGTCGAGGGCCATCATCGACTCCGCCCCGGCCCTGACCTTGCCGAGATGCATCTGCGCCTCGGGCAGCCAGCGGTCGAGGAAGTAGCGGCCGGTTTTCAGCTTGGTCTCATAATAAGGATCGTCCGTCCCTTCGGCGATCTTCGCCGCCGCCGTCTTCGCCATCCTCGCCCACATGTAGCTGAGCATCGTCAGGCCGAAGAGCTGCAGATAATCATGGCTGGAGGCGCCGGCGTTATCGAAATTCTTCAGCCCGTTTTCGACCAGCCAGTCGGTCGCCTCGTGCAGGGCCTTCTTGGTTTCGGCCAGCCCCTCAAGGAATGGTTTGACGCGGGCGTCGGCGTCCTCGCCCGCCGCGAAGGCGTCGATCTCATTGAAGAAGCTGGTGATGGGGCGCATGCCGTTCATGGCCAGCTTTCGGCCGACCAGGTCCAGCGCCTGGATGCCGTTGGTGCCTTCATAGATCAGGGTGATGCGGGAATCGCGCAGGAACTGGCTCATCCCCCATTCCTCAACATAGCCCGAACCGCCGAACACCTGCAGCCCGTTGGAGACCGACAGGAAGCCCTTGTCGGTCAGATAGGCTTTGATCACCGGGGTCAGCAGCGCCATGTAATCGCCGCTCTTCTCGCGCTGGCCCTCGTCGTCGGAGACATGTTCCAGATCGCCGTGCAGCGCCGTCCAGGTGACCAGCGCGCGGGCGGCCTCGATGAAGCATTTCTGGTCCATCAGCATCCGGCGGACGTCAGGATGCACGATGATCGGATCGGCCGGGCCGTCGGGATTCTTCGGGCCGGTCAGGGCGCGCATCTGCAGGCGCTCCTTCGCAAAGGCCAGCGAGTTCTGATAGGCGGCCTCGGCCACCGCCAGCCCCTGCAGGCCGACGCCCAGACGGGCCTCGTTCATCATCACGAACATGATGCGCAGGCCCTTGTTCTCCTCGCCGACCAGCCAGCCGGTCGCCCCGTCATAATTCATGACGCAGGTGGAGTTGCCATGGATGCCCATCTTCTCTTCCAGCCCGCCGCAGACCAGGCTGTTGCGTTCGCCCGGCTCGCCATTCTCGTCGGGGATGAACTTGGGAACCACGAACAGCGAAATGCCCTTAACCCCCTCCGGCGCGCCCTCGATGCGCGCCAGCACCAGATGGATGATGTTGTTCGACAGGTCGTGCTCGCCCGAAGAAATCCAGATCTTCTGGCCGGTGATCTTGTAGCTGCCGTCAGCCTGCGGAACTGCCTTGGTGCGCAAAAGGCCCAGGTCCGTGCCACAATGCGGCTCGGTCAGGTTCATGGTGCCGGTCCATTCGCCGCTGACCATTTTCGGCAGATAGAGGTCTTTCTGCTCGTCGGACCCGCCGGCCAGCAAGGCTCGGCTGGCCCCTCCGGTCAGGCCCGGATACATGCCGAACGCCATGTTGGCGCCGGAGAAGGTCTCGGCCACCGCCAGGCCCAGCACATGCGGCAAGCCCTGCCCGCCATACTGCGGGTCGTGAGACAGGCTCAGCCAGCCGCCCTCGGAAAACTGTTTGTAGGCGTCCTTGAAGCCCTTCGGCGTCGTCACCGATCCATCGCCGGCGCGCTTGCAGCCCTCGGTGTCGCCAACACGGTTCAGCGGCGCCAGCACCCCTTCGGCCAGCTTCGCCGCCTCGTCCAGAATGGCGTCGATCAGATCTGCGGGCGCATCGGCGAAACCGGGCAGGTTTGCGTATTGCGACAGGTCCAGAACCTCATGCAGCAGAAAGCGATAATCCCGAACCGGGGCGCGATAGCTGGGCATGTCTTTCCTCTCCCAAAGTCCTCCCGGCCCGGCCGGGGATTGATTCCTATTCCGGGGCGGCCCCGGTCCATTCATGCAGGCGCGCGGCGGCCAGCGCCTCGAAGGCTTTGGCGCGGCGCTTGATGTGTTCGGGCGGCTCGCGGTCATTCAGCCGCTCTTCCATCCAGGTGCAGCCGGCCTCCAGCTCCGCGATGGCGGCGTCGATGTCCTCGCGCTGGCGTTCAAGCGCCGAAATGCGGCCACGGAAGCGGTCGATGGCGGCGGTCAGATGCGCACGGCCGCCCTGGTCGATGGCCTCAAGATCCAGCATCTCGCGGATTTCATCCAGCGAGAAGCCAACCCGCTTGCCACGCAGGATCAGCGCCAAGCGCGCCCTGTCGGCAGCGGCGTAGATGCGCGCTGCGCCGCGGCGCAGCGGCGTCAGCAAACCCTTCTGTTCGTAAAAGCGCAGCGCGCGCGCCGTCACCCCGAATTCGCGGGACAGGTCGCGGATCGAATGCTCCGCGCGGGCGGCCAGCTTGGTCATGCGCGGTTTCTAACTTTTGTTTACGTGAACGTCAACGTAAGTTTTGTGACTAACGTGTGACAATCGCAATCACCGCTGTTGAAAATCACGTGGCGCCCTTTTCGGCGCGCGTATGATGCGCCACAGTCCGCCCGTGAAAAACCACGTTCTATCATGCGCCTGATCGTAACTCTCGCCGCCGCCCTGCTTCTCGCCGCGCCAGCGCTGGCCCAGGGTGTGACCCTGCGCGACCGCCCGCCGATTTTCGTCACTCCCGAGTATCGGGACCTGTTGGAAGAGCCGGAAAGCGGCGAAACGCCGGTGGTCCCGGCCGAGGCCGCAGAGGAAGACACACCCCGCCCCTTCGCGCCGCCGCACCTGACCGCGCGGGCCTATCTCGCCCTGCGCGCCGAGGCGGCGGCGGAAGGCGAACCCGCTCCCGCCCTGCGCCAGGTATGGCGGGTGGAGCGGTTCAGCCTCGGCGGCGCGCAGCTTGAACCTGCGGCCGAGCGCACCCTGGTGATCGGTGACGGTTTCGTCAGCGACAGCGGCCGCGCCGACCCGGTGATCTATGATTTCCTCCTGGCGCGAATCCTCACGCCGGACCCAGAAGCGCGCACATTCGTGAACCGCTCCATCCATGGCGATGTGCGCCGGCGCATGGACCATTTCATCGCCTTCACGCGCGGCGGATCGCTGGACGAGATCGCCTTTGGGCCAGAACTGGTGTTCGACCGCTTCTGGCTGGAGGCCGACATGGGTCTGCGCATGCAGGCCGCTGAGGTGGTGATTGCAAGGTCGGAGGGCGAAGTTCGCGTCTCGACCCTTGACGATGACGTTCTGGTCTACGCTCTGCCCGTCGACGCGGGCGCGGCCCTGAACGAAGACGAAGACGCCGAACGTGATCAGGTCGAAGCTGTGGCGCCGGCAACAGCGCCAATGACCGGCCTCGCCGCGCTGGACATCGCCAGCCTGCTGCGTGGCGACGCCGAGGCGGTCGCCACTGCGCGCGCCACGCCAGCGGAAGACGACGAAACCCCTGCGCCCGGGCCTGACGAAGCGCCCGAACCTGAAAGCGCAGCGGACGCACGCGCCCGCGCGCTGTTCCTGGCCTGGATGCGTCACGCCCTGCCGGTGCACCCCGATGCGTTGGCCGTGCTGCAAGCCGAAGACAGCCTGCCAGAGCGGTTCGAGTTCGTCGTGTTTAGCCCCAACAGCCCGCAGGGCCGCCGTGAGGTATGGACTCTGGCGTCATCCACATCGGAAGCGAACCCCGCCTTCCCGCTGAATCCGGCCGCCCGGCCCCGCTTGCCTGGCGGGCCATACATGACCGGGCGGATCGGGCCGGTGATGCTGGCCGCCGTGCGGGAACAGGCCGGAGGAGCGCCCGGACCCGACACATTTCTGGGCGCGATCAACGCCGCCCGCGCCCGCGGCGCGCTTGACCATGCTTACCTGATCGCCTGGCAGGAAACCGCTCATTCCGGTCCCTGCCCGCCAGAAGCCGTAGCCCGCCCGATCTGCGCCGAGGCGGGACGCATAGCCGCTGCGGCGCTAGGAAATGCGGATTTCGAAGCCCTGTTCGGCGCGCTCGCCGCACTGCCTGCCCGTAACCACGCCCGCGCCGTCGCCGGACTGACCCCCTATCTCGGCGCGCCTGGTCTTGCCGGAGCCGCCGCCGCGCTGATCGTCGCCAACGAACTGGCCGCCTGGGGCGAGGAAGGCGCAGAGGAATATCCCGATCTTGACCCTGCCGGATTGATGGCCGACGCGCTGGAGGCGGATCCCTACGCGCCTATGATTTACGCCCGGCTGGGCGAAATGCTGATCGGCGGCGCCGACTATGCCGGCGCTTGGGCGGTTTTCGATCTCGGACGCTCCGTTCCAGCAGCTGCGGATAGCCCCATGCTGGCGCATGTGGAGCTTATAGAGGCCAATCTGGAGCTTCTGGCGCCTGAGTTTTTCGCTCACGCAACGCCCGGCCGTTAACAGGTTTTTACCACACGTTAACCGGATCGGCGGTCATTAACCTTTATCGTCGGGTCAATGGCGCGCGGCGCAGCCTGAATCCCCTGTGGAAACACTACATCTGGTGGGCTGCCATTCGGTTTACACAATATTAACCGGCCGATACCGTTGACCAAAGTCGGGGAGAACGATTCGGATGTCCTCCGGGGGACCGTGGAGCGTCAAAGGGATAGACCCCCGCGCCCGTGCCCGCGCCAAGAGCGCGGCCCGCCGGGAGGGCATGACGCTGGGCGAATGGCTGAACCGCGTCATCCTCGACGATGGCCCCGATGACGACCCCGACTCCCCACGCTGGGAGCGCTCACTGGAAGGCTTCCCCGGATTCTCCGGCGGCGGCGGAGCCAGCCGCAGTGGCGAGGATGACGGGCATTTGCGCGCCATGGTCGAACGCCTCACCGACCGTATCGAAAGCGCAGAGCAACGCTCTGGCGCCGCATTGACCAACGTCGGCCGCTCTGTGGTCGAACTGGCCCGTCGGGTGGAGAACACCGAGGGCGCGGTTGACGAGGTTCGCGAAGCCAGGGAGGCGCTGACCCGCGCCGAGGCGACTTCGAAAGCCCTGGCCGGACGGGTCGAGAAGCTTGAGCAGGAAAACGGACCGGGCGGCGCGCCGCAGGCCTTGCAGGCCGTCGAGACTGCTTTCGGCAAGCTGGCCAGACGCCTCTACCATACCGAGACTGAAACCGGCGCCCGGCTTGATGAGACCGAGGCCGAGGCCCGCCAGATCAGGGAGGCGGCGGAACGCGCCTCGCGCAGCCTGTCCAGCCGCCTGCAGGCGCTGGAGACGAAAGCCCAGGGACTGGATCATCGCGTCGCCCGCTCCGCCGGGCGCGAGCGCGACACAGGCCAGGCGCTGTTCGGCCTGCACGGCGCGGTCGATCGCCTGCGCCGCCGCGTCGAAACCGCCGAACGCCTGACCAATGACGCCGCCCGTACGCTGGATGAATCCATCGCGCGGCTGGAATCGCGCTTGCGCAGCCTGGAAACGCGCCCCGCTTTCGACGGTGGTCTGGACATGGAGCGCCGGTTCGACTCGCTGTCGGACGAGCTGGCCGAGATTGTCGCCCGCACCCGCGCCGAGGTGGCGCGCGAACTGGAGACCGCCGTTTCCGAGCCGCGCGTCGAGCGGCTGGAGCAAGCGATGGCCGCCGCCGAGCGCCGCATCGCCGAGGCTGACGCCCGGCACGCCGAGGCGCTGTCGCGCACCGGGACGGAGGTGGCGCGCCTCGCCCGCGCTCTCGACGCCCGCCTGCGGCAGATCGAGACCCGCGGCCTCGTCGCCGAGGCGGGCGGCCGCGCCGGACGCGATCTGGACCAGAAGCTGGACAGCCTGCGTGACGAGAATCGCGCCGCTGTGCAGAAAGTCGGCGAGGAAGTAGCGCGCCTCGGCGAAACTTTGGGTGAGCGCATCGGCCGCGCCGAGCAGCGGTCTGGCGAACTCGCCGCCGCGGCCGAAAAGCGCGTCGACGAGGCGGTGCGCCGCATGGAGACCGCCTCCAAGGAGCAGGAACTGGAAGCGCGCCTGCGCCAGAGTGAGCGCCGCACCGCCGAGCATATCGAAAAGGCCATGGCTGGCGTACACGAGAAGCTGAACGCCGCCCGGCAGGAGACCGAGGCGGCGCTGTCGCCAGTACAGCGTGCGATGAACGCTCTCGCCGACCGGCTTGAGAAGATCGAACAACAGTCGATCGAAGCCGCTGCGCCCAAGAGCGCCAGCAGACCCCGCGCCGCCGCAGTTGAGGCCTTGGATTTCGACACGCCGTTATCACCGCCGCCGGAGGCCGAAACCCCGGCCGGCTTTGGCGCGAACGAGGCCGAGGGCGACCCCTTCCTGATCGCCGAGGACGCTGCGCCTGCAGCCGGAACGCCGCGGACTCCCGACCCCTGGCGGAGCTATTACCCCGAAACCGCCGCCAGCCCCGCCGCAACCCGGGCCGAGGTCCGCGCCGACATGCGCGCGGACGCCGCAACCGTCAATCCGCCCGACAACCGCCGCTCAAAGGCCGCGCGCGAGCCCCGCCTCGGCGCCACCGCGGATGCGGACTTCCTCGCCGCAGCGCGCAACCGCAGCCGGCATTCCGCTAACGCCAGTTACGCCGCCTATGAATCAGGCGAAAGCGGCGGGCGCGGCAAGACCATCCTGATCGCCGCCAGCATTCTCGGTTTTCTCGCCATAGGCTCCGCCGCCGCCATGCTGTTTCTGGATGGCATGACCGGACGACAGACAGCCCGTCCGGCTGCGATCGACACCACTGTGCTGACCGCGCCCTCGCCGGAAACTGTAACGGAAGGCGCATCTGAAACCGTCGCTGACACCCCCGCCGAACCGGTGGGGGATGCAGCCTCTGAAAGCACGGCCGACGCTGACCCCGCGCCAGAATCCACGGAAACCGCGCAGGAGTCCGGCGAAGCACCAGCCGTCATGCCGGCCAGCGCCGCGGCGCAGGAACCCGGCCAAAGCTCTGTGCGCGCAGCTGTGCTGACAGACGCACCGCGCCGCGCTCCAACGCTGGAGGAAGCCGCCGCCGCCGGGGACCCGGTCGCCCGCTACCAGTTGGGCATGGCGCGCCTGCAGGCCGGCGATACCACCGCCGCCGCCGCACTGCTGCGCCGCGCGGCCGAGCAGGGCGTGCCCGCCGCCCAGTACCGCTATTCGAAATTGCTGGAGACCGGCGCGGGCGTGACCGCGGACCTGGAAGCCGCGCGCCGCTGGTCTGAACAAGCCGCCAACGCCGGCCATCGCCAGGCGATGCATAATCTCGGCGTCATGTTCGCCCAGGGCGTTGGCGCAACGCAGGACTACGCCCAGGCCGCCGACTGGTTCGAACAGGCGGCGCTGCTGGGTCTGCCGGACTCGCAGTTCAATCTGGCGCTGCTGTTTGAACAGGGTCTTGGCCGTCCCGAAAGCGCGGCGGACGCCTACGCCTGGTATTCGATCGCCGCCGCCGGCGGCGACCGTGCAGCGGCCGAGCGCGCCGCCGCCATCGCCCGCACGCTGCCAGAACCGGTCCGGGCAGAAGCCGCGGCGGTGGCCACCAATTTCCGCCCCCGCCCGCTGAACGAAGAGGCGAACGGCGTTTACCGGAACCTTCGCTGGGGCGAGCCTTCCCCTCTCGACTCCCTGGCCATTCAGCGGGCGCAGCAGCTTCTGGCGGCGCTGGGCTATGACCCCGGTCCCGCCGACGGCGCGACCGGCCCGCGCACCCGCGATGCGATCCTGGCGTTCGAGGCCGATCACGATCTCGCCCGCACCGGGCGAATTGACGCCGTGATGCTCGACCGCCTGGAGCGCGCCGCAGCGCGTTAGCGCCGGTGACTGTCTACCTGCCCATCGCCGAACTTTCGGTCAGTCTGCTGTTGTTGCTGGGTCTCGGCGCCGGCGTGGGATTCCTGTCCGGCATGTTCGGTGTTGGCGGCGGCTTCCTGATGACACCGCTGCTGATCTTCATTGGTGTGCCCCCGGCTGTGGCGGTGTCGACCGAGGCCAACCAGATCGTCGCCTCGTCGGCTTCCGGCGCGCTGGCGCACTGGCGGCGCCGGTCGCTGGACGTGAAGATGGGCCTGTATCTTCTGGCGGGCGGTGTGGCGGGATCTGTGACCGGGGTGCAGATCTTTTCTCTGCTCCGCGGCATGGGTCAGATCGATCTGATCATTTCCCTCAGTTATGTCAGCCTTCTGGGCGCTATCGGGGCGCTGATGCTGGCCGAAAGCCTGCGCGCCGTGACACGGCGGCGGCAGACAGGGACCAGCGCGCGCCCGCCGCGCCGCAAGCGCGGCTGGATCGACGCCCTGCCCCTGAAAACCCGCTTTGCGGCCTCGGGCCTTTACCTCAGCGTTCTGCCGCCTATCGCCATCGGCTTTTTTGTCGGCGTTCTGGCGGCGATCATGGGCGTGGGCGGCGGATTCATCATGGTTCCAGCCATGATATATCTGCTGCGAATGCCGACTAATGTCGTCGTCGGAACCTCGTTATTCCAGATATTGTTTGTCACTTCGCTGACCACCTTCCTTCAGGCCAGCCAGAACCAGACCGTTGACGTGGTGCTGGCCCTCTCGCTCATTGTCGGAGGGGTGATCGGCGCCCAGTTCGGCGCGCGCGCCGGACGGCATGTGAAGGCCGAGGAGCTGCGCATCCTGCTGGCGCTGATGGTGCTGGCGGTCTGCGCCAAGATGGCGTGGGACCTGGTGGCGCAACCGGAAGACCTGTTCGCGATCATGCCGGCGCTGGGAGCAAGGCATTGACCGGCGCGGCGCTGATCCTTCTCGTCGCGGCGCTGGCCGCCGCGCAGCCAACGGCGCCGCCCGAGGACGAGCCGACCATCGTCGCCGCCCTGACGCGCGAGGTGGTCGAGATCCGTTCGGATTTCACCGGCGCCGATCTGATCCTCTACGGCGCGGCGCGCGGCCTGCGCGAGGACGACGACATCATCGTGGTGGTGCGCGGCCCGCTGAGCGATCTGCGCGTTATGCGCAAGCAGCGCCGTTTCGGCATATGGGTGAACAGCGCGCCCGTGCGCTTCGAGGACGTGCCGGACTATTACGCTGTCGCGGCCACCCGGCCGTTGCGCGAGGTGGGCACATTCACAGCCCTGCGCCGCAGCGGCATCGGACTGGACAATCTGCGCCTGTCGGCGCCGGACACCGAACGCATAGAAACCCGGTTCGGCGCCGAGGTGGTGGTCAGCGAGATCGGCGAGGAGATCGCCGAATACCGCGGCGCCATCGCCCGCACGAGGCTGCGCGAAGGCGTATTCGCCGAGACCCCGGGAGGGGTCGAGGTGTTGGAGGGCGGCCTGTTCCGCGCGCTGGTAAAACTGCCGGCCGCGACACCCGTGGGTGTCTACACCGTGGAGGTCTACCTGTTCCGCGGCGGCGCGCCTGCGGCGGCGCGGTCCACCGCTCTGACCGTCCGCAAGGCGGGGCTGGAGCAGGCGATCTATGAATGGGCGCATCAGCGGCCGCGGCTCTACGGCCTCGCCGCCGTCATCATGGCGCTGCTGGCCGGCTGGGGCGCAGCGGCGGTGTTCGGCCGCCGCTGAACCCAGCCAGCGTGCGGGACGGGACCGATTCCGTTCCCTCTGCCCAAAGACCGCCGTTTTCGCCATGTTCGCTGCCGCTGGCTGGGGGCTTGCCGGCCTGTGGTTTTGCGAGGGACGCAACATGACCGAAGCCCTTTTTGAAAGATTCCAGGCGCTGGAGGCGGCGCTGGTGACCCATGCCGGAACCGGCGGGCGCGCCGCCGCGCGTTTCGCCGCCGCCGCCGGCCTGCGCGCGCCGGACACGCCGCAGGCGTTCGCAACGCGCTGCCTGCGCGAACGTGAGGCGCTGGACGCCGCACTGTCGTCCTGGAGGCAGCCATCGTCGCGCGGCCTGCGCCTGACCTTCGCGGCGGCTCTTGTCGCCTCCGGCCAGGGCGCGGAGGCTTTCCTGTCAACCCGGCAGGCGCTGGCCGAGACGCGCCGCCGCCGCGGCGGACGCAGTCTGAGCAATGGCGGCGCCTGCGCAGCGTTGAGCCTTGCCGCCGCCGGCGGCGGACCGGACAACGCCGGCATGTTCTTCGATATTCTTGAAGCCATCGCCGCGCCCTGGTGGCGGCGTGAGCAGGTGCGGGAGGAAGCTTTCGCCGCCGCCATGGCCGCCGCCGGTGAGACGCCTGACAGCACCACTGACCGCCTGTCGCGGGCCGGGGCGGCGATGCGCGCGGCGAGCGTGACGGGCCGGGCCGCGCGAACGGCGGTGTTCGACGTGGCGCTGGCCGGCCCGGATCCGGACCGGTTCGTACGCGCCTGGACCGCGCTGGGCGTAGGCGTGCGCAGCCGCAAGGGACTGGCGAGCGCCGCCGGACAGGAGGGCCTTGCGCTGCTGGCCGCCTGCCATGACGACGGCTCCACCGCGGCGGATGCGCTGGTCGCCGCCCATGACTTCATACGAGGGTTGCGGCCCCGCGCAGACGGACTCTCGGCCGGCCGGCTGACCGTGCGGCTGGCGCTGGAGACGACGGGTGATGGCGCGCCGGAAGGCGCGGCGCGTGATCTCGCCGCCGTCATGGCCGCCCAGGCCGCAGCCTTTGCGGCCGTGATAGCGGTCACGACGGTGACCACGACCACCGCCGTACGATAGGACTCTCGCCGGTCGCGGAATCGCGCGATTGATGCTAGAGCGCCCGTGAAGGCAGAGCTTCCGGGAACCATGACATGAATTTCGAAGAGTTTCTGAGCGACGACCTGCGCGCGCAGTTGGTCGAGATCGGCGTGACCGGGATGCTGAACGTGGCGATGGCCGCGGCGATCCTTATCGCGGGCTATCTGATCTCCGGCGTCATCAGCCGCGCCGTCCGCCGTTCAACCGAGAAGCACCCCAATATCGACCGTACGCTGGCGATCTTCTTCGCCTCCACCGTGCGCTACGCGATTTTGGTGGTGGTGTTCATCGCGGTGCTGAACCGCTTCGGCGTGCAGACCACTTCGCTGGTGGCCGCGCTGGGCGCCGCCGCCTTCGCCGTCGGCCTGGCGCTGCAGGGCACGCTGTCGAACGTCGCCGCCGGGGTGATGATCGTGTTCTTCCGGCCCTACAAGCTGGACGATTTCGTCGACATCGCCGGCGTGATGGGCACGGTGCGCGACATCAACCTGTTCACCACCATCCTGACCACGCCCGACAACAAGCGGGTGATCATCCCCAACGGCCAGTCCTGGGGCAAGGTGATCACCAATTTCAGCTCCAACCCCAACCGGCGCGTGGAGTGGAATCTCGGCATCTCTTACGATGACGACATTGAGCACGCCATTTCCGTGATCCGCGCCCAGCTTGAGGCCGATGAGCGCATTCTCGCCGATCCGCCAGTGTTCGCCGAGGTGATGTCCTATGGCGACTCCTCGATTAACATCGTCGCGCGCGGCTGGGTGAAGCTGGAGAATTTCTGGCCAGTGTTCTTCGACCACATGCGCCGGTTCAAGAAGACCTTTGACGACAACGGCATCTCCATCCCCTTCCCGCACCGCGTCATGGTCCAGCCCCGGCCCGCGCCCGCGAAACCGGCGGCGAAAAAGCCCTCATCCCGCCGCAATCGCAGCGGAGCATCTAAAGCATGAGCCGAAACACCGCCCCCGAACCCTCGGCCCCGCCGCAACAACGCGGCTTTCTGGCCCGCCTGACGCGGGTCACGCCGGGCGACCTGGTGCGCCTGTTCTTCCTGTGTGTGATCGCAGGGCTGGTGCTGGCCGCTTTCCGGATCGACCCGCGGCGGCTGTGGGTGGATTTTTTCGGCGCCATCCGCGAAGCGTGGACGGAGTTCTTTCGTATCGCCGGCGACCTGTTTTCCTGGGCCGTGGACTATTTCTTCCTTGGCGCGATTATCGTGATCCCGATCTGGATTGCTGTGCGGCTGATCTCTTCGGCGAGAAAACCCAAGCCGTAACAGACCGTTAACATAACCAGCGGTTAACCCTGACCCCAGTTTTGACGGGCTTTTTCCGCCTCGCTGACCTATAAAACCCCGTTCTCGGGGTATGCGTTGTGCCGTCATCAGCTTCCGCCATCGCCTTCGTCGATCAGACGGAGTTCGACCGCGCCGACTGGCGCGGCAAACCGGCGATCGTCGTCGAGCCGGGCGCCCTTCTGCGGCGGCTGATCGCCAGCGGACTGAAGGATCACGGCGCCTCCACGGTGATCGCGGTCGACTCCCCTGGCCAGGCGTTCGACCTGCTCGACACCGTCAAGCCCGGCCTGGTGCTGGTCGACTGGTCACAGGCGGAGGGCGACGAGGAAGGGCTGGATTTCATCCGCGCCGCACGCCGGCATGACGACTCCGCCGTTCGCACAACGCCCTTCGTCTTGATGTCAGCCCGCAACCGCCGGGCGGATCTGCTGGCTGCACGCGACGCGGGCATCAGCGAATACCTGCTGAAACCTGTCTCGCTGAAAGTGCTTCTGCGCACCGCCGGGTCGGCGGCCAAGCCGCGCCGTTTCATCACCGCGCCCGGCTTCGCCGGGCCGGACCGCCGCCGCCGCGGCCGCGACTATGCCGAAAAGCTGAAAACCTGGTCGAACCCCGAGGTGGCGGGTCAGGACCCGCTAACCGCCCAGCGCCATGCCGCAAAAATGCTGGCCGCCGAGGCGGCGCTGGACCGCTGTCCGCTGGTGGCGCGCGTCTCGGCCTCGCTGCACCGCTATCTGCAGGCACTGACCCGTCTCGGTCCGTCCGAGACCGAAGTGATCGAAATGCATCGCGCGGCGCTGAGCCAGATCGCGGCCGCGAACAAGGAAGGCGACCACGCCCGCGCCGCCGTGGTCAGCGGGCTTGAGGCTGTGGTCAGCCGCCGGCTGGGGCGGAGCTGATCGCGCTCCACAGGAACCCGAAAGCCATGCAGTTAAGAACGCCGTGGGCGGCGATTCCGGTCCAGACGCTGCGCCGCCATTGCGCGACGAAAGACAGCATGAGCGCGATCGGCAGCAGCGCGACCAGATCCCAGAAGAAAAAGACATGGAAGCCGCACCACAGCACGCCGTGCGGCAGCCATGCCCAGCGCCCCAGAGCCGCCTGCTGGCGCGGCAGCAGATAACCCCGCCACCACAGCTCTTCGCCCACGACATTAGCCAGAAAGAAAACGGCATAGACGGCAAGCACCCACCACGCGCCAGGCAGCGGCACGTCGAGCATGGTTCCCTCGCCGCGGAATCGATACAGCCATTCCGGCCCCGGCCAAGGCATCAGCTCTATCATCAGCGGGAACAGGAACTGCAGCTCCATATACGCCCACAGCCCGGCGAGCCCGGCGGCCACACCAACGGCAATGTCCGGCAACCGC
This sequence comes from Maricaulaceae bacterium, assembly GCA_026126205.1. GTDB lineage: Bacteria > Pseudomonadota > Alphaproteobacteria > Caulobacterales > Maricaulaceae > Hyphobacterium. Next base: position 10,204 of record JAHCJP010000005.1, on the reverse strand, counting down.
AGCGGCGCCAGCCATAACCGCTGCACAAGGTTTTGCCCCGGTGCGCGGTCAAATGCGGCGAAAATGATGGCGGCCAGGCCCAACAGGCCGAGACCGCCGCCAAAACACAGCATGAAGGCCCAGAACAGCGGAAAGCCGGCGGCGTCCAGCGCCGGCACGGCCCAATAAACCATCAGCGCCATCAGGGCTGCGGGAAGGATGTAGAAGGGCAATGACGCGCGAAGCGGCAGCGGTTTCATGGCGGAAGGGCTCCTGTTGCCAATAGGCTTCGTTAACAGATGCGCGCCGCTGCCCGTCCGGGTGCAAAACTTTCCAAGGTTTCATCATCCCCGGCTTGCCGCCCTCGCCGCGCCGGTCTAAGCGCGCGCGATGACCCGCCCCGCCCTCACCCGCATGGACGTTCTGAACCGCGCCTGGCCGCTGGTGTTCGCCAACGCCACCGTGCCGCTGGCCGGGGTGACCGACACCTTCGTGCTTGGCGTGGCGGGCGATGCCTCGGATCTGGGCGGGGTGGCGCTGGGCGCGGCGATCTTCAACATTTTCTACTGGTCGTTCTACTTCCTGCGCATGGGCACCACCGGCCTGGCGGCGCAGGCCGACGGCGCCGAAGACCGGGTTGAGCTGCAGCGGGTGCTGATCCGCGCCGTGGCGCTGGCCGCGATCCTGGGCCTGCTGGTGTTCGCCCTGCGCGATGTGATCGCCGCCGGCGGTTTCGCCATCCTGCAGGGCGAGGCGGCGGTGAACGACAAGGGCGAAGCCTATTTCAGCGCCCGCGCCTGGGGCGCGCCGGCGGCCTTCGGCGTGTTCGCGCTGACCGGCTGGCTGATCGGCATGGGACGCACCAAAGCGACGCTGGCCATCCACGCCCTGTTCAGCGGCGTGAATATCGGCCTCGACTTCTGGTTCGTTCTCGGCCTCGGCATGGGGCCGGGCGGCGTCGGCGCCGCCACCGCCATAGCCGAATGGACGGCGCTGATCGCAGGGCTGGGCTTCGTGCTTTACGCCATCCGCCAGGGCGGCGGCTGGGAGGCAGGCGTTTCAGACCGCAGGGCGCTGCTGGACGCGAACGCCATGCGCGCCCTGTTCGACGTCAATTTCAACCTGATGATCCGCACCTGGTGCCTGATCCTGGGCTTCACCTGGTTCGTCAACGCCGGAGCGCGGCAGGGCACGTTCGCGCTGGCCGGCAATCATGTGCTGCTGCAGGTGATCACCCTGTGGGCTTTCGTGCTGGACGCCTTCGCCTATGTGGCGGAAGCCGAGGCCGGGCGCGCCTTCGGCCGCAAGTCGTGCGAGGCGCTGCGCCGCGCCCTGCGCCTGACGGCGGAACCGGCGCTGGCCGCCGGGGCGATTTTCGCCGTGGTGACGATCCTGTTCGGGCCGGCGGCGCTGACGGCGATCATTTCCGACCCGCAGGCGCGCGAGGCCGCCATCGCCTTCCTGCCCTATTGCGCCGTGGTGCCCATTCTCGGCGCCCCGGCCTGGATACTGGACGGCGTGTTCATCGGCGCCACGCGCGGCGCGATGCTGCGCAACGCCGGCATCGCCGCGGTGCTGGTCTATCTGGCGGCGGATTTCCTGCTCTCCCCGCCGCTGGGCAATCACGGGGTGTGGCTGGCCTTCCTGGTGTTCTATATCGGCCGCGCCGGGGCGCTGGCCGCCTATTACCCGGCGCTGGAGCGGCGGCTGGCGCCTAGCCCGTCCCCACAGCCTCTGCAACCGAGCTGAAGCCTTCCGCCTTCAGCCGCGCGGCCAGATCGCGCTTGATGCGCCCGACCAGCCCCGGCCCCTGATAGACCAGCGCGGTGTAAAGCTGCACGGCGCTGGCCCCGGCGCGGATTTTCGCCATCACGCAATTGGCGCACTGGATGCCACCGACGCCGATCAAGGGAATCTCCGGCCCCAGCGCGGCGCGAAATTCCTTCAGCAGCGCTGTGGAGCGCGCCAGCAGCGGCAGACCGGACAGGCCCCCGGCCTCCGCCGCATGACGGCTTTTCAGACTCGCCGGGCGCTCGATGGTGGTGTTGGAGACGATCAGCGCGTCGACGCCATGCGCCTTAACGGCGTCCGCGATCACCGCCACGTCCGCCGCGCCGATGTCCGGCGCCACCTTCAGGAACACCGGGGCGGCGCCGCGCGCCGCCATCACCCGGCCCAGCAGATCATCCAGCGCGTCCTTGCCCTGCAGGGCGCGCAGGCCCGGCGTGTTGGGCGAGGAGATGTTGACGGTGAAGAAACCGGCGAGGCCGTCCAGTCCGGACAGCCCCTGCACATAATCCGCCGCGCGGTCGTCCGAATCCTTGTTGGCGCCGAGATTGACCCCCACCACGCCCGGCCGCCCGGCGCGGGCGGAAAGCCGCGCCTTGAACGCCGCAAGACCAGCGTTGTTGAACCCCATGCGGTTGATCACCGCCTTGTCTTCGGTCAGCCGGAACAGGCGCGGGCGAGGATTGCCGGCCTGCGGCCGCGGCGTCACCGCCCCGCATTCGACGAAGCCGAAGCCCATGGCCAGCAGTGCGTCCGGCGCCTCGGCGTTCTTGTCGTAACCGGCGGCGAGCCCCACCGGATTGGGCAGGTCCAGCCCGGCCAGCCGGGTGCGCAGCACCGGATCGTCCGCCGCCCGCTGCTTCGGGCCGAGGCCGAGCCTGAGGCCGACCAGGCTGGCGCTGTGCGCCGTCTCCGGCGGCAGCAGGCGCAGGGCGCGGGCGGCGAGATCGTGCAGGGCGCTCACTCGAGAATCTCGGACGGCAGCCGCCAGGCGCCGCTCTCGTCGCGGGCGATCAGGCGCAGAGTGGCCACCGCCGTCAACGGCAGGTCGCCATAGAGATGCGGGAACAGCTCGCCGCCGCGCGCGGCCTCCCATTTCAGCGCCGGGCCGAGCGAAGCGGCCTCTACCTCCACCAGCGCCAGCCGCTGCGCGTCCGCATAGTGTTTTTCCAGCGTGCCGGGCAGTTGCGCCCCGGTGGAGAAATGGATGAAGCCGTCGGCCCTGTCCGCCGCCGAGCCGCGATAGACGCCTTCGGCCATCGCCGCCCCCCAGTCGCGCGGATCGGCGAGCTTGTAGATCAGCGCCGGGTGAGTCGGTGTGGCCATGCCCCTGCCCTAGCCCCGCCCCGCACGCCCGGCAAGCCGGATCGGGGCCGGGGGTTGCGGGCAAGGAATAAATTCCTGTATGCTCCCATCCGGTCCACGGGGGCGGCCATGCTGACCCATGCGCAGATCTGGAGAGGCATCGACCGGCTGGCGCAGCGCGCCGGGATGAGCGCGTCCGGCCTGGCGCGCGCTGCGGGGCTGGACCCCACCACCTTCAACCCCTCGAAACGCGTTTCCGGCGGCAAGCCGCGCTGGCCGTCCACCGAGAGCCTCGCCAAGGCGCTGGAGGCGGCGGGCGCCGGTTTCGACGATTTCGCGGCCATGGCCGCGGGCGGCGGCGGGCGGGCGGCGCCGCTGATCGGCCTCGCCCAGGCCGGAAACGACGGCTATTTCGACGACGCCGGCTTCCCCGCCGGCGAGGGGTGGGAGCAGGTGCGCTTCCCGGGCGTCGAGGACGAACACGCCTATGTGCTGGAGATCAGCGGCGAGTCCATGGCGCCGGTGTATCGCGACGGCGACCGCATCGTCGTCGCGCCGGAGGCCGAGGTGCGCAAGGGCGACCGCGTGGTGGTCAAGACCCGCGCCGGAGAGGTGATGGCCAAACAGCTTGGCCGGCGTTCCGACACCACGGTCGAACTGCTCTCGCTGAACCCCGACTATCCGGATCGCACGCTGGACCCGGCGGAGATCCTGTGGATCGCCCGCATCGTCTGGGCGAGCCAGTAGCCTCAATAAGCCCCGCTCGGCTCGCCATACTGGAACACATCCTCCAGCCCGGCGTTCAGCGCGATGGCTGTGCGGAAGGCGACCTCCAACGAAGGGGAATAGCGCCCCTGCTCCATGGCGATCACGGTCTGGCGGGTGACGCCGATGCGGTCGGCCAGCTCGGCCTGCGTCATCTCGCCGGCGGCGAAGCGCAATTCGCGGATGCGGTTGCGGATGCGGGTCTGACCCTTGCCCATGGCCGGTCAGCCCCGCCGGTAGGCGATGGCGCGCAGCACGCCCTTGACCAGTTCGGCCGCCACCAGCGCGCCCAGCAGCGCATTGGCGATCCAGAACGGCGCCGCGCCCGCCAGCAGCAGCGCCAGCGCCCCGAACACGCCCAGCGCCAACACGAATCCGGCCCGCGCCTCGGCCCGCGTCTCGATCAGGCGGTCGCGCTCGTCGGCTTCGCCCTTCTCTTTCCAGTCGCGCAGCTTGTAGGCCAGATGCACGGCCCCGATCAGCACTACCAGAACAAGCACGAACGGGATCAGAACCCCGGCCACAGCCGCCGGCGGCGGCAGCGGATCGGCCGCCGCCATCTGCGGCATCAGCCACAGGAAATAGACCCCGAACACCATGACGAGGATCGCCAGTACGGTGAGATTGCTTTTTTCATGGAACGACATCGTTCCGTCCTCCGATTCATGTAAGAAAATTCTTACCTGATGTCGTAATTTCACGACACAGAGGGCATGTCAAGTTTTTCGGCGTATATATACCTTGCAAACCTAGCTGAGATGGGATAGCTTATGGGCAGATTCGGGAGAGAGAGTCATGTCCGTTCTGAGCGCCCCCTACTTTCACAATGAGGAAGCGGCCTTCGCCAAGCTGGAAAGCGTGATCTGGCCGGAAGGTCCGGTCTGCCCGCACTGTGGCGGAACGGACAAGATTTACGCGATCAAGCCGAACCTGACGAAGCGCATCCGTTACGGCCTGAAAAAGTGCGGCCAGTGCGGCAAGCAGTTCACGGTGAAGGTCGGCACGGTTTTCGAGCATGGCCGCATCCCGCTCTGCAAGTTCCTGCAAGCGGCCTATCTGATGTGCTCCAGCAAGAAGGGCGTGAGCGCCAAGCAACTGGAGCGCACGCTGGAGGTCACCTACAAGACGGCGTGGTTTCTGGCGCACCGTATCCGCGAGGCGATGCGTTCCGGCGACCTTGCGCCCTTCGGCGGCAATGGCGGCGCGGTCGAGGCGGATGAAACCTTCATCGGCGTCGAGCCGGGCGCGAAGGTGAAGCCCGGCTATCAGCACAAGCGCAAGGTGCTGGCGCTGGTTGACCGCGAGACCAAGCAGGTTCGCTCCATGGTGGTGGACAGTCTCAAGCCGTCCACCCTCGGCCCGATCCTGAGCGCCAACATCGCCCGCGAGGCCCGCCTGATGACGGATGAAGCCCGCCATTACGTTCCGCTGGGCAAGGCGTTCGCCAGTCATGAGACGGTGCACCATGGCGCAGAGGAATACGTGCGCGGCGCGGTCCACACCAACACCGCCGAAGGCTATTTCAGCATCTTCAAGCGCGGCATGAAGGGCGTTTACCAGCACTGCGCCAAGAAGCACCTGCATCGCTATCTGGCGGAATTTGACTTCCGCTACAACGAGCGCGAAGCGCTAGGCGTGAGCGATCTTTTGCGGACAGACCGTGCCCTTTCTGGTATCATTGGAAAGCGTCTGACTTACAGCGAGCCCTCATGAAAAACAAAAATTAGGGCCCCACATGTAAGGTGACTGGTCGCAGGGAGACATAGAAACGCGCCACGCATGAAGTTTAACGCTCGGAAGTTTCGAGAGCTTGTGCATTACGTGATTTGGAAGTGTCCAAACACGAATAAGCTGGGCTCGACAAAGTTAAATAAAATCCTCTGGTTTTCGGAGGCTAAGGCGTACATGCTTCATGGTGCGCCGATTTCTGGTGCCCGGTTCATCCGCAGAGAGCACGGGCCGGTCGCTCAACAGGTCATGCGCGCGCGACAGGATTTGATCAGCGTCGGCGCGATCAAGGTTTCACGGGATCGTGGTTTTGCGGGAGATCGTGCAAAAGATCGCTTTGAGGCACTAACTGTGCCGCGCCTTGACGCGCTGTCTCAGGAAGAGCGCGCCATTGTCGATTACTGGGTCAAACACATTTGCGACGACCACACGGCAGAGTCGGTTAGTGAGCTTTCGCACGATTACGGGTGGGAGATTGCCGCGATGGGCGAGCCCCTGCCATACGCGGCATTGCTAGCTGAGCGCATACGAAGACCTAGCGAAGGGCAGCTTGAGTGGGCACGAACGCGAGCCAGGGAGCTTAGCCTTCCATAGTGAAAACGATACGTGAGGAAATTGGCGTATCGTTTGCGTTGGCTGAGGCCGAGATTCGGTTCTCGCGTGCGGGATATGCTTGGGAGGCGATCACATTCGTTTTAGCTCGCGACCCGCATGAAGGAATCCCCCTGACCGAAAGCGGCCTGACCAGATCGTTCACGCTTGAGGGCGCGCGCTCAATCGACATGCCCACTGTTACAGTTGTCTATGTCATTCACGAAGATCGAATAGATGTCGTAGATGCGCTTTTTGAGGAAGCCCAACGTGCCCGATCTGGACGACCGCAGTCAGACTGAAAAATTCAAAGCCCTCGCCCGCGAACTGGAATGCGACGAGGACGAGAAGGTGTTTGACGACAAACTGAGGCGAATAGCCCAGCCCAAGCCGCCCGCCAATCAGGGCGAGGACGACGACAAGCCCGGCCAGTGAGCCGGGCTTTTCAATGGAGGTGCTTATGCGTGGTCGCCAGCGCGCCAATTTGGATCGCGAGGATCGTCTGGAAAAGGCAGACCCTCGTTTAACTGGAGGCTTTTCAACAATGAAAGAAGAAACAGTGCGTTGCCCCGATCAATCGTCATTGATCGCGGCTGCCCATCGACCTCAAAATGAAGGTCCACTCCGGCAAGCTCGCCCTTTACCCGTCCAACGCGGAATCCGAGTATACGACCCACGTGTTCAGTAGGGATTACACCCGGCTCAGCAGCGAAAAATTGACCGTAAACGTCAGCACGCACGACATCCTCCATCCTATGATGGAGTCACTCTCCCCCGATTCTGCCGGGTTTGCAAAAGGCATATACGCCAGTTTTTCTTACTAATCCCGCGCCAGCTCGCCGGACAGGCCCTTTTCGATCAGGGCGATGGTTTCGGGCACGCCGTAGATGGCGGCGAAACCGCCGAAGCGCGGCCCCTGGCTCTGACCCAGCAGCACCTCGTACAGCGCCCTGAACCAGTCGCGCAGATTGTCGAAGGGCTGGGTCTTGCCGGCCTCGTAAACCTCGAACTGGATGGTCTCGGGATCGGTCTCGCCGGGGTCGAGCCGCTTCAATCGCGTCACCAGCTCCGCCATCGCCGCGCGTTCGATGTCCGCCGCCTCGCGGAAGCGCTTGTTCGGCTTCACGAAGTCCTCGTAATAGGCCAGCGCATGCCCGGCGAGACGATCGACCAGCGGGTGCGTCTGCGGCGTGGCGCCGGGCGCATAGCGGGCGATGAAGCCCCACAGGCCCGCCTTGTCCGCCGCGCCGGAGGCCGAGGCGAGATTGAGCAGGATGGCGAAGCTGATCGGCGCTTCTTCGGCCGGCGGCGCGCCGTCATGGATGTGCCAGACCGGGTTTTCCATCCGCGCCGCCGCGTCCTGCGCCGGATAGGCGGCCAGGTGCTGCAGGTATTCGTCCACCGCCTTCGGGATGACGTCGAAATACAGCCGCTTGGCCACGCGCGGCTTCTGGAACATGTACAGGGCGAGGCTTTCATGCGGGGCGTAGCGCAGCCATTCCTCCACCGCCAGGCCGTTGCCCTTGGACTTGGAGATCTTCTCGCCCTTCTCGTCCAGGAACAGCTCGTAGACGAACTGCACCGGCGGTTCGACGCCGAGGATGCGGCAGATTTTCGAATAGATCGGCGCGTTGGTCTGGTGGTCCTTGCCGAACATCTCGAAATCGACGCCCAGCGCCGCCCAGCGCATGCCGAAATCCGGCTTCCACTGCATTTTCACATGCCCGCCGGTGACGGGCAGGGTCACGTCGGTTCCGTCTTCGTCAGCGAAGGTGATGGTGCCCGCCTTCGCGTCGGTCGCCTTCATCGGCACGTAGAGAACGCGCCCGGTGGACGGCGAGACGGGCAGGAAGGGCGAATAGGTGGCCTGACGCTCCTCCCCCAGGGTGGGCAGCATCACCGCCATGATCTCGTCATAGCGCTCCAGCGCCCGCAGCAGCGTCGCGTCGAAGGCGCCGGAACGGTACTGTTCGGTGGCGGAATAGAATTCGTAGTCGAAGCCGAACTGGTCCAGAAACGCGCGCAGGCGGGCGTTGTTGTGCTGGGCGAAGCCGTCATGGGTTCCGAACGGGTCCGGCACCGCGGTCAGCGGCTTGCCGAGATGTTCGGCCAGCATCTGCTGGTTCGGCACGTTGTCGGGGATTTTGCGCATCCCGTCCATGTCGTCGGAAAAGGCGATCAGGCGGGTGGGATAGCGGTCTTCGGTCAGCACGCGGAAGGCGTGGCGCACCATCGCCGTGCGCGCCACCTCGCCGAAAGTGCCGATATGCGGCAGGCCCGAGGGGCCGTAGCCGGTCTCGAAGATGACCTCGTCCTTCGGTTTGGATTTGAGCCGCGCCACGATCTTGCGGGCCTCCTCGAACGGCCAGGCGTTCGACTGCTCGGCCAGCTTCTTGAGCTCGTCCGGCGTGATTTGCGGCGCAATTTCGGCAGTGGTCATCGACATTCCGGCCTCCGGCGGGCAGACATAGGCAACGCGCCGAACGGCGTCAATTCGAGCACCACGAGACCTCAATTTGACCGCCACTAATGCCACCCAAGGTAACCGCGCCGCCGTGATCGGCGGCGGCCCGGCCGGGCTGATCGCGGCCGAGACCCTGGCGCGCGCCGGCGTCGCGGTGACGGTCTACGACCAGATGCCGTCGCTGGGCCGCAAGCTCCTGATGGCGGGGCGCGGCGGGCTCAACCTGACCCACAGCGAGCCGCTCGCCGATTTCCTCAAGCGCTACGGCGAGGCTGACGAGCGGCTGCTCGCCGCGGTCACCGCGTTTCCGCCGGCGGCCTTGCGCGCCTGGGCCGATGAACTCGGGGCCGACACCTTTGTCGGCACCAGCGGCCGCGTCTTTCCCAAGGCGCTGAAGACCTCGCCGCTGCTGCGGACGTGGCTGCTGCGCCTGCGCAATCTCGGCGTCACCGTGAAGCTGCGTCATCGCTGGGAGGGTTGGGATGACGAGGGTCACCTGCGCTTCAACGCCGGCGGCGAAGACCTCACGGTGAAGCCGGATGTCGTCGTGCTGGCGACAGGCGGCGCGAGCTGGCCGAAGCTCGGCTCGGACGGCCGCTGGGTCGATATCCTGCGCGGCGAGAAAGTCGCGGTGGCGCCGCTGCAGCCGGCCAATTGCGGCTTCACCGCCGCATGGTCCGACGTGCTGCGCGGCTTCGCCGGTCAGCCGCTCAAGCGCATCGCCGTCACGTTCGGCGGGCGTAGCGCACGTGGCGAAGCGATGGTGACGCAGGCGGGCATCGAAGGCGGCGCCATCTACGCGCTGTCATCGCCGATCCGCGACGCCATCAACAGGCATGGCGCGACCACCATCACCATCGACCTGTTGCCCGAAGTCGCGCTCGCCAAACTCACCGAGCGGCTTTCGGCGCCGCGCGGCAAGCAGTCGCTGACGAACTTCCTGCGCAAGAATACGCATTTGGCCGCCGTCGCGCTGTCGCTGCTGCACGAGGCGGCGCTGGCCAAGGGCAAGCCGCTGTCGGCGCTGCCGCCGGCCGCCATCGCGGCGCTGATCAAGGCGGTGCCGGTGACGCTCACCGGCGTGCAGCCGATCGAGACGGCGATCTCCAGCGCCGGCGGCATTCGCTTTGCCGAACTCGACGAGCATTTCATGCTGAGAAACAGCCGCGGCATCTTCGTCGCCGGCGAGATGCTGGACTGGGACGCGCCCACCGGCGGTTACCTGTTACAGGCGAGCTTCGCCACCGGCGTCGCCGCGGCGCAAGGCGCGCTGGCCTGGCTCGCCCGCGCCCGGACATGAAGAAGGGCCGCCCCTTTAAGGGACGGCCCTTCCATTGTCGAACCGCAATCCGCGGGACCGCTTAAGCGACGCGGAACCCCACCGAGGCGAGATTCCAGGTCGCGGCTGCCGACGTCTGCGGCGATAGACAATGAGACACTGGATCACCTCCTTTCTGATGTTGACGATGGACCTAAGGTAAGCCGTCCACGCCGGTTTGGAAGTGCTTTTTCATCTCAAAATATCCGGCCGGCAGAGGGCCCGCCGGCGTCAGGACGTAACGCGCTGTAGCGGCAGAGTGATGG
>JAHCJP010000004.1 GCA_026126205.1 Maricaulaceae bacterium | reverse complement strand
TGCTCGGCGGCCAGCGGCAGCGTCAGTTGCTGCTGCGCCTGCAGCCGCGCGCGCGCGCTGGCCAGCGCCGCCTCGGCCTGCTGCAGGAACTTGCGCTCGGCGGCCAGCGCCGCCTCCTCGCCCGGCTGCGGCGCCAGACGGTCCAGCTCGTCCAGCGCGTGGCGCAGGAACTCCGCCTCCGCCGCCGCGCCGTCACGGGCGGCGGTCAGGCTGTGCAACCGCTCGCGCGCCGCGGCCAGCGCCGCCCAGGCCGTGCGCGCGGCCTCGCGCTCCGCGCCGTTGCGGGCGAAGGCGTCCAGCAGCGCGCGGTGGGTGGACGGGTCCAGCAGGCCGCGGCCATCATGCTGGCCGTGCACCTCGACCAGCGCCTCGCCGACCGATTTCAGCAGCGCGACGCCCGCCGGCTGGTCGTTGATCCAGGCCTGGCTGCGCCCGTCGGCGGTCAGCCGCCGGCGCAGGATCAGCGGCTCGCCCGGTTCGGCGGCGACGCCGGCCTCGCCCAGCAGCGCCCGCGCCGGATGGGATGGCGGAATATCGAACACCGCACTGGCCGCGGCCTCGGCGGCGCCGGCGCGCACCAGCGCCCGGTCGGCGCGCGCCCCAGCGGCCAGCGCCAGAGCCTCCAGCAGGATGGATTTACCGGCCCCGGTCTCGCCGGTCAGCGCGCACAGGCCGGGGGCGAAGACGGCCTCCAGCGCGTCGATCAGCACCACATTGCGGATGGACAGGGAGACCAGCATCGGCCCCCGCGCGTTACCCGAACAGCCGCGTCAGCGCCCTGCGAAGATAGCCGGGCTCGCCGCGCTCCAGGCCCTCGGCGTCGGGCGCGGCGATGCCTTCGCGGGTCAGCAGGGTATAGCTGTCCTCGTACCAGGTGCTGCCGGGGAAGTTATGCCCCAGAACGGCGGCGACGCGGCGGGCCTCCTCGTCGATGCCCATGGCCACATAGGCCTCGACGATGCGGTGCAGCGCCTCGGGCGTGTGCGAGGTGGTCTGGTAGGTCTCGATGACCGTGCGGAAGCGGTTGATCGCCGCGACATGGTGGTTGCGGCGCAGATACCAGCGGCCGACATCCATCTCCTTGCCGGCCAGGTGGTCCAGCGTCATGTCGATCTTCAGCCGCGCGTCCTGGGCGTAGCGGCTGTTGGGATAACGGCGCACTACCTGGCGCAGGGCGTCCAGCGCCTGTTCGGTCGTGCGCTGGTCGCGGCCGACATCCATGATCTGCTCGTAATGGCAGATGGCGACCAGGTAATAGGCGTAGGCGGCGCTGCGGCTGCCCGGATGCAGGTTGATGTAGCGCTGGGCACCGGAGATGGCCTGTTCGTAACGGCGGGCCTGGTAGTTGGCGAAGGCCGACATCAGCATCGCGCGACGCGCCCATTCCGAATACGGGTGCTGGCGCTCCACCTCCTCGAACATCGCCGCCGCCTGCATGTAGCGGCGATTTTCCATCATCTGGAAGGCGTCGGTGTAGATGGTCTCGGCCGGGCGCTCGACATAGGCGACGCGCTCGGTCGGCCGGTTGCGCTGGCAGGACGCCGCCGCAAAGGCGATGGCGATAATCAGGATCAGACGAAACGCGACCGCCATGAAGGCTCCCCGGGACAAGGCTTGGCGCCGGACGGCGCCGCTTCGGACACAGCGTTTTAACGGATGATCGGCTCGGGCAAAAGCGCCGTATCAGCCAAGACGGTCTGAAACCGGTCCCGCCGCGGTCAGGACCGCGCCGCCGCCGCCCGGCTGGCGGGCGCGTCGCGCAGCGTCACTATTTTCCACGCGGTCTCGTCGGCCAGCAGCGCGCGCACGGCGATATTGTTCAGGGCGTGGCCGGGTTTGCGGGCCTGGTAGAGCCCGATGATCGGCGCGCCGGCCAGATAGAGGTCGCCCAGCGCGTCCAGCGCCTTGTGGCGGGCGAACTCGTCGGCGAAGCGCAGGCCTTCCGGGTTGGCCACCCCGGCCTCGTCCACCACCACGGCGTTGTCCATGGAGCCGCCGCGGGCCAGCCCGGCCTGCATCAGGGCGTCAAAGTCGCTCTTGAAACCGAAGGTGCGGGCCGGGGCGATCTCGCCGGAGAAGATGTCGGGCGTAATCTCGAAATGATAGCGCTGACGGCCGACCGCGGCGTGCGGAAACTCGATCTCGACATCGATCGCCGGCCGCAGGGCGGGCAGGAAGCTGGCCGAGCGGCCCTGCATGTCCACCGTGACCGGCTTCAGGACCTGGATGCCGCGGCGCGGGGCGGGGCGCCCCTGCAGGCCGGCATGGCGGATCAGGTCGACGAAAGGCGCGCTGGAGCCGTCCATCACCGGCACTTCCGGGCCGTCCACCTCCACCGTCACATCGTCGACGGCGAGGCCGGCCAGCGCGGCCATCAGGTGCTCCACCGTGGCGACGGAGACGCCGGCTTCATTGGTCAGGGTGGTGCCGAGGCGCAGGCCGGTGACATTGGCGGCGCGGGCGGGAATGCGGTTGTCGCGGCCGGTGACGTCGGAGCGCTCGAACATGATGCCCGATCCGGCAGGCGCAGGCTTGAGCACCATGCGGACGCGCTCGCCCGAATGCAGCCCCACCCCCGCACACACGGCCGCCGATGCCAATGTCTGACGCTGGATCACTTCAACCCGCCATCTTTTTGATTATGACAAGGGCCGCGATGCGGCCCACGCCCCCACTCGGGCATGACCCTAACCCAGCCATGCTGCACGGCAATTAAAGCATTGTTGCGCAATGTTACGCCTGCGAAACGCGACCGGCCCCAGCGCGTCGCGCCGGGGCCGGGTGTCGATGCGCGGAATTGCTAGTTGGCCTGACGGCGCAGGAAGGCCGGGATCTCCAGGTCCGCCTCGTCCTGGGCGTCCTCGAAGAGATCGCCGCCCGCACGCGGGGCCGGACGCGGCTGCGGCGCGGCGCCGGACAGGCTGGGCGCGGTCTTCGCCGGCGGCTCGGCGGGCTTGCGGCGGCGGCCGAACAGGCTGAACCCGGTTTTCTCGGGCTGCGGCTCGGCGGCGCGGGCGGGAATGCGTGCGGCCTCGGCGGCCAGACGCTCCTGATCGCGCACCACCTGCGGGCGCGGATCTTCGTGCAATTCCGCAGCGGCGGCGGACGCGCCATCGTCGATGAAGGGGTCCGGGGCCTCGTCCGGCGTCATGGCCTTCGGGCGGCGGATGCCGTCCTCATCGAACCCGTCGTCCGCCAGCGGCGCCTGCGCCGTCATCTGGCCGGGCTCGACGCGGTCGTCGGCCAGGCGACGCACCAGCGGGTGGCGCGGCGCCGGCGTTTCGCGACGCCACGGCGCCACGGCCTCCGCGGCGCCATTGCGGCGGCGGGCGCGCGGGTCGGCGGCTTCGGCCTCGGACTCTATGCCGGTGGCGACCACGGAGACGCGCACCTTGCCCTCCATGCCTTCGTCGAAGGTGGAGCCGACGATGATATTGGCGTCTGGGTCGACCTCGTTGCGGATTTCGTTGGCGGCCTCGTCGACCTCGAACAGGGTCATGTCATAGCCGCCGGTGATGTTGATCAGCACCCCGCGCGCGCCCTTCATCGACACGTCGTCCAGCAGCGGGTTGGCGATGGCGGCGTGGGCGGCCTGCACGGCGCGTTTCTCGCCGCTGGCCTCGCCTGTGCCCATCATCGCCTTGCCCATTTCGTTCATCACCGTGCGCACGTCGGCGAAGTCGAGATTGATCAGGCCGGGCATGACCATCAGGTCGGTGATGCCGCGCACGCCGGAATGCAGCACCTGGTCGGCCATGGCGAAAGCCTCGGCGAAGGTGGTCTTCTCGTTGGCGATGCGAAACAGGTTCTGGTTCGGAATCACGATCAGCGTATCGACGTGGTCCTGGATCTGGGCGATGCCGGCCTCGGCGATCCGCATGCGGCGCGTGCCCTCGAACAGGAACGGCTTGGTCACCACGCCGACGGTCAGGATGCCCTGCTCGCGCGCGGCGCGGGCGATCACCGGCGCGGCGCCGGTGCCGGTGCCGCCGCCCATGCCGGCGGTGATGAACACCATGTGCGCCCCGGCAAGATGCTCCAGGATCTCGGGCAGCGAATCCTCGGCGGCGCGTTCACCGACTTCCGGCCGCGCTCCGGCGCCCAGGCCTTCGGTGATGGCGGCGCCCATCTGGATTCGCCTGTCGGTCTTGGAGCGCGACAGCGCCTGCGCGTCGGTGTTGGCGACGACGAAGTCGACGCCCTCCAGCGCGGCGTCGATCATGTTGTTGACGGCGTTGCCGCCGGCGCCGCCGACGCCAAAGACGACGATGCGCGGGCGAAGTTCCGTGGTCTGGGGGACCGACAGGTTCAGGGGCATGGGCCGCTCCGTAAAGGATGCCGTAAGGTTAAGACGTTTGTCGGCGTTAACCCTTGTCCCGCATCACTTAAGCGAGGGTTAAACCACCGGAGACGGAACGGTTTTTGTCAGAAACTTTCCGCCAGCCAGCGCCAAATGGACGTGCGGCCGCCGGCTGCCTGGCTGCGGCCGGCGCGGTTGCCGGCCTGGACAGCCCAGCGCGTGCTCTGCGCCGGACCGCGCGCCTCGGCCAGCAGCAGCACCGTAAGCGGCGGCGGCGAAGCCGGGGCCGCTCACCGCATCGCCCAGCCCCGACACGCCCTGCGGCCGGGCCAGCCGCGACGGCTTGCCGAATACGCGGGCGGCCAGCTCCATGGCGCCGGGCAGCTGGGCCGCGCCGCCGGTCAGCACCAGCCGCGGCGTCTGCGCGCTGGCGAAGCCGGCGTCAGCCAGCCGGTCGCGGATCAGCTCGAACGTCTCTTCCAGGCGGGGGCGGATAATGGCGTTCAGCATGGCGCGCGGCGCGCTGCCCATGCCGGCCCCGGGGTCGCCCGCCACGGGCGGCACCTCGATCATCTCGCGGTCGTCATCGGGGCTGTCCAACGCAGACCCGTAAAGGATTTTCAGCCGTTCCGCGGCGGCCAGCGGCGTTGACAGGCCGCGGGCGATGTCGCTGGTCACATGCCCGCCGCCCACAGGCGCGGATTCCGCGTGCTGCAGAACCCCGTCCGCGAACATGGCGGCGGTCGTGGCGCCCGCGCCCATGTCCAGCAGCAGTGCGCCCAGCTCCATCTCGTCCTCGGCCAGCGCCGACAGTCCGGAGGCGTATGGAGCCGCCGCGACCCCCTTGAGATCCAGATGGCAGCCCTCGACGCAGGCCAGCAGATTGCGCAACGGCGCGACGGCGGCGGAGACCAGCGCCACTTCCGCGCCCAGCCGGCGGCCCGGCATGCCCAGCGGCGTGCGCAAGCCGCGCTGGCCGTCGACCGCCCAGCGCACGGGGATGGCGTGCAACAGCATGCGGTCCGGCTCGGCGAACTCGGCGCGGGCGGCGTCGAGTACGCGGCGCATGTCGCGTTCCGTCACCTCGCGCGAATGCAGTCCCGCCTGCGCCGTCGTGCGTGATGCGCGCAGCTGGCCAGCGGCCATGGTCACGGTGACGGCGTTAACGGCCAGCCCGGCCATGCGCTCGGCGCGTTGCACCGCCTCGCGGATCGCATCGCGTGCGGCCTCCAGATCCACCACAGCCCCGGCGCGAACGCCACGGCTGGACTGGTGGCCGACGCCGATCACCCGCGGCCGGGGTCCGGCGGCGGTCTGTTCGGCGCGGCCGATGAAACAGGCGATCTTGGCCGAGCCGACATCCAGCGCGGCGTGAACGCCGGGACGCACCCCCTGGCCGTCTCCGGACTTGCCGGAACCCTTTTGCAGCCAGCCGCCGATCACGCGTCGCGCTCCGCGCCCCCGGCGCGCCCGGGCCGGGCGCGGACCACCATTTCGCCCGGAATGCGCAGATCGATGTTCTCGGCCTCCAGCCGCAGCACCCCGCGCTCGGCGTGGAGCGCGGCGAGAAAGCCCAGCGCCGCGACGACATCCTCTTCGGGCAGTTTGACGTCGGCGCCGGTGTCGAGGCGCAGATTCCAGCGGCGTCCGCCGACGCGTACGGCCGCGACGGTGCGCGCCGCGATCGCCGGATGCAGCGCCAGCGCGTCGACGATCTCGGCCGCAGCGCGGTCCGCGCCGGTGTCCACCAGCAACATCAGCCCCGGATAGTCCCCGGCTTCCGCCGCGCCCAGCACTTCACCGTCGCGGTCGATCAGGCTCAGCCTGCCGCCGCGTTGCCACAGCGCGAACGCCTCGCGCGATTCCACGATCACTGCGATGCGGTTCGGCCACAGGCGGGCGACGGACGCTGAACGCACCCATGGCAGGGCCTCCACGCGGCTGCGGGCGCGGTGGATGTCGACAGACGACAGCGGCTGGCCGTGCCCGGCGGCGATAGCGGCCGCCACCTGCGCGGCCTGGTCGCCTGCGGCGCCGGTCACGTCGACGGATTCAACGGCGAACCCCAGCGCGGCCATGCGGGCATGGGCGCCCTGCGCCATGGCGGCTCCGGCGTCGCCCAGCCGCCCGAACAGCGCCAGACCTCCGATGACGATGACCAGCAAACCCGCGGCCAGCACGGCGCCGAGACGCGCGGCGTTGGCGGCGCTGTAGCGGGCGCCGCGTATCTGGGCTTCGGCCCAGTTACGCAAACGCCGCGGCGCAGACGCCGCGGCGGTTCGTCTGGCGGACGTACGCCGGGGACCCGGCCGGGCCCCTCCGGCGCGTCTCACCTGGGGCATGACGCGTCCTCCGCCATCCACTGGACAAGATCGTCGAAACCGATCCCGCTCCAGGCCGCCTGTTCCGGGGCGAGTGAAGTGGGAGTCATGCCGGGCTGGGTGTTAATTTCGAGTAACCACAACCGCCTGCCGTTCGCTTCGTCGTAACGGAAGTCGGATCGCGTCAGCCCGCGGCAGCCCAGCGCATCATGCGCCAGCAGGGCGAGGCGTTTCGCCTCTTCCGCCACCGCGTCAGGAATTTTGGCCGGGATTTCGTGGATGGAGCCGCCGGCGGCGTATTTGGCCTCGTAATCGTAAAACGCCGTGCGCGGGATGATCTCGGTGACGCCCAGCGCCCGGTCGCCCATCACCGCCACGGTCAGCTCGCGGCCCGGGATGAATTTCTCGATCAGCACCTGGTCGCCCAGCGCCCAGTCCTTCGCCGCCAGTTCCGCCGGCGGGCGGTTGGCGCCCTCGGGCACGATGAACACGCCGACGGAGGACCCCTGCGCGTTCGGCTTGGCCACATAGGGCGGCTTCATCACATGGCGCGACGCGGCCTCGAACCGGTCGGCGAGCACCCCTTCCGGGCAGGGAGCGCCGAAGCGTTCGAACACCGCTTTCGCCCGCTGCTTGTCCATGGCCAGCGCCGAGGCCAGCACCCCGGAATGGGTGTAGGGCGCGCCGAAATGGTCGAGGATGCCCTGCACGCGGCCGTCCTCGCCCCATTCGCCGTGCAGGGCGTTGAACACCACGTCCGGTTTCGCTTCCTCAAGCTGGCGGGCGACCTGGCGCGTGGGGTCTATCTCCACCACGTCCCAGCCCTTGCGGCGCAGGGCGTCCGCACAGGCCCGGCCGGAGACCAGCGACACCTCGCGCTCGGCCGACAGGCCGCCCAGCAGAACCGCGATGCGATCAGCCATTCCCGCTCTCCCCGGCCGCTACGCCAATGCGTTTGACCTCCCATTGCAGGTCGACGCCGAACATTTCCCTAACCGCGGCGCGCGCGCCCTCGGCCACGGCCTCCAGATCCGCCGCGCTGGCGGTTCCGTCATTGATCAGGAAATTGGCGTGCATCTCGGAAAACCGCGCCCCGCCGACGCGCCGCCCGCGCCAGCCGGCGGCGTCGATCATCTGCCACGCCTTGCGCTGGTCCGGCGTTCCCGGCGGATCGGGATTGCGGAAGGTGGAGCCGGAGGTTTTCTCGCGGATCGGCTGCGTCGCCTCGCGGCGGGCGGTGATGTCTTCGATGCGCGCCGCCACTGCCGCCGGGTCGCCGGCGCGGCCCTGAAACTCGGCCTCGATGAAAATCCAGTCCTCCGGCGCGGCGCTGTGGCGGTAGGCGTAGCCCAGCTCGTCGCGCCCGGCGCGGATCAGACGGCCAAGCCGGTCGACGGCGAGGGCCGAGACCAGAACATCCTTCGTCTCCATGTCGTAACAGCCGGCGTTCATGCGCACGGCGCCGCCGATGGTTCCGGGCACGCCGGCGAGATATTCCAGCCCGGCGATTCCCGCCTTCGCGGCGGCCATCGCCACGCGCTTGTCCGGCGCCGCGGCCCCGGCGCGCAACCGGGCGCCGTCCAGCGCCTCCACCTGTGCGAACGCCGCCGTCAGCCGCACCACCACGCCCGGCACGCCGCCATCGCGCGCCAGAATGTTCGACCCCGCGCCCAGCGCCGTCACCGGAATCTCCTGCGGCGTTTCGGCGAGGAAATGCGACAGGTCGGCCGCGTCTGCGGGCAGGAACATCACCTGCGCCGGGCCGCCGGCGCGCAGCCAGGTGACATCGGCCAGCGGCGCGTTCTCGATCAGCTTGCCGCGAACGGGCGGCAGCTTCGCCTTCAGGGGGGGCCAGCTCACCCCAGCGTCTCCAGCTCGCCGGGCAGGGCGTAGGCCCAGGCGGTGATGTCGCCCGCGCCGAGGCAGATCACCACATCGCCCGCGCCGGCGCGCGCCGCCACCTCGCGGGCCAGCGTTTCACGCGTCACCGGGGCGGCGTCGCGGTGGCCGTGCGCCTTCAGGCTGGCGACCAGATGGTCGCGGTCCGCGCCCTCGATCGGGTCTTCACCGGCGGTATAGACATCGGCGACCAGCACCGCGTCGGCGTCGTTGAAACAGGTGCTGAACTCCTCGAACAGGCTGGACAGGCGGGTGTAGCGATGCGGCTGCACCACGGCGATCACCTTGCCCGTCGCCGCCTGCCGCGCCGCGGCCAGCACGGCGGCGATCTCGACCGGGTGATGGCCGTAATCGTCGATAATCGCCGCGCCCTTCCATTCCCCGGTCCTGGTGAAGCGGCGCTTGACCCCGCCGAAAGCGGCCAGCGCCGCGCGCAGCGCCTCTTCCCCGCCGCCCAGCTCGCGCGCCACGGTGAGCGCCGCCAGCGCGTTCAGCACATTGTGCCGCCCCATCATCGGCAGCATCAGCCCGGCCCAGCGTTCCGGCTCTCCCCGCCCGATGCGGAACACCGCGTCGAAGCGCGATCCGTCCGGCGACATTTCCAGGTTCTCGGCCCTCACGTCGGCCTGCGGGCTGAAGCCATAGGTGACGACGCGGCGGTCCTCGACGCGGCTGGCCAGATTCTGCACCTCCGGATGGTCGGCGCACAGCACGGCGAAGCCATAGAAGGGCAGGTTCTCGACAAAGGTGTGGAAGGCGTCGCGCAGCACGTCGAAATCGCCGTAATGCTCCATGTGCTCGGGGTCGATATTGGTGACGATCCCAACCGTGGCGCGCAGCTTTAGGAAGCTGCCGTCGCTCTCGTCGGCCTCCACCGCCATCCAGTCGCCCGCGCCCATGCGGGCGTTCGAGCCATAGGCCGAGATCACCCCGCCATTGATGACGGTGGGGTCCAGCTCCGCGGCCTCCATCAGCGCGGCGACCAGGCTGGTGGTGGTGGTCTTGCCGTGGGTGCCGGCGACGGCGACCGAGTATTTCAGCCGCATCAGCTCGGCCAGCATCTCGGCCCGGCGCACGACAGGAATCTTGCGCTCGCGGGCGTGCTTCAGCTCCGGGTTGTCGCGCTTGATGGCGCTGGAGACCACGACCGCCCCGGCGCCGTTCACATGCGCCGCGTCATGGCCGATGAACACCCGCGCGCCCTTCTTGCGCAGGCGCTCGACATTCGGGTTCTCGCGGATGTCGGTTCCCTGCACCGAATAGCCGAGATTGAGCATCACCTCGGCGATGCCGCTCATGCCGATGCCGCCGATGCCGACGAAATGGATGGGGCCGAGCGACAGCGGCAGCGGCGCGGATTTCATGCGGCTTCTCCTGCAAGGGCGGCCAGCGCGTCGGCCAGCACGCCAGCGGCGTCGGGCCGGCCCAGCGCGCGCGCCGCGGCGGCGCGGGCGGCGAGGCCAGCCGCATCCTGCAGCCGCGCCTGCAACAATTCCGCCAGGCCTTCGGGGGTCAGGTCGTGTTCGCGGATCGAATCCGCCGCCCCGGCGCGGACCAGCTCCTCGGCGTTGGCGGCCTGGTGGTCGTCAGCGGCGATGGCCAGCGGCGCGAAGATGGCGGGCCGGCCGGCGCAGGCGATCTCCGACACGCTGGACGCCCCGGCGCGCGCGATCACCAGGTGCGCCGACGCCAGCCGCTCGCCGACATCGCCGAAGAACGCGCGGCAATCGGCCTTCACGCCGGCCTGTTGATAAACATCCCTCGCCATGGGAAGCGATTCCTCACGGGTCTGTTGGGCGACATCAAGGCGGCGGCGCAGCGCCTGCGGCAGGCGCGCGATCGCCGCGGGCACGGTTTCGGACAGGATACGCGCCCCCAGGCTGCCGCCCAGCACCAGCAGCCGGATACGCCCCCGGCCCGCCGGCGGCGCATAGGCAACCTCGCGCGCGGCGACGATCTCCGCCCGCACCGGGTTGCCGGTCAGCAGCCGCCGGGCGCCCGCCGGGGCGCGGTCCAGCCGTGCAAATCCGCTGGCGACGAAGGCGGCGCTTCCCGCGAACACCCGGTTCACCCGGCCCAGCACCGCGTTCTGTTCATGGATGGCGAAGCGAACGCCCACCATCCGGGCGGCGGCCAGCGCCGGAAACGCCGGATAGCCGCCAAAGCCCGCCACCACATGTGGGCGCCAGTCGCGTAATATGCGCCGTGCCTGCATCACGCCGGCCGAAAGCTGCACCGCCGCGCGAGCGAGTTTCAGCGGATTTTTCGTCGACGGACTGGCGGCGCGGATCTCGTCCGCGGCCTCGGCGGGAAAATCCGCCGCATGCACCAGCCCGCGCGCGTCGGAGATCAGCCGCACCGCGCAGCCGCGCGCGATCAGCGCCTCGGCCGTCGCCCGCGCCGGAAACATGTGCCCGCCGGTGCCGCCGGCGGCGATCAGCACGCGCCGCGCGCTCATGATTGCAGATAGGCGCCCGGCCGCCGGCGCGTCAGCGCCAGCATCAGCCCGGCGCCCAGCGCCAGCGCGATCATCGACGAGCCGCCATAGGAGACGAAGGGCAGCGTCATCCCCTTGGCCGGCATCAGGTTCAGATTGACGGCGATGTTGATCAGCGCCTGCAGGCCGAACTGCAGGGCGAGACCGGTGACCGCCAGTTGCGCGAAATGGTCGGCCAGCCGCATCGCCCGCGTCCAGGCGCTGGCGATCAGGATGGCGAACAGGCCGATGATGGCCAGCGAGGCCAGAAGGCCGAACTCCTCGGCCGCCACGGCGAAGATGAAATCGGTATGCGCGTCTGGCAGCAGGCGCTTCACCTCGCCCTCGCCCGGCCCGGCGCCCATTACGCCGCCGCGGCTGATCGCCTCGATGGCGCGGTCGATCTGGTAGGTGTCGCCCGAGGCCGGGTTAATGAAGCGTTCGATGCGCCCGGCGACATGCGGCAGGAAGAACCAGGCCGCGGCCAGCCCCCCGGCGGCGGCGGCGGACAGGCCGGCGATCCACTTCCAGTTCAGCCCGGCGGCGAAGAACACCCCGCCGAAGCACAGCGTGATCAGCACCGTCTGGCCGAAATCGGGCTGCAACAGCAGCAGCGCCACGGCGGCGAGATAGAGGCCGAAGGCGATCAGCCGCGCCGGAACCGGCGCGCCGCGCCGCGCCTCGGCGAACAGCCAGGCCGCGATCACGATCAGCGCCGGTTTCAGGAACTCCGACGCCTGCAGCGAAAACGCGCCAAAACGCAGCCAGCGCCGGGCGCCGTTCACCTCGTGCCCGGCGACAAGGGTCAGCGCCATCAGCGCGAAAGCGCCGAGCAGCACCACCCCCGCCAGCCGCCGCGCGCCGCGGATGCTGAGCGTCGAAACGGCGGCCAGCACGCCAAGCGATACCGCCGCGAAAATGCCGTGGCGGTAGATGAAGTGGAACGGGTCGGCGATGCGCAGCCGCTCGGCCGCCGCCGGCGACGCCGCCAGCGACAGGATCAGCCCCACCGCCATCAGCGCCAGCACGGTGAACAGCAGCGTGCGGTCCAGCCCCCGCCACCAGTCATTGATATTCTGCGCCGCGATCATGCCGCACCCTCCGCCGCCGCCGCGGCGCGGGTGCGCGCAAGCGCGCGGAACACGTCGCCGCGATGTTCGAAATCCCGGAACTGGTCGAAGCTGGCGCAGGCCGGCGACAGCAGCACCACCGGGGCCCTGCGGCCTTCGCGCAGCGCATCGTTCGCCGCCATGCCGAACGCGGTCTCGAGATCGCCGGCGATCACATGATCGGCCTTGCCGTTCAGGGTTTTCGCGAAATCCTTCGCCGCATGGCCGATCAGATAGGCGCGGGCGATGCGCGGGAAGAAACCGGAGAGGCTGGCGATGCCGCCGGATTTCGGCAGCCCGCCGGCGATCCAGTAGATGTCGTCATAGCAGGCCAGCGCCTGCGCCGCCGCGTCGGCGTTGGTGGCCTTGGAGTCGTTGATGAAGCGCACCGGGCCCTCGCGGCCGGCCAGCTCCAGCCGGTGCGGCAGGCCGGGGAAGCTGCGGATCGCCTCGGCCGCCGTGCGACCGGCCACGCCCAGCGCCGCCGCCATGGCGTAGGCGCAGGCGATGTTCTGGGCGTTGTGGCGGCCGGGCAGCGCCGGCGCCTCGGCCAGCGTCAACGCCTTGCTCTGCGCCCCGTCCAGCGCGTCGTAAAGCGCGCCGCCGATGGCGTAGACGCCGCGGCCCAGCACCTTGCGCGCCGACACCGGGATCACCCGGCGGCTGTTTGCGGCCATCAGCCGGGTGCATACGGCCTGGGCGTACGGATCGTCGACGCCGATCACGGCTGCGTCTCCGGACGCCTGGTTGTCGAAGATGCGCGTCTTGGCGGCGACATAGCCCTCCATTCCGCCATGCCGGTCCAGATGGTCGGCGGCGATGTTCAGCAGCGCCGCCGCGTCGCAGCGCAATGAAAAGGTGAGATCAAGTTGGTAAGAGGACAGTTCAAGCACATAGATCGCGCCACGTTGGGGCGGGGCCAGCCCCAGCACCGCGTCGCCGATATTGCCGCCAACGCGCGCATCGCGCCCGGCGCTTTTCAGGATATGGCCCAGCAGGGCGGTGGTGGTGGACTTGCCGTTGGTGCCGGTGATCGCAGCCACTTTCGGGCGCTCCTGCGCCGGCAGAGCATCAAGGGCGAGGGCGAACAGCTCCACATCGCCGATCACCGGCGCACCGACGCCATGCGCCAGCTCCACCACCCGGTGCGGGGCGGGATGGGTCAGCGGGATGCCCGGCGACAGGACCAGGGCGGCGACGTCGCCCCAGTCGCGGCGCTGCGGATCGTCCAGCGTCACCCCGGCGGCCTCGGCCTTTTTCCGCGCCTCGGCGTTCTCGTCCCAGGCGGAAACCACCGCCCCGCCCGCAGTCAGGGCGCACGCGGCCGTGATCCCGGATCGGCCAAGACCGTAAACCGCGACGCGGCGTCCCTCGTATGCGCGCACCGGGATCAGAGCGTCACCTCAGCTTCAGCGTCGACAGGCCGATCAGCGCCAGGATCACGGCGATGATCCAGAAGCGCACGACGATGGTGGGCTCGGCCCAGCCCAGTTTCTCGAAATGATGGTGGATCGGCGCCATGCGGAACACCCGCTTGCCGAACAGCTTGTAGCTGGCGACCTGCACCATCACGGAAACGGCCTCGAGAACGAACAGGCCGCCGATGATCGCCAGCACGATTTCATGCTTCACCGCCACGGCGATGGCGCCCAGCGCGCCGCCCAGAGACAGCGAGCCGGTGTCGCCCATGAACACCATGGCCGGCGGCGCATTGTACCAGAGGAAGCCCAGCGAAGCCCCCAGCACCGCGCCGCAGAACACCGCCAGTTCACCCGTGCCCGGGGTGAAGTTCAGCTGCAGATAGTTCGCGAACACGAAATTGCCGACCACATAGGCGATGGCCGCGAAACTGGCGGCGGCGATCATCACCGGCACGATGGCGAGCCCGTCCAGCCCGTCGGTCAGGTTCACCGCGTTCGAGGCGCCGACGATGACGAAGGTTCCGAACAGCAGGAAGAACGGCCCCAGCGGAATCATCACATCCTTGAAGAAGGGAATGGCGATGGAGGTGGCGAAGCCCTCGGCCACATCCGGGGCCTGGTTCAGCAATTGCGTCATCCACCAGACGGCGACGCCCGCAACCAACACCTGCAGCACCAGTTTCATACGGCTGCTGATCCCTGCGCTGGAGCGTTTCGTGACTTTCCGAAAATCGTCGTAGAAGCCGATCAGGCCGAACCCGGCCGTCACCCACAGCACCACCCACAGATACGGGTTCGCAAGATCGCCCCACAACAACGTGGCGACCACGATGCCCAGCAGGATCAGAAAGCCGCCCATGGTGGGCGTGCCCGCCTTTTCGATGATGTGCCGCTCAGGCCCGTCCTCGCGGATCGGCTGGCCCTCGCGCTGTTTCTTCTTAAGCCAGCGGATGAACGGCCCGCCGGCGACAAACACGATCAGCAGGGCGGTCATCAGCGCCCCGCCAGTGCGGAAGGTGATGTAGCGGAACAGGTTGAAGAGGGTGAAATCCTCGGCCAGCGGGGCCAGCAGCCAGTAGAACATGCGCGTTACGCCTCCTGCCTGTCGAAAGCCGCGCCGGACGCCAGCGCCGCCGCGAGTCTGTGAACGCCGGAGGCGTTGGAGCCCTTGACCAGCACCACGTCCCCGTCCCGGAGCATGTCTGTCAGCATGCTGAGCGCTGCTTCGGCGTTATCCGCAAGACCGGCGCGCATCGGCGCAGGCAACGCCGCATGCAGATGCCGCATGCCCGCGCCGCTCAGCAGGGCGAGATCGGTTCTGGCGGCCTGTAGCGGTCCGGCCAGCGCGGCATGGAAGGCGGGCGCGCCCGCGCCCAGCTCCAGCATCTCGCCCAGCACCGCGATCCGCCGTCCGCCCGGCCCCGGCGCCGTCGCGCCCAGCGTGGCGACGCCCGCGGCCATGGAGACGGGATTGGCGTTATAACTGTCGTCGATCAGGGTTGCGGCGCCGCCACCCGGAAGCGTGATGCGCCTCACCTGCCCGCGTCCGGCCGCAGCGCCGACACTGGCCAGCGCCTGCGCCGCCGCCTCGGCGTCGATTCCCGCCGCGATGGCGGCGGCGAACACCGCCGCGGCGTTCATCGCCCAGTGCGCGCCGGTCGCGGCGATGCGGAAATCCACCTGCTTGCCAAGAACCGATACCCGGCCGCGGCCGCCGTCCGGTCCGGTCTCGTAGGCCTGCACCTGCACCGCCGCTCCGGCCCGGAAGCCGAAATCAAGGATAAAGCCCGCCGCGCTTTTCTTGGCGAGCGAGAGTAACAACTCCGCCTGTTCGCCCTCGGCCGGGATCACGGCGACGCCGTCTGGCGCCAGGCCTTCGAATATCTCCGCCTTGGCGCGGGCGATGCCCTCCAGAGACCCCAGATGCTCGATATGCGCCGGGGCGATCAGCGTGATCACCGCCACATGCGGGCGAACCAGCGTCGACAGGGCGCGGATCTCGCCGGCATGGTTCATGCCCATTTCAAACGCCGCGCGCTGCGTCGCCTTCGGCATCCGCGCCAGGGTCAACGGCACGCCCCAGTGATTGTTATAGCTGCGCTCGCTCCAGTGCGCGGACCCGGCGGCGGCGAACACGGCGGCCAGCGCATCCTTGACGCTGGTCTTGCCGGCGCTGCCGGTGACGGCGGCGCGGATGGCGCGGCTGCGGTCGCGGGCGGCGCGGGCGAGCGCGCGCAGGCCCTCGAGCGCGTCATCGACCACTAGTTTCGGACCCGGGCCGCAATCCTCGCGGCTGACCAGCGCGGCGCACGCGCCACGCGCCATGGCGTCGGGTACGAAGTCGTGGCCGTCGCGGGCGTCCTGCAACGCCACGAACAGGTCGCCGGGGCGGATGCTGCGCGTGTCGATCGAAACGCCTGTGGCGCGCCAGTCCTCTCCGCCGGCGAGGCGCCCGGCCGTCGCCGCCAGCGCCTCGCGCGCCGTCCACAACGGGTCGCTCCGCTCAGGCATCGGCGCTCTCCTGCTCGGCCACCGCCTTGCGCGCCTCCTCGCGGTCGTCGAAGGGTTGGGTGACGCCGCCGGCGGTCTGACCGGTCTCGTGGCCCTTGCCGGCGATCAGCAAGCAATCGCCCTTGCGCATCATCGCCGCTGCGGCGCGGATCGCCGCGGCGCGGTCGCCGATTTCCTGCGCGCCGGGACAGCCTTTCAGGATCGCGGTGCGGATCGCCGCCGGTCTCTCGCTGCGCGGGTTGTCGTCGGTGACGATCACATGGTCGGCCAGTTTCGCCGCCACCCGCCCCATCGGCTCGCGCTTGGTCGGGTCGCGGTCGCCGCCGCAGCCGAACACCAGGATGATGCGCCCGCGCGTGTGCGGCCGCGCGGCGCGCAGCAGCTTGTCCAGCCCGTCCGGGGTGTGGGCGTAGTCGACCAGCAGCGGGTCGCCATGACGGGTGCGCGCCGCCAGCTCCAGCCGCCCCGGCACGCCCTTCAATCGCTCCAGCGTCTTCAGCGCCGCGTCGGCCGGCACGCCGGATTCGGCGGCCAGCGCCGCGGCCATCACCGCGTTGGCGGCCTGGAACTCGCCGACCAGAGGCAGTTCCACCTTCCGCGCGCGCCCCTGTACGGACAGGGTCAGCGTCTGCCCCGCGGCGCGCGGCGTGATTTCACGGATCTGCCAGTCCTCGCCCCGCCAGCCGATGGCCGTCACAGCAAGGCCGCGGGCGCGGGCGGCCTCGGCGGCGCGCGCGCCCCAGTCGGAATCGACATTGATCACCGCCGGCGCGCCGGGCGGCGTCAGGTCCGTGAACAGCATTAGTTTGGATGCGAAATAATCGTCGAAATCGGGGTGATAATCGAGATGATCCTGGGTCAGATTGGTGAAGCCGGCCAGCGTCACCCTCACCCCGTGCATGCGCCGCTGCTTCAGCCCGTGGCTGGAGGCCTCCATGGCCAGATGCGTCACGCCCTCGCCGGCCAGCGCGTCCAGCGCCCGGTGCAGGGCGGCGGCGTCGGGCGTTGTGTAGCCGGTTTCGGCGCGGCCCTCGCCGCGCGCCACGCCCAGCGTGCCGAGACTGGCGGAGTCGAAGCCGTGCGCCGCCCAGATCTGGCGCAGGAAATCGACGGTGGAGCTTTTGCCGTTGGTGCCAGTGACGGCGGCGACGCAGCCCGGCTGGCGCGGCCAGAAACGCGCCGCCAGCGCCGAGAAACGCAAGGCAGGGTCGGCGTCCTCGATCACCGGAACCGGCTGCGGGCCAAGACCCGGTCCGGCGAGGATCGCCGCGGCGCCGTTGGCCAGCGCCTGCGGAATGAAGTCGCGGCCGTGCGCTTTCACTCCCGGCAGCGCGGCGAACAGGAAGCCCGGCTTCACCGCGCGGCTGTCCAGCGTCAGGCCGGCGATCTCCACATCCGCCGCGCCCGGCGGCGCCGGCAGGGGCGAGATCAGCCCGGCCAGCCTCATTGCGCCTGCTCCGGCGACGGGCCGAAAGCGGCGCGCAGCAGCGCGGCGCGGGCGTCGGGGTCCTGATCGCGCGGCACGCCGAGAATCGGCGCGATGCGGCGGATAATCTCGCCGGCGGCGGGCGCGGCGGTCCAGCCGCCGGTGGCGTAGCCATAAGTGGCGGGCGTGCCGCGCGGCTCGTCCAGCATCACCAGCAGCACGTATTGCGGATCGTCATAGGGAAAGACGGCGGTGAAGGAGGACAGGTTGCGGTTGCGGTCATAGCCGCCGCGGCCCGGCTTTTCGGCGGTGCCGGTCTTGCCGGCGACGCGATAGCCCTCGGCTTCGGCGCGGCGGCCGGTGCCGTTGGTCACCACCTCGCGCATCAGGTCCAGCACCGTCTGCGCCACTTCGGGGGCCAGCACGCGCTCTCCGGCCACGGTCTCGCCGGGCGTGACCGGCTGCAGCGTCGGCGGCACATAGACGCCGCCATTGGCGATGGCGGCGAAGGCCGCGGCGGTGGCCAGCGGGCTGACGGCGATGCCGTGTCCATAAGAGATGGTGGCGGTCTCTGTCGGGCCCCAGCGCGCGGGCAGCAACGGATCGGCGCTCTCGGCCAGCTCCACCGGCGCGCGCTCCAGCAGTCGCAGGCGGGACAACAGGTCACGCTGCGCGCCGGCCCCGGCCTCCATCGCGATCAGCGACGCGCCGATATTCGAGGAGTGGGTGAAAATCTCTTCCAGGGTCATGCGGCGGTTCTGGGCGTGAAAGTCGCGGATGGTATGGCCGCCGATGCGCAGGGGCTGGCGCGCGTCCACGGTCTGGCCCAGGCCCGCCACGCCGGTCTCCAGCGCCAGGGCGACGGTGAAGGCCTTGAAGGTCGAGCCCATCTCGTAAACGCCCATGGTGGCGCGATTGAGACGGTCCTCGGGCCGGGCGGCGCCGGCGCGGTTGGCGTCATAGTCGGGCAGCGAGACCATGGCCATGATTTCGCCGGTGCGCACGTTCATCACCACGCCCACGGCGCCGATGGCGCGGAACTCGGCCATGTAGCGGCGCAGCACCTCGTCGACGTGGAACTGCACCCCCATGTCGATCGACAGCGCCACCGGGCGCCCGTCGCCGGAGCCCAGCGCCGCGCCAAACGCGCGCTCGGCGCCGGCGAGCCCGGTCATGTCGCGATCCGAATATCCCACCACATGTGCAGCCAGGCGTCCGCGCGGGTACAGCCGCCGCGGCTCGGTGCGGAAACCCACCCCCGGCAGACCGAGGGCGAACACCGCCTGGCGCTGGCGCGGCGTCAGATTGCGCTGCACCCAGACGAAACGGCGCCGGGAGGACAGTTCGCGCGTCAGCGCCTCGATATCCAGCCCCGGCAGCACTGAAGCCAGAGCCTCGGCAGTCTCGCGCGCGTCCCAGACCAGCGCCGGATCGGCGAACAGCGAGTGGGTCTCCAGCGTCGTGGCCAGCACCTGGCCGTTGCGGTCGACGATGTCGCCGCGCACCGGTGCGGCCATGGCGGCGGCCACGGTGGCGCCGTCCGGCCCGCGCGCCGCCAGGTCCACCGCGCGCACCCCCAGAACGCAGAAGGCCAGCGCCAGCGCCAGCCCCATCACCGCCAGGCGCGTGCGCGATCCGTGAACCGCCTCGGCCTCGTCGTCTTCCAGCCGCAGCAGCCGGGTCATGTCGACGCCGGCGATCGCCGCGGCAGGCCGGGGCGGGTCCCGCCGCGACCGCGCCTCCCGGCGCCGGAAGGGCCAGGCCAGCTTCAATTGCGCCCCCCGGCCGGATGCGCGCGCGGCGCCGGCGGCGGAACATCCGCGACGTGAAAGTCATGGCGCAGCGGCTCCGGCGCCGGGACCGGCTCGATCAGCAGCGGCAGGTCGGACAGCGCCACCTCGCGCGCCGGGTCCAGCGGCTCGAAGCCCAGATAACGGCGGGCCAGCGCGCGCAAGCGCTCCGGATCCTCCAGGTGCGCGATCTCCACGGTCAGCACGTTGATCTGGCGGCGCTCTTCGGCCAGCTGCGCCTGCAGGCCGGCCAGGCGCTCCTGCGCGCCCTGCGCCTCGGTCTTGGCGATGTAGGTCGCCACCGCCAGCGCGGCGAGGACGACGATGGCGAGCGCGTTTATGGCGCGGATCATCGGGCGGCCTCCAGTCGGGTCAGATCGGGCAGGTCCGGGAACGGCGCCGCCTCTTCGGCGAAGGCCGGGGCCTCGGTGCGGATGGCGGCGCGCAGCTTGGCGGAACGCGCGCGCGGATTGGCTTCGGTCTCGGCCTCGGAGGCCTCCACCGCCTTGCGGTGCAGAAGGCTGAAGGACGGCGCGGGGCCGGCCGGGCCTTCCGGCGCGTGGCGCGATCCGCCGCCGCCGGCCAGCCCGGCGCGGGCGCGCAGGAAGGTCTTGACGATGCGGTCTTCCAGCGAATGGAAAGTGACCACCACCAGCCGCCCCAGCGGCGCCAGCAGGCGCTCGGCGGCGGACAGGCCGCGCACCAGTTCGCCCAGCTCGTCATTGATGAAAATCCGCAGCGCCTGGAAGGCGCGGGTGGCGGGGTGGATGCGCCCCGGCTTGCCGCCGACGGCGCGGGCGACGATTTCGGCCAGCTGCGCCGTGGTTTCGATCGGCGCTTCGGCGCGGGCCCTGACGATGGCGTTGGCGGCGCGGCGGGCGCGGCGCTCTTCGCCGTAATGATGGAAGATGGCGGAAAGCTCGGCTTCGGACAGCAACGCCACGGCGTCGGCGGCGCTCGGCCCCTCGCCCGACATGCGCATGTCCAGCGGCCCGTCCTTGGCGAAGGAGAAACCGCGTTCAGCCTGGTCGATCTGCATCGAGGAGACGCCGATATCCAGCACCACGCCGTCCACCGTCTCACCGCCGGAGGAGCGCACGATCTCCTCCATCATCGAAAAAGGCGCGCGCACGAAGGCGAAGCGGGCCGGACAGCCTTTTTTCAGCGCCTCGGCCAGATGCTGCACCGAGGGATCGCGGTCCAGCCCCAGCACCCGGCAGTCCGCGGCGGCGAGGATGGCGCGCGAATAGCCGCCGGCCCCGAAGGTGCCGTCGACATAAAGCCCGCCGTCGCGGGGGTTCAGGGCGGTCACCGCCTCGTCCAGCATCACCGGGGCGTGGCTCATCGCGCACTCTCCCCGGCCCGGCGCGGCGGCAGTTTCAGGGCGCGCTTGTTCTCGCGGGCGTAGGCGCGGGCGGCGGCCTCGTGTTTCGCATAGACGTCCGGGTTCCAGATCTCGAACCGCGCGCCAAGACCGACGAAGGTCGCCCGGCCCTCCAGGCCCGCGTGTTCGGCGAAGACCTTCGGCAGGGTGATGC
Organism: Maricaulaceae bacterium; assembly: GCA_026126205.1. Taxonomy (GTDB): domain Bacteria; phylum Pseudomonadota; class Alphaproteobacteria; order Caulobacterales; family Maricaulaceae; genus Hyphobacterium. Next base: position 211,862 of record JAHCJP010000004.1, on the reverse strand, counting down.
GGCCGTTGGCGTCGAAGGACAGCGGTTTGGCGGCGCCGAAGATCGACCGCTCCATGGCGATGCGGGCGTCGTCATAGGGGTCCATGTCCTCGATGGCGCCGAGATAACGGTCCATCAGCGCCTGGCCGCCGCCTTCCAGATAGGCGCCGTCGAAAGACGGCCAGACGTAAATCCCGTCTAAAGGATCACCGCGTACGACCGCACGGAAATCGGCGGGGACGGACAGGCGTCCCTTCGCATCAATCCCGTTGGTGGTCGTCGACAGAAACACCGGAAAACGCCTCCCCTTCGCCACGGCCCCGCCACCGTGGTTAACAATGGGATAACATGGGATTTCATGGGAAACAACGGAATTGAGCGCCGGAAGGCGTTTTTTTCAGCGTGCAGGCAAGTAAACCTGCACGCTCGGGGTGGCGGAAATCAAGAACAGACAAAGAACAAATAGTTAAGACGCGCCGCCGCGGCGCGCGCAAGCGGCTGAAAGCAAGGGGTCAGGCGGCCTGTAAGCCGGGTTCTGTGCCGTTGTTTCCGTTATGGAAACAGCGCGGCGGCCATTCCTCTGGGACGCGCCTCGCGGCGCGCCTCGCGCGACCCACCCGGACGGCGCGCGGAGGCGCGCGCGCCGCGGCGAACCGCGGCATCCGTCCCTATTCGGTCTTGCTCCAGGCGGGGCTTGCCGTGCCCCCTTCCTTGCGGTCGGGGCGGTGGGCTCTTACCCCACCGTTTCACCCTTGCCGGGCGCGCGCGCCCGGCGGTCTGTTCTCTGCGGCGCTTTCCCTGGGGTTTCCCCCGCCAGGCGTTACCTGGCGCCTTGCCTCCGTGGAGCCCGGACTTTCCTCCCCCGCGTCCTTTCGGACCTTGCGGGAGCGGCCGCCCGGCCGCCTGACCCGCCGCCAATGTCGGCGCCCGCAGGCCCAAGGTCAAGATGGAGGCGTCAGGGCGCGGACGCGGGCGATCAGGGCGGCGGTTTCGGGGTCGGCCACGCCATCGATGCGCGCAGGCCTGAATCGGCGCTGGAAGGCGCGGATCACCGCCTCGGTCACCGCGCCATAGACATGATCGGCGGCGAGGCCATAGCCGATGGCCGCCAGATCGGCCTGCAGCGCCCGCACCTTCTCGCTGCGCTCGCCGGGTTTCGCCGCGCGCTGCGGCGCGTCCGGGCCGGGCCGGGGCCAGATGGCGCAGCCGGCGGCGGCCAGCCGCGGCCAGGGAAATTTCTCGCCGGGGTCGATCTTGCGCAAGGGCGCGACATCGGAATGGCCGGCCACGCGATGCGCGGGAACGCCATGACGGGCCATCACCGCGCGCGTCAGCGCGATCACCGCCTCTATCTGCGGCGCGGGATAGTCCGGCAGGCCGAAATCATGGCCGCCATTGACGATCTCGATACCGACCGAGATGGAGTTCACATCCGTCTCGCCGCCCCATTCCGACACCCCGGCGTGCCAGGCGCGGCGGTCTTCGGGCACGAGGGCGAAGACGCGACCGTCCTCTTCCACCATGTAATGGGCGCTGACCTTCGCTTCGGGATCGCGCATGCGGGCCAGCGCGGCGGCGCCCGTCTGCATGCCGGTGTAATGCAGCACGATCAGGCTGACCGCGCCCTTGCGGGCGTCATGATTGGGGGATGGCGGGTCGACCGGGCTGGCGGGCAAGGCCGTCAGCCGCGGGTGGGGCCGGCGGTCTCCACCGTCCAGCCGCGCGGGCCGCGGCGGGCGACCAGAAGAGTCGGGTCGCCGTCGTCGTCGCCGCCCTTGCGTCCACGCGCCTTGCGCCACAGCCAGTAAGCCCCGCCGGCCAGCAGCGCCACGGCGGCGGCGGCCAGCGCCGCGGCGGTCAGCATCGCGGCCAGGAAGAACACCAGCGCCGCGAAGGCCACGCACAGGATGGCGGCGATCAGGGCGCGGAAGGCCTGGCCGAAGCGCACGGCGAATGTGACGTCGTTGCGGGTCTGCGTCATGTCTGGCTCCACGCCGGTAACCGGTCGTCCGGATACAATTTCGGGACCACGGCCCGAAAGGTCAATGACACCTGCGGCGAAATTCAGGCGAGCCCCGCCGCGCGCCCGGCGCGGATTTTGGCGTAAGCCTCGTTTATCAAGGCCATTTTCGCCACCGCCACGCGCTGCATTTCAGGCGGCGCGCCGCGCGCCAGCAGGCTGTCCGGGTGATTGTGGGCCGCAACGCGGCGATAGGCGCGCTTCAGGCCGGCGTCGTCGATGTCGGGATCGACGCCCAGAATCACATAGGGGTCATCCGGCGCAGCGCCGATATGGGCGATGCGCAGGCGGCGGAATTCGCCCTCGGTGAAGCCGAAAATCTCCGCCACCGTCTTCAGGTATTCCAGCTCCGCCTCCGTCACCGCGCCGTCGGCCCTGGCGATGTGGAACAGCGCGTCCATCACGTCTTCCAGCACCGCCGGATTGGCGCGGAAGCGGCGGGCCAGGCGGCGGGCGTAGCCGTCGAAACCCAGCGTCGTCTGCTTGGCCAGGTTGAAGGCGCGGGCGATGGCCTCTCCGGCCTCCGGCGGGGTCTGGAACACCTGTTTGAAGGCGGCGACCTCGTCCTTCGTCACCACGCCGTCGGCCTTGGCCATTTTCGCGCCCAGCGCGATCAGCGCCATGGCGAAATCGGCGTCGTCCACGCGCACGCCGGGAGGGCAGTCGGCGCAGATGCGCTCGAAAGGATCGCCGCGGCCGGTCAGCCGCTCGGTCAGCTTGCGCCAGAAGTTCACTATTCTAGTCTCCGACAGGATTATTAGCCCGCGCCGGAGCGCCGCGAAAACCATGAACGGCATGTGGGAGTTCTGGATCGACCGCGGCGGCACCTTCACCGACATTCTCGGCCGCGCGCCCGACGGGCGCCTGCAGGCCCTGAAGCTGCTGTCCGAAAGCGCGCATTACCCCGACGCGGCGTCCGAGGGCGTGCGCCGCCTGCTGGGCCTGAAGGCCGGCGAGGCGATTCCGGCGGCGCGCATCGCGGCGGTGAAGATGGGCACCACCGTGGCCACCAACGCGCTGCTGGAGCGCAAGGGGGCGAAAACCGCCTTCGCGGTCACCGCGGGCTTCGCCGACCTGCTGGTCATCGGCGACCAGACCCGGCCCGACATCTTCGCCATGCGCATCGACCGCCCCGGCCCGCTGCATGCCGAGGTCATGGAGGTCAAAGCGCGCATGGACGCCGCGGGTAAAATTGTCGAAGCGCTGGATGAAGACGGGGTCAGGGCAGGGTTGAGCACAGCGAAAGCACAAGGCTGTGAAACCATCGCCATCGCGCTGATGCACGCCTACGCCAACCCGGCGCACGAGCGGCGCGTGGCCGAGCTGGCGCGCGAGGAAGGCTTTGAAACCATTGTGCTTTCCAGCGAGGCCAGCCCGCTGGTCAAGATCGTGCCGCGCGCCTCGACCACGGTTCTGGACGCCTATCTGGCCCCCGTGCTGCGCGAATACGCCGGGCGCGTGGCGCAACGCCTTGAAAACGCGCCGCTTTTCTTCATGCAATCCTCGGGCGGGCTGGCGGCGGCCAGCGCCTTCCACGCCCGCCACGCCGTGCTGTCCGGCCCGGCCGGCGGCGTCGCGGGCATGGCGAAAACCGCATTGATTTCAGGGTATTCCAGAGTCATCGGCTTCGACATGGGCGGCACGTCCACCGATGTCTCGCGCTTCGACGGCGACACCTATGAACGCGTCGCCGAGGCCGTCATCGCCGGCCAGCGCCTGCGCGCCCCCATGCTGGCCGTGCACACCGTCGCCGCCGGCGGCGGATCGATATTGCGTTACGAGGGCGGGCGGGCGCAGGCGGGGCCGGAAAGCGCCGGGGCGCGGCCCGGCCCGGCGGCCTATGGCCTTGGCGGCCCGGCGACGGTGACCGACGCCAGTATCGTGCTGGGCCGCATCCGCCCGGCGCATTTCCCGCGCGTGTTCGGCCCCGGCGGCGATGCGCCGCTGGACGAAGCCGCCAGCCGCAACGCGTTGGAGGAACTCGCCACCGCCATGGGCCTCGCCAGCGCCGAGGCCGCGGCCGAGGGCTTTTTAAAGGTGGCGGTCGAAAACATGGCGCAGGCGATCAAGCAGATCTCGATCGCGCAAGGCGCCGACCCGGCGCAATACGCGCTGAACGCCTTCGGCGGCGCCGGCGGCCAGCACGCCTGCAAGGTGGCCGGGGCGCTGGGCATGTCCACGGTGCTGATCCACCCCTGCGCCGGGTTGCTGTCCGCCCTGGGCATCGGCCTGTCGGAACTGCGCGAAACGCGCGAGGCGGCGGTGGAGGCGGCGTTCGAGACCGGGCTGGAAGCCGCGCGCCAGACCGCGCAGGCGCTGGCTGAAACCGCGCGCGCGGCTCTGGCCGTGCAGGGCGTGGACGCCGCGGGCGTGCGCACCCGGCTCGAGGCGCGCATCAAGGTGAAGGGCGCCGACGCCGCCCTGCCCGTCCCCTTCGGCGGGCAAGACGCGATGCGCGACGCCTTCATGGCCGCGCACCGGCGGCTATTCGGCTTCGCGCCAGAGGGCGAAACGGCGGTGATCGAATCCGTCGCCGCAGAGGCCGCGGCCGAGCCGCCGGGGGCCAGGGGCTGGCACATCGACCTGCCCGGCACGCAAGGCGCGCCGCCGCTGGAGACCGGGCGCATCTTCCATGACGGCGGATGGACGGAGGCGCCTGTCCACAGCCTTTCCACCCTGGGCGCAGGCGCGGAGGTCAGCGGCCCAGCGCTGATCGTTGAGCCAAACTCCACCATCGTCATCGATCCCGGCTGGACGGCGCAGCGGCGCCCGGACGGCATGCTTGTGATCACCCGCAGTGAAGCGGGGGGCCGAGCAACGGAAAGCGCCGAGGCCGATCCGATACGGCTGGAGCTGTTCAACAAGCGCTTCATGGCCGTGGCCGAACAGATGGGCGCGGCGCTGGAGCGCACGGCGCATTCGGTGAACATCAAGGAGCGGCTGGATTTTTCCTGCGCGGTGTTCGACGCCGGTGGCGGCCTGATCGCCAACGCCCCGCACATGCCGGTGCATCTGGGTTCGATGTCGGCCAGCGTGCGCGCCGCGGCCGCCGCGCATCCGGACCTCGGCCCCGGCGACGCCGTGGCGGTTAACGCGCCCTATGACGGCGGCACCCATCTGCCGGACATCACCATCGTCACCCCGGTGCATGATGATGACAGCGGCGAGCGCCTGTTCTGGGTCGCGGCGCGCGGCCACCATGCCGATGTCGGCGGCGCCGCCCCCGGCTCGATGCCGCCGTTCTCGAAAACCATCGCCGAGGAAGGGGTGCTGTTCCGCAATGTGAAGGTGATGGCGCAGGGCCGCTTTCTGGAGGCGGAGGTGCGCCAGGTGCTGCAGGGCGGCGCCATGCCCGCCCGCAACCCGGCCCAGAACATCGCCGACATGAAGGCCCAGCTTGCGGCCTGCGCCCGCGGCGCGGCGGAGCTGGGCCGCATGGTCGCCGATCACGGCCTTGAAGTGGTGCGCGCCTATATGGGCCATGTGCAGGCCAACGCCGAACGCGCGGTGCGCGAAGTGATCGCCGCGCTGCCGGACGGGGAATGGACGGCGAAGCTGGACAGCGGGGCGCAGATCAAGACCGCCATCCGCATCGACCGTAAGGCCGGAACGGCTGTGGTGGATTTCACCGGAACCAGCCCGCAGACGCCGGATAATTTCAACGCCCCGGCCAGCGTGGCGCGCGCCGCCGTGATGTATGTCTTCCGCTGTCTGGTCGGCGGCGACATGCCGATGAATGAAGGCTGCCTCGCTCCGATCAGGCTGGTGATCCCCGAGGGCTGCCTGCTGAACCCGAAACCGCCTGCCGCCGTGGTGGCCGGCAATGTCGAGACCAGCCAGATCGTGGTCGACGCCCTGTTCGCCGCCACGGGGCGCATGGCCGCCGCGCAAGGCACGATGAACAATTTCACCTTCGGCGACGCGCGGCGTCAGTATTACGAGACCATCTGCGGCGGCGCCGGCGCGGGAGACGGTTTCGACGGCGTTTCCGCCATCCATACCCACATGACCAATTCGCGCATGACCGACCCGGAAGTGCTGGAGCGGCGCTTTCCGGTGCGCGTGGTGTTTCACCGCGTCCGCAAGGGTTCCGGCGGCGAGGGGCGCTGGCGCGGCGGCGACGGGGCGTCACGCCGGATCCTGTTCCTGGAAGCGATGGAGGCGGCGCTCTTGTCCTCTCGCCGCGCGCACCGGCCGTTCGGGCTGGCGGGCGGCGGCGACGCCGCGCCGGGCGCCCAGCGCCTGATCCGCGCCGATGGAACGGCGGAAGACTTGCCGGGCCTGTTCAGCGTTGCGGTGAAGCCTGGCGACGCCATCGAAATCAATACACCCGGCGGCGGTGGTTTCGGGGCCGAATAGAGACCTGAAAAAAATTTTCGCGCCTCGCGGGAACAAACCGCCCGGCCCGGACGTCTTGATCATGCGGCCCCGGATATGGACCCGTGGTACGCCGGCTTGCCCGGCGCACTATCCCCGCCCCGGGATCCCCCCGAACGGGGCCGCATAAAAAACGCCGGGCCTCAACGTCCCCAGCCTTGCGCCCGGCGGAAAACTGGGGGCCGTCCGTAGCGTCCCTCCGGACGGCCCCCGCCTCATTCAGGCGATAAAGTTCGTTCAGCCCTTGCCCCGGGTGCGGGTCTTGCCCGGCTGGGCGTGTTTTTCGATGAACGCGACCATCGCCCCGGCGACATCGGCGCCGGTGGCTTCCTCAATCCCCTCCAGCCCCGGGGTGGAGTTGACCTCCATCACCACCGGGCCGTGGTTGGAACGCAGCATGTCCACCCCCGCCACGTTCAGGCCCAGCACCCGGGCGGCGCGGATGGCGGTGGCGCGCTCCTCCGGCGATATCTTCACCTTCGCCGCATGGCCGCCGCGATGCAGGTTGGAGCGGAACTCCCCCTCCCCGCCCTGGCGCTTGATCGCCGCCACCACGCGTCCGCCGATGACGATGGCGCGGATGTCGGCGCCGCCGGCTTCCTTGATGAACTCCTGCACCAGAATGTTCACCTTGGCGCCCCGGAACGCCTCGATCACCGATTTGGCCGACCGCCGTGTTTCGGCCAGCACCACGCCAACCCCTTGCGTGCCTTCCAGCAGCTTGATCACCACCGGTTCGCCGCCGACGATGTCCAGCACGTCGTCGGTCATGCGCGTGTCGTGTGCGAAAGCTGTGACCGGCAGGCCGATTCCGGCGCGGGCCAGCAATTGCAGACAGCGCAGTTTGTCGCGCGAGCGGCCGATAGCGACGGATTCGTTCATCGCCCACACGCCTGTCATCTCGAACTGGCGCACCACGGCGAGGCCATAGCTGGTGATCGAGGCGCCGATGCGCGGGATGACGGCGTCATACCCCTCCAGCACCCGGCCCTGATAGCGCAGCTCCGGCCGGCGCGAGGTGATGTTCATATAGACGCGCAGGGTGTCGATCACGTCGATCTCGTGCCCGCGCGCCTGCGCCGCCTCGACGATGCGGCGGTGCGAATAGAGATTGGCGTTGCGGGCCAGCATCAACAGGCGCATGGCGGTCAGTCCTTGCCCAGAAGGTATGATTTCGACGGATCGACGACGGCGCGGCGGGCCAGCGCCTCGCGCCCGATCAGCAGGCGGTAGTCCATGGTGTCGCGCCGCGCCAGCGTCAGCTCTATCGGCCATTCGTGGCCGCCCAGCGACAGCACCGTGCGGATCACATAGCGCGTCTGCACATGACCGGTGGAGCTTTTCACCTCGCGCCGGTCATGCACCCTGGCCTCGCACCCCTTCGCCGTGATCCCGCCCTTGCGCCGCCGGGGCAGGTCGAACCGCACCCAGTCCTCGCCATCGCGCGTGAAAGCGCGGACATGCGTGGCGTGCACGGCGCTGGTGCGCGCGCCGGTGTCCACCTTGGCGCGCAGGCGCCTTACGCCCAGTTCCGGCAGACCGGCCCATTCGCGCCAGCCGAGGGTGAGTATCTTGCGGGTCCGCTTCATCGCGCCCCCCTAGCGGGGCGCGGCGGATGAGTCCATCGGGATTATCGACAGGGCGGAAACACCGCATATCCTGTCCGCGGGCTGCGGCGTGGCGCGCGCACGGCCATATAGGCGGGCAAGGAGACAAACCATGACCACCACCATACGACCCCTTGTCCATGTCACCAACGGCATCGCCGCCTCAGACGGCGCCGGGGTGAAGATGCGCCGCCTGATCGGCCATCCGGGCCTGCGCATGCTGGACCCGTTCCTGATGCTGGACCATTTCCATTCCGACAATCCGGACGACTATATCGCCGGTTTTCCGGCCCACCCGCACCGCGGGTTCGAGACTGTGACCTACATGTTCGCGGGCCGCATGCGCCACAAGGACAACAAGGGCCATGAAGGCGTGATCGAACCCGGCGGCGTGCAATGGATGACCGCCGCCGGCGGCATTGTGCATTCGGAAATGCCGGAGCAGGAAGACGGGCTGATGAGCGGCTTCCAGCTGTGGATCAACCTGCCGCGCGCCGAGAAGATGAAGCCCGCCGGCTATCAGGAATTCACGCCCGACCGCATCCCGGTTGAGGAGCGCCCGGACCAGGGCGCGGCCCTGCGCCTGGTCACCGGCAAGACATCGCGCGGGACCGAAGGGCCGGTGACGCGCATCTCCACCCAGCCGTTCTTCGCCGAGGTGCGACTTGACCCCGGCGGCGTGTTCGAGGAACCGCTGCCGCGCGATCACACCGCCGCCGCCGCGGTCTACAAAGGCGCCATCCGCCTGCCGCGCACCGGCTATGAACAGCCGGGCGAGGTGAAGGCCGGCGAACTGGCCGTGCTGGGCGAGGGAGACCTCACCCGTATCGAGGCCGGGCCGGAGGGCGCGACCTTCCTGATTCTGGCCGGGCGGCAATTGCGCGAGCCGGTGGCCTGGGGCGGCCCGTTTGTGATGAACACCGAGGGCGAGGTTCGCCAGGCGATCCTCGACTTCCAGCAGGGCCGGTTCTGAATTCCGAGGAAAGACATGACAGAAGAACCCACACAGATTACACCGATGATGGCGTTGTTATTATCTGAAGCTATGCCTGCCATAATCGCTCTTGCCAGCGCAAGCGTAGGTGCAACTCTTGCATATTTTGGATCTTTGCACTTGCAAAAAATAAAAGAACGCAAAGAAATAAGATCCGGCGCTCTAGCTATTAATTATAAGACTATTGATGTGATCAATAATATAAAAAGTATATCAATGTATATTAATAATTCTATTAATGAACAAGAGCGCGTAAATGACTCATCCCTGTGGTCGATATTTGAACCTCTTCTAGGAATTAGAAGTTATGACAGAGAACTAACGCCGCGTGAAATTGCAGCATTAGATCATGTTGAATTAGAGGAGTTAAAATTCACCCTTGTGCAGGCATTTTCACTTGAGAATTCTTTAGTAATTGCCGTTCATAACTTTAATAAAATAAAAATGCACTCGAGACCAATGATAGCAAAGCTATCAACATTTACGGAAGATGGTGAAGCTCACTTAAATATAAATCGTAATGAACATAAAATAGAGTATTCTTATATTTTACAGATGAATTCAATTGCTCAGCAATTTATAAAATTATCTCGCGAGGCTGATGTTTTTGTTGATTCGTTACTAAGTATATACAATGAGGCGATTGAAAATGACCCGATGAAATGGGGCATCAAAAATCGCATAGAAACTCGCTCGCAAGAGCGCAACCCTGACGGAGTTTGAGTGTGGGCCTTCTCGTCGATGGCGTCTGGAAAGACGAATGGTATGACACCGAAAGCACTGGCGGGCGCTTCAAGCGCCAGGACAGCGCCTTTCGCAACTGGGTGACGGCGGACGGCGCCGCCGGCCCCACCGGCGAAGGCGGGTTTCAGGCCGCGCCGGGGCGCTATCACCTGTATGTGTCCCTGGCCTGTCCCTGGGCGCACCGCACGCTGATCTTCCGCCGCCTGAAGGGGCTGGAGGGCATGATCCCCGTCTCGGTCGTCCACTGGCGGATGAAAGAGCATGGCTGGACCTTCGAGGACGGCCCTGGCGTGATCGCCGACCCCATCCATGGCGCGCGCTACATGCATCAGGTCTATACCGCCGCGAAGCCCGACTATACCGGGCGCGTCACCGTGCCGGTGCTGTGGGACAAGCAGCGCGGAACCATCGTCAGCAATGAATCGGCCGACATCATCCGCATGTTCAATTCCGCCTTCGACGCGGTTGGCGCGCGCGACGGCGACTACTATCCCGCTGACTTGCGTGCCGAAATCGACGCCGTGAACGCCCGCGTCTATGACGAGGTCAACAACGGCGTCTACAAGGCCGGCTTCGCCACCAGCCAGTCCGCCTATGAAGAGGCCGTCACCACCCTGTTCAGGGCGCTGGACTGGTTGGAGGAGCGGCTATCCGACGGGCGCGACTGGCTGCTGGGCGATCGGCTGACCGAGGCCGACTGGCGGCTGTATACGACGCTGGTGCGGTTCGACCCCGTCTATCACGGGCATTTCAAGTGCAATCTGAAACGCCTGATCGACTACCCGAACCTGTCGGCCTACGCCCGCCGCCTGCATGGTCACCGGAATATCAGTGAAGTGATGAATTTAGAGCATGCCAAGCGGCACTATTACGAAAGCCATGACACCATCAATCCCACCGGCGTCACGCCGAAAGGACCCCTGGTCCATGTGGCGGACGGCAGCAGCTAAGCCGCTGCTTCGTCACGGTTTTCCGGATCGTAGCCGAGGATGGGGCCGAGCGCCTTTTCGGCCTCCTCCAGCGTCCAGCCCTTGCGCTTCGCATAGTCCTGGACCTGGTCGCGGGCGATGCGGCCGACGGCGAAATAATGACTGTCCGGATGGCTGAAATACAGGCCGGAGACCGATGAGGCCGGCGTCATCGCCAGGCTTTCGGTCAGCCGTACGCCGGTGCGTTTTTCCGCATCCAGCAAGGCGAACAGGGTCAGTTTCTCGGTATGGTCCGGCTGCGCCGGATAGCCGGGCGCCGGGCGGATGCCGCGGTATTTCTCCTCGATCAGTTCAGCGTGGGTCAACGCCTCGTCCGGCGCATAGCCCCACAGCTGCTTGCGCGCAAGTTGGTGCAGGTATTCCGCGAACGCCTCGGCCAGACGATCGGACAGCGCGGCGAACAGGATGCCGGAATAGTCGTCATGCTCGGCCTTGAAGCGGGCCAGCGCCTCGACCCCGTCGCCGGCGGTGACGCAAAAACCGCCGATCCAGTCCGGCTTTTCCGGCGCGACAAAATCGGCCAGCGCGGCGTGGGCGCGGCCTGAATCCTTCTCGGCCTGCTGGCGCAGGGTGTGGAAAACGGCGCAGCGCTGCTGGCGCTGCTCATCGGCCCAGACGGTGATGTCGTCGCCATCGGAATTGGCGGGCCAGAAGCCGGCGGCGCCGCGCGGGGCCAGCCAGCCATGCTCGACAATGCGGTCCAGCATCCGCCGGGCGTCGTCATAAAGCGTGCGCGCCGCCTCGCCGCGCCGCGGGTCGTCGAGGATCTGCGGAAAGCGCCCTTTCAGGTCCCAGGCGAAGAAGAACGGCGTCCAGTCGATATAGGGGATCAGATCCGCGACCGTCACATCCTCTATCGCCCGCGCGCCGATGAAGGACGGCGCCGGGGGCGTATAACCGTTCCAGTCCAACTTTAGCCCGCCGCGCCGGGCCGCGGCCAACGGCAGCCGCGCCTTGCCAGACTGGTTGCGCGCCCGCACCTCGCGGATTTTCGCATACTCGGCGCGGATGTCGCCGGCATAGGCGGCGCGGGCGTTGGCGCTGGACAACAGCTTGCCGACCACGCCCACCGCCCGGCTGGCGTCGTTGACATGCACAACCGGTCCGTTGGCGTAGGCCGGCTCGATCTTCACCGCGGTATGCGCCGGGCTGGTGGTGGCGCCGCCGATCAGCAGCGGCAACGAAAAGCCCTGACGCTGCATCTCGCTGGCCACGAACACCATTTCGTCGAGGCTGGGCGTGATCAGCCCCGACAGCCCGATGGCGTCGGCGCCTTCGGCCTTCGCAGTCTCCAGAATCTTCTCGCACGGCGCCATGACGCCCAGATCGACGATCTCATAGCCATTGCACTGTAAGACCACGCCGACGATGTTCTTGCCGATGTCGTGCACATCGCCCTTCACGGTCGCCATCACAATCTTGCCGTTGGACTTTCCGGCGAGGCCGCTTTTCTGTTTCTCCGCCTCCAGCCAGGGCAGCAGATACGCCACGGCCTTCTTCATCACGCGGGCCGATTTCACCACCTGCGGCAGGAACATCTTCCCCGCGCCGAACAGGTCGCCGACCACGTTCATGCCGTCCATCAGCGGGCCTTCGATCACCTCCAGCGGTTTGGCGAAGCCCTGGCGCGCCTCCTCCACATCGGTCTCGATATGCTCGTCGACGCCGTGGACAAGGGCGTATTCAAGCCGTTTGGCCACCGGCCAGCCGCGCCATTCGGCGGCGGCCTTTTCCTGTTTCTGGCCATCGCCGCGATAGCTTTCGGCGATCTCGAGCAGGCGCTCGGCCGCGCCTTTTCGGCGGTTCAGGATCACATCCTCCACCGCCTCGCGCAGCGCCGGTTCGATATCGTCATAGATGTCGAGCTGGCCGGCGTTGACGATGCCCATGTCCATGCCCGCCCGGATGGCGTGGTAGAGGAACACCGAATGCATCGCCCGCCGCACCGGCTCGTTGCCGCGGAACGAAAACGACAGGTTCGACACCCCGCCGGAGACATGCGCCCCAGGCAGCTCCGACCTTATGCGTCGCGCCGCCTCGATGAAGGCCACGGCGTAATCGTCATGCTCGGCGATGCCGGTGGCGACGGCGAAGATATTGGGGTCGAAAATGATGTCATGCGGTTCGAACCCCGCTTCATCGGTCAGAAGTTCATAGGCGCGCTTGCAGATGTCGAACTTGCGGTCCGCGGTCTCGGCCTGGCCGGTTTCGTCGAAGGCCATCACCACCACCGCGGCGCCATAACGCTGGACCTTCCGCGCCTGTTCCAGAAACGGCGCCTCGCCCTCCTTCAGGCTGATGGAATTGACGATCGCTTTGCCCTGAACGTTTTTCAGGCCTTCCTCGATCACCTCCCATTTCGAGGAATCGATCATCACCGGCACGCGGGCGATGTCCGGCTCGGCCGCGATCAGGCGCAGGAAGATGCGCATGGCGGCCTTCGAGTCCAGCAGGCCCTCGTCCATGTTGACGTCGATGATCTGGGCGCCGTTCTCCACCTGCTGGCGCGCCACCTCCACCGCCGCGGCGTAATCGCCGGCGGTGATCAGCTTGCGGAACGCCGCCGAACCGGTGACGTTCGTGCGCTCGCCGACATTGACGAATGTGGCGGTGGCCGCGGTCATCATGCCAGCTCGAACGGCTCAAGCCCCGACAGGCGCAGGGCCGGCTTCGGCGCCGAGGGAGCGCGCGGCGGCAGGCCGCGCACCGCCGCGGCGATGGCGCGGATATGCTCCGGCGTGGTGCCGCAACAGCCGCCGACAATGTTGACCAGTCCCGCCCGCGCCCATTCGCCAAGATGGCCCGACGTCGTCTCCGGCGCCTCGTCATAGCCGCCAAGATCATTGGGCAGGCCGGCATTGGGATAGACATGCGTGCGCGCGTCGGCCACGCGCGCCAGCGCCGCGGCATAGGGGCGCATCTGCTCCGCCCCCAGCGCGCAGTTGATGCCGATGGAGAACGGGCGCGCATGGCGCACCGAGTTCCAGAACGCCTCCACCGTCTGGCCGGAGAGATTGCGGCCCGACTGGTCGACCACCGTCATCGACACCGACATCTCGATGCGCTCGCCCAGCTCGTCCGACAGGTCCAGCACTCCCGCAATCGCCGCCTTGGCGTTCAGGGTGTCGAAACAGGTCTCGATCAGCAGGAAGTCCGCGCCACCATCGATCAGGCCGCGCGCCGCCTCGTGATAGGTCGCCACCAGCTCGTCGAAATCCGTGGCGCGATAGCCGGGGTCGTTCACGTCCGGCGACAGCGACAGGGTGCGGCTAGTCGGCCCGATGGCGCCGGCGACCCAGCGCGGGGTTCCGGTCTCGGCCGCAACCTCGTCCGCCGCGCGGCGGGCCAGTTCCGCCCCCGCCCGGTTCATCTCATAGGCGTGGTCCTGCAGCCCGTATTCGGCCTGGCTGACCGCATTGGCGTTGAAAGTGTTGGTCGAGGCGATGTCGGCCCCGGCCAGCAGATACGCCCGATGGATGCCGTAAACATCGTCCGGCCGGGTCAGATTGCACAGGTCGTTGTCGCCCTTCAGGCTTTGCGGCCAGTCCGCGAAGCGGTCCCCGCGAAAATCGGCCTCGGTCAGGTTCAGGGCCTGGATCATCGTGCCCTTCGGCCCGTCGAGGATGACGATGCGCTGCTGCGCCAGCGCCGTCAGCGCCGCCATGCGTTCTGCTCTGGATCCGCTCATGTCAGGCCGCCGCCCTTATGGCCGGTTTCACGCCCAGCAGCCGGCAGGTGGACAGCGCCAGCCCGGCGCGGTTCAGGGTGTAGAAATGGAACTGGTCCACCCCGCCGCGCGCCAGCTTGCGGCACAGCTTGGCGGCGATGTTGGCGGTGACCAGCTCGCGGGTTTCGGGATCGTCGTCGAGGCCTTCGTAAAGTTCAGCCAGCGAAGCCGGAATCGCGGCGCCGCACAGCCCGGCCATGCGCTGAAGGCCCTTGAAATTCGACTGCAGCATGATCCCCGGGATGATCGGAATGGCGATGCCCGCTTTCTCCGCGCGCTCCCGAAAGCGGAAATACACCTCCGGATCGAAGAAGAACTGGGTGATCGCCCGCGTCGCGCCTCCATCGATTTTGGCCTTCAGCAGGTCAATGTCGTGATCGAAGCTGGTGCTTTCCGGGTGTTTCTCGGGATAGCAGCCGACCGAGATCTCGAAATCGCCGATGCGGCGGATGGCCGCCGCCAGTTCGGCGGCGTTGGCGTAACCGCCCGGATGGGGAATGTAACGTTCGCCCACGCCTTCCGGCGGGTCGCCGCGCAGCGCCACCACATGGCGTACGCCCGCGGCCCAGTAGTCGCGGATCACCGCGTCCACCTCGTCCTTTGTCGCCTTGACACAGGTCAGGTGCGCGGCGGGTTTCAGCGCCGTTTCATCCACGATGCGCTTCACGGTGCGGTGGGTGCGGTCGCGGGTGGAGCCGCCGGCCCCATAGGTGACAGAGACGAAGGCCGGGCCATAAGGCTCGAGCCGCCGGATCGACTCCCACAGCCGCGCCTCCATGTCGTCGGTCTTCGGCGGGAAGAACTCGAACGAGATTTTCGGCGCGCCCATACTTTCCAGGGCCTCCGTCGCGGTGGCGAAACGGGCGGTCATCGCGCCCGCTCCCGCCGGCGATCGGGCGCATCGGCGCCATTGTTCGCAGACTTCTTGGCCGTCCAGATTTTCACGGTCAGTCGCCCCGCCGGCTCCTCGGGGTGCAGCGCGGCGCGGCGCGCAAGGCCAAGGCCCGCAGCCTCCACCCAGTCGCCCATTTCAGCGTCGGAGAAGCCGAGACGGCGATGGGCGTGCGTTGTCTTCAGGAACTCCAGCTGGTGTGGCGCGAAATCAGCGATCAGCAGCACGCCGCCGGGCTTCAGCACCCGCGCGCATTCGGCGATGGCCAGTTCAGGATCATCGAGATAGTGCAGCACCTGGTGCACGGTGACGAGATCGGCCGAGCCGTCGTCGAAGGGCAGCGCGCAGACATCGGCCTGGCGCACCGAACAGTTGGACAGCCCGGCGCGCTCCAGATTCAGCCGCGCCACGTTCAGCATGGAATGGTTCACATCGATGCCGACGCCGCGTTCGATGCGGTCGGCGAACACCTCCAGAATCCGGCCCGTGCCGACGCCGACATCGATCATCAGGCCGAACGGGCCCTTGCCCGCGGCCTCGCGCATCGCCGCCTCGACCTCGTCTTCTGACAGGTGCAGGTCGCGGATCTGCGCCCAGTCAGCGGCGGCGCGCTCGAAATAGGCCTCGGCGGCGCGGGCGCGGGCGCGCTTGACGGCCTCCAGCCGGTCGAGATCGCGCTTCAGCACCGGATCGTCCGGCGAGGCAAGATCGCCGACCAGCGCCGCCAGCCGCCGGCCCTCGCCGTCCCGGCTCAGCCGGTAGAAGACGAAGGCGCCTTCCGGCTGGCGTTCGGCCAGACCCGCCTCGGCCAGCAGTTTCAGATGCCGCGAGATGCGCGGCTGCGACTGGCCGAGGATGGCCACCAGCTCCGACACCGTCAGCTCGCCGCGCGCCAACAGCGCCGCGATGCGCAGCCGCGTCGGTTCGGCCAGCGCCTTGAGTTGCGTGATCAGAGAGTCCATGTCCGTTTCCATCGCCGCATCATGCGGTGTAAACTTATAAAGATATCTTTATATGATTTTGGAAACGGATTGCAACTGGCTTGCGCCAGTCTGAACAAGCGCTACTGGCGGAGGATCTTCTCCATCGCCTTGCCCTTCGCCAGCTCGTCGATCAGCTTGTCGAGATAGCGGATCTCCCGCATCAGAGGCTCTTCCACCTCCTCCACCCGCACGCCGCATACCACGCCCTTGATCAGCGACCGCGACGGGTTCATTCGCGGCGCCTGCGCGAAGAAAGCCTCGAAATCCACGCCGTTCTCCAGCACGGCCTCAAAGGCCTGCACGTCATATCCCGTCAGCCAGCGGATGATTTCATCCACCTCCGCCTTGGTGCGCCCCTTCCTTTCGGCCTTGGCGACATAGTGCGGATAAACGCTGGCGAAGCTGGTGGTGTAGATTCGATGCTTGGTCATGACGGGCATCTTGCCCGGCGGCGCGGGTTGCGCACAACCCCGCCGCCGGACGTCCGCCAAGGGTCCTGGCCCTAGCGCGCAAACTTCTGGAACTTGATGCGGCGCGGAATGTCGGCGTCGGGGCCGAGGCGGCGCTTCTTGTCCTCCAGATAGTCCGAGAACCCGCCCTCGAACCATTCGACATGCGAATCGCCCTCGAAGGCGAGGATGTGGGTGGCGATGCGGTCGAGGAAGAAGCGGTCGTGGGTGATGACCACGGCGCAGCCGGGGAAATCCTCCAGCGCCGCCTCCAGCGCCGACAGGGTTTCAACGTCGAGATCGTTGGTCGGCTCGTCCAGCAGCAGCAAATTGCCGCCCTCTTTCAGCATCTTGGCCAGATGTACCCGGTTGCGCTCGCCGCCCGACAGCAGGCCCACCTTCTTCTGCTGGTCGCCGCCCTTGAAGTTGAAGGCGCCGACATAGGCGCGGGACGGCACTTCCTTGCCGCCGAGATTGATCATGTCATGCCCGCCGGAGATTTCCTCCCAGACGGTCTTTTTCGCGTCCAGCGCGTCGCGGGACTGGTCGACATAGCCCAGCTTCACCGTCTCGCCGAGACGCAGGCTTCCCGCGTCCGGCGTTTCCTGGCCAATGATCATGCGGAACAGGGTGGTCTTGCCGGCGCCGTTGGGGCCGATCACGCCGACCACGCCGCCCGGCGGCAGTTTGAACGACAGGTCCTTGTAAAGCAGCTTGTCGCCATAGGCCTTGGTCAGGCCCTCGGCCTCCAGCACGACGCCGCCCAAGCGCGGGCCGGGCGGAATGCGGATCACCGCGGTGCTGACGTCGGCGCGTTCGGCGGCGTCGCGCATCTCCTCGTAGGCGCGAATGCGCGCCTTGGACTTGGCCTGCCGCGCCTTGGGCGAGGAGCGGATCCATTCCAGCTCGCGGGCCAGCGCGCGCTCCTTGGCGCCCTTTTCGCGGCTTTCCTGCTCCAGCCGTTTCTGCTTCTGCTCCAGCCAGGAGGAGTAATTGCCCTCGTAGGGTATGCCGCGGCCGCGATCCAGCTCCAGCGTCCAGCTGGTCAGCTCGTCGAGGAAATAGCGGTCGTGGGTGACGACCAGCAGCGCGCCGGGAAACTCGCTGAGGTGATGCTGAAGCCAGGCGACGCTTTCGGCGTCGAGATGGTTGGTCGGCTCGTCCAGCAGCAGCATGTCAGGCTTCGACAGCAGCAGCCGGCACAGCGCCACGCGCCGCCGCTCGCCGCCGGACAGGGTCTTGACGTCCGCCTCGCCGGGCGGGCAGCGCAGGGCCTCCATCGCCATCTCGATCTTCGAATCGATGTCCCAGGCGTCACGGGCGTCGATCTGCTCCTGCAGCGCGGTCATTTTCTCCATCAGCTCGTCGGAATAGTCCTCGGCCATCTGCATGGAGACGGCGCTGTATTCGTCGAACAGCGCCTTGTCGGCCGAGCCTTCGATAACGTTGTCCCAGACGCTCTTCGATTCATCCAGCTGCGGCTCCTGCGGCAGATAGCCGACGCGCACGCCCTTTTCCGCCCAGGCCTCGCCGGAGAACTCCTTGTCGATGCCGGCCATGATCTTCAGCAGCGTCGACTTGCCGGAGCCGTTCACCCCCACCACGCCGATCTTGGCGTCGGGCAGAAAGTGCAGCGAGATGTTCTCGAACACCGGCTTCGAAGCTCCGGGATAGGTCTTCGACAGACGGTCCATGTGATAGACGTATTGATACGACGCCATGGGGCGTTTCGCTCCGTTTCCTGAAAGGGCCGGGAAGATTTGGCGGCTATGTAGCGGATCACCCGGAGCGCCGCAACGCGCGGCGCCTCAGAACGGCGTGATCGCGGCGCCGGTCGCGGTCAGACGGCGGCGCCTGTCCTTCCAGTCGGGCATCAGTCGCGCCACCAGCGCCCAGAAGGCCGGGGAATGATTGGCCTCCACCAGGTGCGCGCATTCATGGGCGCAGACATAGGCGATCAGGCCGATATCGGCCCCCATCAGCCGCCAGTTCATGCGGACCACGCCCTTCGGGTCGCAGCTGCCCCATCGCCGCTTCTGACCGCGCACGATCAGCTTCGGCGGCGGCTTGCCCAGCGAGGCGGCGTATTGGGCCAGCAGCGGCGCGAACACGCGTTTGGCCTCCGTCTTGTACCAGCGCTCCAACCCCGCCTTGACCGCGCGGCGGCGCGACTCGCCCGCCAGGTGCGGATCCACCTCCACGACCAGGTCATACCCGTCACGCCGCACCCGGGTGCGCGCGCCCGACGGGTTGTCGCGAACTTGCAATACAAGATGCGCGCCCAGCCAGGGCAGGCGCTCGCCAGCCTCGAACCGGCGCTGCTCCGGCTGCGGGCGTTGCGCCCATTTGTCCAGTTTCTCGGTGATCCACCCCGCGCGGTCCTGCAGGATGCGTTCGATCTCGCGGGCGCCGACATGGGCCGGCACCAGCACGCGCAGGCCGCCATGGTCGACGACCAGCCCCACCGTGCGCCGCCGCGCGCTGCGCGCAAGCGCATAGTCCACCCGGCGCCCCGCCAGGGTAATGTCGCGGGCTTCTATGCGGTGAGCAGATCCCGGCAAATCGCCTCCAGACCTATCCGGTCCGCCTCGTCGAAGGCGGCGAGCTCGGTCGAGTCCACGTCCAGAACCGCCTTCAGGGTTCCGTCGCGCCCGAACACCGGAACCACGATTTCAGAATTTGAGCGCGAGTCGCAGGCAATGTGCCCCGGAAAAGTGTGCACATCCTTTACGATCACCGTCTCGCGCCGCGCCGCCGCGGCGCCGCAGACGCCCTTGCCGAAGGGGATGCGCAGACAGCCCAGCGTGCCCTGGTACGGCCCCACCACCAGCTCGTTCCCCTTCTCGGGGTCGACGACGTAGAACCCGGTCCAGAAAAAACGCGGCGCGAAGGCCTGCGCCAGCAGGCAGGCGGCGGTGGCGTAACGCGCGGTCTCGCTCGGCTCGCCGGCGATCACCGCGGCGATCTCCTTCCGCAACTCCTCGTAGCGCGCTAGTTTCTCGGCGGGGGTCATGGCGGCTCCTTGCGCGCGGGGCGAACACGGTATCCACTCCGCCGCAGACAGATTCAAGGGGGGAACAATGCGTACAACCGGAGTCATCGGCGTCTTTGTCGCCGCCGTCGCGCTGTCAGGCTGCACCCAGGCGGACGACGCCGCCGACCGCCCGGTCTGGGCGCGGGGGCCCGTAATCGAGGCGCAGGGCCGCGCTTTCGTGGAATTGCCGCCCAACCGCGCTTCCTTCTCGGCCAGCTATGAAGCGCGGGACGCGGAAAGCGCCGTCGCCAGCGCCGAAGCCGTGGCGCGCGCCAACAACGCCGCCGAGGCGGTGCGAATCGCCGCCGAGGGCGAAGTACGCATCACGTCAAATCTCTCGGTGCGCCCCTATTATCAACAGGTGACGCGCCGCACCGGCCCGGACCGCGAGGAGCTGGTCGAGAATGTTCATCCGGACGCATTGCTGGGTTATGTCGCCACCGTATCGATGAGCGTGGTGGTTCTGGACCCTGAACGCGCCGCCAGCGCCCGCGGCGCGGCGCTGGCCGCCGGGCCGGTGAGTTCCGGCGCGCTGCGCTTTTATCTGGAGCCGGACGCCGAAAACCAGCGCGCCGCCTTCGCCGCCGCGGTGCGTGACGCGGCGCAGCGCGCGCGCCTGATCGCCGAAGCCTCGGGGGCGGAGCTGGGAACCCTGCAGGTGTTGCAGGAAGGGCAAGGCCCGTGCCTCGGTTCGCCCTCGACCGCCACCGGTTATGATGATCGCGTCAGCGTCACCGCCGCCCGCGCGGCCGCGCCCCCGCCGCCTCCGCCGCCGCCCGACGCCACTCCGCAGGAGCTGGCCGAAGCGGCGGAGCGCTTTGCGCTGGCCGCCGACCTGCAACCGCAACGGATCGAGGCGCGGGTCTGCGCAATCTATTCAGTGCGGTAGCCGGGGGGGCATGCACTCGATGATTGCGGCGCCGGCCTTCGGCGATCTCCTGTCGTCAGCGCAGATAAAGAGTATTGTCTGCGGCGAACAGACTTTCTGCGCCGCAACGGAAGCACACGCGTGGGCGACCTTCTCCTGATCACCGCCGGACTGGTGCTTCTGGCCGCCGGCGGAGAGGTTCTGGTGCGCGGCGCGGTGGGCGCGGCGGCGCGGCTGGGCGTTTCGCCCCTGCTGATCGGGCTGGTTCTGGTCGGGTTCGGCACCTCGGCGCCGGAATTGACCACCAGCGTGCAGGCGGCCCTGGCCGGATCGCCCGGCGTGGCGGTGGGCAATGTCGTCGGCTCCAACATCGCCAACATCCTGCTGATCCTCGGGGTTTCGGCGCTTGTCGCGCCGATCGCGGTCGCGCCCGCCGCCATCCGCCGCGACGGCGCGGCGCTGGCGTTCACCCAGATCGCCGCCGCCGCGGCCTTGCTGCTGTCGCCGCTGGGGCGAACCTCTGGCGTGCTGCTGATCGTAATGCTGCTGGCCTATGCCGGGATCAGCTACTGGCTTGACCGGCGAGGCGGGCCGGCGGCGAAACTGCACGGCGACAGCGCCGGTGCCGCGCCGAAGCCGGAACGGCTCGCGATCGCGCTGGCGCTGTTCGCCGCGGGGTTGTTCGGGGTGATTTTCGGGGCCGGGCTGCTGGTGGACGGGGCCGTCGGCGCCGCACAGGCGCTGGGCGTGTCCGAGACCGTGATCGGGCTGACGGTGGTGGCTGTGGGCACGTCGCTGCCCGAACTCGCCGCAAGCCTGGCGGCCGTCCGGCGGGGCCAGGGCGACCTCGCGCTCGGCAACATCATCGGCTCGAATATTTTCAACGCCACCTTCATCCTCGGTGCGGCGGCGCTGGCCCGGCCGCTGCCGGTTCCGGCGATGATCGCAAGTTTCGACCTGTGGGTCATGCTGGGCGCGACGGCGCTGTTGCTGGCCTTCGCCTGGACGGGCCGGCGCATAGACCGGCGCGAGGGCGCGATCCTGCTCGCCCTCTACGCCGGCTATATCGCCTGGCTGGCCTTCAAGGGCTAGGCCGCGCGGCGGGCGCCGCCACGGTTGCGGTTGCGGCGTTTGTTACGGCCGCCGCCACCGCCGCCATGACCGCCGCCGCCCTGGACGGCCTTGAAACGCGGAGCGCCGCCGCCGCCGCTGCGACCGCGGCCGCGTCCACCGCCGCGGCCCTGTTTCAGGTGCGGCGCCGGTTCGTCCGGCCCCATCTCGCCGCCGGCGACGGGCACGTTGCGGCGGATCAGCTTCAGGATGTCGCGCCAATAGCCCTGCTCGTCGCGGCCGCACAGCGAGATCGCCCCGCCGCCGGCGCCGGCGCGGGCCGTGCGCCCGATGCGGTGAACATAGTTCTCCGCCTCGTTCGGCAGTTCGTAATTGATGACATGGGTGACGCCGTCGACATCAATGCCGCGCGCGGCGATGTCGGTGGCGACCAGCGCGCGCACCTCGCCATTGCGGAAGCCCTCCAGCGCCCGCTGCCGCGCGCCCTGCGACTTGTTGCCGTGAATGGCGTCGGCCGGCACGCCGGCCTTGCTCAGCTTCTCGGCCAGCTTGTTGGCGCCGTGCTTGGTGCGCGCGAACACGATGACGCGCGACAGGGCGCGGTCGGTGAACAGGTCGCGCATCAGCTCGAACTTGTCGTCGCCCGGCACGAAATAGACGCATTGCTCGATGCGGTCGGCGGTGACCACTTTCGGGGTCACGGACACCTTCACCGGATCGCGCAGCATGTCATTGGCCAGCGCCTCGATATCGCGCGGCATGGTGGCCGAGAACAGCAGCGACTGGCGCGCCTTCGGCGCCGCGCCGACGATGCGGCGCACGTCGCGGGAAAAGCCCATGTCCAGCATGCGGTCGGCCTCGTCCAGCACCAGGCATTCGACGGCGTCGAGGCGCACGTTTCCCTGCTGCATGTGGTCGATCAGCCGCCCGGGCGTGGCGACGACAATGTCGGCGGCGCGGGCCAGCGCCCGGGTCTGCGGGTTCATGCCCACCCCGCCGATCACCACGGCGACGCGCACGGCCAGGCCCTTGCCATAGGCGTTCAGGCTGTCGGCGATCTGGATCACCAGTTCGCGCGTCGGGGCCAGAATCAGCGCCCGCGGCGCCTTCGGCGCGGCGTGGCCGCCCGATTGCGACAGCCGGTGCAGGATCGGCAGCGCGAACGCCGCGGTCTTGCCGGTGCCGGTCTGGGCGACGCCCAGCAGGTCGCGGCCCGCCAGCAGCGGCGGAATCGCCTGCGACTGGATGGGGGTGGGGGTGGAATAATTCTCCGCCGCCAGATTGCGGAGGATGGCCGGGGACAGCCCCAGCGCGGAAAAATCGGCATGCGTCATGCCGGCATGCGTATTGTGAGTCACGTTCAAACGTCCTTGTGCGCCGGGCCGGCGCGGCGCGAAAAAAAATCGCGCACGCACGGGGCCGAGCGTTGTTTCGCCGCGTCCACGCGCGTCTGGACTTCACGGAAAAGCTTCGGGTCAGAACCGGCGGAACGGCGCCCATCAATGCCGGGCGCAGCGCGCTAACCGCCGTCTGTTGCAGCGCAACATGACCATCCGCCGTAAAAAGTCAAGGGGATAATGGCCTGACCAACGATAGCGCATGGCTTGCCGGGCCGAAGGACGAAGGGCGAAACCTCAGCGGATTGTTGGGATCACCAGAACCGCTTTCGCGCGAAGGCATGTCCGGAACCTGATTTCAGATAACGTTCGAACTGCTCCGCCTTCCGCGCGTCGGAAAGGGCGACATAGGCGACAAGCCGCCAGGGCGCGAACTTCACCGTATGGGCTGATTTGCCGGAATTGTGGTCGGCGAGGCGCCGCTTGAGATCGGCCGTCAGGCCGGCATAGCGTTCGGAGCCTACATGCGTGTGGAGGCCGTCAAGAAGTCTCACGCTAGACCAACGTTAAATTCTTATTATATCCCAACAGGGTACTTTGCACTTATCGGTTTTACGCCGTCTGATTTCAAGATATGTGAAGCTGTGTAATAGGTGAAACATGGCTAAATCGTCGATTCAAAAAGAATTTGACCCACTTGCCGTAGTAAACGTTGGTGTGACACTAGCAGTTGAATTGCTTGAACAGACACTTCTAAGAATGCCGCCCGAGGATCCGTTCCCGGGAGCTGGCATCTACGCCCTTTACTACAGCGGCAAGCACAATGCCTACAAGAAACTCGTCGCCTTGGACGCTGGGCGCTTCAAGTACCCGATCTACATCGGGAAAGCCGCAGGGGAGAGTGTCAAACAGGGATTCAATCCGCACGGCAGCAGCAAACGCAAGCTGTATGACCGGATTGCCCAGCATGCTGCGTCCATCGAGGAAGTTGACAATCTGGACCTCAAGGACTTCTGCTGCAGAGCACTGGTTCTCAATGACGCTTACATCGCCCTCGCCGAAGCGGTGATGATCAGGACATTCCGCCCTCCTTGGAATGGCATGAGCTTTGGGAGCAAGGTGGTCGGTAAGAACCGCATGTTAGGAAAACCCGCGCTTTGGGACTCACTGCACCCGGGTCGAGGGGGCCGCCCCGCAGGCTCCAATGAGCGCGCCGATGAGGCTGCTGAGCTAATCGCCGAGCGGGTCGAGGAGCTCGGTGAAGACATTGCCGACCCTACGTTCCGGCGAATGTACGAACGCATCATGAAGTTCGTGTGAGGCGTTCCCGAACGCTCCGCAGCACAGCCTCGGCAAGTGAACTCGGGACGGCATTACCGAGTTGGCGCATCGTTTCCGTCCATGAGCCGTGAAAAACCATGTCATCCGGAAAAGTCTGCAACCGGGCGCTCTCCCGAACCGTGAAATAACGTACCGAGCCGTCCGGCCGTCGAAGCATGTTCTCGCCTCCGGGGACACCGTGGACGCCTGCTTTGAGCGTTTTCGCGGGCTCATCAAGCGGACTGCCAGTATGGCCGGGGTAGCTCCTTGCACCAGGAATGTAGCAGTGGTCGTGGTACTCCCGAGCCGCTTGCGCGTCATGCTCGGGGTCCGGGAGGTCGCAGATCGCATCCCGAACGGTTAGCCAAGGCTCCTTGGCTGGCGGCCCATCTAGGCGGAGCGCACGGGCCTTACCTCGCCCGCCATCCGGGCGGCCCTTCTTTGCAACCCTGTGCAGGTCCCAGTACTCGCCCGATCGCCATTGGCTCCAAAGAAGCGTGTCCTGTGAGTGCGTCTCGGGCGGGAAGTGCCAATCAAACGACAAGTCGGAGCGGAAGCCCACAATGAACACCCGCTCGCGGCGCTGTGGCACACCGTAGTCCGCAGCATTCAAAACCCGAATGACAACGTTATAATGCAGGCCATTGTGCGTGCCGGATGTTTCGTACTCCTCTAAGCGGGCGAGGTGCTCCATCCATTTTTCGCCCGGCCGCATGACCGCCTCCGGATGGCGGAGCTGGAGACGTATATATTCCAAATAGCTAGCAAAACTGGCTCGTGTAAGCCCCTTAACGTTTTCGAACACGAAAGCGCTAGGCATGAACGTACGGACTGCGCGGACAGCCTCCGGGAACATGTCGCGGTCGTCCAAGTGAGCCCGGTGCCTGCCGCCCAATGAAAACGGCTGGCACGGTGGCCCACCCGTCACCAAGTCCACGGGTCCCTCCACCTCCGTAAAGTCAAACTCACGAATGTCGCACTCGACCACATTCCAGTGGGCAAAGGGTTCTAGACCCCGCTGCTTGTTCTCTCTGATTGTGTCGCAGGCCCAGCGGTCCCAATCCAGCACGAGCGCCGGTTCAAAACCCGCGCGGCTCGCGGCCACCCCGAGCCCACCAGCACCAACAAACAGCTCGATTGATCGCATTAGTCCAAGAACCCCCTCAATGCATCTCGCAGGCTATCTCGATCTTTGAGCTGGCATTCCCATACCACCAAGACCCGCCACCCCATTTCCAAAAGTTTAGCCTGATTCTTCAAGTCCCGTTCGCGATTAGCCTCAAGTTTGGGAAGCCAGAAGTCCAGCCGCGACTTCGGAAGCCGCGCGAAGGCGCATTCCGGATCGGGATGTCGATGCCAGAAACACCCGTGTACAAAAACCACTTTCTGACGCGGCCCGAACACGAGGTCAGGTTTCCCCGGAAGACCGCGCCCATGCAGCCGGTAGCGGTACCCCATTGCGTGTACAAGGCGGCGGACTACCATCTCTGGCTTTGTATCCCGACCACGCACTCGCGCCATGCGCTCGCTGCGTTCCTCAGGCGAAAGATTGTCCATGCCAGCCCCTGAGAACAAACGATGAACACCATACTTGCTCATCCGTGTCGGATCAAGGTGGCCCGTATGATAATGTTTGTTTCGGTTAGGGTTCTTTTCTCCGGCCGCAATTGGAGCCACAGGCGGGTCATGGACATAAGACCCGCCCGTCTTCGCTGCGCTACGACGCGGCAGCCTTCGTTCGTTTTCCAGGCTCCGGCTTGCCGAACGCTAATTTTCAACCCGCCCGTCTTCGCTACGCTACGACGCGGCAGCCTTCGCCCTCGCCAACGATAGCGCATGGCCTGCCGAGCCGAAGCCCGAAGGGCGAAGGCTGGTGGGCCCGGAGGGACTCGAACCCCCAACCAAGCGGTTATGAGCCGCCGGCTCTAACCAGTTGAGCTACAGGCCCCCGGTGGTCAGCGAGGGGTTGATACGCGCTCGCGCGCGCAAGGCCAAGGCCCCGGCGCCGAAAGCCGGCGCCCCGAAGCCGGCGGCCGCAAGCCGGCGCCCCGGAAACCGGGCCCCGAAAGCTGACGCGCCGATGAACGCCGCCGCCATATATCCGCCGGAAGCGCGGGTGTAGGGTGTGCGCCAGCCAGTCATCGCAAGGAGTTTTTCCATGCTGCGCGCCCTGCTGCTTTCCGCCGCCGTCATCGCCCTACCCGCCGCCGCCGCGCCCGCGCTGGCGCAGGAGGCCGCCCATGCCGGCGGCCACGCCCACCACATGGCCCCGCGCCCCGGGCGCATCACGCTGAGCGCCACGGGCGAGGTGCGGGCCGAGCCGGACATGGCCGTGCTTTCCGGCGGGGTGACCACCCGCGCCGACACCGCCGCCGACGCCATGACCGCCAACAGCCGCGCCATGAACCAGGTGTTTCAGGCGCTGCGCCGCGCCGGCATCGCCGAGGCCGATCTGCAGACCGCGCGCCTGCAGGTCAGCCCGGTCTATGATTATTCGCAGAACCGCGAGGCCCGCATCACCGGCTATCAGGCCACCAACACCGTCAGCGCCCGGGTGCGCGATCTGGGCGCGCTGGGCCGCACCATCGACGCGATGATCGCGGCGGGGGTGAACGAGTTCCAGGGCGTCAATTTCATGCTGGAGAACCAGGACGCCGCCCTGCGCCAGGCGCGGCTGAACGCGGTGGCCGAGCTGCGCGCCGTCTCGGCGCTCTACGCCGAGGCGCTGGGCGTGGGCCTAGGCCGCATCGCCGAATTCACCGAACAGGCCGGGCAGGCCCAGCCCTATCCGGTCGCGCGCGTGATGGCGATGGAGGCGGCCGACAGCGCCACCCCCGTCGCCGCGGGCCGCCTGACGGTGTCGGTCACCGTCACCGCCAGCTACGAGATCGACCAGTAATGCGCCGCGCCGCCGCCCTCGCCGTTCTGGCCTTGCTGGTCTTCGCCGCCCCGGCGGCGCTGGCCCAGCCCTATGCGGAGATCGACTGGGCGGCGGCGCGCGCCGGCCAGGCGCAGGCGGCGGGGGCGGTGCTGGTGCAGCCCGCGAACCCCGCCGCGGCCAATCTCGGCGTGGTGCGCCTGCCAGTGCTGCTGCCCGAGGCGGCGGCGATGCGCATGGGCGGCGCGGAGCGGACGATGATCTTCCCGCGCGAGAACGCCTGGGCGCTGAACATCACCGGCGACGGCGTGACGGTGGAGATCACCGGAACCCGCGTCGCCGCGCCGCGCCCCGGGCCCGCGGCCGCCGCCCGGCTGCGCGCCGCGCAGGACTATCAGACCGTGGCGACCGAAACCGGCTGGGAGGTGAATTTCAGCCGCTATGGCGCCGCCTATTCGGTGACGGTGGAGTGCCTGAGGCCGCGCGACGCGCGCTGCACCGACGGCGATTACGCGCTGGGCATGGCCCGTTCGCTGCGCGTCGCCGGCGGCGCGCCGCGCTAGGGTCAACCAGCGCCAATCATCCCGCCATACCCAGAACAGACAATCTCTGCAGCCGAAAGAGACGCTGCGCCGCGGCGCCGCATCCCCCACCCTCGCCCTTCGTGACCCGGCCCAAGGGCCGGGACTCCTCAGGGTGAGGGGTAAGGGGATTTCAAGCACTTACACCCTCATCCTGAGGTGCGAGCCGCCATAGGCGGTGAGCCACGAAGGACGAGGGAATCCAGAAGGCTGCGCCGGACCGGGCACAACCGTGAGGGGAAGGGTTTTCACGGCGCCCCACGGACGTGAAAATGTGCTATGTTTGAAGATGGACCGCCGGGGGAGTCCATGATGGCGAGACCCTTCCTGACCAGCCTGGCCTGCGCCGGCGCCGCGCTGGCGGCCGTCGCCGCCTCCGCCGCCGCGCAGACGCAGCCCACGCGTCCGCAGCCGCGGCCGGAAACGCTTCAGATCCAGCCCGACACGCTGCGGCAGGTGATCCAGGACCGGCTGACGCAGGCCGAGCCCGCCCAGCCCCGGCGCGACCCCACGCCCTCCGACCCGGTGGTCGCGCCGGTGAACTGGACCGAAGCCGTGACCGACGTCCGCCGCCAGCAGGCGGCGGCGCAGGACACCCGCGTCGCGGCGGTCACGCCGCAGGCCGCCGCCGTGCGCCCCACCAACATCCGCGCGCAGGACATGGCGACGCCCAGCCTGCCGGTGCTGCTGCCGCAGCCGCAAACCACGATCGCGCAGATGGGCGCGGCGCCGCAGGTGCTGCTGTTCCCGCGCGAGCATTTCTACACCGCCTCCATGTCCGGGGGCGGCTATCTGGTGGAGGTGTTCGGAACCCGCCTGGTCCACGCCCCGCCCGCCGGCGCCATGCAGCGCACGCCGCGCCTGATGGCCGCCGATCCCGACCGCTATCTCGCCGTGCGCACCGAGGGCGGCTGGGACATCAATTTCACCCGCTATGGCGCCGCCTACACGGTGACGCTGGAATGCGACAACCCCGAAGACGCGCGCTGCGCCACCGACACATGGGCGCGTGAAATCGCCCGGTCGCTGCTGATCGCCGGCGGCGCCCCCGGACCGGGAGACGCCCAATGAGCGAAGGCGCGCAAAGAACCCTGGCGTTCGCCATCTCCGCGGCGGCGATCGCGGCGATGATCTGGTGGCCGGCGGACGACGCCGAGGAGCCGCTTCCGCCCGACCCCAACGGCCATGAACAGCCCGAGCCGGAACCGGAGCCCGATCCGGACCCCGACCCGGAGCCTGAGCCCGATCCTGAACCGGAACCCGACCCTGAACCGGATCCGCCGCCCGGCGGAAACACCGACGCCGCGGGGGCGGAGTTCCAGTTCATGCCGCCGGGCCATCTGGCGCCCAGCTCCGGAACCGGACTGGCGCCGCAGATCAACTATGCGCCGGCGATGCGGTTTCCGGTCGAGACGGCGCAGGCCTACGCCAATTCGCAGGTCTACCGCCCCGGCGGCATGCATGGCGGCGCCGGCGGCCAGTGCGCGGCCGCGAACTATTCCTACGCCTGGTTCGACAATTTCTGCGAAAGCCGCAGCGCGGCGAACCCGATGTGCCCGTCAGGCACCGGGCATCACGGCCAGGACATCCGCCCGCCCGCCTGTCAGAACAACGTGCACTGGGCGGTGGCGTCCGAAGGGGGAACCATCACCTCCATCGGCAGCTATTCGGTGCGGCTGATGACCGATGACGGCGTGCGCTACACCTATCTGCACCTGGCGCCGGAAAGCCTGCAGGTCTCGGTCGGCGACACGGTGGCGCGCGGCCAGCGCATTGGGCGCATCTCCAACGCCTTCGGCGGCACGCCGACCACCATCCACCTGCACTTCGAAATTCGCCTTGCGGTCGAGACCGGTGACGGCGGCATCCTCAATACCCATGCGCCGCCCTATGTGGCGCTGGTCGAATCCTATCAGCGGCTTCTGGACGGTTCTGATTCCTGAACCCCCCTCGCGGCGGCGAAAAGCAAAGGGCCGGGGTCTCCCCCGGCCCTTTCCCATGTCAGTCGCGCTGCGGCGCTATTCATCGCCCCAGGGCTGCGGCGGCAGTTCGTCCAGCGGCCGCGTCAGGTCGAAGCGCACGGTGAATTCGCGCCCCGGACGCTGCAGGGAGTAGGTGTAGGCCTCGCCCGGCTCCACCCCCACGACCCAGACATTGGTCACCGACCGCGTCAGCCCGACGCGCTCGAACAGGTCGATCGAGTACTGGTCGACCGGGAAAGCCTGCAGATTCGGCGTACCCGGCTCGGCGGTGTCGCCGCCATACATGGTGACCTCGTCGTCGGTCCCGTCCTCGTGCCGGTGGTCATGCTTCAGGCGCAGGCCGGTTTCGGTGCGGGTGAACACCCAAGTCCGGGAACGGTCGTCGCCGACATGGAAGGGGGCGCGGATCTCCTCGTCCGAACAGTCGCGGAAATGCACGACCAGCTGGCGGCCCTCGAACGGGTCCGGCCCGGCGTCGGCAGGAGCGTAGTCGTCGCGATTGGCGACGATCCGGCCTTCGAACGCCTGGCCGGTCAGGCCACAGAGATTGGCCCAGAACACGTCCTGCGGGCTGGCAGGCGGCGCCGGCGGCTGGTCCAGCGAGGGCGCCTGCTCCGGTTCACACGCCGCCAACGCCATGGCGCCGGCGATGATCAGGGGCGCAGCGAGCGCGCGAAACGTGTCCGTCATGTCGTCACCTTGGTTGCTTTCTCTTATCCATAGCGCCGCAGCCGGGGATGTCCAGAAACTCCGGCCCGGAATCATACATCATTCGTAAGTTGAACAGCGTTCGGGGAATCGCCATGTAACGGCGATCAGAGCCTGGTGAACACGAGGGGGAACGCATGCAGAGACTGATCGCCCTGATGGCGGCCATCGTCCTTGCGGCGCCGGCGGCGATGGCGCAGCAGACCCGCATAGATGATCCGTCCGCTTTCATCGCCAATGTTTACGACGACCTGAAAAATGATGGCTGGCCGCCCGATGCCTCCGGCATTTTCACCGCGCGCCTGAGCGCGCTGGTCTGGCCGGACTTCGCCCCCGGCGCGCAGATCGGCTTCGACTTCTGGACCGACGCGCAGGACTTTGACCTGTCGGATGTTACCATCGCCGCCGCCGACACCAGCTTCAGCCGCCGCACGGTCACCGCCAGCTTCCGCAATTTCGGCCAGATGACGCGGGTGCATTTCCACTGGATGCGTCAGGATGGCGGCGGCTGGCTGATCGACGATGTCACCTCGGACAACGGCTGGACGCTGTCGGACCTGTTGCGCAGCGCCGGCGCGCCGCCCGCCCCCGGCGAGGAGTGGTAGGCGCGAGAGCGATGATGGAGCGCGTTTGACATCAAGAGCGCCCGGCGCAAGGATTTCCCTTTAACGGGGGTCCTCATGTCCAGATGCGCCTTGCTGTTCGCCGCCGCCAGCCTGTGCCTGTCGGCGCCGGCGCTGGCGGTTCATAACGACGTTCCGATGACCGAACGCGCCGAGCGTCTGCAGCTTGAGGGGCGCCGCGGCCCCAGCCTGCTCCGGCCCGGTTACGGCGTCGGCGAATACACCGGCATCTCCCAGGCGCGGGCCTCGTCATCCAACATATTCAATGTCCGCGAAAGCCGGCGCGCCAGCGTCCAGTACACGGTCAATGCGCCGTCCCTGCCCGAAGAGATCAGCGGAACCTGCCGCGGCGGCGAAAGCCGGACCACGATCATCATCACCTTCCAGCGCGACCCGCTGGCCTATAACTGCGACTTAAGCAACGGCGCCTGGATGAGCATGGTGACCGTGCGCGGAAGCTGGACAGGCCGCCTGGCCGGAAATCCCCAGCGCGCCGGCGAGTTCTCGTGGAACGGCGTCAGCTACGAGTTCCGCACCGAACGCATCAGCGGCCTTGGCATCAGCCTCTCTGGCGGCGCGTTGGGCTACGTCATCAGCCGCAACGGCGTCGATATCGGCGGCCTGGATCTGAACCAGATCATGCGGCCGAATTTCTATCTGCCGCCGCAAGGCTCGCCGGACCGTGACGCCGTGGCGGTGTGGGCGCTCAGCCTGTTCTTCTTCATCGACCCGGCCAGCCAGCGGTAGCGCTGACCGCCGCACGGGAGGGACCACGGGCCGCAGGTTCCCGCCTTCCGGACAAGCGCCATTCGCCCTAGGATGAGCATATGAGCCGTCTCGCCCAAGCAGCCGGCCGCACCAGGCCGCCGCATTTCGCCACCGCCACCCTTGGCGCGTTGCTGATCGCCCTGGGTCTGTTCCTGTTCGCCTCGCCGGCGCAGCCGCAGGCCGCCAGCCGCACCGCGCTGGTGCTGGAGATCGACGGCGCCATCGGCCCCTCCGCCGCCGATTACGTTCAGCGCGGCCTGGTGACCGCGGCGGAACGCGGCGCGCCGCTGGTGGTGCTGCGCATGGACACGCCGGGCGGGCTGGACGCCTCGATGCGCGACATCATCCGCGCCATCCTGTCCTCGCCGGTTCCGGTGGCCAGCTATGTCTCGCCATCGGGATCGCGCGCCGCCAGCGCCGGAACCTATATCCTCTACGCCAGTCATGTCGCCGCCATGGCGCCGGGCACCAATCTCGGCGCCGCGACGCCGGTGCAGATCGGCTCTCCCTCTCCCTTCGGCCCGCAGGCGCCGGACGAGGACGAAAACGGCGCGGCGGAAGAAGCGCCCGGGCGCGCGCCGGGGCAGAGCGCGACCGACGCCAAGGCGATCAACGACGCCGTCGCCTATATCCGCGGTCTGGCCGAAATGCGCGGCCGCAACGCCGACTGGGCGGAGCGCGCGGTGCGCGAGGCCGTCAGCCTGACCGCCACCGCGGCGGCGGAACAGAACGTCATCGACTTCGTCGCCGCCGACATCGCCGCCCTGTTCGCGCAGGCGCACGGCATGACCGTCAGCGTGCGCGGGGCCGACGTGACGCTGGGCACGGAGAACCTGTCCTTCGAAACCCATGCGCCGGACTGGCGCACGCGGCTGCTGGGCGTCATCACCAATCCCAACGTCGCCATGATCCTGATGATGATCGGCATTTACGGCCTGATCTTCGAATTCATGAATCCCGGATCGCTGTATCCCGGCGTGATCGGCGCCATCTGCCTGCTGGTCGGGCTTTACGCGCTTGCGGTGCTGCCCATCGCCTATGCCGGGGCGGCGCTGATGATCCTGGGCGTCGCGTTGATGGTGGCGGAAGGATTCGCGCCATCCTTCGGGATTCTGGGCATCGGCGGCGCCGCGGCCTTCATCTTCGGCGCCGCGATCCTGATTGAACCAGGCACGCCGGGATACGCCATCTCATGGCCCCTGATCGCCGGAACCGCGGCGACGACGCTGGCGTTTTCGCTGATCGTGGTGCGGCTGGCGATCCGGTCGCACCGGCGCAAGGTCGCCACCGGGCGCGAGGAAATGACCGGCGCGCGCGGCCGCGTCACCGACTGGGACGGCGCGCAGGGCCATGTCTTCGCGCATGGCGAACGCTGGCAGGCGGTGTCCGCCGCGCCGCTGCAGCCCGGAGACGCCGTGCGCGTCACAGGCATTGACGGGCTGACGCTGACCGTGGAGCCCGAAACCGCCGCAAGCCCGCAAACATGAAGGAGCTCGCCGACATGCTGGCCAATATCGCCTTTTACCTTCCAATCATTGTTCTGGCGCTGCTGTTCCTGTCGGCGGCGATCAAGATCCTGCGCGAGTACGAGCGCGGCGTGATCTTCACCCTCGGCCGGTTCTCCGGCGTCTCCGGCCCCGGCCTGATCCTGCTCGTCCCCTTCGTGCAGCAGATGGTGAAGGTGGATCTGCGGGTCATCGTGCTGGACGTGCCCAGCCAGGACGTGATCAGCCGCGACAACGTCTCGGTGCGGGTCAACGCCGTAATCTATTTCCGCGTCATCGATCCCGAACGCGCCACCATCCAGGTGGCGGATTTCATGCAGGCGACCAGCGAACTGGCCCAGACCACGCTGCGCAGCGTGCTGGGCAAACACGAACTGGACGAGATGCTGGCCGAGCGCGACAAGCTGAACAACGACATCCAGGAACTGCTGGACGCCCAGACCGACGCCTGGGGCATCAAGGTGGCCAATGTCGAGATCAAGCATGTCGACATCAATGAATCGATGATCCGCGCCATCGCCCGCCAAGCCGAGGCCGAGCGCGAACGGCGCGCCAAGATCATCAACGCCGAGGGCGAGGAGCAGGCGGCGGCGAAGCTGCTGGAGGCGGCGGAGATTCTCGCCCGCCAGCCCGAGGCCATGCAGCTGCGCTACCTGTCGACGCTGAACGTCATCGCCGGCGAGAAAAGCTCCACCATCGTCTTCCCCTTCCCCATCGAAATGGGCGAATGGCTGAAGCAGACGGTGGAGAAGAGCACGAAGAAGGCGAAGGAATAAGACCGAGCCACGCCTAGCGTTTGGCTTCGCGCCAGCGCTCCATCGCCGCCGATATGGCGAAAGTCTCTCGGTATTTCGGCGAGTCGGAAGGGCGCGGCGCCCGGTCGGCGGTCATCGCCATGATCTCGGCCAGCTTGTTGTGCGCGGCCCCGGCCTGGCCAGCGCCGATATAGGCGTGCAGCTCCACCAGCGCGCTGGACAGCGGGTCGTCGGCGCGGATGACGAAATAGGGTTCGTCATCGGCCAGGTCCGGCAGGCAGTCGAATTGCGACGGATTGGCTTTGGAGCCGAGGGGCGCGGGCATGGCGGCGTCTCCTGACGGGTGGTGTTTCGCCGACACTAAAGGATTCGCCGCCAAGGCGAAGGCGCGTCAGCCGGCCTGTTCAGCCTTCATCACCGGGCCGCGCGATATGGAATGTGCGAACAACAGCCGCATAAAGCCCGGAACATCCGGCGTCACTGTGCGGGCCAGGTGGTCGCGCACCTCCGGAGAGACCGAACCTTCGGGCGCCAGCGGCGTGTAATGTTTCACCGCGGCTTCGAAACGGCGAATGTCCTCCGCCGCGTCGCCGGTCAGGTCCCCGATGCGGTGCAGCACGCAGGCCGAGGCGGTGGGCGAACCGCCGGCATCGCGCAGCGTGCCCAGCGTCAGACCTTCGATCACCTCGGCCCGCTGGCGGGTGACGCCGTTGAAAATTCCCAGGATCAGCGAACCGTGATCGGCGTCGGCGCCGATGGAGAACAACTGGTGCTGCAGCAACAGCGCCGCGCCCTCATAACGCACGCCCTCGATGCCGCTGCGGAAACGGATCACCCCTTCCGGGTGCAGGCGGATCATCGTCACATCATGCAAGTATCGCCCGGGAAGGTCGTTGGACGCTCGCGTCGTCAGCCACAGCCCCTCATAGGCCCAGCCGCGCGTCTGGGCGTTGCGCCGCGCCTCGTCCAGGATCGATGCCGGAAACCAGGCCGGCATCCCCGCCTCCGCCGGCGGGCGCGTCTGCGCGCCGATGGCGGCGGCGAAATCGTCAAGATCGCGCTCCCAGTCCAGCATGGAGAAGCCGCTGACGCGTTCGGAGATGAAGCGGGTGAGGTTGGCCAGGTTATGCTCGGACGGCATGACAGCGCCGGACACCCAGCGCCCGACCAGCGACTTGTCGACATTCAGGCCAGCCGCCAGTCCGGCGCGGCTGAGCGACAGCGCCTTCAGCGCCAGGGCGAGTTTTTTGGAGAAGCGGTCGGGCTTCATTGACGGACAGTCTCACGAGACCGGCGCGCATGCAACGCTTTGCAACCCGCGTGCAACCCGCTGTGCGCGCCGCAGTGCGCCGTTGCATCTGTGCGAAACCCCGCGACCTCGTCAGAAGGCGCCCCGCATCGCCGCGCCTCTTTGAGGGACCGGCGCGGTCCAACTCATGGAGACACAGAAATGAAACCGACAACCCTTCTCGCGGGGGCGCTGGCGTTTGCTATCGCGGCGGCGCCCGCGGCGGCGGACACTGAACTGTCCTTCCCCGTGCATGACATCGTCATCACCGGCAACATTCCGGCGGTGAACGTCGCCGTCCGCAACATGTCCGGCAGCCCGCACCCGGCGCACCGGCTGTTGCGCGTGATCAGCCCGGATCCGGTGGTGAACGTGTCCGGCCAGGTATGGTGCCAGAACTATAATCACGCCTCGACCGCCGCACGCGGCGCGCAGGTCCTGTTCGGAAACGTGTTTCTGCATCAGTCCCCGAACGGGGTCGACGTCGTGACGCTGGGCGCCTGGGCCAGTTCGGCCCGGCATCCCATGAACGGGTCGCAGACGCTGGTGAATTTCCAGATCAGCACGCCGATGAACCTGCCCCAGACCTGGGACAGCCAGGCGCTGGTCACCCTGGGCTTCAACCCGGTTCAGGTCGTCGAGCAACGCCTTGCCCAGTATGTCCAGCAAGGTGGGTCGGCGGCGCAGTTCCTGCGCACCGACGACGTGTTCGAAACCACGGTGACGCTGAACGCCGCCGGCTGGTGCCAGTACCAGACCCAGAACATCAACGGCGAATACGCCGGCGTCCGCCGCGTGCAACTGACGGTTCGCATTTTCTATCAGGGCGACCGCAACATCGACGAGCACCCGACGGTGGCCCAGACGCCCGGGGGCATCAACGCGCCGCAGCCGTCCCAGCCGCTGGGCGTCGCCGCGCCGCATGATCCCAACAACTCCGCCCGCGGCCCGCGCCCGTCCGCGACGCCGGCCCGCGCCGCAAGCGTAACACCGGCCCCCCAGGCGGGCATTGAGCCGGATGAGATCGACACGGCGTTCGCCAGTCGCTCGCGCGGCGGCACGCCTGCCTCGCGCATCACCAGCGGTTCGCGTCCACAGGCGAGTATCGTCCACACCGATACGGCGCCCGATCTTGAAGCCGAATGCCGGTTGATCCCGGCCTGCTGCGCCGCAGCTGGCACCTGCCCCGGCGGAAATCCCGGCCAGCAAGCTCCCGCGGCGTCCGGCGTGCAGGGCAGCCAGCCGCAGC
Organism: Maricaulaceae bacterium; assembly: GCA_026126205.1. Lineage (GTDB taxonomy): Bacteria > Pseudomonadota > Alphaproteobacteria > Caulobacterales > Maricaulaceae > Hyphobacterium. The sequence continues at coordinate 175,134 of JAHCJP010000004.1, read as the reverse complement.
AAGGCTTCAGCGGCGGCGTGCGTGTCGCCACGGGCGATGTCAGCGGCGATGGCCACGCGGCGGCGGAATCCCAGCGCCCGTGCTCGATCGTCGAGGACACCCTGCGCCGCGAGGCGGCGCGCGCCGCGGTGGGCGCGCTTCTGGGCTCCAGCCGTTCGCGGCGCGGCCCAGCCCGCCAGTCCAACCGCGACCGCATCGTCAACGACACGGTTGATCGCGTCGCCGGCTGCTAGGCCGTCAGCCCCTACGCCCGCGCGGGCGGTCCCGTACCGGGGCCGCCCGCGTCCGTTTCGTCACGGCGACAGATGCAGCACGACCTCACGGCTCTGGGGGCGGTCACGGTGTTCGAACAGGTACAGGGCCTGCCAGGTTCCCAGCAGCAGGCGGCCATCCGCCACCGGAACGCTGACCGACACGGAGGTCAGCGCGGCGCGGATATGGGCGGGCATGTCGTCCGGCCCCTCGGCGGTGTGGCGTAGCCAGCGCATCGACGGGTCATCGCCCGGCGGAACCAGGCGGCGAAAGAACTCCGCCATGTCGCGGCGCACATCGGGGTCGGCGTTTTCCTGCACCAGCAGCGAGCACGAGGTGTGGCGCACGAAACAGGTCAGCAGCCCCTCGCCCGCGCCCGCCGCGCGCGCGAAAGCCGCGGCCTCGTCCGTGAAATCATAAAGACCTGGGCCGGCGGTTTCGACGCGGATGCGGGTGACGGGCATGAACACCGTTCGCGGGAGCGCGCCCCCGCGCCCTAGTTATCCAGGAAGCTCCGGAGCTTGCGGCTGCGCGACGGGTGTTTCAGCTTGCGCAGCGCCTTGGCCTCGATCTGGCGGATGCGTTCGCGGGTGACGCTGAACTGCTGGCCGACCTCTTCCAGCGTGTGGTCGGTGTTCATGCCGATGCCGAAACGCATGCGCAGCACGCGCTCCTCCCGCGGGGTCAGGCTGGCCAGAACCCGCGTCGTGGTCTCGCGCAGATTGCCCTGGATCGCCGCGTCGATGGGCAGGATGGCGTTCTTGTCCTCGATGAAATCGCCCAGATGGCTGTCCTCCTCGTCCCCGATCGGGGTTTCGAGGCTGATCGGCTCCTTGGCGATCTTCATCACCTTGCGCACCTTCTCCAGCGGCATGGCCAGCTTTTCGGCCAGCTCCTCCGGCGTCGGCTCGCGCCCCACCTCGTGCAGCATCTGGCGCGAGGTGCGGACGATCTTGTTGATCGTCTCGATCATGTGCACCGGAATGCGGATGGTGCGCGCCTGGTCGGCGATTGAGCGGGTGATCGCCTGGCGGATCCACCAGGTGGCGTAGGTCGAGAACTTGTAGCCGCGGCGGTATTCGAATTTGTCGACCGCCTTCATCAGGCCGATATTGCCTTCCTGGATCAGGTCCAGGAACTGCAGCCCGCGATTGGTGTATTTCTTGGCGATGGAGATGACGAGGCGCAGGTTCGCCTCCACCATCTCCTTCTTGGCGATGCGGGCCTCGCGCTCGCCCTTCTGCACCGTGCGCACGATGCGGCGGAAATCGTCGATCGGCACGCCCGAACGCTGGGCGAGATCGGCGATCTCGGCGCGGATGGTCTCGGCGTCTTTCGCCTCGCGCTCGATGAAGCGGTCCCAGGCCTTGGACTTGCCTTTCAGGCTGCCCATCCAGTCCGGGTTCAGCTCGTCGCCGAAATAGGTCTGCATGAACTCGCCGCGCGGGACGCCATGGGCGTCGGCCATGCGCAGCAGCTTGCCTTCCAGCGCCATCAGCTCCTTGTTGATGGCGTAAAGCTGCTCGACCAGCGCCTCGATGCGGGCGTTGTTGAGGTGCAGGGTGTTCAGTTCGGTGACGATGCTGTTCTGCAGCTCTTCGTACTGCTCGCGGCTCTTCTTCGTCAGGTCCTTGCCGGCGATGCGCGCGGCGACCAGCTTGTCCTGCAGCTTGCGGAAGGCGGCGAAGTCATTGGCGACATTGTCCAGCGTCGCCATCACGCCCTCGCGCAGCTCCGCCTCCATGGCGGACAGCGAGAGATTGGCGCCCTCGTCCTCGTCGAAATCGTCCTCGTCGTCTTCGCCCTCGCCTTCGGCCTTGGCCTCGCCATCGCCGTCCTCGCCGTCGCCGGCGCGGGCGGCCTTCTTCTCCTCCTCGGCCTTGCGGGCGGCCTCTTCCTCTTTCTTCTTTTCTTCTTCGGGGTCGATCAGGCCCTTTTCGATGTCGATGGCGCGCTGGGAATGGTCAGGCTGCGGGTTCAGCCCGCCATAGGTGGCCTCAAGATCAATGATGTCGCGCAGCAGCACCTTTCCGTCGCGCAGCTCGTCGCGCCAGACCATGATCGCCTCGAAGGTCAGCGGGCTTTCGCACAGCCCGCGGATCATGGCGTTGCGGCCGGCCTCGATGCGCTTGGCGATGGCGATCTCGCCCTCGCGGCTCAGCAGTTCGACCGACCCCATCTCGCGCAGATACATGCGCACGGGGTCATCGGTGCGGTCGGCGCTGGCGGGGGTGTTCTGACCGCCGACCTGGGTCCCGGCGCGGGCGGTGACGGCGCGGCCGCGGCCATCGCCATCCTCGTCGTCTTCGGGTTCATCCTCGGCGGCGGCCTCGGCCTTTTCGCCCTCCGCGCCCGGCTCGGCGGAGTCGTCCTCGGTCTGGTCGTCAGAGTCGACGACATTGACGCCCATCTCCGAAAGCTGGGCGAGCACGTCCTCGATCTGCTCGGAGGTGAATTCCTCCTCCGGCAGCACCTTGATGATCTCGTCATGGGTGACGTAACCGCGCTTCTTGGCGGTCTTGATCATCAGTTTGACCGACTGGTCCGTCAGGTCGAGCAGCGGCCCGTCCTGGGGTTCGGCCGTTTCAGGAGTCTCCGAAGCCGTCTTTGTCATGCATCCGTTCCCGCCGCGGCGCGCGCCGCATCCTGTTCCATTTTCCGGCCGTCAGGCGCCGCCTGCGCCGCGCCCGGGGCCGGCGCGCCGCGCCGCCTCGACCAGCCGCCGCACGCCATCCGCATCGCCCTTGCCGATTTCTTCTTCCAGACGGCGGCGCATCTCGGCGCGGCCCGTCTGTCTTTCCGTCCGCTCCATATAAGCAGCGGCCAGCCGCATCCAAGCCTCTCCGCGCTCCGCCGGCGTCGCCTCCGCCCCGCCCAGGGCGGCGCGCATCGGCCCCCTCTCGATCTCCAGCCGCCGCAACGTCTCCGAATGGCCCCGCGCCTGCAACGCCGCGCGCAAGCCGCCAGCATCCGCAGCTTCCCCGGAAGAGCAGGCGTCTAGAACGGCCTCGCGCAGCGAGTCAAGCGGCCCGCAGTCCAGTTGCGCCAGCGTCTCGGCATGGGTTTCGGCGATCTCGGGCCATTCGATGGCGGCGAGCAGCAAGATCCGCGCCGATGCGGGGGCGCGCGCGCCTTCCGTCGCGCGCTTCAACTCGCCCGTCGGTCCCGGGACGGGACCGGCGCCGCGGCGGAAGCCGGGCCGGCGGCGTTCGCCGCCGAACAGCGCCTCCAGCCGCGCGTCGAACTCGCGCCGGTATTCCTCGCGTACGCTCGTGTCGGCGATCTTCGCCAGCAGCGCGTTCAGGCGTCGGCGGAACCCGGCCCGGCGGTCGGGGTCGGTCAGCGGCTCCAGATCCGCCTCGCGGTCCCAGATCAGATCCGCCAGCGGCCGCGCCCCGGCGACGGCGGCGCGCAGGGCCGCCGCCCCTTCCTCGCGCAACAGGTCGTCCGGGTCCTTGCCGTCGGCCAGGAACACGAAACGCAGCGTCCGGCCCGGCTCCAGCAGCGGCAAGGCGCGTTCGGCCGCCGTTCCCGCGGCGCGGCGCCCGGCCTCGTCGCCGTCCAGGCAGATCACCGGCTCGCCGCCGGCGCGCCACAGCAGCCGCAATTGATCCTCTGTCAGCGCCGTGCCCAGCGGCGCGACGGCGTGATCCATGCCGGCGCGGGCGAAGGCGATGGCGTCGAAATAGCCTTCGGCGACGATCAGGCCGCGCGCCCCGGATTTCGGGTCCGCTGCGGCCTTGCGCGCCTCGGGATAGCGATACAGCGTCGCCCCCTTGTGGAAGACCGGCGTCTCCGGCGAGTTCAGGTATTTCGCCCGCGCGTCCTTGCGCAGCGCCCGCCCGCCGAAGGCGACCAGGCGGCCGCGTGGATCGTGGATCGGAAACATGATGCGACCGCGGAAACGGTCATAGGGCGCGCCGCCGTCCTCCGGCGCGATCAGCAGGCCGCATTCGACCAGCTCTTCTGCCTTGGCGCCGGCGGCGACCAGCTCGTTCTTCAGCGCCTCGCGCGCATCGGGGGCGTAGCCGATCCCGAACCGTTCCCAGTCGGCGGGCGTCAGGCCGCGGCCCTGCAGATAACGGCGCGCCTCAGCGGCCTCGCGCGTCGACAGCGCGTTGCGGAAAAACGCCTGCGCGGCCTCCATCCATTCGATCAGGCCCTTGCGGCGCTCGGCGCGTTCGTTCGCTTCCGGGTCCGGCGCCGGCAGGTTGAGCCCGGCTTCAGCCGCCAGCCGCTCGGCCGCCTCCATGAAGCTCAGCCCCTCCATCTCCATCAGCCAGGAAAAGGCGTCGCCATGCTTGCCGGAGGCGAAGCAGTGGTAGAAGCGCTTGTCGTCATTGACGAAGAAGGAGGGGGTGCGCTCTTTCTTGAAGGGCGACAGGCCGGCGTATTCGCGGCCCTGCCGTTTCAGGGGCACCTTGCGGCCGACCAGATCCGACAGCCGGATCCGGGCCTTGATCTCTTCGATGAAGTCTTCCGAAAGCCGCATGGACCGCGCATTCACCCCGCAAACGCGTAGTTTACGGAGTCGCGCGGCTCAGGTCACGCGGCGTTGGACAGCAGCGTCTTGATCGTCGCCCCGGCGCGCGAGAAATCCATGCGCCCGGCATAGCGTTCCTTCAGAACGCCCATGCAGCGGCCCATGTCCTTCAACCCGTCGGCGTTCAGCTCCGCCACCACCTCGCGGGCTGCGGACTCGATCTCTTCAGGCGCCATGGGCTTTGGCAGGAACTCGCGCACGACGGCGGCCTCCTCGCGCTCGCGCTCGGCGAGGTCGAGACGGCCGGCCTTCTCATAAGTGTCGGCGCTTTCCTCACGCTGTTTCACCAGCTTTTGCAGGATGGCGAAAATTTCCGCCTCGCCGCAGCCCTCGCAACGGTCCTCGGCGCGGGCGGCGATGTCGCGGTCCTTCACCGCGGCGAGGATCAGCCGAAGGGTGGACAGGCGCACGCCGTCCTTCGCCTTCAGGGCGGTTTTCATTTCTTCCTGGATTCGTTCACGAAGCGCCATGATGGCCTCACTCTGATGCGGATCGCGCAGTGACGCGATACAACGCATTGAATTTACTGATCTTTCCCTAAGCCTGCCTTGCTTGACGCGTCATGCGGCCTTGCCTAACGTCCCGGCGATTTTCCGCGCCGGCCTTCCTCTATCGCCGCGCGCTGGTCTTAGGGAGGCGCGACATATGCCGGGACCGTCCAAGAATCAAGCCCCGGCCGATCACGATAGCGCAACCGGGCGGCCCACCGGAATTCTGGTTCTGGCCGACGGATCGGTTTTCCACGGCCTTGGCGCAGGCGCCGCGGGCGAGGCGGTGGGCGAGTTGTGCTTCAACACCGCGATGACCGGGCATCAGGAAATCCTGGCCGATCCCTCCTACGCCGGGCAGGTCGTCTGCTTCACCTTCCCACATGTCGGCAATGTCGGCGCCAACCCCGAGGATGAGGAGGCCGCCAGCGCCCCCGCCCGCCGCGCCGCCGTGGGCATGGTCAGCCGCGCGCCGATCACCCCGCCCGCCAACTGGCGCGCGCAGGAAAGCTTCGACGCCTGGCTGAAGGGCCGCGGCGTCGTCGCCGTCACCGGGATCGACACCCGCGCCCTCACCCGCCGTATCCGCGAATCCGGCATGCCGATGGCCGCTATCGCCCATGCGCCGGACGGGGTTTTCGACGTCGAGAGGCTGAAACGCCGCGCCGCCGAGGCGCCGCCGATGGAGGGGGTGGAACTGGCCGCCGCCGTGGCCCGCGAGAGCGCGGGCGACTGGGACGAGGCCGGTTGGGACTGGCCGGGCGGCTATGCCCTCGGCCCGGTTGATGGACCGAAGGTGGTGGTGCTGGACTATGGCGTGAAGGCCAACATCCTGCGCCGCCTGCGCGCCGCCGGCGCCCGCGTCGCCGTGCTGCCCGGCAAGGCGTCCGCGGATGAGGTGCTGGCCCTGAAACCGGACGGCGTGGTGGTCTCCAACGGCCCCGGCGACCCGGCGGCGACCGGCGAATACGCCCTGCCGGCGCTGAAAGCGCTGATCGACAGGCGCGTGCCGATGCTGGGCATCTGCCTGGGGCATCAATTGCTGGCGCTGGCGCTGGGCGGCAGGACCGTGAAGATGGCCCAGGGACATCACGGCGCGAACCACCCGGTGAAGAACCACGAGACCGGCCAGGTGGAGATCGTGTCGATGAACCACGGCTTCACCGTCGACGCCGCCAGCCTGCCCGCCGACGCGGTGGAGACGCACGTGTCGCTGTTCGACGGCTCCAATTGCGGCTTCCGCCTCAAGGAGCGGCCGGTGTTCGCCGTGCAGCACCATCCCGAGGCCAGCCCCGGCCCGCAGGACAGTTTCAACGTCTTCGACCGCTGGGTGGCGGGGCTGAAAAGCAAGGCGGCGGCGTAACGCGCGCAGGACGGGTGTTTCCTTTCCCCGGCCTTTGCGGAATCATTCCGTTTTCGGCGGCGAATTAGGGAGCCCGTCTTGGTCACCACGCATGACGCCTGTCCGGCCTGCGGCGGCGCTTTCGAACTGCTCTACCCGGATTTCAAGACCGGGCTGGACCAGCAGGTGTCGGTTCAGCGTTGCTCAGGCTGCGGGCTGGCCGTGCGCCAGCCGGGCGAGGCGTTCGACTTCACGAACCTCGACCGCGTCCATTACATGGATGACTGGAAGGCGCTGGACCTGTCCGGCCTGACCTTCAAGTACGAACGCCTGCTGGAGGCGGCGCGCGACCTGACGCCGTGGATCGTCAAGGACGGCCCGTGGGGGCGGGCGCTGCTCGACGCCGGTTGCGGCGCCGGCTATTTCCTCGCCCACGCCCGGGCGCATGGCTGGACCGTGCAGGGCGTCGATCCGTGGGCGGACCTGGCCGACTGGTCGCGCAAATACCTGAAGCTGGAGGTCGAGACGGCGCGGATCGAGGACTCCGCCCTGCCGGAAAACACCTTCGAGGCGGTGTCCGCCCTGGACGTGATCAGCTTCGTCAAGGATCCCGTTGAGTTCCTGCGCGCCTGCCGCAAACGGCTGAAACCCGGCGGCCTGCTGATGTTGACCACCACCAATTTCAACGCCGGGGCGCGCATCAGGGAGGGTTCCGGCTGGCCGAAGCTGTCGGCCAATGTCCGCAAATGGTTCTTCAGCCCGGACAGCCTGGCGGCGGCGGCGCGCAAAGCCGGCTTCGGCGCGTCGCGCTGGCGGCTGGCCGGCGGGCCGGATGGCGACGAGGAGCTGTTCTTCTTCGCCCAGAGCCCGTTCAAGGCCTCGATCAGCTGGTCCGACATCGCCGAGGAGGAGCCCAGCGACAACATGCTGGCGCCGCTGGACCGCAGCACGGTCAACGAGAAGGTCCTGACGGCGGAGCAGAAACACTGGCGCGAACAGGGTTTCCTGATCCTGCGCGATTTCATCCCGCACGAGCTGATCGACACCTATTGCGCGGTGCGCCAGCGCATCGACGCTCCCGGCGGCTGGGACGACGAGACGCCCTATATGGAGGTGCGCGAGATCCGCGACCTGTGCCTCTACAAGCCGCTGATGGACCAGCTGGAGGCGCTGATCGGCGAGCCGATGGTGATGAACCTGAACCTGACCGGCTGGAAAACCACCCAGCGCGACTGGCACCAGGACGACTATCTGAACCCCGACGACGTGCGCGGGCGGTATCTGGCCTGCTGGTTTGCTCTGGATGCGATCACGCCAGACTCCGGCCCGTTCCAGTTCGTTCCCGGCTCGCACAAATGGCCGCACATCAAGAAGAGCAAGATCCTGAATTTCGTGCCGGAGGAGGTGCGCGAAACGCGCGCCTGGCCGATCCATTCGGAACGGGTTCTGACCCCCTTCTTCGAGGCGCAGATCGCCGAACGCGGGCTGGAGAAAGTGGACTTCACCGCCAACAAGGGCGACGTGCTGGTCTGGCATGCGCGGCTGCTGCACCGTGGCACGGTGGCGAAGAACCCGAATGCGCTGCGCAAGGCGATCATTACCCACTACACCTCGCTGTCGGCGATGGCGCCCTATGGCGCGGTTGAGCGCTGGGACACCGGCGGCCTGTACTTCGTCGAATCCCGGAAACGCCAGCCCGATCCGTCGCGGCTGGTGGAGACGGGGTGACGCCGCAACTGGAGCGGCCCCTGTCGCTTCCCGGACGGGCGGCGTATAGATGAGCGCGCCAAGATCAGGCGAAACCGTGAAACCGATCCCGCCGCATACTTTCGAAGAGCGCGTCAAACGCGCGCTCACGCCGCCGTGGATGGAGCTGGCGCGGATCACCCAGCGCGAGCTGCGCCACGGAGAACCCGGCCTGCGGCTGCTGCCGTTCCTCGTCGACCCGGATCGCGCCGCCATCGACGCCGGCGCCAACCGCGGCATCTGGACCGGGCTGATGGTCCGGCATTGCCGCACGGTGTGGGCGTTCGAGCCGAACCCGAAACTCTACGCCTTCCTGCAATCCGCGCTGGGCGAGGCCGCCGACTGCCGCCAGGTCGCGCTGTCGGATCGCGACGGCGAGGCGCCGCTGATGGTGCCCGGCGCGGACGGACGCTATTCCAACCAGCACGCGTCGCTGAGCGCGGCCAAGGTCGCCGCCGCCCCGCACATGGACGTGCCGGTGCGCGTCGCGCGGCTTGACAGTCTCGACCCGCCGCCGGTCGGGTTCATGAAGGTGGACGTGGAAGGGCACGAGCGGCAGGTGATCGAGGGCGCGCGCGGCGTGATCGAACGCGACCGGCCGGCGATGATCGTCGAAATCGAGGAGCGCCATACAGGCCGCGACCTCGGCGAAGACCTCGATTTCTACCAATCCCTCGGCTACGCCGCCTTCGGCATGCGCAAGGGCCACCTGGTCCCGCGCGCGCGGCTGGACATAGGCCGCGACCATCGCGAGGCCGTGGACGCTCCCGGCTACGTCAACAATTTCGTATTCTTGCCGGCGTGATTCGCGCCGTCCTTTCCCGCCGCGAGGCGCTGGCCGGCGCCGGCGTGCTGACGCTGGCGGCCGCGGCCTGTTCGGTGCGCGAAACCGCGCCCGAAGGCCTGCTGCGCGTCGCCATCGACACCCTGCCCGACAGTCTCGACCCCGCGCGCGGCCAGTTCGCCAGCGCGGCCCTGCTCTACAAGCAGCTTCACGCCGGGCTGACCGAATACGGGCCGGACGGCGCCCTCGCCCCCGGCCTCGCCGAGCGCTGGGAGACGCCGGACGGCGGGCGAAGCTGGGCATTCCATCTCCGCAGCGGCCTGAAATGGTCGGACAGCGCTGCGCTGACCGCGGACGATGTGGTCTGGTCGGTGCAGCGCCTCGCCGGGCCTGGCGCCAGCTTCGCCGACATCGGCGACTTCTACGCGCTCGAGAACATCCGCGCCGTGCTGACCGACGCCGCCCCGCCGGAGAGCCTGGGGATCAGCGCGCCCGATCCGTTGACGGTGGTGATGCGGCTCGACCATCCGGTCGGGGTCTTCCCGCTGCTGATGCGGGAGTTCTATCCTTTCCCCCGTCATGTCATCAACCGCCACGGCCCGGCCTGGGTGCGGCCCGGAAACATGGTCACCGCCGGGGCCTATGGTCTGTCCGGCCAGCATGCGCTGGGCCTGCGGCTTGAGCGCAACCCGCATTACTACGCCGCAGACGCCGTGCGCATTCCGGCCATCGCCGTCGACGCGGTGGAGGATGGCGGCACGCGGGCGCGGCTGTTCCGCGCCGGGGATTTCGACCTCGCCGCGCGCCCGCCGCCGAACCAGATTCCCTTCCTGCGGCGCGAGCTGGGCCCGCGCTTTCGCGGCTTTCCGGCCCCGATCCTGACCTATATCAAGCCGAACCACGCCCGGCCGGGCCTGTCCGACCCGCGCGTGCGCCGGGCGCTGTCCATGGCCATCGACCGCGGCTTCATCTGCCAGGAGCTGCAGGCGGGCGCGTCCAGCCCGGCCGAAACTGTCATCCCCGCCGCGGTCCCGGTCCGCCGCATGGCCGAGCGCCGGGCGGCGGCGCGCGCCCTGCTGGCCGAGGCGGGCTGGGGCGGCGCCGACCGCCTGCGGCTGGAACTGCGCGTCACCTCCGGCGAGCGCGAGGGAATCGCGGTGGCCATCGCCGACGACCTCGGCCATGTCGGCGTGGACTGCGCGGTATGGGCCAGCCCGCCGTTGGACCTCTACCAGGCCGTCGACGCGGGCGAATTCGACCTCGCCCTCGCCCGCTTCGACCGCGGGCTGAAATCCGACCCGCTGTTCATGCTGGAGCCGTTCGCCCCCGGCGGTTTCGCCAATAATTTCGGCTGGGCGGACGACGAATACGCGGCGCTGATGGCCGCCGCCCGCGCCGAGGCCGCCCCCGTTCCCCGAGCCGCCGCCTACACCGCCGCCGAAGCCCGGCTGCTGGAGCAGGAGGCGATGATCCCGCTGTTCTTCGAACGCGCCTGGTGGCTGGCGGGCGCGCGCGTCGCCGGCCTGCGCGAAGACATCCAGCCGATGCTGTGGCGGGATCTGGGACTTGGCTAGTGTGATGAGGCGTAGGCGAATCAAGACCTCTGCAAGGGCGGTGGCAGTCCTAGTGTATCAGCCCCTCAGGAACAGGTCGGCCAAATATGCCTCCATGACATGGTCTAAATCTGCACGCCCTTTGAATACAGAATTAAATACACCCGGATCATCATCAAGTTGCTCATTTTGTGCGAGTCTCAGAGGTGAAGTATAGTAAGTTTGTACCGGATTTATAAGTTGTAAAGCTCGTGGCACAGAAAAAGGGACAACGTCTCCCACTCTAACTATATGAAATTGATGCTCTGGGGGTGCGTAAGAACGAATGAAACGAGGCGCACCGTATATGTAGGAAGACTTCATATTGAATTTATTTTTTATAGCTATTAACATAAATATTATTGAGGATACCGAGCCACCAAGCGAGTGCCCACAAAAATAAACCTTTTCCTTATTAGTAGCCAATCTCCCCAACGAAGCCGTCACCCCTGGCTCATCAAGTAACGCGGCTTTTAGGAAGCCAGAATGAAAATGATAGCCAAGGGTTTTGTCTAACCTGGCGACTGCATTAAAATTTACAGCCCAGTCATGCGCCTCTTGTGTGCCTCGAAAACTTACAATAAATAGATCTTTTACTTTTGCAATGGTTGTAACTGTGAACTGACCGTAAAATACATCTATTAGTTCCATTTCAAACCCCCTTGCGATATCAGAAGGTAAATAATATTGACCTGTAGACAAGATGAAATTATGAAGTAAGCTTGGTATTAAATGTGCCCTTCGCGTGTTTTCGATCTTTAAGTCAATTGCAACATATGCTAGATCTGACGCCACAGCTAGAACCTTTGCTTTGTGTGGACAGAAAGTGTCTTCCTCCCATTTTGCCTCTCTTAGTGCGTTAAAATATAGGCCCCGCAAGCCGTTAATGCGCTCCCACATGTGATCAGCCTCCGATGGCTTTTTTACGACCTAGAGTTATTGGCAGTCAAAAATGTGTAGAAAGCAATGCCCTCTGGCCAAGCGGGCGCGCAGGCGCGGTTGAAACATTGCGCGCTAAATGGCGGCAATAAACAGAACGCACGGCTGAATCCCCTCTCGTCATTCCCGCGAATCCGGTCTAGGAACGGCGCCTAGCGAACAATCCGGACCCCTTCGCCGCCCGCGTCTCGCCACAGGGAGCGCGCCGGGCGGGCGCGCGCGCGAGACGAGACCAGCGAAGATGCCGAAACGCACCGACATAAGCTCCATCCTGATCATCGGCGCGGGGCCGATCGTGATCGGCCAGGCCTGCGAGTTCGACTATTCGGGCGTGCAGGCGGTCAAGGCGCTGAAGGCCGAGGGCTACCGGGTGGTGCTGGTCAATTCCAACCCGGCGACGATCATGACCGATCCGGAGCTGGCCGACGCCACCTATATCGAACCGATCACGCCGGAAATGGTCGCCAAGGTGATCGAGAAGGAGCGGCCGGACGCCCTGCTGCCCACCATGGGCGGGCAGACGGCGCTGAACTGCGCGCTGGAGCTGGAACGCCGGGGCGTGCTGGCGAAATTCGGCGTCGAGATGATCGGCGCCCGCGCCGACGTGATCGACAAGGCCGAAAACCGCCAGCGCTTTCGCGAGGCGATGGACGCCATCGGGCTGGAAAGCCCGCGCTCGCGCACCGCCAAATCGCTGGCCGAAGCCGAAGCGGCGATGGCCGAAGTGGGCCTGCCCGCCATCATCCGCCCCTCCTTCACCCTGGCCGGCACCGGCGGCGGCGTCGCCTATAACATCGAGGAGTTCCGGGCGATCTGCGAGGCGGGGCTGGCCGCCTCGCCGGTGAAGGAGATTCTGGTCGAGGAGAGCGTGCTCGGCTGGAAGGAATACGAGATGGAGGTGGTCCGCGACCGCGCGGACAACTGCATCATCGTCTGCTCGATCGAGAATATCGACCCGATGGGCGTGCACACCGGCGATTCGGTGACCGTCGCCCCGGCCCTGACCCTGACCGACAAGGAATACCAGCGCATGCGCAGCGCCTCGCTCGCCGTGCTGCGCGAGATCGGGGTGGAGACCGGGGGATCGAACGTGCAGTTCGCCGTCGACCCCGCCACCGGACGCATGGTGGTGATCGAGATGAACCCGCGGGTGTCGCGCTCCTCGGCGCTGGCGTCGAAGGCCACGGGCTTCCCCATCGCCAAGGTCGCGGCGAAGCTGGCCGTCGGCTACACGCTGGACGAGATCGCCAACGATATCACTGGCGGGGCGACGCCGGCCAGTTTCGAGCCGACGATCGACTATGTCGTCACCAAGATTCCCCGTTTCGCCTTCGAAAAATATCCGGGGGCCGAGGCGCTGCTGACCACGTCCATGAAGTCGGTGGGCGAAGCGATGAGCATGGGGCGCACCTTTCAGGAAAGCGTGCAGAAGGCGCTGCGGTCGCTTGAAACGGGACTCACCGGTTTCGACGACATCGCCATTCCGGGGCTGGACGAGGCCGCGGACGAGGCCGGGCGGCGCGAAGCGGTGTTCGCCGCCCTGTCGCGGCCGACGCCCGACCGGCTGCGCTATATCGCCCAGGCCTTCCGCGAGGGGATGAGCGTCGACGAGATCAACGCCGCCTGCGCCTATGAACCCTGGTTCCTGCGCCAGATCGAAGAGATCGTCACCGCCGAGGCGCGCGTGAAGTGCGAGGGATTGCCGGGCGATGCGGAAGCGATGCGCGCGCTGAAGGCGATGGGCTTTTCCGACGCGCGGCTGGCGAAACTGGCCGCAACCGATGAAGACAAGGTGCGCGCCGCGCGCCGCAAACTGGGCGTGCGCCCGGTGTTCAAGCGCGTCGACACCTGTGCGGCGGAGTTCGAAGCCGCCACGCCCTACATGTACTCCACCTACGAACCGCCGGCCTTCGGCGGTGTTCCGGAATGCGAATCCGCGCCGACGGGCCGCAAGAAAGCGATCATCCTCGGCGGCGGGCCGAACCGCATCGGCCAGGGCATCGAGTTCGACTATTGCTGCTGCCACGCCGCCTTCGCCTTCGCCGAGATCGGCGTCGAATCGATCATGGTCAACTGCAACCCGGAAACCGTCTCCACTGACTATGACACCGCCGACCGGCTGTATTTCGAGCCGCTGACCGCCGAGGACGTGCTGGAGCTGATCGAGACCGAGCGCGCCGCCGGCGAGCTGATCGGCGTGGTGGTGCAATATGGCGGACAGACGCCGCTGAAACTGGCCGGCGACCTGGAAAAGGCCGGGGTGCCGATTCTCGGCACCCAGCCGGACGCCATCGACCTCGCCGAAGACCGCGAGCGCTTCAAGGCGCTGCTGGAAAAACTGAACCTGAAACAGCCGCCGAACGCCATCGTCAAATCCGAGGCGCAGGCGACGGCGGCGGCGGAGGCGATGGGCTTTCCGCTGGTGCTGCGCCCGTCCTATGTGCTGGGCGGGCGGGCGATGGAGATCGTGCGCGAGCCGGAGGGACTGGAGCGCTATCTGCGCGAGGCGGTGAACGTTTCCGGCAAATCGCCGCTGCTGATCGACCGCTACCTGACCGACGCCGACGAGGTCGATGTCGACGTGATCTGCGACGGCGCGGCGGTATGGGTGGCCGGCGTGATGCAGCATATCGAGGAGGCGGGCGTCCATTCCGGCGATTCCGCCTGTTCGCTGCCGCCCTACTCTCTGCCCAAGGACATGGTCGACGAGTTGAAGCGCGAGGCCGAGGCGCTGGCGCTGGCCGTGGGCGTGCGCGGGCTGATGAACGTGCAGTTCGCGGTCAAGGACGGCGAGATCTACGTGCTGGAGGTGAACCCGCGCGCCAGCCGCACCGTGCCATTCGTCGCCAAGGCGATCGGCGAGCCGGTGGCGAAAATCGCCGCCAAGGTGATGGCGGGGGCGAAGCTTTCCGACTTCAGCCTGCAAGACCCGGCGCCGAAGCATGTGGCGGTGAAGGAGGCGGTGATGCCCTTCGCCCGCTTCCCCGGCGTCGATCCGGTGCTGGGGCCGGAGATGCGCTCCACCGGCGAGGTGATGGGCATCGATTTCAATTTCGAATCCGCTTTCGCCAAGTCGCAGCTGGCGGCGGGCGTGAACCTGCCCCGGTCCGGAGCGGTGTTCATCTCGCTGAAGGAATCCGACAAGGCCGGCATGGTGAAGGCCGCCCGCACCCTGACCGGAATGGGCTTCACCGTACTGGCCACCAGCGGCACGGCCAGGACTTTCGAGGACGAGGGCGTTCCCGTAACGCGCGTCAACAAGGTGTTCGAGGGCAGGCCGCATATCGTGGACGTGATGAAGAATGGCGGCGTGCAGCTGATCTTCAACACCACGGAAGGCCGGCAGAGCCATATCGACTCCTATTCCATCCGCCGCACGGCGCTGGAACTGAAGATCCCCTGCTACACCACCGCCTCCGCCGCGCGCGCCGCAGTGCAGTCGCTTGTGAAGATTGATGCGGGAGCGCTTGAACCGCGGCCGCTGCAATCCTACTCTCGCTAAATCGCGCCGCTGCGCTAGCGTGGCGCGCCAAGCCTTTCGAGTTTCGCCCCCATGACCAAAATTCCCATGACCGCCGAGGGCTTCCGGGCCCTCGACGAGGAACTGAAACGATTGAAAACGGTCGAGCGCCCGGCGGTGATCCAGGCGATCTCCGAGGCGCGTGACCATGGCGATCTTTCGGAGAACGCCGAATACCACGCCGCCAAGGACCGCCAGGGCTGGATCGAGGGCCGCGTCGCCGAGCTTGAGGACAAGCTGGCCCGCGCGCAGGTGATCGACGTCTCGAAACTGTCCGGCGAGACCGTGAAGTTCGGCGCCACGGTGACGGTGCTGGACGAGGACACCGGGGAAGAGGCCACCTACAAGGTCGTCGGCGAGGACGAAGCCGACGTGAAGGACGGCAAGATCTCCATCACCTCGCCCATCGCCCGCGCCCTGGTGGGCAAGGAGACCGGCGACGTGGTGGAGGTGAACGCCCCCGGCGGGCTGAAATCCTACGAGATCCTGAAGGTGGAGTGGCGATAGCCGCCGCCCCGCACGGAAAATGAAAAGCCCGGCGCGAAACGCCGGCCTTTTGCTTTCGCGATCCGACCGGCTACACACGCCCCATGACGGATGCGCCGATCATCTGGGCCGTGGCGGATGCGCGCCGAGGCGTCGAGACCCAGGCCCTGGGCCTGGCCGGGGCGGTGGCGCGCGCCACCGGCGGCGCCGTTCATCGCGTGCTGGCGCGCGAGGATGGTTTCGCCGCCCTGCCCGACAGCGAGGCGCCGGACGTGTGGATCGGCTGCGCCCGCCCGGCGCTGGCGCTGGCGCGCCGCCACCGGAGCGCCTTCCCGCGCGCGCTGTTCGTCTATGTGCAGGATCCACGAAAGGATTACGCCCTGTTCGACCTGGTGTTCGCGCCGGCGCATGACCGGGTGAAGGCGGCGAACGCGGTTTCCATGCTCGGAGCGCCGGGGCGGGTGACGGCCGAGTTGCTGGCCGCGGAGCGGGCGAAGTTCGCGGACCGCCTCGCCGCCCTGCCCGGCCCGCGCGCCGCAGTGCTGGTGGGCGGCAAGGCGAAGCGCTTTCCCTATGACGCGGGAACGCAGGCCTATCTGGAGAACCGCATCGCCGGCCTGCTGGACCATGGCCTGTCGCTGATGGTCACGGTGTCGCGGCGCACGCCGAAGGCCCTGCGCGAGCGGCTGCGGGCGCGCCTCGGCGATCACCCGCGCGTCTGGCTGCATGACGGCGCGGGCGACAACCCGTATTTCGCCTTCCTCGCCGCCGCCGACTGGATTTTCGTCACCGAGGATTCGACCAATATGCTGACCGAAGCGGCCACGGCCGGCGCCCCGGTCTACTGGCTGCCGGTTCGCGGCAGGCCCGGCAAGTTCGCGCGCCTGCGCGCGGCGCTGGCCGGGCATGGCGCGCTGCGCCCCTGGCTGGGGCGGCTGGAGCGCTGGGATTACGAACCGCTGCGCGAAACCGGGCGCGCCGCCGCGATCATCGCAAGACGCTTCGCAGAGCGCCGCCTTGAGCGCCCCGGCGCGGCGGCTTAACTAGAACCAGCCCGCCCACCCCGCCGATTCCCCGGAGCCCGCCATGAGCCAGACCCGTCACGCCAAGCTGATCATCATCGGCTCCGGCGCCGCCGGTTACACCGCCGCCATCTACGCCGCGCGCGCGATGCTGAAGCCATTGCTGATCGCCGGCCTGCAGCCGGGCGGGCAGATGACCATCACCACGGACGTGGAGAACTATCCCGGCTTCGCCGAGGTCATCCAGGGCCCATGGCTGATGGAGCAGATGGAGGCGCAGGCGAAACATGTCGGGACCGAGATCGTCAGCGACCTGATCGTCAGGGCCGATTTGAAGTCCCGCCCCTTCCGCCTGACCGGGGATTCGGGAACCGAATACACCGCCGACGCGGTGATCATCGCCACCGGCGCCAGCGCCAAATGGCTGGGGCTGCCGTCCGAGCAGACATACCAGGGCTTCGGCGTATCGGCCTGCGCCACCTGCGACGGCTTCTTCTATCGCGGCAGGGAGGTGTTCGTGATCGGCGGCGGCAACACCGCCGTGGAGGAGGCGCTGTACCTGGCCAATATCGCCAGCAAGGTGACGGTGGTGCACCGCCGCGACGCCTTCCGCGCCGAGAAGATCATGCAGGAGCGCCTGTTCAGGAACCCGAAGATCGAGGTGATCTGGGACACGGTGCTGGAGGAGATCCTGGGCGAGGGCGACCCGCCGGGCGTCAGCGGCGTGCGCCTGAAGAACGTCAAGACCGGCGCGGTTTCCGAACGCCCGGCCCACGGCGTGTTCATCGCCATCGGCCACGCCCCGGCGACCGAGGTGTTCAGGGATCAGCTTGAAACCAAGCCCGGCGGCTATCTGGTCACCAGGCCCGGCGCCACCGCCACGTCCATCCCCGGCGTGTTCGCCGCCGGCGACGTCACCGACGACAAATACCGCCAGGCGGTGACCGCCGCCGGCATGGGATGCATGGCGGCGCTGGACGCCGAACGCTGGCTGGCCGCGCAGGAAGCCGCCGCCGAAGCGGCGGAATAGCGCCGCCCTTACGTTGTTTTAACGCGCGCAGCGTCGCGGGATTTGCTAAAAGGCCGCGGTTGATTTTCCAGCCCGCCGCATTGACGCGCCGGGCCTGCGTCAAGGGTCCAGATGCCGAAACCCGCCTTCATTCGCGCCGCCGCGGCCTTCGCCGCACTCGCCTTCGCGCCCGCCGCCGCTGCCCAGGCGCCGGAGTTCTCGCGCTTCGCGCCCCATGCCGAGCGCAGCGCCTATGACATCGACTATGATGTCTGGACCGGCCTGCTGCGCGACATCGTGCTCGACGTCGGCATTTCCGACCGCATGCCGGCCCGCGGCGTCAACATCTACACCGGCAGCCGCACCCCCTACGGCGCCCGCGGCCGCTATCGCTATGAAGGCAACCGGGTGATCTACCACCTGCTCAGCGACGAGTATCTCGGCGCGCTGAGCGAATACCGCCGCGACCTGGAGGCGCTGCCGGGCCAGATCGACTTCGCCGCCCTGTCGCGCGACGAGCAGCTGGCCTACTGGCTGAACCTGCATAATGTGACGGTGATCGAGCAGATCGCCCTGCAGTACCCGGTGCGCAATATCGGCCGCCTCAACGCCGCCGGCACGGATGAAAGCCTGTTCGAGGCGAAAATCCTCACCGTCGCCGGGGTTCCGCTGAGCCTGAACGACATCCGCCTGCGCATCGTCTATCCGGGCTGGGACAATCCGCTGGTGATCTACGGCTTCTTCAACGGCGCCGTCGGCGGGCCGAACATCCGCCGCGAGGCCTATACCGGCGCCGGCGTCTGGGCGCAGCTGGACCGCAATGCGCGCGAATTCACCAGCGCCCTGCGCGGCGCCGACAGTTTCGGCGGCACGCTGCTGGTCTCGCACATCTACGAAGAGGCCCGGCCGTTCTACTTCCCCGCCTGGCCGGAAAGCCTGCGCGCGCATCTGCGCGCCTACGCCCGGCCGGACATGGAGCCCATCCTGACCGACGCGCGGCCGATCCGCGCCTCGATCTCCGAATGGGCGATCGCCGACATGATCAACGGCTCCACCCGCTGCGGCGGCATCCACGGCGCCCCGCTGGCCACGATCACCCCCGGCGCCGGCATGCGCACGCGGATGGAGACCGGCGTCGTGCTGGACCCCAACGCCAACTGCGCCGTGATGCCGGCCAGCGCCCAGATCCTGCTGGCCAACGTCATCGACCGCCGCATCCGCCTGATGCGCGAGGGCGTCTACGGCCAGGTCTATATCCGCGACGTGCCGACGCCGCAGGAGCCGGAGAACGACGGCTCCTAGAGGCGTTGGGCCACGGCACCCCCGCCCTTCGTGGCCCGCTTCGCGGGACTCCTCAGGGTGAGGGGGTCGGGGATTTCAATCGCTTACACCCTCATCCTGAGGTGCGAGCCCCGCAGGGGCGAGCCACGAAGGACGAGGGAATCCCGAAAGCGCGACAGCGCCCAAAACATGAATAGCGATAGAGTCTAACGCCCCGGCGCCGCCTCGGCGTCAGGCTCGGCCGTCACGGCGTCCTCGTCTTCCGTCTCGTCCGGCACGGCGTCCGGAGCCGGCTCCGTCAGCTCTGCGGCGGGCGCGGGTTCGGCCGCTGGCGCCGGCGCCGGAACCCTGACGGCGGTCTTGGAGGTGGCGTAGGCACTGCCCAGCACGCCGTCCTCGGTGATGTCGACATAGAGATAGCCCGCCAGAATCACCGCGAGCGACGCCAGCGGGGCGATGAAGAGTCTGATGCGCATGGCGCGAATGTCCGAATGAACGTGTTGGCCGATGTCGCGTCACAATGGCGCGCGGCCGCGGATCGTCTCCGCAAAGGAAAATGTGCGCCTGCGCGCCCGGCATTGCAAGACCCCGGTTTCGCTTGACCCGGGCGGCGGGCGCCGCCACATCCGGCCCGACGCAAGCCGGATGCGACTCATGGACTGGGACAAGCTGAAGACCTTTCACGCCGCCGCCGAGGCCGGTTCGCTGACCGGCGCCGCCGAGGCGCTGGGCCTGTCGCAATCCGCCGTCAGCCGCCAGATCGCGGCGCTGGAGGAGGAGTTGGGCGTGATGCTGTTCCACCGCCACGCCCGCGGCCTGATGCCCACCGAGGCCGGGCGGCTGCTGTTCAAGGCCGCGCACGACGTGGCGGGGCGCATCGCGCTGGCCGAGGCGATGGTGCAGGACAACCAGGACAAACCGGCCGGCGACCTGCGCGTCACCGCGCCGACGGCGCTGGGCGCGATCTGGCTGGCGGCGCGGCTGGCCAGCTTTCACGCCGCCTATCCCGACATCCGTATTAAACTTCTGCTGGACGACCGCGAGCTGGACGTGGCCGGGCTGGAGGCCGACTGCGCCATCCGCCCCTGGCCGTCGAAACAGAACGACCTGGTGCAGCGCAAGCTGATGACGGTGCGCCAGCATCTTTACGCCAGCCGCGCCTATCTCGCCCGCGCCGGGATTCCGAAAACCGCGGCGGACCTCGACGATCACGCCATCATCCATTACGGCCCGCCGCACCTGGCCCCGATCCCCAATCTCGACTGGGCGGCGCGCATCGGCCGGCCGCAGGGCGCGCCGCCGCGCCCGGCGGTGGTGGAGGCCAACACCATCTATGGCGTGCTGAAGGCGGCGGAGGCGGGGCTGGGCGTCGCCGGCCTGCCGGACTATGTGGCGCGCGAGAACGAGCGCCTGACCCGCGTGCTGCCGGAGGTGGACGGGCCGGAGTTCGAGGTGTTCTTCGTCTACCCGGAGGAGCTGAAAGGCTCGCAGCGCGTCACCGTGTTTCGCGACTTCCTGGTCTCCGAGGCCCGGCGCTGGGAAAGCTGAGCGATTTCAAGCGCCTGGAGTGCGGCGATTTTGCATATCGGAATTGCACGCCAGGGTCTGGTATTTTCACGGGGTCTAACCCATATGGGTGTTTGACGAGACGACGACACGTTTCGTGACCCCTTTGCGAGTTCGCATACCCGTCTCCTCCCCGAACGCGTATGCAAGACTGCGCCGGACCTTTCTCCTCCCCTAAGGTCCGGCGCATTTTCTTTTTGCGGACCAGCAAAAACCCCGCAGCGCGCCGCCAAACTTCAAAAATGGAGTCAGGTCATTCAACTAGGTAGACTTCGAAAAGGTGGCGGAGCTAGGTTAAGCACGTGTGATCCAAGCTGGCGCAGGCCAGAGTAGCGAGTGTTCTTATGAGCCTTGATGCTTCATCACCGGTCTGGCTGACTGGTTTCTGGGGCTTTGACCCTGAAGAGTGGGGAGCCTTTGGCTTTACTGACCCACTTGATCGTGACCGCCTATTCTCACTGATCGGTCAGCGCCAACTGGTTTGTATATATGGCGCTGCGAGTCCAGAGACTGACAGCAAGCTCGTGCATCATCTTTTGGGCGTTCTCGAAGTTGAGCGCCTTCCAATTGATTCATGGGATAGAATTTCTGATGCAAAAAAAGAAGAAACTATCCAACTCGGGCGACACGAAAAGTGGCGCCATGCTATGCCTGTTCGGCGCGCTTGGCGGACAAAACACACGCTGGACGTCAAGCAAGTTTTCCCGAAAAGCTACGACTCCAGTAAAGGCAGGTACATTGCGCGTTTCGGCACTTGGCTCACGCCCGACGAAGCTCGTTGGCTGCTGGAAAAAGTCCCATTCGTTGAAACGAATGTGTACGGCGAAAAACCTATAAATGTTGAAGAAAATAAACCATCAGAAGAGGATTTTATTGCATCGTCTCTTAACCCCTCAAAGGGGATCTTTGCAGCCTTTGGGGACCGCTCGTATGAGACTCGCGACAAACCACATGCACTCT
This sequence comes from Maricaulaceae bacterium, assembly GCA_026126205.1. GTDB lineage: Bacteria > Pseudomonadota > Alphaproteobacteria > Caulobacterales > Maricaulaceae > Hyphobacterium. Next base: position 153,604 of record JAHCJP010000004.1, on the reverse strand, counting down.
ATTTGGCTCAATTCCCGGAAGCAGCAGATTTATTAGTTGGTCATACCGTTCCTATAGGCGCGGGTCTCATAAAAATCGGCATCAGCGGTGATATCAAAAACCGCCTGAAAGCATTAAACTTAAGCTTTCCGCAGACTTCAATTATTGGATGGAAAATTAAAAGAACAGCAAAATTTTCTAACCGTAACGACGCAGCAGAAGCAGAAATACAATTCAAACTTCGTGCTGTTGACCAATTCGGAGCCACATCGTTGGGCAAAGAATTTTTTGTTATGGATATGCATAAGGCTGAAATTTTATTTAATGAGCTATCACCTATAACTGGCCTTGATTTGCGAACACGCCCTTGATCCTCTCACTAAAGCCTCAATGCTCACGCATCGTAATAATTGTTCTCACCACACCACATGAACATCCCATTGTGCCGCCCGCCAGCGCCGGAGCACGCCCATACCCCCTCACCCGCCCAGCGTGGCGCGCAGCATCCAAGCGGTCTTTTCATGGGCGCTGATGCGCGGGGCCAGCAGGTCCGCCGTCGCCTCATCGCCATGTTTGCCGGCCAGCTCCAGCGCCTTGCGCGCGGTCTTGACCACCTGTTCGTGGCCAGCCAGCAGATCGGCGACCATGGCGTCGGCGTCCGGCGCCGCGTCGAACTTGATGGTCGAATGCTTGTCCATCTCGGCGTAGGAGCCGGGGGCCTTCACGCCCAGGGCGCGAATGCGTTCGGCGATCACGTCGGTCGCCGTCCACAGCTCGTTATACTGGGTCTCGAACAGCAGGTGCAGGTCGTGAAAGCGCGGCCCGGTGACGTTCCAGTGATAGGCGTGGGTCTTGAAATACAGCGCATAGGTGTCGGCCAGCACCGCGGTGACGGCCGCGGCCATTTCCTCGCGCTGCGCCTGCGACAGGCCCATATTGATGCTCATGACGGGCTCCTTTCCCTGCCCCGCAAGATGGGGAGGCGCCGCGCATGAAGCAAATAGATGTTTTCAGGCCCGCCCATAGCGCAAACCTATATCAGCCCAGCGCCTCACAGAAGCGGATGATGCGCCGCCCCGCCTCGATAAGCGAGTCATCATCGGTGGCGTAGGACATGCGAAAGGCCGGCGGCGCGCCGAACGCGGTTCCCGGCACCACGGCGACGCCCTCTGCCTCCAGCAGCGCGGCGCAGAAATCGAGATCGGTTGCGATCTTCGCGCCCCCCGGCGCGGTCTTGCCGATGGCGCCCGAACAGTCGGCGTAGAGATAGAACGCCCCTTCCGGCATCGGCGCCGACAGGCCGGGGGCGGAATTGACGTCGGCGTGCAGCCGGTCGCGCCGGCGCTTGAAGGCGGCATTGCGCGCCGGCAGGAAGTCCAGCGGCCCGTCCAGCGCCGCGGCGGCGGCCCACTGGCTGACCGAACAGGGATTGGAGGTGGTCTGCCCCATCACCTTGCGCATGGCGGCGATCAGCGGCTCCGGCCCGCCGGCGTAGCCGATGCGCCAGCCGGTCATGGCGAACGCCTTCGACACGCCGTTGACGGTCAGGGTGCGGCCGTAAAGCCGCGGCTCCACCTGCGCCAGGGTGGCGAAGGCGAAACCGTCATAGACGATGTGTTCGTACATATCGTCGGTCAGCGCCATGACCTGCGGATGGTCCAGCAGCACCGCGGCCAGCGCCTTCAGCTCCGCCGCCGAATAGGCCGCGCCGGTGGGGTTGGACGGCGAGTTCAGCAACACCCATTTCGTGCGCGGCGTGATCGCCGCGGCCAGCGTTTCCGGGCGCAGCCTGTAGCCGTCCTCGCGGCGCGCCGGGGCGATCACCGCCTCGCCGCCGCACAGCCGCGCCATGTCGGGGTAGGACACCCAGTAGGGCGCCGGGATCACCACCTCGTCGCCGAGGTTCAGCGTCGCCGCGAAGGCGTTGAAGATCACCGCCTTGCCGCCGGGGGCGACGCTGATCTGCGCCGGGGCGTAGTCCAGCCCGTTCTCGCGTTTGAACTTGCGGACGACGGCGTCCTTCAACTCGGCGATGCCGTCGACGGCGGTGTACTTGGTCTCGCCGCGGCGGATGGCGTCTATCGCCGCCTGTTTGACATGCTCCGGGGTGTCGAAATCCGGCTCGCCGGCGCCGAGGCCGATCACGTCCTTGCCCGCGGCCTTCAGCTCCCGCGCCTTCTGGGTGACGGCCAGCGTGGCCGAGGGCTGCACGCGGGCAAGCGCGGCGGAGGGCGTGAACGGCATGGCGAATCGGCTCCCGGAAATCACGGCGCAGCGGATGGCGCGAACCCTAGCCCCGCCCCCGCGCGCCGCCAAGCCGGGCGCGCCGCGGCTTCGCCGCAATTGATCCCGCAATCGCCGCAAACGCGCCCATCACCGGCCCGTTTCCGCCGCCAGCGTGGTTAACGCCTGCTCAGGCAAGGCCGCATCCGGGGAGGGAAGCGCGCCATGAAGGGACGCAAACATTCGAAAAAGGGGACGGACATGAGCTCGCTGATTCACACTTCGCCGCAATCGGGCGCCGGCGGCTGGGCCGGGATCCTGCTGGCGCTGGCGATCTTCGCCGCCAGCTGGTTCCTGTTCGCCGACGGCCTGGAGCGCAGCCGCTCGCTGTACAGCGACCCGCCCGCCGCGGAGGCCGAATGATGTTCGGCCGCTCCAAACCCGCCAATCCTCCCGCCCCGGGAGCGCCTTCAGCCGCGCCGCCGCTGTGGACGGCGCTGAACCGCACCCGGTCCGAAAAGGCGTTCTCGCTGTTCGAGACCCGGCGCGAGCCGGAGCAGAAACCGCGCCGCGTGTGACCGGCGGACCGGGAACCGGGTCCGGCCGGAGGCCGGCCCGGGGACAGGCTCCGCGCATTGACCAGCTCGCCCAGGCGTCCGTGGGCGGGCTCCAGCCCCCGCCGCGCAGGAAGGAGCCGATGGTGGTCAGCCGGTTGCGCCCGCGGCGCCCGCAGCCCCGGCCCCGCCGGGGCGAGGACGCGCAATCGGACAATCGCCGTGGATGTAGAGCGTCCACGGCGTGTTGGAGAGATTGCCGTTGGCGTCGTAGAGATACGCCATCGAATTGGTCAGCCCGCCGGTGGTGGTGAACCCCTGCACCTGGTCGAGGTCGCAAGTCGGGCAGTTCGGGTTTTCCGAATAGTTGATCGCATAGCTGCGCGTGAACGCCGCGCCATGCTCGCAGATAGTTCAATCTGGCAGCACTAATAATAAAAAAACTCGCACACATAGTTTAGATTATTCCCTTACACAAACATTATTAATTCTGTCCCAGTACCCCCCCAAATTGTAACATTTGTCAACCTCAAGCCATCTGCCAATTCTCACAAAAGAAACAACTATAATTATTGTGCACACGATAACGATTATTATATGTATAGCGCTTTTATGTGTTATTCTCTTCATAACCCTGCCTCAATACCTTCTACTTTCGTTTGGCGTCCGTGGATTATGTTGTGGCGACGGCCAATAATGCATACACGAAACTCGGCAGCTTTGAAACCCTGGCTGATGAGGGGCCGCCCTCCCAAACTCATTAGCCTCCAGATCCTCGCGAGCATCTTGGATGTATTCGCTAAAATCATTGTCGGATCGCCCAAGAGTTTGATCGATAATTTCTCTCATTACATCGGATACTTCTCTTGCATCGGAGATAACATTTGCGACACTCTCACCAATTTCTCCCCTTTGTGCAGCCTCACAATTTGCAGCACAGTGATAATACTTATCAGCTCCAATAAAATTATGCTCAACCATTGTATTATAATTTGCAATAAAGTCTGAAACTGCGCTAACTACTTGAGATATGGGGTTTTGATTTTGTTCTTGTCTTTGTGATTCTTCGTATTCTTTTTGCCGCTGCCCCGGCTCGGGACAGTTCGGTGTTCCAGCTTCGCACATCCCGCTCGGGTCCGTCGCATTGAGCGGATTGTTCCCGACATAGGCATAGAGGTTCATCTGGTCGGCGTAGAGGACGGGATCGGTCTGCAGGGTGAGCCGGATCAGGATTCGATCCGGGGGATCGAATCCCCGGCGAACGCCGGGCGCCGGGTTCCCGGATCGCGGGCCATGCCCGCGTCCGGGACAGGCTCCGCGGCGGATGGTGCGCCGAACATGCGGATGCAGCAGCGCCCGCCTTATGGACGTGTGCGCTGCCCTTCCGGCCGGTCCTTCACCGGGATCACCAGTTTCAGGCCCGACCAGACGGCGTCCACCGCGCACACCTTCACGTCCACCAGGCCGGCGCCCAGCGCCATGGCGCCCCTGTCAGGCCGCCTGTTCCTCCGGCGCCTTGATCAGGGATTCGGCGGGGATGCCGAGGCCCTGATGCAGCCGCCAGACCATTTTGAGCGTCAGCGGCCGCTTGCGGTTGAGCACTTCGTAGACGCGGTTGCGGCTGCCGATATACGGAATCAGGTCCTTGGGCTTCAGGGCCTGGTTCTCCATGTGATACTTGATGGCTTCGACGGGATCGGGAAAGCCGATCCGATAGTGTTTCGCCTCCCACGCTTCGACCAGGGTGACGAGCACGTCCAGCCGGTCGCCCTCCGGCGTATCGGGCCGGGCGTCCATGAGACGTTCGATCTCCCTGAGCGCACGGGCATGATCGCGTTTGGTCTTGATCGGCGTCACGTCCATCGTTCCTCTCCTCATATCGTTTGCGCGTCGATCCGGTCGTACTGGCGATGCGTGCCGATGAACCGGATATAGACGACGCGGTAGGGATAGTTGATCCACACCACGATGCGGTACTTGTTGCCGGCGATGTTGAACACGGCCCGGCCATCCTTGAGAATGCTGGCGCTGCGGATGTCCCGTTTGAGTTCCGCCGGCGACGCCCAATCGGCGCGAAGCACCTGACGATGCCACGCCATCACAGGTTCGTGCGCGTCAGCGAAAGCGGGCTCGCTGCTCAGAAACGCTTTCAGTGTGCCAAGCGCGATAATCCGCATTAGGGGAGACCCTATCATAGTCCCAAATTGGGACCAAGCGGTTTCTGATTTGGGATGGCTACGGAGCGGACCCCGCCCCTTCCGGCCGGTCCTTCACCGGGATCACCAGTTTCAGGCCGGACCAGACGGCGTCCACCGCGCACACCTTCACGTCCACCAGGCCGGCGCCCAGCGCCATGGCGCGGATCGCGTCCTCGCCCAGCGTCGTCGGAACCTTCGCCGCCTTCTTCGGCCAGGACGCCCAGATCATCCCGGCTGGCGACAGCCGCCGTTTCAGCGCCGGCAGCGCCGCGGCCAGCGCCGGGGCCTCCGTCTCGAACACATGGATGAAATCGAACGGGCCGCCGGGCGCGGCGGCGGCGGAATCCGCGCGGTGCAGCACGCCCCAGTCCGCATAGGCGTGCAGGGGGGCGATGGTTTCCGGAACCGCGACGTAAAGCGCCGCCGCGCCGGGCTTCGCCCCCAGCTTCTTCATCAACAGCGCTCCGGAATATCCGGCGGCGTCACCCATGGCGCGAAGCTACTGGTTTTTCCGGCATTTGTCTTGTAAGGCCGAACCCGGCGGGGGCCGGAATCAGCGATCGCGGGCGCCATGACGCTTCGACACTGGATGCAGTCCGCCCCCGGCCGCCGCGTCGCCGCTTTCGCGCTGGCGCTCGCCCTCCATCTCGCGCTGTTCGCGCTGATGATTTTATCACCGCGCCCGTCCGCCGCGCCGGCGCCGCGGGCGGTGAGCGTGACGCTGGTTTCGCTCCCCGAACCGGCGCCGGAACCGGAAATCGGGCCCGTGACAGACCGGGTGGTGATGGAAGAGGGGGTGGAGACGCCGTTGCAGGAGGATGAAGACAGGATGGAAGGGGGGGTGGAAGATGGAGCGGAAAGACGGTTGGAATCTGCGCCCCCGGCGGCGCCGGTTTCCGCCCGGTCCGGCGCGCCGGAACCGGCCGCCGGCCCTGCGCCGGAAGGCGCGGACGTCTACCCGCTGGCGCCCGGGACGCGGTCGCTGTTGCACGCGCTGCAATGCCCGGGCGATCCGGAGCGTTTCGCGCGCACCGGCGTCTGTCCGCAGCAGGCGCGCGCCGCCGCGAACCTGGCCGCTCCCATTGGCCCGCAGACCCTTTCCGAGGCCGGTCTCGGCCCCATTGACGTCGCCGGAATCCGCGCCCGTTTCGGGGTGCGCACGCCCGACCCCGGCGGCGTCGTCACCCTGTCGCAGCGCCGCCATCCCGGCCTCGGCGCCGCCGACCGCGAAAGCCTGCCGGCGACGCGCCCGGACCCCGCCTTCGGGGATTGACGGCGGGCCCGCTTGCGGCTCCCCTCCTCGCCATGAACTTCCTGTCCGACACCACCGCGCCCGCGCACCCGGCCGTGATCGAGGCGATGGCGAGAGCCAATACCGGCTATGCGCCCAGCTATGGGGCCGACGCCCTCTCCGCCCGCGTCGAGGCGCGGCTGAAGGAGATTTTCGAGACCGATCTGAAACTGCTGTTCGCCAGTTCCGGCACGGCGGCCAACGCGCTCGCCCTGTCCGCTTTGTGCCCGGCGCACGGGGCCGTGCTCTGCCATGACGAGGCGCATATCCACCGCGACGAGCGCGGGGCGCCGGAATTCTTCACCGGCGGGGCGAAGCTGATCGCCCTGCCCGGCGAACACGGCAAGATCGCCATGGGCGCGCTGGAAGACGCGCTGGCGCAATGGCCGCAGGACTTCGTCCACGCCAGCCCGCCGCGAGTGCTGTCGCTGTCCAATCTCAACGAGGCCGGCTGCGCCTATAGCCCCGCCGAGACCGCCGAACGCGCCGCGGCCGCGAACCGCCATGGCATGAGTGTTCACATCGACGGCGCGCGCTTCGCCAACGCCGTGGCGGCGACCGGCGCCAGCCCGGCGGACCTGACCTGGCGGGCGGGGGCGGACGCGCTCAGCCTCGGCGCCACCAAGGGCGGCGCGGCGATGGCCGAGGCGGTGATCCTGTTCCCCGCCGCCATGGAGCGGTTCGCGGAATTGCAGATCCGCCAGAAGCGCGCCGGCCAGATGGCCGCCAAGATGCGCTTCATCGCCGCGCAGTTCGACGCCTGGCTGGAAGACGGGCTGTGGCTGACGCTGGCCGCGCAGGCCAACGCCATGGCGCGCGCCCTGGCCGAAGGGCTGTGCGCGCTGCCGGGCGCCTCCCTCGCCCATCCCGTTGACGGCAACGAGGTGTTCGTGCGCCTGCCGGAAACCCTCGCCGCGCGCCTGAAGGCGGCGGGCGCCGGCTTCTACGGCTGGCCGGACGGCTCGGCGCGCTTCGTGGCCAGCTGGACGACGGAACAGGCCGATGTCGATGCGCTGCTGAAGGCGGCGGGGTAAGCCCTACCCCAGCCGCTCTTTCAGGTCCGGCGGGCCTTCGTCCTCCGCGGCGCCGGCATTGAGGCGCTCCTGGTCCCCGGCGCGGCGCCAGGGGCCCTGATAGCGCGGGTCCTGCCGCCGCCGGCGGTCGGGGCCGAAATAGCCGGGCGCCTTCAGGAAGCGCCGCGGCCGCTCGATCAGCGCCAGCAGGCGGGCGTAGAGGTCCACCGGCTTGACCGGCTTGGCCAGGTATTCGTTGACGCCGGCGTTGATCGCCTCGATGACGCGGGCGCGGTCGGTATGGCCGGTGACCATGATGATCGGCAGATATTTGTTGGGGCTGTCGGGCGAATTGCGCACCAGGCGCGTGAACTCCAGCCCGTTGACGTCGCCGAGCTGGTAGTCGACCAGGGCGATGTCCGGGTTGACTTCGCGCATCATTTCAAAGGCATCGGCGGCGTCGCGGGCCTCGACGACGGTGCGGACGCCGAAGCCCTGCAGGATGGTGCGCAGGATGGCGGACATGTGCTGATTGTCTTCCAGCACAAGCACCCGCACGCGGTCGAAGCTGCCGCTCATCTGCAATCCCGGTCCGGTCCCCAGCCCTGACGGCAACTTGCGCCCGCCAGCCTTAACCAAGCGTTGAAAACCGCCAACCCCTTGCGGAACAAACTGGAAACCCGGGCGCAGGCGCGCTATGCAGCGGGCATGGCGCGGCTCACCAAAGACGATCTAACTTCACCTCCGGCTCATTTCACGCTGGATGATTTATCACCCTTGACCCCCCCTTCCGGTCACGTCTGGACCCCCCATCGCCCCACCCGCCCGGAAAAATCCGAGGGCGGGCGCCGGTTCGTCTGCGTTTCGGACTATGAACCGACCGGCGACCAGGTGACGGCGATCCCGGAACTGGTGAGCGGGATCGAGGCCGGCGAGCGCGACCAGGTGCTGCTGGGCGCCACGGGCACGGGCAAGACCTTCACCATGGCCAGGGTCATCGAGCGGCTGCAAAGGCCGGCGCTGATCCTGGCCCCGAACAAGACCCTGGCGGCGCAGCTTTACGGAGAGTTCAAATCCTTCTTCCCGGAAAACTCGGTCGAGTACTTCGTCTCCTACTACGACTATTACCAGCCCGAGGCCTATGTGCCGCGCACCGACACCTATATCGAGAAGGACAGCTCGATCAACGAAGCCATCGACCGCATGCGCCACGCCGCCACGCGCGCGATACTGGAGCGTGACGACGTGATCATCGTCGCCAGCGTCTCGTGCATTTACGGCATCGGCGCGGTCGAGACCTACACGGCGATGACGCTGGACCTGAAAACCGGCGAGCGGGCCGACCCGCGCGCGGTGGCGAAAGAGCTGGCCGCCCTGCAATACCAGCGCAATGACGCGGCCTTCGCCCGCGGCGCCTTCCGCCTGCGCGGCGACGTGCTGGAGATTTTCCCCGCCCACTATTCCGACCGCGCCTGGCGCGTCGGCTTTTTCGGCGACGAGATCGAGAGCATCAATGAGTTCGACCCCCTCACCGGCCGCACCATGGCGGCGCTGGAGAGCGTGCGCGTCTACGCCAATTCGCACTATGTCACCCCGCGGCCGACGCTGACCCAGGCCATAGAGGCCATCAAGGCCGAACTGAAGGGCCGCCTGGCGGCGCTGGAGCGCGACGGCAAACTGCTGGAGGCCCAGCGCCTGGCCCAGCGCACGGAGTTTGACCTCGAAATGCTGGCCGCTGCGGGCGTCTGCCCCGGCATCGAGAATTATTCGCGCTATCTCACCGGGCGCCGCGCCGGCGATCCGCCCCCCACGCTGTTCGAATACCTGCCCGAAAACGCGCTGGTCTTCGTCGACGAGAGCCATGTGACGATCCCGCAGCTCGGCGCCATGTACAAGGGCGACTACAGCCGCAAGAAAACCCTGGCCGATTATGGCTTCCGCCTGCCGAGCTGCCTCGACAACCGGCCCCTGAAATTCAGCGAATGGGACGCCATGCGGCCGCAGACCGTGTGCGTTTCGGCCACGCCCGGGCCGTGGGAGCTGGGGCGAACCGGCGGCGTGTTCGTCGAACAGGTGATCCGCCCCACGGGCCTGGTCGATCCGCCGGTGGAGGTGCGCCCGGTCAGCAAGGGCGGGGCGAGCCAGGTCGACGACGTGATCGCCGAATGCCGCGCCGTGGCGGCGGCGGGAATGCGCGCGCTGGTCACCACGCTGACCAAGCGCATGGCCGAGGATCTGACCGAATACATGCACGAACAGGGCCTGCGCGTGCGCTACATGCATTCGGACGTCGACACGGTGGAGCGCATAGAGCTGATCCGCGATCTGCGCCTGGGCGCCTATGACGTGCTGGTGGGCATCAACCTGCTGCGCGAGGGGCTGGATATTCCCGAATGCGGGCTGGTGGCCATTCTCGACGCCGACAAGGAAGGCTTCCTGCGCAGCGAGACCAGCCTGATCCAGACCATCGGCCGCGCGGCCCGCAACGCCGAAAGCCGGGTGATCCTCTATGGCGACGTGATCACCGGCTCCATGCAGCGCGCGATGGACGAAACCGCGCGCCGCCGCGACAAGCAGACCGCCCATAACAAAGCCCATGGCGTCACCCCGCGCACCATCACCCGCGGCGTCTCAGACATCCTGCAAGGCGTGATGGAGGAGACCGCCCGCGCCCGCCGCGGCCAGGCGCGCGGCAGGGAAAGAAAACGCCTTGAAGACCGCGAACAGATGTTGAATGCTGCGGGTGGTAATATGGCCGCCGTAATCGCGGAGCTTGAAAAACAGATGCGCACCGCCGCGGCGAACCTGGAATTCGAGGAGGCGGCGCGGCTGAGGGATGAAATTAGGGAGCTGGAGGGCGGTAAGGCGTAAGCCCCGTGTCCGAGGCGGACTCTAGCGGTCGGGCAAGAGGTTTAGTGAAAAAACACTGGCTTTTCAGTTTTTTGCGAGAAGAACTCAGTTAGCAATTCATCCTTTGCTGCTTCAGCATCAATTGCCCCGAACTCAGCCAGTGTCGCTAATGAGCGACGATAGTCATCCATGTTTATATTTCGATGGTGATCAGGTGGCATGTACCTGTAAAGCCGGTCCCGTCCGATCAGCAAACCCGCTTGCCCATCCGCATTCTTACTCCCGTGAAACACAAAGTGCTTATAAGCAGTAAGCCACATCGCCATTCCCCCTAAGCTCTTTGATACACTAACCTCAGGCACTGCCTCCCCCGGAGATATGGAGAGAATTTTTATTTGTCTTCTTTCAATATTAAAGCAAGAAAGCGCATCAACCAATGCAACCATAACAGGGTTATTAGCTACCACGGCTCCATCAAGAAAACGATCTTTTCCTATTTGATGGGCCGGCAAAAATGTTGGGGCTGCAGACGTAGCAAGCGCTACATCCAACACCCACACCTGTGCGTCTTTAATATAATCAGGATGGTGCGGCGTTTTAAATATCACATTCTCACCCGTTAAATGATTTGCGCTAGGTATGCACAATCTAGATTGAACATCACGTAGTTTTTTACCTTGTAGTTTACTTTTTAAAATCTCTACCAAAGCTTGAGCGCTGCACTTTGGTTTAAAGATTCCGAGCGATTGTGGTTTAAATATTTTCTTTCCATTATGGGTGTATAAATCATGCACATCGCTAGCGGGCACTCCAGCCGCCAAAGCTAGCGCGATAATTCCCCCGGTAGATGTTCCGGCAATTAGATCAAAATAATCCGATATTGATTCACTGCTAGATAACGAATTTTCCATATGTTGCAAAAAAGCACTTGTGTATAAACCTTTTATACCGCCCCCATCCAAACTAAGTATTTTAAAATCTTTACTATTATGAAAATTCAATTTTTCGCGTTCTTTTTGTAAAATCCCCGCTTCGCGCCTACCAATGGGTCGAACATTACCGGCCATCACTCTCTACCTTCTTTAGTTTTTCCGCTTGGAGAACTTCGCGAAAAGTTTCTGGGCCCACGCCACTGCCGATCCATGCGCCAAGAAGGTGCCATTGCTCATACCGCCACAACCATTCAGCAGCCCACGGCACAGTGGTATCAGCAATGAACTTGCTCGTGTCCCACTCGTTGTTGTTCGGATCAAAAAGACAAAACGCTGATCTTTCAGGTCGATCTACATTAAGGTTGAGATGTGGAATATCGATAAAATGTTCACCCGCTCTCGGCTTCAGCTTGGGCGACAACATTGACACGTTCGGCGCCTCTCCAAGGCTCCAATCAACCAGCACACGGTACGTCACCGCAATAGGCCGGATCTCTCCAACCCATTGATAATGTTCTGGCCCTTTCGTAACGAGTACGAAGCCGGGCCAGAACCGTTTCATTCGCGCAACCTGGCTAGCGGCTGTGCGTATGCGGGTCATTTCTTTTTCCACCCACAGTGAAAATTATGGGGTGGAGGTTGGCGGTACCGGCTCACGCTATCGGAAGGAGGAAGTTGAGAGACTGCGCCAGTGCCGACAGCGATATAAGGGAAATTCTTCCCATCGCGGTTCTGGCTGGACTCCTTTATGAGCTTGCGTACATGCTCGCCGACCGTCTCACCAAAAAGCTCTTCAAGCACCTCAACGATACCCTTGAGCGACAGATGAGACGCAGCGTTCAGGGAATCGACCAAGTGATGGAGTCGGCCTGCTAGAACCTCCATGTCTCCAATCGACTGCGGCCAGCGATCCGTTATCACGTCAGGCTCGTAAGTGGGGTTCACTTCGTGAACCTTCCGTCTTGCGGTGATTGCGGTTTGAAGCCTGCTCTCGATGTTCATGGCAAGCGCGATCAGCTGTTGGGTGAGGCCCCGAACCTCGGAAACATCTCCGCACACCCTTGCGAGATAGATCGATGGTGGTCGTTTGCGATCAAGATCAGCGTATTGAAGGTTCAAGAACCGCTTGAGCAATTTCAGGCTGAGGGCCTTCGGAGTGTCTAGGCGCGCCGGCAAGAAAGCCGGCAAATCCTCTTGTTCGGCATCGGCCAAGATGGCCCGCTCGGCCTCAGCACTTACGAGCCGGTCCACAACAAAAATTTTGCGCCGCTCATCAAGGCGCTGGATGAAATCCCGGGCAGGGGTGCCTGCGTTCTCACGAAACCAGACCCCGAAACCATACGGATTGGCGGGAACCCTATATGCCCCTCCATCATCCGGAGAATGAAAAATCTCGCCTGCGTGATTGATGTGAAACGGCCCGTTGCGATCCAGCAACGTTACATCCAGGTGCATGAAGGCGAAGCGAATCTGGACGCAACGTGTGCAACGCTCAACCTCCTCCGCACCCGGAAAATTTTTCAGCACCTCATAAAGCTGATCAAGAGCGTATTCAGGTGTCCAATCAAGCGGAAACCGACACTGGACAATCGCATCAACGTCGAAGCGGTCAGCGTCAGCCCCGTTAATGATTACTGTGCTGGTAGCAACTGAGCCTTGTGCATAAATCAGGGCACCATCTTGGTTCAGCAGGTCGCGAAACGGGCTTGTGGGACGATCGAGAACATCTTTCAAAAGTCGGTACCTGTTCTCGGCGACAGCCCTGTCCCGATCGCTCGGCTCAAGGTACGTTGCGACGTCGATAAGGAACTCATCTAAAGGTGTAGTATCAGGTGGCATAAAGCCCTCCATCACGGCGTAATGAAGGTGGAGGGCTTGACGCGGTCAGCTTTTTCGCGAAATTACGCGATGCTACTGCGCTGATCCGCCCGGTGCCCTTCACCGGTATTACCGGAGCGCAAATTGAAGCCGTCGGAGGGGAGCAAGCCCTTCGACGGCTTTTCCTTATGCGCCGTCGCTTACACGAGAGCCGATTAGCAGCCAACGGTCAAGACTGCTAAAGCGACCATCGCAACCTACCATATAGCAGGGTTTTCTGCGGGCGCAACACCAGATATAGGGTTTGTTAAGCTCTGGCCTGATTCGGGAGAAAGCTTCAACAGAAATTTCTCGCGAATCACCCCTCCGGACCATCGGGTCGCCCCGGCTCAAGGCCGGAGCGGGCTCTCCCCCACAAAGGGAGGATTGAGCGCAACGGCCCGGCTCACCGCCCCGTCGAGGGGGAAGGCGGGAGTTATCCGCGCAGGATCATCAGCGCCGCCGGGCCTTGCGGCCAATTTATCCTCACCCCCCTGCGGCGGGGGTATAATGGGTGCATGGAGCGGTTTTCCGGGATCGGGGGCATGTGCGCGACGCGCTGGCCGTCGAGGCGGCGCTCTGCGTCGCAGGTTTCGAACCCTCCCTCCCCTCGATGGGGAGGGTCCGCCCGAAGGGCGGGGGAGGGGTGATCTGCGCTATGGTGGATGGTGAAACGCTGTGACGGCGCGCCGTCAGCGAGCCTTGTCCGGCGAAGCCTCGCCAACACCCCTTCCGGCCGCTTCGCGGCCACCCCGGATCAAGTCCGGGGCAGGCTCTTCCCCATCGAGGGGAAGGAGGGTGTTCCGGGATGACAGTGGAGCGCCGCCGCGCACGGCGCTTGCGCGCGGGGCGGGGGCGGGTCAGGCTCGCGCCCCAAAGCACCAGGCCAGCCGCATCCGGGGAGGGATGACGCCATGAGACACCTGATCGCCGCCGCCGCCGCGGGCATGCTGCTCGCCTGCTCCGCCGCCGCCCAGGACGCCGCGCCGCAACCGCGCGAGGATGGCGGGCTGGCGTTCGAGAGCCGCGGCCAGGTCAACGCCGGCGGGACCAGCGTGCGTTACCGCGTCATCGCCGGCGAGATGATCATGCGCAACGACGCCGGAGAGCCGCGGGCGGCGATCTTTCACACCACCTACCTGGCCGACGGGGTGCGCGATGCGCGCAACCGCCCGGTGGCCTTCGTGTTCAACGGCGGGCCGGGATCGGCCAGCCTGTGGCTGCACATGGGGGTGATCGGGCCGTACCGCGTCGTGCTGCCCTCCGACGCGCGCGACGACGGCGCGGCGCCGTTCGACGTGGTTCCCAATCCGCATTCGCTGATCGACGTGGCCGACCTGGTGTTCATCGACCCGGTGGGCACGGGGTGGAGCCGCACGCTGGGCGATGCGCCCACCAGCGAGTTCTGGGGCGTGCGCGAGGACGCGCAGTCGCTGTCGGCCTTCATCCGGCAATGGCTGACCGAGCACCGGCGCTGGAACTCGCCGAAATACCTGTTCGGCGAAAGCTATGGCACCACGCGCATCGCCGCGCTGCTGCAGGAGCTGGAGGGCGGCTGGACCGACGTGGCGATCAACGGCGTGGGGCTGATCTCCTCGATCCTCGATTTCCGCTACGCCGCCACCGACGCCGGCAATGACATCGGCCATGTCGGCCTGTTCCCCACCTACGCCGCCACCGGCTGGTATCACGGCCGGGTCGACCGCGAGCCCTGGGGCGGCGATATCGAGGCGTTCCTGGACGAGGTGCGCGAATTCGCGCTGTCCGAATACCTGCCGGCGCTGGCGCGCGGATCGACGCTGGGCGCGGCGGAGGAGGCGCGCATCGCCGCCGCGCTGGCGCGCTATACCGGGCTGTCCGAAAGCTGGCTGCGCGCCGCCAACCTGCGCATTCCGCTGAACCGGTTCATGCGCGAATTGCTGCGCGACGAGGGGGTGTCGGTGGGGCGGCTGGACACGCGCTATCGCGGCGTCGAGCCGGACGGGGTGGGCGAAAGCCCGGAATACGACCCCTCGGCCTATGGCATCGACGCCGGCTATACCGCCGCGATGCTGGACTATTTCACCCGCACCCTCGGCGTGACCATCGACCGGCAGTACGTGACGCTGGGCGGGGTGCGGAACTGGAACTGGTCGCTGACCGCCGGCGGGCAGGCGGGCGGGCGCACGGGATACGCCAATGTCGCGCCGTGGCTGGCGCGCGCCATGCGCCAGAACGCCGACCTGCGCGTGTTCGTCGCCAACGGCTATTACGACGCCGCGACGCCGTTCTTCGGCACCGAGCTGACCTTCATGCAGCCGGGCTTCGACGCCGACCGCGTCGTGATGCGCTATTACGAATCCGGGCACATGATGTACATCCACGAACCGTCGCTGGTCCGCCAGGGCGCGCATCTGCGCGCCTTCGTGCGCGGAGAAGACCTGCCGGAATAGGGGGCTGGACCCCTCGCCCTTCGTGGCCCGGCCTGACGGCCGGGACTCCTCAGGGTGAGGGTATTGGTTGATTCAACCCCTTTCCCCTCATCCTGAGGTGCGATGCGCCAAAGGCGCAGAGCCACGAAGGACGGGGGGAAACGCTCAATCGCCCTCGAAGCTGACCAGCGACGAGACCGGCACGCCCGCATCCTCCAGCCGCAGCGCGCCGCCAAGGCCCGGCAGGTCGATGACGAAGGCGGCGCCGACCACGTCGGCCCCCGCCCGGCGCAGCAGCTTCACCGCCGCCAGCGCCGTGCCGCCGGTGGCCACCAGGTCGTCGACCAGCAGCACCCGGTCATGCTCGCCCACCGCGTCGACATGGATCTCCACCGCGTCGGAGCCGTATTCCAGCTCGTATTCCTCGATCAGCGTGCGATGGGGCAGCTTGCCGCGCTTGCGCACCGGCGTGAAGCCGCAGGAGAGCTGGTGCGCCACCGCGCCGCCGAGGATGAAACCCCGCGCCTCCACCCCCGCGACATGGTCGATCTTGGCGCCGGCCCAGGGCTGGACCATGGCGTCGATGGCGGCGCGGAAGGCGCGCGCGTCCTTCATCAGCGTGGTGACGTCGCGGAACTGGATGCCCGGCTTCGGATAGTCCGGGATGGTGCGGATCGCGTTCCTGATGATGTCCAGCGGCATAATCCCCTTGCCCCCTAATTGTCCCGCAGTTCCGCCGCCCGCGCCCGCGCCAGCGATATGCGGCAGTCGAGGCGCACCTCGTCGCCCGCCTCGCCGATCATCAGCAGCGCCGCCCGGCGCTCGCACTCGGCGGCGGCGTAGGCGCTCCACGCCGTCTGCGCGGCGTCCAGCCGCTGCGCGGCGCGGGCGTGGCCCGGCAGTTCAAGGTCGATCTCCTCGGCCTCCTCGCGCGCGGCGGCGTGGGCGGCGGCCAGCGCCGCCTCGGCCGTGGTCAGCAGGTCCTGCAGGCAGGTCCGGCGCGCCGCGGCGTCGGTCAGGTGCGCCGAGCATTCGATGGACGGGCGCGGCGCATCGGCGGCGAGGCTGAGCGCGGCGGCGAGCGCGAGGATCATGCGGAGGCTCCGGCTGGATCAGCGGCCATACAACACCAGCCCCGGCCCGCGGTCGAGGGGCGATGGCGGCGGACATGAAAACGCCGCCGGGGACGGCCCGGCGGCGCGTTCGTTTCAGCCCGTCCGCGGCGCTAGTGCGCGACGTTGCGCCAGACCTGCTTGTAGGAGAACCACAGCAGGCCGGCGAAGACGAACAGGAAGATCAGCGTCATCCCGCCAATCCTGCGGCGTTGCTCCAGCTTCGGGTCGGACGCCCAGGCCAGAAACTCGGTGACGTCATTGGCCATCTGCTCGACGCTGGCTTCCGTGCCGTCGGCATAGGTGACCATGCCCTCGACCAGCGGATTGGCCATCATGATGCGCTCGCCGGGGAAATAGGCGTTGTAGCGCATCGGCGGCTCGACGCTGAACCCCTCCGGCGGATCGTAGTCATATCCCAGCAGCAGCGAGCGGATATAGTCCGCGCCGCCGGCGCGGGCGCTGACGATCACCGACAGGTCCGGCGGCAGCGCGCCGCCGTTGGAGGCGCGGGCCGCAGCGTCATTGGGATAAGGCGACGGGAAGCGGTCGGCGGGCACGCCCTCGCGCTCGAACATGTCGCCGACATCGTCGGGCCCGTCCTCGATCATGTAGCGGGCGGCGATGTAGCGCACCACCGGGTTGTCGTTCGGGTTCGGATAGGCCGGATCGTGGAACGGGCCGCCGTCGTCGCCAAGATGGCGGAACGAAAGCTGGCGCAAGCCATGACAGGCGGCGCAGACTTCCTGGTAGACCTGAAAACCACGCTGGAGCGCAGCGCGGTCGAACATGCCGAACGGGCCGGAGAAGCCCCAGTCGTGACGCTCCGGCTTGCGGGCCGGATCGGCGGCCAGCGCGGTTCCGGTGATGGCGATAGCGGCGGCCGCGGCGGCGAAAATGCGAAGCATGGTCATGGTCGCCCCCTTATTCCGCCGGCTTCGGCGCGGCGTCGCCCAGCACCGCGGCCTCGATGCTGGCCGGGCGCTCTTTCGGTTTCTCGATGAAGCCCAGCAGCGGCAGGATGATCAGGAAATACGCGAAGTAGTAGGCGGTGCCGATGCGCGCCAGCCACAGGAAGCTGAAGCCGGTCTCGTTACCCGCCGCGTCATAGCCCAGCTTGAACACCAGGTCGTCCGGGTTCTCCGCGCCGCACCAGCCCAGCAGCAGGCAGATGATGACGAAGAAAACGAAGAACCAGCGCGCCAGCGGGCGGTAGCGCATGGAGCGCACCTTCGACGTATCCAGCCAGGGCAGCACGAACAGCACGCCGATGGCGCCGAACATCAGCAGCACGCCGCCCAGCTTGTCGGGCACGGCGCGCAGGATGGCGTAGAACGGCAGCAGGTACCATTCGGGCACGATGTGCGCCGGGGTGATCAGCGGGTCGGCCTCGATGAAGTTGTCGGCGTGACCCAGCACGTTCGGCGCGAAGAACACGAAGCCCGCGAACAGGATCAGGAACACCACGATCGCGAAGGCGTCCTTGACCGTGTAGTAGGGGTGGAACGGCAGGGTGTCGCCCTTGCCTTTCACCTCCACGCCATCCGGATTGCCGTTGCCGGGCACGTGCAGCGCCCAGATGTGCAGGATCACCACGCCGGCGATCACGAACGGGATCAGATAGTGCAGCGAGAAGAAGCGGTTCAGGGTGGCGTTGCCGACCGAGAATCCTCCCCACAGCCATTCGCGGATGGCGTCTCCCACCAGCGGCAACGCGCCGATCAGGTTGGTGATCACCATCGCGCCCCAGTAGGACATCTGGCCCCAGGGCAGCACATACCCCATGAAGGCCGCGGCCATCATCAGGATGTAGATGACGACGCCGAGGATCCACAGCAGCTCCCGCGGTTGCTTGTAGGAGCCGTAATAGAGCCCCCGGAACATGTGGATGTAGACGGCCAGGAACATGAAGCTGGCGCCGTTGGCGTGCATGGCCTGGATCAGCCAGCCATAGTTCACGTCACGGCGGATGCGCTCCACGCTGTCGAAGGCGTAGTCGACATGCGGCACGTAGTGCATGGCCAGCACGATGCCGGTGATGATCTGGATCATCAGGAACACGGCGAGGATGCCGCCGAAGGTCCACCAGTAGTTCAGGTTCCGCGGCGTCGGGAAATCGACGAAGCTGTCCCAGCCCAGCCGCACGATCGGCAGGCGGGCGTCCAGCCAGCGGGTGAAAGGGGTCTTCGGTTCGTAGGTCGAAGGTCCGCTCATGGTCGTCGTTCCCCGCTCAGCCGATCTGGACTTCGGTTTCAGTCACGAACCGCAGAGGCGGTACGCTGAGATTCTCCGGCGCAGGCCCGCGGCGGATGCGGCCCGACGTGTCGTAGTGCGAGCCGTGGCACGGGCAGTACCAGCCGTGGTAGTCCCCGGCCTCCTTCAGCGGCACGCAGCCCAGGTGGGTGCAGTTGCCGCGCATGATCAGAAACGCCGCGCTGCCGCCCTCGATGGAGGCGGCGGAGCGGTTCTCGTCCGTCGCCGGGGCGTTGTCGGGCAGGTTGTCGTTGCGGGCCAGGCGGTCGGGCAAGGCCTCCAGCGCCTCGGCGCGGGCCGCCTCGATCTCGCGTTCGCTGCGATGGCGGATGAACACCGGGCCGCCGCGCCACATCACGGTGATCTCCTGGCCCTCCGCGATCGGCGAGATGTCGATGCGGATCGAGGCCAGCGCCAGCGTGTCCGCGGCCGGGTTCATCTGGTCGATGAACGGCCACAGCACCAGGGCGCCGCCGATGACGGCCATGCCGCCGGTGGCGATGTGGATGAAGTCGCGGCGCGTTGGCTCCGCCGCATGGTCCGCTTGCGCTGCTGCTTTCGTCACGGGCCGACCTCTTCGTGTTTCCTGTTACGTCCGGCCGCAGGCGCGGCCGGAACTTCCCCGCTTGACGCGGCGCGCTCTGCGGGCGAGAGCGCGCAGCAATGTAACGCCGTAGCGCGCAGCGTCCCAGCGGCAGGGCGCCGCAGGCGCAAAGCGCGCTTGGCTGACGCCGGGCTGTAGAATGAGGCTGGTATTTTTTCAACCGGATATTCCGCAAAATCTTGGCGCGGCGATGCGTCTGTCCGCCTGTTTCGGCGCGGCCATCGACGTGATCGAGCCCTGCGGATTCCTGCTCAGCGACGCGAAACTGCGCCGCGCCGCGATGGATTACGGACAGCCCGCGGACCTTGTCCGGCATACGTCCTGGAACGCCTACCTTCACAGCGCGCAGGCGGCGCGGGGGCGGCTCGTCCTGTTCACCACCCGGGGCGCGGATTCATTGTGGGATTTCGCCTTCCACCCCGATGACCGGCTGCTGTTCGGGCGCGAGAGCGCCGGCGTTCCAGCCAGCGTCCATGACGCCGCCGGCGCGCGGGTGCGGATACCGATTCGGCCGCAGGCCCGGTCGCTGAACGTCGCGGTCAGCGCCGCAATCGCGCTCGCCGAAGCGTCGCGGCAGCTTGGCGCGCTTGAATAATCGCCGCCGCCGGGTTTTCACTGCGCCCGCGCATCCGGAGACCGTAATGACCGACGCCGCCATGAACGCCCGCAAGCAGACGGCCCGCGCCTGGTTCGAGAGCTTGCGCGATTCGATTTTCACCGCCTTCGAGCGGCTGGAGGACCGGGCCGACCCCGCGCTCTATACCGGCGAACCGGGCCGGTTCGAGAAGAAACCCTGGCGGCGTGGAGACGGATCGGCCGATCTGGGCGGCGGCGAGGCCGGCATGCTGCGCGGGCGGTTTTTCGAGAAGGCGGGAGTGCATGTCTCGACGGTTTACGGCGAGCTGAGCCCGGACTTCGCCAGGCAGGTGAAGGGTGCGGGTGATGATCCGCGCTTCTGGGCCTCGGGCATCTCGCTGATCGCGCATCCGCGCAATCCGCGCGTGCCGGCGGTGCATATGAACACCCGTTTCATCGTCACCCGCGACTGGTGGTTCGGCGGCGGCATGGACCTGACGCCGGTGCTGGATTTCCAGCGCGACCAGGATTTCGAGGACGCGCGCGACTTCCACGCCGCCTGCAAGGCGGTCTGCGACGCGCACGGGCCGGACCTGCATGCGAAATACAAGGAGTGGTGCGACAGCTATTTCTTCCTGAAGCACCGGAACGAGCCGCGCGGCGTCGGCGGCATTTTCTACGACCACCACAATTCGGGGGGCTGGGACGCCGACTTCGCCTTCACCAGGGATGTCGGCGAGGCGTTCCTGGACATCTATGCGCGCCTCGCCGCCCGCCGCATGGGCGAAGCCTGGACGGAGGCCGAGCGCGAGGAGCAGCTGGTGCGCCGCGGGCGCTATGTGGAGTTCAACCTGCTCTACGACCGCGGGACGAAATTCGGGCTGGAGACCGGCGGCAATGTGGAGTCCATCCTGTCCTCGATGCCGCCGGCGGTGAAATGGCCGTAGGGCCTCATGCCCGCGCCAGCAGCGCCGCCTTTGACAGCGTGAAGCGCGCGGCGATCCACTCGGCCTCCAGCCGTTTCATCGCCGCACCCAGCGCCTTGCCCGGCTCATGGCCGCGCGCCATCAGGTCCGCCGCCTTCACCGGAAATTCCGGAACCGGCCAGGCTTGCGCATGCGCCAGCGCCTCCCGCCATGCTTCCGGCGGCGCGGGCGACGCGGCGGCGAGGCGGATGCGGTCAACCGCCGCCTCGCGCCCGTCGCAGTAGATCGCCCGCTCCAGCGCCGCCTGCTCCGTCTCCGCCGCTTCCGCCAGCGCGCCATGCAGGCGCGTGCGCTCGGCCTTCGACAGCCGCAGGCGCGCGGCGATTTCGTCCGCATCCGCCTGCGGCCCGCACAGGGCGGCGAAGCGCAGCAGCGGGTCGGCGGCGAAGCCATGTTCGGCATCCTGCCCGATCAGGCGCAGCAGACGCGGCGCATCGAGATGGTTTCCCAGCGTGCGGCCCAGCACGCCGGAATCGCGCATCGCCTCGATGGCCCGTCGCGGGTCCGGCGCAGCCAGCAGCGCCTTGATCTCCTTCCACACCCGCTCCGCCGACAGGCGCGCGAGGCCGGAGACCATCTCGGCGCAGGCTGAAAGCCCCGCCGGGTCCGGCTGGCCGCGCCCGAACCAGGCGTAGAAGCGGAAAAAGCGCAGGATTCGCAGATAGTCTTCCCTGATCCGCGCCCGCGCATCGCCGATGAAGACGATGCGCCCGGCGCGCGCGTCCGCCACCCCGCCCTGGGGGTCGTAAAGCGTTCCGTCCGGCGCGGCGTAAACAGCGTTGAGGCGGAAATCGCGCCGCGCCGAATCTTCTTCCCAGCTTTCGGTGAAGGTCACCGTCGCCCGGCGGCCGTCGGTGGACACGTCGCGGCGCAGGCTGGTGATCTCGAACGGCTGGTGCTCGCACACCGCCGTCAGCGTGCCGTGCTCTATCCCGGTGGGGATCACGGCGACGCCGGCTGTTTTCAGCGCCTCGGCCGCCGCCTCGGGCCGCAGCGGCGTGGCGATGTCGATATCGCCCGCCGGCCGGCCGAGCAGCGCATCGCGCACGCAGCCGCCGACGAAGCGCGCCGAGTCTTTGCGGACCGCTTCCAGCGCCGCGATCACCCGGCGCGTTGCGGCGCGCGTCATCCATTCATGCTGGTTCGGGTCGAGGCGCAGACTCAACCGGGCGATCCTTCCGGGCCGGGTTCGGGGTCTTCGGGTTCGGGCTGTTCGGCTTCCGGCTGCGGGCGCGGCACGAAATGGCCAGGGATCACCCGGCCGTCCTCCACCCGTGGCGGCACATATATCTGGTCCTGCGCCGCCGGGCGGTTGACGGTGAACAGCGCCATGGCCAGCAGGCCGGCGATGGCGGCCAGCCCGCCGGCGATCACCAGCGCCGCCCACGGCGTCGGCGGCGGCTCGCCACCGTTGGAGACCGCGATCTGCCGCGTCAGCCGCCACAGGAAAAAGGCGATGAACGGCAGGGCGAACAGCGACACTTCAAGCAGCAATACGCGCAGCATCGGCTCAATCCTTGTCCGTCAGCCGTTCCGACAGCGCCTTCAGCATGCCCGCCGTCGCGCCCCAGATATAGCGGTCTTCCCACGGCACGGCGAAATAACTGCGCCGCACGCCGAAGAAGTCCCGTTCATGGCGCTTCAGGTTCGCCGGGTCCATCAGATAGTCGAACGGCGCCTCGAACACCTCGGCCACCTCGCCGGGGTCGGGGCGGATGACATAGCCCGGCTTCAGCACACCGACGAAGGGCGTGACGCCGAACCCGGTCACTGTCTCGTAAGGCTCTATCCGTCCGATCAGCTCCACGAAAGCGGGATCGACGCCGATCTCTTCCCGCGTTTCGCGCAAGGCCGCCGCGGCGGCGCTTTCGCGCCCGCCGATCAGGCTGCCGCCGGGAAAGCTGATCTGTCCGGCATGGGCGGCCAGGTGCGGCGCGCGCACCGTGAACAGCATCCGCGGCGGGCCGTCATGCAGGATCAGCGGCGCCAGCACCGCGGCGGGGCGCAGCGCCCGGCCCGTGGGCGCCGGCGCGCCGTTCAGATCGCCGTCGCCGCGCGCCGGCGGCGGGCATGCGGCCTCCACCGGGTCCAGCCGCGCGCGCAGCCGGGCGACAAGATCGTCCGGCGCGGTCATCGCGCCGGCCCAAGCTCGAAAAACACGCCGCTGCTCCACACGCCCAGAACGCCGTCGCGCTCCTCGGCCATCTCCACCAGTTCGTAGAAGGCGGGCCGGGCGATCAGCGCGTCCAGCGCCGCGCGTACGCGCACGAAGGGCGCCGGCTCTCCCGTTTGCGGATCGGTCTCGACCCGGATCGGCCGGTCCGGCCCGGCGATGGTCAAATCGTCCAGATTGGTGGTGAAGACCAGTTGCTGCGCCCGCCCCTCGCCCGCGCGGTCCACCCGCACGGCGATGAAGGGCGCGCATTCCACCTTCACCGCCACCTTCTCCACCGGGGTCACCAGATAGTGAAGCCCGTCATCCTCCTTGCGCAGGATGCGCGAAAACAGCTTCACCAGCCTGCGCCGGGTGATGCGCCGCCCTTCGTGCCACCACGAGCCGTCGCGGCGTATGGCGATGTCCATCACCCCGCAATGCTGCGGATTCCATTTTTCCACCGGCGGCAGGCCGTCACCCGCCGCTTCGGCGGCGGCGAGCAGCGACTGCATCGCGTCATGGCTTGTTCCGCTTGACATTGTGGACACCTCGCCCTCCCGCGTTCATGCTCCGCGCGGGGCTGCACGGCGACTGATACTGCAGGAGAACTTAGGAAGATGAACGCTCCGAAGGAAGACGAAGCCGCGCTGGTGAAAGCGGCCGACGCAGCGGTCGAACGGCTGGACGCCGTAAAAGCCAGTATCGGGCGGGTGATCTTCGGTCTCGACGAAGCGGTGGAGCTGTGTCTGGGCGCCATCCTGTCCGGCGGCCACGCGCTGCTGGTCGGCGCGCCGGGGCTGGCCAAGACGCGGCTGGTGCAGACTGTCGCCGTCGCCACCGGGCTGGAGACTAAGCGCGTCCAGTTCACGCCCGACCTGATGCCCGCCGACATTCTGGGCAGCGAAGTGCTGGAGGAGACGGCCGCCGGCAAGCGCTCCTTCCGCTTCATTCCGGGGCCGGTGTTCTGCCGCCTGCTGATGGCCGACGAGATCAACCGCGCCAGCCCACGCACCCAGGCCGCCTTGCTGCAGGCGATGCAGGAAGGCCATGTCACCGTAGCCGGCGCGCGCCACGACCTGCCGAAACCGTTTCACGTTCTGGCCACCCAGAACCCGATCGAGCAGGAAGGCACCTATCCCCTGCCCGAGGCGCAGCTGGACCGCTTCCTGCTGCGTATCGACGTGCCCTATCCGGCGCGCGACGCCGAACGCCAGATCCTGCTGGCCACCACCGGCGCCGAGGAGGACGAAGCGGTTCCGGTTCTTAACGCCGCCGAGGTGATGAACATGCAGGCCCTGGTCCGCCGCCTGCCGGTGGGCGAGAAGGTGCTGGAGGCGATTCTGGACCTGCTTCGTCTCGCCCGGCCGGACGAGAGCGCCGAGGCCGATGTGCGCGCCGGCGTATCCTGGGGTCCCGGCCCGCGCGCCGGACAGGCGCTGATGCTGGCCTGCCGCGCCCGGGCGCTGCTTCAGGGCCGCCTCGCGCCCTCCACGGAGGACGTGGCGGCGCTGGCCGAGCCGGTGCTGAAACACCGCATGGCGCTGTCCTTCGCCGCCCGTGCCGACGGCATGACGCTGGAGAGCCTGATCGCAAGGTTGGCGGCCAAGGCCGCCTGAGGAAGGGTCGCATGAACCCGCGAGCAGATCGCGCCGATACGCTGCGCCGCGCCGGCGAGGCGGCGGCGGCGGCGTTCCCGCCCCTGATGGCCGAGGCGGAGCGCATCGCCGCCACGGTCGCGCAGGGCGTGCATGGCCGACGGCGCGCGGGCATCGGCGAGACCTTCTGGGAATACCGCCACCACCGGCCCGAGGACGGCGCCGCGGCCATCGACTGGCGC
Organism: Maricaulaceae bacterium; assembly: GCA_026126205.1. Lineage (GTDB taxonomy): Bacteria > Pseudomonadota > Alphaproteobacteria > Caulobacterales > Maricaulaceae > Hyphobacterium. The sequence continues at coordinate 128,773 of JAHCJP010000004.1, read as the reverse complement.
ATGTCGGCCCGCACCCAGCACCTGTTCGTGCGCGAGAACGAGTGGGAGGCGGCGAACACCGTCTGGCTGTGGCGCGATGGTTCGGCCTCGATGCAGTTTTCCTCGTCCCGTAATCTGCCTACGAAACAGGACCGCGCCGCCGTATGCCTGATCGCCATCGCCGCGCTGCTGACCCGCGGCGGGGAACGGGTGGCGGTTCTGGGCGAATCGCTGGCGCCGCGCGCCGGGCAGATCGGGCTTGAGCGCGTCTCGCGCCGGCTGGCGCTTGGCGAAGGCGGCATGCTGTCGGTGGAATCGCCGCGCATGGCGCGCCATGGCGTCGCGGTGCTGGCCAGCGATTTCCTTGACCCGCCGGAGACCTGGGCGGCGCGGCTGGCGCGGTTCGCGCCGCTGGAGGCGAAGGGCGTTCTGCTGCGCGTCGTCGATCCGATGGAGGAAGATTTTCCCTATACGGGCCGCACCCGTTTCGAGGCCCCGGACGGGACCGACGCCTTGCTGTTCGGTCGCGCGCAGGAAGCCCGCAAGGCCTATCGCAAACGCTGGGCGGCGCATGGTGCGGCGCTGGCCGCACTGGCGCGCAGAACGGGCTGGACGCTGCTGACCCACCGCACGGACCGGTCGCCGGCGCAGACCGTGCTGGCCATGCACCAGGCCCTGTCGGGGCGGGTGTAGGCCGATGCTGACCCTGGGGCCCCTCGCCTTCGCCGCGCCGTTGGCCCTGCTGGGCCTGTTGCTGCTGCCGGTGCTGTGGCGGCTGCTGCGGGCCACGCCGCCGCCGCCGAAACGGGCGGTGTTTCCTCCGCTGAGGCTTCTGAAGGACGCCCCCGACGACGCCGAGACGCCGCATCACGCGCCTTGGTGGCTGATCGTCTTCCGGCTGGGCCTGGCGGCGCTGGTGATCCTGGCGCTTGCGCAGCCGGTGTGGCGGCCGGGCGCGCCGGAGGATGCGGACCGGCCGCTGCTGCTGGTGATCGACGACGGCTGGGCGTCCGCTCCCGGCTGGCGCGAAATGCGGCGCGAAGGCGAACGGCGGCTGGGGCAGGCGCAATCCGCCGGCCGCCTGGCGGCGCTGGCTTTCACCGCGCCGGACGGAACCGGCGGCGCCGGTATCCGCCTGTCTTCCGCCGCCGACGCCCGGCGGCGGCTGGACGCGGCGGAGCCGCGGCCCTGGCCGGCCGCCCGCGCCGCGGCCGCAGAGCGCATCGCGGCCGCGCAAGCGGCGGGCGACCTGCCGCCGGGGCTGACGGTAGTGTGGATCAGCGACGGGCTGGACGGCCCGGGAACGCGGGAACTGGCGCGGGTGCTGAACGGGCTGGGCGATGTGACAGCGTTGACCCCGCCGGCGGCGCGCGGCGCGCTGGCGCTCGGTCCGCCGCAGCCAACGGCGGAAGGCTTTACGGTTCCGGTGTTGCGGGCGCCGACGGCGGACACGCGCGCCGCCGCGGTGGTCGCGCTGGGTGACGACGGCCGGGCGCTGGCCCGTGCGAATACGGCGTTTGAACCGCGCTCCGACCGTGCGGAAGCCCGGCTTCAACTGCCTCTCGACCTGCGCAACAGGGTGGCGGCCGTGCGCATCGAAGGCGCGGCCTCGGCAGGGGCCGTGCAGCTCACCGACGACGCCTGGCGGCGCCCGCGCGTCGGCGTCATCGACGCCCCCGGAGAGGACGGCCAGCCGCTGTTGTCCGACCTGCACTATGTGCAGCGCGCCATGGAACCGCATGCCGAGCTGTGGCGCGAGTCGCTGGACACGCTGATCGAGGCCGACCTGTCGGCGCTGGTGATGGTCGACGCCGCGCGCGTAGAGGATGCGCGCATCGCCGCTTTCGTCGAGGATGGCGGCGTGCTGATCCGTTTCGCCGGGCCGCGGCTTGCGGCGCGCGGGGATTCGTTGACCCCGGTGCGCCTGCGCGAGGGCGGGCGGCTGTTTGGCGGCGCACTGGCCTGGGACGAGCCACAGCGGCTCGCCCCCTTCGCCGACGACAGCCCGTTTGCGGGCCTGCAACCCGACCCCGAGGCCGCCGTACGCCGCCAGGTGCTGGCCGAACCGGGAACGGCGACCGCCGAACGCGTCTGGGCGCGGCTAAGCGACGGCACGCCGCTGGTCACCGCCGAGCGCCGCGGGCGCGGCTGGATCGTGTTGTTCCACGTCACCGCCGGGCCGGACTGGTCGGACCTGCCGCTGACCGGCCTGTATCCGCAGATGCTGCGCCGGGTGCTGGGTCTGGCGCGCGGCGCGGCCCCGGCCGCCAATGGCGGCGCCTGGTCAATCGAGACCGCGCTGGACGCGTCCGGCCGCCTGACTGATCCGCCTGCGACGGCCCGCCCGGTCCCCGCCGAAGCCTGGGACGCCGCGCGGCCCGGCCCGCGCAGCCCGGCCGGCCTGTGGCGGGTAGGCGCGGCCGCCGCCGCCCTGAACCTGATCGGCGATGGCGACACCCTGACCGCCCTGCCCGTTGATCTTCCCGGCGTGCGGGTCGAAGGCATGGACGGCGTGCGCGAGCTGCGTTTCGCCGGACCTTTCCTGGCCATCGCCCTGGTCCTGCTGGCGCTGGATGCCCTGGTGGCGCTGATGCTGGCCGGACGCCTGCCCCGGCTGCCCGCCTGGCGCGGCGGCGGCGCGGCGGCGGCGCTGGCGCTCGGCCTGATCGTCCTGCCGGCGCCGGACGCCGGGGCGCAAACCGGCGACGATTTCGCCATGCGCGCGGCGCTGGAAGTACGCTTCGCTTTTATCCGCACCGGCGATTCCGCCATCGACGCGCGCAGCGCCGCCGGCCTGCGCGGCCTTTCAGCCGAGGTGACGCGGCGCAGCGCTATCGAGCCCGAAGAAGCGATGGGCGTGGATGTCGAACGCGACGAGATCCTGTTCTTCCCGCTGATCTACTGGCCAGTGACGCCGGACGCACCGGCCCTGTCACCGGTCGCCGCGGCGCGGGTGAGCGCCTATCTGCAGTCCGGCGGACTGATCCTGTTCGATACCCAGGACGCCGGCGCCGAGGCGGCGCGGGCGGGCGGCGCGCATCCGGGGCTGGCGCGGCTGCTGGATTCGGTCGACGTGCCGCCGCTGGCGCTGGTTCCGCCCGATCACGTGCTGACGCGCAGCTTCTACCTGCTGCAGGACTTCCCGGGCCGCTGGAGCGGCGGGCGCGTGTGGGTCGAGGCCGACCCTGACGGCGCCTCTCGCGACGGAACCTCCGGCGTCGTCATCGGCGCCGCCGACTGGGCGGCGGCCTGGGCGATCGACGAGCGCGGCCAGCCGTTGAGCCCCGTTGAGGGCGGCGAGCGCCAGCGCGAGATGGCCCGGCGTTTCGGCGTCAATCTGGCCATGTACGCGATGACCGGCAACTACAAGGCAGACCAGGTGCATGTGCCGGCGCTGTTGGAAAGGCTGGGCCAATGACCGCCGCGGCCATCGACTTCGCCCCCCTGGTCCCGTGGCCGTGGCTGATCGGCCTTGTCGCGCTGGCGCTGGGCGCCGCGGCGCTGGCCGGCGTGATGCGCCTGAACGGCTGGCCGTGGCGCGCGGGCGCGGCGCTGGTTCTGGCCGCCGCGCTGGCCAACCCGTCCCTGGTGCGCGAGGAGCGCGACCCGCTGCCCGACATCGCGGTGCTGGTCACCGACGCCAGCGCCAGCATGGACGTGGGCGGCCGGCGCCAGGCCGCAGAGGCGGTGCGCGACGCCGCGCGCGCAGCCGCGGAGGCCGATCCCCTGCTGGAGCTGGTGGAGGCCGAGATCGGCGATTCGCCGGACGGAACCCGCATGTACGAGGCGCTGACCGCCGCCCTGTCGGGCGTGCCGCGCGACCGGCTGGCCGGGGTGATCGTCGCCGGCGACGGGCAGTTCCACGACCTGCCCCGGGATCCCGCCGCGCTGCGCCTGCCTGCGCCGCTACACCACGCCGCCACTGGCGATCCGGCTGCGCGCGACCGCCGCCTGGTGATCGTCGAGGCCGCCCGCTACGCGCTGGTCGGCCAGCCCGCCGCTTTTACCGTGCGGGTGGAGGATGACGCGGTCTCCGGCACCGCGATGGTCACCTTCCGCGTCGACGGCGGCCCGCCGCAGCCGGCGCGGGTGCGAATCGGCGAGGACACGCGGGTTGAGGCGCGCATCGACCGCCGCGGCGCCAATGTGATCGAAATCGAGGTCGAGGAAGGCCCGGAGGAGCTGTCGCTAGTCAATAACCGCGCCGCGGTCAGCGTCACTGGCGTGCGCGACCGGCTGCGCGTGCTGCTGGTGACCGGCGAGCCGCACAACGGCGCGCGCATGTGGCGCGACCTGTTGAAATCCGACCCGTCGGTCGATCTGGTGCATTTCACTATCCTGCGCCCGCCGGAGAAGCAGGACGGCGTCCCGATCGACGAGCTGGCGCTGATCGCGTTCCCGACGCGGGAGCTGTTCGCCGAACGGCTGAACGAATTCGACCTTGTGATCTTCGACCGCTACCGGCGGCGCGGCATCATGCCGATGCTGTATTTCGACTATATCGCCCGTTATGTGGAGGATGGGGGCGCGCTGCTGCTCACCTCCGGCCCGCCCTTCGCCGGACCGACCAGCCTCTACCGCACGCCGCTGGCGGCGGTGATCCCGGCCCGGCCCAGCGGCGCGGTGATCGAGGGAGGTTTCCGCCCCCGCCCGACAGCCGCCGGACGCCGGCATCCGGTCACCGCCGGCCTCGCGCCGGAGAGCGGAGAGCCGCAATGGGGCCGCTGGTTCCGGCGCATCGACGCCGCCCCGGTCGGCGGCGCGGCGCTGCTGGAGGCCGAGGACGGCGGCCCGCTGCTGGTGCTCGCCCGTTCCGGGGAAGGGCGCGCCGCAATGGTGCTGAGCGACCAGACCTGGCTGTGGGCGCGCGGGTTCGAGGGCGGCGGGCCGTATGCCGAGATGTTCCGCCGCGTGGCGCACTGGCTGATGGGCGAGCCGGACCTGGACGAGGAGCGCCTGACCGCCACCGCTCATGACGGGCGGCTGGGCGCGGAAAGAACAACGCTGTCCGAATCCGCGCCGCCGCTGGAGATCGAATGGCCATCGGGCCGCCGCGAGACCGTGGACATGATCCCTGCCGGCGCGCCGGGACGCTTCGCGGCGGCCGCGACTTACGGCGATGGCGAAACCGGCCTTGCGCGGCTGCGTTCCGGCGACCTGACAACCGTGGCGGCGCTGGGGCCCCTCAACCCGCGGGAATTTGCCGATTTGCGGGTCGATACGGATTCGCTGCGCCCGTTCGCGGCGCACACCGGCGGCGGCGTATTCCTGGCGGGTGACGGCGACAGCGCCGCCGCCCCCGCCATCCGCCGCACCCGCCCCGGCGCTTCGCAGGCCGGACGCGGCTGGCTGGGCCTGCAGCGCAATGAACGCTATGTGGTGCGCGCCGCCAGCCAGGCGCCGCTGCTGCCGGCGCTGGCGGTGCTGCTGCTGACGCTGGGCCTGATGGGCTACGCCTGGCGCCGCGAGGGGCGTTGATCGTTCTTTCTCGACGCCTGCCGCGCAAACGCCCTAGGCTTGCGCGGGGAGCGAATCGCCGATGACCGCGACATCCACGCCGCCCGCGCAGCCTGCGCCCGACGCCCTGCCGCCCGACCTAGAGGCCCTGACCGACCTGTCCCTGTGGGAACGCCGCCTCGGCGCCGCAGCGGAATGGGTTCAGGCGCATGTGCTGACGCTGGATTTCGCCATACAGGCCGGCGTGATCGCCGGCGCGCTGGCGTTGGGATTCGCATTGCGCGGCTGGTTCACGGAACTGATCCGCAAGGCGTTCGACTTTCCGGTCATCCGGCGATTCCAGGCCGGGGCGGTGCATTTTCTCGGGCCGGTCCTTGGCCCGGCGCTGAGCTGGCTGCTGCTGAGCATTGCCTTGGCGATGCTGCCGCTGACCGGCGTTGACGCCTTTTGGACGCGGCTGGCGGCGAACCTCGTCGGCGCCTGGGCGGTGATCCGCCTGCTCAGCGCCTTTATCGCCGAACCGTTTTGGGCGCGGGCGGCGGCGGCCACGGCCTGGACCATCGCGGCGCTGAACATTCTCGGCTGGCTGGTCCCGATCATGGATTTCATGGAGGCGTTGGGCTTCCCCTTCGCGGGCGGCCGCATTTCAGCGTTGTCGGTGATCCGTGGCGTAATCGTTCTGATCATCCTGTACTGGCTGGCGTCGAAACTCACCTCGCTTCTGAACGCGCGCATCAACCGGCTGCCGGCGCTGACGTCATCGGCCCGGCTGCTGCTGGCGAAGACCGCGCAGGTGGCGCTGATCACCGTCGCCGGCCTGCTGGCGCTGTCCAGCCTGGGCGTCAATATCGGCGCGCTGGCGATCTTCGGCGGCGCCATCGGCCTCGGCATCGGCTTCGGCCTGCAGAAGATTTTCTCCAACCTGGTTTCCGGGGTGATTCTGCTGCTCGACCGGTCGATCAAGCCGGGCGATGTCATCACCGTCGACGACACCTATGGCCGGGTGAACGCGCTGGGGATGCGCTTCGCCTCGGTCGTCACCCGCGACGGGATGGAGCACCTGATCCCGAACGAGGACCTGATCACCAACAAGGTGATCAACTGGTCGTTCTCCGACCGCGCCGTGCGCATAAAGCGCCCCATCGGCATCAGCTACGGCAGCGACGTGAAACTGGCCCAGCAGTTGGTGGTTGAAGCGGCGAACACCGTGCCCCGCGTGCTGAAGACGCCGGAAACGCGATGCCTGCTGCGCGGCTTCGGCGACAACTCGGTGGATCTGGAGGTGCGGTTCTGGATCGGCGATCCTGACCAGGGCGTCAATAATGTCGCCAGCGAAGTGCTGATGGCGATCTGGGACGCCTTCCGGGAGAACGGGGTCCAGTTCCCCTTCCCGCAGCGCGATGTTCACCTGATTCCTGAAGGCGTGGTGGATGTGCGCGTCACGCAGGGCGCGCAGACCTGATCAGGAAGACGGGCCTTAAGCCTTTCGAAAGCAGGGCGGGCGCGGGATAGGCGCCTATCTCCCGGGAGCCATTTCCATGCGCGTCAAATCCGTTTTCGCCTTCCTGGCGGTGTTCGCCACGGCGCCCGCCTTGTCCGCCTGCCTGGTGATGGGCGCGACCGCAGCCGTGGGCGGCGCGGTGGTCGGCGTCGCCTCCGCGACGGTCAAGGCCGGCGCGGCGGCGATCGACGCTGTCATTCCTGATGGCGATAACGATGACGACGAGGACTGAGCGCCCGCGCTCTCCGGAACGTGAACAAAGTTTATTCCACATGCCCTGACGGAGATGCGGAACTTTGCTAGAGTGCCTACATGGGGGACGGATCAAGTCTGGAGGACTGAGCCATGATGCGCTTGTTCGCCGCCGCCCTCGCCGCCGCCGCGCTCGCGGCTCCGGCCTGGGCGCAGCAAAGCTTCAACGCCGAATTCGACGCCGCGCCGCCGCGCGCCATAGCCGTGGGCGAGATCGCCATCGGCGAGACGCTGGCCGGCAAGGCCGATGAATACGGCGCCAGGGAGTTCGATCGCCTGATCGCCATCGTGCGCACCGATCTGGAGCGCGAACTGTCCGCCGCCGGACGCCTCGCCGCGGACGGCGACGCCGGCGCGACGCTGGTGGTCACAATCGAGGACGCCATGCCCAACCGCCCGACCGTGGCGATGATGGGGCCGCCCCGCAATCTCGATATGCGCAGCCTCTTCGCAGGCGGCGCCAGCCTGTCGGCGCTGCTTGTCGCCGCCGACGGCGCCGAGATCGCCCGGTTCAGCTATTCCTGGCGCACGCCGGACATCTATCTAGGCGAAGCGTCCGGCACCTGGACCGATGCGCGCCGCGCATCCGACCGCTTCGCCGCGCGCACGGCCCGGGCGATCGCCGAGCAGGGCGAAGGCGGCTTCTGATCACGCCTTGAACGGCATGCGGACGGCGCGCCCGCTTCAGGGCGCGCCGATCCATTTATGAGTCTGCAAGCTGAGCCGCCATTGCGGATGTTGCAGACAGTAGGCGTAGGCGGCGCGAGCGTTCTCCATCATTCGCGGCCCGTCCATCGGCTGCAGTGAAAAGCGCTCGAAAGCAAGGTGGGCGAAGGCCTCCGGCGGGCAGTCAGCCTGCGGGTAGACCAGTTTCAGCTCCTGCCCCGTGACCTGCGCCAGCGGCGCGGTCGATTTCGGACTGACGGTGATCCAGTCGATCCCGTCCGGCGCCTTGATGGTGCCGTTGGTCTCCACCGCGATCTCAAACCCCGCCGCCTTGAAGGCGGCGATCAGCGACGCATCGAGCTGCAACAGCGGCTCGCCACCCGTGCACACCACCAGCGGCGCGCCGCCGCCCGGCCACAGCGCTCTCACCGCCCGCGCAAGGTCACCGGGCTGAACGAACTTGCCGCCGCCCGGGCCGTCCGTCCCGACGAAGTCGGTGTCGCAGAAGGTGCAGACGGCTTTCGCCCGGTCCTGCTCCCGTCCGCTCCATAGATTGCAGCCGGCGAAGCGCACGAACACCGCCGGACGTCCGGCCTGGCCGCCTTCGCCCTGAACGGTCAGGAACATTTCCTTGACGGAATAGGTCATGGCGCCGCCTTCGCGCCGGCCTGCACGCGCCATTCCCTCAAGCCTCTGGCGCGCAGCTCGCAGGCCGGGCAAGCGCCGCAGCCATAGCCCCAGTCATGAAGCGTCTCGCGCTCGCCGCGATAGCAGGTGTGGGTTTTCTCGAGGATGATCTCCACCAGCGCGCCGCCGCCCAGATCATGCGCCAGCGCCCAGGTCTGCGCCTTCGACAGCCGCATCAGTGGCGTCTCGATGCGCACCGGCGCGCCCAGGCCCAGTGACAGCGCGGTCTGCATGGCGTCGATGGTTTCGCGCCGGCAGTCCGGATAGCCGGAATAATCGGTCTCGCACATGCCGCCTATCAGGACCGGCAAGCCACGCCGCCGCGCCAGCGCCGCGGCGACGGTGAGGAAGACCAGATTCCGCCCCGGCACGAAAGTGGTGGGCAGACCGTCCGCCGTCCATTCGATGGCGCGCTCCGCCGTCAGCGCGCTTTCGGCGACGGCGCCATAGCCGGACAGGTCCACGACATGATCCTCGCCCAGCTTCGCCGCCCAGTCCGGGAACGCCGCGACGATGGCGGCGCGCACCGAGTCCCGCGCCTGCATCTCGACGGCGTGGCGCTGGCCGTAGCCGAAGCCGACAGTCTCCACGTGGCCATAGCGCTCCAACGCCCATGCGAGGCAGGTCGCGGAGTCCTGTCCGCCGGAGAACAGGACGAGCGCGCCAGAGTCCGGGCTTGAATTCGTCGCGGGTTTCATGCGGGACTTATATAGGATTTCAGGAGCAAGACATGAGCGGAACGCGGCTGATCTACACCACCTGGCCGGACCGCCAGTCCGCAGAGGATGCGGCCCGGATCCTGGTGGACGAACGCCTGTGCGCCTGCGCCAACATTCTGGGCGTGATCACATCCGTCTATCGGTGGGAAGGGACAGTGGAAACGGCGCAGGAAGTGGCGGCGGTTTTCAAGACCGCGAGCGCGGCGGCCCTGTGTGCGCGCATCCTGGCGCTGCATCCCTACGACGTTCCGGCCGTGCTGGCCCTGCCCGTCGATGCGGACGGCAGCGCGCAAGGGTTTCTGGACTGGATCGCCGCCGAGACGAAAGCCTGATCAGGCCGCCCCGCGCGAAGACGGGCGGATGGCGGATTCCCGCCCGGCTCGCACCGCCTTCTCAATCGCCGCGAACAGGCGGGCTGAATCGATCGGCTTGGAGACATAGCCGTCCATGCCCGCAGCTAGGCACTGCGCCTCGTCCTCCTTGCGGGCGTTGGCGGTAAGCGCGACGATCGGCGTCATCGCCGCCGTGGTCGGCAGTTCGCGGATCGCTCGCGTGGCGGCGAGGCCGTCCATCACCGGCATGCGCATGTCCATAAGGATGATGTCGTAGGCCCGGGCGCTGGCCGCCTCCACGGCCAGGGCGCCGTTCTCGACGAAATCCACCGGCCAGCCGCAGGACATCAGGAAACCTTCCAGAACCGCGCGGTTCACCGGATTGTCCTCAGCCGCCAGAACGCGCAGCGGGCGCTGATTCACCGGTGTTTCGGCTTCCCCCCCGCCCGCAGGCGCCGGTTGCTCTGGCTCCTGGCTTTCCCCGACGACAGACGCGCTTCCGGCGCGCCCGGCGTCAACCAGCGGCAAATCGGCCTCGAACCAGAACAGCGAGCCGCGCCCGGGTCGGCGCTCGAACCCGACCTTGCCGCCCATAAGCTCGGCCACGCGGCGCGAGATGGCCAGCCCGAGACCGGACCCCTCCAGCCGCCGGCCCGCCTCGGCCTGGGAGAAATCCTGAAACAGGCGGCCCTCGGCTTCCTTGGGAACGCCGATGCCCGTGTCACGCACCTCTGCGCGCAATTGCGCCTGCCCGTCATTCTGAACGGTCACGGCCAGACTGACCCGAATTTCGCCCTTGGCCGTAAACTTGATGGCGTTGGAGACGAAATTGAACAGGATCTGCTTGATGCGGGTGATGTCGCCGCGCAATCGTGTCTCCGGATCACCGGCGACATCCACCGTGAACACCAGGCCCTTTTCCTCGGCGCGCGGCGACCACAACGCCTTCACGGGTTCGGTCAAGTCGGCCAGCGCGAAGGGCGATGACGCCAACTGCATCTTGCCAGCCTCGATGCGTGAGAAATCCAGAAGATCATCCAGAAGCCGCACCAGCATCGCGCCGGAATCTCGCACGGTGTTCAGCCGGGTGCGAACCTGCGGATCCAGATCGCCGTCTAGCATCGAACGCACCAACCCCAGCATGCCGTTCAGCGGGTTGCGGATCTCGTGGCTGATATTGGCGAGGAAGGAGGATTTGGCGTCGGTCGCGGCCTGCGCCTGACGCGCGGCGGCTTCATGGCGGCGGGCCAGTTCCTTCAGCGCCCGGGCCTGAGTCTCAACGCGCACCCGCGCCTGCTCCAACGACCGGTTAGCCTCCAGCGCCCCTGTCACCGTGCGGCCATAGGTCTGGGAAAGCCGCCGGAGCACGAAGAAAAACAGGGCGATGATCACGGGCATCACCACCGCATATGTGCCGCCTTGCAGCGCGTGATAGATCACGGCCAGGCCCAGCGCCGGCAGGTTGAAGGCGGTGACCGCCCGCGGCAGCATCGCCCCGGCCACGGCGTTGCCCGCGCACATACCCGCGACCAGGAACGCAACCGCCGCTATCCCGGTAACCGATCCGCCAGCGGGCAGAAGGAAGTGCGCGGCGCCCCACAGCGTGCCCAGAACGGCGCTGAGCGCCACATAGACATGGACCAGCCAGTCAGGCGGCGCCGCATCCTGCTGCACACACCGGCGCGCCATCAGCCAGCGGGCGGCGGCGACCAGGCTGACCGCCCCCACCCATGCCGCAAGCAGCGGCAGAGCGGCGGCACCAAACAGGATAGCTCCAAGCAAGCCGGCGTTGACGATGTTCACAGGCACCGCGAAACGCGCATTGCTGAAGAACAGCTTCAGGCGCGCTTCCTTGATGCCGGCGTCCTCGGATTGCTCCTGAGACTGATCTCTCCACGTAATACGCAAGAATACACCCGGTGATTCGCCTGCAAGGTCTTGCGCGCCAAGCAGATACGCAATCGGTGGCGAATGGGTTAACGCTGCCCGGCGGCGGTCAGTGCACTGCGGCGCAGTCGAAGGGCGAATCCAGCGAAAAGGCCGGGATCGCCGCCTCGAACCGGTCGCCGGATTCGCGCCGCATCTCGTAACTGCCGGACATGAAACCCGACGCCGTGGGCAGCGGCGCGCCGGACGTGTACCGGAACAGCTCGCCCGGCTTCAGCACCGGCTGTTCGCCCACCACGCCCTCGCCGCGCACGACCTCCGTGCGGCCGTGCGCGTCGGTGATGCGCCAGCAGCGGGCGATTAGTTGCACGGTCTCGGCCCCCCGGTTTTCGATCTCGACCGTATAGGCCCAGAAGAACCGGCCCGTCTCCGGGTCGGACTCTTCCTCAAGATAGTCCGGCTGCACGCTGATGCGCACACCTTCGGTTTCGCATTCATAGCCCATGCGGCGGTGATCCTTTCTCCCTTGATACTCTCGCGGGTTCGCCGCTTGCTCAAGAGGCGCCGCACGCTGGACATTCGGACACAAATGGGGCGTCTATGGCCGCCCGATCCTGCCGAGGCCCGCATGACGCCGACCGGAATCTTGCCCGACAGCCGCCTGCGCGCCATGTCCGCGGATGGTGTGTTCGGCGCGGCCACGCTTGACCCCGGGCAGATTCAACCGGCCAGTCTTGACCTGCGCCTCGGCGCCCGCGCCTTCCGACTTCGGGCCAGCTTTCTACCGGGTGAGAGGCGGACGGTGGCCAGCCGCCTGACGCCGGATCTGGTGATGCACGAGATTGATCTCGGCCCCGGCGCGGTTCTGGAAACCGGCTGCGTCTACCTGGTTCCGCTTGTAGAACGTTTCACGCTGCCCGCCAGCGTCAGCGCCGCGATGAACCCCAAAAGCTCCACCGGGCGGCTGGACGTGTTCACGCGCGTCATTTGCGACGGCGCAGCGGCCTTCGACCAGGCGCCGGAGGGGTATGACGGCCCGCTCTACGCCGAGATCAGCCCGCGCACATTCTCCATCCTCGTCCGCCCCGGCGACCGGTTGGCCCAGGCCCGTTTCCGCACCGGGCCGCGCCGGACCCTGCGTGAACTGACGGTCAGCGTCGATCTGAAAGGCGCCGGAGGCCTCGCCGGTTTCCGCGCCCGGCGGCATTCCGGCCTCGTCGATCTTGGCCGCGTCGGCGGTCACGATCCGCGCGGCTATTGGGAGCCGGTGACCGTTCATGACGGACGCCTGATCCTGGACCCCGGCGAATTCTACATCCTCGCCTCCGGCGAGGCGGTGGAGATACCCTTGTCTGAGGCCGCCGAAATGGCGCCCATCGCGCCGGAGATCGGCGAGTTCCGCGCCCATTACGCCGGGTTCTTCGATCCCGGTTTCGGCGTCGCCGCCGCTGGCGGCGGGGGATCGCGCGCGGTGCTGGAGGTGCGTGGTCGCGACGTTCCGTTCATCCTTGAGCATGGCCAGCCCGCCGCTAAACTGGTGTTCGAACCGATGCTGGGCGCGCCGGAAACCCCTTACGGGGCGAACGGATCGAACTATCAGGCGCAGGGGCTGAAGCTGGCCAAGCACTTCGCGTCCTGGGCCTGACGCCCGGCTTGCGGCGGCGTGTGCGGCGCGTATAGTCCGCCCCCGCGCGGGTGTAGCTCAATGGTAGAGCAGAAGCTTCCCAAGCTTAAGACGAGGGTTCGATTCCCTTCACCCGCTCCATTCCCCACTCGCACGCAAAGCTTGTAAATTTCGCATCATGTTGAATGATGGCGCCGCGCCGTTTGGCGTGCACGCCGGGGGATCACATGCGCAGACTTTTCATGCTCGCCTTCGCCGCCGCCGTTTTCACTGCGCCAGCCGCGGCGACGCCGGATCTGGACGCCTTCGCAACCGTCGCCGACATCCGCGATGCGCGAATATCGCCGGACGGCCGCCGGCTGGCCACAGGATGCAACGGCGCGGGCCGTGAATCGGTGTGCGTGTTCGATCTTTCGGGACAGGCTCGCCCGGTGCTGTTCGCGCCGCCGGACCGGGCCAGCGTTTCAAGCTTTTACTGGGCCAGCGACCGGCATGTGATCGTCGATGTTGCCTTCAGCTACCGTGAAGGCGCCAGCGACGCGCATACCGTCTACCGCAACGACCGCGGCATCGCCTTGAACGCCGAAACCGGCGCCACAGCGACCCTGATGCACCGGTTTACGCGTTACCTGGGGGGCATCAACAACGTCGTCTCCATCGACACCGGAAATCCCGACTCGGTCATCATTCAGCTCACGGGCGCACCGGGCACGTTGCCCGGCACCGGCACGCGCCTGCGTTCGTCAGAGGAATTCCTCTCCACGCTTTACCGGGTGAGTCTCGACACTGGCGACGAGCGCCGTATCGAACGCCTGCCCCCGAATGTGTATCAGAATGTGATCGGGGCCGACGGCCGGCCTCTGGCGCGGGTGATCTATCGCCAACAGCAAGACCGATACGCAATCGAAAACCACCGCGGACGCGCCGTGTTCGAAACTCAGCCCGGCGGCTACCTCCCCGAAATCTGGGGCGGCATGGATGGCGGTTCGGCGCTGGCGATATGGATTCGCGCGGGATCCGACGCCGGACTTCACCGGCTTGACCTCGAATCCAGCGATCTATCGCCGATCCCGCACCCGGATGCGGGTGTGGGCCTGTTCGGACCGTTGCTTGATGATGAGACTGCCCAATTCGTCGGCTTCAGCGGATATAGGAACGACCTGCCCTTCCAAACCTTCATCGACGAAGATCTGCGCGCCGTTCATGAAAGCGTCGGCGGCGCACTGTCACAGGCCTTCGGCGACATCCGCGTCCGGCTCACCTCCTGGTCGCGTGACCGCAATATGTTCATCGTGGAGGCCGTTCATGCAGGTCGTCCCGCTTCCTATTTCCTGTTCAACACCGACAGCGGCGAACTGAGTCCGCTGGGCGTGGAGGCCGAGGCGCTGGATGGCGTGGCGATGGGCGCGGTGGAGGCGTTCAGCTTCACGGCTTCCGATGGTCTGGAAATCCCGGCCTTCCTCACTCTGCCGCCCGGAAAGACGCGGGCGGACGGCCCGTTTCCGCTAGTGGTGATGCCCCATGGGGGGCCAGAGCTGCGCGACGACGCCCGTTTCGACTGGTGGGCGCAGTATTACGCCGCGCTGGGCTATGCGGTGCTGAAGGTGAATTTCCGCGGTTCCTCAGGCTACGGCGTCGCCTTCCGCGACGCCGGCTTCGGCGAGTTCGGCGGCCGCATGATTCAGGACATCGCCGACGGCGCCGCCTATTTGCGCGAAACTGGCGTGGCGCGCGAAGGCGGCTATTGCGCCACCGGGATGTCCTATGGCGGCTATGCGTCACTGATGCTGGCGCTGCTCGACCGCGACGAGGTTCGCTGTGTCGTCGCCATCGGCGCCGACACCGATCCGGTCGAAATCATGGTCGGATCCCTGCACAGTCAACGCTACTGGGAGCAATACATCGGCCCCCGCACCATGGGGACGCAGCGCGCGGCGCAGATATCGCCGTTCCGGCGCGCCTCGGAAATCAGGGCGCCCGTGCTGCTGATCCATGGCGCAGAGGATTCCACCGTGCCGGTCGGGCAGTCGCGCGCGCTGGAACGGGCCATGCGCGGTTCGGGACGTTTACGGTATATCGAGATGCGAAACATCGACCATTATTTCACCACCACGGCGGCGCGACGGACCCTGCTGCAGGAGAGCGGCGCCTTCCTGCAGCAACACCTGCCGGTGGACTAATTCTGCGGCGCCGGACTTTCGGGCGCCCCCATGCAGCCAAATTCTTATCCCCTCCGGGGAATTTTCGGGTATGCTCATTTACAGGTTGAGCTCAGGGGCGGGCCATGGATGGGTTGGATCTGGTTTTACTGCTGACATCTCAGGATGCAGCGGAAGCAGCGCGAATGGCGGCACTGGGCCTGCCGCCGGGGCAGGCCGCCGAGACCGGCGCCGACGCCCTTGCCGAAGCAGGACTGGTCAACCTGGTTCTCGCTATTGGCGCGCTGGGCGTCGCCGCCTACGGGCTGGTCGATAATCCGCACCCTGCCCTTCGGCCGCGCCTGGGGTTTTTCGCGCATCAGGCGCGACCTTGATATCCTGGCGCCGGTGCTGACCGCCGCCTATGGTCCGGACTGGCTGACCCTGATCCGCGAACAATACATCGACGGGCGCGCGAAAGGCGACGCCCTGGAAACCATACGCCAGGGCGTGCGCGCCGGTTTGACCCTCGAGGGCGGGCACGCTTCAGAAAGCTGGAACGGCCGGTTGGCGGCGTTCTCCGGCGCCGTCACGCCAGAACAGCTTGACGCGCTACGTCAGGCGTTACGTCAGAACGAAACCATGCCGGACGACCAGGAGGCCGTGTTCTCCCGCTTTGAACTCGCCATGGACCTGCGGCTGCGCGCCGCCTTTGCAGAGGCAGACCGGCGGTTCCGGGCCGATGCGATCCGCTGGGCCTGCGCCATTGCGATCCTGTTGTCGGTCATCGGTTTCGCGCTGGTGTACCAAGTCTCCAGCATCGCGGACTTCTTCAGCGTTTTGCCGCTGGCGTTGATCGTGGGCGTAGTCGCGGTCCCGCTGGCGCCGGTGTCGAAAGACCTCGCCTCGGCGATATCGGCGGCGGCGCACGCCGCTCGCGCGGCGCGCGGGCGCTAACTGATCCATAAAGGACAGAATGATGTCCCCGACATGGCTGCTCTCTTTCCGCGACATGTCCCGGCAGCGCGGCGGGCCGGTGCGGCCGGGCGCGCTCTACCGGATCGAGGGCGAAGGCGCCGCGGCGCGGTTCGTCTTTGACCCTGACGACATCCATTGGCTTCGCGCCCGGCTCCGCGAACACCGGGCGGTGTTCATCACTCATGGCTACAACGTCCCGCGCGATTCCGGCGTGGCGGCTCTGCGCGCCGCAGCACAGGCGCTGAGCGAGCGCAAGGATTATGAAAACGCCCAGGTGATCGCCGTGATCTGGCCCGGCGACGCCGACATCGGCGGCCCGGGCGGCGCCATCTGGCGCGGGGCCGCCTATCCCTTTGTCGGCGGAGCGGCCGACAAGAGCGCCCGGGAACTGGCGCTCTGGGTGGATGCAAACATCCCCGCTCCAGCGCGGCTCAGCTTCGTCTCCCACAGCCTCGGCGCGCGCCTTGCGCTGGGCGCGCCCGGTCAGACCGGTGCGCCGCGCTATTCTTTCACCGGTGCGGCGTCGCCGCCGCAGATTGAGCAGATCTGCGTCATGGCTGCCGCCGTGCGCAACAATGCGCTTGAAGAGAGCCGCTTCCTGCCGTCGGCAAGGCTGGCCGCGCGCGTCAGCGTGTTGTCCTCGGGCCATGACCGCGTGCTGAAATACGCTTTCCCGCTCGGCGATCCCCTGCAGTCGCTGATCAACTGGAGTGGTTACAGCCCGCGCGCCGCGCTTGGCCTCACCGGCCCGCGCTTCGGCGCCCGCGCGCCGGACTGGCTGTCCGCCAAGGCCACGGCGCACCGCGTCGCAGACGCGGACAAGGCCGACCACGGAGACTATCTTCCTGAGGGCGGAGGCTGGAACAACAAACAGAAACAAGCAATCCAGTATGCGGGGGATGCGGTCGCCGGCAAACCCCTGGCCTGGCCGCCCTGAGCGACGTTCACATCGGCCGGCCGCGACCGGTCTCGATCCCGAACAGGTTGAGGACGTGCACGAACATAAGGAAGGCGAAAAAGCCAGCCAGGACGGCGATCATCGTCCACGGGATCATCCGGGGGCCTTTCGCCGGGTCAGGCGCGCGCGCCGTCATTCGCGAGGCGAGGACGAACAGCCCGGCGAACATCGCCATCAGCACCAGCGTAGGGATCAGGTCGAGATGCATCCGGCCCGGCTCCGTCCTCCGGGCACAGCCCGTGTTCGGTCTTGTCCCAGAAATAGGGGTCCAGGAACAGTTCGCGCAACGCCTTGCCCAGCGCCGGCGTCTGCAGCAGCCAGTATGCGGGCATGCTGAAAAGGTCGCCCGCACGGGCCCGGAATCCCGCCCGCCGTGCTCCAGCTGCAGCGCACGCCATCGCCGAAGCATAGCCCGCCGCCAGCAATATCAGCGCCGGCCATGCCGCGGCGGGGTTCAGCATCATCAGGATAGCGCATCCAGCCACGGACAGCGCATGCAGCGCCGCCGAGGCCAGCGCCGCGCCAAGCGTGAGCTGCAGGGACACGACACCGCCTGCTCCCGCGCCATGGCGCAAACAGCCAAGCGTGCGCATGTGCACGCCCCAAGTCTGCATATAGCCTTTCAGCCAGCGCGACCGCTGACCCAGCCAGCCGGGCAGTCGCGCCGGTGCCTCTTCCAGCGTTGGCGGCGCGATCACCGCCAAGCGCCAGCCCAGCGCAGCTAACCGGAATCCCAAGTCAGCGTCCTCGGTGACATTATACGCATCCCAGCCTCCAGCCGCCTTCAAGGCCGACAGGCGAACATGATTGCTGGTGCCTCCCAACGGCAGCGGCCAGCCCATGCGCGCATAGAGCGGCAACAGGGCGTTGAAGTTCGCCGCGTACTCCAGTGCGAACTGGCGCGTTAGCCAGTTGCGGCGGCGATTGTACCAGTTCAACGGCGCCTGAACACAGGCCAGTCGCGCCCCGCCGGCCACGAAAGCCTCTGCGGCGACGCGCAGCTGATCGGGGTGCGGCCTGTCCTCGGCGTCATAGATGGAGACGATCTCGCCACGGGCGAAGCGCAGGGCGTAGTTCAGCGCCTTCGGTTTGGTGCGCGGCGATGATGGCGGAACCGGCACGATCTCGAAACGTGCGTCCAGCAATGTGGCGCGAAGCGCCGCCAGCGTGCCGGCGTCATCCGCCTCCACGGCCAGCTTCACGTCCAGCTTGTTCGCCGGATAGTTCAGCGCCTGTATCGCACGCACCAGTCCGGCCGCGACGCGCTCCTCGCGGTATAACGCAACGATCACCGTGATCCCCGGCAACTCTGCGTCCTTGAGCCTGCGGCGCGGCGCCCAGGCCGGAGGCGTCAAGGCCGCCGCCGTGCGCAGGATGATCACTGCAGTGAAAAACACCGCGCCAAGCGTGGCCAAGGCGACCGCGACCGTCACAGGCGCCAGCCAGATCAGTCCTGCGATATAGACCGATATGCCCAGACTCAGGGCGATCTGGGCGCCGCTGGCGCCGGTGGCAACGCACATCTCGGGCCTTGTGAGACGTAGCGTCTTCGCCGCTTCGACCGCCCAGCGCGCCGCCAGCGCAGGCGGGATCAGCCGCTCCAGCGCCCCCGCGTGACCTGCTGGCTGACGGCGGCCCCCGCCAGGCGCCGCGCGCGGCGCCGTTCTGCGCATGGGCTTGCGCATGACCCACCATAATCCCCGTACGGCTTCTGCGACCGCACCTAGAGATAGGCATTATCCATATAAACTATCTGGAGTCGAATCGGGTCGCGCGATTCGTCAGCGGCGTCCGAACAGCCGCTCGATATCTTTCAACTTCAGCTCGACATAGGTCGGCCGCCCGTGATTGCACTGGCCGGAATGCGGCGTCGCCTCCATCTCGCGCAGCAGCGCGTTCATTTCCTCCGCCGTTAGCCGGCGGCCGGACCGCACCGAACCGTGGCAGGCCATCGTCCCCACAACTTCCTGCAGCTTTTCCTTCAGGCTCAGCGCCGCGCCGAACTCGGCCAGCTCGTCGGCGAGATCGCGAACCAGTCCCTGCACGTCCGGCTTGCCCAGCAGCGCCGGAACCTCGCGCACCGCCACCGCACCGGCGCCAAAAGGTTCGACAATCAGGCCAAGTTCAGCCAGTTCCTCCGCGCGGTCGAGCACGCACCGCGCCTCGGCCTCCTCCAGCTCCACGATTTCTGGAACCAGCAGCGCCTGGCGCGGCACGCCGGCGCCCGCCAGCAGCGTCTTCATGCGTTCATAGACCAGGCGTTCATGCGCGGCGTGCTGGTCGACGATCACCAGTCCATCCGAGGTCTGGGCGATGATGTAGGTTTCGTGCACTTGCGCCCGGGCAGCGCCCAATGGCGACGCAGAAGCGGGCGCAGCCTCGTAATCCTGCTCCATGCGCGCCGACATGCCCGGCGCCAGCGACGGCGGCGCCGGCTCTCCCCAGCCCGTCTGATGCGTGGACGGCGATGAAGCGAAAGCGGGCTGCGGGCCGCGAGCGTAAGTTGCTGACGCGCCATGCGGCCGCGCGGCGCCGAGCGCGAACCCCGACACCGTGGTCGAGGCCCGGTGCCCCGCCCCGGCCAGCGCATGCCGCAGGGCGCCGACAATCAGCCCGCGCACCAGGCCGGCGTCGCGAAAGCGCACCTCGGTCTTCGCCGGGTGAACATTGACGTCCACCAGCTCCGGCGGCAGGTCGACATACAGCGCCGCCACCGGGTGCCGGTCGCGGGCGAGGAAGTCGGCATAGGCGCCGCGGAGGGCGCCGGAAAGCAGCTTGTCGCGCACCGGACGGCCATTGACGAACAGGTACTGGTGCAGCGCCGAGCCACGATTATAGGTCGGCAGGCTGGCGAACCCGGAAATCCGCGCCGCCTCCCGCACCTGGTCGATCTGTAGCGCATTATCGCCGAATTCCCGCCCCAGGATGGCGATCAACCGCGCCTTGCGGGACTCCGCGGATGCGTCCGGTTCCGCCGCGACCGATAATCGTTCGCGCCCGTCGACCGACAGGCTGAAGCCCGTATCCGGCCGCGCCAGCGCCAGGCGGCGCATGATGTCAGCGACGGCATCGGCCTCCGCGCGCTCGGTCTTCATGAATTTCAGCCGCGCCGGCGTAGCGTAGAACAGGTCGCGCACCTCGACGCGCGTCCCGGCGTCGCCCGCTGACGGCGCTGGCCGGGTTGGGGATTTCGCCCCGCCATCGACGCTGATCCCGAAGGCTTCGCCGGCGCCTTCCGCCTGGCTGGTAATGGACAGGCGCGATATCGCGCCGATGGAGGGCAGAGCCTCGCCGCGAAAGCCCAGCGTGGCGATGTTCAGAAGATCATCGCCACCATCCGGAGTTGAAGGCAGTTTCGATGTGGCGTGCCGCTCGACGGCCAGTGACAGTTCTTCCGCCGTCATGCCACGACCGTCATCGGTCACCGTCAGCCGGGTCAACCCGCCGCCCTCTATGGTCACGGCGACGCGTCTTGCGCCAGCGTCCAGAGCGTTTTCGACCAGTTCCTTGACTGCTGCGGCCGGGCGTTCGACCACCTCGCCGGCGGCGATGCGATTGACGGTTTCAGGCGGCAGCAGGCGGATGGTGGTCATACCGCAAGCGTCGGTCGCGGGACCGAGTCGGTCAAGACGGGAAAGTCCGGGAGTCAGCGTCCGGTCACAGGCCGGGCAGTTTCGACAGGAAGCCGGAACGGTCGCGCTGGATCTGCACCTGTCCGCCGCCGGTCACTTCATAGACTCTCCGCAGATCGTCAGACACGCTTTGCGCGTCTATCGGCCGCTCCGCAGCCGCCGGTTCGCCAAGCTGCCGCCAGAACAGGATGCGGTCGGCGAAAGCGGAGTCCTTGCGCACCAGAGAGGCCGATTCGCCATCGATGATCTCACGGATGAAAGGGTCGGCGTCCGAGGCGCCGGCGCGGGCGATCAGCAGCGCCTCACCATCGCTGCCCGTCACCTGCGAGCCGCTGCCCAGAAGCGCAGCGCGGGCGCGTTGATCCGGATAAATCTCTTCGGGCCGCAGCTCACCCGGGCGCGGCGGACGCAGATTGTATTCAGGTGGAATGGTCAGCGGCGCAATGGTGACGACCCGGAACTCGTCCGGCCGCACACGTGTGTCGCGAACGCTGCCGCAGGCGCCGAGCACAAGCGAGCCCGCTATGATGAAACCTATTAGGGCGTGCCGGCGCATGAGGTGGCTCCTGACGTTTCCGGAAGCGGTGTTTTAACGAAAGGAAGCCGGAACTTCCAGAGCCGATGCCAGCATTACATACGCTCCGGCGCCGCGACGCCCAGCAGCGACAGGGCCAGCTCCAGCTGCGACAGTGTCGCCGCGGCCAGCGCAAGGCGCGAGGCGCGCACGCTGGCGTCCTTCTCGGGAAGAACCGGACAGGCGGCGTAGAATTTCGAAAATGCTTGCGCCAGCACGAAGACGTGATCGCACAGGACGTTCGGGGCGCGCTTGTCATAAGCCTGCCGGCAAGCCTCGCCGAACCCGTCGAGCGCCAACACCAGGTCGCGCTCCTCCGCCGCAGCGACGGTGATCGGCCCCGGGGTCGCGCCCGCCTCTCTCGCCTTGCGCAACAGTGATTTGATCCGCACCGCTGCGTAAAGCAGATAGGGTCCGGTCTTGCCCTCGAAAGCGACGAAACGGTCGAGGTCGAAGACATAGTTGGTGGTGCGGTGGTTGGAGAGGTCGGCGAACTTCACCGCGGCTGCGGCCACCTTCGCCGCCACATCTTCGCGTTCGGCCTCTTCGCCCTGCTGGCCCAGCCCGGCCTCCATCAGCCGCGCTCGCGCCTTGTCGGTCGCCATGCGCAACAGGTCGGCCAGTTTCAGCACACCGCCGGCGCGGGTTTTGAACGGCTTGCCGTCCGGCCCGTTCATGGTGCCGAAGCCGATGTGCTCCAGCTGTCCGTCGCTCGCGTAGCCGGCGCGGACAGCGGCGCGGAAAACCTTCTCGAAATGGTCTGCCTGGCGCGCGTCGACAACGTAGAGATAAAGGTCGGGCGCCAGCGTGTCGCGGCGGTCGAGAATGGTCGCAAGATCCGTGGTCTCGTACAGCGCCGCGCCGTCGGACTTCAGCAGCAGGAAAGGCGGCAGATCGCGCTTGTCATCCTCGCGCGCGACATGGATCACCAGCGCGCCCTGGTCGTGAACCGCCACGCCGCGGGCCTTGAGGTCTTCGACCATGGCTGGGATCAGCGGATCGATGTCGGCCTCGCCTTTCCACAAGTCAAACTGCACGCCAAGGGCGTCGAAGTCCGCCTTCAGCGCCGCCTTGGACACAGCGACAAAATGCGTCCACAGCGCGCGATAGCCGGGCCGCCCCGCCTGCAGGTCGCGCGTAGCCTGGCGGGCCTCCTCCAGCCGCACCGGATCATCCTTGCAAGCCGCCGAGGCACGCGGGTACAGCATCTGCAAATCGTCCATGGTCACAGGCGGGTCGGCCGGGTACGGACCTGTAAACCCTTCATCGAAATAGGGCAGATCCGGCATCACCCGCGCGACCTCGGTGATCAGTTGACCCATCTGCAGCCCCCAGTCGCCCAGGTGAACGTCGCTGGTCACGTCGTCGCCGCGGAAGCGGAACAACCGCTGCAGGCTATCGCCGATGATGGTGGAGCGGAGGTGCCCGACATGCATCGGTTTGGCGACGTTCGGGCCGCCGAAATCGATCACCACCTTGCGGGGCGTCGCCGCCGGCGCGACGCCGCAGCGCGAATCCCGGGCCAGTTCCGCCGCCCGCGCCGCAAGCGCCGCATCCGCAGGGCTGAGGTTGATGAAGCCCGGCCCGGCGATCTCGACCTTTGCAAAAAAAGGATCAGCCGACAGCTTCTCCGCCACCTCCTCGGCGATGGCGCGTGGCGGCCGGCCCGCGGCCTTGGCTGCGGCAAGCGCGCCGTTGCACTGGAAAGGGGCGAGATCGGGCCGGTTGGAAACACCGCAACGGCCGAACCCGGCGTCAAGACCGAGCGCCGCGAACGCCGCGCCGGCCCGCGCGTCGCACTGTTCGAGTAAGGACGGCATGCGGCTAGTTCCGGCTTTCGCGGCCCGCATCGACAACGAACCGGCGGCCAGACCGGTTGAAGGCCAGCTGTTCGTCGGTCAGTTCGAAGCCGACGATGATCTCGAAATTCTCACCCGAGATCTCGTCGCTGGCGCGCGGGATGTTGATGGTCCCTATCCGCTCCCGGTGATAGACGCGGTCGGCTCCACGGCGGAACCGGACCTGCACCGGGAAGGTCTCGCGATGGATCACCACGCTGTCACGTCGGGTCACGGCGACAAAATAATTATAGACGTAGGTGTCGCCATACGCCGACGGCCCGCGGCCGAAGGCCATGTCGATCTCCAGATTCGCGACCAGCGGCCGGTCGTCATAATACCGGCACAACGAGCGCACGTTCAGAATCTCGCCGGTGAAGCCGACATTCTGAAAGTTCTCGCCACCATGCAGGTTGACGATGCGATGCGCGTCGTACAGCGATAACGCCGACGGACACGGACCGGGGTTGGCCGGCGCACGGCGGCCCAGCTCGCGGACGTTCTGGCAGCCTGACAAGACAAGAGCGGCGGTGACGAGGAATATGCTAAGACGCATGTCAGACCCTAATGCCGTGACGCCCGGAGGCTCGCCCGAAGGGTCATACGACGCACGCCGCCCGTCCGCAACGCCGCTTGCAGGAGAGGTTTTTTTGACCGCCGCCGCATCCGCCCCGCCAATCACCCTTGTTCTCGCAGCGCCGCGCGGCTTTTGCGCCGGCGTCGACCGCGCCATCCAGATCGTCGAGCGGGCGATCGAAAAGTTCGGCGCGCCGGTCTATGTGCGTCACGAGATCGTGCATAACCGACATGTGGTGGAGCGTCTGGAGCACATGGGCGCGGTGTTCGTGAAGGAGCTGGACGAATGCCCGGCCGATCGTCCGGTGGTGTTCTCGGCCCATGGCGTGCCGAAACGCGTGCCGCAGGAAGCCGCGCGCGGGAACATGATCTATGTCGACGCCACCTGCCCGCTGGTGTCGAAGGTGCATGTCGAGGCCCAGCGGCATCACGCGAACGGGCTGGAGATCGTGCTGATCGGCCATGCCGGCCATCCGGAAGTGATCGGAACCATGGGGCAGTTGCCCGAAGGCGCGATCAGCCTGATCGAGACGGCGGGGGACGCGGAAGCCTTCACGCCGCGCGACCCCGAAAAGCTGGCCTTCGTCACCCAGACCACCCTGTCGGTCGATGACACGGCGGAAATCGTCGCCGTGCTTCAGCGTAGGTTTCCCGCCATCGCCGCACCGCACAAGGAAGACATCTGCTACGCCACCACCAACCGCCAGGCCGCGGTGAAGGCGATGGCGCCCCGCTGCGACGCCGTGCTGGTGATCGGGTCGCCCAATTCGTCCAACTCCAAGCGACTGGTCGAGGTCGCCCTGCGCGCCGGCGCAGCACAGGCGGCGTTGGTGGAGAGCGCCGAGAGGGTCGACTGGGCGGCGCTCGCGGACGCCCGCCGAATCGGGATCACCGCCGGGGCCTCGGCGCCGGAAGAATTGGTCGATGGCCTGATCGCGGCATTCCGCGCGCGGCGCGAAGTGACGGTCGAGGAATTGCACGTGACCGGTGAGGACGTGGTGTTCAAACTGCCACGTCTGGTCGCGTGAACGGAGGGGTCTCCATGACCGAAAACAAGACCCAGGCGACTGCGGCGGATGTCGCCGCCTTTCTTGAAATCGTCAAACCGCCACAGCGGCGCGAGGATGCGAAAGCCCTGATCGACCTGTTCCGTAGGGTTACCGGCTGCGCGCCGCGCATGTGGGGGCCGTCGATTATCGGTTTCGGTGAATATCACTACAAATACGATAGCGGGCGGGAGGGTGACTTCCTCGCCACCGGCTTCTCGCCGCGCAAGGCGGCGCTCAGCATCTATGTCATGCCCGGCTATCAGGACTATTCGGAAATTCTATCGCGCCTCGGCAAACACTCCATCGGCAAGGCGTGCCTCTATGTGAAGAAGCTTTCAGACATCGACACAGGCGTGCTGGAGGAGCTGATCCGCGCCGGGCTTGCGGATCTGGCCAGGAAATATCCGGTGAAGCTGGCGTGAGCCGCCGGCGTGACAGGCAGGTGGTGATCCACACCGACGGCGCCTGTTCGGGCAATCCCGGCCCCGGCGGCTGGGGAGCGGTGCTGGAATGGAACGGTCACGAAAAGACGCTTAGCGGAGCCGAGTCCGAGACCACCAACAACCGCATGGAGCTGATGGCCGCCATCAAGGCGCTGGAGGCGCTGAAGAAACCGGACACGACTGTGACCCTGATCACCGACAGCATCTATGTGCGAGACGGAATCACGCGCTGGCTGCCGCGCTGGAAGGCCAATGGCTGGAAGACGGCGGACAGGAAACCGGTGAAAAATGACGATTTGTGGCGGCGTCTGGACGAACTGGCGCTTGCGCACAATGTCGAATGGCGCTGGGTGAAAGGCCATGCCGGCGATCCCGGCAACGAGCGCGCGGACGCGCTGGCGCGCGAAGCGATCAGGACCTTGGTCGAAGGCTAGCCGGCAGCGACCACCAGGACTATGTCCTTAACCGCAGTGACCCGCGCCACTGCACCTGCCTGCAGGTCCGAGCCGTCAACGCTCTCCGCGCTCCATTCAGTGTCGCCCAGGCGCACCCGGCCGCGTCCGGCTGCGAAGCCGGACACCACCGTCACCGACTGGCCGACAAGCGAGTTCATGCGCTCGTTCAGCCCGGACGCGGCCCCGGCCTTCAGGCGAGGGCGCACATAGCGGTCGCCAACCACCAGCAGGCCGAGGCTGAGCACGGCGAACAGCCCGATCTGATAGGGCCAGGGGACGCCGAACATCTCCAGCGCTACCATGCCCGTGACCAGAGCCGCCGCGGCGGGCCATAGCAGATAGGTGGTTCCGGTCAGAAGCTCGCCGATCAGGACCAGGCCCGCCAGCGTCCACCAGACCCAGATGTTCAGCCGTTCAAGCAACGCTGTCAGAACGTCCATTCCCGTAACCTCCTAAGCGTTGCGCGCCGCTTCGCCCGATGCGTCGCGGGCAGCCTTTGCCAGTTCGCCCACCCCGGCCAGAGTGCCGATTATGCTGGCGAACTCCGCCGGGATGATGACGGTCTTCTGCTGGTCGCTGCTGGCCAGCTTGGCGAAGGCCTCGACATATTTCTGACCCAGGAAGTAGTTGATCGCGTTCAGGTCGCCTTTGGCGATGGCGTCGGACACCATGGTGGTCGCCTTCGCCTCCGCCTCGGCGGCGCGTTCGCGAGCCTCGGCGTCGCGGAAGGCGGCTTCACGCCGGCCTTCGGCCTCAAGGATCTGCGACTGTTTCTGACCCTCGGCGCGCAGAATCGCCGACAGTTTGTCGCCCTCGGCCTCCAGAATGTCGGCGCGCTTGACACGCTCGGCCTTCATCTGCCGGGCCATCGCCTCCGTGATGTCGGCCGGCGGGGTCAGGTCGCGAATTTCGATGCGTGTCACCTTTACGCCCCACGGATTGGTGGCGGCGTCGATCACGGTCAGAAGCCGGGCGTTGATGTCGTCACGCTTCGACAGCACTTCATCCAGCTCCATCGAGCCGACGACGGTGCGGACGTTGGTCAGCGCCAGATTGACAATGGCGAAGTCGAGATCGTCCACCTCGTATGCGGCGCGGGCGGCGTTCATCACCTGGATGAACACGACCGCGTCTGCCGAGACCATCGCATTGTCGCGGGTGATGACCTCTTGCTTGGGCACATCCAGAACCCGCTCGCGCATGTTCATCTTGTACCCGACGCCGTCCACGAACGGCACGATGAAGTGAAGCCCGGGCTTCAGGGTTCGCGTGTAGCGCCCGAAACGCTCCACGGTGAACTCACGTCCCTGCGGCACGGACTTGACCGCAAGCGCCACCACGACCACGGCCAGAACGGCCAGAACGCCGATGAAGATCATCCCTGTCCCCTCCCCTTCGCCGCCAGCGTCAGAGCTGGCCGAGCATGTGTTCCGCGCTGGAGACCCTGAAATCTCCCGGCGCCTCGACATTCAACTGTTCGATCACACCATCGCGGACCAGCGCCGAGTAACGCTGCGAACGTTCGCCCATGCCGAATCCGCTCCCGTCCATGGTCAGGCCCATGCCGCGGGTGAATTCGGCGTTGCCGTCGGCCAGCAGCGTCACCGCGTCGCCGGCCTTCTGATCCTTGCCCCATGCGCCCATCACGAACACGTCGTTTACCGACAGGCAGGCGATCTCGTCGACGCCTTTCGCCTTCAACTCGCCCGCCTTTTCGATAAACCCCGGCAGATGCTTCGCTGAACAGGTGGGCGTGTAGGCCCCGGGCAGCGCGAACAACGCCACAGTGCGGCCCTTGAAATACTCGCTGGCCTTCAGCGGCTTCGGTCCTTCGCCTGTCATGGTCATCAGCGTGGCTTCAGGTATGTGGTCGCCTTTAGAAACGGGCATTCGGACTCTCCTGGTTCTCTCTCGGGTAATTAAACGACTCGGGTGTAACCGCGCCAGCGGGACTCGCTCTGGACGCGTCCCCTGTTTGCGGTCAGGATTTTAGGACGTGACGCGAAAGGACGCCATGGCCCGCAGCGGCTATCTCACCGGCAAGCTGCTAATCGCGAGTCCCGCGATTGGAGACCCGCGCTTCGACCGCACGGTGATCTTCGTATGCGATCATACCGAGGAGCACGCCATGGGGCTGATCATCAACCGGCCCCTGCGCGGACTGCGGATGCCGGCCCTGTTCGAACAGCTGGGCGTGGAGTGCGCGATCCACGTGCCGGACCGGCCGGTGCTTGATGGCGGACCGGTGGACCGCGACCGTGGCTTCGTGCTGCACACCAAGGAGTTCGACGCCGAGGATTCCACCTTGTCCGTCGCCAAGGGCATCGGCCTGACGGCGACGAAAGAGGTGCTGGCCGCAATAGCGTCCGACCAGGCGCCACGCAAATCGCTACTGGCGCTGGGCTATGCCGGCTGGGGCGCCGGCCAGCTTGACGACGAGCTGTCGGCCAACGCCTGGCTGGTCGCCGACGCTGACGAGGCGCTGATCTTCGACGACCAGCTGGACGACAAGTGGGCGCGGGCGTTGAACAGTCTCGGCGTGTCGCCGGCCAGGTTGTCGGCGCAGTCTGGCCACGCCTGAACGCTCGCATCAGCCCGGCGGCAGGAAGCGCTTCGGCGCGCCCTCCTTCACCGCCAGCGCCGCCACCCCGGGCGTCAAAGCCCCCGCGTAACGGAAACCTTGCGCGAAGTCGCAGCCCATGGCGCGAAGCCGTTGCGCCGTCGCCTCGTCCTCCACGCCCTCGGCCACAACGGTCATGCCATAATGACTGGCGAGGCTGATGACGGATTCAACCACCTTCGCGGCGCCGCCGTTGGCGGCCAGACCGCGCACGAAATACTGGTCGATCTTCACGGTGTCGAACGGGAAGCGGTCGAGCCGCGCCAGCGAGGAATAGCCGGCCCCGAAATCGTCCAGCGCAAGCGACACCCCGCCCTCGCGCAACGCCAGCAGAACTTTCTCCGCCCGGTCCGGATCACGCATGATCTCGGTCTCGGCGATCTCAAGTTTGTAGGCCCCGGCACGCAGACCGGCGGCCGCGATGGCGTCCAGCAGCCGCGGCGCGAAGCCTTTTGACAGCAACTCGCCGACGCTGGCGTTGGCCGATACGAACAGCGGCGCGTCCGGATTGGCCGCCCGCCAGGCTGACAGATCCTTGGCCGCCGCAGCGCGAACGCGGTCGCCGATCTCGCCCAGCAGATCCAGCTCCGTCGCCAGATCCAGAAATTCTCCCGGCGCCAGCGACGCCGCGCCGGGCCGCCGCCAGCGCGCCAGCGCCTCGAACCCGGCCAGGCGCCCGTTCTCCAGCGTCACGATCGGCTGATAGTGGGGGATGATCTCTCCGGCCTCCACCGCCTCGGAAATGCCGGTCTCGCGGCTAATACGGTCCCGGGCTCCGGCGCCTGCCAGCCCCGCCGGGGCCATGATCCCGGACAGGCCGCCGTCCGTACCCCGCCGCCCAAGCAGGCGCGCGTAGCGCACCTCGCCGGCCTCGGTCACCAGCCGCAGACGCAGATCCACGACCGCATCCCTCAGCGCCTTTTCGAACCCGGCGCGGTCGCCGGGGGCGAGCCTCTCCATGAACGCATCGAGCGCATAGCCGGCCTGCGCCAGCCCGAAGCGGGCGGGATCGCCCGCAAAGGTGATTCGGCCGTCGCGAATGACGAAGGCCAGCACCCCCGCGGCCTCGGCCGCCGCCTGGAAATCAGGCGCCGTCATGCCATACGGTCCGTGCTCAGCAGCGCGAATTTCTCATGATCGCGCCAGGCCCCGGCGATATTCAGATACCCGCGCGCCAGCCCCTCTGGCTGGAAGCCGATGGACTGCAGAAGTGTTTTCGACGCCGCGTTCTCCGGCCGGCAGGCCGCCTCGATCCGGTGCAGGCCCAGGTCCTCGAAAGCGAAGGCGACGATCCGGCGGATAGCCAGGCGCGCATAGCCGCGCCGCACATAGGGGCTGCCAGTCCAGTAGCCGATATCGGCGGCCTGCAGCACGCCGCGGCGGACATTGTTCAGATTGCACGCTCCCGCGAGGATACGGTCCTCGGCGCGGAAGACGAAGAAGGCGTAGCCAGCGCCGTCATGCCGGTCCTGATCATAGCGCTGAACCCGGCGGCGATAGGCGGCGCGGGTCAGTTCGTCCTCCGCCCATGTCGGCTCCCATGGCTCGGTATGCCTGCGGCTGGCGGCGCGCAATTTCGCCCAGGCTTCGTAATCCTCCATCGCCGGAGGGCGCAGGTAGACCTTTCCCGCCTCCAGCCGCATTCCGCCCGTATCTTCGCGCCAAAGGGCCAAGGCCGCACCCGCTGATGTTTGTTCCGAACGCGCAGGTTACCCTATGGCCGCTAACGCCGGGTGAAGCCCAGGCGGCCATTTGCAGCATGATAGGCCAAATAAACGGCGACCAGCGCCAGGGCCAGCCCGAACCAGGTGACGGCATAGCCGAAATGCCGCTCCGGCGGGGTCTGGGCGAGATGCGCCGGCAGGTCCGCGCCTTCGGCGACGACCCAGCCATACGGCCATATCGATCCTTCCGGCAGATCCAGCAGCGACGCCATCGCGTCCGCGTCGAAACTGTAGAATTCGCGTCGCGCCGGATCGTTGCGCGCGTCGAACGCGCCTTGGGGCGGGGGCGTCAACACCCTGTGCAGGTTCGGCGCCCCCGCGCGCGAGCCGCGCAAGGTTTCAAAACCGGTTTCGGCCAGGATGAAATCGTATCCGCCCACACAAGGAACCGGGATCGCCCGGAAGATGCGCCAGCCCGCGACCCCGTCCGGTCCGCGCCCGTGAAAACGAAGCTCCGGCCCTTCCGAGGCCGCCTCCAGCCGCACCCGGTGTCCAATGGCGGAGGAGCGGACTTCGCAGAACGCTTCCTGCAGGGTCCTTTCCACCCGGCTTTGACTGTCCTCCCACTGTGCGATCGCCGCGCGTTTCTGGTCCATCCGGTCAAGCTGCCAGACCCCCAGCAGGATCAGCAGCGCCAGCGCGGGAATGCTGAGCAGTGTCAAGACCGGCAGGGGACGGAAGAAGGGCATGGGGTCACTCGTCCTGGCCGTCCGGCCGCCCCTCCTCGGCTTTGTGCCGGTATTGCAGGGCGAACAGCACGCCCTTGAACGGCCGCAGCAGCGCGACGCATACCGCCACCGTCAGCGGCAGCCAGATCAGCAGGTGCAGCCAGACCGGCGGCGAAAAGGCGACCTCCACCAGCAGCGCGGGAATCACCACCGCGAACCCGGCGATGAACATCACGAACACCGCCGGGCCGTCGCCCGCATCCGCGAAGCCGTAATCCAGCTCGCAGACGTCGCAGGACGGCGCGATGCGCAGGAAGCCCGAGAACATCGCCCCTTCCCCGCAGCGCGGGCATCGCCCCGCAACCCCCGCCGCGAAGGGGGAGGGTTCCGTCATCAGCGGAAGGCGACGTAGACGAAGGCGAACAGGAACAGCCAGACCACGTCGACGAAGTGCCAGTACCAGGCCGCGGCCTCCAGCCCGAAATGTTTCTTCGGAGTGAAGTGGCCGGCGATCAGCCGCAACAGGCACACCGCCAGGAACACCGTGCCGATGATCACGTGCGCGCCATGGAAGCCGGTGGCCATGAAGAAGGCCGCGCCGTACAGGTTGCCGCCGAAATCGAAATGCGCGTGGCTGTACTCGTAGATCTGCACCAGCGTGAAGCTGACGCCCAGCAGCACGGTCAGGATCAGCCCCCACATGGCGCCGCGGCGGTCGCCATGTTGCAGGGCATGGTGGGCCCAGGTCACCGTAGTGCCCGACAGCAGCAGGATCAGCGTGTTGATCAGGGGCAGGTGCCAGGGATCGAACGTCTCCACGCCCGGGGGCGGCCAGCTGTCCCAGCCCTCCAGCAGGCGCACGTCGTGGAACAGCGCGCCTTCGAAGAAGATCCAGAACCAGGCGACGAAGAACATAACTTCGGAGGCGATGAACAGGATCATGCCGTAGCGCAGGCCGATATCGACCACCGGGGTGTGGTCCCCGGCGTGGCTTTCCCTGATCACGTCGCCCCACCAGCCGAACATGGTGTAAACGACGCCCAGCGCACCGAGGCCGAACAGCCAGGGCGAACCGTCATGCAGGAAGAAATAAGCCCAGCTGGTCTCGTCGGTCGACAGGCCGCGCATCAGCACGATCAGGCCTACGGCCATGACAAAGGCCGACACCGACCCGACGACGGGCCAGGGGCTGGGATTGACCAGATGATAGTCGTGCTTAACGGCCTGACCCGCCATTGCGCTCTCCTGCGATCCCCTCGGGCGAAAGCCCGCTTCTGATAACCGGCGCCATTCGCGCCATCAACCTCTGGCCGCCGCGACTGCCGCCGCGCCCTCACGCGTATGCGATTCGAAGAAAGTGTAGGACAGGGTGAAGCCGGCCACATCGTCCATCCGCGCATCCTCGGCGATCAGCGGATCGATGAAGAACAGCACCGGCAGCTCCACCTCCTCGCCCGGCTGCAGCGTCTGGTCGATGAAACAGAAGCACTCCAGCTTGGCGAAATAGAGCGCCGCTCGTTCCGGCATCACATTGTAGGTCGCGACCAGCGTCAGCGGACGCGAGGATTCGTTGACCAGCCGGTAGAAGGCCAGCGTCGTCTCGCCCACCTGCACGGTCGCCGACCGGTCCACCGGCTCGAACCGCACCGGCAGGCCGCTGGCGCGGCTGGCGTCGAAACGCACCCGCATCTCACGGGTCAGAACAGTCCCCGCTTCCGCCGAAGCGATGCGCGGCGTTCCGCCAAAACCGGTAACGCGGCAAAACAGGTCATACAGCGGCACCGCCGCGAAGGCGGCGGCGACCATGGCCAGCGCCGTCCCGGCGCAGACCAGCATCAGGCGGGTGTTGCGGACGGCGAGCGTGGCGGCGGTCATAAGCCCCCCCATTGCGTGATGTTTTCTCCGATGCGGAACAGCGTCACCAGAAACACGATGATGATGAAGGCGACCAGCCCCAGCGCGATCATCAGGTTGCGGCGCTTGCGCGCTTTCGTCTCTTCCGGCGTCAGGGCGCGCGGGGCTTCGTCTGCGGGCTTGTCTCCGGCCATCACACGCCTCCCGCCAGCGGCCAGGCGAGGCCGAAGCCATGCTCGGCGATCAGCGCCGCGAACAGCAGCGCCAGATAGGCGATCGACCAGGCGAACAGGTCACGGGCGCACTTGTCGCCGGCGCGCACGGCGTAGAGCGCCCCCTCGGCGGCCGAGCCGGCCTCGCCCGCGCGCGACCGGAACACCCGCCACGCCAGCAGCAGAAACAGCGCCCCGCCCGCCACGGCGACAGCGCCATAGACCAGGCCGCCAAGGCCGGTCAGCAATGGCGCCAGCGCCATGGCCACGAACAGCAGCGAATAGACCATGATCTGGCGCCGCGTCTCCGCCGCGCCTTTCGCCACCGGCAGCATCGGCACGCCGGCGGCGGCGTAGTCGCCGGATTTGTAAAGCGCCAGCGCCCAGGAATGCGGCGGCGTCCACAGGAAGATGATCGCGAACAGGATCACGGCGTCCAGACCGACGGTTCCCGTCGCCGCCGCCCAGCCGATCACCGGCGGGAACGCCCCGGCCGCGCCGCCGATGACGATGTTCTGCGGCGTGCGCCGCTTCAGCCACATCGTGTAGACGACGGCGTAGAAGAAGATCGAGAACGCCAGCAGACCCGCCGCCAGCCACCCCGTCGCCAGCGCCATCAGCGCCACCGACAGCAGCGCCGCGACGACGCCGAAACCATAGGCCTCGGCCGCCGCGATCCGGCCGGACGGCACCGGACGCAGCCGCGTGCGGCGCATATGGGCGTCGATATCGGCGTCATAGGCCATGTTCAGCGCCCCGGCCGCGCCCGCGCCCATGGCCACGGCCAGCACCGCGGCCAGCGCCATGAACGGGTGCATGTCCGCCGGCGCCGCGACCAGGCCCGCGAAGGCTGTGAACACGACAAGCGTCATCACCCGCGGCTTCATCAGCGCGAGGTAATCGCCAGCCGTCGCCGCCGGAACGGCGCGGCGGTCGGGCGTATGCGCGGCGGAAGCGGTCACGATGCTCCTATTTGATCCGCGGCAGTTCGTTGAACTGGTGGAAGGGCGGCGGGCTGGACAGCGTCCATTCCAGCGTCGTGGCGCCCTCGCCCCACGGGTTCGCCTCGGCCTTGCGGCGGCGCAGGAAGGCGTCGGCCAGCATCACGAAGAAGATCAGCGTGCCCGCGGCGGTGATCACATAGCCCCACGAGGAGACCAGGTTCCAGTGAGCGAAACCGTCCGCGTAATCGACATAGCGGCGCGGCATGCCCTGCAGGCCCAGGAAGTGCTGCGGGAAGAAGATGGTGTTGACGCCGATGAAGGTGATCCAGAAGTGCAGCTTGCCCAGGAACTCGCTGTACTTGTAGCCGCTCATCTTCGAGAACCAGTAATAGAAGCCCGCGAAGATCGAGAACACGGCGCCAAGGCTGAGCACGTAGTGGAAGTGAGCCACCACGTAATAGGTGTCGTGCAGGGCGTGGTCGACGCCGGCGTTGGCCAGCACCACGCCGGTCACGCCGCCGACGGTGAACAGGAAGATGAAGCCGATCGCCCAGATCATCGGCGTGTCGAAGCGGATCGACCCGCCCCACATGGTCGCGATCCAGGAGAAGATCTTGATGCCCGTCGGCACGGCGATGATCATCGTCGCGGCGACGAAATAGGCTTTCAGGTTCACGTCCATGCCCACGGTGTACATGTGGTGCGCCCAGACGATGAAGCCGATGAAGCCGATGGCCACCATGGCGTAGGCCATGCCGAGATAGCCGAAGATCGGCTTGCGGCTGAAGGTGGAGATGATGTGGCTGATCATGCCGAAGCCCGGCAGGATCATGATGTACACTTCCGGGTGGCCGAAGAACCAGAACAGGTGCTGGAACATCACCGGGTCGCCGCCGCCGGCCGGATCGAAGAAGGTGGTGCCGAAATTGCGGTCGGTCAGCAGCATGGTCAGCGCGCCGGCCAGCACCGGGATCGCCAGCAGCAGCAGGAAGGTGGTCACCAGCATCGACCACACGAACAGCGGCATCTTGTGCAGGGTCATGCCCGGCGCGCGCATGTTGAAGATGGTGGTGATGAAGTTGATCGCGCCGAGGATGGAGCTGATGCCCGCAATGTGCAGCGACAGAATGGCGAAATCCATCGCCGGCCCGCCATGACCGCTGGTCGATAAAGGCGGATAGACTGTCCAGCCGCCGCCGAAGCCGTCATCGGCCCCCACGCCGGGCACGAACAGCGACAGCACCAGCAGCGCGAACGCCACCGGCAGCAGCCAGAACGAGATGTTGTTCATGCGCGGAAAGGCCATGTCCGGCGCGCCGATCATCAGCGGCACGAACCAGTTGCCGAAGCCGCCGATCATCGCCGGCATGACCACGAAGAACACCATGATCAGGCCGTGGGCGGTGACGAAGACGTTGTAGGTGTGCTCGTTGCCGATCTGGCCGCCGAACAGCTGCAGGCCCGGTTCGGCCAGCTCCCAGCGGATGAAGCCCGACAGCACGGCGCCGATGACGCCCGCGATGATGGCGAACACAAGATACATCGTGCCGATGTCCTTGTGATTGGTGGAGAACAGCCAGCGGCGGGGATCCCAGACGCTCGGCTTGTGGTCGTCGTGATGTGCGGCGGCTTCGGACATGAAGCGTCTCCTCAGCGGGCGGCCAGGCGCAGTTCGCGCCGGTCGGTCTCATAGGCGGCGAGCAGGGCGAGGCCCTCGTCGGGATCGTCCGCGGCGGCGGCGGCCCAGGCGTCGAACACGTCCCGCGGCACCACGCGCACCTCGATCGGCATGAAGGCGTGGCGCAGTCCGCACAGTTCCGAACACTGGCCGTAATAGGTTCCCTCGTGGTCGACACGGAACCAGACCTCGTTCAGGCGGCCCGGAATGGCGTCGATCTTGATGCCAAAGGCAGGGATCGCCCAGGCGTGGATGACGTCGCCGGCCGTCACCTGCAGCAGCACGGTGGAGTCCACTGGCACCACCAGCGGGTAGTCCACCGACAGGGTGCGAAGCTGGCCCTCGCCGATCTCATCGTCCGGGATCATGTTGGAGATGAATTCGGATATGCCGTGGTCGGGGTATTCATACCCCCAGTTCCATTGATAGCCCGTGGCCTTGATCGTCACGTCGATCTCGCCCTCCGGCGGCATGCGGTCCTTGTAATAGAGCAGCTGGAAGGACGGGATGGCGATCACCACCAGGATCAGCACCGGAACCGCCGTCCAGATGATCTCCACAAGCGTGTTGTGGCTGAACTTTTTCGGCTCCGGATTGGCCTTCTCATTATAGCGGAGCATCACCCACAGCAGCAGCGCCAGCACCACCAGGACGATGGCGGTTATGATCACCAGCAGCAGGTTATGGAAGGACGTGACCTCCCGCATGATCGACGTCGCGGCTTCCTGGAAACCCAGGGCGCCGTCAGCCGGCGCGCCGACGCGCGCTAGGGCCGCGGACGCGGCGGCGAACCAGGCTATGGCGAGTGCGGTCAAGAATCGCATGGCTACCCCAATGACGAAACGGCCCCCGGGACCGGCAGCGGCGGAATATAGAACCGGTCGGCAAGGCTGTCAGGACGGCGAAGGCGCCTTTTTGTCGCATCCGTCCTGTCCCGCCAAGCGCGCGGCGCATCAATTGTGCGGTCTGGCCTGTCTGCTATGATTTTGCAACCCGTCCGGCGCGGTTTCGCGCATCCCGCAAGGAGCCAGTCCATGTCCGTCGTGCGATTCGCCACCGTTCTGCTGCTGGCTAGCGCAGCGCCCGCAGCCGCGCAGAGTATCCTGCCGGCGCTGGCCTGCTACGAAGGCGCGCACAGCGGCGAAGGCGCACGCGCCGCCATCAATGAATGCGTCGCCGCCCTGCATGACGGGGCGCTGGCGCGCGGCGACCGGGCGCGCGTGCATCTCAACCGCGGAGTGCTTTACGTGCAGTCCCGGGCCTATGAGCGTGCGCTGGGCGATTTCCAGGACGCGGCGCGGATCGCGCCGGATCTGGCCGGGGACGCCGACGCCAACCGCGCCGCGGCGCTGATTCATCTTGGCCGCCACCGCGAGGCGCTTGCCGCGGCCGAACGGGCGCTGGCCGGACCCTCTTCCAATCCCGCTTTCGCGCATTTCAACCGCGCCGTGGCGCTGGAGCATCTGCGCGATTTCGGCGGCGCCCGCCAGGCTTATCAGGACGCGGCTCTGGCCGACCCGAACTGGCCTGCTCCGGCGCAGGAGCTGCGCCGGTTCCGCAACCCGGACGCCAACTGAACCCGGACATCACTTCGGCGTGAGACCTGTCTGTAGCGATACCGGGTCGTGGATTCTGTGCTATACACAACCAATCATTCGCGCCCGGGCGCGATGTGCGCCCGGCCCGGTCAGGGAGGCGTCATTGTCAAGTTTCTTCAAGCTCGCCGGAGCCGCGATCGTCGCGGCGGCGGTTTTTACGGGCGGCGCCTCGGCGCAGATCCGGGTCGTCCTCGGCGATACCGGCTCCGCCGCCTGCTACCGGGGCGCAGCTTCGGGCATGGCCTCCACCGCCGCCCTGCGGGATTGCGACTCGGCGCTGGCCGAGGACGCGATGAGCCGCGAGACGCGCGCCAAGACGCTGATCAACCGCGCCGTGATCTATCTGCAGATGGAGCGAGCTGAGGAAGCGCTGCGGGATCTTGACGCGGCCGTGGCGATGAACTTCCAGGCGCCCGAGATTCATCTCAACTATTCCGGCGCCTATATCCGCCTGAATCGGCTGGACGAGGCGATCGAGCAGGCGACCCTGGCTATCGAAAGCGGTTTCAGCCAGATCCACCGCGCCTATTTCAACCGCGCCATCGCTTATGAGGAGATCGGCGACATCCACGCCGCCTATGCCGATTACAGCCGCGCCGCCGAACTGGCCCCGGAATGGTCGCCGCCGCGCCGGCAGCTGGAGCGTTTCACGGTCGTATCCCGCCAGAGCGGCGACGGCAGCAGCTAGGGCATGATCAGGTGAAACGGGAACCGGTTCACCGGTTCGATCACGCGACGGGTTAAGAATCTGGAGCCGGATCGATTCCAGCTAAAACGATCAGGCTCTAGGTCATATCAGCGCGCAGAATCGCCTGCAGGATTTTCTCGGAAGACGGCCTTCCGGCGTACCCTTCCAGCGGGTCAATGACGATTTCGAGCGTGCGCCCGTTCATGATCGCATCAGGCCCGCGCCCGGTGGAAATGCGGATCAATTCCAGCCGGCCGGCCGCCGGCGCGTCCCGCGCCACCGCCTGCGACGCCCCTTCCACGGACAGCGCGATAGCGTCGTTCAGCACGCCCAATCCCTCGATCGGGACCGGGCCGTATTCCACGCTGACAGGCCGGTTGAACGTGCGACGCAACTCGGTCGCGGCGCGCGCCGCGCTCTGGCGCACATCATCTTCGGTTCGGGCGGGTGGCCGCAGCACGGCGGTGACGCGCACCGACTCCACGATCACACCGTTCGGGGCGTCGCCGGGGTAATAGGTGGCCCCGCCGGTAGGGCTAAACCGTAGAATTTCCCGCCCGGCGTCATTGACCAACGAGGTGCCGCCGCCCGGCCCGCGCCGCGCCGACAACACGAACACCTCCGCCTGGTCGCCAGGCGCGAACAAGGGCGGTTCGCCGCTGCGGTCCAGGATGAAGCCGGGAAGGCCGTCGATACGTTCGAATATCACGGCGGCGTGCATCTCCGCCGAGGCGGCCAGCAGCCGCCGCCGCAGCGGATTATCGTCATCGGGGTTCTGCGCCTCTGCAACCAGCCACAGGCCGAACAGGGCGAGGACCAGCGCGTTCAACCACCGTATCATGGCGTTGGGTTTTACGCCGCAAAGGGGCGCTTTTACGGCGGCCCCCGGGTGGATTCTAACCGCTCATGTACTGGCCGCCATTGGCCGCCAGCACCGCGCCGGTGATGAAGCCTGCATCGTCACCGCACAGATAAGCCACGGCGCGGCCTATCTCTTCCGCCTTGCCCAGCCGCCCGACCGGGATCCCGGCGATGATCGAATCCAGCACGTTCTGCGGCACCGCCGAGACCATGTCGGTGTCGATATAGCCGGGGGCGACGCAGTTGACTGTGACACCCTTGCGCGCTGTTTCCTGAGCCAGCGCCTTGGTGAAGCCGATCACGCCTGCCTTGGCCGCGGAATAGTTCACCTGCCCCATCTGGCCCTTCTGGCCATTGATGGAAGAGATGTTGACCACCCGGCCCCAGCCGGCTTCGCGCATGCCGTCGATCACCGGGCGCGTCATGTTGAACAGCGAGGTCAGGTCGACCCGGATCACGTCGTCCCAGGACTGTTTGCTCATCTTGTGGAACATGCCGTCGCGGGTGATGCCGGCGTTGTTGACCAGAATCTCCACCGGCCCGCCCAGCGCCTTTTCAGCCGCAGCGACGCCGGCCACGCAAGCGTCGTAATCACCGACATCCCACTTGACCGCCTTGATTCCTGTTTCGGCCTCGAAGGCCTTCGCGGCCTCGTCATTGCCGGCGTAATTGGCCGCGACCGAATGTCCGGCTTCTTTCAACGCCACCGAAATCGCCGCCCCGATGCCGCGGGTTCCGCCCGTTACGATCGCCCTGCGCCCCATGTCCATCTCCCTGCCCTGATCGGTTGTCTTGGAGTTCACGCCCTTTTCGCGGCCGCAGCAACAAGGCTTGCCCCGCCGCGCCGGGGGCGCGATGATCCATTCTACATGAAGGACGCGCGCGCGCCTGTCGAGGGGACGGCGAAGGCCAATAACGCTTTTCGCGCGAGCAGGAGAAACCGACGTGAGCGAATCCGGCAAGGGCGAACAGCCCGTCGTCATCAAGAAATATGCGAACCGTCGCCTCTACGACACCGCGTCCAGCCGCTATGTGACGCTGGATCACCTGCGTGATCTGGTGCGCAAGGGCGCCGACTTCGTGGTCCAGGACGCCAAGACGGGGGAAGACCTCACCCGCGGCGTACTCGCCCAGATCATCTTCGAGGAGGAGGCGCGCGGCGCCAATCTTCTGCCCGTTCAATTCCTGCGGCAACTGATCAGCTTCTACGGCGACAGTCTGGAATCGGTGGTGCCGGGTTATCTGCAGATGTCGATGGACAATTTCGCCCAGCAGCAGGAGCGGATGCGCGAACGCTTCGCCGAGGCGCTGGGTTCTCCGCAGGCGGCGATGTCGATGATGCAGGAACAGACCAAGCGCAACATGGCTATGTTCGAGCAGGCGATGCGGGTGTTCACGCCCTTCGCCCAGCAGGGCGAGGCCGCCCGGAAGCCGGCCCCTGAAAGCGACAGTGGCGGCGAGAGCGGCGAGGGCGGCGACCTCGACGCCCTGCGCAAGGAACTGGACGCCATGCGCGCGAAAATCGACCGGCTGGCCAAGGATGGCGGGGCCTGATCCGTCCCGGTTTGGCGCATTGCGCCGCGAATCCGTCCTGAACAGACCTCAGCGGCGGTGATTTTACGGTTAACAGGGCCTTAACGGCTGGCGCCGGGCTTGCGATACAGCCCGCATGAGCACGATCCGCGGCCTTCTGCCCTACATTCCGGACGCCGGCGCCAGCCGTGTGCGTCCGGTTGCGCCGGCCCCGGGATCCGAAGACCGCCCGCCGCGCCGCGATCCCGCGCCGCGCCCAAGACCCGTCCCGGTCACCCGTGAAGCGCAGCCGCGCCCGGTCGCCGCGGCGGGGGTCCTCGTCCAGCTCGCCGCCGGCCCGCGCCGGCGGGGCCTGAAAGCCGAAACCGCCGAACAGGCGCGTTTCCGGCGCGCCTACGCCCGCGTCATGGAAGCGCCTGCGGCGCCCCCCGCCTGGGAAAAACGCGCATGATCGCGCGCCTGGTCACGTCACGCCGGCTGGCGCTGATGTGTGACGGCGTCGTCGCAGCAGCGATAGTGGCGTTTTTCGTCTAGGGCCCGGCGCGGCGCAGCGCGATCGTTCCAGCAGCAGCCTGCCCCAGCGCCAGCACGGACAACAGCAGCAGCGCGGAAACCGCGAAGC
Source organism: Maricaulaceae bacterium (assembly GCA_026126205.1). Taxonomy (GTDB): domain Bacteria; phylum Pseudomonadota; class Alphaproteobacteria; order Caulobacterales; family Maricaulaceae; genus Hyphobacterium. Next base: position 88,026 of record JAHCJP010000004.1, on the reverse strand, counting down.
CGGGGGCCATCGCAAACAGCGCCGCGCCCGCCGCCGCAGCGATAAAGCCCAGCGCGACATTGGCCGGTCCCGGACCGGAAACCCGCAACCGCTCGCCAAATATCATCAGCAGGCCAAAAGCCAGCAGCAGATCGCCTGCGCTAACCCGCCAGACGCCAGAGGCCAGCGCCAGCGAGGCCAGCGGCGCCTCGATATCAACGCCCAGCGCGATCATCCCGGCGCAGGCGGCCAAAGGCAGCACGGTCAATGGAATCGCCGCTGAAAGCGGACGGCGCTTATGAGATGCTCCCGCCGCCTGCGCGCTTTTGGCGCGGCGATCCGCCATCAGTCCGAGAAAGAAGCCGTCGTCGCGTCCGGCCATGGCGCTGCCCTCAGACTTCGTCGGCGCCTTCGGGGTTCCGGGCGCGGGCGTTGAGCCAGATCATCCCTACCATGTCGGCCAGCGAAGCGAAAAGACGTCCGATATTGGTGTATTTCGATCTACCGGTCTCGCGGGGCCTGTGGCCCACATCCCGAAACTCGCACGCATACCCCTCGCGCTTCATCAGCGCCGGCAGGAAACGGTGCTGGTGATCGAAATACGGCAGCCGCAGATAGGCGTCCCGGTAAAACGCCTTCAGACCGCAGCCGGTATCGTTCGCATCGTCGTTCAGCATGCGTTTGCGCACGCCGTTGCCGACGCTGGAGGCGAGTTTCTTCCACGCCGAGTCCCTGCGCGCCGCGCGGCGGTCACCCCCCACCAGGGCCAGCGAGGACGGCGCGTCGGCGCGCGTCAGCGCATCGACCAGTTTCGGAATGTCGGCCGGCGGATTCTGGCCATCGCCGTCCAGCGTCACCACCACCCGGCCGCGCGCATGCAGAATGCCGGTGCGCACGGCCCGCGACTGGCCGGCGTTCCTGCGGTGAGCGATCACGCGCAGCGCCGGCAGCTCCGCCCTGGCGGCGATCAATTCGGCCCGCGTGCCATCCCTCGAGCAATCGTCGACGAAGATCATCTCGTAATCGCGGTCCGCCATCGCCGCAGCGATCTCGCGGGCGAGCCCTACGGCCGCGCCTTCCTCGTTATAGGCAGGAACGACGACCGAGATTTCGGGGGTTTTGTTTCGCGTTTCGCTCATGGCGGCGCCTTGCAGCGGAGGTTCGCCCGTTACATACCCGTTCGGACGTGGCGCGGAAGCGATTTCTTGCGCGCCGCCGCCGGAGGCCCTGTTTCATGCAAGCCCTGATCCGCGGATACCGCGCCTGGCTGATCATCGCCGCCCTCGCCGCCGCCGCGGCGCTGGCCGGCGTCTTCACCATGCCGCCGCTGGACCGCGACGAATCCCGATTCGCACAGGCCACGGCGCAGATGATGGAAACGGGCGATTACGTCCGCATCAGCTTCCTGGACGAACCCCGGCACAAGAAACCGGTGGGCATCCACTGGCTGCAGGCGGCGGCGGTGACGGCCCTGTCGAGCCCGGAAGCGCGGGAGATCTGGGTCTACCGCGTGCCGTCAGTGCTGGGCGCTATCCTGGCGGCGCTGGCCTGTTTCTGGGGCGGGGCGCGGCTGGTGGGACGCGAGGCGGCCTTCGCCGGGGCGGCGCTGTTCTCGGTCACCGTGCTTCTGGGGGCGGAGGGCGGCATCGCCAAGACCGACGCCATGCTGGCCGGCGCCACGACTCTGGCGCTGGCGGCGCTCGCGCATCTGCGCACCGGCGGCGGACGCAAGAGCGCGCTGATTTTCTGGGTGGCGCTGGGCGCCGGCGTGCTGCTGAAGGGCCCGGTGACGCCGATGGCGGCGGCGCTGCTGATCGTCCTGCTGCTGATCTGGGAGCGCAAGGCCGCCTGGCTGAAACCGCTGGGCTTCTGGCCCGGGCCGGTGCTGGCCGCGCTGATCGTGCTGCCCTGGCTGGTCGCGATCCAGATCGCCACCGACGGCGCCTTCCTGACCGAGGCCTTCGCCGAGGATCTGGGTCCGAAACTGGTCGAAGGCCATGAAAATCATGGCGGCCTGCCCGGTTTTCACCTGGCGCTGCTGCCGGTGCTGTTCTTTCCGGCGTTGCTGTTCCTGGCGCCCGGCGTGGTGCGGACCGTGCGCGCGGCGCGCGGCAAGTCGGGGGCGGAAGCGGCGCTGGCCGCGCGGTTCCTGATCGCCTGGGCGGTTCCGCTGTGGCTGGTGTTCGAACTCCTGCCCACCAAGTTGCCGCACTATGTGCTGCCGGCCTATCCGGCGCTGGCGCTGATCGCCGGCTGGGGCTGGACGAAGCTGAAAACCGTCGGCGGATGGAGCCGGGGAATATCCGTGGTTCTGGCGCTGCTGGCGCTGGCCGTTCTGGCGGCGCTGATCGTCTATCTGCCGCTTGAATACGGCGGCGACAGCGCGAACGCCGCGGCGCTGGCGGCGCTTGTGGCGCTTGCGGCGCTGGCGGCGATGGCGGCCGCGGTGTGCCGCCGTCCGCAGGCGGCGCTGGCGCTGACCGTGGCCGCCGGACTGGGCTGGCACCTGGCGGCGCGCGGGATCGCCGCCCCGGACGCCGCCGAGTTGCGGTTGGCCGAACGGGCGCGGGAGGCGGTGACGCGGATGGCGGCCGGGGCTGGGCTGGACGCCGCGGCGCTGCCGGTCGCCTCGTCCTATACCGAGCCCAGCCTGGTGTTCATGATGGGCACCGGCACACTGCTGGCCGACTGGCCGGAGGTGCTGACAGCGCACGCCGGCGGTCCGCGCGCGGTGATCGTCGATTCATCACGCCTTCCGGAAGGCGCCTCGGTCGACCTGCCCGGCGCCTGCGCAATGGAGCGCATTGGCGGCTACAACTATTCGCGCGGGCGGGCGACACGCCTATATGTGGCCCTGTACGGATGCCCCGAAGGGCGGGAGCAGAGCCCATGAACCGCCGCATCGAGATCGTCGAGGTCGGCCCGCGCGACGGGCTGCAGAACGATCCGGCATTGATGCCCACCGATGTGAAGCTGGACTTCATCAATCGCCTGATCGCCGCCGGCGTGCGGCGGATGGAGGCGGCCAGCTTCGTCAACCCGAAACTCGTACCCGCCATGGCCGATTCCGACGCGGTGATGGCCGCTGTCCCGCGCGGCCGCGGCGTGAAATATATTGGCCTGGCGTTGAACGAGCGCGGCATGCGCCGGGCGCTGGAGGCGCGCTGCGACGAGGTCAATTTCGTCATGGTGGCGTCGGAAGGCTTCGGCCTCAGGAACCAGAACGCCACGCCGGAACAGACCGCAGACCTGTTCGACCGCATCGCGGTGCTGGCCCATGACGCCGGCGTTCCGGTCTCCGTCACCATTTCCGTCGCCTTCGGCGATCCGTTCGACGGCGAGGTGCCGGTGGCGCGCGTCGCGATGCTGGCGGCACGGGCGGCGAAGGCCGGCGCGGTCGAGATCGCCCTGGGCGACACCATCGGCGTCGCCGACCCGTGGGACGTGCGGGCGCGGATCGACGCCGTGCGCGCCGCGGCGCCCGGCGCGCGCCTGCGCGTGCACTTCCACAACACCCGCAACACCGCCCTGGCCAATATCTTCGCCGCGGTGGAGGCCGGGGTGGATGTGATCGATGCGTCCTGCGGCGGAATCGGCGGCTGCCCGTTCGCCCCGGCGGCGACCGGAAATGTCGCCACAGAGGACGTGGTCTACATGCTGCACCGCGCCGGGTTCGAAACCGGCATCGACCTTGAGCAGATGATCGAGACCGCCCAATGGCTGGAGACCGACGGCCTGAAGCACAAGGTGGAATCGATGTTGTCGAAAGCCGGGGGCTTTCCCCGGGGTCCCGATCCTAGGGTCCGTTCTTCCTGATCCGGGCGAGACGGCGCCGCACGCGCAGGCGATGGCGCAGGTGGTCAAGCGTGCCACGCGTCCGGATGAAAGCCGCCCGCGCCATAAAAGCCATGAATATCAGGGGCGCGGCCAGCGCCGTCAGCACCCGCGCCGCTGGAGAGGGGTAGAATTTCCAGAAATAGCGTACGAAACCGGCCGCCTTGCAGCTTTCCACGAAAAACAGGCTGGTCCGGCTCATCGAGCCGTAATGCATGATCTCGGCGCGCGGTTCGAAGACCACGCGCCCGCCAGCCTGTTTGACCCGGCGGCAGATGTCTATGTCCTCGACATGCAGAAAATAACCTTCATCGAAGCCGCCAAGGTCAAGAAACACATCGCGACGGATCAGCATCGCGGCGCCGGATACCACATCGGTGTCGATCGCTTTTTCAGGCGCAGGCTCGTGCTCCCTGTGGATGTCGCGGAAGGCGTCCCCGAACCGGGTGCGCAGCCTGTGCAGCCCGAGGAAACCGACAAGGGCCGTCCAGGGTGTCAGCGCGCCCCTGCGGGCGCCGCGTTGTTCGCTGCCGTCCCGGTTCAGCAGCCTGGCGCCGATCACGAACGGGCCATTCAGTTTCTCCGCGGTTTGCGCCAGCCGGGCGAGCGCCTGCCCGGTTGGCGCCGTATCCGGATTCAGGAACAGCAGCAGCTCGCCATCGGCCGCCCTGGCTCCGATATTCGATCCCTTGGCGAAGCCGAGATTGGCGCCGGTTTCGACCAGTTTAAGCTTTGGGTTCGCGGCCGCCGCGGCCCGCAGCGCCGCAGTGGTCTTCGCGCCATTGCCGTGATTGACCAGCACCAGTTCCAGCGTCGCCGGGGCGGCCAGCGCCGCCTCGACCGCCTGAACCAGCTCGTCGCCGGATCGCCATGTGACCATGACGATGCTGATCGCGGCGGTCACTGTCCCGCCTCCTTGCGCGAACCCAGAAAACCCAGACCGGCGGCGGCAAGAGCCAGCGACGCCAGCAGCCATTCCTGCCAGACGCCATAACCGGCGAGGATCAGCCCGGTGAAGGCCGCCGCGATCCAGGCGACAGACGCCGCCTGCAGCCGGGTCAGCCGCCGGGCGCCGCCAATCCGGCCGCCGATCAGCACCAGCGCGAAGGCAAGCAACAGCGCCCCGACCGCGCCGGTCTCCAGCCAGATTTGCAGGGGTGCGTTGTGAGGATGCAGCGACAGAAGTTCAATGGTCTGGCCGCGAAGCTGGGCCTCGCCCTCCAGAACGCGCGATGCGTCGAACCCCCACCCGGTCCATAATTTCTCGCGAAGCCGTTCGCTGGTGAAATCCCATATCTTCAGACGCCACTCCCATGACATCGGCAGAGCCGCCCGCAGACCGGCCGGAACCGCCGCGACCAGCGCCGGCATGATCACCGGGAGTACGACAAACAGCGACGCCAGCGTTCCGAACAGCCCCGCCACCGCCGCGCGCGGGCGCCACAGGGCGGCGCCAGCCGCTGCCAGCGCCAGTATCAGCGCCAGCACGTTGACATGGGTGTTGAACGCAAAGGCCGCCAACGCCGCCAGCGCCAGCAGCGCCACGCCAACCACCGGCCCGCCTTCCCGCCAGGCCAGCGCGGCGGCGGGCCCGGCCATCAGCACCAGCGGCGCCGCCGCATGGCCAAGGCTGCGGTTGACGAGGTTGATGGTGTGCTGATCGCCTGGCGGATAGCCTTCCACCGCCGTCTTGAACGCCGTCAGCAACGCGCCGCCGGTCAGGGCCTCGGACAGCAGCAGCAGCGCCAGCGCAAAGGCGCAGAACAGGAACGCCGCCTCGGCCCGCGCCCGCCATGGCCCCTCGATCTGGAAGCAGGCCGCCGCGAACGCCGCGTATAGCGGAGCGCCGATCAGGAATTTCACGATCGTGTCCGGGCGGTCATAGTCTGACCACAGGGCGCTGGCCCCCACCCACAGCACGAAGGCTGCAACGGCCAGCAACTCCCACGGAACCTGCCGCCGGAACGCCCCGGCGAGCAGTGCGGCGGGAAAGGCGATTATCCCGCCCAGCGCCAGCACGGGCGGCAGGGGCAGTCCGCCCGCTCCGGCCGCAAGGAAGGCCAGCGCGAAAACGCCCAGTGCTGTCGCGCCGGCCCGCAGGCTCATTCCCCTCTCCGCCCCCTTGCGGTGTTCAGCGCCGTGCTAAATCCGGCGGAGTCGCCTCCGCCGACAATCGGGCCGCCGCCTCGTCAAGACGCATGAACTCCTGATTGCGTTCCCCGTCGCCCAGAAAACGCAGGGCGACGGTCCCTTCCTCCGCCTCCTTGCGGCCGACGACGGCGATCACCGGAACCTTGGCCAGCGAATGTTCGCGCACCTTGTAGTTGATTTTCTCGTTGCGCAAGTCGGCGCGCGCGCGCAAGCCCGCGGCGCGCAGCGCGGCCACGGCTTTTCCGGCGTAGGCGTCGGCGTCGGACGTGATGGTGGCCACCACGACCTGAACCGGCGCCAGCCATAGCGGGAACTTGCCGGCGTAGTTCTCGATCAGGATGCCGATGAAGCGTTCGAACGACCCCAGGATCGCCCGGTGCAGCATCACCGGAACATGCTTTTCGCCGTCCTCGCCGACATATTCGGCGCCCAGCCGCTGCGGCAGCACGAAGTCGGCCTGCAGCGTGCCGCACTGCCAGTCGCGGCCGATGGCGTCGCGCAGCACGAACTCCAGCTTCGGGCCGTAGAACGCGCCTTCGCCGGGGTTCAGCGTGTAGCTGAGGCCGGCCGCGTCGGTGGCCGATTTCAGCGCTGCCTCGGCGCGATCCCACACCGCGTCGTCGCCGGCGCGCACCGGCGGGCGGTCGGAGAATTTCACCGCCACCTCGTCGAAGCCGAGATCGGCGTAGACCGACTGCAGCAATTCGATGAACGCCTTGGTCTCGCTCTCGATCTGGTCCTCACGGCAGAAGATGTGGGCGTCGTCCTGCACGAAGCCGCGCACGCGCATCAGCCCATGCAGCGCGCCCGACGGCTCATAGCGGTGACAGGCCCCGAACTCGGCCATGCGCAGCGGCAGGTCGCGGTAGGACTTCTGCCCGGTGCGGAAGATCTGCACATGCGCGGGGCAGTTCATCGGCTTCAGGGCCAGGACCTCGCCGTCCTCGGTCTGGGCCGTGAACATGTTCTCGCCGAACTTTTCCCAGTGGCCGGACGTCTCCCACAGCGAGCGGTCGATCAGCACCGGCGTCTTCACCTCCTGGTATCCGGACGCGCGCAGGCGGCGGCGGATATAGCCTTCCAGCTCGCGGTACACCGTCCAGCCGGAGTCGTGCCAGAACACCTGCCCGCGCGCCTCCTCCTGCATGTGGAACAGGTCCATGGCGCGGCCCAGCTTGCGATGGTCGCGCTTTTCGGCCTCCTCGATGCGGGCCAGGTGCGCCTTTAGCTGCTCTTCATTCGCCCAGGCCGTGCCGTAGATGCGCTGCAGCATGGCGTTGCGGTGATCGCCGCGCCAATAGGCGCCGGCCAGCTTCATCAGCTTGAACGCCTTGCCGATCCGGCCCGTGGACGGCAGGTGCGGCCCCCGGCACAGGTCGATCCAGTCGCCCTGGCGGTAGATGGTGATCTCGTCGTCCTGCGGCAGGTCGCGGATCAGCTCGGCCTTGTACTGTTCGCCGATCTCCTCGAAATGGCGGATGGCGTCGCCGCGCTCCCACACCTCGCGCACGAAGGGCAGGTCGCGGTCGACGATCTCGGCCATGCGCTTTTCGATGGCCTCGAAATCCTCGGTGGAGAACGGCTCGTCGCGGGCGAAGTCGTAATAGAAGCCGTCCTCGATCGCCGGGCCGATCGTGACCTGGGTTCCGGGGAACAGCTCCTGCACCGCCTGCGCCAGCACATGGGCGGCGTCGTGGCGGATCACCTCAAGCGCCGCCGGGTCGTCGCGCGTGACGATCTCCACCTTCGCATCGCCGGGCAGGGGCCGGGTCAGATCCCACTCCTTGCCATCGACGCGCGCGATGATCGCCTTTTTGGCCAGTGATTTCGAAATGCCCTCGGCCAGATCCAGCGCCGTGGCGCCCTTGGGCAGTTCGCGGGCCGCCCCGTCGGGCAGCGTTACCGTAATCATGTTCAGTCGTCCTTGATGCGGCGCGGGTCCGCTTTAACCTTCGCCGGGCGCTCGCGAAAGCGCCAGACCTGCCAAAATCGCGCCTTGCTGCGCTTTTGCGGCGCGGGGTCGAACCCCGCCGTGCCGCCGGGGCGGCAACGCAGCACGCGGCCAAACGCCAGCCAGCCGCCGCGCCAGGCGCCTTGCGCCTTCACCGCGTCGGCGGCGTAGGCCGAACAGGTCGGCTCGTGCCGGCAGCGGACGCCGAAGGCGTAGAACACCGGCGACAGCGTGTAGCGATAGGCGGCCAGCAGCCCCAGCGCCAGCCAGGCGGCGGGGCTGCGGCTGTCGGGTTTTCCGGCGTTGGTCATCGGCTTTGCAAGCATGGTTCAGGCGTCAGTTTTTAGCGCCGCCCTGCGCCCTGTCCACAAGACAGGGCGCGCCAGACGGCGCGGACCCGCAAATTGAATGGGTTTGATGAAGCTTTCATTCCGGACCGCCCGTTCCCCCCGCCGGCGCGGCGGGGCGGACGGCCCGGTCAAGTCGCGGTGAGCGCGGTTTCGGCCCGGGCGTTCTCGAACGCGGCTTCGGCGGCTTCGAAGGCCAGACGGATGGAGGCGTGACGGGCCGGATATGCGGCGGCGTGCGCCAGCGCGGACAGGGCGGCGAAGCGCCCCTGCGGTGCGGGCGCGCCTTTCAGCATCGCCTCCAGCCCTTCGCGCCCGGCGCGGATGTCGTCCGCCGAGGCGCCGATGGCGGCGGCGGCGAGAACGCTGGCGCTGGCCTGGCCCAGCGCGCAGGCCGCTGCGTCAAGCGCCAGATCGGCGATGCGGCCGTGGACGTCGAGGGCGATCTGCACCTCCACCTCCGACCCGCAGACGCGCGAGACCCGGCGCGCGGCGCCATCCGGGCGCGCAAGGCGTCCGATGCGGGGAATCTCCGCCGCCAGCCGCAGAACCGCGGGCGTATACAGCGCATCGCTCATGCCGGGCGATATAATGCAAATCCGCCGCCTTCGCCAGCGGCGGCGCAGCCGCAACAATTTTACCGGTTCCGGCGACGGGGCATTAACCGCCATCCCTAAAATTCGTCGCAATTTTTACGCGAATGCGATTGATTGGGGGCCGTCCCGTCCAGCCGGCCGCCGGTGCGGCGGGGAAGCCCCCACCCGTCCATCCCGCAAGCTTCCCCGCCGCGCGCCGGTCACAACGATAGCATTTTACGGCCATTCCGGCGCCTGTGGACAAGTTCACGCCCCGCCCGCCGCTCCCCGGCCGCGCGCAGCGCGAGCCGGAGCCCAGTTTCCCTGCGCGATCAATGGTTTGCTGGATCCCGGATCGGGCCTGCGGCCCGTCCGGGAAGCGGTGCAGGGTGATGGATAAATACCCTTCCTTCGTCATTCCGGGCGCGGCGCGGCTCGCGAACGCCCTCTCCGCTGCTCCCCGGCCGATCCCGGATCGCTACGCGTCACTGACGCCTCCCACCCTCCCCCGGCGTGGGGGGGCACGAGCGAAGCGAGTGGGGTGGGGGGCGAATGGCGCGACCGGAAATATCCCCCCACCCCGGTCCTCCGGGCTGGCGCCCGCAGGCCCGACCCTCCCCACGCCGGGGGAGGGTGGGAGCCTTTGCTGTAATGCATACGCTCAAACCCCGTCATTCCGGGCGCGGTGCAGCATCCTGATGCTGCGCCGCTGACCCGGAACCTGCCGCAGCTAATGAAGACGCTTGCGGGAATCGCCTTGCAACAAGGGCAGAGGGACAGCGATTCCCGCAACTTCCTCTGCGCGCTCTACGGTGGGTTCCGTGTCTGCGCGGCGGCATTGCATGCCGCAGCGCGCACGGAATGACGATGGTTGAGCTACCTGGTTTTCAGCGCCAGGCTCTGAACCGAATCCCCTACCCCGCCTTGCGCCAGGTGGCGCCTTCGGGGCCGTCCTCCACGGTCACGTCCAGCGCCGCCAGTTCGGCGCGAAGCGCATCGGCGCGGGCGAAGTCCTTCGCCGCGCGCGCCTGCGCCCGTTCGGCGACCAGCGCGTCGATGCGCGCGCGCTCGCCGTCCGCCATGCCGGCGATGCCGAACCAGGCGTCGGCGTCGTCCTGCAGCAGGCCCAGCAGGGCGCCGGCGCCGCGCAGCTCCGCCGCCGCCTGTGCGCGTTCGGCCTCGCTGTCCGCCTTGTTGGCGCGGCCGGCGATCTCGAACAGCGCCGCCAGCGCCTTCGGGGTGTTCAAATCATCGGCCAGCGCATCGATCACCGCCTGCGGCGGTTCCGCGGCCGCCGCGTCCGGCGCGCGGCGCAGCACGCCATAAAGCCGGTCCAGCGATTTGCGCGCGCGGTCGACGAGGGCGTCATTCCAATCCAGCGGCGCGCGGTAATGGCCGGACAGCAGGGCGTAGCGCAGCGCCTCGCCCGGCCAGTGGCGCAGCAGGTCATGCACCAGCAGCACATTGCCCAGCGATTTCGACATCTTTTCGGAATCCATCGACAGGAAACCGTTGTGCAGCCAGAAGCGCGCGAAGGGCCGCCCTCCGTGCGCGCATTCCGTCTGGGCGATCTCGTTCTCATGGTGCGGGAACACCAGGTCCTGCCCGCCGCCGTGAATATCGATGGTCCGGCCCAGATGCGCGGCGTTCATGGCCGAACATTCGATATGCCAGCCGGGGCGGCCGCGGCCCCACGGGCTGTCCCAGCCCGGCTCGCCGGCCTTGGCCGGCTTCCACAGCACGAAATCGGCCGGGTCGCGCTTGTAGGGCGCCACCTCCACCCGCGCGCCGGCGATCATGTCGTCGCGGCTGCGCTTCGACAGCTTGCCGTACTCGTGGAACGACCCGACGGCGAACAGCACATGGCCCTCGGCCTCATAGGCGTGGCCCAGCTCGATCAGGCGCGCCGTCATCTCCACCATCGCGCCGATATTGTCGGTGGCTTTCGGCTCCAGCGTCGGCGGCAGCGCGCCCAGCGCCGCCATGTCGTCCTGATAGATGCGGGCGAATTTTCCGGTGACCGCGTCTATCTGTTCGCCGCTTTCCGCCGCGGCCTTGATGATCTTGTCGTCGACATCGGTGAAATTGCGCGCATAGACCACGTGATCCGCGCCATAGACATGGCGCAGCAGGCGGAACAGCACGTCGAAAACCACCACCGGGCGGGCGTTGCCGATATGGGCGTAGTTATAGACCGTCGGCCCGCAGACATACATCGTCACCCGCTTCGGATCGGCGGGCTGGAACGGCTTTTTCTCGCCGCTCAGCGTGTCATGCAGGCGCAAGCTGGTCATGGCTGGGCGCGTCCTCATGCCTCGGCTCCGCCCCCTCGCGGCGGGGCGGAAGGGGGGCTATAATCAAAAAATCGCATGCGCGCCATGCGATTGGGCTATGGAAATGCGGCGCAGGAAGCCTATCTAGGGTTCGGCGCGCGCGCCGCGCGCACGACGAAGGACGTTGACGGGCCGGGACGGGAGCGGCCATGGAGACCCCTTCGATCCGGAAACCGGCACTAACCGGGCGGGGCGAAACCCGCTACGGACCCGACAACGAAAGGATCATGGATCCCATGGACGCCAAGACCCCGCCGGCCATTCGCCTGGCCGCCGAAACCGCCACGCCGAAACCGAGCCGCGAACAGGCCGAGGAGGCCGTGCGCACCCTGATCGCCTGGGCGGGCGACGACCCGCGCCGCGAGGGCCTGAAAGACACGCCGAAACGCGTCGCCAGGGCGTTCGAGGAATGGTTCTCCGGCTATCGCGCCGATCCGGCCAAGGAGCTGAGCCGCACCTTCGAGGACGTGCAGGGCTATGACGACATGGTGATGCTCACCAATATCGACGTCGAGAGCCATTGCGAACACCACATGGCCCCGATTCTCGGCGTCGCCCATGTCGCCTATCTGCCGTCGGCGCGCGTGGTCGGCATCTCGAAAATCGCCCGCGTGGTCGAGATTTTCGCCAAGCGCCTGCAGACGCAGGAGACGATGACCGCCCAGATCGCCGACGCGCTGATGGAGGCGATGGACGCCCGCGGCGTCGCCGTGCTGGTCGACGCCAGGCACCAGTGCATGACCACGCGCGGCGTGCACCACCCCAACGTCTCCACCGTCACCACCACCTTCGCCGGCGAGTTCAAGACCGACGCCGAACTGCGCGAACGCTTCCTGCGCATGGCGGAGAGGGCGTAGGGGGAATCCCCTCGTCCTTCGTGGCTCGCCGCCTGTGGCGGCTCGCACCTCAGGATGAGGGGGTGGGGATTCAACACCAAACACCCTCACCCTGAGGAGTCCCGGCCGTCAGGCCGGGCCACGAAGGGCGAGGGTCCAGAACGCCTTGCCGCCTGCGTCACCCGCGCCTACCAAGGCGGCATGGGCGCGGGCGCGGACATCCACGAACTTGAAGCCGGGGCGGACGCCGCCGGCGCGCGGCTGGACCGCTGGCTGGCCGATGCGATTCCGGCGCTGTCGCGCTCGCGCGTCAAGGCGCTGGTCGAGGCAGGCCAGCTGACGCTGGACGGCGCCGTGCTGGCCGATCCGGCGGCGAAGGTGATCGCCGGCGGGCGCTATGTGCTGTCCGTGCCGCCGCCGGCGCCGGCGATTCCGAAGCCGGAGTCGATTCCGCTTTCCATCCTTTATGAGGACGAACACCTGATCGTGGTCGACAAGCCGGCGGGCATGGCCGTTCACCCCGCGGCCGGCAACTGGACCGGCACGCTGGTTCACGCCCTGCTGCACCATTGCGCGGGGTCGCTGTCCGGCGTCGGCGGGGTGGAGCGGCCGGGCATCGTCCACCGGCTGGACAAGGACACCTCCGGCGTGCTGATCGCCGCCAAGACCGACGCCGCCCACCAGGCGCTGTCGGCCCAGTTCGCCGCCCATAGCGCCGAGCGCGTCTATATCGCCTTCGTGCGCGGCGCGCCGCAGCCGCGCGAAGGGCGCATCGAGACCCGTCTCGCCCGCTCGCCGCACGACCGCAAGAAGATGGCGGTGGTGAAAAATCCGCACAGCACGGCGGGGAAAATCGCCGTCACGAACTACCGGGTAATCAAAGGGTATGGAAAGGGGGGGGCAAAGCCCCTCCTGGGGTTAATCGCGAGTATGGTGGAGTGCCGGTTAGAGACCGGCCGTACGCACCAGATTCGCGCTCATATGGCCCATATCGGCTGTCCGCTGCTGGGCGATCCGGTGTATGGCAAGGGGCGCGGCGCGGCGCTGGCGAAGCTGGAAGGCGGTAAGGAATTCAAGGACTTCCGCCGACAGGCCCTGCACGCCGCCGTGCTGGGCTTCGATCACCCGGCGACCGGCGAGCGCCTGCGCTTCGAAACGCCATTACCCAAGGATTTACAACGGCTTGAGGCGTTTCTGGAGACGCTCTAGGCGGCGGTTTTGCGCCCTGCAACCCATGCGGCTGCGAATATCCGGCATGCGTGACGCATCCGCCGCAGTTTCGTCAAACCCACTCGCACAATGGGAATCGCCGCCCTATCTTGCAATCCGAGGCGCCGCAGCGGTAACGCCGTCAAGGGTTTCCGCGCCTGGCGCGCTTGAAACGAAGGGGAGCCGAAAATGGCCAACGCCGCCATCGCGCTGTCGCTGTCTCCGGAAGCGGGTCTGTCGCGCTATCTATCTGAAATCCGTAAATTTCCCATGCTCGCCAAGGACGAGGAATTCATGCTCGCCAAGCGCTGGCGCGAGCATGAGGACCGCGAGGCGGCCGAAAAACTGGTCACCAGCCATCTGCGCCTTGTGGCCAAGATCGCCATGGGCTATCGCGGCTATGGCCTGCCGATCGCCGAGGTGATCTCGGAGGGCAATGTCGGCCTGATGCAGGCGGTGAAGAAGTTCGACCCCGACAAGGGTTTCCGCCTCGCCACCTACGCCATGTGGTGGATCCGCGCCAGCATCCAGGAATACATCCTGCGCTCGTGGAGCCTTGTGAAAATGGGCACCACCGCGGCGCAGAAGAAGCTGTTCTTCAACCTGCGGCGCATGAAAAGCCAGATGCAGGCGCTGGAGGAAGGCGACCTGCACCCCGACCAGGTGGAGACCATCGCCACCAAGCTGGGCGTCACCGATGACGAGGTGATCTCGATGAACCGGCGCCTGGCCGGGCCGGACGCGTCGCTGAACGCGCCGCTGCGCGGCGGCGAGGGCGACAGCGAGTGGCAGGACTGGCTGGCCGACGATACGGCGCAGGACCAGGAGACCGAGCTGGCCGAGAGCGACGAGTTCGGCGCCCGCATGACCCTGCTGCAGGAGGCGATGGGAGAGCTGAACGAGCGCGAGCGCCACATCATCGAGGAGCGCCGCCTTTCCGACGAACCAAAAACGCTGGAAGAGCTGGCCGAGGTCTATGGCGTCTCGCGCGAGCGCATCCGCCAGATCGAGGTGCGCGCGTTCGAGAAGCTGCAGTCGGCGATGAAGAAGGCCGCGGCCGAAAAGGGCCTGATCCCGGTGGAGTAAACGGCGACTGCTGCCGGGCTGCGCTCCGCGGTCGACCCGGACGGTCACGGATTCTAAACCCGAAGGGGTTAGCCCGAACCCCCGCCGCCCCCGGGAGAACGATCCGTGTTTCGCGCCCTGTTCGCGGTTCTCGCCGCCTTCATGCTGTCCGCCGCTGCATCCGCCCAGCCCCTGTCGGAGGATTACCGCCGCCTGCTGGAAGAGGCCGCGACGCACGAAGACGGCGCGTATTTCGAAGCGGCGTTGCGGCTGGTCTCACGCACGGCGGAAGGCGGGGCGGAAGCCGTACTGGACGCTGTTCGTGAAATCGCCCCGGACCGCATCGGCGCCGCGCAGGAGGCGCTGGGCATCGCCACGACGCCGTTGGTGATCGCCGGCGTCGAACCGCCCGCCGTTTCACCGGTCACGCCGGAAGCAGAAGCGGAACATCCCGTCCCGACCGGCTGGCGCGCCCGCATCGCCAACGGCGCCCTCGCCAACTGGTCCGGCCGGGCCCGCGTCGGCTTGCGGTGGGACTCAGGCAACACCGACCGGCATGACTACACGCTGGGTCTGGAACTGCGCCGGGAACTGGTCGGCTGGGGCTTTCAGAGCAAGCTGGAATACGGCTATTCGGAAGTGAACGGCGCCGTCACCCGCGACATCTTCCTGGTCGAGATGCGCGGCGAACAGGCGCTGAACGACCGCTGGAGCATCACGCTCGGCGGCCAGTACGAGACCGACGCCGCCAATTCCTACGACTATACGGCGCATGTCAGCGCCGGTCTCGCCTTCCGCCCCTTGACGGGCGAGCGCATGCGCTGGACGTTGCGAGCCGGCCCCGGCGCGCGCTTTCTGCAACCGGCCGGCCCCGGCGAAGAGCTGGAGACGAATTTCGCCGTCGACCTCGGTTCGGATTTCGAATGGCGATTCACCGACACGGCGCGATTCCGGTCAGAGACCACGATGCTGATCTCGGAAGAATCGCGCGCCGACCAGCGCTTCTCGCTGTCGGCCCGGATCAACAGCCACTGGGCGGTTGAGACCGCCTTGCGTTACCGGCACGAGTTCTCGCCCCGCCCCGGATTCCAGGAGGGCGACAGCCGTTTCGACCTCAGCTTCGTGCGGGAGTTCTAGGGGCGGAAAGCCCCAGCGCCAGCAACAGCTGGCCGCCGAAATAAAACACCCACACTGCCAGCCCGGCGAAGCCCGGCGCGTCCTTGAACAGCATCGCGGCGAGAATGGCGTCGGAGGCCAGAAAGCTGAGCGCACCCGCCGCCGCCAGCAGATGGGCGCGGGCTAGCACCGCCGCCACGGCCATGACCGTTATGATAACCGTGTAGGCGGTGGCCGGGTCGCGCAATTCGCCCATATCCGGCCGCAGCCATAACAGCATCAGCGCCCCGAAGGCCGTCAACGCCACCGCCCCGGCCCAGCCATGCGGGCGCAGCCCGTCCTGCCGGATGCGCACGGCGAAAATCCCAATGTAAACCAGATGCGCCAGCGCGAAGGCGGCGATGCCTGACGTCATCTGCGCCGGTTGCAGCGCCAGCGCCGCATCGCCCGCCGCAGAGGCCAGCAGCGCCGCCATCAGCGCGAACGCGCCGCGGCGAGCCGCATAGACCGCCAGCAATACTGGCCCCAGGGTCTTGATCGCCGCGCCCGCGGGATACGGGATATCCAGACCCGCCCCGGCGGCGAGATAGGCGAGCGCAAAAATGACTGCGGCCGCCAGCAGCGCCTTGTCCGCCCGAGCTTCGGGCAATGCCGATGCGATCATCACGCTCTCCCCCGTACCCGCCCTTGCAGGCTAGACTGCGCCGTGCTGCTACGCAAAGGCCCGCGATGACCCGCATCTGCACCGTTCTGCTCGCTACCCTGCTGCTGTGCGCGGCTGCGCAGGCGCGGCCGCCGCTGCCGGAACTGTCGCCGCGCCTTTCGGAAGCCGCGCGGGCGCTGGCCATCAACCCCGGCGCGGCGCGGGCGGTGTTCGCCGAGCTGGCGCGGCATGGCCTGCCGCTGGTCGAGCCTGACCCGGAGGACGCCGCCTTCGCCCGCGTCAGTTTTGTCTACGCCGCCGGGCCGAACGCCTCCGCGGTATGGCTGGACAGCGCCGTGAACGCGCCCTGGGCGGCGGCGATGGTCAGCGATTACGAACGCGATTTCCTGATCCCGCTCTACCCGCTAGGCGGCGGGCTGTGGGGCGTCACCCTGCGCCTGCCGCGCGAGACGCGGGCGGCCTACGCCTTCGTCACGGCGCGTGAGGACGCAATGCCGGAGCGGCGCGCCGATTCCGCCGCACACAGCCGCCTGCGCGGCGCCGACGGGGAATCGGTATTCGCGCTCGACCGCGCCCCGTCCCAGCCCTGGAACGCCGCCCTGCCGCCGGAACGCCGTGAGGCGGCGCAGCGGCTCGTCATCGCCAGCGCGGCGCTGGGCCGCGAGGTCGCCGTCGATGTCTGGACGCCGGAAGGCGACGCGCCAGCGCATGCGCTGATCCTGTTCGGCGCTTTCCAGTGGGGCGTGCGCGCCCCGGCGTGGGAGACGGCGCGACGACTGACCGAAGCCGGACTCGCCCCGCCATTGCTGGTGGCGCTGATCGACGAACTGGACGACGCCAGCGCGCTCGCCGCCTATGCCGACACCGGCGCCTTCATCGCCGGCGAGCTATTGCCTGCTTTACGTGCGCGCTGGCTGCTCACGGAGGGGGCGGAGGCGGTGACCGTCGCCGGCGCTTCGCGTCGCGGCCTCGCCGCCGTGATCGCCGCCATCGAACGACCGGACGCGGTCGGCGCGGCGATCTCCCTGTCCGGGTCCTTCTATTGGGCGCCGCAGGGTGAGGGCTTCGAGTGGCTGGCTCGTCGCGTCGCCGCCCTGCCCGCACCCGGGCCGGCGCGTATTCATCTCGCCGCAGGATCCATGGAGACGGTCGTCACCTCCACCAACCACGGGCATGTGATGGTGGAGACCAACCGGCGGCTGGCGCATGCGCTGTCCGAGCGCGGCTGGCGCGTCAGCCACGCCGAATTCAGCGGCGGACATGACCTGTCGCAATGGCGCGGCGCACTGGCTGAGGGGCTTATCGCGATCTACTCGGCCGATTGAACCCTACTTTCCGGGTGCAGGCAGATTCGGATCCTGTCCCGTCGAAGGCTTGCCCGGTCCAGCCGGGCGTGGCCCGGCGGTGCCGATGCGCCCTGCCGCGAACTCCGGCAGGTAATCCACCCAGCCTTCGGTGCGGGTGGCGATGTAGATCATCGGGCCGTCCGGGTTGCGACGGAAATTGGAGTCGGTGGCGATGACGAAATACTCGCCGTTCTCCCTCACCATGAAAGGTGAACCGGAATCGCCGCGCGTGGTGTCGCAATCGTGCGAGATGGTGTCGTCGTCGGCCGCCTCCAGGATGCGGCAGTCGAGATTGCCAGACAGGTTGTCACCCGTATCCCAGCTGTACCCGGCCTGATAGATGCGGGCGCGCATCGCGCCCTGCACGCCGCGCTCTCTCACCAACGCCTCCACTCCAAGCCAGCCAAGCTCATCGCCTAGCCGCCGGTTCAGGCGCAGCAGCGCCCAGTCGGTCCCGTCGATGTCATTGGTGGAGGAGAATCGCTGATGATCCCAGTTTGGCGAAATCAAATAGCCGGTGACACGCGCTTCAAGCGGCCCGCCTTCCCGCGCGAAGGCGGTGCGGAACACGCCGCGCGCGTCCAGCCGGCCCTGGCTGTGGATGCAGTGCGCGGCGGTGACGATGATGTCCGGCCCGATCAGGCTGGCCGTGCACTTGCCCGACACCTCCATGTCGATCTCGCCGATCACGCTCCACGGAAATTGCGCCGTGTCCATCAGCACCCGGTCGTCATGGCCGAAGAAATGGTCGTTGATGGTCAGCGGACGTTCGCGGCCGATGCAGTCGCTGCGGTCGGTGCGGGGCGGGCACAGGCCGGTCCCGCTCCCGGGTTCGTCGCAGACGCCGTTGAAGGCGTGTTCGCAGGAATCGGTCTGATTGCGCAGATGCGCCACGCCGGCGCAATCGGTGGCGTCGGTGCCTTGCACGCAGGCCCCGGTGCCGATACCAGGATCGTCGCATTCGCCGTCATTCGCCCACTGGCAGGAATCGTCCTCCATGCCCAGGGCGACGCGCCAGCAATCGGAGAAATCGGAGTTTTCCGTGCACGCGCCGGTGCCCCAGCGCGGATCGTCACATTCGCCGTCATTGGCCCAGCGGCAGGTGTCGTCGCGGGTCAAGTTGATGGCGCGCAATTGCGCGTCAGTCGGACCGGCCGGAGCGCGCACGCCCATGCCGGGCTTGGTTTGCGGCTGCGGAACTGGCTGCTGGATGTTGCGCAGGAAAGCGCCAATCTGGCGCGAGGACAGACGTTCCTGCTCCGGCGCGCCGGCCAGTGGCGTATCGGCCAGCGCCGGAAACGCCATCAGCGCGGCCAAGGCCGCGACAGCAAACATACGAAACATCATCATGATTCCCCTGCCTTCGCACGCCCCGCGCGCCTATCTAGCCTGCTACAGCGCGTCCGGTCCATGGCGCGTTTACGCCCACTGCAGTCTGACCGGAATTTTCAGTCTGGCAAAAGGATGACGCCGTCAACCCAGCGCGCCGCCCGTCCCGAAAGCAGCACGCGGCCGTTGCGAGTTTCCACCTCAAGCGCCCCTGGACGTGGGCCGATCTGGCGGGCCGAAAGCCGCGCCCTGCCCAGCCGCTTCGCCCAGTAGGGAGCGAGGGTGCAATGGGCCGAACCGGTCACCGGATCCTCGTCGACGCCCGAAGCCGGCGCGAAGAAGCGCGAGACGAAATCTGCGCTGTCGCCCGGCGCGGTGGCGATGACATTGACGTTCGCTGAGCGCAACGCGCCGCGATCCGGCTTCAGGCCCGCGATAACCGCTTCGCCGCTGAACACCAGCATCTGATAGCCGGCGCCGTGCACGCGCTTGACGTCGTAGGCTTCCACCGGCGCGCCGGCCCCCAGCGCCGCGACGGCGGCGGGATGCGCCGGGGCGGGCGCGAAGCCCACCTCCGGCAGGTCCATCTCATAGCGTCCGCCACTGGCCGCGCGCACCATCAGCCGTCCCGAACGGGTGTCGAAATGCGCCGCTCCGCCCGCCACCATTCCCAATTCGAAAAGCAGCGCGCCGGGCGCAAATGTGGCGTGGCCGCACAAATCCACCTCCACCGCCGGAGTGAACCAGCGCAGGGACCAGGCGTCGGCTTCGTCCGGCTTGCGGACCAGAAAGGCGGTTTCCGACAGGTTGTTGGACGCGGCGATCCCGCGCAGAACCGCGTCTTCCGGGAACGCTTCCAGCAGGCATACGCCAGCCGGGTTGCCGGTGAACGGGCCTTCGGAAAAGGCGTGCAGTTCGTAATAGGGAATGCGCCCGGCGCTCACCCGCCGCCCTCCAGTTTCGACTTCAGGCGGCCAAGCGCCGCGCGCCATTCGGCCTTCAGGGCGTCGCAGATTTCGGCGGTGGCGAGCTTTTCGTGGCTGAGGGTTATGCGTGTCTTGCCATCCGCCTCTGACAGCCAGACCGCGATCCGGCCACCCCTATAATCACCCTCCCACAGGCCATTTACTGTCTTTCCCGGCCTGTTACTGGTCACCTTCAACCGCCCTTGCGGCCCCCAGCCTGCGAATACGGCGTCATGCAGGAACGCCGCCTCGACCAATCCGGCCGGTGCGGCGACGGTTTTCGAGGCCGTGGCCTGGAAGCCTTCGGTGCGCTCGTGCTTCTCGCGGCGGCCGGTGAGCATCTCCCAGCTGCCGGTGACCATCTGCGCCCACCAGCCGGAGAGGCCGTACTCCTCGTGCAGCTTGCGGGCGATGGTCTTGTGGTCCAGGTCCTGCGCCCACCGGTCCAGCTCCACCCGCCAGCCGGCCCAGTCGCGGCCGGTGGCCTTGCGCACGGCGTCGTCGGAGACCGGGGGGACGAAATCGCTCATGCGGCGAGTTTACCCCTTTGCGCCGAAAAACGCCTGCGCCTCCTTGATCAACGCCTTTTTCGCGGCGGCGACGATCTTGGCGCCCTTTTCCGGCGTCGCCTGCGAGGGGTCGGAACCGATGCGGCCATCGGGGAAATTCCGGCGATAGTCGGCGGCGTCGGTGAAATCACCCTCCGGCGCGATCTTCGGGCTCATGGATACGTCCTTCACCGCCTGCGGGTAGCCGTAATAGGTCACCGCCACCTCGGACGCCGTGGCGTGGCTGCCGTCGCCGGTGGGGAACAGTTGCTTGCAGACGTCCATCACCCCCGGAAGCTCCCACCAGTTGCGGAATTTCAGCGTGTAGGGGCAGGGGTCGGCGTCGAATGACCAGGGCGCATAGCTTTCAGCGAATGTGGCCTGGATCGTGCCGATGTTCCCGCCATGGCCGTTAAGAAAATAGATCTGGCGGAAGCCATGGCGGACCAGGGAGTCGATCCAGTCCTCCATCGCCGCCATCATCGTCGAGGGGCGAAGGGTGATCGTGCCCGGAAACGCCAGATGGTGCTGGGCGCAGCCGACGTTGAAAGTCGGGCCCACCAGGAAACCCGCCTCCTCCCCCGCCTCGCGGGCGATGATCTCCGGGCACAGGGCGTCGGTGCCCAGCAGGCCGTTCGGGCCGTGCTGTTCGGTGGAGCCGATGGGGATCACGATCCCCTTCGAGCGCTTCAGATATGTCTCGACCTCGGGCCAGGCGCAGAGATGCAGTTGCATGAGGATTCGTCCTTGCTGCGAAAGCGGGAGAAAAGCGCCGGACGCGCCCGCGCGCAAGATGCGGCGCCGCGTCCCCTTGCATGACGTTCCGGCGGCGCCGAAGTGTTGCTATGCTGCCCCTGTTCCCTGTCCCAGGAGACACGATGCCTCTCAGCAAGAAACAGAATGTCTGGGTCGCCGCCTTCGATGGCGGCAAGGCCCTGATCTATCGCAATGACGGAACCCCGAAGACCCCGAAGCTGAAAAAGGTGCTGGCGCTGGATCCCGAAATCCCGCCCGACCGGGAGCTGAGCGCAGACAAACCCGGCCGCTACCCTGACCCTTCAAAGGGCTTTTCGGCGGTGGAGAACACCGACCGCCACGCCCTGGAAAAGGCCCGCTTCATCGAAGGCGTCGTCGAAAAGCTCAACGCCCGCGCGGCCAAGGGCGCCTTCGCGCGCCTGGTGGTGTTCGCCCCGGCCCCTGCGCTGGGCGCGGCGCGCCCGCATTACAGCGCGGCCCTGAAGGCGCTGATCGATCCGGAGATAGAGGCTGATGTCACCAGCGAACCGGTGAAGAAGTTGGAGAAACGGCTGAGCGATATTCTGATGCCCTGAACCGGCTTTGCCGCTGGCCGCGGCGATGCTATATTGGTTGATGCGGAGCTGAACCGGGCAAGACCCGGCGTAGGTTCGAAACGCGAGAAGCGGGCGGCGGTTCGAAAACGGACGGCCGCCCGCGTCGTTTATCCGAACAGGCCGCGGCGCTGTCGCGTCATGCCTTTCGGAACCCTTCCCACCATGTGTACGCCGAAAGGCCCGTTCGCCCGTTCGGTGACTGGCGCCAGCGCCTTGTGCAGATCCTCAGGCTTTTTGCCGTCGCGCGGCGCGCCGCGCGGTGAAAACGCCTGATAGACCGCATAGGCGCACAGGTCCGCCGCCTGGATCAGCTGCGATTCACGGCCGTTGCGGCGCAAGGGGTCCTCGATGATGTAGCGCAGGGGCCTGTTGACGGTGCGCGCGCCGCCCAGCAGGCCGCCGCGCTGCTCCACCGGATTGCGGGCCTTCAGTTCGCTGACCAGCGCATTCAACTGTCCGCCGCGGGTGTCGTCGCACATCACCACGCCGGGTGCGGCCTTGGGCAATTGCGCCCCGCGATTGGCGCGCGCCAGCCAGCCATCGAACCTTTGCAGCATGGCCTTCCAGCCGGCGCGATAGATGTCGATCTCGGCGGGCAGTCCATCCTTGTTCACCGCCACCAGGAACAGGCGCAACCCCGGTATGGCGGCGATCTTCTTCAGCGCGAACTCGATCATCTCGACTCGCCTGCCGACCGGGACGGAGCCCTCGCGCATCCAGTCCGACCCGCGCATTTTCGCCGAAGGCTTCAACCCGTATCGCGCCTGCACCTCGCCGCGCATCGCCTCTATGGCCTTCACCACGTCGGGCTGGCGGGCGGCGGCGACGGTCAGACCGGCGAGCACCAGCACCGCCGAGGACGTATCCTTGCGCCCCGGATCGCCGGATTCGTCGACATAGATGAAGTACATGCAGGCGGCGCCTCCCCAACCATCAAGGTTAACACGCGCCACGTGTTTTTCGTAAGCGTCTTCGCGCCTTGCGGGAAACCGCCGCCGCCGCTGAATTGCCGCATTCCACGGTGGAACCGGCGCATGCCGCCTCCCGTCTTTATGGCGTTGTGGCGCTCCGGGCCGTTCTTCGCGGCTCCGGCGGCGGACAGTGGAAGGAGAACGAACAAATGAAAAAGTTTCTGATGATCACGGCCGCGGCGCTGCTGATCGCTCCGGCGGCGCTGGCCCAGGACTTCGAAGAGGCCGACGCCGACGGTGATGGCCAGGTCAGCTATTCCGAACTGCTGATGATCGATTCCTCACTGACCTTCGCCGAGTTCGACCAGTTCGACGAGGACGGCGACGGCGTGCTTTCCGAAGACGAATACGAAGCCTGGCGCGAGGCGCGTGAAGACGCGGACGGCGACGAGGCCGACGACGATTCCCGGGACGAATAACCCGGGATGACTGCGGCGGGATCCCAAGCCCCCGTCCGCTTCCTCCACTTCAGCCCCGGCGCTCACCCCGCGCCGGGGTTTTTCTTGCGTCATTCCGTGGCGCTGCAGTCCGCATGGAACACTGGCCGGGGCAAGGGCGTCAGTTAGGGGCTGGCTGGAGACGCAGGACCAGGAGACAAGACCATGAAGAAGCTTCTGATCATCTCCGCCGCCGCGCTGTTCGGCGCCTCGGCGGCCTATGCGACCCCGTTCGAGGACGCCGACGCCAATGGCGACGGCGTGGTCACCCTCGAGGAACTTCAGGCCGTGAACCCTGACGCGACCGAGGAGGAGTTCGACGCAGCCGACACCAATGGCGACGGCATGCTGTCGCGTGATGAGTACGACGCCGCGTTCGGCGGTGATGATGACGACGATGCCGACGACACCGGCTACGACGAATGGGGCGGCTAACGCCCTGACGCCAATGGTTGCGGGCGACCGCCAGCCCGCGGCCTGAACCGCCCCGGCGCGACCTCCCCCGCGCCGGGGTTTTTCTTTGCTCATGGCGGCTGAAGCCGCCGCTGCAATCCGCTCGGAACAATTCCGGGGCATGCGCGTCCGTATGGATATGGGTTGGGAACAAGCCGGGCCGCCCCGGGCGGCCGGCGAAGCAAATCAGGAGAGCGAAGGATGAGAAAGATTATGCTGACATCCGTCGCCGCGCTGTTCGGCGCCGCGGCGGCCCATGCCACCCCGTTCGAGGAGGCCGACGCCAACGGCGACGGCGTGGTCACCTTCGAGGAGCTGCGGATGGTGAATCCGGACGTCACCGCGGAGGAGTTCAACGCCGCCGACCTGAGCGGCGACGGCATGTTGTCGCGTGACGAGTACGATGCCGCCTTCGGCCCCGATAGCGGCGACGCCTTCGGTGAACGCGACCGTGAATGGGGCGACCCATGGCGCGGCGATCAGCAAACCCGCGACCGCTGGGACGATCCGGATGATCCCACGACCGGCGATGACTGGGGCGACGAAACCGAAAGGCCCGCGCCCGATCCGTGGCGCGACGGACCGGACCGTTAAATCGCGGTTCCAATAAGCCTGACGATCCGGCTGCGAACGCTCATGTCGCGAAACGCGCGTCATGAGCGTTTGCTTAGGAAGCCGCGCCCGCTTCTCTTTCCAGCTTGCGCCGCTCGCTGGCGCGCTGCTTGACGGATTCGGAGCGCAGCTGGCCGCAAGCGGCAAGGATGTCGCGCCCGCGCGGGGTGCGGATCGGGCTGGCGTAACCGGCGCGGTTCACCACCTCGGCGAATTTTTCGATCGTCTCCCAGTCCGAACACTCATAAGGCGCGCCCGGCCAGGGATTGAAGGGGATCAGGTTGATCTTCGCCGGCACGCCTTTCAGCAGGTTCACCAGCGCCCTGGCCTCGGCCAGGCTGTCATTGACGCCCTTCAGCATCACATACTCGAAGGTCACCCGGCGGGCGTTGGACAGGCCCGGATAGGCGCGGATGGCCTCCATCAGCTCCGCGATGGGGTATTTTCTGTTCAGCGGCACCAGCTCGTCGCGCAGACCGTCATTGGTGGCGTGCAGCGAGATGGCCAGCATCGCCTGGGTGCGCTCGCCCAGTTCGCGGATTTTCGGCACGACGCCGGAGGTGGAGACCGTGGTGCGCCGGCGGCTGATGGCGATACCGTCGCCATCAGAGATCACGTCGATGGAATCGGCGACCGCGTCGAAATTATACAGCGGCTCACCCATGCCCATGAACACGATATTGGTGATCTGGCGGTTCTCGTTGGAGGTCGGCCATTCGCCAAGGTCGTCGCGGGCGATCAGCACCTGCGCCGCGATCTCCTGCGCCGTCAGATTGCGTACCAGCGCCTGGGTTCCTGTGTGGCAGAAAGTGCAGTTCAGCGTGCAGCCGACCTGGCTGGATACGCACAGCGCGCCAGAGCGGCCGACATCGGGGATGAACACCGTTTCGCACTCCACCCCGGGGGCGAGGCGGATCAGGTATTTGCGCGTGCCGTCGCGCGAGACCTGGCGCTCCACCAGCTCCGGACGGGCGAGCGTGAAGCGCTCGGCCAGCGCGGCGCGCAGATCCTTCGATACATTGGTCATCGCATCGAAGCCGGTGACGCCATGATGGTGGATCCAGCGCCAGAGCTGGTCGGCGCGCATTTTCGCCTTTTCGGGCGGCACGGCGCCGCTGTTCACCAGCGCCTCGCGCAGGGCGGGCCGCGTCAGCCCGGCCAACGAGGCCGGGGCGGATGCGGGCGCGGCGGCGCTGTTCCGGCGCGTATTTATGTCCAGCGTGGTGCTCATGGCGCGCGCATATAGGCCAAATGCGGCGATGTTGCGAGAGGGGTGAAGCCGGTCAGGCGCTTTCCAGCATCTGCGTCCAGCGGCGCTGCATCTCTTCCGGGCTGACGTCCTCGACCTTCTGGGCGATGAACCAGTGATGCCCGAACGGGTCGGCGACCATGCCGGTGCGATCGCCATAGAACTCGTCCTTCAGGGGACGCACCTCGACCGCCCCGGCTTTCACGGCCCGCGTCATGGCGGCCTGCGCATCCGCCACCTCCAGCCGGAATTTCACCGGCGTTCCGCCGATGCTGGCCGGGCCGAGGGCGCCGAAATCCGGATATTCGTCGGCGAGCATGAACCCGGTGGCGCCGATGCGCATTTCGGCATGGCCGACTTTGCCGGAGGGCTCGACCAACCGGAACAGTTCCTCGGCGCCGAAGGCGTCGCGATAGAAATCCAGCGCCCGGGCGGCGTTCTTTACGATCAGATGCGCGGTCAGCGTCTGCGGCGTTGCGGTCATCGCCCGACTCTCCTATCATAATTATGAAACGTTCAGTAACGTATTATACGAAACGGGTCAAGAGGCCATAATGGCGGCGCCGCAGACGTTTTCAGACGCTGAATCCCGCCCCCGGCGCGGCGTACCCGCGACGCCGCGGCCCGCGCCCGCGTGCTGGCGCGGCGCGGCTGCTCGCCGAAGGCGGCGTCAGCGCCGGTGACGGTGGAGGCGCTGGCGGCGGAAGTGCGGCGTCGGCAAGCCGACCATCTACCGGTCATGGCCGAACGCGCAAGCGGTGGCGATGGCGGCGCTGATCGACGCCCCTCCGAGCGCTCCGGACGCCGGCGCGGCGCCGGGGCTGGCGCTGGACGCCCTGCGCGCGCAGCTGCAGCGCGTCGCCGCAGCCTTCACCACGCCGGAGGGGCGCGGCGCCGCGGCGCTGGCCGCGGCGTCCACTGGCGAGACGGAGTTGTCCAAGGCCTTCCGGCACCAGGTGATCCTGAAATGCCGGACGGAGGGAAAGGCGCTGCTGGCCGAGGCGATCGCCCAGGGCGAGGTGCGCTGGGACATCGACCTCGAAACCGCGCTGGACGTGATCTACGGCCCGGTCTTCTTCCGGCTGTTGATCGGTCACGCTGCGCCGGACGCGGCTTTCGCCGCCCGGCTGATCGATACGGTTCTGGCGGGGCTGCGTACACGCTAACCTCTCGCGCATGAAACTGATCTGCTATCCGCTGACCGCCGATCCCCCGCCGCTGCGACCGGCAGAGCCGCGCCGCGATTGGATGGATGAAACGCGAGAGGCCTTCGCCTATCGCTGCCTGCCGCTGGCCGTCGCCAACCAGCACGGCTGGGAGATTTTCACCCCCGCCGGCTTCGAGGCGGAATGGAATGGCGGCGACCTGCCGGAGGATGTGGTCGTGCGGCCTGACGCTCCGCTGAAGCCGGGGACTCCGGGCGCGCCGCTGACCAATTTCGGCGCCGGCGTGCTGACGTTCGAGACCAGCCTGCTGTTCCGCACCGAACCGGGTTGGAACCTGTTCGTCACCGGGCCGCTGAACGGGATCAAGGACGGAATCGCGCCGCTGACCGGCGTGATCGAAACCGACTGGAGCCCCTATTCCTTCACCATGAACTGGCGCTTCACCCGCCCCGGCAAGGTCCGGTTCGAGGCCGGCGAGGCGGTGTGCGCGCTGTTCCCCGTACGGCGCGACCTGTTTGACCGCGTCCGGCCGGAGATTCGCAGCCTGCACGAAGACACGAAGGCATATGAGCAATTCATGCTCTGGCGCGGCCGGCGATCGGATTTCGCTGAGCGCCTGCGCAATCTCGACGGAGCGGCCGCCGAAGAGAAGTGGCAGAAGGACTATTATCGCGGCCTCTATCCCGACGGCGCGAAAGGCCCGCCGACGCACAGGATCAAGCTGCGCGTGCCGCCGTTCAAAAAGCCCTGATCAGCGCGCGCACAGGCGCTCGGCCTGCTCCAGCGCCGCGGTTACGCCGCGCAAGGAGAACTCATAGGCGGTGGCCGTGCCACGCGCCGAGGTCGCTTCAATACGCATGGTCGAGCCGCGGCGCATGGCGCGAACCAGCGCCGCCTCCTGCCCCAGATCCTCGATGAACCCCTCGCGCCCCGCCACGAACATGTTGAAACGGTCGGAGCCGACCCGGGCGCGCGGCGGGCTGTCGGGGCGCAGAGCGTAGCCGGCGAGGAAACTTGGCTGTTCGCGCGCCGCACCTGAGCGCCAGCTGGCGATCATGAAGAACACCTCGCCATGATCGACATTGCGCGGGCTGGAGTCCGTCGGCTCCGACACCGCGTAACAGATGCGGTCGCCGTCGGCGTCGCGGGTGAACACCCGCCAGTCGTTGAAACTGCCCTGGGCCTGCGGCGCTTGCGCCGCCGCACCCGAGGCCAGAACCATCGCCGCAACCAGTCCCACGCAACCTGCGCGCATGCGCCGTCTCTCCCTTGTCGGTGCCAGATGCCGATAGGCGGCGATCTTGGCGGCAGTTTGACGCCGAAGCGTTAATGCGCATGCGCCCGCCGGCGAACCGGCGGGCGCGCGTCTGATCAAGCCCTCGACACCTAGAACGCGGCGGTGATCCCGAACAGCACCGCGCGCGGCGCGCCGGGGCGCAGACCGGCCGGGCTGCGAGCGGCGGCGTAAACCTCGTCGGTCAGGTTGCGGACCGAGACCCGGGCGCGGACATGATCGGTCAGCGCCACCCAGGCCGAGGCGTCGGCCACGGCGCGGCTCTCGATCAGTTGCGCCGCCGGGATCGCGCCCTGCCCCGAAACCGTGCGTACGTCGCCAACCCAGTTCAGCGCCACCTGACCGCCCCAGCGCCCGGCCTCGATCCCGATCGAGGCGTAGAACTGGTGCTCAGGAATGTAGGGCATGCGGTCACCCGCCTGCACATTGCCCCATGGGCCGAAACCGCTGGCGAAGGCGGTCTGGAATTCCGCCTCGGTCCAGGTGTAGGCGGCGCGCAGCGGCACGCCGAAGGACAGGCCCATGCGCGCGCCGATATCAGTCTGCGCCGTCAGCTCCAGCCCGCGCACATTCACCCGGCCGCCGTCGAACTGGTCGCCGATCACGCAGCCGCCGCCGGTCGACGCCGTGCAGGTTCCGACCAGATTGTCATAGGCGTTGTAGAAGCCGATCGCCTCCATCGACCAGTCGCCGCCGCCATAGCGGGCGCCGAACTCCCAGTTCACGGCGTCCTCGGCGCCGCTGGCCGATCCGGGCGACGGCGGCGAGAAACCGCGGTGAACGCCGCCGAACAGCGCCAGCCGCTCATTGACGTCATAGCGCACGCCAAGACCGGGGATGACCACGTCCACCGTGTTTTCGGCCACCACCAGATTGGCGCCGGTTCGGTTCAGGTCCGCCGTGCCGAAATTCTCCTGCTTCAGCTCGATGCGCTCATACCGGACGCCCGGGGTGAACAGCCACCGGCCGACGCTGATCTCGTCCTGCACGAAAGCGGCGAAGGCGCGGGCCGAACCAATGCGGTTATCCTGGCTGCCCGGCGCATCAACGCTGGTGTGCACCATGGCGCCATTGTCCATGCGGAAGCGCTCCCACCACTGGAAGCGGTCTTCCTCGTCATAGTGCCAGCGCGCGCCGATGCGCCACTGGTGATCCGCGCCGGCGAATGCGGCCTCGCCCGCCAGTTCCAGCTGTACGCCCCGCGAATAGTATTCGCGGTTGTTGTGGCGCACGCGCAGAGCGTTGTCGGCGGACACGAACCCCGCCGGCCCGGTGATCACCTGATAGGCCAGCGCATGGGCGGCGGGATCAGCGAGGATCGTTCCCAGGCCGACCGCGCCCATCGGCCCGGCCCCGTCGGGATCGACCTGCTCCAGCTTGAACCAGTCGCGGGCGAACTCGGTGCGGTAGGCGACGGCGCCGAAGCGCAGGCCGTTCGCCATGTCGGCGGAATAGCGCAGCGACCAGAAGCGGTTTTCTGCGTCGATCCGGTCCAGAGCGCTGCCGGCGTAACGGCGGTAGGGGCTGGCGGCGAAATCCGCGTCGGTCAGACCGAGATAGGTCTCGTTCGAGACCTCGTCCGAAGTCTGGTAGCGCAGCTCGACGGCGTGCTGCGCCCCGGCGCCGGAAAATTCCAGCCGGGTGCGGATATTGTAGTCACGGATGCGATAGCCGGTGCCGGCCGAAGGGTCATTGTCCAGAATCTTGAAGCCCTCGGCGCTGTCGGTGAAGGCCTCGATCAGCCCGCCGAGGCGGACGCCGCCGCCAAGGTCATGCATGCCGCCCCACCAAGCGTGGCCGCGGCGCGTCTGTTCGTCGCCGAACCACAGGCTGACCTGCCCGGCGGCGGTTTGCGGAACCGGCGTGGACAGCAGGTTGATCGAGCCGCCCTGCGTGCGCGGGCCATAGCGAACGCCCGCCGCGCCTTTGATGATCTCTATCCCCGCCATGCGCCCGGCATGGGGGAAATAATAGGCCGCCGGTGCGGCATAGGGCGCCGGGGCGATCAGCACCCCGTCCTCCATGATCGTTATGTTGGAGGATCGGTCGACGCCGGTTCCGCGCAACCCGATATTCGGGCGCAGACCGTAGCCGTCCTCTTCCTGGATATTCACGCCCGGAACCGCGCGCAGGATGCGGGTGATGTCGACATAGTCCTGGATGTCGAGATCGGCCTCGGTCAGCAGCGCCGCCGAACCCGGCACATCGCGCGGGTCGCCGGTCAGGCCGATGACGACGATGACATCCGACTGCGCGGGAAGCCCCCCCGTCTGCGCGCCCGTGGCGGCGTCCGCATCGGCGACTGAAGGCGTGGAGACGAGTGCGGCGACTGCGGCGCCGGCGAGCAGGCGATTACGCATGTATGGATGATCCCCCCTCGGATCTGAAACTGCGAATGATTTGCAGTTACAGCTAGTGGCTCGGTGCTGTCCAGAGGGATTGAGAATGACTTGCAGTTGCTGCGGCGTTGCGCCGCAGCGCGCGGCGAACGGCGGCGCGGGCTGGCGCGTGGCCCGGATTCGACCTATCGACTCCACGGGGGCGAAAGGACGCACATGCCGAAACGACTGGGCGTATGGGCGATCATTGTCGCCGCCCTGCTGCTGATCCCCCTGATTGCCATGCGCTTCACGAGCGAGGTCAACTGGACCGCAAGCGACTTCCTGTTCGCCGGCGCGCTGCTGTACGGCGCCGCCGCGGTCTATGAACTGGCCGCGTCAAAGGCGACCCGCATGACGCATCGCCTCGCCATCGGCGCAACGGTGCTGCTGGTTCTGGCCTTCATCTGGGTGTGGGCAGCCACGGGTTTCGAGCGGTTCCTGGGATAGGATCCTGCCCCTATCCCGCCGCGGCGCGTTCGGCCTTCTTGCGCTCGTGCTCTTTCAGGAAACGCTTGCGCACGCGAATGGATTTCGGCGTCACCTCGACCAGCTCGTCGTCATTGATGAAGGCGAGCGCGTATTCCAGCGTCAGCCGGATCGGCGGCGTCAGCACCACCGCCTCGTCCGCCCCGGCGGCGCGGATATTGGTCAGCTGCTTGCCCTTGGTAGGGTTCACGGCCAGGTCGTTGTCGCGGCTGTGGATGCCGATGATCATGCCTTCATAGACCTCGGCCGCGTGACCGATGAACAGCTTGCCGCGCTCCTGCAAATTCCACAGGGCGTAGGCCAGCGCCTTGCCGTCCACCATCGAGACCAGCGCGCCGTTCAGGCGCTGGCCCACCTCGCCGGCGGCGCGCGGGCCGTAATGATCGAAGCTGTGATACATCAGGCCGGAGCCGGAAGTGAGGGTGAGGAATTCCGACCGGAAGCCGATCAGGCCGCGGGTGGGGATCATGTAATCCAGCCGCACCCGCCCCTGCCCGTCGGGGACCATGTCCTTCAGCTCGCCCTTGCGCGCGCCCAGCTTCTCCATCACTGCGCCCTGGGCGTCAGCGGGGATATCGACCGTCAGCGCCTCCCACGGCTCGCAGGTGACGCCGTCGATCTCTTTCGTCAGCACCTCGGGGCGTGAGATGGCCAGTTCATAGCCCTCGCGCCGCATGGTCTCGATCAGCACCGACAGGTGCAACTCGCCGCGGCCGGAGACCTTGAACTTGTCCGGACTGGCCCCCGGCGCGACGCGCAGGGCGACATTGTGGATCAGCTCGCGCTCCAGCCGTTCGGCGATATTGCGGCTGGTGACGAACTTGCCCTCGCGCCCCGCGAACGGGCTGTCATTGACCTGAAAGGTCATGGCGATGGTCGGTTCGTCCACCGTCAGCGGCGGCAGCGCCTCCACGGCGTCCGGCGCGCACAGCGTGTCGGAGATTTTCAGGTTCTCGATGCCGGTGAAGGTGATGATGTCTCCGGCCTCGGCGGCTTCGCGCTCCACGCGCTCCAGCCCGTGAAAGCCGAACACCTGAAGCACCTTGCCGCGGCGGGTCGCGCCGTCGGCGGAAACCACCGTGACCGGCATGTTGCGGGCCAGGCGCCCGCGGCGGATGCGGCCGATGCCGATGACGCCGGTATAGCTGGAATAATCCAGCGCGCTGACCTGAAGCTGCAGCGGCCCTTCGGCCTGCACCGGCGGCGGCGGCGCGCGGTCGACGATCATCTGGAACAGCGGCGTCATGTCGGTTCCGGTCACGCCCGGCTCAAGGCTGGCCCAGCCCTGCAGCGCCGAGGCGTAGATCACCGGAAAGTCCAGTTGCTCGTCATTGGCGCCCAGCCGGTCGAACAGGTCGAAGGTCTGGTCCAGAACCCAGCCGGGCCGCGCGCCAGGACGGTCGGCCTTGTTGATGACCACGATCGGATTCAGGCCCTGGGCCAGCGCCTTGCGGGTGACGAACGCCGTTTGCGGCATCGGCCCCTCGACCGCGTCGACCAGCAGCAGCACCGAGTCGGCCATGGACAGCACGCGCTCCACCTCGCCGCCGAAATCGGCGTGGCCGGGCGTGTCGATGATGTTGATGCGCCAGCCATTCCATTCCACCGCCGTGTTCTTGGCCAGGATGGTGATGCCGCGTTCGCGCTCCAGTTCGTTGGAGTCCATCACCCGTTCCGGCGCATGCGCGCGGTCGCCCAGCGTGCCGGACTGTTTCAGCAGCTGGTCGACCAGCGTGGTCTTGCCATGGTCGACGTGGGCGACGATGGCGATATTGCGCAGCTTCGCGGCGGAAGCGGTCATCAGGGCGGCTCCGGTTCGGGAATTCGGGCGCCCTCATACATGGGAATGCGCCGGCTTGCTACAGCGCCTTCCAGACTTCTCCCTATGCGCGCTCCACCCGGCAGGCGAAACAGCCCCGGCGGGCGTGGTGCAAATGCAGGAAAGCGGTTTGCGGCATGGCGAAGAACCGTTCGAAAAGCGGCTCCAGCGCCACGCCTTCCGTCACTTCTGCGTCCAGCATCCAGCCGGTCTCGTCATAGGCGCGCACCGAGTAGAGCCGCGCGCGCATCTGCGGCGGAATCGCGTTCTCGAACCGCCCGGCCGTTTCGGCCTTGCTGACGAATATTGGCCCCGAGGCGCGATAGGCCGACGGCCCCGGCAAGTGTTCATGGGTCAGCAGCAGCACCGGTTCGCCAACGGGCGCGTCGCGCAGGGATATGCGGCAGGGAAACCCCGGCCCGGCGACAAGGCGCACGGCGCCGGCGTCGCGCAAGGCCGCATCACTCAGTGAGAACAGCGGCCGGAACCTGTCCGGCGCCAGCCCCGTAAGACGAAAGCCCATCATGGCGCTCCTTTTCGGCTGCCCCGGCCCTAGCAGCGCTGGAGCTGCGGCGCCGCCCGTTTCTTGCGGCGGAGCCCCCGCCCGTCCTTGCCCCGCGCGGAACGCACGGGCAGGATAGCCGGCGACACGGGCCGTAACGCCCGCGAAGCAAATGGCCTTGGGGGAGCAAGACCATGCGTAATTTCCGTTTCCTGCTGATCGCCGTGGTGATCCTGGCCGGCGCCTATGGCGTCTACATGATGCTCGACCGCCCGGACGAACCCATCGCGCCGGGCGCCGAGGAGGGCCTTGAGCCAGCGCTGAACGGCGAGGCTGTCCCTGAAGAGGCGGCCGAACCCGCGCCGACCGCGCCGGGAATCCGCGCCGGGGACATCGCCTGGCGCATCGAGGTGCTGGCCGACGACCGGTTCGAGGGCCGCGCCCCCGCCACTGAGGCCGGCGAGGCCGCCGCCGACTGGATCGCCGAGGAGATGGCGCGGATCGGTCTCGAGCCGGCGGGCGACGGGGGAAGCTGGTTCCAGCGCGTGCAGCTGGTGCAGGCCACGCTGGACCCCGAACAGTCGCATTTCGATTTCGCCGTCAATGGCGAGGGCATGAACCTGCAATACGGGCCGGAGGTGATGTTCTGGACCACGCGGGTGGAGGAGGAGCTGGAGATCGACGCCTCCGAGGTGGTGTTCGTCGGCTATGGCGTCGTCGCCCCGGAATACGGCTGGAACGACTATGAGGGCCTGGATGTTGCGGGCAAGACCGTCATCATTCTGGTCAACGACCCCGGCTTCGCCACCGGGGACCCGGAGCTCTTCAACGGCCGGGCGATGACCTATTACGGCCGCTGGACCTACAAGTATGAAGAGGCCGCCCGGCAGGGCGCCGCCGCCGCGATCATCGTGCACGAGACCGAACCGGCCTCCTATGGCTGGGGGGTGGTGGAATCTTCGTGGAGCGGCACGCAATACGATCTGCAGCGCCCGGACGGCGCGCAGGAGCGCATCATCGCCGAGGGCTGGATCACCCGCGACGTCGCCGACAATCTGTTCGAGGCGGCCGGGCTGGATTACGAGACGCTGCGCGACGCGGCCAGCCAGCGCGGTTTCGAATGGGTGACGCTGGAGGGCGTGACCGCTTCGGCGCGCCTGTCGACCGGCTTCAACTTCCTGGAATCGCGCAATGTCGCCGGCATCCTGCGCGGCGCCGAACGCCCGGACGAGGTGTTCATTTACACCGCGCACTGGGACCATCTCGGCACCCGCGTCAACGAAGCCGGCGAGGTGGAGATCTATAACGGCGCCATCGACAACGCCTCCGGCACGGCGATGATTCTTGAGATCGCCGAACACATGGCGGCGCAGCAGCGGCGCCCGGACCGCTCGGTGCTGTTCCTGGCGGTGACGCTGGAGGAATCGGGCCTGCTGGGATCGGCCTATTATGGCGAATCTCCCCTGTTCCCGCTGGCCGACACGGTCGGCGGCATCAACATCGACGCCATGCTGCCCGTGGGCCGCACCCGCGACGTGGTGGTGATCGGCTATGGCGCGTCGGAGCTGGAGGACATCCTGGCTGAAGAGGCCGCGGCGCAGGGTCGCCACCTCGCCCCCGACCCCAGCCCGGAGGCGGGGTATTTCTACCGCTCGGACCATATCAGCCTCGCCCGCCACGGCGTGCCGATGCTGTATCCGAAGAACGGCATCGACCATGTCGAGCATGGCGAGGCGCGCGGCCGCGAGATCAGCGAATGGTATCGCACCGTCGCCTATCACCAGCCGACCGACGAGTTTTCGCCGGACTGGGACTTCTCCGGTATGGAGGAGGACGCCGAACTGGCCTTCCGCACCGGCTGGCGGATCGTCAATTCCAACGACTGGCCGAACTGGTATGAGGGCAACGAATTCCGCGCCCTGCGCGACGCGCAGCGGGCCGGACGCTGAAGGAGACCAGACGCCCATGACCCTGCTTCGTCCCGCGCTGGCCGGGCTGGCCGCGCTCGCGCTTCTCGCCGCCTGCGGCCGCGCGCCCGAACCCGTCGCGCCGGAAGCCGCGCCGCAGACCCAGGCGATGACGGAACAGGGGCCGGTGATCGGCTTCGTGCACGAGGCCGGGGCGCATGTCTGGCGCGGCGTGCCCTACGCCGCCGCGCCGGTGGGCGATCTGCGCTGGCGCGCGCCGCGCCCGGCGCCGGCCCGCGCCGAACCCTTGCAGGCGCTGGAACATCCGGCCTGGTGCCCGCAGATCACCTCGGCGCTCGACCAGGGTTACGGGCTGGACCCCAACATCCTGCACGGTGACGAGGACTGCCTGTATCTGAACGTCTACGCCCCGCCGGAGGCGCAGGACCTGCCGGTGATGGTGTGGATCCACGGCGGCGCCAATGTCTGGGGCCGGGCGGCGCAGTATGACGGCGCCAACCTGGCCCTGCGCGAGAATGTCGTGGTGGTTGTGGTGCAATACCGGCTCGGCCCGCTGGGCTGGTTCTCGCATCCCGCACTGCGCGACGCGGCGGAGGATTTCGATGATGCGGCGGCGAATTTCGCGCTGCTGGATCTTGCGCAGTCCCTGCGCTGGGTGAACGCCAATATCGCGGCCTTTGGCGGCGATCCGGGCCGGGTGACCATCTTCGGCGAAAGCGCCGGGGGCCATAATGTCGCCGGACTGCTGACCATGCCGCAGGCGGCGGGCCTGTTTCACGGCGCGATCATCCAGAGCGGGCTGGCCGCCACGGTCAGCATCGACGCCGCCGAGGGGCGCGAGCCGGGCCAGCCGAACCCGTCCGGCGTCATCGCCGAGGCCATCGCCGGGGCGGAAGCCACGGCGGACCAGCTTCGCGCCGTGGCGCTGGAAGACCTGTTCGCCGCCTACCGGCCCGGAACACGGCCGATGGAGCTGCCGCGCATGATCGCCGATGGCGTGACCGTGCCCAGCGAGGGCATTCAGGCCGCGATGGGCGTTCCGGGGCGCTTTCATCCGGTGCCGGTGATCACCGGAACCAACCGCGACGAAACCAAGCTGTTCAACCTGCTCAACCCCGCGCACACGCGGCGGATTCTGGGCGTGTTCACGCTGGCCCGCGACCAGCGCATGTATGACCTGCACGCCGAGTACGAGAGCCGCGCCTGGAAAATCGAGGCGGTGGACAATATCGCCGCCGCCCTGACCGGGGCCGGGCATGACGCGGTTTACGCCTACCGGTTCGACTGGGACGAGGGCGGGCGGTTCCTGATCTCGGACTATGGCCGCCTGTTCGGCGCCGCGCACGCGCTGGAGATTCCCTTTGTATTCGCGCGGTTTAGCTTCATGGGAACCGCCGACCGGGTGCTGTTCACGCGCGGCAACCGCGAGGGGCGCGAGGCGCTTTCGCGGGCCATGACCGGTTACTGGGCGGAGTTTGCGCGCAGCGGGGAACCCGGAAACGGCGGTGGGGAGCAGGCGCGCTGGGGGCGCTGGGGCGCGGGAGAACGGATGCTCCTGGACAGCTCGGCGGGCGGCGGAACCCGCATGAATCAAGGCGCGGACAGCTTTGCGGCGCTGGCGGAAGACCTGGCCGGAGACGGGCGGATGAACGATTCCGAGCGCTGCGCGGTGTTCAACTCCACGGCGCTGTGGTTCGCCTCCGCCGAGCCTTACCGGGCAAGGATAAACGGCGGCGCCTGCGCCCGCGGCTAGCCGCGGGCCGCGCCGCCCGTCACTCCCTTAATCACCCCCCTTTCACTCCCCTTTCAACCCCCTCTCAGTCCCCTGTCGGTCCACCTTCCACGGCGTCTCGTTCACCCGGCGGCCGCCCGGCGGGACGGCGAACGGCGCCCCGGCGCGATCCTTCAGCGCCCGCCCCGCGCCGCGCGAAGACATACAGAAACTTGACGCTTCTTCACGCCGTCGTTATCCAAATGTGGATAGCGCGTTGATTAGATTATATATTTTATACATATATATTTGATTGCACAGGGTTAAATTTATGCTATGGTGAGGCAATAAACTTTATAATGAAGGGTGAATTTCAATGCGATCTTTGCCGACCATTGTAGTACTCCTCATAGTGACACAATTTTATGGCTGCGCCACATCCGGCTCATCTGGTTCCGGATCAAGCTCTTTAAGTGTGGGGTTCAATTCTGTTTCATCAGTATCTAACTCTAGAGTTGGCATTACGTTTACTATGCCGAACTCCCAAGACCGACTCATAACTGTTTGTTGGAAACGATCGTGGCAATTCGTTTCTATTTGTAGTGCCCAAAGAACAAGATTTCAATTATCGACTTTGAACCAAAATCAAAGTCCAACTTATTATGTTGAAATAGATGGTATTGAATGCGGAGAACGAATTAAATTTCAAATTGCATTTGTACATGAACAAAACCCAACTATTCTTACTCCGAATCGTTATATTAACATGCCAAATTGCTAAGAACATAGCTTGTTATTATATAAAAATCATTAAATATTGCATTTTTAGGAAATTATAAAAGGCGCCCCGGCGCGATCCTTCAGCGCCCGCGCCCGCGCCGCGCGCAAGTTCGCGTCGGCGAGGTTCTGGCGGATGAAATCCGCCGCCGTTCCGCCGAGGCCCAGCGCCCGCATCGCCGCCTGCTGGGCTTCAAGCTGGCTGAGCGCGCGCAGCCCGGCGGCGTTCTGGCGCGCGGCGGCGAGCGCGGCGGGTTCGCCACCGGCGGCCAGCGCGCCATGGCGCGAGACATAGGCGTAGAGCGTCTCCACCCCCGGCAGGTCCGCCGCCCGTTCGCGCGGCAGCGCCGGGCGGTCATAGGCCACGCCCAGCGTCTCGGTTGCGTCCATCGCCGCCAGCTGGTCTTCGGTGAGCAGGTTGACGAACACCCGCGCCACGGCGCCGGCGCGCGGATGCAGGGTGGCGGGGATCGAGCCATAGGCGGCGATCTTCGCCGAATGCACGACGGCGTAGCCGGACAGCCGGATCATCAGCGTCGGGATCACCGCCTCCGGGCCGAATTTCTGCGCCAGCCGCAGCGGCGAACCGTTGGAGCCGCAGGCGACCACGGCGGCGCGCGGTTCACCCAATGCGGAAAGCTCGGCCGCGCTCAGCAGCCGGCGCAGCGGCGCCGGGCCGTCCGCGCTGGCGATCAGGCTGTCCGCCCCCGCCCAGTGCTTCAGGAACAGCGCCCGCCCGCGCGCGAACACATAGCCGCGATCCGGAAGGTCGAACGGATAGGCCAGCGCGTGGGCGACCGGGTCCGCCGCGTTCACAGCGGGCGGCCCTCGCGCGCGGCGCGCAGGCGCGCGGCGCCGGCCTGCGCCGGGGCGTAGACGGGATGGATGCCCAGCGCCTCCTCATACGCCTCCAGCGCCGCCTCGGCGGCGCCGGCGCGCTCCAGCACCCGGGCCAGCATGGCGTAGGCGTCGAAGCGCCGCGGTTCGGCGAGCAACGCCTCGTTCAGCGCCTCGAAGGCGAAGGCCCAGTCGTCGCGCGCCATCGCCAGCTCCGCCGCGCGCAGCCAGCCTTCGGAGTAATCCGGGGCCAGGTCATGCACATGGCCGTACATGCGCGCGGCGAGGCCGGGATCGCCGGCGGCGCGCGCCGCCGCGGCGCGGTCCATCAGCAGGGCGATGGTGGGGCTGCCCGCATCGGCCCACAGGGCGGTGATCTCGTCGACCAGCGGCGCGGCGGCCTCTTCGTCGGCGGCGGCGGACAGCGCGCTCAGGCGCGCGTCCAGCCGCTGGGCAGGGGTCTGCCCGGCTTCGGGCAGGATAATGGCCTGAAAGGCCAGCAGCAGGGCGGCGAGCATCGCGGTCATGCGCGACAGCATAAGCGCAAGCGAACGCGGCCCCAACGGGGCCGCGCAGGATGTTTCAGCGATTTAAGGAAGAAGGTCCGGCCTAACCGGCGCGCGCCTTGAAGCGCGGATCCTTCTTGTTGATCACGTAGACGCGCCCGCGGCGGCGCACGACCTGGCACGCGCGGTGGCGCGATTTCAGGGATTTCAGTGAGCTGCGCACCTTCATCGGACTGCTCCGTAAACCTGTGACCAACCGCTGCGCGGAAAGGAGCGCGGGAGATAATCGACCCCCGCCGCCCTGTCAACAGCGGGGGTGAGGGGGATGTGGGGGGATTAGGAGGGAGGATTGCCGCTGATGGGCTCATGGGAACTTTTCTGGGAACGTATATTTGGCACCGGAATGGCGTTCCCCCCCAAGCTGTTCCGCACTTTACGAACAATGCCTCCCCCCGTAGTGTTCCTTACTTTTGTGAGGGATAGGAAATGCCCGCAATCGATCTGAAAATTGAGCAACTTGTTCTAGACAATGAGAACCCACGCATCACTCATGCTGCTAGTCAACATGAAGCCATGCAGAAAGTCGTGAAAGATCAGAAAACGAAACTGGTGCGGCTCGCTGAAAGTATTGTCGAACGTGGTTTGAGCCCAATTGAACGATTGATGGTTTTGCAGGTTAGTGAGAAGCCAAAGCGCTACATTGCATTGGAAGGGAATCGTCGCGTTACTGTGTTAAAATTACTAACAAATCCTGCCGTTATGACGGGGTTAGAAATACAAGAGAGTGTTCAGCGTGCACTTGAGCGATTGGCGAGCATATTCGAAAAGAATAAGGTCGAACCAATTTCTGGGTTCGAAGTTGGCTCGCGCGATGAGGCCCGGTATTGGATCGAGTTGCGCCACAATGGGGAAGATCAAGGACGAGGTGTTGTTGGCTGGAAGCCGATAGTAGCCGCTCGATTTCGCAAGAGAGAGCCAGCCGTGCAAGCTTTGGATCTAGTGCTTGAACATGGTGGGTTTACTCCAGTTGAAGCAGAGGAGATCAGTTCCCGCTTCTCTCTGACGACGCTAAGACGCCTTATTGAATCGGAAGACG
This sequence comes from Maricaulaceae bacterium, assembly GCA_026126205.1. Lineage (GTDB taxonomy): Bacteria > Pseudomonadota > Alphaproteobacteria > Caulobacterales > Maricaulaceae > Hyphobacterium. Next base: position 48,201 of record JAHCJP010000004.1, on the reverse strand, counting down.
TTAGGCCGTTGCTTGGTCTGACAGTCAGAGACGGTAGGCTGCACACGACCTTACCAGGTAGTGAAGTCATTAAACCGCTTAAGCGAATTGTGCGGGATATTGCCGATAAGGAGGTTAACTCGCGTAGTTTTAACAAAACGGAACAAATGGTTAAATATGTGCAAGGCTTTGAAAGACCAGACATTCCTGATTTTACAAAAAAATCTGCCAGTCGGCCTATTGAAGCTATACAAAAATCAGAGTTTAAAATCACCACCACCCGTCGTAAAAATCGGCGACCAGACTCCAGCGACAGACGGCAAGTCGTACCAAAAAACTGCTCACTTAACGTAACTGAAAATAGAATAGCTGAAATCTACAAAGAATTAAGAACAATAAAGCTCGCCGATGCACCAAACGCTATAGCCGTTTTGCTGCGCGTTTTTCTTGAAATGTCTGTCGATCACTTTCTAGAAAACAATGGAGGGGCGGTTGATTTTAAAACACCAAACGGGCAAAGCAAATTTAAAAAACTCGACAAAAAGCTGGCTGAGGTAGTGAGCATGCTGGTTAGCGCCGGTGTGCCGAAAGCGCATTTTGCATCGGTTACAAGGAGCGTGAGTGTCGTGACTAGCCCCATGAACATCGACCTATTCCACCGCTATGTCCATGATCGGTTTGCAACGCCTTCAACGACAGACTTGAAGGCGGCTTGGGATCATGCACAGCCCTTGTTTGAGAAGATTTGGCCATGACACGACTAGGGGGAGGGCCACGCCGGTTGGTGCATTTTACACCGCTCCGCTACCCCGGCGGCAAAGGAAAGCTAGCCGGCTACGTTAAGGAAATTATTCGAGCCAACAAACTGTTCGATGGCGAGTACGTCGAACCTTACGCCGGCGGAGCCGCGATTGCCCTCGAATTGCTCCTTCAGGAGTATGTCTCCCGCATCCATATCAATGACCTGAGCCGCCCAGTCTATTCGTTCTGGAAAGCGGTCCTGAACGACACCGATGAACTTTGCCGGCTTATCAAAAATACGCCGCTTACCGTCGCCTCATGGGATCAGCAAAAGCGCATATTTGCCAACCCTACTGATCACAGCTACGTACAACTCGGCTTCGCCACCTTTTTCCTGAATCGTACCAATAGGTCAGGCATTCTGAATGGCGGGATCATTGGCGGTCGCACCCAAACCGGACCGTGGAAAATTGACGCGCGCTATAATGCAGATGAGCTCATGTTCCGTATCGAGTCTATTGCAAAATTACGTCAAAAGATCAAGTTAACGCAAAACGACGCATTGACCTTATTACGCCAAGGATTGCAAGAGTGGGGCGCAAATACATTGATTTATCTTGACCCGCCTTACTTTGAGCAAGGGCGTCAACTTTACTACGACTACTATAAACCTGACGATCACGCTGCGTTGGCAGCATTTATTGATGCGAATATGCGAGATAGGTCCTGGATAGTGAGTTACGACAACGTCCCACCGATCAAGAACCTTTATTCGCGCTTCCGTGGCATAGTCTACAATGTCGGTTATTCAGCGCGCGAAGTGCGGGTTGGGAAAGAGGTTATGTTTTTCGCGCCCGGAATGATTATCCCTGAGGTTGTTGGGCCCATTAAGCGGATCGGCGTAATTCACAACGCGGCCTGATTGCTAGAGTGAGGATTACAACTAGCCATTATAATTGTCAATATTCTAATGTAACTTCGGCACGAAGTCTTCGTTTTAGGGTTTTTCGCGATTTAATTCTTCCAATTTTTTAAGGATGCGATCAACCTCTTCAACAAGGTACCAATATAGAGGGGAAAGGTCCTCACCTGAAACCCCAGTCCTAGCGCGCGCCTCCTCGCGTGCTGCCAGTGTTTTCATGCGTTCATAATTCGTGCGGAGTAAACTCCATAGATAGTCCTTTTGAGCTTCGTCCATCATGATCTCCATGCTTCCCATCTAACATACAACACCCACACCGCATATTATACACCCTGCCAATCCGCCAAATTCGCCCTCCCCCCTCTTTCACCCCCCGTTCAGCATCGGCGGGCATCTTGCAGCGCATGCGTTATGATGGCCGGTCCGGCGCCCGCAGCGGGCGCCGCGCCGCCGCAACCGGGAGCAAGCATGATCCGCCTTTCCGCCGCCCTCGCCGCCTTCGCCCTGCTCGCCGCGCCCGCCGCCGCGCAGGACGGGCCGTTCGCCGACTGGCTGAACGATTTCCGCCCCCGGCTGGCGGCGCAGGCCAGCCCGGCCACGGTGGCGGCGATGCTGGACGGGCTGGAGCCGGATACCCGCGCCATAGACCGCGACCGCGACCAGCCGGAATTCGTGCGGCCGTTATGGCAGTACCTGGCCTCCGCCGCTTCCGACGACCGGGTGCGCAACGGCCGCGCGGCGAAGGCGCGCGAGGCCGCGGCGCTGGCCGCAATAGAGGCCGAATACGGCGTGCCGGCCGATATCCTGACCGCGATCTGGGGGCTGGAGAGCGCCTATGGCGCGATCATGGGCAATTTCGACGTGGTGCAGACGCTGGCGACGCTGGCCTGGGAAGGGCGGCGGCGCAACTGGGCCGAGGCGCAATTGCTGGCCGTGGGCCGGATGCTGGACGCCGGCTATGCCCGGCGCGAGGACTTGCGCGGCTCCTGGGCCGGGGCGATGGGCCAGACCCAGTTCATCCCCGAGACCTATATGGCCCGCGCCGTGGACTGGACCGGCGACGGCCGCCGCGACATCTGGAACAACGCCGGCGACGCGCTGGCCAGCGCCGCCAACCTGCTGTCGCGCGCCGGCTGGCGCGAGGGCGCGCCGGTGGCCGTGGAGGTGACGCTGCCCGACGGGTTCGACATGGCGGCCTGGGACCCGGCGCAGCGGCGCATGGTCAGCGAATGGGCGGCGCGCGGCGTGCGCCCCGCCGGCGGCGAATGGCGCGCCGACGACCTGATGCGCGCCGGGGCGCTGATCCTGCCCGCCGGGCGGCGCGGGCCGGGCTTCGTCACCTTCGCCAATTTCGACGCCATCCTTCGCTATAATAACTCCACCGCCTATGGCCTCGGCGTCTGGCTGTTGTCGGAACGCATCGGCGGCGAGGCCGCCATCACCGGCGCCTGGCCGGAGAACGACCCGCCGGTCACCCGCAGCCAGACCCGCGAGATGCAGGAGGCGCTGGCCGCCCTCGGCCACGACCCCGGAACGCCGGACGGCGTGTTCGGCCCCAATACCCGCCGGGCGCTGCGCGCCTTCCAGATTTCGCGCGGCCATCCCGCCGACGGCTATGCCGGCCGGGTGATGTATGACGCGGTGATCGCCGCCGCCGCGGCGGAGGGGTAGGGGGCGTGAGGGTCGCGTATGTGACCCGCTATTGCTGGCTGCGGGTCGATCGGCATTGCCGGTCTTCAATAGCAAATTCGAAAACCTGCACGGCGCCGGGAGTGACATATCCAATATGACACTCGGTCTCGCCGCCTTCTGAAAGCAGGACCAGGATATCGCCACCGCCTTCGCACGTGATCGGCATTGTTCCATTGATTACGCCTTCATCTCTATCAAGTTGAAGGCGTCTTCCACACAATCGGACCTCAGCGGAGGAGGCGACGTTATCCGGGTCGTGTATTATAAATTCATTGTCGACTACGTTACACGAAGTGATGAAAAAACACACAAGGCACATTGCGAAAACATGATGTGATTTCATTTTTACTTTCCTCAATTTAATCGGTGATTGTGAGTTCTTCTTGTATTTTATCAATGGATCGACTTATTATACCAACAAGCCCCCCTGCGCGAAGCGCGCGAAAGCCAGCACGCCACTACCCCACCGGGTAATAGGTCGGCGAGCCGGGGCCGACGGGCAGGTTGAGCCCGAAGGTCCACAGGAAGAAAAACGCGATCCAGCAGACGATGAAGAAGATCGAATAGGGCAGCATGGTCGCGATCATGGTGCCGATGCCGAGATTCCTGTTGTAGCGCGTCGCCCAGGCCAGGATCAGGCCGAAATAGCTCATCATCGGGGTGATGATGTTGGTGGTGGAGTCGCCGATGCGGTAGGCGGCCTGGATCACCTCCGGCGAATAGCCGACCAGCATCAGCATCGGCACGAAGATCGGCGCCGTGACCGCCCATTGCGCGCTGGCCGAGCCCAGCATCAGGTTCACGAAACAGCACATCAGGATGAACAGGATGAAGATCGCCGGGCCGGTCATGCCCGTGTCCTGCAGGAACTGCGCGCCGGTGACGGCGAAGATGGCGCCGAGATTGGTCCAGCCGAAGAAGGCCACGAACTGCGCCGCGAAGAACACCAGCACCACGTAAAGGCCGAGGGTGGAGATGGCCGAGGCCATGCCGTCGATGACGTCGCGGTCGTCCTTCACCGTGCCCACCGCCTTGCCGTAGGCGAAGCCGGTGGCGAGGAAGAAGATCAGGATCCAGGTGACGAAGCCGGTGAAGAAGGGCGAGTTCATCGCGTCATCGTCGGCCGGATTGCGCAGCACGCCCCAGCCGGGAAGGATGCGCTTCATGTCCCACACGTCCGGGGCCAGGGTGTAGGCCATCAGCGCGAACACCCCCAGCGCGGCGAACAGCGCCCACAGCAGGCCCTTCTTCTCCTCCGGCTTCAGCCGCTGCAGCATCCGGTCGTCCAGCACCGCCGGATCGGCCAGCGAGGAATCGTATTTGCCCAGCTTCGGCTCGACGATGAAGATGGTGACCAGCGAGCCGATGACGGTGATCAGGAAGGTGGAGGCGACCATGAAGAACCAGTTCGCCGTCGCCACCACCATGTATTCGGGGTCGATCAGCCTTGCCGCCTCCTGGGTGATGCCGGCCAGCAGCGGGTCGATGGTGCCGATCAGCAGGTTGGCGCTGTAGCCGCCGGAGACGCCGGCGAAAGCTGCGGCCATGCCGGCCAGCGGGTGGCGGCCCAGCGCGTAGAACACCGCCATCGCCAGCGGTATCAGCACCACATAGCCCATCTCCGACGCGGTGTTGGAGATGACGCCGGCGAACACCACCGCCACGGTGACGACATGGCGGTGCGCGCCCAGCACGATGCCGCGCACGGCGGCGGACAGCAGGCCGGACTTCTCGGCGATGCCGACGCCCAGCATCGCCACCAGCACCACGCCAAGCGGCGCGAAACTGGTGAAATTGCCGACCAGGCCGGTGAAAATGCGGCGCAGCCCGTCGCCGGTCAGCAGGCTGACGGCGCGGATCATGCCGTCGTCGGCGCGCCCGGCCACGCCCTCGGGCCGCGGATCCTCCACCGCCACGCCCAGCGCGCCGAACAGGCCGGAGACCAGCACCATGCCGAACGCCAGGATGGCGAACAGCGTCACCGGATGCGGCAGCAGATTGCCCAGCCACTCCACCCCGTCGAGGAAGCGGGTGAACCAGTTGCGTTTTCCGTTGGCGGTTTCTGCGGCTTCGGTCGCGTCGGTCACGTCGCGGGGTCTCCCGTGCGGTCTGCGGCGCGGCCGCGGACGCGGCCCGGCGCGCAACATGCCCGCTCCCGCGCGGCAGGTCCACCGCCTGCGCCCGCGCCCTTGAGGCGGCGCGCGCCAGCGCCTAGGGTCGCGCCCCGGTTTCAAGAGCCAAGGATTCGACGCCCATGACCCCTGACGACGCCTCCTCCACCGTCGCCGCCCCGGCCGCCATCGGCGGCGCGGCGCGCGAACAGCTGAAAGCCTTCGTCGCCCGCATCGAGCGGCTGGAGGAGGACAAGAAGGCGGTGGCGGACGACATGAAGGAGGTCTACGCCGAGGCCAAGGCCATGGGCTTCGACACCAAGATCCTCCGCAAGGTGATCTCGATCCGCAAGATGGACAGCCATGACCGCGCCGAGCAGGAGGCGCTGCTGGAGGTCTATCTGGGCGCCGTGGGGGAGTAGCGCGCAGGAGGCCGCTTGCCGCGAGAGGTCGACGAACGCAAGACCCGCCGCGCCCTGCGCAAATTGGAGCGCATCCGGGCCAGGGCCGCGCGCGGCGAGGCGCTGTCGGACTGGGAGGCGGAGTTCCTGGCCTCGGTCGAACAGCGGCTGAACGCCTATGGCTCGGCCTTCAACGACCCCGAAAAGGGCGCGCTCTCCGAACCGCTGTCGGCGCGGCAGGGCGTCAAGATGCGCGAGATCGGCAAGAAGACGGACGGCAAAGGCAAGCCGCTGAAACGTTCATCGGGGCTGCAGGCCAAGCCCGGCAAGGGACTGAAGCGCGGTGGCGGTTTCAAGCGCAAGCCGCCGGCGCGCACGGGCCGCAGCCGCGACATCAATGAAGACGCGATCGCGCCGGCGCCCGAACCGCCGCCGCCGGAGCCTGCCCCCGCAGAAGATTCGAAACCCGCCCGCCCGGCGCTGCGCGTCATCGACGGCGGCAAGAAGGATGGCGAATAGAAAAACCCCGCCGGTCGCCCGGCGGGGTTTCTCCGCCCCCCTGTGGCCGGCGTCTAGCCGGCCCGCGCCTCGTCGACGTCGAGGTCGTATTCACGCACTTTCCGGTACAGCGTCGAGCGGCCGACGCCGAGCCGCCGCGCCACTTCCGACATCCGCCCGGCATAGGTCTCGATGGCGTAGCTGATCAGGTCGCGCTCGATGGCTTCCAGCGAACGCAGGTGCCCGCCCTCGTCCATGATCTCCACCGGCGCCTGCGCCGCCGAAGCCGCCGCAGCGGCGCCGTTGAGATAGGGCTGCGCGTCACCGCCGGAGGCTTCCGGCGCGGCCGCGACCGGCGCCGAGACGCCGCTGATCTGCGGGAAGTCGGCGGGCGACAGGTAATCGCCGTCGGCCAGGATCACGGCGCGGAACACCGCGTTCTCCAGCTGGCGCACATTGCCCGGCCAGTCATGGGCGGCCAGCATCGCCATCGTCTCCGGCGCGGCGTCGATGACGCTCTTGTTCTCCTGCGCGTTGAAGCGGGCGATGAAATGGCGCACCAGCGCAGGAACGTCCTCCTTGCGGGCGCGCAGCGGCGGCGCCTCGATCGGGAACACGTTCAGGCGGTAGAACAAATCCTCGCGGAACGCCCCGGCCTTCACCTGTTCGGCCAGGTCGCGGTTGGTGGCCGAGATGATGCGCACGTCCACCTTCACCGGGCGCTTGGACCCGACGGGGTCCACCTCGCCCTCCTGCAGCGCGCGCAGCAGTTTCACCTGCATGTCCAGCGGCAGTTCGCCGATCTCGTCCAGGAACAGGGTGCCGCCGTCGGCCTCCTGGAACTTGCCCATGTGCTTGCCGGTCGCGCCGGTGAACGAGCCCTTCTCGTGGCCGAACAGGATCGACTCGACGAGGTTCTCCGGGATCGCGCCGCAGTTGACGGTGACGAAGGGTTTGCCGGCCCGGTCGGACTCGGCCTGGATGGCGCGGGCGATCAGCTCCTTGCCGGCGCCCGACTCCCCGGTGATCAGGATCGGGATGTTCGACGCCGCCGCGCGCTGGCCCAGCCGCACCACCTGGCGCATCGCCGGCGCCCCCGCGATCATGTCCGCGAAGGTCAGTCCGCCCTCGGCCGATTTCTTCAGCCTCTGCACCTCGCCGGTCAGGGTCTTCACCTTCAGGGCGTTGCGCAGCGAGACCGAGATGCGTTCCGGGCTGGCCGGCTTCACAAAGAAGTCGGTCGCCCCGGCGCGCATCGCCCCCACCACCGTGTCGATGCCGCCATGGGCGGTCAGCACCACCACCGGCAGGTCCGGCGCCTTCACGCGCAGGGCCTCCAGCGTCTCCATCCCGTCCATGCCCGGCATGACGAGATCCAGCAGCATCACGTCCACACCGCCGCGGCTGACGCGGTCCAGCGCCGCCTCGCCGCTTTCGGCGGTGTCCGCCGCATAGCCCTGCTTTTCGATAACCGCCTGCATCAGGCGGCGTTGAGTCGGATCGTCGTCGACGACCAGCACAGTCTTCGCCATGTCACCCACCTACGCCTTTTCGGCCCCATCGCGCCGGGTCTTTGACCTCGCCGCCCGTTCTGGGCGGGGCGCTTGATGGCGCCGTTATGGGACAGGACCGGTAAAAACCGCGCTAAAACCGCCTCAACACAGGCTTAACCACGTTGCCGCGGCGGCGGCCCTGCATCTCGCACATGCGAAAAGGCGCGTTGACGGCGGGGCCGGGCGGGGCTAGCTCCGCCCGATGGCCGCCGAAACCCGCAAAGAACTTCCCGCCCCCCTCGCCCCGCTCGCCGGAAAGCGCCCGGCCGCGCCGGACTGGTTCCAGCGCGCGCTGCAGACGCCGTTTGAGGACGCCGCGGTGGAGGTGGAGGGCGCGGAGGTCGTCTACCGCACCTGGGGCGAACGCGGCGCGCCGGGCCTGATCCTGATTCATGGCGGCGCCGCCCACAAGGAATGGTGGGACGCCATCGCCCCCTTCCTGGCGGTGGAGCGCCGGGTGGTGGCGCTGGACCTGACCGGCATGGGCGCGTCGGGCTGGCGCGAGGAATATCATATGGAGCTCTACGCCCGCGAAGTGCGGGCGGCGGGCGAGGCCGGCGGCGCCTTCGAGGCCGGCGCGCCCTTCGTGGCCGGACATTCCTTCGGCGGCTTCGTGACCATCGCCTGCGCGCTGGAGTTCGGCGACCGGCTGGCCGGCGCCGCGGTGCTGGACAGCCCGGTGCGCGAGCCGGAGAAACAGCGCACCTCGCCCCCGCCCCGGCGCGGCGGCAAGGTGTACCCGTCGCTGGAGGCGGCGCTGGCGCGATTCCGCCTGCTGCCGCACCAGCCATGCGAAAACATGTTCCTGCTCGACCATATCGCCCGTAACGCCCTGCGCGAGGTCAGCGGGCCCGACGGCGCCGGCTGGACCTGGAAGTTCGACCCCAATCTGTGGCCGAAAATGCATTACGCCCGGCGCAAGCCGGCCGAGATTCTCGCCGCCCTGAAATGCCCGATGGCCTTCATCCGCGGCGCGCAGTCGGCGCTGGTCACCGACGAGGTGTGGGGGTTCATGCGCGCGGCGCTGGGCGGGAGCTGGCCGATGGTCTCTATCCCGGAAAGCCAGCACCATCTGATCCTCGATCAGCCGCTGGCCGTCGCCGCGGCGCTGGAGGCGCTGTTCGCCTCCGGCTGGGGGCGGCAGGCAGGCTGAATATGCAGCTCCAAACCCGCTTGGCGGGCGCGCGGACGCATGTTATCCCGCCCCGGGCTTTCAGAGCAGACGGAGACCGGACCCATGGCTGGCTATGATCGCGGCAAGATGGACATCAGCGGCCAGAGCGCGACCTTCTCGACCTTCATGAAGCTGACCATGTGGTCCTGCGGACTGATCGCTGTGTCGGTGCTGTTCCTGTCGCTGACCTTCACAACTGACACGGGCTGGTTCACAGCCATGATCATCAGCCTGGTCGCGGGCGGCCTGATCGGCCTGGCGCTGAGACTGAGCACCTGGTGGTATGTGACGCTGGGCGCGCTGGCCGTTGTGACGGTCATTTCCGGCCTGGTGACGATGCTGGCCGGCGCCCTTCTGAACTGACTTTACGACCCCTTCCCCTTTCGGGCGAATTCGCGCAGTCTGCCCGCGGCTTCAGCCGCAGGGGAGCGCCGTCGGCCGCATGAAAATCGCGATTCTGAAAGAGACCCACGCGGGCGAGACACGCGTCGCCGCCACGCCAGGCACGGTGAAGAAGCTTGTTGAAGGCGGCCACCAGGTCGCCGTCGAATCCGGGGCCGGCCTGGCCGCCAGCTTTCAGGACGAGGCCTACAAGGAGGCCGGGGCCAGCATCGGAACCGCCGCTGCGGTCCTGAAAGGCGCCGACGCGGTTTTCACCGTGCGCGCGCCTGAGACCGCAACGATCGCGAAATTCCCGAAAGGCGCCGTGCTGGCCGGCCTGCTGGAGCCGCACGGGAACAAGGCGCTGGCCGCGGCCTGCGCCAAGGCCGGCGTCGACGCGCTGGCGATGGAGTTCACCCCCCGCATCACCCGCGCGCAGTCGATCGACGCGCTGTCCAGCCAGTCGAACCTGGCCGGCTATCGCGCGGTGATCGAGGCGGCGCATCTCTATGGCCGCGCCTTTCCGATGATGATGACCGCCGCCGGCACCATCGCCCCGGCCAAGGTGTTCGTGATGGGCGCCGGCGTGGCGGGGCTGCAGGCCATCGCCACCGCCCGGCGCCTCGGCGCCGTGGTATCCGCCACCGACGTGCGCCCGGCGGCGAAGGAGCAGGTGGCCTCGCTGGGCGCGAAATTCATCGCCGTGGAGGACGAGGAGTTCAAGGCCGCCGAGACCGCCGGCGGCTACGCCAAGGAAATGAGCAAGGCCTACCAGGCCAAACAGGCCGAGCTGATCGCCGCCCATATCGCCAAACAGGATGTGGTGGTCACCACCGCCCTGATTCCCGGCCGCCCGGCGCCGAAACTGGTGACGAAGGCGATGGCCGCCTCCATGCATTCCGGCGCGGTGATCATCGATCTCGCCGCCGCCCAGGGCGGCAATTGCGAACTGACGAAACCAGACGAGATCGTCGACGCCGGGGGCGTGAAAATCGCCGGCTTCACCAATCTTCCGGCCCGGCTGGCCGCCGACGCCAGCTCGCTCTACGCCCGCAACCTGCTGGCGCTGTCGCCGCTGCTTGCCGACGACAAGGGCGGCAAGGCTCCGCACTGGGAAGACGAAATCATCACCGCCATGGCGCTGACCCGCGATGGCGCGGTCGTCCATGACAGCCTGAAATAGGAGGCGCCGATGGAAGCCATCGACCCGAATGTCTACCGCCTCGCCATCTTCGTGCTGGCGATCTTCGTCGGTTATTACGTGGTCTGGTCGGTCACCCCGGCCCTGCACACGCCGCTGATGAGCGTCACCAACGCCGTCTCCTCCGTCATCATCGTCGGCGCGCTGCTGGCCGCGGCGGCGCCGATGGTGGAGGAAGGGGGGCTCGCCCGCTGGGCCGGCCTCGCCGCCGTGGTGCTGGCCAGCGTCAACATCTTCGGCGGCTTCCTGGTCACCCAGCGCATGCTGGCCATGTACCGGAAGAAGGAGCGTCCGGCCGCGCCCGCCAAATCCGAAGGCGGGGAATAGACCATGCCCGCAGCCCCGCCCCGGCTGGAGGACGTTCTGGGCTTGCTGCGCGCACACGCGGCGGGCGCTGAACGCCGCTACGGCCTGCGCATTATCGGCGTCGTCGGTTCGCTGGCGCGCGGCGAGGCCCGCCCGGACAGCGATATCGACGTGCTGGCCGACCGCACCGGGCGGCCGTCCATGTTCGACATCGCCGCCATGGAGGAGGAGCTGTCGCAGGCCCTCGGCCGCAAGGTGGACGTGATCGTGCGCTCCGGCCTCGCCCCGCACTGGCGCGAGTTCGCAGACAGGGAGCTGGTCGCCGCCTGATGAACCCGAAAACCCGCCTGCACCTGACGGACATGCTGGCGTTCTCACGCAACGCCCGGGATTTCCTCGGGGATCTCGACGCGAAGGCGCTGGCGGCGGATACGGAAAAACTGTTCGCGGTTTCGCGCGCCGTGGAGCTGATCGGCGAGGCCGCCACGCGCGTGACCGAAGCCGACCGCAAACGGCTTCCGGACATCCCCTGGGGAAAAGCCATCGGCATGCGGAATCGCATCATCCACGGCTATCACGCCATCGATCCCGAAATTCTGGTGGTCACGATCCGCGATCACCTGCCGCCCCTGATCGAAAGCCTCGAACGCGCCATCAAGGATATGACGCCATGAGCCCCAATATCGCCGCCATCCTGTATCTCGCCGCCGGCATATTCTTCATTCTGGCGCTGCGCGGGCTGTCGAGCCCGGAAACCTCGCGCCGGGGCAATTATTTCGGCATGGCCGGCATGGCCATCGCCATCGGGGTCACCCTGATCCTCGCCGGGGCGTCGGGCATGACGCTGGTGCTGATCATCGCCGGGATCGCCGTGGGCGGGACCATCGGCGCGGTGATCGCGCGGCGCATCCCGATGACGGCGATGCCGCAACTGGTCGCCGCCTTCCACAGCCTGGTGGGGATGAGCGCGGTGCTGGTCGCCGCCGCCGCCCTTTACCGGCCCGAGGCCTTCGGCATCGCTACGGCGGGCGGCGGTCTGAAAGGCCTGTCGCTGTTCGAACTCGCCATGGGCTCGGCCATCGGCGCGATCACCTTCACCGGTTCGGTGGTGGCCTTCACCAAGCTGCAGGGCCTGGTCTCCGGCGCACCGGTTGTGTTCAAGGGCCAGCACTGGCTGAATCTCGGCATGGGCGTCGCCATCGCGGTGTTCGTGGTGTTCCTCGTCGCCTCGGGCGGCGAGGCCAAGACCGCCTTCTGGATCCTCACCCTGATCGCCTTCGTGCTGGGGGTGACGCTGATCATCCCCATCGGCGGGGCCGACATGCCGGTGGTGATCTCGATGCTCAATTCCTATTCGGGATGGGCGGCGGCGGCACTGGGCTTCACCCTGGAGAACACGGCGCTGCTGATCACCGGGGCCCTGGTCGGCTCGTCCGGGGCGATCCTGTCCTACATCATGTGCAAGGGCATGAACCGGTCCTTCATCTCGGTGATCCTCGGCGGCTTCGGGGGCGAGAGCGCCGGGCCGGCCGACGGCGGGCCGCAAGGCATGGTCAAGCAGGGCTCGGCCGAGGACGCGGCCTTCATCCTGAAGAACGCCCGCAAGGTGATCATCGTACCCGGCTATGGCATGGCCGTGGCCCAGGCCCAGCACGCGCTGAAGGAAATGGCCGACGCCATGAAGGCCGAGGGTGTGGACGTGGCCTACGCCATCCACCCCGTTGCCGGCCGCATGCCGGGGCATATGAACGTGCTGCTGGCCGAGGCGCAGGTGCCCTATGACGAGGTGTTCGAGCTGGAGGACATCAATTCGGAATTCTCCAACGCCGACGTCGCCTTCGTCATCGGCGCCAACGACGTCACCAACCCCGCCGCCAAGGAAGACCCGCAAAGCCCGATTTTCGGCATGCCGGTGCTGGAGGTGTGGAAGGCCGGCACGGTGTTCTTCATCAAGCGCTCGCTCGGCTCCGGCTATGCCGGCATCGACAACTCGCTGTTCTTCCGGGACAACACCATGATGCTGCTGGGCGACGCCAAGAAGATGACCGAGAGCATCGTCAAGTCGATGCATTAGGGGCGCCCCCGTCCCGCCGCATTCTTCGCCCAGCATCGCGCGCATGGGAACAGGCGCACGGCGCATACTTCCGCTCGGCCTGGCCGCCGCCATCGTCCTGCCCGCGGGGCTGGCCGGCGCGGCGGAGCGGCGCGTGGGCGCCGACTGCATGTTCAACGGCGTGCGCCTGTATGGAAACGTGCGGGAGGTGACCAGCTTTCCCGATATCAAGGTGCAGATCGTCACCAGCTTCCCGGACCTGCGCGTGCAGACCGTGTCCAGCTTTCCCGATTCCTGCGGCCGCTGGCGGATGGTGGACAGCTTCCCGGATTTCACCGTGCAGTTCGTCGACAGTTTTCCCGACGTGCGCATCCAGTATGTGACCATCTTTCCGGGCCGGCCCTGATCCGTTTAGACTGCCCGCATGGCCAAGGATGACGCGCCAGCGGGATATGTCTGCGTCGCGGTGATCGCGGGGGCGCATGGCGTGCGCGGCGAGGCGAAGGTGAAATCCTTCACCGCCCTGCCCGAGGACTGTTTCACCTATGGCCCGTGGCTGGACGCGGCGGGGGCGAAACTGCTGACCCCGAAGCGCTGGAAACGCGCCGGGGACGGGTTCGTCGTCACCCTGGCCGAGCCGGTGAGCCGTGAACAGATCCTGGCGCTGAAGGGCGCGCGCCTGCACGCGCCGCGCGCCGCGCTGCCCGAACTGGGCGATCCGGACGAGTTCTACCATCACGACCTGATCGGGCTGGAGGTGCGCGATCTCGACGGCGAGCCGCTGGGCCGCGTGCGCGCCGTGCATGACTTCGGCGCCGGCGAGATGCTGGAGGTGGAGGGAACCCGCGGCGTCAAGGGAAGCTGGATGCTGCCCTTCACCCGCGCCAACGTGCCCGAGGTGCGTCTCGGCCTCGGCTATCTGGTCGCCGACCCGCCGGAGATCGCTCCGGACGAGGCGGCGCCGGAAGCGGAGGAGGAGACGCAATGACGGTCTGGACCGCGCTGATCCTCGCGCTCGCCCTTGGCGGCGCGCAGGAGGCGGAGAAGCCCCCAGGCCCGGAAACAGCGGAGTGCGTGGTGCGTTTCGCCGTGCAGGGCGGCCGCGCCCGTAACGTGCGCATCGACTGCGGCGAGCATGACGGCGACGCTGCGCTGCGCGCCGAGGCGGAACGGCAGATGGCGCTGTTCCACTCGCGCGGGATCCGCAATGGGGAGATTCCCTATCCGGTATCGCTTACGTTCCAGCGGCAGGCTGATGGCGGCTGGGGCGTAAGGGTTGTCCCGATCCTGCGCGTCGAGCCGCATTATCCGCCAATCGCAGTAGCGCGCGGTCATACAGCAACCTGTTCCCTAGCCACCAGGGTTTACGACGGGCGGGCGCATGACGTCTGCGTCGTTTGCAATGCGACCGGTGTAGAGCGGCAGTTCGAAACCCGGAGCGTCAGATGGCTCCGGCGATGGGTCTTTACCCGAACCCAAGCGCCAGAACGCATCGAAACGCAAATCACGTACTCCCTCGATCCTGGCCCGCCTCTGCCCGAGGCGCCGCCCCATCCCGCCTGCCCGGAGGCGGGGTGATGAGCGCGCTCGCGGCCCTGTTCGCCGCGCTCGTCCTTGGCGGCGCGCAGGAGGCGGAGGCGGAAGGCAAGGGCGCCGTGTTTACGCCGATCACTGCATCATGCGTGGTCAGTTACACGGTCAGCGGCGGCCGGGCGGCGGACACCGAGATCACCTGCGACGAAGTCGAAGGCGCAGCAGACATGCACGCCGAGGCCGAACGGCAGCTCGCGCTGCTGCGCGCCTCGTCCCGGCATGCGGCGGGTCAGCCCTTCACGACTTACCTGTTTTTCGACCGCGACGCGTCCGGCGGCTGGCGCCCGCAGATGCAGGGTCTGATGCGGATTGAACCGCGCTATCCGGAACCATCGCTCCGCAACGGCTACGTCGCCAATTGCACCGCCGTGGCGCTGATCCGCGACGGACGCGCAAGCGCCATTTGCGTAACCTGCAACGCCTCTGGCCACCCCGGACCCTTTGAATCCGCCTTCAGGCGAGCCCTTTCGGAATCCGTCTATATCCAGTCGGACCGGCCGGAGCGTTACGAGGCGACTACTGAGTTCCGGCTCCACGGCGGCCCCAGGGCCAGCCGTCCCCCCTATCCTGCCTGCCAGGAGGCGGGGTGATGAGCGCGCTCGCGGCCCTGTTCGCCGCGCTCGCCCTTGGCGGCGCGCAGGAGGCGGAGGCGGCGAATGGCGATGACGCTGCGGAGCCCGCCGAGTGCGCCGTGTGGTTCAGCCTCAGCAATCACCGCGCCCGCAACGTGCGAATCGATTGCGGCGAGCATGACGGCGACGCCGCCCTGCGCGCCGAGGCGGAACGACAGATGAACCTGTTCCGCTTCCGGCCCATGCGTGATGGCGAGCGGCGTCCAACCCCGGTGAGGCTGCTTTTCGACCGGCTGGATGACGGCTGGCGCGCCCGGCTCGCCCCGGTCATGAGCATGGAGCCGCGCTATCCCGGGCACGCGGTCGCCGGCGGACACTCTGCGGTTTGCGTATCTGAATTCCAGGTGCGCGAAGGCCGGACACGGAACATATGCGTCACTTGCGCCGCCGTGCGTCGTCACGGAGAGTTCGAGGCCGCAATGCGCCACGCCATCGAAGGCTGGACCTATACGCATGCTGATGACGACCGCCGTGTGAGGAACCGCATGGATTTCAGCCCCTTCGAGGGCGCGCCGCTCCCCGAGGCGCCTCCCTACCCCGCCTGCCCGGAGGCAGGATGATGCGCTGGCTGCTGGCGGTTCTGGCCCTCGCCTTGCCCGCCACGCCGGCGGCGGCGCAATACGAGCGGGCATGGACCTGCGAGTTTCTTACGCAGCACATTGATGACGCGCGCCAGCGGATCGACGCCGGGCGCGGCGACCGCCTGCTGGTTTCGACACGGTTTCAGGCCGACACCAGGCGCCCTCCGCGATGGCCTGCTTTCGAGGACTTCCTGAGCGACCTCGAACGCAGCGTCCTTACCGATTACCCCGGCGGAGACCCGAACCCGCGTTGGACCGAAACCCTGCCGACCCTGCCGCGGGAGATGCTTCATGACCTGTGGCGGGCGCGTCAGGGCGGCGGCGATGTGCGCTGTCCGGAGATCGAGGATGTCAAGTGGGTGTCGCCCGAAGAAGCGTCGGAGATAATCCGCCGCCATGATGCGGATGCATGGGCGCGAACGTTCCTGCCCCCCGGCCACCCCGACCATCTGCCGCGAAGCCGCTTGACGACCTGTGGTCAAGCTGCGCTGGGCGCCACACGCATATACTTCATCCATCCCGCCCAGCCTGTATTCGACCGCTATCGCTTGCGCGCCGCAACCATCGAAGCCGAGGACACAGCGAATGTAGGCGTGACGGTTTACCGCCGCGCAGGAGACCGGTGGGTTTTCGTTGCGGCGGCCCCGTCGTGGGTTTGCTGATCTCCGATTGCCTTTGCGCGCCGGAACGCGCATGAAGCCGCCCCATGTTCACGGCCACGGTCCTCACCCTCTATCCGGACGCGTTTCCGGGCCCGCTCGGCGTGTCGCTGACCGGGGCGGCGCGCGCGCGCGGATTATGGGCGCTGGAGACTGTGGACATCCGGGATTTTTCCCGTCATAAGCACCGCTCCGTCGACGACACCCCTGCCGGCGGCGGCGCCGGAATGGTGCTGCGCCCGGAGGTGGCGGCGGCGGCGATAGACGCGGTGGAGCCCATGGGCCGCCCCCGTATCTATCTGACCCCGCGCGGAAAACCGCTGACCCAGGCCCGGGTTCGGGAGCTGGCGGCGGGGCCGGGCGTGGTTGTGTTTTGCGGGCGTTTCGAGGGCCTGGACGAACGGGTTATCGAGGCGCGCGGGCTGGAGGAGCTTAGCGTCGGAGACGCGGTTCTGGCCGGCGGCGAAGCGGCGGCGCTGTGCCTGATAGAGGCCTGCGTGCGGCTGATCCCCGGGGTGATGGGGGATCCGGCCTCCGCCGCGGAGGAGAGTTTCGAGGGCGGCCTCCTGGAATATCCCCAGTACACGCGCCCGCGCGTGTGGGAGGGAAGGGAGATCCCCGAAGTGCTTCTGTCGGGCGACCACGCGAAGATCGCGGCGTGGCGGCGGACCGAGGCGGAGAAGACGACGAAGGAGCGGCGACCGGACCTCTGGGAGAGATACCGGGCGCGCAAGGAGCAGGACCGATGAACGTCATTCAGACCCTGGAAAAGGAAGAAGCCGCGCGCGTGCTGGCCGGCAAGACCGTGCCGGAGTTCGATCCCGGCGATACGCTGAAGGTGCATGTGCGCATCACCGAGGGCGACCGCGAGCGCGTGCAGGTGTTCGAGGGCGTGTGCCTGGCCCGCTCCGGCGGCGGCCTGAACGAGAGCTTCACCGTGCGCAAGATCAGCTTCGGCGAGGGCGTGGAGCGGGTGTTCCCCGTGCATTCGCCGATGCTGGAGAAGATCGAGCTGGTGCGCCGCGGCAAGGTGCGCCGGGCGAAGCTGTATTATCTGCGCGGCCGCCGCGGCAAGTCGGCCCGCATCTTCGAACGCACCACCGGCCGCAGCTATGACGAGGCCCCGGCCGATAACGCCGGCAAGTAAGCCGCCTCTGCCCGGACTTCACGCAGCGCCCGCCGGAAACGGCGGGCGTTTTGCGTCTTCTCCTCGTCCTTCGTGGCTCAGCCCCTGTGGGGCTTCGCACCTCAGGATGAGGAGAAGGGATAGAATCAACAAACACCCTCACCCTGAGGAGTCCCGCGAAGCGGGCCACGAAGGGCGAGGGGTCCGGATAGTCCGGCCTTTCCCCGCCGCGCGCGCTGCGGCTAGGCTGGCGGATAGGGACGCGATGGGCCGGGGGCGGCGTTGATGAAACCCTCACTCGTCATTCTCACCGGGGCCGGGGTGTCGGCGGAAAGCGGGCTGGGCACCTTCCGCGACAAGGGCGGCATCTGGGAAAAATTCGACTGGCGCGAACTGGCGACGCCGGAAGGGTTCCGCGAACACCCTGACCGGGTCCACGAATTCTACAACGCCCGCCGCCGCAACCTGCTGGGCGCGCGGCCGAACGCCGCCCACGCCGCGCTGGCGGCGCTGGAGACGCGCTGGACCGCCGCCGGCGGCGGCTTCCTGCTGGTGACGCAGAATATCGACGATCTGCACGAACAGGCCGGGTCAAAGCGCGTGGCGCACATGCATGGCGAACTGCTGAAGCGCCGCTGCGCCGCCTGCGGCGACGTGCGGCCCTGCCGCGAGGATCTGTCCATCGCCCTGGCCTGCGAAACCTGCGGCCGCGAGGGGGCCTTGCGCCCGCATGTGGTCTGGTTCGGCGAGGTCCCGCTGGAGCTGGACGCCATCTTCACGGCGCTGGAGGGCTGCACGCATTTCGCCGCCATCGGCACCTCGGGCACGGTGTGGCCCGCCGCCGGCTTCGCCGAGGCGGCGAAAACCGCCGGGGCGCATACGGTGGAGCTGTCGCTGGAGCCGGGCGAGAACGGCCACATGTTCGACGAACGCCGCTACGGCCCGGCCACCGCCATCGTCCCCGAATGGGCGGCGGGGTTGGCTTTCTGAACGCCCTCGTCCTTCGTGGCTCAGCCCCGGATTTAATCCGGGGCTTCGCGCCTCAGGATGAGGGGGAAAGCACAAATACCCTCACCCTGAGGAGTCCCGCGAAGCGGGCCACGAAGGGCGAGGGTGCGTCCCCCTCACTCCTCCTTCGCGGCGCGGTCTTCGATCTCGTGCATGGCCTCGTCGGAGAGGCCGAAATGGTGGCCGATCTCGTGCACCAGGACATGGGCGATCAGGTCATACAGCGACACGTCGCCGCGTTCGGCCCATTCGTCGAGGATCGGGCGGCGGTAGAGGAAGACCCGGTCCGGCTCCGGGCTGGGGTCTGCCACCGACCGCTGGGTCAGGTCGACGCCGTGATAAAGGCCCGACAGCTCGAACGGGTTGTCGATGCCCAGATCGGCCAGCACCTCGTCCTCGGCGAAGTCCTGCACGCGGATCTCCACCCGCCCGCACATCTGGCGGAAGGCCGCCGGCAGGTCGGCCCAGGCCCGTTCGGCGATGGCCTGAAAGGCGTCGATATCGGGCGCGGGCGCATGGGAGAGCGGATGACGGGTCATGGCGCCAGCAAAGCCGCGCCAGCCCCGGCTTGCAATACGAACGAAAAGCGAACAACATCGGCCGCATGACCCTGGCCAGCGCCGCCAACCCGGCCATAGACGACGCCCGCCTGCTGGCGCGCGGCGCGGCGCGGCTGTTCTACGACCGCGGCTATACGGCCATCGCCGAGTTCAAGCTGCCCTGCGGGCGGCGGGCGGATCTGGCCGCCCTCGGCCCGCGCGGCGAAATCGCCATCGCCGAGATCAAGTCCGGCGCGGCGGATTTGCGCGCCGACGGCAAATGGCCGGACTATTTGGGCTATTGCGACGCCTTCTATTTCGCGGTGTCGGAGCGGTTTCCACGGGAGCTGATCCCGGAGACCGCCGGGCTGATCGTCGCCGATGCTTTCGGCGGCGCGATATTGCGCGACAGCCCGGCCCTGCCGCTGGCCCCGGCGCGGCGCAAGGCGCTCACCCTGCGCTTCGCGCGCTGCGCGGCGGAGCGATTGCTTCGGGGTTGGGAATAACGGCGGAGGGCGCGCCCTCACCCCTTCCGTTCGCTTCGCATGCCAGTCAGCGCAACGCCCCTCCCCTCTCCCATTGAGGGGAGAGGGCGGAAAATCACGGGCTTGGCGAAGCCCAAGTGCGATGATTTTCCGGGTGAGGGGTGATCACCGCTGCGGCCGCCCCCTCACCCTGCCCTCTCCCCCAACAATGGGGGAGAGGGGAAAGTGCGTAGCGTCATGTCAGGAAACGCAATGCGGCGACGGTCCGCTAGACCTTCACCTCCGCCAGCGCCTTGCGGAAGGCGGCGAGGCGCGGGGCGAAGCGGGCGTCCATCGCCGCGCGGGCCGCGGCCGGGGCCTTTTCGGGCGAGCCGCTGTCCGCCGGCGGGGCGGGATCGTATTCGAGGCCCAGCTGCACCGCCTCGGCGTAGTCGCGCCCGGCGATCTCGGCCATCAGCGTGAAGGCGAAGTCGATGCCGGCGGTGACCCCGCCGCCGGTGAACAGGTTGCCGTCGCGCACCACGCGCGCCTTTACCGGGATCGCGCCCAGCGCCGGCAGCTCGCCATGATAGGCCCAGTGGGTGGTCGCCCGCCGCCCCTTCAACAGGCCCGCCGCGCCGAGGATGAAGGCCCCGGTGCAGACCGAGGTGACATATTGCGCCCCCGCCGCCTGGCGCCTGACGAAGGCGATGGTTTCGGCGTCGCGCATGGCGTCATCGACGCCGAAGCCGCCGGGAACGCAGATCAGGTCCAGCGGCGGGCAGGCGGCGAAGGTCACGGTGGGCGGAATGGTCAGCGCCGCGTCGGTGGAAACCGGGTCCGGCGTTTTCGCGGCCAGATGCACCTCCGCCCCCGGC
Organism: Maricaulaceae bacterium; assembly: GCA_026126205.1. Taxonomy (GTDB): domain Bacteria; phylum Pseudomonadota; class Alphaproteobacteria; order Caulobacterales; family Maricaulaceae; genus Hyphobacterium. The sequence goes on along the minus strand of JAHCJP010000004.1, from coordinate 27,709 downwards.
AGGCGGCAAAGCACCTGCAACGGCCCGGTGAAATCAAGCTGGGTCAGGTTCGGGAACAGGACGAAGCCGATGCGGAACGGAGCGGTCACCGGCCTTGCCCTCCCCCGCTATTTCGGCGCGCGCTTGGCCAGGATGCGTTGCAGCGTGCGGCGGTGCATGTTCAGCCGCCGCGCGGTTTCCGAGACATTGTGGTTGCACAGCTCGTAAACGCGCTGGATATGCTCCCACCGCACACGGTCTGCCGACATCGGGTTTTCCGGCGGTTTCGGCTTTTCGCCGCCCAGCGCCAGCAGCGCCCGGGCGACGTCATCGGCGTCGGCGGGCTTCGACAGATAGTCGATGGCGCCCAGCTTCACCGCAGCCACGGCGGTGGCGATATTGCCGTATCCGGTCAGCATCACCACGCGGCAGTCGGGGCGCGAGGCGTGCAGCGCCTTGACCGCGTCCAGCCCGTCGCCGTCGCCCAGCCGCATGTCCAGCACCGCGAAGGCCGGCGGATTGGCCTTGGCGATCTCGATCGCCTCGCCCACCGTGCCGACGGCGGAAACGACGAAGCCGCGCGCCGTCATCGCCCGCCCCAGCCGGGTGCGGAACGGCGCGTCGTCATCAAGGATCAGCAGGGTGCGATCTTTGGGCAAATCATACTCAGGAACATGGTCCGGCGCGTCGGTCATGCGATGGCTTTCGATTCGCAATATCTACGGGGCAATTTATCCATTGTTTTTCCTTGCTTCCACCCGTTTGCGGGGCCAGCGGACGTGAACCCCGGCGCCGCCCAGCGCGCCGCCGTTCGCAAACCGCGCCTGTCCGCCCAGCCGCTCGGTCAGCGTCACGGCGATGAACACGCCGAGACCCAGCCCGCCCTTGCGTTCGCGCCCCCGGCGCGCGCTGACATAAGGTTCTCCGATCTTCGCCAGCACATCCGGGGGGAACCCGGGGCCGTCGTCCAGCACCGCCACTTCCACCCATTCGGCGTCCCATCGCCCTTCAACACGTACTTTCGCCGCTGCGAACTCCACCGCGTTCTCGATGAAATTGCCGATGGCGTAGAGCAGCTCCGCCTGCCGGGCCAGCACCGGACCGTCGCCCGCCTCGCCAGGCGGCGGCGTCAGCGCCACTTCGATCTCCGGCCCCAGCCCGCGCAAAGGCGCCGCCGCCTCGTCCAGCGCCGCATGAAGACTGAGACGGTCATGCACCGCATCGCCCGCCTCGCCCTGTTCGGACAGGCGTTTCAGGATGTCGCGGCAGCGCTCCGCCTGGCTGACCAGCAGCAAGGCGTCGTCCTTCAGCAGGTCGTCCTTCAGCTCGCGCGCCATTTCCTTGGCGGTGAGCTGAATGGTGGCCAGCGGCGTGCCCAGTTCGTGCGCCGCAGCCGCGGCGAGCCCGCCCAACGCCGACAGGCGCTGTTCGCGCGCCAGAACGCCCTGCGTGGCCGCCAGCGCTGCGCCCATGCGCTTGGCCTCCCGCCCCACCCGCCAGGCGTAGATGGCCGTGAAAGCCACCGCGATCACCGCCGCGATTCCCATGCCGGCCAGGTAGACAGGCGGCAGGTCCGGAGGGTCGTCCGGCCCCCAGGGCAGCGGCAGATGAAACAGGCCGGCCAGCGCCACGCCGGCCAGCGCAACCCCGGCCAGCGGCCATGACCAGCGCGGCGGCAAGGTCGCCACACCGATGGTCACCGGCGCCACCAGCATGATCACGAACGGATTGCCCAGCCCGCCGGTCAGCGCGATCAGCACGCACAGCTGCAGAACGTCATAGCCGAGCTGGGCGAAGGCCTCGGCGTCACGGGCGAAACGCTGGGTTGGCAGGGCGAAGCTGAGGCCGGCGTTCAGCGCCGCGCTGGCTGCGATCAGCAGCAGCACCGGAACCAGGGGCAGCGGATAGCCCAGCCCGAAATGCACAACCAGAACCGCCGCGCCCTGGCCGGTCACGGCCAGCCAGCGCAGCAGAATCAGGGTGCGCAGCCGCACGCGGCCGAAAACCGGCTCGCCGGCAGTGGGGCCGAGACCCTCCCATTCGCCTGCGCTGTTCATGCGGCGCCTCCGCACATGGACAGGCCCCGTCATGGCGCCTAGGTTTCGCCCGCTCAAGCGATTTACGCGAATGCGAAGCGGGGCGCGACCATGGATCTTCGCAAAATTCCGGTCTGGGCGTGGCCGCTGGCGGCGGGCGCCGCCACCCTGCTGGCCGCACTGGCGCTGATGATCCTGCTGGAGCCAGGCCGCGGGGCCGAACCGCCACGCGCCGGGCAGGTGCAGGTCAGCGGCCGGGCGGATATCGGCGGGCCGTTCGAACTGGTGCGCCATGACGGCGTCACGGTGACCGAGGCCGATTTCCGCGGCCGGCCGATGCTGATCTATTTCGGCTTCACCCACTGCCCGGACATATGCCCGATGTCATTGGTGATCATGGGCGACGCGCTGGCGCGGCTGGCCCCCGCGGCGCGGGCGCGAATCCAGCCGGTGCTGATCACCCTCGACCCCGAACGCGACACGCCGGAGCAGATGGCGCTCTACGTCGCCAGCCCCGCTTTCCCGGAAGGTCTTGTCGGCCTGACGGGTACGGAGGAACAGGTCGCCGCCGCCGCCCGCGCCTGGCGGGTGTATTTCAGCCGCGCCGGCGAAGGCGACGATTACCTCGTCGATCACACCTCGATCATTTATCTGATGGACTCCGACGGCGAACTGGCTAGCGTCTTCACTCACGGGACGACGCCGGAGGCGCTGGCCGAGGCGCTGCAACGGTTTCTTGAGGAAGAGCGCGTATAAGCGTCAAATCGCCTGAACGCTGGCCTGAATCGGCCGCAAGCGGGGAGCGTGCATGTTCTACAGCGCCTTTGAGCTGGGCCGGATCGCCCTTGCGCCCTGGCGGGCGGCGGCGAATCTGACCCGCACCTCGATCCGTGCGCCCTGGAACCCGTTCGCGGAAACGCTGGCCGGCCGTACGGCCGCGGCGGCGGCGGACCTGTTTGAATCGGTTACGCGCCGTTACGGCAAGCCGGAATGGGACCTGACCGAAACCGAGGTGAACGGCCATGCCGTTCCGGTCAGCTGCGAAACCGTCTGGAGCCGGCCCTGGTGCCGGCTTCTTCGTTTCCGCCGCCAGCCGGAAGCGATGAACATCGCCCGGCGCGGCAAGGCGATGCTGGACCCGAAAGTGCTGTTCGTGGCGCCGATGTCAGGCCATTTCGCCACCCTGCTGCGCGACACCGTCAGCGCCTTCCTGCCCGACCATGACGTGTATGTGACCGACTGGTCCGACGCGCGCATGGTGCCGGTGGTCGATGGGCGTTTCGACCTGAACGACTATATCGATTACGTGCAGGCGATGATCCGCGCCATTGGTCCGGGCGCGCATGTCGTCGCGGTCTGCCAGCCCGGCCCGCCGGTGCTGGCGGCGATATCGCTGATGGCCGAGGACGGCGACCCCGCCCGCCCGGCCTCCATGACCTTCATGGGCTCGCCCATCGACCCGCGCAAATCGCCGACCACGCCGAACAAGCTGGCCGAGGAAAAGCCGCTCGACTGGTTCCAGAACAATGTCATCCATACCGTGCCCGGCCCCTATCCGGGCGCGATGCGGCGCGTGTATCCGGGCTATCTGCAGCTGGCCGGCTTCATGAACATGAACTGGGACAGCCATGTCGACGCCCACTGGCGCTTCTTCAACCACCTGGTCGAGGGCGATGGCGATTCGGCCGAGAAACACCGCGCCTTCTATGACGAGTACCTGGCGGTCATGGACATGTCGGAGGAATTCTACATCCAGACCATCCGCGACGTGTTCCAGGAACATCTGCTGCCACGCGGGCTGCTGACCCATCGCGGCCGCAAGGTGAACCCGGCGGCGATCATCGACGTGGCGCTGCTGACGGTCGAGGGCGAACGCGACGACATTTCCGGCATCGGCCAGACCCAGGCCGCCCATACACTATGCACAGGCCTGCCCAAGGCGATGCGCGAGGACTGGGTGCAGCCGGGCGTCGGCCATTACGGCGTGTTCTCGGGCTCGCGCTTCCGCGCCGAGATCGCTCCCCGCATGAAGGCTTTCATGCGCAAGCGCGCGCGCAAAACCCCCGCGGACGCCATTGCGGCGGAGTAATTACTCCGCCGCTTCCGCCCGCACGCTGATCCCCAGCGCCTCGAAGTCGAATGCGCCGTCCGGCCCGGCCTGCGCCGCGAGCGCGCCGATAGAGACCGGCGCGGCCGGATTCGCCTCCAGCAGGATGGCGCCGCCATTGCTGATAAACCCGGCCAGCGCTTCGGAAAGCTGCGCCAGCAACGGCCGCGGGATCTCCGCCGGCGCCGCGGCCAGGCCGAAGCCCACCAGCACCGCCGCCTGGGCGCGCATCTGGTCAGGCGTCATGCCCTGCGCCATGGCGGCGGTCTGCATGCCACGGTCCAGAAGGCCCTGGTCCTCGATCCGCAGCCGCACACGGTGCAGCACAAGAGCTTCCAGCGCATGCATCATCGCGGCGGAGATCTCGTCCGCTTCGGTCGCGCCCGTCATGCCGTTGAGACGGCGCACATACTCGTCGAAGCCGGCGAAGTCTGTTTCTGAATCAATCCGGAAACCGTCGCGCATGATAAAGTAATTGTCGCCCGTCGTCGCGACACGGTCGCGCGCCACCTCGAACAGGCTCTCGCTGACCCCGTCGAAGCGCAGGTCCTGATAGCGCATCATGGCCAGACCCATGGCCAGCTGGGCGCCAATATTTCCAGACGGGTCGGCGCGCAGCGTCAGCGCTTGCAGGCGCGCAGTCTGGCGAATGTCGCCATTACGCCGCGTTTCGTTGCGGCTTTCCATCATCTCCATGGCCAGCAGCAGGCCGCCGATATCGGCGTCGAGCCCGCGCATGACGAAATTGCTGTATCCCCGGAAAGGGTCATTCAGCATGGATGGCGTTTCGTCAAAACCGGACTCCGCGCGCAAGGCCTGGATAAACGGCGAGGCGTCGAAATCCTCGATCAGAAGTTCGCGCAGGCTGGCGCTTATGGCGCCCGTCTCCGCATCGGCGCCCTCGAAGCCGAAGCCGGTGAGGGCGAACCGGCCCAGCCGCGCCCCGTCGAAGCCGCCGAAGGACAGTTCCGCCACCCGCACCGAGAAGGGTTCTCCGTCATCGTTCCCGGAAGCGTCCACCCCCTCGATGGCGAAGCGTTCGAAAGCCATCTGCGACCAGTCGATATCGCGATCTTCCTGCGTCTCGCTGGAAAAACCGCCAGCGATCAGGTTCGCGAAGGCGGCGTTCGGCCGCACGATGTCGATACGGGCGACCCGCACCTGGCCAGCATTCTCCGCGGCCGCGGCCTGCATTTTGGGCGAGCCGCCGCGCTGCGGTTCGGCAGGCTCGGACTCCGCAGGCTGCGAAATGACCACCGCCATGCCCTCGATGGTCAGGCGGTCGAACATCACCCCGCCGTCGGCATCCACCCGAGGCGAAACGATCACCATCCGGTCGGCGTGTACGGTCTCGCCGCTCTCGTCGCCGGCGGGAGCGCTGATCACCACATCGGTGAATACGAAGGACGACCCCTCGAAGCTGCGCCCCGCATACTGGACACGGCCATCGCCGGATTCGGCGAGGTGCATGCTTTCCAGCGCGGTTTCGGCTGTCGCCGCGTCGACGCGCGTCGGCCGCGATTCTCCATCGCCCGAACAGGAGGAAAGGGCGAGCAGGGCGGCCGCCGCCGCGATCAGAAATCTGTGCATGGTCTTGTCCTTGTCGTCTCGCGCCGCAGGGCCGCGCATCCTCAGCGCCGAAAGCTTAACATCCCGCGCGCGCGGGCGTCTTCCCCGAAAACGGGGGAAACCTGGTCTGTCAGGGACGATCAGTTGCCGCCGAGACGCGACAGCAGGGCGGCGATGGGGTCGCGGCGCTCACGCGGCGCCGGCGCGGGTTCAGGTTCAGGCTCGGGATCCGGCTCCGCCGCTGCGGCCATAAGCACGCTGGCAGGCTCGGGCTCGACCGGTGCGTTCAGCATGAAATCACGGAAGATCAGCGCCGGCGGGCCGCCGCCCACGGCTTCGGCCATCGGGGTGAAGTCGTCATTGCCGACCCAGATCACCGCCGTCAGCGCGCCGGCATAGCCGGCGAACCACGCGTCGCGGAAACCGTTGGTGGTGCCGGTCTTGCCGCCGGTGACGCGTCCCGGAACCGCCGCGGCGCGGCCCGTACCCTCGCGAACCACCGTCTCCATCATCATCCGCATGCTGTTCAGGGTGCGCGCGTCCAGCACCAGCCGCGGCGCCGGGGCGGCGCGCTGGTACAGCACGTCTCCATCCACGGTCTCGATACGGGAAATGGCGTAGGGTTCGGCGCGATAGCCGCCGTTGGCGAAAGGCAGATAGGCCCCGCCCAGCTCCAGCGGCGTCACCTCGAACGAGCCGAGCGCCAGCGACGGATCCAGCCGCAGCGGGCTTTCGACCCCCAGCCTGCGCGCCAACTGCGCGACATAGGCGCGCCCCGTCTCCTCGGACACGCGCACGGCGACGGAATTGGCCGAGCGCGCGAACGCCGTCTCCAGCCGCACGGGGCCAAGATAGCGTCCGCCGTAATTTCCCGGGCTCCAACCGCCAATGCTGACCGGAGAGTCCTCGCGCACGTCGTCCGGGGTCAGGCCGCCTTCGAAAGCCGCCGTGTAGACGAAGGTCTTGAAGGCCGAACCCGGCTGCCGCCGGGCCAGCACGGCGCGGTTGAAGGGCGATCGCGCATAGTCGCGCCCGCCGGTCATGGCGCGGATGGCGCCGTCGGGCGCCAGCGCCACCAGCGCGCCTTCCGTGGCCCCGCGGTTGCGGTCAGGGTCCGCCAGCACGGCGTTCAGCGCCGATTCCGCGGCGCGCTGCGCCGATACGTCCAGCGTTGTGTGCACCAGGATGTCGCGGGGGTCGTCGCCCGCCAGCCGACGGGCCTCGTCCGCGATCCAGTCGACGAAATACTGCGCGCCGGGGCTGGAGAACCCGCGCGACACCCGGACAGGGGTTTCGGCGGCGGCGATACGCTCGGCCTCGGTGATCCGCCCGGTCTGGCGCATCAGGTCCAGCACCACGGTGGCGCGGGCGCCGGCGCGGTTCAGATCGCTGGCGGGGCTGTAGCGCGAGGGCGCCTTCAACAGGCCGGCCAGCAGCGCCGCCTCGCCGAGATTCACCTCGCGCGCGCTGCGCCCGAAATAACGCTGGGCGGCGGCCTCCACCCCCCAGGCGCCGGCGCCGAAATACACCCGGTCCAGATACAGGGACAGGATGTCGTCCTTGCTGAACCGCCATTCCAGCTGGATGGCCAGCATCAGCTCCTGCACCTTGCGCACGAAGGTGCGATCCGGGGTCAGGAACAGGTTCTTGGCCAGTTGCTGGGTGATGGTCGAACCGCCCTGCACCACGCGTCCGGCGCGCAGATTGGCGACTGCGGCGCGCGCCAGGCCGACGGGGTCTACGCCCCAGTGGCTGTAGAATCGCCTGTCCTCCACCGCCAGCACGGCGTCTATCAGGTAGTCCGGCAGATCCTCCACCCGCACCGAGGCGCCCTGCGCCGCCAGCCGCCGCGCCACCACCCGGCCGTCATGGTCCAGGAACACCACCCCGCCGGTGCGCGGCGGGTTCAGGTCCAGGCTGTCGATATCGGGCAGATCCCGGGCGATCCCGACCAGCCAGGCCGAAACGGCGAGCACCGCGATCATACACAGGCCCAGAACCGGCCGCAGCCAGCCCCAGCCGCCCTTGCCGCCCTTACCCCCCTTGCCGCTACCGCCGGTGCGGCGCGGCGGCATGGACGCCGGACGGCGGCCCGGCGTCAACCGCACCGGTGCGGGCCGCCGCCAGGGCGGCGGTCCGTCTGAAGGCCTGCGGCCGGTCATGTCGCCTGTCCCGTCATCTGCGCGCGCAGTTGTTCACCGGAAGGTGATCTCTCCGCGGCGTTAAAGCGGCGTGAACATGGCGCGTGCGCGTTCTTGCGCCCGCGGCGTGCATGGCCGAACATGGCGCGGCGAAGGGAGAACGGCATGATCAGGCGAATTCTGGCCGCGATGGCGGCGCTGACGGCCCTGACCGGGCTTTCCAGCTGCATCGGCTTCTATGAGGAGCGTGAAGCGCTGTGTCCGCGCGGCGACCGCAGCGCGCCCGGCTGGCCTTATTGCACTGACCGCGACCGCGAGCCCGGAGACGCCGAACCGCTGGACCGTCCGCGGCCGCTCTGATCCCCTCCCGCCGCAGATGAACGGCGGATAAAAACCGGCGTCAGCATTCCCTCAGATCGCGCGGCGCATCCTCGGCGCGTCATCCTGTTGGGGAACGCCGTCATGATCGCGCTTTCGCCTGAACTGCTCACCGCCGCCATTTCCGCCGCCGCCGCGCTGGTTCTGGGCGGCGCCGTCGCCCTGTTAGGCTTCCGGCCGGTTGCTTCGGCGGCCTTCGCCGCGCTGCGCTTCGGTCTCAGCCGCCGGCCGATGACCAGCATCACGCTCGGTCTGCTGGCGCTGGCCGGGGTCGCCGGGGCGCAAGGCATGGGCCTGGAGCCGCCCGGCTTGTGGAGCTAGCGTCAATCGACATGGGCGAAGTCGAAGCCCATGCCCCGCCCGCCATAGGCGCCGTTCTCGTAGTGATCGGACTCGTCGTCGAACCAGCCCTTGATGTGATCGAACAGCAGCTGGAAGAACTCCTGCAATTGCTCGTCCCTTAACGGCAGGTCGAAGGAGTAGCTGCGGCCGCCGCTCACCGAGACCTCCAGTTCAGGCCCCTGCTTGGCGCAGGTCAGCGTCAGCCGCAACCAGTCGCCGGTATTCGACACCCGCACCGCCAAGCCGAAGGCGATCGGCTCCAGCGGAAGGAAGCCGGCGCCCGACACCGAGAAGGCTCCGCTACGGTGCGGCGCTGGAACCCAGGGTCCGTCCGGCGGCACCAGATGCGCGCAGGGAGCTTCGCCCTGGCCGCGCAGAAAGGCGCAGAACCCTTCGGAGGCCCGTTCGGCGAAACTGCGGATCTGGCTGTAGTTTTCGAAACTCAACTCGCCATAGCGCTCGGCCGAGGCGGCCATCTGTGAAAAGCGGGACTTGCGCGCCGCGTCATCCATCTGTCGCTCCCGTGCTCCATGCGCTAAGCCTAGCCCAATATCCACGGCAAGGGAGGGGGCGATGCACGCAAGGCTGACGGCGCTTATCGGAATTGGCGTTATAGCGATGGCGATGACTGGTTGTGGCGAACCTGCTGCGGACGCCCCTGACGGCGGCGGCGTGACCTCCGGCTGGGCGACTTTGACTGGCGAGGAACCTCTGGTGATCGCCCATCGCGGCGCCAGCGGCCAGCGGCCGGAGCACACCGAGGCCGCCTACGAACTGGCGATCGCCCAGGGCGCCGACGTGATTGAACCGGATCTGGTCATGACGCGCGACGGCGTTCTGGTGGTGCGGCATGACCTGTTCCTTTCCCTGACCACGGACGTGGCCAGCCGGCCGCAATTCGCGGGCCGCCGCCGCCCGCCGGCGAGCGGGATCATGGACCCGAACCTGCCGGAGGAAGACTGGTGGGTGGAGGATTTCACTCTCGCCGAACTGCGCACCCTGCGTACGCGCCAGCACCAGCCGGGGCGCAGCGATTTCTATGACGGCCTGTTCGGAATCCTGACTTTCGAGGAGGTGCTGGACATCGCCCTGTCGCATGGCGTGATGATCGCGCCGGAGACCAAGGAGCCCGGCTATTTCGCCTCCATCGGCCTTGATCCGTTCGAACCGCTGGTGCGCATCCTGCGCGAACGCGGGCTGGATGGCGCTGATGCGCCGGTGTTCATCCAGTCCTTCGAACCGGAAATCCTGATCCGCCTGCGCGCGGCGGTGGAAACGCCGCTGGTGCAACTGGTGTTCCCGTTGAACTGGCTGGATCCGTCCGCTCCGGCGATCGAGAACATTCCTCTGGAGACTATCGCCGGGTTTGCGGACTGGGTGGGCCCGAACAAAGAGCTGATCATTCGCCCGGACGGCGAACGCACGGACTTTATCGAGCGCGCTCACGCGCTGGGTCTGCGCGTTCAGGCGTGGACCTTCCGCGATGACCGTCCACCCGCCGACGGCGCCGATCCGGTGACCGAACTGGCCCGCATCTACACCGCCGGCGCCGACGCGGTATTCACGGATTATCCGGCCACGGCCGTGGCGGCGCGCGATGCGATGCGCTCCGGCGCCCGGCCCCCGCAATAAAAATGGCCGCCGGGCGAACCCGGCGGCCGTCCTGTCTGCTGCGGTTCTGGTCTGTCTAGTCCGCGTATTTCAGGTTCACCGCCTTCGGACCCTTGCCGTGCTTGTCCGGCTCGGTATCGAACGACACCCGCTGGCCGTCCTCCAGGCCCGGCAGACCTGATGCGGTGACCGCGGTGACATGTACGAACACGTCCTTGCCGCCGTCGTCCGGGGTGATGAATCCAAAACCCTTGTTCTGGTTGAAAAACTTGACCGTACCAGTCGCCATGGGAGCTACCTTCCCTGATCCGGCGCCGCGTCCGGCGCCCGCATGGTGTCCGCAGCCGGCGTCCCGGCGCGGCAAACGGACGTCGAAGAACGGGGAAGGCTGAAGTCTTGATCCCCGGGCGCACCCGGGGCAGGCGATCAGTTTCCGCCGGGCCTTGCGAGGCCGCCCGTGCACGATTTTTATCGCTCCGCGCCGCAGCGCGCGCAAGCAAAACCCGCCGCCTCCGGCGCTAGCCGAAACGCTGGCGAGCGGGCATGATGGCCGCATGCCCCGCCGCCGCCGATTTCTGGACCGCACCCACCGCGCCCGTGAACGCCGCGCCAGGAAAGGCGCCGGTCCGGATCCGTCAGCGATGATCCGCTGGGCCGGGCTCGGCGCGGCGGCGATGATCGCGCTGGCGGTGTTCATCGGATTCACCGGCGGCGAGGACGGGCTGCAGCGCGCGGCGGCGCTGGAGGCGCTGACCCGCCCGGTCTTTCTTGGCCTGTCGGCGATGGAGATCGGGGCCGGCGTGATCATCCTGCTGATTGCGCTGGCGGCCTGGGCGCAGGTGCGCGCCATGCGCGGCCGCGACTAGCGCGGGCGGCCTGCGTTCGCTACACCCCCAACCTTCGCACGGATTGGAGACGCAGATGGGCTTTCGGGTCGCGGTTCTTGGCGCCACCGGCGCGGTCGGGCGCGAGGTGCTGACCATTCTCGACGAACGCCTGTTCCCCGCCGACAGGGTGCATGCGCTGGCCAGCCGCAACTCCATCGGCCGCGAGGTCAGCTATGGCGACCGCGACCTGAAATGCGAGGACGCTGAAAACTTCGACTTCTCCAAAGTGGATTTGGTGCTGGCCTCGGCCGGCGGCGACGTGTCGCGCGCTTTCGCCGAACGCATCACCGGCGCAGGCGCGATCATGATCGACAATTCCTCGGCCTTCCGCATGGACCCGGACGTGCCGCTGGTCGTGCCGGAGGTGAATGCCGACGCGCTGGACGGCGTGAAGAAGCGCCGCATCGTCGCCAACCCCAACTGTTCGACCATCAACCTCGTCGTGGCGCTGAAGCCCTTGCACGACGCGGCGAAGGCGAAACGGGTGATCGTCTCCACCTATCAGTCGGTCTCGGGCGCCGGGCAGGCGGGCATGGACGAGTTGTGGACCCAGACCCGGGCGATCTACGTCAACGACCCCATCGAGAAGTCCGAGTTCGAAAAGCAGATCGCCTTCAACGTCATCCCGCGCATCGGCGACTTCCGTGACGACGGCTATACCGACGAGGAAGCCAAGATGTGGCGCGAGACCCACAAGATGATCGATCCGTCGATCCGGGTCAGCGTCACCTGCGTGCGCGTACCCGTGTTCGTCGGCCATTCCCTGGCCGTACATGCGGAGTTCGAGAACCCGATCACACCCGGCGCGGCGCGCAAGCTGCTGCGCGAATCCCCCGGCCTGATGGTGATCGACAAGCGCGACGAGGATGGCGGCTATGTTACCCCGGTGGAGATCGCCGGTGAGTTCGCCATCTATGTCAGCCGCATCCGCCGTGACGAGACAGTGGACAACGGCCTCGCCTTCTGGGTGACGGGCGACAATCTGCGCAAGGGCGCGGCGCTGAACGCGGTGCAGATCGCCGAGGCGCTGAACAATCGCGGCCTGCTGGGCGGCGGTTAACCGGGCGCTGCCTACGCGGTTTAAGCGGGTTTCAGTTCGACGTTCAGACGCGATCCGGTCGCCGCCGCGAAGCGCAACAGCGAACGCGTGGACGGCAGATGCTCACCGCTTTCCATGCGCGCCACCGCGGACTGCGTCGTCCGCATCCGGCGCGCTACTTCTTCCTGGCTCAGCCCGGCCCGGCTGCGCGCCTCGATCAGGGCGCGGGCGATGGCGAATTCCTGCTCCAGCGCCTGATACGCCTCGGCGTAGACAGGGTCCTTCATCCAGCGGCGGTGCAGATCCTTCGCTTTAGTCATCTTTCACACTCCTCGCCCGCTCCAGCGCCAGTTCAATCTCCCGGCGCGGCGGCGCCTGCGTTTTCTTCACGAAGACCCGAACCACCACCACGCGCTGGCGAAACGCGGTCACATACAGAGCGCGGGCGATCCCGTCGCGGCCCTTGAGCCGTATCTCCCAGAGCTTGCCGCGCAATGGCCGCACATGCGGCATCCCGACCTTCTCCAGACCCAGCGCGGTGATCAGCTCCGCAATGCGCGCGAACCGCGCCCGCATGTCAGCCGGAAGCGCCTCAAGCTCGGCGTCCACCCTGGCGTCTAGCGTTTCAACCGTCCAAGCCACCAGCAATATATCTCATTTTTGAGATGCCTTCAATTCTCAGCCGCTCCGCGCCACCGTCCGAACGTCCAGGCCCCTGGCGCTGATGCGGGCGACGGCCTCGGCCAGCGGTTCCACCGCCGTCTGCATGTGGTGGGCGTTGGCGTGCAGCAGTTGCGCCTCGTCCAGCATGATCCCGACATGGCCGGGCCAGAACACCACGTCGCCCCGCCGCTTCGGCGCGTCCGCCGCGATGACCGTCCAGCGTCCGGACAGCGCCTGCTCCTGCTGGTCGGAATCGCGGGGGATGCTCACGCCCGCCGCTTCCAGCGCCATCTGCAGCAGGCCGGAGCAGTCCAGCCCGACGCTCTCCTTGCCGCCCCACAGATAGGGTGTTCCCAGGAATTGTTCGGCCACGGCGGCGAAGTCGGCCTCATGATCGTCCAGCGGCGCGATATGGCCGGCGAAAACCCAGCCCTGGCCGGTGTCGGCGAACCGCCCTTCCGTGCGGCCGGGGCGCAGTTTGGCGTTCAGGCTGATCAGCCGCCGCGGCGGCGATTTCAGGTCCGGTTCAGCGTAGAGATAGGTGCGCAGCGCGACGACGCGGTGTGTCGGCGGCGGCGCGGCGGGGCCGAGCGCCGCCATGTCCGCCCAGCCGACATAGCCATCGGCGCGAGAGAAGCCCCAGCCCCAGCCGTGCTTTTCCTCCAGCACCGCGAAGGTCTCGCCGAACAGCGCCTGGTCGTCCATCGGCGCGTCGGCGTTAGGCGCGCGGCGGATCGGCGCGCAACAGGCGATCACGGTATGATCAGCGGGCTCGACATAGCGCTCGGCCTGCACCACGCCCCGCAGATGCGCTGCGGCGATGTCGCCGCGCGCTGGCGTCAGGCGCGGGTCGGGGCTGGTCACGCCACCGCCCCGTAGCGGGCCTTCAGCACCCCCCAGGCGGCGCGGGCGCCCTGCAATTCACCACCCTTCGGCCTTCCCGGCCGGTCCTTGGGGTTCCAGGCGTAGATGTCGAAATGCGCCCAGCGCGCCCCGCCCGCGAACCGGCGCAGGAACAGGGCGGCGGTCACCGACCCCGCCATCGGCCCGTCGCCGGCGTTCTTCAGGTCCGAGATCGCCCCGTCGAGCTGGCTGTCATAACCATCCCACAGCGGCATGCGCCACAGCGGGTCGCCCAGCGCCGCGCCGGCGGCCGTCAGCTCCGCCGCCAGCGCATCGTCGCCGCTGTAGAGGGGAACCACCTCCGGCCCCAGCGCCACGCGCGCCGCCCCGGTCAGGGTGGCGAAATCCAGCACCAGGTCCACCGGCGTCTCCACCGCCCGCGCCAGCGCGTCGGCCAGAACCAGCCGCCCCTCGGCGTCGGTGTTGTCGATCTCCACCGTCAGTCCCTTGCGCGAGGGCAGGATGTCGCCGGGGCGGAAGGCGTTGCCGGAGATGGCGTTCTCCACCGCCGGAATCAGCAGGTGCAGCCGCACCGGCAGGTTGGCGTCCATCACCAGCTTCGCCAGCGCCAGCGCCGCCGCGGCGCCGCCCATGTCCTTCTTCATGATGCGCATGTTGTCGGCGCCCTTGATGTCGAGGCCGCCGGAATCGAAACAAACGCCCTTGCCGATCACCGCGACGCGCGGGGCGCCCTCGGGCCCCCACTCGATTTCCAGCAGGCGCGGCGCCTCGGCCGCGGCGCGGCCGACGGCGTGGATCATCGGGTAATTGTCTTTCAGCAGCTTGTCGCCGACCGTGGCGCGGAATTTCGCGCCATGCGCCTTGGCCTCGGCCTCGACGGCGGCATGCAGCGCCTCCGGCCCCATGTCGCCCGCCGGCGTGTTGACCAGGTCGCGCGCCAGATACGCTGCGCGGGTAAGGCGGCCGGCCTCCGCCCGGTCCGCGCCGGGCGGCGGCGCCAGCCGCGCCGGTCCGCGCCGCGCCGCCTTGTAGCGGGTGAATTTGTAGCCTCCCAGCGCCCAGGCCAGCGAAGCCATCAGCGGGTCCATGCCCTCCGGAACGCTCTCCAGCTTCCAGTCACCCTCCGGCAGGGCGAAGGCCGCAGCGCCGAAGGCGAAGGGGTCGCGTCCGCCGCCAATCCCGTACAGGGCGTCAACGCCTGAAGACGACGGCAGGATCGCCACCTCGCCCGCCCCTGCCTTGAACCCGCCGGCGCGCACCATGGCTCGCGCTGAATCCGTCAGCCTGTCCAGCGCGGTCTCCAGTCCGGCGGAGGTCACCGGCCGCAGGGTGCGGGCGAGAGCGCTGTCTTCGGCGAAAATTCCTGTCACGGCCTGTCTCCCTGGCGATACCGGTCCGCGCAATGGCGCGTCGAAGCGTTAACGCATTCTTGACCGCACGGCGCGAGTTTCAAGCCAGCATCGCTGATTCGACGGGTTCGCCCATGCGCATCACGGCATTTCTCGCCCCCGCCCTCGCCCTCGGCCTGGCCGCCTGCGGCGCGACGGCGCGCACGCCGGCCGAAACGGAACTCGCCGCCGCCCTGGAGGCGCGGTCGCTGGTTCCGTCCACGCGGGACGAGCGCGACGCCATCCGCCGCCAAGACCTGCTGACCCAGGCCGCCTTCTGGGCCGAAGCCCACAGCCTGAACCCCGGAGACCGCGAAGCGGCGACGGAATTGTCCTCCGTTCTACGCCGGCTGGGCAATGCGCGGCGCGCCGCCGAAGTGGCGCAGCAGGCGCTGGCGCTGTACCCGGACAATGCCGAGTTGCTGTACGCCTACGGCGCCGCGCTGGCCGCCGAAGGCCGCGGGCCGCTGGCCGTCGAACCGCTCGCCCGCGCCGCAGTTGCCTCTCCCCGCGACTGGCGAATCCTGAACGCGCTCGGCGTGGCGCTGGAGCAGGCCGGGCGGCCGGACGAGGCCCGCCGCCGTTACCAGGACGCGATGGCCCTGGCGCCTGAACAGCCCTCTGTCATCTCCAACCTCGCTCTCTCCCACGCCATGGCGGGAGAACCGGCGCGGGCGGAGACGCTGCTGCGCGAGGCCATGTCTCTGCCCGGCGCCGGCGCCGAGGTGCGCCAGAACCTCGCCCTGGTGATCGCCCTGCAGGGACGTTTCGACGAGGCCGAGGCGATGGCGCGTATGGACGTCAGCCGCGAAATGGCCGAGGCGAACATGGACTATGTCCGCGCCCTGATGACTACCTCGCGGCGATGGGACGCGATCCGCGGCGACGGCAGCTAGGCTCCCGACCCCAGGGTCAGGCCGGAACCTTCAAATATCAACATCGCCGCGCTGCGCCATCGGCGGCGGCGCAGCTGGTTTCTGAGCCGTCTTTTTCAACGGAAACAGGGCTTTCAGATCGCCCGAGACCAGCGTGTGGTCGAAGCGGAAGTCCTCCACCTCGTCGCGAAGCTCGGGCGGCGCCTTGCCGTCCTTAGACGCCTCGATGGCGCGATAGAGCGCGTAGAGCCGCATATAGCCCATCTCGTCGCGGTTCAGCCCGGTCTCGTCCAGCCGGCGCACCACATCCGCCAGCTTCTGCAAGCCCTGCCGCGCCTTGCCGGACCGCAGATCGATCAGCGCGGCGGCCAGCGCCAGCTTCCAGCCCGCCGGAGAAAAGTCGGGACGCTTCGGCGCGCCGGCGAGCTCATGCCGCGCGGCCTTCACATCGTTGGCTTCCAGCGCGCGCATGGCGGCGGCCGCCGTGCGCTCGGCGTGCGCGTTGCGCTCCCTGAGGCGCTCGCCCGATTTTCTGCCCAGTATCACGCCCGACTCTTCAGCCCGCACTCGTCCCCGCGCCGGGCATAGCGCGTCCGCGGCCCGGCGTCACAGAAAACTGTCACATGTCCTGGAAGCGGATGATGGCGGGGCCGAGAATGACCACGAACAGCACCGGCAGGAAGAAGACGATCATCGGCACCGTCAGTTTCGCCGGCAGGGCGGCGGCCTTCTTCTCCGCCGCGGCCAGCCGCATGTCGCGGTTCTCCTTGGCCATCACCCGCAGGGCCTGGCCCAGCGGCGTGCCATAGCGCTCGGCCTGGATCAAGGCGGTGGCGACCGCCTTCACGCCGGGATGGTTGGTGCGTTTGGCCAGGTTTTCATAGGCCGTGCGCCGGTCCTGCAGGTAGGACAGCTCGGCGGTGGTCAGCGACAGCTCCTCGGCCAGTTCGATCGACTGCGCGCCGATCTCGGACGCCACCTTGTGAAACGCCGCCTCGATCGACATGCCGGATTCGACGCAGATCAGCAGCAGGTCGAGCGCGTCCGGGAACGCCTGCATGATCGACTCGCGCCGTTTCTGGGCCATGTTGGTCACATACAGGTTCGGCGCGTAATAGCCGGAAATGCCGAGACCCAGGGCGATGCAGACGCGTGTCAGCGTCGGCAACCCGAAGTCATTGAGGAAAAACAGGTACAGGAACGCGCCGAACAGAAGCACCACCGGCGCGACCAGCCGGAAGAAATAGAAGGTCGTCACCGGCGCCGTGCCGCGGTAGCCGGCCTGGATCAGTTTGTCCTTCAGGTCCGGATCCTCGAACAGTTTCTGCAGGTTCAGACTGTCCACCACGCGGCGCATCATTCCGCGCGTGTCCTTGGTGCGCAGGCCGGATCCGCGCTCCAGCGCCTCGCGGCTCTTGCGGCGCAGTTCCTCGCGCCGGTTCCGAACCGAGGCGATGCGTTTTTCGAGCTTGCCCTGGCCCAGCATCGGCAGCGCCAGGGTGACGAACGTGCCGAAGGCCAGCATTGCGGCCAGCCCTGTCCATAGCGTCTCCGGCGCGAACAGGAAGGCGGTTATTTCGCCTGCGCTGGGCATTTATACCGGCTCCTAGAACTTGAAATTGATCATGCCGCGCATCATCAGGATGCCGATCAGCATCCACAGCCCGCCGCCAAGCAGCATCAACTGGCCCCGCGGATCGGTGAACAGGGTCGACATGTAGGCCGGCGTGGTGACGTAGACGATCAGCAGCACCGCAGGGGGCAGCGACCCGATGATGAAGGCCGAGGCCTTCGCCTCAGAGGACAGGGCGCCGATTTTCTCGCGCATCATCTTGCGGGCGCGCAGCACAGTGGAGAGGTTTCCCAGCGCCTCGGCCAGATTGCCGCCAGTCTTCTGCTGGATCAGCAGTACGGTGGTGAAAAAACTCAGCTCCGGCAGCGGGACACGCTCCAGCATCCGCCGCAGGCCGTCGTCCAACCCCACCCCCATGCTCTGGGCCTCGACCAGCTTGACGAACTCGGCGCGGACAGGTTCCGGGCTTTCGTTCGAAATCACTTTCAGACACTCGTTCAGCGGCAGGCCGGATTTCACGCCGCGCACGATGATATCGATGGCGTTCGCAAACTCGCCCGTGAATTTCTTCAGCCGCCTCTGGCAAGCCATGCCGAGCAGCCAGCGCGGCAGGCCCAGACCGACGCCAGCCGCGACGCCAGCCGCGATCATCCAGTTCTGCCCTGTCGCCAGCGCCCCCAGAAAGGTGACGATGCCTACTGCTCCGGACGCGATCCAGAACGCAGATGGCTTGAAATTCAGGCCGGCCTGCTCGATGCGCGAGCGCAAGGTGAGCGAACGCTTGCGGCTTTCGCGCTGGCGCGCTTCCAGCTCCTTAAGGGTTTCCTGCACCTGGCGGCGGCGCTGGGCCGTCTGATCAAGCGCGGATATCTGGCGCTTGCCGCGCTGCAGGCCATGTTGGCCGCCGCCAACGGCCAGCGCCTTGCGCTGTGACGCCTTGCGCCCGTCGCCCATGGCTCCCGCCGCCACCCAGCCGGCGCCGGCGACGGCGACGAAGATCGCAACCGCGATGGCGACGAAAGCGAGCTCTCCGCCCATCGCCTATTCCCCTTCCGCAGCGTCGAGGGCGTTGGCCAGTTCCTTGTCGAGCCCGTAATAACGTGCGCGATCCCAGAATTTCGGCCGTGCGATGCCCGTGGAGACATGCTTGCCGATGATGCGGCCGCTCTCGTCCTCACCCTCGATCTCGAACAGCACCAGGTCCTGGGTGATGATCACGTCGCCCTCCATCCCCAGCACTTCGGAGATGTGGGTGATGCGGCGGCTGCCGTCGCGCAGGCGCGCGGCCTGGATCACGACGTCTATGGAGCCGGAGATCATTTCGCGGATGGTCTTGGACGGCAGATTGTAGCCGCCCATGGTGATCATCGATTCCAGGCGCGACAGGGATTCGCGCGGGCTGTTGGCGTGCAGCGTGCCCATCGAGCCGTCATGGCCGGTATTCATCGCCTGCAGCAGGTCGAAAGCCTCCGGCCCGCGAACCTCGCCGACGATGATCCGCTCGGGCCGCATCCGCAAGCAGTTGCGCACCAGGTCGCGCATGGTCACCTGCCCCTGGCCCTCCAGGTTCGGCGGACGCGTCTCCAGCCGCACCACATGCGGCTGCTGCAATTGCAGCTCGGCGGCATCCTCGCAGGTGATGATGCGCTCGTCTTCCTCGATAAAAGCGGTCATGCAGTTGAGCAGGGTGGTCTTGCCCGAACCGGTGCCGCCGGAGATCAGCACGTTGCAGCGCGACGCCCCGATCACCGCCAGCACCCGCGCGCCGGCGGGGCTGATCGACCCGAACCCGACCAGGTCGTCCATGGTCAGCTTGTCTTTCTTGAACTTCCGGATGGTCAGCGTCGGCCCGTCCAGCGCCAGCGGCGGCGCGATGACGTTCACCCGGCTGCCGTCGGGCAGGCGCGCGTCGCAGATGGGGCTGGATTCATCGACGCGGCGGCCGACCTGGCTGACGATGCGCTGGCAGATGTTCATCAGCTGTCCGTTGTCGCGGAAGCGGATATTGGTCTTCTGCACCCGGCCGCTGACCTCGATGAACACATCGCCCGCGCCGTTGACCATGATGTCGGCGATGTCGTCGCGGGCCAGCAGCGGCTCCAGCGGGCCATAGCCCAGCACGTCGTTGCAGATGTCCTGCAGCAGGGTTTCCTGCTCGGCGATCGACATCGCCACGTTCTTGATCGAAATGATCTCGGTGACGATGTCGCGGATCTCCTCGGCCGCGGTCTCGTTGTCGAGCCGCGCCAGCGCGCCGAGATCGATGGTGTCGATCAGCGCGTTGAAGATCGTCGTCTTCATTGAATAGTATTCTTCCGACCGCCCGCCGCCGGCGTTCACCGGCGCCGGCCGCGGCGGCTTGGGCTTGCCCATGGGCGAGGCCGGGCGCGCCGCCGCGGGGGCCGCGACTTTCAGGCCCGGTTTCGGCGCCGGGGCTTTTGGCGCCGGCTTCGGCGCTGTCGCAACCGCCGCCGCCGCAGCCGGAGCGGCGGCCGCAGCCGCAGCTTCGGCGAGAGCCGGGCGCGTTACGGGGCCGCCGGAGCGCTTGCCGAACATCCGGCTACCTCCGTCCAAACAGTTTGGCGACCAGTGTTCGTTTCTTTGGTGCGGCGATGCGGCCGGTGAGCAGACCGGCGAGATAGGCGAAGCCTTCCGCAGCCTTGGACTTGGGGTCCAGCTCGCCCACCATCTGGCCGTTATTGGCCGCCTTGCCGAACAGCTCCGGCTCGAACGGCAGCACAAGGATCGGCGCCACGCCCAGCGCGTCGGCGAAATCCTTCACCGGAATCTCGGGCCGTTTCGGTACGCCGGCCATATTGACAACGACCTTCGGCGGCTCGTCATTGGGCCGCGCGGCGGCCACCAGATCGAACAGGTTCTTGGCGTTGCGCAACGATGCGAGGTCGGGGGACACGGTGACCACCACCTGATCGGCCGACACCAGCGTGCGGCGCACCCAGGGTGACCAGGCGTGCGGCAGATCCAGCGCGATAAAGGGCGCCTGGCGGCGCACCTTGTCCAGCACCGTCTCGAACGCCGTCGAAGAGAAATCCCAGTCCTTGTCCAGCGTCGCCGGGGCGGAGAACAGGGTCAGGTGTTCCGAACACCGCACCAGCAGCCGGTCGAGCAGCGCGTCGTCGAGCCGGTCCGGCTCGGCCAGCGCGTCGCCGAGATTCTGGGCGGGATCCTGATTGAAATCGAGCCCCGCAGTGCCGAAGGACAGGTCTAGGTCGACCAGAACCGCGTCGGACTGGGCGTTTTCGGCCACGCACCAGGCGACGTTATGGGCGATGGTGGAAGAGCCTGCGCCGCCCTTGGCCCCCACGAACGCCACCGTCTTGCCGGCGAACGGCGCATCGGGGTCCAGATACAGGCCGGATATGGCGCGGATCAACTGCAGCGGCGTAAAGGGCGGCACCAGGTATTCGCTCACGCCCCGTTTGATGAGATCGCGATACAGCGCGATGTCGTTCGTCGCCCCGACGATCACCACCTTGGTGTCCGCATCACAGACCCCGGCCAGCTCTTCCAGCTGCTCGAACAAGCCCTGACCACGCATGCCGGTCTCGACGATCAGCAGGTTTGGCGTCGATTGGTCGTGATAGCGCTCGATGGCGGCGGGCAGACCGCCCAGTTGTACGCCCAGGTGCGCCTTGGCCAGTCGGCGGTCAGCGCCGGCGTGGTGGATCAGCGCGCCGGTCTCAGGCCGTTCGCAGAACGCCTCGATGGTGATGCGCGGCACCGGCTGGTCCGGCGCGTCATCGTCCACCTCGCCAGAGATCGCGTCATCGACGGCGCCATGCACAACCGCCGCCGGCCTGTAAGCCTCGGGATCGAAACCGGACCAATTGCGCGCCGGCGTGGTCGCAGCAGGCGCGGCCTGAGCAGGAGGCGCCGCAGCGGCAGGCGGCGCCGGATCCTCGTCATAATAGGTCTCCGCCTGGCGCGCGGTCTGCCCGCCGGCGCCGAAGGGCGCGCGGCCTTGCGGGCGCGGCGCGGCTGGGGTGGGGGCCGGCGCCGGGGTCTCCGGCTGCGGCGCCGGGGCCTCGTCGCCCAGCATCAGGCGCTCCACCTCCTCCGCGTCGAGGAAGGGATCCTCGTCCTCGAGGAAATCATCATCCTGAAGGGCGTTCGCGTCGGCCATGTCCAGAGCCTGTCTCACTGTCTGCCTACGGCGCTGCTTACGGCGCCGCTCTCATGTTCGCTGCGTTGTGACGCCGTGGATTCACCCGCGCGGTAGCGCTCCAGCACCGTCGCGCGGCGCGCGGAGTCCGGGGCGTCGGAATCGCGCGGCTCCACCAGGTCGTAGGCGTCGCCGATCTGCGCGGCCAGGTTAGCCGCCATGAAGCAGCCGAAGCGCGGCTGGGCGCGGTTGTCGGCCTCGAAGGCGAGATTGGTCCAGCCCGCGTCGCATTCTTCCGGCGCCTCGGCGACATAGCGCATGAAAGACACCATCACCGGGGCCGTCGCCATGCCGCGCGCGTCATAGGCGCCCTCGGCGATCATACGCGAATCCACGCCGCGGCCATGGAAGAAGGCGCGCGCCTCGCCGGCGGCGGACAGCGCAGCCCCGGAGTTTGCGGCGTCACGCGGAAAGCTGATCACCAGAGGGCCGCGGCCGCGCGAGCGATACTCCGCCGCCGCCTGCTCCATCAGCCACCAGGCGTCACCGCGCAGCCCGCCGTTCTGGGCGTCGACCTCGAGATTCACCCGCACGGTCTCGGCGCGCACCACCGGCTGCGGCAGCCCGCGGTCCGGCGGCATGGTGTAGCAGCCGGCCGCGCCAAGGGCGGCGGCGAAAACGGCGATCAGTGCAAGCGGCTTCATATCCATGCCCTTCATTCGATGATGAACCCGACCGGTCCGTTCCAGCGCCGCTCTGCGGTGCGGGATCCGGAGACGCCGTAGACGCGGTTGATGTGGCCGAAGAAAAAGGATTCCACCTCGCTGGCGGCGGCGAACCCGTCGGCCGGCGTCGCCAGGCTCGACGGCCGCGTGGGGTCGACCAGATACGGGGTGACGATGATCACCAGCTCGGTTTCACGGTTCTCGTAGTCGCGCGAACGGAACAGCGCGCCCAGCACCGGCACCTGGTGAATGCCCGGCACGGCGTCGAGATTCTGGCGTGTCTCCTCCTGGATCAGACCGGCCAGAACCAGGCTGCCGCCCGAGGGCAGCTCCACAGTCGTCTCGGCGCGGCGCACGTTCAGCCCCTGGATGGTCACGCCCGGCACCGTGCCGATGACATTGCCGTCCTCGTCGCGGACCACCTGCTGGCCCATCTGCAAGGCGCCCTGGTTGGTCAGCTCCGACACCTCGGTGGAGATGCGCATCGAGATGCGGCCCTCGGACAGCACGACCGGCGTGAAGCCGAGACCGACGCCGAACGGCTTGAACTCGACGGTGATGTTGCCGTCGCGGTCACGCCCGACCGGTACGGGAAATTCCCCGCCAGCGAGGAAATTGGCGGACTCGCCCGTGATCGCGGTCAGGTTCGGTTCGGCCAGCGTCCGCACCAGCCCGACGCGCTCCAGCGCCTGCAGCAAGCCCTCCGCGGTCTGCACCGCGCCGCTTTGCGCGGGGTTTGTGTAGCTGAACTGGCCGGTCAGGCCGTTCAGGAACCGGCCGACCAGCGAGAACTCGTTCTGCGTCGCGATCGAGAAGTTCACCTGGTCATACTGGCCGGTCGCGCCGAGATTGATGCCGAGCTGGCGCACGATGGTGCGTTGCATTTCAACGATGCGCACGCGCAGCATCACCTGCTCGCGTCCCTCGATGGCCAGCATCGACAGAACCCGGTCCTCATCGCCCGCCCAGCGGCGCGCCAGCTGCAGCGCCGTATCGGCCGACGCCGCGTTGGGCGCCGAGCCGGTGAGCACGATGTGGTCGTTCACGGCTTCGGCGGTGATGCGCGCGCCGGGCGTCAGCCGGTGCAGCATGTCCTGCAGACCGCGCAGATCGCGCTCCACGCGGATGTCGAGATCAAGGATCAGATTGCCGTCGGCGTCGAAGAAAAAGGCGTTGGTCTGGCCGACGGTCATGCCCAGCAGATAGGCCCGGCGCGGGGTGCGGATCGCGGCCTCGGCGATAGCCGGGTTCGTCACCATCACCTCGGCGGCGTCGATCGGCAGGTGGATCACCGCGGCCTTGTTGTGCGGCAGCAGCAGCGATTCCGACGCCGCGCCGACCCCCGGGTGGCGGATATGAACCTGCAGCGTGCCGCTGGACTGGGCCTGCGCCGCCGCAGCGCCCAGAATGGCCATCGCAAGGGCCAGGAGAAGCGTGCGCATCATCGTCATCCCGCCGCTCTCCCTAATCGTTCTGGACCGCGACCAGGCGGCCGCGTCCGTAGCGATAGACCTGAACTCCGTCGCGCGAGCCGGTTTCTTCCTCCGCCGGCCGCCGGCGCATCCCGGCCATTCGCGGTCCGCCGTCACCGTCGGCGAGGCTGCGCAGCGCCAGCGACAGCGAACCCTGCGCTTGCGCCTGCGCCACCGCATGGGCCTGGTCGGGGGTCAGCTCCAGCGTCGCGGTGGACCCCAGAACCGCCTGGTTGTCGCCGGTGATCAGCTGGTCAATGGCCAGCACGCGCACGTTCTCGACCACGGTCTCGGCGACATAGAAGCGCCGCCGCGCCGAGGCGCCGCCGTCGCCTTCATAGGTGACGATCAGGTCAATACGGTCATTGGGCAGGATGAAGCCGCCGGCGCCGGTCTGGGCCGAGATCGGCACCGCCACGGCGCGCATGCCGGGCTCCAGAACGGCGGACATGAAACCATGATCGCCGGGGCGCACCAGTTTCTGCGCCGTCACCGGCTCGCCGCGCATCAGCGGGATACGCACCACAGAGCCGGTGAACTCGTCCACCGCGCCCGGATTGCGCGCTTCGGTCAGATAGGCAGGGCTCAGCGCCTCGTCGGGCCAAGCCTGCCAGTAGAGATCCTGCGCGCGCACGCGGGCGCCCGCGCCAAGGTCCTGCCGCACCGCCAGAACCCGGGTCGCGGGCCGGGCCGGCTCCGGCGCGGCCTGCACCACCACCGGCGCTTCCCGGGTGGACATGGCGCGGTGCACGAAGAACGCGGCGGCGATCGCGGCGATCGCGGCGGCGGCCAGGATGGCGATTCGGGCGGCGTTCATCGGCGCTGATCCCCTTGGTGCGCAACAGATTCCGGCGCACTGCGCGCACGGTCGCACGTCCGATCAGACTCCGAATTTCTCAAAGCCGCGTTAACACTATCGGGCGAATGCCTTGCACCCGGGCACAAACCGCAGGGCGGCCTGATCGAGGGTTAATGCTCAACTGACCGCCGCGGCGAAAATCGATGCATTCGGCAGCGTCCACAGCGCGCCGGCGGCGAGCGCGATCCCGTAAGGCGCGGGCGCGCCCTCGGCCAGCGGCGATTTCGCCACCCACCCGGCCGGCAGGCCCGTGGCCGGCGCCAGCCGCCGCAGGATGATCAGGATCAGCGCCAGCGCCCCGCCGGCCAGCACCGCCTTCAGCGCGAATTCGCCCGCGCCCGGCCAGCCGAACCACAACGCCGCCGCCGCGAACAGTTTCGCGTCGCCGCCGCCGACCCAGCCGGGCGCGAACAGCGCCATGCCCAGCGCCAGCGCGGCGGCGCCGGCCAGCGCCAGCAGCACGCCCATCGCGACGGCCAGGCCGGCGCCGGCGTTGTTGAGACGGCCCCACTCCCAGCCCGCCGCGCCGATCAGGAGCAGCGTCAGCACGGCGAACGGCCAGGGCGACGCCGCGAAGAGTGCGGGCAACAGCAGCGCCAGCAACACGATGGCGGTGATGACACGCTGCTTGAGCATGGTCAGTTGGCCGGGGCCTGCGCCGCCACGGGCGACGTCTTGACGAGGCCGAAGCGGCGGTCGCGGCCGGCGTAGGCGGCGATCGCCTTGTCGAGTTCGGCTTCGTCGAAGTCGGGCCAGAGGCAGTCGCTGAAGACGAGTTCCGAATACGCCGCCTGCCAGAGCAGGAAGTTGCTGATGCGCACTTCGCCGCCGGTGCGGATGAGCAGATCGGGGTCGGGCGCGTCGCCGAAGCACATGTAGCGCGCCAGCGTGGCCTCGTCGAGGCCGTCGGGGTTCACGCCGGCGCGCATCGCGGCCTGGCAGGCCTGCACGATGTCCCAGCGGCCGCCGTAGGCGAAGGCCACCCACAGCGTGATGCGCGTGTTGTGCGCGGTGCTCGATTCGGCGTGATCGCAGGCCTGGCGCAGGCGTTCGTTGAGCTGATTGCGGTCGCCGATCATGCGGATGCGCACGCCGCGCGAAGCCAGCTTGGCGAGGTACTTCTCCACCGCCACCAGCACCAGGCCCATCAGGAAGGACACTTCCTCGGCCGGGCGCTTCCAGTTCTCGGAGGAGAAGGCGAACACCGTCAGGTGCTCGATGCCGCGGTCGGCGCAGGCCAGCACCGTCTTGACCAGCGTGTCGACGCCGGCCTTGTGCCCGAACACGCGCGGCAGGTAGCGGCGCTTGGCCCAGCGGCCGTTGCCGTCCATCACGATGGCGACGTGGCGCGGGATGCCGGCGTCGGAAGCCATCAGACGGCCAGGATCTCCGCTTCCTTGGAGCTGACCAGCCGGTCGATCTCGGCGATCGAGCCGTCGGTCAGGCGCTGGATCTGCTCCTGCGCGCGGCGCTCGTCGTCCTCGGAGATCTCCTTGTCCTTGAGCAGCTTCTTCAGGTGCTCGTTGGCGTCGCGGCGCAGGTTGCGCGTGGCGATGCGGGCCTCTTCGCCGGCATGGCGCACGACCTTGGTCAGATCCTTGCGGCGCTCCTCGGTGAGCGGCGGCATCGGCACGCGCAGCAGGTCGCCCTGCGCGGACGGGTTCAGGCCCAGATCCGACTCGCGGATCGCCTTCTCGATCTTCGCGCCCATGCCCTTCTCCCAGGGCTGCACGGAGATCGTGCGGGCATCGAGCAGCGAGACGTTGGCGACCTGGCTGATCGGCACCATCGAGCCGTAGTAGTCGACATGCACCTGGTCGAGGATGCCCGGGTGGGCGCGGCCGGTGCGGATCTTCTGCAGTTCGACCTTGAAGGCCTCGATGGTCTTGGCCATCTTGGTCTCGGCGGTCTTCTTGATGTCGGCAACAGTCATGTCATGCTCCGTTCGTCTACACCCTCAGACGTGCACCAGCGTGCCTTCGTCCTCGCCCTGCACCACGCGCTTCAACGCGCCGGGCTTGAAGATGGAAAACACCTTGATGGGCAGTTTCTGGTCGCGGCACAGCGCGAAGGCGGTGGCGTCCATCACCTGCAGGTTCTTCGAGATCGCCTCGTCGAAGCTGATCTGCGTGTAGCGCGTGGCGGTCGGGTCCTTCTTCGGGTCGGCGCTGTAGACGCCGTCGACCTTGGTGGCCTTGAGCACCACCTGCGCGCCGATCTCGGCGCCGCGCAACGCGGCCGCCGTGTCGGTGGTGAAGAAGGGGTTGCCGGTGCCGGCGGCGAATACGACGATCTTGCCTTCCTCGAGGTACTGCAGCGCCTTCGGCCGCACGTAGGGCTCGACCACCTGCTCGATGCCGATGGCGCTCATCACGCGCGCCGTCATGCCTTCCTGGCGCATGGTGTCGGCCAGCGCCAGCGCGTTCATCACGGTGGCGAGCATGCCCATGTAGTCGGCGGTGGCGCGGTCCATGCCGACCGAACCGCCGGCCACGCCGCGGAAGATGTTGCCGCCGCCGATCACCACCGCCACCTCGCAGCCCAGCTGCGTCACCTCCTGCACCTCGCGCACCATGCGCACGATGGTCGAGCGGTTGATGCCGTAGGCATCGTCGCCCATCAGGGCCTCGCCGGAGAGTTTCAGCAGGATACGTTTGTAGGCGGGCATGCAGGCGGCTCCAGGCGCGGGGCGGTTCTCGTGGTGCGCAAGTCTAATCGGCCGGGGAGCCTCGCTCCCCGTTTTCCGACCCCTACCTCAGGCGCCCTTGGCCGCAGCGACTTGGGCCGCCACTTCGGCCGCGAAGTCGTCGACCTTCTTCTCGATGCCTTCGCCCACCACGTACAGGGTGAAGCCCTTCACCTCGGTCTTGGCGGCCTTGAGCATCGCGCCGACGGTCTGCTTGCCGTCGGCGGCCTTGACGAACACCTGATCGAGCAGGCTGACTTCCTTGAGGAACTTCTGCACCGAGCCTTCGACCATCTTGGCGACGATGTCGGCCGGCTTGCCGCTCTCGGCGGCCTTCTCGGCGGCGATCTTGCGCTCCTTCTCGACCAGCTCGGCCGGCACCTCGGCCGACG
>JAHCJP010000003.1 GCA_026126205.1 Maricaulaceae bacterium | reverse complement strand
TGCGCCTTGCCCTGCTCCGCGCCCGCGGCCTAGCCTGCCCCGCGTAGAACGCGGGGGATGATGAGCGCGAACGGAAACAACGCAAACAATGGCGAGCCGCTGGTCCGTCAGATGACGGTCTGGGGCGTGTGGGCGCTGGTGGTCAACGGCATGATCGGCGCCGGCATTTTCGCCGTGCCGGCCGGCGCGGCGGCGCTGACCGGGGTCTACAGCCCGCTGGTGTTCCTCGCCTGCGCGGCGCTGCTGGGCCTGATCATGGTCTGCTTCGCCGAGATATCGAGTTATTTCCGTCATACCGGCGGGCCGGTGGCCTATGTGGGAGAGGCCTTCGGCCGCTTCGCGGGCTTCCAGACCGGGCTGGCGGTGTATGCGACGCGGGTGACGGCCTTCGCCGCCAATATCAACCTGCTGGTCGCCAGTCTCGCCTTTTTCTGGGTCGACGCGGCGGAAGGCCCGGTGCGCATCGCGCTGATCGCGGCGATCATCGGCGGCCTCGCTTTCATCAACATCATCGGCGTCAAGCGCGCCATGCAGGCGGTCAGCCTGCTGACGATCCTGAAATTCCTGCCGCTGATCGCGCTAGTGCTGTTCGGGCTCGCCTGGCTGAGCCCGGAAGCGCTGCCCGGTCCCGGCGCGCCCCTGCCGGGCGCCGGGGAGTGGGGGGCGGCGATGCTGCTGGTGATCTACGCTTTCGTGGGCTGGGAATCGGCGCTGGTGCCGGCGGGCGAGGCCCGCAATCCGCAGCGCGACATGCGCGCCGGCCTGTTCTGGGGGCTGGGCGTGGTGACGGTGCTGTATGTGGCGATCCAGATGGTCAGCATGGCGGTGCTGCCGGACCTGGCGGAATCAGAGCGCGCGCTGGTCGATGTCGCGGCGGTGCTGTTCGGTCCGGCCGGGGCGCTGTTGCTGACCGTGGGGGTGATCGTCTCGGTCGGCGGCAATATCGCCGGCACGGTGTTCACCGCGCCGCGCCTGACCTACGCCATGGCGCGGGAGGACAGCCTGCCGGCCTGGTTCGCCTTCGTGCATCCGCGGCACAAAACGCCAATGGTGTCGATTCTGGTGTTCGCGGCGCTGGGCTTCGCGCTGGCGCTCTATGGCTCCTTCTTCTGGCTGGCGGCGATGAGCGCTTTCGTGCGGGTGCTTGTCTACATGGCCTGCATTCTCGCCATGCCCCGTCTGCGCAAGCGCTTCGGCGGCGAGGCCGGAAGCTTCCGCGCGCCGCTGGGCTGGACGGTTCCGGTGCTGGCGGTCGGCGGCTCGCTGGTGCTGCTGTCGAACGTGCCGCTGAACTCGATGCTGATCACCGCCGGCTTTCTGGCCTTCGGCGCCGTTCTTTACTGGCTGATGCGAAGGGTGCGGCCCGGCGCGCGCCAGATGTGAAAATCCGCCCGGCCCTGTTCACGGGCTGTGGTTTTTGCCAGTTTCCGTAAAAGCGTGACGGGCCGGGGGAGGGTCATGAACGCAAAAGACCAGAACAGGCCGCCGGACGGGGCGAAGGACGATTCCCTGCCGGTGTCGCCTGATCCGCTGACCATCGCCGTGCGCGCGCAGGTGGCGGGCGAGGCGCCGGGCGACACCGCGCGTGAGATGCTGCTGCGCCAGACGCGGCTGATCGAGACCGATCTGAAGCATCGCGGCTGGCAGATCGCCCGCGAACGCGCCATGGCCGCCATGGCCATTCTGATGGCGGCGCTGGCGTTCGCCGCCGTGGTGCTGGTCGCTGGCGTGGTGTGGAGCGCCAGTCAGTATCGCGGCCTGACCATCCAGCCCTTTTCCGTCCCGCAGGAGATGGAGGCCCGCGGCCTGACCGGCACGGCGGTAGCCGCGCGGCTGCTGGACCGGCTGGCCGAGATGCAGGCGCAGACCAGCTCGATGCGCGCCGCCAACACCTATGTCGACAGCTGGGGCGACGAGGTGGCGGTGGAGATTCCCCAGACCGGGGTTTCGGCGGGAGAGCTGTGGCGATTTCTGCGCGCCTGGCTGGGCGAGGAGGTTCGCATCACCGGCGAGATCGTGCGCACGCCAGGCGGCGCTCTGCAGATCACGGCCCGCGCCGGCGGCCAGCCGGCGCCGCTGATCGCGGCGGACGAGAACGAGCTGGAAGACGCGCTGTCGCAGGCGGCGGAAGCGATTTTCGCCCGAACCCAGCCCTACCGCCATGCGGTGTATCTGATGGATTCCGGGCGCATGGACGAGGCGCGCTCGGCGCTGGAGCGGCTGGCGGCCGAGGGCGCGGCCACCGACCGCAAATGGGCGCTGGCTGGGCTGATGGGACTGCTGATCGAGGAGGGCCGGTATGACGAGGTGATCGCCCTGGGCGAACATGCAGCGGCCGCGCATCCCGATTTCGGCCTGATCCATTCCAATCTGCGCGGCGCCTATGAGGCGCTGGGCCAGGCCGAGGCGGCGCACCAGGCGCTGGCGCTGGCCGCCCGCCACATGCGATCAGGCGATGATTACAACCCTGATGTGCGCCGCGGCATGGCCGAATCGCTGGCCGGCGACCTGCACCTGCAACGGCATGATTACGAAACCGCCGCGCGGATTTTCGCCCAGGCGGCGGCTATGGACGTGGCCGGCGCCCAGGCCATGCGCCACCAGCAGGCCTATGCCGAGATGTCGCGGCGCGACTTCACAACCGCCCGCCGCCTGCGCGGCGTGACCGAGGGCGAGTTCCTTCCCGGCGTGGCGATGGCCGATCTCTATGCGGCGCAGGAGGCGTATTTTCAGCACGACTGGCGGACGATGCTGGCGCCCCTGCCCGCCATGCTGGCGGCGGTGGAGGAGATACCGGAAGGGTTTCGCGGACAGCTGATGATGAACCTCGCTCCGGTCATGGCGGCGGCGATGTCGCGCATCGGCGATCCGGACGGCGGCGAGGCCCTGCTGCAGGGCCTGCCCGAAGACGCCTATCCGGTGATGATCGCACGGGCCGATATTGCGGCGGCGCGGGGCCGGGATGAACTGGCCGACGCGCTGTTCGCCGCCGCCTCCGAAGCGGCGCCCAGCCTCGCCGACGCCGATCTGGCCTGGGGGCTGGCGCGGCTGGCGCGCGGTGATCGTGACGGCGCGGCGGCGGCCCTGCGCGAGGCCGCCCGGCGCGCGCCGCTGGGCTGATCCGCTGAAATTCCTCGGCGACGCGCTCGCCGCGCAGGGCGACTGGCGCGGCGCCGCGCGCGCCAGTATCGCGCCACCGCCGAACGCGCGCCGCGCTGGGGCGCGCTGCACCTGGCCTGGGGCCGGGCGCTGGCGGCGCAGGGCCGCGAAGGCGAGGCTCAGGACCGCTTCCGGGCCGCGGCGGGTATGGACCTGACGGCGGCCGAACGGGCCGAACTGGAAGCCTTGCTGGCGCGCTAGTCCGCCGCGGGGCCGCCTTCGTCCATGATCACGTCGTGCGGGCCGTGCTGATGCACGTAGAACAGGCACGGCGTCGCCGAAACGCAGGCGGTGACATGCATCGCACCCGCCGGAACCAGCCAGTGGTCCCCGGCGGTGAAGCGCGGCGGGTTTTCCTCTCCCACATAAGGGTTCTCGACCACGCCGTAGATGACGACATTATGGGTGTCATGGCTGTGCGCGTGCGGCGGCGAGGCCACGCCCGGCGCGAACTGCACGAAGGTGCCGTGCGGCCCGGCGGCGCGATCGCCCCAGACGGTGCCGAAGCGGACGCCGGGGAACGGCTCCTCGAACGGAATGTCCATCTGGCTGCCGTGACGGGCGCCGTCCGGCGTCTGGGCGCCGGCGTGGGCGGCGAACGCGGCGCACAGCCCCCCGGCCGCGATCATGCGGATGATGGTGGTTTTCATGGCTTTCTCCCCGGCCTTGGAAGCGGCGCGCAAGGCTAGCACGCGGCTTTGCGGGCGGCACGGGGTTTCACCGCCCGGCTTTCGCTGGACGCGGCGCCCGGCGCGGCGCTAGCTTCAAGGCATGGATTTCACGCCCGAAACCGCCGCCTTCCGCGCTGATTATCGCAAGAACAAGGTTGGCCGCATCTATTCTGGCCCGGGGCATTTCGCCTTCACGGCGGGGGCGAGCCTGGCCGTGATCGTGTTCTGCGTGCTGCGGCTGGATAATGTGCAGCCGCTGGAGTGGCTCACCATTCCGCTGGCCTTTTTCTATTCCAACCTGTCGGAATATCTCGGCCACCGCTTCGTGATGCACAAGAAGCGCCCCGGCCTCGGCCTCGTCTATGAACGCCATACGCGCCAGCACCACCGCTTCTTCACCGAAAACGAAATGGCGCTGGAACAGGGCAGGGATTATTTCGCCGTGCTGTTCCCGCCGGTGCTGATCGTGTTCTTTCTGGGCGCTTTCTTCCTGCCGGCCTATTTCCTGATCGCCTGGCTGCTCAGCGCCAATGTGGCGCTGTTGTTCGTCGCCACGGGGGTGGCGTATTTCCTCAATTACGAGCTGTTCCATTTCGCCTGGCACGCCAAGGAAGGATCATGGATCCACCGCGTTCCGGGCCTGAAGGCGATGGGCGAACTGCACCGCCGCCACCACCGCCCCGGCCTTATGGCGAAGGCGAATTTCAACATCACCTACCCGATTTCCGATTGGCTGTTCGGCACGCTGGACCTGAAGGACCGGAAACCGGACGCCTAGGCTCGCATCTCGGCGCGCACCTTCTCGCGCAGGGCGTCGATCGGGGTCAGGCCGGCCTTGCCGCGGATGTGCCAGAAGGTCCAGCCATTGCAGGCCGGGGCCTGTTGTACGCGGGCGCCGACCTGGTGGATCGACCCCGCCTCGCCGCCGGCGATGATGCTGCCGTCGGCGCGCACGCGCGCCGTGCGCTTGCCGTTCGGGCAGTAGAGCGTGTCGCCGGGGCGCAGCAGGCCGGCCTCGACCAGGTTGCCGAACGGGATGCGCGGTTCGGCGCGTTTCGACTGCGTCACGTCGATGCTGCCCGGCCTGGCGGCGCTGATCGCGGCCAGCCGGTCGCGCGCCAGCCGCACATAGCCGGGGTCGCGCTCGATGCCGATATAGCGCCGGCCCAGCCGCTTGGCCGCCGCGCCGGTGGCGCCGGTTCCGAAAAACGGGTCGAGCACGATGTCGCCGGGGCTGGTGGTCGACAGCAGCACCCGGTGCAGCAGCGCTTCGGGCTTCTGCGTCGGATGCGCCTTGCGGCCTTCTGCGTCCTTCAGGCGCTCGGCGCCGGTGCAGATCGGTAAGGTCCAGTCCGAACGCATCTGCACGCCGTCGTTCAGCGCCTTCATGGCGGCGTAGTTGAAAGTGGGCCTGGCGTCTTTGGTCTTCGCCGCCCAGATCAGGGTCTCGTGCGCGTTGGTGAAGCGCGTGCCCTTGAAATTCGGCATCGGGTTCGATTTTCGCCAGATGATGTCGTTCAGGATCCAGAACCCGGCGTCCTGCAAGATGCCGCCGACGCGGAAGATGTTGTGATAGCTGCCGATCACCCAGATGGCGCCGTTCGGCTTCAGCACGCGCCGCACCTGCTCCAGCCACGCCCAGGTGAACAGGTCATAATCGTCGAAGCCGCCGATCTGGTCCCATTCGGCGTCGACGCCGTCGACGCGCGAATTGTCAGGCCGGGTCAGCTCGCCGCCAAGCTGGAGATTATAGGGCGGGTCGGCGAAGACCAGATCCACGCACGCATCGGGCAGGCGCTTCATCGCCGCCACGCACTCGCCTTCCAGAATCTGATCGACCGGCAATTCCGTGCGCACGGCCTGCTCCCGCACCATCCAGGCCGCTGATTGGAATCCCTCAGGCCTAACGGGCGGTTAAATCCATCGCTTCACGCACAGGCGCATAGCTGCGCCGGTGGATCGGGCACGGGCCGAGCGCGGCCAGCGCCGCCCGGTGCGCTGGCGCCGGATAGCCCTTGTGGGCGGCGAAGCCATATCCGGAAAAGCGCGCTTCCGCCGCGGCCATCAGCGCGTCGCGCAGCGTCTTGGCGATGATCGAGGCGGCCATGATCGCGGCCTCCTCCCGGTCGCCGCCGATAATGGTTTTCACCGGACAGGGCAGGGCGGGGGCGCGGTTCCCGTCGACCAGCACCAGCCCCGGCGTGACGGGCAGGGCGGTCACGGCGCGCGTCATCGCCGCCAGCGTGGCGTGAAGAATGTTCAGCCGGTCGATCTCTTCAGGTTCGGCGACGCCGACGCCGACCCGCGCCTGCGCCCGGATCGCCTGCGCCAGCGCGATGCGGCGGGCGGGGGACAGCGCCTTGGAATCCTTCAACCCCGCAACCGGCCGCAAGGGATCAAGGATCACGGCGGCGGCGACCACCGGTCCGGCCAGCGGTCCGCGCCCGGCCTCGTCAACGCCGGCGATTATCATTGACCCGCCCTTAACCATGTTCGCTAACGCCGTTTACACGCTGTCCGTGTTTAGAAGGCTTCCAACTGCGCCGGAACCGGATTCCTCATGCTGCGTGTCATCGATTGCCTGGTCACCGAACACGATTTGCGCCTGGTTCTGCTGGCCGGGCTGCTGTGCGTGTTCGCCGCCTGCGCGGCGGCGGCGACGGTGCGCCGCGCCGCCGAAACGCGCGGCGCGATGCGCGCCGTGTGGCTGGGCGGCGCCGCTTTCACCACCGGCGGCGGCGTGTGGGGTGTGCACTTCATCGCCATGCTGGCCTATGCGCCCGGGCCGGAGATCGCCTTCGGCATGACCCAGACCCTGCTGTCGGCGGCCAGCGGCATCGTGATAGCTGGTCTGGGCTGGTCCGCGGCGGTGCTGGGCGCCGGCCGGGTTCCGCAGCTGCTGGGCGGCGCGCTGGTCGGGCTCGGCGTCGTGGTGCTGCATTATACCGGCATGGCCGGCATGGTCGCGGCGGCGCGCATTGAATGGGCGGCGGATCTGGTCGTCGCCTCGACCCTGATCGCGGCGGCGGCGGGTGCGGCGGCGTCGCGGCTGATCCTGCGCGAGCCCCGGCCGCGGCCGCTGGCCGGGGCCGCGGTGCTGACTCTGGGCGTGGTCGGCCTGCATTTCACCGGCATGGGCGCGCTCAATCTTGTCGCTGATCCTACGGTTCCGGCGCCGGACGTGGTGATGTCGCGGGTGCTCGTGGCCTGGACGGTGGCTTTCGCGGCGATCGCTGTGCTGGGCGCGGGCCTGATGGGCGCGATCTTCGACCGGCATCTCAGCGCCCGCCGCAGCGACGAGCGCCGCCGCCTGCGCGAGCTGGCCGACGCCAGTTTCGAGGGCGTGGCGGTGGAGCTGGACGGACGCATCATCGACGCCAATGCCCGGCTGTGCGATCTGCTGGGCGTGGAGCGCAAGGCGCTGCTGGGACGCCGGCTGGAGGATTTCGCCGAGCCGGATGCGCAGGCGGTGCTTGGCGCCGCGCGCGACGGAGAGCCGGTTACCTGCCGCCTGCGGCGGGCCGATGGCGAGAGCCTGCCTGTCGACATTCTTTCGCGACCGCTGGTGACCGCGGGCGGCGCGCGGCGGGTGTTCGCCCTGCGCGATGCGCGCGACCGTGAAACCGCCGCAGAGCGCATCCGCGATCTGGCGCAACGTGATCCGCTGACCGGGCTGGCCAACCGGGCGCGGTTCCGGGACGGGCTGGCGGCGGAGCTGGAGATGGCGCTGCGCGAGGGCCGGCACGCGGCGGTGATGTGCATGGATCTGGACGGATTCAAAAGCGTCAACGACCTGCACGGCCACGGGTTCGGAGATGCGCTGCTGGTCATGGCGGCGGACCGCCTGCGGCGGCGGCTGCCGCCCGGAGCGCTGGCGGCGCGGCTGGGCGGCGACGAATTCGCCGTCCTGCTGCCGGGTGTCTCGAACCCGAAGGCGGCGGCGGCTTTCGCCGAGCTGCTGCTGGAGGACATGGCCGCGCCTTACGAGATCGAGGGCGTCGCGCTGCGCGCCGGCGCCACGGCCGGTCTCGCAATGTTCCCCGGCGACGGTGAGGAGGCGGGCGTGCTGATGCGCCATGCCGGCATCGCGCTGGACCGCGCCCGGGAAGAGTCGCGCGGAGGATTACGGCTTTTCGAACCGGCGATGGATGCGGCGCTGCGCGAGCGCCGCCGCCAGGAAGAGGATTTGCGCGCCGCCATCGAGCAGGGCGAGCTGGAGCTGCGCTACCAGCCGCAGGCGCTGACCGCCACCGGCGAGATCGCCGGCTTCGAGGCGCTGGTGCGCTGGAATCATCCCGAGCGCGGCCGCGTCGGCCCGGACGAGTTCATTCCGCTGGCCGAGGAGACCGGCCTGATTCTGCCTATGGGCGAATGGGTGCTGCACGAGGCCTGCCGCGAGGCGTCGCGCTGGCCGTGGCCGATCCGTGTCGCCGTCAATGTCAGCCCGGCGCAATTCAGGCGCGGCAATCTCGCTCTGTGCGTCGAACAGGCGCTGAAGGCCACGGGGCTGGACCCGGCGCGGCTGGAGGTGGAGATCACCGAAGGCGTGCTGATCGCCGACGAGACCGGCGCCCGGCGTATGCTGGCGCGGCTGAAGGCGCTGGGCGTTCGCATCGCCATGGATGATTTCGGCACCGGCTATTCCTCGCTGAGCTATCTGCGCAGCTTTCCTTTCGACAAGATCAAGATCGACCGCAGCTTCGTCTCCGGCATGGCGGAGAACCGGGAATCGCGCGCCATCGTGCGGGCCACGGTGTCGCTGGCCAGCGATCTCGGCGTCGGCGTCGTCGCCGAGGGTGTTGAGACGGCGGCGGAGCTGGCCTTCCTGCGCGAACTGGGCTGCACCGAGGTGCAGGGTTATCTGATTGCTCCGCCGGTGACCCCGGGCGAGGCCCCGGCCTATTTCGGCGCCAGCCCGCCGCACAGAAAGGCCTTCACTGTCTCCGGCAAGGTGGTGCGGCTGGGCGCGGCCTCGGCTTCCTGAGTTTTTAGGGTCCTGACCCTAGAACAGACTCGGCTGTCCGGCGGTCGACAGCGGCCGTTCGAACAAATCGGTGCGCAGGCCGGGGCCGGGACGGTTCAGCCCCAGACGCTCCACCGCCTTGCGGAAGCGCCTGGCCAGCATCGCCGCGTACGGGCCGTCGCCGCGGCCGCGCTTGCCCCATGTCGCGTCATAGTCCTTGCCGCCGCGGCACTGGCGGATCAGCGACATGACATGGGCGGCGGCGTCCGGCCGCGCGGCGGCCAGCCACTCCTTGAACAGGTCCTTGATCTCGTAGGGCAGGCGCAGCAGCACATAGCCGGCGCCGCTGGCCCCGGCCTCCTTCGCCGTCTCCAGTATCGTCTCCAGTTCACGGTCGTTCAGCGCCGGGATCATCGGCGCGGCCATCACCGTCACCGGCACGCCGGCCGCGTTCAGTCCGCGAATGGCGTCGAGCCGTTTTTGCGGCGTCGCCGCCCGCGGCTCCATGTCCCGCGCCAGCCTGCGGTCCAGCGTGGTGACGGAGACCGCGGCGCGCACCAACCCCTTCGCCGCCATCGGGGCCAGGATGTCGAGATCGCGCAGGCACAGGGCCGATTTGGTGATGAAGCTGGCCGGATGGTTGAAGCGCGACAGAACCTTCAGCAACTCGCGCGTGGTTTGCAGTTTGCGCTCGATGGGTTGGTAGGGGTCGGTGTTGGCGCCGATGACGACGGGAACCGGACGGTAGCGGGGGTTGAGCAGGGTCTTTTCCAGCAGCGCCGGGGCCTCGGGCTTGACGAAGATCACGCTCTCGAAATCCAGCCCCGGCGAATAGCCCCAGTAGGCGTGGCTGGGCCGGGCGTAGCAGTAGATGCAGCCATGCTCGCAGCCGCGAAAGGGGTTGATGGACTGGGAAAAGCTGATGTCCGGCGAGTCATTGCGGCTGATGATGGTGCGCGAGGCGTCCTTCACCAGCACCGTGCGCAATTGTTTCGGCGCCGGGTCTTCCGCCGTCCAGCCGTCGTCGAAAGGTTCGTACTTCACCGGCTCGAACCGGCCTGTGGCGTTCGACACCGCCCCGCGCCCCGGCGGACGCAGCGGCGGCGGCAGCGGGTTGGGGCCGGGGGTGATGACAGGTTTTCCGCTTTTGGTCATGATGTTCGGATTATGATCCTATAATCCGAACAAATCAAGAACACGAACTGTCTGTGTCAGTTTGCGTTGGCAGGGCTGGAGAGCGGCGCGTGGCTAGCCCGGCGCTTCCAGCTTTTTCTGCAGCATCAGCAGGTCGCGCCAGGCGGCGCGTTTTTCCATCGGCCGCCGCAGCAGGAAGGCGGGGTGGAAGATGGGCAGGGCGGGAATATGGTCCGCGGGCTGGAAATCCGCGTCCTTGATCCGGTAGTCGGCCCAGCGGCCGCGCAAACGCATGATGCCGGTCGAGGCGCGCAGCAGCGCCTGCGCCGGCACCCCGCCGGCCAGCACCAGCACTTTCGGCCGCGCCAGCGCCACATGCCGTTCGATGAAGGGCAGGCACAGCGCCGTCTCCTCCTGCGTCGGGTTGCGGTTTCCCGGCGGGCGCCAGTTGACGATGTTGGAGACGTAGAGGTCGCGCCCCGGGTCCAGCCCGATGGCGCGGAACATGCGGTCCAGCAACTGGCCCGAGCGGCCGACGAAGGGCAGGCCCTGTTCGTCCTCCTCCCGCCCCGGCGCCTCGCCGACGACCATCACCGCGGCCTCGGGGTTTCCGCGCGCGAAGACGGTGCTGCGGGCCGTGCGCTTCAGGGCGCAGCCGTCGAAGGCTTCAAGCGCCGCCTTCAGTTCATCCAGCGTTTTCGCCGCGCCGGCCAGCTTGCGGGCGTCGGAGGGATCGGCATCGGCGCCGCCGAACCCGGCGGCGCGGGCGGCGGCGGCCGTCGCAGGGGGCGGGGCGGGCCGGGCGCGCGGCGTCGGCGCGGGCGGCGGACGGCGTTCGAACGCCCGGGGCGCCGGGCGCGTCTCCTCCGGCGCCAGGTCCGGGTCCACGCCGGCATCCGCCCACCAGCCGAGCAGGCTTTGCAGGGCTTTGCGGTCGTCGGCTTCAATGGCGGTCATGGCGTGCGGTTTCGATGGCGGACTATGCGCGAACGCGCCCTAGATGGACGGTGGATGGTAGGCTAAGACCGCCTGGCGGGATAGCGCAAAGGCGGGCGTGGAAGGAGCCAGACATGAGCGAGGATAGAATCCAGCGCGAGTCGATGGACTATGACGTTGTCATCGCCGGCGGCGGCCCGGCGGGGCTCTCGGCCGCCATCCGCCTGAAACAGCTGGCGAACGAGGCCGGGGCGGAGGTCAGCGTCGCGGTGCTGGAGAAAGGAGCCGAGATCGGCGCCCATATCCTGTCCGGCGCGGTGATCGACCCGAAGGCGCTGAACGAACTGATCCCGGACTGGAAGGAAAAAGGCGCGCCGCTGAACGATCCGGTCAAGGCCGATCATTTCCTGTCGCTGACCGCGACGGGCGCCTTCCGGTTTCCGAACCTGATGTTTCCGCCGCTGATGAACAATCATGGCTGCTACATCGCCTCGCTGGGCAATGTCTGCAAATGGCTGGCCGAACAGGCCGAGGCGCTGGGGGTGGAGGTCTATCCCGGTTTCCCGGCGGCGGATCTGATCGAGGAGGACGGTGTCATCAGGGGCGTCATCACAGGCGACATGGGCGTAGGCCGCGACGGAAAACCGCGGGACGGCTTCCAGCCGGGGATGGAACTGCGCGGCCAGTACGTGCTGATCGCCGAGGGCGCGCGCGGTTCGCTGGCCAAGAAACTGATCGACCACTTCGGCCTGTCCGAGGGGCGCGAGCCGCAGAAATTCGGCCTCGGCCTGAAGGAGCTGTGGCGCGTGAAGCCGGAGAACCACAAATCCGGACTGGTCCAGCACACTATGGGCTGGCCGCTGGACGCGAAGACCGGCGGCGGCAGCTTTCTCTATCACTGGGGCGACAACCTGGTCTCGGTCGGTTTCGTGGTGCACCTGAACTACAAGAACCCGTATCTGTCGCCGTTTGGCGAATTCCAGCGCTTCAAGACCCATCCGAAGATCCGCGGCGTGTTCGAGGGGGCCGAGCGCCTGTCCTACGGCGCGCGGGCGATCACCGAGGGCGGCTTCCAGTCGGTTCCGGAATTGGTCTTCCCCGGCGGCGCGCTGATCGGCTGTTCGGCCGGTTTTGTGAACGTGCCGCGCATCAAGGGCACTCATAACGCGATGAAGACCGGCATGCTGGCGGCCGAGGCCGCTTTCGCCGCCTTACAGGAGGGGCGGGCGGGCGACGCGCTTATCGCCTATCAGGCCGCCTATGAGGCGAGCTGGACGGCGAAGGACTTGAAGAAAGTCCGCAACGTCAAGCCGCTGTGGACGAAGTTCGGCGCCTTCTGGGGCGTGGTGCTGGGCGGCATGGACATGTGGCTGAACACGCTGTTCGGCTGGTCCCCCTTCGGCACGATGGGCCATGGCGGAACCGACGCCGAAGCCACCGAACCGGCCGAAAAGCACCAGCCGATCGATTATCCGAAGCCCGACGGCGTGCTGACCTTCGACCGGCTGTCCTCGGTCTTCATCTCCAACACCAATCACGAGGAGGACCAGCCGGTCCACCTGAAGCTGAAAGACCCGCAGACGCAGGCCTCGGAATGGGCGGTGTTCTCCGGACCCTCCAGCCGCTATTGCCCGGCCGGGGTCTATGAATGGGTGGACGATGCGGAGGCTGAGGGCGGCAAGCGCTTCGTGATCAACGCCCAGAACTGCGTGCACTGCAAGACCTGCGACATCAAGGACCCGAACCGCAATATTGACTGGACGACGCCGGAAGGCGGCGGCGGGCCGATGTACGCCAACATGTAAGCGGCGCTGCGGCCTTGCGCGGCGCGGCCCGCGGCCCCAGCATGGCCGCATGATGCGAAGACGATTGCTGATCCTGCTGACGGCGCCGGCGCTGCTGCTGACGGCCTGCGCCACGCCTCCCGCGCCGCTAGCCGAGACCGCCGCTTCGCCCTATGGGGCATTCCTCGCTGCTCGCTACGCTGGCGCACAACGCGACGCCAGCGGCGCAGCCGAGTATTACGGCCGCGCGGCAAGCCTCGCCCCCGGTGAATCCTATCTGGCCGAACGCGCCTTTCTGGCCGACCTGATGGCGGGCCAGTTGCAGAGCGCCGCCGTCACTGGGCGCGCGGCGCTGGAAGGTGGTGACGACAGCCGCACCGCGCGTCTCTATCTGGCTGCCGACGCGGTCGCCCGCCGCCGCTATGAGGAGGCGCTGGCCCTGCTGCCAGCCGAAGGCTTCGGTCCGTTCAACGCCTATCTGTCCGAGATTCTGTCCGACTGGGCGCTGGCCGGGCGCGGCGCCCGCGACGAGGCGCTGGCCCGCGCCCGCGCACTGCAGGCGCCGGGCTTCAGCGCCGCTTTTCTCAGCATGCACCGGGCGATGCTGCTGGAATACGCCGGGCTTCACGAAGAGGCGGAGAGCGAATACCGTTCGGCGCTGGCGGGCTCGCCGCTGCGCCGGTTCTCGACCGAGCTGTACGGAACCTTCCTGGAGCGCCGCGGCCGCCGCGCCGACGCCATCGCGCTGTATGAATCCTATCTCGCCAACGCCGCCGGCGAGACCAGCCTTGTCGTGGCGCGCGATCGCGCGCAGCGCCGTGGCCGCCCGCCGCGGTTGACCGCGCCGGTGGGCGCCGCGCGGGCGGTGTTCGGTCCGGCCGCATGGCTGGCCAGCGAGGCGGACATGGACCTCAGTGTCATCTATCTGCGCCTCGCCCAGCGGCTGGACCCGGACTACGCCGCGACCGGCGTGTTGCTCGCCGGCACGCTGGAGCGCATTGGCCTGACCGAGGCGGCCCTGGCCGAATACGCGGCAGTGCCGCCCGGCCCCTTCCGCCTGCCAGCGCAGTCCGACCGGGTGATGCTGCTGGCGCGTACGGGCATGGTGGAGCAGGCGCTGCCGCAGGCGCGCGCGCTGTGGCGCGAGACCGGCGCCGAGGAGGCGCGCCTGCTGCTGGCGGATCTGCTGCGCGCCACAGACGAATGCGCCGAGGCGGCGCAGCACTACGCCGCCGTAATCACCGCGCGTGAAACCGCGGGCGACCCGTCGTCCTGGCGGTTCCACTATTTCCGCGGTGTTTGTCTGGAGCGCACAGACCGTTGGGAGGAGGCGGAGACCGAATTCCTGGCAGCGCTGGAGCTGGAGCCCGACGAACCGGGCATCCTCAACTATCTCGGCTATGTCTGGGTGGAGCGCGGTGAGCATCTGGAGCTCGCTTTCGAGATGATCCGCCGCGCCGCCGAACTGCGCCCCGCGGCCGGGCATATCATCGACAGCCTCGGCTGGGCGCATTACGCGTTGGGGCGCTATGAGGAGGCGGTGGAGGCGCTGGAGCGCGCCGCCGCGCTCAGCCCCGACAGCCCAGTGGTCAATTCTCATCTCGGCGACGCCTACTGGCGGGTCGGGCGGCGGTTGGAGGCGGGCTTCCAGTGGCGCCGCGCGCTATCGCTGGATCCGGAGGTGGATTTGCGCGCGGAACTGGAGGACCGGCTGGAAAACGGCCTGCC
Source organism: Maricaulaceae bacterium (assembly GCA_026126205.1). GTDB lineage: Bacteria > Pseudomonadota > Alphaproteobacteria > Caulobacterales > Maricaulaceae > Hyphobacterium. The sequence continues at coordinate 252,084 of JAHCJP010000003.1, read as the reverse complement.
TGAATCCGCTGCGCCCGCCCCCGCCTCCGGGGGCGGCGCTTCCGCCGTACAATGATTTCCGAATCCGCGCCTGCGAAGGTGAACCTGACGCTGCGCTGCGGAGCGGTGCGGGACGACGGTTACCACCCGCTCGACAGCGTGGTCGTGTTCGCGGACTGGGGCGATGCGCTGTCGGCCGAACCGGCCGAAAGGCTTGCCCTTCACATTACCGGCTCGGCGGACATCCCGGCGGGGGCGGACAATCTGGTCAACCGCGCCGCGCGCGCCCTGCAGACGGCGGTGGGAACTGACAGAGGCGCGGCGCTGACCCTGGACAAACGCCTGCCGGCGGGCGCAGGTCTCGGCGGCGGCTCGGCGGACGCGGCGGCGTCGTTGCGGCTTCTGAACCGGCTTTGGGCGTTGGACTTGTCCATAAGCGATCTCGCCCGTATCGGCGCCGGCTTCGGCGCCGACGTGCCGGCCTGCGTCTGGTCGCGCCCGCTGCGCATGCGGGGAATCGGTGAGCGAATCGACCTGCTGCGGCGCTGGCCGGACCTGCCGGCGGTGATCGTGTTTCCCGGCGTTTCGCTGTCGACGGCGGACGTGTTCGCGGCGTTCGACGCCAGCTCGCCGCCGCTGGCTGAAACCGCCGCGCCGCCGGATACGAACGACCCGCAGACCGCGCTGGCCTGGCTGGCGGCGCAGCGCAATGACCTCCAGACCGCCGCCGAGGCGCTGGCGCCGGTCATACGCACCTGCCTGACCATGCTGGCGCGTCAGCCCGGCGTGCGGCTGGTGCGCATGAGTGGTTCGGGTTCGGCGTGTTTCGGGGTATTCGACAAGCTGGAAGCGGCGCAGATTGCAGAGAAAACGATCCGCGCCGCGCGGCGGGACTGGATGGCGCAGGCGGTGACTTTGCAGGGGGCGAGATCATGACGGCAGGGCTGGCGGCGATAACCGGCGCCGGGGTCGCAGTCTCTGCGCTGGTGACACTCATGATCCTGCGCGCCGGGCTGATGGATCGTCCGAATGACCGCTCCAGCCATGACGCCCCGACGCCGCGCGCCGGCGGGCTGGGCGTGGTCGCCGGTCTTGGCGCGGCGGGGCTCGCCGCAGCCATCGCGGCGCCTGCGCCGGGTCTGGCGGTGCTGCTCGCCGTCGCCGCCGCGCTCGGCGCGCTTGGTCTGCTCGACGACATGTTCGTGCTGGACACCCAGGCGAAGTTCGCCGCTATCGCCCTTGTCGCCGTGTTGTGCGCCGCAGTGGCGGGCCCGGCGGACGATATTGGTTTCGGGGCGATGCCCTATCTGTTGGCGCTGTTCGGTTCGGCGTTGTGGGTATTCACCCTGGTCAACGCAGTGAATTTCATGGACGGCGCCGATGGGCTGATGGCCGGGGCGCTGATCCCGGCCGCGCTTGGCCTCGCCCTGTTGGCCGGCCCGCAAACCGGGCCGGGCCTGTTCGCGCTGGCGCTGGCCGCGGCGCTGGCCGGTTTCGCCGTCTGGAATGCGCCGAAAGCGCGGGTGTTCGCGGGCGACGCTGGTTCGCTGGCGGCGGGCGGCGGTTTTGCAGCGGCGGCGCTGGCCTGGGCCGGGACCGCGCCGGGTTCGCCGTGGCTCGCTGCGCTGCTGGCGACGCCGGTGCTGGCAGACGTGCTGCTCACGCTGCTGGCGCGGGCGCGGGCCGGGACGCGGCTGGGCGAGGCGCACCGCGCCCACGCTTACCAGCTGCTGATCCGCATGGGGTGGAGCCATCCGAAAACGGCGCTGGTCTGGGCCGGGCTGGCCGCCGCCTGCGCCGGGCTGGCGCTGGCCGCGGACCGGATCGGCGGGCTGGCGCCGCTGGCGGCTTTTCTGTTGGCGCTGACGACGGCGGTCTTCCTGCACGCACGGGTGCGTGCGGCTGCGAAGGCGCAAGGCCTCGATATCAATCAGTAATCAGTAAGCCCGGTCGACTACGAAACCGGCGAGGTCCGACAGGCTCTCGCGCCAGGTATTGCCGGGGAAGATGCTGAGCGCATGCTGCGCGGCGCGGGCGTGTTCGCGCGCCTTTTCAAGCGTCGCCTCCAGCGCGCCGTGACGGCGGATCAGCGCCAGGGCATGGTCGAAATCGCCGTCGCGCTGCTCACGGGTGCGGATCACCCGCTCCCAGAAGGCGCGCTCGTCCGCATCGGCATTCCGCACGGCCAGCGCCACCGGCAGCGTCACCTTGCCTTCGCGGAAATCGTCGCCCACCGACTTGCCGAGCTTGTCCGACAGCCCGCCATAATCCAGCATGTCGTCGACCAGCTGGAAGGCCAGTCCCAGTTCGCGGCCATAAGTCTCCAGCGCTTCGGCTTCTTCCCGGCCGCGCCCGGCGACGATGGCCGGAACCTCGGCGGCGGCGGCGAACAGGGCGGCGGTCTTGGCCCCGATAATCGTCATATAAGCCTCGACGCCTATATCAGGATCGCCCTTGGCGGCCAGCTGGCGCACCTCGCCCTCGGCGATAATGCTGGCGGCGCGCGACAGCACATGCAGCGCGTCCAGAGAGCCGGCGTCGACCATCAGCATGAAGGCGCGCGCGAACAGGAAATCGCCGACCAGCACGCTGGGCGCGTTGCCCCAGACGACATTGGCCGATCTGCGCCCGCGGCGTAGGTCGCTTTCGTCGACCACATCGTCGTGCAGCAGGGTGGCGGTGTGGATGAACTCCACGGCGGCGGCCAGTTTCAGATGCGCGTCGCCGTCATAGTCCAGCATCCGCGCGGCGGCGAGGGTGATCAGCGGGCGGATGCGTTTGCCCCCGGCCTCGACCAGATAGCGCGCCAGCTTCGGGATCAGCGGAACCGGGCTGCCCATGCGCTCCAGGATCAGCGCATCGACGCGGCGCATGTCGTCATGCGCCATCGCCGACAGGCGCTCGGCGGCGCCGCCCCTGGCCGATTCGGCCGGGCTGGTCCTGACGCTGATGTCCAAGCCCCGATTTCCCTTGAAGCCCGTTATAACCCCCCGGACAATATGGAGCGGCCCCGCCTGCGGCAAGCGGCGGGCGCCGCCGCTGATCGCCGCAGGGGAAACAAGATCGTGAAGGAAATTCTGCGCACCTCCGACCCCGTGAAGCTGTCCTGGGCGCAGGCCATGCTGGCCGGCGCCGGAATCGACAGCGTGGTTCTGGACGCGGGCATGGCCAGCATGCTGGGCGGCGGAATACCCTTTATACGCAAGCGGTTGATGGTCGATGACGACGACGCCGACGAAGCGCGCCAACTGCTGGCCGAAGCCTATCCAGGCGAGGGCGCCCGGTGACTGCGGACGCCTTTCTGGACGGGCGCGTGCGCCTGCGCCAGTCCGTGGACGGCTACCGCGCCGGGATCGACGCCGTGCTGCTGGCCGCGGCGCTTCCGGCGCGCGGACAAGAACGGCTGCTGGAGCTTGGCTGCGGGGCCGGGGCGGCCTTGCTGTGCGCGGCTTTCCGCCTGCCTGACGGCCGTTTCACGGGCGTGGAGAAAGACCCGGCCATGGCCGCCCTGGCGCGCGACAACGCCGCGGCGAACGGCATGGCGGATCGCGTGGATATCCTGCAGGACGACGTGGGGGCTCTATTGGTCAAAACATCCTTCGACCAGGTATTCTTCAACCCCCCTTTCTTTGACACTCCAGGCGCCATCCGGCCCCCCAGGCCTGAAAAACGCGCCGCGCACCTGTCCGGCGCCGCGCCGCTGCCGGTTTGGATCGCCGCCGCCGCCGGGGCGCTGAAGCCGAAGGGGCGGCTGACGCTGATCCATCGCGCCGGCCGGCTGGCGGAGATCCTGGGGCTGCTGGACGGCCGGTTCGGCGATGTGGCGGTAAAGCCCGTGCATCCGCGCGCCGATCAGCCGGCCAAGCGGGTGATCGTCACGGCGCGGCTGGGGAGCCGGGGGCCGCTGACGCTGCTGCCGCCGCTGGTTCTTCACGACGATGCGGGCGGCAAGTATTCCGCCGGGGCCGAGGCGATCCTGCGCGGACGCGCCGCGCTGGCCATGGCTTGACGGACGGCGCGGCAGCGGGGACAGGGAAGGCATGACCGGATTTCTCTCGCGTATCGGATCGCTGCTCGCCGCTCCCTTTCGCCGTTTGACCGGCGGCAAGGCGCCGCTGGTGACGCTGGTGCGGCTGGAAGGGGTGATCGCGCCTGAGGGCGCCGGCCCGCGCGGCGGCCGCAACCTGTCGCTCAACGGCGTCGAGAAAATGCTCGACCGCGCCTTCGCGCCGAAAAAGGCGCAGGCCGTGGCCATCGTCATCAACTCCCCCGGCGGCAGCCCGGTGCAGGCGCGGCTGATCCATGACCGCATCCGGGCGCTCAGCGAAGAGAAGAAGAAACCGGTGCTGGTGTTCTGCGAGGACGTCGCCGCCTCCGGCGGCTACATGATCGCCTGCGCGGGCGACGAGATCATCGTCGACCCCGGCTCGATCATCGGCTCGATCGGCGTCGTCTCGGCCGGGTTCGGCTTCAACGAGGCGATGGCCAGGCTGGGGGTGGAGCGGCGGCTGAAGACCGCCGGCAAGCTGAAGGCGCTGGCCGACCCGTTCTCGCCCGAGGACGAGACCCAGAAGGCGCGGCTGCAGCGCATCATGCAGCGCATCCACGAGGACTTCGCCGAACTGGTGCGCGAGCGCCGCAGCGAGAAGCTGAACCCGAAGGACGCCGACCTGTTCGAGGGCGAGGTCTATGTCGGCGTCGAGGCGCTGAAAGCCGGCCTCGCCGACTCCCTCGGCGAGGCGCGCAGCGTTCTGCGCCGGCGCTATGGCGACAAGGTGCGCATCGCCGCCGTGCCGGGGCCGAAACCGGGGCTGCTGGCGCGGCTGACCGGCGGCCTGTCGGAACAGCTGGTCGCGGCCGTCGAATCCCGCGCCGCCTGGGCGCGCTGGGGGCTGTAGACAAGGGCGGTCCGGACGCTTGATTAGCGCAGGTCCGCCGCCTAGGGTCCGCGAAATTTTCCGCGCCTGCGAAGGCCCTTTCGCCGGCGGATCGCAAGGTTGGTCACGCATGGCCGCGAAAGCTGGCAAACCCCTGAGCTTTCAGGACCTTATCCTGACTCTCCAGCATTACTGGGGCGATCAGGGCTGCGCGATTCTACAGCCCTATGACGTCGAGGTGGGGGCGGGCACGCTGCACCCGGCGACCACGCTGCGCTCGCTGGGCGCCCGCCCGTGGCGCGCCGCCTATGTCCAGCCCTCGCGGCGGCCCGGCGACGGGCGCTATGGCGAGAACCCCAACCGGCTGCAGCACTATTACCAGTTCCAGGTGATCCTGAAGCCGTCCCCGGCCGATCTGCAGGAGCTTTATCTGGGATCGCTGGACGCCATCGGCGTCGACCGCGCGCTGCACGACGTGCGCTTCGTGGAGGACGACTGGGAAAACCCCACCGTCGGCGCCTGGGGGCTGGGCTGGGAGGTGTGGTGCGACGGCATGGAGGTCAGCCAGTACACCTATTTCCAGCAGGTCGGCGGGCTGGACGTGGCGCTGGTATCGGGCGAGCTGACCTATGGGCTGGAGCGCCTGGCCATGTATGTGCAGGGCGTCGACAATGTCTATGACCTCGATTTTAACGGCGCCGGGCTGAGCTATGGCGAGGTGTTTCTGGAGAACGAGCGCCAGTTCTCGGCCTTCAATTTCGAACATGCCGACGTCGAGACGCTGATCGAGGGCTTCAAGGCCGCCGAGCGCCAGTGCCAGGCGCTGCTGGCGCTGTCGCCGCCCTTGCCGCTGCCGGCCTATGACTTCTGTCTGAAGGCGTCGCACCTGTTCAACCTGGTCGATGCGCGCGGGGCGATTTCGGTGGCCGAGCGCGCGGGCTGGATCGCGCGGGTGCGCGATCTGGCCAGGGGCTGCGCCGAGGCCTGGGTGGCGGCGGAGGACGCGCGATGAGCCTTGCGGGCGCGATCCTTTCATCCCTCCCCTTGACGGGGAGGGTCCGGCCGCAGGCCGGGGGAGGGGTGGGAATCGCCGGCGCCCTCATGGCTGGCGCGCCTGACCTTGTCCCCTCGTCCTTCGTGGCTCTGCGCCTGCGGCGCATCGCACCTCAGGATGAGGGGTGTTGGCGTTTTCACCCTCACCCTGAGGAGTCTCGCGAAGCGGGCCACGAAGGGCGAGGGTTCCAGATGGCGGGGACGCGCTGATGGCCCAGCTTCTGCTTGAAATACTGTCAGAGGAGATCCCGGCGCGGATGCAGGCGCGGGCCGAGGGCGATCTTGCCCGCCTGCTGGGCGAGGCGCTGGAACAGGCGGGCCTGCAATGGGACAGCCTTGAAACCTTCGCCGGGCCGCGGCGGCTGACGGCGGTGGTCGAGGGCCTGCCCGAGGCGACCGAGGCCGTGCGCGAGGAGCGCAAGGGCCCGCGACAGGGCGCGCCGGACAAGGCGATAGAGGGTTTTCTGCGCTCCGCCGGGCTGGACAGCCTTGAGCAGTGCGAAACGCGCGATGACGGCAAGGGGCCGTATTACGTCGCGGTGATCGGACGGCCGGGGCGGAAAACGGCGGACGTGATCGCCGAGGCGGTGCCCGCCATCGCGCGCGGTTTTCCATGGCCGAAATCGATGAAGTTCGGCGAGGGCGCGCGCGCCCAGCGCTGGGTGCGCCCCCTGCGCCGCATCCTGTGCCTGTTCGGCGGCGCCGTGGTTCCGGCCGAGGTGTTCGGCATCAAGGCCGGAAATGAGACCGAGGGCCACCGCGTTCACGGGCCGGGGCCGTTCGTGGTCAAGGACTTCGCGGATTATGAAAAAACCCTGCGCGAGAAGGGGCATGTGATCCTGCGCGCCGGGGAGCGCAAACGCATCATCCTCGAACAGGCGCGGGCCGTATGTTCGAACGCCGGTCTGGAGCTGCTCGAGGACGAGGGCCTGCTGGCCGAACTGGCGGGCCTCGCCGAATGGCCGGTCGCGCTGCTGGGCGACATGGCGGCGGAGTTTCTGGACCTGCCGCCAGAGGCGGTCCGCCTTTCCATGAAGACGCACCAGAAATATTTCGCGGTGCGCGATCCGGAAACCGGCGCGCTCGCCCCGAAATTCGTCGTCATCGCCAACCAGGTCGCGCCGGACGGGGGTGAGGCCATCGCCGCCGGCAACGCCCGCGTGCTGTCGGCGCGGCTGAACGACGCCCGCTATTTCTGGGACAATGACCGGGCGACAGGCCTGTCTGCGATGGCGGAAAAGCTCTCCGCCGTCACCTTCCACAACGATTTGGGCAGCATGGCCGACAAGACGGCGCGGGTGGCGGCGCTGGCGCGCGAGCTGGCCCCGGCGGTGGGCGCCGACCCGGAACTGGCCGAGCGGGCGGCGAAACTGGCCAAGGCCGATCTGGTCTCGGAAATGGTCTATGAGTTTCCGGAGCTTCAGGGCGTGATGGGGCGTTACCTACATCGTCATAGTCATGGCCTGTATGTCGCATCGGTTGGGCCTAGTGCATTCACCCATGATGCCTCAATCGGCGTTCAGGGGAGCGAAGCCAAACAAGCGATAGCCGTCGCAGATGCTATCAGGGATCACTACAAACCTCAGGGGCTTGGCGACGCCGTTCCCACGGCGCCGGTCAGCGCCGCCGTGGCGCTTGCCGACAAGCTGGATACCCTCGTCGGTTTCTGGGCCATCGACGAAAAACCCACCGGCTCGAAGGACCCGTTTGCGCTGAGACGCGCGGCGCTGGGGGTGATCAGGATAAGTCACGCGACGAATGTTCAAGTTTCGCTAGGCGACACGATTTCAGCATGGTTTGACGATGTTGGTGTTGAAGGCGTGATCGAGCGGTCTGGGACGGAGCACGCCATCCAAAAGGCTTGGCCCTATATGGATGTTAAGTTTGGCGACGAATATCATCGAACGACGCTTGGGGAATTTACCCGAAAACCACCCAAAACATCGGATCGAGATGAGACAATCCGATGGCACGACGAATGCCGCGAACTTCTAATCTCTCGCATTCGAAACGACCTCCTCTCCTTCTTCGCTGACCGTCTCAAAGTTCACCTCCGCGATGAGGGCATACGCCACGACGTGATCGATGCGGTGTTCGCTCTGGGTGATGATGATCTGGTGCGCGTCACCGCGAAATCGCGCGCGCTGCAGGCGTTTCTGGACACCGAGGACGGCGCGGCCCTTTTGGCCGGTTACCGGCGCGCGGCGAACATTCTGAAGATCGAGGAGAAGAAGGACGGCGCCTCCTACGACGCCGAGCCGGAGGCGGCGTATCTGAAAGCCCCGCCGCAGGCGGAGGAAAAGGCGCTGATCGCCGCGCTGGCGCAGGCGGTTCCGGCGGCGCGCAAGGCCGTGCAGGCCGAGGATTTCGCCGCCGCGATGGCGGCGCTGGCGGCCCTGCGCGCCCCGGTGGATGCGTTTTTCGATTCCGTGACGGTGAATGCGGACGACGCGAAGCTGCGCGCCAACCGGCTGCGCCTGCTGTCGCGCATCCGCGCCGCCGCCGCCGCCGTGGCCGATTTCGGCCGCATCGAGGGGTAGGGGGATGCGGGGCTTGCGGCCGGCGAGTTTGCGTCCTCCTTCCCCTCGATGGGGAAGGTGGCCGCGAAGCGGCCGGAAGGGGTGTTGGCGGGGCGCTGAAGAACAAGGCTTGCTGATGGCGCGCCGTCACGGCGTCAGCCCGTCATCAGCAGCGCAGATCACCCCTCCCCCGCCCCCGGCTCAAGGCCGGGGACGGACCCTCCCCATCGAGGGGAGGGAGGGTTGGCGGAGCGCGCCAGCGTGCGCCGCGGCACTGATGAAACGGAACCAAATCGAGGACCGGACGCGATGAGCGGCGAGGCGACGAAACGGGTTTACGCCTTTGGCGACGGAACCGCCGAGGGCGAGGCGGGGATGAAGGCGCTGCTGGGCGGCAAGGGGGCGAACCTGGCCGAGATGGCGCGGCTGGGCCTGCCGGTGCCGCCGGGCTTCACCATCACCACAGAGGTCTGCACCGCCTTCTACGCCAATGACCGCGCCTATCCCGAAGGCCTGACCGAGGAGGTGGAGGCGGCGCTGGCCAAGGTGGAGGAAGCGACCGGCAAGCGCTTCGGCGATCCGGCCAGCCCCTTGCTGGTCTCCGTGCGCTCCGGCGGGCGGGCCTCGATGCCGGGGATGATGGATACGGTTCTGAACCTCGGCCTCAATGACGAGACGGCGGCGGGGCTGGCGGCGCTGTCCGAGGATCCGCGCTTCGCCTATGACAGCTATCGCCGCTTCATCCAGATGTATTCCGATGTCGTCCTCGGCCTCGACCACGCGCTGTTCGAGGACATTCTGGAGACCTACAAGGAAGAGCGCGATTTCGCGCTGGATACGGAATTGTCGGCCGACGACTGGCGCGCGGTGGTGGAGCTGTTCAAGGCCGCCGCGGCGCGCGAGCTGGGCCGGCCGTTCCCGTCCGACCCGCGCGAGCAGTTATGGGGCGCCATCGGCGCGGTGTTCGACAGCTGGATGAGCGAACGCGCCATCGTCTACCGCAATCTGCACGACATCCCCGAAAGCTGGGGCACGGCGGTGAACGTGCAGGCGATGGTGTTCGGAAACATGGGCGAGACCTCGGCCACCGGGGTCGCCTTCACCCGCGATCCGTCGACCGGCGAGAACGCCTATTACGGCGAGTTCCTGATCAACGCGCAGGGCGAGGACGTGGTGGCCGGCATCCGCACGCCGCAGAGCCTGACCGAGGCGATGCGCGAAAAGATGGGCGATCCGGCGCCGTCGATGGAAGCGGCGATGCCGGCGATCTTCGCCGAGCTGGCCTCGGTGTTCGCGCGGCTGGAACGCCATTACCGCGACATGCAGGACATCGAGTTCACGGTGGAGCGCGGCAAGCTGTGGATGCTGCAGACCCGCACCGGCAAGCGCACGGCGGCGGCGGCGCTGAAAATCGCCGTCGACATGGCCGCCGAGGGCCTAATTTCAGAGCGCGAGGCCGTGATGCGCATGGACCCCGGCCAGCTTGACCAGCTTCTGCACCCGACGCTGGATGAAAGCGCGCCGCGCACGCTGGTCGCCAGCGGCCTGCCGGCCTCGCCCGGCGCCGCCTGCGGCGAGGCGGTGTTCGACGCCGCCGAGGCCGAGGCGCTGGTCAAGCAGGGCCGCAAGGTGATCCTGGTGCGTATCGAGACCTCGCCGAAGGATATCGGCGGCATGCACGCGGCCGAGGGCATCGTCACCGCCCGCGGCGGCATGACCAGCCACGCCGCCGTGGTGGCGCGCGGCATGGGGCGGCCTTGCGTCTCCGGCGCCGGCGAGATCCGCGTCGATTACGAGAACAAGCTGTTCCGCGCCGGCAAGCACGTGGTCAAACAGGGCGATGTCATCACCATCGATGGCGCATCGGGACAGGTGCTGCTGGGCGAGGTGGCGATGATCAAGCCGAAGCTGGGCGGCGATTTCGCCCGGCTGATGAGCTGGGCCGACGCGGCGCGGCGCATGAAGGTGCGCGCCAACGCCGACACGCCGGCCGACGCGCAGACGGCGAAGGAGTTCGGCGCCGAGGGCATCGGCCTGTGCCGCACCGAGCACATGTTCTTCGATGATGCGCGCATCGCCGCCGTGCGCGAGATGATCCTGGCCGAAGACCGCGACGGGCGCGTGGCGGCGCTGGCGAAAATCCTGCCCATGCAGCGCGCCGATTTCGAGGCGATCTTCCGCATCATGGAGCACCGGCCTTGCACCATCCGCCTGCTGGACCCGCCGCTGCACGAATTCCTGCCGCACGCGGAAGAGGACGTGATGGACGTCGCCGCCGCCACCGGGCTTTCGGCCGAGGCGCTGATGGCGCGGGCGGCGGAGCTGGCCGAGGCCAACCCGATGCTGGGCCATCGCGGCTGCCGGCTGGGGATCACCTTCCCGGAAATCTACGAGATGCAGGCCCGCGCCATATTCGAGGCGCAGGCGGCCGTGCGGGCCGAAACCGGCGCCCAGCCGGCGGCGGAGATCATGATCCCGCTGGTCGCGACGGCGAAGGAGCTGGAGATCCTGAAGGTCCGCATCGACGCCGTGGCGAAGGACGTGGCCGCAAAGGCCGGGGCGCAGCCGGCCTACAGCGTCGGCACGATGATCGAACTGCCGCGCGCCGCGCTGCGCGCCGGCGACATCGCGCGCTTCGCCGACTTCTTTTCCTTCGGCACCAACGACCTGACCCAGACCACATACGGGCTGTCACGCGACGACGCCGGCAAGTTCCTGGCCGACTATCTGGGCGCCGGGATTTTCGAGAAGGACCCATTCGTCAGCCTCGACCGCGACGGGGTGGGCGAGCTGATCCGTCTCGCCGTGGAACGCGGCCGCGCGGCGCGCGAATCACTGAAGCTCGGCATCTGCGGAGAGCATGGCGGCGACCCGTCCTCGATCGATTTCTGCGAGGAAGCAGGCCTCGATTATGTGTCCTGTTCGCCATACCGTGCGCCGATAGCGCGTCTGTCCGCGGCGCAGGCGGCGATAAGGCGATCCGGCTAAGTCCTTGCAGAGACTTGCGGTTTACTGCAAGTGGTTGACAATGCCGCCGGTGGACCTATTTGGGACGCGACAATGGCGCGCTTGACGGGCCCGGAAGGGTCTTTTACGCAGGCGCGCCATTTTTACGCTTCATTTACCGGCGAAGCAGCTCATCGCCGCGAGTGGCGCGTAACTTGAATCGCGCGATCTGACTACGCGTGAATGAGTAACGAAACCGGACGGGTTTATGACCGCCACGGCGACGGACATCAGACGCGAGCGCTGGATCGGCGCGGTTCAGGGACTGGCTGCGGCCGGTCTGCTGCTGGCCGCCGCCGTGTTCATGCCATTGGCCGCCCAGCGCGCCGCGGACCAGGACGAGGCGCTGATGTGGCGCGACCTGGCCTCGCGCTATCTGCGCACCGCCGATGACGCCGCCGACTGGGACGCGCCGCAGGCGCTGCAGCTCGCCGCCGTCACCGTCAGCGCCGACCCCGAGCGCGGCTATGTGGTCGCCGGCCGCCCGCTGGACGATCTGCGCACTTTCGACGCCAGCCATTTCCGCAGCGCAGCGGCCGCGGCGGCCGAACAGCGTTGCCTCGCCGAGGCGGTTTATTACGAGGCCCGCGGCGAAGGCTTCACCGGCCAACTCGCCGTCGCCGAAGTGGTGCTGAACCGCGTCCGTCACGGGGCCTACCCCTCCACCATCTGCGGCGTGGTCTACCAGGGCTCTGAACGCGTCACCGGCTGCCAGTTCACCTTCACCTGCGACGGGTCGATGGACCGGACGCCGCGCGGCGTCGCCTGGCGCCGGGCGCAGCTTGTGGCCGAACACGCGATGATGGGTTTCGCCCGCCCGGTCACGCACCGCGCGACGCACTATCACACCGTGGCGGTGAACCCGCACTGGTCCGGCTCGCTGGTGCACACACGCACCATCGGCGCGCACATCTTCTACCGCTTCCCGACGCCGTCGGAGCGCGCCGCCCTCGCCGAACGCGAAGCGTAACGCCTCCGTTTTCCGGGCGTTTCACCCTATCGGATATTCGCTCCGGGTCGTGTTATCCTGCGCGCGAAGAGGCTAAAGATGACGCTTGCGGAGATTCTGTCGCGTTTGCGCGCCCGTGAATCCGAAATCCGGGCGGAGGGCGTGGCTCGTCTGGCCGTATTCGGCTCTCGCGCCCGCGGTGACGCCCGCCCGGACAGCGATGTCGATTTGCTCGTGAGCATCGCGCCCGGCGCGCGTTTTTCCCTGTTGAATCTTTCCGGCGTCGGCCTGATCGCCGAAGAGGCGACCGGACTTCGCAGCACCGTCGTCGTTGACCGCCAGCTCGATCCCGCGTTCAAGAGACGTGTCTGCGACGACCTGATCCCGGTTTTCGGGTGACGGCCCCAACCCTGGCCCAACGGCTGGCGCGGATGCGAGAAGCATTCGAACGTCTGGCTGTGTTACGCATGGCGCGGACGTTAGACGACCTGACACGCGACCCGGATCTGATGGCGGCGGTCGAACGCTATCTGGAAATTATAAGCGAAGGATCGCGTCACATTCCTGAATCATTGAAGGCGCAGCGGCCCGACATTCCATGGCGCCGTGTCGCGGATATCGGCAATCGCCTGCGCCACGCCTATCACGCTATTGACGTTGAAACGTTGTGGACGATCATCACAGATGATCTGGATACGTTGAGGGCGGCGATCGAATCGATTCTTGAACGCGAAGCGTAATCTCTCTCACGCTTCTTCAGCGGCGTCGCCTTCAAAGAACAAACGCCCGCGCTCGGTGATCAACACCGCGACGAGCGCGCCCGCGCCCAGCGCCGCCATGCCGCCGACCAGCGGCAGGGCGCTGCCGTCATAGGCCATGCCGACGGCGCCGCCCAGAATCGCGCCGAATATGGATGTGGCCGAGCCATAGACCGCGGCGGTGACCCCGGCGTTATGGCCGGCCGGCTCCATGACCAGCGCCGAGAAGTTGGCGCCGATCAGTCCGAACAGCACCATGGTCAGGGTCAGCAGCGCATAGAACAGCCAGAAGGGCGGCGCGCCGGAAAGCGTCAGCGCTGCGTGCAGCACGCTCAGCGCCGTAAAGGCGATCAGCGCGCCATGCGACAGCCGCCGCATGCCCAATCGCCGCACCAGCCGGCCATTGATGAAATTGGTCGCCGACATGCCCAGCGCCACCCCGGCGAAGGCGATGACGAAGGCCGGACCCAGCCCGTACTGTTCGGCCAGAACCTGTTCGGAAGCGGCGATGAAGGCGAACAGCGCCCCGAAGATCAACGAGCTGGCGGCCGTGTAGCCCAGCGTCAGCCGCGCCGTCAGCGCGCTGGCGTAGGAGCGCGCCGTCGACGCCGGACGCAATGGCAGCCGGTCCTCTGGCTTCAGGGTTTCCGGCAGCCGCAGCCAGGCCCAGGCGAAGATCGCCGCCGCGCCCAGAAGCAGGGTGAGGAAAATCCACCGCCACGGGGCGGTAAACAGGATCAGCTGACCGACTGCGGGCGCCAGGATCGGCGCGGCCATGAAGATCGTCATCGCGAAGGAAACCACTTCCGCCATGCGGCGGCCGGACATCAGGTCGCGCACCACGGCCATGGCGATCACGCGCGTCGCCGCAGCCGCCACGCCCTGCAACAATCGCCCGGCGATGAAGGCTTCGAAGCTCTGCGCCAGCACGCACAGCACTGTCGCGGCGATGAAAGCCGCCATTGCGCCCAGCAACACCCCGCGCCGCCCCCAGGCGTCGGCCAGCGGCCCGTAGAACAGCTGCGCGACGCCGAAGCCGAACACATAGACGATCACGGTCAGCTGGCGCTCATTGCCGTTCATGGCGCCGAAGGCGTTGCCGATGTCCGGCAGCGCCGGCAGCATGATATCAATGGCGAAGGCGTTAAGCGCCATCAGCGCCGCCACCATGCCGATCAGCTCAGCCTTGCTGAGCGGCGCGCGGGCCGGGCGGGCGGCGATGATGACCATGCTGGGCTCCGGCGGTGGTTCTGAACGCGCGGGCAGGCTGAACGCCGCAGATGAACTTTCCGTAACTCAACTTCGCATTGCGGGCGCCGCAGTCAAGGCTGAATTTTCAACGTGCTAAAGATCCTGGTAGCCGGGCTCCACCACCCCCGGCCACCAGGGCGGCAAATCCTTCGACACCTGCATCGGAAACTGCGGCGGGCGCTTTTCCAGAAAGGACATCACCCCCTCCATCGCGTCCGGGCTCATGCCCGCGTGCAGGATCGCCTTCGTCTCGATGCGATGGGCGTCCATCGGGTGCGCTGCGCCCAGCATGCGCCAGGCCAGGCGGCGCATCGCCGTCACCGACACCGGCGCTGCGGTCTCGGCGATCAGCCGCGCCTTTTCGTAAGCTGCCGGCAGCAGGTCTTCCGGCGCGAGAACGGCGCTGACCAAGCCCGCCTGTTTCGCCTCGGCGGCGTCGAAAGTGCGCCCGGTCAGCCCCCAGTCCATGGCGGTTGAGATGCCGACGATGCGTGGCAGAAACCAGCTCGCCCCGCCGTCCCACATGATGCCGCGCCGCGCAAAGGGAAAGCCGAAACGGGCATTTTCCGCCGCGATGCGAATGTCCATAGGCAGCAGCATGGTGGCGCCGACGCCGACGGCGGCCCCGTTCACCGCTGCGATCACAGGCTTCAGGCTGTTCCAGATGCGCAGGTTCATCACCCCGCCGGAATCGCGCCAGCGCGGGTCGGAATCGTCCAGCTCGCCTTTCTCCTTCGCCTGGGTCATCAGGTTGAAGGTCTCTGCGCCCATCGAAAGATCGGCGCCGGCGCAATAAGCCTTGCCCTCGCCGGTGAACACCACGGCGCGCACCGCGTCGTCCGCGTCGGCGGCGTCCAGCGCCGCGACGACATCGTCCTTCATCTGGTGGGTGAAGGCGTTCAGCTTTTCCGGCCGGTGCAGGGTGATGGTCGCCACCGGACCGTCGACGGCATAGCGGATTGTCTCGAAGCTCATCGCGCGCCCTCCGCCTGCGGCAGCGTGTATTCCAGCTCATAGCCGCGCCGGCCCGGGGTCTGCGCCGGGGTCAGCGTCATCCGCCCCGATATGCCGGCGAGACCGCCGGTTCCCGATCCTGGCGCGATGGTCATGCTCAGCTCCTGCCCGCTTTCATCCATCACCCCGCGATGCACCAGCGCGAAGCCGCCGGCGCGGCCGTCCAGAACTCCCTCGAATCGCTCTATCGCCACATAGGCGCCGGCGCCGGCGTCCGGATGGCTGACGCCCAGCATCTCGCCCGCAGCGGGGCCGGACATGCCGCCGTGATAGGTTTTTTCCAGCCGGTAGCGGTCCGGTCCGCCGTCATCGCCCTCGACCTCAAGAATGACGGCAACGTCGAACTCGCCCGCCGCCGTCAGCGGCGCGCCGGGGCCGTCAGACAGGGCGAAGGCCGCGAGGGCGGCCAGACTGGCGGAGAATAGCGTCATGCTGCGCGCTCCATTCCGGGTCTCAGATTAGGCAGGCCGCGGTCGCGCCGTAAAGCGCGGGCGCGCCGGGCAACCCATACGGGTATTCCTCGTCTATGGATCGCGCCATGCGCGAAGGGGGTAATCTTTTGTCGCGTTTCGGCCACATACTGGTGTTTAGTGTGAGTACTGGGACATCAGGGGAGTGCCACCATGGCAGCGGATCTCGGCGTCGACGAAACAGCGGCGGTGATCGCCCGTCGCAGCGACCGCGCCCGCCGGCGGGGGGCAGGAGGGAGAGGCCCGATGCGTTTCATACCAGGATTTCTGTTCATCCTGCTGCTCTACATCATCGGCTATTTCGTGTTTTCCGATCCGCGGACGCCACTGTTCACCGTCGGCTCCTACGCGCTGGCCTGGGTCGAGGTGCTGATGGTCACCGCCGCCGTGATGGCGATGTTCGAGCAGTTGAAGGTCTCACGCCCCGGCGAGAACAATATCGGCGAGGTGCTGATGATAGGCGTTCTCGCGGTGGTGCAGATCGTGCTGTTCACGCTGGGCGCCGCGGGTGTGCCGTGGGCGTCGATGTTCGGCAATACTGAATTCCTGCTGCTGACGGTGATCAACGCCGGCCAGACCGTGGTGGCGTTCCAGATCAACGCCGCCACGTTGATGCGCACCATCAGCGCCTGACGGACGCATCGTAACGACAGAATGATCGCGCCGGTTCCCGACACGGGGGCCGGCGCGAGACATTTGCGCGCCGGTCAAACGTTGAACTTGAACAGCATCACGTCGCCGTCGCGGACGACATAGTCCTTGCCTTCCTGGCGCAGCTTTCCGGCCTCGCGCGCGCCGGCCTCGCCGCCCAGCGCCACATAGTCGTCAAAGGCGATGGTCTCGGCGCGGATGAAGCCCTTTTCGAAGTCGCCGTGGATGACGCCGGCGGCGCGCGGCGCCGTCCAGCCCTTGCGGATCGTCCAGGCCCGCGCCTCCTTCGGCCCGGCGGTGAAATAGGTCTGCAGGTCCAGAAGGTCGTATCCGGCGCGGATCAGCCGGTTCAGGCCCGGTTCGGGCAGGCCCAGCGTCTCCAGGTATTCGGCGCGTTCGTCCTCGTCCAGCAGCGCCAGCTCGGCCTCGATCTTCGCCGAAATCACCACCGCGGGGGCGCCTTCGCCATGCGCGTATTCAACCACGCGGGCGGAATGGGCGTTGCCATCAGCGGCGCTCGCCTCGTCGACATTGGCGATGTAGAGCACCGGCTTGGCGGTTAGCAATTGCAGCATCCGCCATTGCCGCCGCTTGTCGTCCGGAACCTTCGCCTTGCGCGCCGGACGGCCCTCGGTCAGTTCGGCCAGCGCCAGATCGATCAGGGTGAGGGCCTCCTTGGCTTCCTTGTCGCCGGTTTTGGCCTTCTTCTCGATATTGACCTTGCGCTTCTCCAGGCTTTCGAGATCGGCCAGCATCAGCTCGGTCTCGACCGTTTCCAGATCGGCGATCGGGTCCACCCGGCCCTCGACATGGGTGACGTCGCCATCCTCGAAACAGCGTAACACATAGGCCACGGCGTCGACCTCGCGGATATTGGCCAGGAACTGGTTGCCCAGCCCCTCGCCCTTGCTAGCGCCGCGGACAAGGCCGGCGATGTCGACGAAATTCATTCGCGCCGGGATGATCTCCTTCGAGCCGGCGATTTCCGCCAGTTTCGTCAGCCGCGGCTCCGGCACCGCCACGTCGCCGACATTCGGCTCGATGGTGCAAAAGGGATAGTTCGCGGCCTGCGCCGCGGCGGTCTGGGTCAGGGCGTTGAAAAGCGTCGACTTGCCGACATTCGGCAGGCCGACGATGCCGCATTTGAAGCCCATGGACGCATTCCTTCCGGCGTAGAAATCGCGGCGTGGCCTAGCCCGCGCGGCCCCTGCGGTCAATCGGCGCGGCGCGTTCGCGCGCAGGCGCCGTTATGCTGGCTTGGCCACACGGGAGACGCGGCATGATCCTCGCTTTCTTCGCCGCCGCAGCCGCGGCGTTCGCCGCCTTCTTCGTTCATGTGTTTCTGGGCGGCCGGCTGGTGGTGCGGCCATTGCTGAAAGCGCGGGACATAACCCTCGCCTCGCGCTGGCTGATGTATTTCTGCTGGCATATCGTCAGCCTGCTGCTGCTGTTCATGGCTGCGGCGTTCGTCTGGGCAGGCCTTGGCGCGCCGTGGCTGCTGGGGGCCGGGCTGACCGTGTTCTCGGCTCTGGTTCTGGCGTTGTGCGGCTATGTCTGCTGGCGGGCGAAGTTTCCGCCGCAGCGGGTTCCGCCCTTCGTGTTGTTCGCGACGATGACATTGCTTGGCGCGCTGGGCGCCGTCTCCTGACAAGGCCTTAACGGGAATTCACTTGTCTGTGCACTCGCGCAGGCGTTTTCTGGCGCCGGTTTCCTGGGAGGGCCGGATGCAAAGACTGTATCGCGCCTTGCTGATCGTTCTGTTCACGCCGACGGCGATTCCGGTATTCCTGCCGTTCAGCCGCGGCTGGATGGACGGGGCCAGCTATGAATGGGGAATGCCGCTGCTGGGCTTCAGCATCGGCGGCGCCGGAATCGGCGGCGATTATCTGATTCTCAGCGGTCTCGCCGTGTTTCTCGCGCTGCTGTTCTGGGCGGCGTGGCGCGCGCCGCGCCGCGCCTTCGGCGCGCTGGCGGCGGTCTGGTTCGCGGTGTGGGCGGCGACGATCCTGCTGTTCCGGCTGCAGACCGGACCGTTCATGTTCCGCGGCGACACGCTGGGGGTGGCCGTCGACATCACCATCGTCGCCAGCGCTCTCGCCGGCGCAGGCCTGTTGCTGGCGCTGGCGCTGCTGATCCGGCCGGGAACGCCGAAACGCCGCGCCGTCTGGGCGCCCTTCAACACCGCCGCGCTCACTGTCTGGCTGGCCGGCTACGGCGCCGCCTTCTTCCTGCTCCGCGACGGCGAACCGCACGGAACCACCGACCAGTACGGCGTGGTGATGCTGCTGACCCTGATCCTGACCAGCCACCTTGCGCTGGCGCCCTGGGGGCGCAGGGGGGCCTGAGGCGCGGTTTTCTGCTAGGATGCGCCCGGGCTGTGAAAGGCAGCCCTTAAAGGCAGTATCGCCGGGAGGCATTTTATGAAAACCGCAATCGCAATGATCGCACTCGCTTTCGCCGCAACAGGCGCGGCGGCGGCCGGGGACGAACACAGCGCCGGGCACACATTGCTCGATGCGGACGAAATCACGTGGGCGGCGGGGCCGCCGTCGCTTCCCCGGGGCGCGCAGATGGCCGTGCTTTACGGGGATCCGGGCGCGGAGGGGTTGTTCGCTTTACGGCTCCGGCTTCCGGCCGGATACCAGATTCCGCTGCACTGGCATCCGCAGACGGAGGTCGTCACCGTTATTTCGGGCGTTTTCCACATCGGCATGGGCGACGCCGTCGACCCGGACACGGCGCGGGCGCTGGAGGCCGGCGGTTTTTTCGCGTTTCCGTCCGGTATGACGCATTTCGCCTTTACGGAGGTGGAAACCGTGGTTCAGCTCAACAGTATCGGCCCCTGGGCGATCAATTACGTCAATCCCGAGGACGATCCGCGCACGGCGCAATGACGCGTCAGGCCTGATCGGCGCGCGGGCCGGGGCTGTCCGGCGCCGGGGCGAGGAAGGTGACGCGGGTCTGGAAGGCGTCGCGCTCGCCGGCCGCCAGCAGCGGCAGGGCCTCGGCGATGGCGCCGCACAGGCGCCCGGCCCACGCCTCGTCAGCCTTCGGGATGTCGGACAGCACATAGCCGGTCACCCGGTCCTTGTCGCCGGGATGGCCGATACCGATGCGGCCGCGCTGAAAATCCGCCCCCACGTGCTGGGCGATGGATTTCAGGCCGTTATTGCCAGCGTTGCCGCCGCCGGTCTTCAGCCGGAACTTGCCGGGGGCCAGATCCAGTTCGTCATGAAAAACGACGATGCCGGACAGCGGGATCTTGTAAAATCGCGCCGCTTCCCCAACCGCCTGGCCGGAAAGATTGTAGAAGGTCTGCGG
The DNA here is from genome assembly GCA_026126205.1 of Maricaulaceae bacterium. Taxonomy (GTDB): domain Bacteria; phylum Pseudomonadota; class Alphaproteobacteria; order Caulobacterales; family Maricaulaceae; genus Hyphobacterium. Next base: position 232,236 of record JAHCJP010000003.1, on the reverse strand, counting down.
CTTGACCAGCAGCGTCTTGACCGGTCCTGAAGGCGTATCGAACGCGCCCTCGCTGACCAGCGCCGAAAACCGCGATTTCCACGGGCCGAAGCCGTGGGCGCGCGCAATGGCGTCCACGGCCATGAAGCCGATATTGTGGCGGTTGCGGGCGTATCGCGCGCCCGGATTGCCAAGGCCGGCGATCAGCAGCATGGGCGGGCCTCCGCAGGGCCGCCGGGCGGGAAACCCCTAGTCCTCGGACTTGCCTTCGTCCTCGCCTTCCCCGGCGGCTTCGGCCTCGGCGTCCTCGGCCTCGGCGGCCGGGGTTTCATCCTCGACCATGACGCGCGCGCCCTGGACGGTGGCGATGGTGAAGTCGCGATCCTTGATGGTCGGCCTGACGCCTTCGGGCAGGACGACGGCGGAGATGTGGATGCTGTCGCCAATCTCGCGGCCGGCAAGGTCGATAATGACGGCTTCCGGGATCGCACCGGCCGGGCAATCCAGCTCCACGGCGTGACGAACGATGTTCAGAACGCCGCCGCGCTTCAGGCCGGGGGCCTTCTCATGGTTCTCGAACCGCACCGGCACTTCGATGGAGATGATCGAGCCCTCCTCGACCCGGTAGAGATCGACATGCATCGGGATGTCGGTGACCGGGTGGAACTGCACGTCGCGCGGGATAACGGGCTGACGCTCGCCCTTGTGTTCCAGCGTCACCAGGTGGGACAGGAACTTGCCGGTGTTGATCGCCTTGCGCAGCACGGTTTCCTTGATGCTGATCGGCACGGAGCCGCGCGGACCGCCATACAGCACGCCGGGAACCCAGCCCTCGCGGCGCGCCTGACGGGCGCCGCCGGTGCCGGTGCGCTCGCGCACCTCGACGTTAAGAACGATTTCGCTGCTCATCGGTCTGGTCCCTGAAAACGGCCGCCGAGGGGTCATCGCCCGGCGGTCCTGGAAGCGGCTTGCGCCCGTCTGATTTCGAGCGGCGGGCTATAGCCGATAGCGAGGGCGCGCGCAACAGGGCCTGTGCGCCAGTTAGTCCCGCGCGATCAAGCGGCCAGATAGGCGTCGAGAATCGCCCCTACCGGCCCGAACGCCCGCATGTGGCCCCGGTCCAGCCACAGCGCCTTGTTGCAGGTCAGGCGGACGAAGTCCGGATTGTGGCTGGCCAGCACCATGACGCCAGCCTGATCAACAAGCGACTGCATGCGCGCATGCGCCTTCAGGGCGAAGGCTTTGTCCCCGGCGCCGATCCATTCATCCAGCAGCAGCACCTCGGGCTGGCTGGCGGTGGCGAGGGCGAAATTCAGCCGCATGATCATGCCGTCGGAATAGGACCGAACCGGCAGCCGGATATAGTCGCCGAGATCGGCGAAGGCGGCGATCTCCGGGATGCGGGCCTGCGCCGCCTTCGGCCCGAGGCCGTCGATCAGGCCGCGCAGGTAGATATTGCGCTCGCCCGTCGCCTCGACGCGCATGCCGGCCCCGATATCCAGCAGCGCGCCGATGCGCCCTTCGACCTCGGCCTCGCCCTCCGCGGGATCGTAAATCCCGGCCAGGATGCGGAGCAGGGTGGATTTGCCGGAGCCGTTGCGGCCGATCAGAGCCAGGCGGTCGCCCTGCCGTAATTCGAAACTGACGTCGTGCAGGGCCTGCACATAGCGTCGGCCCTTGACCGCCGTGATCGCGGCGCCGGCGCCGGCGCCCTCGCCGGCCGCGACGGTGGCGGAATATACCGGGTAGCGGAAGGAGACGTCGCTGAGGCGGATATGGGGCATGGCGCCGGCTCTCCCTAAAGCCAGAGGGTCAACCGGCGCCGGAACGCCGTGAAGACAGTCAGGGAGACGACGGCCATGCCAGCGGTGATTGCGGCCACCACGGCCCAGCTGTGGGCGGGGAAGACGCCATCGACAATCGGGGCGCGGAAGATATCGACGAAATAGGTGAAGGGGTTCCACCACAGCCAGCCGCGCAGGCCGCCCACCTGTTCCGCCGTCCACACCAGCGGCGTCAGGAAGAACAGCACCCGCATCACCGCCTGGATAACTTGCGACAGGTCCCGGAACCGCGTCGCCGCCACCCCGAACAACATGTGCGCGAACACGGCGTTGACGATAAAGGCCGCCAGCGCCGGCAGCGCCATCAGCGCCATCGGCGTCAGCGCATGGCCAGCCATCAGCATCACCGCCAGCGCCACAAGCGCGCTGTAGCCGAGCACCAGGCACTCACGCGCCACGCTCTGGAAGATGAACACCGAATGTGGCAGGCGCATGCCTGTCAGCCAGTTTTCGGAGTTCACGAACACCTGGCAGCCGTCGACGACGCTGGCGTTGATGAACTGCCAGGCCAGGAAGCCGACGGCGACATAGACCACGAACCAGGACAGCGGTTCTGGCGACAGCTGTCCGAAGACCAGCGTCAACGCGCCGACGAAGGCGGCGTAGGAGATAGTGATCCACAGCAGGCCGAAGACCGTTCGCCGGTACCGCTGTCGCATGTCGTCGCCGGCCAGCGCCAGCCACAACGGCCAGCGCCGCAATCCCTCGCCGAGGTCAGCCAACGCAGCAACGGTGTTGCGGATCATGTTGACAGGACTCCGGCTCAGACGGCTCTCCGGCGCGGCTGTCGGGCATTGACCGCGGCGGCGACTGATCGTTAGACGGTTTCCGCGACACCCTCAACCGGCGCCGGCGGCGAAGATGATTTTGCCCGGCGCGGAGCATATTCAAGGATTTTCGCCATGCGCGTAGCGATGATCGGGACCGGCTATGTAGGTCTGGTATCCGGGGCGTGCTTCGCCGATTTCGGCCATCATGTGACCTGCGTCGACAAGGACGCTGACAAGATCGCGACACTGCGTGCGGGCGGCATCCCCATTTATGAACCGGGGCTTGACCTGCTGGTGGCGCGCAATGTGCGCGAGGGGCGGCTGGATTTCGCAACCGACCTGACTGAAGCGGTACGGGCCGCGGATGCGGTGTTCATTGCTGTAGGCACGCCGTCGCGGCGCGGCGACGGCTTCGCGGATCTTTCCTATGTTCACGCCGCGGCCGAGGAGGTCGCTGCCGTAATGAACGGCTATACCGTGATCGTGAACAAATCGACGGTGCCGGTGGGCACTGGCGACGAGGTTGAGGCGATCATCCGCAAGGCGAGACCGGACAGCGATTTCTCCGTGGTATCGAACCCGGAGTTCCTGCGCGAGGGCGCGGCGATCGACGATTTCAAGCGTCCGGACCGCATCGTGGTCGGGACTGACGACGAGCGAGCCCGTGAACTGATGAAGGAGCTGTACCGTCCGCTGTACCTGAACGAGACCCCGATCGTGTTCACCAGCCGGCGCACGTCGGAGCTGATCAAATACGCCGCCAACGCATTTCTGGCGATGAAGATCACCTTCATCAACGAGATTGCGGATTTGTGCGAGCGGGTGGGCGCGAACGTCCAGGAGGTGGCCAAGGGCGTCGGCCTCGACAACCGCATAGGGTCGAAATTCCTGCATGCCGGTCCGGGCTATGGCGGCTCCTGCTTTCCAAAGGACACGCTGGCGCTGGTGCGAACGGCGCAGGAGGCGGACGCACCGCTGCGGCTGATCGAGACGGTGGTCGATGTCAACGACGCGCGCAAAAAGGCCATGGCCGGCAAGGTGGTCGCTGCGCTTGGCGGAGACGTGAAAGGCAAGACCATCGCCGTGCTGGGACTTACCTTCAAGCCGAATACGGACGATATGCGGGAGGCGCCCAGTCTCGACATCATCCCGGCCTTGCAGAAAGCGGGCGCGCATGTGCGCGCATTCGATCCGGCCGGGATAGAGGAAGCCGAGAAGCTTCTTAAGAACGTCGAGTTCGTCACCGGTCCCTACATCTGCGCCGAAGGCGCCGATGCAGTGGTGATCATCACCGAATGGAACGAGTTCCGGGCTCTTGATCCCGACCGACTGCTGACCGCAATGAGCGGCAGGACTATCGTCGATCTACGCAATATTTATACGCCCGAGGTGATGCGCGCCAAGGGCTTCGACTATCACAGCGTCGGGCGCTGACCATCAGCTGACAAAGGCCTTTTCGATCACGAACTGGCCCGGCGCGGCGTTGGAGCCCTCTATGAAGCCGCGCGCCTCGACGCGCGACTTGATGTCTTTCAGCATCGCCTCGGACCCGCAGATCATCACCCGGTCGCTGTCCGAGCTCAGCTCCGGCAGGCCGAGCTCTGCGAACAAACGCCCTTCGTCGACCATCGCCGTGATCCGGCCCATGTGCGGGCTCTGCTCCCGCGTCGTTGAAGCATAATGAATCAAGCGCGCCGAGGCCTCTGCGCCTACAAGTGGATCGGCCTTGGCGCGCGCGACAATGTCATGGCCATAGGCGAGTTCGGCCTTGAGGCGGCAGGTGTGGGTCAGGATCACCTGCTCGAACATCTCATAGGTTTCCGGATCGCGGATCAGGCTGGCGAATGGCGCAATCCCGGTGCCAGTCGAAAACATGTACAGCCGCCGCGCCGGGGTGAGTGCGTCTAGCACCAGCGTGCCGGTGGGCTTTTTGCCCATCAGGATCTCGTCGCCAGGGCGGATGTTCTGCAGGCGCGAGGTCAGAGGGCCATCCGGAACCTTGATGGAGAAGAACTCAAGGGTCTCCTCCCAGAACGGGCTCGCCATCGAATAGGCGCGAAGCAAGGGCTTGCCGTCCGCCATCAATCCGAGCATGGCGAACTCGCCGGAGCGGAAGCGGAAACTGGCGGGCCGTGTGATGCGGAAGGAGAACAGCCGGTCGGTCCAGTGTGTCACCTCCAGCACTCGTTCGACGAAGAACGGCGAGGGCCTGGCGCTCGCAGTAGCAGGCTGACTGGCGGCGGGGCTGTCTTGCATAGGGTTGGCGCCGGGTTGCTGGAAGGCCTGCGATATGGCGGGGTCGCGTCGATCCGTCAATGCGGCGCTCAGCCGCCGGCGATCAGGCCGGAGGCGTTCAGCGCGAAGGCGAGGCCGCCAGCAAGCGCGCCAGCCGCCGGCACGGTTATCAACCAGGCTGAAACGATAGTGATCACATGATCGCGGCGGACCAGATAACGCTTGCGCTGCTTGGCGGGGCTCGGTGAGTTCTTCTTCTTTTTCCCGTTATCGCCATTGTTTGCGACCAGTTCGCGAAAAAAGCCGACGCCGAACAATGCGCCGATGGCGACATGGGTGGAGCTGACCGGCAGGCCGAGCGCCGAGGCGATGATCACGGTGATGCCCGCCGAAAGGGTGACGCAGAAGGCGCGCACCCGGTTCAGTTTGGTGATCTTCGATCCGACGGTGCGGATCAGTTTCGGCCCGTAGAGCAGCAGACCCAAAGAGATGCCGAGCGCACCAATAAGCAGAATCCAGGTGGGCAGAGGTGCCGGACCTCCCGTGACGCCCTCTGTAATCGCCTTATAGATAGCCGCCAGCGGACCTATGGCGTTGGCGACGTCATTGCTGCCGTGAGCGAAGGAAAGCAGACAGGCGCCGCAGATCACCGGAATTGTGAATAACTCACCCACCGAGGCCTTGCGGTTTTCCTTACCCTTCAGGCCTTTCGCCACAACCGGCCGCACGGCGGCCCAGACAATGACGCCCGTAACAACACCTATGGCGAGCGAGACCTCCAGGGGCGCAGGCCAGATTCGCGACAGGCCTTTCATGATCAGGTATGCCGAGAACGCCCCGGCCATAACGCCAACCAGAACCGGGACCTGCCGTTTGGCTGCGTCAAGCTTGTTCTTCCGCTCCAGAACAGTGGCGTTGATGTAAGCAAGGAAGCCTGCGGCGATCAGCCCGCCCATGGCGGGAGAAATGATCCAGCTGGCTGCAATGCGCGACACCACTGCCCAGTCCGCGGCGCCGAAGCCCGCGACCACGATTCCCGCGCCCAGCACGCCGCCAACAATGGAGTGGGTAGTGGAGACCGGCGCGCCGATCCAGGTGGCGAGATTGATCCATACTGCTGCGGCGAGCAGCGCCGCCAGCATGGCGGCGATGAACGCGCCGGAATCCGGCATCATCGCCGGATTGATGATTCCGGAGGCGACGGTGCCCACCACCTGCCCGCCGGCGATAATTGCCCCGGCGGCCTCGAAAATCGCGGCGGCGGCGACAGCCGTGGTGATGGTCAGCACCCGGGACCCCACGGCCGGCGACATGTTGTTGGCGACATCGTTGGCGCCGATGTTCAGCGCCATGTAACCGCCGATCACGCAGGCAGCGACGAACACCGCCCAGCGGCCGTCAAGGCCGGTGATCTGCGCCGCCGCGATGGCGATGACGGCCAGGAACAGGGCGCCAAGACCAAGCGGGAGCGTGCGACGGGCGAGACTCTGCGTCCCCGCCTCCAGCCGCTGCAGCTTTTTGAGGTCCTTGTCGAGCTTGGCCATCGTCCCGCCGTACACGGAAAATCCGTAAGCGGTCTATTCAATAGCCGCCGGGGAGTCGAGGGGGTGACCCGGCGCTTCACCGATCAGTCACAATCACATCCCACCAATAGTCCAGAGACAGTTTTTCAATTAGCGCGCCCCGGTTGTTGGGACGCATGGCGCCAAGTTCGTAATGCGTCTTCCATGCTCGCAACCGCGCCGGGGTGATGCAGCCTTCCGCCCAATCATCAACGACGACCACCGGAAGGCGGGAATAGGCGTCAAGCAACGGACTGCGCCGGATGATCGGTATTGCTCCGTTCAGAAGCGCCCGCCACGCCTTGGGAGATGGGTCGAGCCCTCCACCAGCGACGCACAGCACAAAAGCATGCTCCCGAAGCAGGTCATCAAACTCCGCTTCGCCAATCTCTTCCTCGAGGACCGTCGTCCATGCTCGCCATTGCTGCTTCGCCAGCGTGGTGGCTTGAACGCGCTGCGCCCATTGTGCGCCATCGCGAATGCGGTGTGCGCAGAGCACACGGTTGTCCCGTATGGACAAGCTCGGTGTTTCGGGGATCGGCACGCCGCGCTCCGGCGCGCCGTCAGGGAACACGAGGCCGAGCGGGAGCGGGTGCAATTTCGGATGCGCCGCGTCATCCAGGTTTTCGGCATGCCATCGCACCAGCAGGGGGTGCTCCAGGATGCTGCTGATCGCGGCGCGCTCCGCCGCATTGTAGGGCCGCCAGCGCAGGTCGGTCTGGTTTGGAAGCGTAACGTCTTCGGAGCCAGTGATCAGGGTGAATGGCGCCTTTAGCATCGGCAGCAAGTCAGTCACGAAACGCTCAAGGGCGGCGGGGAAGGCTCGCAGCGAAACGAAGATGCTTTTAGGCTGATCTGTGTCAGCGCGATTCAGCCAACACGTTCGCGGCTGTTTCCAATCGCTGAGCAGTACCCAGTCGCAACGGGCCGCGATCCCGGTCACACGGTATGCGTCCGCGCCAAGCCCCTTCGGAAACAACCGCGTTGACATGGGAAAGAAGGGAGTTCTCGCGGGCTCAAAGTGCGCGCGATTGAAGATTTTCCAGCACCTCCAAGACATCTGCGGGAAGCGGCGGCGTTTCACCACATGTCGAGAGAAGAGAGGGGTTGAAAAAGTCGGTTTCGTCGGCTGGCTCCAGCCCCAGCTGACCCATCAGCGCAGCCAGCTTCTGCTTCATCAGGGCGTGGTCGGCTGTGAACGGGATGATCGGGAAGCCAAGGCGGTCGCGCCATTTGAGCAGTTTGCGGTTATAGAGCGCCCATAGGGACAAGCCTTTTTCGAGTTCGAACCCATTACGCTTACGCAGGGAGGCGGCGACTTCGTATGGGTGACGGAAAATACCCACCGGGCGAATGTCGGGCAGAACATCAAGCCAGCCCTGCAGCGTAAAGACGGTGCGCGGATCCTTGAATCCCCACACGGCATGCCCGCCGCGCGACTCGATGAACAGGTCGCGCACGGCACAATGCAGCCGGTCCCAAACGACCTGTGATGGAGGATCGCTCCACGAACCGCCGCTGGCCTGCAACAGGTGTTCGTGCATGTACAGTATCGAGGCAGGCTCTTGCAGGCCTTTGGGGTTGTGGCTGATCGCCGTGTCCAGAACCTTGCCGAGGTACATTCCGGCTTGCATAAGCGATCCTGTAAGGGCGCTGGTGCCGCTGCGATGCATGCCGAGTACGACTATGCACGCGCCTGCACGGAAAATTTTGCCATCATCGGCCATCAAGAGATCGGATTCCGCATGTTGTTGATGAAACAATTCCCGCCAAGATTGCAGTAAATGCACCATATGATCAAGATGTGGCCAGGACGCGTCTCGGCGATTTTGTTATTTGGCGTCCCGCTAACGGCTGGGGTATGCAGCACGGGCAAGTGACCGCCGGAGCGGACACGGACTGGCGGATGGACGAATGCGGAAATCGGTCGCGTTCACAGCAAGCATCGGAAGGCGTCTTTCGCTTCCCGACTGGGCGTTTTATCCGGTCGCCGCGCTGGTGCTGGCCGGGATGATCGCTTTTGCGATGTCAGGGCGGGCCGAGTTGCAGGGCGTGCTGGTCTCGGAGACCCGCCTGTTGGCGGAAGGCGAAGCGCTTGCGAACCTGATCCCGGGGCCGGGCACAAGCGTGGTGTACGATTTTGCGGAAGGCGCGTCGCTGGCCCGGTCGGTGGCGACCCTTGAGGCGGCGGGGCATCTGTCCGCCGGGGTGGGTCTGCTGGCGCCGGCGGTGTTTGAGCGGGCGGTGATCGGCCGCCGCATACGCGTCAGCGTGGAGATGCGGGCGGCGGATTCGAGTCTGACCGAGGCCCGTCTAGGCTATTTCACCACCGAGGGTCATGACAGCGGCTGGCGCGCATTCGAGATTAGCGAGGATTACGCCATTTACGCTTTCGAGCATGATATTTCGCCGTTGACGCAGGCCAATAACGAGGAATGGGTCGGCGTGTGGCCGGATGCGCAGGGGTTGGGCAGGGGGGTTTATGTCCGCCGGCTCCAGGTCGATATCCTGCCGGCGGAGCCGCCGTCCTGATTGTGTTGGCGACCCGGATGCCGGACGCCTTGCGGCGCGAAACTCGGCATCCGTCTGCATCTGTCAGGAGGGAAGAGTTTGCACGCGCGTGTGAATGGGCTAACACCGCGCCCGGCAGTTGCAGGACGTTTCCCCCATGACCGCTAAGCCCCGCGCCGATATCGCCCCCAACACTTGGGCGTTCGAGACCGAGGCCCTGATCAAGCCAACGGGGTTTCGCGAGTATGACGCGCGCTGGTGGTTCGGACATCCGGGCTCGGACAGGGCGCCGGAGATCAATCTTTATGGCGTGCAGGCTCTGGGGCTGGGGCTCGGAACCCTGATCCACGAGCTGGACGTTCCGCTTAAGATTGTCACCGGGCATGACTTCCGCAGCTATTCGCTTTCGGTCAAACAGGCGTTGACCGTCGGCCTGCTGGCGGCGGGGGTGGAGGTGCACGACATCGGCCTCGCTTTGTCGCCGACCGCCTATTTTGCGCAGTTCGATCTCGATATCCCCTCGGTCGCCATGGTCACCGCCAGTCATAATTCCAATGGCTGGACCGGGGTGAAAATGGGCGTTGAAAAGGCGCTGACCTTCGGTCCGGACGAGATGGGGCGTTTGAAGAAGATCGTTCTTGAAGGTCTCGGCGAAGTCCGCGCCGGCGGCGGATATGTGCGCGAGCCGGGCGTGGCCGAACGCTATCTCGCCGATGTAGCGGAGGGAACGAAATTGTCCCGGCCGCTGAAGGTGGTCGCCGCCTGCGGCAATGGCACCGCCGGCGCCTTTGCGCCGAAGGCGCTGCGAGCCATGGGGGCGGAGGTGATTGAGCTGGATTGCGAGCTTGATCACAGCTTCCCGCGCTACAACCCCAATCCCGAAGACATGAAGATGCTGCACGCCATCCGCGATGCGGTGCTCTCGCACGGCGCCGATGTCGGGCTCGGCTTCGATGGCGATGGCGACCGCTGCGGCGTGGTCGATAACGAGGGCGAGGAGATTTTCGCCGACAAGGTCGGCCTGATGCTGGCGCGCGATCTTTCGGCGCTGCACCCGGGCGCGAAATTCGTCGTCGATGTCAAATCCACCGGCCTGTTCGCCGTCGACCCCGTGCTGCAGGCGAATGGCGCCGTCACCGAGTACTGGAAGACCGGGCATTCCTATATCAAGCGCCGCTCCAAAGAGACCGGCGCGCTGGCGGGGTTCGAAAAGTCAGGCCACTTCTTCCTGCAGCCGCCGGTGGGGCGCGGCTATGACGATGGCCTGGTTGCGGCGCGTGCGGTGCTGGAGATGCTGGACCGCAACCCCGGACAATCGATGGCCGATCTGCGGCGGGCGCTTCCCTTGAGCTTCTCCTCCCCAACCATGTCGCCGGCCTGCGCCGACGAGGTCAAATACAAGGTGGTGGACAAGATCGCCGCCGAATATGCGCAGCTGGCGAAAACCGGCGCGCCGGTGGCGGGCCGCAGGATCAAGGATCTGATCACCGTCAACGGCGTGCGCTTTCAGCTTGAGGACGGGGCCTGGGGGCTGGTGCGGGCGTCGTCGAACACCCCGAACTTGGTGGTGGTGGTCGAAAGCCCCAATTCGGCCGCGGACATGAAGGCGGTGTTTGCGGATATCAGGGGCCGGCTGGCTGCGCACCCTGAAATTGGGATGTTCGATCAGACGATATAACTGCAGGCGTCTCGGAGAGTCGGCGTATTGCGCCCACGTTAACTGCAGTGTCCCCGTCATCATTCGCGAACTGGCCGACGCGCAGGAAAATATAGATTGCGTGTTAGTCGAGTTATCGATATGTAACATTTGCAGTCGAATTCAAACACTGGCGGATCTCAATTTTGTGTTCATAGACATTAACAAGCAGATAATTTCAAGCTGGTGAGACCGGCCACCATATTGGAAATGGCTACGATATCTACCAAGAAAGTTTAGATTGAGGAGGAAAGTATTTCCAATCGCATCGACAGAGTTGTCATCTCCTTGGGCACTAGAACAAGATCTGTGTTATGGGTACGGGTTTTGTTCGCGACCATGCATTGCTCTAACGCGGCTGCATTAGATATCGCTTGCAGCGAGGGTACCCAAAGCCAGTTGTTCACGTCGAACAAATCGAAATGTTGTAGGAGAAATTCGTTGTAGGTTTGATTGCCAACAGCTTGTTTGCCCTGCCAAGGTGCGTACTCAATGATGAACACATTGCTCAGCCGACCTGCATCCGCCGCGATCGAGTTGAAGGCCGCTACCTCATTGCCCTCAATGTCTATTTTAACTATGCCAAGGCCCATGCTCGGATCCAACACAGCTGCCAGTGGGATCACTTCGCATTCGTTGGCGACATACCCTTCAATGCCCCTCTTGCTGTCAGGCTTGAATAGGGTGCCCCCGATCAGCCCATCTGCTTTGTGCACGAAGTTTAGCACACCGTAGGCCCCACCAATCCCCGCGCAATGCACCTTGGCCGAAACATTATAAAGCGCCAGATTGGCGCGGATCGGTTCAAGCAGTGCCGGGTTCGCCTCATAGGCGGTGATTGATAGCTCCAGTTCCGCATGTTCCGCAAGCAGCGCTGCGGCGATAGTGAAATTGCCCATGAATACGCCGCAATCCACTATGGGAATCGAATTAACATCGCCACGGAAGCGAGCAATTTCTTCCAAAAGCAAGGGTAGTAAGGGGCGGGCTCGCAAGAAAAGCATGAATCTCTGACGCGCCTCGCTGGCCGACGCCCCCTCTGTATATAGTTCTTTTACGAATCTATCTCTAATATATGGGTCGCGCACGCTAGTGAAGCAGGTGACAGTGCTATAAATTAGATTATCCATTCAGCCCCCATGCGCATTCTTTGGTATTGCTTGAAATTGCACTAGATTACAAAGGCATCCAAGCATCCCACCTTCTATGGTTAGTTTGCCAAAATCTAGCACGAGATCAAGCACTTTCCGCAAAACCGAGCGGCAGCATGCCGCCACCGCGCATCAAACTGACGAGCCCGCCGACGCGATCCGGCGCCGGCCGTCACCATCCTCACACCCGACGCGCTGCTTCTGCGTCATGAACCGCAGGCCGACTGCGCCCGCTACGATAGCCTCAGGAGGGCAAGCTGATGGAACGAACCCAGGTTCTTGAACTGATGGGAACGCTCAAGCTCTACGGCATGCGCGGCGCCTACGACGAGATCATGGCCACCGCGATCAAGCGTCAGCACGAGTCGCCAAGGGTCGTCGGTGACCTGCTGTCGGCCGAGATCGCCGAGAAGCAGGCGCGCTCCATCAAATACCAGCTCACCGTCGCCAAGCTGCCGCTGGCCAAGGACATCGACGACTTCGACTTCGCAGGAACGCCCGTCAACGAGACGCTCGTGCGCGACCTCGCCACCGGCGCCTTCGTGGCCGACCAGCGCAATGCCGTGCTCATCGGCGGCACCGGCACGGGCAAGTCGCACCTGGCCATCGCGATCGCCCGAGCCCTCATCCGCAGTGGCGCCCGCGGCCGCTTCTTCAACGTCGTCGATCTGGTCAACCGGCTCGAGACCGAGCACCGTGCCGGCAAACAGGGACGCATCGCCGATTACCTGACGCGGCTCGACTTCGTCGTGCTCGACGAACTCGGCTACCTTCCCTTCGCTCAGGCCGGCGGACAACTCCTCTTCCACCTGATCAGCCGGCTCTACGAGCGGACCTCGATCATCGTCACCACCAACCTTGCCTTCGGCGAATGGCCCGCCGTCTTCGGCGATGCAAAGATGACAACGGCGCTGCTCGATCGGCTCACCCATCACTGCGAGATCATCGAGACCGGAAACGAATCCTGGCGATTCAAGAACCGCTCTCAAAGCTAAAGCCAAAGCGCCCAATCAACGCGCCCGACCGGGCTGGGCAACCCAGACCAGCTCCACCCGGTCGGGCGCTCACCGTCACACCCTACGAAGGGGTCCCGTTTGCACGCCGATCCAGGGTCCCCATTCCGAGCCGATTGACATAGCGGATGCGCTGAATGTCAATTCGCCCTAGGTCGTGGACTCATAATTTCTGAGCCATAGGCGTGTTGCAGCGATTGCGAAGGTTGCGAGGAAGTTTCTTGCGAGCTTGTCGAAGCGGGTCGCGCATCGCCTGAAGTGTTTGATCCTGCTGAAGAAGCGTTCGACCAGATTGCGCTGGCGGTAGATGTCTCTGGCCACGGTGCGCTGGACCTTGCGGTCGCGCTGGGCGGGGATGTGTGCGGCTGCGCCGAGCGCTTCGATGCGCTCGATCAGGGCGCGGGCGTCATAGCCGCGGTCGGCGACCACGTGCCGGACGCCGCCCAGCGTGCCGATCAGGTCCAGCCCGGCGGCCTTGTCGGAGGCCTGCCCGGCGCTCAGGGCGAGCCGGATGGGCAGGCCGGTCTCATCGACCACGGCGTGGATCTTGGTGCTCAGTCCCCCGCGAGAGAGACCGATGGCGTTATCCGGACCCCCTTTTTTCCGTCGGCGGCGTGCTGGTGGGCGCGGATGATCGAGCTGTCGATGAAGGCCATGGACTGGGGGGAGCGTTCGGCCAGGGCCTGGAACACCCGCACCCACACCCCCGCCTTCGCCCATCTGTTGAAGCGGTTGTAAACCGTGGTGTGCGGTCCGTAGCGCTCAGGCAGGTCGCGCCAGGGCGAACCGGTGCGCAGGATGTAGAAAATCCCGTTCAGAACCCGCCGGTCGTCCACCCGCGGCGCCCCGCGCGGCTTGCCGGGCAGAAGCGGCGCGATGATCGACCACTCCGCGTCGCTCAGATCAAAACGGGCCATGATCCAACCTCCTGACAGCGTCAGGAAACTTGAATCACGGCCCAGACAGATTGGGAATCCCGTTTATGGGTACAGAACCTAGGCCGAACTGCGGCGCAGACCTTGACCAACCACACTTGGAAATTCAATAAACTAATTAGGGACGCATTTTGAAAGTTGGTGGACGCCTCGTTCTTTCGGTTATATGTGCGTGATAAATATGTTTCCGAACATGCACTATGTAGGTACATACTTATGAGTCTTCCTAGCAACAACTCTGGCGCAGAGAGCAGTAGGCCGGGATTTTTCTCTGATCTTATCGCCGGCCTAATGATGTGGGATTTGTGGCGAACATTTGCTTGGGATGAAATTCAGCAACGCTACAGACGCAGCATACTTGGGGTGTTATGGATTATTGTATCTTACACAATATTTGTTATAGGCATATCAATATTCTTTTCTATATTTACGAGAGCCGATGCAATTGATTTTTTGATATATGTTTCACTTGGTTTTGCAGCCTTTACTTTTATTTTATCAAACATAATTGACGGCTGTCAAGTATTTATTTCATCAAGGATTTGGATTATTAGCGTTTCTTTACCTTACTCAATTTATGTCTATCGCAGCATATTCCGTTCGGTATTTACATTTATTTTACAGTTAATTGTTGCCCTTATTATTATGATTTATGCTGGTTGGCGGCCGGGCCCGATGAGCTTGATGGCTATGCCGGCACTACTATTATACCTAATCAACGCCGTGGCTATTCAGTTTTTTTGGGGAATGATCTCGGCTCGCTATCGTGACATCGTGCATTTTGTTGGGTCTTTGACCCGTTTGCTGTTCTTCATAACGCCGATCCTTTGGGTGCGGGAAGAGCTAACAGGTATCCGCGCCCAGATAGCCGACATTAACCCACTAACCCACTTCATAGAAATTTTGCGCGCACCTCTAATGGGTGTGGAGCCTCGTCTATCGAGTTGGATGATCGTACTTTGTCTCACAGCGGCTAATTGGCTGTTAGCCTTCATTGCTACGCATAGAGTGCGTAGACGACTTGCCTACTGGCTCTAGGAGCAAGCATGCCCCGCATTGTCGTTGAGAATGTGACGCTGAATTATCCGTTGTACGGACGACTGACGTCATCGCAAGCAGAGCGCCTCACCAAGGCGCCGGACCTTAATCAAAGTGGTTCTCAACGGCTTATCCGCAATAAACATGGCGGGGTGATTGGCGTACAAGCGCTTCAGAACGTCTCCTTCACCGCCGAGAGCGGCGAACGCCTTGCTCTTGTGGGTGAGAATGGTTCGGGAAAGACCACGCTGTTGCAGGCCTTGGCTCAGATATACGCGCCAGATGTAGGTAAAATTTACATCAACGGGCAGTTTACAAGTTTAGTAAACATCAACCTTGGAATGCAACCCGAGGCGTCCGGCCACCGCAATATTACATTACGCGGCCTAGCAGCTGGTCGAACACGCGAAGAGATTGAATATAAGCGGGCAGAGATCGCCGCCTTTTCAGAACTTGAGGAGTTCCTAGACCTGCCGGTTATGACCTATTCATCGGGGATGCGCATGCGACTCAATTTCGCAATTGCCACGGCATTCGAGCCCGAGATTCTGATTCTTGATGAATGGCTGTCAGCTGGTGACAGCGCCTTTCGCGCCAAAGCGACTGCCCGCATGAAAACTTTTGTGGGAAAGGCTGGCATTCTTGTTTTCGCTTCCCATAATCGCAACATGCTTCTTGATAATTGTCAGCGCGCGATATGGCTTGATGCTGGCCGAATCAGGGAGGATGGCCCCGTCAAAGACATTCTCGGTGCCTATGACCAAGAAATGGTTTGCCGCCAAGCCATTCGTGACGAGCGCTCACGCAATTCACTTGCCGCTATTGAGGCAAAAAAGAGCCTATTGACTTCGAACCATGGGAAAAAAATGGTGCGCGCATCACCCGCTTGGCGTGCGCGCATCGGGGCATTGCTGCCGGGGCGTTTGTTGCGACGCATAATGAAAATACTGATTCCTTAAGCCATCGCTTAATATGTTTATATTCGCAATTAGAATATAATTAAATTTAGTGTGATAGGCAGCTTTTATTATATTTATATACGCTAGTTGGCGCAGACCAAGCTTTTTATCTTATGTTTAGGCAATTTTTGTTATTCATTTATTTAAAACGAGATGTCGTGGGGGATTGAACTTGACTCCGTTTTCTGGGACACGGGGACGTAGAAAATCCCCGTGTCATGGCGTCAGGGCGGGCTGCGTGAGCCTCGACGCAGTTCGTGCCTCCGCAAGCGTTCGGTAGCCGATGGCGCTGTGCGGGGGGCGGGTGTTGCAGTCTCTACGCCATCGCTCGCATTTTCCGCGGGCGTCGGCAAGGCTCATGAACCAATGCGCGTTCAGGCATTCGGCCCGGAACTTTCCGTTCAGGCTCTCGATAAAGGCGTTGTCCGTCGGCTTTCCCGGCCGTGAGAAGTCGAGCTCCACCCCGTTCGCATAAGCCCACAGGTCGAGGTCGCGTGAGATGAACTCCGGACCCATGTCCACCCGGATCGACTTCGGAGCTCCATGCGCGGCACAGACCCGTTCAAGAACCGTGACCACGTCCGCGCCTGTGAACCGCTCGCGCGGCTCAATCGCCGGAACATAGCGCGTGAAGGCGCGTCGATCACGGTCAGGATACACAGGCGGCGGCTGTCATAGAGCTGGTCGTGGGCGAAATCCATCGCCCAGACCTCATTGGCCATGACCGGATTGCACCGGCCCTCGCGCAGCTTCGCCTTTACTTTCCACTTCGGAGTCTTGTTCCTCAGCTGCAAGCCCACCTCGCGATAGAGTCGGCAGACCCGCTTCGCGTTCACCGGCCAGCCCTCTCTCTTCAGGAGCACATGGATGCGCCGATAGCCATACCGAACCCGCGTCTCCGCGATCTCCCGGATGCGCTGGCGAAGCTCATCCTGGGCGCCGCGGACGGACTTGTACTGGTAGGTCGAGCGTCTGGCCCGGAGAACCTGACAGGCGCGCCGAACGCTGACCTGCCAGGCCACGCGCAGATGGTCTACCAGCTCCCGCCGGTGTGCAGGCCTTAAAGCTTTCGGCGCAGAACATCCTGAAGCATTTCCTTGTCCAACGAGAGGTCGGCCACGATCCGCTTCAGCCGACCATTTTCTTCCTCGAGCTGCTTCAGGCGCTTCATCTCCGACGGCATCAGGCCGCCATACTTTTTTTCCAGTTGTAGAACGTGGCCTGGCTGATCACCACCTTGCGGCAGACCTCCTCCCCCGTGTGCCTTCCTCGGTCTGACGCAAGATGAAGGCGAGCTGCGCCTCGGTGAACTTCGACCGTTTCAAAGGCCCTCCTCGTTTCAGCAGCCCATGCCGCTAAACGAGAATTTCCCACTTTTCCGTGGCCGGGAAAACGGGAAGCAGGTCAATCACGGCGGCGGGCTGATGCCATTCAGTGGGAGCCACAAGGCGGCGGCACCCGTCAGACACTTGACCTGACAATGGCCATAAGAACCGCCCGGTCCGCGGCGCTGGTCGGGCGTTCCCGCTCCGGGTGCCACATGATCGCCGCCAGCGGCTCGTCAGGATGGAAAAAAGCCTCGACCAGCCCGTCCTCGTCGATGGCGGCTGCTTTCAGACCCGGGGCCAATCCCTTCGCGGCGACGGCGAAATTGTGGAAGGAATTGGCCTCGAAACGGTCCGGCAACGCCCCGAAATACGCCGGCTGCGGACCGGGCGCGCGGGTCAGTTCATGCCGGGTTCCGGCATGGCCCTCCACACGGACCAGCGAGCCGCCCAGCACCACGTTCAGAAACTGCATGCCCCGGCATACACCCAGCAGCGGCAGCCGCCGCCCGCGCGCCCAGCTTATGGCCGCGCGCTCGAAGGTGTCGCGGCGCGGGCTGGCCTGCGACCCCGCCGGATCGCCAAGACCGGCGATGTCGTTGCCGCCGCTGAGGATCAGGGCGTCGAGACCCTGCCCGTTCAAGTACGCGCCGATAGCGGCGCCGTCAGCCGCCAGATTGGGCAGCGGCGCGATTTCATAGCCGATTGCGCCCAGCAAGTCCGCCCAAGCCTGGTCGAGACAATCGTGCGGCTGTCCGTGGAACTGGGTGGAGACCCGCTGGGTGACGCCAATGCGTTTCACGCCGTTTCCTCTCACGCCGTTTCCTCGCAGCCGCGCGGCTAGCCTAACACGTCGATCTTGCGGTTGGCGCAGTCGAGCAGCACCAGCCGCGCTTCGCGCAGCTTCTCGAACAATATCTCGCCCACGCCGATCGCCGCCGGCGCGCCGAACTCCGCCGCCCGGATCGCCATGTGCGAATTGGCGCCGCCATACTGGGTGATCAGGCCCGCGATCTCGCAGCCGAACAGCCAGTCGAAGCCGGGGTCCGCCTGCGGGATCACCACGATCTTGCCTTTCAGGCTGGCCGGATCGGCCTCGCCACCCTCGCCCAGGAACACCGCCTCGCAGGTGATGGCCTTGGAGGTGATGAAATTCGGCTCCGACGGCGGGAAGAAGAAGGAGAAGAACTGGTCCGGGGCATGGATCAGCGGCGGCAGCTCGGCGTTGCGGGCCAGCATCTTGCGCGACTGGTTCATCTCCGCCGCCGCCTTAAGCCATTCCGCCGGATCGCCAAAGCCCTCGCCGGCCCGCAGGCCGAAGATCGACTCGATCGCCACGTCGGCCAGCACCTGCCGCGTCACGCCGATCTCCTCGCCCCAGGCGGCGAGATCGTCCAGCGCCTGGCTGAGATTGCGGGTGAAGACAAACTTGGCGTATTCGCGCCCTTCGGTGTTGGCGCGCACGAAACGGTCGAAAGCCTCGAAATCGACATCCAGCCCCAACGCGGCCAGAGCATCCTGCATCGCCGCCCATGCGTCGTCCGGCCAGTCGATGGATTCAGACTCGTGCCCGGTCTCCCCCGCCAGCCCTTTCAGCGATTCCTTCAGCAGCCGCCCGCCCCTGTCGCGATAGGCAGGCGACAGGATGTCATAGGTGCCGGGGCGCAAATGCCCGTAGCGGTCGAGGAAGTCATCCCAGGCCATGCGCCCGGCGGACACCGCCCCGCCATCGCGCACGAACTCCTTGGCCACCGTGGAGATTGAGTTGAAATAGCGCTCCAGGAAATCGCGGCTGATGAAGCCCTTGGCCGCGGCCGAGCGCATCAGCGTCGCCGCGACGAAGCCGCCGCGCGCCAGGTGCGCAAACGGCAGGGTTCCGAAGCGCCGGCAATCCTCCAGCAGCGCACAGGCCCGCTGCAGCGGGTGCATGGGCCGGGCCATGATCGCCGCATGCCGCGCGGCCATGGTCTCGACCGCCTTCAGATCGTCCTCGAAGCGAGCCATGCCGGTGTGGGTGACGTCGGCCAGCCCTTCGCGCAGCGTCTCGATCTCGGCTTCAGTGAACCCGACCGGCTCCAGTTCCGCCTTCGCGCGATCGTGGAAGTCGAACGACAGGCAGGTGAAGGCGATATTGAACTCCACCTTGTCGTGCAGGGCGGGCTCGGCGACGAGGCGGTTCAGATAATGCTCGACCAGCTTCGCGGCCAGCGCATCCGGAACCCGCGCCGGGATGAAACTTGAAAAGCTCGCCCGCACATTGACGTAGGGATGTCCGGCGAAGGAAACAATCAGCGGCTGCGGCCGCACGTCGCGATAGCCGTACTCGGCGCGTTGGCGCGCCCAGGTCTCATCGCAGATCAGATAGCGATAGAGGCTAATCGACAATAGCGACGGGCGCGTGCCGACGATCTCGGCCGGGTTCCAGTCCGGCATCACGCCGAACACCGGCCGCCCGCCGGGTAGGAATCCCGGCGGCGCCGACAGCGCCTTGAACCGCGATGCAGCCTCGGTCAGTTCTGTTTTCAGCAGCGCGTCGTCGATGGCCCATTCGTCATGGTTCACGGCGATGGGGCGCAATTGCAGCAGGCACACCTCGCCCCGCCCGGTCACGGCGAATTCAATGTCCAGCGTGTCGTAACCGACAAGCCCGATCAGCTCCCGCGCGCCGGCGACCAGCGGCGCCGTCCAGGCCGGCGCGCCCTGCGGCGGGGCCTCGGCGTCGTGATGCATGTAAAGAATGCGCAGATCGCCGAGGCCGGCGGTCACCCCATCCGTGCGGCCGTGGGTCTCGTCGTAATTGACCACGAAGTACGGCGCGCCGTGGCTGAGCGTGCGGGTGAACACCACGCCGTTGGCGACCACGTCGGTCAGCATCGGCTGCACCAGCACCTGGTCGTCGCCATTGCGCGCGCCGTAAGAGGCGATCACCGCATCCACCGCGCCGCCCAGAACGCCGTCATCGGCCACGTCAACATGGGCGATGCTGTCATAGGCGCCGGCGTTGGCGGTGCTCCAGCTGTCCTCTGAGCGCGCCGAACTGCGTACGATCACCGGGGCGCCGCCGAACGCCTTGCGTATCTGCTCCATCAGGCCGTCGCGGCCGGCCTCCCATTCCGCCACGGTGAAGCGCACCTGGTCCTCGACGCGCATCGTCCGCACCAGAGGCTTCAGGCGGTCCAGCGTCTCGGCCTTGGTGCCCAGCACGAAGCGCGACAGGTCCTGCGGCGCGTCCAGTTCCGCCCAGTCGCCCATCACGTCATGGGTGGCGACGGTGAATCCGGGCAGGGCCGCCAGCGCGGCGATCAGCTCGGTCAGCCGGCCGGTTTCGCGCAGTTCTCCCGGAATCTGATTGCCGGCGCGCGCCGCCGCCATCGCCCGGGGCGACAGCTTCACCAGCCCGGCGAACTCTGCATCGGCCTCGTCCGTAGCGACCTGGCGGCCAATGCCGGCAAGCGTTCCGCCCGCCAGCCTTACCTTTTCCGCCCGCTCCATGTCCTTGCGGGTGCGGCCGGCGTAGCGCCGCCGCCAGGCAGTGTCGATGGCCAGGCAGACATCGGCCGGATCATCAAGAAGCCGCGCTACGATGCCCTGCCGGAACACGATATCGGCGTAGCAGACCAGCGCCTGCGCGCCGTCCGGAACCTGCGCGGCCAGCAGCGAGGCGGCGCTGCCGGTGGTCTTCCAGCGCGGGTTGACCTCGATGCGGAAACTGTCGCCCAGCTGGGCGGCGTCGCTTTCGGCGGCGTAGCCGGCGATGAAGTGGCAGGCCTCGACGTGGCCGTTCACCGCCTCGCGCACCCAGCGCAGATGGCTACGGTTCACCCGGCCTTCGCCAAGCCCCGGCGAGAAGCCGAAGCCGGTGGGCCGGCCGGCGCCGAGAACGACGAGATCGGTTCGAACGCCTTTCACGCCGCCCCCGCCTTGTTCCCGGCCGGCCTGAAACCGGCTCCTGTAGCCGGAATGACTGAAACCACCCGCATCGACCCTACCCCCCGCGCCGCGCCTCGCCGGCCGCCAGAATCGCGCCAGCTCGCCACGCGTCTGCATACCCTCGTAGAACTCCAGATCCTGCACCGTGTCGACCTCCAGCCATCCGCCATCGGTCATCGCCGCCTGGATCGGAAGACCAGCGCCGATAAGACCGGTCAGGAAACTGGTCATGAACATCTGCTCGAAGCTGCGACCGTCATAGCGCGCGTTGCGGTCCAGCGCGTCGTAATGCGCCAGAATCTGCTTTTGCGCGCCCACCGTGAATTTCGTGAGGCCCACATACTGACCCTCAATATCGTCATAGCTTTTCGGTTTCAGGCCGATCTCGCGCAGGGTTCCATCCGGGTTCAGCTTCAGGGTCTCGGCGTCGGACAACGGATCGTCCATACGCGCCGACCACAAAGCGCGCCAGCTGCGGTCGATCACCGTCGCCGCCGGCCCCGGCGCGTCGATCAAGGCCTGCAACACCCTGGGTTCATAGACAATATCGGAATAGCCGACGATCAGGTCATCGGCGCCGTCGAACAGGCCTCGGGCGCAGAACAGGCTTTCGACCATGTTGGTGATTTCGAAGCGCGCATTGTGAAAACGGCGTTTTCCCCAGCTTTCGAGCTGGCCGGCGGCGTAGCCGGTGACGAGGCTGACATCGGTCAGGCCGCAGGCGGACAGGGCGTCGAACTGATGCCCCAGCAACGGCTTGCCCAGCAATTCGACCAGGCATTTCGGGCGGTCGTCGGTCAACGGCCTCAGGCGCGTTCCCTGACCCGCGCACAGCAGCAGAGCCCTCATTCCCGCCCCCGTTCAGTCCCTGTCCGAATGGACAAGCGCCGCCTCCGAAGAAAGCGGCGCTTCCATGCCGATATCTGCGCCCTGTCCGCCGAGGCGTCCGCCACGCTCACGACGGCGTGTTTTCCTGGCTGACGTCCTTGCGCTTGAAGATGCGCATGATCTTGTGGAAATACTTGCGCAGCGTGAAGTAGATCGCCGCGAAGAAACCCATGTTCGCCGATGCCACAGCGGCCCCGGTCGCGGGACTGAGATAGCCATGCGTGGGCACCGCGACAGGCACGGCGGCCATCAATGCCAAAATAATTGTTGCCACTTTGATCATTCCGACAGTCCCTTCGCCAAGGCGGCCTGCGAGGCGCTCTGTACCCGCACACTACACTTCGTCACAAAACCGTCAAACAGGCGACGTCATGCGCGGGCACCCTCTGATCTGTAAGATTTTTGATCACGCGGCAAAGAGTGCAGAATTCGAAGCACCGGCGCCACGCCACATGCACTGGTCTTAGCCTGCAGCTTGTTCCGTGCGTTCCTCAATTTCGTCGATACGAGTATTAAGATCTTCAATTTTGCTCTCAAACTCGATCAGCTGCAAGGCGCGCCGAGCTTCGCGCTGATGCAGCTCCGTAAGCTGGCGCGACAGCCTGCCGATCAGGATTCGGGACTTGATGGCGACGCCCGCCATGAAGGCGAACGTCAAGATGAAGAGCGCTAGCGAAAGCATATATGGCCGCCATGGTGCGAGCGCAGTTGCCGCCAGTAGTGCCGCAGCGCCGGTGATGGCGAGCGCGAACCCGGCAATCAATGTTCGGTTACGCCAGATCCAGTACAGGGCGGCCTTCGCCGGCGCCGGCAAGCGCTGAACAAACAGGGCGATTTTGCTGGACGCCTGCCGGGCGGGCGAGCGCTTTTCCAGCGGCCGTTTGGAAATGTGGGTTTCCTGATCCGGGGCAAACAAGCTTCGGAACTCGACCCAGTCGAACACTTCAAGATCGCCGCTCGCTGTGGCGTTGAACACCTTTATGCCGCGCGCCTCCAGAGCTTGGCGGGCGAGCTTATAGTTCTCGATCATCAGCGTCGTGTTGGGCGCGTGCCATTTGCGGCCGCGGCAAAAGTAGGCCGGATCAAAATGATTGGGATCATCGTCGCGTGTAGAAGCGAGAGCGAGGCCCGCATCATCTTCGGCCTGCGCAGTGCCAGGCACGCTATAGCGGGTGTCACAGCCGATCAGATAAATCTCGGAGAACCCCATATAAGCGGCGATTTGTAGCATGGTGATGGCGACGGTATGGGGCTGGATGACATGATCGTTGATATCGGTTGAGAACATAGACCCCGGCAGCGCTTTCAAGGTTCCAAAGACCTCGCGGAAATAGAACCTGTTGCGATCGGTAGGTATTATGGTGCGCGTCGGATAGCGCCGCCTGTCGCCGGTATGCTCATGAATTTCGGCAGGAAAGAAGGCCGTGATCGATGGTTCGGCCTCAAGCATGGCGCATATCTCGGCGGCCCGGTCAAGCAGAACGCGTGAATCAACGCATGTGTAATAGGCGGGCCGCCAGTTTATTTTGTCGAAAAGCAAGAAGACAGAGTTGCAGGCGAAGACGGTCTCACCTTTCAGCAGGTCAAGATTCGTCTTTCGCAGCGATGGCCCATTTCCCATGATGAAGCAGCGCTGGCCGTGGTGGACGCCCTTGAAACGCTCGAGATTGGTTGGCGCTGACGCCCGGGCGATAGCGGATGCGAAGGTGGGCTCCGGGCGGGCCCTGCGCTTGGCGGCGGCGCGCGCTTTCGGGCGTAGGGCGGCGGGGGTGATGACAGGCGGGTCGCAGATCGAAAGCACGCGGCTTGCCTTGTCACGCGCAGCGTCGTCCAGCAGCATTGGTTTGTTCGGCAGCATGGGGCCGAAGGCGTCGCGGAAGGCCGGTTCAACTTCCTCCAGCTCGCGTTTCAGGATCTGCAGCATCTCTGCTTCATAGCGGGTTTTGTGAAGGATAGACCGCTGTCCCGGGCGCAGCCGGAAACAACCCAGCAGGCGATCAATACTGTAAAGTTCGGCATGTCGGAAAAACCGCGCCCATAG
The DNA here is from genome assembly GCA_026126205.1 of Maricaulaceae bacterium. Lineage (GTDB taxonomy): Bacteria > Pseudomonadota > Alphaproteobacteria > Caulobacterales > Maricaulaceae > Hyphobacterium. The sequence goes on along the minus strand of JAHCJP010000003.1, from coordinate 208,359 downwards.
CTCGAAATCGTTGGCGAGCTGGAATCCGGTGTCCAACCGTCCTCCGGCCCGCTCCCAAAGGCGGCGGCGCCAGAAGGTGGATTCCTGCTGGATCCAGCGGCAATCGCCACAAAGAAAGCGTAGGCGAGACCAAGGGTGAGTATGGCCGGTCCATTCCATGTCACCGTCGGCGTTCATGCTGGAGGGACGACCGGTGATCCACTCGATATCCGGGCGCGTCTCAAACACGCGGGCGACGAAAGCGAGCGCCCCGGGCAGCATCACGTCATCGGAATTGATCCAGCCCATGATGTCGCCGGTTGCGGCGGCGAACCCCTTGTTGAGCGCATCGGCATGGCCCGTGTCCGGCTCGCAAATAATACGCGCCAGCCGGTTGCGATACTCCTCGATCAGGATGCGCGAGCCGTCGGTGCTGTCGCCATCGACTACGATGTATTCCAGCAGCGGATATTCTTGGTCCAGCACAGAGTCCATGCACTGGCGCAGCCAGGTCCGTCCATTCCGGTTCGGAGTGACGAGCGAAAATCGCAAGGAGGGGTTAGCGGCGATCATGGCGTCTCTGAATCATGTGCGCGGACAATGCGTCTGGCCAAGGCATGAGAAAAGCCCTGGCAGGGTAAATTTCGTGCCCACGTAACCAGCTTATCAGGCGGTTGACCCAAACCGGAACCGTGTTTACGCACTCCATCAACAGATCGGAAGCCCTATGGACGCGAAAGGCTGCACTAAATAACGGCGGCACAACTTACAGATTTGCAATTATTAGGAGAGGTTATGACTGAGAAGACGGCGTTGATCACGGGGATTACGGGACAGGACGGTGCGTATTTGGCGCGCCTGCTGCTGGAAAAAGGCTATGTCGTTCATGGCGTGAAGCGCCGGTCTTCATCCTTCAACACCGGACGCGTGGACGACCTCTATGTCGACCCTCATGAAGGGGATGCGCGCTTTTTCATGCACTTTGGCGACATGACGGACTCCACTAACCTGATCCGGCTGATTCAGGAGACGAGCCCGGACGAAATATATAACCTGGCCGCCCAGAGCCATGTGCAGGTCAGCTTCGAAACGCCGGAATACACCGCCAACGCCGACGCGGTGGGCGCGCTGCGCATGCTGGAGGCCATCCGCATCCTGAAGCTAGAAGACCGGGTGCGCTATTATCAGGCCTCTACATCCGAGTTGTACGGCAAAGTGCAGGAAGTCCCGCAATCGGAGACCACGCCCTTCTATCCGCGCAGCCCCTATGCCGCTGCGAAGCTTTATGCCTACTGGATCACGGTGAACTATCGCGAGGCCTATGGCATGCACGCCTCGAACGGCATCCTGTTCAATCACGAAGGCCCGATGCGAGGCGAGACCTTCGTCACACGCAAGATCACACGCGCCGTCGCAGCCATCGAACTGGGTTTCCAGAAAACACTGTATCTCGGCAATCTCGACGCCAAACGCGACTGGGGCCATGCCCGGGATTATGTCGAGGGCATGTGGCGTATCGTGCAGCATCCCGAAGCCGACGACTGGGTCCTGGCCACAGGTGAAACTCATTCGGTGCGCGAGTTCGTGGAGCACGCTTTCGCCGAGGTGGGCAGGACCATAACCTGGGAAGGCGCCGCGGCTGACGAGATCGGCCGCGATGCGAAGACAGGCGCGGTTCTGGTGCGTATCGACCCGCGCTATTTCCGGCCGACGGAAGTCGATCTGCTCATCGGTGACCCCCGCAAGGCGCGTGAGAAGCTGGGCTGGAAGGCGACAACGTTGTTCGCGGACCTGGTTAAGGAGATGGTCGCCGCCGACCTGGCGACCGTCAAACAGGAACGCGGGAGGAACAATCGGCATGACTGAGGCGCGGCGGGCGGCGGAACCCGTTTACTCGCTGGCCGGCAAACGCGTCTGGGTCGCCGGGCACCGCGGCATGGTGGGCTCGGCGCTAGTGCGCCGGTTGCAGAACGAACATCCGGCGGAGATCCTGACAGCGACTCGGCAGGGAGCGGATCTGCGCGATCCGGTCGCGGTGCGGACATGGATGAGCAAATCCCGGCCGCAGGCGGTATTCGTGCCCGCCGCCAAGGTGGGCGGCATTCTAGCCAACGACACCTACCCCGCCGATTTTCTCTACGACAACCTGATGATCGCGGCGAACGTGATCCATGCCGCCCATGAAACCGGCGTGGAGAAGCTGCTGTTCCTCGGCTCGTCCTGCATCTACCCGAAATTCGCCGAACAGCCGATCAGGGAGGAGGCGCTGCTGACCGGTTCCCTGGAGCCGACCAATGAATGGTACGCGATCGCCAAGATCGCCGGCATCAAGCTCTGCCAAGCCTATCGGAGGCAGCATGGAGCCGATTTCATCAGCGCCATGCCGACTAATCTCTATGGCCCCGGCGACAATTACGACCTTCAGACCTCACATGTCATTCCGGCGCTGATACGCAAAGCGCATGAGGCGAAGCTTTCCGGCGCGACTGCGATGGAGATGTGGGGCACGGGGACGCCGCGGCGCGAGTTCCTGCACGCCGACGATTGCGCCGATGCGCTGGTGCATCTGATGCAGGTCTATTCGGGGGCGGAGCATGTCAATGTCGGGTCCGGCGAGGATCTGACCATTGAGGCGCTGGCGCGGTTGGTGATGAAGGTGGTGGGTTTTAAGGGCGGCCTGGAAAAGGATCTGTCCAAACCGGACGGGACCCCTCGCAAGCTCATGAGCGCTGACCGGCTGCGCGCGCTCGGCTGGGAGCCGAAAATCACTCTCGAGGATGGTCTGAAGGACGCCTACAGCTGGTTTCTGGCGACAAGAGAGAAACGCAAGGATGAGTGACCAGCCCCGTATTCTCGTCATTGGCGGCGCCGGTTATGTCGTCAGTCATACCGCAAAGGCGCTGGCAGCGGCCGGATACCTCCCGGTGACTTTCGACAACCTGTCTTCTGGCCATCGCCATGCGGTCAGATGGGGACCGCTTGTCGAGGGCGATCTACGCGATGCGGCGGCGCTCGCCGCGGTTCTTGATGAGCATCGCCCGATAGCGGTGATGCATTTCGCAGCGCATATCGAGGTGGGCGAGGGTGAGCGTGAGCCGCTGAAATTCTGGGACAATAATGTCGCCGGGGTCATCACCCTGCTGCAGGCCATGGACCGGGCCGGGGTGCGGAGGGTGGTGTTTTCTTCGACCTGCGCCACCTATGGCGAGCCGGAGAGCCTGCCGCTGACCGAAAGCGAGCCGCAAACTCCGGTCAGCGTCTACGGGCGCACCAAGCTGGCGGTGGAGCAATTATTGCGTGACGTCTCAGCGGCCACGCCGCTGCGTTTTGCGACGCTGAGATATTTCAACGCGGCCGGTGCCAGCCCGGAAGGCGAGATCGGCGAGGAACATGATCCCGAAACGCATCTGATACCGAATGCGCTGAAGGCCGCCGCGGGCCTCGGCGGCCGGATGAAGCTGTTCGGCGACGATTACGATACGCCCGATGGCACCTGCGTGCGCGACTATATACACGTCATGGACCTTGCGGCGGCGCATCTGGCGGCTCTCAACCGCCTGTTCACGCGCGATGACTCTTTCGCCTGCAATGGATGACTCTTTCGCCTGCAATGTCGGCACCGGCATGGGGGTATCCGTTCGCGAGATCCTCGGCCATGTCGAGGCCGTTACAGGCAGGCCGGCGCCTTTTGACATCGCCCCGCGCCGCCCGGGGGACGCGGCGAGCCTTGTCGCCGATACGCGCCTTGGGCGCGAGCTTCTGGGCTTCGTTCCGCGCCGGTCCGATCCCGGGACCATAATCACCGACGCCTGGCGGTTCCATGCCCCGCGCTGGGGGGTTGAAGTCTAGGCGGTAAGCCGCGCCTCCAGCAAAGCCAGCCGCGCCCTGTCCGGCGCTTTCAGGCGCAAGCGAACCGTGTCGCCAGGCGCGACTGGAGCAAGCAGGACGAGCACGGTTTGGGCGCCCGCGGTGAAGTCCATCCCTTCCGGCGCGGCTTCGCCCAGCGCCGCATCAGATCCCCTGAAGCGAACGGTCAGCGTTTGTGCAGGCTTGGAGGTAAGGTTGATCACCGGCAGCGTGGCTTCACTGCGGATACGCCCGGGCCCGCCTGAGGCATGAATGCGCAAGGCGCGCACCACGCCGCGAAGGGGCGTGTAGTTGGCGACATGGTGCATCAGGAAACCAGCCTGGCTTTTCAACGCCGCAAAACGCCCGGCGGCGGGCCGTACGATCCGCCATATCTCGGCCAGGCGCTGCGGCGGCATCGACGCCGTCTTGGTGCCGGCGTTCAGCAGCACGGCGGACAGGACGGTTTCTGTCATCCGAAAGCGCGCCCCGGCCCGGTAGAGCCGCGTCCAAAGGTCCCAGTCCATGGTGTAATGAAGGCTGTCGTCAAGACCGCCTACCGCCTCCACGGCGCGGCGGCGCACGAAACAGGAGGGCTGCGAGATAATGCAGGAGCGCAAGAGCAGGTCCCCTGGCGGCCGCACGGCGGGGTGAAGACCGGTGGTGGCGCCGCGAGCGTCAATCACCGTCGAGTGGCCACAGAATACGTCAAGGTCCGGATCGGCGGCGAAGGCGGCCGCCGCCTCGGCCAGGGCGCCGGGCATTAGCACGTCGTCAGCGTTGAGCCAGCTGACAATATCGCCCGGCGCCTCGCGCCAGGCTTCAGCGATGGCGGCGGCTTGACCATTGTCCGCGCCATGACGGCGATAGGCGAACTTTATTCCGCTGGCGTCGGCGTCGCGTGAAACACGCGGGCCGCCGCTGGCGTCGCAAAGCGAAACATGAACAATAGCATTCTGGAGTTTCAGCGACCGAAGCGTCGCCGCCAGACCCGGGTGCCAGTCCCCTACCGGAACCGCGATGCAAAAGCCGGGAGGGTTGGCGGCGGAAACGGGCATGACGGCGCTTTCTCGACATGACGGCTCGGCGGGGTACGCAGCATCGGTTGCCCCGGCAAGCGTTTCGGGCAGGGGTAGATAGCCGAATTAGGTTTCTTTCCGGTTCATGATTCCCAAGAAGAGAGCCGGATTTACAACCGGATTTCAACCGGAGATGGCCGCGCTCCGCACAATCGCATCCGCTTGTTTTCAAAAGCAGGCCAGCTTAGGAGAAACCGTTCCTGCGGGGTATGGAATGAACAGCATCGGCCAGATGATCTCGGCATACGCCGACCGCTTGAGCGCCCCAGCTGCGCGCCCGCATGCGTTGTCCGCCCATCTGAAAGCGCTTGAGGCGGAGAGCATCCTCATCATGCGTGAGGTGGCGGCCGAGTTCGCCAACCCGGTGATGCTATATTCCATCGGCAAGGATTCAGCTGTGATGCTGCACCTGGCGATGAAGGCTTTCTGGCCGTCCAAGCCGCCGTTTCCGCTGCTGCATGTCGACACCACCTGGAAGTTTCGCGACATGATCGCCTTTCGCGAGGCGCTGCGCGAACATCTCGGACTCAACATCCTTGTTCATATCAACGAGGACGGGGTGAAGCGCGGGATTAACCCCGTAGCATCCGGGTCCAATCTGCATACCCAGGTGATGAAGACAGAGGCGTTGCGCGCCGCGCTGGACAGTCACGGTTTTGACGCCGCCTTCGGAGGCGCCCGCCGCGACGAGGAGAAAAGCCGCGCCAAGGAGCGCATTTTCTCATTCCGCGACGCAGGGCACGGCTGGGACCCGCGCAACCAGAGGCCAGAGCTGTGGCGGGTGTTCAACACCCGCATCCGCAAGGGGGAATCGATACGGGTATTCCCGCTGTCGAACTGGGCCGAACTCGATATATGGCAATACATCCTTGAGGAGGACATCCCCATTGTGCCGCTCTATTTCGCCGCCGAGCGTCCAGTGGTCGAGCGTGACGGAACCCTGATCATGGTCGATGACGAGCGCCTGCCGCTGAACAATGGCGAGACGCCGCGTACGTTGCGCATCCGTTTTCGCACCCTTGGTTGCTATCCTCTGACCGGCGCCATCGTATCGGACGCCGACACGCTTGAAGCTATTGTGATGGAGATGCTGACTGCGCGCACATCCGAACGCTCCGGTCGCCTGATCGACCATGACGAGGCGGGCTCGATGGAGAAAAAGAAGCGCGAGGGCTATTTCTGATGGCGATCCAGGAAAGCCGCGCCGAGATCATCGAGCGTTTGTCGCGGTCCGGGCGGCGCGGCGTGTTGCGCTTGATCACCTGCGGGTCGGTAGATGATGGCAAGTCGACGCTGATCGGCCGTCTGCTCTACGATTCCAAACTGCTGTTCGAAGACCAGTTGCATGTACTGGAACGCGATTCGAAGAAGCACGGTACGGCGGGTGAGGAGATTGATTTCGCACTGCTGCTCGACGGTCTGGAAGCCGAGCGCGAGCAGGGCATCACCATTGACGTCGCCTACCGTTTCTTCGCCACCGAGAAACGCAAGTTCGTCGTCGCCGACACGCCGGGGCACGAGCAATACACCCGCAACATGGCCACCGGCGCCTCCACCGCCGATCTCGCCATCATCCTCGTCGATGCGCGCAAGGGCGTGCTGACCCAGACCCTCCGCCACACCTATATCGCGCACATGATGGGCATTCGCCATATTGTACTGGCGGTGAACAAGATGGACCTGGCGGGGCATTCGCGCGCCCGCTTTCACGAGATCGTCTCGCAATATCGAAAGGCTGTGGAGGGGCTGGAGTTCGAGAGCATCACCCCGATCCCGATGTCGGCGCGTCATGGTGACAACGTCACTGTCCGCTCACGGGCAATGGATTGGCATGACGGACCGATTCTGCTTGAGCATCTTGAGGACATTGACATCGCCTCTGACCTGCGCTCACGGCCTTTCCGGTTTCCGGTGCAGTGGGTGAACCGGCCCAATCTGGATTTTCGTGGGTTCGCCGGAACCGTGGTCGCCGGGGCGGTCAAGCCGGGTGATCCCATCGTCGCGGCCCAATCGGGCAAGACGGCGACAGTCAAACGCATCGTCACCGCCGATGGCGACCTGGACCAGGCCGGAGCGGGCGATGCGGTCACCCTGGTGCTGGATCGCGAGATCGACATCGCTCGAGGCGACGTGCTCGCCGCTGCGGAAGCGCGTCCGGAGGTCTCGGATCAGTTCGCGGCCGACGTCCTGTGGATGCACGAGGACGCGCTGCTGCCCGGGCGCTCCTACCTGCTGAAATCCGGAACGGTTTCGGTTCCGGCCACGGTGACGGCGCTCAAACACGCCGTCGACGTGAACACGTATGAAAAACGCCCGGTGAAGCAGCTGGAGATGAACGAAATCGGCTTCTGCAACGTCAACGCCGCGCGGCCGATCGCCTTCGACCCCTATCAGGAAATCCGCGATACCGGCGCCTTCATCCTGATCGACCGCTTCACCAACCAGACCATGGGCGCGGGCATGATCGCCTTCGGTTTGCGCCGCGCCCAGAATGTTCACCTGCAGGCCATGGATGTAACCAAGGCGGCGCGGGCGAAGCTGAAAGGGCAGAAACCGGCCATCCTGTGGTTCACGGGCCTGTCCGGCGCCGGCAAGTCGACCATCGCCAACCTGGTGGAGAAGAAGCTGGCGCAGGCCGGTCACCACACCTATTCGCTGGACGGCGACAATGTCCGCCACGGGTTGAACCGCGATCTCGGCTTCACCGACGCCGACCGGGTGGAGAATGTCCGCCGCATCGGCGAGGTGGCGAAACTGTTTGTTGACGCCGGCCTTATCGTCACCTGCTCGTTCATTTCGCCCTTCCGGGCCGAGCGCGCGCTGGTGCGCGAGATGGTGGCGGCGGGCGAGTTCGTCGAGGTGTTCGTGGACGCGCCGCTTGACGTGCTGATCGAGCGCGACCCGAAAGGCCTCTACAGGAAAGCTCAGGCCGGCGAGATCAGGAATTTCACCGGCTTCGACAGCCCCTATGAGGCGCCGGAGACGCCGGAGCTTCGCATCGACACCACGCAAGCGACCGCAGAGGACGCCGCCGACCGGGTGATCGCGTTCCTGCGGGGCGCCGGCAAGCTGGGCTAGGCCGGGCGCAGACCGCCCCAGGCCACGAACGGGCCGTTGCGGAAACCGGCTTCTGACTTGGCGTATAGAAACGGCCTGCCGTCGGGCTGGGTGACGCAGCCGCCTGCGGCCGCCAGCACGGCGTGTCCGGCGGCCGTGTCCCATTCGCTGGTCGGACCGAAGCGCGGATAGACATCGGCCGCACCCTCGGCCACCAGGCAGAATTTCAGCGACGATCCGGCGCTGACGGTTTCCGTCGCGCCCAGCTGCTTGGCGAAGGCCCGGGTCTGTTCGTCGGCATGGCTGCGGCTCATCACCGCACAGAGCTCGCCGGGCTTCGGCGCGCGCACATGGATGGGGTGCAGTGCGGCGGCGTCCGGGCGCCCGCCAGCAGCCAGATCAGCCGCGCAGGCGGTCTCTCCGCCAAGATAGATGCGCTCTTTGGCCGGCGCGAAGACGCAGCCGGCGACCGGCGCGCGGTTTGAGACCAAGGCGATGTTGATGGTGAATTCGCCATTGCGGGAGATGAATTCCTTGGTGCCGTCGACAGGGTCGACGAGCAGGAATTCGCTGTCCAGCTCCGGCCTTGCGCCCGCCCCGAAACTCTCCTCGGCCAGCACCGGCACGCCGGGGAGCGCGACCGTAAGGGCTTGAAGGATAATAGATTCCGCCGCCTCGTCGGCGTCGGTCACCGGGGACCGGTCGGACTTCGTCCGCGCCTCGAAATCGCTTGCGTAGACGGCCATCACCGCCTCGCCGGCCAGCAAGCAGATGCGGGCGAATTCGCGCGCAAGCCTGTCCCGGCCATCCCCTGTCCGCATCCCATTTTCCCCCGCTTTCACCCCTCTTCAGCCCCTCTGCCCTGATCTAGTACCGATAATGCTCCGCCTTGAACGGCCCGGCCTGTTCGACGCCGATATAGGCCGCCTGTTCGGGGCTTAGCTTCGTCAGCTTCGCGCCCAGTTTCGGCAGGTGCAGGGCGGCGACCTTTTCATCCAGATGCTTGGGCAGGATGTAGACGGCGTTCTTGTACTGATCGCCCTTGGTCCACAGCTCGATCTGGGCCAGCGTCTGGTTGGTGAAGCTGGCGCTCATCACGAAGCTGGGATGGCCGTTGGCGTTGCCGAGATTGACCAGGCGCCCTTCGGACAGCAGCACGATGCGGTGGCCTTCCGGAAACTGCACCAGGTCCACCTGCGGCTTGACGTTGGTCCATTTGAAATTGCGCAGGGATTCGACCTGAATCTCGTTGTCGAAATGGCCGATATTGCACACGATCGCCATGTCCTTCATGGCGCGCATGTGGTCGACGGTGATCACGTCCTTGTTGCCGGTGGCGGTGACGAAGATGTCGGTGGTTTTCACCGCGTCCTCGAGGGTGGTCACTTCATAGCCGTCCATCGCCGCCTGCAGGGCGCAGATCGGATCGACCTCGGTGACCGCCACGCGCGCCCCCGCCGATCGCAGCGATTCCGCCGAGCCCTTGCCAACATCGCCATAACCGCAGACCAGCGCCGTCTTGCCGGCCATCATCAGGTCGGTGCCGCGGCGGATGGCGTCGACCAGGCTTTCGCGGCAACCATAGCGGTTGTCGAATTTCGACTTGGTGACAGAGTCGTTGACGTTGATCGCCGGAAAGGGCAGCTCGCCGCGCTTCTGCATCTGGTAGAGACGCATGACGCCGGTGGTGGTTTCTTCCGAGACGCCCTTGATCGCGGCGCGCGCCTTCGCGAACCAGCCGGGGCTTTGCGCGATGCGCGCCCGGATCCGGGCGAACAGGAATTTCTCCTCTTCCGATTTCGGCTCGCCGAGGATGGAGGGGTTGGCCTCGGCCTTCTCGCCGAGGATCAGGTACAGCGTCGCATCGCCGCCGTCATCGAGGATCATGTTGGCGGTTTCGCCGTTCGGCCAGTGGAAGATGGCGTCGGCGAATTCCCAGTATTCCTCAAGAGTTTCGCCCTTGTGCGCGAACACCGGGATCCCGCGCTCGGCGATCGCGGCGGCGGCGTGGTCCTGGGTCGAGAAGATGTTGCACGACGCCCAGCGCACCTCGGCGCCCAGCGCCACAAGCGTCTCGATCAGCACCGCGGTCTGGATGGTCATGTGCAGGCTGCCGGCGATGCGCGCGCCCTTCAGCGGCTGCGCCTTGCCGTATTCCTCCCGCAGCGCCATCAGGCCCGGCATCTCGATCTCGGCCATCTCGATCTCGGTGCGGCCCCATTTGGCGAGCGACAGGTCCTTGACGGCGTAATCGGCGGTTTTGGTCATGGGCGTTATTCCTCAGATGGCGGGTGCGGCGATGACAGAATGTCGATAGCCAGCCTTGCCGGGCGGGCCGCCGGTCGATGAATGCGGGCGCATAACATGCGGCTTTGCGCACCGCAACGCAGCGGCCTGCGGCGCGTGACAACCTGACTTAAGCAGAGCCGTTGAGGCGCGCGCGCTCCAGAAGCGCCTTGCCGTATTCGGTCTTGGCGAGCCGGCGTCCGGCCTTCTCCAGATCGTCGATGGTGATCCAGCGGTTGTGATAGGCGATCTCCTCCGGCGAGGCGACGAGCTGGCCCTGGCGGGCCTGCAGCGCGCGCACGAAGGAGCTGGCCTCCAGCAGCGAATGGCAGGACCCGGTGTCGAACCAGGCGAAGCCCCGGCCGAGACGCTCGACGCGAAGCTGGCCGTCGCGGAGGTAGAGATTGTTCAGGTCGGTGATCTCGTATTCGCCCCGCTTGGACGGTTTCACCTCGCCCACGCGGTCCAGCACGGTGTCGTCATAGAAATAAAGCCCGATCACCGCCCAGCTGGATTTCGGCTTGCGGGGTTTCTCCTCGATCGAGACCACCTTGCCGCCCTTGTCGAACTGGACCACGCCATATTGCTCGGGCTCGTCGACATGATAGCCGAACACCGTCGCGCCCTTCTTGCCGTCCAGGTCCTGCACCGCTTGCTGGATGCCATGGCCATACAGGATGTTGTCGCCAAGGATCAGGCAGGCAGGGTGGCCGCGCAGGAAGTCCGCCCCGATTACGAAGGCCCGGGCGACGCCGTCGGGCTGGTCCTGCACCGCATAGGACAGGTTGAGGCCCCACTGCGAACCGTCGCCCAGAAGCCGCTGGAAGGCGGCCTGGTCCTCGGCGGTGGTGATGATGAGAATGTCCCGTATGCCCGCCAGCATCAGCGTGGTCAGCGGGTAATAGATCATCGGCTTGTCGTAGACAGGAAGAAGCTGTTTCGAAACGGCCAGCGTCAGCGGCCGCAGCCGCGTGCCGGAGCCGCCGGCGAGGATGATCCCCTTGCGCGGTTTCATCGTCATTCCCCCCGGCCGCCGAACAGGGTGTCGACGGCTTCATCCACCGCTTCGCGCCACGGCCTTGCCCTGACCCCGTATACACGGGCGAACAAAGACGAATCCAGCGCGGAGTTCGCCGGCCGCTGCGCCAGCGCCGGGAAGTCCTGCGTCCGGATCGGGGTCACCGTCACCTTGCGTCCCGTATGCCTTTCCTGCGCCGCCGCCGCGTGCTCCGCGAAGCCGCGCCACGTGGTCGCGCCCTCGCCGGCGAAATGATAGACGCCCCAATGCGCCGCGCCGTTGCGTATGGCGTCAGCCGTCCTGAAAATCGCAACGGCCAGGTCCCGCGTTGATGTCGGACAGCCCCTCTGGTCGTCGACAAAGCGCAGCTCGTCGCGCTCGGCCGCCAGTTTCAGGATCGTCTTCAGAATATTGGCACCGTAAACGCCATACACCCATGACGTGCGCAGGATCACATGCTGTTCGTGCGCCGCGCGCACGGCGGTCTCGCCCTCGGCCTTGCTGCGGCCATAGACGCCAATGGGGGCTATAGGGTCGGTCTCGACGTATGGGCCGGTCTTGGCGCCGTCGAAGACATAATCCGTTGATATGTGGATCAGCGGCAGGCCGCGGTTGGCGCAGGCGCGGGCGAGCACCGCAGGCCCCAGCGCGTTGGCGCGCATGGCGGCGTCCGGCTCGCGTTCGGCCCTGTCGACTGCGGTATAGCCGGCGGCGTTGACGACTATGCCGGGACGCGCCGCAGCCAGCGCGGCCTCGACCTGCGCCGGATCGGCGATGTCGGCCAGGGCGCGCGGCGGCGCTGACAGCGCCGCGCCGGTCTCAGCGGCGAGCGCGCGCAACGCGCCGCCGAGCTGACCGCCTCCGCCGAAAACCAGCATCATGGATGACTCCGCCGCTCAGGCCGGCGTCCCGGCCGCGGCGGAGGCAGGCCGTTCGCCCAGTCTTTCGCCGCGATAGACGCCGGAGCGGATGCGCTCCCACCAGATCCGGTTATCCAGATACCAGCGGACAGTCTTGCGCAAGCCGCTGTCAAAACTTTCCTCCGGCCGCCAGTCCAGATCCCGCATGACTTTCGAAGGATCGATGGCGTAGCGGAAATCATGCCCCGGCCGGTCGGCCACGAACTCGATCAGCGCCTCGCGCGGTCCGGCGCCCGCATCCGGGGCCAGTTCATCCACCAGCCGGCAGATGGCGCGGACGACGTCGATGTTCTCGCGCTCGCAGCGCGCGCCGACATTGTAGCTTTCACCGGGCCGGCCACGTCCGGCGATCGTCAGCAGCGCGCGGGCGTGGTCGTCGACATACAGCCAGTCGCGGACATTGCGGCCGGTTCCGTAAACCCGGACCGGCTTGCCTTCCAGGGCGTTCAGGATGGTCAGCGGGATCAGTTTTTCCGGGAACTGGCAAGGGCCGTAATTGTTCGAGCAGTTGGAGATCACCACCGGCAGGCCATAGGTGCGCCCCCAGGCCGCGACCAGGTGGTCCGCGGCGGCCTTGGAGGCGGCGTAGGGAGAGGACGGATCGTAGCGCGTCTCTTCGGTGAAGCTGCCGCCATCGCCCAGCGAACCGAACACCTCGTCGGTGGAGACATGGTGGAAGCGGAACCGCTCACGGGCGGCGGAATCGCGCTCGCGCCACCAGGCCAGCGCCGCTTCCAGCAGCGAATAGGTTCCGGTGATGTTGGTGCGCACGAATTCGCCGGGCCCGTCGATCGACCGGTCGACATGGCTCTCCGCGGCGAGGTGCATGATCACGTCCGGCCGGAAATCCGCGATCACCTCGCGCATGCGGCTCATGTCGGCGACATCGGCCTGTACAAAACCGTACCGGGCGTCATGCGCGACCGGGGCCAGGCTGTCCGGGTTGGCGGCGTAGGTCAGCTTGTCGACCACCAGCACATGGTCAGGGGAGTGGCCGATGATCATCCGCGCGACGGCCGATCCGATGAATCCGGCGCCGCCGGTTACGAGAAAGCGTTTGCCCATACGGACGTTCCCACCCTGCCGGACGCCGCTGTTCCGGCCCCCGTTTCGCGCAGCATAGCCTCGCGCCGCCCAAAGCCAACATTCCGGCGCGCCCCTTTGCAGGCGGCGGGATGATGACCCGCAGCGGGAATGGGCTTATGAACGCGGCATTCTGGGGTTCATGTTCATCGGGGTGGCGCGCATGTCGAATTTCCGGTTCCAGCGTCTTGCGATACCGGACGTGGTGCTGGTCACGCCACCCCGGTTCGACGATTCGCGCGGCTGGTTCATGGAGAGCTGGCGCGACGCCGATTACCGTGAAGGCGGAATCGCCGCCCGTTTCGTTCAGGACAACCAGTCCTTCTCGGCGAAAGCCGGCACGCTGCGCGGGATGCATTTCCAGTCGCCGCCGGCGGCGCAGGCCAAGCTGGTGCGCGTGGTGCGCGGCTCGGTGTTCGACGTGGCGGTGGACCTCCGCGCCGGCTCGCCGAGTTTCGGGCGATGGGTTTCGGCGACGCTGACCGCGGACGGCGGCGAGCAGATGTTCGTTCCGCGCGGTTTCGCCCACGGTTTCTGCACGCTGGAGGACGCCGCCCTGGTCGCCTATCGCGTCGACGCCTATTACGCGCCCGAGCATGACAGCGGCGTGATCTGGAACGATCCCGACATCGGAATCGACTGGCCGGCCCCTGATGATGCGCTGCTGTTGTCGGACAAGGACAAGTCCTTGCCGCGCCTGCGCGATCTCGGCGCGGGGCTGCGTCTGTGACGGCGGCGCTGCGCCCGCGCGGTCGCGGCGGCCGGTTAACCGGGCTATAGAGGCGCGCGCTGGCGAATCCCGCTAGCGTCGACGCTCCAAGACCGGCTTCAGGACCGCGCCATGACCGCAGCCGCCCAGACCTCCGCCGCGCCCGCCCTCGACCCGCGATTGAAGGACATGGCCAACGCCATCCGCGCGCTCAGCATGGACGCGGTGGAGAAAGCCGCCTGCGGCCATCCCGGCATGCCGATGGGCATGGCCGACGCCGCCACGGTGTTGTGGGCGAAGCACCTGAAATTTGATCCCGCCGACCCTGCCTGGCCGGACCGCGACCGCTTCGTGCTGTCGGCGGGGCATGGCTCGATGCTGCTGTATTCACTGCTGCATCTGACCGGCTATGCGGACATGACGATGGAGCAGCTGCGCAATTTCCGCCAGCTCGGTTCGATCACCGCCGGTCACCCGGAATACGGCCACGCGGCGGGGGTGGAGACCACCACCGGCCCGCTGGGGCAGGGCATATCGACCGCTGTCGGCATGGCGCTGGCGGAGCGGATGCTGAACGCCCGGTTCGGCGGTGATCTGGTCGATCATTTCACCTGGGTCATCGCCTCTGACGGCGACTTGCAGGAAGGGATCAGCCACGAGGCGATCAGCCTCGCCGGGCATTTGCGGCTGTCGCGCCTGATCGTGCTGTGGGACGACAATTCCATCTCCATCGATGGCGCGACCAGCCTGTCCGACTCCTCGGACGTGCTGAAACGCTTCCAGGCCGCGGGCTGGGCGACCTTCCACGCCGACGGCCATGACATGGCGGCGGTGGACGCGGCGCTGACCGCGGCGAAGACCGCCGGCCGCCCGGCGCTGATCGCCTGCCGCACCGTCATCGGCTTTGGTGCGCCGGGCAAGGCCGGGTCGGAGAAGTCGCATGGCTCCCCCCTTGGCGCTTCCGAGATCGATGGCGCGCGCGCCGCGCTGGGCTGGGCGCATCCGCCCTTCGAGATTCCGGACGATGTCCGCGCCGCCTGGCGCGAGACCGCCAAACGCGGTGCGCAGGCGCGCGCGGCATGGGAGAAGCGTCTCGCAGCCTCGCCGCAGCGCAAGGCGTTCGAGGCCCAGCTTGCGGCCGGGCCGCCGAAGAGCGCCCTTGATGCGCTCGCCGCCCGCCGCAAGGCGGTCGCCGCCGCGCGTCCGGCGCTGGCCAGCCGCGCCGCTTCCGGCGAGACGCTGGACGCCCTGGTTCCCGCCATGCCGCAGCTGGTCGGCGGATCGGCGGACCTGACGGGCTCCAACAACACCCGCGCGCGCGACCAGAAACCGGTCGTCCCCGGCGATTATTCCGGCTCCTACATCTTCTTCGGCGTGCGCGAGCACGGCATGGCCGCGGCCTGCAACGGGCTGGCGCTGCATGGCGGTTTCCGGCCCTATGCCGGCACCTTCCTGGTGTTCGCCGATTATTGCCGCCCGGCGATCCGGCTGTCGGCGCTGATGAACCAGCCGGTGGTCTATGTCTTCACGCATGACTCCATCGGGCTGGGCGAGGACGGGCCGACGCACCAGCCAGTCGAGCACTTGGCGTCGCTGCGGGCGATGCCGAACGTCGCGGTGTTCCGCCCCGCCGACGCGCTGGAGACCGCTGAATGCTGGGAGCTGGCGATGAAGCGCACGGATGGTCCGTCTGTCCTCGCCCTGTCGCGCCAGAAACTGCCCTTCCTGCGCGCCGATGACGGCTCGGAGAATCTTTGCGCCCGCGGGGCCTATGTCCTGCGCGAGGCCAAAGACGCCAGGGCGGTGATCATCGCCACGGGCTCCGAAGCGATGGTGGCGGTGAAGGCCGCTGAACTGCTGACCGAAAAGGGCGTCGCGGCGCGGGTCGTCTCCGCCCCGTGTCTTGAACTGTTCGCGCAGCAGGACCGGGCGTATCGCGACGCCGTTCTGCCGCCCGCCCTGCAGAAAGTGGCGGTGGAGGCGGCGGCGCGCTTCGGCTGGGACGCCTGGATCGGGCCGGACGGCGGTTTTGTCGGCATGGACGGCTTCGGCGCCTCGGCCCCGGCCGAAGCGCTTTACGAGCATTTCGGGATTACGCCCGAACGTGTCGCCGCGGCGGTGATCGCGCGACTCTGAGACAGGCGGCCGCTTGGCATTGTCTTTCCGCGGCGCGTCCGGTCATATGGCGCACTGCAACCACCGGAAACCGATGTCCGCGCGACACACTGAAACCATGGCCGCGACCGCCGCGCGCGACTGGACTACCAACCAGGCTCTGCCATTGTGGGAAGGGGCGGGCCGCGACCCGCATGGCGGTTTCTATGAGAAACTGACCCTGCAAGGTCGGCCCGAGACCGGAGCTGTGCGCCGGCTGCGGGTGCAGGCGCGCCAGATGTATGTTTACTGCCACGCTGACATGTTGGGCTGGCGGCCCGGCGGAGCGGAGGTGGCGGCGCGCGCGCTCGATCGCTTGCTGGCGATCACGGGGCCGGATGCGGGCGGCGAAGGCTGGCCACACCTGTTGACGCCGGATGGCGGCGTTCATGACCCGCGCCGCGACCTTTACGACCACGCCTTCATGCTGCTGGCGCTGGCCTGGCTGCACCGCGCGGGCGACACGCGCGCCCTGACGCTGGCCGAGCAGACCTTCGCCTTCGTCGAGCGCCGGCTGGCGCATCCCGCGGGTGGCTGGCGCGAGGGCGACCCGGACACCGCGCCGCGGCGCCAGAACCCGCACATGCATATGTTCGAAGCGATGATGGCGCTGCACGCCGCGACCGGCGACGATCGCTGGCTGCAGCCGGCGCGGCGGATTCTGAACCTGTTCCGCACCCGCTTCCTCGAGCCGCAGACTGCGACCTTGCGCGAGTATTTCACTGATGACTGGCTGCTGGCGCACGGCGCGTCGGGACGGCTGGTCGAACCTGGCCACCACATGGAATGGGTCTGGCTGTTGCGCGTGTTCGAACAGGAAACGGCCGAGAACTGCGGATCGTTTTCGGACGCGCTCTACGAATATGCGCTTTCCGCCGGCGCCGATCCTGCGACGGGCTTCCTGTTCGACGCCGTCGACGCCGAGGCCGGCCCGCTCAGGCGCAGTCGCAGGCTCTGGCCGCAGACCGAGCTGGTAAAGGCGCATTACGCCCGGGCGCTGACGGGACGCCCTGGCGCTCTGGCGGCGGGCCGCGCCGCACTGGCGGCGCTGAAGGCGCATTATCTCGACCCCGCTCATCCGGGCGGCTGGATCGATATGTTCGACGAGAACGCACTGCCAGCGGTTGCGGACATCCCGGCGAGCACCTTCTATCATTTGTTCTGCGCCATCGCATATGCGCATGAGGCCGATGCGACACTTGCGGGGAAGCCGGGATGACGACACGAAACGTAATTCCCGTAATCATGTCCGGCGGCTCCGGAACCCGGCTGTGGCCGCTGTCGCGGCGCGCGACCCCGAAACAGCTGCTGCCGCTGACGGGCGAGCGCACGATGCTGCAGGAAACTGCCGGGCGGGTCTGCGGCGATGGGGGCGGAGTGACGTTCGAACGGCCGGTGTTGGTCGCCGGGGCCGCGCATCGCGAACAGATAGCGGCGCAGCTGGAGAATCTAGGCGTCGCGCCGCAGGCGCTCGTGATCGAGCCGACGGGCCGCAACACCGCGCCGGTAGCAGCGGTGGCGGCGGGGCTGGCTGCCGAAATGGGGCAGCCCGAGGCGCTGCTGTTGCTGCTGCCGTCTGACCATCATATCCGCGACGCCGCAGCGTTCCGGGATACGGTGGCGAGAGGCGCCAGACTGGCTGAACAGGGACGCATCGTCACCTTTGGAATCAAGCCTTCCGGACCAGAAACCGGTTACGGCTATATCCGGCGCGGCGCGGCGATGGGCGACGGGTTCGAGGTCGCAGCGTTCCGGGAAAAGCCGGACCGCGCCACGGCGGAAGGCTATCTCGCCGATGGCGGTTACTACTGGAACGCCGGCATTTTCCTGTTCCGCGCCGATACGGTGCTGGCGGAAATGGCTGCGCACTGCCCGGAGATTCGCGATTGCGCGCTGCAGGCGCTGCGCGCGGCGCGCCGCGACGGGGCGGTGATGGCGCTGGACCCGCAGGCTTTCGGGGCCTGTCCGTCCGACTCCTTCGACTACGCGGTGATGGAGAAGACCGCCGCCGCCGCGGTGATGCCCGCCGATATCGGCTGGTCCGACGTCGGCTCCTGGGCGGCGCTGTGGGAGCTGTCCGACAAGGACGCGGACGGCAACGCCGCCCATGGCGAGGTCACGGTGATCGACTCCGCCAACGCCTATGTCCGCGCCGAGGGCGTGAAAACAGCCGTGATCGGGCTCGATAATGTGGTGGTGGTGGCGACCCGCGATGCGGTTCTGGTGACATCGCGCGAGCGCGCGCAGGACGTGAAAGCCGTGGTCGACGCGCTGAAGGCCGAGGGCCGGGACGAGTTGTTGTGACGGCCAAGGGTGCAAAACCAAGCGCTGATGTGACCATCATCATAGTCGCTTTCCGCAGCCGGCCGCATATCCGCCGCTGTCTAGAGGCGCTGGCGGCGCAGACGGTGCGCCCCCTCCAGGTGATCCTGATCGAGAACGGATCGCCGCAAGAAGAGCGCGTGACGCGTGACATGGTTCCGGACTGGGTCCGGTTTATCGAGAACGAAGATAATCTCGGCTTTGCTGGCGCCAACAACCAGGCCGCGGCGCTGGCCAGGGCGCGCTGGCTGGCGCTGCTGAACCCGGATGCGTTCGCGAAACCCGACTGGCTGGAACAATTGCTGGCGGCCACGAAGCGCTGGCCGGAAGCGCGCCTGTTCGGCTCCACGCAACTGGCGGCGGACCAGCCCGGTTATCTCGACGGCGCTGGCGACGTCTATCATGTCACCGGCATGCCCTATCGCGGCGGGTTCGGCTGGAAAGCGTCCCGCTTGCCGCCGGAGGGAGAGGTGTTCGGCCCCTGCGCCGCCGCGGCGCTGATCGCGCGTGACGTATTCGAGGCGCTGGGCGGGTTCGATGAACGCTTCTTCTGCTATTGCGAGGATGTCGATTTCGCATTCCGGGCGCGGCTTGCCGGACACAGGACCGTGCAGGTTCGCGACGCGGTGGTCGAGCATGTCGGCTACGCGTCCACCCGGCGCTGGTCGGATTTCGCCATGTATCACGGGGTCCGCAACCGGCTGTGGACTTTCATCAAGAACATGCCGGCGCCCTGGATCTGGCTGCTGCTGCCCTGGCATGTCGGGGCGACGCTGATCCAGCTCGGCGCAGCTTTGCGCCGCAAGGTCTTCCGGGCCTATTGGCGCGGACTCTGGCATGGCTGTCGCGATCTTGGCCCGATACTGCGCGACCGCCGCGGCGTGCAGGCGGCGCGGCGCGCGTCTCTGACCCAGGTCATGCGCGCCATGACATGGAGTCCGGTCGCCATCATGCGCCGCGCGCCGGACGTGCGTCAGAAAGTCGATCCGGGGGATTTTTAGGGTCAGGCCCCCTAGGGCGCGTCCAGTGTCAGGAACCACAGCTTCGCCGCGCCGTGCGCGCGCGCCTCGCGCAGCGTCCAGCCCGGCGCGTCCAGCGCCTCGTCGGCCCCGGTCTCCACCACCGCCAGCGCGCCGGGGCGCAGCCAGCCGCCGGCGGCGAGGCGGGCCAGCGTTTTCGGCGCCAGCTTCAGGCCATAGGGCGGATCGAGAAAGGCGATATCGAACGCTGCGCCGACGCCGGCGGGTTTTTCGCCCAGCGCCGTGGCGTCGCGGCGGTGGATGCGGGTGTTCCCGAACAGACCGAGGGCCTCCACCGTTTCGCGAATCGCGCCGCGCGCCCCGGCCCCCATCTCGACGAACAGGCAGAAGGCGGCGCCGCGCGACATCGCCTCGAAGCCCAGCGCGCCCGACCCGGCGTAAAGATCGATGACCCGCGCCCCGTCCAGCGCCGGCGCCCAGGGCGCATGGGCGAGAATGTTGAACATCGCCTCGCGCGCCATGTCGGATGTCGGCCGCGAGCCGCGCCCCTTTGGGGCAGCGATCGGCCGGCCGCGAAACTGCCCGGCGACGATTCTCACCGCCGCCGCCCCTTCGGCCGCGCCGGCGCCGGGCGCCGGGGTTTTGGCCCGGTCTGGCGTTTCGGCGCCGCTCCCACGGGCTTCGGCTTGCCGAATGGCGGTTTCTTCGTTCTCGGCTTTTCGGCCTTCGCCTGCGGCCCTTTCGGCGCCAGCGCGATCAGATGGCCGCACTGGTCGGCCAGCACCCGTTCGGGAACCGCCTTGATTTCGCCCGGCGCCAGAGAGCCGAGCTGGAACGGGCCATAGGCGGTGCGGATCAGGCGGTTAACGGTCAGCCCCACGGCGGAGAGCGCCTTGCGCACCTCGCGGTTCTTGCCCTCTTTCAGCGACACGGTCAGCCAGATGTTGGAGCCGGTCTTGCGCTCCACCTCGGCCTCTATGGGGCCGTATTTCACGCCCTCCACCTCCACGCCCGCTTTCAGCCTGGCGATCGCCTCCGGCCCCAGATCGCCGAAGGCGCGGGCGCGGTAACGCCGCGTCCAGCCGGTGGAGGGCAGCTCCAGCGCGCGGGCGAGGCCGCCGTCATTGGTCAGCAGCAACAGCCCTTCCGAGGTCAGGTCCAGCCGTCCGACCGAGATCACCCGGCCGATCTCTTTCGGCAGGGCATCGAAAACCGTTGAACGCCCTTCCGGATCGCGGTGCGTGGTCACCAGCCCGTCCGGCTTGTGATAGCGCCACAGCTTGACCGGCGCGGCCTCCTCCACCGGCTTGCCGTCGACGCTGACCGCGTCATCCGGCCCGACGGTGAAGGCGGGGGTGGACAGCGTTCTGCCGTTCACGCTGACGCGTCCGGCGGCGATCATCCGCTCCGCCTCGCGCCGGCTGGCGATTCCAGCGCGGGCCAGCCGCTTGGCGATGCGTTCCTTGCCGGGGGTTTCTTCGCTCACGCTTGACCCTTTCCGCCCCGCGGCCTACTCGCCCGTCATGGCCGAGACCCGCGATACCCGGTTTATGAAGGCGGCGCTGGCGCAAGCGCAAGCCGCGGCGGCGGCGGGCGAGGCGCCGGTGGGCGCCGTGATCGTCGACCCAAAGACCGACCAGATCATCGCCGCGGCCCATAACCGCCCGGTCGGACTGCATGACCCCACGGCCCATGCCGAGATTCTGGCGCTGCGCGAAGCGGCGCTGAAGCGCGGCAATTACCGTCTGACGGGGCTTGAACTGTTCGTAACGCTGGAGCCGTGCGCCATGTGCGCCGGCGCGATCAGCCATGCGCGCATCGGGCGGCTGGTGTTCGGCGCCTCCGACCCGAAGGGCGGGGCGGTGATCCACGGCGCGCAGTTCTTCGGCCAGGCCACCTGCCACTGGCGCCCGGAGCTGGCCCACGGCGTGCTGTGGGAGGAGAGCGCGGCGCTGCTGAAAACCTTTTTCAAGGCGCGACGGAAATAAGCCCCCACAGACCGCGGGCGAGATAGAAAACCCCGATGGCGGTGACGATCCATTTCGTCGCTGACAGGAACTGGCGGTCGGTCAGCTTCTCCAGCACCCTGGCGCCCAGCGTGGTTCCGATCACCGCCAGCGGCGCGGCGGCCAGCAGCCATAACGGTTCGTCCAGCGCGCCGGCGGCCAGCGCCGGGGCGACGTAATAGGCGACCTTGACCCCGTGGGCCATCACCTGCGAGGCGGCCTTGGTGGCCACGATCGCCCGCCGGTCCATGCCGGTGGACAGGAAGAACACGTCCAGCAGCGGACCGGAGACCCCGGCGACCACGTTCAGCCCGGTCACCGAGAAGCCGCAGAACAGGGCGTGGCCGGTCTTGCGCGCGTCCAGCGCCAGCCGCCGCGCCGGCAGCCAGACCAGCATCGGCACCAGGCCGAGAGCCACCAGAAGCCAGTCGCGCGGCAGCTCGACGACGAGGAACACCAGCGCCCCGGCCGCGACCGCCGAGCCGAGCGCATAGAGCGCCATCACCCGCCAGTCGATCCAGCGGCGCAGGAGCAGCGCCCGCCAGCCGTTCGACACGCTCTGCACCGCGCCGTGCACCACCATCGCGCCCGATACGGGCAGCAACAGCGCCAGCACGCCCATCAGCAACAGACCGCCGGCCATGCCGAACACGCCCGAGATGAAGGCGGTGATCAGAACGCTGACAAGAATGAATGGCCAGGTCACGCGCGAATCTCCTGCCCAAGGGCGATGCGCCCGCTATAGTGGGCGAACGCCCGCGGCGAAAGCCGCCCCCGCCTGCTGGAGCCTTCCCATGGACTTTTCCTATTCGCCCCGTTGCCAGGACTATCTCGACCGCCTGCGCGCCTTCATGGACGCGCGCGTCTATCCCAACGAGCAGACCTATGCCGAGCAGATGGCCGGTTTCGGCCAGAACCGCTGGCAGGTGGTGCCGGTCATCGAAGAGCTGAAGCTGGAGGCGAAACAGGCCGGACTGTGGAATTTGTTCCTGCCGGAATCGGACCAGGGCGCCGGGCTGTCGAACCTCGATTACGCGCCGCTGGCCGAGGAGATGGGCAAGGTGCAGTGGGCGTCGGAGGTGTTCAACTGCTCCGCCCCCGACACCGGCAATATGGAGGTGCTGGCCCGCTATGGGAGCAAGGAGCACCAGGAACAATGGCTGAAACCGCTGCTGGCGAGCGAGATCCGCTCCGCCTTCCTGATGACCGAGCCGGACGTGGCCTCGTCCGACGCCACCAACATCCAGTGTTCGATCACGCGCGACGGCGACGAATACGTCATCAACGGCCGCAAATGGTGGTCGTCGGGCGCGGGCGACCCGCGCTGCAAGATCTATATCCTGATGGGCAAGACCGACCCGGGCGCCGACAAATACCGCCAGCAGTCGATGATTCTTGTGCCCGCGGACGCCAAGGGCATCACCATAAAGCGCCATCTGCCGGTGTTCGGCTATGACGACGCCCCGCACGGACATATGGAGGTGATCCTCGACAATGTGCGCGTGCCGGCGTCGAACATCCTGCTCGGCGAGGGGCGGGGGTTCGAGATCGCGCAGGGCCGCCTCGGCCCGGGGCGCATCCATCACTGCATGCGCACCATCGGCGCGGCGGAACGGGCGCTGGAGCTGATGGTCCGCCGCCTGATGAGCCGCGTCGCCTTCGGCAAGCGTATCGCCGACCATTCGGTGTGGAACGGGCGCATCGCCAGCGCGCGCATCGACATCGAATGCGCCCGGCTGCTGACCCTGAAGGCGGCGTGGATGATGGACACCGTGGGCAACAAGGTGGCGCAGAAAGAGATCGCGATGATCAAGGTCGCCGCCCCGCGCATGGCGCTGAAGGTGATCGACGACGCCATTCAGGCCTTCGGCGGCGCCGGCGTTTCGTCCGACACGCCGCTGGCGCATTCCTTCGCCGGCATCCGGACATTGCGTCTCGCCGACGGGCCGGACGAGGTGCATGAACGCGCCATCGCGCGCCTGGAGATGAAGCGGCTGTCGAACGAGGGCTGATTGTTGTTATGCTCCCCGGCGGGGAGGGAATGACATGACCTTGGTTGAAACGCTTGCCGCGCTCGCCGCCGTCATCGGCGCCGGGCTGGGCGTATTTGGCTTGCTGGCGCCGTCGCGCGCCGCGGCGTTAGTGAAGCTGCAGGCCCTGCCGGGGCTGGGCGGCTTCGCCGAGTTCCGCGCCACCTATGGCGGGTTTTTCCTCGGTCTGCATGCGGCGTTCCTGATCGCGCTGTTTCTTGGCGCGGGCGTGATCGGCGCCGCCGGCGTTCTGTGCCTGGGCTGGGGCGGCGTGGCGGCGGGCCGGGCGCTGTCGATGCTGGCCGACAAGGGCGAAGGGACGCGCACGCAGTTCAATGCCATCAGCCTGGTCTTCGAGGCGCTGATAGCGCTCGCCTTCGCCGGGCCGGTGTATGCGTTCGTGACCGGGTAGGGGGCAGGCTCAGGCCCCCTGCCGCTGTGCGAAGGTCCAGGCGTAATCGGCCATAGGCTTGACCATGGCGCCCATCTCTTTCGCGCGCTCATTGCTGGCGTTGCCCTGCAGGCTGCGGGCGTAGACGCCCTGCACGATGGCGGCGAGGCGGAACAGGTTGTAGGCGAAATAGAAGTCCAGCTTCGGCAGGTCGTCGCGCCCGGTGCGCTCGCAATAGGCGCGCACATAATCGGCCTCTGAGGGAATGCCCAGCGCCTCGATATCCACCCCCATGAAGCCGTTGCGGATGTCCTTCGGCGTGCGCCACTGCATCAGCTGGTAGGTGAAATCGGCCAGCGGGTCGCCCAGCGTCGACAGCTCCCAGTCCAGCACCGCGATCACCTCTGGCCGGTCATGGGCGAAGATGACGTTGTCGAGCCGGTAGTCGCCATGCACGATCCCCGCCCGTTCCTGCGCCGGCGCCGCCTCGGGCAGCCAGTCGATCAGCTGGTCCATCGACTCGATGGCCTCTGTCTCCGACGCCTTGTACTGTTTCGACCAGCGGGCGATCTGGCGGGCGATATAGGCGTCGGGCTTGCCGTAATCGCCAAGGCCGATGGTTTCGGGCTCATAGGCGTGCAGGCGCGCCAGGGTCGCGTTCAGTGAGTCATAGATCGCCCCGCGTTCGGCCTTTTCTAGCGCCGGCAGATACGGATCCCAGAAAATGCGCCCATCGACGAAATCCATGACGTAGAAGGCGGTGCCGATAACGGCCTCGTTCTCGCACAGTCCGTGCATTTTCGGCGCGGGAAAGCCGGCTTCGCCCAGCGCCTTCATCACCCGGTATTCACGGTCGACGGCATGGGCGGAGGGCAGCAGTTTCCCCGGTGGTTTGCGGCGCAGGACATAGGATTTCCCGCCCGCGTCGATGCGATAGGTGGGGTTGGACTGGCCACCCTTGAACTGGCGCACCGACAGCGGGCCGGAATGGCCTTCGACATTGTCCTTCATCCAGCGCCCCAGCGCCGCTTCGTCAAAGCGCAGCGCGTCGGCGACCGGCTTGACGCCGGAAAACGCCTCGTCGAGGGCGGGTTGGGTCATGATCCGTCGTTCCTGTGCACGGCGCCGCCCTGCATCACGAAGCCGACATTCATCAGCACCGCCACATCGTCCAGCGGATTGGCGGCGACGGCGATGATGTCGGCATATCGCCCCGGGGTGATGCGGCCGATGTCGTCGGCCATCATCAGGTGTTCGGCGGCCACTATAGTGGCGGCGCGGATCGCCTGCATCGGCGTCATCCCCGCCTGCACCATAAGCTGGAATTCGCGGGCGTTGTCGCCATGCCGCGACACGCCGGAATCGGTGCCGAAGGCGATGTTGACCCCGCCGCGATGGGCGCGGCGCAGCATCTCCAGCATCAGCGGCCCGGCCTCCAGCGCCTTGGCGCGCACCGCCGGGTTCATCCACGGCGCGTCCCCGGCCATTTCGGTGACCGTCACCCCGGCCAGCACCGTGGGCACCAGATAGGCGCCGGTCTGGCGGAACAGGCGGATAGAGCTGTCGTCAAGATAGGTGCCATGCTCGATGGCGCGCACCCCGGCGTGCAGGGCGGCGTTGACGCCGTCACGCCCGTGGGCGTGGGCGACCACCGGGCGGCCCATCATCCGCGCCGCGCCGACGATGGCCTCCAGCTCGTCGTCGAAGAACTGCTGCTCCAGCCCCGCCGCAGTTTCGGACAGCACCCCGCCGGTGGCGGTGATCTTGATCAGGTCCGCCCCGGCGCGGATCAGCTCGCGCACCGCGCGGCGGCAATCGTCGGCGCCGTTGCAGGCATAGCGGTTGCCCAGCGTGTCCATCACCACAGGCGAGAAATTATTGATGTCGGCATGGCCGCCGGTGGGGCTCATCGACTGGCCGGCCACGCGCAGGCGCGGGCCGATGACGTCGCCGCGGCGGATCGCATCGCGCAGGGCGAGGCTGGCTTCCAGACGCCCGCCCACCTCCTGCACAGTGGTGAAGCCGGACATCAGCGTGGTGCGCGCATGGCGCGCGGCGGTCAGGGCGACATCGGACTCCGTGCGGGTCACGCGCTCCCAGCGCCGGTCGGGGCCAAGCTCGGACTGCAGATGCACATGGCTGTCGATCAGGCCCGGCAGCACAAACCGGTCGCGCAGGTCGATCACCGCCGCGCCCTCGATCTCCACATACCCCGCCTCGACGCGTTCGATGCGTTCTCCGCGGATGACGATCGACTGCGCCTCCCGCGGGGCCTCGCCCGGAACCGCCAGCAGCCAGCCGGCATGGATGACGGTCAGGCCTTCCTCGTCCTGCGCGCCCGCCGGCGCGACCAGCAGGGCGAGGGCGAAACAGGCGGCGATGAAGCGGATCATACGAACTCTCCCCGAAACGGCTCCGGTTTTTCTAGGCGCTTTGGCGGCCTCTTTCCAGCGCGCGCCAGCCGATGTCGCGGCGGCAAACGCCCTGTGGCCAGTCGATGTCGTCAATCGCCGCATAGGCGCGGTCCACGGCTTCGCGCAGCGTCGCCCCCGTGGCGGTGACGTTCAGCACCCGGCCGCCGCTGGCGATGAAATCACCCTCGCCGTTCACCGCCGTGCCGGCGTGAAAGATCATCACCCCTTCGCGCTCGCCCGCCCGCCGGAGATTGCGGATCACCGAACCTTTCTCCGGCGCGCCGGGATAGCCCGGCGCCGCCATCACCACGGTGACGGCGGGCGTGGGATTCGCGTCAACGGGCAGCAATTGCGCGAACTCGCTGGCCCGCATTCCGCCGGTGGCGCAGGCCAGCAGGGCGGGAACGATGTCGGCCTGCATCTGCATCATCAGCACCTGGCATTCGGGATCGCCGAAACGGCAGTTGAACTCCACCACCTTCGGCCCGTCCGCCGTCACCATGACGCCGATATAGAGCACGCCGCGATACGGCATGCCGTCCTTCGCCATGCCGCGCAGCATCGGAATGGTGATCTCTTCCTCCACGCGCTTCATCAGCGCCGGCGTCATCACCGGCGCGGGCGCATAGGCGCCCATGCCGCCGGTATTGGGGCCGGTGTCGCCTTCGCCGATCCGCTTGTGGTCCTGCACGGGCGGCAGGGTGAGATGGTTGACCCCATCGGTCATCACGAAGATCGAGGCCTCCTCGCCCTCCATGAACTCCTCGATCACCAGCTCGGCCGACGCGCCGCCGAACTTTCCGCACAGCATGTCGGCAAGCTCGGCCTCGGCCTCTTCGCGCGTGGCGGCGATCACCACACCCTTGCCGGCGGCCAGGCCATCGGCCTTCAGCACGAAGGGCGGTTGCAGCGTGTCGAGAAAGGCTTTCGCCCGCGCCGCATCGGTGAAGCGGCCATAGCGCGCGGTCGGCGCGCCATAGGCGGCCATGCGGTCCTTGGCGAACCCCTTAGAGGCTTCCAGTTGCGCCGCGGCCTGCGACGGGCCGAACACGTCAAACCCGCGCGCGCGCAGCATGTCGGCCGCGCCCCTGGCCAGCGGCGCCTCCGGCCCGATGACGATCAGGTCCGGCTCAAGCTGCAGGGCGAGTTTCTGCAAGCCTTCCACATCATCGGCGGCGACATCGAAACACGGGCCGATCCGGTCGATGGCCACGCTGCCGGGCGCGCACCAGAGCGTGTCGACCAGCGGGCTTTGCGCG
The DNA here is from genome assembly GCA_026126205.1 of Maricaulaceae bacterium. Taxonomy (GTDB): domain Bacteria; phylum Pseudomonadota; class Alphaproteobacteria; order Caulobacterales; family Maricaulaceae; genus Hyphobacterium. The sequence continues at coordinate 180,826 of JAHCJP010000003.1, read as the reverse complement.
ATCTTCCACGCCAGCGCGTGTTCACGCCCGCCAGAGCCGACCAGCAATACATTCATCATCGCGTCCCGAATCTGCTTTCCGGCGCAAGTTAGAACCTTCGGCCGCCGAAGTCCCGCCAGCCCGGCATTGCAGGGCGCGCCGCGCGCGCTTACCAAGAAGGCGATGAGCGACGCGGCCAGCAACATCCATGAATACACCGTCTCCGAACTCGCCGGTGCGCTGAAGCGCACGGTGGAGGACGCCTACGGCCATGTGCGCGTGCGCGGCGAGCTGGGCCGGGTGGTCGTCGCCAAGTCCGGCCATGTCTATTTCGACATGAAGGACGAACGCGCCGTGATCGCCAGCGTGATGTGGAAGGGGCAGGCCTCCACCCTGCGTTTCGCGCCCGAAGAGGGGCTGGAGGTGGTGGCCGAGGGCAAGCTGTCCACCTATCCCGGCCGCTCGCAATACCAGCTGATCGTCGAACGCATGGAGCCGGCGGGCGCCGGCGCGCTGATGGCGTTGCTGGAGGCGCGCAAGAAAAAGCTCGCCGCCGAGGGGCTGTTCGATCCCGCCCGCAAGCAGCCGATTCCCTACCTGCCGCAGGTGATCGGCGTCGTCACCTCGCCCACCGGGGCGGTGATCCGCGACATTCTGCACCGCATCGCCGACCGTTTCCCGCGCCGGGTGATCCTGTGGCCGGTGCTGGTGCAGGGCGAACAGGCGGCGGGCCAGATCGCCGCGGCGATCACCGGTTTCAACAACCTGCCCGAGGGCGGCCCGGTTCCGCGGCCTGACGTGCTGATCGTGGCGCGCGGCGGCGGCTCGATAGAAGACCTGTGGGCCTTTAACGAGGAGGTGGTGGTGCGCGCCGCCGCGGCCTCGCGCATTCCGCTGATCTCCGCCGTCGGGCACGAGACCGACACCACGCTGATCGATTTCGCCTCCGACCGCCGCGCGCCGACGCCGACCGGCGCGGCGGAGATGGCGGTGCCGGTGCGGGCCGAGCTGATGACTCAGGCCGGCGGGTTGGGCCAGCGGCTGCAGACCGCGCTGTTGCGTTTCATCGACCGCCGGCGGACGGAGCTGAAATCCGCCGCCCGCGCCCTGCCGAAGCCGGATTCGCTGCTGGCGCCGCTGCGCCAGCGTTTCGACTACGCCGCCGAACGGCTGTCGCCGGCATTGCGGGCGATGATCACCCGGCGGCGTGACCGGCTGGCCGCCGTTTCCGGCGGCTTGCGCCCCGCCGCCCTGCGCCGCGATCTTGCCGACCGCCGCCGCAGGCTGGCCGACGCCGCCGCGCGCCTGCCCGCCGCCTTCCGGCGCGGCGACGACCGGCGGCGCAGCCATCTTGAGGCGCTGGCGGCGCGGCTGAACTCGGTCAATTACGAAACCGTTCTGTCGCGCGGTTATGTGCTGGTGCGCGATGAAGCCGGGGCGCTGGTCCGCGCCGGGTCCGCCCTGAAAGCCGGGCAGGCGGTGCAGCTGCAATTCGCCGACGCCCGCCGCGCGGCGCGCATCGAGGACGGCGGGGCCGCCCCGAAACCGGCGGCGAAGGCGAAGGCGCCGTCCAAATCCGCGCCCGGCGGTCAAGGCAGTCTGTTTTGACGGCATGGCGGGCCGTGCTAGACGCAGCAGCCATGGACAGGACAGACAACGCCGGCGCCGAAGAGGGCGAGGCGATCATCGAATACGGAACGCCGGATTTCATGATCCTGCGTCCCGGGGAGTTCGTGCGCTGCGCCGTGACCGGCGATAAGATTCCGTTGGCGGAATTGCGCTATTGGAGCGTGGATCTGCAGGAGGCCTATCGCGACGCCGTGGTCTCGGCGGCCCGCCTGCGCGAGGTGCAACCGGAGAGACGCCGATGATCGCCGCCCTGATCGCCCTGTCGCTGATCGCCGCCGATGATCCGATCACCGAGTTTCTTGAGGCCGAGGCGACCCTGCCACGCGCGGCGGCCGTGGCCGCAGCGTCGATTGAGGCCGGCCCGCTGCGTTGTGAGGGCCGGTTCGTGCAGGGCGCGCTGCTGGTGTGCCGCACGGCGCCCGGCGCGCGGGTGGAACTGTCGGGCCAGCACGCCTTCGCCGACGCCGAAGGCTGGGCGGTGCTTGGCCTCGGCCGCGACGAGCCGGAAGCGGCCGAGTTGCGCGTGCACCTGCCGGACGGAACCCGTTTTGCGCAGGCTTTCACGGTCGAACAACGAGATTACGACATCCAGTCTGTCACCGGCGTGCCGCAGCGCACCGTGACCCCGCCCGAGGAAGACCTGGCCCTGATCCGCCGCCAGGCGCAGCAGAAGGCCGCCGCCTTCCGCAGCATGTGGACTGGAAGCGCCTTCACCGAGGGGTTCATCATCCCCGCGCAGGGCCGCATCAGCGGCGTCTATGGCAGCCAGCGCATCTATAACGGCAGACCCGGCAACCCGCATTACGGGCTGGACTACGCCGCGCCCACGGGTTCGCCCGTCATCGCCCCCGCCGGCGGCGTGGTGACCCTGGCTGAGACCGACATGTATTTCGAAGGCGGGCTGATTTTCCTCGACCACGGCCAGGGCCTGGTCAGCGTGTTCATGCATCTCAGCGAGGTGGGCGTCGAGGTGGGCGACATCATCGAACAGGGCCAGCGTATCGGCGCCATCGGCGCAACGGGCCGGGCCACCGGCCCGCATCTCGACTGGCGCGTGAAATGGCGCGACCGCTATGTCGATCCGGCGCTGATGCTTGAGCTGGATCTCGCGTCCTTGCGGTAGATCGCCTTGTCCCAGCGGCGATGCACCCAGAACCATTGTTCGGGCGCCTCGCGGATCACTTCTTCGGCCATGCGGTTGATGTTCGCCGTGGTCTCGCGGATCGCCTCGGCGCGGTCGGGATTGGTGCTGACCGGCACGGGGTCCCCGGCCGTGACCCGGAACCGCGCGCCATCCAGCCTTCGCGCGGTCAGCGGGATCAGCGGCGCGCCAAAACGCATCGCCAGACGTGCCGCGCCGGGCGCCGTCATCGAGTCATATCCGAAAAACGGCGCCGCGATCCCGTCATTCATCTTCTGATCGCACAGCAGGCCGACTCCGGCGCCGGCGGAGAGGGCGGCGATGACGTCTCGCGATCCCTCCGCGCCCTTGCGGGACAGCGATTTCAGGCCGTAACCGAGACGCGCCCCCAGCACCCGCTGGTTTACCAGCGGATTGTTGACGTGCCGGTAGACGATGCTGCAGTCCAGCCCCAGCCGCGCAATGACCACGCCCGGAATCTCCAGATTGCCGAAATGCATGCCGAGGATGATCACCGGCTTGCCCGCGTCGCGCAGGGCGGTCAGTTTTTCCGCGCCTGCCAGGGTCAGTCTTGCGTTGAAACCATCCCCGGTGAAGGCGTCGAGATTGGCGCTTTCGCCGATGCAGCGGCCGAAATTGTCCCACATGCCTTCCATCAGCCGGTCGATTTCCGGGGGCTCCGCCTCCGGAAAACAGCGCCGCATGTTGACCCGGGCGACGTGGTCATAGTTCGTCAGCGGGCCAACGGCGCGCGCCAGTGCCGCGCCGGCGTCCGAGGCGCGATCGACGCCCATGGCGCGGAAGATCGCCCGCTGGGCGTCTACGGCCATGGCCTCTGCCCGCCAGCCGATGCGTTTAGAAAGCGGCGCGTTCATGTCTTGGGCTTTATCGCCGCGACGCGGCGGCGTCCATCGCCGCCTGCAACAGCGCATCGAATGCGGCGGGGTTGGCGAACGCCGCCTGCACCGGCCAGGCGGTGACGCGCATCCGCCAGTCCGCCGGCAGGCGCACATGATCCTTGGCGGTCGTGATCAGCTTCGCGCCATGCGCGGCGGCGAGGTCAGCCAGACTGGAAAGGTCGCGCGCCGTGAAGGCGTGATGGTCCGCAAACGCCGCCGTATCGGCCACGTCGCCGCCGGCGCGCGCAAGCGCGGCGAAGAATTTCTCCGGCCGCCCGATGCCGGCGAACGCGAGCAGCGGTCCGTCCGGCGGCGGTCCCTCTGGCGTCAGCCAGGCGCGCAGCACAGGTTTTTGAAGTTCATCCAGACCCAGCTGACGATAGTCCGGCGCATGGTCTTCGCCCGGCGTCATCAGCACCACGGCGTCTGCGCGCGCCAGCCCCGCCTGCACCGGTTCGCGCAGCGGCCCGGCCGGAAACACCCGGCCATTGCCCCAACCGGCCTCCGCATCAATCACGACAATGGACATGTCCTTGCGCAATGACGAATTCTGATGGCCGTCATCCATCACCAGCGCCTCAGCCTCGTGCAGCACTGCAGCGCGGGCGGCGGCGGCGCGGTCGCGTCCCACCCATACCGGCCCGTGCGCGGCGATCAGCAGCGGTTCGTCGCCTGCATCGCGTGCGGTATGGCGTTGCAGGTCAACACAGTCCGGACCTTTAAGACGGCCCTTGTAGCCGCGGCTGAGTCCGTGGGCGTTCACCCCTCGCTCGCGCAGCCGGGCCAGCGCCGCGATGGCGACGGGCGTCTTGCCGGTTCCGCCAAGGGTGAGATTGCCGATGCAGATCACCGGAACCGGCGGCTGATACGGCTTGGCCGCCGCGATGCGGCGCGTGCCGGCGGCGGCGTAAACCGCGCCCAGGGGTGACAGCAGTGCGCCGGCAAGGCCGCCGCCCGCTGGATCGGCCCAGAAGCGGGGCGGCTTCATCGACGCGCCTCCGGTAGCAGGGGACGCAGGGCGTTCAGGGTTGTCTCCAGCGCGCCGCCCGAGGCATCCCTCAGCGCCGCCGCCACCGTCTCCGCGTCCGGTGCGCCCATGTTCCACACGGCGTCGACCGCGGCGGCCAGCGATGGCGCGCCCCCGGCCCGCAGCGCAGCGCCATGACGGAAATAGGCGGCGTAGACGTCGTCGAAGCTCGCCGCATGGGGTCCGGTGATGACGCAAGCGCCGGCGCGGCTGGCCTCGACCGGATTGTGACCGCCTATGCCGTCGATCAGGCTGCCGCCGATGAAGGCGGCCGGGGCCAGCGCATACCACAGGGGCATTTCGCCCAGCGTGTCGGCCAGCCAGACATCCGTCTCCGGTCCCGGCGTCTCTCCGGCCGAACGCCGGGCGAGGCTGAAACCGCCGGATGCGATCAGCCGCGCGATTTCGTCGCCCCGGTCCGGATGCCGGGGGGCGAGGATCAGCAGCGCGCCAGGGTGTGTTTTCGAAAGCCGGCCATGGGCTTGCAGAACGATCTCCTCTTCGCCCGCATGGGTGCTGGCGGCGAGCCAGGCTGGACGGCCGCCGAGGGCGGCTTTCACGGCGGCGAGACTATCCGGGTCCGGCGCCGGGGCCTGCGCCTCCAGCTTCAGATTCCCGGCCAGCGGGACCGGCGCGCCGAGAATGACGGACAGGCCTTCGGACGTACGCCGGTCGGCGGCGCCGATCCAGTCGAAGGCGCCGAGCAGCATCCGCCCGCTTCTGCGCCACTTCAGCCACTGGTCCAGCGAGCGCGCGTTCATACGCGCATTGACCAGGGCGAGATGCATGCCGCGCGCCTTCGCTTGCAGCAGCAGGTTCGGCCACAGCTCGGATTCCGCGAACACCGCCAGGTCCGGCCGCCAGTGGTCGAGGAAACGGCGCACGTTCCGCGGCCGGTCGACCGGGGCGAACTGATGGATCACGCCCTGCGGCAGCCGCCGCGCCATCATCGCCGCCGAGGTTACTGTGCCGGTGGTGACGAGGATATTCAGATCCGGCCGTTCGGCCCACAGCGCCTCCACCAGCGTCAGCAGCACCAGCGACTCGCCGACGCTGGCGCCATGCAGCCAGACCAGCGGCCCTTCAGGGCGGGGCGCGCCGGGATAGCCGCGGCGTTCGCGGACCCGCGCCGGATCCTCCTTGCCGATACCGGCGCGCCAGCCCAGCACCGGCGCCGCCAACAGCCCCAGAAGCTGCGTCGCCGCGCGGTAGAGGGCGAGCGCGGGCGGCAGGCTCACGCCGCCGTCTCCACCGCTGCTGTCTTGGGGCGCGGCGCGGCCGGTTCGATCACCGGCCCGCCGCAGGCCTGGTCGGCCTCCTGCACGGCGGCGACCATACGCCGCTCCAGTTCCTGCCGGGCGGCCTCCACCGCCTCGGGCGAGGCGTCGCGCGCCACATGCACTGGCTCGGTCCAGACCAGAACGCCGCGGCCGAACGGGAAGGGCATTACAAACCGGTCCCAGGAATTGAAGGTTTTGCGCCAGCGCGTCGACCAGGCGAAACCGATCAGCGGCGCGCCGGTGGTTTTGGCCAGCATCGCCGCCCCTACCTCGACCCGCATGCGCGGGCCGCGCGGGCCGTCGGGCGTGATGGCGGCGCAGCCGCCGCCACGAACATGGCGCACAAGGTCGCGGAAGGCGGCCAGCGCGCCCTTGTCGCGGCCTTTCTTCGCGTCGAAGGACGAGCCGCGCGCGACGTCGAAATTCAGGAACCGGCCAAGCCCGGCGACGATATCGCCCTCACGCGAGCGCGAGATCAGCACCATCAGCGGCTGGGTGTCCCTGCGCTCCGGCGGCCAGCCGCAGGGGCTGAGGATGATGCGGCCGTGCCAGAAATTATAGATGACGCCTTCCCCGGTTCCCCACAGGGCCTCGACATGTTGCGCACCGCGCTTCTCCCAACGCGTGGTGCGGCGCACCAGCGTCATGTAGCCGGCCAGAATCGCGGACAGGAGAACCTGAAAGGGCGGCCAGGAGAGAAGGCGTTTCAGCATGACGCGACTTGCTGGCGCTTGTACGGCTTCAGGTCAAGACATGCGAACGGTTGCGCGCCGCGCCGCTGGCGCATAAACCCCGCCGGTCCCATATGGCTGGCCTGATGACCTACGACCTTTCCGATCCGCGCGACTATCGCCGCGCCATGAACCACCTGATGTGGAAGGACCACGGCCTGCTGCGCGTCCACTGGACCAACATGCGCCCTGTCGGCGGCCAGATGTGGCGGTCGAACCAGCCGTCCCCGGCGCGGCTGGAGCAGCTGGCGCAGCAGGGGTTCAAGACCATCCTGAACCTGCGCGGAACCCAGCCCGGACGCAGCTATTACGAGCTGGAGCGCGAGGCCTGCGCCCGCCTGGGGCTCGAGATGATCGACATGCCTTGGGGGTCGCGCGAGGCCCCCTATGTGGAGCGTATCGAAAGCGCGCTGGAGATTTTCAGTCGCATCGAGTACCCGGCATTGATGCACTGCAAATCCGGCGCGGACCGGGCCGGCATCGTCTCCGTCATCTATCTGATCGCGCATGAGAGCCGCCCCTTCGAGGAAGCGATGACCCACCTTTCGCTGCGCTATCACCATGTCAAACAGGGCAAGACCGGCATGCTGGACCATTTCTTCGACCTCTACCGGCAGGCCAATGCGCAACGTCCGATAGATTTCATGGACTGGGTGCGGACCGAGTATGACCGCCAAGCCTGCCATGACGGCTTCATGGCCAGCTGGTGGGGCAGCTTCATCACCGAGAAGCTGCTGCGGCGGGAATAGGGCTATTCCCCGAACTGCAGCCGGCACAGGCGGGCGTAGAGCCCGTTCTTGGCCAGCAGGTCGTCATGCCGGCCGCTTTCGGCCACCCGGCCGCCGTCCAGCACATAGATGCGGTCGGCGGCGCGCACCGTGGACAGGCGGTGGGCGATCACCAGCGTGGTGCGCCCTTGCGACAACCGCTCCAGCGCCTGTTGCACGCGGGTTTCGGATTCGGCGTCGAGCGCGCTGGTCGCCTCGTCCAGCAGCAGCACCGGCGCGTCGCGCAGGATCGCCCGCGCGATGGCGATGCGCTGGCGCTGACCGCCGGACAGCGCATTGCCCTTCGGCCCGACGCGCGCGTCATAGCCGCCGGGCAGCGCCATGATGAAATCATGCGCGTCGGCCGCCGCCGCCGCGGCTTCGACCTCGGCGTCCGCCGCGTCCGGGCGGCCGAAAGCGATATTGGCCTTCACCGTGTCGTCGAACAGCACCGCGTCCTGGCTGACCAGCGCCATGGCGCCGCGCAGGCTGGACAGGGTGACGCCGCGAATGTCCTGCCCGTCGATCAGGATGCGCCCGGCCTGCGGGTCATAGAGCCGCGGGATCAGGTTCAGCACCGTCGTCTTGCCGGAACCGGACGGACCGACCAGCGCCACGGTCTTCCCCGCCGGGATCTCGATATCGACGCCATGCAGCGCCGGGGCGGCCTCGCCATAGGAGAAGCCGACGCCTTCCAGCTTCACCGCCCCCTTGGTCACTTTGAGAGGGGCGGCGCCCGCGGCTTCGGTCACCCTGTCGGTCTCGTCCAGCACCGCATAGACGCGGGCGAGCACCGAAAAGCCCTCCTGCATCACGGCGCTGAGCGTGCCCAGCGCGCGCACCGCGGGGGCCATGACGCCGATGGCGGCGATAAAGCCGACGAACTCCGCCACTCCCGCCTCGCCGGTCACCGCCCGCCAGCCGGCGAAAGCCAGAACGCCAGCGAAGGCTATGCCGCCGAACACCTCAAGCAACGGATCGACCCGCGCCTTCGACGCCGTCATCGACAGCAGCAGGCGATAGCGGTCCAGAAACGCCGTCCTCGCCCGATCCTGTTCTTGGGCTTCCAGCCCGTAGGCCTTGACCATGCGCGCGCCGGAAAAGCTTTCCTCGAGAAAGCTGGTCACCTCGCCCATCTGGGTCTGCGATTTCGTCGCCGTGCGGCGCAGCGCGCGGCCGATGCGCGTCACCGGGATCGCCGCCAGCGGATAGACCACCAGCACGAACAGGGCCAGCAGCCAGTCGAAATAGAACATCGCCGCCAGCGCCCCGGCGATGGTCAGCGTGTCGCGCAAAAGATTGTTCGCCGCGCGCACCAGCGCCTCGCGCAGCAGGGTGATGTCGTTGATGAAGCGCGAGATCAGCGCCCCTACCGGTTCCGACGCCAGGCGGGCGAAATCGGCCGTCACCAGCCGTGCATACATCGCCTGTTGCAGCGACTGCATAACCTTCAGCGCGATGCGGTTGGTCTGGATGGTCTGCAGATACAGTGAAACCCCGCGCACCGCGGCGACGGCGATCACCACCACCGGCGCCAGCCACAGAACGGACGGATCGCGGCTCTCCAGCAGCCCCACCGCCCAGTGGGCGACAAAGGCGTAGGCCGAGGCGGCGGCCGCGGTGATCGCGGTCAGCAGCGCCGCCAGCGCCAGCCACGGCCAGCGCGGGGCCAACTCCGCGCGCCACAGGCGGACAGCGAGCGCGCGGGACGGCGTTTGCGCTTCAATTGCCTCGGTCACGCCCGCTCCGTGTCTGCGGCCATCAATGGCGATGGTCGTCCCCGTCCGCCCCCGGATCAAGCAGGCGGTGGGCGTGAATGACGAAATAGCGCATGTGCGCGTTATCGACCGTGCTTTGCGCGGCGGCTTTCCAGGCGGCGCGGGCTTCCTGGTAGTTCGGGAAGGCGCCGACGAAGTCGATCTTCTTCAAATCCTTGAACTCGACCAGCTTCGGATCGACCTTCGACAGCTCGCCGCCGATGACGATGTGAAGAAGCTGGCGGCTGGACGAATCGCTCATCGGTCTCCTCGCGGTTCTGGTGCGGCGAGGCGCTGTCTTAGCAGCGCATGCAGCGCCGGGCCAGCGGCCAGCGGCGGTGGTTGGCGCGATCCCCCTCCGCCGAAGGACAGGGGCGCGCCGGCATGGTCGCTGGCCACGCCGCCCGCCTCCTCCACCAGCAGCCGGCCGGCGGCGAGGTCCCAGTCCGATTTGCCGCGCACCGCCACCAGGCCGTCGAACGCGCCCGCCGCCACCAGCGCGAAACGATAGGCGATGGAATTGCGCGACACGATCTCGGCGCCTTCGGCGGCGAAGGGCTTGAGACGATAGGGATCGCCCAGCAGTCGTGCGCCGGCGATGCTGCGCGCGGCGCTGACTTCAATCGCGGCGCCGTTCAGCGCCGCACCTTCGCCCAGCGCCGCGTCGAACATCTCCTCCGTCACCGGGTTGAAGACCGCAGCAGCGACGGGCCGCCCGCCCTCGACCACCGCCAGCGAGACGGTGAAATGCGGCTTGCCCTTCACGAAGGCGCGGGTGCCGTCCATGGGGTCGACGACGAAACTGCGCGGTCGGATCAGGCGGCTGCCGTCGTCGGGCGTCTCTTCCGACAGCCAGCCGTAATCCGGGCGCGCGGCGGCCAGGCATTCATGCAGCAGAGCCTCGGCGGCGAGGTCGGCCTCCGTCACCGGGTCGCCGCGGCGCTTCTCCCACGCCTTCGCGCCGTCACGGAACATGCGCGCCAGCACATCGCCGGCGGCGAAGGCCGCCTCGCGCAGCAGCGCGCGGTCAGACGCCGCCGACGGAGAGGGCGTCAACATGAACGCTGGGGCTGTTCTTCGCGCCCCGGAATTTCAGGTCGTCGGCCGGGACGAGACGGGCGAAAATATCCTTCAGGTTTCCGGCCACGGTCACCTCGCTGACCGGATGGGCGAGGGCGCCCCTGACGATGCGGAAACCCGACACCCCCACCGACCAGTCGCCGGTGTTGGGGTTCAGCGACGGGCCGAACATCTCGGTGACCAGCAGGCCTTCGGCGATCGCGCCGATCATCGCCTCGCGGCTGTCGGGTCCCGGCTCCAGGTGCAGGTTGTAGGGGCCGGCGCCCGGCGGGCCGCCGGAGGCGCCGCGGGCGTGCCCGGTCGGCGCCAGGCCCAGCTGGCGCGCGGCGGCGAGATTGAGCAGCCATGTCGTCAGGCGCCCGTCCTCGATCAGCGCGCGCCGATGCGCGGGCAGGCCCTCGCCGTCCATCGGCGCGCTGGCGTGGCCCCAGGGGCGGTGCGGATCGTCGACGATGTTCACGCCTTTGGCGAACACGCGCTCGCCCATCGCGTCGCGCAGGAAGCTGACGCCGCGCGCCACCGCCGGGCCGCTGACCGCGCCTGTGAGGGCGGAGAGGAAGGCCGTGGCCACGCGCCGGTCGAACACCACCGGCATGCGGCCGCTTTTCAGTTTCTTCGGGTTCAGGCGGGCCGCCGCCCGCTCGCCGGCCTCGCGGCCGATCTCCCCGGCGCTGCGCAGGTCCGCCCGCCGCCGCGCGGCGCTCTGCGACCAGTCGCGCTCCATGGCGCCGTTTGCTCCGGCGATGACGCTGGCGCCATAGCCGAAATCGCTTTCCCGCCAGGCGGCGGATAAACCGTTGCTGGCGACATGCGCCTCGGCGGAGACGCCGAAACTGGCGAAGGCGGAATCGGTCTGGGTCACGCCATCGACGGCGCGGGCCGCGGCCTCGCATTCCAGCGCCAGCCGCTCCAGCTCCTCCGGCCCCCAGATGGCGTCCTCGTAAAGCGGGATCACCGGCGGATCGCTCAGCAATTGCTCCGGATCGGCCAGCCCCGCATAGCGGTCCTCCGGCGCGGCGCGGGCCATGGCCACGGCGCGCTCCACCGCCGCCTGGCGGCCGGCTTCCGACAGGTCCGAGAAACCCACCCCCGCCTGCCGCCCGCCCGCGAACACGCGCAGTCCAGCGTCCAGCGATTCCGAACGGCCGATGTCATCCAGCTTGCCGTCGCGCACCGACAGGTCCAGCGAGCGGTCCTCGCCAGCCATCGCCTCGGCGGCGTCGGCGCCGGCGGCCAGCGCGCGGCGGACAAGATCGTCCGCGATCTCCAGCAGTTTCTGCGTGTCGGGGGCGTCTTCGGATGCAGCGGTCATGGCATGGCTATAGACGCGCCCCGGCGCGCACGGCAACGCCCGGCGCCAGCGCGGTTCAGAACGGTCCGGCCTCGATGGCGTGCAGGATCAGCAATACAGCGGCGGCCAGGAACATCAGCCAGGTCAGCAGCATGCCCATGAACCGGCCGACGCTGACGCCTGCCTTTGTCGTAAATCCATAGGCATGGGCGGCGCGGCCGAGGGTGAGCATGGCGCCCAGCGCATGCACGTAAAGCGCTTGCGCGCCCAGCAGGCCGACCAGGAACAGCGCGATCAGCCCGGCCGGGATGTTCTCGGCGGCGTTGGCGTGGGCGCGATGGGCGCGGGCCAGCGCCGGGTTGCCGCCATCGCCGATGTCCACTTTCGTCGCCCGGCGCAAGGACGTGGTGCGGAAGGCGAGGAAGACGAGCAGAATAATGTTCAGCCCCGCATAGAGGGCCACGGCCTGCATGGCGGTCATGGGCGAATCTCCCGGTGGTGGTCGCTGGCGGCGATCCTGCGCCGTGGCGCGGACGGGGGAAAGGCCTAATCCTTCGCGGTCGCCTCTTTCAGCGCCTCGGCCAGCGCATCGGGCGCAGCGGCGCCGGGCACGGCGAAACGGCCGCCGAAAATATAGGTCGGAACGCCCGTCACCCCGAGGCGGCGGAAGAAGGCGATCTCGTCGCGCACGTCCTTCTCGTCGCGGTCCGTGGCCAGCAGGTCGGCGATCACGCCGGGGTCCATGCCCGCCGCGCCGCCGATCTGCGCCAGAATCTGGGCGTCGCCGATGTCCTTCAGGTCGCGGAAATAGGCCGCGAACAGGCCCTCGGCCACCGCATCGGCCGTCTCCGCTCCCTGCCCGCGCGCCCAGCGCATCAGCCGGTGGGCGGCGAGCGTGTTGGGGCGGATTTCGATCTCATCGAAGCGGAACGCGATCCCCGCCTCCGGCGCCGCGGCCTCAAGATACTCGCGCATCTGTTTGTAACGGTCGGCGTCCGCGCCGGCGAACCGGGCGCGCATATAGTCCTTGTAGGGTTTGCCCTGTTTCGGAACCGTGGGGTCCAGCTCATGCGGGCGCCAGGTGGTTTCGGCGCGGATTTCCGGCGCCAGCTTCTGCGCCTTGACCCAGTTGCGCCAGCCCAGCCAGCACCAGGGGCAGACGAAGTCGGCCACCAGATCGACGGCGACGGGCGGGGCGGCGGTCATGGCGCGGTCTTTCCTTTCGGCCGGGCCGCGCGCTCATGCTTGCGCAGCGACATCACCAGCCCGGCGGCCATCAACACCATGATCAGGGCGAAGGGCAAGGCGGCGCTGATCGCCGCGGCCTGCAGCGCGCCCAGCCCGCCCGCCGGCAACAGCGCCCCGGCGATGGCGCCGATGCCGGCGCCCCAGATCAGCCGGTGGATGCGCGGCGGGCGGGTGTCGCCTCCCGACAGCAGGGTGTTGACCACCAGAGTGCCGCTGTCGGCCGAGGTGATGAAGAATACCGCCACCAGAACCGTGGCCAGAAGGGCGAAGCCGGTTCCGATCGCGCCGGGATCCAGCACGGCGATGGTTTCATACAGCGACAGGGCCACATTGCGCTCCACCGCCGCCGCGATGGCCGTCTCGCCATCCAGCGTCAGGCCGAGGGCGGTTCCACCCATCACCGACATCCAGAAGAAGGTGACCAGCGTCGGCGCCAGCAGCACGCCGGCGACGAATTCGCGAATCGTCCGCCCGCGGGAGATGCGGGCGATGAACATGCCCACGAACGGCGCCCATGAAATCCACCAGCCCCAGTAAAAGGTCGTCCACGCGCCCTGCCAGCCGGTGTTCTCGTGCGCGCCGGTCCAGAAGCTGAGCCAGACGACATTCTGCAGATAGTCGCCGATGCTCTGCACGAACAGTTCGACCACATACAGCGTCGGGCCGGCCAGCAGCACGAAGGCCACAAGCGCCGCGGCCAGCACCAGGTTGAAATTACTCAGCAGGCGGATGCCGCGCGTCACCCCGCTGACCACCGACCCCATCACCACCAGTGTGATCACGGCGATGATCGCAAGCTGGCTCTGCGTCGACAGCGGCAGGCCGGTCAGGCGTTCCAGCCCGGCGTTGATCTGCGCCGCGCCAAGGCCCAGCGAAGTGGCGACGCCGAAGGTGGTGGCGAAGATGGCGAGAATGTCGATGGCGTGCCCCGCCGGGCCGTAGATGCGCTCGCCCAGCAAGGGGTGGAAGGCCGAACGCACCGTCAGCGGCAGGCCGCGGCGGAAGCTGAAATAGGCGAAACAGGCGCCGACGAAGGCGTATATCGCCCAGGGATGCAGACCCCAGTGAAAGAAGGTCAGCCGCATGGCGGTCTGCGCCGCCTGCGGCGAGCCGGCTTCGGCGACGAAGGGGTTGCCCTGGAAATGCGTCAGCGGCTCGGCGATGCTCCAGAACACCAGGCCGATGCCCATGCCGGCGGCGAACAGCATCGCGAACCAGGACAGCAGGCCGAATTCGGGCTTTTCGCCCTCGGCGCCAAGGCGGATGCGCCCATGGCGCGACAGCGCCAGCCAGATCACGAAGCCCAGCACCAGCGCCACCAGCATCACATAGAACCAGCTCAGCCCGGCGATGATGCCGTCGCGCATGGCGTCAAACACGCTGGCGGCGGTTTCCGCGCGCAAAACCCCGAACAGCAGAAACACCATCACCAGCGTCATCGAGACAATGGCGACTGTTGGGTTAAGCCCTTTCAGCAGGCCCGAGCGGGCGCGCAGCAGCTTGCGCTTCGCCGGTCGGGGTTTTTCGGGCATCAGGGTCTCCGCAGCGGCGGGCGCGCGGCGAAAGCATCATTCCCGGCGGGCGCCGGATCATGGACCACGCTGGTTATTGCGTTCCCGGCAGGCTAGCCCGATCCGCGCGCCGTCTCAACGGCGGCGCCCGGCCCGTCGCGGCGCGCATCGCCCGCAGACAGCACGCGCACCACGGCGAGATCGCCGGTGACGTTGACCATGGTGCGGCTCATGTCCAGCAGGCGGTCGATCCCCAGCACGAACACCAGCCCCTGCGGCGGAATGCCGAAACTGGCCAGCAGCGCCGCCAGAATGGCGATCGACACCCCCGGCGCCCCCGGCGCGCCGATGGAGGCGGCGACCAGCGTGAACACGATCAGCGCCACTTCCGGCAGCGCCAGGTCCACCCCCGCCACCTGGGCGATGAAAATGACGGCGATGGATTGATACAGCGCCGTGCCGGCCATGTTCATGGTCGCGCCCAGCGGGATGACGAAGCTGGCCAGCGCCGGCGGCGCGCCCAGCCTGTCCGACGCCGTGCGGATGGTCAGCGGCATCACCGCGGCGGAGGAGGAGGTGGAGAAGGCCAGTAACTGCACCGGCCCGGCGGCCGAAAGGAACCTGACCGGTCCCATGCCCCCGAACACCGCGACGATGACCAGATAGAGCGCCAGCAGCCCGGCCAGCCCGGCCAGCACCACCCCGGCATAGGCCGCCAGCGCCAGCAGCGATTCGGCCCCCATGCGCGAGATAAGCTGCGCCGTCAGGCCGAAAACGGCGTAGGGCGTCAGATACATCGCCCATTTGATCACCGTCATCGACACTTCCAGCAGCGCCTCCAGCAGGCGGATCAGCGGCTCAAGCCGCTGCTTGTTCGACGAGGCGACATAGGCGAGGCCGAGAAAGATCGAGAAGATGACCACGGCCAGCATCTCGCTCTGCGCCGCGCTGGCCAGCGGATTGTGCGGCACCAGCCCGACCAGCAGGTCCGGCGCGGCCTGCACCGCGTCCATCACCGGGTCCGGCGGGGGCGGCGGCGCCTGTGGCCGCAGGGTGGGAACCGGAACCGTCGCCGGCGCGGCGACCAGCGCGCCGGGGCGCAGCCACAGCGCCAGCGCCGCACCGGAGGCGGCGGCGAACAGCGTCGTGGCGCCGACGAAGGCGGCGAAACGGCCGCCGACACGGGCGAGGCGCTGCGGGTCCGACGCCCCGGCGGCGAGGCCGAGAATGATCGAGGCCGCGACCAGCGGGATCAGCACCATCTGGATCAGGCCGAGGAACACCCGCCCCGGCAGGGCCAGCCAGTCGCCGATCAGCTCCGCCGTTCCGGCGCGCAACAGGCCAAGATCCGGCCCCATGACCACGCCGGTCAGCAGGCCCAGCAGCAGGCCGATCAGCACCTGCGCCCACAGCCGCGCCGTCACCCATGAACGGGTGCGCCGCGCCAGCAGGCGGTAATCGGCGGCCAGGCGCCGGGCGAAGGGGCGCGGCGCGGCGGGGGTCTGATCCGGGGCTGGGCTTTCGCTCATCGGTCCTGCGGGCGTGTCCGGGCGGGGCGCCGATCACACCCCGCGCGGGCGCAGGGGTCAATGCGGCGCACCTGCGCCTTCATCCCCGCCGCCATTTGGCGCGGGGGGATGGACGGGTGGAGGGACGCGCGGGACGCCGTGGGCGTCTGATTACGCGGTCATGGATACGCCTGACGCCATCGGCGTCCCGCGCGCGGAGATTTCCCGGACGCTCTCGCCCCCGTTTCCAGGGCGGCGGATGGGTACGATCGGGCGGTTAGTGTCGTCCGCCCCCGCCGCCGGCCGCGCCGGGCCCGCCGGACGTCACCCCGGCGGGACGGACGCGCTCCGCACTTCCGGCCGCCGCTTGCCGACGCGGGCCCGCGCCCTCCGCGCGGCCGGAACGGGAAGGATTATACGGCCAGACCGGCCGGTGCGGATAACTCGCCGTCCGATCCTGTCATCCCGGACAGACCGCAGGTCTGATCCGGGACCCATAACCCCTTGTCCGGAAAGGCCGCTTGGGTCCCGGGCCTCTCCCGGATCGCTGCGCGTCCGGGCTCGCCCGGGATGACAGGGTGTGTTGGATAAGCGCCCCGTTCCGGTCCCATTCGATACCCCGGCTCTCCCCGGATTACTGTGTGATCTGGAACCCTCGCACTTCGTGGCCCGCTTCGCGGGACTCCTCAGGGTGAGGGTGTATGTAGATTCAATACCCTACCCTTCATCCCCGGCCCAAGGCCGGGGCAGGCTCTGAGGTGCGAAGCCCCGCAGGGGCTGAGCCACGAAGGACGAGGGCGGCCGGGGAGCGGCGAAAAGGGGTTTCGCGAGCCGGCGCCCAGCCCTGAAGACCGTGGAAGGCCTGTGTCATCCCCCGGATATCGGCCGCGGCGCCTTGCGGGACTCGCTTGCGGGGCAGGCAGGGGAAGCGGGCGGGGGCATGGATATCCGCCGGTTATCCGCACCCCCGCCGCGCCGGGTTAGAATGGGGACATGAGCCGCAGACGATCCCACCCCGCCCCGATGACGCATGTCGAAGCCCTGCGCCGTGCGCTGGCCGCCACGGCGCAAGCGCTGGAAGGCGCCGCCGGGCGCAACCCGGACCGCGCCGCCCTGATCGCCGAACGTTTCGCCCGCGCCGCGGCGCGGCTGCAGGCGCTGGACCCCGGCGCCTTCGGGACGGTGGCGGAACCGGAAGCGGCCTCCGCGGGCCGGGCGACGCTGGCCGAGCTGCGCGCCGAGACCGAACGCCGCCTCGCCGCCCACGACGCCTGCCGGAAGCGGGAGGCGGAGATGGAGGCGGAAGAGGCCGGTTATCCTACAACCCCAGCCTATCCCACATATCGGTGACGCGTTTGACCACCTCCGGGTCCATTTCCATCTTGCGGCCCCATTCGCGGCTGGTCTCGCCGGGCAGTTTGTTGGTGGCGTCCAGCCCGATTTTCGAGCCGAGGCCCGAGACCGGCGAGGCGAAGTCGAGATAGTCGATCGGCGTGTTCTCGATCAGCGTGATGTCGCGCGCCGGGTCCATGCGGGTGGAGACGGCCCACATCACGTCCTTCCAGTCGCGGGCGTTGATGTCGTCGTCCACCACGATCACCCATTTCGTGTACATGAACTGGCGCAGATAGGACCACACGCCCAGCATCACGCGCTTGGCGTGGCCGGCGTAGGCCTTCTTCATGCTGACCACCGCGATGCGGTAGGAACAGCCCTCGGGCGGCAGCCAGAAATCCACCACCTCAGGAAACTGCTGGCGGAACAGCGGGATGAACACCTCGTTCAGCGCCTCGCCCAGCACGCTGGGTTCGTCCGGCGGGCGGCCGGTGAAGGTGGTCAGGTAGATCGGGTCTTCGCGCATGGTGATGGCGCTGACCTGGAACACCGGAAAGCGCTCGACGGAGTTGTAATAGCCGGTGTGGTCGCCATAGGGGCCTTCATCGGCCTCCTCGCCCGGCAGGACATGGCCCTCGATGACGATCTCGGCCTCGGCCGGGACTTTCAGCGGGATGGTCTTGCAGTTGGTCAGCTCCGCCTTGCGGCCGCGCAGCAGGCCCGCGAACTGGTATTCGGACAGTGTGTCCGGCACCGGCGTGACGGCGGCGAGAATGGTTCCCGGATCGGCGCCGATCACCGCCGCGGCGGGCATCGGCCCCTTGCCGGCCTTCACCCAGCGGGCGAACTGCTGCGCTCCGCCGCGGTGCTTCAGCCAGCGCATGATCGTGCGGTCGCGCCCCAGCACCTGCATGCGGTAGATGCCGAGATTATAGTCGTCTTCCTTGTCGTCAGACGGGCCCTTGGTGACCACCAGCGGCCAGGTGATCAGCGGCGCCGGCTCGCCGGGCCAGCAGGTCTGCACCGGCAGGCGGGAAAGGTCGATGTCGGCGCCCTTCAGCACCACCTGCTGGCAGGGGGCGCCGCGCACGCTCTGCGGCCGCATCGCCATGACCTGCCGCGCGATGGGCAGCAGGTCCATGGCGTCCTTCAGCCCGCGCGGCGGCTCCGGCTGGCGCAGGAAGGCCAGCAGTTCGCCCACGGCGCGCAGGTCGGCGGCGGTCTTGCGCGGCTCTCCGCCCAGCGTCACGGCGCGGGCCACGCGCTCCACCGTGCCGAACAGGTTGATCAGCGCCGGCATTTCCGCCGCGCGGCCGTCCGCATGCACCGGGTTCTCGAACAGCACCGCCGGGCCTTGCGTGGCCAGCAGGCGGCGCTGGATCTCGGTCATCTCCAGATGCGCCGAGACCGGGGCGGAGACGCGCTTCAGCCCGCCCTCGCCCTCCAGCAGGGCCATGAATTCGCGCAGGGACTTGTAGGCCATGCCCGCCTCGCCGGTTTCGCTCCGCCCCTTCTAGCGTCCGGCGCCGGGGGCGTCACGCGCGCGCATCGCCGCTGGCGCGGGCGATAGTGATGTTCTATAAATGTTCCGGGCTCAGCGGGCAGGACCGGCGATGCGCAAACCGGACGGGATCGAACGGCTGTACATAGACTTCGACAGCTTCTTCGCCAGCGCCGAACAGCAGCTGCGCCCCGAACTGCGCGGCCGCCCGGTGGGCGTCATCCCCATCGACACGCCGCACACCTGCGTCATCGCCGCCAGCCGCGAGGCCAAGCAGCAGGGCGTGAAGACCGGAACTCCAGTGGCCGAGGCGCGGCGGCTGTGCCCCGGCATCGCCCTGCCGGCGGCGCGGCCCGAGAAATATGTCGAGATCCATCACGCCATCCTGGCGGAGTTGGACCGGCATGTGCCGGTGCTGAAGGTGTGGTCGATCGACGAGGCCGAATGCGCGCTGATCGGGCGCGAGCGCACGGGGGCGGCGGATCTGGCCCTGCGCATCAAGCGCGGCCTGCGCGCCGCGGTGGGCGAACATCTCACTGCCTCCATCGGCCTGGCGCCCAACGGCCTGCTGGCCAAGACCGCGGCCGAGATGGACAAGCCTGACGGGCTGGTCGTCATCCGCCCCGAAGACCTGCCGGGCGCGATCGCGCATCTGAAGATCGAGGACATTCCCGGCGTCGGCCCGCGCATGGGCGCGCGCCTGCGCGCCGCCGGACTGGACACGGTGGAGAAGCTTTACGCCACTTCCGCCAAACAGGCGCGCGCGCTGTGGAACTCGGTGGAGGGAGAGCGATTCTGGGCCGGGCTGCACGGCTATGCCGTCGAGCGGCCAGAGACCAAGACCGCCGCCTTCGGTCATGGCCGGGTGCTGGCGCCGGACTGGCGCACGCCGGAGCGCGCGCTGGCCTGCGCCCGCCTGCTGGCCGCCAAGGCGGCGCGGCGCATGCGGCGGGCGGGTTTCGCCGCGCGGCGGCTGTCGCTGACCCTGCGCTATGGCCGTGGGCGCGGCTGGGGCGGCGAGGCCGTGCTGCCGGCCGCGCGTGACGACCGCACCATCCTTTCCGCGCTGGACGCGCTGTTCGCCCGCGCGCTGGCCGAAACCGGCGACCGGCGTCCGTCGCAGGCGGCGGTGATGCTGCACGGCCTGGTTCCGGCGGAAGACCGCACAGCCGACCTGTTCGCGGGCGAGGCCAGCGCCCGCCAGGCGCGGTGGGAGGCGCTGACCGACGTGATGGACCGATTGAACTCGCGCTATCAGGCTGCGGTGGTCAATCTCGGCCCGCGCGCCGCGCCGCCGGGCGGCTATGCCGGGGCCAAGATCGCCTTCGGCCGCGTGCCCGACCGCGCCGATTTCTGGTAGGTCAGAGGGCGATGCCGTTGATGCTGGCGGCGCCGCCGTCATCGAAAGCGATAGCGAGTCCCGCGCCGTCCATAAGCGCCGCGACGGCGGCGCGGCCATCGGCATGGTCGTCATGCACGAACGCGCGCAGGGCCGCGGCCATCCCGTCTCCGGCCAGCTCCGCCGCGGCGGTGAAAATCTCGTCCTCGCCGTAAAGCGAGTCATCGCCGGCTTGCCCGAACACCGCCAGCCACACGGCGTAGAGTCCGTCATGGCCGTTGCGCGCCGCGGCGGCGTGCAGCGCCAGATGGATCACCGCTCCACAGTCGTAATAGGCGCGGAACTGGCCGCGGGCGAGGGCGCCGGAAAGCGGCCCGGCCTCAAGCTGTCCGGCGCAGGCCGCGGCGGACTGGCCGAAGCTGCGCGCGGCCTGTTCGCCATCGGTCTCGCCCATTTCGCGCAGGGCGAGGAAGGCGAGCGCGTCGGCCCCGCCCTCGTGGAACCAGGCGGCGGTCATGTCGCGCGGGCGGCGGAACTGCCACAGATGCGCCGCCTCGTGCGCGAAAAGGTGGATGAGATGGCGGCGCAGCGCCGGGCTGTCGCCCAGTCCATCGCCGATGCGGATGTTGAAAGCCAGCTGTCCGGCGACCACGCCGCCGTTCAGGCTGACATTGCGTCCCTCCAACTCGCCGTAAAGGGCGTAAACGGCGGGGCGGCGCTGAGGGCGCGTATCCAGCCGTTCGCCCAGAAAGGCGAACAGGCGGACGAGCGAATCCGTCAGGTATTCGCGCAGCCATTCCGGCGCGGCGGGATCAAGCACGGCGGTCACGTCGGGCGTCGTCACCGGCGCGATATGCCCGGTGTAGAGATATCCGCTGTCGCCCATGGCGAAGCGGCCGCCGCTGTCCTCCGTGCGCAGACCGTCGCCGGAGAGATGGGCGAAATCCGGCGTCTGCACGGCCAGCCAGGCCTCGGCCGGCCAGCGCACGGCGGAGGAATCGAAACGCACGGCGCGGGTCAGCGGATCGTCTTCTCCCGCCGGGCCGGCGTCGCCGACATGGAACTGGTCGATGAACAGCGCCATCGAACCGCCCTGCATGATCAGCGCCGGGGTGTATTCCTGCGGCAGATGGCCGGTATGGGGAACGAGCCGCGCCGCAAAGCCTTGCATCGGGGCGCCGTCGGCGCGGCGGATCACGTCGGTCTCGCCGGCGCGCTCCAGCACCACGCCTTCGGTCTCGACTGTCCACGAACCACGCCGGTAATCGCCGCCGGAGCGAGGAAAGGCGGCGCGCATAACCGGCTCGCTGAAACGGTATTCGATACGCCATTCCCCTTCATCGGGAATCGTCAGTTCCGCCTCGACGGCAAAGGGCGGCGCCTCGTCCGCATCCTGGCGCGGAGCGAGGGTGATCAGCGCCGCAAGCGCGGCGGCGAGAACAACGAAAGCGGCGAAGATGGCGGCGGCGCGCATGCGGATGTCCCCCGTGAAAGCGGCGGCGGCATAGCTCGCCGCCGTGCGCCGCAGCGTGACCGGCGAATGAAAAATCGGAAAGCCGGGGCGTCAGCGCCCGTTCTGCACGTCCTGCCAGTCCGGGTGGCGCTCGAACCAGGCTTTCACATAGGGGCAGAGGGGGACGATCTTCACGCCCTCCTTGCGCGCGTCCTCGACCAGGCGGCGGACCAGCATGCCGGCGATGCCCTTGCCGCCATGCGCCTTCGGCACGCCGGTATGGTCGGCGATCAGCAGGTTCGCGTTGGCGCGCGAATAGGTCAGCTCAGCCTCGTCGCCATCGGGCAGCGCGATGACATAGCGGCCCTTCGATCCGCCGTCGTCTTCGCGCCTGATGGTCAGCTCCTCGCTCATGCGGCGTTCTCCGGGGTCAGTTTCAGGGCTTTCAGGGCCTCGTAATGCGGGCGGCAGGCCTCGGCCTGCGGCCGCAACGCTTCAGGCAGAACATGGGGGCTGGGGCGCGGTTTCTCAAACCCGGTCGAGGCCTCGACCCGCGCATACCAGTGCGGCGCCCACACGCCGTCACTGTCCCGCCGCCCGGCGGGCCAGGACAGCATCTGCTCGCGGAACGGAACCTGCAGCGCTGCGCACAGGGCGGCCAGCATGCCGCGCGGATTTTCCAGCACATCGGCGCCTTCCACCACCGGCCAGCGCCTCCCGGTCAGGCGTTCGGCGGTCTCGAACAGCTCCAGCTGCCGCTCCGCGCCAAGGTCGGCGGCGGTGAATTCGCCCGCCGCGGCGTGAAAGCTGGCCGCCACCTCGGCGGGATCGCGGATCAGGAACACATGCCGGCAATCCGCCATCCAGCCGCGGTCGATATGATCCAGCATGTGCTGGCACATGTGCTTCTGGAAGAAGATCGCCGGGCCGCCTGGCGCATCGCCGGCGCAAGCCGCGGCCACCGTGCGCCAGTTCGTCTCGCCGGCGGCGATCACCGCGCCGCGTCCCGGATGGTCGATGCCGGTGGCGTGCAGGTAGTGGGCGTAGAAGGGCTCGTCCCACACTTCCGTATCCGGGCGGTTCTCCCAGGCGCGCATCATGGCGGTCGAGATATTGCGCGGCCCGGACCACAGGCAGACGCGCACGGTCACAGCCCGCAGTCCTTCTCGATGCGCGCGCGGTAGAGCGTCTGCAGCCGTTCGACCATCGGGCCGCGGCCGCCGGAAATCCTGCGCCCGTCCACCTCGGTTACGGGAACCACGCCGGCGAAGGTGCCGGTGACGAAGGCCTCATCCGCGCCATAGACGTCGGTGAGGGAGAAGTTCTTCTCCCGCGCCGTAACGCCGTTGTCACGGCACAGTTCCAGCACCACGCCGCGGGTGATCCCGCCCAGGCAGTAGTCGCCGGTGGAGGTCCACACCTCGCCCTTGCGGACGATGAAGAAATGCGTCGAATTGCAGGTGGCGACGAAACCGTGCGGGTCCAGCATCAGCGCCTCGTCCGCCCCGGCCTTGGCCGCCTGTATGCAGGCCATGATGCAGTTCAGTTTGGAGTGCGAATTCAGTTTCTGGTCCTGCACGTCGGGATAGCCGCGCCGCACATGCACGGTGAACAGGCGCACGCCTTTCGCGGCCGTCTCCGGCTTCGGCGTCTTCCATTCCGGGATGATCACCACCGTGGCCGGGCCGATGGTGACGCGCGGGTCCTGATAGGGCGTGGCCTTGACCCCGCGCGTGACCATCAGGCGGATATGCACGCCCTCGCCCGCGCCCATGCCGTTGGCGGCCAGCGTGTCGTAAAGCGCTTTCGTCAGCGCATCGCGCGTCAGGCCAATGTCGAAATCCAGCGTTGTCGCGCCCTCGTAAAGCCGGTCGAGATGCCGGTCCAGAAACGCGATGCGGCCGGAATGGACGCGCAGCCCCTCCCACACCCCGTCGCCCAGCACGAAGCCGGAATCGAAGACGGACACCACCGCCCGGTCGCGCGGGACCAGCTCGCCATTGACCCAGATGCGGATCTGCGCGTTGCGCGGATCGGCGAGATATTCGTGACTGCCCTTGGCCATAGACGCGTTCCTTGATGCCGCCGGGCCAGCACAGCGGCGATCGGGGCGGAAGGCAAGGGGGTTTGGGCATCGGTTATTGCCGCCCGGTTCCCGGACGCGCATGATCCGGTGAAGGAGGCGCTGACCAAGGAATTTCGGATGAGATGCGGCAAGCAAGCAGTGCAAAGGGGTGCAGCTTTGTATGCATTGGCCGCGCTGATGATGGCGGGGGTCCCCATTGCAGCTACGGGCGCTGCGGCGGCGCAGGAGGGTAGCCTTCAGCAGGAAATTTTCCTGGAGGAATGCGGTTACACTTATCCGGTGGACGGCTACCGGGCCGATATCGGCGGGTTGGACATCAGCCTGCCGGCGAATGACCGGCTTGTCGTCAATGGCGAGGTGCTGGCCGAGCGCGCGCCCTTTGGAAGGGACACGCCGCCAGAGCCCTGGGTGCATTCTGCGAACACCGCCAGGGTCGGGTTCGCCGGGCAGTACCTGATCGTAAGAACGCTCTGGACTGACTGCGTCGACTACGCCTCGTCACATATCTACATGCTCGACCGATCGACAGGAGCGTTGTGGGCCTCCGGCGCACTGCCGGCCGTGCATCATCGTTACTCTCTGCGCCTGGAACGCGACAGCCTGGTGTTCGCGAACGAATGGTACTGCAGCCCTGATGGCGGCGCACCGGCCGGAAGCGCCTTTGTTTATGTGCTCAGAAACGGCGCCGGCGCGTTCGAGCGCGAGGAGCGAAGCTGGATGGCGGCCTGCGGAGACGCTATATGGGTTCAGGGCCAGATTTATTTCGCGCCCATGCAACCCGTCGTACCGCAACGCGCGCCGGAACCGGGCCGGGAGGCCGACGGCGAATAGCGGCGACGGCCCGCCACAGTGCAACTCCTGCCTGCGGCCTGTCCCGTTATCGGCGCATTCGGCGCCGGTTTGTAAGGTCACGGCTCACCCGAACTTCGAGAAATCCGGCTTGCGGCGCTCCATGAAGGCGGTGGCCGCCTCCATGAATTCCGGCGATTGCAGAAGGTCCGAGAACAGCGCGCCCTCGCGCTTGATCCGCTCCATCACCGGTTCCGGCTCGGCGGTCATCAAAGCCTTGGCGGCGCGCACCGCCGTGGGCGGCTTGGCGGCCAGCGCCTCGGCGCGGGCCATCACCTCGCCTTCCAGCGCCTCGGGCGTGAACACATCTGTGATCAGCCCGGACCGCAGGGCGCGCGGCGCATCCCAGACCGAGCACAGCAGCAGCAGGTCGGACGCCGCCGCCCGTCCCATCCGCGCCGGCATCAGCAGCGACGAGGCGTATTCCGGCGCCAGCGCCAGATCGACGAACGGGGTGCGGAAACTGGCGCGGGTCGAGGCGTAGCCGAGATCGCAATGCAGCAGCATGGTGACGCCGATGCCGACGGCGAGGCCGTCAACCGCCGCGATCACCGGTTTTTCCGCCCCGGCCAGTGCGCGCATGAAGCGCTCCACCGGCGGCGGCTCGTCCGCTCCGATGCGCGGCGGCGCCTGCATGAAATCGTTCAGGTCATTGCCGGCGGTGAAGGCTTCCGGCTGGCCGGCGATGACGAAACAGCGCACGTCCTTGTCCGCCCCGCCATCGTTCAGCGCCTCGGCGGCGGCGGCATACATGGCGCGGGTCAGCGCGTTCTTCTTCTCCGGCCGGTTGAAGCGGATGACGCGCACCGCGCCCTGATCCTCGACCTGCACATGCTCCGTCATCGGCGCGATTCCCCTGTTGGCTCGCCGCGCAGACTAGGCGCTGCGTCAGGTTTCGTCATGCTCTCCGGCGGCGATGGCGGTCAGCGCCGCGTGCAGGGCGTCGGCGGCGTCCTCGCCCAGGCGCTCCTCCAGCGCGGCGTTCAGGGCTTTCAGCACCTCGTCGGCGCGGGCGGCGGCCGCGCGCCCGGCCGGGGTGAGGGCCACCACGGCGCCGCGCCGGTCGCCGGCGGCGGTGGCCTTGGTCACCAGCCCGGCCTTGGCCATGCGGTCGACCAGGCCGGTGACGGCGGGCGGGTTCAGCGACAGGGTGTCGCCGATGGCGCCCATGCGCCGTTCGCCGCGCCGGATCAGCAGGAACAGCACCGCGGCCTGGGCGGCGGTGACGCCGGCGGTCTCGCGCAGGCGCGCGTCGGCGGCGCGGCTCAGCCGCCGCGCCGCGATCTCGATCAGAAGGTACAGGCGCCGGTCGACGGCTCTTGCGCGGGCCATGCGCGAAACCTGCGGCGATTCCGGCGCCGCCGGAAGCTATTCGTCAAACCAGCTAGCCTGAACGCCGATTAGCCTTGCCGCTCAATCTTCCCCGGCCTCTTGCTCTTCCACAGCGGCCTCCGGCCGGATCACCCGCGCACCGGCCAGTTGCGGCAGGGCCAGCACCTCGTCTGCGATGACGTCGAGATCGCCGACCACCACCAGCACCATGCGGTCCAGCGGCATATAGGTGTTGGCGACGGCGCTGATGCCCGCGTCGGTCACGGCCAGAACCCGCGGCACATAGGTGTCGAGATAGTCCGCCGGCAGCCGGTGCAGGTCGCGGAACGACATTTCGCCGATCAGGCCGGCGGGGCTGGCGTTGCGCAGCACGAACACGCCCGACAGCCAGGTGCGCATGGCCGCGGCCTCTTCCGCCGGCGGAACCTGGATCTGCAGGCGGGTGATCTCGCCGAAGGTCTCGGCCAGCGCCGGGGCCGTCGCGGCGGTGGTGATGTCGGCGTTGAAGGTCCAGTAGCCGCCGTTGAGCACGCTGGTGACGTTGCTGAACGGTGAATAGGTCCAGCCCTTGTCCTCGCGCAGATTGCGCGTCAGGCGCGAGGTGAACGCCCCGCCCAGCAGCGCGTTGGTCACCGCCAGCGGGATCGCGTCCCGGTGCGCCGGCCCCACGGCCGGAAAGCCGAGGCGGATCGTCGTCTGCGGCGCGCCGGGACGGTCGATCAGCCGCACCACCGGGCCGGGCTGCGGCGCGGCGGGCCGTGCGGAATCCGCCGGGCCGGCGCTCCAGCCAGCGAAGGCGGCGCGCACCGCGGCCTCCATCTGCGCCATGTCGAAGCGCCCGGCGATATAGATGCGCGTGCGCGCGGCGCCGAAATTGGCCGCGTAGAAACCACGGATGTCGCCCAGCGTATAACCGGCCAGTTCCTCTGCCGCCGGCAGCGGGCGGCCATAGGGATGACCGGTTCCGAACAGCAGCGCGGCGTAGGCCTCGCTGGCGATCTGCCCGGGCTGCGACCGCGCCACCGTGACGTTGCGGATCAGGCTCTGGCGCACGCGGCTCAACTCGCTTTCCGGGAAGTCCGGCCGCTGAACCACGTCGGCGATCAGCGCCAGTGCGTCCGGCCCGTGTTCAGACAGGACGCTGACCGAGAAGCTGGTCTCGTGCAGGCCGACATTGACGCTCAGCCCGCCGCCCATCGCGGCGGCGGCGCGGGCGATGGCCTCGTTGCTGCGCCCGGCGGCGCCCTGCTCCATCATCGCGCCGGTCAGGTCCGCCAGCCAGGTGTCGGCCCCGTCGTCGATATTGCCGGCGCGCACGCGCACCGAGATGGTGGTCTTCGGCGCCAGGCCGAAGGGGATGAAGGTCGCCTCCAGCCCGTTGCCGAGGCGGATGGTCCGCGTCTGCGGAACCGAGAAGGGGCGGGGCTCGCCGATCTCCGGGCGCGGATGCTGCGCCAGCGCCGGCGCGGCGGAGAACAGGCCCGCGGCCAGCGCCGCGCTGAGAATGATGCGGATCATGGCGTCCTCCCTCTTACTGGCCGCCGGCCGCGCCGCGGGGCGCGGGGCGGACTTCCAGCACGCTGCGGTTCGACGGGCGCAGGTATTCGCGCGCCGTGGCCTGGATCAGCTCCGGCGTCACCTGGTCGAAACCGTCCTCGATGCGGTTGATGCGTTCGGGGTCATCGTCGAACAGCGCGAAGGCGGCCAGCAGGTCGACCAGGCCGAAGCGCGTGCTGGTGTCGACGATGGAGTAGAATTGCGAGCGCAGCTTGGTGCGCGCGCGATCGAGGTCTTCCTGTCTGACCGGTTCGGCGCGCAGGCTCTCGATCACCTCGTCGACCGCCTGCATGATCGTCGCGGCCTCGACGCCGGAATCGTGGATCATGCCGGCCGTCCACAGCATCGGGCCGTCATAATTATAGATGTTGCCCAGCAGGTTCACTCCGCCAAACACCGCCGAGGCGTAGCCGCCGCGGATGACGATCGCCTGGTGCAGCAGGCTGTCGTCGCCCTGCAGCAAAAGCTGGTCCAGCATCGCCATGGCGTAATATTCCGGCGTGCCCCGTTCAGGCATGTGATAGGCGAAGGCCAGCGCCGGCTGCGGCGCCAGCGGGTCGTCGATATGGCCGGACTTCTCGGCCTCCTGCCGCGGTTCGGAGATGTCGATTTCCGGCAGGGGGGCGCCGGCGGGAATGTCGCCGAAATAACGCTCGACCCAGGCCAGCGTCTCGTCGGGGTCGATGTCTCCGGCCACCACCAACACGGCGTTGTTTGGAGGGTAGTAGGTCTCGAAAAACGCCACCGCGTCCTCCAGAGAGGCGGCGTCGAGATCGCTCAGGTCGCCGTAGAAATTGTGCGCGTTGTGCCAGTTCTCGTTGGCCAGTATCGGCAGGTCGATCCAGATCCAGCCGCCATAGGGCTGGTTGATCACGTTCCCGAACACCTCGTTGCGCACCACCTCGCGCTGGTTGTCCAGCACTTCCTGGTCGATCACCGGCCGGGCCATGCGGTCGGCCTCGGCCCATAGCACGGCTTCCAGCGCGTTGGACGGGAAGACCTCAAAATAGTTGGTGAAATCGTAGCGGGTGGTGCCGTTCAGGATCCCGCCAGCGCCGTAGATCAGTCCGTCGAACTCGCCCTTGGGCAGGTTCTCGGACCCCTGGAACATCAGGTGTTCGAACAGGTGGGCGAAGCCGGTGCGGCCGCGCGGCTCGTTGCGGAAACCGACGCCGTAATAGACGGCGACGGTGGCGGTGGGCACGGTGGAGTCCGGCGCCAGCACCACGCGCAGGCCGTTGTCCAGCGTGTGATAGCGGATATCGACATGGAAGCCCGCCTCCACCCCGCCTGGCGCGGGCGGGGTTTGCGGCGGCTGTTCCGCCGCCGGGTCGCAGGCCGCCAGCGCCAGCGCGGCGGCGAGGCCGAACAGTTTCAATTTCATCGTCCCAGACTCCCCATGGCATAGCCTGGCCGCATCCCGCCATGACGGGGTGCGGCGGTCAAATGACAAGCGCCGCGACGGCGAAAGCCGCGGCCAGCAGCAGCCCCGCCTCGCGATTCGACCTGAACGCGGCGAGGCAGGTTTCCGGCCCGGCGCCGCGAATGCGCCGGATCTGGTTGAACAGGTGATAGGCGAACAGCGCGAACGGGATCACGAACCAGGGCGTCGCCTGTTTGACCACCGCCGCGGCGCCGGCCAGCACGGCAGCGCCGAGATAGAACCCCCACAGCCAGTTTTCATAGCGGCCGCCGAACAGCCGCGCGGCGGAGCGCACGCCGACGGTGGCGTCATCCTCCATGTCCTGGCGGGCGTAGATGGTGTCGTAACCCAGCGTCCACAGCACGCAGGCGGCGTAGAGCAGGATGGCCGCGGCGCCGATCTCTCCCGCGGCGGCCGCATAGCCGACGAGCGCGCCCCAGTTGAAGGTCAGGCCCAACCAGGCCTGCGGCCACCAGGTGATCCGCTTCATGAACGGGTAGGCGGCGACAAGCACGAGCGCGCCGAGCGCGATCCCCGCCGCCAGCGGCGGCAGCGACACCAGCACCATGAACCCGGCAAGGCACTGCGCCAGCAGGAACAGCACCGCGGCGCGTACGGACACCGTGCCGGCGGCCAGCGGCCGGTCTGCGGTGCGCGCCACCCGGGCGTCGAGGTCGCGGTCGATAATGTCGTTCCATGTGCAACCGGCGCCGCGCATCGCCACTGCGCCGGCCGTGAACAGCAGCGCCAGTTGCAGATCGGTCCAGCCAAGTCCCTCGCCCGCGCCGGCCAGCAGCACGCCCAGCCAGCAGGGAGTCGCCAGCAGCCAGAAGCCGATGGGCCGGTCATAGCGGGCGAGACGCAGGAAGGGCCGCATGCTCTCCGGGGCGTAATCCACCCAGGTGCGCGGCAGGGAATCGGCGACGCGGCGGTCGGCGTTCAGGATCATGGCCCTTTGTCTCGCCCGCGGCGGCGGATATGGCAAGTTAGGGTTTCGTCACGCCTCGGCCATGCGGCTTGACGCCGCGCGCGCCCGCGCCTACCGGCGGGGCATGAGCGATCCGCGCCTTTATGTCGATGCGCCGCTGTCCGAGGGGGCGCGCATTCCTCTGGACCGGGACCAGGCGCACTATCTGGTCACGGTGATGCGGCGCGGCTCCGGCGGCGGCGTACGTCTGTTCAACGGCCGCGACGGGGAATGGCGGGCGGTGGTCGCGGCTGCGGACCGCAAGGGCGCGGCGCTGACGGTGGGGGAGCGCTTGCGAGAACAGGCGGCGGTTCCCGATCTGCACCTGCTGTTCGCGCCGGTCAAACGCGCCCGCACCGATTTCATCGCCGAAAAGGCGACCGAACTGGGCGCCGCCGCCATCCGTCCGGTGATCACCCGCCGCAGCATCGCCGAACGCGTCCGCACCGACCGGCTGCAGGCCATCGCGCGCGAGGCGGCGGAACAGACCGAACGCCTTTGCCTGCCGCAAGTGTGCGAGGCCGAACCGCTGGACAGGGTTCTGGACGGCTGGGATCCGGCGCGGCGGCTGATCTTCTGCGACGAGGCCGGTGACGCCCCGCCGCTGCTGGAGATTTTGTCCGGCGCGGCGTCAGGCCCCTGGGCGATATTGATCGGGCCGGAGGGCGGGTTTGACCCGGCGGAGCGTGCGCGGCTGCGGGCGGAGGCCTTCACGGTTCCGGCCAGTCTCGGCCCGCGCATCTTGCGCGCCGACACGGCCGCCGCCGCCGCGCTGGCGCTGTGGCAGGCGGCACTGGGCGACTGGCGCGGCGGCGGATGATTTCAAGCTTCGGTGAAAAGCTTCGTCGCGCCTTGCCGGATGCGGCGCGGACCCATACCTGTTGCGAACAATGACGGCGAGGGCGGACGGTTGAGCGGAACCTATAACCAGGGCGGCGAGGGCGCGCCCATCGAGAGCTTTGATCAACTGGCCGGACATCTCGCCTCAGGCTGCAAGCCGAAAGCGGCTTGGCGCATCGGCACCGAGCACGAGAAATTCGGCTTCCGCCTCTCGGACCACGGTCCGCTGCCCTATGACGGCGATGGCCCCAGCGTGCGCGGGATGCTGGACGGGCTGACCCGTTTCGGCTGGGCGCCGGTGATCGAGGACGGAAACGTCATCGCCCTGAAGCGGGACGGGGCAAGCGTCAGCCTGGAGCCGGGCGGCCAGTTCGAGTTGTCCGGCGCGCCGCTGCGTACGTTGCACGAGACCTGCCGCGAGGTGAACACGCACCTGAAGGAGGTGCGCGAGGTGGCCGACGGGATCGGCGCCGGTTTCCTCGGCCTCGGCTTTTCGCCGAAATGGTCTCTGGAAGAGACGCCGATGATGCCGAAGGCGCGCTATGGAATCATGCGCGCCTACATGCCGAAGGTCGGCGGCCTCGGCCATCAGATGATGTTCCGTTCCTGCACCGTGCAGACCAATCTCGACTTCGAATCCGAAGCCGACATGGTGATGAAGATGCGCGTGTCGCTGGCGCTGCAGCCGGTGGCGACGGCGCTGTTCGCCAACTCGCCCTTCGCCGACGGACGGCCGAACGGCTATCTGTCCTACCGCGCGCATGTGTGGACGGATGTCGACCCCGACCGCACCGGCATGCTGCCCTTCGCCTTCGAGGACGGGTTCGGTTTCGCCCGCTACGCCGAATACGCGCTCGACGTTCCGATGTATTTCGTCAAACGCGGCGGACGCTATATCGACGCCTCGGGCCAGAGCTTCCGCGATTTCATGGCCGGCCGGCTGCCGGCGCTGCCCGGCGAGCGCCCGGTGATGAGCGACTGGGAGGACCATCTGTCCACCCTCTTCCCGGAAGTGCGCCTGAAGACGTTTCTGGAGATGCGCGGCGCCGACGGCGGGCCGTGGAGCCGGCTGTGCGCGCTGCCGGCCTTCTGGGTGGGGCTGCTCTACGACGCCGGCAGCCTGTCCGCCGCCTGGGACCTGGTGAAGGACTGGACGGCCGAGGAGCGCGAGACCCTGCGCCGCGGCGCGGCGATGACGGCGCTGAAAACCCCGTTCCGTAACATGACGCTGCGCGAGATCGCGTTGAAGACGCTGGAGATTTCCCGCGAGGGCCTGCGCCGCCGCGCGCTGCTGAACGGACATGGCGAGAACGAGGCGCTGTTCCTGGACGACCTCGACGAGATCGCCCGTTCCGGCCTGTGTCCGGCCGAGCGACTGCTGCAGCGCTACGAAACCGCCTGGGGCGGATCGGTGGAGCCGGCCTTCACCGAATGCGCTTACTGAGCCGGGGCGGCGAGCCAGAACACGCCTTGCGCCAGGTCGATGGTGATGATGGCGCCGTTCAGCACGTCGAGCCCGGCGATCAGCGCCGGCGCACCGGACAGGCCCAGCGTCTCGAACACCGCCAGGTCCGCCGCCGCCAGCAGCATGCGCGGGCGTCTCAGCGTTCCGATCCGCACGTCGTCGACCACCTGGTCCTGGGCCGTGGCCGCACCAGAGGCGAGGCCGATCACCTGCACCCTGCGCCGCAGCGCCGGCGGGGCCAGCGCCTCGATCAGCGCCGGATTGGCCACCGAATGCGTCAGCCCGGTGTCGATCAGCGCCAGCGCGCGCACGCCGCCGATCTCGGCCTCGATCACCGGCAGTCCGGCGGGAGACAGCGGTCTCGCCTGGTCCGCCGGTGGCGGCGGAGCGTCGAGGCGGATCCGGTTGGCGGTCAGATCGATCTCCACCCGGCGTCCGGCGAAGGCGTCCAGTCCCAGCAGCCCCGGCAGGCGCCGGGCCGCGTCCGGCGGCTCCGGTATCGTCACCGCGCGCAGCGACATCGGCGCCCCGGCGCCGATGTCGGTGTCCTCAAGGTCGAACAGCACCGCATGCGAGGCGCCGGTCAGGCCATGCATGCGTACGGCTTCGCCGCGCTCCAGCGGCAGGCCGCGGGCCCGGGCGTAAGCGGCGACGACGGCGGTGCGGTTGGCGCCGGTGTCGAGCACGAAGGGAACCGGCGGCCCTCCGGAAAAGCGCACGCCGATAGTGACATGGCCGCTGGCGGCGCGGTCGAGGGGAATCTCCTGCGCCGCGGCTGCGCAGACCGCGCCCAGCAATAACACGCCAGCGAGGGCGAATCGGATCATCGAATGCTCCGCATCCCGAAAGCATGACCCTATCCGGGTTCGGCGCGCCACGCATGGACCGAACGCCGCGCCCGCCTTCACGAAGGCGTCAGGATCCGGACCCTGACGCATCGCTCGCGGTGGCGGTCAGAAACTGCGGCGCAGGCGCAACTGCAGGAAGTCGCGCGGATTTATGCGCTGTTCCTCGCTGAAGCTGATCGCCCGCGTGGTGCGGTCCGCATACACCTCGCGCTCGATATAGAAATCGTCCCACACTGTCAGCTGCGCGCGCAGCGTGAAGCCGGGGCTGAACGTGTATTCGGCGAACACGCTGGTGTAGTCGCGCAGCTCGAAAAACTGGGTCTGGTCCGGGTGATAGGTGGTGTCCCTGAAATAGGGCGTGTAGTTGAATCCCCAGGTCAGGTTCCAGTCCGGGACGTCGTTTTCGAAACCCACAGACCCCGTCAGCGGCCGCACCCGCGAGATGCCCCGGCGTTCGCCCGTGGTCGGGTCGGTGACGCGGGTATGGTCGTATTGCGCGTTGACGGTCAGCCGGCCGCGTTCGACGCCGAAGGGGCGCAGCGGCAGGCGCAGGTTCACCGCCGCGCGGTCCAGCGTTCCGTCGCCGATATTGCCGATCGCGCTCAGACCGCCATCCAGCGGAATGCGGTCGATCACGTCGACGATCTCGTCATGGCGCAGGGTCAGCGTGAACACGCCATCGCTATTGAAGCGGCGTTCGTAAACCAGCTCGCTGATCCAGCGCTGTTGAGGGCGCAGGTCGATATTGCCGCCCATCACCTGGTCATTGGAAAACGAGGTCGAGGCCGCGAAGTCGCTGAAATTGAGCTGGCCCAGCTCGCGTTCGAAGCGGCCGCGGACCTGGTGGCCCTCGGCCGGAGTCCAGGTCACGGTCAGGCGTGGCTTGGGATAGAAGAAGCTGCGCTCCACATCCGCGCCACTGCCGGTCTGGCGGATGGTGGAATGCTCCAGCCGCGCGCCCGCCGAAAAGGACAGCGTGTCGCTGCGCCGGAAAGTCGCCGTCGCATAGGCCTCGCCGCGCAACTCCTCCACTCGCGTGGTGGCCAGCGGCAGCGGCACGACCGTTCCGTTGACGGTGAACACTTGCGCGATGTCGAGGAAGTTATAGGCGATCTCGCCGCCGCCCTCGATGGTGGTGTTGGCGCCGCGACGCCAGCGCAGCACGCCGCGGGCGATGCTTTCGCCGGTTTCGCGTTCGGCCTCGAAACGCTGTTGCTGGCCGTTCACGAAGGCGGTGCTGACCATTTCGCCCCGGCCCAGGCTCTGCATCAGACGCCCTTCGAAGGTCAGGTCGTCGGAGACCGGGCGCTCGAAACGCAGGCCGACATCGCCGGTCAGCGGCTCGTCGCGGAAAGCGAAACGGCGCAGCGAGCCGCCGTCGATGAACAGCGCGCGGTCTTCATAGACATAGGTTCCGAGCGAGCCGGTCAGCTCCAGCCGCCCGTCCCGGACCGGTCCCGCCCAGGTAACGCGGCCGAACCAGCCGCCGCCGTCGAATTTGTTGCGGATCTCCTCTTCCGCCGTCACCGCGCCGTCCGGCCCGCGGCGGGTCAGCACGCCATGGCCGGTGCTGTCGCTCATCGCCACGGTGCGGGAGAGCTGGAAACCCCATTCGCGGCCATTGTCGCGGTGGGCGTAATCATAGCGGGCGGACGGAATGGCCGGGCCGCCCTCGAACAGGTGCAACTGGCCCATTATCGCCTGACTGCGGGCGGCCTCGCCGCGCAGCATCACGTTCACCACCACGCTGTGGCCCTGCATGTCGACGCCCTGCGCGCCGCCGCGGATCAGCTCGATCCGCTCCACCCGGTCCGCAGGGGTGCGCGACAGCACGCCGGAACCGGAATCATTCCGCGACGCCGGCCGCGCGCCGTCGATCAGGATATTGCCGCCGGACCCGGCATAGCCGCGTACCTGCGCGCCGTCATTGATTGAAAAGCCCGGTATGCGGCTGACCATGTCCAGCGCCGTGGCGGGATTGGAGGCGGCGAAGAAGTCCGGCGTGTAGACTAGGACGCCCTCCTGGGCCTCATTGGCCGGGGCCGGTTGTGAAGCGCTCTCCTCAGCGGCCGCGGCCGCAGGGGCGAGCACAGAGGCCGCGGCGGCGGCCAGCCAGATACGCTTGAACATGATTTCCTCCCTCACTTGGAGAGAGGCTGGCGGCGGTGTGGTAATAAATCGAGTTACAAGATTGTTATGTAGATTAAATATACGACATTAAATTTCCATATGTTCATTAAATGAAATTGCGGCAATGTTTATGTAAAGTTTACAGCGTTCACCCCGCTCCGTCCAAGCGCCCGCTCAGCGGTTGACAGCATGCGCATGGCACCTTACATTTTCAATGAAAAGTAAGGAGTTGATCATGGGGTACAACGCCAAGATCACGTCGAAGGGCCAGATCACGCTGCCGTCCGAAATGCGCAAGGCGCTGAACCTGCATGCGGGCGACCGGATTGTCTTCGCGCGCGGCGCGGACGGACGCTATTACGTGGAGGCGAAGACCGCCTCGCTGGCCGACCTCAGGGGCGTGGTGAAGGGGGTCAAGGTTAAAGCGGGCGACATCGACCGCTGGATCAAGGAGGCGCGGGGCCGCCGCGCGCCATGATCGGGCTGGACACCAATATCCTGCTCCGCTGGCTGTTGGACGATTCCGCCATTACGGGCGATGCGCCCGGACAGGTGGAACATGTGGCCCGCATCATTCTGGAAAGCGGCGAAACCTTTTTCGTCAACAATATCGTCCTTGCGGAGACCGTGTGGGTGCTCCGCAACAGAGGAGGACAAAGCCGGAAGACGATACAGGATATCCTGCACCAGTTGCTGGCCAGCGCCAATGTGACGATGGAGGACGAACAGACGATTCGACGCGCGCTGGACGCCTATGTCGTCGGCAATGCGGATTTCGCCGATTACCTGATCGGCGAGACCAACCGCGCTGCGGGCTGTTCGACAACGTTCACCTTCGACCGCAAGGCGGCGCGCCACCCGGCTTTCTCGACGCCGGAAGAATAGTCGCCTATCCCGCGCCGCCGACGGTGAGCCCGGCGATCTTCAGCGTCGGCTGGCCGACGCCCACCGGCACGCCCTGGCCGGCCTTGCCGCAGACCCCGACGCCGGGGTCGAGCGCGAAGTCGTTACCGACCATGGAGATTCTGGTCAGCGCCGTCGGCCCGTCCCCGATCAGCGTCGCGCCCTTCACCGGCGCCTCGACCTTGCCGTTCCTGACCCGGTAGGCCTCGGTGCACTGGAACACGAACTTGCCGGAGGTGATGTCCACCTGGCCGCCGCCGAAGCCGACGGCGTAAAGCCCGTCCTTCAGGCTGGCCAGGATTTCCGCCGGGTCGCGGTCGCCCGCCGTCATCATGGTGTTAGTCATGCGCGGCAACGGCGGGTGGGCGAAGGATTCGCGACGGCCGTTGCCGGTGGGCTTCATGCCCATCAGGCGGGCGTTCATTCGGTCCTGCATATAGCCGGTCAGAATCCCGTCCTCGATCAGCACGGTGCGGCCGGTCGGCGTGCCCTCGTCGTCGATGGTCAGCGAACCACGCCGCTCGTCCAGCGTGCCGTCGTCGACCACGGTCACGCCCGGCGCGGCGACCCGCTCGCCCATGCGCCCGGCGAAGGCGGAAGAGCCGCGGCGGTTGAAGTCGCCCTCCAGCCCGTGGCCGATCGCCTCGTGCAGCAGCACCGCAGGCCAGCCGGGGCCGAGCACCACGTCCATCTCTCCGGCGCGCGCGTCGACGGCGTCGAGATTGACCAGCGCGATGCGCAGCGCCTCGTCGGCCAGCCCTTGCCAGGCTTCCGGCGTGATCCAGCGGTCGAAGGCGGCGCGGCCGCCGGCGCCGGCCGAGCCGGTCTCGCGGCGTCCGTTCTTCTCCACCGTCACCGACACGTTCAGCCGCACCAGCGGCCGGTCGTCGGTCTTCAGGTCGCCATCGGGGCGCAGCACGCCGACCAGGCGCCGCGAACCGGCGATGGAGGCCGCCACCTGCACCACACGGGGGTCCTTCGCGCGCACATAGGCGTCGATGGTTTGCAGCAGGGCGGCCTTTTCCGGGAAGGCGGGCGAGGAGACCGGGTCGGCGGCGCCATAGCGGCGCAGGTTCACGCCCGGCGGCGGATCGGCGAACACGCCCGCCGCGCCGCGCTTGGCCGCCGCGGCGGTCTCGCCGGCGCGCGCCAGCGCCGCCAGGGTGGGGTCGGTGGAATGGGCGTAGCCGAAGGATTCGCCGGACACGCAGCGCAGGCCGAAACCGCGGAAAGAATCATAGCTGGCCGATTTCAGCCGCCCGTCGTCGAACAGCAGCGATTCGGACGTCCCGGCCTCCAGAAACAGTTCGCCGTCATCGCCGCCGTTCAGCGGATCGGCTATCAGGCTCGCCGCCTCGCCGGCGCCGAATTCGAAATGCGCGAACAGGTCTGATGACATCAATGGGCCCGCCTTCGGTCTGATGTTCCCGACATAGCGCGCCTGCGGCGCTATTGCGAGGCGGGGGACCAGTCCCGCGGCGCCATTTCGAAACCGGAGAACTCGAAGCCCGGCGCCACCGTGCAGCCGCACAGCGTCCATGCGCCGCGGCTGCGGGCGGACTGCCAGACGCCTTTCGGGATCACGGCCTGCGGGCGCTGGCCGGCGGCGAGATCGGGACCGAGAACGAGTCTCTCGGCGCCGGCGCCGTCCGGGCTGAGGCTGAGGTCCAGCGCCGCGCCGGCGTGCCAGTGCCAGACCTCGGCCGCGTCAGTGACCCGGTGCCAGTGCGAGACCTGCCCAGCGGCCAGCAGATAATGGATGGCGGTGGAGCGGGCGCGGCCATCCGGCCCCGGTTCGTCCCGGAACGTCTCGCGGAACCAGCCGCCCTCCGGGTGCGGGGCGAGGTCGAGCAACCGCACGACATCCTGCGCCGAAAGCCCGGTCATCAGAACGCGTCCTTGCGGCGGCGGATTTCGCCGAACACCTCGGCGTCCTGCGCCTGCTCCATCCCCAGCCGCGCGCGGATGGCGGCGTCATGCGGACGCAGGAAAGGGTTGGCGGCCTTCTCGGCGGCCAGCGTCGTCGGCACGGTGGGCCTGCCTTCGGCGCGCAGCGCGTCCACCCGCGCCGCATACTCGCGCAGCGCCGGATTGTCCGGGTCGACGGTCAGCGCGAACCGGGCGTTGGACTGGGTGTATTCATGGGCGCAGTAGATGACGGTGTCTTCCGGCAGGGCGAGCAGTTTCGACAGGCTGTCCCACATCTGCGCCGGCGTGCCCTCGAACAGGCGGCCGCAGCCGAGCGCGAACAGCGTGTCGCCGATGAACAGCACGCCGTCGTCCGCGAAGTGATAGGCGATATGGCCGGTGGTGTGGCCGGGGGTGAAGATCACCCGCGCCTCGCGCGCGCCCAGCTTCACCCGGTCGCCTTCGCGCACCGCGTTGTCGACGCCCGGAATCCGCGCGCGGTCATAGGCGGGGCCGGTGACGCGCGCGCCGGTCGCCGCCTTCAGCGCCAGATTGCCGCCGGCATGGTCGTGATGATGGTGCGTGTTCCAGATCTGGGTGATCCGCCAGCCCGCCGCCTCGGCCTCGCGCAGGATCGCGTCCGGGTCCGGAGAATCGATGCAGGCGGTCTCGCCGCTGACCGCATCATGGACCAGGAATCCGTAATTGTCGGACAGGCAGGGAAACTGACGGGTTTGTAGGGGGGTGGAAGATGGCATGGCGGGTTCCTTTTGGAGACCCTAACATCCCCCCAGGAGGGAGTTGAACCCGCATGCGCCGCGACGCCGTGGAGCTTGACCGTTTCTACCGCACCGCGCCGGGCAGGACCGCGCAGGCGATGATCCTGCGCCGGCTGGCGGCGCTGTGGCCGGACGCAAAGGGGCTGGACCTGCTGGGCCTTGGTTATGCCGCGCCGTGGCTGGACCATTACGCGCCGTCCGCGCGCCGCGCCGTCGCCTTCATGCCGGCGGGGCAGGGGGCGGTGGCCTGGCCGGGCGAGGGGGCGTCGCGCACCGCGCTGGGCGACGAGACGCGCCTGCCGTTCCCCGACGCGATGTTCGACCGGGTGTTGGTTACGCATGCGCTGGAGGAAGCGGAATCGCTGCCGGCGCTGCTGCGCGAGGTGTGGCGGGTATGTGCGCCGCAGGGGCGGGTGATGATCGTCTGCGCCAATCGCTCCGGCCTTTGGGCGCGCGCCGACTCCACACCCTTTGGCCACGGGCGCCCCTTCTCCAAGGGGCAGCTCTCCGGACTGCTGGACGACGCCGCTTTCGAGGCGACGGCCTGGGCGCGGGCGCTCTACGCCCCGCCCTGGCGGATGGCGTGCGGCCCGCGCGCGGGACGGGTGTGGGAGGAGACGGGCGAACGCCTGTTTCCCGGCTTCGGAGGCGTGATCCTGGCCGAGGCGGTGAAGCGCGTCGCGGCGCTGACGCCGCGCGCGGCGGCGCGCACGCGGCGCGCGGGCCTTGAAGCCGGACCCGCCCCCGCGCTATCCCCGCACGGTTCCCGGTCCGCAAGCCGAAGCGAGAAACGATGAGCATCCAGCCCCGCCCAGGGATCATGGACATTCGCCCCTACACGCCGGGCGCGGCCGATGCGCCGGGCGTGGCGAACCCGGTCAAGCTGTCCTCGAACGAGAATCCGCTGGGCTGCTCGCCGAAGGCCAGGGCCGCCTATGAGGCTGCGGCGGGCAGTCTGAACCTCTATCCCGACGGCGCGGCGAAAGTGCTGCGCGCCGCGATCGGCGAAGTGGAGGGGGTGGATCCGGAACGCATCGTCTGCGGTTGCGGCTCGGACGAGATCCTGCAGCTCATCGGCCGGGCTTATCTGCAGCCCGGCGACAGGGTGGTGCAGAGCCAGTACGGCTTTCTGGTCTATCGCCTGGTCGCCATGCAGTCGGGCGCCGAGTTGGTCAGCGCGCGGGAAACCGGCTGCCGCGCGGACGTGGACGCGCTCCTCGAGGTGGCGGGGGATGATGCGAGGGTCGTCTTTCTAGCCAATCCGAATAACCCGACCGGAACCTGGATTCCGGACGCGGAGGTGCGGCGGCTGCGCGCGGCGCTGCCTGAAACCACCCTGCTGGTTCTGGACGCCGCCTATGCCGAGTATGCGGACGACCCGGCCTATGAATCCGGCATGGTGCTGGCCGGCGAGCGCGACGACGTGATCGTCGCCCGCACCTTCTCGAAAATCCACGGCCTCGCCGGCCTGCGCGTCGGCTGGGCCTATGCGGATCCATCGATCATCGGCGCGCTGAACCGCGTGCGTGGTCCGTTCAACGTCAACCTGCCGGCGCTGGCGGCGGCGGCGGCGGCGATCCGGGATACGGACTTCATCGCCCGCTCGCGCGCCCACAACGCGCAATGGCTGCCCTGGCTGCGCCAGCAGATCGGCGGGCTGGGGCTGGAGGTGACGCCCAGCGCCGGCAATTTCGTGCTGATCCATTTTCCGGACACGCCGGGCAAAACCGCCGCCGACGCCGACCGGTTCCTGACCGCGCGCGGGCTGATCCTGCGGCCGTTGCAGCCTTATGGCCTGCCGAACGCCCTGCGCCTGACCGTGGGCCTGGAGGCGCATAATCGCGCCGTTGTTCAAGCGCTGGCGGAATTCCTGAAGGACTGAGTCAAACCTTATCGCTGGCCGCCGGCGACGCCGGTGGAGCCCAGACGCACCGGACCCAGAAACACGCCCCCGTCACGCAGCCGCAACGGCATCGCCACGCCATCCTCGCCGCGCGGAGCCAGTACGGCCGCCAACCTTAGAGCGTCCTGGTTCTCCGGCGCCACGAAACCACCGGCGATCAGCGCCGAGGC
Source organism: Maricaulaceae bacterium (assembly GCA_026126205.1). Classification (GTDB taxonomy): domain Bacteria; phylum Pseudomonadota; class Alphaproteobacteria; order Caulobacterales; family Maricaulaceae; genus Hyphobacterium. The sequence goes on along the minus strand of JAHCJP010000003.1, from coordinate 140,190 downwards.
GAAAGCCTCGGGATCGAACAGGGCGAGACTGAGCCGGCCTTCCGGGCGCAGTTGCGCGTCCAGACCGAGATCGCCGCTGGCGTCCATCCGCGCCGGTCCCCATTCCAGCCGTGATTCCGTGATGGCCAGACGCCCTCCGGCCTCAGACCAGGCTGAAACCGGCGCGCCGCCGGCGATCAGCGACCAGCGCGACACCGTGGCGTCCAGACGCAGCAGCTGGGTATTCAGCCCGAAAGCACCAGCCAGACGCGGGTCGGCGGATTCCTCGTTCGCCTGCAGGCCGGTCACCTGGATGCGGGCGTGCAGGCGGTCATCTTCTTCCATCCGCATGGCCAGGCGCAGGCTGTCCATGGCGCGCACCAACGGGGCTGGGCCATCAAGGGTGAAGACGCGCAGGCCGTCCAGTTCGGCGCCCAGGCGCTCGGTGACGCCGCCTTGGCCCGCCGCGAAGCTGAGCCGCGCCGAGGTCATCTCCACGCGCAGGGCGCACCGCTCGGGCGCGTCGCGCTCCAGCGTCAGCGGACCATCGATGGCGAGTATCCAGTGACCGAAATCATAAGGCAGGGCGTTGGCGGCCAGCTCGCCGTTCAGGCGCGCGCTCCACATCTCGCCGGCGAGGGCGCGAACGGACGGATTGGTCATCCGCACCTCGAACCGGTAGGGGAAGCCGGTGACGCGCATGCGATCATAACTGATCTCATAGCCTTCAGCGCGCTGGGCTTCGGCCCAGACGGCGACGGAGGCCTTGATCTGTTCCTTGGCGTAGAGCCAGTAGGCCGTATAGCCAACGAAAGCCGCCGCTACGACGGCGACGGCGCCGATCAGCCGCCAGCGCGGCCCCTGTCTGCGGGATGTCTGCGCCATGTCAGCGGGGTCTCAGGGTTTCGGGCAGCAACGCGTCGGACGCGGCGTCTATGCGCGATTTTAGCTCGGACATGAACACGTCCCTCGGCAATCCGGGCGGTATCGGTGGCAGGAATTGGATGGTCGCGCAACCCGGACGGCGCATGATCCCTTTCGGCGCCCAGTAAAGGCCGGTGTTCAGCGCCACCGGCACGCAAGGCACGCCCATCTCCCTGTACAGGCCAGCCACGCCAGGCTTGTAATCTGCATGCTGGCCAGGCGGAATGCGCGTGCCTTCCGGGAAAATCAGCACCTGGCGGCCTTGCGCGGCGCGGTCGCGCGCATCGGCCAGCATCTTGCGCAGCGCTTTCGAACCGGCGCCGCGGTCGACCTTGATATTGCCCAGCTTCATCGCCACCCAGCCGAAGAAGGGCAGCGACGTCAGCTCCTGCTTCAGGATGATCGCCGGGTCCGGCAGGATGCGCCAGAAAGCCTGGGTCTCCATCATGCTCTGATGGCGCGAAGCGATCAGCGCCCCGCCGTCGGGCAGGTTCTCAAGCCCCTCGACGCGGTAGCGTGTCCCGCAGATCAGGGCGAGACCGCCGAACACCAGCGCCAGCCAGACCCGGTACAGACCGCGCACCCAGCTGCGCGGGCCAATCAGGAAGGGGATGGCGATGATCCCGACCACCACCATCAGGCCGTACATCCAGACCATGAAAATCATCGAGCGCAGGGCGTAGATAGCGGTCATCACGCCTCGCGGGTTTCCCGGCCGCTTGCCGCAAAGGCGCTGCGGGCCAGCACAGCGACGTATTTGGGATATTCCTGCGCCCAGCGCCGCGCGGCGCGCAGATCGCTCCAGGGGCGCGGCGTGCGCACGGGATAGGGGATCAGCTCGGCGTCGGGCATGGCCGCTTTCAGCTCCAGCAGGCTGCGTGGCAGATGATAGTCGGACGTGACGACAAGCAAGCGGGAATATCCGTTGGCGCGCGCCCACTCCGCCGTTTCCAGCGCGTTGCCGATGGTGTCGGCCGCCTCCCGCCCCAGGTCGACACAGCATTCGAACAGGGCGGCGCTGGCGCCTGTGGCGGCGCGCAGTTCGTCCAGCCGGACGGACGGGTGGACGCCGCTGATCAGAAGCCGTTCGCCGCGTCCATCGGCCAGCAACGCCGCGGCGGCGCCCAGGCGGCCCTCGCCGCCGGTCAGCGCGATCACTGCGTCGGCGCTTTCGCCGGTTTCGGCATAGCTCAGAACCCGGCCGGCATAAGCGGAAAAGCCCAGCACGGCGGCTGTGACCAACAGGAACGCGACGACCTGCGCGGTTTTCAGCAGGCCCGGGCCCCGCCGCTTGTTTCCGGAAGCCTTGTCAGCCATGTCCTCACCAGCGCCGGCGCAAATCGGCGCTGACCGCAAGCCGCGCCGACAAGGCCGAAATAATACCCGCCAGCAGCGGCGCCGCCAGCAGCAAGACCAGATCGACGGGGTGCGAGGCCCAGTCGGGCAGATAGTCTTCCGCGCCTGCCGGCGCCGCGCCGCCGACAGCTACCAGAAGCGCCGCGGCGGCCGCGAAAAAAGCGCCGGCGATTCCAGCTTTGACGCCCAGGAAGAAGAACCGGCGTTGGAACAGCGCGGCGATATAGCTGTCATCGGCGCCGGAAAGGTGCAGGGTTTCCGCGACCCCCAGCCGTGCGGCCAGGCTGGCCCGCGCCGCGAACGCGATCGCCGCCGCCGCTGCGACAGCTATCACCGCCAGCAGCGCCAACGCCAGCAGCCGCGCCGTGCGCGCCGCCCGGTCCAGCGCCTCGGCCCAGCGGGCATGGTCATCAACGGCGGCGCTGATCCCGGTCTCTTCCAGGGCCGCGGCCAGCGCCGCAGCCGGCGGCCCGGCGCCAGACCGCAGGCGCACGTCGACGATGCGCGGGGCGGGCAGGTCGTCGGGCAGGCCCGCCGCGCCAAGCCAGGGACGCAACAGCGCCTCCGCCTCCTCGCGGCTGCGCGCCTCTGCCGAGGCGACTTCTGGCAGAGTTTGCGCTATGCGCGCGGCCTCGGCGGCGTCGGCGTCGGGGTCGCGCCCCTCCTGCGGCCGCACCTGCACGGTCATCGCGCCGCGAAGGTCCGCCGTCCAGGCGTCGGAGACGCGCCAGGCGCCGCGCGCGCCCAACGCAGCGAGACAGGCCAGGAACACCAGGATCGCCGCCACCGCGAACAGCGGCCGGTCTCGCCCCGAATCCGGCGGCAGCAAGGGCGCCGGCGGTCCCGGTGGCGGCGCAGGGCGGGTGGCGGCTTCGTTCATCCCCGCGGCTCCCGCACCGTCAGCTTGCCGGCGGCCAGCGTCATAACCGGAACGTCAAGCGAGCGGACCAGGCTCAGATCGTGGGTGGCGATCAGCACCGTGGCGCCCAGCTTGTTCAGCTCCGCGAACAGGCGCAGCAGCCGCCGGCCCATGGCGGGATCGACGTTACCGGTCGGTTCGTCGGCGATCAGGATGTCCGGCTGGCCGACCACGGCGCGGGCGATGGCGACGCGCTGCTGTTCGCCGCCGGACAGGGTTTCGGGCAGCGCCTGCATTCGGTCGCCCAGACCGACCCAGGCGATCAGCTCGGCGACATCGTCGGCGTACTCACGGCGCTTGCGGCCCGCCACGCGCAGCGGCAGGGCGATGTTCTCGAACACGCTGAGATGCGGCATCAGGCGCATGTCCTGGAAAACGACCCCGATACGGCGGCGGATCGGCGGCAGCGCCGCCCGGGTCAGGCCGGAAGTGTCCTCGCCAAACAGGCTGATCAGACCGCGCGATGGCCGCTGGGCCAGATAGATCAGGCGCAGCAGGCTGGTCTTGCCGGCGCCGGACGGGCCGGTGAGGAATTGGAAAGACCCGCGCGGTAGATCGAAGCTGATGTCGCGAAGCACCTCGGGCCCGCGTGCATAGCGCAGCCCGACGGCTTCAAACCGCACGTCGGGCGCGTCTGCGGCGGTCTGCGGCTCCGCGGCGTCTTGGGGTATGCTGCGAGGTTGAATGATTCGGCCTCCGGCGCCGGTCAGGGCAAGTGAGTCGGCCGCCATGATACTGAGCTGTCCGAACTGCGCCACGCGCTATCGCGCTGATCCGCAGGCTGTCGGCCCCCAGGGACGCCGGGTGCGCTGCGCGTCCTGCGGCCATGAATGGCGCGCGATGCCGGAGGCGACGGCCGATCTGCCGGTGATCGAACCCGCGCCCGAGCCAACGGCTCCCAAGAAACCGCACGAGGCTTTCCGCGCCCGCGCCGAAGCGCGGCGCCGCCGCGCTGCGGTGACCGCCGCGGGTGGCGCCTGGACGGCGCTGGCCATCGCCATGGCCCTGGTGTTCGGGGCGGCGTATTTCTTCCGCGTCGACGTTGTGACGGCCTGGCCGCGCGCGGCCAGCGCCTATGCGCTAGCGGGGCTGGAGGTGAACGCCAGCGGCGTCGCCATAGATCGTTTCATCGTCAGCCGTGGCGAAGAGGACGGCCTTCCTGCCGTGATCATCGAGGGCGAGGTTCGCAATATCGATCGCCGCCTGCGCCCGGCGCCGCCGATGCGCGCCGCGCTGCTCGACGCCGAGGGGCGGACGCTGCTGGAATGGACGGTGCTGCTGGAAGGCGGGCCGCTGATCCCCGGCGGGCGGCGGGCCTTCCGCACCGTGGTCACCGATCCGCCGCGCGCGGCGGTGGAGGCCGAGATCGCCTTCACCGAAGCGGCGGGCTGACCGCGCCGGTCAGCGCGAGAAACGGTCGAGCAGCCGGTCGATATAGTCCAGCTCCTCGCGGGTGCGGCCCTGTTCAGCGGCCCGGCGGCGCAATTCCTCCAGAATCGTCCGGGCGCGCTGGCGCTCGATCTCGGTAGGCACGCGCACATCCTCGCCGAAACCGCCTCCGCCCCGGCCGGTCGGCCGGCCGAGCGGATCCGTAGCGCCCGCCTGCCCGGCGGCGCCGGCTTCGCGCCGCTGGCTGCGGTCCATCATCTCGCGGGCCAGCGTCTCGCCGCCTTCACGCAGGGCGCGCAGGGCGCGCTCCTGGGCGTCCACCGCCGCGCGGCCCTCACCGCGGTTCAGTGCGCCTTCGGCGTCGCGCATCGGTTCGCCGGCGCCGCCCAGCGCCTCGGCGGCGTCCGGCGACACGCCCGCCACGCGGTCGCGCAGCGCCTCCAGACGGCTGGCCAGATCGCCCTGTTCGCCAGCCAGACCGCCGTTTTCGCCGCCATTCCCGTTCTCGTCGCGGTCGAGATTAAAAGCGCGGTCCTGAAGCTCGCGCTGTTCGCCGATCATGCCGGCCAGGTCGCCCAGCGCCTCGCGCATCGCCTCGTCCAGGGGGTCGTCCTCACCGCCGCCCGCGCCCAGCGCCAGCTGCACCTGCATGTTTCGCAGCAGCTCAGTCAGCGCCGCCAGCGCGCGGCGCGCCCCGGCGGTGTCGCCCAGTTCGGCGGCTTCGCGCAGGGCGTCGAGCAGCGCCTGGATAGCCTGCGAATCCAGTGTCATGCCGCCGTTCCCGCCTTCGGCGAAGCGGCCCTGCTCCAGCGCCTCGCGCGCCAGCGCGGCGAGATAGTTCTGCATCGCCTCGCGATAGGCCTCGAACAGCGGGGCCATTTCGGTTTCGCCCGCGCCGCGCGCCAGCGCCTCGGCCAGCGCCCGTTCGGCGGCGCGCAGGGCGGCCTCGGCGTCGGCGAGCGAGCCCAGTTCGGCGCGCAGGGCGATCAGCCACAAATCCTCGTCCAGCACATCCAGGGTCTCGGGGCCCGCGGCGCGGCGGATACGGTGCAGCGCCCGCCGCAGCCCGAGATAGACCACGGGGTCGGAGAAGAACGCCTCTGGCGCGTCGGTGACGGCGTCCAGCGCCCGCGCCGCTCTGCGCAGGCCTTCGGGCGCGCGTTCGATGCGGCGTTCGGGCTGCTCATCAAGATAGAAAGGCTCCAGCGGCACGTCTCCCGGTCCCAGCGCCGGCCGCGGCGGTAAGGGCGCCCAATCGCCGCCGGCGGCGATCACCGCGCGCCGCTGTTCGGCGACGGCGCGGGCCAGCGGGTCCAGGAATACACGCTGCGGCATCGCAATGGCCAAGGACGGCGACCGGCCGGTCTGGCCGGCCGCGTCCGTCGCGGCGATGCGGATCGTCACGCGCTGGCCGGACAGCGGGTGGCGGGCGACATCGATCACCGCGCGCGCCGCGCCGTCCTCGCCCGCGCCGCCGGACGGTTCGAACCGGATTGCTTCCCAGGCGCCGTCATCGTCAGCTTCGGGGCGCAGCTCCAGCGCATGGGCGGCGACGCCGTAATCATCCTCGGCCCGGAACTCCAGAACCAGCTCGCCATTGGCGCGCGCTGTCGGCGCGGCGGTCAGGCGTACTTCCGGCGGCCGGTCCGGAATCGCGGTCAGCCGCCACAGAGCGCCGGGGCGCGTGGAGCGCAGCTCCGCTGTCGCATCGTCCGTCACGGTGGCGCGGGCCTCCCACACCCCGTCGCCGATGGCGATGACCTGCGCGTCCTGCGCGCCGCCGGCCGTGCGCAGGACCAGCGCCGGGGCGCGCCGCGTTCCCGCGACGCGCACGACGAAGGCCGATCCCGCAGGCGCGCTGGCTTCGGTCTGGCCGTCGCGCAGGAACAGCGGCGGGCGGCGGGTGTAGGCCGGCGGGTCGACCCAGGCGTCGATACGGGCGGGCTCCGCCGTTATCATCGGCGCTGGCGCAAAGGCGGCGCCCAGCCGGAGCGGCGCCAGCTCGCCGGCCATGCCCCACCCCAGCGCCAAAAGGATGACGAGGCCTGCGCGCAGGCCCCAGCGATCAGCGATCGCCCAGGCCGCCTTCGGCCTCCGCGCCCCTGCGTCCTTCAGCCGCTGCGCCATGCGCGCGCGGTGCGCCGACCACAGCAGGGTGTCCGCGGGACCGGCTGCGGCGGGGATGTCGGTCAGTGCTTCGTGCGGGCGGGCGCGAAGGCCGGAATCTTCCTCCACGCGCCGCGCGGCGTCCTCGAAGCCCGGCCAGCGGAACCGGCGCGCGGTGCGGAACGCGAACCCGGCCCCGGCGCCGAGAATGCCGAGGGCGGCCAGCGCCCGCCAGGGGTCTCCCGCGGCTTCCCATAGCCCGAACAGCGCCAGGGCGGCGTAGGCCCCGGCGGCGAGCGCCAGCGGCCACAGCACCGGGGCCGCGCGCTCCCAGAGCAGCGCCAACCAGGCGAGGGCGAGGGCGGTGCGTTTCATCGCGGCGAGGTTAACATGGACGGAGCGCCGGGGGAGCGGGGGCGTGCATCACGCTCGCATCAGTCGTCGAAATCCTCGAAAACGGAGAGGTCGTCGTCCTCGTCCTCGTCTTCGTCTTCGGCGTCCTGGCTGTCCGGGATCGCGGCCTGCGGGCCGCCCCAGAGGGGCGGCGGGCGCTCCAGGGACCCGCGCAGGCCGCACGCCGAAAGCAGGCCGGCGGCGGCGAGGATCAGAAGCAGGGACAGCACACGCATCGCGTCATCCTTTCAGGCGTTCGCGCCACCGGGCGATCTGTTCGCGGACGCGCGCAGGCGCGGTTCCGCCATAGCTGGTCCGGCTGTTCATCGACGCCTGCGCACTCAACACGGAATGCACGCGCGCGTCGATACCCGGCTCCACCGCCTGCATCGTCTCCAGCGGCAGGGCGGACAGCGGAACGCCCTGTTTTTCCGCCACCTTCACGATCGCGCCCGCGACATGGTGCGCCTCGCGGAACGGCTTGCCCAGTTCGCGCACCAGCCAGTCGGCGAGATCGGTGGCGTCGGAATAGCCTTCGCCCGCCGCCGCCGCCATCGTCTTGATGTCGAAGCTGAGATCGGCGGCCATGCCGGTCATGGCGGCCAGCGCCAGTTCCAGATCGTCGATCGCCTGAAAGGTGATCGCCTTGTCCTCCTGCATGTCCTTGGAATAGGCGAGCGGAAGGCCCTTCATGACGATCAGCAGCGATTGCAGCGCCCCGGCGATGCGCCCCGGCTTGGCGCGCGCCAGCTCGGCGGCGTCGGGGTTGCGCTTCTGCGGCATGATCGAGGAGCCGGTGGAGAAGGCGTCTGACAATTGCGCGAAACGGAACTGGCGCGACGTCCACAGCACGATCTCTTCGGCCAGACGCGACAGGTTCACCGAACAGATCGCGGCGGCGGCCAGAACCTCCAGCGCGAAGTCGCGCGCCGACACGGCATCGAGCGAATTGGCCATCGGCCGGTCGAAACCCAGCGCCTTCGCCGTCATTTCACGGTCGATGGGGAACGCGGTTCCGGCCAGCGCCGCCGCGCCCAGCGGGCTTTCGTTCAGGCGTTTGCGGGCATCGGCGAAACGGCCGCGGTCGCGCTGCGCCGCCTCGGCGTAGCTGAGCAGGTGATGGCCGAGGCTGACCGGCTGCGCCGTCTGCAGATGGGTGAAGCCGGGCATGACGGTTTCGGCGTGCCTGTCCGCCTGTTCGACCAGCGCGCGTTGAAAGGCGGCGAGCTGGCCGTCGATGCGGTCGCAGGCCTCGCGCAGCCACAGGCGGAAATCCGTCGCCACCTGGTCGTTGCGCGAACGCGCGGTGTGCAGGCGTCCGGCGGGTTCGCCGATCAGCTCTTTCAGCCGCGCCTCGATATTCATGTGAACGTCTTCGAGCGCGTGCGACCATTGAAACTCCGCGGCCCGCACCTCTGCCCGCACCTGTTCAAGGCCGGTGACGATCACCTCGGCGTCGGCGGCTGCAACGATTCCACAGGCGGCCAGCATCCGGGCGTGGGCGACGGAGCCGTCGATGTCCTGTTCGGCCAGGCGCCGGTCGGTGTCGACCGAGACGTTGATGGCCTGCATGATGGCTGAAGGGCCGCCGTCGAAGCGCCCGCCCCACAGGGCGTTGGCTGCGGGTACGTCCTTGCGGCGGCTCACGGTGTGGCCTCGCCGGCCTGGAAGGGAAACTGCGCCATGAAACTCTCGCCGCTGAAAATTGCGCTGACTGCGATGCCGATCATCGCCGCCGCGGCCTTCCTATACGTGATCTTTTCGGCGCTTGACAGATCAACCCCCGGCGATCTGGACAGCTTCGCCACCGGCGAGATGCGCAGCTTTGTCAGCCTGGATGACGCGCCGCCGCAGCCGCGGACCGTTTTCCGCAATGTTGAAGGCGAAGAGCTGACGCTGGCCGATTTCCGGGGCCGGATCATCCTGGTCAATCTCTGGGCCACATGGTGCCCGCCCTGCGTGGTGGAGATGCCGTCGCTGAACACGCTGCAGGCCGAGCTGGGCGGCGAGGATTTTCAGGTGGTGACCATCAGTTTCGACCGTACGGCCCAGGCCGCGCAGGCCTTCCTAGAGGAGCACGAACTGACGAACTTGCCCCTCTATCACGACAATACTTTCGCGCTGGCTACGGCGGCGGGCGCGCGCGGCCTGCCGATGTCGATCCTTTACGACCGCAACGGCCGCGAGATCGGCCGCCTGCCCGGCGAGGCGCACTGGGACAGCCCGGAGGCCATGGCGCTGATCCGCGCCGCCATCGCGCGTTATTGACGGTTTTTAAAGCATGACGGCTAGACTCGCGGCGAACGCGAGAGGCCCCGAAATGATCGATCTGTGGCGCGGCAACGCCAACGCCTGGGAATGCGACGAACTGGGCCACATGAATGTGCGCTTCTATCTCGCCAAGGCGCATCAGGCCGTGCAGGCGCTGGCCGAGGCCGCCGGGCTGTACGGTGCCTTCAGGGCCGGGACGAGCGCGACGCTGATCCCGCGCGAGGTGCATATCCGCTTTCTGGCCGAATCGCGGCCGGGGGCGCCGCTTTACATCCGCGGCGGTTTCGCCGGGGCGGATGCGGCGTCGGCGCTGGCGGTGCTGGTGATGACGCATGCGGTGTCGGGCAAGACCGCCGCCACCTTCCGCATCAGGCTCGACCATGCCGAACCGGTCAGCGGCCGGCCGTTCGCATGGCCGGCGCGGTTTGCGGATCATCTGAAGGCGCTGACGGTCGATAGCCCGGCGGAGGCCGCGCCGCGCGGCCTGACCGAAGACGATCCGGAGACGGAGATCAGCCTTGCCCGCGCCGAGGCGCTGGGCCTGACCGAGATCGGCCGCGGCCGGTTTTCGGTGCAGGATTGCGACGTGTTCGGCCGCATGAACCCGGAACTGCTGCTGGGCAAGGTCTCGGACAGCGTCATCCATTTCCAGTCCGCCTTCCCGGAGGAGTTCGGCGGCCATTCCGGCGCAGGCCCCGAAGTGGCGGGGGCGCTGGTCGAATGCCGGCAGATCGTGCGCCGCTGGCCGCGCGCCGGCGACGGGTTCGTCATCCGCTCCGGCCTCAACGGTGCCGACGAGAAGGTGCGGAAACTGGTGCACTGGGTGCTGGATCCGGAAACGGGAGCGCCCTGGTGGTCGACGCAGGGCGTGGCGCTGATGATGGATCTGAACGCCCGCCGCCTCGCCCCCACCGCGCCGGAGACGCTGGCCCTGCTGCGCAAGGCGGTGGTTCCGGGGCTGAGGGCCTGATGCGGGCCGGGTGACTTCCACCCACAAACCACAGGCATTCCACTACACGCCAACAGACTTTCATCGGCTTTTCGACAGGCTTGCCAACAGGTGGCCTCTAGGGGATGGCCCCAAGGTTCCAAAAACACTCTTGGTTCGCGTCACCTGATCATATATATTAGTCATATGACACGAGGAGTGAACATGGGTGTTCGTGAGGAGCAAGCGCTTTATGAGGGCGGCGCTCATAGCCAGTCTGTAAGGCTTGCGCATATGCTTGCATTGCCTGAGCCAGCACAGGTTAGCGAAGTTGATCTGGCGCGTGCGGTAACGGACGGGTTGTTTGTTGGCGCCTTGGAGGTTGTTGCTCAGCTTATCAGAGCCATGGGTAAAATGGCGGTGCACAGTGTCGTGTCAGCATCCACGATAAGTCGGGCTAAGCGCCGCCCTGACAAGCGACTCTCTCGTGAAACCAGTGAGCGCATATACAAGATTGCGCAAGTTTATGACGAAGCTATGTGTGCTTATAATGGAGACAAGCAACTTGTTATTGCATTTATGACTTCTCCGAATCAGACGCTTAAAGGAAAGGCCCCGATTGAAGTTGCGAGCAGCTCCACTCCAGGTGCGGATGCCGTAATCAACTTGCTCAGGCAAGCACGGGCAGGTGTCGCGGTTTGACCCCGCACCGCAAGCTTCCGAGAGCATGCAAAGCTTTCCGGATTGGTGATGCGCATGGAGCGTACCCAATTTATAGCGGAGAAGGATCCCGGGCAAATCCCGGCCGATGGAATGCCGCTGGGCAAAACATGATCTATGCTGCAGAGCATTACTCCACGGCAGTCTTGGAAAAACTAGTGCGGCTAACCGTTATGCCGCGAGATCAGCATTTTATAGAGATCGCTATACCGGCTGGAACGAGTTACGAAAAATTCAATGAAGCTTTGGTTCCGGGATGGTATGAAGAGAACTGCAATAACGCACGAGCGTTTGGTGCCAAATGGTTCGCGGAAAAAAGAAGTTGCATATTGTTCGTACCAAGCGTGGTGGCGCGAGTAGATAATAATATTCTTATAAACCCCCACCATGCTGACTTTAGTCATCTTGAGGAGAGCCTTGAAAAGCCGATTTGGTGGGATAACCGACTGTTCGAAGCAAGTAGCTATTAAAGGCCTTTCAGTAATGACTCGCCAGCGGAAATGGCGTTAGATTTCACGCCATGCAAGGCGCCGCGGATTTCGGCTTCTACGAGTTTTTCGCCGGCGGCGGCATGGCGCGGCTGGGCCTTGGTGCGCGCTGGGCGTGCCTGATGGCCAATGACTTCGATGCCAGGAAGGCCGAATGCTATCGCGCCAATTTCGGCGGTGATCATTTGATCGAGGGCGATGTCTGGGACTTGCAGGCTGAAGACCTGCCGGGGGCGGCCGACCTCGCCTGGGCGTCCTTTCCCTGCCAGGACCTGTCGCTGGCCGGGAGGCGCGGCGGAATGCAGGCCGAGCGCTCCGGCGCCTTTTTCGGCTTCTGGCGGCAGGTGCAGGCGCTGAAGGCCGGCGGCCGCGCCCCGCGCCTGATCGCGATCGAGAATGTCACCGGCCTGCTGACCAGCCATGGCGGGGCGGATTTCACGGCGCTGTGCGCGGCGCTGGCCGAAGGCGGTTACCGTTTCGGTGCGATGGAGATCGACGCCGTGCATTTCCTGCCGCAGTCGCGGCCGCGGCTGTTCGTGGTCGCAGTGCGGGATGATCTGGCCGTCGCCCCCGGCCTGACGGCGGATCCGGACGATCTCTCCATACCCTGCCTGTTCCACACCGGCCCGGTGCGCGCCGCGCAAGCGCGCCTGCCGGATGATCTTAAGGCGCGCTGGCTGTGGTGGCGGCTGCCGGAACCGCCGATGCGCAATGCCGGTCTGTTCGATATTCTGGAAACTGATCCGCCGGACGCGCCCTGGCATACGGCGGCGGAGACCGGACGGCTGCTGTCGCTGATGGCGGGACGGCATCGCGACCGGGTGGAGGCGGCGCGGCGCGAAGGCGGACCAAGGTCCGGGACCATCTTCCGCCGCACTCGCACGGTGGACGGCGCCGCCACGCAGCGGGCCGAGGCGCGGTTCGACGGCCTCGCCGGCTGTCTGCGCACGCCGGGCGGCGGCTCCAGCCGCCAGTTCCTGATCCTCGTCGATGGCGAATCCACCCGCACCCGCCAGCTCAGCGCCCGTGAATGCGCGCGCCTGATGGGCCTGCCGGAGGATTATATCCTGCCCGCCGCGTCCACCGCGGCGCTGAAGGTGACCGGCGACGGGGTGGCGGTTCCCGCCGTGCGCTGGCTGGCCGGACACCTGCTGGAACCCTTGCTGGACGCCGCCGCGGCGCAGGCGCGCGCGGCGTGAAGGCGGCGGTCGTCGGCTGCGGCGTCGGCGGCATGGCGGCGGCGGCGGTGCTGGCCCGCGCCGGGCATCAGGTGACGGTGTTCGACCGGTTCGAGCGCCCGCGCCCGCTGGGGGCCGGGCTGCTGCTGCAGCCATCGGGGCTGCAGGCGCTGGCGGCGCTGGACCTGCGCGAGGCCGCCATCGCCGCCGGGGCGCGGATCGACGCCCTGACCGGCCGCACGCCGGAGGGGCGCCCGGTGTTGGACCTGCGCTATGCCGACTCGCGGTGCGGCGATTTCGGCGTCGGCGTTCATCGTGCGGCGCTGTTCGGCCTGCTGTTCAGGGCGATGCAGGATTCCGGGGCCGCGTTGCGCACCGGCGCGGCGGTGGCGGAGGTGCTGGATTTCGGCCGCCCGCTGCTGCGGCTGGAGAGCGGCGAGACGGCAGGCCCGTTTGATCTTGCAATCATCGCCGACGGCGCCCATTCGGCGCTGCGCGGACAGGTGTGCCCGCGCTCGCGGGCGCCCGTGTATCCCTGGGGGGCGATGTGGACGGTGCGGCCAGACCCGGACGGGCGCTGGACGCAGGCCGCGGCGCTGGCCCAGGTCTATCGCGGCGGCGCGGTGATGATCGGCGTGCTGCCCGTGGGCGCGGACCCGGCGGACGCGCGCGGGCGCCCGGCGGTCAGCCTGTTCTGGTCGCTGCGAACCGTGGAGCATGAGGGCTGGCGCATGGCGGGCCTCGCCGCCTTCCGGGCCGAGCTGGAGGATCACTGGCCCGAGGCCGCGGCGCTGCTGGACGGGGTGGACGGCCTCGACGATTTCGCGCTGGCGGTTTACCGCGACGTGCGGGTTCCGCGCTGGCGGCGGGGCAATGTGATGCTGATCGGCGACGCCGCGCACGGAACCAGCCCGCAACTGGGGCAGGGGGCGAACCTGGCGCTGGGCGACGCCGTGGCGCTGGCCGCCGCCATCGGCCCCGGTCCGGTGACGCTGCACGCCCTGAAACGCGCCGAGGCGGCGCGGCGGCCGACGGCGCGGTATTATGTCTGGATGTCCTGGGCGCTGACCCCGATGTTCCAGAGCGCGTCCGGCCTGCTGGCCTGGTTCCGCGACCATGTGTTCGGGCGCCTGCGCCGCGCGCCGCTGCTGAAAGGCTTCATGGCCTGGACGTTGACCGGCCGGGGGCGGACGCCGTGGTGAAACCGCGCACGGATGTGTTCGACGCCCACAAGCGCGCGGCGGTGATGGCGGCGGTGAAGGGCGCGGATACGAAGCCGGAAATGGCGGTGCGCCGGCTTTGCCATGCGCTGGGCTATCGCTATCGCCTGCACCGCAGGGATCTGCCGGGGCGGCCGGACCTCGTTTTCGGGCCGCGCAAGAAGGCGGTGTTCGTGCATGGCTGTTTCTGGCACGGGCATGACTGCGCGCGCGGGGCGCGGGTTCCGAAGGCCAACCGCGATTACTGGACGGCCAAGATCGCCCGCAATCGCGCCCGCGACCAGTCCGCACTGGCTGAACTTGAAAAGCGCGGCTGGCGGACGCTGGTGATATGGGAATGCGAGATGAAGGACCGCGCGGCGCTGGCGGCGCGGTTGGCGGCGTTCCTGGAGGGAGAAAAGGCATGAGCGCGGACGCGAAGCAACTGGCGGAGATCCGCGATTTCGCTCTGGATGTGGCCAGAAGCGCCGGAGAGGTGATCCTGCCCTTCTTCCGCACCGCGGCGGTGGAGCTGAAACCCGACGGCACCGAGGTCACCGAGGCCGACCGGCGGGCCGAAGAGCATGTCCGCGAACGGCTGGTCGCCGCCTTCCCGCACGCTGCGGTGCTGGGCGAGGAGTTCGGCGGCGAGGCGCGCGCCCTGCCCGGCGACCAGTGGATCGTCGATCCGCTGGACGGCACCAGCGCCTTCGCCCTTGGCTATCCGATGTTCGGCACGCTGGTGGCGCTGCTGCGCGACGGCGAACCCGTGGTCGGCGTGATTCACATGCCGGCGCTGGGCGAAAGCGTTTACGCCGCTTCCGGCTCCGGCTGCTGGTATGCGGCGCAGGGCGCGGCGCCGCAGCGGGTGCGCACGGATGCGGTGGGCGACCTGTCGCGGGCCTTCGTTTCGTCCTCGGGCGTGCATGTCAGCGAGGTGCAGCCGGTGGACGGGTTCCCGCCGTACCGTCTCGCGCCGCTGGTGGCGAAGGCGCGCAAGTTCCGCGTCGTCGGCGACTGCGTGCAACACGCCTTCGTCTGCCGGGGGCGGCTGCATCTGGCGGTGGACGCGATCATGGCGCCCTGGGACAGCGCGGCGCTGATCCCCTGCGTGCGAGAGGCGGGCGGCGCGCTGTCGCTGATGAATGGCGGTGACGACCTGGTGTTCGGCGGCAGCCTGGTCAGCGCCAGCGACGAAGCCGTGCTGGCTGCGGCGCTGGCGGCTATGAAGGGCGGCGACTAGCGCGTCCGGCGCTTATTCTTCCTCGCCGTTGTCTTCGGTTTCGTCTTCGGCTTCTTCCGTGGCGCCGTCATCGTCGTCGGCGTCTTCGCCGGCTTCGTCCTCTTCGGCTTCCGCCTCGTCGCCGGTTTCGGCGGTGCCGTTCTCCGCCGCTTCGCCGTTCTCAACCGCCTCGCCGTTCTCGGCCGAGGCTTCATCCTCTTCCTCCGGAAGCGGATCGGGCAGCGGCGCCGGGTTGTCGGCCTGCTGACGCATATAGGCGATCAGGTCCATGCGGTCGGACTGGTTGCGGATGCCGGCGAAAGCCATGGCCGTGCCGGGCACATAGGCGCGCGGGTTTTCGAGATATTCGTCCAGGTTCTGGAAGCCCCACACCGCGCCGTAATTGCGCATGCCGGCCGAGAAGTTGAAGCCTTCATAGCTGGCGGCGGCGCGACCGATGACATTCCACAGGTTCGGACCCTGCAGACTGGAGCCGCCCTGGTTGAAAGTGTGACAGGCGACGCAGCGGCGCGCGATGCGCTCGCCGGCGCTGGCGCTGGCGTTGGCCAGCAGCAGGCCGTAATCGACCGGCCCGGTTTCGACCGCCACCGGCGCGCCACTGCCGGCCAGCAGATCGGCGTCGACCGGATAGGCCAGTTCGCCGGCCGGAGGCGTGGGGAACAGGATTCCGCCGATCTCGCGGATGACCATCACCAGAAGCAGGCCGCCGATGATGACGCCCGCGACTTTGTTCCAGAACAGATCGCCCATGGCGGCTCCCCAGAGGTCGAAAACAGCGGCCCGTGTTTGGCATGTGACGCGCTGTCAGGCAACCGCTCCGTGCGGCGCGATTTCGACGCAGGTTCGCAAGGGGTGCCGCCGCCGCGCCGCCGCGTTCGGATCGGCGCCGTCAGGTCGCCGTTCAGGCGAAACCAGACTCCGGATTTCGCGTCAAACGGACGCAAGGCGTCCGATTTTGCTTGTCTGAATCCACCAACACAGGTCAGATTCCAGCCGTGTAACGGCGCCGGGGCGCAAGACGCCGGCGGCGCAAGATGAAAGGACAGACCAAGATGGTCCGCACATTGCTTTGCTCAACGGTTGCGGCGATCGCTGTTTCCGCGGGCGCCTTCGCCCAGGACGACTCCGCCTATTTCAATCTCGGCTACACTTATCTCGACGCCGATGGCGCCAACTACAACATGGCGGCGCTGCGGGCCGGGGCCGAAGTGAACGAATTCTTCGGCGTCGAGGGCGAGCTGCTGGTCGGGCTCGGCTCGCACAGCAGCGGCGGGATGAGTTCGAAGGTCCGGTACGGCGCCGGCCTGTTCGGCCGGTTCAATGCTCCGGCCTCCGATGGCTTCACGCTGTTCGCCCGCCTCGGCATCATCTACATGGACATGGAGGCCTGCGCCGGCGGGATCTGCATGAGCGACAATGACACCGGCTGGGCGGGCGGCGTCGGCGCGGAAATGCGCATGGATCGCTACAACGCCCTACGGCTGGAATACACGCGCTACGAACCCGACGGCAGCGCCGACGGTTTCGGAGTCAGCTACGTGCGCCGCTTCTGACGCAGCGTCACGGCGAACGATCGGGAAGGGCGGGCTTCGGCCCGCCTTTTTCGTTGCGATGCAAGGCGCGGGGAACTTTTCCAGGCCGCCGGACGTTTTGTCTTGGCGGACGCGCAAAAATCGCATGCCTCGCCGGAAGATTACAGGGTTGAAACTTGCAATCTTCGGGTGGGCGCGCCATGTGCGGTCTTTGCGAGGACGCAAGCAAGCAAGAGGGTTTTCCTGATGATTCGCACTATCCTGACTTCCACGCTCGCAGCCGGCGCCCTGTCGGCTGGCGCCCTGGCGCAGGACGGTTCGGCCTATGTTGGCGGCGGCTATTCCCTGCTCAATGGCGGCGGCGCGACCTATGACACGCTCACCCTGCGCGGCGGGGTGGACCTGATGCCGGAATTCGCCATCGAGGGCGAGGTTCTGTTCGGACTCGGCTCCAGCAGCTATCACGGCGGCACGTCGGAACTGAACTGGGGCGGCGGCGTGTTCGCGCGCGGCAACCTGCCCGTGGCCGAGGGCGTGACCCTGTTCGGCCGGGCCGGGTTCGCGGTACTGGACACCGATTTCACGATTGGCGGCGTCAGCGGCTCCAGCACCGACACCGACTGGGCGGCGGGCGCCGGCGGAGAGTTCAGCTTTGACCGCAACAACGCCTTCCGGATCGAATACACACGCTACAATTCGAATGGCGGCTATGACGGCTACTCCGCCTCCTACGTGCTGCGCTTCTAGAGCGGCGGCGCAAGGGTTGACCGGAAAGGCGGGCTGCGGCCCGCCTTTCTTTTTGCCTGACGCATGAACGGATCGTCAGGTTTGTGGCGGCGGCGGACGCTATCCGCCACAATTCGGCGCCGGATCCGCCGCAATGCGTGTCGGATTTGCGACACCCCATGATCTCCTTGCAGGAAAAGGCTTTTCCCGGCGTGAGCTCCCCCTTGCCGGACGCTTCCGGAGGACGCATCTGCCGCGGCGGCCACAAAATCGTTTGGTCGGCCCATTCAACAACGGAGATCATCAATGATCCGCACTATCCTCCTCTCCGCCGCCGCCACCCTGGCGCTGGCTCCGGCCGCCCTGGCGCAGCAAGCCCATGTCGGCGCCGGCTACACCGTCATCGACGGCGACGGCGTGAATCTGGGCGCCCTGACCCTGCGCGGCGGCTATGACTTCACGACGCATTTCGGCGTTGAAGGCGAAGCTTCGCTCGGCGTCAGCGACGACACCGTCGGCGGCGTCAATGTCGACCTGCAGCGCGCCCTGGGCGCTTTCGCAATCGCGCGCATGCCGGTGGGCGAAGGCCTCAGCCTGCACGCTCGCGGCGGTTACGCCAACGCCCGCATCAAGGCTTCGATGGGCGGCGTCAGCATCACCGACAGCGAAGACGCTTTCGCCTATGGCGTCGGCGCCGAGTGGATGGCCGACGGCCAGAACGGCGTCCGTTTCGACTACACCCGCTATGATTTCCGCAATGGCGGGGACGACGCCAACGTCTGGACCCTGTCCTACGTCCGCCGTTTCGGCGGCCGCTAAGGCCTGAACATCGCCGCCCGCAAGGCGGCGTATGGACTGCACGGCCGCGGGGTTCGCCCCGCGGCCGTTTGCGTTTCAGGGCGCGCCGTCCAGCCAGGCCTGCAACAGAAGCCGCGACACCGAGTAATGCGGCGGCGCCCAGCGGGCCATGGTTTCATAAAGCGCCTGCGCCGCGTCGCGGGTGAACCAGCGCGCGTCCTCGAGGTCGTCGCGGGCCAGCGGTTCGCCCGGCGCCACTTCGGCGATCAGTCCGATCATCAGCGAGGACGGAAACGGCCAGGGCTGGCTGGCGATATAGCGGGCGGAAAGCACATCAAGCCCCGTTTCCTCCCGCACTTCGCGGGCGCAGGCCTCCTCGATGGTCTCGCCCGGCTCCATGAACCCGGCCAGGGTGGCGTACATGCCCGGCGGCCACGCCGCCTGCCGGCCCAGAACGGCGCGCTCGCCGCACACCGGCAGCATGATCACCGAGGCGTCGGTGCGCGGATAATGCTCCATGCCGCAGGACGGGCATTGCAGGCGCAGGCCGCCGTCGCGCGGCTCGTTCCTGGCGCCGCAGTTCGAACAGAACCGCCGCCGCCCCAGCCACATCAGCACCGCCCGCGCCCGGCCCAGAATTGCGGCCAGCGCCGGTTCGCAGGCCATGGTGACGCGGCGGAAATCCACCCCCTTCTGGCCATCCTGCGGCGCGGCGGCGAACCAGGGAACGCCGTCCGCCACGCCCAGAAACACCGGCCCCGGCCAGGCGAGGCCCAGCCCGTCCGTCTCCGCCGGGTGCAGGATTAGCGGGCCGCCATCCGCGCCGGCGACAGGGTCGCCATTGTTCAGGATCACGCAGCGCGCGGCGGGGTCGGCCAGCCGCGCGGCGATCCAGTCCGGCCGGGCGCGGTCGAGACCGCTATGGTCAAGCGGGGAATGGGTGAAGGTCAGGCGCATCCGCCATCGCTAGACCGGAAACCGGCGCATGGCCAGCGCGCAGAGGGCTTTGCGCCATGATTCATCCGCCAGCCCGGCCGGGCGCTGACTCCCGCGCCTTGCGCCGGCGGGCGCGAGCCGCGATATTCGACCCCGGAAGGCCGGCGGCGGACGGACCCCTCGCCAACCCGGTCAGGTCCGGAAGGAAGCAGCCGTAACGAGCTCCGGTCCGGGTCGCTGTCCGGTCTTCCACTCGCCGCCCGCGCGCCGCGCGCGCCCAGCCCCGAAGACCCGCGATGGACGAAAGCCCGCCCGACATCGAAGACGCCGGGCCGTCGCTGGGCCTCGACCTGCCGGAAAGCCTGGCGGCTTCCGGCGGCTATCAGGTTCTGGCGCGCAAATACCGACCCGCCCGTTTTTCCGACCTGATCGGGCAGGAGGCGATGGTGCGCACGCTGACCAACGCCTTCGCGGCGGGCCGCATCGCCCATGCCTACATGCTCACCGGCGTGCGCGGCGTGGGCAAGACCACCACGGCGCGGCTGATCGCGCGGGCGCTGAACTACAAGACCGACGCGGCCGATGCGCCCTCGATTACGCTCGATCCTCCGGGCGTGCATTGCGAGGCGATCCAGAAATCTTCGCATGTCGACGTGATGGAGATGGACGCCGCCTCGCGCACCGGGGTGGGCGACATCCGCGAGATCCTGGAGGGCGTGCGCTACGCCCCGGTCTCGGCGCGCTACAAGGTCTATATCATCGACGAAGTGCACATGCTGTCGGCCTCGGCCTTCAACGCGCTGCTGAAAACGCTGGAAGAGCCGCCGCCGCATGTGAAGTTCATCTTCGCCACCACCGAGATCAGGAAAGTGCCGGTGACGGTGCTGTCGCGCTGTCAGCGCTTCGACCTGAAACGGGTGGAACGCACTGTTCTGACCGCGCACCTGGCGAAAATCTGCGAGGCCGAGGGCGTGAAGGTGGAGGCCGAGGGCCTGACCCTGATCGCCCGCGCCGCCGAGGGCTCTGTCCGTGACGCGCTGTCGCTGCTTGACCAGGCGATCGTCCAGGGCGGCGGCGCCGACGCGCCGGTCAGCGCCGCGCAGGTGCGCGACATGCTGGGCCTGGCCGACCGGGCGCGGGTTCTGGACCTGCTGGACATGGCGCTGAAGGGCGAGGCCGGCCCGGCGCTGGCCGAGATGGCGTCGCTCTACGAATCCGGCGCCGATCCGGCGGTGATCGTCCGCGACCTGCTGGATTACACCCATGCCTGCGCCCGGGTGCAGGCGGCGGGGGCGGAAGCCGATCTCGGCGAGGCGAAGGAGACCGCGCAACGCATCGCGGAGATCGCCGGCCGCCTGTCGCCGGCCCAGACCGGGCGGTTGTGGAAACTGCTGCTGACCGGACTGGACGACGTGCGCCAGGCGCCGGACCCGCTGGCCGCGGCGGAGATGACGCTGCTGCGCCTGATCTCGGCCGCCGCGCTGCCGCCGCCCGAGGATGCGGCGCGCCTGCTGGCCGGACGGGCGCCGGCCGGCGACGCACCGGTGAAAGAGCCAGCACCAGCGCCGCAGGCAGACCCCGAGCCGGAGCCAGCGGCCTTCGCCGCGCCGCCGGAAGATCCGGCTCATGATGACGAAGAGACACCGCCGCCCGCCGGGGACCGCGCCGACGCGCCGCAAAGCCTGGAGGAGACGGCGGCGCTGATCGCGGCGAAGAAGGACGTCAAGCTGCTGTTCGAGGTCGAGCGCTATGTGCGCCTGGTCAGCTTCAAGCCGGGGCGGATCGTGTTCGAACCCGGCGATGGCGCGCCGCCGGATCTCGCCCAGCGGCTGTCGAAACGGCTGCTGGAATGGACCGGCGCGCCGTGGATGGCGCTGGCCGACGCCAATGCTCGCGGCGCCGAGACCCTGGGCGAGCGCCGCCGGCGCGAGGCGCGCGAGACGCTGGAGGCGGCGGCCATGGCCCCGGCCGTGGCCGAGGCGCTGAAACTGTTTCCGGGGGCGGAGGTGATCGCCGTGCATGAAACCGGCGCGCCTGCACAGGACGCAAAAACGGACAAGTCTGCGGAGACACGCCGGTGACCGACCTGATGGGATTGATGAAGCAGGCGCGCGACCTGCAGCAGAAAATGGCCGAGGCGCAGGCGAAACTGGACAGCCATGAGGTCACCGGCGAGTCCGGCGCCGGCATGGTGCGCGTGACACTGACTGCCAAGGGCGAGGCGCGGGCGGTGAAGATCGACCCGTCATTGTTCGACAAGGAGGCGCCGGAAATGCTGGAGGACCTGATCCTCGCTGCTCACGCCGACGCGCGCCGCAAGGCCGAGGAGGCGGCGCGGAAGATCATGGCCGAGGCCGCCGGCGGCCTGCAGCTTCCCCCTGGCCTGATACCGGGGATGTGAGCGATCACTTGTTCCTCGCCCTTCGTGGCCCGGCCTGACGGCCGGGACTCCTCAGGGTGAGGGTGTATATACCTTTCCCCTCATCCTGAGGCGTGAGCCGCCAGCGGCGGCGAGCCACGAAGGACGAGGGGAAGGCAAGGGTTCAGAAGCCGCCGTTTCCCGCACGGAAACTTGATGTTTCGCGGCTTGAGCGGTGTTCGCCCGTATCTATCTTCTCCCCCGTGCTACCGTCGCGCCGCGACGCATGACCGCAAAGGGAGGACCGCCATGACGATCCGCACGCTCGCCGCCGCCGCACTGCTGGCCGCAGGCATCTCCGCCGCGCCGGCCGCTTTCGCCGAGCCGCAGGCTTTCGAATTCGACCGCAACCACACCGCCATCCGCGCCACCTGGAACCATTTCGGGCTGTCGAACCAGTCGGTGCAGTTCACCGACTATGAGGGAACCCTGATCCTCGATTTCGACAATCCGGAAAACAGCACCGTCGACATCACCTTCAATCTCGACGGGATGTGGGCGGGCGTGCCGCGCTTCGAGGCGCACATGAAATCCGCCGACATGTTCGAGATCGAAACCTGGCCAACCGCCCGCTTCGTCGGAACCTCCTACGAGCGCACCGGCGACAACACCGGCGTGATGAGCGGCGACCTGACCATCCGCGACAACACGCATCCGGTCAGCCTGGACGTGACGCTGAACTATCACGGTCCGCACCCGCTGCCGAACCGCGATAATATCGTCGCCGGCTTCTCGGCCACGGGAACCATCCTGCGGTCTGATTTCGGGGTCGATTACGCCGCGCCGCTGGTCTCCGACGAAGTGACGATCAGTATCGAGACCGAACTGCGCGCGGCGGAATAGGCGTCAGATCGCCGCCTCGCCCGCCGGTTCGCGCAAATTGTAGCGGCTGGCCATCACCGCGCCATAGGCGCCGGCGTTCAGGATGGCGATGACGTCGCCCTGCGCCGGCTCCGGCATCAGGCGCCCGGCGCCCAGCAGGTCGGCGCTTTCGCAGACCGGGCCGACAATGCTGAACAGGCCGGTGGCCGGTTCGCCAAGCCGGGTCAGGTTCACCATCTCGTGCCGCGCGCCGTAAAGGGCGGGGCGGATCAGGCTGTTCATGCCGGCGGTGACGCCGATGAAGCGCGCCCCGCCGGTGGTCTTGATCTGCGTGACGCGGGCCAGCAGCACCCCGGCCTCGGCGACAAGATACCGGCCCGGCTCCAGCCACAACTCGAACCCCGGATGCGCGGCCTTCAGCGCCATCAGGCCGGCGTCCACCGCCGCCAGGTCCAGCGCCGGGGCGTCGGGGCCGTCCGGCGCGCCAAGCCCGCCGCCGGGATTGAGAATCCGCGCCTGCGGAAAATGCGCCTTGGCGGCCTGCGCCAGAATCTCGCCCACCGCCTGCCAGTGGCCGGCCTCCATCACGCCTGAGCCGGCATGGGCGTGCAGGCCGGTGACGCGCGCGCCCGCCGCCTGCGCCAGCCGCGCCGCCTCGCCCGCCTGGTCCAGCGGAATGCCGAACTTGGCCTTCGGCCCGGCGGTGCGCACATGGGCGTGGTGGCCGCGCGGGCGGTCGGGGTTCAGGCGCAGGATGATGTCGCGGCCCTTGAACACCTCCGGCCATTCGGCCAGCGGGTGCAGCCCGTCGACGGTGACGTGAACGCCGGTACCGAAGGCGGCTTCGTATTCGCCGCGCGGCGCGAAATTGGGCGTGAACAGAATCTCGTCCGGCGTCAGGCCGGGAATCGACCGCATGGCGTGTTCGATCTCGCCCGGCGACACGCACTCGACGCCGAAACCCTGCGCATGAATGGCGCGCAGCACGTCCGGGTGGCTGTTGGCCTTCATCGCGTACCAGCGCCGCGCCGGGGCCTTCAGCGCCGCCAGCGCGTTCGCCCGCGCGCGCACGGTGGCGAGGTCATAGACGTAAAGCGGCGCATCCTGCGGGGCCAGTTTCAGCAGCGCCTCGCGCTTTTCGCGCCACCAGGGCGCGGGCGCGGGCCTGTCCGCCGCGGGGCTGGCGATGTCGCCCCATGCCGGGCCGAACACCGGATCGTCCGGAACCGGGCGGATCATGCGTTCGTGCAGGCGCGCGGCCAGCGTGCGGCCGTCCTCGGCCCCGACCACCACCGTGAAGTTCAGATCGTTCGCCGCCTGGCTGACCAGCAGCACCGGGCGGTCCTGAAACGCCTCGAAGGCCGGGGCCAGCTCGTGCAGTATGCGCCGCACGCCATAACCGACCAGGCTGACCGCCGCCGCGTTCTCCACCAGCGTCACCTGCGCGATTTTCGACAGGTCGGCCTGCAGCCGGTCCAGCCGCGCCGCGTCCAGCGACGGGTCGGGGTCCAGCGACACGGTGACATTGGTTTCCGAGGTGGAGACAAGGTCGATGGACACGCCATTGCGTTTGAAGGCGGCGAAGGCGTCGGCCAGAAAGCCCACCTGCCGCCACATGCCGGCGGTCTCCAGCGACACCAGCCGCACCCCGGTTTTCAGCGACACCGCCTTGACGCGCGGCGCATCGTCGCCGGGGCGGGCCTCGATGCGCGTGCCTTCCAGCTCCGGCCGGAAGGTGTCGCGGACCATGACCGGCACGCCGGCGCGCTGGGCCGGGCCGATGCAGCGCGGATGCAGCACCTTGGCGCCCATGGTGGCGATCTCGCGCGCCTCGTCATAGCTGAGGCGTTTCAGCAGCCGCGCGGCGGGCGTCAGGCGCGGATCGGCGCTGAACATGCCCGGCACGTCGGTCCAGATCTCCAGCACTTCAGCCTGAAGAATCGCCGCGAAATACGCCGCCGAGGTGTCGGACCCGCCCCGGCCCAGCAGCACGGTGTCGCCATTGGTGGCGTGGGCGATGAAGCCGGGGGCGAGAATGGCCCCGGCCCCGGCGTCCAGTTTCGCGGTCAGCGCCGCCTGCAGCGCCGCATTCGCGCCCTCGTCGCAGGCTGCAGACAGATACTCGGTCTCGCCAGCCGCGCCGGGCAGGGCGCGCAGCGCCTCACGCGAATCGAAGGCCTCGGCCGTAACGCCCAGCGCCGCCAGCTTCGCCGCGCCCAGCGCATTGGCCATCAGCTCGCCCTCGGCCAGCAGGGCGGCGCGCAGGCGCGGGCTGGCCTCGCCGGTCAGCGCGATGCCGGCCGCCACGCGTTCAATGCGCTCGAAATGCGCGGCCAGCAGGGCGGGGGCGTCCAGCCCGGCGGCGGCGCTGAAATCCGCGTGCCGCTGGCGGAGCCTGTCCACAACCGGTTCGTGTTCGCCTTTCAGGGCGGCGTCCGGCAGCGCCTCAAGCAGGTCCGAGACCCCGGCCAGCGCCGAATGCACCACGAAGGGCGCAAGGCCGTCCGCCCGCCGTTCGGCGATCAGCCGCGCGATGGTGCGCCAGTTTTCAGGCGCTGCGACGCTGGCGCCGCCGAATTTCAACACCGCCCAGCGGGTCATGGCCGAAACCTGTTCGATTGTGGGCCGGACGCATAAAGCAAGCCCGCTCGCGCGCCAAGGGCGGGGCGTTTACGCGCGCGGGGTTTTCATGCAATAGGTCGCCATGGACGCTGAATTTCAAACCGCCGCCACGCCCGCAGAGGCGCTGGACCGGCTGGAGGCGCTCTACGACCTTTCGGTCGGCCGCCTCCGCGACGCCCTGAAAGCCTATCTCGACAAGGGCGTCCCGCCCGACCCCGCCGCGCGCGCCCGCCGCGATTTTTCGTATCCGGCGCTGCGCCTGACCTATCAGCCCGACGGGCCGCCGCCGCCGGTCAGCCGCGCCTTCGGCAAGTTCTCCGACCCCGGGGTCTACACCAACGCCATCACCCATCCGCGCCTGTTCCGGCCTTATCTGGAAGAACAGCTGGACATGCTGGCCGGCGCCTATCCGCTGACCATCGAGACCGGCCTGTCGAGCAAGGAGATTCCCTTCTCCTACGTTCTCGACGGCGGCGATGATTTCGATCTGGACGCCGCCGCCCCGGCCGAGCTGGTGCGGCATTTCCCCTATGCCGACCTGTCGCGGGTCGATGACGCGCTGCCCAATGGCGAGCGCCAGCCGGCGCCGGGAGAGCCGCGCCCGCTGGGCCTGTTCGACGCGCCGCGGGTGGATTATTCGCTGCAGCGCATCCGGCACTATACCGGCGCGCCCTATGAGGACGTGCAGCAGTTCATCCTGTTCACCAACTACCACCGCTATGTCGACGCCTTCGTCGCCTGGGCGATCCGGCAATTGAAGGAAGACAATGAATACGAGGCCCTGTCGGCGGCGGGCTTCGTGCGCGTGGACGCCAACACGAAGAACGCCCGCGCGGCGGTGGAGAGCGCGCCCTGGCGCCGCTTCCAGATGCCGGCCTATCACCTGATCGCGCCGGGCGGGCGGGGCATCACGCTGGTCAATATCGGCGTCGGCCCGTCGAACGCCAAGACGATCACCGACCATCTGGCCGTGCTGCGCCCGCAATGCTGGCTGATGATCGGCCATTGCGGCGGCCTGCGCCATTCGCAGCGGCTGGGCGATTACGTGCTGGCCCACGCCTATCTGCGGTATGACCGGGTGCTGGACCGCGACCTGCCGCTGGAGATTCCGGTGCCGCCGATCGCCGAAATCCAGATCGCGCTGGCCGAGGCGGTGAAGCGCGTTTCCGGCGATTCTTCCGAGGATCTGAAACGCCGCCTGCGCACCGGCACCGTGGCCACCTACGCCGACCGGAACTGGGAGCTGCGCTACGCCGCCGAGGCGCGGCGCATCAACCAGTCGCGCGCCATCGCCGTGGACATGGAATCGGCGACCATCGCCGCCAATGGTTTCCGCCTGCGCGTGCCCTATGGCACCTTGCTGTGCGTGTCGGACAAGCCCCTGCACGGCGAACTGAAACTGCCCGGCGCGGCGAACCTGTTCTATCAGAAGTCTGTGTCCGAACACCTGCAGGCGGGGATAGAGACCATCGAGGTGCTGAAACGCGACGACGCCTCGGCCCTGCATTCGCGCAAGCTGCGCAGTTTCGACGAGCCGCCATTCAGGTGACGGCGCTTGCGCCCCGCCCGCGCCCGGCTTAGGCAGAAAGCATGTCACGCGTGATCCCCCTTCAGGGCGTGCGGAACTTCCGCAGCTTCGGCGGCTATGAGACGGCGAATGGCGCGCGCGTGCGCGGCGGGCTTTACCGCTCCGGCCATTTCGCCCGCGCCACCGGCGACGATCTTGCGGCGCTCGAGGCGCTGAACCTCGCCGTGGTGGCTGACCTGCGCCGCCCGCGCGAACGCGAGCGCGAACCCTCGCCCTGGGACGGGGAGCGGCCGAGAGTGCTGGCTTCGGACTTCGCAGGGGCGGAGGAGCCGCCGCACATCGCCTTCCTGCGCGAGGGCGACCTGTCGGAGGCCGGCATCCGCAATTTCATGCTCTCCACCTATCGGCGGCTGACGCGCGATCCGGGCAACCGGGCGGTGTTCGCCGCCGGGCTGCGCAGCCTCGCCGAACATGACGAGAGCGAGGGCTTCGTCGTGCATTGCGCCGCCGGCAAGGACCGCACGGGCATTTTCTGCGCCCTGGCGCTGGAGATCGCCGGCGCGCCGCGCGAGACGGTGATGGAGGATTACCTGCTCACCAACACTGCGGTCGATTTCGGCCCGGTGGTCGAGGACGTGCGCGCGCAAGTGGAAGCCGCCTTCGGCCGCAAGGTTCCGGCGCGCGAGATGCGCATTTTCCTCGGCGTCGACGCCGACTATCTGGCCACGGCGTTCGACGAGATCGGCTCCGCCGAAGCCTATGCGAAAGCGCTTGGCCTGACGGAGGCCGAGATCGCGGCCGTGCGCCGCAATCTCGCCGGCGCATGACCGCGCTGGCGGACGCGGCGCCGCCGTCCCTCCTGCCCTGGCGCGCGCCCGAAGACGCCTTCTCAAGTCTGGCTGACGAGCCCTGGTCCTTGCTGCTGCATGGCGGGCCGGCGTCGCCGTCTTACGTCTTCGCCTTCCCAGACGCGGTGTTCACCGATGATTTCGCCGCGGCGTCCGCGGCGGGCCGCGCCGGCGAGGGCTGGCTGGCCGGGCTGATGGCCTATGAACTGGCCGGCGCGTTCGAGACGCTGCCGCGCCCGGGCTCCGGTCTTTGCGGCTGGCCGGACCTGATGCTGGGCCGATACCGCGCCTGCGCCGTCTTCGACCCCGTGGCGAAGGCGGCGCGGCTGAGCGGTGAAGCCGGCGCCTGCAAAGCGCTGAAGTCGGCGCTGCTTGCCCCCGAATCCGCGCTTTCCGGGGCCGGCCCGGCGGACTGGCGTGCGCGCTGGAGCGAGGCGAAATATCTTGAACGCTGCGCGGCGGCGCGTGCTTATGTGCTGGCCGGCGACGTCTATCAGGTCAATCTTTCCCACGCCTTCGAGGCGGCGCTGGACCCCGCCGATCATCCCTACGCGGTCTTCCGACGCCTGATCGCGCAAAGTCCTGCGTCATATGGGGTTTTTCTGCGTCTGCCGGACGGGCGGGCCGTGGTTTCAAACTCTCCCGAACTGTTCCTGAAGCTGGAATCGGGCGTCGCCGAAACCCGGCCCATCAAGGGCACGCGGCCGCGCGGCGGCACGCCATTGGTCGACGCCGGCCTCGCCGCCGCCCTGATGGCCAGCGAAAAGGACCGCGCCGAAAACCTGATGATCGTCGATTTGATGCGCAACGACCTGTCGCGCGTCTGCATTCCCGGCAGCGTGAAAACCCCGCGCCTGTTCGCGGTCGAGAGTTATTCCAACGTCCATCACCTGGTCTCCACCGTCACCGGCGAACTGCGCGCGGATGCGGACGCTTTCGACCTCGCCGCCGCCGCCTTTCCGCCCGGCTCGATCACCGGGGCGCCGAAGCTGCGCGCCATGCAGATCATCGCCGAGCTGGAAGAGGAGGCCCGCGGCCCCTATTGCGGCGCGGCGGGCATGATTGGCCAGGGCGGCGCGGCGATGACCCTTAACGTGATGATCCGCACCCTGTCCTTCGTGAAGGAGGGCCGCCGCTGGCGGGCCGAAGCGCGCTCCGGCGGCGCGATCACTGCCGATTCCGACCCGCGCGCCGAATACGCCGAGACGCTGGCCAAGGCCGCGGCGCTGAAACGCGCCCTGACCGGGGCGTGAGCGCGATGCGCGTCTGGACCGGATCGGGCTTCGCGCCGCTTACCGGCGGCGTCGATCCGATGGATCGCGGCTTTCTGATCGGCGATGGCGTGTTCGAGACCCTGCGCTTGCAGAACGGCGCCCTGCGCCGCGCCGAGGCGCATTTCAAGCGCCTGAAATCGGCCTGCGCGGCCTTCGGCCTGCCGGCGCCGGATCAGGCGACGGTGCAGAAAACGGCGGCGGAAATGGCGGCGGAGGCGGGGCTGGCCCGCGCCATCATCCGCCTCACCGTCAGCCGCGGGCCGGGGCCGCGCGGGCTGGATCCGGTCGCCGACCCGAAACAGTTTATCCTGTTGTCCGCCGCCGCGGCGCCTGAACCGCCGCGCAGCGTCAAACTGCATCCCAGCGCCATCCGCCGCGAACCGTCCAGCCTGACAGCGCGCTTCAAGACCCTCAGCTATGCCGACAACGCCGCCGCCCGGCGCGAGGCGAAGGCGGCGGGGGCGGACATGGCGCTGCTGCTGACCGGCGCCGGGCAGGTGTCTGGGGCGGACGCCGCCAATCTGTTCTGGATCGCGGACGGGGCGCTGTTCACGCCTTCGCCGGACTGCGCCGTGTTGCCCGGAACCACGCGCGCGGCGGTGATCGCGCTGGCGCGGGCGCGCGGAGTGACGGTGCATGAAGGGGCGTTCGCGCCGGACGCGATGATGACGGCGCAGGCGGTTTTCATAACCAATGCGGCGCTGGGCGTCGTCGCGGTTTCAGCGCTCGGCGGGCGGGCCTTCGATCCGGACGCGATCCTGCTGGCCGCGTTGCGCGACGCCGAGGAGGCTGGCCGTTAAAGCCGGGAGACCGCGAGCGTGCGGCGCGGGCGCAGATAGAAGACCTCGCGCAGCTGGTAGACGCCGCCGCTGACCATCGCCACCGGGGTGTCATAGTCATAGGCGACTTCGACCATGATCACCGAGCGCGAGGGCGAGAGCAGGCCGTCCGGAACGGGAACCGCAGCGCCAACAGCCAGCGGCTGCATGCCGAATCCGTCGCTCCAGTCCACCTCCACCTGGCCGTCGAGCCTCATGACCACGCTGGAGATGCGGGCGCTCATCTGCGAGGCGTCGAAGGGGGCGAGGATCGCCGAACCGGCGGCGACGATGTCCTGCAACTCGGCGAAATTGACCTCGTCGTCCTGGGCGACCAGGTCGGCCATGGCGCTCGCCGCCGCCGTGACCTTGCGGTCCGCGGCGAGGGCGAGGCTGATCTCGACCATCGCCAGGTAGAACAGGATCATCACCGGGGCGATCAGGGCGAACTCGACCGCCGACACGCCCCTGCGGTCGCCACCGAAGCGCCGCAGGCCGCTCAGCGCCCGCCGCGCCGTATTCGCGATCGCTCTAATCATCGAACGGCTCGTTGCGGAAGGCGGTGGCGGCGATCAGCAGCCGCTGGTTGCCGGGCATGTTGGACAGGCCGAAGCCCAGGCTGGGCACGTTCAGCCGCCAGGGATAGAACACCCGCACCAGCACGATGTCGCCAGCGCCGCCGGGATCGAACCCGAACCCGTCCTCGTTCAGTTCGCCGTCGTCATTCAAGGGGTTTCCGCCCTGGACGGTGCTGAAATTCTCGAACACCCGCACGTCGACGCGCAATTCACCGCAATCGCCGATGATTTCAAACCGGTCGCAGACGCGCTGGCGGAACTCGGCCGCGCCGGCGCCGGCGGACTGCATCTGGCCGGTGCGCACCTGGCGGGCGGCCTCCATGGTGGCGTTCTCCAGCACATTGCCGGCGAAGAACACCAGCGCCACCTCGATCAGGCCCAGCAGCAACAGCAGGAACGGGCCCGCAATCATCGCGAACTCCACGGCGGACGCGCCGGAACGGTCCTTGCGGAACCGCCGCAGAAATCCGGTCTTCGCCTTGCGCAATACGATCATGGTCGAGCATCCCCGTCGCACGCGATCATGCGCGCGCGCGCTTAAAAGGGCGTGAAAATTCACGGTGAAGGGAGCGTTACCGCCCGCCGGCCAGACCCGGCCCCGCGACCGCCGCGTTCGCGGCGTCCGCGGCGGCCTCGCCGATGGCGATGCGCTCTGCCTGCTGGGCGGTGATGCGGGCGAAACTGTCGTCGCTGTCGCCGATGGCCGGAGCCGGCTGGCACTCCGGCGCGCAGGCCAGCGTCTGGCGCTCCGGCCCGCGATACAGCGTCAGCCGCCCGCGCTGCGCCGGGCCGACGACGACGTCGCGGGCGAAGATCACCCGGCCGCGGCTGTCGAGGGCGATGATGTTGGTGCGGCCATAGGTCTTGCCGGTGAAGATCAGGGTGGAGCGGTCATGTATCACGGCGTCGGCGACGGCGGGATTGCCGATCACCACGGTGGCGGCCGGCCCCGGCAGGCGCACGATCTGCGCCCGCTCCGCCTCCAGGACCAGGTCCTGGCCCAGCGCAGGCGCGGAAAAAAGGGCGAAGGCCGCCGCAAGCCAGATGATCGCGCGCATGGCGAATCCTCACGCTGTCCGGCGCCCATCTTCGCGTCCGTGCGTGAAGAGAGGGTGAAGACGGGCGGGCGATTTTTAGCGGCCGGACCCCGGCGTTCAGCGCGCCAGGCGCAGATTGCTGAGATCGCCGGCGATGGCGTTGAAGGCCTCTTGCAGCGCCGCCGGCGTCGGCGAATAGAAATACAGGCTGGGGTGGCTGGCGCAGTCGCGCATCAATTGCTGTGTGGCGCCGTCGACATCGTTGCTGAACACGATCGTGTAAACCCGGATGCCGCGATCCTGCGCCACCTGGCAGGCGGCGCGGGTGCGGTCATCCAGCGCGTTGCGCAGGGTGTTGGAATTGGAGCTGGTGGTTCCGATGCGGCCGGTGCGCGAATAGCCATAGGCCGAGTAGATCGAATGGTTGAGCGCGGTGATGTTGGCGCCCATGACGCCGCCGAAACTGCTGCCGCCCAGCCACTGGTTGACCCCGTCGGTCATGATCACCATGGCCTTGAAGGTGTCCTGGTCATTGTAGGGCACGGGACTCGGGAACGGCTCCATCGGCGACAGCAGCCGCGTGCCCCAGCCGATGCCGAGCGGGATGTTGGTGCCGCCATGGGCGTAGAGGCCGTTCGCCGCCTGCAGCAGCGCGTTGCGGCTGCTGGTCATCGCCGTGATGGGCGGCGACACGCACAGCCAGTTCGGGCCGGACGGGAAGTCCGACCAGTAGGGCGCGGCGTTGTCGGGCAGGCCGACGCCGAGATATTTCGGTATGAACCCCTGCAGGGTCAGCAGATCCCAGTCCGCCTGGCCGGGCGGAATATCGCGGCGATAGCTGTTTGGAAACCGGCGTTGCGTAACGCACTGCTCCGTACAGGTGCGGTTGCGGCCGGCGCCGGTGCAGACTTCCTGGCAGGTCTCCACCCCGTCGCCCTCGTCGGGGGCGAAATAGGGCACGAACAGCGTGTCCGGCTGGCCGGGGTCCGGCGGCGTGTCGTCGATGTCGTAGGGCATGCGCCGCGCCTCGACGCATCCCGCCCAGCGATGCTGCGGGTTGGCGGCGCCCAGCGTGTCGAACAGCGTCCAGCGGTTGGCCTGCGGATGGTTGGCCGGGAAGGTGAAATGTTCGCGGTGGATCGGGTTCTGGGCGTTGGGATCCAGCCACCAGGCGCGCGCGTGCTGCGTCCCCACGTTCACCGCCGTCGAATACGGCGCCAGCCCGATGCTAAGCCGGTCCGGGTCGTCGGCGTTGTCGAACAGGGTGTTGACCAGCAACGACACCGAGTCACGCAGGGCCTGGATACGGGTGACGCCGCCGCCCGCCGGCTGGTTCATGGAGCCGGAGGTGTCCAGCACCATCACCAGCTCGATGCCCTGGCGGCCGCGGCGCACCTCGGCCTCCCAGCTGACCACGATCTCGTCCATCCCCATCAGGGCGAGCAGGCTGGTGCGCACGGCGGATTCCGCGCTGACCACCACCACCCCGGACTGATCGTCGATGCTGACCGCGAGATTGCGCACCCGGCCGATCTGGCCCTCGGTGTAGTTGGAGTTCAGGAAGTCTTCGGCCAGCTGCCGCGCCGCCCCGTCCGACAGGTTCGGCGACCCGCCCACGGCCAGCGCCGCGGCGTCCACCGCGGCGGCGAGGCGCGTGCGCGCGTTCTGGGCCTGGGCGAAGTCGATCGCCGCGCCGACGCCGAGCGCGATCGGCAGCAGCGCCAGCGCGAAAATGATCGCCGTGTTGCCGGCCCGGCCGGCGGCGAAGCGTTTCAGGAAACCGAGGATGCGGCGCATGGCTGCCGTCCTTTCGCTATTCCGCCAGCACGATGCGCTGGCGGGCGGAGGGGCCGAGGCCGCGCGGCACCGGCACCGGCGACGGCGCCATGGCCAGGCTGCTGCGTCCGGAGAAGCGCAGGGTGTCGACCACCAGCGCATAGCCATAGGCCATGTCGATGCTCTCGAAGCCGCGGATCAGCAATTGCTGGTTCGGCAGATAGATCGTGCCCAGGAAGGCGCTCTCGCCGCTGCCGGTGATGGTGCTTTGCGCCAGCGGGCGGTTGGCGGCGGGATTGAGGCTGACCAGCATGCCGGCGGACTGACCGCTCAAGGGCGCCGAGAAGCGGTAGTTCCCCGAGCCGGTCCAGTCGAGCCCGGCGTCGCGCCCGTCGAGATAGAACGAGACGCCCTCGCCCTCCATCCGGCCGGAGCCGGTGTAGGAGAACTTGCCCTCGATCACATAGATACCCGGGGCGAACACCACGCGCCCGGAATTGTTCTGGTTGATGGTCAGGCCGTGGCAATAGCGTCCGGGCTGCAGATGCACCGTGCCGTTCTGGCTGATCGACAGCCGGTCATGGTCGCAGACTCCCGGCCCCGGCCGCCAGCTGTTCAGGAACGGATCATCGACGGGGGCGCAGTCCGGAGAGGGGGCGGGGCTGATATCGCTGCCGCGCTTGACGCCGCCGACGATGCAGTTATCGCCCGAGCGCAGGAAGGCGCCGCCGGAGAAATTCACGGCTTCCCGGTTGTTCGAATTGACGTGCACGCGGCAGTCAGGCGCGGTGATCGAGCCCGAGCCGGAATTGCGCAGCGAATCCTTGTCGCGCAGGTTCAGCGTCAGGATGCACAGCGGCATCTGCAGGCTTTCCGGAAACGCCCGCGCCAGCGCCGTGGCGGCCACGTCGATCTCGCTAATACCGGCAATGCCCATCAGCGTCGTCGGCACGGCGGAGCGCAGGCTGACGCGGGTCGCATCCTGGGAAAGCTCCGCCGTCCAGGCCGGCGCCGGCTGGCGGGTCTCGATTTCGGTCCAGTGGCCGCTGACCACGCCGCCGATGCGCTCCAGGCGCTCGCTATCCGGCCGCTGATAGGAAATCATGCCCTCCAGCGCCGCGGCGTCGGCGATCTGCTGCATGTGATTGCGCACCGTGGCGGCGCGTCCATAGTCGACGGCGGCGCCGACGCCGATCACCACCGGCGTCAGCGCCAGCGCGAACAGCATTGCGGTGTTGCCGGTCCGGCCGGCGGCGAAACGCTTCAGGAAACCAAACACGCTCATGACGGCTGTCCCCACGCAGGAAGCGACAGTTTGAACAAAACTAGCAACCGTCCGTTAAGGGCATGTTTGGAAATGCGGTTAGCGCCGGGTTAAGCCCGGGACCGTCCAGCGCCGCCACAATCGGCAGGGTCAGCGCGACAGGCGCAGGCTGGCGAGGTCGTCGGCGATCACCTCGAAGGCGGCGGCCAGTTCCGCCGGCGTCGGTGAAAAAAAGTACAGGCTGGGGTGGCTGGCGCAGTCGCGCATCATGTCGCGAGTCGTGGCGTCGACCGCGTTGCCGAACACCACCGTGTAGACGCGGATGCCGCGGTCGCGCGCCACCTGGCAGGCCGCCCGGGTGCGGTCGTCCAGCGCGGTGCGCAGGGCGCCGGTGTTGGAGCTGGTCGAGCCCACCCGCCCGGTGCGCGAATAGCCATAGGCGGAATACAGCGACCGGTTGACGTTGGTGATGCTGGTGCCGAGGGTTCCGCCGAAACTGCTTCCGCCCAGCATCTGGTTGTCCCCGTCGGTCATGATGATCATGGCCTTGAAGGTTTCGCGGTCGTTGTAGGGCACGGGGCTGGGAAAAGGCTCCATCGGCGACAGCAGCCGCAAACCCCAGCCGATGGCGAGCGGAATGTTGGTGCCGCCATGGGCGTAAAGGCCGTTCGCAGCCTGGTCCAGTGCGGTGCGGCTGTTGGTCAGCGGCGTGACCGGCGGCGACACGCACAGCCAGTTCGGGCCGGAGGGGAAGGCCGCCCAGTAATCGGATATCGGGTCGGTCTGCGCGGCGGCGTATTTCGGGGAATAGCGCAAGCGCGTCAGCAATTGCGAACTGGTGTCGCCGCTCAGCTGGTCGAAGACGTAGGAGTTGGGGAAGCGGCGCGTGGTCGTGCACTGGCCCCAGGAATTGCACGACACCGAGGCGTCGGGTTCATCCGGCGCGAAATAGGGCACGAACAACGTATCCGGCTGCGCCGGGTCCGGCGGCGTGTCGTCGATGTCATAGGGGATGCGGCGGGCCTCCACGCAGCCGCCCCAGTCGTGATCCGGCAGGGCGTCGAACATGGTCCAGCGATTGGCGCCGGGGCTGAACTCTTCGGAATGGATCGGGTTCTGGGCGTTCGGGTCCAGCCACCAGGCGCGCTCGAACTGTGTTCCCACGTTCACCGCCGTAGAGAACGGCACCATGCCGATATGCAGCTTGTCGAGATCATCGGCGGTCTCGAACAGGATGCCGATCAGCACGGCGACCGAGTCGCGCAGCGCCTGGATCGGCGTGCCGGCCATGGAGCCGGAGGTGTCCAGAACCATCGACAGTTCGATGCCGTGGCGGGCGCGGCGGGCCTCGGTCTCCCAGCCGACGACGATCTCGTGCACTCCGGCGAGGTGAAGCAGCGTGGTGCGCACGGCGGTCTCCGCGCCGATGGTGACGGTGCCGGTCTGGTGGTTGATGGCCAGCTGGATGTTCTGGACCCGGCCGATATGGGCCTCGGTGTAGTTGGAGGTCAGGAAATTTTCGGCCAGTTCCCGCGCCGCGCCGTCCGAAAGATTGGGCGATCCGGCGACGGCCAGCGCCGCGGCGTCCAGCGCCGCGGCCAGACGGGCGCGGGCGTTCAGGGCCTGCGAGAAGTCGATGGCGCCGCCGACGGCCAGCGCGATGGGCAGCATCGCCGCGGCGAACACCATCGCCACGTTGCCGCCCTTGGCGGCGAAGAAACTCCGCCAGTTCCACGCACCCCGCATCGGTCCGTCCCGCGCTTGCAGCAGGTCCGGTACCAGCCCCGCGCGCGCCCGTCGCGCGGATTTGGAAAGCGCGGTGAACGCCGGCTGACGGCGCGCGTGGAAATTTGCTTCAAAATGCTCCGGACGCGCGCCGGACGTTGAGATTCGCCGCCATTCATGCCATGCGCGGCGGACAGAGAGGCCGCCCGCCATGACCGATAACGCCGCCGTCGCGATCCTCGCCGATCTTGTCGGCTTCGACACCACCTCGCGCAATTCCAACCTGGCGCTGATCGATTACGCCGAGGCGCGGCTGAAGGCGCTGGGCGCGCGCACCGAGCGCTTCCCCAGCCCGGACGGCGCCAAGGCCAATCTGCACGCCATGCTGGGGCCGGACGTGGATGGCGGGGTGATCCTGTCCGGCCATACCGACGTGGTGCCGGTGGACGGCCAGCCCTGGACCACCGACCCTTGGCGGCTGACGGCGAAGGACGGCCGCTTCTATGGCCGCGGAACCTGCGACATGAAAGGCTTCGTCGCCTGCGCGCTGGCCGCCGCGCCGGCCTTCGCGGCGGCGGACCTGAAACGGCCGGTGCATTTCGCCTTTTCCTATGACGAGGAGGTGGGCTGCCTTGGCGCGCCGGCGATGATCGAACGCATCGCGGCGGGCGCGCCCCGCCCGGCGATGGCGATTATCGGCGAACCGACGATGATGAAGGTGGTGACCGGCCACAAGGGCCTGTTCAGCTTCCGCGTGCGCATCACCGGGCGCGAGGCGCATTCCAGCATGGTGCGCGACGGCGTGTGCGCGGTGACGCAGGCCGCGCCGCTGATGGCCTGGCTGGCCGCGCAGGCGAAGGAGATGCAGGCGCGGGCGCCGGCGGATTCACCCTTTGATCCGCCGTTCGGCACGCTGACCATCGGCCGCATGGGCGGCGGCACGGCGATGAACATCCTGGCGCGAGAGGCCTGGTTCGAATGCCTGATCCGCCCGGCGCCCTGGGATGATGCGCGGGCGATTCTCGCGGCGCTGCGTGAGCAGGCGGCCGCGGCCGAGGCGGAAATGCGCAAGATCGCGCCAGAGGCGGCGATCAGTTTCGAGATCACCTCCG
Source organism: Maricaulaceae bacterium (assembly GCA_026126205.1). Taxonomy (GTDB): domain Bacteria; phylum Pseudomonadota; class Alphaproteobacteria; order Caulobacterales; family Maricaulaceae; genus Hyphobacterium. The sequence goes on along the minus strand of JAHCJP010000003.1, from coordinate 103,282 downwards.
ACGCGCCGCCGCTGCGCCCGGAGACCGACGGCGCCGCCGAGCGCCTGGCCCGCCAGCTGACCGGCGACAACGCCCGCCGCGTCGTCTCTTACGGCACCGAGGCCGGTCAGTTCCAGGGCGCCGGCTTTTCTGTCGTGGTCTGCGGGCCGGGCGGCATCGGCCAGGCGCACCAGCCGGACGAGTTCGTGGACGCGGACCAGTTGGACGCCTGCATGGATTTCCTGCGCCGCCTCGCCGCGCACATGGAGCGCTGAGCGATGTACGAGCGCACCGATCCGCTGACCGTGATCGCGCCGGCGCCGGAAGGGCCGGGCCGGGGCGTGCTGGTGTGCGGCGCGCCGCGCGGCGGCACGTCGATGGCCGCGGGCGTGCTGCGGATCATCGGCGCGGACATGGGCGCGCGCCAGGGCGAGGGCAATAACGAGGACCTCGATATCCAGGAGGCGCGCGGCCCCGTGGACCGGCTGGGCGACCCGGGTTCGGACGATTACGCCGCGGCGCTGGCGCGGATGCGGCCGGTGATCGGTCGGCGGGCGCAGACGCGCGGCGCCTGGGGCTGGAAGGATCCGCACGCGGCGCTGTATGCGCGCGACGTGCTGGACGGCCTGCCCGCCCCGCGGCTGGTGGTGGTGACGCGCGACCCGGCGGCGGCGGCGATGCGCACCGCGATGCTGACCGGCATGCCGGTGGCGGAGGCGCTGGCCGACGCGCTGGCGCTGCTGGCGCGCGCGGCGGAGATCCTGGCCGCGCCGCCCTGTCCGGCGGCGCTGGTCAGCTATGAGAAGGCGCTGGTGCGTCCCGGGCGTTTCGTGGAGCAGATCGCCGCCTTCTGCGGCCTGTCGCCGGACGATGCGCAGGCGAAGGAGGCGGCGGCCTTCATCTCGCCCGAGCGCGGGCATGGCGCGCCGCACCTGCCCGGCTGGCCGCGGCAGGGCGCGCTGTAAGGCCGCGCCGCATCCTGTGGACGCAGGGGCCGCAAGCGGCTAAACCGCGCGCAAATTTTCCGCCCCGGCGGGCGGGCAGCTATCGGGAGACGATCCATGGCGCTTCGTGTGGCGATCAACGGTTTCGGGCGCATCGGCCGCATGACCCTGCGGGCGGTGCTGGAGAACAAGCGCTGGAGCGAGGCCGAGGTGGTGGCGATCAATGATTCCGCCCCGCCGGCCACCAACGCCCACCTGCTGAAATACGATTCCGTGCACGGCCGTTATCCGGGCGAGGTCACCTTCGGCGACGACTGGATTGATGGCGGCTTCGGCAGGATCCGCAAGGTGATGGACCGCGACCCCACCCGCCTGCCGTGGAAGGAGATCGGCGTCGATATCGTCCTGGAATGCACCGGCAAGTTCAACGACCGCGACGCGGCCATGGCGCATGTGAACGCCGGCGCGAAAAAGGTGCTGTGCGCCGCCCCGGCCAAGAAGGCCGACAAGACCATCGTCTATGGCGTCAATCACCATTTGCTGACCGCGGACGACGTGATCGTCTCCAACGCCTCCTGCACCACCAACGGCCTGGCGCCGGTGGCCAAGGTGCTGAACGACGCGGTGGGGATCGAACGCGGCAACATGACCACGATCCACGCCTATACCGGCGACCAGCCGACGCTGGACCGCAATCACAAGGACCTGCACCGCGCCCGCGCCGCCGCGATGTCGATGATCCCCACCACCACCGGCGCCGCCAAGGCGGTGGGCGAGGTTCTGCCCGAACTGAAGGGCAAGCTGGACGGCTCGGCCGTGCGCGTGCCGACGCCGAACGTGTCGCTGATCGACCTGGTGTTCACGCCCTCGCGCGAGACCAGCGCCGAGGAGATCAACGCCGCCATCCGGGCCGCCGCCGACGGGCCGATGCAGGGCGTGTTGGGCTATGACGAGATCCCGCTGGTCTCCATCGACTACAACCACGATCCGCGCTCGTCGGTCGTCGCCGTCGACAAGACGCAGGTGATCGACGGCAGGCTGGTTCATGTCATGGCCTGGTACGACAATGAATGGGGCTTTTCCTGCCGCATGGTCGACACCGCCGTGGCGATGGGCCGGCTGCTCTAGGAGGGCGCGCTATGGGGGGGCTGCGCCGCATCGAGAACGCCGGAGACCTGAAGGGCAAGCGTGTCCTGGTGCGCGTCGATTTCAACGTGCCGATGCAGGACGGCGCGGTGACCGACGCCACCCGGCTGAAGGCCGCGCTGCCGACCATCGAACATCTGCGCGGCAAGGGCGCGAAGGTGATCCTGCTCGCCCATTTCGGCCGCCCGAAGGGCAAGCCGAACCCCGGCGAAAGCCTGAAACCCGTCGCCGCCGCCCTGTCCGTGCTGATGCAGGACGAGGTGAAATTCGCCCCCGACTGCGTCGGGCCGGTCGCCGAACGGGCGGTCGCGGCGCTGAACGGCGGCCAGGTGCTGCTGCTGGAGAACACACGCTTCCACCCGGGTGAAGAAAAGACCCCGGAAGGTGAAAAGAAGGGTGATGAAAGGTATGCGCAAGCGCTGGCGGCGCTGGGTGATATATACATCAATGACGCGTTTTCCGCCGCGCACCGCGAGCACGCCTCCACGGCGGTGATCGCGCGCTTTCTGCCTGCCTATGCAGGCCTGGCCATGCAGCGCGAGCTGGACCATCTCGCCCTGTCGCTGGAGCACCCGAAACGCCCGGTGATCGCGCTGGTCGGCGGCGCCAAGGTCTCGACCAAGATCGACCTGTTGCAGAACCTGGTGAGGAAAGTCGACCGGCTGTTCATCGGCGGGGCTATGGCCAACACCTTCCTGCACGCGCAGGGCAAGCCCGTGGGCGCCAGCCTGTGCGAGAAGGAGATGGCCGGCACGGCGAAAGCGATCCTCGCCGCCGCAAAGGCCGCGGGCTGCGACCTGATGCTGCCGTCGGACGTGGTGACGGCGAAGGAATTCAAGGCCGGCGCCGACAGCCGCGTCGTTTCCGCCGATGAGGTGAGCGACGACGAGATGATCCTCGACTGCGGGCCGGAGACCGTGGACGCGCTGTGCGACGCCATCGAGCTGTCGCACACCTTGATCTGGAACGGGCCGCTGGGTGCATTCGAGATCGCGCCCTTCGACACCGCGACCATGGAAATCGCCCGGTTTGTCGCCGATCAGGTTCAGGAGAACGGTCTGGTCGCGGTGGCCGGCGGCGGCGACACGGTGGCGGCGCTGAACCAGGCCGGGGTGGCGGACATGATGAGCTTCGTTTCCACCGCCGGCGGCGCATTCCTGGAATGGATGGAGGGCAAGGCGCTTCCGGGCGTCGAGGCCTTGCGCGAGACCGATTAAGCTGGCCTATAGGGCCGGAATTCACAGGGTGAAGACGGGGGAGGGGCATGGACCTCGATCAGTTGAACGACATCGCCAACCGCATGGTGGCGCGCGGCAAGGGCATCCTGGCCGCCGACGAATCCACGGGAACCATCGGCAAGCGCTTCGAGTCCATCAATCTGGCGTCGACCGAGGACGCCCGCCGCGACTGGCGCGAGATGCTGTTCCGCACCGAACCGGCGATGAGCCGGCGCATCTCCGGCGTCATCCTGTATGACGAGACTCTCCGCCAGAAGGCCGCCGACGGAACTCCGCTGGCGAAGCTGATCGAGCAGGCCGGCGCCGTTCCGGGCATCAAGGTGGATACAGGCGCAAAAGACCTGGCCGGGGCGCCGGGCGAGAAGGTGACCGAAGGGCTGGACGGCCTGCGCGAGCGCCTGAAGGAATATTACGAACTCGGCGCCCGGTTCGCGAAATGGCGCGCGGTGATCGACATCGGCCGCGGCGGCGACGAGTCCGTGCCCTCGGCCTATTGCATCGGCGTCAACATGCATGCGCTGGCGCGTTATGCCGCCCTGTGTCAGGAGGCGAACATCGTCCCCATCGTCGAGCCCGAGATTCTAATGGACGGCGACCACACCATCGAGCGCTGCTACGAGGTGACGGAATTCACGCTGAAACGGCTCTACGCCGACCTGTTCGAACAGGGCGTGGTGCTGGAAGGCGCGGTGCTGAAGCCGAACATGATCATCTCGGGCAAGAAATGCCCCGATCAGGCCAGCGTCGAGGAAGTGGCCGACATGACGGTGCAGTGCCTGGCCAATTGCGTGCCGGCCGCCGTTCCGGGAATCGCCTTCCTCTCCGGCGGGCAGTCGGACGTGGAGGCGACGGCGCATCTGAACGCCATGAACGCCGGCTATGACCTGCCCTGGCCGCTGACCTTCTCCTATGGACGCGCGCTGCAGGCGGCGCCGCTTAAGGCGTGGAGCGGCAAGAAGGAGAACGTTTCCGCCGCCCAGGCCGCCTTCAACCACCGGGCCGAGATGAACGGCCTTGCCTCCGAAGGCGCGTGGGAGGACGGAATGGAGAGCTAGAGCCCGGGGCGCGCCGCCTGTGGGCGGGGTCGAGCTTGTCGCGGCGGCGCTCGGCGTAGCCTGCGTTTACCTGATCATCCGTCAGAGCCTGTGGTGCTGGCCGGTCGGAATTGCGATGACGGCGCTCTACGCTTGGATATTTTTCGATGTCCGGCTCTATTCCGATTTCGGCCTCCAGATCATCTATATCGGCCTGCAGGCCTATGGCTGGTGGTTCTGGGTCGCGCGCCGCGATGCCGCCCTCGCACACGACCGCGCGCCGATCCGCACGCTGGGGCGAACGGCGCGACTTCTCTGGCTGTTCTCAGGCCTCACCGCCGCGGGCGCGCTGGGCCTGGCGATGGATCGCGCCACCAACGCCGATCTGCCCTACTGGGACGCGCTGACCACGAGTTTCAGCCTCGTCGCGCAAATCCTGCTGGCCCGCAAATATCTGGAGAACTGGCTGGTCTGGATCGCGGTCGATATCCTCTCGATCGGCATCTACCTCGTGAAGGGGCTTGAAGTGACCGCGGGTCTGTACGCTGTTTTTCTCGCCATGGCTGTATGGGGCTTCCTCGTCTGGTGGCGCGATCCGGCGCGCCTGGCCGCGGGCCGGGAGGCGGCGGGGTGACGCGCGGGTTTCTACTTGGAAAATTCCTGCCGCCCCATGCCGGACACCGGTATCTGTGCGATGTGGCGGCGAGTCTTTGCGATCGCCTCACCGTCCTCGTCTGCTCCCTCGACTCCGAACCGGTGCCCGGCGCCCTGCGTCACGCCTGGATGCGGGAACTGTGCCCGGGCGCGAACGTGCTCCACTGTGTGCAGGACTTGCCGCAAGAGCCGGTCGATCATCCCGATTTCTGGCCGATTTGGCGCGAGGTGGTGCGCCGTTTCCATCCGGAGCCCGTTGATGTCGTCTTCGCCTCGGAAGCTTATGGCGCCCGGCTCGCTGACGAAGTCGGCGCCCGCTTCATCCCCGTTGATCCCGGCCGGCGTGCCCGCCCGGTCTCCGGCAGCGCGATCCGTGCGGCGCCTTTCGCGCACTGGGACTTCATCGCGGCGCCAGCTCGCCCGTGGTTTACGCGTGTGGTGTCGCTGCACGGGCCGGAGAGCACGGGCAAGACGACGCTGGCCGAACGGCTTGCGGCGCATTTCCGCACCTGCCTCGCCCCGGAATACGGTCGCACCTACACCGAGGTGTTCGGCGTCGATTGCGATCGCGGCGATCTTGTGCGGATCGCGCAGGGTCAGGCGGCCTCGATTCTCGCCGCCCGCAATCAGGCCCGCGGCCTTGTCGTCAGCGATACTGATCCGGTGCTCACCGCCGTGTGGTCCGACATGCTCACCGGCGGGCGCGACCCTTGGTTCGAAAAACCGGGACCGCCAGCCGACCTCTACCTCCTCACCGATATCGACGGCCCGTGGGTCGATGACGGAACGCGCTACTTTCCCGAGCCCGCCGCGCGCCGCGATTTCTTCGAGCGCTGCGAGGCCGAATTGCGCGTACGCGGCCTGCCCTACCGCCGCTTGAGTGGCAATGCCGACTCCCGCTTCGCTGCCGCCCTCGCCGCCATCCACGAAGCGTTTCCGGGCATCGAAGCGCTCTCGCTGGCAACGGACCGCCCGCTTACAACCACCGGGCCGAGATGAACGGCCTTGCGACCACGGGCGAATGGAACGACGGGCTGGAGAAAACGGCGGAATAACGCCGCAAGACGCGCTGGCGCGCGCTTCGCGCTTGCGTATACTCGCGCCGCGCCCGGCCCCCTCGCGGCCGGGCGCTTGCGTTCCTGACCGGAGATCGCGGCGATGCGCCATTTCCTGACCACCGAGGACTGGAGCCGGGCCGAGTTGCAGGCGCTGCTGGACCGCGCCCGCGCCTTCAAGGCCGGGGCGAAGTCGGACGCGCTGGCCGGCAAGTCTGTGGCGTTGGTGTTTTTCAACCCGTCGCTGCGCACCCGCACCAGTTTCGATGTCGGCGCGCGCCAGCTGGGCGGACACGCCGTGGTGCTGGACGCGCGCGGCGGAACCTGGCCGATGGAATTCGCCCCCGGCGCGGTGATGGACGGCGACGCCGAAGAGCATGTGGCCGAGGCGGCGCGCGTGCTGTCGCGCTATGTCGACCTGATCGCCATTCGCTGTTTCCCGAAGTTCCAGGACTGGGCGGCGGAGCGCGAAGACCCGCTGATCATGGCGTTCGCGAAGCACGCCACGGTTCCTATCATCAATATGGAGACCATCGTCCACCCCTGTCAGGAACTGGCGCTGATGCTGGCGCTGCAAGCGAAGCTGGGCGGGGTGAAGGGCAAGACCTTCCTGCTCACCTGGGTTCCGCATCCGCGGCCGCTGAACACGGCGGTGGCCAATTCCGCCGTCCTGATCGCGTCGAAATTCGGCATGAACGTGCGCATGCTGATCCCGGACGAGGTCTATAAGCTGGATCCGCGCTATATGGACGCCGCCACCCGCTTCGCGGCGGAGGAAGGCGGAAGCTTCACCGTCACCACGGACGTGCAGGCGGCCTATTCCGGCGCTCACGCCGTCTACGCCAAAAGCTGGGGGGCGCTGCCCTTCTATGGCCAGTGGGAGGGCGAGGCGCCGTTGCGGGCCAAGGGCGCAGGCTTCATGATCGACGAAGCCAAGATGGCGCTGACCGACAATGGCGTGGTCAGCCACTGCCTGCCCATGCGCCGCAATGTGAAGATCGCCGACGCCGTGGTGGACTCGCCGGCCTTCCTCGGGATCGAGGAAGCGGAAAACCGTCTGCATGTGCAGAAGGCGATCATGGAAACCCTCGCCTCTTCCGGGGCCTGACCGAAATGGCCGAACCCCCCGCCGTCCGCCAGACCATCGTGCAATTGCTGTCGCACATGCGCGACGGCAAGGAGATACGCGAATACCTGCACCGCTTCTCGCGCCTCGACCAGGCACGGTTCGCGGTGGTCAAGGTGGGCGGCGCGATCATCCGCGATGATCTGGAGGCGCTGGCGGCCGCGCTGGCCTTTCTGCAGACCGTGGGCCTCGCCCCGGTGGTGGTGCATGGCGGCGGACCGCAGATCGACGAGGCACTGGCCGCCGCCGGCGTCGAAACCGAAAAGCGCGACGGCCTGCGCGTGACGCCGCCGGAGGCGCTGGCCGTTGTGCGCAAGACGCTGACCGAAGCCAATCTGGCGCTGGTGGAAGCCATCCGCGCCGCCGGCGGGACGGCCGCCGCGATTCCACAGGGCGTGTTCGAGGCGGTGTTGAAGGAGGAAGCGCGCTATGGCCGTGTCGGCGAGCCATCAGGCGTGCGGCTGGAAATGGTCGCCGCCGCGGCGCGCGGCGGCGAGACGCCGATCCTGGCCTGCCTGGGCGAGACCGCAGCTGGCGTGCTGGTGAACGTCAACGCCGACGCGGCCGTGCGCGCGCTGGTGCATGCGCTGCAGCCCTACAAGGTGGTGTTCCTGACCGAAACCGGCGGGCTGCTGGACGCCGATGGCGACGTGATCTCCACCGTCAACCTCGCCACCGATTACGAGTCGTTGATGCGTTCGGATTGGGTGTCGGGCGGCATGCGGCTGAAGCTGGAGGAGATCAAGCGCCTGCTGGACGACCTGCCTTTGTCCAGCTCCGTCTCCATCACCCGGCCGGAGGAGCTGGCCAGGGAGCTGTTCACCCACGCCGGCGCCGGCACGCTGGTGCGGATGGGCGAACGCATCATCCAGTCATCCGACAAGGCGGAGCTGGACATCGCCCGGCTTGATGCGCTGGTGACGGAAGCTTTCGGGCGCCGGCCGGTGAAGGGTTACTGGGATGCGCTCGCCCTCGATCGCGCCATCGTGACCGAGAATTACCGCGCGGCGGCCATCGTCACCCGCCTCGACGGCGCGGCCTATCTCGACAAGTTTGCGGTGCTGGACGCCGCGCGGGGAGAGGGGCTGGCCCGGGCCGTATGGCGCAAGCTTGTCGGCTATGCGCCCCGGCTCTACTGGCGCTCGCGGGTCGAGAATCCGGTCAACGCCTTCTACTGGGAGGAGTGCGACGGCGCCGCCAAGGACGAGGAATGGATCGTGTTCTGGCGCGGCGAGGATGATCTGTCCCGCATCCCGGAAATGACGAAGCGCATCCTCGCCCTGCCGCCGACGCTGGAGGCGCGCTGATGGTCGCCCGCATCGGCCTTGTCGGCGCGCGCGGCCATACCGGGCGCGAGTTGATCCGCCTGATCTCTGGCCGGGCGGACATGCGCCTGGTCTTTGCCGGGTCGCGCGCCATGGCCGGGCGCCCGGTGACCGAGTTGGCGCCGGAGGCGGACCCGGAACTCGCATTCGAGGCGCCGTCGCCGGAACAGGCCGCCGCGCGCGGGGCCGACGCCATTATCCTGGCCTTGCCGAACGGCGAAAGCGCGCCCTGGGTCGCGGCCATAGACGCCGCCGCGCCGGAGACGGCGATCATCGACTTGTCGGCTGACTGGCGTTTCGATCCCGGCTGGACCTACGGCCTGCCGGAGCTCCACGGGCGCGAAGCGATCCGCGCCTCGCGGCATATCGCCAATCCCGGCTGTTACGCCACGGCGGGGCAACTGGCCGTGCATCCGGTGCGTGGCCTGCTGTCCGGTCCGGCGCATCTGTTCGGCGTCTCGGGTTATTCCGGCGCGGGCACCACGCCCAGCCGCCGCAATGACGCCGCGGCGCTGAAGGACAATCTTATGCCCTACAGCCTCGTCGGGCATCTGCACGAGCGCGAGATGAGCCGGCATCTGGGCCATGATGTGCGCTTTTCGCCGCATGTCGCGGCTTTCTTCCGCGGCCTGACGGTCACGGCGCAGCTTGAGTTTTCGCAAGCTGTGAGCCGCGAGGTGCTCATCGCGCATTATCGCGCCGCCTATGACGGCGAACCGCTGATGCGGGTGACAGAGGACATTCCGGAAAACGCCGACGGCGCCGGGATCAACGGCGCGGTCGTTGGCGGGTTCGCAATTGGCGAGGACGGCCGCCGGGCGGTGGTGGTGTGCGCGCTGGACAATCTGCTTAAAGGCGCCGCCGTGCAGGCGGTTCAGAATACCGCCCTGTCGCTGGGCCTGCTGGAATTCGACGGGCTGGTGTGATCAGCGGTCGTTGCGCTGGCCTTCGTGCTGGCGCAGAGCGTTGACCAGCGCCTGAAGGTCGGCGTGGGCGCGGCGCGTGGCCTCCGCCAGTTGCGCCTGGGTGTCGTCGTCCAGACCGCCGCCGTCGTTTCCGCCGCCATCGCCGTTTCCGCCGCCGTTATCGCCGCCTCCCGTTCCGGACCTGCCATCGGGCGCGCCGCCCGCCGTGGGGCCATAACCGGCGCGGTCGCCGGCGTCGGCCATCACCAGCGGCATGGCCTGGCGTTGCAGCATCGCCGCGACGCGGGCGGCGTCATCGGATGACAGCGGCCGTTGATCCGGCAGGCGCAGCGGCGCCGGGCGGTGGCTTTCATCAGGCGCGCCGCCAGCGCGCCCGGACAGCACCACCAGCCGCTGCAGCTGGTTCTGCGTTTCCGGGGTCTCGCCATAGACGAGGGCGTAGTCGCGATCGCGCAGCAGGAAGTACAGAACATCCGCCAGCGGCGCCTCAAGCGAGACCTCCACCGGGGGGTTGGCCACCAGCCGCTCTGTCCCCGCCAGGCGGAAGCCCGCCTCGGCGCTAAGGGCGGAGAGCACCTCGCTCAGGCGCTCGCCCTCGGCCGAAACCCGCCACGCTTCCCCGGTCCGTTCGACGCGAATTTCAGCCCATGACGGAGCGGTGGCGGACAGGGCCGCCGCTGCGGCGGCCGCGACGGCGGAGACGGGAAGGCGCATGCTGAACACTCCTTTTCGTATCAGGGCGTGCGCACGGCGACACTGGTGGCCCCGCGCTCGGTCGATCCTTCGAAGAAGCGGACGAACACCCGGTTCGAGGCCGGCAGGTTCGGGATCGCGCCGCCATTGCCGCGCACGAACACCCCGAAAGTGGCGGTGTCGTTGGTGCCCAGCGCGACCGCGACGGATGACAGCCGCGCCGTGGTGCACGCGCCCGTGTTCGGATCGGTCTGGCAGATCTCCAGATCCTGAATCGCCAGGCCTTGGGCCAGAACGGATGGCGCTGCGGTGATCATGGCCGGCGCCCCGATATTGGTCACGGCGACGGAGAACACGCCCACCATGTTGCCGTCGGTCGGGACGACGACGAAACCCGGGTTGGCGGCAAGCGTCGCCGCCAGCGCGATCACGTCCGGCACGGCGCTGGCTGAGGCCGAGAAGGTGAAGGAGTTCACCCCGAAGGTGTATTCCGCCGAACGCCGGTTGCCGCAGAAGGCTTCAACGAACAGATTCCGCTCATCGAAGACGGTCGGAACCTGGTGCTGCGAGTCGTTCGTGAACACGCTGGCGCTGTTCATGGAGATCACGAAGCTCTGCGAGCCGCCGGAGGGGATGTCCACCGGCGTGTTTGCAGTGCCTGTAACGGCGTTGGTGTCGGGGTTGGTGGTTTGATAGTTGAATCCGGCGCCCGCCCCGGCGATGCGAAGGCCGCAGCCGGTGGCGGTGTTGCCGCCAGCGGCGGGGTTGATCACGGTGACAAAGGCCGTGGCGTCGGTGTTGGTCATCACCGACCGCGTCAGCGGCAGCACGGAGGAGACCACGCGCGGGGCTTCGGCCCGGAAATGCTGCACGTTCAGACCCTGTTCGCGCATGGAACGGGCGACATCGGCGGTGCGCCCGCTGCCGTCCGGGACGGTTGAGCCGCAGGATGCGGAGCCGGGCGGGCAGGCCATGACGTCCGGGTTGGAGAAGTAATTGACCCGCGGCTCGCCCGAGCCGCTGGGGTAGGCCATGATGGTGCGAAACACACCATCGACCCGCCACCCGTAGGAATAGGTCAGGACGCCCTCGCTGTTCGCGTCGGCGTAATTATGCGCCGAGCCCATATTATGGCCGACCTCGTGCGCGAAGGTGGCGTCGGAACAGAAGCTATACCCGCCTGATCCGGACCAGTTGACGTCGATCCAGTCGCTGTTGACGCTGACGCCCAAAGGTGCGGAGCCGGTCGTGATCGTGCGGTTGCCGACGTTGCCGCCGGCGGCTCCGCCCAGAAGGTAGGCGATGCCGCAGCTGACATGCGAGGGGGACCGGAAATGCCGCAGCATCGCCACGAGGTCCGCCCCCTTGGCGTTGCGGATCGCCAGCAGGGCGCTGAAATCCTGACCATTCGGGCCGGCGGCGCCGGTGCCTGCACCGGCCTGAAGATCGGCAAGCGTGCTGGAGTTGCTGGCCGTCTCGCTGGCCGCAACCTGGTCGAGATGCACCAGGCGTGCGCGCAGGCCGGTGTCGCTGTCGATCAGCGCCTGGTCCAGAACCGCCATGAGGTATTGCACGCGACTGCTGACCGCCGGCCCCCACAGATCGACCATGCTCTGGGTGTAGACCACCATGATGTCGATGGTGCCCAGCGAGCCGACGCCGATATGGTCGGATTCGATCGGCGGTGCGGCGTTGGCGAAGGGCACGCGGTTCTCGCGTTCGTACTGAGCCACCAGATCCGCCGGCGGAATCAGCGATTCCCCGAACGGCCCTTCCACCGCGCCGGCGGGGTGTTGGAAGATCCGGTGCCTGCCATCAGGCGTGGGAACAATGTTCCAAACGCCGTCGGGCGTAGAAATGCTGCCGAAAGTGAAGCCGTTGGATTCGGTGAGGATCACCCGGCTTTCCAGTCCGCCGCCCTCAATGCGGCCGACCCAGGCGCGGGCGCCCATTTCATAGGGCGTGATCCGGTCCAGCTCGGCGACGAGGCCGAGGGCGTTGAGGCTGACCTGTTCTCCCGGCTCCATCATCATGACGTCCGGTGACAAGCGCGAAAAGCTGACGAAGCCCTCGCCGTTCTCGGCGGCGGCGACGGTGACATCCTGGAACATCGCCCGCTCCTGGGCGGCGGCGGGTCCGGCGGCGACGGCCAGGACAAAGCCGAATACGGCGAACGATCTGCGCATGAGGGCTCCCCTGTGATGGACTTTCGCCGGTCCGATCCGGCGCTCCATATTAGGGTAGCCGGATATGGCCCGGCGGAAAAGCCTTGATCGGCGAGACCACGGATCATCGCAGTTCGGGCGCCCTGCCGGGCAAGGCGCTTTTTCGGTTTACTTTTTTCGCGAGCCCGGCTTGAGTTCGAGCGACGCCGCTCCCAGAGGATCGGCGTGGGCTTCACTGTGCATTGGATGGTGAAGCGCGCGTGCTGTCTTGGGGGGGGGGATCATGATCCGCACATTCGCCTTGGCCATCGCGGCCGTGTTGCTGTCCATTGGCGCCGCTTTCGCCGCGCCTGTCGAGCTTTCAGAAGAAATGCAGGCGCGGCTGGACGCCGGTGATCGCATACAAGTTATCGTGATGTTCGAAGTTCCCCTGCCGGAGAGCGACGACGGGCGCCCGCTGACCCCCGACGACCAGATCGGTCCGATCGCGGATTTCCGCGACCAGGTTGTGCGGGGGGCGCTGGGGGTTTCCGCCGCGACGCTGGCGGAAACACCGGACGGCGCCGACGCGCCGCGCATGCTGCCCGGGTTCAATGGCGAACCCGGTTTTGTCTACACGCCCGGCGCCGCCATGGTGCTGAACCGGACCGAAATTGACTTGCTCGCCTCTCATCCCGGCGTGGCCCGGATAGTCGAGGATGAACTGTCCGAACCGATGCTGAACCAAACCCTGGACCTGACCGGGGCGTCGGTGCTGCACGGCATGGACATCACCGGCGAGGGGGTGGGCGTCGCCATTCTCGACACCGGCACCGACCACCAGCACCCGGCCTTCGCCGGACGCATCACCGCCTCGGCATGCTTCTCGATCACCAATGCCGGTCAGAGTTCCACCAGCTTCTGCCCGAACGGTGGGCCGATCGACACAACGAGCCCGCAGGCCGGCGACAATTGCGAGAACGAGGCCGACGCGGCGGGCGCCGGAGCAGCCGGCTGTTTCCACGGCACCCATGTCGCCGGCATCGCCGCCGGGGCGCAGTTCGAGGCTTCCAATGCGCCGGGCGTGTTCCTGACCGGCATGGCGCCGGAGGCTGACATCATCGCCGTGCAGGTGTTTTCGCGCTTCACAAGCGGTTGCGGCTCCACCACGCCGCCCTGCGCGCTGTCCTTCAGTTCCAGCCAGGTGTCGGCGCTGGAATGGCTGCTGGCCAACCGCGAGGCGTTTAACCTGCGCGTGATCAATATGAGCCTGGGCGGCGGACAGAATTTCGCGCCATGCCCGGGCGATACCCGCACAACAGTGATCAATAACCTGCGCAACGCCGGCGTCGCCACCGTCATTGCGTCTGGCAATAACGGTTACTCGAACGCCATTAGCACCCCCGCCTGCGTGCCGGGCGCGATCGCCACTGGCTCCACCACCAAGCAGGATGCGATCTCCGGCTTCTCCAACTCCTCGCCGGACGTGGCGCTGCTGGCGCCGGGGTCGTCGATCAACGCCGCTACCCACGGCCCGAACGATTCCGGCGAAGCCCGGGCGCAGACGGCCTCCGGCACCTCGATGGCGGCGCCGCATGCGGCGGGCGCTTTCGCGCTGCTGTTCCAGGCGTTTCCCGGGGCGTCGGTCAGCGAGGTGCTGGCGGCTTTGCAGGCCACCGGCACGCCGGTGACCAATCCGGCCAACAACCTCACCCAGCCGCGCATCCGCGTCGATCTCGCCCGGCAAATGCTGCTGGGCGGAGGCGCCGCGGGCGACCTAGCTGTCGATCCGCTGGATTTCTTCGTCACTAGCGGCCTGTTCGGCGATCCCGCCAGCTTTGGCACGCGCACCTACACCCTGACCAACAATGGCGGGGCCAGCGTCAACTGGCAGGTCGAAAGCGACGCCAGTTTCCTGGTCTTCACCACCCCGGCGCCGGACGCAGGGGATGTCTCCGGCCCGATGGCCACTGCGGACGGCAGCCTGGCGCCTGGCGCCTCGACCACGGTCATGGTGTCGGTGGATTCCAGCGTCTTCATGCAGGGCGGCGGCTACTTCGCCAACATCCACTTCACCACGAATGACGGGGGAACTACGTCGCGCGCCGCCTATGTGACGGTTGACTTCCCTGGACCGGCCAATGACGACTTCGATAAGGCTTTCCACCTGACCGGCCTGAACGTGACGACGCCGTTCACCAACACGGGCGCCACCAAACAGCCCGGAGAGCCGAACCACGCCAGCTCCGGCGGCGCCTCGGTCTGGTGGCGCTGGACGGCGCCGGCCGACGCCACGATGCGCATCGAGACCAATCCGCCGCAGAGCGGCGGCTTCGACACCATGCTGGCGGTCTATACCGGCGGCAGCGTCGGCGCGCTGGCCAGCGTGGCGTCGAACGACGATTGCCCGGGGGCGGGTCTTTACAGCTGTGTCGAGTTCTCGGCCCAGGAAGGGGTGACCTACTCCATCGCCGTCGATGGCTGGAGCGGCGCGACAGGTAACGCCATCCTGCGCCTTTTCGCGATGTCGGCGCCGGCGAACGACGATATCGCCAACGCCATTCAAGTCGAGATCAGCCCCGAGGACCCCCACGGAGGCACGTCGGTCTGGACCAATGTCAACGCTACTGCCGAGAGCGGGGAACCAGATCATGCCGGGGCGCCGGCGCAGGCCTCGGTCTGGTTCCTGCTCGACTACCAGATGGACGCCAGCACCGTGATCGACACTACCGGGTCGGAGATCCCGATACGGATCGCCGTCTACACCGGCGCGCCGGGCAATCTGACACCGCTGGTGTCCAGCGCAGCGGCCGCGGCGGATGCGCCGGCGTCGGCCCAGCCGGCGGCGGTGGTCAGCTTCCAGGGCGAACAGGGCCAGAGCTATTATCTCGCCTTCGACGGCGTCGATGGCGCCGAGGGGATGTTCCGCATCAACTTCATGCTGAACGCGACCCCGAACCACCGCCTGCGGGCGGCGGTGCTGCCGAATGCGCGTTCGGTAAGCATCGGCGACAGCGCCACGGCCTTCGCCACCATCATCAACCCCGCGGCCGCCGCCACCAACGGCCTGGCCTGCATTATCGCCGCGCCTGAGGGCTTTTCTGGCTTCTTCACTTACCGAGAGACAGATCCCGGAACCAACACGCCCATCGGCCCGGATGACCCGGAGGTGGATATCGCGGCCGGCGCTTCGCGCAGCTTCGTGTTCGGTTTCGATCCGGGCACGGGTTTCGACGGCCTGGTTTTCGCACCGGTGTTCGTTTGCGACAACGTGCTGCCAGCCCAGACCATCCCCGGGGTCAACACCCTGACGCTGACCTCGGCGATGCAACCCGTGCCGGACCTGATCTCGATCGCGGCGACCATCGGTGACACCCCGGGCGTATCCACGCTCCCTCCGGGTGGCGCCACCGCCTTCGCGCTGTCGGCGATCAATATCGGCGCCACGGCGGCGTCGGTGACGGTCACGCCGGGCGATGGCGGTGCGGGTCTGCCGCTGGACCTGTCGATCTGCGAGACCGATCAGGACACAGGCGTCTGCCTTGCGCCGCGCACGGCCAGCGTCACGGTTCCGTTCGCGCAGGACGCAGTTCGCACCTTCTCCGTTCGTATCGGCGGGCAAGGCGAGGCGGTTCCCTTCGCGCCGGCGACGAACCGGGTGTTCGTCAACTTCGTCGATGGAAACGGCGTCGCCGTGGGCGGCTCCAGCGTCGCGGTGCGAACCTCGGAATAGACTTTTAGAGCAACTGAAAGGACTGGCCGCGGCGGAACCCTCTCCGCCGCGGCCTCTTTCGTTCACGATGCGTCTGGTCAATTTTTGGTTTTATCACCCTAACCCTCAGGCTAGCATATTCAGGTTGCGATCAGCATTAGGTTGCTGAGCGGGGCAATCGGGCAGTTTTTACGAGCGCGCTCGATATTAACGGTGAGGCGACCATGGGCCGATTGCTAGCGAAGTTGCTTGCAGTGTGGATACTGTTTGCAGGGGCGGCGCCTGCTTTTCAGGATCGGTTTGATGAACAGACTCGTGAACGGCTGGGCGCCGGCGAGCGTGTTCGCATGCTAATCTTCTTCGACACGCCTACTGCTGCTGAAGGGGCGGCCGAGGGCATCAATTCAATTTCGGAAAACGATGCGCGAGCTGCCATTATTACGGCCACCAGGGACGCGCTTATAAGTCAGGTATTCAATCGTACAACTTTCGAGTTGTCGGAGTTGCCCCCTGGCTCTGACGAACCGCGGATTATCCGCGTGTTTCGCCATACACCCGCCTTGGCTATTATGCTAAATCAGAACGAGCTCACCGGGTTGGAGAATCAGCCCGGCGTACAAATTTTCCCCGATGGGGTCGAACGGCCATTTCTGCATCGCTCCGCGTCCTTGGTTGGCGCTGGTGTAATGCATGATCTGGGTTTTACCGGATCAGGGGTGGGTCTGGCGATTCTGGATACGGGAGTTGACCATCAACACCCTGCATTCGCGGGCCGCATCGTCGCGTCGGCTTGCTTTTCAAGCACGGTCCCTGAACTTGGCGCGACCTCGTACTGCCCAGGCGGAGCACAACAGGTGATTGGCGCGCTCGCGGGCGACAACTGTGAAAATGAGGCTGATGCTCCCGGGCAGGGTGCGGCTGACGGTTCCTGCTTTCATGGCACCCATGTCGCCGGCATTGCGGCTGGGGCGGCGTTCACAGACCCGGCGACACCGGGCCGCGAGCTCCAGGGCGTGGCGCCGCAGGCCGATGTTATCGCGGTGCAGGTATTCTCGCGGTTCACCGGCAATGATTGTGATGGGGCGACCTCTTGTTCCATGTCTTTCGTTTCCGACCAGCTGGCGGCGCTGGAGTGGTTGTATGACACCCGTGTCGCTTACAACTTGGGCGTGATTAACATGAGTCTTGGCGGGTCGCGACATTTCTCGCCATGCGTCAACGAATTGCGCGCATCCATTATCAACAGCCTGCAGCAGGCTGGTGTAGCGACTGTCGCTGCGTCCGGAAACCATGGCTGGCATGATTCCATAAGCGCTCCGGCCTGCGTGCCCGCTGCTATCTCTGTTGGCTCAACAAGTCTCTCCGATTCCCATTCCAGCTTTTCGAACTCGGCCCAGATGCTGGATTTGCTCGCCCCCGGCCAATCAATCTACTCCGCCCGACACAGCCCCAATAACGCCGGGGCGGCGCTCAGTAGGGATGCAACAGGTACATCTATGGCGGCCCCGCACGTTGCGGGCGCGATCGCCCTTTTGCGTGAAGCCCACCCGGACGCGACAGTTGAACAGATTCTGAATGCGTTACGGACTACGGGTTCTCCGGTCGTGACTGGCTCCAACAACCTGGTCCGCTCGCGCATCCGTGTCGATCTCGCCCATCAGGCCCTCGCCGGTGGCGAGGCGCCCAGAGAGATGAGTGTTGAGCCAGCGGTCTCCTTCATCACGACCGGGAATCCGGATGACCCAGACAGTTTCGGCTCACTGATTTACACAGTACGGAATGTCGGAGAAGCAAGTTTCATCTGGCAGATAACAACCCACGAAGAATTTATAAGCTTGGCCCTGATCGACAGCGCCGGGCAGGAGAGTACGACATCCGTCTCTGGCGAACTTGCCCCGGGCGAGGCGACAGAAGTGCTGATTTCGGTCAATGCGGCCATTCTGGCTCCGAATGCCATCTATCAGGGTCAGATACGCTTTACCAATGATGCTGGAGAAGAAGAAATCCGCTTCGCTCAGGTGAGCACGTATTCAGCGCCGGCGAACAATTTGTTCCGGAACGCCCACCCGATCACGGGCGTTTCTCACCATTTCAGTTTCAACAATCGCGGTGCGACAAAGGAACCCGGCGAGCCCAATCATGCCGGTTATCCTGGCGGGTCTTCTCTTTGGTGGCGCTGGACAGCGCCTGTCACTGGACAGTTTCGATTCAGTACAGGAATCGAAGGTCCATTTTCATTCAATAAAACATTGGCGATATATACGGGTGATGCGCTTGATGACTTGATAGGGGTTATCAGCAATGCGATATGCAATCCGCCAAATGACGCTAACAGCTGTCTAGTTTTGGAGGCTGTGGCGGGAACGACGTATCATATCGCTGTTGATTCACGTGGCGGCGCGCAGGGCGTCGCCTCTCTTCGCCTTGAGTACATCGGATACCCCCATAATGAACTGATCGCTGATGCAGAGGTGATCGATCTGGCGCAGACGACGAGAGGGCTCAGCATCGTCGGGACTAATATAAACGCACGCTCTCTCGCCGGTGACCCGTTTATTAATGGCGGAACGATGTATAACTCCGTCTGGTACCGGCTTGACGCGCACGATGATGTCGTCGTCAGTTTGGATACCTCAGGGTCGGATTTCACGGCTCAACTCGCTCTGTTCACCGGTGAGCCAAGCGAGTTTGTCTTGCATTCCGTTTCTACAGTCTCCCCTGGAACTGTCCATTTCGGCCGGGTTCCGCATTTACTGCGGTTCGAAGCATCCGCCGGCGAGAGCTATCACCTCGCAGTATACACGTCTCATGGATCATCAGGTCTTTACAGGCTGAATCTGCGGATTAACGACACAGCCGGGCATCGCTTGCGTGCAGCTGTGCTGCCACGCTATCGCACTTCAAGAGACGGCAGCACGGTTACAGCTTTCGCCACTATCATCAACCCGATCAGCGGCAACACCGATGGGCACGACTGCCGACTCGCGGCCCCGCATGCCTTTAGTGGTGATTTCAGTTTTCAGACCACGGATCCACACACCAACGCCGTTACGGGCGCACGTGACGCCCCAGTAGATATTCCCGCAGGTGGCTCTCAGAGCTTTGTTTTTGCTGTCAGGCATGGCTGGGTCGGCCCCAGCCAATTTTCGCCAATCTTCGAATGCGAAAATATCGAGTCAGCACCGGTTAACGCCGTCAACCTATTTGACGTGACAGTGGCTGCAGGCGCCGCGCCGGACATCATCGCTGTCGCCGCTACGCTGGGGGACATGCCTGGCGTGGTCTCTGTCCCGCTTGACGGAGTTACGGCTTTCTCCGTTGCGGCGATTAATATTGGCGATCCTGAGGAACGAGTCGTGGTATGGGCCTTGCCGAGTGATGAATATATGGAGCTGGATATGACGATCTGCGAAACGAATCCGCAGACTGGCGCATGTCTCGCTCCCCACGCCCCCTATATCGACTCCAGTTTCTCGGTCGGACAAGTGCGTACATATACGGTTCGGGTTCGCAGTCTTGGTGAGGAGGTTTCCTTTGAACCAAGGCACCATAGGATAGAGGTCTTGTTCGCCGCCGAAATTGAAACATTCACAACCGTAGTAATGGATGAAATTGTCGGCGGCACGAACGTCGCCGTGCGAACAACTGACTGAGGGCTGAGATGGGCTGAGTATAGTAAAAAGGTTTATTCACGACGGCCCACGGGCAGGCGCCAGCGTTCGCCATCACGCGACACCACGACGCCGTCGGTCTCGACGCTTTCAATGCGCCAGCCTTCGAAAGTCTCTCCGGCATAGAGCCGGCGATTGTCCGCGCCCTGGCGGATCAGCGCCGCCGAGGGCCGGCCGGGACCGGATACGACGCCGGTGACCTGGAAAGCCGGGGCGCCGGTTTCGCGCGCCTGCGCTGTGATGACGGGCGCAACCGGCGCCGGGCGTTCCGGCGGGCGGCGGGCGGCGGAGAACAGCGGGCGCTGATCAATGGCGGAGAACCGGTCGAACGCCGGCAGGAGGGGGCCTTCGTCTGCCGGACGCGCCGCGGCGGGTTCGGCCGTCGCCGTTGCGACTTCGGTGGACGGCTCAGCCGCGCGGCGCCAGTGATCCAGCGCCACCAGGGCCGCAAGGGCGGCGGCGACGCCAATCAGGATCATCTCCCGGCGCTTCATCGGACCGCTTCCGGCCGACGCCGGGCCTCGATCCGCGCCGTCAGGCGTAGGCGATCACCGCTTTCGCCGGCGGCGGAGAGGCGCATCTGGGTGACGGCGAGCGCCGGCGGCGCCGCTTCAACGGCGTGAATGAACCGCGCCAGCTCGCCGAGATCGCCTTCGGCCTCGACTTCCAGCGTTATGCGAGACGGGTCGGTTCGCTCCTCCGCGCCGATGCGCACTCGCGCCAGCGAAGCTCCGGCGGCGCGTGCGGCGCCGCCCAGTCTTTCCTGCAACCCGGCGCTGGCCTCGGCGCGGCTGTCGCCGGCGGCGAGATAGCGGGCGGGGTCGGCCTCGGGCGCCGATCCGGTGCGGCCCTCGGCGCTGGCGATGGCTGCATTGAGGCGTGTCCAGCCTGCTCCGGCGCTGGCGGCGGCGATGGCGGCTAGCGCCAGAACGGCGACCGCCGCCGCCAAGGCGACAATGCGTCTGGCCTCAGGGCTCATGATCCGCCTCCCGCAGCTGGCCGATGGGAGAGCACGATCTCGAACCGCTCGCGTCCGCTGGCCTCGTCACGCACCGTGGCGCCGGCGAATGCGGCGCTGTCAAACTCGACGGCGCCGTCAAGCGCGCGCAGGGCGGCCGCGGCGTCCCAGGCCAGGCCGGTGACGCGCAACACCCCGTCCTGATAGTCGAGCGCCGTCAGATAAGCCCCGTCAGGCAGGCGCCGCGACAGGTCGGCGAGCACGATCGTGGCCGAGCCGGAAGAGGTTCTAAGCCGCGCCTGGGCTATGGCGGCCTCCAGCGCCGGCCCGCCGCCGGGCGCACGCTCCAGAATATCCAGCCGCGGTTGCAGACGCAGCACAGCATCGCCCCAGGCTGCTGCGGCGAAGAGCAGGGCGACGCCGGTCAGGGCCGCGCCCCACCGGAAGGCGGACCGGCCGCTGCCGGGCGTCCGCCGCCCTTCGCGCAGGTCGCAGACCGGCGCCGCCAGCGGGTCCGAATCCTCAAAATCGGCGGCTGTGGGGGTCAGGCCCAGCGCCGCAGCGCGGCGCAGCGCGGCGGTTAGAGCGTCCTTGCGGACGATGGCCAGCGGAACCTCGATCCAGCCTTCACCGGCCGGCGTGGCGCGGGGTCGCTCCACCGCGCAAGCCGCGTCCGCGGGCGGCAGGGGCGACAGCCTCGGCAGAGCGAGACGCGCCGCTTCGTCAAGATGCGCGGAAGCGGCGGCGGGGAATTTCGCCATGCGCCGGAAGCCCAGCGCCGGTGAGAACCGTAACGCCAGCGGCCCGGATCGCGACAGGGCGCCGACGCGCGCCCGCGCCTCGTCTTCCGGCAGGTCGTCGGGAATCTCGATTTCACCACCCTTGGCGTCGAGATAACGCAGCCCGCCCGGTTCGACGCGCAGGATACGCCAGCGCCGGGTGAACACCGCGCCCAGAACAGGCAGGGCGGCCACGGCGGCGTCGACCTCGTCGCGCCAGGCCGAAAGCAGACTCGCCAGTTTGGTTGCGGGCGTCGTCATCGGTCTGTGTCCGGCTCCAGCAGGCCCGCCGCCTCGCCCGGTGCGAGCGGCATGCGCCAGGTGACGTCAAAAAGCCCGTTCGCGCCCGGCAAGGCAAGCCCGATCTCCCGCGCCACCATGGCGCCGGACGCGCTTTCGGCCTCGACCAGCACTGCAAAACGCGCTCCCGGCGAGGGCGCCGCTTCGCCGCCGGCGTTTGGCGCGCCCCCGCGCCGACGGGCCGACAGGATGCGTTCTGTCTGCGATGCCGGCAGGTTCAGCGCCCTCAGCAGATCGCGCGGCGCGAAGGCGGGCTCCGGCGCTGCCGCGCCGGACACCGTTAGATGCAGGCGCGCGGCTTCGTACAGCCCGGAATCAACGCCCAGCACGCGGCGAAACTCCTCCCGCGCCATCAGCGGCCGCCGCCCGGGTTGCGGCAGTCCGGCGGCGTCATAGGCCGGGTCGCGGCGGGCGGCGCCCTCCGGCGCTTCCGCGCGCCAGTCACGCAGGGCGGCGGCGATGTCGGCGGCGGAGCGGAAATCGGCGCCGAGACGGATCAGCAACGCCTGCAGTACGCCGGGGTCGCCCTGGTTGAGGTCGAACCGCCCCGTTTCCGCGAGAACGCGGACGGTCAGGTCGACGCCATCAACCGAGAAGACGTAGGCGCGGCCGTCAGCGATCCAGCGCCGGGTCTCGTCGCTGTCAGACAATGCCGCAGCGGCCCGGGCGGCCGCGGTCTCCACCGCCGCGCGCAGCCGCGCCTGTTCGAGATCGGCCAACGCGCCGCGCACCGAGACCTGCGCCGCCAGCGCGGCGAGGGCGGCGGCGGCGGCCAGCCCGCCGAGAATCGCCACAACGGCGACCAGAACAATGCCGCGCCGCGCGTTCATTGCGGCCTCCGCTGCCGGGGACGGCGTTCGCGTTGCGGGCGGGCATCGCCAGGCGCGGCTTCGCTGGTTCCATTCGCAGTCGCCTCGGTTTCCGGCGGCGGCGCAGGCAGGCGGGCGACGACAGTCGCGTCGCCTGCGGTGATGCGCACCAGTGCGGGAAGGCCCGGCTCCTCCTCCCAGCGTTCGCGCCACTCGCCGGACGGACCGGCATAGGAGAAACGCACAGGCTCTTCACCCTCCAGCAGCGGCCAGGATTCCAGCTCCGCCGCTTCGTCGCCGAAATCCGCGGCCTCTAACAGCGGTCGCCGCGCCAGGATCAGCCGGGCGCGCCCTTCGGCGGTTTCAGCGTAGAGCCGGTATTCATAGATACCGGCCCGCGACGGATAGCCGGGGTCAATCGCGGCGAAGGCCAGCAGATCGGATGCGCCGGCGAACAACGGCTGACGCCCTCCGGCGTCTCCAGGCGCCGGGCGGGTGGCGGTTATGGCGCGCTCCAACCGCTCTCGCGCGGCGTTGAGCCCGGCGGACAGCGTCTCGCGCTCGGCGCGCGTCCGCTCGATCGCCGCATGCATGTCCAGCGCGCGGCGGGCGCCCTCGGCGACGATGCCCAGCGCCAGTGCGGTCACGAACAGCGCCACCAGCAATTCGGCCAGGGTCAGCCCGGCGCGCCCGGAAATGCGCGGCGGCGTCATCGCGGCGTCTCCGGCGCCGGGGCGGCGCGCTCCACCGCCAGCGTCATCCGGCGCCCAGACGGGGCGACGGCCGCCGCTTCAATGCGCAGCAGCGTCTCTGAAAACGGTGGCGCAGCGGGCGTAGCCTCAACGCGCCAGCGCCAGCCGCCGGCTTCGCCTGTCAGCGCCTCACCGGCCATCGGCGCGGCCTCGGTGAGCAGGGTTTCAGCCAGGCGCACACCCTCGGCGGTCTCCGCCGCCGCCCGTTCGCTGCGCGCGGCGTTGGCGTAGATCTGGTAGATCGCGGCGAAGCCCGACGCGGCGACCAGCATCGCCGCCAGCGCCTCGACCAGCGTGAAGCCAGCCTTATCCCGTCTGACGCGGGGGGTCATGCTCTGTCCTTCCGGTGATCCAGTTCACCCGCACCGCGCCGCGGACGCGCCCGGCGGCGAGATCAAACCGGCCGCCGGTGGCGCCGCCATCCGGGAAAAAACGCACCGCAGCGCGTGACTGCGCCAGTTCGGTGTCGGCGACGACGGCCTCGATCTCGACCGACCGCGGCAAGTCGTGAACCCGGCCGCGCGGCGAGATTTCAATTGTGCGGGCCTGCAGGTCGACAATCATCGCAGCGTCGCGGCCGGTGATGCGGGCGTCGGCGCGCGCCGCCCGCGCCGCTGTCTCGATCAGCGCCGCCGCGCGCCGCACTTCGGCGGCGTCGGAAGTGGTCAGCAGCCGCGGTGCGACAAGCGCGACGATCAGCGCGATGATCGCCAGCACCACGACCAGTTCGGCGAGGGTGTAGCCGCCGCGCCCCGTCTCAGCACGCATTGCGGACGATTTCCGCGTCCTCGCCGGACCCGCCAGGGCGGCCGTCGCGACCGTAGGAGCGGATGACATAGCAATCCGGCGTGGGGCGCTCGTAGGCATAGGTGTTGCCCCAAGGGTCGTCCGGGACCCGGCCGCCGGGCAGATAGGGGCCGGACCAGTTGCGGGCCTCCGACGGGGCGGCGACGAGGGCGCCAAGCCCCGCTGAAGGGTCAGGATAGCGGCCGACGTCCAGCCGGTACATCTCCAGTGCGCTGGCGAAGTTCGCGATCTGGGTCTCGGCGGCCTGCACCCTCGCCTGGCCGACATAGCGGATGATGTTGGGCGTCACCAGCGCGATCAGGAGCCCTAGGATCAGCAAAACCACCAGCAACTCGGTCAGCGTGAAGCCCGCGACGCGGGGCCGGACGTGGGTGCGGCGAACATGCTGCATGGCGGCTCCTTCAGTAGGTCACGGCGCTGACGCTGACCAGCGCCAGCAGAATCGACACGATCACGGCTCCGATGACAAGTCCGGCGAGAACGATCACCAGCGGGCCCGCCAGCTGCGCAGCGCGGCGCGCGCCTTCCTCCAGCCGGGTTTCGTAAAAGCGGGCGAGGCGCTCGGCCGCCAGGGCGAGATCGCCGGCCTCCTCGCCGACGGACAATAGCTCCGCCGCCAGCGGCGGCAGCACGTCGCTGGCCTCGATCCGTTCGGCGAAGCCGCGGCCTGCGCGCACCTCGGCCAGCGCCTCGGTCAGGCAGCGGACGGCCCAGGTGTTGCCAGCCGCCCTCGCCGCCAGGCGCAACGCCGGCGCCGCCGACAGCCCGTTGCGCAGCAACAGCGCCAGAACGCGGCAGAACCGGGCCGCCACCAGCATCCTCATCGCCGCGCCGATCAGCGGCGCCGTAATCAGCCAGCGGTCAGCCGTCAGCCGCGGCCCAGGCCGGGCCAGCGCGGCGCGCAGCGTGATCGCCGCCAGCACGATCGCCCCCAGGATGAACGGGCCGTAGACGACAAGGCCGCGCGCGGTTCCGAAAACGAAATCCGCCAGCGGCGGGACCGGCGCGCCCATATCGGTGAACAGCCGTTCGAAGGGCGGCACGATGAACACCAGCAGCGCGGTCACCGCCACGGTCATAAAGACCATCAGAAAGGCGGGGTAGATCAGCGAGCCGCGGATGGAGGCCGAGACCGTCTCGCGCTTTTCACGCGAATCCGCCAGCTCGCCCAGCGCCCGGCCCAGCGCGCCGCCCGCCTCGCCGGCCTCGGCGATTTCCGGAAACGGGGCCGGGAACAGCGCCGGGCGCGCCGCAAACGCCTCAGACAGCGCCGCGCCGGCGCGAACATCGTCCAGCAGGCCCTGCGCGGCCGCCTTCAGTTGCGGGTCTCCGGCGTGGCGGACCAGCGCCGCCAGCGCCGGCTCGATGCTAAGGCCGGCCGCGGTCAGCACTGACAGTTCGCGGGCGACCCGGGTGGCCAGCTTGCGGTCGCGTGCTCCGGCGCGCGGCTCGGACTGCGCGGCGGCGAGGCGTACGCCTATCGGCGTCAGCCCGCGTGCGGCGGCTGCGGCGGCCGCTGTGGTTTCATCTGCGGCCTCGATCCGCGCCGTCTCCTCGGCGCCGTCCGGGCGCAGGGCTTTGACGGCGAAGACGGGCATGGCGGTCAAACCTCGCCCAGGACGCGGAAAACTTCGGCGGCGCTGGTCACGCCGGCTTCGATCTTGGCGCGGGCGTCGGCGTGGATGGATTTCGCCCCCGCCTTGCGGGCGGCGCTCTCGATCTCGCCGGCCGAGACGCCCTCACGCAGCGTATCGGCCACCACGTCGCCGGTCTCGATGAACTCGAACACGCCGACGCGGCCGCGATAGCCGGTCTGGTCGCAAGCGGCGCAGCCTCTGGCCTCGAAGGCGCGCTTCAGCCCCTTCGGCGGTTCGGTTTCCGCCTTGCAGGACGGGCACAGAACACGCACCAGACGCTGCGCAGCGAGCAGCCGCAGGGTGGAGCGGAGCAAGGACGGGTCGACGCCCATGTCGATCAGGCGCGGCGCCGCGCCGGCGGCGGTGTTGGCATGCACCGTGGCCAGAACCAGATGCCCGGTCAGCGCGGCGTTGACGGCGATTTCGGCAGTCTCGCCGTCGCGCAGTTCGCCGACGACGATCACGTCGGGGTCGTGACGCAGCACCGAGCGCAGCACGGTCGCGAAGGTCAGCCCGATGGCCGGATTGACGGCGATCTGGTTGACGCCGTCGATCTGGTATTCCACCGGGTCCTCGATTGAGATCAGCTTGCGCCCCGGCGCGTTAAGCCGGTCGAGCGCGGCGGCCAGCGTGGTGGTCTTGCCGGACCCCGTGGGGCCAGAGACCAGGATGAGGCCGTAGGGGGCCTCCAGCTGGTGCTCCAGCAGCGCGCGATGGCTTTTCGACAGGCCGATATCGTCCAGCTTCACCTCGGCGTCGCGGTCCTCGAGCAGCCGGATCACCACGCTTTCGCCATGCGCCGTCGGCGCGGTGGCGACGCGCAGGTCCAGCGCCCGGCCGCCGATGGTCAGGCGCGCCCGGCCGTCCTGCGGGCGGCGGCGTTCGGCGATGTCCAGCCCGGCGAGAATCTTCACCCGGCTGGCCACCAGCCTCGCCAGCCCCGGCGGCGGGGCCGTCCGGTCCTGCAGCACGCCGTCAATGCGGAAACGCAGTCGCAGCCGGTCGCGGAACGGTTCGATATGAATGTCCGAAGCGCGCCGTTTCAGCGCGTCGGCGACGATATCGGAGACAAGCCGCACCACCGGCGCCTCGCTGGCCAGGTCCTTCAGCTGGTCGGCGTCCGCCGCGCTTTCGCCAGCGGCGGCGGCGATGGCCGAATGCAGGCCGCCCGCCGCTTCCCCGCCCCGCCAGCGGGCGTGGGCGGCTTCAATGTCGGCGAAGGCGGCGACCTTCAGTATCACCCGCTTGCCGGAGGCCAGCCGCACTCCGTCCGCGGCGGCGGGATCGGTGGGATCGGCGACCGCCAGGGTCACGGACTCGCCGTCCTCGTCCAGCGGCGCGGCCAGGGTTTCAGACAGGAAACCGGCCGCCGCGCCGCCGGCCGGCGGCGGCGTTTGTGGAAACGCGTCGGCCGGCGCACGCTCCAGCCCGCAATGCGCGGCCAGCGCGTCGGCGATGGCGGCGTCCGAGGCCGCGCCAAGCCGGCGCAGGGCGCGGGCGAGACGTTCGCCGGATTCCGCCGCAAGCCGGCGGGCGCGCGCCCTGTCGGCCGCGGACAATCCAGCGACCTGTTCCAGCCAGCCTTCGGATTCGGCAGAATCCTTCATGTCCTTACACCACCCGGTGTTTCAGGATCGCGCGCAGATGGCGTTCGATCATCGACGTATCATAGCGGCTGACGGCGTGGATCACCCGCTCCCAGTCATACAGATGCGGCATTCCGATCGGATTCACGGTCAGCACTTCGCGCTTGAGGTAGGGAAAACCGTCCAGAATCAGCGCGTCCCAGAAGAAATGCGTCGGGTTCATCGGCGCGCCGCCGTTGACCAGGTCCATCATCAGGGCGAGCAGCCTCCGTTCGCCCTGGGTCAGGGCTTCGTTGGCCAGAAAGGCGCCGTCGCTCATCTCGCGCGTGAAAGCTTTGACAAGATCGCGGTAGGGCCACAGCGCTGCGCAGCGCAGACCGGCGCGCTGCAACAGGGCTGCCATCCCGATCTCGCGGTTGCGGATCACCCAGGATTTCGAGTCGACATGCTTCCACTCGCGCCACATGCGCCGGACATCAGGATGCTGCAGGGCGGCGCGGCGATAGAGGGTGAAATAGCTTTGCAGGTGCCAGCGCGTGTCCCAGTTGTCGGTCAGGCCCCAGATGTCGGCTTTGCCGGCGTCCATGCGTTTCAGGATCGGACCCAGGGGCTGGAAGGGCCCATAGACGCTGTCATTGACGAAGATCACACTGTCCAGCGCGTCATAGTCCGGAGCCAGCATCAGGCCGTCGCGCCATGCCCCGAAATCATAGCCGCGATTGCGCCGCCAGGCGACGAGCGCGCAGCGGGCGGCGGCTTTCTCTTGCTCGGCCTCGGGGAATTTCGGACTGTTGGAGACTAGGATCACCGCCCGTCCGGCCTTGGCTAGGGCGTCCATATGCTGCAGCAGAAAATCGTGCACCCGGCCCTTCGGGTCGTAGGTGACCAGCACGGCGATGTCGCGCGCACTGGTCAGCGAAAGCGCGCCCGGCCGCGTGGTCCGCACCACGGAGCGCGGCCCCAGCAGCGCCGCCATCGCCCAGGAAGCCGCCTGCGCGCCATAGTCCTTGCGGTCGCGTTCCGCGAAGAACAGCCAGTAAGGCCATTTCAGTTGGCGCAGGATGCTGCGGATGCCCATGGTGTCGCCGTCCCCCGTCACGATGCGTCTTTGTAGCGCCGCAGCCCGTCGTAACGCGAGCCCAAAGCATTCTTCACAGCGGCGTCTTCTTTTGCGGCGGCGGCCAGCGCCTTGGCGCGCTGCGTCGCGCTGGCCGCTTCCCCGGCCTGCTCCAGGGCGAGGATCTCATGATACAGCGCCTCGGCGCGTTCGGCGGCGTCCGCCGTGATAAGCGCCGCGCGGGCGAACCAGGTTGCGGCGGCTTTCGCCTCGCCGGTCATGTTCAGCGCCCGAAGGCCAAGCGCGAAGGCGCAGGCGTGCGAGATCGCCGGGTGTTCAGCCCCCAGTGCAGACAGGCGCTTGGCGGGTGCTTCCGCTGCGCTTGCATCGCATGTTTCGACGGCGGCGATCAGCGCCGCGGCGGCTTCGATCAACGATTCACCCCCGGCCGCTTGCGCCGCGGCGGCGCGCTCGGCTTCGAACACCGCCCGTTCGCGCTGATCCGTCATGGCGTCGCGGGCGGCGGCGAACCAGGGCGCCGCCTCTCCGGGCGTCCCGTCCTGCAAGGCGCGCATGCCCAGGGCGGCGGCGGCGAAACCTTCGGTGACGCTGAACGGCAGGCGATTCCGCCGCAACGCTTCCAGCAGGGCGAAAGCGTAGAGCGCCAGCGGCTCCACCGCCTCGCGGCGGCCGGTCAGCACTCCGTCCGCGAACACCCGCAGCCGCGCCTCGCGCCACAGGTCCTGGGGCAGGGAAGGCTCTTCCGGGATCAGGGCCATAACATCGGCGCAGGCCTGCTCCGGCCGCACGGGCGCGGCCAGCATCGCGGCGTGCAGTGCGGCGCGGCGCATGCAGTCTTCCGTCTCGCGGCAGGGGGCGGCCAGTTCGTCGAACACGCGCATGGTCGCCTTGCCGGCGCGGACGCAGGCGCGATAGGCGGCCTCGGCGTCGGCGGCGCGGCCTTCCTGCTCGCGTACGCGGCCGGCGTAGAACAGCGCCACCGCGAGGTTGAAAGGGTGTTCGCCGGCATAGCGGCGCACGGCGCGCCGCGCCCGCCGCCAGGTGGTCTCGAACAGCGGCCGGATCCGCGACGGGCTGTCGATGTCTAGCCCGTATTCCCGCCGCCAGCGCGCAGCCAGCGCTTCCAGCACTTCGGTCGCTTCGGCGAATTCGCCAGCATGCACGCACTCCTTCAGCAGCCGCACGGCGAAACCGGCGTAGAGCGCCGGATCAGCGGCGAGGGCGTCGCGGCGTTCGCGCAGATAACGGCGATAGATGTCGCGCGCAGGGCGGGCGCCGAAATCGGCTTTCACCTCGCGGCGCGATGCGACGGCCAGCAAGGTCTGATCGCGGCTGACGACATGGATGTGCCGGAAGCCGGCGCGGTGCAACACCGCTGTCAGTCCCTCGGCGGTGAAGATCACGATGTGATGCCCGGCGACGACGATCTGCAGAAGGGCGGCGCCAGACAGGCCGGGGGATACCGCCGCGGCGTCAGGCGTGGTCAGCATCAGCACGCCGTTGTCTCCCGCCGCCGCGGCGACGGCGGCGAGGAACGGGTCGGGATCGCGCACATGCTCGATCACTTCCGAGCTGAGCACACGGTCGAAAGGACCGTCAGGCGCCGGGTCATCGGCCGAGAGATAGGCGCGTCGCAAATCATAACCCAGGTCGCGGGCGCCGACGGCGGCGACGCTGGACGGATCGACGCCCGCAGCGCGCCAGCCGAGCGCCCGCGAGGCGAAGTCGATGGAGAAGCCATAGCCGCCCCCGACCTCGAGATAGGAACTGGCCATCTCCGGCTCGGCCCAGGCCAGCGGCGCGAACATAGCGTCCAGCCCGGCGCCGATCTCGACATAGTATTTGCGGGCGATGTCGGCGTCGCGGACCTTCTGGTACTCCACCGGTTTCGCGTCCGGGTAATGAAGGGTTCCGCAGGCGCCGCAGCGGAACAGGGCGTAGCGCTTGCGCGGCTCGAACGGCGGGCTGGCGTCGATGATCTTGTCCATCACCGACCGGGTCCGGCAGGCCGGGCAGACGAGATCGCGATAGCCATCGCCGCGCCAGACCACCCAGGGCTCGGTCCACAGATGCTCCTTCTTCGACCGGCGCGCGGCGGTGCGCCGGGGCTTCAGGGACGGGCGCAGCAGCGCGATCATGGCGGCCATCCCGGCGCGGCCCAGTATCCGCCTGCGGCGACGACAGCCAGATGCGCCGCGAACGCGGCCAGCGCCAGGCCGGGGCCAAAAGGAACAGCGGCGTCCGGGGCGATGCTCCGGCCGGCGAGACGCGCGGCGGCGATGCCCAGAAGGGTGGCCGCAGCGCCGCCGGCGACGATCCAGGGCAGCGCCATCGGCGTGGTCCAGGCGCCGGCCGCCGCCAGCAGCTTTGCGTCGCCGAATCCCAGCCCCTCGCGGCCGCGCAGCCGCCGGTACAGCCAGGCGGCGGCGGCGAGAACGGCGAAACCCAGCGCCGCGGCAAGCGCGGCCTGCGCCGCCATCTCCGCGCCGCCGCGCAGGAAAGCGGCGGCGAGACCCGCCGGGATCAGGCCCAGCGTGACGGCGTCCGGCAGCTCCAGCGTGCGGATGTCGGCCAGCGCCGCGAACAGCAGCGCCCATCCGAATAGCGCCGCCAGCACGGCCGCCGTCCCGCTGGCGGCGAAAACCGCGGCCAAGGCGATGGCGACCGCCGTCAATTCACCAACCGGATGCAGCGGCCAGATGGCGAGTTTTCCACAGGCGCACCGGCCGCGCTGCAGGGCGTAGCTGACGACGGGAACCAGTTCGCGCAGCGCCAGCGCGCGGCCACAGCCTTCGCAGGACGAGCGCGCGGCGGCGACGCGGCCCCAGTCCGGCCAGGCGCGCGCCGCGGCGGTTATGAAGCTGCCCACGAACGGGCTGGCCGCCAGCAGGAATATTTCGGCCGGGCCGAGGTTCACCGCGCCGCGGCTGCTTGGGGCCGCAGCAACTCCATGCGCCGGCGCAGATCCTCTGTCGCCGCGGCGGCGTCATCGTCGTTATAGATGACGCGCGGGGTCAGGAAGATGATCAGCTCGGTGCGGCTGGTGACGGTCTCGGTGGCGCTCAGCGCGTCGCGCAGACCCGGTATCCGGTTCAGCAATGGCAAACCGCGGCGGCCGGAATCGCGGCTTTCATCGATCAGTCCCGCCAGCACGATGGTCTGGCCGGAGGCGACAGAGACGGTGGTTTCGACATTGCGGGTGGAGATGGTTGGCGTCAGCCCGGCGCCGGATGCGGCGCGCGAGACGTTCGAGACTTCTTGCGTGATGTCGAGGGTGACGCGCCCGGTTGAACTGACCCGGGGAGCGACGGTGAGGATCACGCCGGTGTCGCGGTATTCCACCGTGCTGACCATGGGCGAGTCGGGGTTGATCACGCTGGCGGATGTGCGCGTGACCACCGGCACCTGGTCGCCTACCCGGAACGAGGCGGTCTGGTTGTCCAGCACCATTACGGAGGGCGAGGACACCACCGTCAGGTCAGTGATGCGCGACAGAGCGTCAAGCATCAAGCGGGGGCTGCCGCCCCTCTCTATCAGGAAGTTGAAGCCTGGGAAGGTGGGCTGGAGCTCGAAGCCGTCGCCTGTGGAAAACCCGCCGCGGCCGCTGTCGCCTACGCCGCGCAGGCCGCCGCTTTCGAAGAAGAACTGCACCCCGTAGCGCAAGGTGTCGTTCAGCGTTACCTCGGCGATCACCGCGTCGATCAGCACCTGGGCCGGCGTGCGGTCTATGGCGGTCAGCGCACGCTCGACCAGCGCGTGACCAGGCGCGTCAGCCATCACCAGGATGGCGTTGTTGATCGGGTCGGCGATGACGCGCAGCCCGCCGCTGCGGCCGGCGCCGCCTGCGGCGCGGCGCGGCGTGGTCTGGGCCCCGGCCTCGCCGAGATCCGGCGCGACGCCGGACGCGGCGGGCGCGCCTTCGCCGAACAGCTGGTTCAGGAGATCCGCCGTTTCGGTAGCCTTGCCATTCTCGAGGAAATAAGTGCGCAGCGTGGCGCCGGTCGCTCCCCCGGCGTCCAGCCGCGCCGCCCATTCGCGGGCGCGGTCCAGAAGCTGCGGGCTGGCGGCGACGGCCAGAATGGCGTTCATGCGCTCGATCGCCTGCAGGCGCAACGCACCGGCGCTCGCCCCGTCGCCGGAGGCTTGGAACAGGGTCTCCATCTCGGAGATCACGGCTTCCGGCGTGGCGTTGGCCAGCGGAATCAGCGCCACTGACATGCCGGCCATCCAGTCGATATCGAAGGCGGCGACGGCGGCCGCGGCGTTGCGGCGTTCGCCGGAATTGCCGACCACGAACACCAGATTGCGCGCCGCATCGGCCCGCACCGCGCCGGAACGCGCCACGACGGTCTCCAGCAGCTGGCGCATGTTGGTCGCCGAGACGTAACGCAGCGGAATGACGCTGACGCCCCAGCCCGGCCGTCCGGGATCGGCGATCCGGCCGAGGCCGGAGCCGACGGCCTCCGCCGCAGGCATGATGCGGTAGACGCCGTCGGCGCGCACCATCGAGGCGTTGTTCATGGCCAGCGCCGCCTCGAACAGCGCCAGCAGCGCATCGCGCGACACCGGGCGCGGAGTGGAGGCGGTGATGCGGCCCGTGACGCGCGGATCAATCAGATAGGGTTCGTCCAGCAGGTCGCCGAGAATGGTCTGCGCCGCCTCGTCCAGCCGCGCCTCGGAGAAGTTGACGGTATAGGCTCCGCTCTCCAGGCGCTCGGCCTCGGCGCGGGGCGCGCCGACGCGCGGACCCTGACCATAAAAGACCTGTTCCCTGGCGGCGGCGGCGTCCGGATCGCCCGCAAGCACGGGCCCGGTGCGCTCCACCTGCCCGGGCGCCTGCGAGGCGCGGCCGTCGGGAAGCCGCGCCAGCGGATCGACCGTGACATCGCGCGGGCCAAGGCTCTGGCATCCCGCCAGCACCAAGGCCGCGGCGAAGGCGAGCCGCCGCAATACAGTCGTCACGGATGGCATCCCGTCGCTCCGCATGTTCCCCGAACGCAGTCACTAAAGCAGAAACCGCGCCGTCCCCCAAGCCTTTGCGCGCAGAGGGCGAGGTTGGGTGGGCGGCGTTGATCAGTCTGCGCCGTAGCCATGCTCGGCGCGGTCGATCTCGCGCCACCTCGCCTCGTATTCGGGACCGCGCTCGACGGGGTGGTAACCCTGAGCACGCCAAAGGGTCAGCACCCGTTCAATCCCGCCCCCAAGGGGGATGCGAATTTCGCCGGCCGGCTCGAAGCTTTCGAAATCCTCGCGCATTTTCGCCACGTCGCGCGGGCGTTCGGAGACGATCAGCACCAGGCCGCCATGGCCTTCCGGCAGGGGCCAGGTGAGGTCGGCGTGGTTGTGAGGCGCTTCAAAGCGGCGCCACATGTAAAGTGGCGGGTCGATGGCCTGGCCATAGCGCTGCATCGCATGGAAGACGTTGCGGTTGTCGAAAGCCACGCCGGTGATCGCGGGATCGTTCGCGGCTTCGGCCACCGCCGATGCGGTCTCGGCCCAGCCGCGCAGGCGTTTGAAGTCGTTGGCGCGGCCGAGCGCGTCGGCCAGCGCCGGGTTCGCCGCCAGCGTCAGGAAGACGAGGCCGATGGCGGCGTTCAGGGCCACGGCGGTCCACAGGGCGATCCGTCGCCAGCCTGGCCCGCGCAGCAGGAACAGCGCGACGAGTATGGTCGCCGCGGCGTAGGCCGTGGCCGCCCAGTTGGCGTGGGCGCGGCTGATCAGACTCTGCGCGGTGACGACCAGCAGCGGCGGCAGCACATAGAACGCCAGCAGCAGCGGGGTGCGGTCTTCGCTGCGCCAGCCCTTCAGCGCCGCCCACAGCGCGGCGATCAGGGCGAAGAAATAGATCGGACCGAACAGAAAGATCTGCGCCGCGATGAACTCCGCCATCGCCGCCGGGTTGAACAATGGTCCGTCCCAGGCCGCATTGGCGGCGGTGTGAGAGACGGTGGCGAACTCGTTGGCCGCGTTCCAGGCCAGGTTCGGCGTGACCACGACCAGGGCGACTGCGGCGGCGAGCGCGCCCTTCGGCGACAGCAGCGCCCGCCGCGACGCGGGATCCAGCCACATCGCCAGCGCGGTCCCGCCCAGGAAGTAGACCATGGCGTACTTGCCCAGCATGCCGGTTCCGACGGCCAGGCCGAGGGCGCCGGCGCTGATCCAGCCTCCATCGCCGCCGCGCAGGCGCAGCAGCGCGTACAACGCCGCGCTCCACGCCGGCAGCAGCAGCGCGTCGGTGGCGATGACCGAGGCCGACACCCACACCGCCGGGGCGGTCAGGTACAGGGCGGCGGCCCAGAATCCGGCCGCGACGCCGGCGATGCGGCGGGCGGACAGGAACAGCATCAGCGCGGTGAACCCGGCCAGCAGCGGCGCCGGCAGGCGGATGGCGAAATCACTGTCGCCGAACAGGGTTGTGGAGACGGCGATGATCCAGGCGACCAGCGGCGGTTTCGAGTAGAAGCCCCAGTCAAGATCCTGCGCCCAGATCCAGTATTGCGCCTCGTCCGGATAGAGCTCCAGGCTGCTGAAACTGAGCGCGGCGACGCGCAGCGCCGTCACCCCGGCGACCAGGATCAGCGCCGCCTGCGTCCATGCCGGAGCCGGTCCGGGAATCACGGTTGGGGCGGAAGAGGTCATGGACGCTCCGGTTATCAACAAAGGTGTCGCATTTTCGCCGCAGGCGGCAGGGATTCCGACTCGCGCCGCTTCAAATCTCCACAGGCGCGTTTGCGGCTCCCTTTAGCAAGCTGGAGCAGGCTTGTCGCGGATTCCTTCAAGCAGCGCTTGGACTCGCTGAACGCCGTTCCCGCATGGGATTGTCAGGGGGCTGAGGAAGTTATCCAGAGCCCCTCCGATTCAGTCATAAAACCTTCGCGAACTCGTCACTGAACCGTAGAGAGTCGCGACTAGAGCGCGCGATGTGTAGGTGGGGGTCTCACGCCCCTTCGCAAACCCGGTCGATATGGGGGACCATCAATGTCATTCCTGAAGAAGCTTTCCTATGGCGCGGCCGCGGCGGCGCTGTTCGCCGTGGCGCCCGCCGCGGTGCATGCGCAACAGACCGCGTCCCAGGCGCGCGGCGTGGTGACCGGGCAGGACGGGTCGCCGGTTTCCGGCGCCGTGGTGACGATCATCCACCTGCCGACCGCGACGGTTTCCACAACCACGACCAGCGCCAACGGCACGTTCTCGCAGTCCGGCCTGCGCGTGGGCGGCCCCTACCGGATCGCCGTCACCGCCGAGGGATTCGACGGCGACGTGCTGGAGGACATCAGTCTCGCCCCCGGCCAGAACCCCACCATCCGTGTCTCGCTTCGCGCGACCGCGGCCGAAACCATCACCATCTATGGCACGCGCACCGAGACCATCGACCTGAACAACGGCGCCGGGTCCAGCTTCACCCGCAGCGATATCCTGAACCAGCCGTCGTATTCGCGCGACCTGGTCAACACGCTGCTGCGCGACCCGCTGGCCAACTCCTCCGGCGCCGCGGGCAACCTGTCCATCGCCGGCGTCAACCCGCGCTTCAACGCCCTGGCCATTGACGGCGTGCTGCAACAGGACGATTTCGGCCTGTCCAACTCCACCTACCCCACCGCACGCTCGCCAATCTCGCTGGACACCGTCGAGGCAGCCTCCATCGCCGCCAGCGACTATTCGGTGTTCGTCAGCGGTTTCCAGGGCGGACTGGTGAACGTCGTCACCCGCTCCGGCGGCAATGATTTCACCGGTTCGCTTTACTACTACCGCTCGGGCAACGATTATCAGTCGAACACGGCGTTCGGCCGCTATATCGACAGCCCTGACTTCACCGAAGAGGAATACGGCCTCGCCGTCGGCGGGCCGATCCTGCGCGACCGGCTGTTCTTCTTCGTGGGCTACGAGAAGTTCACCACGGCCCGCCCGGTCAGCTTCGCGCCGAACCCCGCCGCGCCGGTGCTGCGCACCCTGATCCAGAACGCGCTCGGCTATGACGTCGGCGCGCGTCCGGACGTGGCCTCGATCCCGACCGAATCCATCCGCTGGCTGGGCCGGCTGGACTGGAACGTCAACGAAGACCACCGCCTGTCCTTCACCTATCAGCGCACCGAAGAGGTCGGCACTGCAAACGTTTTCGCCGGCAATTACGAGACAGCCTGGTACGACACGCCGGTGGAGATGAGCATCTACACGCTGCAGGCCTATTCGAACTGGACGCCGAATTTCTCGACGACCTTCCGGATCGGCTACAAGGACTTCTCACGTGGTCAGGACTGCCGCGCCGGTACGGACGTCGGCCAGATCCAGGTCGGCCTGACGCCGGCCAACGTGGTCGGTACGCCTCTGGACGGACTGGTGACCAGCAACTTCACCTTCATCGGCGGCTGCGACCGGTCGCGTCACGCCAACGAGTTCACCGACGAACGCTGGCAGTTCTTCGGCCAGGGCGACTACACGATGGGTGACCACGTCATCAGTTTCGGCGCCAACTACGAGACCTATGAGCTGTACAACCTGTTCGTCCAGGACGCGCTGGGCAACTTCCAGTTCACGGGCGCAAACGCTGTCACCAACCTGATGAACGGCACCGCCTTCGTGACCTATCGCGGCGTGCCGTCGAACGTTCGCACCGAAGGCGCGACCTTCATGGGCTACGACATCCTGTCGCTGTTCGTGCAGGACGAATGGCAGGCCACGCCGACGCTGATGCTCTCGGGCGGCCTGCGCTACGAGCGCTACATCCAGGACGAGCTGCAGCCGCACCGGCCCGACTTCGTCGCCGCCTACGGCCGCAGCAACCAGAACAACCTGGACGGAATCAGCATCATCCAGCCCCGCTTCAGCTTCCGCTGGGATGCGGCGGACCGCACCACCGTCTCCGGCGGCTTCGGCCTGTTCTCCGGCGGCGATCCGAAGGTGTGGTTCTCCAACACCTATCTGCCGCAGGCCTTCACCTTCTCGGGTACATTCAACAATGTCGACCCGCGTGTGGTGCCACAGCCGCTCCTGGACCTGGTCGCCAACGCTGACCCGGCCACCCCGGCGCCGGTCGACACCATCTCGCCGGATTTCGAAATCCCGTCCGAATGGCGCGCCAGCCTGCGGGTGGCGCACGAGTTCGACCTGAATTTCGGCGACTTCAACCTCGGCTCCAACTACCTGGTCGAAGCGCAGGTGATCTACTCGCAGACACGGTATGGCTACGCCTGGCGGAACCTGGCGCAGACCGATCTCGGCCTGCCGATCGGAACCTCGCCTGACGGACGCCCGATCTACGCCGACCTGCAGTCGCTGAACCAGCAGCCGGGCGCCAACTTCCAGAACGCCACCGAACTGTACAACACCACCGAAGGTGGGGGCTGGATCTACACGCTGTCGCTGGCCAACGAGTATGAAAACGGCCTCGGCTTCTACGTGTCGTACGCCTATCAGGACATCGAGAGCGTGAACCCGGGCAGCTCGTCGGTCGCCATCTCCAACTTCAACGGCCAGGTGGATTTCGACCGCAACAACCCCAGCCTATTCCGTTCCGATTACGAAGTCCGGCACAAGTTTGGCCTGAACTTCTCCTACGAGCGGAACATCTGGGCCGACCTGCGCAGCCGGATCGACGTGTTCGGCTACATTTCCTCGGGCCAGCCCTACAGCTTCACCTTCGTGCATAACGCGCTCGACCCGATGTTCGGCCGTTCGGCCATCCAGTCGCCGACCGGACAGACGGACCTGCTGTACGTGCCGATGCAGAACGACCCGAACGTGATCTTTGCGCCGGGCTTCAACCAGGCCGCCTTCGACGCCTTCGTCGAACGCTACGGCCTGCGCCGGGGCGAGATCGCAGCGCGGAACACCAACACCGCGCCGTGGGACCAGCGCTGGGACCTGCGCTTCCAGCAGGAACTGCCCTTCGCCCACTTCGGTTTCGAACGCCTGCGCGGCAATCGCGCCACGCTGGTGCTCGACATCCAGAACTTCCCGAACCTGCTCAACAACGAGTGGGGGGCCAGCTATCGCACCGCGGGCGCCGGCACGGGCCAGTTCTTCGACAGCGTGCTGCCGGTGGTGAACGCCAGCCTGGTGCGTCCGGGCGACCCGACGCGGCCGCTCAACTCGCGCGCCAGCGCCAACCCGGGCAACACCACTGCATACGATCCGAACTTCGATCCCTCGATCGTCTGCAACGCGCCGGGCGCCTGCGTGTACCGGTTCAACAGCTTCACCGACCCGGCCACGGCGGCCTCCGAGAACCTCGGTCAGTCGCTGTACCGGATCCGTCTCGGCATCCGCTACGAGTTCTAGGCGGAGCAGAATACGAACTGCATCGGGGGCGGCCTTCGGGCCGCCCCTTTTGTTTGCACGCCGCCGCCTCGATTCCTGCGTTCCTCCGTGCTAGCCAGCGCCGCATGACCACACGCCGGCACATCCCGCACGAACTTGCGCCGCAGGCGCGCGTATTCACCTGCTGGCCCGCGGATGCGGAGCTGTGGGACGAGGACCTCGCCCCCGCCCGCGCCGAGTTCGCGGCGTTCCTGAAACTGCTGGCGGCGCCGGCGCCCGGCGGGCGACCGCTGCCGCTGACGGTGTTGGCGGCGACGGAGGAAGCCGAGGCCGACGCACGGACCGCGCTGGGCGCCCGGGCGGAGATCATCCGCGCGCCCTATGGCGATGTGTGGGCGCGAGACACCGGCCCGGTTTTTGCGCTGGACGGCGAAAATCGGCCGCTGGCCGTACGTTTCCGTTTCAACGGCTGGGGCGGCAAATACGAACTGCCCGGCGACGAAACGGTGGCCGGGGCCATCGCCCGCCATGCCGGCGCCCGCGTCGAGAACATCGCGATGATCGCCGAGGGCGGGGCGCTGGAATTTGACGGTCAGGGAACGGTGCTGACCACGCGCCAGTGCCTGCTGAACGCCAACCGCAATCCGGGGATGAGCGAGGCGCAGGCCGAGGGGATTCTGAAAACCGCGCTGGGGGTGGAGAAGGTGCTGTGGCTGGATGAGGGGCTGCGCTTCGACCACACCGACGGCCATATCGACAATGTCGCCCGCTTCGCCGGCCCGGGCGTGGTGATCTGCCAGGCCCCGAATGGCCGCGACGACCCGCAGGCGGATGTGCTGGACGCCTGCGCCCGCCAGCTTGAAAGCATGACCGACGCGAGGGGCCGCAGACTGAAACTGATCCGTATCCCCTCGCCGGGACGGGTTCTGGATTCCGAGGGACGCGACCGCCCGGCCTCTCACATGAACTGGGTCGTAGGTCCCAAAAATGTCGTCGTTCCGTCCTACGGGGCGCCGTCCGTGATGGAGGCGGTAAGGATTTTGCGGGATGCTTTCCCTGACCGGGATGTGACGGCTTCACCGTCAACCCATATCCTGTCCGGAGGAGGCGCCTTCCATTGCGTGACCTGTCACCAGCCCTCGCCCGCATGATCCCGGCGCTCGCCGGGCTGGCCGCGTTCGCGCTGGCCGCCGCCGCGCAGGCGCAGGACGCCCCTCCGGAGCAGGTCTCTGAAGAGGCGCTGGAGATTCTGACTGATCGAGTGATCGTTCGGCCGCGCCCGCTGGATGGCCGGATCGGCGTAGCAGAGCTTTATGCGCCGGAGGCGGGCGCCGACCTGTCCTATGTGCCGGTGTTTCTCGACCGGCTGCAGCAGGCGATGTTGCGCGACGAGGCGGTGGGTCTCGCCGTCGCCGTGATCGAGCATGGTGAGCCGGTGCTGGTCTATACAGCCGGTGAAATCGCCGCCGGTTCGGCGCGGCCGGTGACGCGCGACACCGTTTTCCGCACCGCATCTGTGTCGAAGACTTTCACAGGCACGCTGCTGGCGATCCTGGAGGCGGAAGGCCTGGTCGACCTCGATCATGACGTGCCGCGCGTGTTCCTGCGCCTGCCGCGGGAGCGGCGGCCGACGGCGGCGGAAATCCTGGGCCAGCGCAGCGGCATGCCCTGGCAGGCGCTGAGCCTTAACCTGGAGCGCGGCGTGCCCGTGGAGACGCTGCGCGGCCGGCTGGCCAACCTCCGCCCCGCCTGCCGCCCCGGCGCCTGCTACACATACCAGAACGTCGCCTTCTCAACGGTGGAGGAGTTGGCCGAACGCGCCACCGGCCTGAGCTTTGAAGAAGCGATGCAGGCCTATGTATTTACGCCGCTGGGCCTGACCGGGGCCTCGATAGGCGAGACGGGTCTGGTCAACACCGGCGAAAACTGGGCGCGGCCGCACCGCCGGCGCGAGCGCGAAAGCCCGCTGGACCACCGGCCCGGCGCCCCGGAGACCGCCTATGACGGCGTGCCCTCCGCCGCCGGCGTGAACCTGACCCTGAACGATTTCATCCGCTGGGCGCAATTGCAGATCGGGTCCGAACCCGGCCTGTCCGAAGCGGTGCGCGCCCGCCTGCATGCGCCGCAGGGCGCAACGCCCGAACAGACACGGCGCATGACCCGCCTGCGCGAGCGGGTCGGCCAGACCTGGTACGGCCTTGGCTGGCGCATCTATGACTGGAACGGGCGCACGCTGATAAATCACTCCGGTTATATTTCCGGCGTCGGCGCCCAGATATATATCGAGCCGGAGACCGGTTTCGGCTTCGTGGCGCTGTGGAACACCGACGGCGACGGCCCGTGGTGGCTGTTCCCGACGCTGATGGATTTGCGCACCGGGGATGGGCCGGGCGACTGGCTGGACCGGCTTGAACGGCGGTGGGACGGATGACGGAACGGACGATCAGGGTCGCGGCGATCCAGGCCGCCTTCGGGGCGGACATGGACGCCAATATCGAAACCGTGAAGCGCCATGTGCGCGCCGCGGCGGAGGCGGGCGCGCAGATCATCCTGCCGCCGGAGCTGTTCCAGGGCCCCTATTTCTGCAAGACGCAGGAGGAACACTGGTTCCGCCACGCCTTTCCGGCGCTGGAACATCCCTGCGTCACCGCGCTGCAGCCGCTGGCGAAGGAACTGGACGTCGCCATTCCGGTCTCGATCTTCGAGCGCGACGGCCCGCGCTATTACAACTCCCTCGTCATGCTCGACGCCGGGGGCGAACCGCTGGGCGTCTACCGCAAAAGCCATATTCCCGACGGGCCGGGCTATCAGGAGAAGTACTATTTCCGTCCCGGCGACACCGGCTTCAAGGTGTGGACGACGAAGCATGGCCGTGTGGGCGTGGGCATCTGCTGGGACCAGTGGTTCCCGGAAACCGCGCGCGCCATGGCGCTGCTGGGCGCCGAGGTGCTGATGTATCCCACCGCCATCGGGTCGGAGCCGCATGACGGCGCGCTGGACACCGCCGCGCGCTGGCGCCGGGCCATGCAGGGCCATGCGGTGTCGAACGTCATCCCCGTCGTCGCCGCCAACCGCGTCGGGAACGAGGACGGGCAGCAATTCTACGGCACGTCCTTCATCTGCGATCATGCCGGCGAGGTGGTCAGCGAGCTGGGCCGCGAGGACGAGGGCGTGATCACCGCGGCGTTCGACCCGGATTTCCTTGACCGCCACCGCGCCGCCTGGGGCTTTTTCCGCGACCGCCGCCCGGACCTTTATGGTCCGTATTTCACATGAAGCTATATAAATTTACCAAAGCAGAGCACGCGATCGATTTTATCAAGCATCGCAGAATCAAGGTGTCAAAAGTTGACGAATTAAATGATCCATTTGAGTATATATCATGCAATCTTGCAGATTCTAGATTCAGAAAGGTGATGAAAAATGCAATAAAAGATAAAAGAAAAGAGATTGGCCTTATCTCTTTGACCAAATCACGGAAAAATCCACTTATGTGGGCGCATTACGCTGATTCAAACAGGGGGGTTGCGTTGGGCGTAACTTATACAGGCAACCCACGATCGTTAGTAAAAGTTAACTATATAAATAAACGAACAAATCCAGAAATTTTAGTTAATCATTTATATAATAATACAATTCCTACAGATGAAGAATTTAGGTGGATAGTGTGCAGTAAATTTGCTTGCTGGAGTTACGAAGAAGAGTATAGAGTTGAGGTTAATCTACCGCCACAAAATGAAAATGGAGTAAATGTTGGTGCTTGTCATTTTCTTGAGCTAAACTCAATATATATTGGTTATAGGTGTGAGCGCTCATGGAGGGAATTTCAAAAAGTAGCCGACGAAGCTAGTAAAAGTGGTGTGTGGAAAAGCAAAGTAAAAATTAATGTTGTTCGCCCTTCTTTTTCATCATTTGATATTGTGGTGCAAAGAAACCGGAGCCTATGGAAATAAGGATGACTGAGCGCAAGAAAGCCGCCACCCTCACCATCCGCAACGCGGTTCTTGACGATGTTCCGGCGATCCTCGCCCTGCAGGACCGCGCCTATCCCGACATGCCGCCCGACGCTCCGGGCATGATCCGCGGCCAGATCCAGACCTTCCCCGAAGGCCAGTTCGTGGTCGATTACGAGGGCGAGGTGGTCGGCTGGTGCGCCACCTTCATCATCGACGAGAAGACGGCCTTCGGCCCGCATGACTGGGCGGGCATCACCGGCGGCGGCTTCGCCGCGCGCCATGACCCCGAGGGCGACTGGCTTTACGGCATGGAAGTGGCGGTCGATCCCGCCCGCCGCCGCCTGCGCATCGGCCAGCGGCTTTACGACGCCCGGCGGCAACTGGCGCAGGAATGGGGGCTGAAGGGGGTGGTGTTCGGCGGCCGCCTGCCCGGCTATCGCCGCCGCCGCAAGCAATACCCGACGCCGGAGGAATATCTGGAGGCGGTGATGGCGCGCGAGCTGCGCGATCCCGTGGCCAGTTTCCAGATCCGCATGGGGTTCGAGCCGGAAGGCGTGCTGCACGGCTATTACCCCGACGACCGGGATTCCCTGGGCTTCGCCGCGCGCATGGTGTGGCGCAATCCGAAATACATGGAGACGGAACGCGCCGCCGTGGCCCGGCCCGATCCGCTGACCGTGCGCGTCGCGGCGGTGCAGTTCCAGGCGCGGGCGGTCAGAAGCCTCGACGAGTTCGAGCACAATGTGGAGTATTTCGTCGACGTCTGCTCCGACTATCGCGCCGATTTCTGCGTATTTCCGGAGATGTTCACCGTCGCCCTGCTGGCGCTGGAGAAGCGCAAGCTCAGCCCCGCCGAATCCATCGAATCGCTGACGCGCCACACGCCGCGCTTCGTGGCGTTCATGAGCGCGCTGGCCGTTCGCTACAACATCAACATCATCGGTGGCTCGCACCCGACCAAGACCGAGGATGACGACATCCAGAACGTCGCCTATGTCTTCCTGCGCGACGGCTCGGTCCACGCGCAGGAGAAGATCCACCCGACGCCGAACGAGCGTTTCTGGTGGAACATCCAGGGCGGCGATTCGGTGCGCGCCATTCCCACCGATTGCGGCCCGATTGGCGTGCTGATCTGCTATGATTCAGAGTTTCCGGAACTGGCCCGGCGCCTGGCTGACGAGGGGGCGAAAATCCTGTTCGTGCCCTACGCTACCGACGACCGGCCGGGGCATTTGCGCGTGCGCTATTGCGCCCATGCGCGGGCCATCGAGAACCAGGTGTTCATGGTCACCGCCGGCAATGTCGGCAATCTGCCGGGGGTGGAGAACATGGACGTCAACTACGCCGAAAGCGCCATCATCACCCCGTGCGATTTTCCCTTCGCGCGCGACGGCCTGGCCGCGGTGGCGACCGAGAATGTCGAGGCCATCGCCGTGGCCGATCTGCGGCTGGACGATCTGGTGGCCGCGCGGCGCTCGGGCACGGTGCGCAATCTGCGCGACCGGCGTTTCGATC
The DNA here is from genome assembly GCA_026126205.1 of Maricaulaceae bacterium. Classification (GTDB taxonomy): domain Bacteria; phylum Pseudomonadota; class Alphaproteobacteria; order Caulobacterales; family Maricaulaceae; genus Hyphobacterium. The sequence goes on along the minus strand of JAHCJP010000003.1, from coordinate 59,201 downwards.
TCTATCGCGTCGTGTGGTCGGACCGGGAGTAGCGGTTCAGGCGCCTTTGCCGGCCTTGAAGGCCGGGGCGATCACGCCGAGCGCCAGCAGGAAGGCCAGCGTCGGCCAGAAGAAGGCGATGCCCTGCGCCACCGCGCCGTGGGTGAAGCTCCAGGCGCTCGCCGTCAGGCCGGTGAACACCAGCGCGGCGCAAACCCCTGCGATCAGCGAACGGATCATCGGAACCCCTCCACGGACTCCCCTGCGCGCACCATCGCACATACGCGCTAAAAAACGTTTTAAATTGCAGTAACCTGACGGAAACCATGACGGGCGAGGGCGGCGGAATTCAGGCGCATCGGCGCCGCAGGCGCGGCGGCTGGCGCTGGTGTCACGCGCCTGTCATGTTCGCGCGCTAGCCCGGCGGAAGAAGGGGGAGCCATGCGCATACTGTTGATCCTGTTCGCGGCGGCGCTGGCCGCCTGCGCCACGGCGCAAGGCCCGCATGAGACGCTCGCCGCCCCGGCGCCGCAACCGCAGGCCGAGGCCGACGCGGAGGGGCCGATCGTACTGCTGGTCGGACTCGACGGGTTGCGCTGGGACGCCATCGACCGTTTTCCGGCGCCCACGATTTCCGCGTTGGCCGAGCGCGGCGTGCGCGCGCAGGGACTGATCCCGGTGATGCCGTCCTACACCTTCACCAATTTCTACTCCATCGCCACGGGTCTTTACGCCGACCGCCACGGCATGATCGGCAACCGGCCCTATGACCGGACGCTGGACGAGACCTTCGGACGCGAGTCGCCCGCCGATGCGCGCTGGTGGCTGGGCGAGCCGATCTGGGTGACGGCCGAGAGCCAGGGCGTGCGCACGGCGACGCTGTTCTGGCTGGGATCCGAGGCGCCGCATGACGGCGTGCAGGCGAGCGACTGGCGCCCCTACTGGCACGAAATGCCGCGCGAGGACCGGGTTGAGCTGGTGCTGGAATGGCTGGCCCGGCCGGAGGAAACGCGGCCGCGTTTCATCACCGTCTATTTCGACCATGTCGATTCGGCGCTGCACCGCCACGGCCCGGACACGCCCGAGGAGGCCGAGGCGATCGCGCAGGTCGACGAAAGCCTGTCGCAGATCATGGCCGGTATCGGCGAGCTGGGCCTGTCGCACCGGGTCAATGTCATCATCGTCTCGGACCACGGCATGAGCGCCACCCCGCGCGGACAGGAGATCGACCTGTCGCAATTCCATGATTTCGAAGGGCTCTACAGCCCCGATTACGATATCCAGCGCGGCTTCGCCCACCGGCCCTTCGCCCAGTTCTTCGGCGATGAAGCGGCGGTGGAGCGGGCTTACCGCGCCCTGGCGCTGGCGCATCCCAACCTGCTGGTCTGGCGGCGCCATGAATTGCCCGAACGCTTCCGCATGAACCATCCGGCGCGCGGGCCGGACCTGCTGCTGCTCGCCGACCCCGGCTGGCAGATGTTCATCCCCGGCCTGCCGGCGCGCTGGCCGCCGGGGCTGGGCGCCCATGGCTATGACAACGAACTGCGTGAAATGCATGGAACCCTGATCCTTTCGGGGCCGGAATTCCGTTCCGGAGAGACCATCGCCCCGGTGCGGAACGTGCACCTCTATCCGCTGATGGCCGAGATACTCGGTATCGAACCCGCGGCCACCGACGGCGAGCTGTCAGCCCTGTGCCGTACGCTGGTCCGCGGTTGCCGCGACTGAGGCCTGCGCCCTCCGAAGCAGCCGGAACGGGAAGGATTATACGGCCAGATCAGCGGGTGCGGATAAGTTCACGCCCCGCCCGCCGCTCCCCGGCCGCGCGCCGCGCGAGCCGGGGCCCAGTTTCCCGGCGTGATCAATGATTTACTGGATCCCGGATGGCCGCTGCGCAGCCTCCGGGAAGCGGTGCAGGGTGTTGGATAAAACCCTTACGCCGTCATTCCGTGCGCGCTGCGGGATGCAATGCCGCCGCGCAGAGACGGGCCATCGCCACTAACTCCTACCCTCCCCCGACGTGGGGAGGGTCGCGAGCGTAGCGAGCGGGGTGGGGGGAAACGGCGCATGCAATAATGCCCCCCACCCCGGTCCCCCGGACTGACGCCCGGGGTCCCGACCCTCCCCGCGCCGGGGGAGGGTGGGCGCGTCGATGACGGCGCCTTCCGGGAGCGGCGGAGACGGCGGGAGAGGGTTTCAAGCAGGCGGCTGCGCGGCCTTGGCGAAGTAAAGCGGTAGGGAGAGACGCGCGCCGGCGGATTATGACGGTCCTCTCGGCCTGGGGTCGATACGCCCATCTTGACTCCTACATACTTTATGAAATAAAGTTCTTTATCAAATCGCGCCACAGGCGCAGGGACCATGGGAGAAGAACGATGCATGCAAGACGGACGGGCGCGATAGCGCCGGGCTGGGTGATCGCGGCGCTGGGCGCGCTGGCGTTGGTGATGGCGGGCGCCGCCCCCGCGCCGGCGCAGCAGCCCCCGCAGCAAGCGGGGCCGCAGGCGGCGGAAGCCTTCGCCTTCCTGCTCGGCGAGTGGGAGGGAATTGGCGAGGCCTCGGCTCCGGGCGGCGGCGAGCGTGGCGAATTCACGGTGCGCGAAACCATCCGCGCCGAGGCCGGCGGTCATGCGGTGTCGCTGCGCGGCGCCGGCGAGGCGGAGATGCATTCCGGCCAGCCGCCGGTGCGCGTGCATGACGCCATCGGCCTGATCTGGCGACATCATGACGGCGGCTGGCGCATGCGCAGCGTGACCATGCATGGCCAGAGCGTCGAGGCCGGGCTGACCCTGACCGACGCCGGGTTCGACTGGGGCTTTTCCGCCGGGCCGATGGGCGAGTTCCGCTATTCCGCCACGGTGCGAGACGGCGTCTGGCGCGAGACCGGCGAATTCCGCGCCCCCGATGGCGAATGGACGGAATTCCTGGTCATGACGCTGACCCGCATCGGGGACTGACCGCCACCGCGTCCCGCTTGCCCCGCCGTCGCGCGCCGCGCACACTGCACCGGTTGGCGGGGCATGAAGGGAGCATGCGATGAGCAATGGATCCGGAGGCAACCAGGTGAACATCACCCAGCACAGCGGGGCCGGGCTTCTGTGGTTCGCCGGCTGGCTTTTCACCATCGGTTACGCGGGGCTGGGCTTCTGGCAGGGCGTGCTGGGGGTGGTGATCTGGCCGTATTATCTCGGCGCGCATTTCACGGGCTGAGGCGGTTTGGCCGCTAGCCGCCCAGCAGGGCGCCGCGCACGCCGTCGAAGATGAACTGCGCCGCCAGCGCGGCGAGAATGACGCCGAGAATGCGGGTGATCATGGCGGCAATGGTGTCGCCCATCAGCCGCATCACCGGCCCGATCAGCAGGAACACCACCAGGCAGATCAGCAGATTGGCTCCGAGGCCGATCATCACCGAGACCTGCGCCCCGGCCGAGCCGCCCGCCTGCGACATGAACAGCATGATCGAGGCGATGGCCCCCGGCCCGGCGATCATCGGAATCGCCATCGGGAACACCGAGATGTCCTCGTGCTCGGCGTCGTCATGGGCGAGTTTCTCGGCCCGCTGTTCGCGCCGCTTGGTGCGCTTTTCGAAAACCATGTCGAGCGCGATCAGGAACAGCAACACGCCGCCCGCCGCCCGGAAGGCGTCGAGGCTGACATGCAGCGCGCCCAGCAGCCATTCGCCGCCATAGGCGAAGCCGACCAGAACCACTGCGGCGATGGCGACGGACTTGATCGCCATGCGGCGGCGGTGGGCGTTGCTGGTTCCGTCGGTCAGGCCGGCGAAGATCGGCGCCACGCCCGGCACGTCGATCACCACGAAGAAGGTGACGAAGCTGGCGGTCAGCAGGGCGAGATCGAGAAAGTCCATGGGCGCACCGGAAGCAAAAGGGGCGCGCCGGGCATGCCCCCGCGCGGCCCTTGCGTCAACCTGCGTTAAGGCAGGTCTGCTTTGCGTCAATCCTCGAACATGTCGCCATAGCGGTGGCGGGGGCGGGCTTTCCACGCGCCGCGGTGGAAGACGTCGGAGACGATGATCGGGGCCACGGTGGTGGCCTCGGCGTAGACCATCTGCTCCAGCGCCACGTCGACCTTGCCCCAGGAGCAGGCCTCCTTCAGCGTCGACGACGAACACGCCCCGTCGCGCACGTCGGCCACCGTGATCTGCACGGCGTAGGCGTGCATCGGAACCTCGTGGCCGAGAATCTCGGCGCAGACCACGGTGTCCTGCGCGAAATTCTTCGGCACGCCGCCGCCGACCATGAACAGGCCGGTGGTTCCCGCCTTGATCTTGATCTCGGTCAGCTCGCGGAAATCGGCCACGGAATCGATGGCGAGATAGGGCTTGTTGGCCTTGATGCGCTCCACCTGGTGCTTGACCAGGCCGAAACCGGCCGAGCAGTCGGAAAACGCCGGCACGAAAATCGGCACGCCGTGCTCGTAACACTCCTGCACCAGCGAGCCCTGCTTCTTCGCCCCGCCCTCGGCCAGCCATTTGCCCATCGCCTTGATGAAGCTGCGCGACGAACGCGGCCCTGGCGCCAGCCCGTCGGCGATGTCGCCGAGGATATGGTCGCAGGCCTGCAGCTCCTCCTCGTCGATATAGGTGTCGTAGATGCGGTCGATATAAAGGTCGCGCAGCACGCGGTCGTCGGGAATTTCGCGCGCCTGGTAGTGCTTGAAGCCCAGCGCCTCGAAGAAATCCATGTCGACGATCGAGGCCCCGGTGGCGACGATGGCGTCGACCATGTTGTGGCGCACCATGTCGCGCCAGACATGCATGCAGCCGCCGGCGCTGGTCGAACCGGCCAGCGTCAGGATGACGCTGCAATCCTTGTCCTCTACCGCGGCCTGCAGGATGCGGGCGGCGCGGGCGGCGTCGCGCGAGGTGAAGGACATCTTCTCCCAGGCGTCGACGATCACCCGCCCGTCGAAGGATGCGATGTCCATATGCTCTACCGGATGGGCGAGCAGCTTGGCCTTTTCGTTCGAACGCTTGGTCATGTCGTCTGTTCCTGTCGTGTGTTCCGGGTGGTCCGGCGTGTGATCGGCAACGCCGCGCGGGATTTGCTCACCCTACCCCCTCCCCGTGAAAAGGGGAGGGGGCGGGGTCAGGTTTCGGATGTCGGCTGTGCGGCCTAGCGCCGCCGCAGGCGCTGCTTGCGGCGCTTGGCGCGCGGAAAGGCGACAACGGCGCTTTCCTCGGCCGGGATGCGTTGCGGCGGGGCGTCATAGAGGCTGGCCCACGGGAAGTCCCGCACCTGCGCGGTCTCCACGTCGCCGAAGCCGTTGAAGCGCGTCGCCATCGCCGTGCCATAGGCGCCCAGCATGCCGATCTCCACCACGTCGCCTTCGCGGATGTCGGCCGGCAGGTCCCAGGGGCCGGGCATGGAGTCCATGGAATCGCAGGTCGGCCCGAACAGGCGGAAGGGCGCCAGGTCGCCGCCGAGAGTTCCCTCGGCCGCGCGGTGCACCCGCATCGGGAACGGCCATTTGGCGTGCGCGGCGTCGAACAGGCAGCCATAGGCGCCGTCGTTCAGATACAGCGCGTCGCCCTTGCGCAGCTCCACCCGGGTGAGCACCGAGACCGCCTCGGCGACCAGCGCCCGGCCCGGCTCGCACCACAGGTCGGCGTTTTCAAGGACCATCATTTCCTCGAACGCCGCCTCGATGGCGTCGACATAATCCTGCATTGGCGGCGGGACGAGGCCGGGATAGATCGACGGAAAACCGCCGCCGACATCGACGATGTCCACCGTCACCCCGGCGCGGGCGATGATGCGGCTGGCCTCCATCATCGCGGCGCGGTAGGCGTCCGGGTCCATGCACTGGCTGCCGACATGGAAGCTGACGCCCAGCTCGAACGCCGCGGCGCGGCACTTGCGGATCAGCTCCGGCGCGTCGAAGGCGCTGGCCCCGAACTTCCCGGCCAGCGGCAGGGCGCTGCCGGCGTTCGACACCGCCAGCCGCACGATCAGGATCAGGTCCTTCGCGAAGCCGGTCTCGGCCTGGATTTTCGCCAGCTCGTCCTCGCAGTCGAGCGCGAAGATCCGCACCCCGTGGTCGAAATAGGCCTGGCGGATGGCCGCGCGGCTTTTCACCGGGTGCAGGAAGGCGATCGTCGCGCCCGGGCAGCGCGCCGAGATCATCTCGATTTCCGGCATGGAGGCGGCGTCGAACCAGCGGATGCCCGAGGCGTACAGACCGTCGATCACCCAAGGCGAAGGGTTCGCCTTGACCGCGTACAGAACCTCACCGGAGAAGTTGTCCTGGAACCAGCGGGACGCTACGGCCAGACGGTGCGGCCGCGCGCACGCGACCGGACCCTCGACGGGCCGAGAGCGGACCAGGTCCAGGGGAGTATGGAACGTGTCCAACGCACGTGACCCCCTGCAGGCAGTTAACCCAATCCGGCATCGTCGCCTCCGCCGGTTCTTGCGCAGATAAGACCTGCGGTTCCTCATGTAAAGAGGATTTCAGACCCCGGGGGCCGGTTTCAACCTTGACAGCCCATTTTCATGCAGCGGCTTGTCACGAAACCGTCATCCCCTTAAGCGAAAAGGCGGCGGACCCGCGCGGGTCCGCCGCCGCCTGTCCGGCCCGCGAAACCACTGGGGAAGCCCGATCCATGACCCAGCCCGCCGCCGCACTCGAAGTGCGCGACGTCACCAAGTCCTACGGCCCCATGCGGGCGATAGAGAACGTGTCGCTGACCGTCGCGCCCGGCGAGATGGTGGCGCTGATCGGCCCGTCCGGATCCGGCAAGTCGACGCTGCTGCGCGCCGCCACCGGCCTGGTGGTGGCGGATGCCGGCTCGGGCGTGATTCGTATCTTCGGCGACCGCGTGCAGGAAAACGGCAAGCTGTCGCGCGGCGTGCGCCGGGCGCGGGCGCAGGTCGGCTTCATTTTCCAGCAGTTCAACCTGGTGAAGCGAATCAGTCTCTACGCCAACGCCCTGCTGGGCGCGCTGGGGCGCATGCCGCCCTGGAAGGGCGCTCTGGGCCTGTTCGCCACCGGGGATCGCGCCCGGGCGATGGCGGCACTGGAGCGCGTCGGCGTGATCGAACACGCCGGCAAGCGCGCCTCCGACCTGTCCGGCGGCCAGCAGCAGCGCGGCGCCATCGCCCGCGCGCTGGTGCAGGGGGCGAAGGCGATTTTCGCCGACGAGCCCATCGCCTCGCTGGACCCGGTGGCGGCGCGGCGCGTGATGCGGCTGCTGGCCGAACTGAACCGCGAAGACGGAATCACCGTGGTGGTGACGCTGCACCAGGTCGATTACGCGCTGAAATACTGCCAGCGCGCCGTGGCGCTGAAGAACGGCGTCGTGGCCTTCGACGGCCCGATCGAAAAGCTGGACCGCGACCGCCTGATCGAGATCTATGGCGACGAGTACCGGGACGTAATGGACGACGCCGACGCGGGAGAAAAGGCATGATCATCCGCTTTCTCGCCGCGCTCTGCGCCGCCGTTTTCGCCCTCGCCGCCGCGGCCGAGGCCCAGCAGCGCGACCGCATCGTCTTCGGCGTCGTCGCCACCGAACAGTCCGAGGCCGTGCTGTCGCTGTGGGAGCCGTTCGTCGAGGACATGCGCCGCGACACCGGCCTGGACGTGGAGCTGCGCACCGCCGGCGACTACGCCGGCGTGATCGAGGCGATGCGCGCCAACCAGGTGCATATCGCCTGGCTGACCAACCGCTCGGGGCTGGAGGCGGCGCGCCGCGCCAACGCCGAGGTGTTCGCCAAGTTCATTTATCCCGACGGCCAGGAAGGCTATCGCGCCATCATCATCGTGCCGCGCGACAGCCCGCTGCAGAATCTCGAGGACCTGCTGGCCTGCGACCGCACGGTCAATTTCGGCATGGGCGACCCGCTGTCCACCTCGGGCACGCTGGTGCCCAACGCCTATATCTTCGCGGCGCGCGGCATCGACCCGCAGACCTGTTTCAACAACGTCTCCATCGCCAGCCACGAACAAAACGCGCTGGCGATCGCCAACGGCTATCTCGACGCCGCGGTGAACAACTCCACCAACCTCGTCCGCCTCGCCCGGCTGCAGCCGGAGACGCTGGCGCGGATGCGGGTGATCTGGGAATCGCCTTTGATCCAGACCGACCCGATCATGTGGCGGATCGACCTGGCGCCCGACATCAAGACCCGGGTGATGGAGTTCTTCCTCACCTATGGCTGGCGCGGCGGGGTCGAGCAGCGCGCCCATGAGCAGCACATCCTGCGCGAGCTGGAAATGGGCGGCTTCCTGCCGGCCACCGACGACCATTTCCTGCCCGTGATCCGCATGGAATTGATCCAGCAACTGGCCGAGACGCTGAACCGCCCGGACCTCGGCGACGAGGAGCGCGCCGAGCGCGTCGCCGAGCTGGAGGCGGAGCTGAACGATCTTGCGCGGCGCGAGCGCATGGCCGCGACGCGCGACCTGTCGGCCAACATCGTCATGGCGCGCGAGCGCGTGCTGGCCGATCCCGACAACCCCACCGGCGAGGTGGAGGAGATGGTCAGCCGCTTCCTGGCCGACCAGCCGCGCCCGGTGCAGGCGGCCCTGATCGACCGCCGCCGCGACACTGGTGTGTGGGCGCGCGTCGGCTATGGCGCGCTCGCCGGGCTGATCATGTTCGGCCTGCTGTTCGCCGCCTCGCGTCCGGCCCGGCACGCGCCGCAGCGCCTGCTGTCCGACCGGCTGATCGACGCCGCGGTGTGGGGCGGGCTGTTCGGCCTGCTGGTCTGGAGCTTCTGGCCGGCGGAGGTGTTCAAGCTGCCCTTGCTGGCCGAAAACGCCGACCGCATGGGCGAGTATGTCGGCGGGTTCGTGCAGCTCGACTGGGGCGACTGGCGCACCTATGTCAACCAGACCATGGTGACGGTGCAGATCGCGCTGTGGGGCACCTTCATCGCCGTCATCCTGGCGATTCCCTTCGGGCTGCTGGGCGCGCGCAACATCGCGCCGGTGTGGATCGTGCAGCCGGTGCGGCGCCTGATGGACGCTCTGCGCGCGATCAATGAACTGGTGGTCGCCGCCGTGTTCGTGGCCGCCGTCGGCCTCGGCCCGTTCGCGGGCGTGATGGCGCTGGCCTTCCACACCGCCGGCGTTCTGGCCAAGCTGTTCTCCGAGGCGGTCGAATCCATCGACGAAGGCCCGGTGGAAGGCGTGCGCGCCACCGGCGCCACGCCGCTGAACGAGGTGACCTGGGCGGTGATCCCGCAGGTGATCCCGCTGTGGGTGTCCTATGCGCTGTACCGGTTCGAATCGAACACGCGCGCGGCCACCATCCTCGGCCTGATCGGGGCGGGCGGCATCGGCCAGGTGCTGATCGAGAACATCCGCTCGTTCCAGTACGGCAAGACCGCGGCGATCATCCTGATCATCATCGTCGCTGTCACCCTGGTCGACCTGCTGAGCCAGCTGTTGCGCAAACGCCTCGTATAGTCCGGGAACGCATCAATCGCTTACGGCGGCGCGGCCGCTCCGCTTCGTGGCGGGGCGGCCGCAACGTATTGGAAAAACAGGAAAACTCCGTCCACTGACACAAGAGCTTCAAACAGTCTTCACGGCTCCGTCGTCAACATATCATCAAAGCGTCGCGGCGCGCGCTTATCGCCGGGCTCGCGCCTGCCGCCGGAAACCGGGGCGGGTGATCCGGGGGACGACCCCTTCTGTACAAGGGAACGCAAACATGAAACCGATCATTTCCGGCGCCGCCGCAGCCCTAATGCTGTCCGCCGCCGCCGCCGCCAACGAACCGCCGCGCATCACCTTCTCCGGCCCGTCACCGCAGATCACGGACCCGGCCACCGGCAACAGTTTCCGCATTCGCGGCCGGTTTTACTTCGACGCCGCCTACATCAATTCCGACACGCCGGGGCTGGACCGCAGCTTCCGCGAGACCAACGCCCGCGCCGCGCGCCTGGGCGTGCAGGGGACCTATAACCGGTTCAGCTATGTCGCCGAGCTGGACTTCGCCGAGAACAATGTCGACGCGAAGGACATCTCGCTCAGCTACCGGATGGACAACGGCATGACCGTCACCTTCGGGCATTTCAAGACCCCGAACTCGATGGAGCATCTGACCTCGTCCACCAACATCACCTTCATGGAGCGCGGCCAGCCCAACGGCGCCTTCCGGCTCGACCGCCGCATCGGCGTGATGCTGTCCACGGGCGGCGACGCCCACTCCTTCGCCGTCGGCGTGTTCGGCGGCGGTTTCGGCGAGAACCTGTCGGGTTCGGCGCTGTCCGAATCCATGGCCATCGCCGCGCGCGGCACGCTGACGCCGGTCAATTCGAACGGCAATGTCCTGCATCTCGGCGCGCATGTGCGTTATTTCGACGCCGGCGACGGGCCGGGCGTGCGCGTGCGCTCGCGGCCGACCTTCCGCTACGCCCCGCGCTATATCGACGCCAACACCGGCCAGGACTCCTCGGTGCTCTACGGGCTTGAGGCGGCCTGGATATCCGGCCCGATGCACATCCACGCCGAAGCGATGCGCGAGGACGTGGACGGCGTCTCGGCCGACTTCACCAGCGGCTTCGTCTCCGCGGGCTGGTTCCTGACCGGCGAGACCCGCGCCTACCGCGCCAGCAACGGCACGTTCCAGCGCACCGCGCCGGCGAACGCCGTCTCCGCCGGGGGCAACGGCGCGTGGGAGCTGGCCGGGCGCTACGAGATCACCGATCTCGACGCCTCGGGCCGTCTGCAGACCTGGACCGCCGGCCTGAACTGGTATCCGGAACGCTTCGTGCGCTTCATGTTCAACTATGTGCATACCGAGGTCCGCGGCGCGGGCTCGGTCTATGGCCCGGGAACCGTCAACGGCTTCCAGGCGCGCGCCCAGATCGACTGGTAGCGCACCCGGAAATGCGACAGGCGGGGGCGGCCTTCGGGCCGCCCTTTGCTTTTCAGGGGGTTAGAAAAGCTGGCGTTCCTTGCGCAGGCGCAGGCGCAGCCGTTTCCAGAACCGTTTGCGCTCCGGCTTCGGCTGCGGTTTCAGATTGCGGACGAATTCCTGCGCGCAGGCGCGCCAGGAGAATTTCTCGGCATAGGCCCGCGCGTCCTCGCGCTTCAGCTCCAGACAGCCGAGGCAGGCTTGGCGCAGATCCTCGTGCACCACGCCGGCGCCGGAGCCGGGGATGATGTCGATGGGGCCGGGGGCGGGGTAGCCCGCCACGGGCGTGCCGGCGGCCATCGCCTCCAGGATCACCAGGCCGAAGGTGTCGGTCAGGCTGGGGAATACGAACACGTCGGCGTCGGCGTAGTGCCGGGCCAGGTCCTCGCCCGATTTCGGGCCGAGGAAATGAGCCTCCGGATACTTGCGGCGCAGCTCCTCAAGCTGCGGCCCGGGGCCGACCACGACCTTCGAGCCCGGCAGGTCCAGTTTCAGGAACGCCTCGATATTCTTCTCCACCGACACCCGGCCGACATAGAGAAAGACGGGTTTTTCGAGATCCTTGAACAACCCGCCGCCAACGCCGCGCCTGTCCGGGTGGAACAGCTCGGTGTCCACACCGCGGGCCCAGGACTTGATGTTCTTCAGCCCGTGGCGGGTCAGGTCGTCGCGCATGGTGGGCGTGGCCACCATCACGCCGCCGCCGGCGTTGTGGAACCAGCGCATGAAGGCATAGCCGGCCGCCAGCGGCACGAAGGGAAACCGCGCGTGGACATATTGCGGGAACTGGGTGTGGTAAGTGGTGGTGAAGGGCAGCTTCCACTTCAGGCACACCGCCCGCGCCGCCATGCCCAGCGTGCCCTCGGTGGAGATATGGATCGCCTCCGGCTCGAACTGCTGGAAGCGGCGTTCGATGTCCTTGCGCGCGCCGACCGCCATCTGGATCTCGGGATAGGTGGGCAGGGGGAAGGTCTTGAAGCCGAGGCCGGGGTGGATCACCTCCACCACATGGCCCATGGCGCGGCACTCGTCGACGGTGCGGGTCAGCGTGCGGACCACGCCGTTGACCTGCGGCTCCCAGGCGTCGGTGACCAGCATGATGCGCTGCGGGCGCTCGTCGTCCTCCGGAAAGGGGGCAGGCTCGGCGGCGGTCTGGGCGGCGGTCTTCATCGTCATCGGCTCGGCTCGCATGCAATCCGCGGCGGTCTTAGCCCATTCGGCGCGCAAGGCGAAGCGCGCAGCGCGGCCCTCTTGCCCGCCCGCGCCGCCTCCGTCATGTTCCGCGCGCCCGCCCCGACCGGAGCCCCGGCATGCCCGACGCCGCCGCCATGATCGACTGGAACAGCCTCGACGCGGGCAAGTTCGCGCCCGAGGCGCAGGCCGCCGCGCCGCTGGCCGAAGCCAGCGGCCTGAACGGGGCCGAACGCGAAACGGCGCGGACCGCCGCCGTCGACCTGGTCCGCCGCGCCCGCGCCGGCAAACGCAAGCGCGGCCTGATGGAATCCTTCCTCCAGGAATACGGCCTGTCGAACCGCGAGGGCCTGGCCCTGATGTGCCTGGCCGAGGCGCTGCTGCGCGTGCCCGACGCCGCGACCGCCGACCGGCTGATCGCCGAGAAGATCTCCGGCGGCGACTGGGGCGCCCGGCTCGGCAAGTCGGAATCCTGGCTGGTCAACGCCTCCACCCTCGGCCTGCTGCTGACCGGCGCCGTGGTCGATGTCGACGCGCGCGCCCGCCGCGACCCCGCCGCCTATTTCCGCGCCCTGACCCAGAAGCTGGGCGAGCCGGTGATCCGCACCGCGGTGATGCAGGCGATGCGCATCCTGGGTGAACAGTTTGTACTGGGAAGGAGCATAGAAGAGGGATTGAAGCGCGGCCGGAAGATATCCGGAGAGGGAGCGTTGCACTCCTTCGACATGCTGGGCGAGGGGGCGCGCACCGCCGCCGACGCGGCGCGCTATCACCTGCGCTATATGGAGGCGATCGCCGCCGTGGGCGCGGCCCGCGGCGCTGGCCCGGCCGCGGCGGTGGACGGGGTGTCGGTGAAGCTGTCGGCCCTGCATCCGCGCTATCACGCCGTGAAACAGGCGCGGATTATGGCCGAGCTGTATCAGCTTATGCTGGAGCAGGCGCAGGCGGCGAAGGCGGCGGACATCGGCCTGACCATCGACGCCGAGGAGAGCGACCGGCTGGTGCTCTCGCTGCAATTGCTTGACCGGTTGGCGCGCGAGCCGTCGCTCGCTGGCTGGAACGGCCTCGGCCTCGCCGTGCAGGCCTATCAGAAACGCGCCGGGGCGGTGATTGAACGCCTGGTGGCGCTGGGCCGCGCGGCCGGGCGACGGCTGATGGTGCGGCTGGTCAAGGGCGCCTACTGGGACACCGAGATCAAGTTCGCCCAGCAGATGGGCTGGCCGGATTTCCCGGTGTGGACCACCAAGCCGGCGACGGATCTGAACTATCTCGCTTGCGCGCGCGCCATGCTGGCCGCGCCGGACGCCATCTATTCCCAGTTCGCCACCCACAACGCCCACACGCTGTGCGCGGTGCGCGCGCTGGCGGAGAAGGCGGGGGTGGCGGAGTACGAGTTCCAGCGCCTGCATGGCATGGGCGAGGCGCTGTACGCTGCGGCGCGCGACGCCTTCGGGCCGCACCCGGTGCGCGTCTACGCGCCGGTCGGCAGCCATGAGGACCTGCTGCCATACCTGGTGCGCCGCTTGCTCGAAAATGGCGCTAACACCTCCTTTGTACACTCCTTCCTGGATGCGAAAGTTCCCCCTGAGGCGGTCGCCCGCGGGCCGTTCGAGGTCCTGGGCGGCGCCGCGCCGGCCCCGCATCCGAAAATCCCGACACCCCCCCAGCTCTACGGACCCGGACGCATGAACTCGCAAGGCATCGATCTCTCCCAGGCCGCGACGCGCGAACGCTTCGCCGCCGCCTTGGCCGCCTTCGACAAGGCCGACCCGCTTTCCGCCGGGCCGATCATCTGCGGCGAGACTCCGAAGGGCGACGGCCACCCCGTCACCAGCCCAGCCGATCGTTCGCGCACGCTGGGCAGCGTCAGTCACGCCGGCGAGGCCGATATCGAGCGCGCCTTCGCCGCCGCCGCGAAGGCGCAGCCCGGCTGGGACCGCAAGGGCGGCCCGGCGCGGGCGGAGATCCTGCGCGCCATGGCGGACGCGATGGAGAAGCACGCCGGCCGTCTGATCGCGCTGATGGCGCGCGAGGCGGGCAAGACGCTGGCCGACGGTGTGGCCGAAGTGCGCGAGGCGGTGGATTTCTGCCGCTATTACGCCGCCGAGGCCGAGGCGAAATTCGGCGCGCCGGAACGCCTGCCGGGGCCGGCGGGCGAAACGAACCACCTGCACCTGAAGGGCCGCGGCGTGTTCGTGTGCATCAGCCCGTGGAACTTCCCGCTCGCCATCTTCACCGGCCAGGTGGCCGCGGCGCTGGCGGCGGGCAACGCCGTGCTGGCCAAGCCGGCCGAGCAGACCTCGCTGATCGCCCATGAGGCGGTGAAACTGTTCCACAAGGCCGGGGTTCCGGCCGACGTGCTGCACCTGGTGATCGGGCCGGGATCGAAGGTCGGGGCGAAGCTGACCTCTGACGACCGTGTCGCCGGCGTCGCCTTCACTGGCTCCACCGCCGTGGCGCGGCGCATCAATTCGGCGCTGGCCGGCACCAAGGGGCCGATCCCGGTGCTGATCGCCGAGACCGGCGGACTGAACGGCATGTTCGTCGACACCTCGGCCCTGAAGGAGCAGGTGGTCGACGACGCGGTGCTGAGCGCCTTCGGCTCGGCGGGGCAGCGCTGTTCGGCGCTGCGGGTGATTTTCCTGCCCGAGGAGACGGCGGATTCGCTGATCGAGGGCCTGTCCGGCGCGATGGACGAACTGAAAATCGGCGACCCCGCCGATCCGGCCACCGATGTCGGCCCGGTGATCGACGAGCGCGCGCGCGACGGGCTGGAGGCCCACATGGCGCGGATGCGCGAACAGGCGAAGGTGATCAAGCAGCTCGACCCCGGCCCGCTTTACAAAACCGGCAGTTTCCTAGGCCCGGCGCTGGTCGAGCTGCCGTCGCTGGACCTGCTGGAGGAAGAGGAGTTCGGTCCGATCCTTCATGTCGTGCGCTACAGGCGCAAAGACCTTGAGAAGACCTGCGCCGCGCTGGCCGCCAAGGGCTATGGCCTGACGCTGGGCGTGCATTCGCGCCTGCAGGCGTTCCAGGACGCGGTGACGGCCGCGGTGCCCGCCGGCAACGTCTATGTGAACCGCAACATGATCGGCGCCGTGGTCGGCGTGCAGCCCTTCGGCGGCGAGGGCCTGTCGGGCACCGGCCCGAAGGCGGGCGGGCCGCACTATCTCGCCCGTTTCGCTTCCGAGCGCACGGTGACGGTGAATATCGCGGCGCAGGGCGGTGATCCGGAATTGCTGAATCTCGGCTGACGGACGGCGCGGATTCCCCCGCCCTCCGGCAGGTAAATTTTTATCACCTGCCCAGACAGGCGATTAGGGATTCGTTAACGAAAAAATCCGGGTTCGGACCCTTCCCCCCGTTGACCGGGCTGCGCGGCTTGATCCACTATATGTTGGGTCGGCTCGCAGGGGCTGACACACAATCATGGGCTTTGAACATACGCGGCGCGAAAGGCGTTTTCGCGCGACGGGGGCGAATTGCGCCGCGATCCGGGGGAGTAAAGGGCGATGACGCCAGCGGATTTTGCGACCGGGACAGCGGTCAGCGCAAAGGAAGCGGATGGGGACCGTGCGCGCCGCGGCAAGCCGCGTGCGGCGTCCGGCGCCGCGCATCTGCGCCTTGTCGAGACCGTTCGCATCGATCATTCGCGTGATTCACTGCTGACCGAGTTCGGCAAGAAGACGCTCGCCGATCGTTATCTCCTGCCAGGCGAATCAAATCAGGACATGTTCGCGCGCGTGGCGAAATCCTACGCCGACGACGACGCCCATGCGCAGCGGCTTTACGACTATATGTCGAACCTGTGGTTCATGCCGGCCACCCCGGTTCTGTCCAATGGCGGCGCCGATCGCGGCCTGCCGATCTCCTGCTTCCTGAACGCGGTGGGCGATTCGCTGGACGACATCGTCGGCGCCTGGAACGAGAATGTCTGGCTGGCCTCCAATGGCGGCGGCATCGGCACCTATTGGGGCTCGGTGCGCTCCATCGGCGAGAAGGTGGGCCAGAACGGCCAGACCAGCGGCATCATTCCCTTCATCCGGGTGATGGATTCGCTGACGCTGGCCATCTCGCAGGGTTCGCTGCGGCGCGGTTCGGCGGCGGTGTATCTCGACATCCACCACCCGGAGATCGAGGAATTCCTGGAGATCCGCAAACCCTCCGGCGACTTCAACCGCAAGAGCCTGAACCTGCACCATGGCGTCAACATCACCGACGCCTTCATGGAGGCGGTGCGCGACGACGCCGATTTCGAGCTGCGCTCGCCGAAATCGGACGCGGTGGTGAAAACAGTCAGCGCCCGCAAGCTGTGGCAGAAACTGCTGGAACTGCGACTGCAGACCGGCGAGCCCTACATCATCTTCTCCGATACGGTGAACAAGGCGCTGCCCGCGCACCAGCGCAAGCTCGGCCTGAAGGTGCGCCAGTCGAACCTGTGTTCGGAGATCATGCTGCCCACCGGCGTCGACCACACAGGGCGCGACCGCACGGCGGTGTGCTGCCTGTCGTCGCTGAACGCCGAGAAATTCCTGGAATGGAAGGACCATCCAGACTTCATCGAGGACGTGTTCCGCTTTCTCGACAACGTGCTGACCGATTTCATCGAACGCGCCCCGCCGGAGATGAGCCGCGCCGTGTATTCGGCGACGCGTGAACGCTCGGTCGGCCTCGGCCTGATGGGGTTCCACTCCTTCCTGCAGGCGATGAACGCGCCGTTTGAATCGGCGCTGGCCAAGTCGTGGAATTTGAAGATCTTCAAGCATATCCGTCAGGCGGCGGACGCGGCCTCGGTGAAGCTGGCGGAAGAACGTGGCGCCTGCCCCGACGCCGGGGAAAACGGCGTCAAGGCGCGCTTCTCGCACAAGCTGGCGATCGCGCCGACGGCGTCTATCTCGATCATCTGCGGCGGGACCAGCGCCGGAATCGAGCCGATCCCGGCGAATTTCTATGTCCACAAGACGCTGTCCGGTTCGTTCCCGGTCAAGAATCCGCATCTGGAGGCGAAGCTGGAGGCCAGGGGCGCCAACACGCCCGAGATCTGGGCCTCGATCCTCGAGCACGAGGGCTCGGTCCAGCATCTCGATTGTCTGGACGAGCACGAGAAGGCGTTGTTCCGCACCGCTTTCGAGATCGATCAGCGCTGGGTGATCGAACACGCCGCCGACCGCACGCCCTATATCTGCCAGGCGCAGTCGCTGAACGTGTTCCTGCCCGGAGACGCCGACAAATGGGACCTGCACATGCTGCACTGGACGGCATGGGAGAAGGGCGTGAAGTCGCTCTATTATTGCCGCTCGAAATCAGTGCAGCGCACGGCCTTCGCCAACGGGTCGGCCAAGGCCGCCGCCGTGGAAGAAACGGGCGCGCGCACCGATTACGAGGAATGCCTGGCCTGCCAGTAGAACGGTCCTGCGGGTGTTGCCCCGGCGCCGCGCCGTCAATGCTCCGTCAATGCAGTAATAAAAATTCAGAACCCGTTCACAACCTGATGTGCTAAAAATAACCTCGCAGGCGCTTCGCAGGGAGGCATGCGCATGCCCGGGTTGCAGCCATTCCGGATCGCCGCGCAAGGCTTAGGCGCGCGGTCGCTCGCTCTGGCGGGCGCGGCGGCGCTGTGCGCCGCGCCGGTCGCCGCGCAGAGCGCGGGGTGGAGCCCGTCGACCTCGGTTCGCGATGGCCTGCTGGCCGAGGAGACGCCGGCGCTGACGCCCGCCGCGGCGCGTTTCGCTCAATCGGCCCTGTCGTTCAGGTCGACCGCGCCGGGGGCGCTGATCGCGCTGCACGGCGCGGGGGCCGAATCCTGGAGCGCGCCGGAATCCGGTTTCTCCTTCTCCGTCTATTCGCCCGCCGAAGCTTCGGTGGTCCACCAGGCTTTCCAGCCTTTCGCCTCCGGCGACCACCGGGCGCTGATCGATCCCGCGATCGAAATGCGGCCGAGCTTCGCGCTGGATTATTCCTCCGCCTTCCTGACCGGCGAGTTCGGCGCGCTGTTCGACATCGACATGGCGCCGCGCGCGGCCTTCAGCGTCGGGCCGGACGGGTCTGTCGCCGGCGCCGGCGCCCAGATCCGCATCGGCCAGCACCACTCCGATATCGGCGAACGGCCGCGCTGGTTCGCCTTCGCGGGGGCGGAGCGCCATGCGCTGCTTTACGATCCCCGCCAGGGGTTCGACTTCCAGCGCGCCATGCGCCTGGAAACCTACGCCGTGATCGGCGACCTGCAGGCCGGCTTCGCGATGCGCGTCGGCGAGTCGATGGACCTGTCGCTGGCCTATGTGCGGCGCGAGACGCGTTACCGCTCCGGCGTCACAGAGTTCGACAGCGACGAGAATTTCGCCGCGATCAGCTTCTCCCGCCGCTGGTAGGCGGACCGCCCAAGCCCTGCTCCAGATCGGCGATCAGGTCCTCCGCCGCCTCCAGCCCGCATGACAAGCGGATCAGATCGTCGCCGACCCCGGCCCCGGCGCGCGCCGCCGCGCTCATCGCCGCATGGGTCATCAGCGCCGGGATGCAGGCCAGGCTCTCCACCCCGCCCAGCGACTGCGCCAGCGTGAACAGACGTAACCGCTTCACCACGGCCCGGGCGCGCTTCGTCCCGCCCCGGGGCGCGAAGCTCAGCAGCGGGCCGAAGCCCGTCTGCTGGCGCGCGGCCAGCGCATGGCCGGGATGGTCCGGCAGGCCGGGATAATCGACGCCCACATCGCCGCGCGCCGCCAGCCAGCGTGCGATGCGCAGCGCCGCCTCGCTCTGCGCCCGCGCCCGCAGCGGCAGGGTG
This sequence comes from Maricaulaceae bacterium, assembly GCA_026126205.1. Taxonomy (GTDB): domain Bacteria; phylum Pseudomonadota; class Alphaproteobacteria; order Caulobacterales; family Maricaulaceae; genus Hyphobacterium. The sequence continues at coordinate 40,362 of JAHCJP010000003.1, read as the reverse complement.
CGCAGCCCTCTCAGCGCCAGCCAGCAATCGAAGGCCGCGCCGCCGGTTCCGGCGCAGTTCGCCCACCAGGCAAGACGCTCCGCCTCTTCCGTGCGCGCGCAGGCCACGGCGCCGCCTACCATGTCGGAATGCCCGTTCAGCAGCTTGGTGGCCGATTGCACGGAATAGTCGGCGCCCAGCGTCAATGGCCGCTGCAGCGCCGGCGAAAGCACGGTGTTGTCCACGGCCAGTTTCGCGCCCGCCTGACGGGCCAGCGCCGCGCAGGCGGCGATGTCGCTGATCCGCAGCCGCGGGTTCGACGGCGTCTCGACCAGCACCAGCGCCGCGCCGTCCCGCAACGCCCTCTCCAGCGCCGCGAGATCGCCGGTGTCGGCATAGGTGACGGCGATGCGCCCTTGTTTGGAGCGGGCGTCGAATAGTCGCCGGGTTCCGCCATAGGCGTCATGCGAACACACCACTCGCGCCCCGGCGGGCAGGTCGTTCAGCAGCAGGTCGATGGCCGCCATGCCCGACGCCGTGACCACCGCGCCCTCGCCGCCTTCCAGCTCCGCCAGCACATCGGCCAGCAGGCGCCGGGACGGATTGTCGGTGCGGGCGTAGTCGAAGGCGCCGGGCGCGTCCGCCGCCGCGCGCCGGAAGGCGGTGGACAGATGCAGAGGCGGCGTCACCGCGCCCCAACCGGGGTCGGTGTTGATGCCGGCCTGCGCGGCGCGGGTGTCGATGGCGGCGCTCACCGCGCCCGCTCCGCCACCGGGGCCAGCAGGCGGGCGAAGGCCGCTTCCTCCTTCAGGAAGGCGTCATGGCCAAAGGGCGAGCAGAGCACGCTCAGCCGCCCCTGCGCCGCGCGCCCGGCGGCGGCGGCGACATCCTCGGCCGGGACCAGCAGATCGCCGGCGACGGCGACGAAATGCGCCGGACAGGCGATGCGCGCCGCATCGGCCTCGTGGGCGTCCATCGACCGCGACAGGGCCAGGAAGCGTTGCGGGCTGACCTTGGCCGCGTAATCGGCGCCGCGCGCGGCCAGCCAGGCTTCAGGCCCCGCCGCGTCGCGGCTGTCCGGCGGCGCGTCGCGGAAACGCCGGTCGATCTCGCCGGGCGTGCGGTAGGTGGTCATGGCCAGGCGCCGGGCGATGTCGACCCCCGCCGCGCCGTCGCCATGGCGCAGGGCCAGTTCCACCGTCTCGCGCTGGATCGAGCGCCAGGCGCGGGCCAGCGGCGCGGCGCGCTCGGCGGCGCTGATGATCACCGCTTCGCTGACGCGTTCCGGCGCCAGGGCGGCGATGTGCTGCGCGATCATGCCGCCATAGGAGGCGCCGATGACGGCGAAGCGGTCAACGCCCGCCGCATCGGCCACGGCCAGCGCCGCCCGCGCCTGGTCTTCGGTGCTGGGGAAGGGCGCCGCCGCCTCGCCCAGGAAGTCGGCGCCGATGACGCGGACCCGGCTTGTGTCCAGCGCCTTGCCCGGGCCGCACTGCGCGGCCCACCAGCGCGCGGCGCGGCGGTGCGCCGACACCCCGCCCAGCACCAGCACGGCCGGGGCGTCCGGCGGGCCGTCGACATGGCCGGCCACCGGGACGCGGCGGCCATCGGCCAGCCGGACTTCGGTGAAAATGTCCGTCGCGGCCAGCGCGGCGAGGGGCTGGTGCGTCATCGCCGCCCCCATGCCGAAAGCACGCGCCCGACATCGCCCAGAACCGATGCGGCCGTCGGTCCGCGGCCGGCGCCCTTGCCGGTCAGGGTCAGGGTCTCGCCGTCCCGCAGATGCAGGACGAAACAGTTCTCCTCGTCCTGCGTCCGCGCCAGCGGGTCGGATCCGGGCAGGGCGCGCAGCAGGATGCGGGCGGCGGGGCCATGGGCGTCCAGCGCCAGTTCGGCGACCTGGCGCAGGCGCAGGCCCCGCCGCGCCGCCTCCGCCGCCGCGCCATTGGGGAGGTCGCGAATGCTGGCGGCGGGAATGGAACGGGGGTCGATAAGCACGTCGCAGGCCCGCGCGATCAAGGCGAGCTTCGCCGCGGCGTCGCGGCCGTCGAGATCGGCCGACGGGTCGGCCTCGGCGAAGCCCGCCGCCTGTGCGGCGGCGACGGCGGATGCAAGGCTTTCTCCGGTGGCGAGCCGGTCGAGCACGAAGTTCGACGTGCCGTTGGCGACGCCGCGCACGCCGGTCACGGCGCGCCCCCGCCGCCGCAGATCGTGCAGTGTCTCCAGCACCGGAACGCCGCCGCCGACGGCCGCGGAATACAGGAACGGCGTTCCCTGCGCTCTGGCCCGCGCCTCAAGATCCGGCCGCCGGGCGACAACGGCCTTGTTGGCGCTGACCACCGCCGCACCAGCCTCAATCGCGCGTTCCAGAACCTGTTCGGCCAGCGCGATATCAGGCAAGGCTTCGATCACCAGATCGGGCGCAAGGCCAAAGGCGTCTGTCGCGTCGATTAGCCGCCGCGGCCCGTCCGCCGTTCCGGGGCGCGGTAGCCGCGTCACCACGGCGGCCAGCTTCAGCCCCGGCAGTCCTTGCAGCCCGTCCATCACCCCGCCTCCGACGACGCCGCAGCCGAACATCACCGCCCGCAGCGGGCGCAGGCCGGCGCGCGGCGCATGGCGGCGTGTTTCAGAGGCGAGGGTGCTGGCGGCGAGGGTCATGTCCGGCGTCCTTGTCGTTTCGCGGGGCGAACGCGCGGACGCCGAAGGGGATGGGCGCGCACGCGCCGCAAGGAGCGCGCACAGGCTCGATCCGCTTTAGCCGCACTTGTTCACGCGCCCGCAAGCTGGTCATCAAATCGGCGCACATAAGCGTATAAAGATGTCTTTATATGAATGCAAGGGCTGAATTTCGGCGCCGGTCTGTGGATTGCGGCGCCGCAAGGGGTAGACGCCAACGGACGGTTAACCCCAATATGTTGTTAATCGGCCCTTGCGCCGATTCACCATCATTGCAGGGATGCCCGCCCCATGAGCCAGTCCGCCGCGCCGTCCGCCCGTCCGGGCCTGCTGACCCCCAGCTATTCCTACAAGCCGTTCCGCTATCCGTGGGCCTACGACTTCTGGAAGAAGCAGCAGCAGGTGCACTGGATGCCGGAAGAGGTGCCGCTGGGCGAGGATTGCAAGGACTGGGCGGGCAAGCTGTCGGACCAGGAACGCAATCTGCTGACGCAGATTTTCCGCTTCTTCACCCAGTCCGACGTCGAGGTGAACGACAATTACATGGAGCGCTATGCGCGCGTGTTCAAACCGGTCGAGATCAAGATGATGCTCTCGGCGTTTTCGAACATGGAGACCGTGCACATCGCCGCCTACGCGCTGCTGCTGGAAACCATCGGAATGCCGGACACCGAATTCTCGGCCTTCCTCGAATACGAGGCGATGAAGGACAAGCACGATTACATGCAGCGTTTCGGGGTGGCGGACGACGCCGACATCCTGCGCACGCTGGCCATGTTCGGCGCCTTCACCGAGGGGCTGCAGCTGTTCGCCAGCTTCGCGATGCTGATGAATTTCCCGCGCTTCAACAAGATGAAGGGCATGGGCCAGATCGTCAGCTGGAGCGTGCGCGACGAAAGCCTGCATTGCGAAGGCATGATCCGCCTGTTCCACGACTTCGCCGAAGAGACCGGCGCGCTGACGGAACAGGTGAAGGCCGACATCGTCGAATGCTGCAAGACGGTGGTGGGGCTGGAGGACAAGTTCATCGATCTCGCCTTCGAGATGGGCGAGGTGGAAGGCATGACCGCCGCCGACATCAAGGCCTATATCCGCTACATCGCCGACTGGCGCCTGAAGCAGCTGAAGCTGGAGCCGGTCTATGGCGTTTCCCGCCACCCGCTGCCCTGGTTGAGCGAGATGCTGAACGGGGTCGAGCACGCCAATTTCTTCGAGACGCGGGCGACGGAATATTCCAAGGCCGCCACGCGCGGCGAATGGCATGGCGACGACGGCGTCTGGGCGCAGTTCGACCAGATGAAAGCGCGCGCCGCCAACGACCTGCCGGCGGAGTAGCGGCGTTCACCCTGTACGCTGGCGGGCGGTTTTACGGTTCGCCGGCGCATGCCGCCCTGCAAAGCGGCCATGCGCCGCGCCCGCGTTGACAGCGCCGCCTTGCGGCGGCAGGTTCGCGCCAGCCTTTTAACCCTGCCGCCGCGGGGTTCCCCGCGCGCATCAAACCGGAGCTGACGGATGAAGATTCTCATCCCCGTCAAACGGGTGGTCGACGCCAATGTGAAAGTGCGGGTGAAGCCCGACAAGACGAGCGTCGATCTCGCCAACGTCAAGATGTCGATGAACCCGTTCTGCGAGATCGCGGTGGAAGAAGCCGTGCGCTTGCAGGAACAGGGCAAGGCGACCGAAACCGTGGTCGTCTCGGTCGGCCCGGCGCAGGCGCAGGAGACCATCCGCACCGCGCTGGCCATGGGCGCCGACCGCGGCGTGCTCGTGCAGACCGACCAGGCGGTGGAGCCGCTGGCGGTGGCGAAAATCCTCGCGAAGATCGTCGACGAAGAAAAGCCGGACATCGTGCTGCTGGGCAAGCAGGCGATCGACGACGACGCCAACCAGACCGGCCAGATGCTGGCCGCGCTGCTGGACTGGCCGCAGGCCGCCTTCGCCTCGAAGGTCGAGGTCAAGGACGGTGCGCTGCATGTGACGCGCGAGATCGACGGCGGGCTGGAGACGGTCGAGGTGAAACTGCCGGCCGTGGTCACCACCGATCTGCGTCTGAACGAGCCGCGCTACGCCAGCCTGCCCAACATTATGAAGGCCAAGCGCAAGGAGATCGCCATGAAGGCGCCCGGCGACTATGGCGTCGACATCGCCCCGCGTCTGGAAGTGGTCAAGGTCGCCGAACCGCCGAAGCGCGAGGCGGGGATCAAGGTTGAAAGCGTCGCCGACCTGGTCGGCAAGCTGAAGAATGCGGGGGTGCTGTGATGGCCGTTCTCGTCGTCGCCGAACATGACAACAAGTCGCTGAACGACGCGACCCGCGCCGCGGTCACCGCCGCCGCCGGCATCGGTGGCGATATCGACGTGCTGGTCGCCGGATCAGGCGCCGGCGCGGTGGCCGAAGCCGCCGCGAAGATCGACGGCGTGCGCAAGGTGCTGCACGCCGACGGCGAGGTGTTCAAGAACCCGGTCGCCGAGGCGTTCGAGGCGCTGATCGTTCCGCTGGCCGATGGCTATGACGCGATCCTCACGCCCGCCACCACCACCGGCAAGAACTTCATGCCGCGCGTGGCCGCGAAGCTGGACGTGATGCAGATTTCCGACATCTCGGCGGTGGAGGGGCCGGACACCTTCGTGCGCCCGGTCTATGCCGGCAATGCGATGATGACGGTCAAGTCGAAGGACGCCAAAAAGGTTATCACCGTGCGCCCCACCACCTTCGACAAGGCCGGCGACGGCGGTTCGGCGAAGGTGGAGAGCATCGAGGCACCGAAAGGCCCGTTCAAGGCCGCCTTCGTCAAGGCCGAGTTGTCGAAGTCCGACCGGCCGGAGCTGACGGCGGCGAAGATCGTGATCTCCGGCGGGCGTGGCATGGCGTCCGGCGACAATTTCAAACTGCTGGACAAGATCGCCGACCGGCTGAACGCCGCCGTCGGCGCCAGCCGCGCCGCGGTGGATGCCGGCTATGTGCCCAACGATTTCCAGGTCGGCCAGACCGGCAAGGTCGTGGCGCCGGAGCTGTATATCGCCGTCGGCATTTCGGGCGCGATCCAGCATCTGGCGGGCATGAAGGACTCCAAGGTCATCGTCGCCATCAACAAGGACGAGGAAGCCCCGATCTTCCAAGTCTCCGACTATGGCCTGGTGGCGGACCTGTTCAAGGCGCTGCCCGAGCTGGACGAGGAACTCGGCAAGGCGGGCTATTGAATGGCGGCGCCGGAGTCAAAAACCTCCGGCGGGCCGTTCGACCTTGAAGACGCCGTCGTGCTGGTGACCGACATCACCGGCGCCACGGCGTTTTTCCGTGATCCCGTCCGCCGACCGCTTTTCAACGCGGCGCTGGAGCGCTGGTGCTTCGCCGCCGCGGGCGTGGCGCGGGCGCGCCGCGGCATGGTCTCGGCCTTCACCGGCGACGGCATGATCCTGTGCTGGGCCAGCGGCGAATACATCCCCGCCGCCATAGAGACGGCCCGCGAATGCGCCCGGCTGTGGCGCGCCGAGCGCGTCGCGCTGGCCGAACGTTTTCCGGATGCGGACAGCCTGATCTTCAAGGCCGGGATCGCCCGCGGCGCCACCGAGACCGTGCGCGCGCCGATCTATGACGGCGTGACGCAGACCATCCAGGGCGACGCGGTCGCCCCCGCCAAGCACGCCTGCGAGGCGCTTGGCGGCCGCGCCGACGCGCTGGTGGGGGCGGACAGCATCCCGGCGCCGGACGGGGCCGGACCGGTGGACGCATCGCGCCTGACCGGCAAGGCCGCCGTCGCCAAACCGGCCTGGCGGCTGGAGGTGTAGGGACAGAACCTTAGGGTTACGCCGCCCGCGGGCTGATGCCGTCGAGGTCTGAGCCGATTTCGCGCCGCCGGGCCATCAGGTCGTGATCGGCCTGCAAGCCGAGGAAGAAGCCTTCCGAGACGCCGAAATAGCGCGCCAGCCGCAGATCGGTGTCGGCGGTCACGGCGCGCTTGCCCAGCACGATCTCGTTGATGCGGCGCGGCGGCACGCGCAGGGCGCGGGCGAGGGCGTTCTGACTCAGCCCCATCGGCTTCAGGAACTCCTCCAGCAGGATATCCCCGGGGTGCGGGTTGGGCAGCAGGCCCGCGTCAGCCGTGATAGTCGACGATCTCGACATGGTCAGCGCCTCCGTCGCGCCAGATGAAACAGATCCGCCACTGGCCGTTGATGCGGATCGAATGTTGACCGCGGCGGTCTCCTTTCAGGGCCTCCAGCCGGTTGCCGGGCGGAATCCGCAGATCGGCCAGAACGCGCGCCTGATTGAGCATCCGCAGCTTGCGCAGGGCGGCGGCCTGAATATCGGGCGGCAGCTTGCGGCTTCGCCGGCCGGCCCAGATCGTCGCCGTCTCCCGGTTTGCAAAACCGCGGATCATGGCGCTTTATAACGTATCGCGTTATATGACGCAAGGCGTTACGGCGCTATTACTTTCCCATGCCCCGCCTGTCCGCAGCCCTGCGCCTGTTCGCCGTCTGCGTAGCCCTGTTGTTGGCCGCCTGCGCCGCGCCGGTATCGGCGCCACCACCCATGGAGGGTGATTGCGCCGTGGTGAGGGTGTGGTCGAACGGCTGGCACACCGCCATCGCTCTGCCGGCGGAGGCGCTGGAAGAAACCCATCCAGCGCGCGCCCTGTTCCCGCAGGCGCGCTATTTCCTGATCGGCTGGGGCGAGCGCGACTTCTACCGCAACCGCTCTCCGGGCTTTGTGGACGGAGCGCGGGCGATCTTCCCCGGCCCGTCGACGATGCTGGTCATCGCCGCGAACGAACCCGTCGAGGCGCGGATCTGGCCGGCGCTGGAAATGACGGACGTGGCGGTTTCCGGCGCCGGGCTGCGGCGGTTGACGGAAGGGATCGCGGACAGTTTCGTCCTTGACGGCTCCGGCGCGCCGCAGGTGATCCAGGAGGGGCATGTCCCGGGAATGAGCGTGTTCGTGGAGGCGCGCGGAAGCTTTCACCTGTTCAAGATGTGCAATCACTGGACGGCGGCGCGCTTGCGCGAGGGCGGTGTGCGCGTGAACCCGCGCCTCGCCTTTCATGCGCCGGGGTTGACGGCGGCGGTCCGGCGCGCGGCGCCGCAGGCGTGTCTGGGGCTCAGGCGCTAAGACGGGCGCAGGCGGAGCAGCGGCCGTAATGCTCGACCACCGAGCGGTCGATGGCCCAGCCTGCGGGGGCCTTGGCCGGGGCGGGTGCGCCGTGGCGCTCCTCCACCGAGCCGCAATTGGCGCAGATATACAGCTCCACCCCGCCGGTCTCGGCGGCGTGCACGCAGCCTATATAGGCGTTCAGCGCCTCCACCTTGTGGGCCAGCCCCGCCTGCATCAGGAAATCCAGCGCCCGGTACACTGTCGGCGGTTTCGCCGCGCCGGGGCCGGGCTTCAGCCCCTCCAGCAGGTCATAGGCCTTCACCGGCCCGTCGGCGGCCAGCAGCAGCTCCAGCACCCGCCGGCGCACCGGCGTCAGCTTCCAGCCGTGCCGCGCGCACAGCTTTTCGGCGCGGGCAAGGGTGGAGGAAAGGGAATCGGAGGACTGCATGTTGCGCATTTTTAATCCTGAAACGGCGCCGAAGGCGAGGGGGCGCGCTTGCGTCACGTGCTATGTTATATTATCACACTTTCTGCTTCGCCATCATCGCTATCCACGGAGTCCTTCATGCGCCGCCTGTTGTTGTCTTCCTGCGCCCTCGCCGTTTTCGCCACGCCCGCCCTGGCCGAAAGTGATGCGAACGTCGATGCCCAGCGCCGCGGGCATGAGCATCACGAGGTGATCGTCGTCACTTCGACGCCGCTGCGCACCCTCTCCGACGAAATGGTGGGATCGGTGGAAGTGATCAGCATTGACCACATCCTCGAACATCACGGCGCCAATCTCGCCGACGTGCTCAAGCACGAGCCGGGGATCAGCTCGACTTGGTTCGGCCCCGCCGCCGGGCGGCCGGTGATCCGCGGCCTCGGCGGCGACCGGGTCATGGTGCTGTCGAACGGGCTCGGCCTGATCGACGATTCCACGTCCAGCCCCGACCACGCCGTCGCGGCCGAGGCGCTGGAGGCGGAACGCATCGAAATCCTGCGCGGTCCGGCGGCGATCGCTTACGGCGGCGGCGCCATCGGCGGCGTGGTCAACGTCATCGACGGCCGCGTGCCGGAAGCAGCGCCGGAAGGCGGGTTCGAGGGCCGCGTCTACGCCGGCTACACCAGCGTCGACCGCGGCGACCAGATCGCCGGCCGCCTGCGCCTCGGCGCTGGCCCGTTCGTCTTCCACGCCGAGGGCATGCAACGCCGCGCCGGCGATTACGACATCCCCGGCTACGCCGAATCCGCGCGGCTGCGCGCCGAGCATGGCCATGACGATCATGATGACGACGACGATGATCATGATGACGATCACGACGTCCATGGCCGGATTCCGAATTCGGACTATGAATTCCGCACTGGCTCGCTGGGCGCGTCGCTGGTCGGCGACTGGGGCTTCGTCGGCCTCGCCTGGCGGCGGACCGACGCCGAATACGGCCTGCCCTTCCACGCCCATGAGGACGATGACGATCATCACGATGATGACGACGATGATCACGATCATGACCACGATGACGAAACGCCGCGCTTGGTGATGAAGCAGGACCGGCTCGACCTGCGTGGCGAGCTGCGCTTTGACGGCGCGCTGTTCGAGCGGGTGCGCTTCGCTTTCGCCCGCGCCGATTACGAACACCGCGAGATCGAGGACGACGATCACGGCCATGGCCATCACCATGACGACGATGATGACGACGACGATCACGGTCACGGAACCGTCTTCACGGCCGAGGGCTGGGAGGCGCGGCTGGAGCTGCGCCGGCGCGAGATCGGGGGCTTCTCCGGCGCCGTCGGGATGCAGGCTTTCCAGCGTGACTTTTCGGCCATCGGGCCTGAGAGCCTTATGCCGCCGGTGCGCACCGACGACATCGGCGTGTTCGCGGTCGAACGCTATGACGCCGGCGGCTGGGGGCTGGAGGCGGGCGTGCGCACCGAGCGCCGGCGGCTCTATACCTCGACCGCCAACCGCAGCTTCAGCCCGGTCAGCCTGTCGGGCTCGGTTTTCATGCGCCCGGCGGACGGCGTGTTCGTCGCCGCGACGCTGGCGCGCAGCGAGCGCGCCCCGCGCGACGCGGAGCTGTTTGCAGACGGCCCGCACCTGGCGACAGGCAATATCGAGATCGGTGATCCGGACCTGGGCATCGAGCGCGCCATGTCGGCGGAGCTGACCGCTCGTGTTCGCCGCGAGGGCTGGCGTCTGGAAGGGGCCGTCTATCACGCTTCTTACGACGGCTTCATCGACATCTTCCCCACCGGGGATGAGGATCACGGCCTGCCTGTGTTCGAATACCGCCAGACAGACGCCCGCTTCTGGGGCTTCGAGGGGCGCGTCACGCGCGAGCTGGGCGCCGCCTTCGGCTGGGATTTCACGGGCGACCTGTCGGCGGACTATGTGCGCGCCAGCCTGTCCGGCGGCGGCGCGCCGCCGCGGATTCCGCCGCTATCGGCGACGCTGGGGCTGGAGGCCGAGCGGGATTTCGGATCCGCGCGCGTCGAGGTCGTCTGGGCCGACAGCCAGTCCCGCACCGCGGCGCATGAACTGCCGACGGACGGCTATACCCTGGTCAACGCCTCCTTCGTCGCCCGCCCGTTCGAGAACCGGAATGTGCGCCTGATCCTGGAGGGGCGGAACCTGACCGACGCGGAGGCGCGCCTTCACACCTCCTATCTGAAGGACCGGCTGCCCCTGCCGGGCCGCAGTTTCCGCGTCGCGCTGGCGGCCAGCTTCTGACCGCCGTCGCGGGGGCGGGCCGGTCGCGGCCCGCCCCTTGCATTCCTGGTGCTGAACAAGTCTGCGCCGGCGCGTTGTCCCGCGCCGGCTAATCCGTTATCAAGCGCGCAACATTTTTCAGGGGGAAACCGTCATGGCTGACGCCGCGCCCAACGACGAGCCGAAAATCTCCGGCGCCGTGCCGCTGTACAAGCAGCCCGAGCCGCTGCACCGCCAGCGCCACCGCAATCTTGGCATCAAGACTGTCGAACGTCCGTTCGAGTTCCTGCGCGAGGCGCATTTCGTGCCTGCGCTGATGGGCGAGTTCGGCATCGCCTGCGGGCATTATCCGATCATCTTCATCGGCGAGAACAAGCTGCCGGTGCTGGTGATGGGCCTGCGCCCGGGAGAAAACCTGTTTATCGACGACAAGGGCTTCTTCAATCTCGACGCGGTGGTGCCGGCCTTCGTGCGCCGTTATCCTTTCGTGAGCGCCGCCAACACCGACGGCCAGCCCTCGACCGTATGCATCGACCGCGCCTCGGACATGATCTCCGACAAGCCGGACTTCCCGTTCTTCGACGAGAACGGCGAGCCGACCCAGATCGTCGAGAACGCCATCCAGTTCGTCAGCGCCTTCGAATCCGACACCCAGATCACCGAGGCGTTCGTGAAGCGCATCGTGGAGCTGGGGCTGCTGCACAAGAAAGAGCTGAGCATCAACGCGCCTCCGCCCGAGGGCGGCGAGCCGAAGCCCGTGAAGATCGCTGAGTATTTCGGCGTCGACGAGGAAAAGTTCCAGGCGCTGCCGGCGGAAACGCTGGCCGAACTGCGCAGCAATGGCTATCTGGGCGCCATCTACGCCCACTTCATCTCGCTGATGCGCTGGGAGGCGATCATCAATCGCTCCATGCAACGCCGCGCGCAGGAGCAGGGCGGCGCGCCGGCGGGTCAGGCCAACTGATCCTAGGGTCCTGACCCTAGCCTGCGTCCCGGATCACCGGACAGGAAGGCGGCGGCGCGGAAGCGCCGCCGTTTTCGTTTTGCTCGTCGTCCAGCATCGGGCCGATGACGCCGGCATGTTCGAACAGCCGCGCCATGGCCAGATAGACGCGCGCCTGGTCCGCTGCGCTGGCTTCCGCCGGCAGGCCTGACAGACGGGTTTCCGCATCCTGCGCCATGCCGCGGAAAATACAGCCCAGATCGGTTGGCGGGCCGCCGGCGTCGGCAAGGCGCCCCAGATACGCCGTGTGCGCCGCGAAGGTCTCGACATCGGCGATGAAGGGATCATCCGCGGACAGCGGCTCCGCCGCCGCGCCGGGGCGGGAGAACAGAGCCTCCGCACGCGCCCGCGCCTCGGTCCGCAGCGGTTCGGCCATGGCGGCCAGGTCCGCGCCTGGCCCGGCCTGGGCTGGGGCGGCGAGCAGCATCAGGGCGATCAGGGCGGCGATGGCGCGCATAGGCGAATTCCCGTTTCTGGATTCTCCTGTCAGGTGAAGCAAGACTGGCGCCGCGCCCGCGCTTGATCGCGCCATCGCCGCGCGCTACCAGCCTTGAAAGCCTGTGGATGACCGCGATGCCCGCAACCCGTGAAGCCGCGCTGGCCGCCCTTGACGCTCTCGCTCGCGCCGAGGCGGGAAAGGACGCGCGTGACTGGTTCGCGGCCGAGCCGGACCGGGCGCAGGCGCTGGCCTTCGACGCCGCCGGTCTGCATTTCGATTTCTCCAAGCAGGGGTTCTCCCGCAAGGCCTTTGACGCGCTGACGGACTTCGCCGAAGCCTGCGGCCTGGCGGCGAAAAGCCGTGACATGGCGGCGGGCGAGCTTGTGAACCGCACCGAAGGGCGGGCGGCCCTGCACATGGCGCTGCGCGGCAGCGGCGCGGCGGCGGACGCGCTGGCCCAGGCCGCGGCGGTGCGCGAACAGTGCCGCGCCTTCGCCCGCGCCATCCGCGCCCGCACCCGGCGCGGGGCGACGGGGAAACCGATCAGCCAGCTGATTCATATCGGCATCGGCGGGTCGGACCTTGGCCCGCGACTGCTGGTCAAGGCGCTGGCGCGCTTCGCCGACCCCGCCGTGCAGGTGCGTTTCGTGGCCAGCGTCGACCCGGCGTCGCTTAACAAGGCCATCGCCGCCTTCGACCCCGAAACCACGCTGGTGTTCGTGGTCTCCAAGTCCTTCGGTACGTCCGAAACGCTGGCCAACGCCCGCGCGGCGCGCGACTGGCTGGCCGGCACGCTGGGCGAGGACGCGGCGGCGAAACACCTGGCCGCCTCGACCGCCAACCGCAAGGCGGCGCAGGCCTTCGGCGTTCCGTCCGATGCGATCTTCGATATCTGGGACTGGGTCGGCGGGCGTTATTCGATCTGGTCGTCGGTGTCGCTGACGGCGCAGATCGCGCTGGGGCCGGAGAATTTCGACCGCTTCCTGGCTGGCGCGGCGCGCATGGACGAGCATTTCCTGACCGCGCCGGCGGCGAAGAACGCCCCCGCGGTAATGGCGCTGACCGGGTTCTGGAACCGCTCGTTGCTCGGCCGCCAGACCCAGGCGGTGGTGCCCTACGCCAACCGGCTGGCGATTTTCCCGGCCTATCTGCAGCAACTGGTCATGGAATCGGCCGGAAAACGCGTCACCGCCGCAGGCCACGCCGCGGGGCTGGAGACCGGGGCGATTCTTTGGGGCGCGGAAGGGCCGAACGGCCAGCACGCCTTTTTCCAGCTTCTGCACCAGGGGCCGACCATCGTCCCGGCCGACATTATCGCCGTGACGGACGACGCCGAGGGTGATCCCGTCCGCATCCGCATGCTGCTGGCCAATGCGCTGGCGCAGGCCGAGGCGCTGCTGCGCGGCCGGACGGAGGCGGAGGCGGAAGCGGCGCTGGTCCGCGCCGGCCGGTCCGAAGCTGACGCAGCCCGCCTCGCCCCGCACCTGGTTATGCCCGGCGGGCGGCCGTCGACCATGATCGTGCTGCCGAAGCTGGACCCGGAAAGCCTCGGGGCGCTGATCGCGCTTTATGAGCACATGGTGTTCGCCCAGGCGGTGTTGTGGGACATCAACCCCTTCGACCAGTGGGGGGTGGAGCTGGGCAAGACCCTCGCCGACGCCCTGGAGGGCGAGATCGGGACCGGCGAGGCGGGCGCGCATGACCCGTCGACGCTGGCGCTGATCGCGCGGGTGCGCGCGGCGCTGGGTTAGGCTAGGGAAGCGCCATGAGCGACAGCAAACCCTTCCGGCCCAAGGCCCGCCGCCCGCGTGGTTTCGAGGACAAGTCCGCCGCGGTGATCCGCGCCGAACGGCGGTTGATCGAGGCGGCGGTGCGCGTCTATGACGCCTTCGGGTTCGAGCCGCTGGACACCCCGGCCTTCGAATACGCCGACGCGCTGGGCAAGTTCCTGCCCGACGAGGAGCGTCCCAACGAAGGCGTGTTCGCCCTGCAGGACGACGACGGCCAGTGGATGGCGCTGCGTTATGACCTGACGGCGCCGCTGGCCCGCTATGTGGCCGAGAATTTCCAGCATATCGCCAAGCCCTTCCGCCGCTATCAGACCGGCGAAGTGTGGCGCAATGAAAAGCCCGGCCCCGGGCGCTTCCGCCAATTCATCCAGTGCGACGCCGACAGCGTCGGCGCCGCCAGCCCCACCGCCGACGCCGAGATGATCGCCATGGCGGCGGACGTGATGCGCGCCGCGGGCCTGAAGGACGGCGAATATATGATCCGCGTCAATGACCGGCGGATTCTCGACGGGGTGCTGGAAAGTATCGGCGCCGGCCGGCCCGACACCCGCATGCGGGTGTTGCGCGCCATCGACAAGCTGGACCGTCTCGGCCGCGAGGGCGTGGAGCAATTGCTGGGCGCCGGACGCAAGGACGAGTCAGGCGATTTCACTGAAGGCGCAGGGCTGGACGCGAAGGGCGCCGCCGCAGTTCTGGCGTTCATTGACGCCGCCGGAGGCGGCCGCGCCGACGTGCTGGCGGCGCTGTCGCCACTGGCCGGAAACAGCGAGGCCGGGCGCGCCGGTCTGGCCGCGCTGGCCGAGATCGACGCCTGTCTCACTGCGCTGGGCGTCGGCGAGGGCCGTGCGGTGTTCGATCCTTCCGTCGTGCGCGGTCTTGGCTATTACACCGGCCCGGTGTTCGAGGCCGAATTGCTGACCCAGGCCAGCTATGCTGACGGCTCGCCTATGCGTTTTGGCTCTGTCGGCGGCGGCGGGCGCTATGACGATCTGGTCGCACGCTTCACCGGGCAAACGGTTCCGGCCACCGGCTTTTCCTTCGGGGTCAGCCGCTTCGCCGCGGCGCTGGCGGCGCTAGGCTATGGCGAGACGGCCGAGGCGGCGCCGCTGGCGGTGGTGCTGACGCTGGACCGCGAATATGCCGCCGAATCACAGGCGATGGCGGCCGAGCTGAGGGCCGCGGGCCTGCGCGCCGAGGCCCACCCCGGCGGCGGCAACATGGGCAAACAACTGAAATACGCCGACCGGCGCGAGGCCGCTGTGGCGGTGATCGTGGGCGAGGACGAACGCGCGGCAGGTCAGGTGACGGTCAAGAATCTGCGCCGGGGGGCGGCGGTGTCGGACCGGGCGGGCAGCCGCGAGGACTGGCTGAAACAGCAGGCCGAACAGGCCCAGATCACCGTCGCGCGCGCCGAAATGGCCGCCCGTGTGCTGGAGATGATACGAAAGCCCTGATCCCGCGTATGGGATTCGACGCTTGACGTTCCCCCCATCGCGCGTCAACATGAACAAACGGACAGGGTTTGACCATCCTGTTCTCCGGCGTTCTCGGGGAGGAGACGCCTTCAATCGACCAAACGATTTCGGGCCGGCGCCAGCGCCGGCCCGTTTTTTATTCGGCTTCGGGAGCAGCCGCGCGGCGGCTGCGGCGGATGATCACCCGCGCGTCGCCGGGTTCGCCGGCGAGGCGATGACGCTCCATCCGGTTCAGCCACTCGGTCAACTCCTCGCCCTCCAGCTCGCGCCCATCCAGCCAGACGCGGCGGCGGCCGTCATGCTCCTCGACGCGCAGCGAGCGCTCCATGCCGCTTTCGCGCATTCCAGCCAGCTCCTCGCGCAGCTGGCGCAGGCTGTCGCGCAGCGCCTCGCGGTCGAAACCCGCCGCCTCTGCGGTCATCTCACGGATGCGTTCGCGCATCGCGCCAAGTTCGCTGCGCAGCACTTCGCGTTCTTCTTCGCTCATGCGGTGGACGTAAACGCGGCGGCCGCCGCGTTCGCGTTCCACATCGGCCAGCGCCCGGTCCAACGTTTCGCGAATCTCCGCCCGCAGGCGGGGGGCGAAACCCGGGTCCATGACCTCGACCCGCGCCAGCGCGCGGGCAGCGCCCGCGTCGGCGCGGGCCAGTTCGGCGGCGCGGCGCGCGATGCGCACCCGGGCTTCGGCGCCCGGGCTCAGCATTTCGCCATCAATGATGATGATCGGTCCGCGGCCGTCCTCCTGGCGTTCGCCGTCGATCCAGACGGCTCCGTTCTCGATCACGATTTCAGTGCGGCGGGGCTGGTCCTCCTGGGCCGAAACCGGCCCGGCGGCCAGCAGCGAAGCGGAGGCGGCGAGAAGCAGGTGTTTCATGGGTGTGTCCCTCACACAAGAATTGATCCTGGCGGAGATGCTGGCCTGCGCCGCATTACCGCCGCCGTGCGGGAGCCTGAAATCTTCGTCATGAGCGAGGAAAAGAAACGCGCGGCGGTTGGGGGCCGCCGCGCGTCATTCCGGGGGAGGGACGCAGTGAGACGTCCCGAGGCCCACATTCGCGCCCGGCGCCTGACGGCCCGGTTTCAGCCGTATGAAAATCTGCTTTCGCGGATATGACGGTTTGGACAGGCTGCGGCCAGAAAGCGGCTGACGGCGGCGCGTGCGGCGCCTAACCTGCAAGCCGGGACGAACGCTTGCAGCACCGAAGCAAGGCAGGGGAATGCGCGTGAACAGACGGGAATTGATGGCGTCCATGGCCGCCGGGGCCATGGCCGCGGCGGCGCCGGGCGCAGGATGGGCGTTCGACGATGATGCGCCGCTGGCGCGCAAGATCGGCCGCATGCTGATGCTGGGCTTCATCGGTTCGGCGCCGGACTCGGCCGGGGCGGACGAAATAGAGGGCCATCTGGCCGAAGGCCGCATCGGCGCGGTGCTGTTCCTTCGCCACAATGTGCGCAGCCGCGAAGGGGCCGAAGGGCTGGCCGCGCGCTTTCACGCCGCCGCGCCCGGCGCCTGGATGGCCGTTGACCAGGAAGGCGGCGTGGTGCAGCGCCTGTCGGCGGATCTTGGCTATACCCGTATTCCGCGGGCGCAGCATATTTCCGAACAGATGCCGCCCGAACAGGCGGCGGGGCTGTTCGCCGGCGCGGCGCGCGAGTTCCGCGCCGCCGGCTTCAACATGAACCTCGCCCCGATCGCCGATCTGCACGATGCTGATAATTCCGCCATCGGCGGCTATGGCCGCTCCTTCGGCGACGATCCGGAGCGCGTCGCCGGCTACGCCCGCGCCTTCATAGAGGCGTTCGAGGCCGAGGGCGCGGCCTGCGCCATCAAGCATTTCCCGGGGCATGGCTTCTCACGCGGCGACAGCCATGACGGCTTTGTCGACATCACCGAAACCTGGCAGGCGGTGGAGGCGGGGCCGTTCCAGCGGCTGATTGATTCCGGCCATGCCGGCCTGATCATGACCGGGCATCTGACGCATCTGGAGCTGGACTCCACCGGCGCGCCGGCCACCTTTTCGCGCGCCATGGTGACCCATTACCTGCGCGGCAAATTGGGCCATGACGGCGCGGTGATCACCGACGATCTCGACATGGGCGCGATCCGTGAAAACTACAGCCGCCGCGAGGCGGTGCTGCGCGCCATAGAGGCCGGCTGCGACCTGATCATGATGTCCAATTCCGCCGCGCCCGATCCGCAACTGCCCCAGAACGCCGTGCGCTGGGTGATGCAGGCGATCGAAGAGGGGCGGATAGAGGAAGGGCGCATCCATCGCTCCTTCGCCCGCCTCGCCGCATTGCGCGAGCGCGTGAACGGTCAGGTGTGAGACGAATGCAAAAAGGGCGGCCCGAAGGCCGCCCTTTCCGTAGGCTGTGGAGGTATGGACCCTAGAAGTCCATGCCGCCCATGCCGCCGCCCGGCATCGCGGGGGCGCTTTCCTTTTTCGGCGCTTCGGCCACCGCCGCTTCGGTGGTGATCATCAGGCCGGCGACCGAGGCCGCATCCTGCAGCGCATGACGCACCACCTTGGCCGGGTCGATGACGCCGAAGGCCAGCATGTCGCCATACTCTTCGGTCTGGGCGTTGAAGCCGAAGGTCCTGGAGGCGTTCTCCATCACCTTACCGACGACGATCGAGCCTTCCACGCCGGCGTTCTCGGCGATCTGACGAATCGGCGCCTGCAGGGCGCGGGCGATGATGGCGACGCCCTGCGTCTGGTCGGGGTTGTCGCCCTTCAGGCCCTCAAGCGCCTTCGACGCGCGCAGCAGCGCCACGCCGCCGCCGGGGACGATGCCTTCCTCGACCGCCGCGCGGGTGGCGTTAAGGGCGTCATCGACGCGGTCCTTCTTCTCCTTCACCTCGATCTCGGAGGCGCCGCCGACCTTGATCACCGCGACGCCGCCGGCCAGCTTCGCCAGCCGCTCCTGCAGCTTTTCACGGTCATAGTCGGACGTGGTGTCCTCGATCTGCTTGCGGATCTGACCGACCCGGCCCTCGATGGCGCTCTTGTCGCCGGCGCCGTCGACGATGGTGGTGTCGTCCTTGGTGATCGTCACCTTCTTGGCGGTACCCAGCATGTCGATGGAGACATTCTCCAGCTTGATGCCGAGGTCTTCGGAGATCACCTGGCCGCCGGTCAGGACGGCGATGTCCTCCAGCATGGCCTTGCGGCGGTCGCCGAAGCCCGGGGCCTTGACGGCGGCGATCTTCAGCCCGCCGCGCAGCTTGTTGACCACCAGGGTGGCCAGGGCCTCGCCCTCGACGTCCTCGGCGATGATCAGCAGCGGACGGCCGGACTGCACGACCGATTCCAGGATCGGCAGCATCGGCTGCAGGCTGGACAGCTTCTTTTCGTGCAGAAGGATGAAGGGCTCCTCCAGCTCGGCCTGCATCTTGTCGGCGTTGGTGATGAAATAGGGCGACAGGTAGCCGCGGTCGAACTGCATGCCCTCGACCACGTCCAGCTCGGTCTCGAGGCTCTTGGCCTCCTCGACCGTGATCACGCCCTCATTGCCGACCTTCTCCATCGCCTTGGCGATCATTTCGCCGATCTCGGTCTCGCCGTTGGCGGAGATGGCGCCGACCTGGGCGATCTCGGACGAGCCCTTGATCGGGGTCGACATCTTCTTGATGTCGGCGACGACGGCGGCGACCGCCTTGTCGACGCCGCGCTTCAGGTCCATCGGGTTCATGCCCGCCGCGACGGACTTCATGCCCTCGCGGACGATGGCCTGGGCCAGGACCGTGGCGGTGGTGGTGCCGTCGCCGGCCTCGTCATTGGTTCTGGACGCGACCTCGCGGATCATCTGCGCGCCCATGTTCTCGAACTTGTCGGCCAGTTCGATTTCCTTGGCCACGGTCACGCCGTCCTTGGTGGTGCGCGGGGCGCCGAAGGACTTCTCGATGACCACGTTGCGGCCTTTCGGCCCCAGGGTCACTTTCACAGCGTTGGCCAGGATGTCGACGCCGCGCAGCATGCGCTCGCGGGCGTCGGAGGAGAAATGTACGTCTTTGGCTGCCATTTTTTGGCTCCGTGTGTTCAGTTCAGGTTTTCACAAGCGTCAGGCGCGGGCTTACGCCGCCGCCTTCTTGGCGGACTTTCCCTCAATGATCCCGAGGATGTCGGACTCCTTCATGATCAGGAGCTCTTCCCCGTCCAGGGTCACTTCGGTGCCCGACCATTTGCCGAACAGGATCCGGTCGCCGGCCTTGACGTCCAGCGGACGAACCGAGCCGTCGTCCTTGATGGCTCCGCCGCCGACGGCGACGACTTCGCCTTCCTGCGGCTTTTCCTTGGCGGTGTCGGGAATGATGATCCCGCCCTTGGTCTTGGCTTCCTCTTCCACGCGCTTCACCAGCACGCGGTCATGCAGCGGACGAAAGTTCATGGTGGTCTCACCCCTTCGTTGGATCGGATCGCGGCCGGGCGGACGCCGTTAGCACTCGCCCTGCCCGGCTGCTAACGGCGTGCAGATAGGGGAGGGGGCGGAAGCCGTCAAGGCCTGGAGCGAAGGCTTTCATGAGTCTCTCTGACAATCGGCCGCGCCCCCCTTCGCGGCGAACGAATGGCGCGCTATGCT
This sequence comes from Maricaulaceae bacterium, assembly GCA_026126205.1. Classification (GTDB taxonomy): domain Bacteria; phylum Pseudomonadota; class Alphaproteobacteria; order Caulobacterales; family Maricaulaceae; genus Hyphobacterium. Next base: position 20,636 of record JAHCJP010000003.1, on the reverse strand, counting down.
CGTTATTGAGGGATGCCGCAACAAGGAGCCTGACCAACATGAAATTCAAGATCGCAGCCGTGCTGTCCGCGGCGCTGCTAGCCGCGTCCTGCACCACCACCGACCCCTATACGGGCGAACAGGTGCCCAGCTACACCGGACGTGGCGCGCTGATCGGCGCCGCGGCCGGCGCCGCCCTGGGCACGCTGGCCGGGGGCGATGATCGCCGCAACGCCCTGATCGGGGCCGGCATCGGCGCGCTGGCCGGGGCCGGCATCGGCAACTACATGGACCGCCAGGAGCGCGCGATGCGTGAAGCGACGCGCGGATCCGGCGTCGGCGTGCGGCGCGAGGGCAACGACCTGCGCCTGATCATGCCGGGCGACGTGACCTTCGCCGTCAACTCCGCCGAGATAGAACCGCGCTTCTACCGGGCGCTGAACGATGTCGCCCATGTGTTGAACGAGTATCCGGCGTCCTATGTGGATGTGATCGGGCACACCGACTCCACCGGCGCGCGCGAATACAATCAGCGCCTGTCGGAGCGCCGGGCGCTGTCGGTGGCCAACTACCTGATCGCCCAGGGCGTGATGCGCGAGCGCCTCTACGTCGTTGGCATGGGCCCGGATTCGCCCATCGCCAGCAACGCTACGGCTGATGGCCGGGCGCAGAACCGCCGCGTCGAGATGGTGGTGCGTCCGCACACCACGTCGTAGGCGGCCTTTCGCGGCGTCTGAATGCAGGGCGGCGCGTCCCATCCGGGGCGCGCCGCTTTCGCGCCGCCGCGCAATAATCGTTAACGGTCTGACAACGCGCGCGCGGGAAGCCTAGGCTGACTTGCGGGCGAAGGTGATTCGCCTGCGCCGGAGAAGCCATGCCGCGCGCGACAGACATCCTGATCATCCTGACCTACGCCATGGTCGCCGTGGTGGCGGCGCTGGCGTTCGAGCGTTTCGGGCTGATGGGACCGGCCATGGCCTGGATCATGGGCGGCGTGGTGTTCCTGATCGCCACCCAGGCCCATTCCGCCGCCGCCCGCGCCGCGGAGAAACGCGCCTTCGAAACGGCGATTCAGGAGATCCGGGCCGCCAATCTGTCGCTGGCCGAGGAGCTGGAGGCCGCGCAGGCGAGCATCGAGACCCTGAAGGAGGAGATTCGCGAGGGCGCCGCGAACCGGGATCACGCTCTGGCCGGCGAGGTGAAGGTGCTGGAGCAGCTGGTGCGAAAACTGGGCGCGGCGGCGCGCGCCGCCCCGGCCGCGGCCGCGGCGATGCCCGCTGGCGCTCCGGCGGGGATCGAGACCGTGCGCGCGGCGCTGGCCGAGAACCGGGTGGATCTGTATCTGCAGCCGGTGGTCGGCCTGCCCCAGCGCAAGACCTATTTCTACGAAAGCTACACCCGGCTGCGCGACCCGGCGGGCAATATCATCCCGCCGGCGGCTTTCCTGGCCGCGGCGGAGGAGGCGGGCCTGGTCGGCGAGGTGGACAATCTGCTGCTGTTCCGCTGCGTGCAGATCGTGCGGCGGCTGACGCGGACGGACCGCCGCATCGGCATTTTCTGCAATCTGTCCATGCACTCCATGGCCGACGAGATTTTCTTCCCGGCCTTCCTGGACTTCATCCGCCGTCACAAGGACCTGTCCGGCTCGCTGATCTTCGAGATCAGCCAGGCGGCCTTCGAGACGCGCACCCCGGTTGCGGCGCGCAACATGGCGCGGCTGGCCGATTTCGGCTTCCGGTTCTCCATCGACCAGATTCGCGACCTGAACATTGATCTCGCCGAGATGCAGCGCGCCGGCGTGCGCTTCGCCAAGATCGAGGGGCGGCGCCTGGTGCAGGCGCTGAATGACGGCGAGCGCGTGGCCGGGCGTGAGGGCGGCGCCATCCAGCCACAGGACATCGCGGCGCTGTTCGCCCGCTATGGCGTGGATCTGATCGCCGAGAAGATCGAGGACGAAGCGACGGTGGTGGAGATTCTCGATCTCGACATCGCCTACGGTCAGGGACACCTGTTCGGCGAACCGCGTCCGGTGAAGGACGAGATTCTCGACGCTGCGGGCGAACCTCAGACGCGCAAGAGCGCTTGAACCGCCGGCCGATCACGCTACCAAGCGGCATGAAAATCATTTCCGGCCTGTCTGACATCGCCGCGCGCTATGACCTGATCCTCTGCGACGTCTGGGGCGTGATCCGCGACGGCCGCCGCCTGTTGCCCGGGGCGTTTCTGGCTCTGGAGGCGTTCCGCAAGCGCGGCGGGCGCGTCGCGCTGGTCTCCAACGCGCCGCGGCCCTCGGCGGACCTGTCGCGGCAGCTGGCGCGGCTGGGCGCGCGGGACGGGCCGTGGGACGCCATCGTCACGTCCGGAGACGCCATCCGCCATGCGCTGGCCGCGCGGGCGCCGGGGCCCGCTTTCCATATCGGGCCGCCGGGTTATGACGATTCGCTGTTCGAGGGGCTGGGGCTGGACTTCGCCGGGCCTGACCAGGCGGCGTTCGCGGTCTGCACAGGCCTGGTCGACGATGCGCGCGAAACGCCGGAGGATTACCGGGACCTGCTGGAGCGGTTGCGCGCCCGCGACCTCGACTTTGTCTGCGCCAATCCTGATATCGTCGTCCAGCACGGCGACGGCCTGATCTGGTGCGCCGGGGCGCTGGCGCGCGATTACGAGGCGCTGGGCGGCCGCGCCGTCGTGGCCGGAAAGCCGCACCGGCCTGTGTACGACCTCGCCTTCGAGCGGCTGGGGATCGCCGCGCCGGACATGCGGCGGGTACTGGCGATCGGCGACGGGCCAGAGACAGACATAAAAGGCGCGCAGGCGCTGGGCGCGGACGCGCTGTTCATCGCCGCGGGCATTCTGGGCGACCGCTTCAACGGCGGTCTGGACGCGGAGACGGTCGAGGCGGCGCTGGCCGGCTACGGCGTGTCCGCCCGCTGGGGCGCGCAGTCGCTGGTCTGGTGAATGGCGTCAGAATTCGCCGAGCACCGCGGCGATCTTGGTCTTCAGCGTGCCGACATTGAACGGTTTGACGATATAATTATTCACCCCCGCCTTCTTGGCGGTGATGACGTTTTCGGTGCGGGTGTCGGCGGTGACGATGATGAAGGGCGTGTCCTTCAGCGCCTCGTCGGCGCGTACGGTCTGCAACAGGTCGATGCCGCTCATCGGCTCCATCTTGCAGTCGGAGATGACCAGGCCGTAACCGCCGCCCTTCAGCTTCTGAAGCGCCTCGCCGCCGCTGGTCGCGCCCTCGATGTTCGTGAAACCGAGCTGTTTCAGCAGGCTGCGGATGATCCGCACCATGGTGTCGTAATCGTCCACCACCAGGACTGGCCTCGACATGTCAACGGCCATGACGTCCCCGACTCTTACAGCCCGCAGCGAAACATCGCGGTTTCGCCGCCCTGCTGCATAGCCTAGACAGGGGGTTGTAACATTAGGGTAAACACGCCCGGGACACCGGAGACCGCCCCATGACCCCGCAAACGCCCCTCGCGCTCGAGGATCTGAGTATTGGCCAGAGCGCCGAACTGACCCGGCTGGTCGACGACAGGACGGTGATGGATTTCGCCGCCGTGTCGGGGGACCACAACCCGCTGCATGTCGACGAGGAGTATGCGAAAGCCAGCCCGTTCCGCGGCCGCATCGCCCATGGCGCGCTGATCGCCTCCTATCTTTCCGGCGTGCTGGGCAACCAGTTGCCGGGGCCGGGGGCGATTTTCCTGCGCATGGACATCAACTTCCAGCGCCCGGTGCGCGTCGGCGACACGGTGACGGCGCGGGCGAGGGTGGAGGCCGTGGACGTGAAGTCGCGCCTGGTGACGCTGGACTGCGACTGCCGCGTCGGAGACCGTACGGTGATGACCGCGAAGGCCACGGTGATGGTGCGCGCCCGCCGCCGCAAGGACGGCTGACCGGCGCATGCGGGTTGTGAGGGGTCATGACGGACTTGCCGGCGCCGACCGGGGCGGCCTGATCGCCATCGGCAATTTCGACGGCGTGCATCGCGGGCACCAGGCGATGCTGGCGCAGGCGGGGGAGCAGGCGGCGGCGCGCGGCCTGGCTCTGTCGGCCGCCGTGTTCGACCCGCATCCGCGCCGCCATTTCGCGCCGGACGCCGCCCCCTGGCGGCTGATGGGCGACGCGCGCCGCGCCGCCGGACTGGCGGCGCTGGGCGTGGCGCGGCTGCATATCCTGCCTTTCGGGGTGGAGATGGCGGCGATGACGCCGGAAGTTTTCGCCCGCACGGTGCTGACCGAAGGGCTGGGCGCGCAGGCGGTGGCCGTGGGCGCCGACTTCCGCTTCGGCAGGGGGCGGGCGGGGGACGCGGACACGCTGGCGGCGCTGGGGCGCGAGCTTGGGTTCGATGTCATCGCCACGGATCTGGAGACCGCGGCGGGGGGAGAGAAGGTCTCGTCCTCCGCCATTCGCGCGCGGCTGGCCGAAGGCGATGTGACCGGCGCAGCGGCGCTGCTCGGCCGGCCGTGGATCGTCGACGGCGTGGTGGCCGAGGGCGACCGCCGCGGTCGCACCCTTGGCTTTCCCACGGCGAATATCAGTCTCGAAGACTATGTGCGGCCCCGGTTCGGGGTTTACGCGGTGACGCTGGGGATCGGGGACGAAGCCCCGGCGCGGCCCGGCGTCGCCAATATCGGCCGCCGCCCGACGGTCGACGGAACGGCCGAACGCCTGGAGGTCCACCTGTTCGATTTCTCCGGCGATCTCTACGGCAAGCCGGTCAGCGTCGCCTTTCACGCCTTTCTGCGCGACGAGCGCCGGTTTGACGGCCTCGACGCCCTGAAAGCCCAGATCGCCGCCGACGCCGATGCGGCGCGCGCCTTGCTGGCCGCGAACGCCTCTGTTATTCGCTGAGGCCATGGTCCGTCCGCTTCGGATACGTGTCATCGGCCGAATTACCGGCCCGGCCCGCGCGCGTTGAACCGCGCCGCGAGGCCGGGTGATTCCCCCGCCTGAACACGCCCAGACCCTTTCAAGGACCGCGAAGAACCATGACGGATTCCGCCGATACCCAGGACACCGGGACGGGCCGCGATTACCGGCCGACCCTGTTCCTGCCGAAAACCGATTTTCCAATGCGCGCCGGCCTGCCGCAGCAGGAGCCGCAATGGCTGCAGCGCTGGGCAAAGCTGGACATCTACCGCCGCCAGCGCGAACGCGCCGAGGGCAAGCCCCGCTTCGTGCTGCATGACGGCCCTCCCTACGCCAACGGCCACACCCATGTCGGCACGGCGATGAACAAGGTGCTGAAGGACTTCGTGGTCCGCTCGCGCCAGATCATGGGCCATGACGCGCCCTACCTGCCGGGATGGGATTGTCATGGCCTGCCCATCGAATGGAAGGTCGAACAGGCTTATCGCGACAAGGGCGTCGACAAGGACTCGGTCCCGGTGCGCGAGTTCCGGGCCGAATGCCGGGCCTATGCCGAACACTGGCTGGACGTGCAGCGAGAGGAATTTAAACGCCTCGGCGTCGACGGCGAATGGGACGATCCCTACACCACGATGGCGTTTTCGGCCGAGGCCGTGATCGTGCGCGAGTTCCTGCGCTTCGTCGAAAAGGGGCTGGTCTATCGCGGCTCGAAACCGGTGATGTGGTCGCCGGTGGAGAAGACGGCGCTGGCCGAGGCCGAGGTGGAATACCGCGACCGCGTCTCCACCACCATCTGGGCGCGCTATCCCCTGCGCGGCGTGAAGAAGGACGGGGCGGGCATACCCGCGGCGCTGACCGGCGCGCATGTGGTGATCTGGACCACCACGCCCTGGACCATCCCCGGCAGCCGCGCCATCTGCTATTCGCCGAAGGTGGCCTATGGCGCTTACCAGGTGATCGCGGCCGACGCCGAGAAATTCACCCCCTGGGCGCGGCCGGGCGATCTGCTGATCATCGCCGACGCGCTGTGGGAGAAGACGGCGCAGGCCGCCAGCATCGTCAAATGGCGGCGCGTGGCCGACGTGAACCCGGACGGCTTCATCTGCTCGCACCCGCTGGCCAAGGCCAACCCGTATTTCGGCTTTCCCGTGCCGCTGCTGGCTGGCGAGCATGTGACGGACGAGGAGGGGACCGGCTTCGTCCACACCGCGCCCGGCCACGGGGCCGAGGACTACCTGGCCTGGATGGGCGCGCCGGAATGGCATGACAAGGATGAACCCATCCCCCACACCGTGGGCGAGGACGGGGCCTATCTGCCGCATGTGCCGCTGTTCGCCGGGCTGAAGATCATCGAGACCGAGGGCAAGAAGACCGGCCAGGACGGCCCGGCCAACGCCGCGGTGATCGAGGCGCTGGTCGCGCACAACACGCTGCTGGCGCGCGGGCGGGTGGAGCACAGCTACGCCCATTCATGGCGCTCCAAGGCGCCTGTGATCTTCCGCAACACGCCGCAATGGTTCGTGGCGATGGACAAGCCGGTCGACGGCGGGCGCACGCTGCGCCAGCTGGCGCTGGCCGCCATAGAGGATACGCAGTGGACGCCGAAGACCGGCAAGAACCGCATCAAGGCGATGGTCGAGGGCCGCCCGGACTGGCTGATCTCGCGCCAGCGCGCCTGGGGCGTGCCGCTGACCCTTTTCGTCAACCGCGACACAGGCGCGGTGCTGAATGATCCCGCGGTGCATGAACGCATCGTCGCGGCGGTGGCCGAAGACGGCGCCGACGCCTGGTTCGAGCGCGACGCGGCGGAATTCCTGGGCGAGTCCTATGATCCCGCCGAGTGGGAGAAGGTGACCGACATTCTGGACGTCTGGTTCGATTCCGGCTCCACCCACGCCTTCGCGCTGGAGGGACGGGCGGACCAGAAATGGCCCGCCGACGTGTATCTGGAAGGTTCCGACCAGCACCGGGGCTGGTTCCAGTCCTCGCTGCTGGAAGCCTGCGGCACCCGCGGCCGCGCGCCCTATGACGCCGTGGTCACCCACGGCTTCATCATGGACGAGAAGGGCGTGGAGAAGATGTCGAAGTCGCTGGGCAACACCCTGTCGCCCACGAACATCTGCGGCCAGTACGGGGCCGACATCTTCCGCCTCTGGGCCGCGTCGGTGGATTTCACCGCCGACGTGCGTTTCGGCCCCGGCCTGTTGCAGGCGTCGACCGACGCCTATCGCAAGCTGCGCAACACGCTGCGCTATCTGCTGGGCGCGCTCGACGGCTTTACGGACGCCGAGCGGCTGGACCCGGCGCAAATGCCGGCGCTGGAACGCTTCATGCTGCACCGGCTGGCCGAACTGGACCGCACGGTGCGCGCCGGCTACGCCGCCTATGATTTCCGCCGCGCCTATGCGGCGCTGTTCAATTTCTCCGTCAACGACCTGTCGGCCTTCTATCTCGATATCCGCAAGGACAGCCTCTATTGCGACCGGCCGGATTCGGTCCGCCGCCGCGCCTGCCGCACGGTGATGGACCTGGTGTTCGACCGGCTGACGGCCTGGCTCGCCCCGATCCTGCCCTTCACGATGGAAGAGGCCTGGCAGGCGCGCTTTCCGTCCGAAGACGGCTCTGTGCATCTGCGCGATTTCCCCGACACGCCGGAAGACTGGCTGGACGAGGCGCGGGCCAAACGCTGGACGGTGATCCGCCGCCTGCGCCGCGCCGTCACCGCGGCGCTGGAGGCCGAACGCCGCGACAAGCGCATCGGCTCGTCGCTGGAGGCGGCGCCGGAGGTCTATGCCGGCGATCCCGCCTATCGCGCCGCGCTGGCGCACGAGGCCGACGGCGATGCGGACGATTTCCTGGCCGAGATCGCCATCACCAGCGCCGCGCGCCTGATCGACGGCGCGGCCCCGGACGGCGCTTTCCGGGCCGAGGACGTGGCCGACGTGGCGGTGGTTCCGAACCGCGCCGAGGGACGCAAATGCGCCCGGTCATGGAAAATCTCGCCCGACGTCGGCGCCGATCCGCGCTATCCTGACCTGTCGCCGCGCGACGCCGACGCGGTGGCGCACTGGGACAGCCAGCACGGGGAAGCCGCCTGATGATGTTCGCCCGCCGCCCGTCGCAACTGGTCGCTCTCGGCGGCTTCGCGCTCGCCCTGCTGGTGCTGGCCGCAGACCAGCTGACGAAGTTCTGGGTGCTGCACGGTCTTGGCTTCCTGGAGGCCGGGCAGGGGGCGCAGATCGAGGTGCTGCCACCCTGGTTCAACCTGACCATGGTGTGGAACACCGGGGTCAGCTTCGGCATGTTTTCCGCCGAATCGCTGATGATGCGGCTGGTGCTGATCGGCTTCGCCCTTGGCGTATCGGGACTGTTGGCGGCATGGCTGTGGAAGGCGGCGCGGCGGCTGCAGGCGGCCAGTTTCGGCCTGATCATCGGCGGCGCGCTGGGCAATGCGCTCGACCGGGCCATGTATGGCGCGGTGGCGGATTTCCTGGACTTTTCCGGCCTGTGGTTTCCCTGGGTGTTCAATGTCGCCGACGCGGCGATCAGCATCGGCGTCGTGCTGCTGCTGCTCGACCTTGTGCTGAACGGCGACAAGGGCGGCTGAGCCGGCTTTCGCGTCTTTATCAAAAGCGCCCAAACTCCTCCCTCCCCTCGATGGGGAGGGTCCGCCCGAAGGGCGGGGGAGGGGTGATTCGCGCAATCGGCGGCGGCTTTACTGTGTGACGGCGCGCCGTCAGAACGCCATACGCTCCAACGCCCCGCCAACACCCCTTCCGGCCTCACTGTGTTCGGCCACCTTCCCCATCGAGGGGAAGGAGGGCGTCTTCGCGTTTGCCTTATGGGCGGGAGAGATTTCGCGCGATTGACTCTTGAGGCGGCTTCCATGAAGGTCGCCCCGCTCTCGCGGGAGAGACTCCGCCGGATTCCGGGATGCCGGGAACGGCGGGGCGCCGAAGGCGCAACCGCCCCGGAAACGCTCAGGCCAAAGGACCGCGACGGCATGTGAACGCTGGAAAGCGGGCGCTGGCTGTTACGCCGGACGCCCCGCCGAAGGAGCAAGCGAAGGCGGCCCCGCGCCGCATCGCGGAATCTCTCAGGCGCACGGGACAGCGGGGGCGCGAGGGCGGGTTTTCCGCCCGCGCCGCTATCGCCCCCGGAGCCTGAGATGACCGACGCCCTTCACCGCACGCCGCTCTACGATCTTCACGTCGCGCTGGGCGCCAGGATCGTGCCCTTCGCGGGCTATGAAATGCCGCTGCAATACGAAGGCATCATGGCCGAGCACAATCATGTGCGCGATCAGGCCGGGCTGTTCGACGTCTCGCACATGGGCCAGGCGCGCTATGAAGGCGACGAGGCGGCGCTGGAGGCGCTGATCACCGCCGACCTTCCGGCGCTGGGCGCCGGAGAGCAGAAATACAGCCTGCTGCTGAACGAACGCGGCGGGATCATGGACGATCTGATGCTGTCGCGCCCCGATGACGGCGGCATATTCCTGGTCGTCAACGCCGCCTGCAAGGCCGCCGACTTCGCCCATATCGCCGCAAAGACCAAGGGGCGGGGGACCCTGACCCCGGTTGCGGACTGCGCGCTGCTGGCCCTGCAGGGCCCGGCGGCGAAGGACGTGATGGCCAGCCTGTGCCCGGATGCGGTGAAACTGACCTTCATGCAGGCCGGGGCCTTCACGCTGGCGGGGACGGCGGCGCTGATCTCGCGCTCCGGCTATACCGGCGAGGACGGGTTCGAGATCTCCATTCCGGCGGCTGAGGCGGCGCGGATCGCCAGAACCCTGCTGGACCATCCGGCGGTCAAACCCATCGGCCTTGGCGCGCGCGATTCGCTGCGCCTTGAAGCCGGCCTGTGCCTTTACGGCCATGACATGGACGAAACCCGCACCCCGGCCGAGGCGGCGCTGATGTGGGCGGTGGCGAAAAGCCGCCGCGAGCGCGCCGATTTTCCGGGCGCCGCCATCGTGCTGAAACAGGCCGCCGAAGGGCCGAAGCAGAAGCGCGTCGGCTTTCGCATGGCCGGCGCCCCGGCGCGCGAGGGCGCGGAGATCGTCAAGAACGGCGAGACCATCGGCGTCGTCACCTCGGGCGGTTTCGGCCCCACCGCCGGCGGTCCCGTCGGCATGGCCTATGTCAACGCCGAACACGCCGCGGCGGGAACGCCGGTCGAGATCATGGTGCGCGACAGGCCGCGCCCGGCGGAGGTGGTGAAAATGCCGTTTGCGCAGCACCACTATTTCAGAGGTTAGGGAGGACCGGAACATGACCATAAGGTATTCGAAAGACCATGAATGGATCCGCGTAGAGGGTGATGAAGGCGTCGTCGGGATCACGGCTTACGCCGCCGGGCAACTGGGCGACGTGGTGTTCGTCGAACTGCCCGAAATCGGCAAGCAGGTAAGGGCTGGAGACGAGGCCGCGGTGGTGGAGTCCGTCAAGGCGGCGTCAGAGGTTTACGCCCCCGTCTCCGGCGAGGTGGTGGCGGTGAACGACGCCCTCGAAGCCGCGCCGCAGACCGTCAATGAAAGTCCGACTGGCGACGGCTGGTTCATCCGCATCCGCCTTGCCGACAAGGGCGAGCTGGACGCGCTGATGGACGAAGCCGCCTACAAGAAAATGATCGAAGGCTAGGCGAGACCAATGCGCTATCTTCCGCTTACTCCCGATGACCGCGCGGCGATGCTGGCCGCCATCGGCGTGCGCTCCATCGACGATCTGTTCGAGGACGTTCCGGCCGCCGCCCGCCTGAAGGACACGGTCGATCTGCCGGACCACATGACCGAGCTGGAGGTGGAGCGGGCGCTGTCGAAACTGGCCGGGAAAAACGTTCCCGCCGGGTCGGTTCCCTTTTTCGTCGGGGCCGGAGCCTATCGGCACCATATTCCGTCCACGGTGGACCATCTGATCCAGCGGTCGGAGTTTCTCACCGCCTACACGCCCTACCAGCCCGAGATCAGCCAGGGCACGCTGCAGACCCTGTTCGAGTTCCAGACCCAGGTGGCGATGCTGACCGGCATGGGGGTGGCCAACGCCTCGATGTATGACGGCTCCACGGCCTGCGCCGAGGCGGTGCTGATGGCCGCGCGCGTCACCCGGCGGAAAAAGGCCGTGCTGGCCGGGTCGCTGCACCCGCATTACGCCGCCGTCGCGCGCACCACGGCGAAATATCAGGACATCGAATTCGCGGCCTCGAAGCCGGATCTGGACGGGCTTTCCGGCCTGAAAGAGCTGATAGACGGCGAAACCGCCTGCGTGGTGGTGCAGACGCCGGACGTGTTCGGCCGCCTGCATGACCTTGGCGAGATCGCCGCCGCCGCGCATGAAAAAGGCGCGCTGCTGATCGCGGTGTTTACAGAGCCCGTGGCCTTCGGCCTGGTGAAAAACCCCGGCGAGATGGGGGCCGACATCGCCGTGGGCGAGGGCCAGTCGATCGGCGTCGGGCTGAATTTCGGCGGGCCGTATGTGGGCCTGTTCGCCTGCAAGGACGACCGCGCCTTCATCCGCAACATGCCGGGGCGGCTGGCGGGCGAAACCGTGGATGCCGACGGGCGGCGGGGCTATGTCCTCACCCTTTCGACCCGCGAACAGCATATCCGGCGTGAGAAGGCGACCTCGAACATCTGCACCAATTCCGGCCTGTGCGCGCTGGCCTTCACCATTCACATGACGCTGCTGGGCGAGGCGGGGCTGACGCGGCTGGCGCGCCTCAATCACGAGGCGGCCTGCGCGCTGCAGGACCGGCTGGCCGGCGTTCCCGGCGTGAAGCCGGCCACCGGCGCCTTCTTCAACGAATTCACCCTGCGCCTGCCGAAACCGGCGGCGGGGGTGGTGGACGCGCTGGCCGCGCGCGGCGTGCTGGGCGGGGTTCCGGCAAGCCGGCTCTATCCCGGCGCCGGGCTGGACGACCTGCTGATCGTCGCCGCCACCGAAACCAATACCGAAGCCGACATGGCGGCCTTCGAAACCGCCCTGCGGGAGGTGCTGAGATGAGCCTGAACACGCAAGGCCGCCCGACGCGGCCGGAAGTCTCCGCCGATCCCGGCGCCTATGCCGACACCTTCTCGGGCAGCCGCGGCCTCGATCAGGCCGAGCCGCTGATTTTCGAGCGCGCCAGTTTTGGCAACACCGGGGTCGACCTGCCGGAGCCGAAGGGGGCGAAAACCCGCCTTGGCGGGCTGGAGCGCGAGAACGCCCTCGGCCTGCCAGGCCTGACCGAGCCGGAGGCGATGCGCCATTATGTGCGCCTGAGCCGCAAGAACTATGCGATCGATCTGGGGCTTTACCCCCTCGGCTCCTGCACCATGAAGCACAATCCGCGGCTGAACGAGAAGATCGCCCGGCTGCCGGGCTTCGCCGAACTGCACCCGTTGCAACCCGATTCGACGACACAGGGCGCGCTCGAGCTGATCGACCGCCTCGCTCACTGGCTCAGGACCTTGACCAACATGCCGGCGGTCGCCATGTCGCCGGGCGCCGGTGCCCATGGCGAACTGTGCGGCCTGATGGCGATCCGGGCCGCGCTGGAGGCGCGTGGCGACGCGCGCAAGCGGGTGCTGGTTCCAGAATCGGCCCATGGCACCAATCCGGCGACGGCCGCCATGTGCGGCTACGGGGTTGATTCTATTCCGGCGAATGCGGAAGGTCGGGTCGATCTCGCGGCGCTCAAGGCGAAACTCGGACCGGACGTGGCGGCGCTGATGCTGACCAATCCCAATACTTGTGGCCTGTTCGAGCGCGACATCATCGAGGTGGCGCAGGCGGTGCACGCGGCCGGTGCCTTTTTCTACTGCGACGGCGCCAACTTCAACGCCATCGTCGGGCGGGTGCGGCCGGGCGATCTCGGCATCGACGCCATGCATATCAACCTGCACAAGACCTTCTCCACGCCGCATGGCGGCGGCGGCCCGGGTTCCGGCCCGGTGGTCTTCTCCGCCGCCCTCGCACCCTTCGTGCCGCTGCCCTATGTCGTGCACGAAGCCGATGGCTACCGGCTGGTGGAGCAGGCGGAAGGCGCGGCGCGGCCCTTTGGCCGTCTCAAGGGCTTCCATGGGCAGATGGGCATGTTCATCCGCGCGCTGGCCTACATGATGAGCCATGGCGCGGACGGACTGCGCCAGGTGGCGGAGGATGCGGTGCTGAACGCCAACTACATCCTGGCCTCGCTCAAGGACGTGCTGAGCCCGGCTTTCGCGGGGCCATGCATGCACGAGGCGCTGTTCGACGACCGCTTCCTCAAGGATACCGGCGTGACCACCCTCGATTTCGCCAAGGCGATGATCGACGAGGGTTATCACCCGATGACCATGTATTTCCCGCTGGTGGTTCATGGCGCGTTGCTGATCGAGCCGACCGAGACCGAATCGAAGGACGCGCTCGACGAATTCATCGGCACGCTCCGCCATCTGGCGGAGCGGGCGAAGGCCGGCGACAGGGAACGCTTCCTCGCCGCGCCGAGCCTGGCGCCCCGACGACGTCTGGACGAAACGGCGGCGGCGCGCAAGCCGGTGCTGCGCTGGCGTCCAGCACCGCCGGCCAGCGCGGCGGCGGAGTAGCGGCCAAGAAAAAACCCTCTCCCACGCGCGGTGGGAGAGGGTCCGATGATGGCCTAGCCGGCTTCGTCTTGCCTCGCAGGCTTGGACTTCCTCGCCTAGTGCAGCTTCTCCCGCATCTCGGCGATGGCGCGGTCGACCAGGCTGTCCGCCTTGGCGCCCTTCAGTTCCGCCTCGACGATGCGCCGGGCGGCACCCGCCGCGAGTTCTGCCGCCGCATCCCGGACTTCCTTGATCGCCGCCTGTTCGGCCTGCGCGATCTTCGACTCGGCCTGCGCCTGACGGCGCTGGATGAGCGCCTTCAGCTCCTGCTCGGCCTGCCTCTTGATGCGCTCCGCCTCGGTGCGCGCCTGGGCGACGATCTCCTCCGCTTCCTTCATGGCGTCGCGCTGCTTGCGCTGATAATCCGCGAACAAGGCCTGAGCATCCTCGCGCAACTTCGTCGCCTGGTCGAGTTCGGCGCGGATCTTCTCCGCCCGCTCGTCGAGCGCCCTGGCGATGATGGCCGGGACCTTCTGCCAGACCAGAATGCCGATGAAGGCGAGGAAGCCGACGGCGACCCAGAAGGTCGGATCCAGGAACATCAGCCGTTCTCCTTCGCCGCGGTCATCGCCGCCTCGACGGCCCGCTCTGCTTCTGCCGTATCGACCTTGTGGGCGATCAGCTTCTCGACCATGGCCTGCGTCGCCTCGGTGGCGATGGTCTTCAGGTTGCCCAGCGCCGCATCGCGCGCGCTGGCGACCGCCGCTTCCGCCACCCGCAGCTTCTCGGCGATGGACTGGTCGGCCTTCGCCCGCTCGGCTGCGGCCGCGGCGTTGGCCTTCTCGCGCGCCTCGGCACCGATCGCCATGGCGTTACCACGCGCCTTGGCCAGCGCCTGCTCGTAGTCGGCGATCGCCTTCTCGGTTTCCCGCTTCAGCCGTTCGGCCTCGTCAAGATCGTGTGCGATCCGGTTCTGCCGCTGCTCCAGGATGTCCGTCACCTTCGGCAGCGCCACCCGCGACATGATGAGGTAAAGCGCGACGAAGGTGATGAGCAGCCAGATGAGCTGCGGCGCGAAGCCCGATGGGTCGAGCTGCGGCATGCCGGCTTTCTTGCCTGCTTCCGCCGCGAGCGCGGAGAAGCTGGCAAGGCTGCCGGCGGCGAAGGCCAGGGCACAGGCCAGGCGCCTGCCGGCCTCCGGCCGCGAGCCCGATCTATGGCGCGTCGTCATCCGTTATCGTCCTTGTCCGGGGCCGCTTCGAGAGGCGGCCGATCAGAAGACGAACAGGATGAGCATCGCAACGATGAGGGCGAACAGCGCAATGGCTTCCGTCAGCGCGAAGCCGAGGAAGAGGATCGGCTGCATCTTGGGGGCGGCCGCCGGGTTGCGGATGGCGGCGGAGAGGAAGTTGCCGAAGATGTTTCCGACACCGATGCCGGCGCCGATGAAGCCGAGCGTCGCGAGACCCGCGCCGATGAGCTTAGCCGCTTCTGCTTCCATGGAACTCGATCCTTCTTCAGTTGAAGGCCCTTAGGGCCTGTTGCGACAAGGTTGCCATCTCTCCGCCTGCGATCCGCCCGGCGCTCAGTGATGCAGGTTGAGCGCGTCGTTCAGATACAGGCAGGTGAGAATCGTGAAGACATACGCCTGCAGGAAGGCGATGACGATTTCAAGGCCGGTCAGCGCCACGATGAAACTGAGCGGCAGCCAGCCGAAGAAGATGCCCATGCTGATCACGAAGCCGGCGAAGACCTTGAGCATCGTGTGGCCGGCCATCATGTTGGCGAAGAGCCGGATCGACAGGCTGATCGGGCGGATGAAATAGGACAGCACCTCGATCACCACCAGCAGCGGCAGCAGCGGCGCCGGCACGCCCTTCGGCACGAACAGCGACAGGAAATGGAAACCGTGGCGGACGAAGCCGATCAGCGTCACGCCGATGAACACCACCAGCGCCAGCGCCAGGGTGACGATGATGTGGCTGGTGACGGTGAAGCTGTAGGGCAGCATGCCGAGCATGTTGCAGAACAGGATGAACATGAAGAGCGAGAAGATGAACGGGAAATACGGCCGTCCCGCCGGACCGACATTCTCGCGCAACATGTTGGCGACGAATTCGTAGGACATCTCCACCATGGACTGCCAGCGCGAGGGCACCAGTTCGCCCTTGCGCATCCCGACGACCATGAAGACGGTCACGGCGAGGATCGCCAGCACCATGAAGGCGGAGGAATTGGTGAAGGAGGCGTCAAGTCCGCCGATCTCGATCGGCACCAGGCGCTTGATTTCGAACTGCTCGAGCGGATTGGCGGCCAAGGCTTCACTCTCTCTTCTCGCCGGCATCGTCGCGCCTGCCGGGCGTTGTTCCGTTCGACGCCACTTCGTCGTCCATCAGTTCGCCACGCCGGATCATCTCCTGCATGGCGCGGTAGGCTAGCACGCCGCCGGTAACGAGGCCGAGCAGCAGAAACAGCACAAAAAACCACGGCCGGGTGCCAAGCCAGTAATCCAGCAGCCAGCCCACGTAACCGCAGACCGCCGGAGCCACCACCAGTTCCACCGCAAGCCGCCAGGCCATGCCCAGCAGGGCGGAGGAACTCGGCGCGCCCTGCGGCGGACCTTCGCCCGCAGCGCTACCCCGCGCCCGCCTGATGCGTTCGTCGAGGGACTGGAGGGAGCGGCGCTCGGCTGGGTCCTGCGTCACTGATCAGACCCCTCCTGAAACCACCCGCCGGGGCGCCGAAGGCGGGCAGAAGTTACGGACGCCCCCCCGCCCTGTCAAGGCGGAAAAGCAGCCGGTTTCCGCGTCGCAACAGAAGCGGAAAGCATAGGAAACTCAAGCGGATTTCTGCAGCGCGACGGCGGATTGCAGATCGACCGAGACCAGTTGGCTGACGCCCCGTTCCGCCATGGTCACGCCGAACAGCCGATCCATGCGCGCCATGGTGATCGGATGGTGGGTGACGACGAGGAAGCGGGTCTGCGCCCCCTTGGCGATGTCGTCGAGCAGGTCGCAGAACCGCTCCACATTGGCATCGTCGAGCGGGGCATCCACTTCGTCCAGCACGCAGATCGGCGCCGGATTGGTCTGGAAGACGGCAAAAAGCAGCGACAGGGCGGTGAGCGCCTGCTCGCCGCCCGAGAGCAGGGACATGACCTGCAGTTTCTTGCCGGGCGGCTGGGCCATGATCTCGAGGCCGGCTTCCAGCGGATCGTCCGATTCGGTCATGGCGAGATGCGCCCGGCCACCGCCGAAGACCTTGATGAAGAGCTGCTGGAAATGCGCGTCCACCTGCTTGAAGGCGGCGAGCAGCCGCTCGCGCCCCTCCCGGTTCAGGCTGGAGATGCCCTGGCGCAGCCGGGCGATGGCCTGTTCGAGATCGGCCTTCTCCGACTGCATGGCGGCAAGCTGCTGCTCGACCTCGTCGGCTTCCAGGTCGGCGCGCAGGTTGACCGGGCCCATATTGTCCCGTTCCTTCTTCAGCCGATCGAGGCGCAGCTCGATGGCGGGAAGCTCGGGCAGTTCCTCGTCCGCCGCGACCTCGCCGGCTTTCAGCGCCTCCTCCGGCGCGCAGTCGAGCGCTTCGCGGATGCGCAGCGCGAGCTGTTCCAGATTGTCTCCCGCGTGTTCCGCCTCGGCTTCCGCGCGCACCCGCGTCTCGCGTGCCAGGGAAAGCGTCTCCTGCGACTGCCTGACGATACGGTCGCATTCGGCCAGGGCCTGCTCGGCCAGGGCCAGCGCATCCGCTGCCTGTGTGCGTTCGGCCTCGGCCGCGCCGATCTGCTCCAGAAGCTGCGCCCGCCGGCCGGCGATCTCTGCCGGCAGGTTGGCGATGGCGGCGATCTCCGCTTCCAGCGCGACGCGGCGCTCGGCCAGGGCCGCGATCTGCTGGCGGGCGCCATCGAGGCGCGCGCTCCAGGACTTCGTCTCGTTGCCGATCTGCTCGCGCCGCCGCTGCCGCATCTCCTGGTCGCGGCGCAGCCGCTCCAGCGCCGCGCGCGCCTCCGCCAGCTCCTGGCGCAATGCCTCGACCTTCTGGCGCAGCGCCGCCACGACGGCGCGGCTTTCGCCCTCGGGCGGCAGGGCGACAAGGGCGAGTTCGGCTTCCGAAAGCTGCGTCAGTGCTTCGGCGGCATCGTTCGCCATCTGCTCGGCCGAGGTGTCGAGCGCGGCCAGGCGGCTCGCGCGCGCCGCCGAACGCTGCAGGGCCTGCGTATGACGCTGGCGCGCCTCGTTCAGCGCCTGTTCGCTCCGGCGCAGCCCCTGGCGCGCATCCTGCTCCGCTGCCTGTGCCTGCATCTGGCCCTGGCGCGTCTCGTCGAAGGCGGCGCGCGCCTCCTCCAGGCGCCGTTCGAGCTGCCCAAGCTGCTCGCGCAGGTCCGCCAGCCGGTTTCGTGTTTCCAGACGCACCGCGGCCGCCGTAGGCGCGCCGGCCTTCTGCACCAGCCCGTCCCAGCGCCAGAGCCCGCCATCGCGGGTGACGAGGCGCTGGCCCTGCGCCAGCAGCGGTTGCAAGCGCCGTGCCTCCGCCTCGTTCTCGACCACGCCGATCTGGCCGAGCCGTCGGGCCAGCGCGGGCGGCGCCGTGACGAAATCGCCGAGCCGGGCGATGTCGGGTGGCAGGGCGGCGGGATGGTCGTAGGGCGGGAGGACGCGCCAGTGCCGTGGCGCCGCCTCGTCGGCGGCGACGCCGAGATCCTCGCCGAGTGCGGCGCCCAGCGCCTTTTCGTAGCCCGGCGCCACGCTCAGCGAATCGATGAGCGGCGGCCACAGATCCTCCTCGTTGACGGCAAGCAGCCGCGTCAGGCCCTTCTCCTCCGCGGCGAGGCGGCTCGCCTGGGATTGCAGGTCCTGCCAGGCCTCGCGCGCCTGCGCTTCCGCCTGCGCCGCCTGCAGCCGCGCCTGCTCGCGCGTCTCCATCAGCGCGCGGGCGCGCTCGCTCTCGCCCTGGCGTTCCTCCACCAGTTGTTGCGCCGCCTCGGCTTCGGCGATCTCGCTGCCCTCCGTCTCGAGCCGCGCCCGCTCGGCGGCGATCTCGGCATGGCGCTGCTCGATGCGGGCACGCCGCTGCTTGAGGCCGGCGATAGACTGCGCGAGCTGGTTGCGACGCGCCGTTTCCTGTGCCGCGCGTTCCGTCGCCTGGTCGAGTTCCTGCTGGCGGACCTGGACCTCCGCCAGGGCCTGTTCCAGCCGGGTGCGCGCCGCGCTCTCCGCTTCGGCCTCGCCGGCGCTCTCCGCGGCGATCTGCGCCGCCTCCTGTTCGAGCCGCGCGATCGCCTCCTGCGCGTCGCGGGCCAGTCCCTCCTCGCGCGTCCGGTCCTGGTCGATCTGGCGCAATCGCGCCTCGAGCTGAGCCTGCTGCTCGCGGGCGCGCCGCTCCTCCTGTTCCAGCCCGTCGCGCGCCACGTTCAGCCGGTGCAGGCGCGCGGCCGCCTCGGCCTCGCGCTGGCGGAAGGGTGGCACGGCCTCGGCGGCGCCGGCCTGATGGCTCGAAGCGCGCGCGGCCTCCGCCGTCGCCGCCGCGACCGCCTGCTCGGCCTCGGCGAGCCGCGCCCGGCACTGGTTCAGGGTTTCCGCCGCTGCCAGATGGCGCAGGTGGTACATGATCGCTTCGGCCCGGCGGATATGGCCGGATAGATTGCGGTAGCGGCTGGCCTGGCGCGCCTGGCGACGCAAGGTCTGGAGCTGCTGGTCGAGCTGCTGCATCACGTCGTTGAGCCGCTCGAGATTGGTCTCGGCCGCCCGCAGGCGCAGCTCCGCCTCGTGCCGGCGGGAATGGAGGCCGGTAATGCCGGCCGCCTCCTCGAGCAGGGCGCGGCGGTCGGTCGGCTTGGCATTGATGATGGCGCCGATGCGTCCCTGGCTCACCATCGCCGTCGAATGCGAGCCGGTCGCCAGATCGGCAAAAAGGAGCTGCACGTCGCGCCAGCGCACCTCGCGGCCATTGACGCGGTAGTCGGAGCCGCTCTCCCGCTCGATGCGCCGCGTCACCTCGAGTTCCAGCGAATCGTTGAAAGCGGCCGGCGCCCTTCGGTCGCGATTGTCGAGCAGGAGCGAGACTTCCGCCATGTTGCGCGAGGGGCGCTGGTTGGTGCCGGCGAAGATGACATCGTCCATCGAGCCGCCGCGCATGCGCTTGGGCGAGTTCTCGCCCATCACCCAGCGCAGTGCCTCCACCAGGTTGGACTTGCCGCAGCCGTTCGGCCCGACCACGCCGGTTAGTCCGGGCTGGATCAGGAAATCCGTGGGGTCGACGAAGGATTTGAAGCCGCTCAGGCGGATGCGGGTGAATTGCACTTGAGCTACCCCTCAGGTCTCGGCCTCAGGCGGAGGCACGGCGGCGCAGATAGACGGCGATGCCACCGAGAACCACCACCAGTCCAGCGCCGCCGGCGAGCCAGCCCCAGACCGGCACGCCGGCCGA
Organism: Maricaulaceae bacterium; assembly: GCA_026126205.1. Taxonomy (GTDB): domain Bacteria; phylum Pseudomonadota; class Alphaproteobacteria; order Caulobacterales; family Maricaulaceae; genus Hyphobacterium. Next base: position 802 of record JAHCJP010000003.1, on the reverse strand, counting down.
AGCGCCGCCCGAACCGGCGGCGGGCGATGCCGCCTGCGCATTGATCAGTTTCTCCATCTCGGCGAAGGGCAGCGCGCCCGGATGCACCTTGCCGCCGATCACGAAGCTTGGCGTCGAATTGATCTTGTACTCATTGGCGCCGTCGAGCCGCATCTTGAGGATCGCATCCTCGAGAGTCTTGTTCGCCATGCAGGCGCGGAATTCCGCCTCGCCGATGCCGCCGAGCTTGGCGAGCTGGCCGAGCGCGGCGACGGGATCGGGGCTGCGCGCCCAGTTGAGCTGCTGGGAGAAGATCACTTCGACGAAACTGTAGTAGCGGCCCGCGCCGGCGCAGCGGGCAAGCATGCTGGCGCGCAGCGCCGGCTCGTCCAGCGGGAAATCGCGGAAGATGAAGCGGACCTTGCCGGTCTGCACATAATGTTCCTTGAGCCGCGGCCAGGTCTCTGCGTGGAAGGCCGCGCAGTGCGGACAGGTGAAGGAGGCATATTCGATCACCGTGACCGGGGCATCGGCCGCGCCGAACGCAAGATCGCCCATCACGGGGGCTTCCTGGGCGCCGGCCGGGGCCTGGAGGAACAGTGCCGCTGCCAGCGCGATTCCCCCCGCCAATGCCTTCATATTGAACATAATGCCAACCTCACTACCAGATATTGTGGAGTATAGGTCCGGCCCGGCAGCGCCAGCAACCCGGACCGGGGTCTTATCCACAGGAATCTTGGGACATTCCGCCCGCCTGCCGCCGGCCCAGAATTCCCCGGCCGAGGGCAAGGAGCGCCTCGCGCAGCGCCGCATCGCCGACCGC
>JAHCJP010000002.1 GCA_026126205.1 Maricaulaceae bacterium | reverse complement strand
GCCCGGCGACGGGTCGACCGGGTTCTTCGCCTCGGACCTGACGCGGGAGCATTTGCGTGAGGTCGTGCGGTTGTTCATTGCAGCCCAGCCCGGCCAGCACCTTGTGCCATTTGGCCGGCTTGGCACGGGGTCGATCAATCTACTGGTCTTCGCATTGCTGACGTTCATAGCGGAGTTGAAGGACAAGCAGTCGGTAATCTTCGCGATGGAGGAACCCGAAATCGCGCTGCCGCCTCATACCCAGCGCCGTGTCACCCGATTCGTGCTGGCGGAGATGGGACAGTCGATCGTCACCTCGCACTCGCCCTACGTGATCGAACAGTTCGATCCGGAGCAGATCGTCATTCTCACTCGGAATGAAACCGGCGCGCTCGCCGGACGGCCGATCGATGTCGATGTAGTGAAGCCGAAGACCTTCAGAACCGAGCGCCGGCAGTTCGCCGAGGCGATCCTCAGTCGCGCGGTTTTAGTTGTGGAAGGATCGACTGAAGCATCGCTGTTCCCCGTTGCATCATCGATCATGGAAGCGAGCCTCGGCGCCGACGCCTATACCCATCTCGATCTCGCCGGCGTCAGCATATTCAATGCCGGTGGTGACGGGTCGGTGCCGCGGCACGGGCAAGTCTTTTCGGCGCTCGGTAAGCTTTCCTTCGGCTTCTACGACAAACCGAACTCGGCGCTGACACCGGAGGCCACCGAAAAGCTGAACGGCTACACCCAATTCTGGGAGTCGCCGGAGAAGGGCATCGAGACCGTGCTACTGAAGCAGATGCCTGTTGCTGTGGTGCGTCGTTTTCTCGATGAGGTGAAGGATCGATCAGACTATCCGACTGTGGGCACGTATGATCCAGCGGCCGTCGATGCGGACGTCCTCGCGCTGGCGAGCAAGGTGTTGAAAGCACGCAAGGGCGATGCCCATGGCTATGCCGCCACGCTCGTCGCCCAATGTCAGAACGCGGGCGAATTGCCCGCAACGATCCGCGAAATTCTGGAAACGATCCACAAAGCCCTGAGTGCTGTGCCTGAGGATATCGCAGCACCGCCGATGGGCGAACTCGAGGATCTCCTTGGATGAAGGTCGAACTGTGCGACAAGCGCAAGGCGATCATCGCACAGCAGGGCCACCTCCTGGTTCTGGGCGGACCCGGCTCCGGCAAGACTACAATCGCGTTGTTCAAGGCGCAGAAGCGGTTCGCTGATCTGAAGCCAGGCCAAGAGATCTTGTTCCTAAGCTTTTCGCGCGCGGCAATCCGCCAAGTCCTCCTCCGCTGCAAGGAAATCCTGTGCCCGGCCGAACGGCGCACGGTAACCGTACAGACCTATCACGCATTCTGCATGGAAATGCTGGTGTCCCATGGGCGGTTGCTCGGCGGGAAGCCCGTCCGCTTCCTCTATCCGGGAGACGAGCGCCTGCAAAGGTCTGCGTTTGAGGGTGACTGGTATGTGGAGAGTCTACGGCAGGCGACTGAGATGGGCATCTACAGCTTCGATCTCTTCGCGGCTGGGGCGGCTGATCTGCTCGAACGGTGCGAGGCGTTGCGCGAGCTCATTGCAGATCGCTTTCCGATGATTATCGTGGATGAGTTCCAGGACACGGACGACAATCAGTGGCGGATAGTACAGGCGCTTTCCGGCGTAACCGACGTGTTCTGCCTTGCCGATCCTGAGCAGCGTATCTTTGACTATCGCGACGATATCGACCCACGACGGCTCGATGTCCTGCGCGAGACGATCAAAGTCTCGGAATTTGACCTTGGGGGAGAAAACCATCGCAGTCCGAACGCCGGCATTCTGAAGTTCGCTGATGCGGTGCTGCGCAATCAAGCTCCGTTGCCAGCGACATCCGACGTCAAGCAGGTGGCATATTGGCCAAACGCTTTCGCCGCGACGGTGCATGCTGCTGTGATCTGGACGTTTTCCGCACTCCGCAAGAAGGGCGTGGCGGATCCAAGCGTAGCGGTGCTGTCGCGCAGCAATGCGCTGATCTCTGACTTGTCTGCGATCCTGTCCGAGCCGCATACCTACAATAACCAGACTCTCTCGATCGTAGAGCACGACGTGGTGTGGGACGCGGAACTCTCCGCTGCTGCGGCGCTTGTCGTCGCATCAATACTCGAGTGGCCGACGAGCCCAGCCAATCAGAGCCTCGTCCGGACCTTCCGGCTCATCTGCGCCTACTACAAGCTTAAGAACGCCGAGAACCCCACGACCACAGCGGCCAATAACGCGCGCAAGTACGCAGAGGCTGCGGAAAAGGTGGAGAAGGGGGAAGCGCCGAGGATCAATGCAGCCAAAGCGTTGGTAACGGCCCATGCCAACAGCATCGATCTGATCGGCGATCCCGTAGCAGACTGGAAGGCCGCGCGTAGCGTTCTCCAGGATGTTCCCGCACTGGCCGAACTGTTCCGGGAAGTACGGTTGGTTCGCCTCTTCAGGGCAACCGACGCGCTTGCCTCCGGCTTGGGCGAGCGATGGTTGGCCTCGGGAAGCTACACCGGTGTGAGTGATCTCGTGAAGCGGATTCTCGAGCAAGAGCGGCTCATCGCCGTGGAGCGCGACCCCCAAGGATGTGTGCTGATGAACATGCACAAATCCAAGGGCAAGGAGTTTGACGGCGTAGTTCTCGTCGAAGGTGCCTTCAAGTCTGGCTTCTTCAACGAACGTGAGAAGCCACCTTTCGAGCCGAGCCGGCGGCTGCTGCGAGTTGGCCTGACGCGCGCCAGGACGTTAGTAACGATAGTGCGGCCGCAGAAGGCGCGGCCTCTGGTCGACTAGGAGGCCACATGGTAGCCGAAACGAGAGGCACCGGGAAATGGACGCAGGCTCGTGTCCCCCACAAAGGCTGGACCTGCATCGATATAGAGGAATTGGAAGAACAGGATTATCTTTGCGAGATGTGCGAGGCGCGGCACGTCCGCTTCGGCCATGTGATGGAGCATTCCGACCATGGTGAGACGCTCAGGGTCGGATGCGTCTGCGCAGGCCACATGGAAGAGGATATTGTCGGCGCGCGTAAGCGCGAGGCTGGATTTAAGGGCGAGCGGAGCCGGCGCAAACGCTGGCTGTCGCGTGAGTGGCGCGTCTCATCGGCGGGCAACGAGTTCATAAACACGAATGACGGCTTCAACATCGTGGCCTATCTAAAAACAACTACCCGGCGACGTCCTGAAGAAACTGCTCGAGGGATGCCTTTCGCGCACATCTGTCAAAGGCATAAGCAGTTTGCTTGAATTCCTTTCCGTCCAACAGGCCCTGAATATACCCGGAGACGGTGTCGGCTGCCATGACGAGCGTATTATCCAGCGTATGGACATATCTACTGGTCACCGAACTGTTGGCATGACCAAGGAGTGCTGCAATTGTGATCTCGCTGAGGCCAAGATCATTGGCAACGCTCGCAAAACTGTGCCGAAGGACATGGGCTGTGATCGTCTCAAGTACGGTCCCGGCGAAGATCTTCTTCCACTTGTTAGGAAAGGCGCCATACGCCTTGCCGCCACGGGATCCAGGAAACACGTAATCTCCGGCAGAACCCTCGCGCTGCTTTTCCAGAAACTCGACCACCGCAAGACCAATCGGGCGGATTGATGCACCTTCCTTTGAATCCGACAGTCGTAGGCAACTGTTCGAGAGGTCCACGTCGCTCCACCGTAGCCCAATGATCTCGCTGCGCCGACAGCCGGTCAGGGCAATCTGACGAACGATGTCGGTCATCATAGCAAGATCAGGGTTGCTCGCCGCACGCTTTAGCGCCTCACCCATATCCCGATATTCAGCGGTGCTTAGACGCCGGTTTCTAACCTGATCCTTTGGTTTCTTGATGCCATGGGCAACATTTCGGTCCACGATTCCGGCGTCATTCGCATAGGTAAGGATCCCGCCGAGTAACCCGACGGTACGGCTTGCTGCCCCTGGTCCGCCGCGAAGAATGGATTTGCCGCGAAGGTTCTTGGTCTTCCTGACCGCGCGCGTTTTCCCGATCAAGATGTCGCTCATCATCTTCGTCACATCAGCCTTACTCAGATCGCGCACGCGCTTCTTGCCGAGGATCGGGATGATGTGACCATTGATTCTGCCAATATCGGTGGTGATTGTCGCCGGTTTTTTGGGTCGGCCGCGTTTACCCTGGATAAGACCCGCATGGAGATCGCCAATATAGCGTTCGCAAAGCTCCTTGATCGTCATGGCATTTCGGTCCTCCAGCTTTTCTTCCGCCGGATCATCGCCTTGAGCCACGCGCCCGAGTTGTGCCTTCGCCTCGCGTCGTGCAGTCTCGGGCGTCCAGATACCGTGAAGTCCAATGGTGAAGCGCCGGGAAGATCCGTTGCTTCGATATTGGATCACATAGCTGCGCTTGCCCGAGGCGAAGACTCTCAATCCAAAACCGGGCAGGTCATCATCCCAGATGACGTAGTCGTTGGGCTTGGTTATGGCGCTCTCAACAAGCCGTTTCGATATCTTTGGCATGGAATTTATCCTTTCCAGTCGGGCTCTCGCGTAAGCACCACGTAAGCACTTGGAGGAAAACCACAGCGTAGAGTCGGTTACGTTTTTCCGTCGTGATGCGCTGGAAAGTAAAGTTATTTCAGTGCGTTATCGCACTATAGCGTAGTCCATCGCACGTTTCGGATAGACTGCTAATAATTGCTCCGAAGGCTGAGGTCACAGGTTCGACTCCTGTCGGGTGCGCCATTTACCCCCTTTCGCTCTACTTTCCACCGCCCTTTCACCCCCCTTGTTTCCACCTTTGCGGCGCCCTCCTATGTTCCTGTCACAACCCGCCGCCTGAATCCGTCAGCCGTCCAGCGAGAGTTTTCATGACCGACGCCGCCGCAACGCCGCCCGCGAAACCCGATGGCGGCGGCAAAAAACCGCTCTGGGCCAATTTCGGGGTTCAGGTGCTCTTGGGCATGGCGGCGGGGCTGGTTCTCGGCCTGATCGCCCGCAACGCCGGGGCCGACAGCGCGCTGGCCGAGGCCCTGCGCGTCTCCGGCGACCTGTTCGTGCAATTGCTGCGCGCGCTGGTGCCGCCGATGGTGTTCACCGCCATCGTCGCCTCCATCGCAAATCTCAAGGAACTGTCGAACGCCGCGCGCCTGGTGGTGCAGACGCTGATCTGGTTCATGATCACGGCGCTGATCGCGGTGGGCGTCGGCATGGCGCTGGGCCTTCTCTTCCAGCCCGGCCTGCACACCACGGTGACCGAGGCGGCGGCGCGGGTTCCGGCCTCGTCCGGTTCGTGGATCGATTTCCTGCGCGGCCTGTTCCCGGCCAACATGCTGGGGCTGGAGGCGCGCACGCGCGAGGCCGACGGGGTTTTCACCACCTCGCTGAGCTTCAACGTGCTGCAGATCGTGGTGATCTCCATCGTCGTCGGCGTCGCCGCCCTGCGGCTGGGCGAAAAGGCCGAGGCGTTCCTGGCCTTCAACCGCGCCGCCCTGCTGGTGGTGCGCAAGATCCTGTGGTGGGTGATCCGCCTGACGCCGATCGGCGCGGCGGGCCTGCTGGGAAACGCCATCGCCCGCTATGGCTGGGAGACGCTGTCGTCGCTGGGCGCGTTCGCGGGCGCGATCTATCTCGGCCTCGCCATCGTGCTGTTCGTGGTCTATCCGGCGATCCTGATGGCCCACGGGCTGAACCCGTTGCGCTATTTCGCCGGGGCCTGGCCGGCGATCCAGCTCGGCTTCCTGTCGCGTTCGTCCATCGGCACGCTGCCGGTGACGCAATCGGTGACCGAACATAATCTCGGCGTGCCGCGCGCCTACGCCGCCTTCGCCGTGCCGCTGGGCGCGACGACGAAGATGGATGGCTGCGCCGCCATCTATCCCGCCATCGCGGCGATTTTCGTGGCGCAGTTCTACGGCATAGAGCTGGGCCTGCAGGAATATGTGCTGATCGCCTTCGTGTCGGTGATCGGCTCGGCCGCCACGGCGGGGCTGACCGGCGCCATCGTCATGCTGACGCTGACGCTGTCCACCCTCGGCCTGCCCTTGCAGGGCGCCGGCCTGCTGCTGGCCATCGACCCGATACTCGACATGGGCCGAACGGCGGTGAACGTCGCCGGGCAGGCGCTGGTGCCCACCATCGTGGCCAAGCGCGAGGGCGTGCTGGACCAGGCGCGCTATGACAGCGTGCACGGCATCGACAGCTTCGATCCCGACCGCGAACCCCTGCCCGCCAAAGCGGCGGAGTGAGGGACGTCGTAATCTGTCATCCCGGGCGAGCAGGCCCGGACTTGATCCGGGGCGCGAGGCCCGGGACCCAAACCGCATTATCCGGAAAGGGCGTCTGGGTCCCGGACAAGCGCTGACGCGCTTTCCGGGATGACAGGGAAAGCAGGCGCAAGTGGCGCGCCGTCAACCCCGCAGGGTTCCGCCCGTCGCCTTCTCCACCGCGGCGACGATTTTCTTCGCCACGGCGTCGATCTCGGCGTCGGTCAGCGTCTTGTCGAAGGGCTGGATCACCGCCTCCAGCGCCAGCGATTTCCTGCCCTCCACCACGCCCTTGCCGCGATAGACGTCGAACAGCGCCACATCGGCGATCAGCGCCCGCTCGGCGCCTTTCGCGGCGCGGATCACGTCCTGCGCCGTCACCGCCTCGTCGACCACGAAGGCGAAATCGCGCCGCACCGGCATGAAGGCGCTGCGGACCAGCGCCGGGCGCGCCTTGGTCTCGGCCTTGCGTTTCGGTTGCGGAATCGCGTCGGGATAGACCTCGAAGCCGATCACCCGGCCCTCGACGCCCAGCTTTTTCAGCACCGCCGGGTGCAGCTCGCCAAACTCGGCCAGCACGGTTTTCGGCCCCAGCCGGATGACGCCGGAGCGCCCCGGATGCCACCAGCCGCGCGCCTCGGCCGCCACCGACAGCGAATCCACCGGCGCCCCGGCGGCGGCGAGTGCGGCCAGCGCGTCGGCCTTGGCGTCGAAAAGGTCCGCCGCCCGCGCCCCGGCCCAGTGGCGCGGCGCGAGCACGCGGCGCACGCCGGCGGCGACGCTGATCTGCCCGTCGGGCGCGTCGGTCATATAGGCGGGGCCAAGCTCGAACAGGCGCGGATCGGCGGCGCCGCGGTCGGCGTTTTCCTGCAGCGCCTTCAACAGGTGCGGAAACGGCGTCGGCCGCATCACGTCCAGTTCAGACGAAATCGGATTGGCCAGCGCCAGCCCCTGCGTATAGCCGAACAGCGCCGCCTCCGCCGTTTCGCAGAACGACCAGGTGACGGCCTCGTGATAGCCGCGCAGGGCGAGCATGCGGCGGATGGCGCGGGCGCGGTTCTGGCCCGGGGTGGCGGTCGGCGTGCGCCGCCCCTTCGGCCGCGGCAGCGACACGGCCCTGATGCGGTCATAGCCGTGGATGCGCGCCACCTCCTCGACCAGGTCGGCCTTCTGCTCGCAGTCGCGCCGCCAGGAGGGGACGGAGACCGTCACCACATCGCCGGCGCCGGAAACGCCGAAGCCCAGCGCGGTGAGGATGTTCACGATCTCCGCCCGCGGCAGGTTGAGGCCGGTGAGGCGTTTCACCTCCGACACCGGAAAGGCGATGTCGGCCGGCGGCGCCGGAATCGCGCCCGCCACGCGCACTTCGGACGGCTCGCCGCCGCAGAGGTCGAGGATCAGGCGCGTCGCCAGCTCCAGCCCCGGCAGCACGAAGCCGGGGTCCACCCCGCGCTCGAACCGCCGCCTTGCGTCGCTTTCAATGCCGGTCGCCTTGCCGGTGGCGCGGGTGATCACCGGGTCGAACCAGGCCGATTCGATGAACACGCCGGTGGTGGCGTCCGTGCAGCCGGAATATTCGCCGCCCATCACCCCGCCCAGACCGAGGGCGCGGGCGTCGTCGGCGATCACGCACATGCTTTCGTCCGGCGCGTATTCGCGCCCGTCCAGCGCCTCGAACCGGTCGGCCGCGCCATCGCCGCGCCGGGCGCGGATGGCGCCGGTGATCTTCGCCGCGTCATAGACGTGCAGCGGCCGCCCGCGGTCGTGGCTGATCAGGTTGGTCACGTCCACCAGCGCGTTGATCGGGCGCAGGCCGATCGCCTTCAGCCGTTTTTGCAGCCAGTCCGGCGACGGGCCGTTCCTGACGCCGCGGATCACCCGGCCCGCGAACACCGGGCAGGCTTCGGCCCAGTCGGTGGAGATGGCGACCGGACAGGGGAAATTCCCCTTCACCGGCTCGACTTTCGGGGTGACATATTCGCCGGCCCCGGCGGCGGCGAGATCGCGCGCCACGCCGGCGACGCCCAGCCAGTCCGGCCGGTTCGGCGTCACCTCGAAATCGATCACCGCGTCGCCGGCGCCCAGCGCCTGCGCCGCCGGCGTTCCCACCGGCCACTCGCCCGCGAGATCGATAATGCCGTCATGATCGTCGCCCAGGCCCAACTCGGCCGCCGAGCACAGCATGCCGTGGCTTTCGACGCCGCGGATCTTGCGCGGTTTGGCGTCGAGCGTGAAATCCGCCCCCGGCATGTACGCGCCCAGCGGGGCGTAGACGGCCAGCATGCCGCTGCGCGCGTTCGGCGCGCCGCAGACGATCTCCTTGATCCCGTCGCGGGTGTCGACCGTGCAGACGCGCAGCTTGTCGGCGTCCGGGTGCGGGCGCGCCTCGATCACCTTCGCCACCGTAAAGGCGGCGAGGCTGTCGGCCGGGTTCTCGACATGCTCGATCTCCAGCCCCGCCATGGTCATGGCGTCGGCGATCTCGGCCAGCGTGGCGGAGGTTTTCAGATGTTCCTTCAGCCAGGAGAGGGTGAATTTCATGGCGCAGCGCGCAGAAAGCGCGTCCTTCGGGAGTTAGAGCGCGGACAGGACCTCGGCCAGCGCGTCCTTGACGCCGCCGGCCAGCGGCGCAAGGGCGGGATTGTCCACGCCCTGCATGGAGATGACGGGGTCGACGGCGGCGACCTGCACCCGCCCGTCCGGCTCTTGCCGGACGACGACATTGCATGGCAGCAGCACGCCGATCTGGTTTTCGGCCGACAGCGCCTGGTGGGCGTAGCCGGGATTGCAGGCGCCGAGGATGCGGTAGGGCGGGATGTCCTTGCCGATCTTCTTTTTCAGGGTCGCCTGCACGTCGATATCGCACAGAACGCCGAACCCCTTGCCGGCCAGCGCGGCGACCGTGCGCTCGACAACGGCGTCGAAATCGCCCTCGACATATTTTCCCATGTAATAGGTCATGTCTGCGTCTCCCTAGCTCAGCCCGGTGGCCAGATTGGCCTGCAGCAGCGGGCTGAAGCCGTAATGGGCCAGCCAGCGCACGTCATTGGCGAAGAAGTCACGCAAATCCGGCGCGCCGTATTTCAGCATCGCCAGCCGGTCCACCCCCATGCCCCAGGCGAAGCCCTGATAGACGTCCGGGTCCAGTCCGCAATTGCGGATCACGTTCGGATGCACCATGCCGCAGCCGAGAATCTCCAGCCATGAATCGCCAGCGCCGATCTTCAGCGTCTCGCCGTCGCGCGAATAGCCGACATCCATTTCCGCCGAAGGCTCGGTGAAGGGGAAATAGTGCGGGCGGAAGCGCACCCGGACCTCGTCGGTCTCGAAGAAGGCGGCGATGAAATCCATCAGCACGCCCTTCAGATGGCCCATATGCGCGGCGCGGTCGATCACCAGCCCCTCGACCTGGTGGAACATCGGCGTGTGGGTCTGGTCCCAGTCACAGCGATAGACCCGGCCCGGCACGATGATGCGGATGGGGGGCTTGACGCTCATCATGGTGCGGATCTGCACCGGGCTGGTGTGGGTGCGCAGCACCATTTGCGAGCCGTCGGCGCGCGGCTGCATGAAGAAGGTGTCCTGCGTGTCCCGCGCCGGGTGGCCGGGCGGGAAGTTCAGGGCGGTGAAATTGTGGAAGTCGTCCTCGATGTCCGGGCCTTCGGCGACCGTGAAGCCCATGTCGGAAAAGATCACCGCCAGCTCCTCCATCACCTGGGTGACGGGGTGGATGCTTCCCATCGCCTCCGGCCGCGGCGGCAGGGTGACGTCGGCGCGCTCGGCCGCCAGCGCGGCGGACAGCGCCGCCTGCTCCAGCGCCTGCTTGCGTTCGGCCAGCGCCGCGTTCAGCCGGTCCTTCAGCCCGTTCAGGGCCGGGCCCATGGTCTGGCGCTCCTCCGGGCTCATCGCGCCCAGGCCGCGCATCAGCAGCGACACCCGCCCCTTCTTGCCCAGCGCCTCGACGCGCACGGCCTCAAGCGCCGCCTCGTCCGCGGCGGCGGCGATGGCGGCGGAAAGCTCGGCCTCCAGCGCCCTGATGTCTTCGGTTCCGCTCATGGCGTTCCCCCATTCCCGCGCTGGTTTAGCCCCCTTCGCTCCCGGATGGAAAGCGGCGGGCGCCCGGCCATGCGGCCGGGGCGCGGTCGATCAACGGTTCGGATAGGGGCCGCGATGCGGCAAGGCGCGTTGCTTACGCCTTGTTCAGCGCGGCTTCCGCCTGGCCGGCCAGGGCTTTGAAGGCCTCCGGCTCGCGCACCGCCAGATCGGCGAGAACCTTGCGGTCCACCTCGATCCCGGCGCGCTGGAGGCCGCTCATAAATCGGGAATAGGTGAGGCCGTTCAGCCGCGCGGCGGCGTTGATGCGCTGGATCCACAGGCTGCGGAAGGTGCGCTTCTTGTTGCGGCGGTCGCGATAGGCGTATTGCCCGGCGCGCTCCACGGCCTGGATGGCGGCGCGGAAGGTGTTCTTGCGGCGGCCGTAATAGCCCTTGGCGGCCTTGATCACCTTGCGGTGGCGCTGGTGGCCGGGGACGCCCCGTTTGACGCGTGACATGGTCTTGCTCCGTTAGCTCGTAAACGCCGCTAGGCCTTAAAGGCCGTAGGGGATGTAGTTCTTCTTCACGATCCGGGCGTCGGGACCGGCCAGGGTGTCTGTCCCGCGCTTCTGGCGCACCTGCTTGGCGGTGCGCTTGATCATGCCGTGGCGTTTGCCGGACTGGGCGGCTTTCACCTTGCCCGTCGCGGTGAGCTTGAAGCGCTTTTTCGCGCCGCTCTTGGTCTTCATCTTCGACATTTTCGCTCCTTCGCGCGGCGCTGAAGATGTCGCCGCGTCTCGCGTTGTCGCCCGCCGGGCATGCCGATATGGCCCGGCAGGGCGTTTCAAAGAGCGCGCGTCATACGCGCAAAGCGTTCGCATGGCAAGACGCGGACGCCGCCGCGGGCTTAGCGCGCCGCGGCGATCTCTTCATTGATCGCCCGCGCCGCCGCCGCCGGGTCCGCCGCCGCGTTCACCGGGCGGCCGACGACGATGTGGTCGGCCCCGGCGCGGATCGCGTCCGCCGGCGTCACCACCCGGCTCTGGTCGTCCTTCGCCGACCAGACCGGGCGGATGCCGGGAGTGACGATCAGCAGCGCGTTTCCGAACCGTTTGCGGATCTCCGCCGCCTCCTGCGCGCTGGCGATCACCCCGTCGGCGCCGCACTTGATCGCCTGTTCGGCGCGGCGCAGCACCAGGTCGCGCGCGCCGCAGGCATAGCCCATCTCCGCCAGCATCGCATCGTCATAGGAGGTCAGCACCGTGACGCCGAGGATTTTCAGATGCGGGTCGCCGTCGCGGCCCTGCACGGCGGCGCGCATCACCGGCGGTTCGGCATGGACGGTGAGGAAATCGGCCCTGGCGCGCGTCACCGTGCGCGTCGCCTTCTCCACCGTCGCCGGGATGTCGTGGAACTTGAAGTCGAGAAAGGTCTTCGCCCCGCCCTCCTTCAGCTCCACGGCCAGGTCCATGCCGCCGATGGGCAGCAGTTGCAGGCCGATCTTGTAGAACGAGACCGCCCCGTGCAGGCGGCCGGCGAGCGCCCGGGCGGCCGGAACCTCCGGCAGGTCGAGCGCGACGATGAGCGTATCTGTCATGGCAGGCCCGCCGCTTACCCCGCCTAGCGGATGAAAAGCAAGCGCAAACCGAGGCCGCCGAAAATCGCCGCCGCCATGCCGTTCAGCGTCCGCCGCCACAGGGCGGAGCGGATCAGGCGTTGGCGCAGCGCCCCGGCGCCCAGCACCACGCCGGACAGCACCACGACGGCCATCGCCATGATCACTGCGCCGAGGGTGAGGAATTGCAGCCAGACCGGGCCGATGTCCGGATTCACGAACTGCGGCAGAAAGGCGATGACGAACACCCCGGCCTTGGGATTGGTCAGATTGGTCAGCAGCCCCCGGCGGAAGGCGCGCCATTCGCTGGACGCCGCCGCCGCTTCCGGCGCAGCGTCGATATGGCGGATGGTCTCGATCGCCAGCCAGACCAGGTAGGCCCCGCCGGCGTAGCGGATCACGGTCAGCGCATGCTCGCTGGCCGCCAGCACCGCGGTCAGCCCCGCGGCGGCGGACAGGATCCACACCGCGCCGCCCGCCATGATGCCGCCCATGGCCGCGAAACCGGCGCGGGCGCCGCGATTGGCGGTGGTCGCCAGCGTAAAGGCGATGTCCGGCCCCGGGACCAGCACCAGCACCGCCGCCGCGACCAGGAACAGGGGAAACAGCGCCGGATCAACCATGGCGGCGGGCAGGCTCCGTTCGACTATCCGGTTCCGGCAGGCGGGGTTTGTGGCCTCGCCTTGCGGGCGGCGGGTTTTCTCGCCGGCGCCTTCTTCGCTGCGGGCTTTTTCGCCGCCGGTTTCTTGGCCGCTGCGGTTTTCGAGGCCGCGCCGGTCTTGGCGGGCGTGGCGGGCGCAGGCTTTTTCGCCGCGGGTTTCTTCGCCGGGGCCTTGCGCGCGGCCGGCTTCTTCGCCGCCGCGGTCTTGGACGCCGCGCCGGTCTTCACCGGGGCCGCGGGTTTTGGCTTCGCGGCCGCGGCGGCGGGCGCCGTTACCGGGCCCTGTTTCGGCGGTTCGGTGGAGCGGATGCCGCGCGTTGAACGCCGCATCCAGGCGATGCCCAGCGGCATGGGCAGGATCAGGAACATGGCGGCGATGAACTTGTTCCAGTTACCGCTGACGCGCACCGGGACATTGGTCTCGGCCGCCCAGTAACCGTCATGGGCCACGGCTTCCGCCGTGCGCCACCAGCGCTTGGGCAGTTTCGAGACCATGTGGCGGGTCTCGTTGACGTCATGGAATTCCGAATAGGTGAAACCGGGGCACAGCGCCGTCACATGCACGCCGCTTCCTTCGGTCTCCAGATGCAGCGACTGGCTGAACTTGATCAGCGCCGCCTTCACCGCCGCGTAGAGGGTGTGGCCCTTCGCCCCCGGCGGGAAGGCCGACAACGAGGAGACGTTGATGATGCGGCCATAGCCGCGTTCGACCATGCCGGGCAGCAGGCGATGGACCAGCTCGGCATAGCTGGTGAGCATCAGCTGGATGAAATAGCTCTGCTGCGCCCAGCTGGTGGAGACATAGGTTCCGGGCAGGCCGTAACCGGCGTTGTTGACAAGGCCATCGACATGCCGGCCCGCCTTCTCCACCGCCTTGACCACCGTTTCCGGCCCTTTCGGGTCGGCGAGGTCGGCGACGATGATCAGGCTCTGGGTTCCGTGGGCGTCCTTCAACTCTTTCGCCAGCGCCTCCAGCCGGTCCCCGCGGCGGGCGACCAGCGCCAGATCCCAGTTGCGTTTCGCGTATTCGCGCGCCAGCGCCGCGCCGATGCCCGACGAGGCGCCGGTGACGAGGCAAAGCCGTTTGGCCATCAGTGAAGTCTCCCCGGATCGCTGATTGAGGTCCGCAGAACCTAGAGGCGGCGCGGCGGCGAAGTCCAGCGAAAGCCGTGGTTATTCGTTGTCACTTTCTTGCGCGGCCGCATACTGGCGCATCAGCTCGGCGAATTCAGCCTCGGCGGCGGCCCAGGCCGCGTCGATGTCCAGCGCCTCGCCGGCGCGCCAGACGGCCAGAATGTTGCGGCTGTCGCGGATGTCGGCCAGCGGATCGCCCGCCACCACCACGATGTCGGCGACGGCTCCAGCGCCGAGATGGCCCAGATCGTCGCGGCGAATGATCCGCGCGGCGTTCACCGTCGCCGCCTGCAGCGCGTCCGCTGGCGTCAGCCCGGCGTGAACCAGAGCCTCCAGTTCCATGTGCAGGGCGGCGCCGGGCAGCGCCCCGGGCGCGGCCGGCGTGTCCGAGCCGGCGCCGATCAGCACGCCGGCGGCCAGTAATTGCGGCAGCAGCGCGGCGCTCAGCCGCCCGTCGGCCTGAAGTCGCGCGGTCTGGGCCTGCGCGAAGCGGCGCGAAAAGCTCCACTGCCCCTCCATGAACGGGGCCAGGCGTTCGGCGGCGCCAAAGCCGGAGAGGTCCAGCGCTCCGCTGTCTGCGAACAGATGGCGGGTGGCGAGCGTCGGCACCTGCGCCGTTCCCGCCGCCTGCAAGTCCCGGGCGATGTCGCTCATGATCGCCATGTCGACGGTTTCGGCGAACGGGTCGCCGCCGCGCCGGCGATAGGCCAGCGCAAGGCCGCTGAAATGCTCGACCGTGTCCACGCCGGCGCGGGCGGCGTCGACGATGTCCATCTGCGCCAGCGTCAAGCCGCGCGTGAAGGCGGTTCCGGCGTCGGTCATCACCGGCAGGCCGTGTTCGCGGGCGCGGGCGGCGGCGGCGCGGAAGGCCCCTTCGCCCAGGCTTTCATACAGTTTCACATGATCGGCGCCGGCGGCCGCCAACGCATCGACGGCGGCTATGGCCTCCTCCGCGTTGTCGGCGATCAGGGGCATGATCGTCTCGATCGGATGTTCGCCGGCGCGCCCGGCGGTTTCCGACATGCGGATGATGATGCTTTGCGGACTGTCCAGCATCGGGCCGCTGGCCAGAACCCGCGGCGCGAAGGGATTGGCGCGGATCGCGGCGATGGCGGCCAGCGTGTTGTTGGCGTCCCGCACCGTGGTCACGCCCATGGCGGGAAACGCCGCCGCATAATGGGCGCGCGCATGAACGTGCAGATCGATCAGGCCGGGCAGGATGGTGGCGTCCGCGAAGACGCGCACTTCCGGCCTCCCGCTCCATTCGCAGGCGTCCGCAGCGCCCGAACAGACCACGCGGCCGCCGGCGACAACGACGACGCCGTCTTCGACCGCTTCGCCCGCGCGGGCGTCGAACAGCCGCCCCTGCAGCACGAGATCGGCTGCGGGCCGGGCCGAGGCCGGGGCTGCGGACAGCGACAGGGCCGCCGCCAGCGCGGCGGCGAGGGAGAGGCCGGTATTCATGACGGAAGCCTTCCGTAATGCGGGGTCGATCACCCGCACAGGCTTGGCGCAAAGGCCTCCTGCGGCAAGTTAAGAATGCGTCACGGCGCGTTAGGCCGCCTGTTAGTCGCAAACCATGGCGGCGAGCGCCTGCGCGGCTTCCGCGAAGGTCGCCAGCGCTGCCGGCGCCATGGCGTGCGGGGCGCTGGCGTACTCCGAGGGCAGTCCGGTATCGGCTTCCTGAAACAGATGGTTCAGGCCGAGCAGAATCGCCGATTCATCGCGCCCGCGCGCGGCGTCGAACTGCGCGGCGTTATACTCGGCGATGACCTGCAAATCCTTGCCGCCGAAAAACGCCCGCGCCGGCCCGGCATAGGCGGTGAAATACGGCGCCGGGTCGAGATCCAGCGCCGCGACGGCGTAGGGCTGGCCCCAGATCGCGCCCTGCTGGGCGGCCTGCGCCTGCGGCAGGCCGTGTGCGACCAGCGCCGCCTCGATCGCCGCCGGGGCCTCGCCTGGCGCGGCCGCCGTCATCGCTGCGAACACCGCTTCCTGCATCAGACGGGTGGCCTCGGCCTGCTCCGCGCCGCCGCCGGAGGTCAGGATGATCCACTCGGCCTGGCCCAGCAGGGTTTGGCGCATGCTGACCGCCATCGGCGCCAGGGCGAGAATGAAGGCGGGCTGCGCCGCCTCGGCCGCCAGGAAGGCGATCATCCCGCCCTCGGAATGGCCAAGCAGGGCCGTGCAACGCCCGTCGATTTCATCACGGGCGCGCAGCATGGCCATCGCCGCGGCGGCGTCGGCGGCGAGATCGAACGGGCTTTCCGGCGCGACGCGGTCCGACCCGCCGACACCTCGATCGTCGAGACGCAGCGAGGCGAACCCGGCTTCGGCGAACGCGCTGGCCAGCGCGGCGAACAAAGGCCGCCCCATCACGGTGGAATCCCGGTCCTGCGAGCCAGAGCCGTTCAGCAGCAGCAGGGCGGGAAACGGGCCGTCGCCGTCCGGAAGGCGCAGCGATCCGGCAAGCGTCACGCCATTGGCGTTCACGGTCATGTCATGGTCGGTCCCGATCAGCGGCGGCGGCGCATAGGCGGCCTCGGCCGGGGCGTTCTCGCCATCAAGCTGCAAGACCAGCCCGAAGCGCGCGCCATGCTGGGTGAAGGCGCCTTCCATCATGTCGTCATAGGCCAGGACCATGTCCAGCGCCGCGCCGATGGAGCCGAAATCGGCCCCGAAGCGGTCGCCGTCGATGCGGATGGCGGTGGCGGGAATACGCCCCGATCCCTGGTCGACGCTGACCAGCGCCACATCCACATCCGCCCGGCCGACCTCGACATGCAGCTCCAGCCGCAGCCGCGCGGCGCCCACGTCCAGCACGCCGCGCCAGACCCCGGCATAGCGCATGGCGTCGGCCGCCGCGGCCTGCGGCGGCGGGGCGAAGATCATCAGGACAAGGCAAGCAGCGATCAGGCGAAGAGCAGCGGGCATGGCGATCTCCGTAATTCGGAAGTATGCTAATTAGTCTTGACACTAAATAAGCGGTGCGCCAGAGTCAATCCATGGCCGACGTGTTCCAGGCATTGGCGCATCCGCTGCGCCGCAAGGTGCTCAAGGCGCTGCGCGGCGGCCCGATGGCCGCCGGCGAACTGGCGGCGCTGTTCCCGGTGTCGAAGCCGACCATGTCCGGTCATTTCGCGGCGCTGAAGAATGCGGGTCTGATCCGCGCCGAGCGCCACGGAACCATGATCCGCTACCGGCTCAACGCCGGAGCGGCGGAGGAGGCGCTGGCGCTGTTGATGGATCTGGCCGGGGCCGGAAAAGCCGCAGAAGGAAAGGACGCGTCATGATTCGCACCGGCATCGCCATTTCCGCCATCGCCTTCGCAATCGCGGCGGGTTTTGCGGCCTTCGGATGGCTTAACACCGAACCGGGCCAGACCATCCCCGTGCACTACAACATCGCGGGCGAGGCCGACCGCTATGGAAGCCGGGCCGAGGCGTTCCTGTTTCTGCCCGCCCTGCTGCTGGGCCTGACGCTGATGCTGGCCGTTCTGCCGTCCATCGACCCGCGCGGTCAGAATTTGCGCCGGTCGCGGGCGCTGTATCTGACCGCCTGGTCGATTTCTGCGCTGGCGCTGGCGGGCGGGCAGGCGCTGATTTCGCTCGCCGCCGCGGGCATGGCGCCGGAGGGGCCGGTGATCACCCGCATCGGCGCGGGATTCCTGGGCCTGCTGCTGCTGGCGCTGGGACTGGTGATGGCGAAAGCGCGGCCGAATTTCTTCGCCGGCTTCCGCACGCCGTGGACGCTGTCTTCGGACCTTTCATGGGACAAGACCCACCGCTGGGCCGGGCGGGTTTACTCGGTTCTCGGCCTCGCCTCGCTTGCGGCGGCGGCGCTGGGCGCGACGGGCTGGGCGATGCTGGGCGTGCTGATCACAGCCGGCGCGGCGACGCTGGCGCTCGCCGCCTATTCCTACATCGTCTGGCGCAACGATCCGGCGCGCGAAACCGCGACCCCCGACGACGCCTAGACCAGCCCGAACAGCCCGGTGTGAATCAGCGCGCCGATCAGCGCGCAACCCCCCAGCGTGACCGCGATTCCCGCCTTCAGCCGGAACACGGCGAACAGCGCCGCCAGCACCAGCAGCGCGGCGCCGGGGTCGAAGCTTTCCCAGCCTGGCAGGGCGATGCGCAACGGACCGGCCTCTATCCGCTGCACATCCGCGAACAGCACATGTAGGGCGAACCAGACCGACAGGTTCAGGATCACCCCGGCGACGGAGGCGAGAATCGCCGACAGCGCGGCGGCCAGCGCCCGCACGCGCCGCAGCGCCTCCACATACGGCGCGCCGAGGAAGATCCACAGAAAACACGGAACGAAGGTCACCCAGCCGGTGATGAAAGCGCCCAGCAGGCCGCCGTAGAGCGCGTCCAGCGCGCCGGATTCGCGGAAACCGGCCAGAAAGCCGACAAACACCAGCACCAGCACCAGCGGCCCCGGCGTGGTCTCGGCCAGCGCCAGCCCGTCCAGCATCTCGCCGGGCGCCAGCCAGCCGTGCACCAGCACCGCATCCTGCGCCACATAGGCCAGCACCGCATAGGCGCCGCCGAAACTGACCACCGCCAGCTTGGAGAAGAAGGCGGCGATGGCGATGAAATCGCCCCCGGTTCCCGCCGCCGCGAGAACCAGCACCGGCGCGGCCCAGATCAACAGACCCAGCGCAATGACGCGCAGGGCGCGCAGGCCGTGGCCGCCGCGAACCGGCGGCTGGTCCGGCGCCGCCTCGTCCGCGTCCGCCGCCGCCGGCAGCCAGCCGGGGCGCCAGCGCCCGGCGGCGAGACCGGCCAACGCCGCGCCCGCGATCACCGCCGGGAACGGCGCGTTGAAGGCGAACAGGGCGATGAAGGCCGCCGCGCACAGCGCCAGCGCGAAACGCCCGCGCAGCGACTTGCGGCCGATCTTCCAGAACGCCTGCGCGATAATGGCCAGCACCGCGGCCTTCAGGCCGAAGAACAGCGTCTCCAGCGGCGCCGCGGCCTGAAACAGGGCGTAGGCGATGCTGAGCGCGGTCAGCACCAGGAATCCCGGCAGGATAAAGCACAGCCCGGCGGCGAGGCCGCCGCGAACCCCGTGCAGCGTCCAGCCGACATAGGTGGCGAGTTGCATCGCCTCCGGCCCCGGCAGCAGCATGGTGAAATTGACCGCGTGCAGATAGCGCGGCTCAGAGATCCAGCGCCTCTCCTCGACCAGCACGCGGTGCATCAGCGCGATCTGCCCCGCCGGGCCGCCGAAGCTGAGAAAACCTATGCGCAGCCAGACCTTCAGGGCCTCTGCGAATCCGGGCGCGGGCGGTGCGGGGTCGCTCATGCCTCTGGTATGCGGCGCGGCGCGGCGCCCGGCAAGCCTTGCGCGGGCGCGCCTGGGAACAGGCTAGCCGTCGCCGCGGTCCTGCGGGCGCAGGCCGAGGCGCTTGACGATCATCGCATCCACCCATTTTTCCGGCAGCAGGCGCGGCAGCGACCAGTTCTCGAACCGTTGCGGCACCTCGGCATAGCGCAGGCGCGGGTCCGGCGCGGTCAGCGCGTGCAGCACGCGGCGGCCGATGCGTTCCGCCGGCAGGCCCTTGGGGCCGCGGTCCAGCATCCAGGCCATCACCCGCTTCATGGCGGGGACATAGTCGGTATCGCCATAGCGGGCGACGTCGATCTCCTCGGCCTTGTCCCAGATCGGGGTCGCCACCGCGCCGGGGCCGATGATCACCGCGCCGATGCCGTAGAGCGCCAGCTCCTTGCGCAGCGACTTGGTCAGCCCTTCCAGGGCATGCTTGGACGCCGCATAGGGGCCAACGAAGGGCGCGCCCATCTTGCCCGCCACAGACGACATCATCACCACCCGGCCCGGCGGGCCTTCAAGGCTGCGGTCCGCGCCCAGCAAGGGCCCGAAGGCCTGCACGGTGCGCAAAACGCCGATGACATTGATGTCGAACTGGCGGACCACTTCTGCGGGGTCGATGTGCAGCAGCGGGCCGGCGACGGCGACGCCGGCATTGCAGACCAACCCGGAAAGCTTGTGTCCTTTCAGATGCTTGCGCACCGCCTCCGCCGCCTTGTCGAGGCTGGCCTGATCGGTCACCTCCATGGTCAGCGGGATCACCCGCTCGCCCAGCTCGGCCTTGAGCCTTTTGGCGTCGGCGGCCTTGCGCACGCCGGCGAAAACCGTGAAGCCGGCGCTGCTTAGCGCCTTGGCGCAGGCATAGCCGATGCCGGTGGAGGCGCCGGTTATGACGGCGCTGCGGGGGGTGTCGGACATGGAAATCTCCGGGTGACGAACATCATCACTCTACCCCCCTCTCGATCCCCTTCCAGCCCCCCTTCAATCCCTCTGCGGATGATCTCTGGACCATCTTCCGCCGACCACCCCGCCCGCAACGGCGCCGGAGACAGCCCGCACGCACCCGGTTCCGTTGACGCCGGGGCGCCGGGGCGTATTCTGCGCGCCGAGTCCCGCCCGCCTTCACAAGGACCCCGCCGCATGGCGAGCAAGCCCGCCGACCCGCGCCCGCTATCCCCGCATGTCAGCGTCTGGCGCTGGCACGCCACCATGGCGTCATCGATCCTGCACCGGCTGACCGGCATTGCGCTCTATCTCGGCGCGGTGGCGCTGAGCGTGTGGATCATCCTGCTGGCGGCGGGCGAGGAGGCGAAGATCGCCTTCCTGTTCGAGGGGTTCTGGAACTGCGCCCTGATGGCGGCGATGATCGGCCTGACCTACGCCGCCAGCTATCACTGGCTGAACGGCCTGCGCCACCTGCTGTGGGACGCCGGGATCGGCTTCAGCCCCAAGGGATCGAACCTTAGAAGCTGGCTGATCATTTCCGGCGCGCTGGCTCCCACGGCGCTGATCTGGGCGCCCACCTTCCTTGGAGGCGCGTCATGACCGGCCTGCGCACGCCGATGAGCAGGGTTCGCGGCCTCGGCGCCGCGAAGTCCGGCACCGGGCATTTCATCGCCCAGCGCGTCTCGGCGCTGGCGCTGCTGGTGCTGCTGCCGCTGTTCGCCATCTGCCTGGCGCGCTCCGGCGCGCCGGACGCCGACGCGGCGCGGGCGTTCTTCGGATCGCCCGGCGGCGCGGTGCTGACCCTGCTGACGCTGACGGCGGTGCTTTATCATATGCGCCTGGGGGCGCAGGTGGTGATCGAGGACTATCTGTCCGGTGGCCTGAAAACCGCGCTGCTGGTCGTCAACACGCTGCTCGCCGCCGGGCTGTGGCTCGCCGCCGCCTGGTCGCTTCTGATCCTCTCGCTTTAAGGGACGCCGCACCCGCATGGCCGCCTATACCTGGACCGATCACACCTATGACGTCGTCGTCGTCGGCGCCGGCGGCGCGGGGCTGCGCGCGGCGCTGGGCGCGGCGCAGGCGGGGCTGCGCACCGCCTGCATCACCAAGGTCTTCCCCACCCGCAGCCACACCGTGGCGGCGCAGGGCGGCATTTCCGCCGCGCTGGGCAATATGGGCGAGGACGACTGGCGCTGGCACATGTACGACACGGTGAAGGGCGCCGACTGGCTGGGCGATCAGGACGCCATTGAATACCTGTGCCGCGAGGCCCCGGCCGCGGTTTACGAGCTGGAGCACTGGGGGGTGCCGTTCAGCCGCACCGAGGACGGGAAAATCTACCAGCGCGCCTTTGGCGGCATGACGCGCGATTTCGGCCGCGGCGGGCCGGTGCAGCGCACCTGCGCCGCCGCCGACCGCACCGGCCACGCCATGCTGCACACGCTTTACGGCCAGGCGGTGAAGGAGAAGACGGAATTCTTCATCGAGTATTTCGCCCTCGACCTGATCATGGACGCCGAAGGCGCCTGCCGCGGGGTGACGGCGTGGAAGCTGGATGACGGCACGCTGCACCGCTTCCGCGCCCAGACGGTGATTCTGGCCACCGGCGGCTATGGCCGCGCCTATTTCACCTGCACCGGGGCGCACACCCAGACCGGGGACGGCTCGGCGATGGTGCTGCGCGCCGGCCTGCCGCTGCAGGACATGGAGTTCGTGCAGTTCCACCCCACGGGCATTTACGGCGCCGGCGTGCTGATCACCGAGGGCGTGCGCGGCGAGGGCGGCTATCTGACCAATTCCGAGGGCGAACGCTTCATGGAGCGTTACGCCCCCTCCGCCAAGGATCTGGCCAGCCGCGACGTGGTCTCGCGCTCTATGACCATCGAGATCCGCGAGGGCCGGGGCGTCGGCGCCGCCAAGGATCATATCTATCTGCATCTTGATCATCTCGACCCGCAGATGATCGAAAAGCGCCTGCCCGGCATTTCGGAGAGCGCGCGCGTGTTCTCCGGCGTCGATGTGACCAAGCAGCCGATCCCGGTGCTGCCCACCGTGCACTACAACATGGGCGGCGTGCCGACGAACTGGCGCGGCGAGGCCCTGACCAAGAAGGGCAAGGACCCCGATGCGGTGGTTCCCGGCCTGATGGCGGTGGGCGAGGCGGCCTGCGTCTCGGTGCATGGCGCCAACCGGCTCGGCTCCAACTCGCTGATCGACCTTGTGGTGTTCGGCCGCGCCGCGGGGCTGCGCTGCGGCGAGGTGCTGACCGCCGGGGCGCGGCAGCCGGACCTGCCGAAAGACGCGGGCGACGCGGCGCTGGCGCGGCTCGACCGCTTCCGCAACGCGGCGGGCGCAACGCCGACGGCGCAGATTCGAGAGCGCATGCAGCGCGCGATGCAGGAAAACTGCGCCGTGTTCCGCACCGGCGAGGTGCTGGACGAAGGCGTGAAACGGATCGCCGAAACCTTCAAGGCGATGGACGACATCGCCGTCGCCGACCGCTCGATGATCTGGAACACCGACCTGGTGGAGACGCTGGAGCTGGACAATCTGCTCGCCCAGGCCGCGGTCACCGTCAACGGCGCGGCGGCGCGCAAGGAAAGCCGCGGCGCCCATGCGCGCGAGGACTTCCCGGACCGCGACGACAAGACGTGGATGAAACACACCCTGGCCTGGTGCGACGGAACGGGGAAGGTGAAGCTCGACTACCGCCCCGTGCACGACTACACGCTCAGCAAGGACGTCGACTACATCAAACCGGTGAAGCGGGTTTATTAGGGGGGCGGGGAGGGGATGTAGAGGAAGAATAATCGGGGACACACTACCCCTTATACCGCAGCCGCCCCACCTGTAGTCGACCCTGCCTTGCTGGAGGTTTTTCTATAATCCTTCAAAACATTTTCAATCCGCGTCAGAAAATCTTTGAATCCTGTAAAATCTACGGACCCCGCGTCGGCCCTTATAACATTTTCAGCAAAAACGACCTTACCATAGTGTTTATTATCCTTATGGTCTTTTTTCGGGTTAAAGGTTTTTCCATTGACCTTTTTCTTCAATAAAGCAGAATCAAAAAGCGATTCGATGCTTCTATCCTGTGGCGGCACCCCTTCGGGGACCTTCACGAGATATAGATTCAGCCCAAGATGATAAAACTGCTCAGTTGATGCCGTTGAAATGATTTTGCCGACCTTCGATTTGGCATTTTTGATAACCGTCTTAAGTCCCTCGTCATTGTCACACAGAATAATAACCGGGTGCGCCATCGGTCTGTGTGAGAACTTTTTTAGCATGCTTTCGTATTGAGAAATGAGCGCCCCTTGTCCGGCAGAACCTTGGCCTAAATTAAGAATATCACGAGACGTCCCAGATGGCTTTAAGAAGTGAACGAGGCGAATAACTTTGCCGTTTTCTTTTTTTGCTAACAGCGGAAAATCCTTGACCAAAGCCCGAATAGCGCATTGCAGATAAGTAATATCTGATATTCCTTCTGTTACAATGAGTGGCGCATTAGGGGCGGCAAAATATTTATAATATAGAAACTTTCTATATAAATCTTTTGGGGCGTGCGGTGGGTAAAATTCTTTAGCTGCATCAGCGCGTTTATTTACCGTTGGATTCCGATCCCGCCTCGCCTTGATGAAGTAGATGTGTGAGAGCATCCCCTCCAAGGAATTCAGGTTATCGGTCGCCATGCTCGCGCCCTCGCCGGGTTTGTAGTAAACACCTTTTTGGAAGACAGAGTTGCACATTGCCCGCACCGCTCGGTAATAATCTTGACTAACATTAACCTTGTCATTTACGATCAATCCTGTGACGGTTTGCCGTGATCGGCGCAAAGACATCCGGGTTTTTGCAGGATTTATAGAAAAACCTGTTTGTTCAATTATTTTCTTTAGCTTCTCTCCCACCGCCCAATCTGCACCATAAATATTCATGGCGACTTCTGTCGGGAAAAGCATTTCATTAGTAGAAAATGTCAAATCATCGGCGTAGCGGGTGTAGGTGCAACGTGCATCACGAGCTAAAGCGAGGAGACGCAAATCTAAGATATTACCGACCAGGTTTGATATGACTGGAGAGCAGGGACTGCCCTGCGGTAGCGCGTTATCGTGGCAGGCTATCTGGGCGAGAATGGTCGCAACTTTAGGCTCCAGCATGAACATAGTGTCATGAATGAAAAAGCCACGCACACGCCCAAAATTGATGGTTCCAAAAAAATCTTCCAGGTCGAGGTTGAAGACAAAGCGCCGCCTACGGTGCACTTCTGCGTTCGATACAATTGTTCGTCCTGGATGAAAGCCGTGTGACGGAAACCAGAAGCGAGGGTTTTCTCGCTTTCGTTCAATAACACAGTCATAGAGTAATTCCGCAAGGCGGCTTTGGAGAAGCGCAAGCCGTGGCTCCGGGGCATGGATTTTACGAACGCCACCTGACTTTTTTGGTACTTCAAAAACTCGATACTTTTTCGCGGCATCCATCTTATATAAGATGTAACCAATCCCCTGTGGGGTATATCCTAGTGCTTTGGCAAGCGCCGTGAGGTCTTGCGCCTTTTTAAGTTTCTCAAGCGAGCTCAACGAGGAAACCTGTAGGTTGGGCGCTTACGGGCACTCTTAAGCGAGGGTATGCGAGGCCCAGGTTATTCTGTGCAACTCAAAGGAACTTGAAGGTAAGCAGCTTGCCTACCATTGTTGTCATTTGCCGCGATTCGCAGCAGTAAGTCTGCCCGTAAGCAATCTTACCATAGTTATAATACGCCGCACTCGTCAATCCGGGTGCTGCGCTTCTAGATTTTTGAGTTTCTGCCCCACACAAGGGGGGAGGCTTAAGTGCGCTTACCGGGATGACAGGTTTGCACAGAAAGCGGGATTCAATCCTCCCCCGAATCAGCGCCGCGCTTGCATCCGCCCGGCGGGCGGGGGAAATTGGCCGGCGGCTGGCGGGCGGGGATTCGCGCCCGCACCCGCCGCCTCGCCGCCGCCCGCCGATCAGGATGCTTCCCATGGTCCAGCTCACCCTGCCGCAGAATTCCAAGGTCAAGACGGGCAAGGCATGGCCCGCGCCGGAGGGGGCGAAGCGCACGCGCGAATTCCGCGTCTACCGCTATGACCCCGAAAGCGGCGAGAACCCGCGCTGGGACAGCTATCAGGTCGATCTGGACGATTGCGGCCCGATGGTTCTGGACGCGCTGATCTGGATCAAGAACAAGGTCGACCCGACGCTGGCCTTCCGCCGTTCCTGCCGCGAGGGGGTGTGCGGCAGTTGCGCGATGAATATCGGCGGGCGCAACACCATCGCCTGCACCAAGGGCACGGAGGAGATTTCCGGAACCGTCACCGTCAGCCCGCTGCCGCACCAGCCGGTGGTCAAGGACCTGGTGCCGGACCTGACCCAGTTCTACGCCCAGCACGCGGCGATCAAACCCTATCTGCAGACCGAGACCCCGGCGCCGCAAGCCGAATGGCGGCAGTCGGAGGAGGACCGGGCGAAGCTGGACGGGCTTTACGAGTGCATCCTGTGCGCCTGCTGCTCCACCGCCTGTCCCAGCTATTGGTGGAATGGCGACCGCTATCTCGGCCCCGCGGCGCTGTTGCAGGCGTACCGGTGGATCGCGGATTCGCGCGACGAGATGACCGGAGAACGGCTGGACGATCTCGAGGATCCGTTCCGGCTCTATCGCTGTCACACCATCATGAACTGCGCCCAGGTGTGCCCGAAGGGGCTGAACCCCGCGCAGGCCATCGGCGAGATCAAGACCCTGATGGTGGAGCGCAAGGCGTAAGGGGGCGTTCCACCGCCGTCACCCCCTTTAGTCCGCTCCCGGGCCGCGCGCACCCCGGAAAGCGCGTTTAATCCTTCCCTTTGTGAAGGAGACGAGGTTGCATCTGGACCCCTCGCCCTTCGTGGCCCGCTTCGCGGGACTCCTCAGGGTGAGGGTGTTGTTGCTCTTCCCCTCATCCTGAGGTGCGAGCCGCCAGAGGCGGCGAGCCACGAAGGACTAGGGGTCCAGCCAGGCATTGCTCGGCGCGCCGCCGCCGCCCTCTCCTACCCCCCTCCCCCACACCCTCTTGACGGACCTGGCTCACACCGTTACTTTATTTTTTAAAGTTATTGGAGAGTCCAATGAGCAAGACCGATTCCCAGCCCGATCTGGCCTGGCTGCGCGATGTGGCCGAGGCCGGGGTGCGCGCGCCGTCGCTGGGCGGGCGTTTCTATGTGCTGTGGGGGGCGCTGACGGCGCTGATGATGCTGACGCACTGGGCGGCGCTGAACGGCATGACGCCGTTTCCGATCCAGCAGATCGGCCTGTTCTGGCTGGGTTATGTGATCGCGGGCGGCGCGCTGTCCTTCGTTTTCGGCCGCATGATCAGCGGCAAGCCCGGCGCCGGGTCGGCCGGCAACCGCGTCGAGGGCGCGGTGTGGACCGCGGCGGGCGCCGGCATCGCGCTCTACGCGCTGGGCTGCGCGATCGCCGCCGGTTTCTACGGCGCCTCGCCCTTCATTTTCGACACCATCATCGCCGTGGCGCTTTATGGCTACGCCGTCGCCTTCGCGGTAACCGCCGCGGCCGCCGGGCGGCGCTGGATGTTCGCGCCGGCGGGCGTCAGCCTGCTCTGCGCCGCCGCCGCGCCGGCCCTGTTCGGACGGCCGGAGCTGTACCTGCTGGCCGCCGCGGCCATGTTTCTCGCCGTGTTCCTGCCCGGCCTGGCGCTGATGCGCGGCGAGCCGCGCGCGCAAGCATGAGCGGCGAGGGCTTTGATTCCGGCGCGCTGGACGAGATCATCCACGGCAAGCTCCGCCTGGGCGTGATGGCCTATCTGTCCGCCGTGCAGA
This sequence comes from Maricaulaceae bacterium, assembly GCA_026126205.1. GTDB lineage: Bacteria > Pseudomonadota > Alphaproteobacteria > Caulobacterales > Maricaulaceae > Hyphobacterium. The sequence goes on along the minus strand of JAHCJP010000002.1, from coordinate 432,069 downwards.
GCGCCACCTTCGGCGAGCTGAAGGACAGGACCGGCGCCACCGACGGCAATCTGTCGGTCAATCTGCGCAAGCTGGAGGAGGCGGGCTATGTGACGGTGGAGAAACGCTTCGTCGGCCGCCGCCCGCAGACGCGCGCAAAGCTGACGGCGCAGGGGCGCAAGGCCTGGATCGCCTATCTCGACCAGTTGCGCGCGCTGCTGGACGCTTCGGACGGCGCGGACTAGGCGCGCCGCCGCGCGCGCCAGTCTTCGCGGCTCTGCCCCCAGACATCGACGGTGACGCCGAAGCCGGCCAACTCCGCCCGGCGGCCGGTATTGCCGGAGCCGAGCTTTCGCGCCACCGCCGCCGAGGGTAGGTTGTCCGCGTGGATCAGGTGGATCACCGAGGTCCAGCCCAGCGTGCCGAACGCCCAGTCCATCGCCGCCGCAGCGGCCTCGGTGGCGTAGCCCCGGCCCTGGAATCGCGGCGCGATGGTCCAGCCCACCTCCTCGCTGGGCCAGCCATGCGGAAACCACGGCCCGGCGCGGCCCGCCCAGTCGCCGCTCGCCTTGTCCTCGACCGAGAAGAAGCCATAGCCGCGCACCGCCCAGTGGCCGATGATCGCGGCCAGCGACCGCCAGACCAGCTCCGGCGGCTGCACGCCGCCGATGAAGCGCGCCGCCGTCTCGTCGGCCATCACCGCGCACATCGGTTCGAAATCGCGCAGGTCCGGCGGCCGCAGGATCAGGCGCGGGGTTTCGATGACGATATCCGGGACCTGCATGGCGGCGCTCCTGCTGAACGGCCTGCGCTTGTACGCATCGCGCGCGGTTTTCGCCATATCCGCGCCGCATCAGGGCGCCATAACCGGCGCGCTGCTTGCAGGCGACACCATAAGACCCAGCGTCTTTCAATCGGGGGTGGCAATGGCCGATCGCGGCCGTCCCAGCGTGATACGCCTTGTGCTTTACCTGGTGCTGTGCGGCGCCGTGACCGGGGCGCTGTCCGGCTGGGCCTTCGCATCCGGCCGCGCGGACTGGGCGCTGGCGCTGAACACCCCGTCCTGGCTGCCGCCCGCCGGGGTGATCACCGCCGGCTGGATCGCCAAGACCTTCCTGATCTGCATCGCGCTGTGGATCGCCGACCGGTTCGGCAAGCCGTTCTGGCGCGAGGCCGCCCTCGCCGCGATCCTCGCCATGCTGGCGGTCAGCGTGGTCTGGGTGACGGCGTTCCTCGGCCTGCGCGATCCGCTGGCCGGCTTCTGGGCGGCGCTGGCCAGCTGGGCCGTCGCCGCATTCGGCGTCTGGGCGGCGGGCAAGGCCAGCCGCGGCGCCGCGGCGCTGCTGTGGCCGGTGCTGGCATGGGCCAGCGTCTCGCTGGTCATCGCCTTCGAGGTGATGCGGCTGAACGCGCCGGGGCTGTAACGCCGGCGTCAGGCCAGCGACGGCTCCAGCTTGCGGCACGCCTCGACCAGGCCTTTCACCGCGTTCACCGAATGGTCGAACATCGCCTGTTCGTCCTTGCTCAGGCTGATCTCCACCACCTTCTCGGCCCCGCCGGCGCCGATCACCACCGGCACGCCGACATATAGATCCTTCACGCCGAACTGGCCGGTCAGCCACACCGCGCAGGGCAGGATGCGCTTCTTGTCGCGCAGATAGGATTTCGCCATCGCCACCGCGCTTTCGGCAGGCGCGTAATAGGCCGATCCGGTGCCCAGCAACTGCACGATCTCGCCGCCGCCGCCGCGCGTGCGCTCGACGATGGCGTCGATCTTCGCCTGCGTCGACCAGCCCATCTTCACCATGTCCGGGACCGGGATCCCGGCGACGGTGGAATAGCGGGTCAGCGGAACCATGGTGTCGCCATGCCCGCCCATCACGAAGGCGGTCACGTCCTCCACCGACACGCCGAACTCCTCGGCCAGGAACCAGCGGAACCGCGCCGAATCCAGCACCCCGGCCATGCCGACCACCTTGTTGTGCGGCAGGCCCGAAAACTCGCGCAGCGCCCACACCATCGCGTCGAGCGGGTTGGTGATGCAGATCACGAAGGCGTTGGGGGCATGTTTCCTGATGCCTTCGCCCACCGCCTTCATCACCTTCAGATTGATGCCCAGCAGGTCGTCCCGGCTCATGCCCGGCTTGCGCGGCACCCCGGCGGTGACGATGCACACGTCGGCGCCCTTGATGGCGGCGTAATCGTCGGCCCCGGCCAGCGCCGAATCGCGGCCGAACACCGGGCTCGCCTCGGCGATGTCCAGCGCCTTGCCCCTAGCCACGCCGCCGGCGATGTCGAACAGCACCACGTCGCCCAGCTCTTCGCGGGCGCAGATATGGGCGAGCGTGCCGCCGATCATGCCGGCGCCGATCAGGGCGATCTTGTTGCGGGCCATGACGGCGCCTCCTTCGCGATTGCGGAAAATCCTCGCGCGCCGGTCTAGCGCCGCCGGCCCGCCAAGGCAACGGATCAGCGGTCGAGGCGTCCGGTCTCGCGCAGCTCCGTCACCCAGGCGCGCAGAGCGTCGCCGGTCCACAGCGGGCCGTCGAAAGCGATGTGCGGATCGTAATAGACGCCAGCGCCACGCGCCCGGCCGCGATAGACCTTCTGCGCGAAGGTCAGCCGCGCCGCGCCCGAGGGCAAGGTGACGGTGCGGACCTCCATGTATTGCGTGTCGGCGCTGGTCGGCGCGCCAAGATGCACGACGCCGGGCCGCGCCATCAGCCGGTCCATGAAATCCAGACAGGCGCTGGCGCATGACCCGTCGGTCAACACCGCGACGCGGGCCGCGATGGTCTCAGGAGCGGCGGACGGCGATTCGTCACCGGCCGCCTGCGGATCGGGATGCTGCGTCCACAGGGGTTCGCCGCGAGCGATCGCGCCATCCAGGCCGTCGATGACGCGTCTCGCCCAGCGCATGGCCTCTGAATCCTCGCCGAACTGCTCAAGGATGAAGGTGTCGGCGATCTCGGCGATATGGTCGCGGTTGCCGGCGGTGGCGCGCCAGTCGACATACACGCCCTCCGGCGCCGGCTGGCGGCTGTTGCCGAACAGCGCCGTTTCGAACCGGTCGCCCCACATGCTGGCCCCGCCGCCATTGCCGCGCAGGTCGAACACCACCAGATCGGCGTTGCGGAAGCTTTCCGGTTCGTCGCGCATGCGCTCCCACATCGCGGTCATGGTTTCGGCCAGTTCTCCGCCCGGCCCGAAGGTTGGCAGCGACACCCAGAAGCGGTCCTCGCCGAATTCGGTGATCGCCGCGCCACCCGGCGCGCCGAAGCCGCCGGCGCGGTAGACGGTCATGAAGGTGTCGCCATCGGTTTCGCGCCAGTCCAGCGCCAGCGTCAGGCTTTGGCCCTGATGCTCGAACACGCATTCGCGCGGCGTTGGGGCCAGCGGGTTGCCACGGCTGAGAAAGGCGCGCGGAACGGCGCGGTACCAGTCCGAAGGCAGGGCCGGGTCCATCATGAAGTCGAAGACGCGGGCGTGAATCCAGTCTTCGGCCGGACGGCCGTCGCAGGAAACCAGGCGCGCCCCGGCGGGCGGCGCGGTCTCGAAGGATGGATCGGAATCCAGCACCGTCACGGCGCCGCCGCGCCATGCGGCGGCGAAACCCGGCCAGGCGAAGTAATGGTTCTCGAAACCATAGGACAGGCCCAGATGCCCGTCGCGGAAACCGTCGACGAAGGCGCTGAGGCCGTAGAAATAGGCAAGCTGGCTGTCGATGGCGTCCGCGCGGGTGCGGGCGGCTAGGTAGCCGTCCTCCAGCCAGGCGGCGAAGGCCGGGTTGTCAGCGTCCACCGGCCCCGGATGATGGGTGAGGATCGTATCGCGGATCGCGTCGAGATCCGACAGATAGGTTGCGCGCCAGTCCGGCTCTTCGGCGGAGATGGCGGCCAGCGCCGCGGCGGCGGCCAGCGATTGCGTCAGCATGCTTGTCCCTCGGTCAGGCGGCGCGGCGGCGCGCCGGCAAGTCAGCCGGGCTGCTAGCGCCGCGGAGCCGAACGGCCAAGTTAAGTCTTGGCAATGCGCGGGTTCCCGAACGAAAAAGCTTTGGCATCGCGATAAAAAATTATTGCTTGACGATAATATTTTGTCGCGATAGAGAAAGCGCCTCGATAACAAAAGGAGGCCGCCATGGGCGCCGCCAAATCCGCCGCCGGGGGCGCAAGCCCGGCCGACAAGATCGCCCGCCATGGCGGCGTTCTGGCCGCGGCCGGCGGCCTCGCCGCCGCCCTGCTGGTGCTGAAAATCATGGCCGACGCCGTCGCCGCCGTCGCGGCGATATACGCCACGGAGGGCGCTGGCGCGGCGGAATACGCCAACGCCGCCGGTCTGTCGCTGATCGCCAATCTCGGCTTCATCATCACCGCCTTCGGACTGCAATCGATGATCCGGCTGGGCCAGGGCTACCGCAAGGGCGAGGTGTTCACCGCCGCCGCCGCCGGGCATATGGCGGCTTTCGGCTCGTCGCTGCTGCTGGCCGCCTCCGCCATCGTGCTGATCAGCCCGAACCTGATCGCCTGGATCGGCGGCGAGGCGAACGGCTACACCCTGCGCGTCAGCAGCGAGGCCCTGCTGCTGGCCGTGGCCGGCGTGTTCGTGACCACCACGGCGCTGATCATGGGCGAGGCGGCGCGGCTGAAAGCCGAAAACGACAGCTTCATCTGATGGCCGCGCCCGGAGACATCATCGTGACGCTGGACGTGATGCTGGCGCGCCGCAAGATGAAGGCGAAGGATCTCGCCGCGCAGGTCGGCATCACCGAGGCCAATCTGTCGCTGCTGAAATCCGGCAAGGTGAAGGGCGTGCGCTTTGACACGCTGGCCGCGATCTGCGCGGCGCTGGACTGCAAGCCCGGCGACCTGCTGGATTATGCCGGCGCGGGCGGAGAGGCGTCCTGATACAGCGGATCGAACAGGGCGGCGGCGCGGCGCATCGCCCCCGGCGTCTCGCTGGCGAAGCGCGCAAAATCGCGCGTCATATGGGCCTGGTCCGCATAACCGGCCCCGGCCGCGATCAGGCCCAGCGGCTCAGGACCGCCCTTCACCGCCGCGCGGGCGCGCTGGAAGCGCAGGATGCGCAGATACTCCCCCGGCGTCAGGCCCAGCCGCGCCCGGAACAGGCGGACCAGGCTGCGCTGGCTGTAGCCGGAACGGCGCTCCAGTTCCGCCAGGTCCGCCGCCGGGTCGTGCGCCAGGGCGGCGATAAAGCCGGCGAAGCCGCCGCGGCCGGGATCTTCACCGCCGCGCAGCGCCGTTTCAATGATCGCCCCGGCGCGGGCGGCGAAGGCCGGAAGGTCCGCGGCCTCGCGCGCCGCCGCCGCCAGCCGCTCTCCCGCGTCACCGAATGCGTCCCGCGCTTGCGCCCCGCAATCGCGCAGCCCGTCCAGCCCGCGCGCCAGCGCCGCCGCGCCCCAGGGGCGGAAGCGCACGGCGCGGATGTGCAGCGCGCCAGAACGGCGCAGGGTCAGCGCCCGCGTCAGCGGCCCGTAGAACAGGGCGTCCGGCTGGCGCGCGAAACCGCCATTGCGCGCTTCTTCCGGCGCGGCGCCGAGATGGAACACCATCTCGCAGCAGCCGTCGGGGGCGATGCGCTCGGTCTCGGCCGCCGCCGGGGCGCGCAGTTCCCAATATCCCTCGGCGATCCGGGCCGCGGCGCCGGAGGCGGGAATGAAGGCGTAATCGGCGGCGGCGCTCATGGCGGAAATATTCAAGACTCGGGCGCGGCGGCGCGTCCATAATTATTTTCGGCAACACCCGGAAAGGATCCCGCCCATGCGCGCCATCGCCATCGCCGCCGCCCTGCTGACCGCCGCCCCGGCCTTCGCCGACGATACGGACCTGTCCTGGCTTTCCGGCCACTGGCGCAGCGAAGGCGACGGCCGCGTCTCCGAAGAGATCTGGACCGCGCCCGAGGGCGGCATCATGCTGGGCGTGGGCCGCAGCCTGCGCGATGGTCAGGCCCGCGGCTTCGAATTCCTGATGATCAGCTTCGGCGAGGAGACGGTCTATCACGCCCAGCCGGGCGGACGCCCGCCGGTGCGCTTCACGCTGGTGGAATCGTCGGACAGCCACGCCGTGTTCGAAAACCCGGAGCATGACTTTCCGCAACGCATCACCTATCGCCGCGAGGGCGGCGAACTGCACGCCGCGATTTCCGATCTCGCCGGCGAGCGCAGCTTCGGCTGGAGCTGGACCCGGCGCGACTGAACACAGACACAAGGATAAGCAAGGCCATGGCCAGCCCCGAAGACGCCGTCAGGGCGATGGAAGTGAATTTGGAAGCGAAAACCGGCAAGTCCGTCGCCGCCTGGGTTCAGGCCGTCAGGGCGGCCGGACTGGACAAGCACGGCGCTATCGTCGCGCATCTGAAGTCCGAACACGGACTCGGCCATGGCTACGCCAATCTGGTGGCGCACCGGGCGCTGGCCTCGTCCGCCGACATGGCGGACGCAGGCGACCTGATCGCCGCCCAGTATTCCGGCGCCAAAGCGGGGTTGAAGCCGGTCTATGACCGGCTGGCCGAGATGGTGTCGGCCTTCGGCCCGGACGTGGAGTTGAGCGCCAAGAAAACCTATGTCTCGCTGCGCCGGAAGAAACAGTTCGGCCTGATCCAGCCGTCCACCGCCACGCGCGTCGATGTGGGGATCAACCTGAAGGGCGCGCCGCCGCAGGGGCGGTTGGAAGCGTCGGGAAGCTTCAATTCCATGGTCACCCACCGCGTGCGAGTGGAAAGCCCCGATGCGGTCGACGCCGAACTGGCCGGCTGGCTGAAGGCCGCATACGACGCGGCGGGCTGACGCTCCGCCACGATCAGCCGGCCAGCGGAGACGGAGCCTCCGTCCACACTAGCGGCGCCGCGCCGCCAGCGCGCTCAGCACCACGCCGGCAAGACCGGTCACGGCCACGACCAGCGCCAGAACCGTCGCCGCCCAGGCGGCAGTATAGCCCCAGCGCCAGCGCGCCTCGTACAGCCGCCCGTTGTGAACAATGACGCGCACCTGCCGCCCGGCGGGGAACAGCGCGGCCGTCTGTTCGGCCTGCGCCGCGCTCGCCGCGCCGGGGCGGGGTGTTGCGAACCAGCCCGGTTCGAACGCCTCCGGCTCGGCTGGGCGCACATGAACCCGCACCTCGCGCCAGCCACGTCCGGCGTTGACCACAGCGATATCGGTGCGCTCAACGACCGCCTCGCGTGCAGACGCGAACTGCGCCACCGCCGGCGGATCGCCAAAATTCCAGAACCCGTGCGCCACGAAAAGCGGGATGACGATGAAGGCAAGCCCCGCGAGCGCAAGGCCGGTTCTCATCGCTTCATCACGATCAGCAGGCCGTCGCCGATGGCGGTGAAGGCGGTCTCCACCCGGGCGTCGTCGCGCGCCTTCTCGGCGATGGCGCGCAGGGCGACGGTGTCGGCGTCGGTCTTTGACGGATCGGCGACGTCGCCGTTCCACAACACATTGTCGAACAGCACCACCCCGCCGGGGCGAAGCAGGGTCAGAGCGGCGGCGTAATAGTCGCCATAGCCGGTCTTGTCGGCGTCGACGAACATCATGTCGACGGTTTCGGAACAGCCGTCCTCGGCCAGGCGGCGCAGGGAATCGACCGCGTTTCCGATCACCGGTTCGATCTGGCCGGCGACCCCGGCCTCGGCCCAGTAGCTTTCGGCGGCATTGATGAACTCGGTGCTTACGTCACAGGCGATCAGCCGCGCCGCGTCGCCATGCATGTCGCGCATGGCCAGCATGGTCGCCAGCGCCGAATAGCCGGTATAGACGCCCACCTCCACCGCCAGCTTCGCCCCGGTCAGCCGCGCCATCAGCGCCATGAAGGCGCCCTGTTCGGGGCTGATCTGCATGTTGCGGTCGGCGCGCGCCGCGGTTTCGGCGCGGCAGCGGGCCAGCGCCGGATGCTCGGGCCGGTTGGCGGCGCGCACATACGCCGTCAGCGTCTGGTCAAGACCGATGGACCGGGACATGCGCGCGCCTCCTCGCCTGCTCGGGCAAGGCTATAGCGCGCCCTGACCCGCGCGTCAGTCCCCATACCAGTGATGGAAGGAGACGTTGCGGATGCGCTCGCCGTTCACCTCCAGCCCGCCGGTCAGCGCCGGAACGCCGGTGGTTCCTTCCACCGGGCCCTGGATCTGCGCCGGATCGATCATGCCGGAGAGCAGCACCTCGCCCACGTCGGCATGACGGGCGCGGAACTCGAACGCGCCGTCCGCGATGGCATAGGAATCGGCCCGCACCCGGCGGCTGTCATGGGCGTATTCCTGGCCCAGCTCGTTGACGCCGATCTCGCTTTCCGGATGCCAGAACTCGATCCACACCGGGGCCTCGCCCGCCGGCTGGCCGGCGGCGTCGAAAGCGGCGAAATCCTGCGCATGGCCGATGAACAGATGGTGCAGGCGCCAGCCCCCGGCCGCGACCGGGCCGCCGGCAGGCATGTAATAGCCATGGAAATCGGCGCTGGCGGTGTTGACGAACTGGCCGGACTCCGTCCGGTGCGCGCCGAACTCCTCGGTTCCGATTGCGGCGGCGTTGGCGCCCAACTCCTCGGTTCCGATGGCGTGCGCGCCTTCTTCCTCGGTTCCGATGTCCGGCGTTTCGGCGGCGTAGTTCGCGCCTTCTTCCTGCGTGCCGATATACGGACCCGCGTAATAGAGCGCGGCGATGGCCGCGCCCCCCGCCGCGATAGCGGCGATCAGGAGTCTCATCATGGTTTCCCCCACCCTTCACCTGCAGCGCCAGCGCGCCGCAGAGGGGGATAATGCCATAATCCGCCGCCGGAGTCAGGCTTGCGGCGGGTTCGCCCGCTCGGCGGCGAGATAGGCCTCGGAGCGCATCTCGAACAGGCGCGAGGCGCAGCGTTCGAACTCGAACGCCCCGTCGCCTTCGGGGTAGAGAGCGTCCGGCTCCGCCGCGGCGCTGACCACCAGCTTGGTCTTCGCCTCGTACAGCGCGTCGATCAGGGTGACGAAGCGCTTGGCTTCATTGCGTTTTTCAGGGCCGAGAACCGGAACGCCATCCAGCAAAACAGTGTGAAATCGCGCCGCAATGGCCAGATAGTCGGCCGCCCCCAGCGGCGCCTCGCACAGTTCAGCGAAGGAGAAGCGCGCCACCCCCGCCGTCTCGCGCGTCACCGCCAGCCTGCGGCCCTGCACGGTCAGCGTCATCGCCTGCGGATGCGCGCCCTGGGTCAGGCGCTCCCACGCCGCGTCCATCGCCGCCGCCGCCTGCGGCCCCAGCGGCGCGTAATACACCGGCGCGGCCCTTAACTGCGCCAGCCGGTGGTCGGCGCCGCCGCCGATCTCCACCACCTCAAGCCGCTGTTTCAGCAGCGCGATGAAGGGCAGGAACAACTGCCGGTTCAGGCCGTCGCGATACAGATCGTCCGGCGCGCGGTTCGAGGTGGCGGCCACCGCCACCCCGCGGTCGAACAGCGCCGTGAACAGCCGGCCGAGAATCATGGCGTCGGCGATGTCGGTGACCTGGAATTCGTCGAAACACAACAGCCGCGCCTCGGACGCGATCAGCTTCGCTGCCGGGGCGATGGGATCGTCGCCCGCGCCGCGCACATATTCGGGCAGGCGCTTGCGCTCTTTCGGGGTCAGCGCCCGCCAGGCGGCGATGCGCGCATGGGTCCGGGCCATGAATTCGTGGAAATGCGCCCGCCGCGCCGGCTGCACGGGCGAATGCTCGTACAACAGGTCCATCAGCATCGACTTGCCGCGCCCGACCCCGCCCCACAGATAGACCCCGCGCGGCGCAGGCGCGGCCTTGCGCAGCACGCCGCGGTCCGGCTTCCAGGCGGCGAGGTCGGCATGCAGGCGCGACAGGGCCTTCGCCGCCGCCTCCTGCCCCGGATCGGGCGACAGGCTGCCGGCGGCGACGCGCGCCCGCCACAGCTCGTCAGGCGCGCTCACGCCCCCGGCGCCGGCGGAAGATGGGCCATGATCGCCGCCGCGATCAGCCCGAAGGCGATGACGACGCCCAGGATCAGCCAGAAAAGGCGTTCGGCCTTGCGCATGACGCTGTCATGCCAGCGCCGCCGCGCCGATGGCAAGCCTCGATCAGAGCCCGATGCGGATCACGGGCCCGTCGGCCGGCGTATAAACGATCTCGACCAGCGGGCAGGATTTCGACCGGCAGCGCTCGGCCAGCGCCAGCGACGGCGCGCGTCCGGAGATGAAATCGGCCTCGACCGGCCCGAGATAGACCGACAGCGACGCGCCCTGGACCGGTACGGCCAGCGCAGTTCCGCCCGCGGCCAGCGCCGCGGAAACGAGCAGGGTTTTGACGATCATGGCTGCGCCTTTCATGCCCTGAAATCCGTCTGCACCCGTTCTGATGCCGCCGCCCGCGCCTCCGGATGCAACGATGGTGAAGATTCCGGCGCGCGGCTTGCAGAATTCCCCTCCGGACACTCGCGCGTGGCGCGAATCGGGACGAAGGGACGGCAAGGGGAAATGACGGCGCAGCCCGCCATGCAGGATTTTCAGGACCGCCGCGTCATGGCGCGGCACATCTGGTTCCTGAACTCGGCCTTCGACCGCATCGGGCTTGACCAGGCCGCGGCGCGCATCGCCGCGCGTGATGCGAAGGCCCCTTTCGCCTTCGTCGTCACCCCGAATGTCGATCATCTGGTGCGCCTGCGCCGCGACGGCGTGCTGGCCCCGCTCTACGCCCAGGCCTGGCTGACCGTTTGCGACAGCCGGGTGCTGGAGTTGCTGGCCAGCGTCTCGGGAGAAGATGTGGACATCGCCCCGGGGTCGGACCTGACCCAGCGCCTGTTCGAAACCGTGATACGCCCGGACGAGACCATCACCGTCATCGGCGGCGATGCGGAGGTGATCGCCAACGTCACCGCCCGATACGGCCTGAAAGACGTGCGCTGGCATGAACCGCCGATGGGTCTGCGCCACAAGCCGGACGCCCTGGCCGATTGCGCGCGCTTCGTGGCCGGGAACCCGGCGCGTTTCGTGTTCCTGTGCGTCGGCTCGCCCCAGCAGGAGATGATCGCCGAAGCCTGTCTCGACCGCGGCGACTGCACCGGAATCGGCCTGTGCGTCGGCGCCTCGCTGGATTTTCTCGGCGGCAAGGCGCAGCGCGCCCCGCGCTGGATGCAGTCCGCGCGGCTGGAATGGCTGCACCGCCTGCTTCAGGAGCCGCGGCGGATGTGGAAACGCTATCTGGTCGACGGGCCGAAGATCGCCCTGATCTGGTGGGAATGGCGGCGCGCCCGCGCCCGCCTGCGCGCTTTCGAGAAAGCGATGGCGCAAGGGCGCCTGTAACCCCAAATCGATAGCCGCGGCGGCCGAATCCTGAAATCTTCACGCCTTGGGCAAGGCAGGGGCGCCGCGGCGGGCGGCGGCTGGGTTTGGCGACAGACACCCCTTCAGGCCGCGGCGGCTGGCTGAAATGCGGCGTCACCGCGCGCGAGATCGTGCTGATCGCCTGCATCAGCCTGTTCATGATCAGCCTGGTCAGCGCCGCCCTGCTGTCGGTGAAAATCCAGTCGGTGCAGATTCTCGGCCTGTCGCTGCTGATCCCCGCCGGCACGCTGGCCTTCTGCCTGACCTATGCCGCCACCGACGTGATCAGCGAGGTATGGGGGCGCGGCTACGCCCTGACCGTGGTTCTGGTCGGCGTTGCGATGCGCGGAGTGGTGTTCCTGCTGCTGCTGTTCGCGCTGTCGGGCGAACAGTTCCTGCCGTTCATGGAGGCGGCGCCATTCTGGACCGAGAGCCAGCAGGAGGCCTACGCCTTCGTGTTCGCCACCGGCCAGCGCATCAATTTCGCGGGCGTCATCGCTTTTGGCATATCCAGCGTCATCGACGTGCTGATCTTCCACTGGCTGCGCAAGCGCCAGGAGGGCCGGAACCTGCTGTGGCTGCGCAACAACCTGTCCACCATCGCTTCGCAGACGCTGAACAGCATCGTGTTCATCACCGCCGCCTTCTGGGGCGCGGTGCCGCTGGCGGCGCTCGGCAGCCTGATCGCGGGGCAGATCGTGGTTAAGATCGCCGTCGCCTGGCTGGACACGCCGCTGGTCTATCTCGCGCGCAACATCGCCACCGGGCGCAAACTGCTCGACTGGCGGGGCTAGGGTCCGGCCCTGATCACTCCGCCGGCGACTGCAGGCGCAGGATCATGCCGTCGATGTCGTCGGTGGCGAGATACAGGAACCCGTCCGGCCCGGCGCGCACGTCGCGGATGCGCATGCCCATGTCCGAGAGCAGGTCCTCGGTTCCGATCAGACGGTCGCCGTCCAGCTCGAAACGGATCACCCGCATGCCGGCCAGCGCGCCGATGAACAGATCGCCCCGCCATTCGGGAAAGGCGTCGCCATCATAGAAAGCCATGCCGGACACGGCGGGCGACACGCCCCAGTACCAGGCCGGCTGCTCCATCCCCTCCATCGCCGTGTGTTCGGTGACGATGCTGCCGTCATAGTTGATGCCATAGCTGATCACCGGCCAGCCATAGTTGAGGCCGGGGGTGAGGATATTGACCTCGTCGCCGCCGCGCGGGCCGTGCTCATGGCTCCAGGCGACGCCGGTTTCGGGATGCACGGCCAGACCCTGCACATTGCGGTGGCCCCAGGTGTAGATCTCGGCCGCGGCGTCATCGCGGCCCGTGAACGGATTGTCGTCCGGGACCGAACCGTCGCGGTGCAGCCGCACGATCGTTCCAAGATGGTTGCGCAGGTTCTGGGCCTCGTCGCGGAACAGGCCGGCGTCGCCGAGGCTGAGCAGCAGCGTGCCGTCGGGCAGGAAGTCGATCTTGCCGCCGAAATGGAAGCCGCGCGGCGAATCCGGGCGGGCGCGGAACACCACCTCGACATCCTCCAGCGCCGTGACCGCCGCGTTCAGGCGCGCGCGAGCCAGCGCGGTGTGGTTGGCCTGCGGCGTTCCGGCGGCGTAGGAGAACCAGACCATTCGGTTGCTGGCGAAATCGGGGTCGAGCGCGATCTCCATCAACCCGCCCTGGCGTTCGACCAGCAGGTCATCGGGGACGCCGGCCAGCGGTTCGGGATCCAGCACGCCGCCGCGGATCACGCGCAGGCGGCCTTCGCGTTCGGTCACCAGCATGTCGCCGCCGGGCAGGAAGGCGATCGACCAGGGAAACTCCAGCCCCTCGGCCACGACATGAACCTCGAAATTCGCCTGCTCGCTTTCCTGCACGCCTTGCGGAACATCCTGCGCGGCGGCGGGGGCGGTAAGGGCGATGGCGAAACAGGCGGCGGACGCCGCCAGAAGGGGTTTGAAATGGGTCATACGGGCGAACCTAACGCCCGCGCGCGGGATTTGAAGTGAAATCCGCGTGAGGGCGTCATCCGCCTCAGGCCAGCGCCTGGCCGCGCAACAGCTTTGGCAGATCGCCGGTTTCGCCGCCGGCCTGACGCATGAAAAAGCGCCGCGCCGGGCCGATGCGGTCGACGATGGAAAGACCAAGGCCGCGGGCCAGCCGCAGCGCCGGAACATCGTTCGAGAACAGGCGGTTGAACAGCTCGGTAGAAGCGGCTAGCGACAGCGAATCGAACTTGCGCCAGCGTTCATAGCGCCGCAACGTGGTCAGCGCGCCGATGTCGAGGCCGCATCGTTTCGCCTCGGCCAGCACTTCGGCCAGCGCCGCCGCGTCGCGCAGGCCGAGATTGAAGCCCTGCCCGGCCAGCGGGTGGATGCCGCGCGCCGCGTCGCCGGCGAAGGCGATGCGGTCCTCGCAGAAGGTTTCGGCGATCAGCACGCCCAGCGGATAGGCCCAGCGCGGCCCTTCCGGCGTCAGCGCGCCCAGAAAATCGCCGAAACGGGCTTCAAGCGCCTCCTGAAAACCGGCCTCGTCCATGTCTTTCAGCGCCTGCGCCGCCGCCGTCTTCTCGGTCCAGACCAGAGACGAGCGGTTGCGCGGCAGCGGCAGGATGGCGAACGGCCCTGCGGGCAGGAAGTATTCGTAAGCCACGCCGTTATGCGGCTTTTCATGCGCCACGGTCGCCACCAGCCCGCTCTGGCCATAGGCCCAGCCGGCGGTGCGCACCCCGGCCTGGGCGCGGGCGCGGCTGAACTTGCCGTCGCAGGCGGCCAGCAGCCTGCCGCGCAACACGCGGCCGCCGTCGAGATGCAGGTCGATGCCGCCGTCGCGCCGTTCCCAGCGCCCGCCTTTCGCCGGGGCGAACACCCGGATCGAGGGGCGGGAGAGGATCGTTTCGCCCATCGCCAGCCGCGAATGGCGGTTTTCCGCCATCCAGCCCAGCGGTTCGCCCGCGTCATCCGGCGCGATCTCGCGGCGGTCGAAATGCAGGGTGAAGGGGCCGGGGCCGCCGGGGCGCATCCCGTCATGCGGGCGGCCGTCGGCGACGATGATGTCCTCTATCCGCTGCGCATGGGGGCGCAGGCGCGCGCCCGCGCCCAGCGCGTCCAGCATGCGCATGCTGGTATAGGCCAGCGCCGAGGCGCGGCCGTCGAAGGACGGTTCAAGCTGGGTTTCGAAAGGCAGTGTATCGACGACGGCGCAGGACAGGCCCGCCTGGTCCAGGGCCAGCGCCAGCGCCTGGCCGGCCAGCCCGCCGCCCAGCACGATCACATCGCCGTCGAATTCCGGTTTTGCGCCGCTCATCGCCGCCAGACTAGCCGCCACGGCGGCGATGGAAAGCGGGCGCGGCGCCGCAGGGCCGGTTAACCGGCGTTTACCCTTGAATCACCCTTGGCTTGGTAAGCATGGCGCATGGCTTGGTCCGGCGCCGCTTCGAAGTCAGATTTCACCGCCCGCCTGAAAGGCGAGGGCGCGCGCTGGCCCGCGCGTCTGCGCGCCGCGGCGCTGGGCGCCGTGATGGCCGCGGCGGGGGCGTGGAGCATCGCCGCGATGGCCGGGCACAACCCGCTGGACCCCAGCTGGAACATGGCAACCGCCGCCGCCGTCCAGAACCCGCTGGGCGCGCCGGGCGCCGCCGCCTCCGACCTGCTGTTGCAGGCGCTGGGCTGGGCCGGAGCGCTGCCGGGACTGGTGCTGATCGTCTGGGGGCTGGTGCTGGCCGTGCAGGGGCCGAGGCGCCGCCACGCCGCGGTGGTGACGTTGCGCGCCTTCGCGGCGCTGTTCGGCGTGCTGGGTTTCGCCATGGCGGCCTCGGCGCTGCCGATACCGGAGGCCTGGCCTTTCGCCGCCGGCCTCGGCGGCGCCGTGGGCGACCTGTTGCTGTTCGGGACCGCCTCTGCGCTGGCCGCGGTTCCCGGCGCGCTGATGATCGCCGCCGGAACCGGCCTGCTGGTCTGCGTCACCGGGCTGTTCTTCACCTTCGGGCTGCGGATGCGCGATCTCGGCGCCGCGGCCGACGCCGCCGGCCTGGTCTGGGCGACGCTGCTGGTGTGGCGGGACGTGCTGCTGGGCCGCGCGCCGGTCCCGTGGCGGAAAGAGGCCGCCGGAACCGTGAAGCCGAAACCGGCGCGCCGCGAACGCCCCGCCCGGCGGGGCGAGCCGGAACCGGCCGTCAAGGTGGCGCCGACGCGCAAGCCGAAGGAATCCGGCCGCGAGGCGCGCGAGGCGCAGGGCGCGCTGCCCTTCGTCAGGTCCGCCGATTTCGAGATGCCGCGGCTGGACCTGCTGACCCGCCCGAAAGAGCGCGTCGCCGCCGTCGATGAAGGCGCGCTGCGCCAGAACGCCGAGCTGTTGCAGGGCGTGCTGGCCGATTTCGGCGTCAAGGGCGAGATCACCCAGCTGCGCCCCGGTCCGGTGGTGACGCTGTATGAATTCGAGCCGGCCCCCGGCGTGAAAACCAGCCGGGTGATCAATCTGGCCGACGACATCGCCCGCTCAATGAGCGCCACCGCCTGCCGCGTCGCGGTGGTGCCGGGCCGCAACGCCATCGGCATCGAACTGCCCAATCCGCGCCGCGAGACGGTGTATCTGCGCGCGCTGCTGAACTCGAAAGCCTTCGAGGACGCGCGCGCCGAACTGCCGATGGCGCTGGGCGAGACCATCGGCGGCGAACCCTTCGTGACCGATCTGGCGCGCATGCCGCACCTGCTGATCGCAGGCACCACGGGATCAGGCAAGTCGGTGGGCCTGAACGCGATGATCCTGTCGCTGCTCTACCGCCTGCCGCCCTCCGAATGCCGGCTGATCATGATCGACCCGAAAATGCTGGAGCTTTCGGTCTATGACGGCATTCCGCACCTGCTGGCGCCGGTGGTGATCGACCCCAGGAAAGCCGTCGCGGCCCTGAAATGGACCGTGCGCGAGATGGAAAGCCGTTACCTGCGCATGTCGAAACTGGGCGTGCGCAATGTCGCCGGCTTCAACGAACGCGTGAAACAGGCGCTGGAGAGCGGCGAGCCGCTGACCCGCACCGTGCAGACCGGATACGACCGCGAAACCGGCGAGCCGGTGTTCGAGACCGAGGAGATAGAGGCCGCGCCCATGCCCTTCATCGTCGTCGTCGTCGACGAGATGGCTGATCTGATGATGGTGGCGGGCAAGGAGATCGAGGGCGCCGTGCAGCGCCTGGCGCAGATGGCGCGCGCCGCCGGCATCCATCTGGTCACCGCCACCCAGCGCCCGTCGGTGGACGTGATCACCGGCACCATCAAGGCCAATTTCCCGACCCGGATCAGCTATCAGGTCACCTCGAAAATCGACAGCCGCACCATTCTGGGCGAGCAGGGCGCCGAGCAATTGCTGGGCATGGGCGACCTGCTGTTCATGGCCGGGGGCGGGCGCATCCGCCGCCTGCACGGCCCGTTCGTGTCGGACCGCGAGGTCGAGGCCGTGGCCAGCTTCCTGAAGAAACAGGGCGCGCCGGACTATCTCGACGCCGTCACCGAGGACATGGACGACGGCGAGGGCGGATCGTTGTTCGGTGAGGACGGCGAAGGCTCCGGCGATGATCTGTTCGACCAGGCCGTGGCCGTCGTGGCGCGCGACCGCAAGGCCTCGACCAGTTATATCCAGCGCCGGCTGCAGATCGGCTATAACCGCGCCGCCACCCTGATCGAGCGTATGGAGGATGAAGGCATGGTCGGCCCCGCCGATCACGCCGGCCGCCGCGAGATCTACCTGCCCGAACGCGGCGCGGCGTAAAACCTTAGGGTCCGGACCCTAGCCCTTCTTGCCGTCGCGCTTGGCCTGCGCCTTCTTGATCTGCTGCGAGACGCGGCCGACCTCGCGCGGGTCCGACAATTGTTCGTTCTTGCGGTTCGGGTTCTTCTTCATACCCTTGCTGGCGGTCTGGCTGGCCGGGCGTTTCGCGGCGGCGGCGGCCTTTTTCATCTCCAGCGCCTTGCGCATATTTCCGGCCAGCTCGGCCCGCGCAGCCTTCTTGTTGCGCCGCGAGGCCTCGCTGTTCAGGCGCTTCATCGCCTGCGACAGAATGCTGATCTTGATGCGCGTTCCGGCGTCGCCGCTGGCGGCCTTGGCGCCTTGCGGGCGGGCCTTGCCGCGCATTTCGCGCCGCTGGCGGCGGGCGATGTCGGCGGCGCGGTCGCGGCGTTCGCGCACCAGCTTGACCAGCTTCTTCAATTCATCGTCCGGCAGATCGCCCAGCGCCGGATGATGGCTGCCGGCCACCAGCTCGCGTTCGTCGGCGGACAGATACTGGTCTTCTTCCTTGCGGGCGGTGGTCATCTGGGCTGTCTCCTTACGCGGTTTTGTCCATCTTACCGCGCCCGGCGCGGCGGGCTAGGCTTTGCGGCGCGTGATGACAGGGGAATGTCACATGGCGGATTTCACCCATGACGTGGTGATCGTCGGGGCCGGTTATTCCGGCCTGCGCGCGGCGCAGTTGCTGGCCGGGGATTTCCGCGTGCGGCTGGTGGAGGCGCGCGCCCGCCCCGGCGGCCGGGCGCTGCTGCACCGGTTCGGCAATGGCGACGAGGTGGATCTGGGCGGGCAATGGGCCGGGCCGGGGCAGGACCGGCTCTATGCGCTGGCCGCCGCGCACGGCGCCGCGGTCTATCCGCTGTGGGATGAAGGCGACCGATTGGTCGCCGACGGGGACAGGCTTCGCCGCTATCGCGGCACGATCCCGAAACTGCCCTTGCCGGTGCTGCTGGACCTGCACGGCATGATGTCGGCCTTCGAGGGCATGGCCAAAACCATCGACACCTTGCGCCCCTGGGCGCATCCGAAGGCGCAGGAATGGGACCATATCACGGTCGCCGAATGGATGGCGCGCAAGGGGCGCACGCGCGGGGCGCGGGCGATGTTCGCGGTCGGCATCGGCGCGGTGTTCGCGGCCGAGGCGCATGAAATCTCGCTGTTGCATGGCCTGTTCTACGCCCGCTCCGGCGGTTCGCTGGACCGGCTGTTGTCGGTCTCCGGCGGCGCGCAGCAGGACCGGCTGCACGGCGGAATCGCCGGGCTGGCGCAGAAAATGGCCGCCAGCCTGCCCGAAGGCGTTCCGGGTTATGACGAGCCGGTCAGCCGCATCGAATGGAGCGATGACGGCGTGACGGTGAAAACGGCGAAGACCGCCTACCGCGCGCGGCGGGCGATCCTCGCCCTGCCCCCGGGGCAGGCGCTGCGCATCGCCTTCTCCCCCGCCCTGCCGGGGCCGCGCGATGCGCTGTGGCGGCGCATGCCGGCCGGGGCGTGCATCAAGTGCGTGGCGCAGTATCAGCGCCCGTTCTGGCGCGATCAGGGCCTGGCCGGGCAGGCCGTGGCCGGCGACGGCGTGGTGCGCGTCGCGTTCGACAATACCGAGGCGGGCAAGGACACCGGCCTGCTGCTGGGCTTCGTCGAGGGCGACCAGGCCCGCTACTGGTCGGGCCGCGACCCGGAAAAGCGCAAACAGGCGGTGCTGGCCGGCTTCGCCCGCTTCTTCGGGCCGCAGGCGCTGGAGCCGATGGACTACGCCGATCAGGACTGGACGGCGGAGGAGTTCACCCGCGGCTGCTACGCCGCCCTGATGGGCCCCGGCGTGTGGACCAGCCTGGGCCAGCATCTGCGCGCGCCCTTCGGCGCCGTGCATGTGGCGGGAACCGAGACCGCCAGCGAATGGTATGGCTATTTCGAAGGCGCGCTGCAGGCCGCCGAACGCGCGGCGGACGAGGCGCGCGCGGCGCTGAAGGGATAGGCGATGTGCGACACGCTGGCCATTCGCGACGGCGGCGCGGTCTGGTTCGCCAAGAACTCCGACCGCGAGCCGGACGAGCCGCAACATGTCGAGCGCCACGCTCCCGTGCGCGGCGACAAGGCCGCCACCCTGCGCTGCACCCATATCGAGATCGCGCAGGTTCCGAACCGGCGCGGCGTCATCATCTCGCGCCCGGCATGGATGTGGGGCGCCGAGATGGGGGTGAACGACGCCGGGGTCGCCATCGGCAATGAGGCGGTGTTCGGCAAATCGGTTCTGAAACGCGGCGCGGCCCTGCTGGGCATGGATCTGGTGCGGCTGGGACTGGAGCGCGCGGTCAGCGCCGCCGAGGCGTGCGAGGCCATCGTCACCCTGCTGGAGACGCATGGCCAGGGCGGCCCGGCGGGATACCGCAACAAGGCCTTCCGCTATGACAATTCCTTCCTGATCGCCGACGGGCGCGAGATCTGGAAACTGGAGACCGCCGGGCGCGAATGGGCCTTGCAGCGCCTGCGCGATCGCGCCGTGATCTCCAACACCTACACCATCACCGATGATTTCCACCGCGCCAGCGCGCCGCCGCCCGGCGGCGATTTCAAGACCGCGCACGAAGCCTTCTTCATGCCGCGTCTGGCCTGCGCCGCCGCGCGCATCGCGCTGAACGAGGCCGGGCTTGATGAAGGCGCGGGCGCGATCAGCCTTGGCCGCCTCGCGGCGCTGATGCGCCGTCATGCGAAGGGCGACGGCTTTTCCGGCGGGTCGAACCGCGATGTGTGCATGCATGCGCGCCCGCCACTGCGGCCCAGCGCCACCACCGCGTCGATGATCGTGCGGCTGAAACCCGCGCATCCGCCGCTGGCGGCGTTCACGGCCACGCCCGCGCCCTGCCTGTCACTGTTCAAGCCCGCCGGCTTTTCCGGCGCGTGGACGGCACTGGACGAAAGCCTGTGGGCGCGGGGGGAGGCGCTGCGCGCCCGCGCCGCAAGGGACAAGGCGTTTCGCGCCGCGGTGCGGGAAAGCCTCGCCGGGGCGGAGGTGGCTGTGTTCGCCGGCATGCAGGGCGATGACCTTTCCGGCGCCGAGGCGGCGGCGCGGGACTGGACGCGGCGCTGGCTTTAGCCTTCCTCCTCCAGCCACAGCACCGAGATGACGCCGCCGATTTCGCGGCTGCCGACATGGAAGGCGTCACCCGCGCGCGCCAGCGTGCGCCCGTCGGCCCCCAGATCCCACAGCCGCCCGTCCAGAAACACCGTCAGCCCGGCGCGCAGGCCATGTTCACCCGCCCGGCCCGGCATGGAATAGGTCACCCAGGCCTCGCCCTCGGTCAGCAGGCCGGCGTGTTCGCGGTAGGCGTCATCCGGCCAGGGGGTGACATAGCCGCCCCAGGGTTCGGCCCATATGCCGGAGGGTTGCAGATAAGCCGGAACGGCCAGCAGCTCCGCCCCGCCTTCGCGCAAGCTTTCATACAGGTCCGGGTGCCAGGAATCGGCGCAGATCAGCACGCCCAGCCGCCCGGCCGGGGTGTCGAACACCGGCTGCTCCGCCGGCCCGGCGGCGGTGAAGCCGGCCTCTGACGGGATGGGATAGGTTTTCAACACCAGCGGCGCCATCGCCCGCCCGTCCGGCCCGAACACCGCCGAGACATTGTAGAGCGGGCCATCGCCGGCCACGACCCGGCCATCCTCTATCCGCGGCGCCGGCAGCACGATCGATCCCGCCGCGATGGTGACGCCGTAATCGCGCGCCAGCGCGCCGAACACGTCGGTATAGGCCGCGGCCATCGCATCCGCGCGCATGCGGAATATGGCGGCGGCGGCGCGGTCGGCCTCGTCCGAGCGCAGATAGGCGCCCAGAAAGCCGAACGGTCGCGCCGCGATCAGCGCCGTCATCGCGCCGTCCACGCCGCGCGCGCCATAGGCCGCCGCCGGGGCGTCAACCGCCACCAGCCATGTGCCGATGTGTTCGGGAAACACGACGACGCTGCGTTCGGTGATCCAGCCCATGCGGGCGGCCTCGGACACATAGCCGTCGAGGCGCTGGCGCAGCGCCAGGGCGTCGCGGTAGTCGGCCGGGGTCAGCCAGGGCTGTACGCCGACCATGCTGGCTCCGGTCCGGGCGCCGAATTCGTCATAGGCGGCGATAAAATGCGGCTCGGCCCGCGGTTCGGCCGGCCAGTAACGGAACGCCACCCAGCCGAGCAGCGCCAGCGCGATGACCCCCGCCGCTATGAAACCGGACAGCCGCATGCCCTACTCCGCCGGGACCAGGCGCAACACCTGCCCGTCGGCATGATCGGTGAGGATGTAGAGCGCCCCGTCCGGCCCCTCGCGCACATCGCGGATGCGCCGCCCCAGCTCCTCCAGCAGGCTTTCCTCGCCCGCCACCGCGCCGTCGCGCATGATCGTGCGCCGCACATGCATGCCGGCCAGCGCGCCGGAGAACAAATCGCCGCGCCAGCGCGGGAACAGGTCGCCGTCATAAACCGCCAGCCCGGAGGGGGCGATGGAAGGCGTCCAGTCGACGATCGGGGAGATGGTCCCTTCATAGTCGCTGAACGGCGTCACCCGCGCGCCGGTATAGTCCATGCCCCGCGTGGCCAGCGGCCAGCCGTAATTGCCGCCGGGGACCAGCACGTTGATTTCGTCGCCGCCCGCCGGGCCGTGTTCATTCAGATAGACGGTTCCTGTTTCGGGATCGATGGCGAGGCCCTGCGGATTGCGGTGGCCATAAGTGTAGATCGCCGCCGCCGCGCCGCCTTCCGCCGCGAACGGATTGTCCGGCGGGATCGAGCCGTCGCGGTTCAGCCGCACCACGGTTCCGAAATGGTCGGCGCGGCTCTGCGCCCGTTCGCGGTGGTCGAACCCGTCGCCGAGGGCGAGCAGCAAGGTTCCATCGGCCAGAAACGCGATGCGCCCGCCATAATGGGCGCTGGTGCGCCGCATTGCTTGCGCGGTGAACAGCACCTCCAGGTCTTGCAGGGCATGCGCCGCCGGGTTGAAGCGCGCCCGCGCCAGCGCCGTGGTGTTCGCCGCCGCGTCACCGTGGGAATAGACGAGATATATCAGGCCATTATCCGCGAAATCCGGGTCCGGCGCCACGTCCAGCAATCCGCCCTGCCCGGCCGCGAAGACCTGTGGAACACCGGAAACCGGCGTCTCATGCAATACGCCGTTCTCGATCAGGCGCAGGCGGCCGGGGCGTTCGGTGACCAGCATCATCCCGTCGGTCAGGAAAGCCAGCGACCAGGGATGGACCAGCCCTTCGGCGACGGTTTCAACGCGGTATTCATGCCCGTCCTGAGACAGGGCGGCGGGGGCCAGCATGAAGGCTAGGGCGAGGGCGATGGCGCGCATGGGGCGGCGTCCTTTGCAAAGGCGCTTGCGGACAAATGCGAAGCTTTGCCCCATACTGCGCCGCGCAAGCGGTTTGCGTCAAAGGAGCATCCATGCGCGTCACCGGCCTGATCGTTCGTGCGCTGATCGCTTTTGCGCTGGGCGTGGTTGTGGCCACGGCGCTGGCCGCGGTTGCGCAGACGCAGTTCAATCTCGCCGCGCTGTCCGCGCTGGGGGCCGACATCGGCATGGATGTGCGCGTGCGCACGACGCTTCAGGATCTGGCCGGTTTTTCGCCGATGTACGGGCTGGTCACCGCCATCGGCTTTTTCATCGCCCTGGCCGTCGCCTCGCCCATCGTGCATTTCGCGCCGAAGCTGCGCCTGTTCGGTTTCACCCTCGCCGGGGCGGTGGCCGTGCTGGCCGCGATTCTGCTGATGAACAGCGCTTTCGGCATGCACCCCATCGCCGCCACGCGCAGCCTCGCCGGTCTATTGGCGTTCGTGCTGACCGGGGCGGCGGGCGGATTCGTCTATGCGCTG
Organism: Maricaulaceae bacterium; assembly: GCA_026126205.1. Taxonomy (GTDB): domain Bacteria; phylum Pseudomonadota; class Alphaproteobacteria; order Caulobacterales; family Maricaulaceae; genus Hyphobacterium. The sequence continues at coordinate 409,152 of JAHCJP010000002.1, read as the reverse complement.
TTTGCGCCACGGCGCTGGAAAAGCTGATGCGGCCCGGTTGTGACAGCGGAAAGCCGGGCCTAGGCTCTCGGAAAGACGGTTTCGGGATGGTGGGATCATGGGTGTTCTGACAGTTCTTCCGGCGCTTTTCGCCCTGGCTTCCGCCGCGCAGGACAGCGCCTTCGAGGCCGCCGAGCGCGCGCGCTACGCCGCCTGTCTGGAGCAGGTGGAGACCGACCCCGTCAGCGCCTATGAGGACGCCCTGACCTGGAAATTCGAGGGCGGCGGCTGGCTGCCCCGGCACTGCGAGGCGCGGGCGCTGGTCCGTCTCGGCTACAATCGCGACGGCGCAGCGCGGCTGGAGGCCGTGGCCGCCGCTCCTGACGGCGGGCCGCGCGCCGCGCGCGTGCTGCAATACGCCGAGGCCGGCGAGGCCTGGATGGCGGCGCGCGAACCGGCGGGCGCCCTGCGCGCCTATGGCCATGCGCTGGACCTGTCGCCGGAATCCGCGCCGTTATGGCTTGGCCGCGCCCGCGCCGCCGCCGCCATGGACGAGTGGAGCGTCGCGCTCTCCGCCGCGGCGGCCGCGGCCGGGATCGACCCCGAGGAACCCGAGGCGTGGCGGCGCAGCGCCGAGGCGAAACTGATGCTGGGCGACTATGACGGCGCCGAGACGGATATGAACCGCGCGCGGGAGCTGGACCCGGCCGATGTCGAGACGCTGTTGATCCGCGGACGCATACTTGAGGCGCGCCGCACCGGCCGCCGCGCCGCGCCCGACAACGTGGTCGTCATCGACGAATAGTTAATTTCCATTTACGGTTTATGCACAGACTTGACTCGACCGCCGCGATAGTTCTTATAATGTTCCTGTTTTGATCGCCGGTGTTCCGCAATCTGTGGAAAACCTATGCGCTGGCGGGGACTTACCGCAGCCGCGAACAACGCGGCGCCCGGACGGACACAAGGGAGCGGACCATGGCGGCCAGCACGGCTTCGGTGGCGTTCGAGGGCGCGGAGGCGCGGCGCGTCGACGTGCAGGTGCAGCTGGCCGGGGGCAACCCGATATTCTGCGTCGTCGGCCTCGCCGACAAGGCCGTGGCCGAAAGCCGCGAGCGCGTGCGCGCCGCCTTCGCCGCCATTGGCCTGTCGCTGCCCCCCGAACGGCTGATCGTCAATCTCGCCCCCGCCGACCGGCCAAAGGAGGGATCGCATTTCGACCTGCCGATCGCCATCGCCATCATGGCCTCGATGGGCGTGCTGCCCGCCGAGGCGGCGGCCGAGCATCTGGCTTTCGGCGAACTGGGGCTGGACGGTTCGATCGCGCCGACGCCGGGGGTTCTGCCCGCGGCCATGGCCGCCAACGCCGAGGGGCTGGGCTTCATCTGTCCCGAGGCCTGCGGGGCGGAGGCCGCTTGGGCCGGCGGCGATCTCGCCGTGCTGGCGCCGCGCACGCTGATCCAGATCGTCAATCATTTCCGCGGAACCCAGGCGCTGGCTCGCCCGGCGCCGGGAGAGCTGGTCGAGGCCGGCGGCGGCCCGGACCTGCGCGACGTCAAGGGCCAGGAGAGCGCCAAGCGGGCGCTGGAGATCGCCGCCGCCGGCGGCCACAACATGCTGATGACCGGTCCGCCCGGCTCCGGCAAGTCGATGCTGGCCGCTCGGCTGCCTGGCCTGCTGCCGCCGCTGTCGGCGCGCGAACTGCTTGAAACCTCGATGGTGCATTCCGTGGCCGGCCTGCTGGAGCGCGGACGGCTGACCCGTGCGCGCCCGTTCCGTTCACCGCATCATTCCGCCTCGATGGCCGCCATGGTCGGCGGCGGCGTCAAGGCCAAACCCGGCGAGGCCTCGCTGGCCCACCACGGAGTGCTGTTTCTCGACGAACTGCCGGAATTCCACCCCCAGGTGCTGGATTCGCTGCGCCAGCCGCTGGAGACCGGTGAAATCGCCGTCGCCCGCGCCAACGCCCATGTCACCTATCCGGCGCGCTTCCAGTTGATCGCGGCGATGAATCCCTGCCGCTGCGGCTGGGCCGGGACCGACGGGTCGGCCTGCGCGCGAGGGCCGCGCTGCGCCGCCGACTACCAGGCCCGCATCTCCGGCCCGATGATGGACCGCATCGACCTGCATGTGGAGGTTCCGCCGGTCACGCCGGCCGACCTCGCCCTGCCATCCCCCGCTGAAGGCACCAAGGAGGCCGCCGCCCGCGTTCTGGCGGCGCGCGAGGCGCAAGGCGAGCGCGGGCGCCTGAACGCCCGCCTGGACGGGGACATGCTGGAACATGCGGCGGAGCCGGACGCCGGCGGAACCGCGCTGATCAACCAGGCCGCCGAGGCCATGGGCCTGACCGCCCGCGGCTATCACCGCGTGCTGCGCTGCGCCCGCACCATCGCCGATCTCGATGGGTCGGACGGCGTTCGCCGCGTGCATGTCGCCGAGGCGCTGTCGCTGCGTCGCGCGGCGGAACCGGCGCGCACGCGGACGAACGTCGCCGCCTTCGCATCGCCCGGCATGTAGGACAACGGCGCGCCCGCCTCGGGCGACAGCCCGGATTTCGACGCTTCCTTAACCGGCGCGGGTCCAGGCTGTGCGGCGATGAGGGACGAGACCGAAACCGGCGCAGACGCCGCCCCCGCCGACGCCGGGGCGCAGCTGGCGCGCGCGGCGCTGGACGCGGCGGGAGAGCTGGTGCTGGTGCGCGCCGCCGACGGACGGGTTTTGCATGTCAACGCCGCCTTTCTGGCCGCTTTCGGCGGCGCCCGCGCCGACTGGACCGGGCGCTGGTTCGCCATCGCCCCGGCCGCCAACGCCGCGGCGGGATCGCGCCGCTATGACGCGCTGATGCGCACCCGCGCCGGGCCGCGCTGGATCGAATGGGAAGAACGCCCGATGGACGGCGGCGGCGCCGTCGCCGTCGGCCGCGATGTCACCGGGCGCCGGGCCGCCGACGAACAGCGCCGCGACGCCATGCGCGCCCGGTCGCGCTTCTTCGCTTCGGTCACCCACGAACTGCGCACGCCGCTGGCCGGCGCGCTGGGCGTGGCGCGGCTGCTGGCCGGTACGGCGTTGAAATCCGACCAGCGCGAATATGTGCGTGCGCTGGAGGCCAGCGCCGCCCATGCGCTGGAGCTGGTGGACGATATTCTCGACCTGTCGCGGCTGGAGGCCGGCAAGCTGGACTTCCGCGCCGAACCCGTCGACCCGGCGGCGCTGGCGCGCGAGGCCGTCGAGCTGTTGGCGCCGCGCGCCGCCGACAAGGGTCTCGAGGTGGCCGTCGTGACCACCGCCTGCGCCCCGGCGTGCGTGCAGGGCGACGCCGCCCGCCTGCGCCAGATCTTGTTCAACCTGATCGGCAACGCGGTGAAATTCACCCCCGCCGGCGGCGTCCGGGTGGAGATTTCCGGCAGCGCCGATGGTGACGCGGCGCGGCTGCTGATCAGCGTCCGCGACACCGGCCCCGGCATCGCCCCCGCCGACCAGGCGGTGTTGTTCGAGTATTTCGAGCGCGGCGCCGCCGAAACCACCGGCGCTGAGGGCGCGGGCCTCGGCCTCGCCATGGTCAAGCGCCTCGCCGAAGCGATGGGCGGCGAGGTCGGCGTCGAGAGCCGTCCGGGGGAAGGCGCGCATTTCTGGGCCGCCCTGCCGCTGCCGGTTCTGGAGCCGGCCCCGCAGGAGCGCCCGCTGACCGGCGTCCGCGTCTTCGCCGCTGCGCCCAACCCGGTGCTGCGCGCCGGCCTCGCCGATCAGGCCCGGGCGCTGGGCGCGACGGCGGACGAGATCGCCAGTGCGGACCGCCTGTCCGCAGCGCGCGGCGCCGTTCTGCTGGTCGACGCCTCCTGGGCCGAGCGCGCACGCGAAGCCGGGGCGGCGCGGGCGCTGGTGCTGGCTGCGCCGCAGGACAAGGATCGCGTCAAGACCGCCCCGCCCACCGGCGCGCAGGGCTGGCTGGTCAAGCCGGTGCGCCGCGCCAGCCTGGTCCGCCACATCCTCGGCGCGCCTGGAAACGGCGACGAGGCCGCCGCCGCGCCCGCCGCCGGCGACTGGCCGCTGAGCGGGCTGACGGTGCTGGTGGCGGAAGACGACCCAGTCAACGCCCTGATCGCGGAGAAAACCCTGACCCGGCTGGGCGCGGTGACGGCGCGCGCCGCCACCGGCGCCGAGGCGCTGGCGCGCATCGAGCAGGGCGGGCTGGACGCCGCGCTGGTCGACCTGCGCATGCCGGAGATGGACGGGCTGACGCTCGCCCGCGCCGTGCGCGCGCTCGGTCCCGCCGGGGCCGGCCTGCCGCTGGTGGCGCTGACCGCCAACGCCACCGAGGCCGACCGCGCCGCAGCGCTGGACGCCGGCATGGACGCCTTCCTGGCCAAGCCGGTGGATCCCGAGGCGCTGAAGGATGCGCTCGCCGCCTTGTGCCGCGGGCGGAAACGATTCAGGCTGGTCGGCGGGTGATCCGGAGTCATCAATGACCGACGCCGCCGCGGCGAGACCGCCGAAACGCAGCCTCGCCGCCGCCCTGGCCTCACTGGGCTGGCGCCGCGCCGGGGTGATGCTGCTGCTGGGTTTTTCGGCGGGCCTGCCCATTCTGCTGGTGTTCTCCACCCTGTCGGCATGGCTGCGGCTTGAGGGCGTCTCGCGCACCGAGATCGGCTTTTTCGCCTGGGCCGGCATGGCCTATACGTTCAAGTTCGTCTGGGCGCCGCTGGTCGACCGTCTGCGGCTGCCGTTTCTGGATCGCGCGCTGGGCCGGCGGCGGTCGTGGATTCTTCTCGCCCAGATGGCGCTGATCGGCGGCATGCTGCTCGCCGCCTCGACATCGCCGGGCGAGGGTCTGGTGGTGATCGCGCTGGCCACGGTGCTGATCGCCTTTTCCTCTGCGACGCAGGACATCGCGCTGGACGCATGGCGCATCGACGTCGCCGCCGACGACCAACAGGCCCTGCTGGTGGCGATCTATCAGTGGGGCTATCGCTTCGGCATGATCGCCGCCGGCGCCGGCGCGCTGGTGATGGCCGATTTCGCCAGCTTCAATTTCGCCTACATGGTGTTGGCGGGGCTGATGCTGATCGGCGTCGCCGGCGTCTTCCTGGCGCCGGAGCCGCCACGCCCAGAGGCCGCTGGCGGCGGAACAGAGGCCGTGCAGGCCGCGATCGGCGGCAACAGCATCGGCTCGGCGCTGGCCTGGCTGTATTCGGCGGCGGTGGCGCCCTTCGTTGATTTCTTCGCCCGCTACCGCTGGATCGCGGTGTTCATTCTGGCGCTGATCGGGCTTTACCGGCTTAACGACTTCATTCTGGGGTTCATGGCCAACCCTTTCTATGTCGACATGGGCTACACCCTGACCGAGATCGCCGCGGTGTCGAAGGTCTATGGCGTGGCGGCGACACTGGCCGGAGCGCTGATCGCGGGCGTGGCCGCCACGCGCTGGGGCGTCTATCCGGTGCTGATGGTCGGCGCGATCATCAGCGCCGTTTCGGCCTTCGCCTTCACCTGGCTGGCGACGCAGGAAGCCAGCATCCTGAAGTTGACCTTCGCCATCACGGCCGAGAACGTCTCCGGCGGTTGGGCGGGCACGGCGCTGATCGCCTATATGTCCAGCCTGACCAACCGCGCCTTTTCGGCGACGCAGTATGCGTTGTTCAGCTCGTTCTACGCCCTGCCGGGCAAATTCTTCGGCGGATTTTCCGGGGCGATGGTGGATGCGCTGGACTATCCGATGTTCTTCACCACCACGGCGCTGATCGGCGCCCCGGCCATAGTGTTCGTATGGATCGCCATGCGCTGGCGCGCGGCGCGCGAGGCGGCCTCGGCGCCGCCGCAGATCACCTGACTGCGCCCGCGTCCGCCGGCTGTTCATAGGCGGCCAGCGCAGCGAGGGTTACAATGTCGGAAACCGGCGCGCCCAGCCGGGCGATCTGCACCGGCTTTTCAAACCCCAGCAGCATCGGACCCAGCACAGTGGCGCCACCGCCGGCGCGCATCAGCCGGGTGGCGATGGAGGCCGAATGGATCGCCGGCATGATCAGCACATTCGCCGGGCCGGTGAGACGTGAGAACGGGTAGAGCGCGCGGTGGGCGGGGTCCAGCGCCACATCGGCCGCCATTTCGCCCTCGTATTCGAAATCCGGCTTGCGCTGGTCCAATATCCGAACTGCTTCCTGCAATTTCTCCGACCGCTGGCCGGAGGGATTGCCAAAAGTGGAATAGGACAGGAAGGCCACCCGCGGCTCAAACCCGAACCGCCGCGCCGCCTTCGCCGCCTCGCAGGCGATATCGGCCAGCGCCTCGGCCTCCGGGAACTCGGTGACGTTGGTGTCGGCGATGAACAGGGTGCGGTTCTTGGCCAGCACGATCGACAGGCCGATCACGCGCCCGCCATACGCGGCGTCCATCACCAGCGACACATCCTTCAGCGCCGCGTCGTAATTGCGCGTCGCGCCGGTGACCATGCCGTCGGCCTCGCCCAGCTTCACCATGCAGGCCGAGAATACGTTGCGGTCATTGTTGACCAGCCGCTGCGCGTCGCGCTTCAGATAACCCTCGCGCTGCAGGCGGCCGTAGAGGAAATCGGCGTAACCCGGCGAACGCTCGCTGATCGCCGCGTTGACGATGCGGATGGCGTCCTCCGGCACGCCGACAAGCCGCATGTTGGCCTTTGTCTGTCCCTCGCGGCCGACCAGGATCGCCCGGCCCAGCTCCTGGCTCTGGAACGCCCACGCAGCGCGGATCACGCTTGGCTCCTCGCCCTCGGCGAACACGATGGTGCGACCCTTGCCCACCACCGCGCCCTGAATGCGCTGCAGAAGCGCCGCCGCGGGGTCGAGCCGCCGCGCCAGCGACGCCTTGTAGCCGCCCATGTCCGACACCGGCTTGCGCGCCACGCTGGAATCCATCGCCGCTTTGGCGATGAAGGGCGGCACATAAGCGATAAGGCGGGGATCGAACGGCGCAGGGATGATGTAATCCTTGCCGAAGCTGGGCCGCTGGCCGTGATAGGCGGCGGCGACCTCGTCCGGCACGTCCTCGCGCGCCAGCGCCGCCAGCGCCTTCGCCGCGGCGATCTTCATCTCCTCGTTGATGGTTCTCGCCCGCACGTCCAGCGCGCCGCGGAAGATGTAGGGGAAGCCCAGCACGTTATTGACCTGGTTGGGATAATCCGAGCGCCCGGTGGCGATGATGGCGTCCGACCGCGCGGCGCGCACTGCCTCGGGCCGGATCTCGGGGTCCGGATTGGCCATGGCGAAGATCAGCGGGTCGGCGGCCATGGATTTGACCATCGCCTCGTCCACGGCGCCGGCCACCGACAGGCCGATGAAACAGTCCGCCCCCTCCAGCGCTTCGGCCAGCGTGCGCGCCTTCGTCGGCGCGGCGTGGGCGGCCTTCCACTGGTTCATGCCCTGCTCGCGCCCCTGCCATATGGTTCCGCGCGAATCGCACAGGATGGCGTTTTTCGCCCGCACGCCCATGGCTTTCAGAAGCTCCAGCACCGCAACCCCCGCCGCACCGGCGCCGTTGACCACCACGGTGAGATCCTTGATGTCGCGGTTGGTCAGATCGCAGGCGTTCAATATGCCGGCGGCGGTGATGATCGCCGTGCCGTGCTGGTCGTCGTGGAACACCGGGATGTCGAGCGCTTCCCTCAGCCGTTGTTCGATGATGAAGCAGTCCGGCCCCTTGATGTCCTCCAGATTGATGCCGCCGAAAGTGTTTCCGAACCGGGCGACGCATTCGACGAAATCATCGGGGTCGGCGGCGTCGACCTCGATGTCCACCGCGTCGATATCGGCGAAGCGCTTGAACAGGACGGCCTTGCCTTCCATCACCGGCTTCGACGCCATTGGGCCGAGGTCGCCCAGCCCCAGAATCGCCGTGCCGTTGGAGACGACGGCGACCATATTGCCCTTCGACGTGTAGTCGTAGACCGCGTCCGGATCCTCGGCGATCGCCTTCACCGGCGCCGCCACGCCCGGCGAATAGGCCAGCGACAGGTCGCGCTGGGTCGCCATCGGCTTGGTCGGGCTCATCCCCAGCTTTCCCGGAACCGGCTCACGGTGAAAGGCGAGGGCCTCTTCGTCGGCGACTGGGCTGGTGCGGTCGGTCATGGTCTTCCTCGCCGGTGCGGGTCTTCGGTTGTGGGGCGAGCCTAGCTGTCCGGCGCGCGCTGGCAAGCAGGCTGGCGCGCTTGCGCGAGGCGCGAATCCCCGCAAATCTCGCCCGGCCATGTCCGCCGCCCTTCCCACAGACCGCAGCTTTCCCGGCGCCGACGGCGCGACGCCGATGATGGCGCAATACCTGGCCCTGCGCGCGCAGGCGCCCGCCGACGCGCTGTTGTTCTACCGCATGGGCGATTTCTACGAGCTGTTCTTCGACGACGCGGCGCGCGCCGCGCAGGCGCTCGACATCGCCCTGACCAAGCGCGGCGAACACCAGGGCGAACCGATCCCGATGTGCGGCGTGCCGGTGGCCAACGCCGAAGCCTATCTGTCGCGGCTGATCCGCGCCGGCTTCAAGGTGGCGGTGGGCGAGCAGACCGAGGACCCCGCCGAGGCGAGGAAGCGCGGTTCGAAAGCGGTGGTGGCGCGCGCCATCGTGCGCATCGTCACCCCCGGAACCATCACCGAGGATTCGCTTCTGGAGGCCCGCGCCGCCAACCGGCTCGCCGCGCTGGCGCGGCTGGCGAATGGCGAATGCGCGCTGGCCTGGGCCGAGGTCTCGACCGGCGAGATCGCCTCAAGCGCGGTTCCGCCCGAAGCGCTGGCCGCCGAGATCGCGGCGCTGGACCCGGCGGAGCTGCTGGTCGAGGAAGTGCGCTTCACCGAGGCGCAGCGCCTCGCCCCCCGGGCGCGGATCACGCCGCTGCCGCGGGCGAAGTTCGACGCCGCGGCAGGCGAACGGCGGTTGAAGGAGCGCTTCGGCGCCGCCTCGCTCGACGCCTTTGGCGATTTTACGAAAGCCGAATGCGCGGCGCTGGGCGCGCTGACCGGCTATCTGGAGCTGGCGCAGGCCGGGTCGCCGGCGCGTCTCGCGCCGCCGAAATCCGCGCCGCCGGGCGCGGCGCTGGCCATCGACCCCGCCACGCGGGCGAGCCTTGAGATCGACCGCACGCTGTCCGGCGCCCGCAAGGGGTCGTTGCTGGATGCGATCGACCGCACGATCACCGCCCCGGGCGCGCGCCTGCTGGCGGCGCGGCTGGCGCGGCCATCGACCGATCGGGCGGTGATCGAGGCGCGGCTGGACGCCGTCGCCTGGTTCGCCGGGAAGGGCGATACCCGTCGCGGCGCGCGCGAGCGGCTGAAGGCCGCGGGCGATCCGGAACGGGCGCTTACCCGGCTGCTGCTGGGCCGCGGCGGGCCGCGGGACATGGCGGCGCTGCCCGCGGCGCTGACCGAAGGCGCGGCCATAGCCGGCGCCACGGCGAAGGACCCGCTGGCGACGCCGCCGGCGCTTCTGGTGACGGCTTTCGCCGCCCTGGCGCTGGACGGCAAGCCGGAGTTGGCGGCGCTGATGCGCGACATCGGCGCGGCGCTGGTCGAGGAGCCGCCGCTGCTGGCCCGCGACGGCGGTTTCGTGGCGCCGGGCTGGGACGCGGCGCTGGACGAGACCCGGCGTTTCCGCGACGAGGCGCGCCGCGTCGTCGCCGGCCTGCAAAAGACCTATGCCGACAAAACCGGCGTCGCGGCCCTGAAAATCCGCCACAACAACGTGCTGGGTTATTTCATCGAGACCACGGCCAAACACGCCGGCCGGCTGATGGACGATTCCCTGTTCATCCACCGCCAGACCATGGCCAGTGCGGTGCGCTTCTCCACCGTCGAGCTGGGCGAGCTGGAATCGAAGATCGCCGGCGCGGCCGAACGGGCGCTGGGCCGGGAGCTGGCGATTTTCGAGGCGTTCCGGGCGCGCATTGAGGGGCAGGCGGACGCCATCCGCGCCGCCGCCCGCGCGCTGGCCGAGGTCGACGTAGCCGCCGGCGCCGCCGAATGGGCGGCGGAGACGAGCGCCATGCGACCGCAGGTGGAGGACGGCGCCGCGTTCACGGTGGAGGGCGGCCGTCACCCGGTTGTCGAACAGGCGCTGAAACGGGCGGGCGAGGCGCCATTCACGCCCAATGACTGCGCGCTGGACGGAGCAGGAGAGGCCGCGCCACGCCTGTTGCTGGTCACCGGACCGAACATGGCCGGCAAATCCACCTTCCTGCGCCAGAACGCGCTGATCCTGATCCTGGCGCAGGCGGGGCTGTTCGTTCCCGCCAAATCCGCGCGCATCGGCGTCGCCGACCGCCTGTTCTCGCGCGTCGGGGCGGCGGACGACCTCGCCCGCGGGCGCTCCACCTTCATGACCGAGATGATCGAGGCGGCGGCGATCCTCAACCAGGCGACGGAGCGCAGTTTCGTCATTCTCGACGAGATCGGCCGCGGCACCGCGACCTTCGACGGCCTGTCCATCGCCTGGGCGGCGGCGGAGCATCTGCACGCCGTCAATCGCTGCCGCGCCCTGTTCGCCACCCATTATCATGAACTGACGCGGCTGGCCGAGGCGCTTGAGGCGGCGGGAAACGTGTGCCTGAAAGCCAAGGAGTGGAAAGGCGAACTGGTGTTCCTGCATGAGGTGGCGGCGGGGTCCGCCGACCGTTCCTACGGCATCGAGGTGGCGCGCCGCGCCGGCCTGCCGCCCGCGGCGGTCGAGCGCGCGAAGACCATTCTGACCCGGCTGGAGAGCGAGGACGCCCCGGCCGCGGCGCTGGCCGACCTGCCGCTGTTCTCCGCCGCCCCGCCGCAGGCTGTGGTGAAACCCAGCGCGGTGGAGGCGCGGTTGAAGCAGGTCGAGCCTGACGGATTGTCCCCGCGCGAGGCGCTGGAGACAATTTACGAACTGAAGCGGCTGCTGGACGACAAGGGCGAGTGACGGCGAATCGCGCATCGGCTAGCCTCGCCTCATGTTCGCCACCGCCCTGCCCGCCAGCCTGGACGCCCTGAAGCTGCGCGCCGAGATCGCCGCGGCGCTGGCTGGCGGCGGCTGGACGCATCCGGGCGCGCGCGGCGCGGCGCTGGGCAGGCTGCGGGCGGCGCAGGTCGAAGGCCGCAAACAGGCCCTGTCGCGCCTGTCCGACGACAGCGGCGGGCTGGAGGCGGCGCGGCTGCTGTCCGGGGTGATGAACGCCGTGCTGCGCGCCCTTTATGACGCGCTGGCCGAAGCAGACCCGGCGGGAGCACAAGGAGTGTCGCTGCTGGCGCTTGGCGGTTATGGCGCGGGCGAGCTGGCCCCCGGCTCGGACGCCGATCTTCTGATCCTGAAACCTGACGGCGCGGGGTCTGACCAGAACCGGTTCATCGAGACCCTGAACTACGCGCTTTGGGACGCCGGCGTGCCGGTCGGCGGCGGCGCCGCCCGGACGCTGGAGGAGACGCTGGAACTGGCGCGCGCGGATGTCAGCGAGCGTACATCGCTGTTGTCGATGCGGTTGGTCGCTGGCGAGCCGGGCCTCGCCGCGGCCCTGGAGACCGCCTTCCGCGCTGAGGCGCGCAAGGGCGGCGGGGCGGATTTCGTGGAGGCGAAGCTGCGCGAACGCGACGCCCGTGTCGCCCGCGCCGGGCGCTCGCGCTACACCGTCGAGCCCAACATCAAGGACGGCAAGGGCGGGCTGCGCGATCTGCAGATGCTGCGCTGGCTGGCGCAGTATCTCTACGGCGCCGACGCTTTCGAGCGCTGGGTCACCGGCGGATTGCTGACCGTCGCCGACATCGAGAAATACCTGAAGGCGGCGGATTTCCTGTGGACGCTGCGCTTTCACCTGCACGACCTGTCCGGCGGCAAGGATGACCGGCTGACCTTCGACCTGCAGCCCGAGATCGCCGCCCGCATGGGCTTCGCCGACAGCGAAACCGAGATCGCGGCGGAAAAGCTGATGCGGCGCTATTTCCTCACCGCCATGGATGTCGGCGCGCTGACGCGCCTGGTCTGCGCCAAGCTGGAGGCGGACGAATGGAAATCGCGGCCGCGCGGGCTGGCGCGCTTCATGCCGGCCGGGCGCGCCGCGGGCGCGGACGACGAAGATTTCACGCTGCGCGACGGGCGACTGGATTTCACCGATGCGGGCCGGATCGAGGACGAGCCGGTTCTGATGATGCGCCTGTTCGAGGCCGCCGCCGCGCGCGGGGCCGACCTGCACCCGGACGCGATTGCGGCGGTCGGCCGCAATCTGCGCCTGATAGACGACGATTTTCGCACCGACGTGCGCGCGGCGCGGGCGCTATTCGCCATTCTGCTGGACGCCGATGAACCGCACCTGGTGCTGCGGCTGATGATCGAGGCCGGGCTTCTGGGTCGTTACATCCCGGAATTCGGCGCCGTGGTCGCCCGCACCCAGTTCAACATGTACCACCGCTATACTGTGGACGAGCACACGCTGAACGCGCTCGGCCTGCTGCGCGACATCGAACGCGGGCGCGAAACCGCCGAACATCCGCTGGCCAGCCAGCTGGCGCCGCAGGTCAAGAACCGCCGCGCCCTGCACCTGGCCGTGCTGCTGCACGACACCGGCAAGGGCGCCGGCGACCAGTGCGTGGAGGGCGCGAAGCGCGCCGAGACGGCCTGTGCGCGCCTGGGCCTGGACGAGGAGGAAACCGCCCTGGTCGCCTGGCTGGTGCGCTCGCACCTGATGATGAGCGACGCGGCGCAACGGCGCGACCTCAGCGACCCGCGCACGGTGATCGATTTCGCCCGCGCCGCCGGCTCGCTGGAACGCTTGCGGCTGCTGCTGATCCTGACCGTCGTCGATATCCGCGCCGTCGGTCCCGGCGTCTGGAATGGCTGGAAGGCGCAATTGCTGCGTGACCTGTACGCCGCGGCCGCCGCGGTGCTGGCCGAGGGGGCCGAGGGCGGCGAACGCGAAGCGCGGGCGCGGCTGGCCGAACGTGCAGCGCTGGCCCGCGCCCTGCTCTCCGGGGCGCTGCGGCGCGTGGATGCGGCCTTCGCCGAACGATGGACCGAGGATCTGGACGACGCCTATTGGCTGGCTTTCACCGCCGCCGACCGGCTGCGGCACGCCGCCGTCGCCCGCGCCGCCTACGCCCGGGGCGCGGCCGTGGCCACGGCAGCGCGCATCGACCGGCGGCGGGCCGCGGCGGAAGTGATCGTGATGGCGCCAGACCGCGACCGCCTGTTCGCCGACATCGCCGGCGCGCTGGCCGATCTCGGCGCCAATATCGTCGGCGCGCATGTCGCCACCACGCGCTCAGGCGCGGCCTTCGACGTGTTTTTCGTCCAGGACGCCTCCGGCGCGCCCTTTGGCGAGAGCCGTCCGCGAGCCCTCGACGCGTTGCTGGAACGCGTCCGCCGCGCCGCCGAGGGGCGCGCCGCGCGCCGCCTGCGCCGCGCGGAAGCGGAGCTGAAACGGCGCGAGGCCGCCTTCGCCGTCTCTCCGCAGGTGGTTGTGGACAACAGCGCCGCCGAAACCGCGACGGTGATCGAGGCCACGGGCCGCGACCGTCCCGGCCTGCTTGCCGATCTTGCGGCGGCGATCTCCGGCGAGGGCCTGTCCATCAGCGCCGCGCGCATCGACGGCTATGGCGAGCGCGCCGTGGACGTGTTCTACGTGCTGAAGAATGGCCGCAAGCTGACGTCGAAGTCCGCGATCGGCCGCGTGCGCGACCGACTGCTGGCGGTGCTGGGCGAGGACGAGGCGGCCTTCGCTGAGCAGGCGCGGGTCCATGGCCTCGCCCGCGCCACGTCTCGCGCGGCGCGATAGGGACGGAAGGTCGTATGCGGCTTCTAAGACCGGTCTTCACCATCGGCGGCGTGACCCTGCTCAGCCGGTTCGCCGGGCTGGCGCGCGACATCATGCTGGCCGCCTATCTGGGCGCCGGGGCTGTCGCCGACGCCTTCGTCACCGCTCTGCAATTCCCCAACGTGTTCCGGCGCATCTTCGCCGAGGGCGCCTTCAACGCCGCCTTCGTGCCGCTTTATGCCGGCCGCCTGCAGGCGGAGGGCGAAGCCGCGGCGGCGGATTTCGCCTCCGAGACGTTTTCAGCCCTGCTGTTCGCCATGCTGGTTCTGGTAGCGGGCCTGCAATTGCTGATGCCGTGGCTGATGTATGCGCTTGGCCCCGGTTTCATCGGCGATCCGGACCTGTTCGCGCTGGCGGTGCTGCTGACCCAGATCACCCTGCCCTATCTGCTGTTCATGTCGCTGACGGCGATGTTGAGCGGGGTTTTGAACTCGCACGAGCGTTTCGCCCTGCCGGCCGCGGCGCCGGTTCTGTTCAATCTGGTGCTGATCGCCGTGCTGGCCCTGTCGGACGCCCGCGACCATGATCTCGCACTCTATCTCAGCATCGGCATCAGCGTTTCGGGCGTGCTGCAGGTGGCCTTGCTGTGGGCGGCGATGAGGCGGGCCGGGGTGGCGCTGCGCTGGCGGCGGCCGCGGCTGACGCCGGGGGTGAAGCGGCTGGTGGCGCTGGGTCTGCCCGGCGCACTGGCCGCCGGGGTGCTGCAGATCAACATTCTGATTTCGGGGTCGATCGCCACGCTGCAGGAAGGCGCGCGCAGCTGGATGTATTACGCCGAACGGCTTTACCAGCTGCCGCTGTCGGTGGTGGGTATCGCCATGGGCGTGGCGCTGCTGCCGGCGCTGACGAAGCGCCTGCGCGCCGGCGACGAACAGGGCGCGCGCGACGGCATGAACCGGGCGATGGAGATCTCGCTCGCCCTGTCGCTGCCCGCTGCCGCCGCCATGGCGGTGATGCCGGAGTTCATCATTTCCGGCCTGCTGGAGCGCGACGAGTTCACCGCCCATGACGCACGCCAGGCCGGCTGGGCGCTGCTGGTGTTCGCCCTCGGCCTGCCGGCGGCGATTCTGGCCAAGGTGTTCTCGCCGGGCTTTTTCGCGCGCGAGGACACCATCACCCCGATGCGCTTCGCCATCGTCTCGGTGCTGGTGAACATCGTGCTGGGGGTGAGTCTGTTTTTCGGCGGCGCCGGCTTCGTCGGCCTTGTGGCCGCCACATCCGTCGCCGCCTGGCTAAACGCGGGGCTGCTGGGCGCTACCCTGATACGTCGCGGCCTGTGGCGCTTCGATGCGCGCCTGATGCGGCGGTTCGGCGGCATCGCCGCCGCAACGCTGGTCATGTCTGTGCTGGTCGCGCTGCTGGCGGCGAACCGGGCGTGGCTGCAGGGGGTGTTGTTCGGCTCTGACATTCTGGCGCTGGGTTTCGTGTGTGCTGCGGGGCTGGGCGTTTACGGGCTTGCGGCGCTCGCCACCGGCGCGCTGCGCCCCGGCGAAGTGCGCGAGGCGCTGAAAAAACCTTGATGCGTGGCCGGACCGCCCGCTAAGAGGCGCGCTCCGCCCGCGTTTCAGGAACCGCAGCCGCCATGACCGACGCCGCCAACACCTATTCCGGCCCGCAGCGCATCCTCTCCGGGATGCAGCCGACCGGGCAATTGCATCTGGGCAATTATCTTGGCGCGCTGGTCAACTGGGTGGCGCTGCAAGAGCGCGGGGCCGAATGCTTTTATTGCATCGTCGACCTGCATGCGATCACCATGCCGCACGACCCGAAGGCGTTGCCCGATGCCGTGCGCAGCGCCGCGGCGGCCTATATGGCCGCAGGCGTCGATCCGTCCCGCTCGGCGGTGTTCGCGCAGAGCGCCGTGCCCGCCCATGCCGAGCTGGCCTGGATATTCCAGTGCGTCGCCCGCCTCGGCTGGCTGGAGCGCATGACCCAGTTCAAGGACAAGACCGGCAAGGACGCCGAACGCGCCAGCGTCGGCATTTTCACCTATCCGGTGCTGCAGGCCGCCGACATTCTTGTTTACAAGGCCACCCACGTTCCGGTGGGCGAAGACCAGAAACAGCATCTGGAGCTGGCGCGCGACATCGCCGCGCGCTTCATGCGCGAGTTCGATTGCGAGGGCGCCTTCCCGCTGCCCGAACCGGTGATCCAGGGCCCCGGCGCGCGGATCATGAGCCTGCGCGACGGCACGAAGAAAATGTCGAAATCGGACGAATCCGACGCCTCGCGCATCAATCTGGTCGACGACGCCGATACGATCGCCCGCAAGATCAAAAAGGCCAAGACCGACCCCGAGCCCTTGCCGGAGACCGCCGAAGGGCTGCAGAACCGGCCGGAGGCGGCTAATCTCGCCGGCATCTACGCCGCGCTGGCCGGAACCAGCCTTGAGACCGTGCTCACCGAGTTCGGCGGAAAGGGGTTCGGCGTCTTCAAGCCGGCGCTGGCTGACCTGGCGGTGGCGAAGCTGGCCCCGATCTCGGCCGAATACCGCCGCCTGACCGGCGACCCGGCCGAGATCGACCGGATTCTGCAAAGGGGGGCGGAGCGCGCCCGCGCTGTCGCCGCGCCAGTGATCGCCGAGGCCAAGAAGATCGTCGGCTTCTGGGGTTGACGCTTCGCCGCATCGACGCCGCATTGATCGGCGTCTATGCGGTCGTGCCCAAGCAAGCTGTAACCGGAGCCTCGCCATGACCCGGCTTTTCGCCGCCTGCCTCGCCCCGCTGGCCCTGATGCTGGCGCCTGCGCCCGCAGCGCAGGCGGGAGAAATTTGGCTCGACTTCGAAAACCCCTGGGTGCGCGCCCATCCCGGCGGCCGCGACGTGACGGCGGGTTATGTCACCATCACCCTTGGCGAGGACGACTGGCCCGACCGCCTGATCGGCGCCGAGATCGAGGGCGGCCGCATAGAGCTTCACACCCATGAAATGGACGAGAACGGCGTGATGCGCATGCGCCGCATCGACGCCTCGCCGGAGTTCAGCCACGAAAACCCGCTGGTGCTGGCGCCGGGCGGCATGCACCTGATGATCTATGACCATCCCCGCCTGGAAGAAGGCGACGAGGTGCGGATCACCCTGCGCTTTGAATATTTCGGCGAGATCCAGGTGACCTTCCCGGTGCTGAACCGCGCGCCGGGCGGCGGACACCACCATCACTGAATGCTGGCGAAGCTTTCCGGGTCGTAGCGACGCGGCGCGTCCGGCCGGAAGGCGAAGGCCGCATAGCCGCCGATCGCCAGCCCGATCAGCGGCCACACCACCTCGCGCCAGCCGCCCGACGGCGCATGGCGGACCAGCAGCCACAGCGATGCGGCGGCCAGCAAGGCGCCCGGAACGAACGGCATCAGCCGTGTCGACATCCGGTAGCCTTCGTTGAATTCGATTTCGCCCCAGCGCGGACGCAGCGCCCGGTGCAGCGCCCCGGCCAGCGTCCGGAAACTCTCCGGGCGGTGGTCATAGGCGAACGGGCCAGTCCATGCCGCCGAGGCGAAGACGATGTCCGGACCGCCGGCATGCCCCACCCGGCACACCACCTGCTGGCCGCGACCGGCGGGGTAGGCCTGCATGCGGATGCTGCGGATGGCGTCCAGCGCCGCAGATCGGACCATGCGGCCGTTCTCGGTGACGATCAGCCGGTCGCCGTCCAGCGCCACGGTGCGGGCGCGGCCGAACAGGCCGAGGCGGGTTTCATGCGACGGGCCGGGGGCGGGGGCGTTTGACACGGACGGCGCTTTCTTCTGGACGTGACGGCAGGGAATCGGGACATTCTTATCCCGATGGGCGCCCATAGACGCAAATTTCTCGTCATCGCCGACGACAGCCCGGAGAGCCACGCCGCCGTCTATTACGCAGCGCGGCGCGCCCGCGCCACTGACGGCATGGTCACGATCCTGGCCGTGGTCGACCCGGCGCAGTTCAATGGCTTCATCGGCGTCGCCGACGCCATGCGCGCCGAAGCGACCGAGCGCGCCGAGACGGCGCTGGAATCGCTGGCCGAAGAGGCCGAGGCCGTCACCGGGGCGCGGCCCGAACTGCTGCTGCGCGAAGGCGAGATGACCGCGGTGCTGACCCGGCTGATCGAGGAAGACGAGGGGCTGGCCATTCTGGTGCTGGGCGCGGCGGCGAGCGGAGAAGGGCCGGGGCCGCTGGTGTCCAGCCTGGCGCGCGGCAAGGGGCTGTTCGGGGCGCGGCCCGTGCCGGTCACCGTGGTGCCGGGGGGTCTGGACCGCGCCGCCATCGACGCGCTGACCTGACGCGGACGCCGCGCCTTGAACGCCGCGGCAGAAAAGGCCATGTCAGGGGCCTGAAACAAGGGGCCGCCATGTTCATCCAGACCGAAGCCACGCCGAACCCCAACACGCTGAAATTCCTGCCGGGGCGGGAGGTTTCGCCGGAAACGCCGCGCGAGTTCGCGACGCCGGAAAACGCCACAGGCTCGCCGCTGGCCGAAGAACTGTTCGCCGTCGACGGCGTCACCGGCGTGTTCTGCGGCGCGGACTATATCTCGGTCTCGAAGGACGAGAGCGTCGACTGGGTCCATATCAAACCGGCGCTGCTGGGCGCGATCATGGACGCCTTCACCGGCGGCGGCCCGCTGTTCGCCCGCGGTGGCGGCGAGGCGGACGGCCCGGCGCTGGAAGGGGTCTCGAAAGAGATCAAGGAGATCATCGATTCCCGCGTGCGTCCGGCGGTGGCGCGCGACGGCGGCGACATCGTGTTTGAAAGCTTCGATGAGCAAACCGGCGTGGTGCGGCTGGTGATGCGCGGCGCCTGCGCCGGCTGTCCGTCCTCGACCATGACCCTGAAGGCCGGGATCGAGAATCTGCTGAAGCACTATGTGCCCGAAGTAACGGCGGTGGAGGCCGCGAACGCCTGACCGGCCCGGCAACGCAGTTGTTCCTGAAACGGCGATAATCATTGAGATACTCGTTCTTATCTGAGCTCCCGAGCAACAATCGGGAGTTCGCCCATGTCCGCCGCACCCGCCCTGAAACCCGCCTTCGCCGAAAGCCGCCATACGTCGCTCGACGCCGCCGCGCTGGACCAGCTGTTCCGCAAGGCCCGCACCCATTACGCATGGCTGGACCGGCCGGTTCCTGAAGCCCTGATCCGCGAGCTTTACGGCATGCTGGCCCTTGGCCCGACCAGCATGAACAATTCGCCGGCGCGTTTCGCCTTCATCGGCTCGCCCGAGGGCAAGGCGCGGCTGAAGCCGCACCTGGCGCCCGGCAATGTCGACAAGACCATGGCCGCGCCGTGGACGGCGATCATCGCCTGGGACCGGGAATTCTACGAGCAGATGCCGAAACTGTTCCCGCCGGTTCCGAAGGCGCGCGACATTTTCGCCGCGCCGGAAGCGGCGTCCGAACACGGTTTCCGAAACGGCACGCTGCAGGGGGCGTATCTGATCCTCGCCGCCCGCGCGCTGGGGTTGGACGCCGGGCCGATGTCCGGTTTCGACCGTGCGGGGATCGACCGCGAATTCTTCGCCGGCCACCCGCAACGGAAAAACTGGACGGCGAACTTCCTCGTCAATCTGGGCTATGGCTCGGAAACCAGCCCGCCGCCGCGACTGCAGCGCCTGACGTTCGACGAGGCCGCGGCCATCCTATAGAAGCGCCGCATGGGCGCGATCCTGATCATCGACGCGACGGGCGAGGCGTGCACGGCGGCCGTGCGCGTCCCCGGACGCGCCGACGTGATCCTGTCCGAACGCATCGGCCGCGGCCATGCCGAGCGGCTGGCCCCGATGGCGGCGCAGGCGCTGGAACAGGCGGGGATCACGGCGAAAGACTTGTCGCGCATCGCCGCCGCCGTGGGTCCGGGGAATTTCGCCGGAACCCGCGTCGGCGTCGCCTTTGCGCGCGGGCTGGCGCTGGCGACGGGCGCGGACTGTCTGGGCCTGTCCAACATGACCATTCTCGCCCGCATGGCCGATCCGGCGGGCGCTCGCCGTATCGCCGTGGTTCATGACGCGAAGCGCGGCGAGGTGGTGCTGCAACACTTCCTGCGCGGCGCGGCGCAAGGCGCGCCCGCCCGCATGACCGTTGCGCAGGCGCGCGCGGCCCTGGCCGAAGCGGCGGCGGCCCGACCGCTGACGCTGGCCGGGTCCGCCGCCGGGCTGATGGCCGGACCGGGCCTGACTGACAGCGGCGCGCACGAGCCCTGCCCCGCCGCGATGCTGGACCTGGCCGAAGCGGCGACACCGCCCTTCGCCCAACCGGTGCCGTTCTACGCCCGCCCGCCAGACGCGAAACTGCCCGGCGCCGCGGCCTGACATTTGCTGCATCGCAAAAATCCGGGCTTGGAAGCCGCGTGGCGGCAGGTTTAGACTGCATGCGGGAGAGGGCGAATGGGCGTGATCCGCATCGACATCGCGGGACCTGAGGCGGCGGAGGATTTCGCCGCCCTGCACGCGCGCTGTTTCGATCATGCCTGGAGCGCGGCGGAATTCGCGGCCCTGCTTTCGCACCCGCACAATATCGGCTTCGTCGCCCGCAATGGCGGCGGCGCCCCCGCCGGCATCGCCCTGATCTGCGCCGCAGCGGACGAGGCCGACATCCTGACCGTCGCCGCCGCGCCCGAACATCGCCGCGAGGGCCTTGGCGCCTCGCTGCTCGCCGCCTGTGAAGACGAGGCGAAGCGGGCCGGGGCGGCGAAGATCTTCCTCGACGTCTCGGCGCGCAACGAAGCGGCGCTGGGCCTTTACACCAAGGCCGGCTACCGCAAGGCGGCGGAGCGCCCGCGCTATTATTCCGACGGGTCGGACGCGCTGCTGTTCGAAAAGCCGCTGGCCTGAACACCGCCGCCCGCGCGGATGGACGCCGCCGCGAACGCCTATTAAAACCGTTCTTGTCCAGGGCTGGTCAGCGGAGCCGCGATGTCCGACCGCATCGAGAAACTGTGCGTGGAGAAGGGTCTGCGCATGACCGACCAGCGCCGGGTGATCGCCCGCGTGCTGTCCGAGGCCGACGACCATCCCGACGCCGAAGAGCTGCACCGCCGCGCCGCCGCCGTCGACGAGCGCATCTCGCTGGCCACGGTCTACCGCACCGTGCGCCTGTTCGAGGAGGCGGGGATTATCGAGCGCCATGACTTCCGCGACGGCCGCGCCCGCTATGAAGAGGCCCCGGAGGACCACCACGACCACCTGATCGACCTGAAATCCGGCGAGGTGATCGAGTTCGTCAACGAGGAGATCGAACGCCTGCAGGTCGAGGTGGCGCGCAAGCTGGGCTACCGGCTGGTCGATCACCGGCTGGAGCTGTACGGCGTGCCGCTGAAGCCCGGCCAGAAATAGCCCTGCGCCGGCTCCGGCTTGCCTGAAAGACGGCTTTACCCCATAACCCCCGGCCCGGACACGAGATTGACGGCGGCCGCGCGCGGCCGCGAACGCCCGATGAGCGGAAACCGCAAGCGCCTGCATATCAAGACCTATGGCTGCCAGATGAACGTCTACGACTCCGAAAGGATGCGCGACGTGCTGGCGCCGCTGGGCTATGAGGCGTCGGAGACGCCGGAAGGGGCGGACCTCGTCATCCTCAACACCTGCCATATCCGCGAAAAGGCGGCCGAGAAGGTTTATTCGGAGCTGGGCCGTCTGCGGCCGCTGAAAGCGGCGCGCCAGGCCGAAGGCGGCGGCATGACCATCGCCGTGGCCGGCTGCGTGGCGCAGGCCGAGGGCGCCGAGATCATGGCCCGCGCGCCGGTGGTGGACCTGGTCGTCGGCCCGCAGAGCTATCATCAATTGCCGGAGCTGATCGCCCGCGCCCATCGCGCCCGCGGCGAAGCGCTGCAGACCGAGTTCGAGCCGGAGGCGAAATTCGACCGCCTGACCGCCGAGCGCGCTGTCGACGGTCCGGCGGCCTTCCTGACCGTTCAGGAGGGCTGCGACAAGTTCTGCACCTTCTGCGTCGTGCCCTATACGCGCGGCGCCGAATGGTCGCGGCCGGTGGACCAGATCGCGGCCGAGGCGCGGATGCTGGCGGCCAAGGGGGTGAAGGAGATCACCCTGCTGGGCCAGAACGTCAACGCCTATTCGGGCGAAGCGCCTGCGGGGCGCGAGGCGGACGGGCGCTGGGGCCTGGCGCAATTGCTGCGCCATCTGTCGCTGATCGGGGGCATAGAGCGCCTGCGCTACACCACCAGCCATCCGCGCGACATGGGTGACGATCTGATCGCCGCCCATGGCGATCTGGAAAAGCTGATGCCCTATCTGCACCTGCCCTTGCAGGCGGGATCGGACAGGGTTTTGCGCGCCATGAACCGGCGGCACACATTCGCCGAATACGCCGAACTGATTGCCCGCATCCGCGAAGCACGGCCCGACATCGCCCTGTCGTCGGACTTCATCGTCGGCTTTCCGGGCGAGACCGGCGCCGATTTCGAAGCGACGATGCGCGCGGCGCGCGAGATCGGCTACGCTTCGGCCTATTCGTTCAAATATTCCCGCCGCCCCGGCACGCCGGGCGCCGCCATGCCGGGACAGGTTCCAGAGGATGTGAAATCCGAACGCCTGGCGGCGCTGCAGGCGCTACTGGACGATCAGCAGCGCGCCTTCAACGACTCCTGTGTCGGCCGCACCCTGCCGGTGCTGTTCGAGCGCCCGGGCAAGCGCGCCGGCCAGCTGGGCGGGCGCAGCCCGTATCTGCAAGCCGTGCATTGCGACGCCCCGGCGGCGTTGACCGGCCGGATCGCGACGGTGCGCGTCATCGCCGCGTCGAAGAACGCCCTGGCCGGGGAATTGTGCGACCGGGAGCGCGGCGCGGCGTGAGCGCGAACAAAACCCCCGCCGCCCGCGCCGTGAAGCCGAAGCGCGCCCCGGTCGAGACCCTGCACTTCGAGGACGCGGAGAAGGTGCGCGCGCTGGCCGGCGCCGGCGACCGCCACCTGATCCTGATCGAGGAGGCGCTGGGCCTGCGCGTCTCGGCGCCCGGAGCCGGGCAGATCCAGATTTCCGGCGCCGACGCCGCGGCGCGGCGCGAGGCCCGACGCGTGATCGAACGCCTGTACGCGCGGCTGGATCGCGGCATGATCTGCGACGAGGCCGGCGTGCGCGCCGCGATCCGCTATGACGACGGCGCCGGCGGCGCAGATGACGGCCTGATCCGGGTGCCGCGCGGCGCCAGCTTCCTCGCCCGCACGCCGCGCCAGCGCGAATATGTCTCCGCGCTGAAGAACGAGTCCGCCTTCGACCTGGTGTTCGGCGTCGGCCCGGCCGGCACCGGCAAGACGCTGCTGGCCGTCGCCTGGGGCGCCAGCCTGCTGGCCGGACACAAGGTTGACCGGTTGATTGTCACCCGGCCAGCAGTGGAAGCAGGGGAAAAGCTGGGTTTTTTGCCGGGCGATCTGGCGGAGAAAGTGGACCCCTATCTGCTGCCGGTGTGGGATGCGTTGTCCGACGCGCTGGGCAAGACGCAGATGGAGCGCCTGCGCGCCGACAAGCGTATCGAGGTGGCGCCGATCGCCTTCATGCGCGGGCGCACGCTGAACAACGCCTTCATCATCGTCGACGAGGCCCAGAACGCCACCAGGGCCCAGATGCGCATGGTTCTGACGCGGCTGGGAGAGGGGTCCCGCATGGTGGTGACCGGGGACCCCAGCCAGAGCGATCTCGGCCCGCGCCAGCCCTCGGGTCTGCCCGAGGCGCTGCGCATCCTGAAGGACGACCCGCGCGTCGCCATGACCTGGTTCCAGCGCGCCGACGTGGTGCGGCATGACCTGGTCGCCCGCATCGTCGCCGCCTACGAAGCCGCCGACGCCGACGAGGCCGGCCGGCCATGAACGCCGTGGAGACAAGCGTAGCCGACGATGGCTGGGCGGCGCTCGGCGACCTGCAGGCGCTGGCCGAGGAAGCCTTCGCCGCAGCGCGAGCGGAGATTCCGGCGCCCCGCGATGGCCGCGTCTGCGTGCTGTTCGCCAGCGACGCCGGGATCGCCGAATTGAACGCCACCCATCGCGGCAAGTCCGGGCCGACCAATGTGCTCAGCTTTCCGGCGCATGCGAGCGCCGCTGGCTGGCTGGGCGACATCGCCCTGGCGCTGGGCGTCTGCCGCGCCGAGGCGGAAGCACGCGGGATCAGCCTGCGCGACCATGCCCGCCATCTGCTGGCGCATGGATTTCTGCACCTTCAGGGCTATGATCATCGCCATGAAGACGAGGCGGAGGCGATGGAATCGGCCGAACGCCGCGCCTTGGCGCGGCTGGGGGTGGCCGATCCCTACGCGATCGCGGAGAGGGCGGGATGAGCGGCGCTGAGCCTTCCCGAAGTTGGCGCGCGCGCCTTGTCGAGCGCTTCCGGCGCCGCGCGCCTGAAGCGCCGCCGCCGCCCGCCGAATCCGGCCCGGCGCCGGTTCCGGTCAATGGCGGCGAATTATTGATCAACGTTCAGGCGTTCGACCGGCTGCGCGTGGCCGACGTCATGGTGCCGCGCGCCGACATCATCGCCGTCGAGATCGACACGCCGCTGGGCGAGTTGACGCGGCTGTTCGCCGAGGCCGCCCATTCGCGCCTG
Source organism: Maricaulaceae bacterium (assembly GCA_026126205.1). Taxonomy (GTDB): domain Bacteria; phylum Pseudomonadota; class Alphaproteobacteria; order Caulobacterales; family Maricaulaceae; genus Hyphobacterium. The sequence continues at coordinate 384,875 of JAHCJP010000002.1, read as the reverse complement.
CCCATTTATCGCGAAACGCTGGATGACCCGGTGGGCGTGGTCCACATCAAGGACGTCGTCGGCCATCTCGCCCCCGGCGAGGACGGCCGCCAGGACCCGGACTGGGCCGCGCGCCGCATTCTGCCTTCCATCCGCCGTCCGCTGCTGTTCGCGCCGCCGTCGATGCGGGCGACGGACCTGCTGCTGCGGATGCAGAGCCGGCGCATGCACCTGGCGCTGGTCGTGGACGAATACGGCGGAACTGACGGGCTGGTGACGCTTGAAGATCTGCTTGAGCCTATCGTCGGCGATATCGAGGACGAACACGACGAGGAGGACGCCCCGGCGGTGCGCGCCCGCGGCCCTGGCCTGTGGGAGGCCGAGGCCCGCGCCACCATCACCGCCTTCGAAGCGGCGTCGGGCCGGTCCCTCGCTACGCCCGGCGAGGAAGAGGACGTCGACACGCTGGGCGGGCTGGTGTTCGCGCTCGCCGGACGGGTGCCGGAGCGCGGCGAAGTGATTCCTCACCCGGCGGGGCTGGAGTTCGAAGTGCTGGACGCCGACCCGCGCCGCATCAAGCGCCTGCGCGTGCGGGTCGCCGAAACCGCCCCCGATGCGCTGGCCGGCGGCGAAGGCGCCGGACCCGCGTGACCCGGGTGGCGAGCGTTGTCCGGCAGCTGCGCCCGGCGCGGCTGCGCGCGCGCCTGCAGTCGCTGGACGGATGGCGCGGCGCCGGGGTTCTGGTTCTGATCGGCGGCGGCGCCGCCCTCGGCCATGCGCCGCTGTTCTTCTTCCCGGCGACACTGGCCGGCCTGACGGCGCTGGTCTGGGCGCTGGACGGCGCGGCGCGAGGAGCCCGCCCGGCGCGGGAGGGCTTCCGCCGCGCCTTCTGGTTCGGCTTCGGCTATTTCCTCGCCGGAGCGTTCTGGATCGCGCTCGCCTTCTGGAATCGCGGCCTGGCATTCGCCCCGCTGGGGCCGCCGGCGGCGATGCTGCTGGCCGCCGGACTGGCCGCGTTCTGGGGCGCCGCGGGCGCGGCGCAGGCGAAATACGCCGGGCGAGGGCCGGAACGCATACTGCTGCTGGCCGTGGCGCTGTTCCTGGCGGAATGGCTGCGCGGCCACCTGTTCAGCGGTTTTCCCTGGAACCTGCCCGGCCATGTCTGGCCTGCGGGCGGCGCGCTGTCGCAATCGGCGGCGCTGTTCGGCGTGTGGGGGTTGAGCCTGCTCACCCTGTTCGCCTTCATGGCGCCGGCCGCGGCGCTGGGCCGCGGCCGCCGGTTGTCGCGATTCGCCCCGCTGACCGCCGCCTTCCTGATCTTCGCGGGATTGTTCGCCGATGGAACGATGCGGCTATCCGCCGCAGAGCCCGCCTTTCAGCCCGGCGTGCGCCTGCGTTTCGTGCAGAGCGCGCTGTCGCAGCGCGAGAAGTGGGAGCCGGGCGCCGAGGACCGCGTGCGAGAGCATTATCTGCAGCTGACCGGCGAGCCGGGGCTGGACGCCGTCACCCACGTGCTGTGGCCGGAGGGCGCGCTGCCTTCCTGGCTGCTGGAGGACGGCCCGGCGCTGAACGCGCTTTCAGGACTGCTGGGAGACGGTCCGGCGCTGATCGCAGGCACGCCGCGCCGCACCCAGGGGCCAGACGGGGAGACACTGTATTTCAACTCGGTCGCCGTGCTGGCCTTCCCGGGCGGGCGGCCGCGCCTCGGCGGCCTTTATGACAAGGTGCGGCTGGTGCCGTTCGGCGAGTTCATCCCCTTCGCCGGTTTCTTCCGCAGCTTCGGGATCGAGGCGCTGTCGGACATGGTCGACGGCTACGACGCCGGCCCCGGCGCCGCGGTGATCGACATCCCGGGCGCGCCGCGCGCCGCGCCGCTGGTCTGTTACGAAATCGCCTTCTCACGCTTCATACCGCGGGGCGAGATGCGTCCGGAGTGGATGATCAATCTGTCCAACGACGCCTGGTTCGGCCCCACTGCCGGTCCGCGCCAGCATCTGAACATCGCCCGCTATCGCGCCATAGAGGAAGGCCTGCCTGTCGCCCGGGCGGCGTCGGGCGGCGTTTCCGGCGTCATCGACGCTTATGGCCGCATGGTCATGTCCGCAGAACCGGGCGCGACCGGCGCTTTTGACGCGCCCTTGCCCGCGCCCGCGCCATCGACACCCTATGCGCGTTATGGCGACATTGGACCGCTGATCATGCTGCTTCTGGCCGTTTTCGCCTTCTTTACGCTGCAGCAAAGCCAATATCCAAAACCATAAAGGGCGTGTTACAACCAGAAAGTTCTACTTGTCCGGCCCGGTTCTGCGCTATGCCCTGCGAGGAGTGGCGCACGACGCCAAGGGGGACAAGTTTGGAGTAAGAGTACTATGAAACCCAATCCTCGGGGGCCGAGTTCGGCTGACGTTCACGTCGGATCACGGGTCCGGCTTCGCAGACAATTACTGAAAATGAGCCAGGAGAAGCTGGGCGAGGAGCTGGGTGTCACCTTCCAGCAGGTCCAGAAGTATGAGCGCGGCTCCAACCGCATCGGGGCCGGACGCCTTTACAAGCTCTCCAAGGTTCTTGACGTGCCGGTGTCCTTCTTTTTCGAGGGCCTTGATAATCAGGTGCAAGGCGTGGCCGAAACCTCCGGATCGCCTCTGGTTTACGACTTTATCCAGAGCCCGGACGGGGTTGCACTGGCCGAGGCCTTCTCGCGCATCACCGACGTCAAGGTGCGGCGCAAGGTGCTGGAACTGGTCCGCACGCTCGCCGATGAGCAGGAAGACGTCTGATCGCCGCTTGCGCGGACGCGCTGAATAGGCTTTATGCGCCCATATAAAGATGTCTTTATATGGAGCCCGCAGTGAGCCGTTCTTCCTATATCTTCACGTCCGAAAGCGTTTCAGAAGGCCATCCTGACAAGGTCTGCGACCGTATTTCCGATACGGTCGTCGACCTGTTCCTGTCGCGCGATCCCGTGGCGCGCGTGGCCTGCGAAACGCTGACCACCACCAACCGGATCGTGCTGGCCGGAGAAACCCGTTGCGCCATGCCGGTGAGCGCTGACGAGATCGAGGCCGCCGTTCGCGCCGCGGTCAGGGACATCGGCTACGAGCAGGACGGCTTTCACTGGAAAACCGCCGCGTTCAGCAATTACCTGCATGAACAGTCGGTCGATATCGCCATGGGCGTGGACGCCGCCGGCAACAAGGACGAGGGCGCCGGCGACCAGGGCATCATGTTCGGCTACGCCTGCGACGAGACGCCGGAATTGATGCCGGCGCCGATCCTGTACGCGCACCAGATTCTGAAACGCATGGCCGAGGCCCGCCATTCAGGCGCGCGTCCCGAGTTCGAACCCGACGCCAAGTCGCAGGTCACCCTGCGTTACGAGAACGGCCGGCCGGTCGCCGCAACGTCGGTGGTCGTCTCCACCCAGCACAAGGAGGGCTACAGCCCCGCCGACATCCGCGAACTGGTGCGTCCGTTCGTCGCCTCGGTGCTGCCCGAGGGCTGGTTCCCGCCGGAAGAGGAGTTCTACGTCAACCCGACCGGCAATTTCGTCATCGGCGGGCCGGACGGGGACGCCGGCCTGACCGGGCGCAAGATCATCGTCGACACCTATGGCGGCGCTGCGCCGCATGGCGGCGGCGCCTTTTCGGGCAAGGACCCGACCAAGGTTGACCGCTCCGCCGCCTACGCCTGCCGCTGGCTGGCCAAGAACGTCGTCGCCGCCGGTCTGGCGAAGCGCTGCACCATCCAGGTCTCCTACGCCATCGGCGTCGCTAAACCGTTGTCGCTGTATGTCGATCTGCACGGGACCGGACAGATCGACGAGGCGAAACTGGAGGAGGCGCTGATGCAGACCGCCGACCTCAGCCCCCGCGGCATCCGCGAGCGGCAGGGCCTGAACCGGCCGATCTACGCGCGCACCGCCGCCTACGGCCATTTCGGCCGCGCGCCGGACGCCGACGGCGGTTTCTCCTGGGAGAGGACCGATCTCGTTGACGAACTGAAGCGGCTCGCCTGACGGAGGCGGAGACGTGGAGATCGACGGTTATCTGTTCGTCATCGACACGGCCGCGAAGCTGCACCGTTATTTGCGCGTCGCCGGCTGGTTTCACCATGAAACCGACGCGCTGGCCCGCGTGTCGCTGCAAGGCGCGGACATGCTGGCCGAGAGCGCGGAAACCGGCTTCGACCATGGCGGGGTTTTACCCGATCTCGGTCCCGGCAAGGGATTCCGGATCGAGGCCCTGATGGCGGACGACGCCTTTCCGGAAGACGCCGCGGTGGTGTTCGAAACCCGCGCCGGACGCACGCTGACCATAAGCCTGCCGGACCTGATCGCCGATCGGGAAGGCCGTTATGCCGCCGGCCGTGTCTTCGACCGGTTCCGCGACGCCGTGAATGGCCGTCCGGGCGGGCGGCTGCTGGAAATGGGCGGCCGCGATCGCAGCCGGCTTGGCGACAGGCGTGAGTTTACAGGCGCCGCCGTCACCGTTCTGGACGTGATCGCCGGCGAGGGTGTGGACGTGGTCGGCGATGCGCACCACCTGTCAAACCTGCTGCCCGCCGAAAGCTTCGACTTCATCCATTCGCGCAGCGTCTTCGAGCATCTTCTGATGCCGTGGAAAGTGGCGGTGGAAATGAACCGGGTGCTCAAACCCGGCGGCCTTGTGTTCGTCACCACGCACCAGACCCTCGGCCTGCATGACCAGCCGTGGGATTTCCTGCGGTTTTCGAAGGATTCCTGGCCCGGCTTTTTCAACGCCGGAACCGGGTTCGAGATTGTGGAGGCGTTCGAGGAGCGCGAACAATTCATCATCCCCTGGCTGTGGCGGAGGGACAAACCAACCGCCGAAGGCTCCGTCGGCTTCGAGGCCAGCGGCGTGCTGGCGCGCAAGACCGGCCCGGCGCAGCTGGACTGGCCGGCCGATCCTGCGGAAATCATCGAAACCGCCTATCCGGACACCCCGGACGGCGCGCCGTGAACGCCCCGGCGGCGTTGCGCACCTATGGCCGCACCAAGGGGCGGCCGCTGTCGGCGCGCAAGCAGGCGCTGGTCGATACACGGCTTCCGCAACTGGCGGTTCCCGCCGAAGGGGCGCTGGACCCGGCGGCGCTGGTCCCCGGCAAGGACGGATATGTTCTGGAGATCGGCTTCGGCGGCGGCGAGCACCTGGCGGCGCAGGCGCAGGCCCGCCCCGGTCTCGGCTTCATCGGCGCCGAACCGTTCCTGAACGGCGTGGCGTCGGCGCTGGGCCATGTCGAGGACGCCGGCCTGAGCAATGTGCGCCTGCATCATGGCGACGCCCGCGACCTGCTGGCCCGGCTGGCGCCGGCCTCGCTCGACACTGTCTATCTGCTGTTTCCCGACCCCTGGCCGAAGACGCGCCACGCCAAACGCCGCTTCGTGCAGCCTGAGACGCTGGACGCGCTGGCCCGCGCGCTGAAACCCGGCGGGCTGCTGCGCATCGCCACCGACGTGAAGGCCTATGCAGACCATGTGATGATCGCCCTGAACGGCCGCGCCGATTTTCGCTGGGCGGCGCAGACGGCGGACGACTGGCGCAATCCGCCCGCCGGTCACGTCACGACGCGTTACGAACGCAAGCGCCTGGGCGACTGCGCGCCGGTGTTTCTGGATTTTCGCCGGGTGTGACGCGGCCATTGCATCGGCGGCCCGCCAGGCGTATATAGCGCGCAACAAGTTCGATAAGCGTCGGATTGACGCTAATCGGCGGCTCCGGCGGGGCCGCCGTTTTTGTTAACCGGAAGGGCCGCCCCCTGAAGACCCGGACTGCGCTTGACGACCGCCTGCTGGCGCTGGCCGAACCCGTTGCGGAAGCGATGGGGTTCGCCATCGTGCGCGTGCGGGTTATGGGCGGCAAGCGTCCCACCCTGCAGGTGATGGCCGAGCGCGCCGACGGGTCGATGACGGTCGAGGATTGCGCCGAACTGTCCCGCGCCCTGTCGGCGGCGCTGGACGAGACTGACCCGATCGAGGGCGAATACGCGCTCGAGGTGTCGTCGCCCGGCGTCGACCGGCCGCTGACCGAGCTAGCGCATTTCGCCCGCTGGACAGGCTTCGAGGCGAAGCTGGAGCTGGACCGGCTGGTCGAGGGGCGTAAGCGTTTCTCAGGCGTCCTGGCCGGGGTGGACGGCGACAATGTCGTCATTGAGTTGAAAGGCGAGGATGAGGCCGCGCTCATCCCGTTTTCGTGGATCGCGGAAGCCAGGCTGGTCCTGACGGACGAGCTGATGAAAGCCAGCCTTAAAGGCGGTGAGGGAACGGCATGACCATAGGCGTCAGCGCAAACAGAACCGAGATGCTGTCCATCGCGCGCGCGGTGGCGCAGGAGAAATCCATCGACGAGGCCATCGTCATCGAGGCCATCGAGGAGGCGATCGAGAAGGCCGCCCGCTCGCGCTACGGCGCCGAACAGGACATCCGGGCGAAGATCGACCCCAAGACCGGCGAGCTGGCCCTGACCCGCTGCCTGACGGTGGTCGAGGAGGTGGAGAACGACTCCCGCGAGCTCACCCTGGAGCAGGCGAAGAAGATCGACCCCGCCGCCGAGATCGGCACGGTGTTCTCCGAACCCCTGCCGCCGATCGAATTCGGCCGCGTCGCTTCGCAATCCGCCAAGCAGGTCATCACCCAGAAGGTTCGCGAGGCCGAGCGCGATCGCCAGTTCGAGGAGTACAAGGACCGCATCGGCGAGATCGTCAACGGCCTGGTCAAGCGCGTCGAATACGGCAACGCCATCATCGATCTCGGCCGCGCCGAAGGCATTATCCGCCGCAATGACAGCATACCGCGCGAAAACCTGCAGAACGGCGATCGCGTGCGCGCCTATATCTATGACGTGCGCCGCGAAACCCGCGGCCCGCAGATTTTCCTGTCGCGCGCGCACCCGGACTTCATGGCCGCCCTGTTCGCGCAGGAAGTGCCGGAGGTTTACGAAGGCATCATCGAAATTCCGGCCGTGGCCCGCGACCCCGGCAGCCGCGCCAAGATCGCCGTGATTTCCAACGACAGCTCCATCGACCCGGTGGGCGCCTGTGTCGGCATGCGCGGCAGTCGCGTGCAGGCGGTGGTGTCCGAGCTGGCGGGTGAGAAAATCGACATCATCCCCTGGTCGCCGGACCCGGCCACCTTCATCGTCAACGCTCTGCAGCCGGCGGAAGTGGCCAAGGTGGTGCTGGACGAGGACGACCGCCGCATCGAGGTGGTGGTGCCCGACGAACAGCTTTCGCTGGCCATTGGCCGCCGCGGACAGAACGTGCGCCTGGCCAGCCAGCTGACCGGCTGGTCGATCGACATCCTGACCGAGGTTGAGGAATCCGAACGCCGCCAGAAGGAGTTCACCGAGCGCACCGCCCTGTTCATGGAGGCGCTGGACGTCGACGAGGTGATCGCGCAGCTGCTGGCCACCGAAGGCTTCGAGGATGTCGAAGACCTGGCCTATGTCGAACCGGACGAAATCGCCGCCATCGAGGGCTTTGGCGACGAAACCGCCGAGGAGATCCAGGCCCGCGCCCGCGACTATCTGCAGAAGATCGCCGAGGAGCAGGACGCCAAGCGCAAGGAGCTGGGCGTCGAGGACGCGCTGCTGGAGATCGAGGGCGTCGAACTGCCGATGGCCGTCCGTTTCGGCGAGAACAGCGTCAAGACCATCGAGGATCTGGCCGGCCTTACCCCGGACGACCTGCGCGGCTGGTTCGAGACCCGCAATGGCGAGCGCGTGCGCGAGCCGGGCATTCTCGACGGTTTCGACGTCACGGCCGAGGACGCCGAAATGATGATCATGCGCGCACGCGTCGCCGCTGGCTGGATCTCGCCTGAAGATCTGCCGAAGACGGCCGCCGAACTGGCCGCCGCCGAGGAAGCCGCCGCCGCCGAGTTCGCCGACATGGACCTGGAGGCTCTGGAGGCCGAGGCCGAAGCTCTTGGCCTTGATCTCGAAGACGGCGGGGAGGGGCGCGCTGGCTGACGCAAGCACGAAGTTGCGCGCGCGCCGCTGCGCCGCCAGCGGCGAGGTGAAGCCGGAAACGGCGCTTGTCCGCCTCGCCCTGGCGCCGGACGGCGGGGTCATTCCCGACCTTACGGCGAAGCTGCCCGGCCGCGGGGTATGGGTCAGCGCTGACCGCGCGGCGGTGGACAAGGCGGCCAAAAAGGGCTTGATCGCGCGGGCGGCGGGCCGGGCCGTCGCGGTTCCCACCGACCTGGCCGACCGGATTGAAGCCCTGCTGCGGGCCCGGGCGCTGTCGGTTCTGGGTCTGGCGCGTCGCGCCGGCGGCCTCGCCGCCGGTTTCGACGCGGCCCGGCTGGCGCTGAAGGCGGCGCGGCCGGCCTGGCGGATCGAGGCGTCGGACGCCGCGGCCGACGGACGCGGCAAGCTGGACCGCCTCGCCCGCGCCGCCTGGGGCGAGGTTCCGGTGGCCGGGTGTTTTGACTCCACAGCGCTGGGTGCGGCGCTGGGGCGGGAGAACGTGATGCACGCCGTACTGGCGCAAGGGCCCCAGGCCCGCGCCTTTGCGACGGTGATGGAGAAGCTTTCGGGTTTCACGGATATCGATCCGGGAAGACCGAAGACGCAAGAACGGTTGAATCCGCAATGAAGCTGGCTAGGTTAGCAGCCCTTCAAGCCGGGCGGACTTGATGAAGACGGGATCGCGGCCTGCGGCGGCTGCGCCCCCGGAAGTGATGCAACGCCGCATGGAAGGTTCGCATGAGCGACGCCGATGATCGCAATTCCACCGGCCCGGGAGGGCGCCGCCCGCTAACGCTGTCGCGTGGCGGAACCGGCACCGTGCAGCAGAGTTTCGCGCGCGGGCGCTCCAAGGCCGTGGTGGTGGAGAAGAAGCGCAAGCGCGTCGCCGGTCCCGGCCCGAAAGAAGCCGCGCCGTCTGCGCCCGCCCGCCCCGCTGCGCCCGGCGCCGGCGCCAAGACGGCCGGAGAATCGCCGCTGGCCGCCCGCGCCCGCGAACTGGGTCTGTCCGAGGAAGAACTCCTCGCCCGTCAGCGCGCCATCCAGCGCGCCCGCGCCGAAGCCGCCGAACGCGACGAACGCAAGAAGGTGGAGGCCGCCCAGCTCGCTCGCCGCGCCGAAGAGGACCAGCGCGCCCTGGAGGCGCGCAAAAAGGCCGAGGCGGACGCCGCCGCTTCTCGCGCCGGTCCGCAGGAGCCGGCCCCGGAGCCGGAGGTGGACCTGGCCGTGCCCGCGCCGGAGGACGCCGCCGCGGCTTCGCGCAAGCTTAAAGACAAGGACAAGGACAAGGATCGCGACGCCGCCATCGACGAGGACGAAATTGAATCAACCCTCGAAGGGCTCGGCGGCCGCGTGAAGAAAAAGGGCGGCGCTGGCGGCGCCAAGGCGCCGGCCGTATCCCGCCAGAAGGGTGAAAACCGCCGCCGGTCCGGCAAGCTGACCATACAGAACGTCGTCGAAGGCGACGAGGACAGGCAACGGTCCCTGGCCTCCATGCGCCGCGCCCGCGAACGCGAAAAGATGCGCCGCCTGCATGACGGTGGAGAGCGCGAGAAAATCGCCCGCGACGTGGTGGTGCCCGAGGCGATCACGATTCAGGACCTGGCTGCGCGCATGGCCGAACGCGCCGCCGACGTGGTCAAGTACCTGATGAAACAGGGCCAGATGGTGCGCGTGAACGACGTTCTCGACGCCGACACGGCGGAGCTGATCGTCTCCGATTTCGGCCACCGCGTGAAGCGCATCTCCGCGGCCGACGTCGAGGAAGGCTTCATCGCCGAGGACGATCCCGAGAAAACCAAGAAGCCGCGTCCGCCCGTGGTCACGATCATGGGCCATGTCGATCATGGCAAAACCTCGCTGCTGGACGCGCTGCGCGCCACCGATGTGGCGGCGGGCGAAGCCGGCGGCATCACCCAGCATATCGGCGCCTATCAGGTGCAGCTGAAATCCGGCGACCGCATCACCTTCCTGGATACGCCCGGTCACGCGGCGTTCTCGGCAATGCGCGCCCGCGGCGCCCAGGCCACCGATATCGTGGTGCTGGTGGTGGCCGCCGACGATGGCGTCATGCCGCAGACGGTCGAGGCCATCAATCACGCCAAGCAGGCCGGTGTGCCGATGATCGTGGCGGTCAACAAAACCGACAAGCCGGGGGCGGACCCCAACAAGGTTCTGACCGGACTGCTGCAGCACGAAGTGGTCGTTGAATCCATGGGTGGCGACGTGCAGGCCATCCCGGTGTCGGCGCTGAAGAAAACCGGTCTCGACGAATTGACCGAGGCGATCACGCTGCAGGCGGAGTTGCTTGAACTGAAAGCCAACCCGGACCGTCCCGCCGATGGCGTGGTGATCGAATCCCAGGTCGAGCAGGGCCGGGGCCCGGTGGCGACCGTGCTGGTTCGCCGCGGCACGTTGAAGCGCGGCGACATCGTCGTCGCCGGCGCCAGCTGGGGCCGGGTGCGCGCCCTGATCGACGAGCGCGGCCAGCAGTTGAAGGAGGCGGGTCCGGCCCTTCCGGCGGAAATTCTTGGCCTTGATGGCGCGCCGGAACCCGGCGAGGTGTTCGCTGTTGTCGAAAACGAGGCCCGCGCCCGCGAACTGGCCGACTACCGCCAGCGCGTGAAGCGCGAAAAGTCCACCGGCGGCGGCGCAGGCGCCTCGCTGGAACAGATGATGGCGCGCCTGCAGCAGAAAGAAACCAGGGAGCTGCCCGTGGTCGTGAAGGCCGACGTGCAGGGCTCCGCCGAAGCCATCGCCCAGGCGTTGGAGAAGATCGGCAATGACGAGGTGGGCGCCCGTGTCATTCACGCGGCTCCGGGCGGGGTGAACGAATCCGACGTGCTGCTGGCCAAGGCCTCGGGCGCGCCGGTGTTCGCCTTCAACGTCCGCGCCAACAAACAGGCCCGCGACCTAGCCGAACAGGAGAAGGTCGAGATCCGCTACTACTCGGTGATTTACGACGTCATTGATGATGTGAAGGGTACGCTGGAAGGCCTGCTGGCGCCGGAGAAGCGCGAGACCTTCATCGGTTACGCCGACATCCTGGAGGTGTTCAGCATAACCCGGGTGGGCAAGGTGGCCGGCTGCCGCGTCAGCGAGGGCGTGGTCCGGCGCGGCTGCGGCGTGCGTCTGCTGCGCGACGACGTGGTGATCCACGAAGGCAAGCTGTCGACCCTGAAACGCTTCAAGGACGAGGTGGAGGAAGTCCGCGCCGGCACCGAGTGCGGCATGGCCTTCGAGAACTACCAGGATATCCAGAAGGGCGACCGCATCGAGTGCTTCACGGTCGAGGAGATCGAGCGCAAGCTCTGACCTGAACGCATTCAGACTGTTTGCAGGGGGCGGCGCCGCAGGGCGCCACCCCCTTTGTTAATGCACACCCCGCCCCCTAACCGGGTGGAAAGCATGTCCGCCGCCTCGCCTTGAGCGCGGACGCGGCGCACACGGATAATGGCGACGCTGCGGGATGAACGGTCCGGAAAGGGGCCGAACATGGTCGCGAACGCGAAGCTGATGGAAGATCTGCGCCGCCGCATCCTGCAGGCGGGCCCGGCGGCGCCGGCGCTGTGTCACATCATCGGCCTGAACCTGATCCGCCAGGGCGCGGGGCGCAGCTGGCCGCGCCTGCGACGCCGGGTGCTGATGGTCAGCGAGAATTTCATCCGCAAGCGGTTGCAACCTGATGACTATCTGATGCGCTGCGAGGGCGGATTCCTGATCGTGTTCCATCCCCGGCGCGCCGGGATGGCGGCGGCGCGCGCCGCCGCGATCTCCATCGAACTCAACGGTTTCTATCTCGGCGACGAATTCCTGCGCAGTCTGCAGATCCGCTCCGAATCCCGCCGCGTGGACGATCTTGACGCGCTGGCCGGGCTGACGGTCCAGCCGCCGCACAATGGCCATGCGGCCAATGACGGGCCCGGCTTCAGCCAGATCACCCCGGGACAGATCAGCATTGTCTACCGCCCGGTCTGGAACGCCGGGCGCGAGGCCATCGGCGCCTGGTTCTGCACGCCGCGCGCGGTGTTGTCCGGCAAACTGCTTTACGGGCGCGATATCCTGATGGGCCATGACGACCCCGAAGCGTTCCTGGAGCTGGATTGCGCCGCCGCAGAAGCCGCCGCCGCGGCTTTCGACGCCCTGATGGCCCGGGGACGCAAATGCGCCATCAGCCTGCCGGTGAGTTATGAAACCCTGGCCGCTCCGGCGGCGCGGGTTCAGTATCTGTCGTTCCTGCGCATGCTGCCCGAAACGATGCGTCGCTACGCGGCCCTGCGCATCTCCGGAACGCCGCAAGGCGCGCCTTCCAGCCGCCGGCAGGAAGTGTTCCGGTGCGTACGCCCCTATTGCGCCAGCCTGCTGGCGCACACAGCGCTGGACGCACGTGAACTGGAGCGCTTCGACGGCTGCGGAATCGATGTTTTCGGCTTCACCGCGCCGAAGCCCGATGCGGGCGACGGCTATTCCCCGCAACGGCTGAACCTGGCGCGCAGTTTCGCCGCCGCCGCCGAATCCCTGGGCGCGCAGACCTATGTCAGCCGCGCGCCGACCCTCGCCGCTCTGCAGCAACTGCACGAGGCCGGCGCCAGCTTCTTCAGCGGCGACCTGTTCGGGCCCGAGGCGCCGGCGCCGGCGCCCCCCGGCGGCCTGCCGCTCGCCAGCCTCGCCGGTGAAGCCGAGCCTGCGCTGGCGGGCGCGGCTTGCAATGATGGAAAAGCCGCGTTAGACCCCGCCCCCTTGTGATGACAGGCCGCGCCGGTTCGATCCCGCCGCGCCCGCGCCGACCGGGTGAACACCATGTCCCGCCACCATGCGCCGAAGGGCCCGTCGCAGCGGCAGCTGCGCGCCGGGGAGCTGATCCGCCATGCGCTGGCTGAAATCATTCAGCGTGAGGAGCTTCGGGACGCCGCGCTGACGGGCGTACTGGTCAGCGTCACCGAGGTGCGCCCCAGTCCGGACCTGAAATCGGCCCGCGTCTATGTGGCGCCGCTGGGCGCGGGCGATGCGGCGGCCATCGCGGCCGGCCTGAACCGGGTGGCCGGCTTCCTGCGCGGCAAGCTGGGCCGGATGATCGACTTGCGCTTCACGCCGGAACTGCGCTTCCACCCCGATGACCGTTTCGACGCCGCCACCAGGGTGGACGAGCTGCTCGCGCGGCCTGAGGTCCAGCGCGATCTCGATGGCGAGAGTCAGGACTGATGGCCCGGCGCAAGAAGGGCCAGGACGTCCATGGCTGGCTGATCCTCGACAAGCCGTCGGACATGACCTCCACCCAGGCGGTATCGGCGGTGCGCCGCCTGTTCGACGCCAGAAAGGCCGGCCATGCGGGTACGCTCGACCCGCTGGCCACCGGCGTGCTGCCCATCGCGCTGGGCGAGGCCACCAAAACCGTGCCCTTCGCCATGGAGGGCGTGAAAACCTACCGCTTCACGGTCAAATGGGGGGAAAGCACCGACACGCTTGACGCTGAAGGCGATGTAACGTCGCGGTCGGACGTGCGCCCGGACCGCGCGGCCATCGAGGCGGCGCTGAAGGATTTCGAGGGCGAGATCGAGCAGGTTCCGCCCGCCTATTCGGCGATCAAGATCGACGGCGAACGCGCTTATGATCTCGCCCGCGCGGGCGAAAGCGTCGACCTGAAACCACGCAAGGTGCGGATAGACGGTTTGAAACTCCTCGACGCGCCGTCGCCCGGTCTCGCCGTCATCGAAATGGTTTGCGGCAAGGGCGCCTATGTGCGCGCGCTGGCCCGCGATCTCGCCGCCGCGCTGGGGGCCGAGGGCCATGTCGCCGCCCTGCGCCGGGTGCGTGTCGGCCCGTTTTCCGCCAGCGCCGCCGTGACGCTGGACGTTTTGAGGGAAATGGCTCATAAGGGCCGCGCCTTGGAGGCGCTGCTCCCGGTCCAGACCGCGCTGGACGACATCCCGGCCCTGGCCGTGACCGAGGAGGAAGCCTTCCAGATAAGGCAAGGACGGGCCATCGTCCTGCTTCCGCGCCAAGCCAAGGAGCTTGCCGCCCTGCGCCGGCCGCGAGAGGCCGGGGGCAGGGACTGGACGCAAGCCGCGCTGGCGATGCGTGGAGACAGCCCGGTGGCCCTTGGCGATGCGCGTGCGGGGAAGTTCTCTCCGGTGCGCGTCTTCAACATGGACTGAACCCGGCCCGAAGGCGGGCCCGAAAGGACGAAAAGGACGACCCGACGATGTCGATCACGACCGAGCGCAAAGGCGCGCTCATATCCGAACACGCCCGCGGAAAGGGCGACACCGGCTCGCCGGAGGTGCAGATCGCGATTCTTTCCGAGCGCATCGCCAACCTCACCGAGCACTTCAAGACTCACAAGAAGGACAACCATTCCCGCCGCGGCCTGCTGAAGATGGTTTCACAGCGCCGCCGGCTTCTCGACTATCTGAAAGCCAAGGATGAGGGCCGCTACCAGGCGGTCATCGAGAAGCTGGGCCTGCGCCGCTAGACGCCTCCGCGCGGGAAAGCTGAAAGACGACATGTTCAAAATCGAAAAAGAAACGATCGAGTGGGGAGGGCGAACCCTCACCCTCGAAACCGGGCGCATCGCGCGCCAGGCCGACGGGGCCGTCCTCGTCACCTATGGCGAAACCTCGGTGCTGGCCACCGCGGTCGGCGTCAAATCCGTCAAGGAGGGGGTCGATTTCTTCCCCCTCACCGTCAATTACCAGGAGAAATATTTCGCCGCGGGCAAGATTCCCGGCGGATATTTCAAGCGCGAAGGCCGCCCGACCGAGAAGGAGACGCTGACCTCGCGTCTCATAGACCGGCCGATCCGGCCGCTGTTCCCCAAGGGCTTCAAGAATGAAGTCCAGGTGATGATCACCGTGCTGTCGCACGACATGGAGAACGATCCCGACATCGTCGGCATGGTCGGCGCCTCGGCGGCGCTGTGCCTGTCGGGCCTGCCCTTCCTCGGCCCCATCGGGGCGGCGCGCGTCGGCTATATCGACGGCGAATACGTGCTGAACCCGCAGGTCGACGAGATGATCGAGAGCAAGCTCGATCTGGTCGTCGCCGGTACGGCCGACGCCGTGATGATGGTGGAATCCGAGGCCCGGG
The DNA here is from genome assembly GCA_026126205.1 of Maricaulaceae bacterium. Classification (GTDB taxonomy): domain Bacteria; phylum Pseudomonadota; class Alphaproteobacteria; order Caulobacterales; family Maricaulaceae; genus Hyphobacterium. Next base: position 369,828 of record JAHCJP010000002.1, on the reverse strand, counting down.
AACTGCCCGAGGACGTGATGCTCGGCGCGGTGATGTTCGGCCACAGGGAATTCCAGCCGGTGATCGACGCCATCATCCGCCTGGCGGAGAGGGCGGCGAAGGAGCCGTGGGACTTCCAGCCGGAAGACCATTCCGCCATCGAGGCGAAGGTCCGCAAGATCGCCGGCAAGGACATCGAGAAGGCCTACAAGATCGTCGACAAGACCGCGCGCGTGGCCGCGGTGTCCGAAGCCAAGAACAAGGTGGTCGCCGAGCTGGGCCTGTCCGAGGTCAATCCCGACGGCGTTCCGGTCAATGTGCTGAAAGACGTGCTGAAGGGGGTGGAATCCTCCATCGTGCGCGGCGCGATCATCAAGACCGGCAAGCGCATAGACGGCCGCGGCCTCGCGGACGTGCGCGCCATCGTCGCCGACGCCGGCTTCCTGCCGCGCACCCACGGTTCGGCGCTGTTCACCCGCGGCGAGACGCAGGCCATCGTGGTGGCCACGCTGGGCACCGGTGAGGACGAGCAGTATATCGACGCCCTGACCGGCACCTACAAGGAACGCTTCCTGCTGCACTACAACTTCCCGCCCTATTCGGTCGGGGAGACCAGCTTCCGCCTCGCCCCGGGCCGCCGCGAAATCGGCCATGGCAAGCTGGCCTGGCGGGCGCTGAAGGCGGTGCTGCCCGGCCCTGAGACCTTCCCCTACACCATCCGCCTGGTGTCGGAGATCACCGAGTCCAACGGCTCGTCGTCGATGGCGACGGTGTGCGGCTCGTCTCTGGCGCTGATGGATGCGGGCGTGCCGATCACGCGGCCGGTGTCGGGCATCGCCATGGGCCTGATCAAGGACCCCGACGGCGTGGCCGTGCTGTCCGACATCCTCGGCGACGAGGACCATCTCGGCGACATGGACTTCAAGGTGGCCGGCACCGATCAGGGCGTCACCTCGCTGCAGATGGACATCAAGATCGCCGGTATCGACGAGGGCATCATGAAAACCGCCCTCGAACAGGCCAAGGGCGGACGCATGTACATCCTCGACCGGATGAATCTCGCCCTCGGCGCCGCGCGCGCCGAACTGGGCGAATACGCCCCGCGCATCGAGACCATCACCATCCCGACCGACAAGATCCGCGACGTGATCGGCTCCGGCGGCAAGGTGATCCGCGAGATCGTCGAAAAGACCGGCGCCAAGGTCGACGTCAATGACGACGGCGTCATAAAGGTCGCTTCGTCGGACCTGGCCTCGATCAAGGCGGCGCTGGACTGGATCAAGGGCCTGACCGCCGAACCCGAAGTGGGCGAGATCTACAAGGGCAAGGTCGTCAAGGTGATGGACTTCGGCGCCTTCGTGAACTTCTTCGGTCCCAAGGACGGCCTGGTGCACGTCTCGCAACTGAAGAAAGAGCGCGTCAATCATCCCTCCGACGTCGTCAAGGAAGGCGACGAGGTGTGGGTGAAGCTGCTGGGTCTCGACGACCGCGGCAAGGTGCGCCTGTCGATGAAGGTGGTCGACCAGTCCACCGGCAAGGAGATCAGCCACGAGGCCGCCGAGTAGGCGCTTTCCGCGATCCCTGAATGATCAGGCCCCGGAGCGCCGCTCCGGGGCCTTTTCGTATCTAAAGACAGCCATAGAGCGCCGCGATCAGGCGCGTGGCGCGCTCATCGCCCACCAGCACGTCCATCTGGCGGTTCATGACATAGCTTCCGGACAGGCCGCGCACCGGATCGGCGAAGCCGCAGGAGCCGCCGAAACCGTAATGGCCGACGACGTTTTCCTCCGGCCCGTAGGCCCAGGCGCCCTTGTTGCGCATCACGCCCGCCCCGAAGGACAGGTCGAAGGGCAGAACCCGGTCGGGGCCGGAGACGCGCTCGGCCATCGCGGCGGCGATGACCGCTTCGGAGACCAGCCGCTCTTCGCCCAGTTTTCCGGCGTTGGCGAACACGCCCATCAGGGCGGATATCGCCCGCGCCGTCCCATGGCCGTTGGCGGCGGGAAACTCCGCCTTGCGCCATTCCACCGCCCCGCGGCGGCCGGGGCTGGACCAGGGCTTCAGGAAGGCGGCCTCCTTGACCGGGTTCAGCTTGCCGAGATTCGGCGTCCGCGGCGGCAATACATGTTCGGCGCAGCGGGCGTGCTCGCTTTCCGGCGTGCCGATGAAAAAGTCGATGCCGCGCGGGCCGCAGATCTCCTCGCGCAATAGGGCGCCGGTGCTGCGCCCGTCCGTGCGCCGGGCGATGGCGTCGGCGATGAAGCCGAAGGTGATGGGGTGATAGCCCGATCCGCCCTCCGACAGCGGCCATAACGGCGCCTGGGCGGCCAGCTTGCGCTCTATCAGATCGCGATCGAACCAGTCGCCGGCCTCCATCGGTTCGGAGATTCCGGACAGCCCGGCCTGATGCGACAGCGCCTGGGCGACGGTGACGCCCGCCTTGCCGTTGGCCGCGAACTCCAGCCAGTAGTCCGCGACCCGCGCCTCGTAATCCACCTCGTGTTGATCGGCGAGCCAGGCCATGGCCAGCGCCGTCACCGCCTTGCCGGTCGAGAACACCGGAACGATGGTGTTTTCCGCCCACGGCCGCGTGCGCTGACGGTCCGCCCACCCGGCCCACAAATCCACCACAGGCTCGCCGCGGATATGGGCGGCGAAGGCGGCGCCGATTTCATCGCTCTGGCGCCAGTTATCGGCGAAGACGTCGCGCACCGGCTCGAAGCCCGGCGCGGCGAAGCCATGAATCTCGGGAGGGTTTGCGGTCATGGCGCACGGGTGCGCCATGCGGGCGGCGAGGTCAAGCCGGGAAAGGCCCTGGGTCCGGGTCCGAACCCTAGCGGCGAGCGTCCTCCGGTTCTTCGTCTCCTCGCTCGATCTCGGGCGCCGGGGCGTCGTCGGCCAGCATCGGGTCGTCCGGCTCGGCCAGCAGCGGATCGTGGTCGCGGGCGGCCAGCGGATCGTCGAAATCCGGCGTTCCGGCGCCCGCCGCGGCGGCGTTGCGGCGCGGTTCATCCCCGGCGTCCCGAGCCTCGTCTGCGGCGGCCGATTCTTCTCCGGCGGGCATCGGCGGCGGTTCGGGCAGGGCGATGTCGCGGGACGGATGTCCGGCGGCGGGTTCAACGGTTTCCGGGGCGCGATGCTGGCGCGGCGCCTCATCGCCCGCCGCTTCGCCGGCCTCGGCCCCGGCGGCGGCGCGGGCGGCGGCCAGCTCGGCGTCTGACGGCAGATCGGCGGCGTCGGAAGCGTCGGAAGCGTCGGCTTCAGGCGCCGGTTCGGCATCGGCCTCGGCTTCGGACGCCGCCGGTTCCGGTTCATTCGTGTCCGGCGCGTGCTCACGCTGCTCCGCCCGGGCGGCCAGCACGGCGGCGGGCGCCGCCAGCGAGGCGGCGGAGATCGCCGACGGGCTCGACACCCGTTCTTCCGGCGGATGCCGCAACAGGTGCTCGCACAGCATGGCGATGCGGGCTTCCAGCCGCGCGCGGTCACGTGACCGGTTGGCGAAGCCGCCGATCAGGAACAGCGCCGCGCCGCCGCCAAGGGCGGCCAGCATCACGCTGGCGGGTGAAGCCGCGCCCAGCATCAACCCCGCCACAAGCGCGGCGAGAATGAAAGCCGGAACCCAGATAATGCGCCAGCTGCGCGCCCAGAAAGCGGTCAGCGCCAGCACGCCCAGCGCAAGCCCGGCCAGAACCGGGCCGTGCGCCGCCGCCGGCAGGACGGCGGACAGGGCGTTACGCGCCGCGGCGGGCAGGAAACCGGCGGGATCGAGCCCGGTCAGAAACGGCGCCTGCGCAGCGATGAAAGCCATTATGTCGAAGGCGGGCAGGCGCAACGCCGGGCTGATCTCTGCCGCCACGGCGGCGAGATAGGGCCAGGCCGCGGCCAGCGCAGAGAGCGTCAGCGCCAGCATGGTCAACGCCCAGTTGGCGCCGCGCGACACGCCGGCCCGGGCCAGCAACCGCGAGCCCGCGGGCTTGCAGTACGCCCATTCGCCGCGCGCATGGTTGACCAGCGCCGCCGGCAGCGAGCGCCGGTTCGGCCCGGTCTGCACGCGCAGCACGGTCACCGCTTCGCCGGGATCGGCAGAGAGGCGCGGATCGGCGAGTTTCAGGGTTTCATACTGGCCGCTGTCGTCGCGGAAACGCCGCAGGTTGGCGCGCGGGCGCTCCGCCGCCGCCGCCTCGCCCGGAACGGCGAAAAAGTCGACCCGGCGGCCGCCAAAGGCCTGACTGGCGTGGGCGGAAGGCAATATCGGCATCGGTCCTGCTCGCCATTTCGCCGGATGCGTCTGTGCCAGTCTGGCGCGGCGCCCGGCCGTTCGGACTGGCTTCATACAAAATCAGGGCCTGAATAAGCCCGCTCCGGCGTCCGGTTGATTACAGGTTCGTGAAATCGCGCCTTCTAGAGCGTGATCAGGTGAAGTGGGAACCGGTTCACCGGTTCGATCACGCGACCGCTAAAGGCTCTAGCGCCGCATCCGCCGTTCGGCGGCGTCCCAGAACAGCGCCGCGGCGTCGACGCCGGAAAAGCGTTTCAGTTCCTGCAGCCCGGTGGGCGAAGTGACGTTGATTTCGGTCAGCTTGCCGCCGATCACGTCGATCCCGGCCAGCACCAGGCCGCGCTCTTTCAGCATCGGGCCGATGACGGCGCAGACATGGCGGTCGGCGTCGGACAGCTCCGCCGGCTCAGCCTGGCCGCCGACATGCAGGTTCGAACGCGTTTCGCCCTTCTGCGGGCGGCGGTTGATGGCGCCCGCGGCCTCGCCGTCGATCAGGATCACGCGCTTGTCGCCGTCCATCACCGCCGGCAGATAGGCCTGGGCGACGATCGGCTCGCGGCTCTGGGCGAAGAACAGCTCCATCAGCGCGCTGAAATTGCCGTCGTCCGGGCCGATGCGGAACACGCCATAGCCGCCATTGCCGTAAAGCGGTTTCAGGATGATGTCGCCATGGCTCTCGCGGAAGGCGCGCAAGGCGGCGAGATCGCGCGAGATCAGCGTCGGCGGGATCAGGTCCGGAAACAGCAGCGGGCTGAGCTTCTCCGGGCTGGAGCGCACCCAGAACGGATCGTTCAGCACCAGCGTGTCGCCCTGCAGATGCTCCAGCACATGCGCCGCGGTCTGATAGGCCATGTCGAAGGGCGGGTCCTGGCGCATCAGCACCACGTCGGCGTCGCGGGCCAGGTCGAGCATGATCGGATCGCCCTGTACGGCGTGGTCGCCCGGTTTGCGGCGCAGCGTCACCGGCCGCGCCCGGGCGATCACCTTGCCCGAGACCCAGGACAGATGCTGGGGCTGGAAAGTCCACAGCAGGGCGCCGCGCGCCTGGGCCGCCTCCATCAGCGCGAAGGTGGTGTCGGCGTCGATATTGACGCCCTCCACCGGGTCCATCTGCACGGCGACGCGATAGGTCATGTCGTCCCTCTTCCGCCCGGCCGGCGCCGGCCGCCTAATCGATGGGGACCACCGGCGCGGCGCGCAAGTCCTGTGGCATGTCCAGCGGCGGAGCGACCGGCTCCGCCCCGCAGATCTGCGCCCGGCGTTCGCCGCGTGATATCGGCTCCTCGTCTTCGCCAAGCACGCGCACGTATGTGACGACGCGCTCCACCCCGTCAACCAGGCCGGCGTGGCTGGCGGCGCGCTCCAGCTCGCCCCGCGTGCGCGCCACGCCCATCAGGTAGACGACGCCGTTGAAGGTTTCGACATTGAAATTGATCAGCCGCACCGATCGGTCGCGCAACAGCCGCCCCCGCACGCGCTGGGTGATCCACACGTCGCGGCTGCGGTCGCCAAAGGTCGGCGGGCCATCGACCGTGATCTCGTTCTGCACCGTGCGCACCGCCACCGACGACCAGGCGAGACATTCGGCCATCAGCCGGTCCTCCTCGCGCGGCGTGGTTCCCGCCAGCAGGGCGACGCCCTGCGACACGTCCACCCGCACGCCGGTCAGGTCGTGGTCTTCGGCGCGCATCATCGCGGCGCGGATGGCGATATTGGCGTTGGCGTCGTCGATGCTGCGCCCCACGGAGCGTTCCTGCTGGACCGCGGCGCAGGCGGAGAGCGTAAGAGCGAGAGCGGCGGCGGCGGCGAGGCGCGAAACGGCGTGCGGGATCATGCGGGGTCTCCAGGTCCGGGGGCCGGCGAATCACCTCTATCCGACGCCGCCAGCGGTTAAAACAATCCCAGCGCGGCTGCGCCTTCCGGGCGGAACGCCGCGCGAAGATGCCGCGGCGGACGCCAGGGCCGCACGATCACAAGATCGAATCGCGGCTGCAGCATGGCGAAGCGCGGCCGCCGCCCGCGCCAGGCCGAAGCGGCGCGCGCCAGCCGCGTTTGCTGGCGGGGCGTCACTGCATAGGCCGCGGCCTCCGCCGTGCGCCGCGCCTTGACCTCGACGAAGGCCAGCACACGGCCGCGCGCGGCGACGAGGTCGATCTCGCCGGCGCCGGTGCGGGCGCGGCGGGCGAGGATGCGATAGCCTTTCAGGATCAGCCAGGCCGCGGCCAGCAGCTCCGCCCGGCGGCCGCGGGTCTCGGCGATCCGCCGCCGGTTCACCCGCGCCTCTCTTTCAGCGCCAGCGCCCGGGCGTAAACCGCCCGTTTCGGACGGCCGGACGCCGCGGCGACGCGCGCGGCGGCGGCGCTGGCCGGTTCCCGAGCAAGCGCTTCGGCCAGCGCCGCGTCCACCGCCGCGTCGTCCCAGGCGCCGGCGTCTTCCGGCGGGCCGATGACGACGACCACCTCGCCCTTCGGCGCGCCTTCGGCGGCGTAATGCGCGGCCAGCGCGCCGAGATTGTCGCGCCGCGTCTCCTCGAAGGTCTTGGTCAGTTCGCGCGCCACCGCTGCCGGGCGGTCGCCCAGAGCCTCGCACATCGCGGCCAGGCTTTCGGGCAGGCGGCGCGCGGCCTCGAACAGCACCAGCGTCGCCGGAACGCCGGCAAGCTCCGCCAGCCAGCGCGCCCGCGCCGATGATTTCGCCGGCGGAAAACCCGCGAACAGGAACCGGTCGCAGGGCAGACCCGACACGTTTAGCCCCGCAAGCACCGCGGAAGGGCCCGGGACGGGTATCACAGAGGCGCCTGAAGCGGCAGTTTCGCGCACGAGTTTGTAGCCCGGATCGGAGACCAGCGGCGTGCCGGCGTCGGAGATCAGCGCCACTGACCGCCCGCTTGCGAGCTGCGCCAGGATTTTCGGCCGCGCCGCCGCCGCGTTGTGCTCATGATAGGGCTCCGCCTTGCGCTTTATGCCATGGGCGTCCAGCAGGGTGCGCGCGCGGCGCGTGTCCTCGGCGTAGAGCCGGTCCGCCGAGGCCAGCACGTCCAGCGCCCGCAGGGTGATGTCGCGCAGATTGCCGATCGGCGTCGCCACCAGGTACAACCCCGGCGCCAGCGCCGCCGCGTCCGGTTGCCGGGCCGCGGCCGGAGCGTTAGCCTCGCCGGGGTTATCGACGGACATCCGGGCCATGAGTTTCAACGCCTTGTCTTCTCTGCGCGCAGCATCGCGCGTCTTCGGCCTTGCTCCAAGGCTTATCGCCGTGTTGGCTCTCGCCGCCGCCGCGGCCGCGTGCGACACCACCCGCGGCGCCACGCCGGTGGTGACGCCATCCACACAGCCCCCGGTGCAGGGGCGCGCGCCGCAGCCCGTGGTCTACGCCGTTCCGCCTTCGGCCGCCGTGACGGGCGCCGGTGGACTGACGCCCGCACACATGCGTGACCGCGAGGTGACGCGGGTGGCGCTGCTGCTGCCGTTCAGCGCGGATGCCGCCGGCGCCCGCGCCGAAGCGCTGCGCCTGCTGCGCGCCGCAGAGCTGGCGCTGTTCGAGCGCGGCGATTCGGCGCTGCTGCTGATGCCGCGCGACACCGGCGGCGCCGCAGACGGCGCCCGCCGGGCGGCCGAAGCCGCGCTGGCCGACGGCGCCGACATCATCCTCGGTCCGCTGTTCGGCCCCGCAGCCGTGGCGGCCGGCGAGGCGGCCCGCGCCGCCGGCGTTCCGGTCATCGCCTTTTCCAGCGACGCCGAAGTGGCGGGCGGCGGCGTGTATCTGCTGAGTTTCCCGGTCGAGATCGAGGTGGCGCGCGTCGTCGAGTACGCCTCGCGCCAGGGTGTCGAGCGGTTCGCCTTCATCGGCCCTTCGACGCGGTATGGAGAGACTGTCGCCGCGGCGCTGCGCGCCGAGTCGGCGCTGAACGCCGCCGCCGTGACGGTTGAAGAATACTATTCCGGCGGCGTCGAGGGCATGACCGGCGCGGCGGCGCGCCTCGCCCGCCAGGCCGGCGTCGAGGCGCTGGACCCGCTGGAGGCGATCCGCCGCCAGCAGCGCGGCTGGGCGCCCGACGAAACGGCGCGGTTTCAGGCCGTGATCCTGCCCGAGGGCGGCGTGCGTCTGCGCACCCTGGCGCCGCTGCTGCCCTATAACGACATCGATCCGCTGGTGATCAAGTTCATCGGCACCGGGCTGTGGAGCGATCCCGACAGCCTGCTCGAACCGGCGCTGTATGGCGGCTGGTTCGCGGGCCCGGACCCGCAGACCCGCGCCCGTTTCGAGCGCGCCTACAGCGACGTTTATGGCGAGACGCCGTCACGCATCGCCAGCCTGGCATACGACGCCGTGGCGCTGGCCGCGCATCTCGACGCCGGACCCGAGCGTTACTCACGCCGCGCCATCGAGGATCCCGAGGGCTTTCTGGGCGCCGACGGCCTGTTCCGCTTCACCCGCGAGGGGCGAATCGAGCGCGGTCTGGCGGTGTTCGAGGTGCGTCAGCGCGAGTTGCGCCTGATCGAGGCGGCGCCGGAGCGTTTCGACCCGGTCGCGTTCTAGGGTCCGGACCCTAGGTTTCCGGCGCCAATTCCGCCGCCAGCCGGTCGGCGAGCAGGCGGCCGCGCGGGCTGAACCGGACCCGGTCTCCGTTCGCTGTCAGCCAGCCTTCCGCCGCCAGCCGCGCCAGCGCCGTTCCGTCCACGTCCAGCCCTGTCGCGGCGCGCAGGGCGGCGCGGTCCAGTCCGCCAGTCAGGCGCAACCCCATCAGAATGCGCTCCGCGGCCTCCTCGATTGCGGTCAGGACCGTCTCATCGGCCACGCCGCGCCCGGTGCGCGCGACCGTTTCGACATAGTTCTGCGGGCGGCGCGCGGCGGCGGCGGCGATTCGGCCCCCGGCGGCGTGCGCGCCCAGCCGCGAATGGCCGCCCGGCCCGGCGCCGATCCAGTCCGCCCCTTCCCAGTACAGCCGGTTGTGAACCGACTGCGCGGCGGCGGAGCGGGCGTGATTGGAGATTTCATAGGCTGGTGCGCCCTGCGCTTCGCAGACCTCCTGCGTGACTTCGTAGAAAACCGCCGCCGCGTCCTCGTCCGGCGTATCCAGCGCGCCCCGCGCCGCCCGCGCCGCGAAGGCGGTGCCCGGCTCCACGGTAAGCTGGTAGACCGACAGGTGAGGCGTTCCGAAGTCGAGCGCCGCCTGCAGCTCCGCCCGCCAGTCGGCGGCGGTTTGATGCTCGCGGGCGCAGATCAGGTCGATGGAGACATTGTCGAACGCCGCCTGCGCCGCGGCCGTCGCCGCGCGCGCCGCCGTGGCGTCATGATCGCGGCCCAGCGCGCGCAGCGCCGCATCGTCCAGGCTCTGCACGCCGATCGACAGCCGGTTTACCCCGGCGGCGCGGAAATCCGCATAGCGGTCGCGTTCAGCCGGATTGGCCTCCAGCCCGATCTCGGCGCTCGCCTCGAACCCCCACAGCCGCTCCGCCGCCTCGATCACCGCCGCGGCATCCGCCGGCGCCATCAGCGACGGCGTGCCGCCGCCGAAATGCAGGCTGGCGAGGCGCCGCGGCCCGGTGACCGCCCGCCAGCCGGAAAGATCGTCCAGGATCGCCTGCGTCAGCCCCGGCGCTTCAAGGCGCTTCAGATAGACGTTGAAATCGCAATAGGGGCAGATGCGCCCGCAATACGGCCAGTGCACGTAAAGCCCGAGGGGAGCGCTCACCCGGCCAGCTCCGCCGCGATCAGTTTCTCGAACGCCCGCTTACGATGGCTGATCGCCTGTTTCAGCGCCGGGTCCATCTCGGCGAAGGTCTCGGCATGGCCGTGCGGGACGAACACCGGGTCATAGCCGAATCCCCGCCCTCCGCGCGGCGGCCAGACCAGCTCGCCCTCCACAACCCCTTCATAGACGGCGCAGGCGCCGCCCGGATGCGCCAGCGCCAGCGCGCAGACGAAACGCGCCGACCGGTCGGGCGAGCCGGTTTCCTGCACCTTCGCCCATAATGTGCGCATGGCGGCGGTGAAATCGCGGCCGGCGCCGCCCCAGCGGGCCGAATGCACCCCCGGCGCCCCGCCCAGGGCGGCGACGCAAAACCCCGAATCGTCGGCCAGCGCCGGCAGGCCGGACGCCTGCGCCGCCGCGCGCGCTTTCAGCGCCGCATTGCCGGCGAAAGTGTCTTCGGTCTCCTCCGGCTCCGGCAGCCCCAGCGCCGCCGCCCCGACAGGCTTGACGCCATATGGGGCGAGGAGGGCTTCTATCTCCTTGATTTTACCGGGATTGTGGCTCGCAACCACCCAGGTTCGCGCAGGCTTCACGGGGGTATTCCCTCATTATTGCATATCGCCTTTCGAAAAATTCATATCGAAAAACGATATTTTTGCTTGCGCGCCTCATTTTTTTCGATTATCGATAAACCCGTCGCCGCCGGAGAGACCCGAAAACGGGCGGTTCCGGAGGCGGCTGAGGACGGCGCAGACCGTCCGATAGCACAAACAACTTGGTCGAACGAAAGAAAACGGAGATATGAAGATGGTCAGGCTCAATGATACTTTCGCCTCGGCGGCGGCCTTCGCGATCAACAGCATTCTGGTGATCTCGGTCCTCGCCGGCATGGTCTTCGCCCTCGCCCCGGCGGTGGCGTGAGACCGCAGACGCGGAGCCGGCGGCGGTCCGGATCGGAATGATCCGTCACCGCCGCCGGCAGCCGCATTAAGGGGAGGGGCATGCAACTCGTGAAACAAGGCGTCCTGATCGCCTTGCTCAGACGCACCCTCGACGTCGTCTGGTACCTTCTCTGGGCTGTTCTGGCTGTGGTCGCCGCGGCGATGGCCCTGGCGATCGTACTGTTCCTGGCCCGCTTCCTCGGCATCGCGCCCGAAGCGCTGGAGGAAGCCCTGCAGCGGCTGCAGTTCTACCGCGTGCTGATCCTGCCGCTGTTCATCGCCGAAATCGTCACCATCATGGTTCTGGTCGACCGCCTGCGGCGCATGTTCGCGACGCTGGCCGCCGGCGATCCTTTCGTTCCCGAAAACGCCGGGCATCTGCGCGTCATCGCGCTGGCCGTGGCGGTGTACCAGCTGGTGCGCTATCTGGCGCAGGGGATCGTGGCGCTGTCCCTGACCCTGTTCGGACGCCCGGTGGCGGACGCTGCCGAAATCGGCGTCAGCTTCGATCTCAATCTCGGCGCCTGGTTCGCGGTGGTCGCGCTGCTGGTGCTGGCGGAAGTGTTCCGCGAGGGCGCGCGCATGCGCCAAGAACAACAGCTGACGATCTAGGGGCCGGCGGCATGGCGATTCGCGTCACCCTCGACCGGATGCTCCTGGAGCGGCGCATGTCGCTGACCGAGCTGTGCGACCGCGTCGGCATCACCATGGCCAATCTGTCGATTCTGAAAACCGGCAAGGCGAAGGCGGTGCGCTTCTCCACACTCGACGCGCTGTGCCGCGAACTGAACTGCCAGCCGGGCGACATCCTTTCCTATGACGACAGCGAACCGCAGGTGAGCGAGGATGACTGACGGCGCGAAGCTGACCGTCCACTGAACGGAAATTCCCCGCCCTCACCCTCGCGCGGCCTTGCGGGCGCCGCATTCGGCCGCGAAAAACGACACCATGATCGACGCGCTCATCCTCTCCCTCGCCCTGTTCGCCCAGGACGCCGATCCGGAAACCGGGGACATGGCTCCGCCGCTGCCGGAAGCCGAATTGCTGGACGATCCGGGCGTCGACGCGGACGCGGCGCTGGCGGAGATCAACGCCGCGCTGAACCGCACCGAGACAATGCGCGCGCGCTTCATTCAGATCGCGCCGGATTTCAGTTTCGCCGAAGGCTCGCTGTATCTGCGCCGGCCCGGGCGGCTGCGTTTCGAATATGACCCGCCCACGCCGCTGCTGATCGTCGCCGACGGCAGCACGGTGGCGGTGCGCGACCAGGCGCTGAACGTCACCGACCGGGCGCCGCTGCGCGCCACGCCGCTGTGGTGGATCCTGAAGCCACAGGCCGATCTGGCCGCCGACGCCGAGATCGAGCGCGTCTGGGCCCGCGACGGTTATATCTATGTCGCCGCCCGCGACCGCAGCGGCGAAATGGAAGGGCGGGCGCTGTTCCTGTTCCATGACGACGACTACAGCCTGGCCGAATGGTTCGTCACCGATGCGCTGGGCCAGACCACGCGCATGATTCTCAGCGAGGTGGAGGCCGGCGTGGCGCTGGACCCGCGCCTGTTCATCCTCGACGACGAGGAGCGCCGCGATCCGCGCCGCCGGTGATCGCGTCCGCTGTGTCCTTAACGTCACAATCAACAGATTTCCGATTTTTCATTTGAAAATTTTCTCGGTCGTGGCTTTAATGTAACGGCTGGCTGGGTCAGCAAACAGATCGGCGTCGTCCCCCCGCTTGCGGATCTGATGACCCGGCCGCGCCGGACTTATCCCCTCCCGGCGCTTGCGCTGGAAAAGCGCATGGCTAGAAGCGCCCGGCCGCAGCCCCCTCGCGGCCGGGCGCATTTTATTCCGGATCCGCGCAGCGCCATGGTTTGCGTTTGCGCGCCGGGCCGCTAAACCCGCTCGCATGACCGGGCCAGACATTCCCCGCCTGCTGGAAGAAATCCCCCTCCTCTACCGCGTCCGCGCCTTTGCGGACGGGCTGGAGGCGATTCCATTCCTTAGCCGGCTGGGCGAGCCTCTGGACGCGCGCGAACGGGCTCTGGCCCGCGCCTGGCTGGACGGGCTCGGCTTTCCGCATGCCGAGGCGGCGCTGCTGACCGGCTGGGACGAGGCGCTGTTCGCCGCCGAAAGCGCCGGCCATGATTCCGAGGGCTGGGAGGCCGAGGAGATGCTGCGCGCCGGCCTTTCGGCCCGCGCCGCCGAACGGCTGGACGAAGAGGCCGCGGCGGCGATCCTGGCCTATACCGGCCAGAAGGCGGGCGAGGCGGCGGCCGACGCGGCGGGCCTCGCCGCATGGCAGGGCGATGTCGGCGACGAGGGGCTGCTGAACGCCGCCGCCGGCGCCATCGTGCAGGCCGCGCACGGCGCCGCGCTGGTGATCCTCGCCGAGGCCGGCGATGACGAACCGCCGCATCCGTTTCTCGCCCGCTGGCGGTTGTTCGCGCGCGGGCGCTGGCCCGTCGGCCTCGCCGGGTCGAGTTTCAATATATTCTAGGAGAGCCCATGACCGCGCTGAGCATCGCCAGCTGGAACGTCAACTCGGTGCGCCTGCGCGCGCCGCTGGTGGCGAAATTCGCCGCCGAAACCCGGCCCGACGTGATCTGCCTGCAGGAGATCAAGTGCCGCGACGGCGAGTTTCCGGCCGCCGCCTTCCGGGACATGGGCTATCCGCACATCCATGTGCGCGGCCAGAAGGGGCTGCATGGCGTCGCCATCGCCTCGCGCCTGCCCCTCGACCCCCTGCCGGACGAGGCGCTGTGCCCGCGCGCCGAGGCCCGCTTCCAGCGCGTGAAGATCGCCGGCGTCGAGATCCAGAACTATTACGTCCCCGCCGGCGGCGACGAGCCGGACCCGGCGATCAACCCCCGTTTCGCCCACAAGCTGGAATTCCTCGATGCGATGCAGGCCTATTTCGCACGCCGCGCCGCGGAAGGCGCGGCGATCATCGTTACGGGCGACCTGAACATCGCGCCTTATGAGCATGACGTCTGGTCGCACAAACAGTTGCTGAAAGTGGTCTCGCACACGCCCATTGAGACCGAGGGGCTGGAGCGGGTGCGCGAAACCGGCGGCTTCACCGACATCGCCCGCGCCCTGATCCCGGAGCCGGAGAAGCTCTACACCTGGTGGAGCTATCGCGCCCGCGACTGGCGCGCCGGCAATCGCGGCCGGCGGCTGGACCATATCTGGGCCTCGGCGGCGTTGCGTGGCGCGGCGCTGGCCGGCGGCCGCGACGGGTTCGCGATTTTCGAGGACTGCCGCGGCTGGGACCGGCCCTCGGACCACGTTCCCGTTCTGGCGCGGCTGAAGCTGTAGCCGCGGCGGCGGCCAGGGGGCGCTTATCCAACACCCTCCACCGCTTCCCGGATGGGCCGCAGGCCCGATCCGGGATCCAGCAAGGTGTTGATTGCGCAGGGAAGCTGGGCCCCGGCTCGCGCGGCGCGCGGCCGCGGAGCGGCGGGTTGGGCGTGAACTTATCCGCAGCGGCTGATCCGGGCGTATACTGGTTTTCGCCTGGCTCCCGGCCGGGGCGCCGTCCGGACCGTCCGGCGGTTCGGGAGACAGGGACGGCGACCCGGAAGCCGGGGGAGGTAACGAACCCCCTGTGCGAAGGGGCGCTCCACGCCGCGGCGATCCCGCCGGCGAGAACCTATGACGCCCCGCGTCAGCCCAGTGGCGATGACGCGCGGGGACAGAACCGGGGTCGGCGGGCTGCAATCCAGGACGCATGGGAAGGCCGCAGGAGCGACAAGACGCCGCCGGCGCGGACGGCCCCGCAGGGTCATCCCTGCCTTTGACAAAGCGCTTTGGCGCCCTGCGGGCGCCGTCCGCGCCCGCCCCTTCTCCCGAAGGGGCCGAACCACCTACCCCATACCCCCGCGCCACAAAGGCGGCGGGGCGATCGGCGCAGGTGGAAAGCGCTCAGCGCGGCGGCGGAAAGGTCGCGCCCTGTCTGCGTCCGTGCCCGGTTTGGCGATCATATTCCCGATGCGCCTCGCGCATCTGGGTGCGGATCGCCGCCAGTATTTCCTCGGTCTGCGCGCGCAGGACGCCGCAGTCCGGCGCCGGGCCCAGCCGATCAAGCGCCCGCAGCAGGCCCTGCGCCGTGCGCCGCCCCAGCTCTGCATGGCCGTCCTCGTGCGTCTGCAGGTTCCGCAGGAACCGCCGCCACTGGTCGCGAACGCCCCGGCGCGCCCGGTCCTCGTCGACCCAGCGGGGCATGCGCTGGGTTATGTCGAGGCTGACATGCAGCGGTCCGAGAACGCAGCCTTCCGGCGCAGGCTCGAATGCCGCGCTCAAATAAAAACTGGTGCCGGTCTCGGCCAGGAACATGCCCTGGCGTTGCAGTGAATCCGAAATTTCGCGGGGAGTGCGGCCGTGAATATCGTAATAGGTCACGGTGAGACTCTCGACGATGCGGCCGTTCGGCGGCGACCCGGTCTCTGCCGCCGGGACCAGCGCCAGCAAGGCCGCGAGCAGCGCGGCGAGCATCGCGCTCACGCCTGCAGCCGGTAGCCCCCGGCCTCGGTGACGAGGATGCGGGCGGCGGCGGGGTCGGGTTCGATCTTCTGGCGCAGCCGGTAGACATGGGTCTCCAGCGTGTGGGTCGTCACCGCCGGGTTGTAGCCCCAGACCTCGCCCAGCAGCTCCTCCCGCGCCACCGGTTTGCCGCCGGCGCGGTAGAGATATTTCAGGATGTTGGCCTCCTTCTCGGTCAGGCGGATCTTGCGCCCGCCCTCGGCCAGCAACAGCTTCATCGCCGGGCGGAAATCGTAGGGGCCGATGCGGAAGGTGGCGTCCTCGCTGTGCTCGTGACTGCGCAGATGCGCGCGCACCCGCGCCAGCAGCACCGCGAACTTGAACGGCTTGACGACATAGTCGTTGGCCCCGGCCTCAAGCCCCGCCACCTGGTCGGCGTCGGCGGCCTGGCCGGTCAGCATCACCACCGGCGCCTTCAGCCCGTCCGCGCGCAGGCGGCGGCAGACCTCGCGCCCGTCCATGTCCGGCAGCTCGATGTCGAGGATGACGAGATCGATCCGCTCCGCCTGCGCCGTTTCCAGCGCGGCGGCGGCGGTGGCGGCGGCGCGCACCGAGAAGCGCTCCTGCTGGCCGAACTGCTCGGCCAGCGTCTCGCGCAGATCGTCGTCATCGTCGACGATCAGAAGGGTCTTGCTCGGGTTCATGTCTGCGATCATGCCTGTTTCCCCGGGACAGGCAATTCCTGCCGGGTGGGGAAAACCTGTCCGGCAGGTTTTGCCGGGTCACAGCTTCGTGAGCCGGGAACCGGCGCCAAAAGCCCGCTTTTTGCGGCCCGGAAAACGGCAAGAAAATTGCATGGTTAACGGCGAAGGCGCGCCCCGCCCCCCGGGCGCGCCGCCGGACCGTGGTGGGGGAGGCGCCAGGGACGCCGTCCGGGCCGCTTGCGGCTTGCGGCGTCCCGCGCCGACCGCTTGCGGCGCGCGCGCGCGCAGCTAGGTTTTCCCCATGGACTGGACTGTCACCGCCGCCGGCGTGTTTTCCCTGAACGGCCGCAGTGTTCGCGCCGCGCTCGGCCGCGCGGGCGTGATCGCCGCGGAAGCCAAGCGCGAGGGCGACGGGGCGACGCCGCTCGGCGTGTTCGCCCTGCGCCGGGTCCTGTACCGCGCCGACCGCGGTCCGGCGCCCGGAACCATGCTGCCCACGCGCGCCATCCGCCCCGATGACGGCTGGTGCGACGCTCCCGCCGACCCCGCCTATAACCTGTCCGTCCGCCTGCCCTGGCCCGCCTCCTGCGAGACGATGACGCGCGCGGACGGGCTGTATGACCTGGTGGTGGTGCTGGACCATAACGCCGCGCCGCCGGTTCAGGGGCTGGGCTCGGCGATCTTCCTGCACTGCGCCGCGCCGGACTATGCGCCGACGCAAGGCTGCGTGGCGCTGGCGAAGCCGGATCTGCTCGAGCTGTTGCGCGCCGCCGCACCCGGCGACCGGCTGAATATCATCCGGTGACGCCGTCATACCAACGCAGCGCCTGCGCCTCTTGCGTCATCATCCAGGCGGATTTTTCAGCGCTGTAGGCGCGGGAATCTTCAGGGTGAAGGCTTTGCGCCCGCTCTTTCTCCGCCGCATAGGCGCGGGCGATTTCGGGATGGGCGCGCAGAAAGTCCCGGAGCGCCAGGTGGCGGCGGATTTCCGGATCACCCGCGGCGAAGGCGTGGACATGGACGCGCCGGCCGCCCTGATCGCCGTCCAGTGTGAAATAAAGTCTGTTCCTGATCCCGTTTTCGCCCCGCAGCCGGTAGCCCAGATCGCGGAGACGGTCAGCGTATGAATCGAGGGCGGCGAGACTGGAGACTTCGACCAGTAGATCGATCACCGGTTTGGCGGCCAGGCCGGGAACCGCGGTCGATCCGACATGATGCACGGCGATGAAAGCCTCACCGAGGGCGCGCAGCCGATCACCATGGATACGCGCCTGTTCGGGCCAGCCCGGGTCGTAGGCGGCGAGCCGGACGGGGCGGGGCGCAGTCATTCGCCGGCCCGTTCGCCGAACAGGGCTGAACCGACGCGGACGCTGGTGGCGCCCAGCGCCACGGCGGTCTCGAAATCGCCGCTCATCCCCATCGACAGCTTCGCCACGCCACAATCGCGGGCGAGGCGGACCAGCAGCGCGAAATGCGGCCCCGCCGGTTCCTCCAGCGGCGGGAGGCACATCAACCCCTCGATATCGAATCCATAGTCCGCGCGCATGCGGGCGACGAAGGCCGCGGCCTCGCCCGGCGCGACGCCGGATTTCTGCGCCTCGCCGCCGGTATTGACCTGCACATACAGGCGCGGGGCGCGGCCGGTTCCGTCCATCGCCTTGCGCAGCGCCGCTGCCAGGCTGTCGCGGTCCAGCGTCTCGATGACGTCGAACAGCGCCGCCGCCGCCTGCGCCTTGTTGGACTGCAAGGGGCCGATCAGGCGCAATTCGAGGTCCGGATAGCGTGCCCGCCGCCCCGTCCAGCGCGCCTGCGCCTCCTGCACGCGGTTTTCGCCGAACGCCCGCTGGCCCGCGGACAGCGCCGCGTCGATGCGTTCGTCCGGCTGCTGTTTACTGACCGCGATCAGCGTCACCTGCGCCGCGTCGCGCCCGGCGGCTTGCGCGGCGGCGGCGATGCGCTTCAGGATCGCTTCGCGGTTTTGCGCGATGGAGGAGTCCGGTCCGGTCATGGGGCGAGGGTGGTATGACGCGCCGCGGGCGCTGGCAAGGGCGGCCCGGGCCCTGCCCGGCGCGGCCGGCCTGCCGCCGCTGCTGGCGCTGACCGACCCGGCGCGCACGCCGGACGCCGCCGCCTTCGCCGCCAGCCTGCCGCCGGGCTGCGCCCTGATCTACCGGCATTTCGGACGGGCGGAGCGTTTCGAAACCGCCGCCGCGCTGGCCCGCATCGCGCGGGCGCGGGCGCTGACCCTGCTGATCGCCGCCGACCCGGAACTGGCGCAGGCCGCCGGCGCGCAGGGCGTGCACTGGCCGAACGCGAGGCTGGATGAGGCCGGCGCGGCCCGCCGCCGCTGGCCGCGCCTGATCGTCACCGCCTCGGCGCATGATTTCGCGCAGCTGGCGCGCGCCGCCCGCGCCGGAGCCGACGCCGCCCTGCTGTCGCCCGTGCTGGAAACGCAAAGCCGGGGTTCAGGCCCGGCGCTGGGGGCGCTGCGCGCCGCGGCGATGGCGCGCGCCGCCGCCCTTCCGGTCTATGCGCTGGGCGGTCTCGCGGCGAAGGACGCGCCGCGGCTCGCCCGGCTGGGGTTTTGCGGCCTCGCCGGCATCGGCCTGTTCCGGGCATGAAAAAGGCCGCCCGCGGGCGGCCCGGTTCACGTCATACCGGCGCGGTCAGAACCGCAGGGCGGATTCGAACTTCACCTCGGGCTCGCGCTCGCCGCGTTCGCGCCGCAGGATGGAGAAACGCTCTTCCGGCGCGGAGAAGCGCACCGCGCCGCCGAAACGCAGCCGCGGGCTGATATTGAAATAGGCCCCGGCGCTGACGCCATCGACCTCATACTGGCTCTCCGGATCCCGTTCGATGCCGAGCGTGAAGCCCCAGCGGCTGGTCGGCGTCCACTCGAACTGGGCGACATTGTCGTCCCAAGCCTGACCGGGGGCGCTGTTGCGAGGTGAAAAGGTGAAGGATTCATACCAGGGCTGCACCTCGCCCTCTCCGGCCGCCGACGATGAAACTGGCGGGTCGGCATAGGCGACAGGCGCCGCGACAAACGCGGACACGGCCAGAATGGCCGCCAGCGCTGAATTTTTCGCGGCATGCGCCATGGACAGGCTCCCTCAACCCTTCACATATAACGTCTTTCGCCCGGGAAGCGAAGCGTTTTCGGAATCTTTTCACCGCCTTGCAGTTATGGCGGCGCAAGTGTTGCGCGCCTGCATCAGCGCCGCCAGGCCAGTTCGATGACCAGCGCGGCGCCGCGGCGCGTGCGGGCTTCCCGCCCGGCCGGGCCCGCGACGGGTTCGCGCCGCTCCGCCCATTGCACGCCTGCGCCGATGGCGGCGCCATCGCCGACCAGGCGCGAGGCCCCGGCCTGCAGCACCCGGGCCTGCACATGGGCGAACGCATCCCGGGCGGCGCCCGCCTCAAGCGCGAACAGCCACGGCCCCGCTTCGCGGCTGACCCCGCCGCTCCAGGCCGCATAGCCGCGCCCGCCGGAGACGGCGTTGTTGGAACGTATCGCCGACACCCCTGCGCGCCAGGGGCCGGACGCGACGCCGAAAGCGGCGTTGACCGCTTCATAGCGGGTGAATTCCGACGCCCCAGAGCGTTCATCCGCCCGTGAATATCCCGCCGCGGCCTCCAGGCGCAGGCCGGTGGCGAGCCGGCGTTCGAAACTGGCCGCCGCCTCCACCACATCGCCAAGGCGCGGGGCGACGACCTCGCCCGGGCCGTCCCCGAAGGCGCAGGCGTCGAGGCCGCAGTCATAGGCCCGTGGCGCGAAGGAGAGCGCGGCGCGGACACCCAGCATCCGCTGGCTGCGCAGGACCAGTTTCGGCGCCGGTCCGGAAGGCGCGTTCAGCGTACGGACGCCGGCCAGCCGCGCCGGGTCGATTCGGGTCGTGTCGCCGCGCAGCAAGCGGAAAACGCCTGGCGGGGGTAGGTGCTCCAGCGCCGCCGCTCCCTCGCCATAGCCGCCGCGGATCTCGCCCCAGCCGCCGCGCATGTAAACATATGCATCCTCGAGACTGGCGCGAATCTCGCGGCCCTCCTGCGAACCGTAGGCGTAGAAACCGCCGCCAGCGCCGCGCGCCGGGCGCAAGACGCCGGATCGCACAGCGGCCGGGCAGTCCGCCATGCCCGGCGGGCAATCACCTGCAAGCCCGCCGAAGGCGCGGCGGCCGGAATCGCGGCGCGCCCCGGCGCCGATGACCGCGCCCCAGCGCACGCCATCATCCGTGATCGATTCCAGCTGCGCGCGCAGGCGTATTTCGCCATAAACTCCCGCGCCGTCGCCTGCGGCGGCGGCGAGAGCGCCCTCGGCCTCATAGCGGATTTCAAATTCGGAAGGTCCGGCGGCGGCCGCCGGGTCGGCCGCCAGCGCCGCGGTCAGGGCGGCGATTGAAATCGCGCCTTTGCTCCGCATGTCGCGCTCGCGGCCTCGCCGATCAGCCCCATCCCCCCGGATGAAGACGACAAGGGGACGGGATGCGGCGCGTGGAATCAAGCCGCCGCGCACTGTTGGCGCGGCTTAAACCTGCGGCCTGTGGCGCGGGCGCCACGCCCGCTTTCGGCGCAACACCGCTGAAAGGCGCCATGCGGCGCTGGCGCCGCCGTCATCGCATGCTATACACCCCGGCTTCCCGGACATATTTTCATCCGGGCCTGCGGGTCAAAGCATCAGGAGCCTCGCCCATGTCATTCCGCCGCCGTCTTTCAATCCTGGCGATTCTGTGCGCGTCCATGGCGCTGGCGCCGGCCTGCGCCTCGCGCCAGCAAGGCCCCGGCGAGCCCGTGGCCGCCAGCGATACGGGCGGACGTTTCGGCCTGTTCCGCCGCGGCGAACAGCGCCGGCCCGCCGGCATCGGCGTCAACAGTTTCCTGTGGCGCGCCAGCCTCGACACGCTGAGCTTCATGCCCTTGTCGGAAGTTGATCCCTTTGGCGGCGTCATCATCACTGACTGGTACGCCAACCCCGAAATTCCGAACGAGCGCTTCCGCTCCACGGTCTATATCCTCGACACCCGCCTTCGCGCCGATGCGCTGGCCGTGCGCGTCTTCCGCCAGGAGCGCGGCGAGGACGGCGCCTGGGCCGACGCCCCCGTCTCCGCCGAAACCGCTGTCGAAATCGAGAACGCCATCCTGACCCGCGCCCGCCAGTTGCGAATCGCCCAGATCCGCAACTGACGGCCCGGGCCATCCCGCGAGTCCCTGCAAGAGTATGAGCCGCTACAATCCACGCGAGGCCGAGCCGAAATGGCAGGCTGAATGGGCGGCGCGCGACGCCTTCGCCGCCGTCGGACCGGAATCGGGCAAGCCGAAATACTACGTGCTGGAGATGTTCCCCTACCCGTCGGGGCGCATCCATGTGGGTCATTCGCGCAATTACGCCATGGGCGACGTTGTGGCGCGCTACAAGCGCGCCCGTGGCTTCGACGTGCTGCACCCGATGGGCTGGGACGCCTTCGGTCTGCCGGCGGAGAACGCGGCGCGCGAACGCGGCGTGCATCCGCGCGAATGGACGCTGGCCAACATTCAGGCCATGCGGGCCCAGCTGCAGCGCCTGGGCCTCGCCCTCGACTGGGAACGCGAAATCGCCACCTGTGAGCCGGATTATTACAAGCACCAGCAGGCGATCTTCCTGAAACTGTTCGAGCGCGGTCTGGTCTACCGCAAGAAGGCCAAGGTCAACTGGGACCCCGTAGACCAGACGGTGCTGGCCAACGAGCAGGTGATCGACGGGCGCGGCTGGCGCTCCGGCGCGCCGGTGGTGGCGCGCGAGCTGGACCAATGGTTCTTCCGCATCACCCACTACGCCGACGCGCTGCTGGACTCGATAGCGGACCTGGACCGCTGGCCGGACAAGGTGCGCCTGATGCAGGCGAACTGGATCGGCCGGTCGCGAGGCGCGAAAATCCTGTTCCCCTTCGCCGAAAAGGACGACGCCCGCCGTTACGGCATGCCGGGGGTCGAGGTGTTCACCACCCGGCCCGACACCCTGTTCGGGGCCAGCTTCCTGGCCGTCGCCGCCGATCATCCCCTTGCCGTCAAGCTGTCCGCGGAGGATCCCTCCGTCGAGGCTTTCGCCGACTATTGCCGCCGCACCGGCGTGTCGGAAGAGGAGATCGAGAAGGCGCCGAAACGCGGCCTCGATCTGGGCGTCAAGGTTCGCCACCCCTTCGATCCGGACTGGCTGCTGCCGGTCTGGGCGGCGAATTTTGTTCTCTCCACCTATGGCACGGGCGCAATTTTCGGCAGCCCGGCCGGCGACCAGCGCGATCTGGATTTCGCCCGCAAGTACCAGCTGCCCGTGGTTCCGGTGGTGCTGCCGCCCGGCGCCGACCCGGCCTCTCACCGGATCGACGACGTCGCCTTCACCGGCGAGGGGACCGCCTATAATTCACGCTTCCTCGACGGGCTGCCGACCGGCGAAGCGATCGAGGCCGCGATCACGAAACTGGAACAGCTGAAACTGGGTGAGGGCGCGACCACCTACAGGCTGCGCGACTGGCTGGTGTCCCGCCAGCGCTACTGGGGCTGTCCCATACCGGTCATCCATTGCGGCAAATGCGGTCCGGTTCCGGTTCCGGAATCACAGCTGCCCGTGCTGCTGCCGCCGGACGTGCGCTTCGACAAACCCGGCAATCCTCTGGACCAGCATCCAGACTGGAAGGACGCGCCCTGCCCGAAATGCGGCGCCCCGGCGCGGCGCGAGACCGACACGCTGGACACTTTCGTATGCTCGTCCTGGTATTTCCTGCGCTTCACCTCGCCGCGCGTGACCAACCGGCCTTTCGACCCGCAGGCGGCGCGCTACTGGATGCCCGTCGACCAGTATGTCGGCGGCGTTGAGCACGCGATCCTGCACTTGCTCTATGCGCGCTTCTTCACCCGCGCGCTTGCCGACGCCGGTCTCACCGACCTCGCCACGCCGGAACCGTTCGCCGGACTGTTCACGCAAGGCATGGTCACTCATGAAACCTACCGGTCCCAGGATGGCCGCTGGCTGTCGCCGGAGGATGTTGAGTCCATCGATGGCCGGCTGATCGAGCGCGCCTCCGGCGCCCCGGCGACTGTCGGCGCGGTCGAGAAAATGTCGAAGTCGAAGAAGAATGTCGTCGACTTGGACGTGTTCATCGACGCCTATGGCGCTGACGCCGCGCGCTGGTTCGTGCTGTCCGATTCGCCGCCAGAGCGCGACGTTGAATACACCGAGCAGGGCGTCGAGGGCGTCTGGCGCTTCATCCAGCGGCTGTGGGCGGCGGCCGGCGCGCTGCCATCGCCAGCCCCGCTTTCCGCCCTGGGCGGCGAAGCCGGAGAGGCGCTGGAGATGCGCCGCGCGACGCATCATGCCATCGCGGAGGTGACGACGGCGATCGAGGATTTCCGTTTCAACGCCGCCGTGGCGCAGATTCACGAGTTCCTGAACGCTTTCCGGCGTTTTGATCCCGATCCGGGTGACGCCGCCGGACTGGCCGCGCGCGGCGAGGCGATGGCGGCTATGGCGCGCCTGATCGCGCCGTTCATGCCCCATCTGGCCGAGGAGATCTGGGCGCGGATCGGCGGCGAGGGCCTGGTTATCGACGCCCCGTGGCCGGAGGCCGACCCCGCCCTTGTCGCCCGTGACACTGTCACCCTGCCCGTGCAGGTCAACGGCAAACGGCGCGGAGAAATTGTACTGCCGCGCGGCGCCGGCGCCGCGGAGGCTGAAGCCGCGGCCCTGGGCGATCCGGCGGTGGCGCGATCGCTGGAAAGCCTTACAATCCGCAAAGTGATCGTGGTGCCAGACCGCATCGTCAACATCGTCGCGGGGTAAGCGCATGCGCCGGTTCGCCATCCTTGTCCTGTTCGCCGCCTCCGCAGCTCTGCAGGGTTGTGGCTTTACGCCGCTCTATGCCGCGCCGGGGGCCGGGGGCGATCTGCGCTCCATCGCCATCGAGGCCCGCGGCCAGACCCGGTTCGACCATCTTCTGGAGCAGGCCCTGCTCGACCGCTTCGGCGCGCATGGCCAGGAGGCCCGGTCGAGGCTGGAGCTGCAAACCCGGATCGGCTCCACCCGTCTCGGGGTGGGCGCCGACAATGTCGCCAGCCGCAATATACTGAGGGCGCGCGTGCGGTATGCACTCTATGAGCCGGGAGGGACGCGTCCGGTCCTGACCGGGACCGCGACCGCCGAAGCGCCTTTCGACCTGCCCGGGGATCCCTACGCCGCCGCCGCCGCGCAGCGCGAGGCCGAACAACGCCTCGCCGAGGACGCCGCGCAGCGCGTTGCGCTTCAGGTGATGCGCCATGCCGGACGCTCCGCCCGCAGCGCCGGGCGGCCCGGCGCTTGAAAGTCTCCGCCAGCGCGGCTGCGGCGCGCATCGCGCGCCCCGACGCCCGCATTTCCGTCTGGCTGATTTATGGTCCGGACAGGGGGCTGGTGCGCGAACGCGCCGAGGCGCTGGCGAAAGCCTTCTGCGATGACCCGGATGACCCCTTCACCGTCACCCGCCTGACCGAGGACGATCTGAAGGCCGACCCGGCGGCGCTGGCCGACGCCATGGCGGCGTTGTCGCTGACCGGCGGCGACCGGCTGGTGCGCCTGAAACTGTCCAGCGAAGGCGGCGGCGCGCCGGCGGCCGCCTGGCTCGCCGATCTCGACAAGGGACAGGCGCAAGCCGAGGCGAAACTGGTGATCGAGGCTGGAGAGCTGAAGCCCGCTTCGAAACTGCGCAAGGCGGCGGAGGCCTCCGCCAATGCGCTCGCCCTGCCTTGCTATCCCGAATCCGGGGCCGATCTCGCCGCGCTGGCAGAACGGCTGCTGACCGAGGCCGGGTTGAGCCTGACGCCCGGAGCGCGTGCATTGCTGATTCCGATGTTGGAGGGCGACCACGCGCTCGCTCGCTCTGAGCTTGAAAAGCTTATTGTCTACAAGGGTATAAATGCGGGCGGCGCGCCCGCGCCCGTCGAAGAGGCCGACGTGCTGGCGATTTGCGCCGGATCCGGCGACGCCGAGGCCGACGCCGTGATCGAGTCGGCGCTGGGCGGCCAGCCCGACGCCGCCGACGTCGCCTTCGCCCGGGCGCTGGCCGCCGGCGTGAATCCGGTGACGATCACCCGCGCCCTGCAAAGACGGCTGGACCAGCTCGCCGAAGCGCAGGCCGGCGGCGGCTCCGACGCCGCCATCGCCCGCACTGGCGCGCCGCGCTATGGCCCGCCCGCGGCGGCGTTCCGCAAACAGATGGGCCTGTGGCGCGCCCGCCGGCTCGACGCGGCCCGGCAGGCGGCCTTCGACCTCGAACGGTCGCTGAAACGCTCCGGCGCCCCGGCGGAGGCCCTGACCGGCGATTTATTACTGAAACTGGCGCGCGCCGCCGCGCGCGGGTGAGCTGAGGGGCCTACCCGCCGGTCAGGCGGCGGCAGAGATCGTCCAGCTGTTCCAGCTTGCGGTAGCGGATGGTCAGCGCGCCGGACTCACCTTGCCCCTTGATGCTCACTTCCAGCCCCAGCCGGGCGGAGAGGTCAGCCTCCAAGGCGCGCGTATCCGCATCTTTTTGCGGTTTCGCACCGCCCTTGCGTTCCGGGGCCTGCCGGGTTTCTGCAGCCAGCGCCTCGGCGGCGCGCACTGACAGCCCCTCCCTGACAATTCTTGCCGCCAGCGCTGCGGCATTCGGCACGCTGGCGATGGCGCGCGCATGCCCGGCGCTTAGCTCGCCTTCGGCAAGATATGTCCGGATGTCGTCAGGAAGCGACAATAGTCTGAGTGTGTTCGCAACATGTGGACGGCTCTTGCCAACAGCGCGAGCGATTTCTTCCTGGCTGTGACCAAACCGACCCTGAAGTTGCCGGTATGCTTCGGCCTCCTCGATCGGGTTCAGATCGGCGCGCTGCAGGTTTTCGACCAACGCCACCTCCAGCGTTTCGCGATCGGTCAGTTCGCGCACCAGCGCCGGGATCTCGTGCAGACGCGCTTTTTGCGCCGCGCGCCAGCGCCGCTCGCCGGCGACGATCTCGTATCCCTCGCCATCCGGGGCCGGACGCAACAGGATCGGCTGCAGCACGCCCTGCGCGGCGATCGATTCGGCCAGCGCGGCGATCTCGTCCTCGGTGAAACGCTTGCGCGGCTGTTTCGGGTTCGGCCGGATGTCCGCGATGGCCACGGCGCGCGCCCCGGCGGACGCCGGCTTGCCTGCCTCGGCAGGCCCGTCCTCGCCCAGCAGCGCCGACAGGCCGCGGCCAAGGCCGCGCGTGCGCTCCGGCGCGTCTCCGTCGGCCGCGCTCATGCCGGCTCTCTTTCGCGCTGCGCCGCCTCGCCGCGCTCCTGCCGCACGACCTCCCTGGCCAGCGCCGCATAGGCCTGCGAACCTGCGCATTGCAGGTCATAGAGCAGCACCGGCTTGCCGAAGCTCGGCGCCTCGGAAACCCGCACATTGCGCGGAATCATGGTCTGATAGACCTTGTCGCCGAAATGGGCGCGCACATCCTCGGCCACCTGGCCGGAAAGATTGTTGCGCACGTCATACATGGTCAGCACCACGCCCTGAATCGCCAGCGCCGGGTTCAGATTGCCGCGCACCAGCTCGATGGTGCGCATCAGCTGCGTCAGCCCCTCCAGCGCGAAAAACTCGCACTGCAACGGCACCAGCACCGAATCGGCCGCCGTCATCGCATTGACGGTGAGCAGGTTCAGCGACGGCGGGCAGTCGATCAGCACATAATCGCAACTCTCGCCACGCGCCGACAGTTCGCGCCGGAAGCGGTCGATGGCGTGGCGCAGGCGATAGCTGCGCCGTGGCGCATTGGCCAGCTCCAGCTCCGCCCCCGACAGATCGGGGTCGGACGGCGCCAGCAGCAGGCCCGGCACCAGCGTTTTGACCAGCGTATCGGCCAGCGGACGCTCGCCCACCAACACGTCATAGGAGGTGGTCACCCGCTGCGCCTTCGGCACGCCGAGGCCGGTGGAGGCGTTGCCCTGGGGGTCGAGATCCAGGATCACCACCTTCTGGCCGATGGCGGCCAGGGCGGTGCCGAGATTGATCGCCGTGGTGGTCTTGCCGACGCCGCCCTTCTGGTTGGCGACGGCGATCACCTTCGGCGCCTTGCGCGCGGCGTCATCGGGCACGGCGCACCCCTTTCAGTTTCAGAATCGCGCCGCCGCCGGGCGTGCGACTCGGTATCACCTCGGCGTCAAACGTCCAGCATTTACGGGCCTCGGTCAATTCATCGGCATGACGCGCGCCCTTCAAAAACAGCCCCAAGGCCCCGGTTTTCAACAGCGGTTCGCACAGACCAAGCAGTTTGGTCAGCGGCGCGACAGCGCGCGCCGTGACGATGTCGAACCGCTCCGCCGTATCCAGCGCCTCGGCGCGGGCGTTGCGCACCGTGGCGGGAGCGCCGGTTTCGGCCACCGCCTCGCGCAGGAACGCCGCCTTCTTGGCGATGGATTCGATCAGGACCACGCGCCCGTCGCGCCCTTGGCCCTGTAGGCCAAGGGCAATGGCGAGGCCCGGAAAGCCGGCGCCGGAGCCGACATCGGCCCACAGCTTCGCCGCTTCCGGCGCATGATCCAGCAATTGCAGCGAATCGAGCGCATGGCGGCCCCAGAAATCATCCAGCGTCGAGCGGCCGACGAGGTTGAGATGCTGATTGCGCGCCGCCAGCAACGCCCGCCAGCGCTCGAAGGCGGCCAGTGTTTCACGTGAAACACCGCTTTGGCGCTGAAACTCTTCCGCGGTCATCGGCATGTTCGGGATCGTCCGGTTTGTAGTCATCCTCCCCCTTGACGGGTGAGGTCGCCCCGAAGGGGCGGGAGGGGGTGATAACCACTTCAGGCGGCGAGTCCCACCCCTTCCGTCCGGCTGCGCCAGACACCTTCCCCATCAAGGGGAAGGATAGGAGCGTAGCCAGTAATCAGGCAAAGTCTTGTCGCGGCCCCCTCACCCCGCCTTGCGGGCGGCGCGTTTGACATGCGCCAGCAGGGCGGTGAGCGCGCCGGGGGTGACGCCCTCTATGCGCCCGGCCTGGCCCAGCGTGGCGGGGCGGGCGGCGCGCAGTTTCTCGCGCGCCTCGTTCGACAGGCCGCCGACGGCGTCATAATCAAGATCCGCCGGCAGGGCGACGGCCTCGTCACGGCGGAAGGCGAGAATGTCGGCCGCCTGGCGGTCGAGATAGCCGGCGTAAAGCGCATCGATTTCAATCTGTTCGGCGATGGCGCGGTCAAACCCTGACAACTCCGGCCAGAAGCGGGCCAGCACCGCGAGATCGATATCCGGATAGGCCAGAAGCTCCATCGCCCCGCGCCGCTTGCCGTCGAGATTGATGTTGAGGCCATGCTTGCGCGCCTGTTGCGGGGTCAGCGATTTTTCCGCCATCAGCGCCCGGGCGGCGTCCAGCGCCGTCATCTTGTCCGCGAACGCCCGCGCCCGCTCCGCCCCGCAGGCGCCCAACGCCAACGCCCGCGGCGTCAGCCGCTGGTCGGCGTTGTCGGCGCGTAGCGACAGGCGATATTCGGCGCGGCTGGTGAACATGCGATAGGGCTCTGACACCCCGCGCGAGGTCAGATCGTCGATCAGCACGCCGATATAACCCTCGTCGCGGCCGATCACGAAAGGCGCATCCGCGCCGCCGGCGGCCAGCGCGGCGTTCAGCCCGGCGATCAGGCCCTGGGCGGCGGCCTCTTCATAGCCCGTCGTGCCGTTGATCTGGCCGGCCAGCCACAGGCCGGGCGCGGCGCGCACCTGAAGCGACCGACTCAGCTCGCGCGGGTCGACATAATCGTATTCGATGGCGTAGCCGTGGCGGATCACCGCCGCGCGCTCCAGCCCCGGAATGGTCTTCAGAAACGCGTCCTGCACATCGGCGGGCAGCGAGGTGGAGATGCCGTTGGGATAGACGGTCGGGTCGTCCAGCCCTTCCGGCTCCAGAAACACCTGGTGCCCGTCGCGGCCGCCGAAACGATGCACCTTGTCCTCGATCGAGGGGCAATAGCGCGGCCCGCGGCCGGAAATCGCCCCGCCATAAACAGCCGAGCGGGCAAGGTTTTCCTCGATGATCCGGTGCGTTTCCGGCGTGGTGCGGGTGATGCCGCATTCGATCTGCGGCACACTGATCCGCCCGGTCAGGAACGAGAACGGGACCGGCTCGGCGTCCGCCGGCTGCATCTCCAGCGCCGCCCAGTCGATCGTGCGGCCGTCGAGCCGCGCCGGGGTGCCGGTCTTCAATCGCCCCATGCGCAGGCCAAGGCCGTAAAGCCGTTGCGACAGGCCGATGGCCGGGGCCTCGCCATGGCGACCGGCGGGGATGCGCTCCTCGCCGCGATGGATCACCCCGTTCAGGAAGGTGCCGGTGGTCAGCACCATCGCCCCGGCGCGCCAGGCGCGGCCGTCGGCGGCGCTGACGCCGGTGACGCGCCCGTCCGCATCGGTGATCAGGTCTTCAACCGCGGCTTCTTCGATGTCCAGATTGGCGATCCCGGCCAGCGCCGCCTGCATCGCCTCGCGATACAGCCGCCGGTCGCTCTGGGTGCGCGGGCCGCGCACGGCGGGGCCTTTGGAGCGGTTGAGCAGCCGGAACTGGATGCCGGAGGCGTCGGCGACGCGGCCCATCAGGCCGTCCAGCGCATCGACCTCGCGCACCAGATGCCCCTTGCCGAGGCCGCCGATGGCGGGGTTGCAGGACATCTCGCCGATGGTGGCGCGGCGATGGGTGAGCAGCAGCGTGCGCGCGCCAAAACGCGCCGCGGCCGCCGCGGCCTCGCAGCCGGCGTGACCGCCGCCGATCACCACCACATCATACCCTTTGCGTCTACTCATCACGGCGTTTCATTCCTGCGATCACCGCCCTGTTCCCTACCCGTCCGTCACCAGGGGCCGGGCCCGCCCCGGCGGAGAACCGGTCCTCCGCCAGCGGGGAGGGGGTGATACCCGTTTCCGGCGGCGTTTCCCACCCCTTCCGTCCGCTTCGCGGACACCTTCCCCATCAAGGGGAAGGATGGAGGCTGCGCCGCCCCGGTGATCCATCGATAACGCCCCGGCCTGCGGGCCTCCTGGATAAGCCCTCGCGCCCGCCAAGTCGAGGCGCGGGTGTTTCACGTGAAACAGGGCGCGGGACGGCGCGGAGTCCATTCCCGGTTGCGCCGGGGGCGGGACTCGCCCAGCATGAACGGCGAAAGGCCGGGCGCCGATGGCGGACAAACCCAATCTGAAAGACCTGATGCCCGGGGAACGGGCGCTGGTGGCGGCCGCCAAGAAAGGCGAGGTGGCGGTGTTGCGCCCGCGCCAGCCGGTGCGGGCGGAACTGATCGTGGCGCTGGCCTGCGGCGAACCGTTCGGCGGCCGTGACAAACCCTTCCCCCTCGCCCCGCCCGGCCTGCGCATGCGGGGCGGGATCGTGCGCGGGCGGCTGGATTTCAGCTATCGCCGCGTCCGGCTGGGTTTGTGGATTAGGAACGCCACGATCCGCGACGGCGTCAGCCTGAGCCAGGCGTGGATGCGCGATGTCGATTTCGACAATTGCCGCACCGGCGGTATTTTCATGCCCGGTGCGAAGATCGATGGCCAGTTTTCCGCCGACGGGGCAGAAATCGATGGCGGCGGCGGCGACGCGCTGAACGCGCAGCGCGCGGAGATCGGCGCGGGCCTGTTCCTGCGCAACGCCACCCTGAAGGGCCGCTGCGACATCAATGCCGCCAAAATCACCGGCCAGTTCGACGCAGAGGGCGCCAGCTTCGACAACGGCCCGCGGGGCGAGCATCCCGGCGGCGACGCGCTGTGGGCGCAGGGCGCGGAGATCGGCGCGGGCCTGTTCCTGGGCAACGCCACCCTGCAGGGCCGCTGCGCCATCAACGGCGCCAAAATCGGCGGCCAGTTCGACGCAGAGGGCGCCGCCTTCGACAACGGCCCGCGGGGCGAGCATCCCGGCGGCGACGCGCTGTGGGCGCAGGGCGCGGAGATCGGCGCGGGCCTGTTCCTGCGCAACGCCACCCTGAAGGGCCGCTGCGACATCAATGCCGCCAAAATCACCGGCCAGTTCGACGCAGAGGGCGCCAGCTTCGACAACGGCCCGCAGGGCAAGCATCCCGGCGGCGACGCGCTGAACGCGCAGCGCGCGGAGATCGGCGCGGACCTGTTCCTGGACAACGCCATTCTGAAAGGCCGCTGCGCAATGATCGGCGCCAAAATCGGCGGCCGCCTGGACCTGGACGGCGCCCGCCTGACCTGCGCGGCGCTGGCGGGCGACGAGGCTGCCGAAGGCGCGGATACCGTCGCCCTCGACCTTTCCGAGACCAAGATCGGGCATCTGATCCTGCCGCGAACAGCGGCGACGCGCCCGCGCGGCATCGTCGATCTGTCGCGGGCGCATGTGACATCGTTCGAGGATTTCGCCGCCGCCTGGCCGCCGCCGCTGGACCCGAAGACCAGGGACTGCGCCACGCGCGATTGCATCGACAGAGGTAAAGAGACCGGCGAGGCCGGGAAAGAAGATATCGGGCATCTGGTCCTCGACGGCTTCACCTATGACCGGCTGGTCCATCCCTCCGGGAGCCGGGACGGCGGCGGCCCCGGCGTCGCCGCGGCGCGCAGAAACTGGCTGCTGGCGCAGCGCCGCGAGCATGTGTTCACGCATTTCCGGCCGCAGCCCTGGCGGCAGATGGCCCGCGCCCTCGCCCGCCAGGGCTATGAGGACGAGGCGCGGCGCATCACCATCGAGCGGCGGGTGATGCAGCGCATGGCCAGCGAAACGCCGCTGCTGCGCCGCACCCTGAGCTGGCTGCTGCATCTGCTGGCCGATTACGGCTTCAATCCCTGGAAGACGATTCTCTGGTCGGCGGGAATCGTCGCCCTGTGGGCCATCGCCTATTCCGTTCCGGTCTGGCTCGGCGATTGCGGCGGCCCGCCCTGGTGCGCCAGCCAGCAGGCCTGGGTGCGCGTGCAGGCCGATGATTTCGTGCCCATCGCGGCGCGGCTCGAGGGCGAGGCGGAAAGCCTGCTCTCGGCGCGCTATCCGCATTTCAACCCGGTGCTGTATTCGCTGGACACCTTCATCCCGCTGCTCGACCTGGGGACCGAGCGCTACTGGCGCGCCAATGACAATTACCGGCCCTGGGCGGTCGAGATCGGGCCGTGGACGCTGCGCGGCTCCTGGGGCCAGGCGCTGCACTGGCTGTACCTGATCCAGGAGATCATCGGCGCGATCCTGGTGGCGCTGACCATCACCGGCTTCACCGGCCTGCTGACGCGCGAGGACAAGGACTGAGCCGCGCCCGTTTCACGTGAAACAGGGCGCCGCCACCCTCGCCCTTCGTGGCCCGGCCCAGGGGCCGGGACTCCTCAGGGTGAGGGTGTTTGGTATTGAATCCTCACCCCGCATCCCAGGATCAATGCCGGGAATGAGGGTGCTGGCGTGAATAAATTCAACAACTTACCCCTCATCCTGAGGTGCGAAGCCGCCAAGGGCGGCGAGCCACGAAGGACGAGGGGGTGGAGACGCTGCGCTTCCGGAGCCGAGGACCGTTCCGATCCTGAGTCCGCGCGGCGGCCATGACGCTTCACACCCTCCCCCGGCGTGGGGAGGGTCGGGCCTCCGGGCGTCAGTCCGGAGGACCGGGGTGGGGGGATATTTCCGTTCGCGCCACCCCCCCACCCCACTCGGGACGGCTACGCCGCCCCTTGTGACCCTCCCCGCGCCGGGGGAGGGTGGGCGCGTCGATGGCGCGTCTTCCCGGCCGCGCCCGGAATGGCGGCGGAAAAGCGTATCAGGGGCGCCGCCTACTTCCCGATGCAGAACTGGGCGAAGACGCGGTCGAGAATGTCCTCGACATCGACGCGGCCGGTCAGGGTCTCCAACGCCCGCACGGCGAGGCGGGCGTCCTCTCCGGCCAGTTCCGGCGCGCGGGAAAGGGCGCCCAGCGCCCGCTCCAGCGCCGCCCGCGCTTCCTGCACCGCCAGCCGGTGGCGGGCGCGGCTGAGCGCCGGGGTCTCGCGCGCCGACAGGCGTTCTGCGACGAGAGATTCCAGGTGTTTCTCCAGCGCCGCCAGCCCGGATCCGGTCTTGGCCGAGACGGCGAGGGTCAGGAACCGGCCCTCGGGCGGGAGTTGGTCAGGGCCGCCGAGATCGGCCTTGTTCAGCGCCAGAATATCGCCGTCACGCAGGCGCGGGGCCAGCGCCGCGATTTCTTCCGGCGCGCGGCCGTCGGCGACGCCGATGCGCAGATCGGCGTCTTCGGCGCGGGCCAATGCGCGGCGCACGCCCTCGGCCTCGACCAAATCCGCCGCCTCGCGCAGGCCGGCGGTGTCGGCGAGGATGACCGGGAAACCGGCGAGCACCAGGCGCACCTCGACCACGTCGCGGGTGGTGCCGGGAATCTCGGTGACGATGGCGGCCTCGCGCCGCGCCAAAGCGTTCAAAAGGCTGGACTTTCCGGCGTTCGGCGCGCCGATGATGGCGACGTGAAACCCCTCGCGCACGATCTCGCCGCGGCGGCCGTCGTCGAGGTGTTGATCCAGCTCGGCCAGCAGGGCGCGCAGCGGCGCGGCGGCGCGGGAAGAGAGCTGGTCCGGCACGTCGGCCTCGTCCGGAAAGTCGATCTCGCCCTCGATTGAGACCAGTACTTCAAGCAGGTGTTGGCGCCAGCTTTCATACAGGGTTCGCAGGCTACCCCGCATCTGGTTCAGCGCCTGCAAACGCTGGCCCTCGGTTTCGGCGGCGATCAGATCGGCGATTCCTTCCGCCCCGGTCAGGTCCAGCTTGCCGTTCTCAAACGCGCGGCGGGTGAACTCCCCGGCCTGCGCCGGGCGCGCGCCGAGGGCGGCCAAGGCCTCGGCCAGCGCCGCGATCACCGCCGGGCCGCCATGAATGTGAAATTCCGCCGAATCCTCGCCGGTATAGCTGTCAGGCCCCTGAAACCACAGCACAATCGCCTGGTCGATCAATGTGTCAGCATATGTCAGGGGGCGCAGCACGGCCCGCCGCAGCGCGGGCCGCGGCGATCCCGCCAGCGCGTCCAGCACCGCCCCGGCCTCCGGCCCGGAAACGCGCATCACCGCGACGCCGGAGCGCCCCGGCGGCGTCGCCAGCGCGAAAATGGTGTCGCTCATGGCGGCGAAGCAATCCCTAGTCCGGCCCGCCCTTGCCGCCGGTTTTGCCGCGCGGCGCCTGGGCGGCGGCCATGCCGGCGGCGCTCTGGCGCATCAGGTTCAGGAACTGGTCCTGCATCTGGCCGCCGAAGCTCATCCAGTTCTTCATCAGCGCCTCGGGTTCCAGCGCCTCGATATTGGCCTGCATGCGTTTGTGCATCTCGGCGGTCAGCGCCTCGTTCAGGCCGGTCACGTCCGGCAGGCCGAAAAACGCCCGCGCCTCGGCCGGGCTGCATTCGATGTCGATTTTGACCTTCATCCGCGCCTCGCTTGGTGCTTTGCTGGGCGCCAGACTACGCGCGCGCCGCCGCGAAGGCGAGCGCGGAACGGCGCAAAGAGGAGGGCCAGACATGGGCGAGCGCATCACCATCAACACGGCGGACGGCGAATTTTCGGCCTACCGCGCCGCGCCGGAGGGCGGAAAAGGCCCGGCCATCGTCGTGATTCAGGAGATTTTCGGCGTCAACAAGGTGATGCGCGACATCTGCGACGGCCTGGCGTCGGAAGGCTGGCTCGCCATCTGCCCGGACCTGTTCTGGCGCATCGAGCCGGGGGTGGACATCACCGACAAGACCCAGGCGGAATGGGACAAGGCCTTCGACCTGTTCGGCAAGTTCAAGGCCGACACGGGCATCAAGGACATCGCGGCGACCATCGCTCATGCGCGGGCGGAGGGCGCGGCGAAGGTGGGCGCGGTGGGATATTGCCTGGGCGGCCTGCTGGCCTATCTGACCGCCTGCCGCACCGATTGCGACGCCGCCGCGGGCTATTATGGCGTGGCGATTCCGGACTATCTGGACGAAGCGGCGAATATCAAACAGCCGCTGATGCTGCACATGGCCGGCAAGGACCAGTTCGTGCCGCCCGAGGCGCAGGCGAAAATCCGCGACGGGCTGAAGGGTCACGCCCGGGTCACCCTGCACGAATATCCGGATTGCGACCACGCCTTCGCGCGCGTTGGCGGCAAGCATTTCGACGCCGCGGCGGCGAAGCTGGCCAATGACCGCACGCGGGAATTCTTCAAGACGCATCTGGGCCAGGGGCGATGATGAAACGGTTTGTGTTCGCGGGCGCGCTGGCGCTCGCTCTCGCCGCCTGCGGCGCGCCGCAGGAAACGGCGCGGCTTGACGGCGCCGGCGGCCAAACGCCGGTGGCGCAATTGCTGGACTGCGCCCGGGAAAGCGGGGTGTCCCTCGTCGCCGCGCACCGCGCCGGTTTCGGCCCCGGCTGGCCGGAAAACTCGGCGCAAGGCATCCGCCGCGCCGCCGCCGCGGGGGCGATGCTGGCCGAGATCGACCTGCGCTGGACCGCCGACGGCCATATCGTGCTGATGCATGACGAAACCATCGACCGCACCACCACCGGATCCGGCGCGGTGGCGGACATGACGCTGGAGGAGCTGCGCCGCTTTCACCTGCTCGATCCCGATGGCGTGATCACCACCGACCGCGTTCCGACGCTGGACGAGGCCTTCGCCGCGGCGCGCGACACCGGCGTGGTTCTGCAGCTCGACCTGAAGACCGTCACCGCCGCCGAGGCCGCCCGCGCCGCGCGCGAGGCCGGCATGGCCGGACAGTCAATGATCATCGCCTACCGGCTCGAACAGGCGCTGGCGGCGCAGGCCGAGGCGCCGGAAATCGGCATCTCGCTGGGTTTCCGTGACCTGGACGCGCTCCATGCCGCCGCGGCGCAGGGGCTGGACGTTTCGGCGCTGGCGGTGTGGCTGGGCGCCGGGCCGCCGGACCCGGCCTTTCCCGCCGCGCTGGCCGAACGCGGCATAGAGGCCGGCGCCCATGATTTCGCCGCCGAGGCGCGCGGCGAGATAGATTACGCCGCGTTTCGAAATTCAGGCGTGGAGCTGCTGGCGTCCGACGATATCGCCGCCGCCGCCGCCGTGTTCGGGACCGGGCATTGCCCGCTGCCGGCGGCGCCATGAGCGCGGCGGTGACGGCGATTCGCGTCAACGCCCATGGCGGGCCGGAGGCGCTGGCCGGCGAAACCATCCCCCTGCCGCCGCCGGGGCCGGGCGAGGCGCAGGTGCGCGTGCAGGCCGCGGGCGTCAATTTCATCGACACCTACAAGCGCAGCGGGCTTTACCCCGTCCCGCCGCCCTTCACGCCGGGCGAGGAGGGGGCGGGCGTGGTCGAGGCGCTGGGCGAGGGTGTTTCCGGCCTCGCGCCCGGCGACGCCGTGGTCTGGCTGCATTCCGGCTCTTACGCCGAAGCGCTGAACGTTCCCGCCGCGCGGCTGGTCAAGCGCCCGCCGGGCATGGACGCGGCGGCGGCCGCGGCGCTGTTCCTGAAAGGGCTGACCGCCGGCATGCTGCTGAACGGCATCGCGCAGGCGCAGCCGGGCCAGAGCCTGCTGATCCACGCCGCCGCCGGCGGCATGGGCTCGATCCTGACGCAATGGGCCAGGCATATCGGCGCAAGGGTGATCGGAACCGCCGGTTCGGCGGAAAAGGCGCAGGCCGCGAAGGCGCATGGCGCCGATCACGTGATTCTCTATGGCGAGGAGGATGTCGCCGCCCGCGTGCGCGAGATCACCGGCGGGCGCGGCGTCGACGCGGTGATCGACGGCGTCGGCGCGGCGACCTTCGAGGCCTCGCTGGACAGTCTTGCCCGCCGCGGCTGGATGATCAGCTATGGCAACGCCTCGGGCGTGGTTCCGCCGTTCGCGCCGCTGGAGCTGGCGCGGCGCGGCTCGCTGCGCTTCACCCGCCCGGTGCTGTTCGATTACATCGCCGACGAGGGCGATTATCGCGCCGCGGCGCAGCGCCTGTTCGCCGTGGTGGCGGAAGGGGCGCTGAAACCGGCGCTCGGCGCGCGTTATGCGCTCGCCGACGCCGCCCAGGCGCACCGCGACCTGCAAGGGCGGCGCACGCAAGGCTCTCTGGTGCTGGTTCCGTAGTTCCCCTCGTCCTTCGTGGCTCGCCGCCTCTGGCGGCTTGCACCTCAGGATGAGGGGAAGAGCAACAACACCCTCACCCTGAGGAGTCCCGCGAAGCGGGCCACGAAGGGCGAGAGTGACAAGCCCTAATCCGCGCTGGCGCGTTTTGGGGCCATGCGCGACACCAGGGTTCCGGCCAGCCGGTCATGCACGCCGCGCCCGGTGACCAGAATCAGCAGCGCCTGTCCGGCGGTCAGCGCCAGCGCCGCATTCCACAGGATCAGGCTTTCAATCCCGGGCGGCGACACGAATGGCGTGCCCGGCGTGATCCAGACGCCGAGATGAGCGATCTCCCAGGGCGCGAACTTGACGAGATTGCGCACCAGCGCCCGCGGCAGGCCCGGACGGGCGCCGGGGGCGGTCCGCACACGCAACCCCGCCAGCGCCTTGCCGGGAGTGGTGGAAAACACCCCCTCCATCAACGCGTAGAGCAGCACCACAGGCGCCGTGAAGCTGAGGGTGGCGAACAGATACATCGACAGCCGCGAACGGCCATCGAACCCGTCCTCGAACCCCCCGGTGAGAAGGTTCACCCCCGCGATGGCGGCGGCGATGGCGGCGATGACCAGATAATCCGCCGCATAGGCCGGAACACGGCGCCAGCGTGAGGGCGCGGAAGCCTGCATCCCCCTAATCCGCGCTGGCGCGTTTCCAGGCCTCGCGGGCGGTGGCGCGCTCGAAATAGGCTTTCACGCCGTCCGGCGCGGCGCCGAATTCGCCGATCAGCTTCAGCAGCAACAGCATGTAGACCACCGAGATGTCGGCGGCGGTGAAACGCCCGCCGGCCAGCCAGTCGCGCCCGGCCAGGCCATGCTCATCGAGATATTTCAGCGCCTTGGC
This sequence comes from Maricaulaceae bacterium, assembly GCA_026126205.1. Classification (GTDB taxonomy): domain Bacteria; phylum Pseudomonadota; class Alphaproteobacteria; order Caulobacterales; family Maricaulaceae; genus Hyphobacterium. Next base: position 331,852 of record JAHCJP010000002.1, on the reverse strand, counting down.
GGTCTCGTAACGCGCCCATTTCGCCATCGCCGGAATCCGGTGTTCCTCGGGCAGCAGCGCCACATGCGCCAGCAGCATCGACACCGGCAGCGCCGAGGCCGCCTCGCCATAATGCAGGAAGTGCAGATAGCGGCCGTAATCGGCCTCGTCCGGTTTCACCTCGATGTCGAATGGGCCGTAGCGGCCGAGCAGATACTGGATGGCGGCGATGGATTCGCACACCGCCTCGCCGCCGCCGTCGGTCAGCGCCGGGATTTTCTGCAACGGATTGACCGCCTTGTAAGCGGCGCCGCCGACATCGCCGCGGGTGAATTCCGGGCGCTCGAGGCGATAGGGCAGGCCGGTCTCCTCCAGCGCCCAGCGCACGCGCAGCGAGCGGGTGCGCGGGACGTGGAAGAGGACGAGATCGGGTTTCGGTTTCGCGGCCATCGGCGGGTCTCCGGGGTGGAATGATCAGCCCGCAGCCTAGCGCGCCGCACGGGCGCACGGCAGCGGCTTTCGCGCATGGAGGGGATGCGCGCGTTTCGGAGGGGAGCCTTTCCTCCGCTCTCCAGCTCCGCGCAGAATAAAGCACCGCCGACAACGCTTCACACCCTCCCCCCGCGTGGGGAGGGTCGGGCCTGCGGGCGCAAGGCCGAAGGACCGGGGTGGGGGGAGATTCCCGTTCGCGCCATCCGCCCCCCACCCCACTCGGGACGGCTTCGCCGCTCCTCGTGACCCTCCCCGCGCCGGGGGAGGGTGGGCGCGTCAATGGCGCGCTCCGGCCGGGATGACAGGGTGAAACGGAAAGGGGTTGACGCCCCCCTTACGTATTCATGCTCTCGAAGAAATCGTCGTTGGTCTTGGTCTGGCGCAGCTTGTCGAGCAGGAACTCGATGGCGTCCTGCGGCCCCATCGGATTGAGGATGCGGCGCAGCACATACATTTTCTGCAACTGGGCCTTGTCGACCAGCAGCTCTTCCTTGCGGGTGCCGGATTTCAGGATGTCGATGGCCGGGAAGGTGCGCTTGTCGGCGACCTTGCGGTCGAGAATGATTTCCGAGTTACCCGTGCCCTTGAACTCCTCGAAGATCACCTCGTCCATGCGGCTGCCGGTGTCGATCAGCGCCGTGGCGATGATGGTCAGCGAGCCGCCATGCTCGATATTGCGCGCCGCGCCGAAAAACCGCTTCGGGCGCTGCAGGGCGTTGGCGTCGACGCCGCCGGTCAGCACCTTGCCGGAGCTGGGCACCACCGTGTTGTAGGCGCGGCCGAGGCGGGTGATGGAGTCGAGCAGGATCACCACGTCGCGGCCATGCTCGACCAGGCGCTTGGCCTTTTCGATCACCATTTCGGCGACCTGCACGTGGCGCGTCGCCGGTTCGTCGAAGGTCGAGGAGATCACCTCGCCCTTCACCGTGCGCTGCATGTCGGTCACTTCCTCCGGGCGCTCGTCGATCAGCAGCACGATCAGGAAGGTCTCGGGATGGTTGGTCTCGATGGCGTGGGCGATGTTCTGCAGCACCATGGTCTTGCCGGTGCGCGGCGGGGCGACGATAAGCGCCCGCTGGCCCTTGCCGATCGGCGAGACGATGTCGATCACCCGCCCGGTTCGGTCCTTGCGCGTCGGGTCCGGGATCTCCAGCGTGAAGCGCGCATCGGGATAGAGCGGGGTTAGATTGTCGAAATTGACCTTGTGGCGGGCCTTGTCCGGGTCCTCGAAATTGATCGTGCCGACTTTCAGCAGCGCGAAATAACGCTCGCCGTCGCGCGGGGCGCGGATCTCGCCGTCCACCGTGTCGCCGGTGCGCAGGCCGAATTTGCGGATCTGGCTGGGCGAGACATAGATGTCGTCCGGGCCGGCGAGATAGTTCGATTCCGGCGCGCGCAGGAAGCCGAACCCGTCCTGCAGCACCTCCAGAACGCCGCCGCCATGGATCTCAACCCCGTGTTCGGCCAGCACTTTCAGGATCGCGAACATCATGTCCTGCTTGCGCAGGGCCGAGGCGTTCTCGATCTCCAGGGTTTCGGCCAGCTCCAGCAATTCGGTGGGGGTTTTCACCTTCAGCTCCTGCAGCGTCATCGTCTGCAGGCCCTTCAGGCTGGCGGGGAGGGTTTCTGGATCGGTCATGGGGAGGGTCTTTGTCGCTGTTCGGTTCAGGAGGAGGGCCGCTTTCGGGGGCGGCGGGCCGGAGCGGATTCCGGCTGAAAATCAGGATTGGACGGGCGTGCGGCGATTTCGTGTTTCGCGGCGCTCGCGCGGCCCTGGCGCAGAATCTGGCATGACGCTGGCGGCGGGCGCGGATGCGGCCTTGAGACGGGAGACGCGGGAGCAGTTCGCCCGTCCGCGCTTGGCCAAGCCATTCGCACAGGGCGGAGCCAGCGTCAAGCGCCGCTAACGCAACGCCACCGCCGCGACCAGCACGATGACCACGGCCAGCGCCGCCGGAACCTCGTTGAGGATGCGATAGCGCCGCGCCGGCCAGTCATTGCGTCCCGCCTCGAACGCCTTGCGGCGCAGGGCGAACACATGGTGCAGCCAGGTCATCGCCACAACGCCGGCGAATTTCACCGCCCAGGCGGCGGAGAGAAAAATCTCCCATCCCCCGGCGCGCTGGGCGTTGGCCCACACCAGCAGCAGGCCGAAAACCCAGGCCGCGACCATCGCCGGGTTCATGATCAGGCGCAGCAGACGGCGCTCCTGCAGCTTCAGGGTTTCGTCCAGCTCGCCGCCCGGCGCCGCGCCGCAGTGATAGACGAACAGCCGCGGCAGATAGAGCAGCCCCGCCATCCAGAACATGACGGCGAGAATGTGCAGCCCGCGCAGCCAGTCATAAAGCCCGGCGAGGATCATGCGGCCGCCTCCCCGGCCTGGCGCGGGCAGCGGCCCCAGGGCGCCGGGCACAGGCGCGCCCCGCCCGGCTGCGCGCCGATGGCGGGGCCGGAAAGCGCCGCGGCGGCGGGGGGGGGCCGCCCCCCCGGGAAGCCCGGGGGGGGGCCCCAGCGCCGCCGCGCGGTGATAGCCGGGCGCGCCGTGTTCACGCGCCAGTCCGGCGTATTCCATATCCAGCTCCACCAGCGTTTCGATATGCTCCGACACGAAGGCGACAGGGCTAAGGATGATATGTTTGCCGGCCCGCGCCGCCCGGATGATGCTCTCATCCGTCGCCGGGCCGATCCATTTCAGCGGCCCGACGCGCGACTGATAGCAGATCTCGTGATCCGCCAGCTCCGGCAGCAGGGCGGCGATCGCCTTCGCCGTTTCCTCGACCTGCCATTGATAGGGATCGCCGCCCCGGATCACTTTTTCCGGCAGACCATGAGCGGAGAACAACAGCCGGGCGTTGGCGGGCCTGCCTGCTTTTTCCCAGGTTTCGCGGATCAGCGCCGCATGCGCGGCGATGAAACCGGCGTGCAGCGGATAGCAGCACACGGTCTTCGCCGCGCCGCCGCCGCGCCGCCGCCATTCGGCGAGCGATGAGCCGGTGGTGGTGGTCGAAAACTGCGGATACAGCGGCAGCAGCACGGTTTCGTCCGCGCCCCAGTCACGCACGGCCTGCACCGCGTCAGCCACGAAGGGCGTCCAGTAGCGCATGGCGATGAAACAGCGGAATTCGTCGGCAGGCTGTTGTTTTTTAAGCGCTGTTTCCAGCGCCCGCGCCTGTTTTTCGGTCGCGGCCAGCAGCGGCGACCCGCCGCCCATCAGCGCATAGTTCTTCGCCGCCTCCGGCGCGCGGCGGCGCGCGATCAGCCAGGCCAGCGGCTCGCGCAGCAGGCCTGGCAGACCGATGATCGCCGGGTCGCGGAACAGGTTGCGCAGAAACGGGCGCACGTCCCCCGGCCCGTCCGGCCCGCCGAGATTGAACAGCACCACGGCGACGCGGCGGCCCATCACGCGCCCCCGCGAATGCGCGCCAGCATGCGCTCGACATGCGCGACCGGCACGTCCGGATTGATGCCATGGCCGAGATTGAACACATGCGGCCGGCCCTGCAAACCCTTGATGATACGGTCGATTTCGGCGTCCATCATGGCGCCGCCGGCGCGCAGCACCGCCGGGTCAAGCAGGCCCTGGACCGGCAAGCCGGGCGGCAGCGCCGCGTCCGCCCAGGCCGGGTCAATGGAGTGGTCGAGCGCGATGGCGTCGACCCCGGTTTCGCGGGCATAGCGCGGATACATCAGCCCGGCGCCGCGCGGAAAGCCGATGATCGGCGCGTTGACGCCGGCGGCGCGAACCGCGTCGATAATCGCCCGTGTCGGACGGATGATCACACGCTCGAACAGCGGTTCGGGCAGGCCCTCGGCCCAGCTGTCGAACAGTTTCAGCGCCTGCGCCCCGGCCTGCGCCTGCATCACGAGATAACGCGCCGTCGCTGTGGCGAGGATGTCCATCAGGGCGTCGAATCGCTCCGGCTCCGCCCAGGCGAGGCGGCGGGCGTTCCAGCGGTCCTTCGAGCCGCCGCCCTCGATCATGTAGGTGGCCACCGTCCAGGGTGAGCCGGCGAAGCCGATCAGGGCGGTCGTATCGGGTAGTCCCGCCCGCGTCAGGCGCAGGCTTTCGCCGACCGGGGCCAGGATGCGCTCCACCTGCGACAGATCCAGCGCCGCGACTTCATCCATCGTCAGAGGATCAAGCTGCGGTCCCTCGCCGGCGACGAAGTCGACCCTGCGGCCAAGCGCCAGCGGAATCAGCAGGATATCGGCGAAAATGATCGCGGCGTCGAAACCGAAACGGCGGATCGGCTGCAAGGTGACCTCGGCCGCCATCTCCGGGTTCAGGCAGAAATCGATGAAGGACGGCGCCCTGGCGCGCAGCGCCCGGTATTCCGGCAGGTAGCGCCCGGCCTGGCGCATCAGCCACACCGGCGGCGGGTCGCGCCGTTCGCCGCCGAGCACGGCGAGAAAGGAAGGAGGAGGAGAGCGTGTCATGCCCGCTTTCCTATGGTCCCGCTGGCGGTTCCGCAATGCGCCCTTTCGTCATTCAATCAGATTATGGTGAAGGAGTCGGAGTCATTGGGGGGGCTGTCAGCCGGGACAAACCGGCTTGTTCGCGCTACTGGCGGCGAGAGAGGTAGCGCCGTGATTTTATCCATCCTGGCGGCGCAGCGGCGGTGACAAGCCAGACATCCATTTAAAGTCAGAGGCTTACTGCTGGATAACCATGTGAAAAAATAACGAAGAACCCTCTTTCTCCACGCCAGTCCACGGTCATCCCCGGCGCGATGGCGATGCGGCCGCCTTGTGGACAATACCGGCGCCGGCGGCGGGTTTGTCACGGCTGCGCCGGGGCGCCGCGCGCGGCGATCATCGCTTGGGGGAAAGCCCGGGACTTGTTAACAGTTCGTCAACGCTTTCGCCCCGATCCGGGTTCGCGACCATGACCGACGCCGACGCCTCTCCCGCCCAGACGCGCTTTCATGTGCACATGATCTCGGATTCCACCGGCGAGACGCTGATGGAGGTGATGCGCGCCTCTGTGGCGCAGTTCGAGAATGTCGTCCCCACCGAACATCTCTACGCGCTGGTGCGCTCGCCGCGGCAGCTGGACCGCGCGCTGAACGAGATTGCGCGCTCGCCGGGCCTGGTGATGTTCACTATCGTCAATGCCGACCTGCGCGCCGAACTGGAGCGCCGCTGCGCCGAGATCGGCGCGCCGGCCGTGGCGGTGCTGGACCCGGTGCTGGCGACGCTGTCGGGCTATCTCGGCATGCCGATCACCAGCCGCGCCGGCGCGCAGCGAGAGCTGGACGCCGGCTATTACAGCCGCATCGAGGCGCTGAACTTCGCCATCGCCCATGACGATGGCCAGGGCGGCAATCCAGGCGCGGCGGATGTGATCCTGCTCGGCGTCAGCCGCACCTCGAAAACCCCGACCTGCATCTATCTCGCCCATCGCGGTGTGAAGGCGGCGAATATTCCGCTGGTGCGCGGCGCGCCGCCGCCGGATTCGATCCTGACCCTCAAGAAACCGTTGATCGTCGGCCTGACCGCGGCCCCGGAGCGCATCGTGCAGATCCGCCGCAACCGGTTGCTGACCCTGAACGAGGACCGCGACACCGACTATGTCGACGACCAGTCGGTGCGCGAGGAGATCATAGCCGCCAAACGCCTGTTCGCCCGTCACGGCTGGCCGGTGATCGACGTCACCCGCCGCTCGGTGGAGGAAACCTCGGCGAAGATCATCAACCTGCTCTCCGAACGGCGGGCGAACGGCGAATGAACGGCGCGCCGCTTATTCTCGCCTCGGCCAGCGCGGTGCGCGCCCGGATTCTCGCCGCGGCGGGGGTGGCCTTCACGATCGAAACCTCCGGCGTCGACGAGGACGCGGTGAAGGCGCAACATCCCGGCCTGACGCCCGGTGAACTGGCCCTGACCCTGGCGGAGGCCAAGGCGCTGGCGGTGTCCGGCCGGCGCCGGGGCGCGCTGGTGCTGGGCGCCGACCAGGTGCTGGCGCTGGACGGACGCAGCTTCGACAAGGCGGAGAGCCGCGCCGGGGCGCGTGAACGCCTGCTGGCGCTGCGCGGGCGCGTCCATCAGCTGCATTCCGGCCTCGTTGCGGCGCGCGGCGGAAACATCGTCTGGCGGTGCGCGGACAGCGCCGCCCTGACCATGCGCGATTTCTCCGATGCGTTTCTGGACGCGTATCTGGACCTGGCGGGCGACGCGCTGACCGCCAGCGTCGGGGCCTACGCATACGAGGAGGCGGGAGCGCAACTGTTCGAGCGGGTGGAGGGGGATTTCTTCACCGTGCTCGGCCTGCCGCTGCTGCCGGTTCTGGGCATGCTGCGCGATCAGGGAGTCTTGGCGGAATGAACGCCCCGCGCACCTCTTTGACCGGTGCGGCGCGTGTCGCCGGGGTCGCCGGCTGGCCGGTCGCCCATTCGCTGTCGCCGGCGTTGATGAGCGCCTGGATCGAAGCTGCGGGACTGGACGCCGCCTATGTCCCGTTTCCAGTGCGGCCGGAAAGCGCGGAACGGGCGTTTCGCGCCCTGCCGGCGCTGGGACTGGCGGGGTTGAATGTCACCGCGCCGCTGAAGCAGATCGCGCTGCAATGCGCCGAAGCGGTTGAAGAAGCAGCGAAAATCATCGGCGCCGCCAATGTGCTGACAGTTACTGACAAGGGTTTGCGCGCCGCCAATACCGACGCGGCGGGATTTCTGGCCGCGCTCGCCGAAGCCGGCGTTGATCCCGCGGCCGGGCCGGCGCTGGTGCTGGGCGCGGGCGGCGCGGCGCGGGCGCTGGTGTTCGCGCTGGTCCGGGCCGGGGCGCCGGAAATCCGTATCGCCAACCGCGGCGCGGACCGCGCCGCGGCGCTGGCCCGCGACCTGGCCCCGAAGGCCGAGATAGTGGACTGGGCGGCGCGCGACGCGGCGCTGGCCGGGGCGGCATTGACCGTCAACGCCACATCGCTGGCCCCGGCCATGGACTGGACGCGGACGGCGCCGGGGGCCGCGGTCTTCGACGCCATCTACCGGCCCCTGCATACGCCGTTTTTGAAAGCGGCGGCGGCGCGGGGCCTGAAAACCATTGACGGTCTCGGCATGCTGATCGGCCAGGCCCGCCCGGCGTTCGAGTCGTTTTACGGCGCGCCGCCGCCCGATATCGACGCGCGCGCCCTGCTGGCGCCGCTGGCGGAGACCGCGCCATGATCCGCATTGCGCTCACCGGCTCCATCGGCATGGGCAAATCCGCCACCGCGCGCCTGTTCGCCGAAGAGGGCCTGCCGGTGTTTGACGCCGACGCCGTGGTGCACAGGCTCTATGCCAAGGGCGGCGCCGCCGTGGGGCCGGTCGGGGCGGCGTTTCCGGGAACGGTGAAGGCCGGCGCCGTCGACCGCGCGGCGCTGTCGGCGGCGCTGGCGCGCGATGCGCAGGGCTTTGCGCGGCTTGAGGCGATCGTCCACCCGCTGGTCGAGGCCGAACGGCGCCGGTTTCTGGAACAGGCCGAAGCCGCAGGCGCGAAGGCCGTGCTGATGGATATCCCCTTGCTGTTCGAGAAAGGCCTGGAAAGGCTGGCCGACGTGGTGGTGCTGGTCAGCGCGCCCGAAGCGGCGCGGCGCGCGCGCGTGCTGGCCCGGCCGGGCATGACGGAGGCGAAGCTGGAGGCCATATTGGCCCGGCAGACGCCTGATTCGCGGGCGCGCGCCCGCGCCGATCACGTGATCGACACCAGCGGCGGCGAGGCCGACGCCCGGGCGCAGATCCGCGCCGTGCTGGCAGCCATCTACGAACGTTTCGGATACGGTAGGGACTGATGCGCGAAATCGTCTTCGACACCGAGACCACCGGACTCGATCCCTGGAGCGGCGATCGCATCACCGAGATCGGCTGCGTCGAAGTGGTGGATTTCATCCCCACCGGGCGCACCTTCCAGACCTATCTCAATCCTGAGCGCGACGTGCCCGACGTGGTGACCCAGATCACCGGGCTGACCGCCTCCTTCCTCGCCGACAAGCCGAAATTCGCCGAGGTGGCGCGCAAATTCCTGGATTTCGTCGGCGATTCGCCGATCGTCGCCCACAACGCCAGCTTTGACCGCGGCTTCATCAACATGGAGCTGGAGCGCGCCAGCCTCACCCCGATAGCCGAGGACCGTTTCCGTGACACGGTGCGCATGGCGCGCGAGAAATTCCCCGGCGCCCATGCGTCGCTGGACGCGCTGTGCAAGCGGTTCAACATCAGCCTCGAGACACGCGACAAGCACGGCGCGCTCACCGACGCCCTGCTGCTGGCCGAGGTGTATCTGCAGCTGAACGGCGGCCGTGAACGGGCGCTGGACCTGACCGGCGAAACCGCCGGCGGCGGCGCCGCGGCGCTGTTCCCGGCGCGCCCGCCGCGGCCGCAGCCGCTGGCGCCGCTGTCGACGCCCGGCGAACGCGCCGCCCACGCCGCCTTCATTGATACGCTGGGCGAGAACGTGGTGTGGAAAAAGACCGGTCTTTAAAATGGGCTACATCCTGACAGTTACCGCTTTCGCGCTCCTGGCTGGAGGCGGCGCGTGGCTGTGGCTGCGGCGCAAGGGGTTCCGCCGCCCGGGAGCGCGGCGCAGCCTGCGCGATCACGCCGCCTTCCTGAAACCGCATGTGACGATCCATGTTCCGCCGGGCGAGGGGCCGTTTCCGGCCGCGATCCTGATGCATGGCTGCGGTGGGCCGCGCACGATCATGAGCCAGTATGCGTCGCTGGCGGCGGCGAACGGCGCCGCTGCGGTGATCGTCGATTCCACCGGCGCGCGCGGCATTTCCTACGAACAGGCCCTGGCCGTGGTCTGTTCCGGCATGGTGTTGCGCGCTTCCGAACGCGCCGGCGATCTGTACGCGGCGCTGGAGCTGGTCCGCGCCGATCCCCGCATCGACGCGGACAGGCTGGTCCTGTGTGGCTGGAGCCATGGCGGCTGGACGATTCTCGACGCGCTGTGCCTGGCCCGCGCCGGCGGCAGCCCGGACAGCCTGACCGAAGCGCCCGAAGACCCGCTCTCCGGGGTGGGCGCCGCGCTGGTCTTCTATCCCTATAACGGCTTTCCGGCGCTCAGCCGCTGGATGGACTGGCCCGACGGCATTCCGGTCGAAGCGCACCTGGTGAGGAATGACCGGGTCTGCGACGACAAGACCACGGCGCGGGTGTTCGAGCGCCGCAAGGCGCGCGGCGCCGATGTGCGCTGGGACTGGTTCGAAGGCGTCACCCACGGCTTCGACGAGCCGGACCACCATTCCGCCTCGCTGCTCCGCCACGATCCTGAGGCGACGGAGCGCGCCCGGGCGCTGTTCGCGGACTTCCTGAAACGGCGGCTCGGCGTCTGAACCCGCCCGTCTAAGCTGCCGCGATCTGGGCCATTTCGCGCAATTGCGTCGAGGCGATGGCCAGCTTCGACAGCGTCCAGGCGCCGGAGGCGTCCAGTTCGCGCATCGCCGCATCGGCGCGCCCCGCCTCTTCTGCGCTGGCCGTGCTCCAGGCCTCGATCGCGGCGATCGCCCAGTCTGAATCCGGCGCCTCCAGCCCGCGCACCAGCGCGCCTCCGGCCTTGCGCGCCAGCCGCAGCGCCGAAGCGGCGACGGCGTACTGGCTGGCGTAGAGATCCTCGATCAGCCGCCGTACGGCCAGCCGGTCCCAGTGCAGGTCGGAGGACACCTCGTTGCCGATGCTGCGCAGCCGGTTGAACTCGAACCGCGATCCGGCGGCGTGGTAGACGCGCGCCGCGCTTTCCAGCGGACAGCCAGTTTCGGCGGCCAGATCAACCACATCGGAGGACGATGTCAGCGGCCGCAGCCGCGCAACGTCATAGGCCAGCGCCTTCGGCGCGCCGCCGGCGATGAAGGCCTGGGCGCGCGTTTCGATGCGCTCCAGCTCGAAATCCTCGACCAGGTCAGACACCAGCGCTTTCAGCGCATCCACGCCCGGCTTGTAGGCGGCGATGGTCTCGTCCACCGGAACTGGGGCGGCGGTTTCGGACCCGCGGCCACGCCGCGCCAGCCAGTAGGTCTGGCGGCGCAGCAGGCGCACGATCTCGTCATGCAGCTCGGCCTGCACCTGCGCCGGGGCCTTGTTGTCCAGCGCGTTGATGCGCGCAGTCAGGGCGTCGAAACCGAAAATGCAGCGCCCGGCCTCGAAGGCGCGGGCGATGGCGGCGGTGTCGGCCCCGGTGCTCTCGATGGCGCGGTGAACGAAGGTCGGTCCGCCCAGATTGACCATCTGGTTGGCCAGGACGGTGGCGATGATCTCGCGCTTCAGCCGGTGCTGCTGCATCTCGGCTTCGTACTTGTGCAGCGCTTTCGGGAAATAGCCGCGCAGCATGGCCCGGAAATGCGCGTCGTCCGGCACGTCCGAGGCGACCAGGGTGTCGAACAGGGTGATCTTGGCGTAGCTGGTGAGAATCGCCAGTTCCGGCCGCGTCAGGCCGAGGCCCTGGGTCTTCAGCGTGCGCATCGCCTCGGTGTCGGGCAGGCCCTCCACCTTGCGGTCCAGACGCCCGGCGGCCTCCAGCCGCGCCATGAAGCGTTCGTGCGCGTCGATGTCCTTCGGAGCATCGGTCTCGTCCAGCGACAGCGACAGGGTCTGATCGTAATTGTGCTGCAGAACGTGGGCGGCGACGTCGCCGGTCATCTTCTCCAGCAGCACGTCGCGCTGTTTGCGCGACATGGCGCCGCCGCGGACCAGCGGGTTCAGCAGGATCTTGATGTTGACCTCGTGGTCCGAGGTGTCGACGCCGGCCGAGTTGTCGACGAAATCGGCGTTGATGCGTCCGCCCTTGCGCGCGTACTCGATGCGCGCCGCCTGGGTGAAGCCGAGATTGGCGCCTTCGCCCACCACCGCGGCGCGGATGTCCGCGGCGTCGGCGCGCAGCGCGTCATTGGCGCGGTCGCCGACCTGGAAGTGCTGCTCGCCGCTCGCCTTCACATAGGTGCCGATGCCGCCGAACCACAGCAGCTCCACCTCGGCCCTCAACAGGGCGTTTATGACCTCGCTTGGCGCGGCCTTGTCGGCGGCGATGCCGGTCAGCGACCGCATCTGCGCGCTCAGGGGAATGGTCTTGGCGCTGCGCGGGAACACGCCGCCGCCCTTGCTGATCAGCCGGGCGTCATAGTCCTGCCAGGACGAGCGCGGCAGATCGAACAGCCGCTTGCGCTCCGCCCAGCTGGCTCCGGGATCGGCAGGGTCGGGGTCGATGAAAATGTCGCGATGGTCGAAGGCGGCGACAAGGCGGATCTGTTTCGACAACAGCATGCCGTTGCCGAACACGTCGCCCGACATGTCGCCGACGCCGATGACGGTGAAGGGCTCCGACTGGATGTCCTTGCCCATCTCGCGGAAATGCCGCTTCACCGATTCCCAGGCGCCGCGGGCGGTGATGCCCATGCCCTTGTGGTCATAGCCGGCAGAGCCGCCGGAGGCGAAGGCGTCGCCGAGCCAGAAATCGTATTCGTCCACCGCCACGCCGTTGGCGATGTCGGAGAAGGTCGCGGTGCCCTTGTCGGCGGCGACCACCAGATAGGGGTCGTCGGCGTCCCAGCGCACCACGCCGTCCGGCGGGACCACCGCCCCGTCCGGCCCGATATTGTCGGTCACGTCCAGCAGGCCGCGGATGAAGGCCTTGTAGGCGCTCACCCCTTCGGCCTGCACCTCTTCCCGGCTTCCGCCGCGCGGCAACTGCTTGGGGTAGAAGCCGCCCTTGGAGCCGACAGGCACGATGACGGCGTTCTTCACCTGCTGCGCCTTGACCAGGCCCAGCACCTCGGTGCGGAAATCATCGCGCCGGTCCGACCAGCGTAGTCCGCCGCGCGCGACAGGGCCGAAGCGCAGATGAACGCCCTCCACCTGCGGCGAGCAGACGAAAATCTCGCGATAGGGCTTGGGCAGCGGCAGGTCCTCGAGATCGCGGCTGGCGATCTTCAGGCAGATATGGTCCAGCGGCGCCCCGTCCGGCCCGGCCTGGTGGAAATTGGTCCGCAGCGTCGCCTCGACCAGGCGCAGCAGCCGGCGCAGCACCCGGTCATGATCAAGGCTGGCGACCGCGTCCAGCGCCGCGCGCAGGGAGTCGTCGATTTCGTCGGCCTTCTGCTTGCGCGCCGCCATGTCGAGATCCAGCGACGGATCGAACTTGACCTTCGCCAGCTCCAGCAGCCCGGCGACGATCTTCGGATTGGCGGCCAGGGCCTCTTCCTGGATCGCCTGCGACGGGTCCATGCCCGACTGCTGGCGATAACGCGCGCAGGCGCGCAGGAAAGCGGCGTCGCGCCAGCCGACGCCCAGTTGAAGGATCAGCCGGTTGAAGCCGTCATCCTCGGCGCGGCCGTCGAACACGGCCAGCAGCGCCGCCTCGAAAGCCGGGGCGATCTCCTCGACCGGCCGTTCGCCCAGCCCGGCGAAACGCATTTCGAAGTCATGCGCCCAGACCAGCGGCGGGTCGGCGCCGTTCAGCGCCTTGCGGCGAACCGGGTAACCGGCCTCCGCCAGCACGGTCAGACCCATGTTCTCCAGCACGGGCAGCACCGCCGACAAAGTCACCGGCGCCCCGGACTGATAGATTTTCAGGCGCAGGCGATCGCCGGAATCTTCCGGATCGCGGCGCAGGCGGGCGTCGAGGGTGTTCTCCCCGGCCAGCGCCTCGATGCGCGCCATGTCGGCGACGGCCTCTTCGGCGCCATAGCGCTCGCGATAGCCGGCGGTGAAGGCGTCGCGCCAGGCGGGCAGGCGCGCGCGCAGCGGCTCGTCGAATCTGTCGCGCGCCAGCGAAACGAAATCATCGTCCCAGGTGCGCGCCAGATGCGCGACCCGGCGTTCCAGTTCGTAAAGGTCCGGCTCGGGGTGATTGTAGGGTTCAAGCCCGATGATGAAATGCACCCGCGCCAGCGGGCCGTCGCCGAACTGCGGATAATAGGCCGACATGCGGCCGTTATAGGCCTCGCGGATCAGCTCGCCCGCCTGTTCGCGCACCTTCGAGCTGTAGCGGTCGCGCGGCACGAACAGCAGCACCGATATGAAGCGGTCGAACCGGTCGCGGCGGATGAACATCTTGGTGCGCGGCCGGTCGAACAGGTGCAGCACGCCGAGGCTGATCTCCAGCAGCTCGTCCTCGTTGGCCTGGAACAGCTCGTCGCGCGGATAGTTCTCGACGATGTTGCGCAGCTTCTTTTCGTTGTGGGTTCCGGGCGTTTTACCGGCGCGCTCCAGCACCCGGCGCACCTTGCGGCGCAACAGCGGAACGTCGCGCGCCATGCGGTCATAGGCCTCGGCCGTGAACAGGCCGACAAAGCGCGCCTCGCCGCAAACCGCGCCATCCTCGCGGTACTGCTTGACGCCGATATAATCCATGTACACGCGGCGGTGGACGCGCGACTTGATATTGGCCTTGGCGACGATGATCGGGCTGGGTTCGTTCAGGAACGCCTCGATCGCCGGAGTCAGCATCGCCGGCTCGGACCCCTTGCGCAGCACGTGGCGGCTGGAATCGCGCAATATGCCGAGGCCGGACCCCTTGCGCACCCTCGGCTGCCGCGCCTCGACGGCGCCGTCTTCACCGATGCCGAAATCATAAATACGGCTGCCCAGGAAGGCGAAATGGTCGTCGCGCAACCAGCGCAGGAAAGCCAGCGCCTCGGTCTTTTCCTCCGCGTCGCCGCGGGTTTCGGCGCCTTCCAGGCGGGCGATGGAATCATCCATAGCCTTGCGCATGTCGGCCCAGTCCTGTGTGGCCTGCGCCACGTCGTTCAGGGTGTCGCGCACGCCGGTTTCCAGCCGCTCGCGGGCCGAGCTGTCCAGCGGCTCGACATGCACCTGGATCAGCGATTCGTCGCGCGCGCGCGCTTCACCCGGGCGCTTCACGGTGATGATCGGGTGGAACATGGCCAGCACGTCCAGGCCCTGCGCCCCGATCTCGCCCATCACCGAATCGACAAGGAAAGGCCGGTCCGGCCCGGCGATTTCAAGAATGTCGCGCCGCAGGCCGCCCCCGGCCTTGAACACGCGCACGATGATCTGGCCCGGTTTGCGCCCGGCGCTCCATCCCCAGAACCCGGCGGCCAGCCGCGCCAGGGCGTCGGCGGAGACGCCTTCGAGATCCTCGGCCAGCGCGTCGTCGTAGATCTGGGCCAGAAGCGATTTCGCCGCAGCATCGGGCGGGGCGGAGAAGGCCTGTTTCCAGGTGGCGGCCGCGGCCTTGTCGAAAGCGGCCCGTTTGAAGGCGTAAACTACGCCGGCGCCGGCGGTCATGCCTGCCGCTCCCCCGTTCGGTCGATCCTTGCGCGAGCCTAGCCGGGTTCGCGCGGCGTTCAAGCGCCACACGGCGCCGCGCGAGCCGGGCTGGCCACGCGCAGGCGGGGCGCTAGCATGGCCGCGCCTGGACCGCAACGGGAGCGTGGAAGATGGAAACGGTTTTGATCACGGGGGCCAATCGCGGCCTCGGTCTCGCCCATGCGGCGCTTTACCTGCAGCGCGGCCGGCGCGTTATCGCCGCCTGCCGCAACCCCGGCGCCGCCGCGGCGCTGAACGCGCTGGATGATGGCGGCGGGCGCCTGTCGGTCCATGCCTATGACGCGGCGGATCCGGCCTCGGCCAGGGCGCTGGCGGCGGCGGCCTCCGGGCCGGTGGACGTGCTGTTCGCCAACGCCGGCCTGATGGGGCCGCGCGGGCGGCAGGGCTTCGGCGCGGCGGCGGACGAGGCCTTTATCGAGCTGATGCGCGTCAACGCCCAGGCGCCGCTGGCGCTGGCCGAGGCGTTCGCGGACCGCGTGGCGAAGTCGCAAGCGAAGAAGATCGTCCTGCAGTCCAGCCGCATGGGCTCGATCGGCGACAACGGCTCCGGCGGTTACTACGCCTACCGCGCCTCCAAGGCGGCGCTGAACGCGGTGGGCAAGTCGCTGGCCATAGACCTGAGGCCGCGCGGGATCGCCGTGGCGGTCCTGCATCCCGGCTGGGTCAAGACCGACATGGGCGGGCCGGGCGCGACGCTGACGGCGGAGGATTCGGCGCGCGGCCAGCAGGCGGTGATCGACGCGCTGACGCTGCAGGCCAGCGGCCGCTTCTTCAATTACGACGGACGCGAGATCGAATGGTGAGGAAAGGCGGCGCCGCCGGGCGGGGACAGGGAATGCCCGGCGGCGCCTGACAGGCCTCGATACGTCAGGCTGGGGGGACGCATGCCGAGGCCTGTTTTCAAAGACTCCACAAGCCGTCCCCGCGCCTTAACGGAACATGACGGGCGGATTACGGCGGCGGTTCGCAACCTTCTGATGCCTGATATATGTCAACACCGGCGCGGCGCCTAAGCGCCGCCGGTCACATCGCCGTGAGGAATGCTAGGCTGCGACGGCTTCAGCGAAAACATCGGCGGCGTCCGCCGCCGCGGTCTCGCCGCGGGCCGCGAACACCTGGCCGCGCACGGAGATCGCGGCCTCGGCGCCGGCGGCGTCAGGCGCGTTCGCGGCCTCGGCCAGCAGCGCCACCCCGTCTGACAACGCGATCACCGGCTTGCCGGCCTTCAGGAAGCGGTCCACCGCCGCCCGGGCGCTGTCGCCGATTTCCGATGCGCCGCCGGGCAGGATCAGGCCGCAATAACGGTCGAAATCCATGTCGCCGACGGTGGAGGCGGGCACGAAGTGCACGTCCTCGCCGCGCGTGGTCTTCGCAGTCAGCATGGCGACCTTGTTCGAGACCACGGCGACGGAATAGCCGCGGCGCTCCAGCGGCTCGGACGCGGTCAGCAGATCGTCGGCGTTGAAGCTGGGGGCGGCGACGGCGGCGATGCGGCCGGCGGGAACGAAACGGCGGGGCGTACGGGAATGGCGGTGATTCACTAAACCTCCTTCGCGCGCGGCCAGCGGTGCGGCCGCACGACGGGCGACTGGGGAACGGTTGAGGCGCGCAACATAGTGGCGGATTTCGCCGGATCAAGCACGTGGCGCATGACAATCCGGTGAAAATATCACTTCAGGATGCGTCGAATGGACCCAACATGCAGCGTTTACATTGATTTGGCTTAATCGAACATATAACTATTTCGGCGAACCCGCTTCGCTGCGCCTGCCTGCGTGGTGTTTCTCCAATTCTGTCGTATAAGGAAAGACGATCCGATGTGCGGACTCGCCGGTGAAATACGTTTTGACGCCAGTCCCGCCGATGCGGGCGCCCTGTCGGCCATGGCGGCCAGCATGGTGCCGCGCGGCCCGGACGGGGCGGGTCTGGCCGTGCGCGGCCCGACCGGTCTGGCGCACCGGCGGCTGAAGATCATCGATCTGTCCGAGGCCGGCCGCCAGCCGATGGAGGATGCGGAGCTCGGCCTGACGCTGGCCTTCAACGGCTGCATCTACAACCACCGCGAACTGCGCGCCGAACTGGAGGGCAAGGGCTATCGCTTCTTCTCCACCAGCGACACCGAGGTGATCCTGAAGGCGTTCCACGCCTGGGGGCCGGATTGCGTGAACCGGTTCAAGGGTATGTTCGCCTTCGCCATCGCCGAGCGGGACAGCGGCCGCCTGACGCTGGCGCGCGACCGGCTGGGCATCAAGCCGTTGTATTACAGCGAGCTGGCGAACGGGCTGCGCTTCGCCTCCACCCTGCCGGCGCTGCTGGCGGCGGGGGGCGTCGACCGGTCGATCGATCCCGTGGCGCTGAACCATTATTTCAGCTTCCACGCCGTCGTGCCGCCGCCGCGCACCCTGTTCGCCGGGGTGCGCAAACTGCCCCCCGCCACGGTGATGACCGTGGAGCCGGACGGGCGCCGCAAACAGCACCAGTACTGGTCGCCGTCCTATGACCCGGCGCCGGACGAGGCGAAGCTTACGGAGCAGGACTGGCGCGAGCGCATCGAGGCGGCCCTGCGCGCGGCGGTGAAGCGCCGCCTGGTCGCCGACGTGCCGGTGGGGGTGCTGCTGTCCGGCGGGCTGGATTCGTCGCTGATCGTGGCGCTGCTGGCTGAGGCGGGGGCGAAGGGGCTGAACACGTTCTCGATCGGCTTCGAGAGCGTCGGCGGCGAGGCGGGCGACGAATTCCAGTATTCCGACATCATCGCCGAACGCTTCGGGACTGCGCATCACAAGATCATCGTTGAAACCAAACGCGCGCTGCCGGCGTTGGAAGGGGTGGTGCGCGCCATGTCCGAACCGATGACCAGCCATGACTGCGTCGGCTTCTACCTGCTGTCCGAAGAGGTCTCGAAGCATGTGAAGGTGGTGCAGTCCGGCCAGGGCGCGGACGAGGTGTTCGCCGGCTATCACTGGTATCCGCCGATGGCGGGGGCCAATGATCCGCTGGCCGCCTACGCCGCCGCCTTTTTCGACCGCGATCACGCCGAAATGAGAGAAACGCTGGACCCGCGCTGGCAGGGCGCAGACCACGCCCTGGATTATGTGCGCGAACATTTCGCCCGTCCCGGCGCCTCAAGCCCGGTCGACAAGGCGCTGCGCATCGACAGCCATGTCATGCTGGTCGACGATCCGGTCAAGCGGGTCGACAACATGACCATGGCCTTCGGGCTGGAGGCGCGCACGCCGTTTCTGGACCATGAACTGGTGGAGCTGGCCGCGCGCTGCCCGGCGGCGCTGAAGACCGCCGATGGCGGCAAGGGCGTATTGAAGACCATCGGCCGCGACGTGCTGCCCCATGAAGTGATCGACCGGCCGAAGGGCTATTTCCCGGTTCCGGCGCTGAAATATCTGCGCGGCCCCTATCTGGAGCTGGTGCGCGACGCCGTGACGTCGAAGGATTTCCGCGATCGCGGCATCATGCGCGGCGCCTATGTCGACCGCCTGCTCGCCGATCCGGAGGGCCAGATAACGCCGCTGCGCGGCTCAAAGCTTTGGCAGGCGGGGGTGCTGGCGTTGTGGCTGGCCGAACATGACGGCGCGGCGGCGCAGGCCGCGCGGGCGGCGTGAGCGGCCCCGCGCATCCGCCGCGAGCCAGCGCCCGGGCGCTGGACCACCGGCTGCGGCGCAAGCGCGGCCTGGCCGGTGAAGCGCCGGTGAAAGACGGCGCGGCGCCGATGACGCCGGATGCGATCCTCGATTGCGGCTGGGGCCGGCTGGTGTTCGCCCAGTCCTTCGCCAGCGCCGAGGCGCTTTACGCCGCACTGGAGGCCGAACAGGCCGGCCGTCGCGACATCGCCGTGTATGTGCGCGATCCGCATGTGCTGCTGGCCCAGGCGCCGCAGGCGCTGTTCCTGGACCCGTCGCACACCTACCGGCTGGATCTGGCCGGATACCGCCCGCCGCGCGAGACGGCGCGCGGCTTCCTGATTCGCCGTCTGACGTCAGAGGCCGACGCCCGCGCCGTCAACCGCATCTATGCGGCGCACGGCATGGTGCCGGTGGCGCCGGAATTTTTCTGGAAACGGCGCGACAGCCGGGTGCTGACCGTATTCGTGGCCGAGGATGAACACAGCGGCGAGGTGATCGGCGCTATCACCGGCGTCGACCATGCCCGCGCCTTCAACGATCCCGAGCGCGGCGCCTCGCTGTGGTGCCTGGCTGTCGATCCGCGCGCCACGCACGCCCGCATCGGCGAGATGCTGGTGCGGCGCCTGGCCGAACACATGCTGGCGCGTGGCGCGGCGTATCTGGACCTGTCGGTGCTGCACGACAATGAACACGCCATCGCGCTGTACGAACGACTCGGCTTTCGCCGCGTGCCGTTCTTCTCGGTCAAGCGCAAGAACCCGATCAATGAAAGCCTGTTCGCCGGCGAAGACCCGGAAGAGGCGAAACTGAATCCCTATGCCCGCATCATCACCGCCGAGGCCCGCCGCCGCGGCATCGCCGTGGAGGTTCTGGACGCCGAGGGCGGCTTCTTCCGGCTCACCTGGGGCGGCCGCTCGGTCGTGTGCCGGGAATCATTGTCCGAACTGACCACCGCGGTGGCCATGAGCCGCTGCGACGACAAGCAGGTCACCCGGCGCATCGCCCGCCGGGCCGGCATTCCGGTGGCCGAGGCGGTTTCCGCCGATGACGCAGCGGCGGTGAAGGCGCTGCTGAAACGCGCCGGGTCGGTGGTGGTCAAGCCGGTGCGCGGCGAACAGGGCCGGGGGGTCAGCGTCGGTGTCAAGACGGCGGCGGAGATGAAAACCGCCATCGCCGCGGCGCGCGCACAATGCCCGGACGTGCTGGTCGAAACCTATGCGCCGGGCGATGATCTGCGCGTGGTGGTGATCGGCGGCGAGGTGGTGGCCGCGGCGCTGCGCAAGCGGCCTTCGGTCGCCGGCGACGGCAAGACCAGCGTACGCAAGCTGATCGAGGGACTGTCGCGCCGCCGCGCCGCGGCGACGGGCGGGGAATCCACCATCCCGCTGGACGCCGAGACCGAACGCTGCGTGAAGGCCGCGGGCCATGCGCTGGACGATGTCCTGCCCAAGGGCGAGCGTATCGAGGTGCGCCGCACCGCCAATCTGCACACCGGCGGCACGCTGCACGACGTGACCGGCGTTCTGCACCCCGATATCGCCGAGGCGGCGCTGAAGGCCGCGGACGCCATCGGCATTCCCGTCGCCGGCATGGATTTTATTGTCGAGGCGCCGGATCGCGGCCAGTTCGTGTTCATCGAGGCCAATGAGCGCCCGGGCCTGGCCAATCACGAGCCGCAGCCGACGGCCGAACGCTTCATAGACCTGCTGTTCCCCCAGTCCGCCCGAACCGACGCCGAGGAGTCATGACCCGCAAGCCCGCCCTGCCGCCCATTGATCGCGACTATCTGCTGGAGACGCTGAAAACCCTGCTCTCCATCCCCAGCCCGACCGGTTACACCGACGAGGCGGCGCGCTGGACCTGCGCCGAGATTGAGCGCATGGGCGTGGAGTTCGAGCTGACCCGGCGCGGCGCCATCCGCGCCCGCATTCCGGGCAAGGCGGCGCAGCCGGCCCGCGCGATCATCAGCCATCTCGACACGCTGGGCGCGCAGGTGGCGGGCATCAAGGACAATGGCCGCATGCGGCTGGCGCCGATCGGTCACTGGTCGGCGCGCTTCGCCGAGGGCGCCCGCTGCACCGTGTTCACCGGCCGCGGCGGCTATCGCGGCGCCATCCTGCCGCTGAAGGCCTCGGGCCATGTCTATAACGAGGAGATCGATACCCAGCCGGTGGGCTGGGACCATGTCGAACTGCGCGTCGACGCGCCGATGCAGAGCGCGGCGGACGCCGAGCGCCTCGGGGTCGCGGTGGGCGACATCATCGCCATCGATCCGCAGCCGGAGTTCATCGACAACGGCTATATCGCCTCGCGCCATCTCGACGACAAGGCGGGCGCAGCCGCCATGCTGGCGGCGATGAAGGCGATCACCGAGGCGAAGGTGACGCCCGTGGTCGACACCCTGTTCCTGTTCTCGATTTCGGAAGAGGTGGGCGTCGGCGCCTCGTCGATCCTCACCCATGACGTCGCCGCGATGGTGGCGGTGGACAACGGGGCCTGCGCGCCGGGACAGGCGTCGAAGGAGACCGGCGTCACCATCGCCATGGCCGACATGACCGGCCCGTTCGATTTCCACCTGACCCGCAAGCTGATCGGCCTGTGCGAGCATCACGCCATCCCCTTCCAGCGCGACCTGTTCCGCCACTACCGCTCCGACAACGCCTCGGCGGTGGAGGGCGGGGCCGACGTGCGCACGGCGCTGGTCACCTTCGGTGTCGACGCCAGCCACGGATACGAGCGCACGCATGAAGACGCGCTGTTGTCGGTGGCGCGGCTGCTGACCGCCTATGCGCGCAGCGCGGTCGACATCGCCCGCGATGCGGAAGAGACGGGCACGCTGGAAGGTTTCACCGAACTGCCGCTGGCGGCGGCGGAAGGCGCCGAAGGCCACCGGGCGGACTGAAACGCTCTTCCGGCAACAAAGCGTGATTTTGCATTACCGGCGCGGCGGGCGCATAGGGGATTGATTCCCTTGTCACGCCCGCCCCGCCGGTCGCCTTGAAGACTCCCGCCCGCAAACCCGCCACGCCGCGGACCCCCGACCTGATCGGGGGCTGGCGGCTCTATACCCCGAAGCTCTACACGGTTCTGCGCCGCGGCTATGGCTGGGCCGATCTGCGCGCCGACGCGCTGGCCGGGCTGACGGTGGCCATCGTCGCCCTGCCGCTGGCCATGGCGCTGGCGATCGCGTCGGGCGCGACGCCCGACAAGGGGCTGGTCACCGCCGTCGTCGCCGGTTTCCTGATCTCGGCGCTGGGCGGCTCGCGCTATCAGATCGGCGGGCCGACCGGGGCCTTCGTGGTGGTGGTGTTCAACGTCATCGCCGTTCACGGCTATGACGGGCTGGTCATCGCCACGCTGATGGCCGGAATGGTGCTGATTCTGGCCGGGCTGCTGCGCCTTGGGTCGTGGGTGAAATACATTCCGGACCCGGTGGTCACCGGCTTCACCGCCGGCATCGCCGTCATCATTTTGATCAGCCAAGTCAAGGATTTCTTCGGGCTGGACATCGCGGTTCTGCCTGCGGACTTCATGGACAAGCTGCGGGTGCTGCTGGCGGCGGCGGACACGCTGGATTTTACAACCACGGCCATCGCCGGCGGCGCGCTGGCGCTGATCCTGGTCCTGCGCCGTTTCGCGCCGCGCGCGCCGGGTTTTCTGATCGCCATCGGGCTGGCGGCGCTGGCCGTGGCGCTGCTGAACCTGCCGGTCGAGACCATCGGGTCGCGCTTCGGCGAGCTGCCGCGCGGCCTGCCGGCGCCCTCGCTGCCCGACATCAGTTTTTCGCGTCTCGCGGCGCTGGTCCCCAGCGCGCTGACCATCGCCTTTCTGGCCGGGGTGGAATCGCTGCTCTCGGCCATGGTCGCCGACGGCATGACCGGGGCGCGCCACCGCTCGAACTGCGAACTGACGGCGCAGGGCGTGGCCAATATCGGCTCGGCGCTGTTCGGCGGCCTGCCGGCCACCGGCGCTATCGCCCGCACCGCCACCAGCATCCGCGCCGGGGCGAAAGGGCCGGTGGCGGGCATGATGCACGCGGTGTTCCTGCTCGCCTTCATGCTGTTCCTGGCGCCGCTGGCCGCCTTCGCGCCGCTGGCGGCGCTGGCCGCGGTGCTGGTGGTGGTGGCCTGGAACATGAGCGAGATCGCCCGTTTCCGCCGCCTGCTCAACACTGGCCCCGCCGGCGACCGGCTGGTGCTGGTGCTGACCTTTTTCCTCACCGTGCTGGTCGACCTGACGGTGGCGATCCAGGTGGGGGTGGTGCTGGCGGCGGTGCTGTTCATGCACCGGATGAGCGAGGTGGTCGGCATCTCCACCGGCGCCGGACCGGTGATAGAGGGCGACGCGCCCGACCGCGCCCGCAATGGCGGGCGCCGCCCCGCCTTGCCGCCGGGGGTGGAGAGCTTCACCGTGCGCGGGCCGCTGTTCTTCGGTGTCGCTGGACGCATGACGGCGGTGATCGACGCCATTTCCGGCGCGCCGGATGTATTCATTCTCGACCTGTCGGCGGTGCCGCTGATCGATTCCACCGGCGCCGGCCGGCTGGAGGAGCTTCTGAGACGCCTGAAGCGCGAGAACTGCCGCGTCATTCTGGCGGGGCTGCAGCCGCAGCCGCGCCGGATCGTCGCCGGGATGGGCCTGATGCGGGGCCGACCGCGCATCCGCACCGCGCCGGATTTCGCCGCCGCCGCCGAACTGGCCCGGACGCTGGCGAAGAAAGACTGACAAGGCCGTGCCCGCGCGGCTAGTTTGCACGCCATGATCCGCGCCGGACGCATCGCATGCTGACGATCATCCTCAACGCCGCCGGCGGGCTGGCGCTGTTCATGCTGGCCATGGCGATGATGACCGACGGGCTGAAGGCCGCGGCGGGCGGGGGCCTGCGCGATCTGCTGCGCGACTGGACGTCCTCGGCGCTGCGCGGGGTGGCCGCCGGGGCGCTGATCACCGGGGTGCTGCAATCGTCGAGCGCCGTGCTGGTCGCGGTGATCGGCTTCGTCAACGCCGGGGTGCTGAACCTGCGCCGGGCGCTGGGCGTGGTCTATGGTGCCAATGTCGGCACCACCATGACCGGCTGGCTGGTCGCGGCGGTCGGCGTCGGCCTGCCGGTCGATCGGCTGGCGCTGCCGATCCTGGCCGCCGGCGTGTTGCTGCGTTTCACCGCCTCCGGCAAGCGGCTGCAGGGTCTGGGCGACGCGCTGACCGGCTTCGGCCTGTTCTTCCTCGGTCTGACGATCCTGAAGGCCGCCTTCGCCGGGCTGGTCGACGCCTACGGGGCCGAGGCCTTCGCCGCCGCGGCGGGCGGCGGGGCCGGCGCGCTGGCGCTGGCGCTGATCGCCGGCTTCGGCATCACCCTGCTGACCCAGTCGTCCTCGGCCTCGATCGCCATCGTGCTGACCGCGGCGATAGAGGGGGTGATCGGCGTCCCGGCGGCGGCCGCGGCGGTGATCGGGGCCAGCCTCGGCACCACGTCGACCGCGGTTCTCGCCACCCTGACAGCCACCGCCAACGCCCGCCGCGTCGCCGCCGGGCATGTGGCCTTCAACCTGCTCGCCGCCGCCGTGGCGCTGGCGCTGTTCCCGCTGCTGCTGCAGGCGGTCGCCGCCGCCGGGCATGTCATGGGCGCCGACGGCAACCCGGCGGCGGTGCTGGCGATTTTCCACACCACGTTCAAACTGCTGGGCGTCGCCGTCGCCCTGCCGCTGACCGGCCTGCTGACCGCGCGGCTGGAGCGCCTGTTCCGCAGCGCCGAAGACGACATCGCCCGGCCCCGCCATCTCGACCGCACCCTGCGCGCCACCCCGGCGCTGGCCCTGCCCGCGATCCGGGCCGAACTGGCGCGGCTGCAGGACGAGGCGGCGGCGCTGGCGGCGCTGGCGCTGTCGCCGAAACCGGGGGCGCGCGGCGCGCTGGCCCGCCGCGCCGTCGCCTGCCGCCAGCTGGGGCGCGAGATATCCGATTTCGCCACCAAGGTGCGCATGCAGGGCATGCCGCGCGACGAAGCCGAGGCGTTTCCGGTGATGCTGCGCGTCGGGCGCTATTTCGAGGAGGCGGCGCGGCTGGCCCCGGCGGCGATGGAAGCGCGCGCCGCCATCGCCGCGCTGGGCGGAGACGGCGCGCGCGAGGCCGCGCTTGAAACCCTGAAGGCTTCCCGGCGCGCGATCACGGTATCGGCGGGGCCGGAGGGGCCGGAACACCCGGGGATGCGCGAAGCGGCGCTGGCCGAATTCGAGACCGCCTATCAGGCCGCCAAGGCCGCGGTGCTGCGCGCCGCGGCGCAGGGCGAGGCGGGGGTGGAAGCCGCCGATGCGGCGCTGGACGCGCTCAGCCATGTCCGCCGCCTGACCGAACAGATGGTCAAGGGCGACCGCCTGCTCGACGCCGCCACCCCGGCGCGGGCCGAGGCCCTGGCCGAGAACGGCTGATTTGACCCCTTCGCCCGCGCCTGCAAGGCTTTGCGGCGAGCGAAGGAAGGAGATCAGGCCATGCGGCTTGCGGTGAAGATTCTCGTTCTGGCGCTGGTGGTTCTGCTTGTCGTGCTGACCATGCAGAACCTCGCCGATGTGCAATTGCGCTTTCTGATATGGACGTTCGAGGCCCCGCGCGCGGCGGTGCTGGGGCTGACCTTCGTCATCGGCGCGCTGACCGGCGGCCTGCTGGCGCGGATGCTGAAACGCGCCTTGCGCTAGCGCGCCTCGCGTATCTCCGGTGCGCGGCAGGCCTCGCCCTCGAAGCGGAAATCGCGCACCACGCCGTCCGCACCGATCACGAAGCGGGTTTCGCAGTCGGTGGACCATTCGCGCGGCGGGTCATAAACCGTCACGTCATAGGTTTCGGTGCGGCTTTGCCGGCGTCCGCGGTCGTCGCGCCAGGTGATGGTGCGGGTGCGGGTCTCGGTGCGCGGACCGCCGGCGACATAATGGTGCTGCTGGCTGTAATAGGTCCACACCTCGCCGCCGCCCGACAGCGGCTCGCGCGACACCGGCGGCCCCAGTTCGACCAGCAGCGCGTCCGAGGGCTGGCCCACGAACAGCGCCGTCTGCTGCCGGTAACCCTCCACGGTCGCGCAGCCGGCCAAAACCGCCGCCGCAACCAGCATCACCGCAATCCGCATCATAAGCCCTTTCCCTTGAGCGTCCGCCAGCCTGCAAGCCGGCGCCTGAACCGCGCCTGAAGGCGAGACAGGCGCGCGCGCCGATGCTATCGGGACGGCCATGAGCGCGATAGACCCAGAACGTTTCGCCCGCCATTTGCTGCTGCGCGAGATCGGCGGGCCGGGCCAGCAAAGGCTGGCCGCGGCGCGGGTGTTCATCACCGGCGCCGGCGGACTGGGCTGTCCGGCGGCGATGTACCTGGCCGCGGCGGGAACGGGGGCGCTGACCATCGCCGACCCGGACCGGGTCAGCCTCGACAACCTGCAGCGCCAGATCCTCTACCGCACGGCCGATACCGGTGCAGGCAAGGCCGAAGCCGCGAAAGCGGCGCTGGCGGCGCTGAATCCACACTGCGAGGTAACGGCGCGGGCGGAGGCGGTGACAGCGGATAACGCCCGCGAACTGATCCGCGGCCATGACCTGGTGCTGGACGGCACCGACGATTTCGAAACCCGCTTCATCGTCAACCAGGCCTGTTATGACGAGGGGATTGCCCTGGTCTCCGGCGCGCTGGGGCGCTGGGACGGGCAGGTGGCGGTGTTCGCGGCGGGGCTGACGAAGGGGCTGGCGCTGAAGGACCGCGCCCCCTGCTATCGCTGCCTGGTGCCGCAGGTTCCGCCAGAGGCCGAGACCTGCGCCCGCGCCGGCGTCGCCGGGCCGCTGACCGGGGTGATCGGATCAATGATGGCGCTGGAGGCGCTGAAATGGATCGTCCGCGCCGGCACGCCGCTGGCCGGGCGGGTGCTGTTCTATGACGGACTGTCCGGGCAGGCGCGGGTGGCGCGGCTGAAGCCCGACCCCGCCTGTCCGGTTTGCGGGGGTCAGCCGCCGTCCTCTTCTTCCTCCGCGTCCAGGCCGGTTTCGGGGTAATCCTCGTCGTCCGCCGCGGGCGGCGGCAGTTCAACCGCGGGGCCTGACAGGGCGAACGGGTCCGTCGCCCCGGCGCGCGGGCCGATGGTGTTGTCGAACAGGGCCAGCATGCGCTGGGCGACGTCCATCTGTTCAACGCGGCCGTGGAACTGGTGGCGAAGGCCCGGATACTCCCGGTACTGGTGCGCCACCCCGGCGCGCGCCAGCGCCAGCACCATCTCGCGGCTCTGCGCCACCGGAACGGTCTCGTCGCGGGCGCCGTGGAACAACAGCACCGGAATGCGGATGCGGTCAGCCAGGTGAACCGGCGAGGCAGCGTCCATCGCCGCGCGGTCGCTGCGCGGGTCGCCCATCGACTCCACCCAGTAATAGTGGGCGTCCCCGTCGCGTTCACGCCAGTAGTCGATGAACGCCGTCAGGTTGGTGACCGCGGCCCCGGCGACAGCGCAACGGTACAGGTCCGGCGTCAGCGCCGCCCCCGCCAGCGCCGAATAACCGCCATAGCTCAGCCCGGCGATGCAGACCCGTTGCGGGTCGGCGAGGCCCTGTGCGGCCAGCCATTGCACGCCGTCGGTGACGTCGTTCTGCATGGCGCCGCCCCATTGCCGGAAACCGGCGGTGGCGAAGGCGCGGCCATAGCCGGAGGAGCCGCGGAAATTCGGCTGAAACACCGCATAGCCGCGCGAGGCGATGACCTGGGCCAGCGGGTCGAAATCATACATATCGCGCGATTCCGGCCCGCCATGCGGCATCACCACCAGCGGCGTGTGCGGCCCGGCGCCCCCGGGCGGCTCGGTGAGATAACCGGTGATCTGCAGCCCGTCGCGGGCCGGATAGCGGACGATGCGCACCGGCGCCAGCCGTTCCGGCTGCAGCGCCGGCATGCTGTTCAGCAGCGGCTCGATCGAGCCCGCGGCCATGTCGTAGAGATAATAGACCCCCGGCTCCTGCGGGCCGGAGACATAGACCAGCATCCGCGCGCCGCGCGCCGCGACCGGGACCACCGAGGCCTCGCCGGCGAAAAACTCCTCCAGCCCTTCGTAATGGGCGCGCAGCGCCGGGTTCAGATAGTGAAAGCGCAGCCGGTCATCGATAAAGAAATACCCCGCATAGCGGCCGGTATGGGAATCGATCAGCGGCCGGCTGATGTCGACCTGCGGGTGTTCGGCCGCCTGGCGCAGGATCTGGCCCTGGTTGATGTCATAGAGATAAATGCCCGAACGGTCAGCGCCTTGCGGACGGGTCTGCACATAGACCTGGCCGGAATCGCCGGACTGGCCGGCCCAGGTGAATTGCTGCGCGGCGTTCGACAACTCGTTGATGCGGAAATCCGAGACCCGGCGCCAGCGGTCCGTCGCGCCTTCCCGCAGATACACGAACACCCGGCGCCCGCTGTCGGACCTATCGACGCGCATCACCGGCCGTCCGGAGGCGTCGGCGTGCCAGCCAAGCGTCAGGGCGCTGCCGCGCTCGACCAGCTCGGACGCGCCGGTGGCCAGGTTGACCCGGAACAGGTGCAGCATGCGGCCGCGGCGCGCCGGCATCAGCACATGGTCGGGATCATTGGGCAGGAAATCGGTCACTGTCGCCAGCCGCAGGTTGTAGATCGCGCCGGCCATGCGGCGGCTTTCCTCCTGCATCAGCACCACGGGCTGGGTCAGCGCCTCGCGGCGGATCGACAGCACCCGGGTCATCGGCACCTCGACGACATGGCGTGTGCCGCCCACGCGCACGTCGACGCGCGCCGAAACGCCGACCAGCAGCCGCTCCTCGCTGGCCCACTGCAGCCAGCGGATCTCCGCCACGTCGAACCCGGCGGCGCGGCTGGCGGCGGCCGGGTCCGGCGCGTCGAGATCGCGCACCACCAGCAGGTCGCCGCCGTCGCGGGCGGGACGCATCTGGAAGTAGGCGAGATAGCGGCCCGAGGGTGATAGCTGGGGGGAGAATTGCTGGGCTGGAGCTAGATAATTACGTAACGGTAGAGGCTCTGCAGCCTGTCCGTATTGCGCAGCGCCCGCAGGGGCGCCCAGCGCCGCCAGTGCCAGTAAGGCGGCGACTCTCAACAACTTCCGCATGCTGCTTCCCCCTCGCTGCGGCGTCAGCGTGCAGGATAAATGCGCCGCAACCGGGTTGAAAGCGTTATTGTGAAGCCGCGTCGCGATAGAGAATCGCCGTCATCCTTTCGGTGGTGATGAAGCGCCAGCTCCAGGTCTCGCCGAGGTCGGCGAGCGGGTTTTCGTCCATCACCTCCTCCAGGCTCAGCCCCTGTTCGACCAGCGCCGCGACGCGCCGTTGCGCCTGCTCCAGCATGTCCGCCGCCGCGGCCAGTTCGGCGCGCGTCGACAGCGGCCCGTGGCCGGGGATGATCCAGGTGTCCGGGCCGGCCATGGCCAGACCGCGGCGCTGGGCGGCGATATAACCCGCGACCGAGCCGCCGGAATCGAGGTCGATGTAGGGAAACAGGCCGGAGAAGAACAGGTCGCCCATATGGATCACGTCGGCCTCGGGGAAATGCACGATCACGTCGCCATCGGTATGGGCGCCGGGAACGTGGGTGGCGGTCACGGTCTGGCCGTTCATGTGAAAGGTCAGGTCGTGGCCGAAGGTGATGATCGGCAGGGCGCCGTCGGCCTCGGTCCATTCCGCCGCCGCGGCCAGCAACCGTTCGCGCACATTATGATGCGCGGCGATAGCCGTTCCCTGGTGCGCGAAATGATGATTGCCGCCGGTATGGTCGCCGTGCCAGTGGGTGTTGAGGATGAAGCGCGGCACGCCGGTTCCGGCGATGTCCGCGATCGCCGCCTCGGTCGCCGGGCCGGTGTCGGGCAGGTGATTGTCGATCACCAGCACCCCGTCCGGTCCCGGCAGCACGGCGAGATTGCCGGCGATGCCGGAATTGACCATCACGATTCCGCCGCGCAGCTCCGTGGTCTCAACGGTCAGTTCGCGTTGCGCCGCGGCGGGTGTGGCGAGTAATGCGGCGAGCGCCGCGGCGGGCAGGATGCAGCGGAATGTCATGGCGATCTCCCCTTGTCAGGCGGGACAGCATCGCCGCCGCCGGCGCGCCCGTCCAGAAACATTCCGTTTACCCCCCTTTCACCATGCATGGCGCATGGCTTGAACATGTTCCGCATCATCCTTTTCTCCCTCCTCCTCATACTCGCCGCCGCCCCCGCCGCCGCGGCGACGCCGGAGACGACGCCCTCCGGCCAGCCGGTGCCGCGATTCGTGACGCTGAAGTTCGGCGCCGTGAACGGCCGCATCGGGCCGAGTCGCGCCCACCCCGTCGCCTGGCGCTACGCCCGCGCCGGCCTGCCGGTGGAGGTGATCGCCGAAACTCCGGACTGGCGCCGGGTGCGCGATCCGGAGGGCGAGGTGACCTGGATGCACCAGAGCGTGCTGTCCGGGCGCCGCGCGGTGTATGTGCGGACCGAGACGCCGTTACGCGCCCGGCCGCGCGCCGACGCGCCGGAAGAGGCGGTGGCGGAGCCGGGCGCGGTGCTGTGGCTGGAGCGCTGCCGCGCCGGCTGGTGCCGGCTGGAGGCGCAGGGTCTGCGCGGCTGGGCGGACACGTCCGGGCTGTGGGGGATATACCCGTACGAACTGGCCGAGACGCCCGCCTTGAGCGCCGCCGCCGCGCATGATACCGCTGGCCGCTGAACCGGCCCGGGATGCGCCCGGCCGGAGGTGAAAGACGCGGTCCGCGGCCTGTTTTCGCGCCGCGCCAGCCGGCCGGAACCTGATGACGGAACGTCCCAGCTCGCTTTCCTATGAAGACCTGCTGCGCTGCGCGCGCGGCGAAATGTTCGGCCCCGGCAACGCCCAGCTGCCGGCGCCGCCGATGCTGATGATGGACCGCATCACCCATATCAGCGAGGACGGCGGCGCCTATGGCCGCGGCCGCATCGAGGCCGAACTGGACATTGATCCGGAGCGCTGGTTCTTCGAATGCCATTTTCCCGGCGACCCGGTTATGCCGGGCTGCCTGGGGCTGGACGCGATGTGGCAGCTGGTGGGGTTCTTCCTGTGCTGGTCGGGTTCGCCGGGCAAGGGCCGCGCCCTCGGCGTCGGCGAAGTGAAATTCTCTGGCCAGGTGACGCCGGACGTGAAGACCGTGCGCTACGAGATCGACATGAAGCGGGTGATCCGCCGGTCGGTGATCCTGTCGATCGGTGATGGCGCCGTGTTCGCTGACGGCCGCAAGATCTACGAGGCGAAAGACCTGCGCGTCGGCCTGTTCAAGCCCGAAGACCTCGCCCGCCAGGCGGGCCAAGACTGAGGAGCGCCCCATGATGATGGACACCCCCCAGATGCGCCGCGTCGTGATCACAGGCATCGGCATCGTCTCGGCCATTGGCATCGGCGCGGAGGCCGTGGCCGAATCGCTGCGCGAGGGCTACTGCGGCGTCGTGCACGCGCCGGTCTACGCCGATCTCGGCTTCAAGTGCCAGGTGCACGCCGACCCCGGCGTCGATCCCGCGGAGCATGTCGACAAACGCGCCATGCGCTTCATGGGCGCCGGTTCGGGTTGGACATGGATGTCGATGGTGCAGGCCATTACCGACGCCGGGCTGGAGGAGTCGGACGTCTCGAACGAACGCACCGGGCTGATCATCGGCTCCGGCGGGCCGTCGACCAAGGCGATCGTCGAGGCCGCGGACATCACGCGCGACAAGGGTCCGCGCCGCATCGGCCCGTTCGCGGTGCCGAAGGCGATGAGCTCCACCGCCTCGGCGACGCTGGCCACTCCGTTCCGGATCAAGGGGCTCAGCTATTCCATCTCCTCGGCCTGCACCACCTCGCTGCACTGCATCGGCGCGGCGGCCGAGCAGATCCAGTGGGGCAAGCAGGACGTGATGTTCGCCGGCGGCGGCGAGGAGCTGCACTGGACGCTGTCCAACCTGTTCGACGCCATGGGCGCCATGTCCACCGGTTATAACGAGACGCCGCAGCGCGCCAGCCGCGCCTTCGACGTCAATCGCGACGGCTTCGTCATCGCCGGGGGCGCCGGCGTGGTGGTGCTGGAGGAGTATGAGCGCGCCAGGGCGCGCGGCGCGAAGATCTACGCCGAGATCACCGGATATGGCGCCACCTCGGACGGGCACGACATGGTCGCGCCCTCCGGCGAGGGCGCGGCGCGCGCCATGCGCATGGCGATGGCGGGCCTTGGCGGGCGCAAGATCGACTATCTGAACCCCCACGCCACCTCCACCCCCGTCGGCGACATCAAGGAAGCCGAGGCGGTGAAAGAGGTGTTCGGCAACAACGCGCCGCTGATCTCGGCCACCAAGTCGATGACCGGGCATTCGCTGGGCGCGGCCGGCGTGCAGGAGACGATCTACACCCTGCTGATGATGCGGGACGGCTTCGTCGCCCCGTCGATCAATGTCGACGAGATGGACCCCGAGATCGCGCGGCTGGAGCTGCCGATCGTCACCGAGACGAAACCGGCGCAGATCGAGACCGCGATGACCAACAGTTTCGGCTTCGGCGGCGCCAATGGCACGCTGGTGCTGTCCCGCGTCTGACGCGGCCTGAACCCGAGAAAGAGGAATCGCGATGAGCGAAGAGGTTTTTCCCGCCGGCGAGCTGATGAAGGGCAAGCGCGGCCTGATCATGGGCGTGGCCAACAGGAATTCGATCGCCTGGGGCATCGCCCGCCAGCTGGCGGCGCAGGGCGCGGAGCTGTGCTTCTCCTACCAGGGCGAGGAGCTGGAGCGCCGGGTGCGCCCGTTGGTGGAAAGCCTGCCGTGCGAACCCTTCATGGTCTCGGCGGATGTGACCAGCGACGCCGACATGGACGCCGCCTTCGCCGCCATCGAAAAGAAATGGGGCGGCATGGACTTTCTGGTCCACGCCATCGCGTTCGCCGGCAAGGAGGAGCTGCAGGGCAGCTTCGTCGACAAGACCACTCGCGAGGGCTTTCGCCGCGCCATGGAGATCTCGGCGTTTTCCTTCGTCGACGCCGGCCGCCGCGCCTGGCCGCTGATGAACAATGGCGGGTCGATGGTGACGCTGACCTATCTGGGGGCCGAGCGCGTGGTGCCCAGCTATAACGTCATGGGCGTCGCCAAGGCGGCGCTTGAGGCCAGCACCCGCTACATGGCCCGCGATCTCGGTCCGAAGGGCATCCGCGTCAACGCCATCTCGGCGGGGCCGGTACGCACGCTGGCCATGGCCGGTATTTCCGGCGGCCGGGCGCTGATGAAGACCGGGCGCGAATGGAGCATGATGAAAGAGGACACGCGGATGGAGGGCATCGCCGGCGCAGCGCTGTACCTGCTGTCCGACCTTGGCCATTCCTGCACCGGCGAGACGCTGCATGTCGACGCCGGTTTCCACGCCGTCGCGGTGCCGGATTTCGCGGACGAGGAATAGGCGCGGAGCTTCGCCTCCCGGTACGCTACTCTTTCGTCATTCCGGCCAAGCTCCGGATCGCCGCAGGCGCCCGGAGCGCTAGCCGGAACCTGCCGCAGGCGAGGAAGACGCTTGCGGGAATCGCCTCGCAAGCCGGTCGCGGGAGCGATGCCCGCAAGTTTTGCTGCTTTCTCTTCGGTGGGTTCCGGGTCTGCGGCGCAGCATTACATGCCACACCGCGCCCGGAATGACGAGTGAAGGGCGCCTGCATTCACCAGCGTTTTCAGGATTCCGGCAGCCAGGGGCGCTAAAAAGCCGCCCTCAGGTCGAAGGCCGGGTCGGCGGCCTGTTCCGGCGTCAGTTCCGGCGGCTGCGCGCCGAGAATTTTCCGCGCCGCCATATGGTCGGCGGGGGCGTTGATCGAATCCGCCGCGATCAGCCGGCCGTCCCTGAAATAAAAGATCGAGAAGCCGTCCGCGTCCGGGTCGCCGCGGGTGACGGCGCGGTCATGACCTTCGGACAGGCCGGCCATCTGCAGCTTCACCTCGTACTGGTCGGACCAGAACCAGGGAACGGCGTCATAGCCGGTGGGCGTTCCGGTCAGGGTCTTGGCCAGCGTCCGGGCCTGGTCGGCGGCGGTCTGGATCGATTCCAGCCGCAACATCCGCCCGGTTCGCGGGTCGGGCCAGCGGGCGCAGTCGCCGATGGCGTAAATCGCCGCGTCGGATGTGCGGCAGTATGTGTCAGTAATAACGCCATCGGCGCACTCCAGGCCCGCGGTTTCGGCCAGCGCCGTCTCCGGCGTCACGCCGGCGCCGAGGATGACCAGATCGGCCGTTATGCTGCCACCTACTGACAAAACAATACTCAAATCTTCACCGTCAGGCTGGATTCGCGACACCCTGGCGTCATAGCGGATATCGACGCCATGCCTTGTGTGCAGGCTGTGGAAGAAGGCCGATACCGGCGCGCTGACGGCGCGTTTCATCAGCCGGTCCAGCGCCTCCACCACTGTCACCTCCTGACGCATTTTTCGCGCAGAGGCCGCCGTTTCCAGGCCGATGAAGCCGCCGCCGATCACCACGACGCGGCTTGCGTCCGCCATGCGCGCCTTGATCGCATCGGCGTCGGCCAGGGTGCGCAGCACGAACACCCCCGGCAGGCCGGCGCCGGGGATCGGGGGGATTATCACCTTCGCCCCGGTGGCGAGGACCAGCGCGTCATAGGCGAGCGCGTCGCCCTTCGATAGGGCGATGGTTTTCGCCGCGCGGTCGATGGACACCGCCGCCGTCCCGCGCCGCAAATCGATCCGCGCCGTTTCGTAAAACGCCGGCGGCCGCAACGGCAGGCGCTCAGCCGCGAAATCGCCGGTCAGATAGGCTTTCGACAGCGGCGGTCGCTGATAGGGCCAGTCCGGATCGGCGGCGATCAGCGCGATTTCGCCCTCATGCCCTTCACGGCGCAGGGTATCGGCCAGCTGCACCCCCGCCTGCCCGCCGCCGATGATGACGATGCGGCCGGGCATCGCTCACGCCTCCAGCAGGGCGCCGGAGGCGCGCAAGGCGTTGATGAAATCGGCGTCGAAGCCGGCTTCGGTCAGGACCTCCGCCCCGTGCTCGCCCATGAAACAGGGCGGGCGGGCGATTTGCGGCGCGTCCCTGGAAAAGCGCGGCGCCGGGGCGGGCTGGGGATAACCCTCTCTGAAGGCGAAGCTTTCCCGCGCCAGATTGTGCGGATGCGCCGGCGCCTCGCGCAGGCTGAGCACCGGGGCGACGCAGGCGTCGCTTGTCTCGAACCGCGCCGCCCAGTCGTCGCGGGTGCGGGTTTTGAAGGTTTCGGCCAGCAGCGCCTTCAGCTCCGCCCAGCGGGTCTGGTCGTACTGCGCCTGCTTCCATTCGGGGTCGAGGCCGAGGCCGTCGACCAGTTCGGCGAAGAATTGCGGCTCAAGCGGCCCGACGGCGACATGGCCGCCGCCGGCGCATTCATAGACGCCGTAGAAGGGCGCGCCGCCGTCGATGATGTTGGCCTCGCGCGCGTCCTTCCAGACGCCGGCGGCGAGCAGGGAATGGAACAGGCTGGTCAGCGCCGCCGCGCCCTCGGTCATCGCCGCGTCGACCACCTGGCCGGCGCCGGTCTCGCGGGCGCGCAGCAGCGCCGCCAGCACGCCGATGACCAGAAACGCCGAGCCGCCGGCATAGTCGGCGGCGATGTTAAGTGGCGGAACCGGCTGGCTTTTCGGTCCGACGCCGTGCAGCACGCCGGCGATGGCGGCATAGGTGATGTCATGCCCGGCGCGGGGCGCCAGCGGCCCGGTCTGGCCCCAGCCGGTCAGGCGGCCATAGACCAGTTTCGGATTGGCGGCCAGCATCGCCTCCGGGCCGAGGCCGAAGCGCTCCATCACGCCGGGCCGGAAGCCCTCGATCAGGATATCGGCCTGCGAAATCAGGGTCTTGGCTGCCGTAACTGCATCAGCCTGTTTCAGGTTCAGGGCGATGGAGCGCTTGCCGCGGCGGTTGGCGTCCTTCGGCCGTTCGGGCAGCGCCGGCTCGGCGCGGCGGTCGATGCAGATGACGCCGGCCCCCAGGTCGGCCAGCCACTGCCCGGCCATCGGACAGGGGCCAAGACCCGTCATTTCCACCACTCTTATGCCCTGCAACGGCCCGCTCATAACCCCCTGTTCACCCCCTCTTCACCCCCTGTTTCGTCAAAGGGGTCCGCACCCCGGTTTTGATGCCCCGGGCGGGCGGGGCTGGCAAGGGCGGTGAACCGGCAATCGGTTTGCGGGAATAGCCCGCGGTGAACAGTGTACACTTCTGGAGTAACAAAATTAAAACGCTGAAAGCGTAATGTCGCCGAAACACCCGCCAAGGGTGGAGCTGGTTCGGGGTCAGAGATGGTTTCGCGTTTCCTGGACGATCCGGGCGCAGACGAGGCCGCGGCGAACTTCCGCCGCATGTGGACCAGCATCATGGTGGCGATCGCGCTGGTTGCGCCCATCATCTGGCTGGGCGTGGGGCGCGAGGCGGCGCTGGCCTGGACGCCGGTGATGGCCGCCCTGGCGCTGGTCACGCGATTCGCGGCGGGCGGACCGGAAGCCGGCGCGGCGCGCAGCGGCCTGCGGCGGCTGGCCTTCATGGCCGCCGTGCACGCCATGATGCTGAACTGGTGCGTGCTCAGCATGCTGATGTGGTTCAAGGGCGACCCGGCGATGCATTTCACCGCCGTGGCGCTGTGGGCCGGGCTGCTGGTCTACGCCCAGGGCTTCATGCACAACTCGGTGAGAATGCTGGCGCTGGGGGCGGGGCCGGTGCTGCTGACCATGGTCGTCATGGTGACGGCTTTCAACCCGTTCCAGGGCGGCGGCGCCGTCGCCGCCACCGGCGGCGTGCTGCTGCTGGCGGCGTTCTCGATGCGCGCGGCGCAGATGTTCTGGCTGATCCGCAAGCGCCTGCGCGAAACCACGGCGCGGCTGGAGGAGCAGAAGGCCGCCGCCGAGGCCGCCAACGCCGCCAAGTCGGAATTCCTCGCCATGATGAGCCACGAGGTGCGCACGCCGCTGAGCGGCATCCTCGGCATGGCGCGGCTGCTGCGGCGCGACCTGACCAGCCCGGCGCTGGCCGAGCGCGCCGATGTCATCATCGGCTCCGGCGACCTTCTGGACGCGGTGCTGAACGACGTGCTGGACATGGCGCGCATCGAGGCCGGGAAAATGCGCATCGAGCCGAAGGAAGACGATTTGTCCACGGCGCTGCGCCACAGCGTGAAACTGTTCGAGGCCCCGGCGGCCGAAAAGGGCCTGTCCCTGACCTGCGCCATCGACCCTTCCGTGCCGGAGCGGCTGGTGTTCGATTCGGCGCGCGTGCGCCAGTGCCTGGTCAATTTGCTCTCCAACGCGGTGAAATTCACCGGCCAGGGCGGAATCACGGTGCGCGCCTGGGCCGAGGAGGACGGCGCCGATGCGGTCGCGGTGCGCGTGGCGGTGCAGGACACCGGGCCGGGCATAGACCCGGCGCGGGCGGCGGCGCTGTTCGAACCCTTCACCCAGGCTGACAACTCGGCGGCGCGCCGCCATGGCGGCGCCGGCCTCGGCCTGGCGATCACGCGCAGCCTCTGCGAACAGATGGGCGGCGGCGTGGCGCTGGACAGCCGGCCGGGCGCCGGCGCGGTGTTCACGCTGTGCTTCCGCATGCCGCTGGCGCGCACGCCGCTGGCCGCGGCGGGCTGAAGCGCGTCCACGCAGCCGCCGCAATTGCGCCGGGATCGGCGGGCGATATGCTGCGCCCGCGCACAACCGGACTCCCGCCCCATGCCCAGCCCCGACACCGCCGAAAGCTTCTATCGCGTCCGCCGCCTGCCGCCCTATGTGTTCGCCGAGGTCAACGCCCTGAAGGCGAAGCTGCGCGCGGCGGGGCGCGACATCATCGATTTCGGCATGGGCAATCCGGACCTGCCGACCCCGCCGCATATCGTCGAGAAACTGCGCGAGAGCGTGCAGGACCCGAAAACCCACCGCTATTCGGTCAGCCGCGGCGTGCCCGGCCTGCGCAAGGCGCTGGCGGGTTATTACGCCCGCCGCTTCGGGGTGGAGATCGACGCGGAGCGCGAGGCGATCGTCACCCTGGGCTCGAAAGAGGGCCTCGCCAATCTCGCCCAGGCGATCACCGCGCCGGGCGATGTGATCCTGTGCCCCAGCCCCAGCTATCCCATCCACGCCTTCGGCTTCATCATCGCCGGGGCCGGGGTGCGGCAGGTTCCGCTGCTGCCGCTGGACGGTTTCCGGGCGCGGCTGGAGCGCGCTGCGGCGCACTCGGTTCCGGCGCCGACGGCGCTGATCCTCAACTTCCCCTCCAACCCGACGGCGCAGGTCGTGGGGCTCGATTTCTACGCCGAGATGGTGGATTTCGCCCGTCACGCCGGGCTGAAAATCCTTTCCGACCTCGCCTATTCGGAGATCTGGTTTGACGGCGATCCCCCGCCCTCCATCCTGCAGGTTCCGGGGGCGAAGGACATCGCGGTGGAATTCACCTCGATGTCGAAGACCTACTCCATGCCCGGCTGGCGCATCGGCTTCGCGGCCGGCAATGCGACGCTGATCGCGGCGCTGGCGCGGGTGAAATCCTATCTCGACTATGGCGCCTTCACCCCGGTGCAGGTGGCGGCCGCGGCGGCGCTGAACGGCCCGCAGGATTGCGTCGAGGCGGCGCGCGACACCTATCGCAAGCGCCGCGACGTGCTGGTGAAGACCTTCGCCGAGGCGGGCCTGCACGTGCCGTCCCCGCCGGCGACCATGTTCGCCTGGGCGCCGGTGCCGGAGCGGTTCGCGGATCTCGGCTCGGTCGCCTTTTCCAAGCTGCTGATGGAGAAGGCCGGCGTCGCCGTCGCGCCCGGCCTTGGTTTCGGCGAGCATGGCGACGGCCATGTGCGGCTGGCGCTGGTCGAGAATGAACAGCGCATCCGCCAGGCGGCCCGCAACCTGAAACGCTTCCTGGCGGAGGGATAGGCGCTGGCCTGCGCCGCGCATCCTGCTACAACGCGCAGCACAGCTTCGGGGACGCCGCCTATGCCGCCTTCGCCCGCCCGCGCCTGCAAGATCCTCGCGACCCTCGGCCCGGCCTCGGACAGCCGCAAGGGCATCGCCGACATGATCGCGGCGGGGGCCGACGCCTTCCGCGTCAATATGAGCCATGGCGACCAGTCCGCCCACGCCGCGGTGATCGCCCGCGTGCGCGAGGAGGCGGCGGCGCAGAACCGCCATGTCGCCATCCTGTGCGATTTGCAGGGGCCGAAACTGCGCCTCGGCAAGCTGCCGGGCGACGGCGTGACCGTGAAGCCGCTGCAGCGCCTGCGCCTGTCGCTGGGCGAACATGCGGACGCAGGCGCGCTGTGCGCCCCGCATCCGGAACTGTTCGCGGCGCTGGAGGAGGGCGCGCGGCTCAGCTTCGACGACGGCATGGTGATGGCGCGGGTGGCGCAGGCCGGCAAG
The DNA here is from genome assembly GCA_026126205.1 of Maricaulaceae bacterium. Taxonomy (GTDB): domain Bacteria; phylum Pseudomonadota; class Alphaproteobacteria; order Caulobacterales; family Maricaulaceae; genus Hyphobacterium. The sequence goes on along the minus strand of JAHCJP010000002.1, from coordinate 293,124 downwards.
AATTTCGCCGAGCTGGAGTTCCTGAACGGCGGAACCCTGACCGCCAACAAGGGCATCAACGTGCCGGGCCGCGAACTGCCGCTGTCGGCGCTGACCGAGAAGGACCGGGCGGACCTTTCCTTCGCGCTGGCGCAGGGGGCGGACTATGTGGCCCTCAGCTTCGTGCAGCGCCCGGACGACGTGCGCGAGGCGCAGGCGCTGCTGGACGGCCGGGCGCGGCTGGTCGCCAAGATCGAGAAGCCCGCGGCGCTGGCGCACCTGGAGGAGATCGCGGCGCTGGCCGACGCGGTGATGGTGGCGCGCGGCGACCTGGGGGTGGAGCTGGACCTGGAGCAGGTGCCGGTGATGCAGCGGCGGATCATCCGCGTCTGCCGCCGCGCCGGCCGGCCGGTGATCGTCGCCACCCAGATGCTGCAGTCGATGATCACCGCGCAGAGCCCGACGCGGGCCGAGGCCAGCGACATCGCCACCGCCGTCTATCTGGGCGCCGACGCGGTGATGCTGAGCGCCGAGACCGCGGTGGGCCGCCACCCGCTGACCAGCGTCGCGATCATGAAACGCATCATCGCCGCGGTGGAGGCCGATCCCGAATACCGCCGCCACTTGCCGCCGCTGGACGACCCCGACCGCGGCGCCGACGCCGGCGCGCTGGCCTACGCCGCGCGCATGGCGGCCGAGGCGCAGGGCGCGCGGGTGATGCTGGCCTTCACCCAGTCCGGGGCCTCGGCGCTGGCCATCGCCCGCGAACGGCCGGAGGCGCGGATCATCGCCGTGTCGCCCTCGGATGCGTCCGCGAGGCGGCTGGCGCTGGTCTGGGGGGTGGAGCCGCAGGCCCGCCCCGGCGCCGAGAGCTTCGACGCCGCCATCGCCCAGGCGCGGGCGGTGTTACAGGATATCGGCGAGCGCCGCCGGGCGCTGATGATCGCCGGCCTGCCCTTCGGCTCCGAAGGCCGCACCAACGTGCTGCACATTCTCGATTGACCGGGCCGCCGCCGCCCCGCCCGCGTTGACGGGGGCGGGGGCGCGGCTTACTTGCGGGGCGAACGCAGCGCGCAAGGGAGCCCCGCCATGGCCGCAGCCGGCGACAGTTTCGACCTCGTGATCATCGGCGGCGGGCCCGGCGGCTATAACTGCGCCATCCGCGCCGGCCAGCTGGGCCTGAAAACGGCGCTGGTCGAGATGCGCGCCACGCTGGGCGGCACCTGCCTGAACGTCGGCTGCATCCCGTCGAAGGCGCTGCTGCACGCCACCGAGCTGTATGAACAGGCCGGGCACGGCTTCTCGCAATTCGGGATCGAGGCCAGGGACCTGTCCGTCGACCTGGCGAAGCTGATGGCCCACAAGGACAAGACCGTTGAGGGGCTGACCCGCGGCGTCGCCGGCCTGATGAAGAAGCACAAGGTGACGGTGTTCGAGGGCAGGGGCCGCATCGCAGGGCCGGGCAAGGTGACGGTGGCGGGCGCGGACGGCGAACAGACGCTGCAGACGAAACACATCGTCATCGCCACCGGGTCGGAGGTGACGCCGCTGCCCGGCGTCGGGATCGACGAGGAGCGCATCGTCTCCTCCACCGGAGCGCTGTCGTTCAAACAGGTTCCGGAACGGCTGGTGCTGATCGGCGCCGGGGTGATCGGGCTGGAGCTGGGCTCGGTCTGGCGGCGGCTGGGGTCGCAGGTGACGGTGGTCGAATATCTCGACCGCATCCTGCCCGGCATGGACGGCGAGCTGGCGAAAACCGCGCAGCGGCTGTTCGCCAGACAGGGGTTCGACTTTCGCCTGTCGCGCAAGGTGACCGGCGTGGAGAAAGCCGACGGCGCCTTGAAGGTCAGCACCGAGGCGGCGAAGGGCGGCGAGGCGGAGACGCTGGACGCCGGCGCCGTCATCGTCTGCATCGGCCGCCGGCCCTACACCGAGGGGCTGGGGCTGGAGACCGTGGGGATCGAAACCGGCGAGCGCGGCTTCATCCCCAACGAACATTTCCGGACCAGGGCCGAGAACGTCTGGGTGATCGGCGACGCCACCCACGGCCCGATGCTGGCCCACAAGGCCGAGGATGACGGCGTCGCCTGCGCCGAGCGCATCGCCGGCAAGGCCGGGCATGTGAATTATCTCGCTGTTCCGTCCGTGGTCTACACCTGCCCGGAGATCGCCGCCGTCGGCCTGACCGAGGAGCAGCTCAAGGAGCAGGGCCGGGCCTACAAGACCGGCAAGTTCCCGTTCAGCGCCAATTCCCGCGCCCGCGCCAATGGCGACACCGACGGCTTCGCGAAAATCCTCGCCGACGCGGAGACCGACGAGATCCTCGGCGCGCACCTGATCGGCAAGGGCGTCGGCGAGATGGTCGCCGCGCTGGCGCTGGCGATCGAGTTCCGCGCCGCGTCCGAAGACCTGGCCCGCACTTCCCACCCCCACCCCACCATGACCGAGGCCATCAGGCAGGCGGCGATGGGCGTGGAGGGCTGGACGATGCAGATGTAGGGCGCGCGCCGGCGGCCAGCCTTGATGCCGCCGGAATCCGGCGGCAGACTCCCGGAGCCCGAAGCCATGGAAACAGGCGCAGGCGGCCCCCGAATCACATAATGTTAACGGGACGGGGACAGCCGTTTCGGGCAATATGGAGCCATCGCTCCAGATCCCGTTTTGCGTGGATTGATGACCAGACCCGCCGCCATATGCACCCAGCGTTTGAAGCTCGCGCCTCTCGACGCGGCGCTGGCGGCGTTGCAGCTCGACGACCTTCCCGGCTTTTTCACCGCCCTTGATGTCGCGCCGGAGGCCGCCTGGCCGCCGGACCTGATGGACCGCGCGGCGCTGGAATGGACCCGCGACCGGCTGGCTGAACGGCCGGAAGAGGCGGGCTGGTGGCAGTGGGTGTTCATCTGGCCGGGCGCGGCGGGCCAGCCGGACCGCATCGTCGGCGCCGGCGGGTTCAAGGGGCCGCCGGACGCGGGCGGCGCCGTGGAGATCGGCTATTCGATGATCCTGTCCTTCCGCGAACAGGGGCTGGCGACCGAGGCGGTCAACGGCCTGCTCGGCTGGGCCTGGCGGCACGCGCAGGTCCGCTGCGTGCAGGCGCACACGCTGACCCATCTCACCGCGTCGCGGCGGGTGCTGGAGAAGGCGGGATTCTCCGAGACCGGCCAGTTCGAGGACGGCGGCGAAACCGTGGTCCGCTACGCGCTGGCCCGCGAACAGGCCGAGGCGGCCTGATCCCCTAGAACCACCCCGCCTGGCGCAGTTTCTGGAAATTGCCGCGGCTGACCGGGGCTTTCACCCCGTCGCTGAGCGCCAGCACCGCGCGTCCGCCGCCGGTTTCAGCGTCCGTTACGGCGTCTCGCGCCACCCACCACGACCGGTGCGTTTGCGCGCCGTCCAGCCCGGACAGGGCGGCCACAGCGTCCGACAGCCGCATCAGGACCAGCGCCTCGCCGCGGTCGGTGCGCACGCGCAGGTAATGGTCCTCGGCCTCCAGCGACAGGATCCGCGCCTGTTTCAGCCGCGGCGGCAGCTTGTCCGTCAGCGCCCGTCCAGGCTGCGGCCCTGCGCCCCCCGCGCCCGCCTGCACCGCCTCGACCAGCATGCTGACGGCGGTGATCGCGGCGCTGATCACCCAGACGAAAAAGAATAGCTGCGGGATGAACCCCCACGGAACCCGCGCGCCGGACAGCCATTGCACCAGCACGATCGCCGGCGTCACCGCCAGCGTCGTCGCCGCCGACAGCAGCAGCCACACCAGCCAGCGCGGCGGATCGGGCGGCAGGATGCGCGGCAGCGCCTGCGAGGCGGCATGGCCCGCCGCCGCGCCGAGGGCGACAAGCCCGGTCCAGTAGATCCAGGCCCAGCCGAAGCCGAGCCTGTCCGTCGCCCCGAACGGCGAGATGATGGTCAGGAAGGTGCCGATGGCCAGCAGCAGCAACAGGTCGCTGCGCCGCCGCCTCACCCATTCCAGCGCCCGTTTCATGTCCGCGCCGTCTCCGTTGCGGCTCCCGCCAACTGAATAACCGGTCCATTGGCGCTTCGCCAACCGCGCCGGGGCGCCATTCGCGAAGCGCTTGCGGCGGTTGGCGAAAACGCGGTTTGCCGCCGCGCCGCGCCGCCGATCCTGCCCGGCGAACGCAAGCCGCCGGGAGCCTCCGCCATGCCATTGCTGGTCCTGACCGTTTTCCTGATCGCCGCCGCCGCGGGGTGCGCGCCATGAGCCTCGACCCCCTGCTGGCCGCGCCCTGGCATATCCAGTTGCACGCCTTCGCCGCCATGGCGGCGCTGGGCCTCGGCGTTGTGCAGATCGCCGCGCCAAAGGGCACGATCCCGCACCGCACGCTGGGCTATGTCTGGGTGGCGCTGATGCTGATCGTGGCGATCACCGCCATCTTCATCCGCAATGGCGGCCAGTTCAGCTGGATCCACCTGTTCGTGCCGCTGACGCTGTACGGGACCTGGGAGCTGGTGATGCACGCCCGGCGCGGGAACGCCGCCAGGCATCGCGGCGCGGTGATGGGCATGGTGCTGTTCGCGCTGATGGTCCCCGGCCTGTTCAGCTTCATGCCTGGCCGCATCATGCACCAGGTCGCGTTCGGGGGTTAGCCGAGCAGGGCTTTTTCCAGCGCCGCCATGTCATCGGCGAACACCGGGGCGCGCGCCGCCACCGCCTCGCGCCGCTTAACGCCGCCGAAACCGATGAAGGCGTCCGCCGCCCCGGCCTCGAACGCCTCCAGATCGGTGATCCCGTCGCCGACCATCACCGCGTGGCCGGCGCCCGTCTCCGCCTTCAGCGCGCGCAGCACAACGGCCTTGCCGCCATTGGCCGACAGCGGGTTGGCCGCGTCGAACCCGGCCACCCGGTCGCCGTCCCACAGAAAGCGGTTGGCGCGCATGCCGGCCGCATCGAAGCCCAGCGTTTTCAGCGCCGGGCCGATCAGGTCGGAAAACCCGCCGGAAACGGCGCGCACCGCATCGCCGCGCGCCCGCAGCGCCGCCAGCAGCTCCGCCATGCCCGGCGTCGCGGTTTCGCGCAAGGCCATGGCGGCGCGGGCGACGCCGAACCGGTCCAGCGCCGCCATGTCGAGCCGCGCCATCAGCGAGGCGCGGAAATCCATCCCGCCCTCCATGCCGCGCGTGGTGATCGCGTCAATGCGTTCGCGGGCGGCGGGGCCCAGCGCCTGGACCAGCGCGTAATCGAGGCTCTCGACGGCCAGCAGCGTCGAATCGACGTCGAAGACGATCAGCCGCGCGCCGCTCACGCCGCCGCGCCGGGCCGGACCGGGCAGGCGACGCCGGTGCCGCCCAGGCCGCAATACCCGCCGGGGTTCCTGGCCAGGTATTGCTGGTGATAGTCCTCGGCGTAGAAGAACGGCCCGGCGGGCGCGATCTCCGTCGTCACCACGCCCTTGCCCGCCGCCTTCAGCGCCGCGTCATAGGCCGTCCGCACGGCCCTCGCCGCCGCCTCTTGCGCCGCGTTCAGCACGTAAATCCCGCTGCGGTACTGCGTGCCGGCATCGCCGCCCTGGCGCATGCCCTGCGTCGGGTCATGGGCCTCGAAAAACAGTTTCAGCAGCGCCTCATAGGAGATGACGGCGGGGTCGAAGACCACGCGCACCGCCTCGGCATGGCCGGTGGCGCCGGTGCAGACCTCTTCGTATGCCGGGTTCGGCGTATGGCCGTTCATATAGCCGGCGGCGGTCAGCCACACTCCCGGCGTCTCCCAGAACAGGCGCTCCGCCCCCCAGAAACAGCCAAGGGCGAAATATGCTTCCTGCATGCCTTCGGGAACGCCGCCCTTCAGCGGCCGGCCGGAGACGAAATGCGCCTCCGCCGTGGCGATGGCGTCCGCGCGGCCGGGCAGGGCCTCGGCGGCGGGAACCAGCTCGGTTTTCCAGCGTTTGTCGAACCAGGCCATGGCGGGGCCTCCTTCGCGGCGTCTCCGCTGAAGATAGGGTTTCCGCGCCCGGGCGCCAGCGTTCTTGACCGCGACCCGGCCTCGGCTATGGTGCGCCGCCCTTGCGGGTGAGGTGGCCGAGTGGTCGAAGGCGCACGCCTGGAACGCGTGTAGGCGGGCAACCGTCTCGTGGGTTCGAATCCCACCCTCACCGCCATCCTGCTTCGCCCTGCGGGCTTCGGCCGACTGAAGGTCGGGCGACCGGCCCGGTCTCGCAAGATGCGACCCGGCTGTCCCTCGGCGTATCGCGCTATGGGGCGGGGCGATTACCGTCAGGAGCCTGACCCTGACGGTGAACGAATAGCGAGGAGGCGGTCAGCGCAAGGGCGCCGCTCCAAGGTTTTCGCTCAACCATGCTAACGCCGCGTCCAACACTTCGTCTTCATGGCGACGTATCCCTTCAATGGTCCGCTCAACAGGAATGTCGGGAGGGATGCCAACGCCGTGCAGGGGCTGGCGGTCATGCCGGGACACCTCCATGCCGGTCCATCGAAGCGAATAGCCGCCGGGCAGGACGATTGTGTTGACATTGCCGTTGGCGCCCGCTGTGGCCGCGCCAAAAATTACGCCGATGTCGTAAGCTTCGACCATTCCAAGAATAGTCTCCGCAAAGCTGATGGCCCTCGCATCCGCGAGGAAGACGGTTCGACCTGAAAATCGTGGCTGAGCCGGCGAAATCGCCCATGCCCCATCGTATATCGTTCGACCTGTCGGGTCCCGATCGGGCCGAATGGCGAGTTCGACCTCAAACGGCGCCGTACTGATTTCCCGGTCGATCAAGCGGGAGAGAAACGTTGCCTGGATACCTCCAGGATATCCCCGCATATCAATGATGGCCGCGCTAGCGCGCGAAAAATCCGCGTCATTCAGGTCGTCCATCGAGGCGCGGGTGAGATCAATATAGAGGATTTCATCGCCGAGGTCGGAGACCGTAGGGGGGCGCGGCTCTCGCAGCTCGTCCTCCGGTTCGCGGGCCATGAGGGAGACGTCGAGTGACCGCGCGTCCCCCTGGGGGTTGGCTACCTCCAGAGCGACTGTCGTTCCGACCGGACCTGTTCTGAGGCGCTCAAGTGCGCGATTGAGCTGCCACTGCGGTGAGCCGCTGATGAGCGAACTCTCGAGATCGATCGCATCCTGGCTTGCTTGCCCATTGACGCGCAGCACCAAATCGCCAGCCGACAGTCCCAGACCCTCGACGTCCTGAACGATGACGAGCTGGCCCTCTACCCAATCCCATTGAAATGGAAGCGCACCGCGGCGGTCTTGTGGGTTTATCACAACATGGCCGTCAACGAGCGGAACGGTAAGCCGCTCCAGGACATTCACAAATTCGGTCTCCGAGCGCGCGATCGCGGCTTCGGCGAGGGCGGGCGGAAGGGCGTCCCGCCACCGATCCCCTACCACGTCGAAGTAGGGATAGAAGTTTTGCATTGCCGACCAGGCGACCACCACCGCCGCCAGCCGTGTCGTTCGATCCTGTCCGGACGGCCGATAAAAGGAGGGTCTTTGCAGATCGAAGTGCGAAGGGCTCCATCCAGAACCCGGTCGCTGGGCGGTCAGCGGCACGCGAAAGGCCACGCCGCCGGGCAGGTCACCGGCCACATCTTCGTAGGTTTCCGCGTGAATCAACTCGCTGCGATAAGGCGTGGGACGGGGCGGTGCGGGGCGCATCCCGACACCGAAGTGCCGCCAGCGGACCAGCCCCTGGGTAGTCTCCACCACAGGGACATCCGGCAGGCCCTCGCTCGATACCTGCAGTGTGGGTGCAAGCGGCGCGAAGAGCTCAACGAGGCGAGCGGAGAGTTCCGCCGCATCTGCGGCGGCTTCGATGCGGTCGACCCCCGCCAAGGCGACGGCGTTCCAATCAACGTCTTCCGGCGCGGGATGAAACCACCGCACATAGCCATAGAGACGCGCGAACGCCTCCAGGTTTTCCTGGCTGCGGGCTGTAAGGGGCGCTGGGCCGACATTACCCGCTCCGATCGGCCCCAGGTCTTCGATCGATGCCGTGTCAATCCAGGCCGAGCCCGAGCGCACAAGCAGGCCTACAACAATCCGCTGTGACCCGGCCTCCACGGGGGCGACGATGTCGTAGAAGCGCCAGCCGGCATCGCTGATGGGGCGATCACGCATATTGTCGAGGAAGCTGGCCCCGCCCGCTTGTCTATCAACCCGGAGCCACAGGCCGGCTCCGCCAGATCCCGGCTGGACTCGAACCGCGGCGCGGAAGCGCACTATCCGGCCTTCAAAAGTCTCAGCCGGGATGGATTGACTCACCGTCGCAAACCCCTGACCAGTCTGCTCAGCCACGGACACCCGCAGGCTTGTTTCACCCGACTGGGGGTTCTGGTCGTCAAGCCAGAGCTCGGCATTCGCATTGCCGCGCCAGACGGCGCCCGCAGCATCCGGCGCCAGGTCGAAATCCGGGTCGCGCAACGGGCCAGACTGACTGACCGCCTCTCCGCACAGCGCCAGCGACCAGATCAATACAAGCAGGAATCGCATCACATGGATTCCATTCCACCGAAGCGCCTGTTCATATACGGTAACGCCGTCTTCAACCAGGAACCAGACTGGGACTGTCAGATTAAACCGGCCTGAAGTGTGTGGAGGGCGGGCGGCTCAGCAGCGCTCTATGGCCGAGATGGCCCTTCCCGCCCCCCTGCGGCGGCGCGCCTCGCCCTGCGGGCCTTCAACCTTCGCGCAAGTGCGGGTATCAGGGGGTGACGCCCATGCGGAGGCCGCCTTGCCAGAGGCCCGGACGAAACGCGCCGCGACCGCCCGCGCCGGTAAAGCGGACGGGATCTGTTTCAGCACCCGCGGCCTGACCAAGGTCTATGGCCACGGAACCGGCGCCGTGCACGCCCTGCGCGGCGTGGATATCGAGCTGCCGGACGGCGAACTGATCGTGGTTCTCGGCGCTTCGGGCAGCGGCAAGTCGACCTTTCTGAACATCATCGGCGGGCTGGACCGGGCGACCGGGGGCGAGGTGGTGTTCCGCGGCCGCGACATCGGCGCGGCCGGGCAGCGGGAGCTGACCGAATTCCGCCGCCGCCATGTCGGCTTCGTGTTCCAGTTCTACAACCTGATGCCCAGCCTGACGGCGTGGGAGAACGTGGCGCTGGTCACCGAGATCGCCGAAAACCCGCTGAAACCCGAGGACGCGCTGGCCATGGTCGGGCTTGAGCAGCGCCTGGGCCATTTCCCGGGCCAGCTTTCCGGCGGCGAGCAGCAGCGCGTCGCTATCGCCCGCGCCGTGGCGAAACAGCCCTCGGTGCTGTTGTGCGACGAACCGACGGGGGCGCTGGATTCGCCGACCGGGGTGCGGGTGCTGGAGGCGCTGAAAACCGTCAATGACGATCTGAAGTCCACCACCCTGATCATCACCCACAACCAGAGCGTCGCCGCCATGGCCGACCGCGTGGTGATCTTCGCGGACGGAAGGGTGCGGGAGGTGCGTAAAAACACCGCCAAGACGCATCCGAAAGACATCTCATGGTGAACGGAAAGGGGATGTTTGCGCTATTGCGCGCGCTGGACCGCAAGCTGGTCCGCGACCTGTGGGGCATGCGCATGCAGGCGCTGGCCATCGCCTTCGTCATCGCCGGCGGGGTGGCTGTGCACCTGCTGGCGGCGGGCATGCTGACTTCGCTGGAGGAGACGCGCCGCGCCTATTACGACCGCTATCTGTTCGCCGATGTCTGGGCCCCGGTGGTGCGCGCGCCGAACGCGCTGATCGCCGGGGTGCGCGCCATCGACGGCGTGCAGGCGGCCGAAAGCCGCATCCGCTTCCCGGCGCTGCTGGACATGCCGGACATGGCCGAACCGGCCTCGGGCGAGATCATCTCGCTGCCCGAGTCCGGCGAAGGCGCGGTCAACCGCCTGCACCTGACGCAGGGCCGCATGCCCCGCCCCGACCACCGCGACGAGGCCGTGGTGCTGCAGGGGTTCGCCGACGCGCACGGTCTTGCGCCCGGCGACAGCCTGGCGGTGACGGTCTATGGCGGCCGCCTGCGCCTGCATGTGGTGGGGATCGCCCTGTCGCCGGAGCATGTCTACGCCATCGCGCCGGGCCAGATGGTGCCCGATGCGCGTCTTTACGGCGTGATCTGGATGAACCGCCGCGCGCTGGCGCAGGCGACGAACCGCGACGGCGCCTTCAACGAGGTGGTGGTGCGGCTGTCACGCGGTGCGAACGAGGCGGCGGTGATCGCCGGGCTGGACCGGCTGCTGGCGCCTTATGGCGCGCCCGGCGCCTATGGCCGCCGCGACCAGTTGTCCGATTCCTTCGTCGCCAGCGAGATGGACCAGCTGCGCACCATGGGCATGGTCATTCCGCCGATCTTCCTTCTGGTGGCGGCGTTCCTGGTCAATATCGTCATCACCCGCATCATCGCCGTGCAGCGCGCCGGCATCGGCCTGATGAAGGCGTTCGGGTACAGCGACGGCGAGGTGACCCGGCACTATCTGAAACTGGTCGCCGCCATCGGCGCGCTGGGGCTGGCCATCGGCGGCGGGCTGGGGATGTGGCTGGGCCGCGTGATGGCCGAGCTGTACATGGAGTATTTCACCTTCCCCTTCCTGGTGTTCCGGGCCGACGCCATGGACTATGTCGCGGTGTGCGCGGTGTCGGGCGCTGCGGTGCTGGGCGGTGCGGCGCTGGCGGCGCGGCGCGCGGCGGCGCTGAACCCGGCGCAGGCGATGACGCTTCCGCCGCCGCCGGACTATTCGCGCGCCGCCGGCATGGGAATCACCCGCCTGAGGGCGCTGGACCAGCAGACGCGGATGATCCTGCGGCAGATCATACGCTGGCCGGCGCGGGCCGGGTTGACGATGGCGGGCATCGCCGCCTCGGTCGCGCTGCTGATCGGTACGCTGTTCATGATGGATTCCATCAAGGTGCTGATCGGCGACTTTTTCGGCGTCGCCAACCGCCACGATGTCGCCGTCACCTTCGTCGAGCCGCGGCCGCGCAGCGCCTATCACAGCATTGCGCGTCTACCCGGCGTGATGGCGGCCGAACCGTTCCGCGCCGCACCGGCGCGGCTGCGCCACGGGCATCTGGAGGAGCGCGCGGCGATCATCGGCGTCCCGGCGGACGCCGAGCTTTCACGCCTGATCGACGCCGCCGGACGCGCGGTGACGCCGCCGCCGGGCGGGCTGGTGCTGTCCGACGACCTGGCGGCGAAGCTGAACATCCGAGCCGGAGACACGATCCAGATCGAGATCACCGAGGGCCGCCGGCCGGCGTTGATGGTTCCGGTGGCGGCGGTGGCGCCGACGCATGTCGGCTCCGGCGCGCAGATGCGCATCGAGGATCTGAACCGGTTGCTGCGCGAAGGTCCGGTGGTCTCGGGCGTCAATCTGCGCGTCGATCGGGACGCGGTGGACGCGCTTTACGCGCGCCTGACCGCGGCGCCAGGTGTCGCCGGGGTGTCGCTGCAGGCGCTGGCGGCGGATACGCTGGCCGGGATGATGGACGAAAACCTTGGCGCGGCGCTGGGCATCTACTCGCTGTTCGGCGCGCTGATCGCGCTGGGCGTGGTCTATAACAGCATCCGCATCAGCTACGCCGAGCGCCAGCGCGAACTGGCCTCGCTGCGCGTGCTGGGGTTTTCGCGCGGCGCGGTATCCTACATCCTGCTGGGCGAGGTGGCGTTCCTGACGCTTCTGGCCCTGCCGCTGGGCATGGCCGGGGGAACGGGCCTGGCCTGGTACATGGCCGGCGCGATGAGCAGCGACATGTTCCGCCTGCCCTTCGTGATCGAGCCGTCCACCTATGGCTTCGCCTGCGCCGTGGTGCTGGCGGTTACTGTCGGGTCCAGCCTGCTGGTGCGCCGCCAGCTCGACCGGCTGGACATGGTCTCAGCCCTGAAAACCGGGGAATGACGCAATGAAACTGCCGAAGATCGCCCTTAATTTCCGCACCCTGTTCTGGGGCGCCGCCGCGCTGGTGGTGCTGGTGCTGCTGGTTCTCGCCTTCCGGCCGCAGCCGGTTCTGGTTGATCTTGGGGCGGCGGACGAAGGCGCGCTGACCGTGATGGTGCGCGACGAGGGCCGCACGCGCGTGCGCGAGGTTTACGCCGTCTCCGCCCCGATCGGCGGCCGGCTGTTGCGCGTCGGCAACCGGGCGGGCGAGCGCGTTCAGGCCGGCGAGGTGGTGGCCAGCATCCTGCCCGGCGACCCGGCGCTGCTGGACGCGCGCAGTCGCAGCGAGGCCGAGGCCGCCGTGCGCTCCGCTGAGGCGGCGCTGGCCTTCGCACAAGCCGAAGCCGAGCGCGCCGGGGTGCAGGCCGGTTTTGCGCGCACCGAGGCGCAGCGCATCGAGACCCTGTTCCAGACCGGGGTGGCCTCTCAAGGAGCGCTGGACCGCGTACGGCTGGAATTGCGCACCGCGCAGGCGGGGCTGAACACCGCGCGGGCCAATGTCGCGCGGGTGGAGGCCGAACTGGCTGCCGCCCGCGCCCGCCTGAACCCGCCGGCGAACGGCGGTGGCAATGGCGGGGTGGTGGAGATTCGCGCCCCCGTATCGGGCCGTGTGCTTCGGGTGCTGCAGGAAAGCGAAAGCGTGGTCGCCCCCGGGACCCCGGTCATGGAGATCGGGGACCCGGCCGACCTTGAGGTGGTGGCCGAATTCCTGTCCACCGACGCCGTGCAGGTGCGCGAGGGGGCGGAGGCGCGGATCGAGGCCTGGGGCGGCGCGGACGCGCTGCGCGGCCGGGTGCGGCTGGTGGAGCCTTATGGCTTTCTGAAAATCTCCGCCCTCGGGGTCGAGGAGCAGCGCGTCAACGTAATCATCGACTTTCTGGACGAACCGGCGTTGTGGTCGGCGCTGGGCCATGGCTATCGCGTCGAGGCGGCGGTTGTGGTCTGGCATGAAGACAACGCAACCCGCGTTCCCGTCGCCGCCCTGTTCCGCCAGGACGGCGGCTGGGCGGTATTCCGCGCCGTGAATGGCCGCGCGCGGCTGACCATGGTTGAAACCGGCCGCGACGATGGCCGCATGGCGCAGGTCGTGTCCGGCCTGCAGCCGGGCGAGGCCGTGGTGTTGTATCCGGGACGGGAGCTGCGCGATGGCGCTGCGATTCGCCGCCGTGGCGGCTGAAGCGCGCAGAGGGCAAATGGTCCCCGCCGCCTGAAGCAGGTGACGGCGCCCGCGCCGTCTGACGCATCTCAGGAATTGCACGGCTTGATGCCGCAACCATATCGGGTATCTTTGGCGCGCGCATGAACCGCGGGAGAGCGTCAGAACATCCCTGCACATGCGCGAGTGATCGCGCCGCCGCCAGATGATCGTGTCCGGGGGCAGGCCGGCGTTTACGGCTTGACGGTGTGGCGGCATGAAGGATCAGAACAGCGAAACAGCCTTGCATCCGGTGTCCGGGTGGGAAGGGTTCGAGGCATTCAATCTCGCAGCGCGAACCGGCTCGGTGCAGGCCGCCGCCGCGGCGCTTGGCTGCAGCGGCGCCGAGATCGAAGCCCGCATACGCGGCATGGAGCGGCGGCTGGGCACGACGCTGCTGTTGCGCACCGGTGATTCCGTTTCCCTGACGCCGGCCGGCCAAACGGCTCTGGGCTTCGTGGGCGCCATGCAGGATACGGCGGCGCGAATGCGCGAGCATGTCGGCGGCCTGGAACGGGAAGCGAAGGGTCAGGTGAAACTGAACTTCAGCGACGGGCTGGCGACATTCTGGCTGGCCCGCAAGGTCGCGGATTTCCTGGAGGCCAATCCCGGAATCGCGCTCGACCTGTCCTGCGGCGAAGCCGATACGGCGCTGGCGGATCTGTCGATCGCCTTCCAGGAGAGCACGGCGATGGACGTGAGCGCCGAACCGCTCGGCGTCATGCACTACATGCCCTTCACATCCAGCCGCTATATCGAACGTTTCGGCGCGCCGGAAACAGTGCAAGACCTGCTCAGCGCCCGGTTCCTGAAAGTGGAGAGTTACCGCCGCGACAGGGGTATCTGGAACGATTCAGTGTCGGCCATCGACGCGAGCGTCCATTATGGCCTGCAAACGAATGTCAGCTCGGTGCTGTTCGAAGCGATACGCCATGGCGGCGGCATCGCCATGGGGCCGACCTTCCTGGCCGAACTGTATCCCGATGACCTCGTGGTCATCGATTGCGGCGTCGTGCAGCCAGTACAGTTCTGGCTGACACGCCGGAATGCGCTGGCGCAGGCCGCGCGCGTCCAGGCCGTTGCGAACTGGGTAAAATCCTGCTTTGCGCCGGCCGAGAATCCCTGGTTCCGGCGCGAGTTTGTTCACCCGAAGGACTTTTCGAACGCCAGGGTTATGAAACTTGGTTGAGCCGGAATCGGCCGCTCACAAAGATTTCCGCAGCCAGCCGAGCGCCAGGGACAATCCTGCCGCGTCGCCGGCGCGGGGTTCCGCCGCACCGGGTTCATTCGCGGCGGCCTGCATCATTTCACCGTAACGGTCTCCCACCGCCTCGGACACCAGCACTTCTTCCAGGGGACACAGGAAAGCGCTGCGCCGGGCGCCGCCGGAAAGCAGCGCGAGCGCGGCATCGGCGGCGGAGGCTTTGCGTTCTGACGGCGCGGCCACCGCGTCGGAAACGATGGTCAGTGAATGGCCGCGCGCATCGGCGTCGAACACCGTCGCCGGCAGGGTCTCGGCATGGGCGAACCCGCATACATAGACCGGCGACATCTCCTGGTCGTCGACAAGGCGTTCGAACCCGGTTTCAGAGTAAATGGACGGCGCCGCCCGGGCGAAGATCGCCTCATCGGTCAGAGGGGCAAGCTCGGATATGGGCGCCGACAGCCGCGAACGGGCATCGAACACGCCGTCCGGGCGTTTTAGCTGGCAATGGGCGATTCGCCAGCCAGTGCGGCGCGCGACAGCCAGCAATTTCCCGATTGCAGAGATAACCGGTTTGTGCCCGCGAACAAATAGCGGCCGGTCCTCGGTAGTGTATTCGCGCTGACAATCCATCAGCACCAGCAGTGGCGGGCGCATCATCATCGCGGACGTCTCCGCCCGGCGGCGCCATTTCCGGCGCCATTCCCGACGCCGCCAAGCCGCGCCAGCGACCGGTCGAAATTGCCCGGACGGTCCCATTCGCCTTCGGGGCGGATAATCACCAGCGGCGGAGTGTCGCGTGTTATGGCGTCGGGCGGCGGGTCCAGCCGGATCTCGATTTCCGCATACTCATAGTCCGAAAACCAGAAGCTGGGCCGTTCGTCGCGGCGGTGGAAGCCGAAGCTGCGCCAGTAATCCAGCTTGCCGATCTGGGCGTGTCCCAGCACATAACAATAGCCGCGGCGCGCGCAGTGAGCGAGCGCCTCCTCCATCAGACGGCGCATGACGCCGTTGCGGCGGAACCGGTCAAGTACCGCCGCGCGCTCCACTTTCGCGAAATCCGCGAACCAGCGCAGGCGCAGGACGCCGGCGGGTTCGCCTCCGACCCGGGCTATGAGGTGCGTCGCTGCGGCGAGGTCGTTGCCGTCGTATTCTTCGTGATAGGGGGCCGCCTGCTCGCCGAGATAAATGACGCCGCGCAGGGTCAGCGCCATCACAACCTCATCCAGGGTGTGGGCGACGCGCACGCTTACCGGAGGCGCGGCGCCGTTCGTGGACCGGATACGCGCCCCGGCGGCGCTTTTTCGCTCCTCGATCAGGGCGCGCATGCCCTCGTCGCGCGCCCATAGGTCATCGCGGCCTTCGCTCTGGTACGCCAGGCGAAAGCCCATGCGCTTGATCATGCGCAAGCCTTCCGGCGTCCGCGCCCGCGACAGCGACGGCACGTCGGGATAACGCTCCGCCATTGAACGGACCATGGCCGTGATCAGGGCCACCCTGTCCTTGGCGGTGCGCCCGCCCATGCCCCAGTTCAGCAGCGCCGCAGGGTACTGGCCCGGCGCGGCGACCCAGCTTTTTCGAATGTTGGCGGCGGTCATTCGCCCTTCGATTGTCGCTTTGCGGCCAGCTTCGGTGAGGGGGATATAGGCGAGAAAGCCCGTCATCTCGCCGCCGGTTTCGCGAATGAACAGCGTCTGCCCGGACCAGCGATCGACACGCAGCATGATCTCGGGGCTGACGATTTCGCCCAAAATCAGGTCTTTCGCCAGCGCATGCAGGGCCGGAATGTCTTCCGGCCCTGCCTTGCGCAGACCGAATCGTGACAGCGACGCGACGACCGGGGACAAGATCGCCGTTTCCAGGGTTACATCCAGTTTGGACGGCCCGGGCTGCTGCAGGGGTAGGCTTCGTCGTGTCATCGGATTCGACCCTCGCGCAAGCGCGCCGCCGGGCCTGCCGGATCGGGACCGTCCAGCGCCGGATTCCTGCGGGACCGGAGCCTTATGGGGGTAAGGCTGGCCTGTAAGCGGCACGCGATGAACAAGGGCTCCTCCCATTTGAGGGCGGAACCGTTTAATAATCAAATCTCAAGCTTCCGGCTTCAAGGAATGCGGCATGACGGGTAGTCCGAAATCGATAACCGCCGAACTGCGCCGAAACGTCTTCGACTGGGACGATTTGCGCATGTTCTACGTCGCGGCCAAAACCGGGTCGATGAACGCGGCGGCGGCGATGGGCTGTCAGCAGTCCACGGTCAGCAAACGCATCAAGTATCTGGAGGAACGGCTGAACGCCACGCTGATCCGGCGCAGCGCGGACGGCGTGTCGCTGACCCCGGCGGGAGAAATCGCCTTCGAGTTCGTGCGCACCATGCATCATTCGGCCGAGCAGATGGAAAGCCGGATCGCGGGCCTTGACCGCAAGGCTAAAGGAGAAGTGACGCTGAATTTCAGCGACGGGCTATCCACCTACTGGCTGAGTCGCAGCGTGGCGCGCTTCCTGCGCGAAAATCCCGAGATCGAACTGAACCTGATCAGCATGCCTGAAACGCTTCACGGGCCGCAGCAGCTCAGCGACCTGTCGATCACCTATGTCGAGGAGAAAGATATCGACACGGCGGCCGAGCCGCTGGGGATGCTGCACTACATGCCTTTCGTGTCAAAGGATTTCATCAACAGCTATGGCGAGCCCAAATCCGTTTTTGATGTTCTCGCCCACCGTTTCCTGAAGCTGGAGAACTACCGGCGCGACCGGAATCTGTGGTCGAACAAGATGAACGCGCTGGAGGCGTACCTGAACTATTCCTTCAGCACCAATATCAGCTCGGTCCTGTTCGAATCGCTGCGGCATGGTGCGGGCGTGACGATGGCGCCGACCTATCTGGCGCATCTTTATCCGGATGACCTGGTGCTGCTGGACTGCGGCGTGCGCCAGACGGTGCGCTTCTGGCTGAAGTATCCGGCGGACAGCGCCCGTATCGCGCGCGTTCAGCGAACGGCGGAGTGGGTAAAATCCTGCTTCCGCCCCAAGGATCACCCCTGGTTCCGGGACGAGTTCATCCATCCGCGGGACTTTTCCAATATCGAGGTCCTCGCCATTGACGAGAGCCGCTCCGTAGCAGGGTAGCGCGGCTTTCGCTAACCCTCCCAGTCGCGGTCGAGCCAGCGTGAGGCGAGCAGGAATAACAGGCCGGCGGCGACGTAGAACCCGGCCCCGGCCAGGATCGAATAGCGCAGGGATTCCTCGGCGAAACGTTCGGCGAAAACATCCGACAGCGCTCCGAGCACATAGACCCCGCCGCCGATGCCAAGCAGGTTGTTGATCAGCAGGAACACCGATGCCGCCGTCGCCCGCATCTCGGGCCTGGCGAGATGCTGGAAGGCCGACAGCGTCGGTCCCAGCCAGACCAGTCCCAGGCCGACTGGGACGATGAACAGGGCGATGGCGGCGTAGGCGTTGGGCGCTGTCACGCCGCCGATATAGAAGGGCAGGATCAGCGCGAAGGCCACGGCCGGGATGATGGCGTACATCGACCGCTTTTTCTTGCCGAGCCAGTCGGCCAGCCAGCCGCCGATAGCGATGCCGACCATGCCGCCGACCAGGATGATGGCGCCGAACAGCAACGAGGCCTCCAGCAGCGTCACCCCGAAACTGCGCACGAAGAAGGCGGGTAGCCAGAAGAAGATGCCATAGCCCATCATCGACGAAGCCGAGGCGCCGAACGTCAGCAGCCAGAAACTGGGTTTTCTCAGCAGGAAGCGGATCACCTCCCACACCATGCCCAGCGATGCGCCCAGCAGCGCGACCGAAACGGTAAGGATCGCCGCCCAGAAAAAGGCGAGGCCGGGGTTGAGCGCCAGCACACCCGCCGAAATCAACGCGCCGAAGGTCGCGAACCCGGCCGCAAACCAGCCCATGCGGCGCAAGGGCAGGGCGTTGCGCGACGGCGTGGTCTTCACCGGAGCCACAGGCTTCGCCGCCTGAACCGGCGCTGCTGTCGCCGCCGCGGCGGCGGGCGCGCCCGGTTTTTTGTCATAGCCGCCGCGATAGGGTTCGCGCACCGTCAATCTGAAGATCGGCGCCAGCACCACGCCGGCGAGGCCGACGATGATGAAGGCCGCCCGCCAGTCGATCAGGCTGGCGATGACGCCGCCGAACACGATGCCCGTGGCGCTGCCGATGGGAATGCCGAAGGAGAAGGCGGCCATGGCGCGGGCGCGCTGGTCGGGCGGGAAATAGTCGGCGACCAGCGAATAGGAAGGGGCCACGCCGCCGGCTTCACCAACGCCGACGCCCATGCGCGCCAGGAACATCTGTACGAAGTTCTGCGCCAGCCCGCAAATGGCGGTCGCCGCGCTCCAGAACGCCAGCGCGCCGGTGATGATCCAGGTGCGGTTGAAACGGTCGGCCAGCCAGGCGATCGGCAGACCGAGGGTGGAGTAGAGGAAGGCGAAGGCGATGCCGCCCATCAGGCCGAGCTGGGTGTCGGTCAGGCCCAGCTCTTGCTGGATCGGCACGGCGAGGATGCCGATGATCTGCCGGTCCAGGAAATTGAAGGTGTAGACCACCACCAGGATGAACAGCACATAGCCGCGGTACATCGCCGATTCCGGCACAAAAGGTTTGTCTGCGGCGGTCGCGGCCTCGCTCATACGCTTCACTCCCCTGACAGGAAAACCCGCGCGTCGGCGAGGGTTCTCGCCGCCGCCTCCTCGTGCGGCACATGGCCCAGATCGTCATAGACGATAAGGCGGGCGTGAGGAATGTCCCGCACCAGCCTTTCGCCATGCGCGGCCGGGATCATCGCATCGCGCCCGCCCCAAAGGATCAGCGTGGGCGCGGAGACGCGCGCCAGGGTCGCTTCCGGCGCGGGCAGGGTGAAGACGGACAGCCGCCGCACGAAGGCGTCGCCATTGCCGGGCGCCGTCATCATCGCCTGCACGCGCGCCAGCGTTTCCGGGCGCAGCCGCGCCGGGTCGCCGTAAAGCGCCGCCGTGGCCGCAGCGACGAACGGAGCCGGCGCCTGACGCAGATAGGCTTCCACCATCGGCGGAACTGGAACCGGGATCTCCGTCACGTTGTTGATTGAATACGCGCCGGGCGCGATCAGCACCAGGCGGGTGACGCGGTCCGGATTTTCCGCTGCGAAGCGCCAGGCGGCGAGTCCGCCCAGCGAATTGCCGGCGACGGCCGCGCGCTCGATTTCCAGTGCGTCCATCAGCGCGCCGATAAAGGCGGCGGTTTCGGGAACCGAATAGCGCTCTTGCGGGTCCGGCCCGGTGAAGCCGTGACCGGGCAGATCGGCGCGGATGACGCGGAAATCCCCACGCAGGCCTTCCGCCCATGCGTCGAAGCTTTCCAGCGAGAAAGTGAAGCCGTGAAACAGGATCACAGCCGGGGCTTCAGGCGGCCCTTCTTCGCGCACGCGGACGATCATGCCGTCGAGGGGAATGAAACGGTCTTGGGCCAGCAGCCAGGGCGAGTCGCGATAGGCGGCGGGGATTCCGGCCGGCTCCGGCGACGCGGGTTGAGGGCGCGGCCACAGCAGAACCACCGCAATCAGCGCCAGCAGCAGCGCCGCAGTGATAGTACCAAGAAAAACGCGCATTGCGCCGCCCCCGCTACGCCGGAAACGAATTCCGTCACCAATAAAAAGAACCGCCGGCGGATTTGCGAGTGAAATCCGCCGGCGGCAGGGGAAGCAGGCCTCCCGGCCTAGTAACGGAAGCCGATCGACAGCGTCGCGGTGCGCGGCGGGCCATAGAAACCGATGATCGAGTTGTCGAACAACGCGCCGGTGAAATTATAGCCGCCGACGCGGTAACGTTCATCGGTCAGGTTGCGGCCGTACAGGCCGACACGCCAATGGCCGTCCGGCGAATCCCAGACCACCGACAGATCGACGATGGCGTAAGATCCCTGGTCCAGCGTCGGGTCCGGGAACTCGAACATCGAGAACGCGCCGCGATAGGAGACCGAGGGGGTCACCGCCAGCTGGCCGCCGAAGGCCTCGGCTGTCCAGGTTAGACCGAGATAGCTGGTCCATTCGGGCGCATTCTGCACAACGGCGATGTCTGAGACATCGATATAGGACGCCGTGGCGAGATCGTAGCGGATGAACTCCTCGAAATCGGCCTGCAGCCAGCCGACGGCGAAGTTCGCCGTCAGGTTCGAACCGAGGCGGGCCGAGCCCTCGAACTCCACGCCGTACATGGTGGAGCTGGCGACGTTGTCGACGAAACTGGCGATGGTCGCCCCCGCCGGGACCTGGGTGGTCACCTGGCGGTCCTGATAGTCGGCGTAGAAGGCCCCCAACCCAAAGGTCATCGCGCCGCCGAAGGCGTCCCCGCGCAGGCCCGCTTCATAGGCCGAGACGGTTTCAGGATTGTAGCCGTTCACCGTGTCCGGGGTCACAGAGGCGTCGCCGCGCATGTCGAATCCGCCGGACTTGAAGCCGCGGCTGTAGGAGACATAACCGGTGACATCGTCGGTCAGGCGGTAGGACAGCGAGATGCGGGGCGTGAATTCGCTGAAGCTTCGCGAGTTTGTGTAGTCGGTGTTCAGCACGATCGGAACGGCATTAGGGCCGCCGGTGAGTGGGGTCCGGCCGGCGCCCAGGTAGGTGGCCCGGAACACGGTCCCGGTCTTCTCGTCGCGGGTCCAGCGCGCGCCGACCGACAGGCTGAGGCGGTCGCTGAGGTCGAAATTGACGTCGCCGAAGGCGGCGAAGCTCTCGGTTTCAACCACGCCGCCGGTGCCGATGGTCAGGCCCAGCACGCCCAGAACGGTGTCGAACGCGCCGGCGGCCGTGCCGTCCAGGTAATAGACGCCGAACACGCCCTGGGCCCGGTCGCCTTCATACAGCAGCTGGAACTCCTGCGTGAACTGGCGGTCGGAATAGAAAGCCGGGATGTCCAGCGTCGGCTGGGGCATGTTGTCGAAATCGATCACGGTGTCGGTATGGCCGCGGCGGCGGGCGGTGATCGACTTGAAGGTGAAGGCGTCGCTGATCCGGTATTCGGCGGTCAGCGACCAGCCTTCGGTGGTCACCCGGTTGTCGTCGCCGATTCCGGCGCGGGTGTCGTAGACATTGCTCAGCACCGCCCCGCCCGGGAAGGCGCTGGGCAGCAGGCGGTGGCCATGCCGCGGGTTGGAGTTGTCCTCGATCCGGTCATAGGCGGCGCGGAAGAACCAGTCGGCGGACGGTTCATATTCGACGCTCGCCCGGTAAGCGGTGACGTTGCGGTCATAATGGTCCGCGCCGGTGGTGAGGTTGGTTCCGTAACCGTCGCGCAGATAGCGCGCGACCGAGCCGCCGACGCGAAGGCCGTCGGCGATCGCGCCCGACCCGGTCAGGATCAGTTCACGCTGGTTGTAGGAGCCGAGATTGACCCGGCCCGACAACGACGGGTCGTCCGACAGGCGCCGGGTGACGTATTTGATGGCGCCGCCGATGGTGTTGCGGCCATAAAGCGTGCCTTGCGGTCCCCGCAGAACCTCGATGCGCTGCACGTCGAAAATATCCAGCACCGCGGCCTGCGGGCGGGCGATGTAGACGTCATCGACATAGAGGCCCACGCCCGGCTCGAACCCCCACAAAGGGTCCTGCTGACCGACGCCGCGGATGAAGCTGATCAAGGTGGAGTTGGAGCCGCGGGCGATCTGCACCGTGGCGTTCGGCGTCTGTTGCTGCAGCGCGGTGATGTCGGCCGCGCCGGTCATGTCCAGCCGGTCCTCGCCCAGGGCGCTCATCGACATCGGCACGTCCTGCAGGCTTTCCTCGCGCCGGCGGGCGGTGACGGTGACGATATCGCCGGAACGTCCGGCGGTTGCGGCCTCGCCCTCCTGGGCGAAAGCGGCGGGCGACGCCGCGAAGGCCGCCGCGGCGGCACCGGCCATCAAGGCCAGCTTCAGGTTTCTGTTATGGGTGCGCATTGTAGTTACTCCCCTCATGGATTGTTGGTTACGGCGGCGGTGGCGGCGGCGCGGCGGGCGAAGCCGGCCACCGTGGCGGCGAAGCCTTCCGGCTCCTCCAGATGCGGCGCATGGCCGGAGCGCGGAAAGCACGCGGCCTCCGCCTGCGGCAGGGTCTCGACGAGATAACGGCTTGTCTCAGGCCCGTAGGCCTGGCTGAGCCCGCCATAGGCGATCAGCACGGGAATGCGGACCGACGGCAGCAGGGGACGAAAATCCTGCTGCGCCATCGATGTCCACAACGACGCCATGACCTGCGGGTCCTGGGCGGCGATTTCGGAAAGCGCCCAGCGGGCGAGAGTTTCATTCCGCCCGTCGGCGCCGCGGGCGAACATGCGCGGGGCGAAGGCCTCGGCATAGGCGGGCCAGCCGGCGGCCATCGTGCGGGTGGCGCGGGCGCTGGCCGCGGCGTCCATACCGTTCAGCATGCCCAGCGCCCAGTCGCCGGAATTGATGATGCGCGGGCTCATGTCCTCGATGACCAGGCCGGCCAGGCGCTCACCGCCATGGCGTTCGATCATCCGCCACAGCGCCAGCGCGCCCATCGACCAGCCGAGCGCGACTACGCCGCGCAGGTCCAGCGCCGTGATCAGGGCGTGAAGATCGCCGGCCAGCGTACCGATGTCCGTCGCGCCGGCGGCGTCGGAGGCGCCATGACCGCGCAGATCGGGGGTTATGACGCGAAATTCAGGCGAAAGCGCCGCGCGCAGCGGCGCGAAGAAGCCGCCATGCACGGCCCAGCCATGCACCAGCAGCACCGGAGTTCCTGCGCCCTCATCGGCATAGGCCAGCCGCGCGCCGTCCGGCAGGACCAGCGTTGTCAGCTCCGCCCGCCTGTCGCGGGCGGCGGCGGCGATGCCGTTAAGCACGTTCTCACTCCCCGTCCGGGCGGTTCACGCCGCCCGATACATGCGCTATTGCTTGTTGTGTCATTTTTCTGAAAACTGAATCAGATGTCAACTATGAGCGCAGCACCCGCCCCCAAGGGGCCAAAGACCGCCCGCGGCGAACGCACGCGGCGCAAACTTCTCGACGCAGCGGAAAAGGAGTTCGGCGAGCGCGGCTTTCACGCCACCTCGATCGGCGAGATCACAAGGCGGGCCAGCGTGGCGCTGGGCACCTTCTATGTCTATTTCGACTCAAAGGACGAGATTTTCCGCGCCCTGGTCGCCCATATGGGCCAGATGACCCGCCACTTCATCGCCGAGCGCGTGGCCGCCGCGCCGGATCGTCTGGCCGCCGAGGCGATGGGCCTGAAGGCGTTTCTGGATTTCGTGCGCGAGCACAGGGATCTCTACCGGATCGTCATGGAGTCGCAGTTCGTCGCCCCCGACGCCTACCGCGATTATTACGACAGCTTCGCCGAGGCCTATCGCCGCAATCTCGAGGGGGCGGCGGGCAAGGGCGAGATCCGCCCCGGCCCGGCCGAGGAGCGCGCCTGGGCGCTGATCGGCATGAGCGTCTTTCTGGGCCTGCGTTATGGCGTGTGGGACGACAGCCGCCGGGCCGAGGACATCGCCGCCGCGGCGCAGGACCTGATCGAACGTGGGCTGAAACCCTGACGGAGCGGAAATGGATTTCGCCGTCGACATTCTTTCGCGCCGCGCGGCCCTGACCCCGGGCCTGACCGCGATGGCGGAGCTGGAGACCGGCGACGCCGTCACCTACGCGCAATTGCATCGCCGCGCCGGCGGCGCCGCGCGCCTGCTGACTGATGCGGGCGTGACGGCGGGCGCCCGCGTCGCCGTGCTGTGCCGCAATCGCATCGCCTTTTTCGAGCTGTTGTTCGCCTGCGCGCGCATCGGCGCGATCATGGTTCCGCTGAACTGGCGCATGCCGCCGTCCGAACTACAGGGCCTGACCGATGATTGCCAGCCGGCGCTGCTGGCCTTCGGCGCAGAGGACGCCGCAGCCGCCGGGGCGCTGAACCTGCCCGGCGCGGCGCGGCTGGACCTTGACGGCGAGTACGCCGCGCGGCGCGACGGCGCAGAACCCTTGCCGGGCCGGGCGCGCTGGCCGGCGGCGGAATGCTGGTATCTGCTCTACACCTCCGGCACCACCGGGCGGCCGAAGGCGGTGATCCAGACCTACGCCATGGCGATGGTCAATTTCATCAATATCAACGACGCCGTCGGCATGCGCCGGGGCGAAACCACGCTGAACTACCTGCCGCTGTTCCACACCGGCGGCGTCAATCTGCACACCCTGCCGGCGCTGATCGCCGGCGGGCGTGTGCTGATCACCCCCGGTTTCGACGCCGGGCGCACCATCGCCCTGCTGGCCGAAGGGGCGCTGGACACCTTTTTCGGCGTGCCGGCCATCTATCGCGAGCTGTCGCTGCACCCCGGCTTTGCGGAGGCGGACCTGACCTGCGTGCGCCATTTCGGCTGCGGCGGCGCGCCGCTGCCCGACGCGCTGGTCGAGGTTTATGCGAGCAAGGGCGTGCGCGTGTGCAATGGCTTCGGCATGACCGAAACCGGGCCGACGGCCTTTCTCGCCGATCCCGAACAGGCGCTGGAGAAGATCGGCTCTGTCGGCAAGCCGCGCGTGCTGGTCGAGGCGCGCATCGCCCGGCCCGACGGGGCGGAGGCCGCGCCCGGCGAGACCGGTGAGATCCAGTTTCACGGCCCCGGCCTCACCCCCGGCTACTGGAACCGGCCGGAGGAGACGAAAAACCTTTTCACGCCAGACGGCTGGCTGAAATCCGGTGATCTCGGCCGCGCCGACGAAGACGGCTATGTCCATGTCGCCGGGCGCATCAAGGAGATGTATATCAGCGGCGGCGAGAACGTTTATCCGGCCGAGGTCGAGAACGTGCTGGCCCGCCACCCGGCGGTGCAGGAGGCCGCCGTGACCGGCGTGGCCGACGACAAATGGGGCGAGGTGGGCCGCGCGCATGTCATCCTGCGCGCCGGCCAGACGGCCGACGCGGCGGCGCTGGCCGCCCATTGCCGGGCGCATCTGGCGGCCTACAAGGTCCCGAAATCCTTCGTGTTTTGCGGCGACTTTCCGCGCACCGCCGCCGGCAAGGTGCAAAAACACCTGCTGCCGGAGAGCGGCGCATGAGCCGCGCCGTGGCCAGCGCGGAGCGGGTTTTCACCCAGGCCGATTTCGACGCCTTCGCGGCGCTTTCCGGCGACGACAACCCGATTCATATCGACCCGGAATTCGCCGCGCGCAGCCGTTTCGGCCGCACGGTGGCGCATGGCGCGCTGCTGTGCGCGGTGTTGCGGGGCCTTGCGCTTCGTCTGATCCCCGGCGGACGTCCCGTTGATCAATCCGTGATCTTCCCCGCCCCGACTTTTGCTGAAGAGATGATGTTGTTCGAGGCCGAACTGGTCGAACGCGCCGGCGACCGCGCGCGTCTCGCCATCCGCTGCCGCCGCAGCAGCGACGGAACCGTCACCTGCGAGGGCGAGACCGAACTGGCTATCGGAGAAGCACCGTGAAGATCGGGGATTTCGCCGAAACCCGCCGCGCCTTCGGCGAGGATGACATCGCGGCGCTGGCGCGGCTGTCCGGCGCGCCGGCCGTGGACCAGGCCGTGCCCGAGGCGCTGATCAACGCCCTGTTCAGTTATCTGCTGGGGGTGAAACTGCCGGGACGGGGCACCAATTATCTGAAACAGCAAACGCGCTATCTGCGCCCCGTGGCGGCGAACGAGGCGCTGACCGCGCGGGTGCAGATCACCCGCATCCGGCCCGAAAAGCATCTGGTGGACCTTGCCACCACCTGCCGCGACGGCGCCGGCGCGCTGGTGGCCGAGGGGCGGGCGCTGGTGCTGGTGAAGGACGTCAGCCGCCCGGACTGACCACCGCCGGTTTTTCCAGCCCCAGCAGGCGCCGCGCCTTCCTGACCGCGCGGAAGCCCAGATATTTCAGCCAGCCGAAACCGCGCTCATGTTCCACCCGCGCATCCGCATAGCCGGCGGCGCGCGCCATATCGGCGCTCAGCGCCGCGATGGCGGGTTCATCGACCGGGAACTCATGCGCGTGCGGACAGCCGACGCGGGTGTTGACCGAGGCCTTCAGACAGCCCCCCGCGCCCTCGCGCAGATGGTCGAGCGAGAACGGAAACAGGCGGCAGTCCAGCGGGCGCTGGTCATATACCGTGCAGCCAGTTCCCTGCTGGAAATACGGGCAGCCTTCGCCGGAAACGTCATAGAGCTTCAGGAAACGCCCCACGCGCTCGATGCGGAACCGGCCGTCGAACTTGGCATACAGGCGGTCATATTCCTCCTGCGAGACCAGCGCGCCGCTGAATTTCTTGCAGCAGTCCATGTCGATCGAACAGGACATGCAGGGATTGCTCATGCGCGCGCCTCTTCCGCCGAAGCCGCTTAGATGCGCCCGCGGCGGTTAACGCCGGGTGCACGCGCCCCGCCGGTCAGGTGAAGGCGAAATCGGCGGGGCGGATGCGCCTGGTTCGCCGCCGGTATTCAAAGGTGAAGCCGGGCCACAGGGTGACGTTCTTTCCGTCCGGCGTCTGGTACCAGCTGGAACAGCCCGTCGCCCACACCGTATCGGCCAGCCGCGCCTGGATGGCGGCGTTATAGGCCGTCTCGGCCGCCGGGGCCGGGGCCAGCGCCGCGGCGCCGCGGCGGTCCAGCTCCGCCATCGCGTCGAGGATGAAGGCGATCTGGGATTCGATCATGTAGATCATCGAGTTGTGGCCCAGCCCGGTGTTCGGCCCCAGCATGAAGAACAGGTTCGGAAACCCCGCCGTCATCATGCCGAGATAGGCGTGCGGCGCGCCGCCCCAGACATCGCGCAGCGAACGGCCCCCGGCGCCGATGATCTGAAAATCGCCCAGCGGGTCGACGGCATTGAACCCGGTGGCCAGCACCAGCACGTCGGCGGGGTGCAGCGCGCCGTCCGCCGTGCGCACGCCGCCGGGTTCGACGCCCGTGATGGCTTCGGTGACCAGCGAGACATTTTCCCGCGTCATGGCGGGGTAGAAGTCATTGGCGATCAGGATGCGCTTGCAGCCGGGGGTGTAATCCGGCGTCAGCGCCGCGCGCAGGGCCGGGTCCTTGATATGGCGCGCGATATGGCGTTTGCCGATGCGCTCCACCGTGCGCATCGCCTTGATATTCTTCGTGAAGGCGACGGCCCCGGCCTCGGCCCGCAGATAGATCAGCCGCCGGAAGGTCTCGCGCGCGCACGGCAGGCGGCGGAACAGCGCCCGCGCCCAGCCGGGGATGGCGAAATCCATTTTCGGCAGAATCCAGGGCGGGGTGCGCTGGAACAGGGTCAGCCGCGCCGCGGCCGGCGCGATTTGCGGAACCGCCTGGATGGCGCTGGCGCCGGAGCCGATCACCGCCACCCGCTTGCCGGTCAGGTCCACGTCATGGCGCCATTGCGCGGTGTGAAAGGCCGGGCCGGCGAAGCGCTCCAGCCCCGCGATATCCGGCAGAACCGGGCGGCTGAGCGCGCCGATGGCGCTGATCAGGAAGCGGCCGCGGAACACGCGCCCGTCCGCCGTGGACACGGTCCAGCCCTTGGCCGCTTCGTCATATTCGGCGCGGGCGGCGCGGGCGGAAAACCGCATCGCGGGGCGCAGGCCGTGCTTGTCCGTCAGGCGTTCCAGATAATCCCAGATCTCCTGCTGGCGCGGATACATGCGCGACCAGCCCGGCTCCGGCTCGAACGAGAACGAATACAGATGGCTGGGAATGTCGCAGGCGCAGCCGGGATAGGTGTTGTCGCGCCATGTGCCGCCCGCCGCCGCCGCCTGTTCCAGAATCACGAAGCTCAGCCCGGTTTCGCGTTGCAGGCGGATCGCCGCGCCGATGCCGGAAAACCCGGCGCCGACGATGATCACGTCGGCGGTTTCGGGCGGGGCAGTCGGGGCGGGGCCGGGCATGACGGCATTTCCGGCGCCATGGCCCGGTGTTTCAAGCGAAAACTTCGCCTTGCGCCTATGCAGGGGGCGGGGAGCGGACGAATATCGCCCCGAATACGCGGAGGGACGGATGACGGAACCAAACCGCGCCCCGGCGCCCGGCGCTTGGCGCAGCCTGTGGACGGCGCTGGTGCTGAACATCGCCGGGCGCAGGCGCGCCGCCTTCGGCAAGACCTGGGCGGACGCCGGCCTCGCCGGGCTCGCCCGCTTCACCGAGCGCCGCGGCCCGCCGGATGAATTCCGCACCGGCTCGCTGCGCCGCCTCGCCGTCAACACCAGCAAGGCGTTCGGAACCCTGCATCCGCCGGTGACGGCGCAGGACGCGGAAATCGAAGGCCCCGCCGGGCTGTTGCGCGTGCGCCATTACGCGCCGAAGGCCGGCGCGCGCCCGGGGCGGCTGGTGTATTTCCACGGCGGCGGCTGGGTGATCGGCGATCTGGAATCGCATGACGCCTTCTGCCGCTACGCGTCATGGCTGGCGGGCGCCGCCGTCACCGCCGTCGATTACCGCCTCGCCCCCGAGCACCAGTTCCCGGCCGCGGCGGAGGACGCCTTTGCGGCCTATCGCCGGGCGCGGGCCGAAACGGACGGCCCGGTGATCTGCGGCGGCGACAGCGCCGGGGGCAATCTCGCCCTCGCCGTGGCGCATTCGGCGCTGGAGGCGGGCGAGGCGCCGCCGGACGCGCTGTGGCTGGTCTATCCGTCCTGCGACGCGGGCGGCGCGTTTTCAGACGCCGACATCGCCCGCGGCGGTTTCGGCATCACCGCGGAGATGGCGGAATGGTTCCGGGCGCGCTACGCGGCGGACCCGGAGCAATGGGCCGATCCGCGCGTCTCGCCGCTGCGCTCGCCACATCTGGACCGGTTTCCGCCCGCCTATGCCGGGGTGGCCGAGCATGATCCGCTGAACGCCCAGGGCCATGAGCTGGCGGCGCGCCTGCGCGCGGCGGGCATCGCCTGCGAGGTCGACGACTTCGCCGCCCTGCCCCACGCCTTCATCCATTTCATCGCCATATCCGGCGCCTGCCGGGCGGCGGCGGCGCGGATGATCGTCGGGCTGGACCGCCTGTTCGCAGGGGTGGAAGGCGGGGGTCAGGGCTCCGGCGGTTCCTGCGGCGCGGGCGGATCGGCGAGGCGCGCCAGCGGGCGCGTCAGCCGTTCGGCGGACAGATCGCTGAGCAGATAGGCCCAGCCCTGCGCGCGGGCGGCCAGCGCTTCGGCCCGCGCCTCCGCCGCCGGGGCGGCGGCCCGCGCGCTCACCGTCGCCCAGCGTTCGCCGCCCTCGGCGTGGATGTCGAGGATCACGCGCAGCCCGTCGAAGGTCTCGGCCTCGTGCCGGGCGGCGAAAGCCCCGGTCAGTTGCTGCGCCGGGCGCACGTCGCGGAACCGGATGCGCGCCAGCGCGCCGCCAACGCCGTCGCCGGCCGCGGCGGTCATCAGCGTCCAGCCCTGCGGTTCGGCGAGCACGAAATTGCGCGCCGACAGGCCCGGCCGCTCCAGCACATAGGCGGGGCCGGCCTCGGGCCGCACCCGGGCGCGGATAATCGCGTCCGGCCCCAGCGACACGAAGTCCAGCGCCATCCAGTCGCCGATCGAGCCGGCGTCGGGCCGCGCGCCGCGCGCCGCATAGACCTGGCTGTCGCCGGCGAAGCGCACATACACCCCGGCCTCGCCCCAGGCGCGGCCGATGACGATGTCGGCCAGCGCCCGCCCGCGCGCGTCCAGCGCCCGCACGCGCACGCCCTCGCCGCCGTCCGCCGGGTCGCCGAGGCCGAGCCGGTCCAGCCGCGCCGGGTCGCGGGTGCGCGCGCCCTCGTACTCCAGGCCGTGCAGGAAGGCGGCGAGGCGTTCGGCCCGCGCCGCGGCGGCGGGATAGCCGCCCCGCTCCGGCAGCGTCCAGCCGTCACCGGCGCCGCGCACCACCGCGAAACCGCCCGCCGCGCCCTTGATCTCGTAACGCGCCACGGCTTCGGCCTGCTCCGGAAAGCCGGGCAGCACGCGGCCGGCCATCTCGGCGGGGGCCGATTGCGCCGCGTCGCGCCAGACCAGAACCAGACCGGCGAGCAGCGCCAGCGCCCCGGCGGCGCCCGCCGCCAGCGCCTGCCGCAGGCGTTTCCTGTCCGCCGCCGCGCTCATGGCGCCGCCCTCCTGCGCCGCCGCCACAGGGCCATGCCGGCGCCCGCCGCCGCCACCGCCAGCGGCGGGAACCAGATCGTCCAGAAACGCAGCCCGGCTTCCAGCCGGTCGATGTCGGCGCGGAAATCGCGCTCCACCTCGCGCAGGCGGTTGCGGGCGGTCAGCACCTCGGCGCGCAGCGTCTCGATCTCGGCGCGGGCGGCGTCGCCTTCCTCGCCGGGGGGCGGCGGCGCGCCGCCGGGCCCCAGCAGCGTTCGCAGCCGTTCCTCGGCGCGGCCGATGCGCTCCTCCAGCCCCGCCTGCTCCTCGACATAGCGGGCCTCGGCGGCGGCGCGCAGCGCCTCCACCCGCCGCATCGGCCGGGCGCTGGCGGCGCGCGAACGCAGGCCGATCAGCGCCGCATCGCCCAGCGCCAGGTCGGTGAGATTGAGCAGGAAGCTGAGATTGTCGGCGGCGTCCGCGGCGCCGAAGCCGGCGTCGGCGCGGGTGTAGAAGGGATCGTCCAGCCAGTCGGCGTCGGCGACCAGGGCGATGTCGGCGGGGGCCGCAGACCGCGCCAGGTGCGCGCCGGGGTCGAACAGCGTCTCCGCCCCGGCCGGCGGGCCGTCCGGGAAGGCGGTGCGGATCTCGCCGCGCAGGCGGGCGGCGATCACCGGCGGCGCCTCCGCCGGCTGATAGCCGCGCAGCAGCGCGTCCGGCGACGGGTTCTGGGCGGCGAAATCGGCCTCGATCAGCGCGCCGTCGGGGCTGGCCGTGACCAGCGGGACGAACGCGGCCGCCGCTCCCGGCGCCGGGGCCAGCGCCCCCGGCGAGCCGAAATTGATCCCGCGCGTCAGTCCGGCGGTGGCGACATCGCCGGCCGGGCGCTCGGCGGGGCCGGCGGAGAACCACAGCGGATAGGCGCGCAGCCGCGCCCGCCCGTCCTCCACCACCTGCACCGGCAGGCCGAGGCTGCGGTCCATCACCACGATCTGCGGGTCGTAGAGCGCGCCCCAGGCGGCGGTCAGCGCGCCGAGGCCGGACGCGCGCTGCGCCGCCGGCGGCGGCAGGCCGTCCGGGCCGGGGCGCAGGGCGACATGCGCCATCGGGTCCAGCGCGGCGATGACCCGCCCCCGGCGCAGGGCGAACTGGTCGACCAGGTAGAGCTGCGCCGCATCCAGCCGCGGCGGGTGCAGGATGAACAGCGCGTCGGCGTCGTCCGGCAACTCCAGGAAGCCCGGCTCCAGCCAGCGCACGTCATAGGCCTCCTCCAGCGCCGCGGCGGCGCGGCTGGGCAGGCTGCGCGGCGCGCCGGGCACGATCGGCAGGCCGGTCAGCACCGCCAGAACGGGCTGGCGCGGGCGGCGCAGATCCGACAGCGCGCGCACCAGCTCGTATTCCAGCAGCGCCTCGCGCTCGGATGCGAAGCGGGCGATCACCCGCCGCTCGTCGACCGAATCCTGCATGACCAGGCCGAAGAAGATGCGCTCTCCCGCCCCGCCCTCCAGCGGTTGCAGGCCGGCGGCCAGCGCCGAATCCTCGTCCTGGGAATATGGAGCGGGGTCGGTCTCGGTCAGGCGGATGCGCCCGCCCGACGCGGCGGCGAAGGCGCGCAGCATCTCGCGCACCCGCGCGCCATAGGCCCGCACCGCCGGATAGTCGGCGGCGGCGCGGCGCGAATAATAGAAGGTCCAGCGCACCGGTTCGTCGATGTCGGCGATGGCGTCGCGCGCGCCGGGCGACAGCCGGTAGAGGCCGAGCTCGGTCATGTCCAGCCGAGCGCCGCGCAGGGCGGTTCCGGCGATCAGGTTGGCGCCGGCGGCCAGCGCCAGGATCGCCGCCAGCATGGCGAGAAGATGCGCCCGCCGGGTCATTTGCCGCCGCTCCGCCGCAGGCCGGCGATCAGCCCCGCCGCCGCGGTCCCGCCGATGATCAGCGAGGCGAAATAGGTCAGGTCCTGCAGGCCGATCACCCCGCGCCGCAGCGCCTCGTAGCGCTCCAGCACGCTGAAGCCGGCCACCGCCTCCACCAGCAGCGCCGGGGCGGTCTCGGCCAGCGCCGCGGTGACGAAGGGCAGGCCGGCCATGGTCAGCAGGAACGCCGCCGCCGCCGCCAGCACGAAGGCCGTGACCTGGCTGTGGGTGGTTGCCGACAACGCCTGGCCGACGGCGAGATGCGCCCCGGCCAGCAGCCAGGCCCCGAAATAGGCCGCGGCGATGGCGGCGTTGTCGGGCGCGCCGAGATAGTTGACCGCGATCCACATCGGGAAGGTGAGGACGAGCGCGACGGCGGCCATCGCCCAGGCGGCGAGGAACTTGCCCGCCGCCGCCGCCCATAACGGAACCGGCAGCGCCAGCAGCGTCTCGATGGTGCCGCGGTCGCGCTCCTCGGCCCAGGCGCGCATCGCCAGCGCCGGCATCAGCACCATCAGCAGCCAGGGCAGGTAGTCGAACATCGGCGCCAGGTCCGCCCGGCCGGTGTCGAAGAAACGCCCGACATTGAAGGCGAAGGCCGGGGCCGCGAAGGCGAACACGCCGAGAAAGATATAGGCCAGCGGCGAGGCGAAATACGCCGCCAGCTCGCGCCGGGTTACGGCGTGGAGGCCGTGAAGCCCGCTCATGCCGCCTCCTCCGCTGTCAGCTGGCGGAAGGCGTCCTCCAGCCGGCCGGAGCGCGCCTGCGCCGCCAGCTCGGCCGGCGCCGCGTCGGCCAGCACCCGGCCGCGGGCGATGACGATGGCGCGGGTGCAGACCGCCGGCACCTCCTCCAGGATGTGGGTGGAGACGATGATCGCCTTGTCGGCGGCCATCTCGCGGATCAGGGCGCGCACGCCGTCCTTCTGGTTGGGATCCAGCCCGTCGGTCGGTTCGTCCAGCACCAGCAGCGGCGGGTCATGGGCGATGGCCGCGGCCAGCGCCGCGCGGCGGCGATAGCCCTTGGACAAGGTGGCGATGGTCTGGTCGGCCTCGGCGCCCAGATTGGCGCGCGCCAGCGCCAGTTCCGCCGCCGCCTTCAGCCGCGCCCCGGAATAGCCGCGCGCGCGCAGGCAGAAGGCGGTGAAGCCGCGCGGCGTCATCGCTGGATAGGCGGGCGCGCCTTCGGGCAGATAGCCGATCAGGGCCTGTGCGGCGCGCCGATCCGCAGCCATGTCGGTTCCGGCGACGCGCACGCGGCCGGAATCGGGCTCCAGGCAGCCGGCGATCATGCGCATGGTGGTGGTCTTGCCGGCGCCGTTCGGGCCGAGAAAGCCCAGCACCTCGCCGCGTTGCAAGGCGAGGGAGACGCCATCCACCGCGATGCGGCGGCCAAATCGTTTCACCAGGGCTTCAGCGGACAGCATACGGCGCGCGGGGTTGCGGAAACAGATGATCCGCCCCAAGCGTTAGCGCGCGTTGCGCCGCTTGACCAGTATGGCCGCAGGCTGTCGGGAAAGGGCGCCGGCCGGCCCGGCCGCCTGGATCCGGGGGGCTGGGGGGGCTGTCTGAAACCTGGACCCGGCACACTTCGCGCCGGCCGGCGAAAAGGACCCTCGCCCGGCTATCGGGCGCCCGCGCGGCTGAAATGCGGCCCCTTTGCGGCGCGGGCTGGAAACCGGATGAAATCTTCGTAACAATGATCAGCCTGTCGAGTCGCAAGGCTTGCGGCGCAGAGGTGATTCGCGCGTGAGGGGAAAAGCGGCGGCGCTCCGGGCCCAGGTCCCGGTGATGTTCGAACGGCGCGAGCTGGACGCCATCCTGTCTGTCTACGGCCGCATGGTCGCCCGCGGCGACTGGCGCGACTACGCCATCGACGGGCTTTCCGACCGGGCGGTGTTCTCGATCTACCGCCGCGCCAGCGAACACCCGCTCTACCAGATCCAGAAAATCCCCGCTGACGCCCGCCGCCAGGGGGCCTGGCGCCTGCTCGCCCCCGGCGGAGCGATCCTGAAACGCGGCCAGGACCTGCTGACGGTGCTGAAATTCTTCGACAGGCGCCGGTTCGCCGTCATCGGCTGACCGGATAACGAAACGCCCCGGCGCGGGGCCGGGGCGTTCGCGTTCAGGAGTCCGGGATGGTCCTATTGGCGGTTGCCGAGGAACATCAGCAGGAAGCGGAACAGGTTGACGAAATTGATGTACAGCGACAGCGCGCCCATCGAGGTGGCGACGCTCATCGCCGCCTGGTCGCCGCCGACCTGGTAGTACATGCCCTTCAGGCGCTGGGTGTCGAACGCGATCAGGCCCGAGAAGATCAGCACGCCGAGGGCGGAGACGGCGAACATCAGCGCCGGGCTTTGCAGGAACATGTTGACGACCATGGCGATGATCAGGCCGATCACGCCCATGATCAGGAAGCTGCCCCAGCCGGTCAGGTCGCGCTTGGTGGTGTAACCCCACAGCGACAGGCCGCCGAAGGCGGCGGCGGTGACGAAGAAGGTCGTGGCCACACTGCCGGCGGTGTAGATCAGGAACACCAGACCCAGCGAGGCGCCGATGGTGGCGACCACGGCCCAGTAGAGCAGGTTGGCCCCGGCGGCGCTGGCGTTGCGCATGAAGAACATGGCGCCGAACAGCATCACCAGCGGCGAGAACTGAACGATCATGCCCAGCGTGGTGATTCCGGTCAGGCGGCCGCCCTCGACCGCGAACATCAGGTCGCGCACCGGCGGGAATTGCGAGGTCAGCAGGGCGAGAACGCCGGAGACAGCGAGGCCCAGGCCCAGCTTGTTGTAAACGCCCAGCATGAAAGCGCGCAGGCCCGCATCGACGGACATGTCCATCGTGCGCGCGCCGGCGTAACCTTGGGTGTATTCGTTCATGTCTGCCTCTTCGAAGCGTTGGCGGCCGGGTGCGCGCGCGGCGCCGCCCGGCGGCGGATCGGCCCTCAATATCGTGATCCGCGCCCGGCAAGGCAAGGAAAACCGGCGGGAATGTCAGCATGCGCGTCCCGCCCCCCTTTCATCGTCCGCAAAGGCGTGAAAACCTGCCATCGAGCCTTCGCCGTCCGCCGGGAGCCTCCCCCTTGCGTCTGCGCCTGTTCGCCGCCCTTCCGATACCGGATTTTGTCGCCGGCCGGCTGGTTCCGATGCAGAAGGGCGTGCCCGGCGCGGCCTGGCGCCCGCGCGACAGTTTCCACATAACCCTGCGCTTCTTTGGCGAGATCGACGGCGCGAAGGTCGAGGACCTGGACGGCGAGCTGGCGCAGGTGCGCGTCAAGCCGTTCGAACTGGCGCTGAAGGCGGCGGGCAGTTTCGGCGGCGCCGATCCGCGCTCGCTGTGGATCGGAGTGGAGCCGCATCCGTCGCTGCTGCTGCTGGCCGAGGGCTGCGAACGCGCGGCGCGGCGGGCCGGGCTGGCGCCGGATGCGCGCCGGTTCAGCCCGCATGTGACGCTGGCCTATATCCGCGGCGGGACGGATCTGGAGCGCATCCGCGCCTTCGAGCGCCGCTGCGCCCTGTTCCGCAGCCCGGCTTTCGCTGTCGACCGCTTCCACCTCTACTCCTCACACGAGCGCAAGAAGGGCCCGAACGCCTATGTGGCCGAGGCCGAATACCCGTTGTGGTGATGCGCCTTCATCCCCGCCGCCGTTTGGCGTAGAGGGCCGTCAGCCGGCGTCCGCAACGTCGAAGACGCCGCGCAGCCGCACGAGCCGCCACTGGCCCTGCCTCGTCCGGTAAAGCCAGAAAATGTCGCCGTAATCGCTGCTTTGCAGGCGGCCTGTTTCGTCGCATCCCGCGGCCTGCGCCGCCGCCTCTCCGGCGAAGTCCGCCGCCCACAGGCAGACGGTGTTGGAATGTTCGGCGACCAGCAGCCAGCGCATCGGCGCGTTGCGCGCATGCGCCATCGCCGCGGCGCGGGTGCGGGTGACGGCCTCATGCGGCGGACAGGCCGCCTCGACGCCGTCGGACGCCTGGTGCGGGAACACGTGATCGGCGGCGGGCGCCGCCGTGGCCATCGCCCGGCACGTGGCGGTGGCGAAGGCGAGCGGCAGCGCCGGATCGCCAATGATGGCGGCCAGCCGCGCGGCCATGGCTTCGCCGCGTTCGCTTAAGGGGCAGGGGATGGCGTTGCAGTCCTCGTCGGCCTTGCGGGCGTGGCGGACGATGAGAACGTGCTGCAGCGCCGCCGCGATCTCCGCCCGCGCCTGTGGCGGGGCGCGTTCCAGCAGGCCCGGGCGGTCGAACTGCTGCGCCGCCGCCGGCGCGGCGAGGCAGAACAGCGCCGCCAGCGCGGCGCAGCGCAGGACGTCAATCATTGCGGGCCAACGCCAGCACCGCGCGGGCGCGCGCGGCCAGCTTGCCCTCGCCCGTGGCCATGGTCGCATCGACATGCACCATGGAGCGGCTCTTGTTGACCACCCGGGCGTCGATGTCGGCGTAGACCCCGGTGACCGGGCGCAGGAAGTCGACATCCAGCCGCGCGGTGCGGGTGGATTCTCCGTCCTCCAGCACAGTGAGGCCGGCCAGCGACGTCATCTGGTCGAACAGGGCGGCGATATAGCCGCCAAACAGGGTGCCGTCGGGATTGCGGGCCCACTCCACCGTGCGCCAGCGCTTGGTGACATAGCCGGGCCCCCATTCATCGACCCCGCCCAGCTTCAGCTTTCGAACCACCTCCGGCGCGCCGGAATCGTCTTCGTCGGCCTGCATGGCGGCGATGGCGTCCAGTACGCCGGCCCAGCGTTCTCCGGCCCTGTGCGTGTTCCTGTTCATGGCGATCCCCGCCTTGCCTGTGCGCAACAGTCTAGCGCAACCGCAGGGGTGTGCAGCATGCAGACGCAGCCCGGACGGTTACGATTCCGTCACCGCGCCGCGGGCGACAGGCGTTCGTCCAGCGCCGCGGCGAAAGCTGCGCCCATCTCCGGCCCCTGCTCGGGGTAATAATAGGGCTCTATCAGCTCCAGTTCCATCACCGCGTAGCGGCCGTCGTCCAGACGCATCAGATCTGCACGGGCGTAGAGCAGGTCCCCCGGAACCGCGTCGAGGGCGGTTTGCGCCGCGGCGATCGCTTCGGCGTCCGGCGCGTGCGGACGCTCCGTCGCGCCGTAGAGCGACTGGGTGCGGTAATCGCCGGCCGCCGGGCGCTTGACCAGGGCGTGGGAGAACACCCGGCCGAAGAACAGCATCGTCACCTCGCCCTCGGTCTCGGCGGCGGACAGATAGGGCTGGATCATCGCCGCGCCGGGGGGCAGCGCCTCCGGCGGCGGCAGCGGCTCTCCGCGCCGCACGCGCGCCTGCCGCCAGGCCCCGGCGCCGACGCGCGGCTTGACCACAAGCGTATCGGCGCCCAGCGCGTCGAAGGCGGCGGCGATTTCGGCCGGCCCGGCGCGGTCGGCCCAGATCGTGGGAATGGTCACGGCGCCGGCGGCGGCGAGGTCCTTCAGATAGCCCTTGTCGAGATTCCAGCGGATCACCGGCAGCGGGTTGAACAGCGGCCGGAGCGCGGCGAAGCGCGCCAGCGCGGCCAGGAACGCCTGCGGCTGCTCCATATAGTCCCATGGCGTGCCGACGATCACCGCGTCATAGGCGCCGGCGTCGAAGCCGGGATCGTTCCAGATCCGGTCCTCCAGCGCGATGCCCCGCGCCGCGCAGGCCGGCTTCAGCGCCGCCATCTGCAGGGTGTGCTCCCACGCGTCGCCGCGGGCCCCGGGGGCGCCCTCGATCATGCAGGCGGCGGTGAGAAAGGCGGCGCGGCGCATGGCGCTTGCTAGCCGGGCGCGCGCGGCGCTTCAAGCCTTGCGCGGCGGCGGCGGGCCGGTTAACGCAGTGCGCCAGTTCTCTCTTGTCAGCCCCCCGGAACCCCCCATGCCCGAAACCCGCTATGACGTGCTCGGCGTCGGCAACGCCATCGTCGACGTGATCGCCCCCGCAGAAGAGGGCTTCCTGGCCGAACACGGCGTTGAGAAGGCGGTGATGACGCTGATCGACGAGACGCGGGCCGAGGCGCTCTACGCCGCCATGGCCCCGTCGCGGGTGATCGCCGGCGGGTCGGCGGCCAACACGCTGGCCGGGGTGGCGTCGCTGGGCGGCCGCGGCGCCTATATCGGCAAGGTGGCCGATGACGCGCTGGGCGCGATGTTCGCACGCGGCATGCGCGAAACCGGCGTCGACTACGACACCGCGCCGCTGACCGGCGGGCCGGCGACGGCGCGCTGCCTGATCGTGGTCACGCCAGACGCCCAGCGGTCGATGTCCACCTTCCTCGGCGCCTCGACCGAGTTCTCCGAGGCCGATGTCGACGCCGCGCGCATCGCGACGGCGGAGATCACTTTTCTGGAGGGCTATCTGTTCGACCGCGACGCCGCCAAGCGCGCCTTCGTGCGCGCCGCCGAAGCCGCGAAAACGGCCGGACGGCGCACGGCGCTGACCCTGTCGGACGTGTTCTGCGTCGAGCGCCACCGCGCCGCCTTCCGCCAGCTGGTGAAGAACCATGTCGACATTCTGCTGGCCAACGAAGCGGAGCTGAAAGCGCTCTACCAGACAGCGGATTTCGAGACCGCGCTGTCGGCCCTGCGCGCCGATTGCGCGCTGGCGGCGGTGACGCGCTCCGAGAAGGGCGCGCTGATCCTGCGCGGCGAGGAGCGGGTGCGCGTGCCGGCCGAGCCGGTGGAGACAGTGGTCGACACCACCGGCGCCGGCGATCTGTTCGCGGCCGGATTCCTGCTCGGCCTCGCCCGCGGAAGCAGCCTTTACGATTCCGGCCGCATGGGCGCGATCGCGGCGGCGGAAGTGATCTCCCATTATGGCGCCCGCCCCGAAACCCGGCTCGACAAACTGGTTGCAGAGCACGGCCTGACGCTCGGATGAACCGCGGTTCAGATCATTAACCGGGTGTTTCCGCGGCGGCGCAAAAGCCGTCTCAGGCCGTTAATGAAACCTGATCGCGGCTTTAACCGCGTTTCAAACCCTTTTGTGCATCATCCCGCCTGAAACGGTCGCGAAAAACGTCAAAGAGACGGCCGTTCGACACGGGTGGGGGTGGCGGAATCCATGGGAAACAGTCTTTCCGTCAGCCCCTTTGACACCGGTAGATTTGGCGCGGCGGCGCAAGCCGCCCGGCGCCGGCGGGTTTGAAAAGGGTTCGACATGGCGCCGATCCGGAACGCCTTCGCACGGATAATGAAGTCGCTGGTCGTGAAGTTCACGCTGCTGGCCGGCGCGCTGATCCTTGTCTCCACGCTGCTGTTGATGGCGATGGAGAACCGGGCGGCGCGCGGCGACCTGCAGCAGCGTCTGACCGAGCGCGCCGAGCTGATCGGGCAGGTCTTCGCCCTGAACGTCGCCGATGACGCCGCCGACCGCAACGCCGATGCGCTGGAGCGCCGCATCGGCCGCCTGGTCGAGCGTCCGGAGGTGACGGAAGCCTATGTGGTGGATCTCAACCGCCGCATTCTGGCGCACAGCAATCCCGAGAACGCGCCGGTCTCGCGCCTGGTCTCGAATCCGCTGGTGGTGATGGCGCTCGGCTCCGGCGACGCCCGGCTCGAGCGCCAGGGCGGCGCGATCCATGTCGCCGCGCCCGTATACACCTCCGCTGGCCGCATGATCGGCGCCGTGCATGTGATCGCGCCGATGGACGAGCTGGAGGCGGCGTCCGGCGACATGCTGCGCCGGCATATCCTGATCTCGCTGTTCGCGCTCGCCTGCATGCTGCCGCTGGCCGCGCTCGCGGTCGGCCGGGCGCTGGCGCCGATCCAGAAACTGACCGACGCCGCCCGCGCCGCGTCGACGAAATCTCTGGACGTGCAGATCGAGGTCAAGACCGGCGACGAACTGGAAGTGCTGGCCAACGCCTTCAACCGCATGCTGGCGCGCATCGACGCCAATCTGAAGCGCATCCACCGCCTCGCCTATGTCGACATGATCACCGAGCTGCCGAACCGCGAACGCTTCCGCAAGGAGGTCGAGCGCGTGGCCCACAAGGCGGTGGAGGAGAACCATTCCGGCGCGGTGCTGTTCCTGGACCTCGACCGCTTCAAGCGCGTCAACGACTCGCTGGGCATAGGCGAGGGCGACCGGCTGCTGGAGATGACGGCCCGCCGCCTGCGCGAGGCCGCCCGCGGCTGCGACCTGGCCAATGGCGACGGCGGCGAGCCGTCGATGGTGGCGCGCCTCGGCGGCGACGAATTCACCATCCTGCTGCCGAAACTGGACAGCCCGGCCGACGCCGCGCGCGTCGCCCAGATGGTGATCAACGCCATCCGCCGCCCGTTCGAGATCAGCGGCCACCAGCTGTTCCTGGGCGCGTCGGTGGGCGTGGCCGTGTTCCCGCAGGACGGGGCCGACCCGGAAACCCTGCTGCGTCACGCCGACCTGGCCATGGCCTGCGCCAAGCGCGCCGGCGGCAACGCCGTGCAGTTCTTCGAGCCGAGCATGAACCAGTCCGCCTTCGAGCGGCTGGTGCTGGAGAACGAGCTGCGCGAGGCGATCAGCCAGAACCAGCTGACCGTTTTCTATCAGCCCAAGGTGCGCCTGCAGGACGGCGCGCTGGCCGGCGCCGAGGCGCTGGTGCGCTGGAAACACCCCACCGCCGGCCTGCTGGCGCCCGGCGCCTTCATCGAGGCGGCGGAGGAATGCGGCCTGATCGGCGAGATCGGCGACTGGGTGTTGCGCGCCGCCTGCCGCCAGGCCGCCGAATGGCACCGCCAGGGCCGCGACGTGCCGGTGGCGGTCAACGTCTCGGCGATGCAGTTCGAGCGCGAGGGCTTCTGCGAATCGGTGCTGGAGGCGCTGGACGCCGCCGGCCTGCCGCCGCGGCTGCTGGAGATCGAACTGACCGAATCCATCGCGATGAAGGATCCTGAGCGGGTGATCGAACAGGTGCAGCCGCTGCGCGAGCGCGGCGTGAACTTCGCCATCGACGATTTCGGCACCGGCCACTCCTCGCTGTCCTACCTGACGCGCATGCCGTTCGACGTGTTCAAGATCGACCAGAGCTTCGTGCGCAACATGACCACCGACGAACATTCGCGCATCGTGGTCGAGACCATTCTGGCCATGGCGCGGTCGCTGAAGCTGGAGACGGTGGCCGAGGGCGTCGAGGAGCCGGCCCAGCTGGAGGCGCTGCGCGATCTGGGCTGCACGCTGGTGCAGGGCTATCTGTTCTCGCGCCCGGTTCCGGCCGAGGAGTTCACCGCGCTGGCCGCGGCCGGCTTCAGCGCCTCGGCGCTGCGCAAGACGGCCTGAACCCCTGGCGCCCGCCGGCGTCAGACCGGCTTCACCGCCGGCCAGGCGGCCGGATCGCCGAGCTGCGGCCCGCCGGGCATCAACGGGCGGTCCGGATAACCGCCGAGATTCAGCGTGCGGTCATAGAGCGTGATCGCGGCGGCGATCGACAGATTGACGCAGAATTTCGTCG
Source organism: Maricaulaceae bacterium (assembly GCA_026126205.1). GTDB lineage: Bacteria > Pseudomonadota > Alphaproteobacteria > Caulobacterales > Maricaulaceae > Hyphobacterium. The sequence continues at coordinate 251,534 of JAHCJP010000002.1, read as the reverse complement.
GGATGCGCACCACATGGTCGCAGCGCGCCAGCATCGCCGGCGACAGCGAGCCGCGTTCGCGCCCCAGCACATAGGCCGCCGCCAGCGGGTGGCGGAAGCTGGGCAGGTCGGCGGCGTCCTCGGTCAGCTCCACCCCGACCAGCGAACAGCCTTTCGGCAGCGCCATCTGCTGCACCGAATCCCACTCGTACAGCGGCATGTGCGCATCCGAGCGCGCGGTGTCGGCCAGGTGCACCTCGCGCGCCTTGTGGTGGGCGTTGACGGTGAACACGAAACTGGCCCCGAAGGCGTGGGCGGTGCGCAGCACGGCGCCGAGATTCATCGGCTTCGATATGCCTTCCGCGCCCACCGCGAACCAGCCGCGCAGGGGTTTCGGACTGAAGGTCCGCGCGCCGCGCGCGCCGCTCACGGGCTTTTCACCGCGACGGTGATGCGGCCGTCGGCATGGACCACGGCGCGCTTCATGCCCGGGGAATTGAACGGTTCGGCGATGCGCCCCTTGTGGTCGACGGCGATGATGCCGCCCTCGCCGCCGAGGCGTTTGACGTCCTTGAGGGCGTAGCGGGCGGCCTCTTCCGGGGTTTCGTCCAGATAGCGCACCCGCGCCGCCGCCGTGCCGCCGGCCAGGGCGCGGATGAAATATTCCCCCTGTCCGGTGCAGGACACCGCCACCATTTCGTCCGCCCAGGTGCCGGACCCGATCAGCGGGCAGTCGCCGACGCGCCCCGGCGTCTTGTTCAGCGTGCCGCCGGTGGAGGTGGCGGCGGCCAGCCGCCCTTCGCGGTCCAGCGCCACGCAGCCCACCGTGCCGGTGGCGATGCCGCGCGTGTCCGGCGCCGCGGCGGGGGCGTAATAGCGTTCGGGGTCTGTCACCCGCTCCAGCCGCGCGCGGCGGGCCAGCGTGTTGGCCCCCTCTCCGGCCAGCATCACGTGCGGCGTCATGTCCATCACCGCGCGGGCGGCGCCGATGGGGCTGACATAGCCTTCCAGCGCCGCCACCGCCCCGGCGCGCCGCGTGCGCCCGTCCATGATCGCGGCGTCCAGCTCCCAGCGGCCGTCGGTGTTGGGCGAAGAACCGCGCCCGGCGACGTACAGCGCCGAAACCTCCATCGCCCGCACGATGTCCTGCACCACGTCCAGCGCCGGAACGCCGTCGTTCAGCAGCGTGCGGCCGCGCTCGGCGAGCAGGCGCATATGGCGTTTCTCGGCCTCGTAGGAGCGGTCGGCCAGCACCCCCGCCCCGCCATGCAGAACCAATGCGACCGGCGCCGCCATCGCCCGCTCCCTCGTTGCGATTCAATGCCGGCGGCAGACTAGCCGCGCCGGATCGCCGCGCCTAGCAGGGCGATGAAACAGGGAGCGTGGCGAGGGCGTTCTTAAGCAGACGCGGAAATCGGAGCGGTCATGGGTTCCATTTCTACGCCTACAATCTAAAATCATAGCTTCTTTTGATGAATAGGGGCGTAAAATGTCAAAAGCTGTTTCTAACAAACGAGCAAAGTTGTTGATGGAACTCGAAGAGATCGTCGGGGGTGAATGCTACAATGCAAGCATTCAAAATTGGGGGCCGCACAGCGTATTTAGAGGTGAAGGAAGGGACTTTCGATACCCCATCACGTACATCAGCGAGCAAGGGGATAAAGTAAAGCGCAGGTGGATCGACACCACGTTACCAACCTCAGTCGCGATGACGGGCTATTACGCTTTCGGCGCTAACGAACTCCACATCATGCGAGGCTTGGAAAAAGTGCTTAAATACCTTGAGAGCCAACACGGGCTAAAAATCTGACGTATAATCAGTGGAATAACCATCCAACAAGATTCTGACCTACAACCTCAGCGTTGGAGAGTCCCTACCCCTGCCTAGCAGGTGGGGCTGCCCTCGGTGGAGCTGGCGACGACGCCTTGCTGGACCGGCTGCAGGCCGACATCATTGCCGTCGGTCGTGCTGGCGATGATCCCCCGCCGGTCCCGCACGCCGACATCATTGCCTTCCGAACTGGCGGCGATTACGCCCTGCGCCCCCGCGGGCGCGCATTCAATGGCGGCCCCGCGCCGCGCGGTGGTGGGAGAGCCTTCGGTGCTGCTGGCGACGATTTCGCTGCGCCGGGCGGCGCCGTCCGGCGTTTGCGGCTGCACGCTCTGTCCCGCCGGGACGGCCTGTTGCGGCGCCGGGCGGTTCTGCGCCGCCGCCGGGGCGGCCAGCAGCAGGGCCGCGCCCGCGATGATCAACAGTTTTTGCATTGGAATCTGCCCTGCCCTTGCCGTGACTATAACGGCATTGGGCGGGGGGCCAAATGAACCCCGACTGAACCGGGGCCGGGGCGCGTTTTACGCAAACAGGATCGAGGACAGTTTGCGGCGGCCGGCGCGGGCGATGTCGGACGCCGGGCCGGCGGCGTCGAACACTTTCAGCAGCAGGGCGCGGGCGGCGCCGCCGTTCCAGTCGCGGTCGCGCTCGGTCAGGGCCAGCAGCTCCTCGGTGGCGGCGGACAGCTCTCCACGCGCGATCAGGGCGCGGGCGAGGCGATAGCGGGTTTCGAAATCGTCCGGGTTCGCCGCCACCTTGCGCGCCAGTTCCTGCGCATCGCCGGCGTCCTTGGTCTCCTCGGCCAGCGCCAGCGCCGTGCGCACGCCCTGGATGGCGGGGTCCGAGGCCTTCGCCTCCGGCGCCGCGCCGATGATCGCTTTCGCCTGTTCGGCGTCGCCGCCGGCGAGGTAAACGCGGGCGAGGCCGGCGATGGCGGCGGCGTTTTCCGGGTCGGCCTGCGCGGCGGCGGCGAAATCCTGCGCCGCGCCGCCGAGATCGCCGCCGGCCAGCGCCGCTTCCGCGCGCTGCACCAGCGCCGCCACGGCCTCTTCATCCGGGCCGTCGCCGGTCAGCCGGGCGATGAAGTCGCGCACCTGGCTTTCGGGCAGGGCGCCGATGAAGCCGTCGGCCGGCTGGCCGTTGACGAAGGCGTAGACGGCGGGGATCGACTGCACGCGCAGGCGCTGGGCGATCTGCGGGTGTTCGTCGATATTGATCTTCACCAGGCGCGCCTTGCCGCCGGCCTTGCGCACCGCGTTTTCGATGATCGGGCCCAGCGTGCGGCACGGCCCGCACCAGGGGGCCCAGAAATCGACGATCACCGGAACCTGTTTCGAGGGTTCGATCACATCGGCCATGAAGCCGGCGTCGCTGCCGTCCTTGACGATCTCGTCCGCGCCTGCCGGCGCCTGGCCGCTGTTCAGGCCGCTGGCGGGGTTGTGGCCGCCGGGGGTGAAGGGCATGGAACGGCTCCTTGGATGCTTTCGCCGCCTAGATGGCCCGTGGCGGGGCTGGGCGCAAGGCGCTCAGGTCAGCGCCTCGAAATCGGCGATCAGCGGCTCATGCCCGGTGGCGCGGGCGAATTTTATCAGATCCGCCGCCGAGATCGCCGTGGTGGCGTCGTTGGAAAGCGGGTGGAAATTCACCGGGTCATGCGCCAGCAGCGCCTTTTCAACGATGAAGCGCACACGCCCGCCAGCATCATTGATCAACGCGAACGCGGTGACGGAGCCGGGGCGCACGCCCAGCGCGGCCCACAGCGCCTCCTGCTTGCCGAAGGAAAACCGCGCGCAGCCGGCGAGGCGGTGCAGCCGGTTGACCGGAACCCGGCTGTCGCCAAGGGCGGAGACCAGCGCCAGCGTTCCCCGCCCGTCGTCGAGAAACAGGTTCTTGGTGTGCCCGCCGGGCAGGGCGGCCTTGATGTGGCGCCCCTCGTCGACCGTGAACACCGGTTCGTGCCGCATCGTGGAGTGAGCGATTCCCAGCGCGTCGAGATACGCAAACAGGGCCGCGTGACTGGAAGGTGGGTCAGGGAGGGGTGGAAGGGGGGTCATGACAGGGTTGAAGCGTGACGGAAGGTAGGTTGCAAGGGGGGGGTTCCGGCCTGCATGCGCCCGCTTGCATTCGGCGCGGCTTTGCGCGATATGTCCGCTCCTTCCGGCGGGGCGCGCCCCGCCGCCTGATGCGCTGATTGAGCGGGCGTAGCTCAGGGGTAGAGCACAACCTTGCCAAGGTTGGGGTCGTGAGTTCGAATCTCATCGCCCGCTCCATCTTCCTTTCTTCCTTTGTCATTCCATGCCTGCGCGCCATCTGCGCCGCCGCTTTCCCCGTACGCGCGATTAGGGTTAAGTGCCGCGCATCGGCCATCCGGGGAGGGGCGCCATGACCACGCCGCGCGAGATTTCGAGAAACTGGACCGGGCTGATCGCCCCCTTCGCGCTGGCCATCGGCCTGTTCGCCTGCGGCGCGGGATCGCAAGAGCCGCCGCCCGCCCTGCCAGACCCCGCGCCCTCGCCGTTGGACGCGGCCTATGACCCCGCCGTCCCGATCCTGCCCTACGCCTTCGGGGAAGAGATCACGACGCCCGAGGCCGCCGTGGCCTATGTCCGCGAGCTTGCCGCCTTCGCGCCGGAGCGGATGCGGGTGTTCGACTACGCCGAAAGCTGGCAGGGCCGCCCGCTGGTCTACGCCGTCATCGGCAGCGAGGCGAACATCGCCCGGCTGGATGAAATCCAGCGCAACCTGGCGCAGCTGGCCGATCCGCGCGGATTCCCGGCGGCTGAGCGCGACCGGCTGATCGCCGAAACCCCGCCAGTGGTCTGGCTGTCCTACAGCGTGCATGGCGACGAGATCACCCCGGTCGATTCCGGACTGTGGACCGCCTATCACCTGCTGGCGGCGCGCGGCGACGCGGTGGCCGAAGCGATTCTGGATAACGTGCTGGTGGTCATAGACCCGGCGCAGAACCCCGACGGCCGCGCCCGCTTCGTCCACAGCTTCGAATCCGCCCACGGCCTGCAGCCGGACCCGCTGCGCTTCGCCGCCGAACATGACCAGCCCTGGCCCGGCGGGCGCTTCAACCATTATCTGTTCGACATGAACCGCGACTGGTTCGTCATGACCCAGCCGGAGACGCAGGGGCGCGTGCGCGCCATGCTGAACTGGTTCCCGGTGGTGGTGGTCGACTCCCACGAAATGGGCGGCGACAGCAGCTATTACTTCGCCCCGGCGGCCGAGCCGTTCAATCCACAGCTTTCCACCGGCCAGCGCGCGGCGCAGGACCTGATCGGGCGCAACAACGCCCGCTGGTTCGACCGCATGGGTTTTGCTTATTTCACGCGCGAGGTGTTCGACGCTTTCTATCCCGGCTATGGCGACATGTGGCCGGCGCTGCATGGCGCCATCGCCATGACCTATGAACAGGGCTCGCCGCGCGGGCTGGTCTGGCGGCGCATGGACGGGTCGGAGCTGACCTACGCCGACGGCGTGACGCAGAATTTCATCGCCAGCCTGTCGACGGCCGAGATCGTCGCCCACAATCGCGAACGATTCCTGCGTGATTTCATGGAGTACCGCGCCGCAGCGGCCAGTGACCGCTCCGGTCCGCGCGCCTTCGTGTTCGGCGGCGGCGTCAATCGCTGGGGGGCGGAGCGCCTGGCCCGCCTGCTGGCGGCGCAGGGGATTGAGGTGTCGCGGTTTTCCACCGCCGGCCGCGTCTGCGGGCTGGACGTGGACGGCGAGGCCTTCATCGTCGACGCAGCGCAGCCCGCCGGGCGACTAGCCCGCGCGCTGCTGGCCACCGACATTCCGCTGCCGCGTGATTTCATGGCCGAGCAGGAGCGCCGCCGCGCCGCCGGGCTGGGGCACGAACTGTACGACATCACCGCCTGGTCGCTGCCGGTGATGTTCAACACCGGGCTGGGCCAGTGCGCCGGCGCGCCGCCGCGGATGGACGCAACGCCCGTCGATCCTGCCGCGCCCATCGCGCCGCGGCTTGATGTGGACGACGCCGCCTTCGGCTATGCGATTCCGTGGACGGATGGCGGTCAGGCGGCGCTGGCCGCGGCGCTGCTGGCCGAAGGCGTTGCGGCGCGCACCAGCAATCTCGATTTCCGCATCGGAAACCGGGTCTTCCCGCGCGGCACGGTGATTGTCCCCCGCGCCGGCGCGCCGGAAAATCTCGACGCCATCGTCCGCCGCCATGCGGAAAGCATCGGGGCCGAGGCCGTCAGTCTGGCGTCAAGCTGGGTCGATGAAGGGCCGAATTTCGGCAGCGACAATGTACGCCCGATGCGCGCGCCGCGCATCGCCATGGCCTGGGACGAGGGCGTCAGCCCGATCTCCGCCGGGGCGGCGCGCTTTATTCTCGAGCGCCGCTATGGCCTGCCAGTGACGGTGATCCGCACCCGCACCCTGACCCGGGCCGACCTTTCGGGTTTCGACGTGGTGATCCTGCCCGACACGCGCGGGCCGGGTTACGCCTCGGCGCTTGGCTCCGGCGGCGCTGCGGCGCTACGGCGATTCGCGGAAGGCGGCGGCGTTCTGGTGGCGCTGGGCGGCGGCGCGCGCTGGCTGGCCGATCCGTGTGTGGACCTGATTCCGCTGCGCCGCGAACGCGCGGCGGGATCGGCCGAACCGCCGCCGGCCGCCGCCGGCTGTAATGAGAGCAGTGGAGGCGGTGGCCGCCCCGGCGTCGTCACGGGAAGCGAGATCGCGGATGTAGCGGCGCTGGCCGCGGCCATGGCCCCGCGCGGCGCGATGCCGGATTCCGAGCCGGGGGCGCTGCTGCGCCTCGAGGCCGACCCCGACGCCTGGCTGTCGGCGGGATTCCAAAATGGCGCGGCGGCGCTGGCGCATGGCGCCGACATCTACGCCCCCGTCCCGCGTGGCGAGGCGGTGACGGCCCTGCGTTTCGCCGGGCCGGACAATCTGGTCGCCGCCGGGCATGTGTGGGCGGAGAACCGCCGCCAGTTCGCCTTCAAACCCTATGCGATCAGCCGCAGCCTCGGCGCAGGGCAGGTGGTGGCCATCACTCACGACCCGGCGGCGCGCGCCTTCCAGGAAGGACTGGATCTGCTGCTGTTGAATGCGGTGTTGCTCGGCCCGGCGCAGAGCGGCCGGCTGCGCTGAGACGGTCTAGCCGATGTAGAGGCTGTGCGGCTGGCTGGCGGCGATGGCGATCGCGGTGGCGATCAGTAAAAGGCCGGCGAGGCCGAGCGAGATATAACGGGTCATTCCGGCTTCTCCCCAATGAAGCGGATGCGCGAATCATCGCGCGCAAAGCCAGTTTTGTCGCGGCAAACCTGCGGACATGGTTAACGCGCGCGATGCAATTTTCGCGGCGTTTACGCCCCGTTCACCCGCCGCCTTCGCGGCCCAGGACCGTGTTCAGGCGGTCGATGCGGTCGGTGATGATCCCGTCGACGCCCAGATCGATCAGCCGCGCCATGTCCGCCGGGTCGTTAACCGTCCATATCTGGACGCGGATTCTGCGCGTCCGCGCCGCCGCGATCAGCCGCGGATGCGCCACCGTAAGATCGCCATGCCGCTCGGGTATCTGCATGGCGACGGCCGGGGTGGGGTGCAGGTTCGCCAGGCCCGCCCGGGCGAGATAATAGAACCAGCGCGTCTCGTCCGCGCCCATTGATGTCGCCACTTCCGGGCACGCGGCGCGGAAGGCGCGCAAGGCCCCGTCATGAAAGCTGGCGGCCATGACGAGGGTTTCCGCCCCCGCCTCGCGGATGGCGCGGCACAGTTCTTCCGCCGCCTGCGGCCCGTCATTCTTCAGCTCCATGATCCAGCGCGCGCCGGGGAAAGTCGCCAGCGCCTCGTCCACCGAGGGGGCGTAAACGCCCTGTCCGGCGAAGGCGTCCGGGTCATCCCCCTCATAGCCCCAGGCGGCGTCGGCGGCGCGGATCTCGTCCAGCGTGAAGGCGTCGACGCGGCCGGAGAGGTTCGTGGTGCGGTCCAGCGTGTCGTCATGCATCAGCACCAGCCGCCCGTCGGCGGTGAGCTGAAGGTCGATCTCCAGCACGTCCGCGCCATGATCGCGCGCCATGGCCAGCGCCGTCAGCGTGTTGGCCGGGGCGAGGCCGAGGCCGCCGGCATGGGCGATGGTCTCGAAATGATCGCGCGCAACGCCGTCATAATAGGGATGGCCGGCCGCGCCGGGGCCGGGCCAGAAGGCCAGCGCGGCGTAAAGCGCGGCGATGACGGCGGCGCTGACGGCCAGAGCGCGCATCAAATCAGTCCTCCCAGCCCCAGGGCGCGGGCGGCGGCGCGACGGTTTCGGTCAGATCGAACTCGACGCGAAAGGCGCGCTCCGTGCCCAGACGCTGGACGAAATAGACGAAACGCTCGCCGGGATGCACCTCCATCATCCACACATTCGGCCAGCCGGTGGGCAGGATGTCCGTGGTGCGCGCGTCGGCGGGGAAGATCTGGCCCCATTCGCCGCCGGGGCTGGGCGAGACGCCGCCATATTGCGTCACCCGCTCCTCGCTTCCGTCCTCATGCCGGTGATCGTGGCGCAGCTCGATGCGCCCGTCATCGCGACGGGTCAGCACCCAGGTGCGCGACAGGTTGTCTCCCGCCACGAAGGGAATGCGGATGCGACCGTCCTCGCAGGAGCGCACATGCATCACCAGCCGGGCGTCGCCGAAGGTCGCATCACCCTCCGGCGCGCGGGTCAGCGCGCCTTCGAACGCCTGTCCGCACAGCGTCTCAAGCCGCTCCCAGAAGCCTTGCGCTTTGTCGGCCTGCGCGGCGGGCGCGGCGGCCAGCGCCAGCGCGGCGGCGGTGATCAGGGCGTTTCGCATCGGCTTTCTCCCGTTGTGCGCGGGCAGACTGCCCCAGCGGCGGGCAAGGCGCAAACCGGCCCGGCTATTGGCGCGGGGGCTATTCCTGCGGCGCGCGCGCCGGGGCCTCCAGCCCGAGGATCCATGAACTGACCGCGTCCAGAAAGCCCGGCACATACTCGCGCGGGATGCGGGCGTATTCGTCGCGCAGCCCGGTTTCGGAAGCCCAGAACACATGGTTGGCCAACGGGAACACATGCTGGCGCAAGCCGTCCTCGCCCAGATGCGCCAGCGCCGCGGCCAGCCTGTCCAAATTCTCTTCCGGCGGGGTCATCGGATCGTTCTCGCCATACAGCGCCAGCACCGGAACCCGTATCGCCGCCAGCGCCGTAGCCGGGTCATAACGGAAGAGCCCGCACAGATAATGCCCGCCCTGCGGCCCGCAAACGGCGGGGTTGGTCAGCGCCGCCTCCATGAAATCGCCGAACATGGCGATGCGATAACCCACCTCCTCCGGCGGTACGCCCCAGCCGGCGAGATGATGGCGCTCGTCGGTCAGTATCTGCTCTCTCACCGTCTGGGCCGGCCCGGCCAGCAGCACGATGAAGGCGACGTCGCCGCTGCGCGCCGCCGCCAGCTGGGCCACCCAGCCGCCCTGGCTGTGGCCGGCGATTCCGACGCGACGGGGATCGGCCTCTTCGCGCTCTTGCAGGAAGCGCACGGCGGCCAGCGCGTCTTCAGACAGGCGCTCTATGCTCTCGTCGCGCCAGTGCCCGCCAGAGCCGTCGACGCCGCGCTTGTTCAGGTCCAGCGCCACGACGCCCTGCGCGGCGAGATGCTCCGCCAGCCCGGCCAGATTGCGGCTGCCCTGCGAGCCGGGGAACAGCACCACTGCGGGCGCGGCCCCCGGCGCCGCGGGCAGGTGAAGGGTTCCGGTCAGCACAATGCCCCCGGCCGCCGGAACGGTCACCGCCTCCTGGCGGGGTTCGGCGGCGGCTTGCGGCGCCGGGGCGGCTTGTGTTGCGCCGGCGGGTACTTGCGCCTGCGGCGCGCCGCAGGACGACAGGCCCAGCGCCAGGGCGCCGATGGCGAGCAGGAGTCGCGTGTGCGTCACAGGTTTTGTCTCCGGTTTGATTCTGGTCAGGCCGGTGAAAATGATGCAGGCGCATAGCATGGCTACGCCGGCGCCAAAAAGACGTCTCAGAAATCGCTGGCTATGCCCTTGCGCTCCCAGTCGCCATAGCGTGTGGGTTCCGGGCCTTGCGGGCCGCCGCGCTCGGGCGGAAGCGCCGCCGCCTCTTGCGCCGCGCGCCGCGCCTCGGCCTCGGCCAGCGCGCGCCGCGCCGCCGGGGAGAGGGATTTGCCGGGCGCCGTTCCGCCTTGAGGTTTTTCACCGTCCATACCACCTAGATAGGCCGGAAAACGGCATTTGGAAAAGGGATCGCCTGCAATGACCGGAAACGGACTGCGCACCTTCCTGCTGCTGGCGGTGATGACCGCGATGTTCATGGGCGCCGGCTTTTTGCTGGGCGGTATGGGCGGGGCGCTGATCGCGCTGGCCGTGGCCGCCGGCATGAACATCTTCGCCTGGTGGAACTCCGATTCCCTTGTGCTGCGCATGCATGGCGCGCGCGAGGTGACGGCGGACGAGCGCAATCCGCGCCTGCGCCAGTATGCGGCCGACACCGCGGCGCTGGCCGAACGCGCCGGCCTGCCGGTTCCGCGCATCTATGTGATCGAGAACGACCAGCCGAACGCCTTCGCCACCGGGCGCGACCCGCGCCACGCCGCCGTGGCCGCCACCACCGGCCTGCTGTCGCGCCTGACGCGCGAAGAGGTGATGGGCGTGATGGCGCACGAGCTGGCGCATGTGAAAATGCGCGACACCCTGACCATGACCGTCACGGCGACGCTGGCCGGCGCCATCGCCATGCTGGCCAATTTCGCGCTGTTCTTCGGGGGCAATCGCGGCCCGGCGGGCATTCTGGGCGCGCTGGCGCTGATGATTTTCGCGCCGCTGGCCGCCGCCCTGGTGCAGATGGCGATCAGCCGCGGCCGCGAATACGAGGCCGATCGCGCCGGCGCCGAAATCTGCGGCCATCCGGAATGGCTGGCCTCGGCGCTGGAGAAGATCGAGGGCCATGCCCGGCGCACTATCAACCCCGCCGCCGAACGCAACCCCGCCACCGCGCACATGTTCATCATCAACCCGCTGAACGGCCAGCGGGCGGACAATCTGTTCTCCACCCACCCGGACACCGCCAACCGGGTAGCGAAACTGCGCCTGATGGGCGGCGGGCGCGGCTACGCCCCGCGGCCCGAACCGGTGCCCGGCGGCCCGTGGGGCGCGCGCCGCGGCGGCGGCTATGGCGGCCCCTGGGGTTAAGACGGTCTTTCGCAAATTGTCAGGCGCGGCGGCGCGGCTTGCCGCTATTATTCCCGGACAGGGATGTGGCCGGGGAGACCGCCATGCCGGGGCCATTGCGCGCCGTCATCGCCGCCATCGCGCTGTGCTTCGCCAGCACGGCGGGCGCCGCGGCCGGGCAGAAGGTGGAAAGCCCGGCGGATCTGGGCGATGCGCTGCGCCTCCACCAGCAGGCGGCGGCGTTCGCCGGCGGCGAGTATGATAGCGCCGAAAGCCTGCTTCGACAGGCGCTGACGATTCACCAGACCCTGCTTCCCGAGGGCGATCTGATGATCGCCATGTCCCTGAACAATCTCGCCGCCACGCTGGAAGCGATGGGCCGGCCCGGTGAGGCTGAACCCCTGCACCGCCGGGCGCTGCAGATTCGCGAAGCGGCCTTGCCGTCCGGCGACCTCGAAATCGCCATCTCGTTGAACAATCTGGCCGAGACGGTGCGGGCGCAGGGCCGCCCGGAGGCGGCCGAGCCCCTGCACCGCCGGGCGCTGGCCATGCGCGAGGCCGCGCTGCCGCCGGACCATCCCGATATCGGGATATCGCTGAACAATCTTGCAGGCACGCTGGAGGCGATGGGACGGCAGGTCGAAGCTGAGCCCTATTACCGCCGCGCACTGAGCATTTTCGAACAGGCGTTGCCCGATGGGCACCCCTACATCGCCGTGCTGCTGAACAACCTCGCCGAGACGCTTCGCCTGCAGGGGCGCTTCGCCGACGCCGAGCCCCTGCATCGCAGGGCGCTGGCGATTCTGGAGGCGAGCCTGCCGCCGGCGCACACGCGGATCGCCACGTCCTTGAACAATCTGGCCGCGACCATGGAGGGGCAGGGCGCAGCCGCGCAGGCCGACGCCCTGTTCCGGCGGGCGGTGGCCATTTTTCAGGCCAGCCTGCCTGAGGGACACCCCAATCTTGATTTCGCCTACTGGAACATCGCGGAGCTGCACCTGCGCCATTCCGGCGATCATGGCGAGGCGCTTGCTTTCGCCCGCCAGGGCGCAACGAACGCGCTTGTCCGCGCCGGGCGCCTGCGCGGGGCGCCGGAGACGCAGGATCGCGCCGGCGGCGAAATCGTGCGGGCGCGGCGCAATTTCGAGATTCTGACCGAGGCGCTGTGGGCGCTGGCTCACGTCGAATAGGCGGCAGGCGTTCAGGCGATGATGTCGGGGGTCAGCTGGTCCTCGAGGATCGCGATCTCGTCCTTCAGGCGCAGCTTCTCTTTCTTCAGGCGCGCCAGCTTCAGCTGGTCGGCGACGCCGTTGACCGACAGGGCCTTCACCTCGTCGTCCAGCGACCGGTGCATCAGGCGCAGTTCGGCTATACGCGCGCGCAAGGCCTGCTGATCCAGGTCGTCTCCGAGCATCGCCGTCCGGTGGTTGTGTCGCGCTAAGTCCCGCGCCGCAGCGCCAGAGCAAATAACATTTTACACGGATTCCGCCACCCGGAAAACGGCGTCCAGGAATGCGGCGAAATCGCCCTCCATCCTCTGCGCCTCCGCCGCCGCGGCCAGCGACAGCGTGGCCACCTTGCGCGACGATGCGCCGGCGGGAACGGCGTCTTTCGCCAGGGCCTCCAGATATTCCTGTTGCAGACGCTCGGCGTCCAGCTCCGCCTCCATCGCCTGCCGGCGCAGGGCGGCGCAAGCTTTCGGGTCCAGCCCGTCCGGCGGCGTTTTCAGCGCCCGCCGCGCCCGCCGCAGCGGGCCAGTGACGTCTTTCGCCCAGGCCTTTGAGAACATTGCGGCGGGTTCCAGCGCCCGGCCGGGCGCGCGTCCGTTCATGGCCAGCCACACGCACCAGAAGGCCAGATTGACATCGAACCCCTGCTCGTCCTGCAAAGACAGGGCGGCGGCTTTCACACTCTCATAACGCCACAGCGAATTGGAAAAGGTCCAGAAATCCGTCCGCGGGTTCACTGCTTGGCCCCCGGCCGGCGGCCTCCCTCGACATCCTCGCCCCAGCGGCGGGTTCGGGTCCAGTCAAGTCCGAAGCAATCCAGCGCCCGGCCCACCGACTGGTCGATAATGTCGTCCAGCGTCTTCGGCCGCACATAGAAGGCGGGCAGCGGCGGCAGGATCACCGCCCCCATCTCGGCCAGAGCCGCCATGGTGCGCAGATGACCGAGATGGAATGGCGTCTCGCGCACCATCAGCACCAGGCGGCGGCGTTCTTTCAGCGTCACGTCGGCGGCGCGGGTGATCAGCGACGATGTGACCCCGGTGGCGATCTCGCTCATCGTGCGCACCGAACAGGGCGCGATCAGCATGCCGAGGGTGCGGAACGAGCCGGACGACAGCGGCGCGCCGACATCGCCGGGGCGGTAGGCGAAATCGGCCATCGCCTTCAGCTGCGCCGGGGTCAGATCGGTCTCATAGCCCAGCGTCATTTCGGCGGCCTTGCTGGCGGCCATATGGGTCTCCACCCCCAGCTCGCGCAACGCCTGCAGCGCGCGCACGCCGTAAATCACACCGGAGGCGCCGGAAATTCCAACGGCGAGGCGCGGGCGTTCGGACATCGTCAACTCCGCCATCAAATGTGAATCGACTCATACCCCCGGTTGGTGGTTCAATCACCCCTGTTGCTTCATCAGCAGAAGGAGGCGCCTCCATGGCGATCGAAGCCCGCATTCGTGAGCTCGATAACCGTCACCAACAACTCGACACCCAGATAGAGGACGAAAGCAAGCGTCCCGTGGCGGACTCGTTGCGACTGGCTTCGCTGAAGAAGGAAAAACTGAAACTCAAGGAGGAAATCGAGGCGCTGCGACGACGGCACTGACGCGCGCGCCTGATAGGAGTATGTTCGACGGGGCGGCTGGAAACGGTCGCCCCGATCGCGTTCCAAAGGAGTCCGCCCCCATGCGCTTCGTCGCAGTCCTCACCGCCCTCGCGCTGATCGCGGCGCCTGCCTTCGCCCAGAAGGGGGATGTTCAGGCGCACCCCTGCTACGAAGCCGGGCTGCTGCTGGAGTCGGGGGATCACGTGGCGGCGCTGCAGGCGTTCGAGCGCTGCCTGGGTTCCGGCGAGCTTGCGCCGGAGGACGAGGCGACCGCGCACGCCATGCGCGGCGCCGTGTTGCTGGAACTGCAGCGCTACGAGGAGGCCGTCGCGGCCTATGACCTCGCCTTCGCCGTCGCCCGCACGCAGGAACTCGGTCCGACGAACCCGCTGATGCACCGTAATCGCGGCGTCGCACGCTATTACGCCGGACGGATTGACGCGGCGCTGCGCGATCTGGCCATAGCGGTCGAAGGCGTCCCCAACGACCTGATGACGCGGCTGACGCTGGGCATCGTCTACAGCGACCTTGGCCGCGACGCCGAGGCGGTGGCCGAATACGACGCGGTGGTCAGGATCGAGCCCGGTTGGGCCGGCGGCTGGATCAACCGCTCCGGCGCGCTGCTGAAACTCGGCCTTAACGAGGCGGCGATCAGCGATGCCCGGCGTGCGGTCGAGATCGAGCCCGAGGACGGCGTCTCCCTGAACGCCTTGTGCTGGGCGCTGGTGCAGGACGGCCGCGCCGAGACCGCGCTGCCGATCTGCGAGCAAGCCGTGGCCGCAGAGCCAGAGATCGGCGAAATTGTCCACTCGCTGGCTGCGGCGCTGGAAGGGGTGGGCCGCATGGACGAGGCACGCGGTCTCTACGCCCGCGCCCACGAACTGTCGCCTGACAGTGAGACCCTGGCCGAGGACTTCGCCCGCACCCGCAACGGCGGCTGATCCCGCACGCAAGGAGAGCTTTCATGCCTGCACACGACCGGGTCGCCATCATCACCGGCGGCGCCAACGGCATCGGCAAGGCCTGTGCGCGGCGCCTGGCCGAGGACGGGCTGCGCGTCGTCATCGCCGACCGCGATGAGACAGCAGGGAAGGAACTGGCCGGGGAACTGGGAGCTGCGCGGGAGCGCGCCCTGTTCGTGGCCTGCAATGTCGCCGACCGGCTGGCGGTGAACAATCTGCTGTCGGAGACGCGGGCGGTGTTTGGGCGGCTGGACGTGCTGGTCAACAACGCCGGCATGGTGGCGCGCGGCGATATTCTGACTCTCTCGGAGCAGGATTTCGACAAGGTGCTGGGCGTCAATTTGCGCGGCGGCTTTCTCGTCGCCCGCGCGGCGGCGAAACAGATGGTCGAGCAGATCGAGGCCGCCGGCGAACGCCCGGACGACGCCCGGCGGCGCTACGCCATCATCAACATGTCTTCGGTCAACGCCGTGGTCGCCATCGCCGACCAGCTGGCCTATTGCGCCTCCAAGGGCGCGATCAACCAGATGACGAAATCGATGGCGCTGGCGCTGGCGCCCTATGGCGTGCGCGTCAACGCCGTCGGGCCGGGCAGCGTCAACACTGACGTGCTGAAAGCGGTGGCCGAGGACCGCGCGGCGATGGACCGCCTGCTGTCGCGCACGCCGCTGCGCCGCATCGCCGACCCGGACGAGATCGCCGCCGTGGTCTCCTTCCTGGCTTCGCGCGACGCCAGCTATGTCACCGGGACCTGCCTTTACGCCGACGGCGGCCGCCTCGCCCTCAACTATGTCGTCGATTCCGACTGACGGGGCGGAAGGCCTCGCCGCCCGCCGCGTCGCCGCCGCCGCCCTGCAGGTCGTGCTGGCCGGACGCGCGACGCTGGAGGCGGCGCTGGCCGCCGCGCCGGACCATGCCGCCCTCGACGCCCGCGACCGCGCTTTCGCGCTGGCGCTGTCAGCCGTTGCGATAAGGCGGCATGGCCAGACGCAGGCGGCGCTGGACGCGTTCATGAACCGGCCCCTGCCGGCCAGCGCCGCCGCGGCGCGCGCGATCCTGCACGCCGGGGCGGCGCAGATATTGTGGCTGCGCACGCCGCCGCACGCCGCGGTGTCCACCGCCGTGGCGCTGGCGCGCGAAGCCCCGGCGGCTGAGCGCTATGCCGGACTGATCAACGCCGTGCTGCGCCGGGTGGCGGAAAAGGGCGCGGCCATCGCCGCCGCCGCGGCGCCGGAAAGCAATCTGCCGCAATGGCTGCGCGACAGCTGGCGTAAGGCTTACGGGACGCAGCGATTGACAAAGATCGCCGCCAGCCTGCTCGCCGAACCGCCGCTGGACCTGACGGTGAAAAACCCCGCCGAGGCGGAACACTGGGCGCAGGCGCTGGGCGCGGAGATCCTACCCACAGGCACGCTGCGCAAACCCGGCATCGGCGATGTGGCGGCTCTGCCGGGATACGCCGACGGCGCCTGGTGGGCGCAGGACGCCGGGGCCGCCCTGCCGGCGCGGCTGCTGGCCGTCAGGCCCGACGAACGGGTGCTGGACCTGTGCGCCGCGCCCGGCGGCAAGACGCTGCAACTCGCCGCCGCCGGGGCGGATGTGACGGCGCTCGACGCCTCGGCAAAGCGTCTGAAGCGCCTGACCGAAAACCTCGTCCGCACCGGGCTGACGGCGCAGGTGATCGCTGCCGACGGCCGCAGCTTCCGCCCCGAAGCGCCCTTCGATGCCATCCTGCTCGACGCGCCCTGCACCGCCACCGGCACGCTGCGCCGCCGCCCGGACGCGGCGTGGCTGAAAAAGCCCGGCGACGTGGCGGCGCTGGCGCAGATCCAGGACCAGCTCGGCGCCGCGGCGGCGGAGATGCTGCGTCTCGGCGGGCGCATGATCATCTGCACCTGCTCCATGCAGCCGGAGGAGGGAGAGCAATGGCTCTCCCGCCTGCTGGCGGCGCGCGATGATCTCGCCCTTGATCCCGTGCGGGCGCAGGAGCTGCCGGAATTGCAAGCCGCCCTGACGCCGGAAAACTCGGTGCGCCTGACCCCGGAAATCTGGGCCGATAAAGGCGGCATAGACGGCTTCTTCATCGCACGGGTGGTGAGACGGGCGTAACCCCCTCGCTGGCGCGCGCTTCTTGCTCCGCCCTGCGCCCGCTGATATGCCCCTTCGCCATGGCCGCGCCGCTGATCGCCCCGTCGATACTGTCCGCCGATTTCGCCCGTCTGGGCGAGGAGGTGCGGGCCATCGACGCCGCCGGCGCCGACTGGATCCATGTCGACGTGATGGACGGGCATTACGTGCCCAACATCACCATCGGCCCGTCGGTGATAAGGGCGCTGCGCCCGCACAGCGAAAAACCCTTCGACGTGCATCTGATGATCACCCCGGTCGATCCGTTCGTCGCGGCCTTCGCCGACGCCGGGGCCGACATCATCACCGCCCACCCTGAGGCCGGTCCGCATTTCCACCGCACGGTGCAGGCGATCAAGGCGGCGGGCGCGAAGGCCGGGGCGGCTCTGAACCCGTCCACGCCGCCGCAAGTGATCGATTATGTTCTCGACGAGCTGGACCTGGTGCTGGTGATGAGCGTCAATCCCGGCTTCGGCGGGCAGAGCTTCATCGACAGCCAGCTGCGCAAGATCGAGGCGCTGCGCAAGACCATCGACGGCCGCGGCCTGTCAACCCTGATCGAGGTCGACGGCGGGGTGACGGCGCAGACCGCGCCGCGCTGCATCGCCGCCGGGGCCGACGCGCTGGTGGCCGGAACCGCGGCGTTCAAGGGCGGCGCCGCCGCCTACGCCGCCAATATCCGCGCCCTGCGCGGCGCCTAGCCGTCATGGCGCGCGGCCCCGGACCCGGCGACTTCGCGCGCGCAGCGCTGGCGCGCCTGCGCCGCGAAAGCTTCGACACGCTGATGGCTGCGGGGGCGGTGCGCGCCGCCCTGCCCGCAGGCCGCGCGCCGCAGGCGCTGGCGACAGTTCCGGAAAGCCTGCGGCCGGGCGATCCCGCGCGCGGCGCGGCGATCCTGGCCGGGCGGTTCGCCTTCTGCGGCGAGGTGCTGGAGTTCGATGAGCCGCAAGCGGCCTGGGCCGGGCCGGCGCCGAACCGCGCCTTCGCCGCGCACCAGCACGGCTTCGGCTGGCTGGCGGACCTGCTGGCCTGTGAGGACCCGCAGGCGGCGGAGGCGGCGCGGGCGCTGACCGACGGCTGGATCGCCGGTTTCGGGCGCTGGAACGGGTTTTCCTGGGCGCCGGAGGTGCTGGCTCTCCGCATCATCGCCTGGCTGGAGGCGGCGGAGGCGCTGTTTGGCGCGGACGGCGATGAAGGCCGGCGCCGCGCGCGCCTGTCGGCGCTGGTCCGTCAGGCTGCGCATCTGCGGCGCAGCGCCGCCCTGACCGCAGACGGCGCCCCGCGCCTGCGCGCCGCCACGGCGCTGGCGCTGGCAGGCGTATCGCTGGGCGACGCCGCGGCGCTGAAAACCGGGCTGGCCCTGCTTGAGCGCGAGGTGGCGCGGCAGATCCTGCCCGATGGCGGCCATGCCGGCCGTGCGCCAGAGGCCGCCGCCGAGACGCTGATCGACCTTGTGATGCTGGACGAAACCCTGGCCACGGCGCGCCAGCCGCAGCCTGACTTCCTGGCCCGCGCCATCGCCCGCCTCGGCCCGATGGCGCGCTTCTTCCGCATGTGCGACGGGGCGCTGGCCGCCTTCCACGGCGGCGGCGAGGGTGACCGCCGGGCGCTGGACGCCGCCCTGTCACGTGACGCCGCGCGCGGACGCCCCTTCGGATTCGCACCGCATTCAGGCTATCATCGCGCCGAGGCCGCTGGCGCGGTGGTGCTGTTCGATGGTGGCGCGCCGGCGGCGGGGGCTGAGGCGCACGCCAGCCCGCTGGCGTTCGAGTTCTGTGCGCCGGGGGGGCGCATCGTGGTCAATTGCGGCTGGTCCGCCGACCAGCCGCCGAACTGGCGAGAGGCCGTGCGGGCGACGGCGGCGCATTCGGCGCTGACGCTGGAGGAGGTCAGCGCCTTCCGGCTCGCGCCGCCGGGACTGGCGCGGCTCTTGCTGGGGGCGCATTTCGCCACAGTGGCGGCAGTAAACGCGCGCCGCAACGAGGAGGAGATGGGGGTGTGGCTGGAAGGACGCCATGATGGTTATCGCGCCGGTTACGGGCTGGCGCACCGGCGGCGGCTGTTTCTGGCCGCTGACGGCGGCGACTTGCGCGGCGAGGACGCCCTGTTCCGCCCCGTCGAGGATGGCGAAGCGGAGGATGTGGACACACGCCGACGTTTCGCCATCCGGTTCCACCTGCACCCCGGCGTCAAGGCTTCGCTGTCACGCGATGCGATGAGCGCGCTGCTGGTGCTGCCGAACGGCGACGGCTGGCGCTTCCGCACCGACGGCGGCCCGGTGCGGTTGGAGCGTTCAGTTTATCTCGCCGCTGGCGGGTCGCCGAAACGCTCCAGCCAGATCGTGCTGACCGGCGAGGCCGAACCTTACGGCGCAGGCGACCGCGCCCCGAACCGTGTGCGCTGGGCGTTCCAGCGTCTCGGCCGCGTCGGCGCCGCGGCGGGTTGAGAGACCGGAAATGAGCACCCCCCCGCCTCCGCAACGCAACCCCCGCCTGCGCAGCGGCACGCCGCTGACCATGGCCGGCGTGTTCATCTACGACGTGATGGCCGGCGCGGCGGCGATGGGGTTGGCCGTTCACCTGCGTTACCAGTTCGAACCCATCAACGCCCCGGACGGCGTGGTCGCCGTCTCGGCCGGCGTGTTCGCACTGGCCTGCGCCATCAGCTTTTTTTTCTTCGGTCTGCACAAGGCGGTGTGGCGCTATACCTCGTTGAACGATGTCAGCCGCGCCTTGCAGGCTATCGTTCTGGCCAACCTGCTGTTCATTCCGATGCTGTTCGCCGTCAACCGGCTGGACGGCGTGCCGCGAACCAGCCTGCTGATCGAAGCGCCGATCCTGATCGCGCTGATGCTGACGGCGCGCGCCGCTGCTGCGGCATGGCGCACAGGCGAGCTGCGCGCAGCCTTCCGGCGCGAGGACCGCAGCAAGGACCCGGCGATCCTGGTGGGCGACGCCGCAGCGCTGAACGAGGCCCTGCGGGCGCTGACGCTGCGCAACGGCGCCTCGCCGTTCCGGGTCAAGGGTCTGATCGAGCTGTCAGGCGTGCATGACGGCCGCGCGATCCGCGGATTTCCGGTGGTCGGCGGCGCTGACAAGGTCGAGGCGGCGCTGAAGCGTCTGGCGCGTGACGAAAAGACCACGCCGCGGCTGGTGGTGGCGGACCCGCGCCCCGATCCGGTCCTGTTGCAATCGCTGGTGAGGGCCGCGAGCCGCGCCAAGGCCAAGCTGTCGCGGGCGCGGCCGCCCGACGGCGCCAACGGCGCCGCCTCGGCGTTCAGCCCGGTGGAGGCGGCCGACCTGCTGAACCGTGCGCCGCGCGCGCCATCGCTGGATCTGGCCCGGCGGCTGATCGCCGGACGGCGCGTGCTGGTCACCGGCGCCGGCGGCACTATCGGCTCAGAACTGGTCCGGATCGCAGCGGGGCTGAAGCCGGAAAAGCTGATCCTCTTCGACAGCTCGGAGAAGAATCTCTACGACATCGACCTGCAGATGAACGCCAATCCCGCCGCGCCGCCCTGGCGCCCGGTGCTGGGCGATGTGCGCGACCGGGCGCGGCTGAACCGCGTGTTCGCCGAGGAGCGGCCGCAGGTGGTGCTGCACACCGCGGCGCTGAAACATGTGCCGCTGATGGAGGCCAACGCCGCCGAAGCAGTGATGACCAACGTCTATGGCGTGATCCAGACCATAGAGGCGGCGCGCGAAGGCGGGGCGGAGCTGGTGGCGCTGATCTCCACCGACAAGGCGGTGAATCCGGCCAGCTTTATGGGCGCGTCCAAACGCGCCGCCGAGCTGTACGCCCGCGCCGCCGCCGCCGGCATGGACAAACCGCGGCTGTGCGTGGTGCGGTTCGGCAATGTGCTGGGCTCGGCAGGGTCTGTGGTGCCGCATTTCGAATCCCTTATCGAGGACGGCAAACCCGTCACCGTCACCCACGCTGACGCCACCCGGTATTTCATGACCGTCAACGAGGCCTGCGGCCTGGTGCTTGATTCGGCGGCGCTGTCGGCCGGCGATCAGCGCCATGACGGCGCCCTGTACGTGTTTGACATGGGTGATCCGGTGCCGATCGAGACCATGGCGCGGCAGTTGCTACGCTTGCGCGGCCGTGATCCGGACGCTGGTGACGCCATCGTGTTCACCGGTCTGCGCGCCGGTGAGAAGCTGCACGAAGAACTATTTTACGATCACGAGGCGCTGACCGAGACCGCCGTCGAAGGCGTTCTGGCCGTGCAGGGGCCGCCGCCGGACGCGCGCGAGGTGTTGCCGCGAATCGAGATGCTCGTCGCCGCAGCGCGCGCCGGCGACGAGGTCGCCGTGCATGAGGCGCTGACGGCGCTGATCCCGGAGTTCCGGCCGCTGGGCGGCCCCGCGCGCGCCGCAGCGGCGCTTTCCCCGAGGCCGGAGGCGTGATAACCCGCGCCGGAAGCCGAATGGAGCCTGCATGTCTGACTTCGATTCCGTTCCCGTCCGCCGGGCGCTGATCTCGCTGTCTGACAAGACCGGACTGGCAGGGCGCGCGCGCGAGCTGGCGTCGCTGGGGGTGGAAATCCTCTCCACTGGCGGCACGCTGGCGGCCCTGAAGGAGGCCGGCGTCGAGACCCGCGACGTCGCCGACGTGACGGCGTTTCCGGAGATGATGGACGGGCGGCTGAAAACGCTGCACCCGCGCGTGCACGGCGGCCTGCTGGGCCGCCGCGACGACGATGAGCATCGCGCAACGATGGCCGCCCACGGCATCCCCGAGATCGACCTGCTCTACGTCAATCTATATCCATTC
Organism: Maricaulaceae bacterium; assembly: GCA_026126205.1. GTDB lineage: Bacteria > Pseudomonadota > Alphaproteobacteria > Caulobacterales > Maricaulaceae > Hyphobacterium. The sequence continues at coordinate 229,866 of JAHCJP010000002.1, read as the reverse complement.
GAGCAGACGGCGGCTTCGGGCGCGGCGTTCGACGAATGCATCGAAAACATCGACATCGGCGGCCCGGCGATGATCCGCGCCGCGGCGAAGAACCATGCCTTCGTCGCCGTGTGTGTCGATGGGGCGGACGCCGATGCGGTGATCGAGGCGATGAAACGCCATGACGGCGCGACGCCGCTGGACCTGCGCCGGTCGCTGGCCGCCAAGGCCTATGCCCGCACGGCCGCCTATGATGCGGCGGTCTCGTCCTGGTTCGCCGGCCAGAACAGTGAGGACGCTCCAGCCTTCCGCGCTTTCGGCGGCGCGCTGATCAGCGCGCTGCGCTATGGCGAGAATCCGCATCAGAAGGCCGCTTTCTACGCCGGGGCGGAACCGCGCGCCGGCGTCGCCGACGCGCGGCAGACGCAGGGCAAGGCCCTGTCCTATAACAATATCGCCGATGCCGACGCCGCCTTCGAACTGGCTGCCGAGTTCGACCCGGCCGAGGCCTGCGCGGCGGTGATCGTCAAGCACGCCAATCCCTGCGGCGCAGCACTGGCCGGTTCGCCGCTGCAGGCGTGGGAGCGCGCGCTGGCCGCCGACCCGGTTTCGGCCTTCGGCGGCATCGTCGCCTTCAACCGCGCTCTGGACGCCGAAACCGCCGATGCGCTGACCAAGCTGTTCCTGGAAGTGGTGATCGCGCCTGAGGCCGGCGAGGACGCGCTGCAGATACTCTCCGCCAAGTCCGGCCTGCGCGTGCTGCTGACCGGGGCGCTGCCCGACCCCGCCGCGCCGGGCTGGACGGTGAAATCGGTGGCCGGCGGCCTGCTGGTCCAGCAGCGCGACCACGGGCTGGTCGCGGCCAAGGACTTGAAAACGGTGACGAAACGCGCCCCGACCGAGGCCGAACTGGCCGACCTGATGACCGCCTGGCGCATCGTCAAGCATGTGAAATCCAACGCCATCGCCTTCGTGAAGGACGGCGCCAGCGCCGGGATCGGCATGGGCCAGACCAGCCGTCTGGAGGCGGTGCGGCTGGCCGCCCGCAAGGCGGAGGAAACGGCGCGGGAGAACGGCTGGAGCGCGCCGGCGACGCAGGGTTCGGTCTGCGCGTCGGACGCGTTTTTTCCCTTTGCGGACGGGCTGTTAGCGGCGGTGGAGGCCGGGGCGACGGCGGTGATCCAGCCCGGCGGCTCGATCCGCGACGACGAGGTGGTCAAGGCCGCCGACGAGGCCGGAATCGCCATGGTTTTCACCGGCATGCGGCATTTCCGGCACTAGCCCCGTCCATCCTCCTTCAGTCCCGTCTTCATCCCCTTTGACATCACCTCCGGCGCCTCTCTTCACCCCCCTTTTCTCATGTCTCGGAGGTTATACGCCTGCGCCGGCCGGCGCCCGGGCCGGAAACCGTCAGGCCGCGGCGCCGTTTCCGCTGTTATAGGTCAGCGACAGGAACACGTCCTCGAGGTCCGGCTCCTCGGTGCGCAGGTCGGCGATGCGCGCGCCGCTGGCGTGAAAGCGCTCGATCATCTCCGCCACGCTGACCTGGCCATAGCGGTAGGTGACGGCCAGCGCGCCGTCGGGACGGATCACGGCGTCATAACCCTTCAGGGTCTCGGGAACCGCGGCCAGCGGCGCGGCAGGTTCGATCACCAGCGTCTTGCGGTCGAGGCGTTTGAGCATCGTCTCCTTCGGTTCGCAGGCCACCACCGCGCCCTGGTGGATGATGGCGATCTCGTCGCACAGCTCCTGCGCCTCCTCCAGGTAATGCGTGGTCAGCACGATGGTGACGCCGCGCGCGTTCAGGCCGCGGACATAGTCCCAGAGCTGGCGGCGCAGCTCGATATCCACCCCGGCGGTGGGCTCGTCCAGCACCAGCACCGGCGGGTTGTGCACCATCGCCTTGGCGACCAGCAGGCGGCGCTTCATGCCGCCGGAAAGCTGGCGCACATAGGCGTTGCGCTGGTCGCTCAGCCCCACGGCCGCCAGCAGTTCTTCCGAGCGCCGCTCCGCCTTCGGCACGCCGTAGAAACCGGCCATCAGCTCCAGCGTCTCATAGGGCGTGAAGAACACGTCCATGTTGATTTCCTGCGGCACCACGCCGATGGCGGCGCGCGCGTCGCGCGGGCGTTTGTCGATATCCATGCCCCAGATGCGGGCGGCGCCGCCGCTTTTGCGGGTCAGGCCGGCGAAGATGTTGATGAAGGTCGACTTGCCGGCGCCGTTGGGGCCAAGCAGGCCGAAAATCGACCCGCGGCGGATTTTCAGGTCCACGCCCTTCAGCGCCGGTTTCGCCGCCCGCTTCCTGGTCGCCGGATAGGTCTTTTCCAGCCCCTCGGCCTCCAGCGCGTATTCGGGAAGGGCGGCGTCTGGCATCGGGCGGGACTCGCTTGATTGACGGGGGCGGGCGCTGGCCATAACTATGCCCGCGCGCCCCGCGCCGCAAGCGGCGGGGCCGACCGCCGGGGAGCCTTCCATGCCGAACGCCGCGATCCTTCCGCCGCCCGAGACCATCGTCACCGACCAGGCCCGCGTGTCCTGCGACGGCGGCGGCGGCGCGCTGGGCCATCCGCGCGTGTTCCTGACCATGAACGCCGAAGGCTTTGTCGAATGCGGCTATTGCGACCGGCGCTTCGTGCTGAAGGGCGGCCCGCAGGACAAGGCCCAGCGCTGAACCCTTGGCGCGCAAGCTGGACCATAAGCGCATCGGCCTGCTGGCGGGCCTTGTTCTCGCCGGGCTGATCCAGCTGATCCCGGTTCCGGCGGATTTGTCGCGCGAGGCGTGGATCCTCGCCTCGCTGGCCGTGCTGATGGCCTGCTGGTGGGCGACCGAGGCGATCCCGATTCCGGCCACGGCGCTGATCCCGATGGCGCTGTTCCCGCTGTTTGGCGTCGCCGAGCCGGCGCGGGCGGCGGCGCCCTACGCCTCGACCACCGTCATGCTGCTGCTGGGCGGGTTCATCGTCGCCATGGCGATCGAGCGCTGGAACCTGCATGCGCGCATCGCGCTGAACGTCGTCTACGCCTTCGGCGGCAAGCCGGGCATGATGATCGCCGGCTTCATGGCCGCATCCGCCCTGCTGTCGATGTGGATTTCCAACACCGCCACGACGCTGATGATGATTCCCATCGCGCTGAAAGTGGCCGACGAGCTGCGCCGCGAGGGCGCGGCGTCGGACGCGTTTCCGGTCGCATTGGCGCTGGGCGTGGCCTATGCGGCTTCCATCGGCGGCCTCGCCACGCCGGTCGGCACGCCGACCAACCTGATCGCCATCGAGTTCCTGGTGCAGCAGTTCGGGCTGGAGCGGATCAGCTTCGCGCAATGGATGATGTTCGGCGTGCCCGCCGTGCTGCTGATCCTCCCCGCCGGCTGGTTCGTGCTGACCAGATGGGCGTTCGACATCCGCCCGCCGAAGGGCGGCGGCGGCAAAGCACATGCGGGCCGCGCCACGGTGCTTGAGGAGCTGCGCGCCCTCGGCCCGATGACGGCGCCGGAGGTGCGCGTCGCCCTGATGTTCGCGCTGATCGCCGGGCTGTGGATGTTCCGCCCGCTGATCAACAATGGCCTGGACTGGCTGGGCGAGGCGTTCGGCTGGGGCGTCCGCATCGCCTTCGACGACATGCAGATCGCCCTGTTCGGGGCTTTCATCGCTTTCCTGATCCCGGCGGGCGGCAGCAATGGCGCCGGGCGCATGCTGATGGACTGGGAAAGCGCGGTGAAAATCCCCTGGGGGGTGTTGCTGCTGTTCGGCGGCGGCCTGTCGCTGGCGGCGGCGATGACGGCCACCGGCCTCGCCCCCTGGCTGGGCGCGCAGATGGGCTTTTTCGCCGTCTGGCCGGAATTCCTGATCGTGCTGGCCATGGTGCTGGTGGTGCTGTTCCTGACCGAGCTGACCTCCAACGTCGCCACCACATCGGCCTTCCTGCCGGTGATCGGCGTGCTGGCCGTGGCGGCGATGATTCCGCCCGAACGGCTGGTGATCCCGGTGGCGCTGGCCGCCAGCTGCGCCTTCATGCTGCCGGTGGCGACGGCGCCGAACGCCATCGTCTACGCCAGCGGCCGCGTGACCCAGCCGCAGATGATCAAGGCCGGTTTCCGGCTCAACCTGCTGGCCGCGGTGCTGATCGCCGGCGCCGCCGCCGTGATCGCGCCGCGCCTGTTTCCGGGTTAGGCTGGCTCCAAGCTTCTCATTCCACCCCCCATCCCTCATCCTGAGGCGTGACCCCGGCCTTGAGCCGGGGGAGCCACGAAGGACGGGGGATGGGCATGTTCGCCTTCGTCTACATGCTGCGTTGCTCGGACGGGTCATATTACACCGGCTCTCACCGCGGCGACGACGTGATGAACCGTATCGCCCAGCATCAGACGGGCGAGGGCGGGGATTACACGCGCCGCCGCCTGCCGGTGACGCTCGTCTATTCGGACTGGTTCGACCGCGCCGAGGACGCGGTGGCGGCGGAACGGCGGCTGAAGGGCTGGTCGCGGGCCAAGAAGGAGGCGCTGGTCCGCGGCGACGGCGCGGCGCTGAAGGCGCTCTCCCGCCGCCGGGTTGGCAGGCCGAAACCGCGCTGACCGGCGTCTGACTGGACTCCCTCGTCCTTCGTGGCTCGCCCCGGATTCAATCCGGGGCTTCGCACCTCAGGATGAGGGGGTTTGGTGTTTCAATTCCTTTTCACCCTCACCTCCGGATCAGTGCCGGGCTTCAAACTTCAGGATGAGGAAATTGAAGCGCTTACACCCTCATCCTGAGGTGTGAGCGGCCAGTGGCCGCGAGCCACGAAGGACGAGGGCTCCAGATCGCGCATCCCCCTCACTCCTCGTCCGGCGCCGGAGCCGTGAAGCAGGACAGGGGTTCGGGCGGGTCCCGCCAGACCATTTCGCGGGCAAGTTCGCGCGGCTCGCAAATCTCCGTCAGCCGCAGTCGCGCGATTTCGCAAGCCTCGTCAGCCTCCGGACGTCCGGCCTGCGACAGCACGTGACAGCGGCTTTCAGCCCGCTGGAAGTTTTCGGACGAATAGCGCCCGCGCGCCGAATGGCAGTACTGCACCTCGGTGTCTTCTGGTATCGCCGCCAGCGCCCGGTCGATGCGCGTGACCACCTCTTCGCAACGGGAGAGATCGTTCAGCAGACGAACCGGCGCCATGATCACCCAGACCGTATCCCTGAAAGCGAAGGGGTCAATATAGCCGTCGGCCTCGGGTTTCGGCGGTGTGTAGGCCGCCCCGGCTTCCTCGAACAAGGCGGAGGCGGCGTCGGCGTCGGCCTCCGAACCGCTTGCCAGATAACGCTGGTGATGGATGTCGGCCAGAAGGTGTAAGCGATCAATGCGGCTGAGCGGATGATCGCCGAGGTCGGCGTCAAGCGCCAGCCGGGCGCGTTCGGCGGCGCGATCAAGCTCGCCATGCGCTAGAAGCCCGCTCGCAGCCATCGCATTGAAATAACTAGTATAAAATGGCGCATCAAACCAGGCTGTGGCCTCGTCGGCGGCGCGAATCGCCTCGTCCAGACGCCCCGCCCTTTCCAAGGCGTCCACGGCATATGCCCACGCCGTGCGCTGGCGATACTCGCCAACGCCGCCGGCGTCTTCCCGTCCCAGCGCCAGAAACCGTTCCGCCGCGGCGTCATATCGTTCGGCTTGGAACAGCAGGTGGGCTTTGCCCTCCCGGCGCAACCGGTCGCCGAAACGGCCGGGAACGCCTGTGATCCGGGACAGAAGCAGCAAAGCCCGCGCCCGGTTGGCTGCATCGCCGCCACCCTCGAAATCGTACCCGGAAAAGAATGATTGTTGATGGTGGGCGGCGAGAATCAAGGCGGTGCTCGGCCAGGCCGACAGCGACAGCCATTCGGTTTCGGGCGGCGGCTGGTCCGGCTCGACGCCGGACTCGGCTTCTTCCGGCGTCAGAAACCGCACGGTCTGACGCTCCACCGGGATCACCGGCGCCAGATAGGCGGCGAGCGCGACCACAAGCGCCCAGCAGCCCCATTGCAGCCGTTTGCGCGGCGGCGTGTCGCCCATCGCCTCCCCCCGTGCTAACCAGTCGCGGACAGTCTAGCACGAAGCGCCGGAGAAACGCCGTGGCCGTAAAGCGCGAGGTGGGGGAGGACTCCCACGTCTATCTGATCGACGGGTCGGGTTACATCTTCCGCGCCTATCACGCCCTGCCGCCGCTGACGCGGTCGGACGGAACCCCGGTGGGCGCCGTGGCCGGGTTTTCGGCCATGCTGTGGAAGCTGATCCGCGAGCTGTCCGGCGACGACGCGCCCAGCCATCTGGCGGTGATTTTCGACCATTCGGCCGCGACCTTCCGCAATAACATCTATCCCGAATACAAGGCCCACCGCCCGCCGCCGCCGGAAGACCTGGTGCCGCAATTCGCCCTGATCCGCGATGCGACGCGCGCCTTCGGAACCCCCTGCATCGAGATGGAGGGCTATGAGGCCGACGACCTGATCGCCACCTATGCGACGCAGGCGCGTGAAAAGGGCGCCAAGGTGACCATCGTGTCGTCCGACAAGGATCTGATGCAGCTGGTGGAGGGCGACCGCGTCACCCTCTACGACACCATGAAGGGGCGGCGCATCGGCCCGGACGAGGTGATGGAGCGCTTCGGCGTGCCGCCGGAAAAGGTGATCGACGTGCAGGCGCTGACCGGCGATCCCACCGACAATGTGCCGGGCGCCCCCGGCATCGGGGTGAAGACCGCGGCGCAACTGATCGCCGAATACGGCGACCTGGAGACGCTGCTGGCGCGGGCCGGGGAGATCAAACAGCCGAAACGGCGCGAAACCCTGATCGGCAACGCCGAGCAGATCCGCATTTCGAAACAGCTCGTCACCCTGAAGACCGACAGCCCGGCGCCGGAACCGCTGGAGGCTTTCGGCCTCAACGAGCCGGACGCCGAAACCCTGGTCGGGTTCCTGAAATCGATGGAGTTCCGCACCCTGACGAGACGGGTGGAGGAGGGCCTGGGCGCCCCCGCCGCCGACGCCACGGGAGACGCCACCGCGCCGGTGGACCGCAGCGCCTATGAGACGGTGACGGACATGGCGGCGCTGCAGCGCTGGATCGCCGCGGCGCGCGCGGCGGGCGTGGTGGCGGTGGACACCGAGACCGACGCCCTGTCCGCCGTCGCCGCCGGGCTGGTCGGCGTGTCGCTGGCCACCGCGCCGGGCAAGGCGTGCTATATCCCGCTGGCCCATGTCGCGCCGGACGCCGACGATCTGCTGGGCGGCGGCGAAAAACCGGCGCAGCTCGAGATGAAACAGGCGCTGGCGGCGCTGAAGGAGCTGCTGGAGGACGAGACGGTTCTGAAAGTGGGCCAGAACATCAAATATGACCTCTCCGTTCTCGCCCGGCATGGCATCACCGTCGCGCCCTATGACGACGTGATGCTGATTTCCTATGTCATGGATTCGGGGCTGCACGGCCACGGCATGGACGCGCTGTCGGAGATTCATCTCGGCCACAAGCCGCTGGCCTTCAAGGAGGTGTGCGGAACCGGCAAGAGCCAGATCAGCTTCGACCGCGTGCCGCTGGACAAGGCGACCGAATACGCCGCCGAGGACGCCGACGTCACCCTGCGCCTGTGGGAGGTGCTGAAACCGGCGCTCGCCGCCAAGGCCAAGGCCGAGGTCTATGAAACTCTGGAGCGGCCGCTGCCCGCCGTGCTGGGCGCGATGGAGCGCGCGGGCGTCAAGGTGGACGCGGCCCAGTTGTCGCGCCTGTCCGGCGCCTTCGCGCAGAAGATGGCCGAATACGAGGCCGAGGCCGAGGAACTGGCCGGGCGGCCCTTCAATCCCGGCAGCCCGAAACAGCTGGGCGACATCCTGTTCGGCGAGATGGGCCTGCCCGGCGGCAAGAAGACCAAGACCGGCGCCTGGTCGACCGACGTGCAGGTGCTGGAGGATCTGGCCGCCTCGGGCGAGGCGCTGCCGCGCGCGATCCTGAACTGGCGCCTCTACGCGAAGCTGAAATCGACCTATGCCGACGCGCTTAAAAGCGCGATCAACCCGCAGACGGGCCGCGTGCACACCTCGTTCTCGCTCGCCGCCACCTCGACCGGGCGCCTGGCCTCGTCCGAACCGAACCTGATGAACATCCCGATCCGCACCGAGGAGGGGCGGAAAATCCGCGAGGCCTTCGTGGCCGAGCCGGGCAATGTGCTGATCAGCGCCGACTATTCGCAGATCGAACTGCGGGTGCTGGCCCATATCGCCGATGTCGAGGCGCTGAAGGCCGCCTTCCGGCGCGGCGACGACATTCACGCCATGACGGCGTCGGAAATGTTCAACGTGCCGATCGAAGACATGGACCCGATGACGCGCCGCAAGGCCAAGGCGATCAATTTCGGCGTCATCTACGGCATTTCGGCTTTCGGGCTGGCCAATAATCTCGGCATTTCGCGCGACGAGGCCAAGGGCTTCATCGAGCGCTATTTCGAGAAATTCCCCGGCATCGCCGCCTATATGGACCGCATGCGCGAAGAGGTGAAGGCGCGCGGCTATGTCGAGACCGTGTTCGGCCGCCGCTGCCACCTGCCCGGCATCAAGGACAAGAACCCGTCCATGCGCCAGTTCGCCGAGCGCCAGGCGATCAACGCCCCCATCCAGGGCACGGCGGCGGACATCATCCGCCGCGCCATGATCCGCCTGCCGGCGGCGATGGAGGCCAAGGGCCTGTCGGCCCGCATGCTACTGCAGGTGCATGACGAGCTGGTGTTCGAGGCGCCGGAGCGCGAGGCCGACGCCCTGATCGCGCTGGTCAAGGACGTGATGGGCCGGGCCGCCGAACCGGCGCGCAAGCTCTCGGTTCCCCTTGTCGTCGACGCCCGCGCCGGCGCCCACTGGGGCGAGGCGCACTAGGTTCGGGCGTAAACCGCCTACTCCGCCGCCTGCTGTTCGGCGATCCAGGCGCGCATCTTCGCCTCCAGCGCCGACAGCGGCATCGCCCCGTCCTCCAGCATGCGGTCGTGGAAGGCGCGGATGTCGAAGCGCGCCCCCAGCGCCGCTTCGGCGTCGGCGCGCAACTGGCGCATCAGCAGTTCGCCGGTCTTGTAGGCCAGCGCCTGCCCCGGCCAGGAGATATAGCGCGCCACCTCGGTGCGGACATTGTGCGGGGCCAGGGCCGAGTTCTCCAGCAGGCAGGCCTCGGCCTGCTCCCGCGTCCACCCGAAATAGTGCAACCCGGTATCGACGACGAGGCGGCAGGCCCGCCACATCTCGTAGGTCAGGCGGCCGAAATGGTCGTAGGGCGTCTGGTAGACGCCCATGTCGATGGCGAGGTTCTCGGTGTACAGGCCCCAGCCCTCGCCGAAGGCGGTGATATAGGCGTTGCGGCGGAAGTCCGGCACGCCCTCCAGCTCCTGCGCCAGCGCGATCTGGTGATGGTGGCCGGGCACGGCCTCGTGCACGGTCAGCGACGGCAGCTCGTACAGCGGGCGCTGGTCCAGCGCATAGGTGTTGACCATGTAGCCGCCGGCGATGCCGTTTTCGAGATTGCCGGGCCAGTAGCGGCCGGTGGTGTAGGTCGGCGCCAGCGCCGCCGGTACCGGGCGCACGCCATAGGGCAGGCGCGGCAGGCGGCCGAAAAAGCGCGGCATGGCGTCGTCGGCCAGCTTCGACAGATACGCCGCATGCATCAGCAGCTCGCGCTCGCTCTGCGCATAGAATTGCGGGTCGGTGCGCAGATAATGCAGGAATTCCGCGAACGTGCCCTCGAAGCCGGTTTCGGCGATCACCACGGCCATTTCGGCGCGGATGCGGGCGACCTCCTCCAGCCCCTGCTGGTGAATCTGCTCCGGCGTCAGGTCCATGGTGGTGTGGTAGCGCACCAGCGCGCGGTAATACTCGCGCCCGCCCGGAACCTCGGAAATGCCGACGCTGTCGCGCGGATCGGCCATGTATTCGGTCTCGAAGAACGCCGCCAGCGCGCGGAAGGCCGGCAGCACCGCCTCCTCGATCGCCGCCCGCCCCTCGGCGCGCAGGCGCTCGCGCTCGGCTTCGGCCATGCCGGCGGGCAGGGTGTTGAACGGGGCGAAGAAGTCGCTGTCCTCCGCCGGGGTCTCGGCGATGCTGCGGATGATCTCGGCGACGCCGGCCAGGATATAGGCCGGCTGGGTGAAGCCGGTCTCCAGCCCGCGGCGCATCCAGGCGATATGCTGGTCGAGATAGTCCGGCAGGGCGCGCAGGCGCGCGATCCAGTCCTCGGCGTCTTCGGCGCTGCGCAGACGGGTCGAGGCCGCGACATAGCCGGGCGAGGAGAAGAAGCCGGAATCGTTCGAGAACGGAATCCGGTCGCCCTCGAACGGCGCCAGCTCCACCCGGCTGCGCAGCAGATAGTCCAGCACCGCGTGGCTGACCTGGCCGTTCTGGTCCAGCGCCGCGGCGGGTATCGCGTTCAGCCGGTCCAGGAAGGCGGCGCTGGCCGCGGCGCGGGCGGCGACGGCCTCGAAGCTCTCGTCGGCCCAGCGGCGGGCGGCCTCGCGGTCGCCGTCGCGGCCGGCGCGGACCGGGTTGTTCGCCCGCTCATGGGCCTCGAAATCGGCGACCAGTTCGGCGAAATCCTCCGCCGGTCCGGCGGCGGCGGGCGCGGTGAACAGAATCGCGGCGGCGATGGCGGCGCGCAGCATGGCGGTCTCCCCGTGTGATTATCCCGTTTGCGCCGGACGTTAGCCCGCGGCCCGCCGCTTCGCCAAGCGCCGGGCGCTCACGCCTGCGTCAGCGGCGGCGGGGCGTTGTGCGCGGGCGCGCGATCTGCTTTACGCTGCGCGCCGTCCCAGCGCAGGAGCCGCCGCCATGTCCCGTTCCGTCAGGAAGATCGTGCTCGCCTATTCCGGCGGCCTCGACACCTCGGTGATCCTGAAATGGCTGCAGGACGCCTATGACGCCGAAGTGGTCACCTTCACCGCAGACCTGGGCCAGGGCGAGGAGCTGGGCCCCGCCCGCGCCAAGGCCGAGGCCGCCGGCGTCAAGGAGATCTTCATCGACGACCTGCGCGAGGAGTTCGTCCGCGACTACGTATTCCCGATGGTGCGCGCCAACGCGGTCTATGAGGGGCTGTATCTGCTGGGCACCTCCATCGCCCGCCCGCTGATCGCCAAACGGCAGGTCGAGATCGCCCGGCTGACCGGCGCCGACGCCGTCGCCCACGGCGCCACCGGCAAGGGCAATGACCAGGTGCGCTTCGAGCTGGCCTTCGCGGCGCTGGACCCGTCGCTGAAGGTGATCGCGCCGTGGCGGGAATGGAGCCTGAACAGCCGCGCGAAGCTGATCGCCTACGCCGAGCAGCACGGCGTCTCCGTGCCGAGGGACAAGCGCGGCGAGGCGCCGTTCAGCGTCGACGCCAATCTCTGGCACACCTCGTCGGAGGGCAAGATTCTGGAAGACCCGGCGCAAGAGGCCGCCGACATCGTCTATCAGCGCACCGAAGACCCGGAAAACGCGCCGGACAAGGCGCAATATGTGACCATCGAATTCGAGCGCGGCGATGCGGTGGCCGTGGACGGGAAGCGGATGAGCCCCGCCGGACTGCTGACGCATCTGAACGAGTTGGGCCGCGTCCACGGCATAGGGCGGCTGGACCTGGTGGAGAACCGCTTCGTCGGCATGAAGTCGCGCGGCGTTTATGAAACCCCCGGCGGAACCATCCTGATGGCGGCGCACCGGGGGATCGAGCAGATCACGCTCGACCGCGGGGCCATGCACCTGAAGGACGAGCTGATGCCCCGTTACGCGAAGCTGATCTATGAAGGCTTCTGGTTCAGCCCCGAGCGCGAGATGCTGCAGGCCGCCATCGACCTGTCGCAGCGGCATGTGACCGGCGAGGTGCGCCTGAAGCTCTACAAGGGCCTGGCCAGCGTCGTCGGCCGTTCGTCCGCCCACTCCCTCTACTCGCTGGAGCATGTCACCTTCGAGGAGGACGAGGTCTATGACCAGAAGGACGCCGAAGGCTTCATCCGGCTGAACGCCCTGCGCCTGTCGCTGCTGGCGGCGCGCCGCAAACGCCTCGGCGGCAACGACTAGCGGCGCGCCAATCCTGCACCCCCGTCCTTCGTGGGGGAATCTGAACCGCCCGCGGCAGGTTCTCCTTCCCCTCGATGGGGAAGGTGGCCGAACATAGTGAGGCCGGAAGGGGTGTTGGAGGGACGCCTGCGAATATGGCTCGCTGGCGGCGCGCCGTCACAGCGCCTTCCCGGCGACCGCACGCCGATCACCCCTCCCCCATGCTTCGCATGGACCCTCCCCGCGTCGGGGGAGGGTGTAAAAAGCACCTCGCCTGTCCAATAAGTCTGGCCCCCTATCCCACCCCGCCGCACCAGTCGCCGCCGCCGCGGCGGTAGGGGATGGCGTGACCGGCGGAGAGCAGGGCGTCCGACAGGTCCACCCCGTCCTCATTGGCGGCGCGGGCGATGACGCGGCCGGCGAAACTGCCCAGGCGCACGCCGGTCAGGCGCAGCAGGCGGCCCTCGCCGGCCAGCGCGGCCAGAAATTCCGCCGCCGCCTGCCCCGCCTCGGCCTCGGCGGCGCAGTGCGGCCGCCAGGTCTCCGGCGCGTCGACGCCGTCCAGCCGCACGCGCACGCGCACCTCATGCCCCGGCCAGATGAAGGCGCGCACGGCCAGCGTGTCGCCGTCCACCACCCGCTCCACCACCGCCGGAACCGGCCCCGGCAAAGGCCCGTCAAAGGCCGGCGGCGCGGCGGTCATCAGGACGAAGGGCAGCGCAATCGCAAGGATCATACGCCGATTATAGGGTATTATTCCCAATGCGCCAAGGGGGAGGGGTGGAGCTGGTTACTCTCAACCGCTAATCGGGCATGCTGACTTTATCGCCGCCACTCTTCGGAATCGGTTTTTCCTTGTGCGGCTTCGACGGCGTGTTCAGCATACGCTTGAGGGTTTCTTCAAAGCGCCTATCGCCGTCATGAGATGCTAATGAATCAGGAGCGCTGTCCATGGGAGAGGTTCATCCTAAGGCTATCAAACGCGTTATAACCAACCCTGAGAAGCATGAGCCAGATTGGGATTCATTTTTTCAACTTTTTGGCCGATTCATGCATCAATTCGGAGTGGCGGAATCGGAACTTAACCACATGATTTCCGATCATATAATGCTCAAAAAATTTAAGTTGCCCCCCGCTGATCAAAATATAGGATTGGCAATCCTTGGCGGAAGGAGGATGAGGGAGATCAAAGACACACTGAAAAGAATACATTATGCAATGCAATCGCCACAAGAAACGATGGACTTACTGAATTTTGCATGTGACCAGTTAGGGGAGATACAATTTTTGCGCGACAAGTTAGCGCACCATGGCTCCACACATTGCATGTATCTCGATGGATGGTTCTGCACATCAAATTTATCAACAATTAGGGCGCTTAATCAAATAGAGCATATATATTTTAAACCATCGGTTTTTGAGCATATGTTTTACGACTTGGACTGGTGTTTGTATTGCATACACTTTACATTTATTACAGACGATGAAAGAAAAAGGTGGGCGCGTTATTATTCTCGCAAACCTTGGGCGCACATCAAGAAGAAGTACTTTTCAGAACCGACGCTTCGACCATGGCTTTATAAGCCTTCTCAGCTAATGCGTAAGGGTCCAAAACACGAGCCCAGTCTTCGACCACACCCCTTCCCCCCTCGATCATCTCGGGGGTGATTTCGATTTTCTGATTTTCGGCACCGGCCTGCACCCGGCTGTTTGATCGAATCGCGCCCTGCTTTCTCGCGCATATGGCTGGGTGCCCCTCCCCCGCCTGCCGAAAAATCGACACGAAGGCTGCGATGATCGCCGGGGCGTGATAAGCGGGGCGGGCGAAGAACCCACGCGCAGCGAGGGAAGCCGAACAGACGATGCCGACGAAATATTCCGACGACGCCCCGCCCCCGCCGCCGCGCATCAGCGCGCGCTTCACCGGCCCCTGGCGCTATGTGATCTGGATGGCGGCCTTCGTCGCCGCCGTGGCGATCCTCGCCGCGCTGCTGTACGCGCCGCTGCGCGAGGCGTTCGAGGCCAATGTCGCCATCAACGGCCTGATCGTTTTCGTGCTGCTGGTCGGCGTCGTCTATGTGTTCAACCAGGCGCTTGTCATCGGCCCGGCCGCAAGCTGGCTGGTGAAGTTCCGCAACGCCGTCGCCCCGGCCGATTTGCCGCCGCCGCCATCGCTGATCGCGCCGATGGCGTCGATGATCGCCGACACCGGCGAGGGCCGGGTGCGGCTGTCGGCGGCCTCTGTCCGCACGGTGCTGGATTCGGTGGCCGCGCGCATGGCCGAGGCCGGGCAGATGACTCGCTATTTCGGCCGCCTTTTGATCTTCCTTGGCCTACTGGGCACTTTCTGGGGCCTGCTGATGGTGATTTCCGACATCGGCGGCGCGGTGCGCGAGGTGACGGCGACGGCGACGGGCGGCGAGGGCGATGTGATGCGCCTGATGGCGGCCATCGAAAACCCGCTGCAGGGCATGGGCACGGCCTTCGCCTCGTCCCTGTTCGGTCTCGCCGGATCGCTGGTGATCGGCTTTCTGGACCTGCAGGCCAGCCGGGCCCAGAACCGGTTTTACAACGAGATCGAGGAATGGCTGTCCTCGATCAGCCGCGTCGCGGCGGCGGGGCCTTCGACAACCGGCGAGGGCGAGGTTTCCGCGGCCTATGTCGGCGCGCTGCTGGAGCAGACGGCCGACACGCTGGAGCGCCTGTCGCACACGCTGGAAAAACACACCCGCGATCTTGAAACCGCCCTGTCGCGCATCGCGCAGGACAGCGCCGCCAGCCAGCAGGAGGCCGCCCGCGCCCTGCGCGACGAGATCAAGGTGCTGGTCCGCGCCATAGAGGCCGCCGCGCGCCTCGGCCGCGGCGGGCCGAACTGAACCGATGGCCATGGCCCCGCATCTCGCCCGTTTCGGGGATTCAGGCGACGGCGACCACTGGCCGGGCTTTGTCGACGCGCTGGCCACCCTGCTGCTGGTGATCGTGTTCCTGCTGGCGATTTTCGTGGTCGGGCAATTCACGCTGGGCCGCGCCCTGTCGGGCCGCGACGCGCAACTGGCCGATCTGCACACCCGCCTGGCCGCGCTGGCCGAGCAATTGTCGATGGCCGAGGGCGAGCGCAGCCGCCTGCAGACCGAGATGACCGCCCTGCGCGCCACGCTTTCCGAGACCGAGGCCGAGCGCGACGAGCTGTCCGAAACCCTGGTGGTGGTGCTGGGGCGGATGGAGGACATGCAGGAACTGCTGGTCCTGGAGGAGGAGGCCGGGCGCCAGCGCGTCGATGAGCTGGCGCTGCTGAACGTGCAGATGCAGGCGCTGCGCGAGCAACTGGCGGCGCTGAACGAGGCGCTGGAGGCCGCGGAGCGGCGCGAGGCGGAGCTTGAGACCCAGGTGGTCAATCTCGGCCAGCGGCTGAACGCGGCGCTGGCCAGCCGGGTGGGCGAGCTGGCGGTGTACCGGTCGGAGTTTTTCGGCCGGCTGGTGCAGATTCTCGGCAACCGCACCGGGGTGCGGGTGGTCGGCGACCGCTTCGTGTTCGAGACCGACGTGCTGTTCGCCTCCGCCTCGGCCGATCTCGATGTCGACGGCCGCGAATCCCTGCGCCCGATCGCCGAGGCGATCATCCAGCTGACCCGCGAAATCCCGTCCGAGATCGACTGGGTGATCCGTATCGACGGCCATACCGATCCGGTGCCGATCCGCGTCGGGTTCGAGTCGAACTGGCACCTCAGCGCCGCGCGGGCGATCTCCGTGGTCAATTATTTCGAATCCCTCGGCGTGCCCTCGCACCGGCTGCTGGCCGCCGGGTTCGGCGAGCACCGGCCGATCGTGCAGGGGCGCAGCGAAGAGGCCAACGCCCGCAACCGGCGCATCGAGCTGAAGCTGGACGCGCGCTAACCGCCCTTTCCCTGCCGCCCGATCCGGCCTAGACCGCAGGCGAAGACCCGTATCCGGAGGAAGCCCATGCGCCCCTATGGCCGCGCGCTGAACGCGCTCCGCCCCGTCGAGATTATCCCCGGCGCCTCGGCCTATGCCGAGGGTTCGTGCCTGATCAAGTTCGGCGGCACGCACGTGCTGTGCGCCGCCAGCGTCGAGGAGGCCGTGCCCGCCTGGCTGCGCGGCAAGGGCCAGGGCTGGGTGACCGCCGAGTACGGCATGCTGCCGCGCGCCACCCACCAGCGCACGCGGCGCGAAGCGGCGCAGGGCAAACAGTCCGGCCGCACGCTGGAGATCCAGCGCCTGATCGGCCGTTCCCTTCGCGCCGTCACCGACCTGAAGGCGCTGGGCGAACGGCAGGTCACCGTCGACTGCGACGTCATCCAGGCCGATGGCGGCACGCGCACGGCGGCGATCACCGGCGCTTTCGTCGCCCTGAAGCTCGCCTGCCGCTATCTGGTTGAGGAAGGCGTGCTGGAGCGCGATCCGGTCTATGGTCAGGTGGCGGCGGTGTCCTGCGGCCTGGTCGCCGGAACCGCGCGGCTGGACCTTGAGTATGAAGAAGACCGCGTGGCCGAGGCCGACGCCAATTTCGTGCTCGACGCCGCGGGCGGCGTGATCGAGATCCAGATGACCGCCGAGGACAAGCCGGTACCCGAGGCGGCGTTCATGGAATTGCTGGCCCTCGCCAAGGCCGGCATCGCCGATCTGTGCGCCATGCAGGGCAAGGCGCTGGGTTCCTAGCGAGCGCTGCCATGTTCCGAGCGCCAACCGCCGATACGGTCGAAGTTTACTACGATGGCGATTGCCCGATTTGCCAAAGCTATGTGCGCTATGTCCGTCTGCGTGAGGCCGCACGCGAAGTGCGGGTGATCGATCTGCGCATTGATCGGGGTGCTGCACGGCGTTTTGCCGAGCAAGGCCTTAATCCGGATGACGGGTTCATTGTCGTTGTCGACGGGCGCATCCACCATGCGGCGGACGCCTTGAATATTCTCGCCCTGCTCGCTCCGCCGGACGGTTTTTTCAACCGGTTGAACGCCGCGCTTTATCGCAGCAGCAGAACGGCGAGATTCTGGTACCCGTTCTTGAAGGGCGGTCGGAACCTGCTATTGCGAATTTTGGGCCGCAAGCCAATGAATGCTCTGGGCCGTGCTGAGGATCCGTAGCCTCATCCCCCTTTCCTCTTGCGCGGCGGGGAATTGCGCTATGCTGCGCGCCATGGCGCGCCTGATTCCCGTCTTGCCGCGCCGCCGCGAACGCTTCTAGGTTCAGGACCCCTCGACCAGCCGGATTTTCACCATGAAGCTGACCATCGAACGCGCCGCCCTGATCAAGGCCCTGGGCCACGTCCAGGCCGTGGTGGAGCGCCGCAACACCATCCCGATCCTGTCGAACGTGCTGATCAGCGCCGGCAAGAGCGGGGCCAGCTTCGCGGCCACCGATCTCGATATCGAGATCCAGGAAAGCGCCGAGGCGCAGGTGGAGCGCGAGGGCATGGCCACCGCGCCGGCGCACACCCTGTACGAGATCGTCCGCAAGCTGCCCGAGGGCGCCGACGTGACGCTGGAGCTGTCGGGCGACGACCCGCGCATCTCGCTGAAGGCCGGGCGGTCCAGCTTCTCGCTGCCCTCGCTGCCGCCGGGGGATTTCCCGATGATGCCGGGCGAGGACCTGCAGCACAGCTTCGCGCTGGACAAGGACGCCCTCGCCCGCCTGATCGACAAGACGCGCTTCGCCATCTCCACCGAGGAGACGCGCTATTACCTGAACGGCATCCATCTGCACGCCGCCAGCGCCGGCAAGCGCAAGACGCTGCGCGCCGTGGCCACCGACGGCCACCGCCTCGCCCTGGCCGAATGCGACCTGCCGGCCGGCGCCGAGGGCGTGCCGGGCGTGATCGTGCCGCGCAAGACGGTGCAGGAGGCCCGCCGCCTGCTGGAGGACGCGGGGGACGAGGTCAAGGTCTCGGTCTCCGAGGGCAAGATCCGCTTCCACATGGGCCGCGCGGTGCTGACCTCGAAACTGATCGACGGCGCCTTCCCGGACTATGAGCGCGTGATCCCGCGCGACAACGCCAAACTGATGAGCGTCGACAACAAGCGCTTCGCCGAAGCGGTGGACCGCGTCGCCACCATCTCGATCGAGAAGTCGCGCTCGGTGAAACTGTCGGTGGAGCCGGGCTCGCTGACCCTGGCGGTGAACAATCCCGAATCCGGCCAGGCGGTGGAGGAATTGCCGGCCGAGTTCAAGGACGACGGCTTCGCCATCGGCTTCAACGCCCGCTACATCCTCGATGTCGCCGGCCAGATCGAGGGCGGCGAGGCGCGCTTCCATTTCGCCGACCCCGCCTCGCCGACTCTGGTCACCGATTCCGGCGACGACGACGCGCTGTACGTGCTGATGCCGCTGCGGGTGTAGGGGGTTGAGCGCGGCCCGCCGCAAAGCCGCGCCAGCGCCCGCCCGGCCCGCCGCGGCGATCCTGAAGCTGCGGCTGACCGATTTCCGCGTCTATGCAGCGCTGGACCTCGCTCCCGATCCGCGCCCGGTCTGTCTTTCCGGCCCCAACGGCGCCGGCAAGACCAACATCCTGGAGGCTATATCGCTGCTGGCCCCCGGCAAGGGGCTGCGCGGCGCCGAGACGGCCGAGATCGCCCGTTCGCAGGATGGCGAGGCCGCGCCCGGCTGGGCGGTGTGGGCCGAGGGAACCGGCCCGGACGGCGCGATCACGCTGGCCGCCGGCGCCCGCGAGGGCGCGCGCCGCGAAACCCGGCTCAATTCCGCGCCCGCCACGCGCGCGGCGCTGGCCCGCGCCCTGCCGATGATCGCGCT
Source organism: Maricaulaceae bacterium (assembly GCA_026126205.1). GTDB lineage: Bacteria > Pseudomonadota > Alphaproteobacteria > Caulobacterales > Maricaulaceae > Hyphobacterium. The sequence continues at coordinate 211,121 of JAHCJP010000002.1, read as the reverse complement.
CTCCCCCGGTCATGACCGGCTGTTCGCGGATGCGCGCGCCGAGCGGCTGAAATTCTTCGACCGTCTCGCCTTCGCCGCCGACCCGGCGCTGGCCGAGGCGGCGGGGGCGTATGAAAAGCTGCGCGCCCGGCGGCAGAGGCTGCTGGACGAGCACCGCGCCGACCCGGACTGGCTGGCGGCGCTGGAGGCCGACATGGCCGCCCACGGCTCCGCCGCAGCCGCGGCGCGGCTGGACGCGCTGGCCCGCCTGCAGGCGGCGATCGAGAACGCCCCGGACGGCGCGTTTCCGAAAGCCGACCTGTCGCTGGACGGCGCGGTGGAGGCCGATCTCGCCGCCGGCATGAGCGCCGCCGAGGCCGAGGACCGTTTCGCCGCCGCACTGCGCGCCGGGCGCGGGCGCGACGCCGCCGCGGGCCGCACGCTGACGCGCGGGCCGCACCGCACCGAACTGCGCGCCGTCCACCGCGGCAAGAACCGCCCGGCGGGCGAATGCTCCACCGGCGAGCAGAAGGCGCTGGTGCTGCGGCTGGTGATGGCGCAGGCCGAGGTGCTGCGCGCCGCCCATGGCGCGGCGCCGGTGCTGCTGCTGGACGAGGCCTGCGCGCATCTGGACGCGGCGCGCCGCGAAGGACTGGCGGAGATGATCGCCCAGCTTGCGGCCCAGGCCTGGCTGACCGGGGTCGACGCCGCCCTGTTCGCGCCGTTCGGCGCCGCGGCGCAGCACTACGCCGTCGAGGCCGGAAGGGTGCGCGAAAGCGCCTGACTCCACCCCCTGAATCACCGGTGCGAAACCTGCCCGCAAACATGGCGGGGGCGGCGGGACTGTGGCCGCTGATAGATTCAAGACAGATAAGGCAAGCAGCGCGCCCACGAAACAAACTTGTCAAACAAGAATGGTTAATCTTAAATTGCATGCGGGTGGAGGGATAACGGGATGGCAAGGCTGGCGTTGGCGTTATGCGCGGCTATATCGCTGGGCGGCTGCGCGACCATGGTGGACGCGCCGATTGCTGGTGGGGGCGGCGCCCCAAGCATGCCAGTCACGGGAGCGTGTTTGGGCGACACAGGTTTGCCGCGGGATGATGATGGCCGCGTATACCTGATTATCGGCCGGTCAGGGGATTCGAGCAGAAGGTGTAGTGTCGAACCTTACACGATGGCCGCCCATGAGGATGGTCTGTACCGAAGTGTCTACCGCAACAGCAGCGACGATATTCCACCGCGCCGTTCGGCGCGGGAGCTGCTTGGAATGGATCTCGAGCAATTGAGGGATCATATTGGGCGGAAGCATATTGAACCCTCCCGGCAGCGAGCAAGGCACATCACCGAGGAGATTCGCAGGTTTCAGCGTAATCCTGAAGACTTTCACGTTCGCCCGGAGCGGCGAGATAATTTGCGCATTCTGGTCTTCGCTCATGGCGGATTGGTCACTCATCGCAACGCCGTTCTTGCGGCGGAACGCTACGCCCCTGCGATGCTCGCCGATGGGTATTTCCCGATTTTCTTGATCTGGAATTCGGATTTTCCCAACGCCTACGGGCAGTATATCTGCTGTGTGAACCGCCGGGCGGAGCCAGATGTCGCCAGCCAGACGCTGAACATCCCTTTCCGCATCGCCGGAGACCTTGTTTCTAGCATCGGCCGAGCGCCTGAAAATTTCGTCACCCAGAGCCATCGTTTCCGGCACAGCGTGCCCCCCGGAGCCCGGCATCCCAACTATCATCTTCCTCAAGACTCCGAAGCAAACACCGAAGAATGCTTGTCGCCGACCTCGGACGGGCGCTTGAACTGGCGCTTACAAAGTAGATTCATCGTAAGAAGGGGTGAAGACCTACATGACTCACAAAATTACTTACCGCGCCATGTGCCGACAGTAATTTTTCCAAATTATATTTGTTTCGAAGATTTAAATGACACTGGTCCGTCGAGGGTGCACCAATCTTTCCGGTATGCTGCCCTGTGGCCCGTGCGCACGGCCGCGACCGTGACCGGCGTCGAGGCCGGCGCCAGTTCATGGCATAACATGGTGCGGCGGACGCGCGCCACTATCCGCTTGCCCTATGAATTTGATCCTGTTGGGCGGTTTGTGGACAAAAGCACTTGCGATAACAAAGGTGATGCATACAGGGGACGTGGTGCATTCTCTATATTATTTCAATACATGATTTGTACGCAACAAGACATAGACGCAGACGATAGACTGCCGATCACATTTGTTGGTCACAGCATGGGCGCGATTGTCGGCAACGAAATACTATCTGAATTTGGCGAGCACCTGAATTTTGACCGCGTCATATACATGGGCGCCGCAGCACCCATCCGCAGTACCTACCGTAGTGTTGTTCCGGCGATGCAGCGAAATCCGGATATGCGATTTTATAATCTGATGCTTCATCCTCTGGCTGAATCGCGCGAGCTGTTCATGGGCGGGGTTGCGCCGCAGGGCAGCTTGCTTGAATGGATCGACGAATACTTTGAGCGCCCGCGAAACGATAGCGAACGCGCACTGGGCAAATGGTCGAACGTCTGGCGGACCATGGACATGATTCCGCCCGATGTCGCCGGGCGGATGGTATTCCGGGTATTCCCCATGCAACAAGAAGCTCAGCCGCCACCACCATTGGACGATCAAGTGCAGGCTAGTCCGTCATTGTTTACGTTGCTGAGCGCGATCTTTCGACCTTCTCCCCCTGAGCAGGCTGACGGACTCTCTTACGTGAGAGAGTGCGTTCTTCAGGAGGATTGGCCAGGCGGCGCGGAGAGTCACGCGCTGTATGAAATGAACAGGGGCGTCGTGGAAAATGGACATCGCTGTCATCCGCGCACTCATGGTGAATTCACGAACTACTCCTTCTGGCGCGACCGCTACCTTTACGGCCATCTGACGCGCCCCGCCGAACCAGAAGCTGAGAGCGATCCTGCCGGTGCGGCGGCCCCGATCAGCCGGGAACCATCGAAACCGGACGAATTAACCCCCGCCGCTCCCTGACTCCGCCCCCTGAATCCCCGGTGCGAATCCTGCCCGCAAACATGGCGGGGGGCGGCTGCATGGGCTAGAAAAGACCCATGAGCGATCAAACGAATCAAGGCCCCGGAGACGGCGCCGGCGAGGAATACGGCGCCGGCTCGATCAAGGTGCTGAAAGGCCTCGACGCGGTGCGCAAGCGCCCGGGCATGTATATCGGCGACACCGACGACGGATCGGGCCTGCACCACATGGTCTACGAGGTGGTGGACAACGCCATCGACGAGGCGCTGGCCGGCCATGCCGACGCCGTCACCGTGGTGCTGCACGCCGATGGATCGGCCAGCGTCGAGGATAATGGCCGCGGCATCCCGGTCGACCTGCACGAGGGCGAGGGCGTCTCGGCCGCGCAGGTGATCATGACCCAGCTGCACGCGGGCGGAAAATTCGACCAGAATTCCTACAAGGTCTCCGGCGGCCTGCACGGCGTGGGCGTGTCGGTGGTCAACGCGCTCAGCGAACGGCTGGACCTGACCGTGTGGCGCAACGGCAAGCAGCATTTCATGCGCTTCCTGCACGGCGAGCCGGAAGGCGGCAAGGACCTGGCGGTCACCGGCGAGGCCCCGAAGCTGGACAGCGGCAAGCCGCGCACCGGCACGCATGTGCGCTTCATGCCGTCCGACAAGACCTTCTCCGACATCAATTTCAAGCGCGAGACCCTGCTGCACCGGCTGCGCGAACTGGCGTTCCTGAACTCCGGCGTGCGCATCGTGCTGAAAGACGAGCGCGGGCCGGAGCCGTTCGAGGAGACGATGCTCTATGAAGGCGGGGTCGCCGCCTTCGTCAGCCATCTCGACCGCGCCCGCAACGCCCTGTTCACGCCGCCGGTGCTGATCGCCGGCGAGCGCGACGGGGTGGCCGTAGAGGCCGCCATGCAGTGGAATGACGGCTATCACGAGAACGTGCTGACCTACACCAACACCATTCCGCAGCGCGATGGCGGCACCCACCTGGCGGGGTTCCGCGCCGCGCTGACCCGCGTCATCAACAATTACGCGCAATCCAGCGGCCTGGCCGCCAAAGCCAAGGTGGCCCTGACCGGCGACGACGCACGCGAGGGGCTGACCTGCGTGCTGTCGGTGAAGGTGCCGGACCCGAAATTCTCGTCCCAGACCAAGGACAAGCTGGTGTCGTCAGAGGTGCGCCCGGCGGTCGAGGGGCTGGTGGCGGAAAAGCTTGGCGAATGGTTCGAGGAACACCCGGCCGAGGCGAAAACCGTGGTCGGCAAGATCATCGAGGCCGCGGCGGCGCGCGAGGCGGCGCGCAAGGCGCGCGAGCTGACCCGGCGCAAGAGCGCGCTGGATATCGCCTCGCTGCCCGGCAAGCTGGCCGACTGCCAGGAGAAGGATCCGGCGAAGTCGGAACTGTTCATCGTCGAGGGCGACTCGGCCGGCGGCAGCGCCAAACAGGCCCGCAACCGCGAGAACCAGGCCGTGCTGCCCCTGCGCGGCAAGATTTTGAATGTCGAGCGCGCGCGCTTCGACAAGATGCTGTCCAGCAACGAGATCGGCACGCTGATCACCGCGCTGGGCGCCGGCATCGGCCGCGACCAGATCGACATGGACAAGCTGCGCTACCACAAAGTGGTGATCATGACCGACGCCGATGTCGACGGCGCCCATATCCGCACCCTGCTGCTCACCTTCTTCTACCGCCAGATGCCGGCGCTGATCGAGCGCGGCCATCTCTATATCGCCCAGCCGCCGCTCTACAAGGTCAGCAAGGGGCGCTCCGAACGCTATCTGAAGGACCAGGCGGAGCTGGACGCCTATCTGATCGAGGAAGGCGCGGCGGAGGCCTCGCTGCGCCTGCCCGACGGCTCGGCCGCGGCGGGGGCCGATCTCGCCGCCCGCGTGCAGGCCGCGCGGCAGGTGGTGCTGGCGCTGGAGCGCATCGCCGCCCGCGCGCCGGTGTTCGCGGCCGAGGCCGCGGCGCTCTCCGGCGCGCTGGCGCCAGACGCGACGCCGGCGCAGGCGGAAGACGCGGCGCAGCGGCTGGATCGCCTCGCCGATGAGGGCGAGGCCGGCTGGAGCGCGAAACTGACGGACGAGGGTGCGCTGGTGTTGACGCGCGAGGTGCGCGGCGTCACCGAGACCGTGGTGCTGGACGCCGCCCTGCGCGCCAGCCCGGACGCCAAGCGCCTGTCGGAGCGCGCCGCCGCGGTGGCCGCCGACTATGCCGGGCCGCTGACCTTCTCGCGCAAGGGCGCGGACGTGACCGTGCATACGCCGGCGCAACTGGTGAAGGCGGTGACCGACGCCGGGGCCAAGGGCATGGGCATCCAGCGCTACAAGGGGCTGGGCGAGATGAATCCCGGCCAGCTGTGGGAGACGACGCTGGATCCCAATGTCCGCTCGCTGCTGCAGGTGAAGGTCGAGGCGCTGGACGAGGCCGACGACCTGTTCGCCAAGCTGATGGGCGACGTGGTGGAGCCGCGCCGCGACTTCATCGTCGAACACGCCCTCGAGGCGGAGGTGGATGCATAGGGGCTTGCTGGAGCCCTAGTCCTTCGTGGCCCGCTTCGCGAGCCACGAAGGACGAGGGAATCGCACCCCCCGCAGCGAAAAATTAACGCCCGTCTGTCAGGATCGCCCCGGAAAACAAGGGAGGGCGGCCATGACCCGCTTTCTGGTCTCCGAAGACAATCCGGCCGGCGCGCGGCTGGAGGACGTGCTGCTGGCGCTGCGCGCCGAGGTGATTCACCGCTGCGAGAAGATCGCCCGCGATCACCGGCCCGAGGCCCTGCACGTGATGGCCAACAACATGAAAATCCTGCAGAATCTGACGGCGGCTATCGAGTTGTCGCAGGATTCGACCCATCTGCTCGACCGCGCTTTCGGCCCGTCGCAGGCCGCGCGCGGCGGCCCGCCGCGTATCGGTGTGGCGTGAACGGCGGGCGGACATTATAAGCTGTATCCGCCGCGCCCCGCATCCGGGGATATAGCGCGGCTGGAAACCAGCACCTGCGTTTGAGGTGCGTTGTCCCGAACGGGCGTCCGCAAGACGGGCGTGCCCTGTGGGGAGGACAATGACGCAACGCGGCAAACACGCCCTGAACCTGATCCGGGACGCCGGGTCGACCAGCCGCTATCTCAACATTCTGCGATCGCACCAGAAGGTCGCGGAGCGGGCGGAGCGCGACGAATGGATGTTCCGCAACCGGCTGCTGTGCCGGGCGATCGTCTGCAAGGTGTCGCTGCCGATGCGCGACGCCATGATGCTGAAACCGCCGAAGCGCTACGCCACCAAGGTGATCCTGCCGCTGAACGCGCAGGACATGACCCTGGGCGGCAAATACTTTCTGATGGGCCAGAGCGGCTATGACCAGGTGGCGCGCGAAATCTGGGGCGACGCGGCCGAGGAGCGCGAGCACGACGAGCTGGTCCTCGGCATGCTGGCCGCGGCGCCGACGCTGGACCCGTTCGTGCTGCGCGAATACCTGAGAAGCGCGGGCCTCAACCTGCACCCGGATTATTTCGACCTGGCCGAGGAGGACGTGCGCCGGATCTATGACTTCGTGCGCGACGAGTTCTCCGCCCTGGTCCGCATCGCCTTCGGCGCGCAGGCCGATGTCGGGGAGTTCGCCCCGCGCCTGGCCGAAAAAGTGCTGCTGAAACCGGACGGGCCGGGCAGCGAGGAGTTGCGCAGAACCCTGATGCTGGAGCCGGACGAGTATCGCGAAGGCATCTTCTGCTGGAAGGGATTTTTGTATTTCAAATGGCTGCTGGAGCGCTTGCGCCTCGGACTGCCCGAACACCTGGACGGCATCCGCAAGGTGATGGTGCGGGGAACCGGGACGACGGAACAGGCGGACTATATCGCCCGCCAGCGCGAGGCGATTCCGCAGGGCCTGGCGCGGGTGGGGGCGGAGATCGCCATGATCATCAAGCGCTATGACGCCGCCTATGCGGGGCTGACCCAGCGCGAGGACGCGGCGGGATTCCGCACCTTCCTGCTCGCCGCGCCGCGCCTGTTCGCCGATCTCGGAGAGCGCGTCGGCGTCATCGAGCATATCTGCGCCGTGTGGGACATGCAGTTCCGCCCCGGCATTCCCCCGGCCGCGCCCGCCGGCGAGCTGGCCGACCTGTTCTACGAATTCGAACAGACGCTGACCGGGTTTCTGCAGTCGCGCGCCGCCGCCTAGGCTGTTGTTTCCGCCCGGGCGGGCGACAGCCCCAGGGCCGCGAACAGCGCCGCGTCCTCGGCATGGTCCGGATTGGGCGTGGTCAGCAATTCCTCGCCGACGAAGATCGACCCCGCCCCGGCGAGAAAGCACAGCGCCTGCAATTCGCGGCTCATCCCCTCGCGCCCCGCCGACAGGCGCACCACCGATTCCGGCATCATGATCCGCGCCGTGGCGATGGCGCGCACGAAGTCCAGCCCGTCCAGCGGCTGCGCGCTCGCCGTCTTCGTGCCCGGCACGGCGACGAGATGGTTGATCGGCACGCTTTCGGGATGCGGCGTCAGGTTGGCCAGCTCGACCAGCAGGCCGATGCGGTCGGCCTCGCCCTCGCCCATGCCCAGGATGCCGCCGCAGCAGACATGGATGCCCGCCGCGCGCACTTTCGCCAGCGTGTCCAGCCGGTCGGCATAGGTGCGGGTGGTGATGATCTCGCCGTAGAATTCCGGGCTGGTGTCGAGATTGTGATTGTAGAAGTCCAGCCCCGCGGCCTTCAGCTTTTCGGCCTGGCCGTCCTCCAGCATGCCCAGCGTCACGCAGGTCTCCATGCCCAGCGCCTTGACGCCGGAAATCATCTCGCACACCGCGGGCAGGTCGCGGTCCTTCAGCCCGCGCCACGCCGCGCCCATGCAGAAACGCGTCGCGCCGCCGGCCTTCGCGCGCTGCGCGGCGGCGAGCACCTCCGCCGCCGGGGTCAGCTTGCTCGCCTTCAGCCCGGTCTCGTGAAACGCCGACTGGCTGCAATAGCCGCAATCCTCCGGACAGCCGCCGGTCTTCACCGACAGCAGCTGCGCCTTCTGCACCGTGTTGGCGTCATGGCGCCGTCTGTGCACGCTCTGGGCGGCGAAAATCAGGTCGTTGAACGGCGCGTTGTGAATGGCCGCCGCCTCGTCCCGCGTCCAGTCATGGCGCGGGCGTGACAGATAGGTGATGTCAGACACCGGGTTTTGAGGATTCAAGGGCATGCGAAAGGGGGCTCCGGACAGGATGGAAGCACAGGGTAAGAATGCCCCGGCGGCGCGTCCAGCGGCGCGTGCGGCGTTCCGGGCCGGATTCGCGGTCTGCCTCGCCGCTGTCACCGTGCTGGCCTTGTGGCCGGGCGTTTCGCCGCCGCCGCGCCCGCTGGGGCATGACAAGATCGAACATGCGCTGGCCTTTGCGGCGCTGGCGTTTCTGGCCCGACAGGCGTTTCCGCGCCTCACCGCCGGGGCGGCCGGGCTGGGCGGCCTCGCCCTGACGCTGACCCTCTATGGCGCGGGCATTGAATGGCTGCAGGGGCTGGAGATCGTCGGCCGCACGCGCTCGCTGGCCGACATCGCCGCCAACAGCATCGGCGTCGCCCTCGGCCTCGCCGCCGCCATGATCTGGAACCAGTTGATTCGGCTCTGAAAAGCGAACGGCCCCGCCCGGAAGGGCGGAGCCGCCGCATGGTTTCAGGCGAAGGGTGCGGTCAGCGCTTCCTGCGCCCTTTGCCCTTGCCGCCGGCGGGGGCGGGTTCAGGTCCGCCTTCCGGCGCCGGTTCGGCGGGCGGGGCGCCGGATCCGGTCGGCTGCGCCCCGTTCCAGGCCGGCGGAATGATGCCGTGCTTGTCGAAGTCGCGGACGTATTTGATCACCAGACCCGACAGCAGCAGGATGGCGATCAGGTTCGGCAACGCCATCGCCGCGTTGGCGATGTCGCCGAGGCGCCAGACGAAGTCGTTGGCCTGGATCGCGCCGGTGAACACCATCGCCACCCACAGGAAGCGGAACGGCCGCGCCGCCCAGTCGCCGACCAGATAGGTCGCCGATTGTTCGGCGTAATAGGACCAGCCGATCAGCGTGGTGAAGGCGAACAGCGCCAGCGCCGCGCCGATGATCCACGCCCCGAAGGGGATGCCCTGCGCAAACGCGGCCGACGTGATCGCCACGTCGGTCAGCGTCCGCGACTGCCAGGCGTATTCCACCGTCTCGCCGCCGCCGGAGGGGTAGGTTCCGGCCACGGTCAGGATCACCAGCGCCGTCATGGTGCAGATGATGATGGTGTCGATGAAGGTGCCCAGCATCGCCATCTCGCCCTGGCGGATGGGATTCTTGGTCTGGGCCGCGGCGTGGGCGATGGGCAGCGAGCCCTGGCCGGCTTCGTTCGAGAACAGGCCGCGGGCGACGCCGAAGCGCACCGCCTGCATCACCGCGTACCCGGCGACGCCGCCGGCCGCCTGACCGAAACCGAAGGCGTATTCGAAGATGGTCATGAAAGCCGCAGGCACATGGCTGGCGTGCAGGATCAGTACGATCAGCGCCGCGGCGACATAGGCCACGGCCATGAACGGCACCAGCGTGCCGGCCACCCGGCCGATGGACTTGATGCCGCCGATAATCACCAGGAACACAAAGAAGGCGACCACCGCGCCGGGAATCCACGCCGCCATCACCAGGCGCAGCGTGTCGGCGGTGACGAACTCGCCGGTGGCGCCGATGGCGAGCTGGCCTCCGTCGGCCACGGCCTCGAGCGCTGCGCAGGCGGAAACGTCGATGCGTCCGTCGGCGGGTTGCAGCATCTGGCAGGGCAGGATGTTGCGGGCGAAACTCTCGGTCCCCGACTGCACGCCGTTGGTGATCGAGTTGGACTGGATCATGTTGCCGGTGGCGAAGGCCGATAGCAGCGCACCGATGCAGAACAGCACCGCCAGCCAGCCCCAGCCTTTGCCGAGGCCGTTCTTGATGTAGTACATCGGCCCGCCATGGAACTTGCCGTCGGCGTGCTTCTCGCGGAAGCGCACCGCCAGCGTGCCCTCGGCGAAGGACAGCGCCATGCCGAACAGGGCGGTGATCCACATCCAGAAGATGGCGCCTGGCCCGCCGAGCGAGATGGCGGTGGCGACGCCGGCGAGATTGCCGGTGCCCACCTGGCCCGACAGGGCGGTGGACAGGGCCTGCCAAGGGGTGATGTCGCCGGCGCTCTCCTCGCCCTTGCGCCCGCCCCACAGCCGCGCGAAGGCGCCGCCCAGGGCGGTGAGCGGCCGGAAGCGCAGCATCACCATGTAGAACAGGCCGGCGCCCAGCAGCAGCACCACCATGGGCGGCAGCGGGATGATCTGCACATCCCCCCAGTATCCGCCCCACAGGAAATCGCCGATCCAGTAGACCCACTCGTTCAGGCCTTCGGGCATGGGCATGCCTTGCTGCGCCGCCGCCATAAAATCCTCCCCGCGTTAACGCTTGCGGCAGATTAGGGGGCGGGGCCGCAAAGGCAATCCGCTTTGTGGATCAAGCGTCAGTCGGCGCTGGTCGCCTCGATGGCGATTACGCCCCACACCCAGTCGGCGTCGTCCATGCCGGACAGCGCCGCGTCGTCGCCGCGCGGCCAGACCAGCATCGCCGGGCCGAAACCGCCAAGGCCCAGCGGCGCGCCGTCCATGCGGATGGCCAGGATCACGCCATGCGCGGCGATGCGCCCGGCCGGAATCTCGCGCTGATAACCATCGATGGCGGTGACCACCGCCCCCGATCCCGCCGCGCCCGCCGCGGCCAGCACGTCGCGCAGCAGTGGTCCTTCGAAGCGGCGCTGCGCGCCGCCGGCGGGATAGTCCGCCGTCACCGTGCGCTGGTTCAGGGCCGCCAGATCGGCGCGGGTGAAGGCCCGGGCGCGCTCGAACTCCACGCCCAGCATGGCGAACACCGGCTCGGTCACCGGATCGCTTGGCCCGCGCTCGGCTTCGCTGACCGCGCCGTAGACCGTCACCACAGGCATGTCTCCGGCGCCGTCGCGCGGCTCCCCACCGCAGGCGGCGAGCGTCAGGGTGGCGGCGAGAATGAGAACGGCGCGGATCATGGCGAGGCTCCGGAATGGGCGAATCCGCGCCAGCCTAGAGGAAACCGCCCCGCGGTTGAACAGGCTACAGCCCGAAAACCGCGCTGGCGAACCCGACGCACATCAGGGCCGTGGCCGCGTTGACCAGTGCGTACTTGCGTTGGGCGATGCGGGCGAGGTTCGACTGGCTGACCACCCACATGGTCAGCAGCTCGCGCGCGCTCTGGCCCATGAACTCCCTGGCCACGTCGCGGGCGTCCTGACCGGCGACCAGGTGCGACACCCAGTCCGGTCCGGCGATGCGCACCGCGCGCTGGGCCAGCGCCGCGACCAGGATCGTCAGCATCAGCAACGCCAGCGACGGATGCCGCGCCAGCAGCAGCGCCGCCTCCAGCGCGCTTTCGGCCTGCATCGGCGCGCGCTGCACCAGGAAGCCGATGCCGACCCCGGCGATGGCCATAAGCGAGGCGGCTTTGGAATCGGCGGCGGCCAGACGGCCGCTGTGATAGAAATTCGTCGAGGCCAGCATCTGGCCGCGGACGGCGTTCTTTTTGTCCTCGGCGCCGCCATCCGGCGCCGAAAACAGGATTTCCGCCCGCGGGGCGCGGGCGATGGAGGGGGGATTCTTGACCGGTTTCATGTTCTGTTTCGTCCTTCAAATCGACCATTCGTTTCACGGGCGCTTCTGCGGCGCCGGGAACGGGTCTAGCCTTCCCGGGCGCCGCCTTGCGTGACGCGCGTCACAGAAGGACGAAAAAATGACCGCGCCGTCCGCCGCGCCCTCCTGGCTCGCCGCCCTGCCGGTGGAAAGTACTGCGGCTCTGGCCGCGCGCGGGGCCGTGCGGCGGCTGAAAACCGGCGAGGCGCTGTTCCGCCAGGGTGATCCGGGCGACAGCCTGGCGCTGGTTGAAAACGGTCTGCTGCGGGTGGCCGCCCTTTGCGCCGCCGGGCGCGAGATCGTGCTGGACTATGTCGGCCCCGGCGGCGCGGTCGGCGAGCTGGCGGTGTTCGACGGCGCGCCGCGCGCTGCAGACGTGACGGCGGCGGAACCCAGCACCGTGCGTCTGATACCCGCCGCGGCGGTGCGGGCGCATCTTCGCGCCGACGGGGCGGCGGCGCTGGCGGCGCTGGGCCAGCTTGCGGCGCGGCTGCGCCGCACCAACGCGCTGGTCGAGGCCTTGTCCGGCAGCGGGCTGGAGCCACGCCTGGCCCGCACCCTGTTGCGCCATGCCGATGGCGGCGCGCTGCGCATGACGCAGGGCGACCTCGCCGCCGCCGCCGGCCTGTCGCGGGAGAACGTCAACCGCCAGCTTCGGGACTGGGCGCGGCGCGGACTGGTCGAGACCGGGCGCGGGCGGCTCCGCCTGCTGCAGACCAAGGCGCTGGAGGCGATCGCGGAAGCCTAGGGTCCGGACCCTAACCGCGGGCGCCGCGTTCAAAATCGAGGCTGAATAGCTCGATCTTGCCGAAGCCTTTCAGCTCCGCCTCGCCCTGCGCCGTGGACGAAAACTCCGCGCCCAGCGCATCGGCGGTCTCGCGGTTCATCAGGATCTGCATCGGCTCGCACAGCCCTTCCAGCCGGGCGGCGAGGTTCGGGGCGGGGCCGAAAATGTCGTAGACATACTTCTGGATGCCGACCATCGAGCCGATCACCGGCCCGGTGGCGATGCCGATGCGGCACAGCCACTGGTTCGAATGGGCGGCGTTACGCTTTTCGATATAGCGCCGGATGCGCAGGGCCACCTTGGCGATGTTGACCGCATGATCCGGCGTGAACTCCGGCAGGCCCGAAACGGCGACATAGGCGTCGCCGATGGTCTTGATCCGCTCGCAGTTGAACAACTCCACAATGCGGTCGAAGGCCGAGAAGATGTCGTTCAGCTCCGAGATCAGGGCGCTGGGGTCGCGCGAGACCGCCATGTCGGTGAAGCCGACGAAATCCAGCATCAGCACCGAACCGGCGTCGAACCGCTGCGGCGTGGTGGTGCCATAGTCGCGCAGCTCCTCGTACACCGTGCGCGGCATGATGTTCAGCAGCAGCTTTTCCACCCGCTCCTTCTCGCGCTGCAGCTCCTTGGCGTTCTTCTCGGCCATCTTCGAATAGGAATCGAGCATGTACTCGGCTTCGCGGGCCTTCGAGACGTCAAAGCCCTGCACCAGCGTCAGCGCTCCCTCGTCCAGCGGTTTCAGGGTCACGGCGACGGCGACGCTGCGCTTGCCGCGCATGCGTTCGGTCTCGAAGCCGAAACTGCGCCCCTGGGACAGGCGCTCGCCGGCCTTGGCGGCGTCCACGCCGTCCAGCCGGGCCCAGAGCCCGGCGTCAGCGGCCGCCGGATCCGGCGGGAACCATTCGAAGAACAGCGGATTTTCGAACAGGATCACACCGTTCATGTCCGCCACCGCGACGGCGGCGTCCAGCCCCTGCAGCGCCAGCCGCGCCGGTTCGGCCTTCGCGCTCATACGCGGCGGCTCACCACATGCGGCTTCTTGCACGTCATTTCGCGCACCGTGTAGTCTATATCGGCGGGGTCCAGTCCCGCATCCTCCAGCACCTCGCGGAACAGGGCCGTCATCGCATCGAAATCGGCGTCGCACAGGTCCAGACGGGCATGGGCGCGGCGCAACTGCTCGTCGGTGATCGACGCCGGGCCGCCCATCAGGGCGGAGACGAACTTGGTCTGATGGTCGATCAGGCGTGGCATCGACACGCCCTCGAAGAAGGGCGACAGGCGTTCGGATTCGAATATGCGGTCATAGAGGGCGGAGACGATCTTGCGCACCGCCGCGAATCCGCCTGCGCGTTCGAATACGGTCTGCGCCATGCCGGGGTCCGCCACCCTGTCCGTGATACAGGCCAAAGCCTCTATCACCGCACGCCGGATGCGTCGAGAAAGAGTTTAGCGCTCCACCCGGCGCAAGGTCAGGCGATACGTGCGGGCCTCGCCGCCGCTGCGCAGCACGATGTCGATCTCGAACGTTCCGTCCGGCGTCAGGCGATAGTCGAGGCCGCGGAAGCGGGCGTAATTGTCGCCGGTTTCATAGAGGGGAAAGCTGACATAGTCCTCGCGCTCCTCCCAGCCGGTCATGTCGGCGTGAAAATGCTTCAGGCGCAGGGCCGGGCCGTCGTCGAACATGTCGATGACCATGATCTCGCTGAAGCGCTGTTCTCCATTGACGGACAGGAAAAACAGTCCGGTCAGCCGGTCAGACCCCGGCGCCCGCAGCCAGCATTCGCCAACATCGCCGCCCAGCCCTTCGCCTTCCCAGCAGCCCTCCAGCCAGGCCAGCCGCGAGATGTCCGGCTCCATCGCCGCCTCGGCGGGCTGGGCGAGAACGAGCAGGGCGGGCAGGGCGAGGGCGATCATGGCGCTGCTCCCGAATGACGCGCCAGTCTAGCACGGAAGCGCAATCGCGGTCTTTCGCGTCCGTCTTGCGGGATTCGCCGCTGCGGCGTTCCACTGGTCAGCGCCGGGCGCCGCCGATAGGTTGCGCGGCGAAGTGAGGGGAAAGCATGCCTGAAATAATCCTGTCGCTGAAAGGCGTCACCAAGCGCTATGGCGGCGTTCCCGCCGTCAGCGAGCTCGACATGGCGGTGACGCGGGGGTCGATCACCGGCTTTCTTGGCCCGAACGGGGCGGGGAAGACCACGTCGCTGCGCATGGCGCTGGGCATACTGCGCCCCGACGCCGGGCAGGTGCGCCTGTTCGGGCGGCCGCCTTCGGCGCGGACGCTGGACCGCGTCGGCTTCTTGCCGGAAGAGCGGGGCATCTACCGCAAGATGACGGCCGAACAGGTGATCGCCTTCTTCGCGCGGCTGAAAGGCGTCGGCGCCGCCGAGGCGATGAAGCGCGCCCGTGATCGCCTTGCCCGTTTCGGGCTGGAGGGCGCGGGTCGCAAGAAGATCCGTGAACTGTCAAAGGGCATGGCCCAGAAGGTCCAGATCATCGCCGCCATGGCGCACGAACCGGAATTCATCATCCTCGACGAGCCGTTTTCGGGCCTTGACCCGGTGAACCAGCAAGTGCTGGAAAGCCTGATCCGCGCCGAAGCCGAAAGCGGCAAGACCATCCTGTTCTCCACCCATGTCATGGAGCACGCCGAACGCCTGTGCGACCGCATCGTGCTGATCGCGCGCGGCAAAAAAGTTTTCGACGGGCGGGTGGACGAGGCGCTGGCGGCGGCGCCGCGCCGGGTTGTGATCGAAACCCCGCCGGGCGAGGATGTCGAGGCGCTGCTGTCGCGGTTCGGAGCCGTCGTCCGCATCCCGGGCGCCGAGGGCGCCGGCCAGGCCTGGCAGGTCGATCTTGCGCCCGGCGCCGGAGCGCAAGAGGTGCTGAAAGCCTGCGTCGAGGCCGGAGTGCGGCTGGCGCGGTTCGAACCGGCCCGCCCCCATCTTCACGACGCCTTTGTGCGCCTGGTCGCCGAAAAACAGCCGGAGCTCGCCTGATGCGCGCCATCTACCTGATCGCCCGCCGCGAATACCTGTCTTATGTCGCCACATGGGGCTTCTGGCTGTCCTTGTTCAGCCTGCCGCTGTTCGGGCTGCTGGGTTTCGGACTGCCGACGCTGATCGAGAGCGGACAACCCACCCGCTATTATGTGCTGATCGACGAAAGCGCCGCGGGCCGGTTCGACGCCGCCGTGCAGGCCGAGTTCGACCAGGGCCGGCAGATGCGGGCGCGAGAGGCGCTGCGCGCCGCCGGGCGCATGGTGGCGGACGAGGCGCGCATCGAGGCGGCGGTGGCGGCGCTGGAGGCGCGCGACGGGCTGGACGGCCTGCCGGACGCGCTGCGGATGCTGGGCCTGCCGGCTGACGCGCTGCCTCTGGATTCGCTCGCCGGGCGCTATGTGCGTGTCGCCGCCCCCGGCGCCGCGGCCGAGGATCTCCGCCCCTACCTGATGGGCGAAATGACCATGAGCACGCCAGAAGGGCTGCAGCCATTGTTCGCCGTCGTGGTCATCCGCCCGGACGGGGCCGGCGCGGCGGTCGATTATTGGAGCGCCAACCTGACCGACGACGGGTTGAAGAACCAGGTGACCCGCGCCGTGCAGGCGGCGCTGCGGCGCGACGCGCTGCTGGCCGAGGGCGTGGCGGCAGGCGCGCTCGCCGCCGCCGACGCCCTGCGCCCCGCCGTGCGCGAACTGCATCCCTCGCGCGAGGCGGCCGAGGCCGATGTGCGGGTGGAGGAGCGTTTGCCGCTGTATATGGGCATCGCGCTGGCCTTCATGCTGTGGACGGTGGTGTTCTCGGTCGTGAACATGCTGCTCACCGCCCTGATCGAGGAGAAGGGCGGCAAGATTCTCGAAGTGCTGCTGGCCAGCGCCCGCTATCACGAAATCCTGACCGGGAAACTGCTGGGCGTCGCCGCCGTGTCGGCGACGCTGCTGCTGTTCTGGGGCGGGCTGGGCGCGGTGACCCTGATCGGAGTGCAGCAGTTCGCCCAGGCCGCCGACCTGCCCGTGGCCGATATCCTTGGCGCGCTGTTCGACCCCGCGCTGCTGCTGCCCGCAGCCGGGTATTTCGTCGTTGGCTATCTGATGTTCGGTTCGGTGTTTCTTGCCGTAGGCTCGCTGTGTGAGACGTTGCAGGAGGCGCAGACCCTGATGGGGCCTCTGTTGCTGATCATGATGGCGCCGCTGTTCATCGTGATGACGGCGCTGAATTCGCTGGATTCACCGTTCCTGGCCTTCGCCAGCTGGGTGCCGTTCTGGACGCCGTTCGTGATGATGGCCCGCCTGCCCGCCGGTGTGCCGCCGGCCGAGATCGCCGCCACCACGGCGCTGATGCTGGCGACGATGACCGCGATTATCTGGGCGGCGGCGGTGGTGTTTCGCCAGGGGGCGCTGGGCCGCGCCGACGCCGGTTCGGTGAGAAAGCTTCTGCGCTTCGGCCGCAAGGCGAAGGGCTGAGCTCCGGATACGAAAACGCCGCGCCCGGTTCTTGTGCGCGGCGTTTCGAACGCTTGTAGAAAGCGGCGCCGGTCTTACCGGGTCTTGCCCGGCTTCTTGGCGACCAGGCCTTCGCGCTGGGCGCGCTTGCGGGCCAGCTTGCGGGCGCGGCGGATCGCCTCGGCCTTCTGGCGGGCGCGCTTTTCCGACGGCTTTTCGTAATGGTTGCGACGCTTCATCTCGCGGAAGGTGCCCTCCCGCTGCATCTTCTTTTTCAGCGCGCGGAGCGCTTGCTCCACATTATTGTCGCGCACGACGATCTGAACGATGGTCCGCTCTCCATTGGTTTGCGGGGCGCCGCAAGGCCCGTGAAATCGAGGGGCGGGCTTTACCAGAGGCCGCGCGCCCTGTCCACACCCCAACAGCAAGGCGCGGCGCATGCCCTCCGGGGTGTTGCATCGCCGCAGTGACGGGCGCGCGGCGCCGGGCTAGTCTCGCCCCATGACCGAGACCACCCGCGCCGGCGCCGCTCGCGCCAGACTGCTGGACGCCGCCCTGTCCCGCGCTCCGTTCGAGGGCTGGAACCGCGCCATGCTGGCCGCGGCGGCGAAGGATTGCGGGCTGACGAAGGGCGAGCTGGAGCTTTACCTGCCCGGCGGGGCGGTGGAGCTGATCGGTTTCTGGTCGGCGCAGGCCGACGCGCAAGCCGCGGAGATCATCGCGAAAGCCGATTTGAAGGCGATGAAAATCCGCGAGCGGGTCGGCTTCTGCGTGCTGGCGCGGCTGCAGACCGCCGCCGGCCATGAAGAGGCCGCCAGCCGCGCCCGCGCCCGGCTGCTTCTGCCCGATGCGGCGGGCGAAGGCCTGCGGCTGGCCTGGAACGTCGCCGACATGATCTGGCGCGCCATCGGGGACACGTCGACCGACGGCAATTATTATTCCAAGCGCGCCATCCTGTCCGGCGTCTGGCTGTCCACCCTGGCGGTCTGGCTGGACGAGGCGGACGCCGACAAGCCGCTGACGAAAGCCTTCCTCGACCGCCGGATCGCCAACGTGATGGAATTCGAGAAACTGAAGGCGCAGGCGCGGAAGCTGACCGACGGTCTGCCGGACCCCGCGGGCGTGCTGGCGCGGCTGCGTTATGGCTGGGGGCCGCGGGTCTAGAACCTAGAGCCGGCCGCCTGGATGCGGCAGGGCGAACTGGGCCAGCTGTTCGGTGATGAAACGGAACGCCTCGTCCACCGAGTCGGTGCGGAACATCAGGTCGAGATCGGCGGCGTCGATAGTGCCGTAATCGACCATGGTCTGCAGGTTCATCACCTTGTCCCAGTAGGCTGAACCGAACAGCACCACCGGCAGGTGTTTCTTGATCTTGCGCGTCTGCAACAGGGTCAGGGTCTCGAACAGCTCGTCCAGCGTGCCGAAACCGCCGGGCATCAGCACCAGCGCCTTGGCGAGATAGAGGAACCAGAACTTGCGGGTGAAAAAATAGTGGAATTCGAAACTGAGACGGCGGGTGATCCAGGGGTTATTGCCCTGTTCGAAAGGCAGTGAAATGCCAAGACCGATATTGTCGCCATTGGCCTCTGACGCGCCGCGATTGGCCGCCTCCATGATCCCCGGACCGCCGCCGGTGCAGATCACGAAACGGCGTCCGCTTTCTCCGCGCAGGCTTTTCGACCATTTCGTCAACCGCGCCGCCAATTCGCGCGTCGCCTCGTAGTATTCGGAAAGCGCCAGGCGCTTTTCCGCCGCCGCCGTTTCGTCGCCGGCCTTGCGCAGGGCGTCCAGTTCGGCCTCGGCTTGCTCTCGGCTGACGATGCGGGCCGAGCCAAAAAACAGGATAGTGTCCTGGATATTGTGTTCGGCGAAGCGGGCCTTCGGCTCCAGATACTCCGACAGGATGCGCACCGGCCGCGCCGCTGGACTGTTGATGAAATGCTCGTCCTTGTAGGCCTTGGGCGGATTCTGGCCGGGGTCTTCGGGCTTTTTCACCATGGCGCGTCCTTTGATTCAGCTGCGCCGAATCATGCGCGCCTGCGACGCCGCTGGCAATTCAGGCTTTAGGCGAAATCCGCCGCGGTAAGCACGGCTTTCAGCCTGATTCCGGCCGCGGTCAGCGCCGCCGCTGCGCCTTCCTGGCGGTCGAGAATGGTGATGACGGTGTCGATCGCCGCGCCCTGGGCGCGCGCCGCCTCTATCGCCTGTAGCACCGAGCCGCCTGTGGTGGTCACGTCCTCGACCATAACCACCCTCTTTCCATCCAGCGATTCACCATTTGCGAACCCCTCTACGGCCTGCTTTGAACCATGCTCCTTTGGCTTCTTGCGCACGAAGAAGGCGCGCTGCGGCCGTCCTTCGGCATGGCTGACCGCGGCGATGGCCGACACGATCGGCACCGCCCCCATCTCCAGTCCGCCGACCAGGTCCGGCGGCGGCGCGGGCAAAAGGTCCAGCATCGCGCGGGCGATCAGATGCGCGCCCTCGGGATCCATCATCGTCGGCTTGAGATTGAAATAGAGGCTACTCTCGCGCCCCGAGGCGAGGGTGAAACGCCCGGTGCGGAAACTGCGCGCCCGGACGATTTCGATCAGCCGCGCCCGTCCCGCCGCATCCGCCCAGTCCGCCATGTCTAGACCCCCGTCGATCCGAACCCGCCGTCGCCGCGGGCGGTGTCGTCCAGCGCCGCCACCGGCGCCCATTCGATGCGCGTCACCGGCGCGATGATCATCTGCGCGATGCGTTCGCCGCGCCGCACGGTAAACGCCGCCGGCCCGTGATTGACCAGGTTGACCTTGATCTCGCCGCGATAGTCGGCGTCGACCGTGCCCGGCGTGTTCAGGCAGGTGACGCCGGATTTCGCGGCCAGGCCCGAGCGCGGGCGCACCTGCGCCTCGTAACCGTCGGGCAGGGCGATGCTGAGCCCGGTGGGGATCATGCGCCACTCGCCGGGCGGAATGATCACAGGCTCGTCCGCCGGCACGGCGGCCGGCAGGTCCATGCCCGCCGACTGCGCCGTCTGGTAGGCCGGAAGGGCCAGCCCCTCGAAATGCGACAGGGGCCGGATGCGGACAATAATGGTCATGACGCTGCCCCCGTTGTCCCTTTCGCCGCGAGGGCGGCGGCGCGCCCGTCAGTTCATGGCGATCAAGGTGTCCCAGGCTTCATAGAAGCCCTCGATACGCGCTGCAATCTGTTCGCGCTCCACCACCGTCACCTCGCCCTCGGTCACGGAGTAATGGAACTGGTTGTCGCGGATCGACAGCACCGCGACCACGCCGGCGCGGCGCCGGGTCGCCGGCGCCTGGATGACCAGCGGCCAGCCCTCGGCCAGAACCTTGTAGTCGTTCGGAAACGGCACCGCGGTATCGCGGATGCAGCCGACGGCGGTGGACCCACGCGGCGCGGCGGGCAATGCGATCCGGCCCGGCGCCGCCCCGAGCTGGACGACGCTGAACCCCGTCTGGTGGATCGTCTCCGAACCGCGTTCGACGATATAGGCGCAGGCGGCGCCGCCGCTGTCGGCGGCGTGGCCCGCGGCGCTGAACAGCAAAGCGCCCGTCGCGGCGCAGCACAGCATGGCATGTTTCATGGTTCGCCCCTTCTTACACCCGCCGAGTTTAATAGGCGGACGCCGAAAGAAACAACTCGGCGATGCGTTGCGCCAGCGCTTTGGCGATCACACTCTTGTCAGCTTGCGGTATCGGGAACTCGCCCTGCTGCGTGATCACGGTTACGGCGTTCATC
Organism: Maricaulaceae bacterium; assembly: GCA_026126205.1. Taxonomy (GTDB): domain Bacteria; phylum Pseudomonadota; class Alphaproteobacteria; order Caulobacterales; family Maricaulaceae; genus Hyphobacterium. The sequence continues at coordinate 190,488 of JAHCJP010000002.1, read as the reverse complement.
TCCCCTCCCATTACGCCATCCGTCACGTCGTTGGCGACCATCCAGTCGCAACCCTTGCGCAGACGCTTGGCGCGGGCGTTGTCCAGCACGTCATCCGTCTCGGCGGCGAAACCGACCACCAGGCGCGGGCGCTGGTCCTGCAGCCCTGCGACCGTGGCGAGGATGTCCGGGTTCTCGGCCAGCTCGATGACGGCGAGGCCGCCATGGTCCTTCTTGATCTTGCCGGCGGAGGTTTGCGCCGGCCGCCAGTCGGCGACGGCGGCGACGCCGATGAATACATCCGCGGGCAGAGCGGCCGTCACCGCCGCCAGCATCTGCAGGGCCGTCTCCACCAGCACCGTCTTCATCCCCGGCGGCGGATCCAGCGCCACCGGGCCGGAGACCAGGGTGACCCGTGCGCCGAGATCGCGCAGCGCCGCGGCCAGCGCATAACCCTGGCGTCCAGAGGAGCGGTTGGAGAGAAAGCGCACCGCGTCGATGGGCTCCACGGTCGGCCCGGCGGTGACGATCACAAGGCGGCCGGCGAGTCCGGTCACGCGCCGGCGCCTTTCAGCAGCGTCATAGCCGCGTCGGCGATCGCCGCGGGTTCAGCCATACGTCCGGGGCCGAATTCGCCACAGGCCATTTCGCCTTCCTCCGGGCCGGTGAAATGAACGCCGTCGGTCAGCAGCGCCGCGACATTGCGGCGCACGGCGGGATGACGCCACATCCGCACATTCATCGCCGGGGCCATCAGCACCGGCTTGTCGGTGGCCAGCAGCGCCGTGGAGGCGAGATCGTCGGCCAGCCCGTTGGCGCATTTGCCGATCAGGTCCGCCGTCGCCGGCGCCACCACCACCAGGTCCGCCGAGCGCGACAGCTCGATATGGCCCATCCCGGCCTCGTCCACAGCCGAGAACAAATCGTCATAGACCCGGTCCCGCGACAAGGCGGCGAGGCTCATCGGCGTCACGAAATGTTTGCCGGCAGCGGTGACGATGCATCGCGCGGCGACGCCGCGCCGGGACAATTCGCGGATCAGCTCCAGCGCCTTGTAGGCGGCGACGCCGCCGCCGACGATCAGCAGGACGCGTTTGTTTGCAGGTCCGGGCACGGCGGAGCCTCCTTCGCGCGTCCGGTTATAACGCACCGCGATGCAGCCGCCACACCGGTTTTACTCGCCTTGGGCGCGAATCCGGATAGCCTGTTCGCGTCTGCGGGGAGCGCGCCCGGCGTGGGCGCGCCGAGACTGCCAAGGGACATCTCATGAGTACGCAACTGATCTACACCGTCATCGCCATGGCCGGGCTGACCCTGTTCGTCTATGTGGCGATGACCGTGGCCGGCTTCGTGGCGCACCGGCGCGGCGAGCTGGACATGGATTACGCGTTGACCAAGACCGGTGCGCCGCCGCCGGCCTGGGCCGCGAACTGGGGCCGGAACCTGGCCAACCTCACCGAGTTGCCGGTGCTGTTTTACCCGGTGGCGCTGCTGCCGCTGGCCCTGCCGGAGACGATCAACGCCACCCATGTCTGGCTGGCCTGGGCCTTCGTCGCCTCGCGCTACGCCCACACCATCGTGCACGTCACCATCAACCATCTTGGTCTGCGCTTCCTGACCCACCGGATCGGGGCGCTGATCCTGATCGCGATGTGGGTCAATTTCGCGCTGAAAGTCTAAAGACGAAAACGGCGCGGGAGAACCCGCGCCGTCCGGCAAGCCTGCGAAGTGACGTTTCGTCTTACGCGAAACCCTTGAACTTGTCCTTGAAGCGCGACACGCGGCCCGCCCGGTCGACCAGGGTCTGCGAACCGCCGGTCCAGGCCGGGTGCGTCTTCGGATCGATGTCGAGGTTCAGCGTCGCGCCTTCCTCGCCATAGGTGGAGCGCGTCTTGAAGGTGGACCCGTCGGTCATCACCACGGTGATGAAATGATAGTCCGGGTGGATGTCCTGTTTCATGGTCCGGCTCCGAAAATCCCTTGCAGCGCAAGCGCGCCCCGCGCCATGCAGGGACCGCCCCCACGCGCGAGCGGCGGCTTATAATGCAAGCCCGTGCGCCGGGCAAGGGCGGCCATGCGCCTGCATGCATTGCACCGGGGCGCGGATTCTCCTAACTCAATCGGCCGATGAGCGACGCCTTTAAACAATCCGCCACTCTCGCCGATCTCGACGCGCGCTCGCGCGCCATTTTCCGCGAGATCGTCGAGGCCTATCTCGACAGCGGCGAACCGGTGGGCAGCCGCACCCTTTCGCGCAAACAGGGCATGGATCTGTCCCCGGCCTCGATCCGCAACACCATGGCCGATCTCGCCGGACTCGGCCTGCTGACCGCGCCGCATTCCAGCGCCGGCCGCCTGCCCACCCACGCCGGCCTGCGTCTGTTCGTCGACGGCCTGCTGCAGGTCGGGGATCTGGGCGAGGACGACCGCAAGATGATCGAGGGCCGCATCGGCGCGGCGGGCCGCGGCCTGCCGGATCTGATGGACGAGGCCAGCAATCTGCTGGCCGGCCTCGCCGGCGGCGCCGGGCTGGTGCTGGCGCCCGCGCAGGAGGCGCCGCTGCGCCATGTCGAGTTCGTGCCGCTGTCGGCCACCGAGGCGCTGGCGGTTCTGGTGTTCGCCGACGGCGGAGTGGAGAACCGGCTTATGCGCGCCCCGGAGGGTTTGCCGCCCGCGGCGCTGGCCGAGGCCGGGAACTACCTCTCCGCCCGTCTGAAGGGCCGCAGCCTGACCGAGGCGATCACCGACATCCGCTCCGAAATCGCCGAACGCCGGGCGCAGCTGGACGAAGCGGCGAGCGCGCTGGTCGAGAAGGGGCTGGCCGACTGGGGCGGCGGCGAGGACCGCGCCCTGATCGTGCGCGGCCGGGCGAAACTTCTGGAATCGGTCGAGGCGGCCGAGGATCTGGAGCGCATCCGCCTGCTGTTCGACGACCTGGAGAGGAAGCAGGAGCTGATCGCCCTTTTGGACCGGGCGAAGGACGGTCAGGGCGTGCGCCTGTTCATCGGCGCCGAGAACCCGATGTTCTCGCTGTCAGGTTCCAGCGTCATCGTCGCACCCTATATGAACGCCGAGAAACGCATCGTCGGGGCGCTGGGCGTGATCGGGCCGACGCGGCTGAATTACGCCCGGGTGATCCCGCTGGTCGACTATACCGCCCGCGTCGTCGGACGGCTTCTCGACGAGCGCCGCGCCTGAGAACTATTACGGAACGGAACGGAATATAATGAGCAAGGACAAGACGTCGGACGCCGAAACCGCGACTCAGGAAATCGAATCGCCACAAGATGTTGCGCGGGAAGGTTCGCAAACCGCTACATCCAGCGATAACGACGAAACCGGCAAGAGCGCCGAACAATGGCAGGCCGAGCTGGATGACCTGCGCGACCGGCTTTTGCGCGCTGTCGCCGACGTTCAGAACACCCGCAAGCGCGCCGAGCGCGAAGTGAAGGACGCCCGCGACTACGCCGTCTCAGGCTTCGCGCGTGACCTGCTGGCGGTGGCCGACAATTTCTCCCGCGCGCTCGACGCCGCAAAGGGCGCGGCGCTGGACGGGCCGGCGAAAGCCCTGCTCGACGGTGTGGCGATGACCGAGCGGTCGCTTCTCTCGGCCTTCGAGCGGCACGGGATCAAAAAGCTGGACCCCGCCCCCGGCGACGCTTTCGACCCGCATCTGCACCAGGCCGCGGCGCAGATTCCCTCGGACCAGCCGGAGGGCAGCATCGCAGCGGTAATGACGCCGGGCTATGTGATCGGCGAACGCACGCTGCGGGCGGCCATGGTCGCGGTCTCTTCCGGCGCCCCGGCGCAGGCGGCGGACGGCGGTGCAACCGCCCCTGCGGCGAAGAAAACCAATGGCGCCGGCGGAGACGGTCCGGCGAAGCCGCCGGGCGGCAGCATCGATGTGAAGGCGTAAGAGCCCCCAATCGCGTTACCTGCGCGCTCTGGCGCGTGTCATTGGGACCGGGCCGGGACGGGTTGGCGGAGTCCAGACGCGAAAACGCCGCCGGGAGGGGAGGATCCCGGCGGCGTTCCGTACGTGGCGGCGCGGCGGTTTAGCCGCGGAACTCGCCGTTCTGCCAGTAAGTGCGGCCGTCGCGGCTGTCGACATAGTAATAGCGGCCATAGCGCTGGTCGTAATACAGCTGCGAATGGTGGCGGTTGTTGCGGTTCCACTGGCAGCCGCCGTCATGGCGGCAGCCCATATAGGCGCCGGCCGTCGCGCCGACGACGCCGCCGATGATGGCGCCGGTGCGCGCGTCGCCCGAGCCGGTGTTGTTGCCGATCACGGCCCCAGCGGCCGCGCCAAGCGCGCCGCCGGTGACCGCCCCTTGCGTGGTCGCGCCGCAGGCCGAAAGGCCGATGGCGGCCGCGCTGGCGATGAGAACGTTCCTGATCATGGCTCTCAAGCCTCCTTGTCTGCCGTCGTCCGCCCCGCAAGGGGCCGGACAATCGCGGGCACCATGCCCGCGCGGAGGTGAATGGAAGCTGACCCGGCCGGGCAGGCGCCGTTCAGGGGCGCGTCACGCGGCGCAGGGTGAGATTCACCCGCCCTCCGCCTCTAATAACGCTCGAAGTGCCCGGAAAAATCCGGTCGACGCCGTGAAAACTGCGGCGCGCCGCGCCGCCCAGCACCACCACGTCGCCCGAAGACAGGATCATCGAGGCCGTCGGCCCCTTGCGCTGCACGCCGCCGATGCGAAAGCGCGCCCGGTCGCCGAGACTGACTGACACCACGGCGGCGTCCGTCGCCTCCTCGTCCCAGTCGACATGCAGGCCCATGCGGCTGTCCGGGCCATAAAGATTGACCAGGCACGCCTCGGGCGGCGCGGGATAGCCTGACACGTCCGCCCACAAATCCAGCAGCATCTGCGGCATCGGCGGCCAGGGCCGGCCGGTGACGGGGTGGGCGGGTTCGTAGCGATAACCCTTCTCGCGGTCGGTCACCCAGCCGAGCGGACCGAAATTGGTCATGTCGACGCTGAGCGGCTGGCCGGTGCGCGGCATCGCCGGGCGGTAGAAGGGGGCCGCCGCCGCCGCCTGTTCGACCGCTCCGGCCAGCGCCTGCTGCTGCGCGCGGCTGAAATAGCCTGGCAGCAGGCGGAAGCCCGGCGGCGGGTGGAAAGCGGCGCGGCCCGTCACGGCGCCTCAGGGCGTGTCGCGGACTGCGCGGCGCAGCGGTTCGATCAGCCGGTCCAGTTCGTCCTGGGCGGCTATGCCGGCCTCGCAGCGGCGCAACAGGCGCGTACGCAGCATGACGTCGAGAAACTCCTCGATCCGCTGGCCCGGTTCATAATCCGCAGCGATATGCGCCGTGAACCAGTCCTGCTCTACAAGGCCGGGCAGCAGGGCGGCCAGCGCCAGGGCGTAACGCTCCGCCGGTTCGGGCTGGCAGCCCTCCAGATACGCATCCAGCCCCGCCGCGGAAGGGTTCATGTCCGTGATCATCAGCACCAGAACGGAATCTTCCTGCGCGCCGAGGCCGCTGAGAAACGCCGCCCAGGCGAAGGCGCCGGGGTAATCGTCATGGCGAACGCGAACCAGCGCGCCGTCCCGATAGACGCCGCTGCCCGGCAGCAGCATTTCGCGCCGGCTTTCCACCGCACCCGGCAACTGAAAGCGCCCCGCCGCGTCGCTGACCGCCCCGCCAGCCTGCGGAACATCCGGATAATCCGCCGCCGCGCCGGCGACAGGAGCGCCGCTCGCCGCGTCCAGCACGAGGCCCGAGGTCTCCGGCGCCAGCGGACGGTCGCGGTCCGCCCAGCAGGCCGAAACCAGCAAGGCGCAGATCAGCGCGGCGGACAGGCGGAACATGGCGGGTTTCCTTTGCGGCGCCTGGAAAGCCTAGCGGCCGGGGCGCGGGGGTCAAACGCAACGCCGCCGCCTCAGGCCGAAAGATAGATTCCGCGCCGGATTCATGCCCATCCTCCGGCATGGCGCTGTTCATCCTGCGGCTTGTCCACACCCTGATCTACGCCGCGGCCATCGCCATGCTGGCCGGCATGGCCATCTACGCGTTCACCGGACGCTTGCAGGGCTGGCTGCCGCTGTTCATCGGTTTTCCGGTCGCGATTTTCATCGCCCTGGTTCTGAATCGTGGAACCTGCATCCTGCAAACCTGGGCGAAACGCCTGAGCGGAACAGGGGACGGCTGGGCGCGCGATATCTTCTTCCTGCCGGAGCCGCTGGCCCTGCGCACCCTGCCGGTCTGCGCGCCGACTTTCGTGATCATCGCGCTGGGCGTAGCGGCGCGCTGGTGGCTGACATCGCCCAACGCGCCGTGAAATCCTGCTGCGCCGCATCGGCGCGAATATCCCCTCTCCCCTTGCGGGTTTCCGGGCGGCCCCCTAAATCGCTGGCCAGACCGGACGGATCGCCGTCCGCAACTTGTTTGGAACGCCGGCGGGGGGTCAAAGGCGACAGGGGCAGGGCGCTTCGGGCCCGCATTCCGGCCGGACCTCGCCAGAAACGGAGACCTGGGACTCATGAGTAAAGTCATCGGCATCGACCTCGGCACGACCAATTCCTGCGTCGCGGTGATGGAAGGCGGCCAGCCGAAAGTGATCGAGAACTCCGAGGGCGCGCGCACCACACCATCGGTGGTCGCCTTCACCAAGGACGGCGAGCGCCTGATCGGCCAGCCCGCCCGGCGCCAGGCCGTCACCAACCCGGAACAGACCTTCTTCGCCATCAAGCGCCTGATCGGCCGCACCATGAAAGACCCGATGGTCGAGAAGGACGCCAAGATGGTGCCCTACAAGATCGTCGGCGGCGACAATGGCGACGCCTGGGTTCAGGGCCATGACAAGAAATACGCCCCGTCCGAGATCAGCGCCTTCATCCTGCAGAAGATGAAGGAGACGGCCGAAAGCTATCTCGGCGAGAAGGTCGAAAAGGCCGTGATCACCGTTCCGGCCTATTTCGACGACGCCCAGCGCCAGGCCACCAAGGACGCCGGCAAGATCGCCGGGCTTGAGGTTCTGCGCATCATCAACGAGCCGACGGCGGCGGCGCTGGCCTATGGCCTCGACAAGGGTGAGAACAAGACCATCGCGGTTTACGACCTTGGTGGCGGCACCTTCGACATCTCCGTCCTCGAGATCGGGGACGGCGTTTTTGAGGTGAAGGCCACCAATGGCGACACCTTCCTCGGCGGCGAGGATTTCGACCTGCGCATCGTCGATTATCTCGCCGACGAGTTCAAAAAGGAAAACGGCATCGACCTGCGCGGCGACAAGCTGGCGCTGCAGCGGCTGAAGGAAGAGGCCGAGAAGGCGAAGAAGGAGCTGTCGTCGGCCACCACCTACGAGGTGAACCTGCCCTTCATCACCGCCGACGCCTCCGGCCCCAAGCACCTGACGATGAAACTGTCGCGGGCCAAGCTGGAAGCGCTGGTCGAAGACCTGGTCGCCCGCACCATCGAGCCGTGCAAGAAGGCGCTGAAGGACGCCGGCATGTCGCCGTCCGACATCGGCGAAGTGATCCTGGTCGGCGGCATGACCCGCATGCCGAAGGTGCAGGAGGCGGTGAAGAAATTCTTCGGCCGCGAGCCGCACAAGGGCGTCAACCCGGACGAGGTGGTCGCCATGGGCGCCGCCATCCAGGCCGGCGTGCTGCAGGGCGACGTCAAGGACGTGCTGCTGCTGGACGTCACCCCGCTCAGCCTCGGCATCGAGACGCTGGGCGGCGTGTTCACGCGCCTGATCGAGCGCAACACCACCATCCCGACCAAGAAGAGCCAGGTGTTCTCCACCGCCGACGACAACCAGACCGCGGTGACCATCCGCGTGTTCCAGGGCGAGCGCCAGATGGCGGCGGACAACAAGCTGCTGGGCCAGTTCGACCTGGTCGGCATTCCGCCCGCGCCGCGCGGCGTGCCGCAGGTGGAGGTCACTTTCGACATCGACGCCAACGGCATCGTCAACGTGTCGGCGAAAGACAAGGCCACCGGCAAGGAACAGGCGATCCGCATCCAGGCCTCGGGCGGGCTCAGCGACACCGACATCGAGAAAATGGTCAAGGAGGCCGAGGCCAACGCCGAGGCCGACAAGAAGCGCCGCGATCTCGCCGAGGCGAAGAACGCCGCCGAGGCGATGGTCCACCAGACCGAGAAACAGCTCGCCGAGTTCGGCGACAAGGTCTCCGCCGCCGAAAAAGAGGCGGTCGAGACGGCGCTGAACGACCTGAAGGCGGTCAAGGACGGCGAGGATCTGGACGCCATCCAGCAGAAGACGCAGGCGCTGGTTCAGGCGGCGATGAAGCTGGGCGAGGCGATGTACGCCGCCCAGGCCGCGCAGGCCGGCGAAGGCGGCGACGGCGATGCGGAGCCGGCCAAGGACGACGATGTCGTCGACGCCGAGTTCTCCGAGGTCGACGGCGAAGCCAAGACCGACGAGGACCAGAAGAGCGCGTAAACGCGAAAGCAACCCGCCCCGGCCATGAAAGCCGGGGCGGACGCCTTCAGGCGGGGCGAATCGAATGGCCAAGCGCGATTATTACGAGGTGCTGGGGGTTGAGCGCGCGGCGGACGCCGCGGCGCTGAAATCCGCCTATCGCAAGCTGGCCATGCAGTATCACCCCGATCGCAATCCCGGCGATGCGGCGGCCGAGGCGAAATTCAAGGAAGTCGGCGAGGCCTACGCCGTTCTTTCCGACGCCCAGAAGCGCGCCGCCTATGACCGCATGGGCCATGCGGCGTTCGAAAACGGCCATGGCGGCGGCGGCCCCTTCGGCGGCGGCGGGCCGTTCGGAAACGGTTCGGCGGCCGATTTCGCCGATATTTTCGAACAGGTGTTCGGCGACGCCTTCGGCATGGGCCGCCGCGGCGGCCAGCGCGGCCCGGCGCGCGGCGCCGACATGCGCTATGACCTTGAGATCAGCATGGAGGAGTCCTTCGAGGGCGTCTCCAAGACCATCCGCGTGCCGACGACGCTGCAATGTTCGCGCTGTGACGGAACCGGCGCCGAGCCGGGCACCGGCATGGAGACGTGCAGCCCCTGCGGCGGTTCAGGCCGCCTGCGCCGCACCCAGGGCTTCTTCACCATGGAGCAGACCTGTCCGCACTGCGGCGGGCGCGGCCAGTTCGTCAAGACGCCGTGCCAGGACTGCGACGCCACCGGCCGCGTGCGCAAGACGCGCACGCTGAACATCGACATCCCGGCGGGGGTGGAGGACGGCATGCGCATCCGCCTCGCCGGCGAGGGCGAGGCCGGCGGACGCGGCGGGCCGCGCGGCGATCTCTACATTTTCGTCTCGGTGCGGCCGCACGACTTGTTCGAGCGCGACGGACCCAATCTCTATTGCCGCGCCACGGTGCCGATGGTCACGGCCGCGCTGGGCGGATCGATTTGCGCGCCGATCATCGACGGCGGGCGGGCGGAGCTGAAAATCCCCGCCGGGTCGCAGTCCGGCAAGCGCATGCGCCTGAAGGGCAAAGGCATGCCGCGCCTGCGCGGCGGCCCGCGCGGCGACATGATCGTCGAGCTGTTCGTGGAGACCCCGCGCAACCTCTCCGATCGCCAGAAGGAGCTGCTGCGCGAGTTCTGCGAACTGTCCGGCGGCGGCTGCAACCCGGAATCGGACAGTTTCGTCGGCAAGGCGAAACGTTTCTGGGACAATCTGACCGGCGACGACGACCGCCCGAACGCCTAGGGACCAACCCCTAGTTGGCGTGGACGATCACCATGCCCAGCAGCACGCTGGCGCCTTCGCCCAGCACCTCGTCCGTCGCGTCCTGCAACAGATACGCGATGCGCTCGGCGTCCGGCACGTCGCCGAAGCGGTAATTCGACCCGGCATAGACCGCCAGCGCCGAGACATAGGCGTTGCGCAGGCGCGGCATCAGCGTGCGGGCGCGCTCGCGCAGGCGGGCGTCGGGAATGTCCAGTCCGGCCTCGATATGCAACACGCCGCGCAGGCGGAAATCACTCTGCACGCTGGCGGTCAGCGGCGGCAGGGAGACATAGGTATCGGCCGGGGTCAGCGCCCGGCGGCGGTCGCGGTCGCCGCCCGATTGCGCCGGACGCGCGCTGTCGCCCGGCGCCGCGGCGGCGGCCGGCGCCTGCGCGGCCAGCGCGCATGCGGCGAGAATCAGAACCAGCATCCTCATGCAAGCCAGCCTGCCAGACGCGCGTAAAGGAAGCGTGGATGCGCGGGCGAAAACTTGTGCTAGCGCCCACCGCCCTGCAGCCGGTCGAGAATGAGAAAAGTCAGCCAGCGGGGGCTGATCCCCCGCGTCACGGCCAGCAGCTTGTAAGGCCAGCCGGGGACGGCGATGCGCTTGCGGCGCAGAAACCCCTTCACGCCCACCCGCGCCGCCTCGGCGGCGCTGACCAGCGGCAGTTTCATCAGCCCGGCCCCTTCCATGCCCGCCGCGGCCTGAAAGCCGGTCTGCACCGGACCGGGGCACAGCGCCGTCACCGTCAGCCCGTGCGGCTTCAGCTCGTGATGCAGGGCCTCGCTCAGCGACAGCACATAGGCCTTGCTGGCGTAATACACCGCCATGCCCGGCCCGGGCTGGAAACCGGCGGTGGAGGCGACGTTCAGGATTCCGCCACGCCCGCGCGCGATCAGGCCCGGCAGCGCGGCGTGGCACAGCGCGGTCAGCGCGCGGATATTCAGGTCCACCATCACCAGCAGCTTGCCCGGCGGCGCGTCGCGGAATGGCGCCAGATCCCCGAAACCGGCGTTATTGACCAGCAATTCGATCTGCAACCCTTGCGCTGACAGCGCCGCCATCAGTTTCGCCGGCCCGTCCGGCGCGCAAAGGTCGGCCGGGAAAACATGCGTCGCGGCGCCCAGCGCCCGGCAGTCCTCGGCCACGGTCTCCAGCGCGCCGGCGGAACGCGCCGCCAGCGCCAGGTCATAACCGTTTATGGCCAGCTCCAGCGCCAGCGCCGCACCGATACCGGACGAGGCGCCGGTGACCAGCGCCAGCGGCCGCGGCGCGGCCCCGGTCATGCGATCTCGTCCATGAACTGCGCCAGCGTCACGTCCAGCTCGGTCACGCCATCGGCGTCATGGGTGGTCAGCATGACCTCGACACGGTTGTAGACGTTGAACCATTCCGGATGGTGGTTCATCTGCTCGGCCTTGATGGCCGCGCGGCTCATGAAGCCCCAGGCCTCGTTGAAATCCTTGAAGCGGTAGACCTTTTCGATCGCGTCGCGGCCGACCACGCTGGTCCAGCCATCCAGTTTCGCGACCGCCGCCTGCGCGCCGATTTTTTTGGCCATGCTCAGCTCTCCCCATGCGCCGCGCGCTCGCCCAGCTCGCGCAGATAATCCCAGGAATAGATGCCGGTGTCGTGGCCGTCGTCGAAGCTCAGCCGCACGGCGTAACGCCCCACCGGCTCCGCCGCCGTCACCCGCACGTCCGGCCGTACGGGCGCGGACGGCTTGCGGACCGGGCCATGCCCGCGCACCTCCGCCGACGGGCTTTCGGCCCGCAGCAAAGCGAAGGGAATATGGAACGCCATCCCGTCATCATAGGCGATATCCAGCGCCGCCTCGGCGCGCGAGAATCTCAAGGAAACGGGCCAGGGCCGGGCCGCGGCGTTCATTCGCCGTCGCCCAGCTCGCGCGCCTCCTCGGCCAGCATCACCGGCACGCCCTCGCGGATCGGATAGGCCAGCCGCGCGGCGCGGCTGACCAGCTCGCCCTTCTTGCGGTCGTAATGCAGCGGCCCGCGCGTCACCGGGCAGACAAGGATCTCCAGCAGTTTCGGATCCACCTCGCCGGGCGCGGTTTTGTCTGTACTTTCGCTCATGCGCCTGTCCTAGCGCGGGTGGAAAGGCGGGTCTAGTTCGCCGGGCCGCCCGCGCCCTCGGCCAGCTTGCGCGACAGGATCTCCGCCATCAGGGCGAGGCGCGCGCGCTCGTCCTCGGCCTCCAGCAGCGCCTGCTTCTCCTTGGCCGCGAACGGCGCGGCCATGGCGACGCGCCCCACCACCCGCGCCAGCGGCGCGGCGGTCAGCGACTCCCAGTCGGCCTCGATCTTCTCGGCCGAGAACCAGCCCTGCAACAGCCGGGTCAGGCCCTCACGGTCCTCGCCCAGCAGGGCGTCGGGCGGGGCGCGGTCGGCGGCGAAGGGCTCGTAATCCACCTCGGAGACGCGATAGGGCAGCGCGCCGGGAAGCTCCTCCAGGATGCGGAACCGGCTGACGCCCTCCAATTCGATCAGATAGCGCCCGTCCGGCGTTTCGCGGTGCGAAACGATGCGGCCGGCGCCGCCGATGGCTTCCAGCGTGGGGCGCTCGGCGGTTCCGCCGTCGCGCGTCTGCACGACGCCGATCAGGCGCGCCCCGGCCAGCGCGTCGTCGACCATGTTCAGATAGCGCGGCTCGAACACGTTCAGCGGCAGCGTTTCGCCGGGCAGCAGGATCGCCCCCGGAAGCGGGAACAGCGGCAGGGCGGAGGGCAGGGTCTTCGTCATCCTTAACAGCTAGGATGCAAGCATGGCGCCCTCAAGGCGGGCGCGTTCATTTTCGGATCAGCGTGGCGGAAACGCCCCGGCCTTGAGCCGCGTTTGCGGCGCGGTCAGGGCGGCGCGGGCGGAGATGTCCGGCAGTTCGAACGATCCCCATCCCACCGCCTTGCGGGCGGTTTCGGCGACGGCGGAGGCCGCGGATTCCAGCGCCGCGCGCGGGGCCTCACCATATATCCGCGCCGCCAGGAAGGCGGCGGCGAGAAAATCGCCGGTTCCGTTCGGCACGCCCTCGAAACGCGCATGGCGAACCAGCCAGGCCGAATCCGCGTCCGCGTACAGCACGCCGATCTCATCGCCGCAGGGGATGGACGAGGCCAGAACCGGCCGCCCCAGCGCGCGGGCGGCGGCCAGCGCCGATCCGGCGTCCGTCACGCTGCGCCCGGACAGCCAGCCCAGCTCGAAGGCGTTGGGGGCCAGGATGTCCGCCCGCGGGACCAGCAGGGTTTTAACCGCCGCGGCGACTTCCGGCTTCACATACAGCCCGTGCGGCTCGTCGCCGAGAATCGGGTCGACCATGACCAGCGGCGCGGACAGGAAGGCTTTGCTGCCCTCGCGTTCGCGCGGGTGGGCGGCGCGCACGTCGTCTATCGCCTGCGCCGCAATCTCCACCTGCGCGGCGCTGGCGAAATATCCGGTCAGCACCGCGTCGGTCAGTTGGTAAAGCCCGTGCGCCGCCACGCCTTCAAGCTGGCCGGCGAACATGTCGTCGCCGACAGCCGCGCCGCCGGGCGCGCCCCAGCCGGGATGGCGGCCGAACAGCACCGTGGGGCAGAAGGCGGCGTCGACGCCTCGCGCCTGCAGCGTCGAGACGCTCACGCCCCCGCCGACGCGGGAGCCGGCGACATGGCTGGACAGCACGAGCGCGAGTGGCATGACGCGGATATAGCCGTTAAACAACGCCGCGCGAACCGGCGTTTTGCAATTCCGTGAGGTCCCTCCATGTCCCTGACCATCTGGCACAATCCGCGCTGCTCCAAATCCCGCCAGACGCTGGCGCTGCTGGAGGGGCGCGGCCTGAAGCCGGCCGTGCGCCTGTATCTGGACGACGCCCCTTCCGAAGCCGAGATCCGCGCCGCGGTGAAGGCGCTCGGCCTCGCCAGCGCCCGCGGGCTGATGCGCACCGGCGAGGAGGAATACAAGGCCCTCGGCCTGAAGGAGGTGACCAGCGAGGCCGCCCTGGTGGCCGCGATGGCGAAGCATCCGAAACTGATCGAGCGCCCGGTGGTGTTCGCCCGCGGCGAGGCGGCGCTGGGCCGCCCGCCGGAGGCGGTGCTGGCGATATTGTGAGCCCCGCGCTGACGCGCGCGTTGACAGGGCGGGCGCGGGCGCCGTATCTCGCCCGCTCGCTTGCCTGCCCAGGTGGCGGAATTGGTAGACGCGCTGGCTTCAGGTGCCAGTTCCCGCAAGGGAGTGGAGGTTCGAGTCCTCTCCTGGGCACCATATCCAGACACACCAGGCCCGGCCCCGCGCCGGGCTTTTGCGTTTCCGGATGGGGCGCTCTGCGCTAGTGTCTCCATCCACTCTGCAGCCCTCAAGAACCACCCTTGGCCCTACCTTCGCCCCGCCCTTTGATCATTGATTGCGACCCCGGGGTGGACGACTGCATCGCCCTGTTCGCCGCCTTCGCCTCTCCGGAGTTCGAGCTGCTGGGCGTCACCACCGTCGCCGGCAACGTGCCGGTCGAGGTCTGCGCGCGAAACGCGCTGTGCGCCGCGGCGCTGGCCGGGCGCGTGGACGTTCCGGTGTTCCGGGGTTGCGACCGGCCGCTGCGGGTCGCGCCGGCCTTCGCCGACCATATCCACGGCGAAACCGGGCTGGGGAACGCGGCGCTACCCGAACCCGCCCGGCCGCTGCAGGACGCGCACGCGGTGGATTTCATCATCGATACGCTGCGCCGCGCGCCGGAGGCCTCAGTGACGCTGGCGCCCACCGGGCCGCTGACCAATATCGCCACCGCGCTGCGCCGGGCGCCGGAGATCGCCCGCGGCGTCCGCGAGCTGGTGCTGATGGGCGGGGCGGACGCGGCGGGCGGCAACATCACCCCGAAGGCCGAGTTCAATTTCTACGCCGACCCGCACGCGGCGCAGACGGTGATGCAGAGCGGCCTGAAACTGACCGTTCTGGGACTGGACGTGACCCTGCAACTGCGCTGCACGGCGGCGCGCATGGCGCGGCTGCACGCCGCGGACACGCCGGTCACCCGCGCCGCCGCCGCGATGATCGGCCATGTCAACGCCGTCTATGGCGCGGTCTATGGCGCCGAGGGCGCGGCCCTGCACGACCCGTGCGTGATCGCGTATCTTCTGCGGCCGGAGCTGTTCGCCGTCCGCCCGGCGCATGTCGCGCTGCTGACGGCGCCGGAGGCGATGCGCGGTCACGCCGGCGTCTCGCCGCCGGGGCCGGAGCGTCCGGCGAACGCGGTCTGGGTGGACGGGGTCGACGCCGAAGCGGCGTTCAGCCTGATCCTGGAAAGGATGACGCGGTTATGAGCGCGCCGAAACTCACCGTCGCCGGGTCGGTCAATCTCGACCTCGCCGCCCGCGCGCCCCGCCTGCCGGCCCCGGGCGAGACCGTGCTGGGCGGGGATTTCGCCCGCCATCCCGGCGGCAAGGGCGCCAACCAGGCGCTGGCGGCGCGGCGGCTGGGGGCGGACGCAGCGCTGCTGGCCTGCACCGGGACGGACGATCATGCGCCGGCGGCGCTGGCGCTGCTGCGCGCCGAGGGCGTGGACCTGGCCGGCTGCGCGGCGCTGGCGGACGCGCCCACCGGCGTCGCCCTGATCGCCGTCGACGGGGCGGGCGAGAACCAGATCGTCGTCGCCCCCGGCGCCAATGCGCGGATGACGCCGGACCGGCTGCCGCAGCGGATCGAGGGCGCGCTGCTGGCCCAGCTCGAGATCCCGGCCGAAACCGTGGCGGAGGCGGCGCGGCGGACCAGCGGCCTCGTCGCCCTGAACCTCGCCCCGGCCGTGGATGTTCCGTCGGATTTGCTGGCCCGCGCCGGTCTGCTGATCGTCAACGAGGGCGAGGCGCAGGCCTATGGGCGGGAGCGGCTGTTCGCCGCCGGCGGGCTGACGGCGGTGACGCTGGGCGCGAAGGGCGCGATCCTCTACCGCGACGGGGTGGAGATCGCCCGCGCCGCGCCGCCGAAGGTGACGGCCGTGGACGCCACCGGGGCCGGAGACGCCTTCGCCGCCGCGCTGACCGTGGCGCTGCTGGAGGGCCGGGAGCCGCCGCGGGCGCTGGCCTTCGCCTGCGCCGCCGGGGCGCTGGCGGCGGCGAAACACGGCGCGCAGCCGGCGCTGCCCCGGCGCGCCGATGTTGACGCAGTCCTCGCGGCGGGAGACAGCAGGCCATGAGCGCGCCGATCGCGCATCTCGACCTCGCCGATTTCACCGCGGGCGATCCCGCCCGCCGCGCCGGTTTCGTGGCGCGGCTGATGGAGGGGCTGAAGCGCTATGGCTTCTTCACCCTGTCCGGCCACGGCGTCGATACGGCGCTGCTGGACGCCAGCTACGCCAGGTCCGCCGCCTTCTTCGCCCTGCCGGAGGCGGAGAAACGCCGCTACGCCGGGGCGCTGCGCGGCTACACGCCCTTCGGCGTCGAGCATGCGAAGGACCATGACGCCCCGGACCTGAAGGAGTTCTGGCAGATCGGCCATGACGACGGCCCGGACGGGCCGGCCGAGCATCCCAATGTCTGGCCGGACGCGCCGGAGGGGTTCCGCGACACCTTCACCGCGCTGTTCGGCCGGCTGTTCGGCGCCGGGCGCCAGGTGCTGCGGGCCGTGGCCGAGGGGCTGGCGCTGGAGACGGAGTATTTCGAGCCGCGGGTGCGCGGCGGCACGTCGCTGCTGCGCCTGCTGCACTATCCGCCGGTGCCGGAGGGCGCCGACCCGCGCTGCGTGCGCGCCGCCGCGCACGAGGACATCAACCTGATCACCCTGCTGGTGGCGGCGGAGGGGCCGGGGCTGGAGCTGCTGGACCGCGACGGCCGCTGGCTGCCGGTGACCGGGGCGCGCGGGCATCTGATCGTCGACAGCGGCGACATGATGGCGCGGCTGACCAATGGCGTGATCCCGGCCACCACCCATCGCGTGGTCAATCCGGCCGGCCCGAATGTCAGCCGCTATTCCATGCCCTTCTTCCTGCAGCCGCGCTCGGACGTGGTGCTGGAATGCCCGCCCTCCTGCCTGCACGCCGGGCCCCCGCCGCCGCCGGTCACCGCCGGGGAATTCCTGAACCAGCGCCTGCGCGAGATCGGCCTGCCGGCGGCGTAGGGCGCGGGGCGGCTGCGCGATCCGTGGAAAATCCGGAGCGGAACCGATTCCGCCGGGACCGGCCCGGCGCAGGCCGCCGGGGGCTTATGCGGGCGCCATGTAAAGCTGCGCCCACAGGTGGCGGACCGCGCTACGCCCACTTCAGAGTTGACACACACACACACCCTCACATTGTAAACTTCACCGTCATCAACCCGCCGCGCCAGGCGGCGCGGCCCAAGCCGGGGAGGCTGAGATGCCGGTTTTGAGGAAAGTTGCGTTTATGGGTGGTGTTTGTTTGTCGGGGTTAATGTTATTTGCATGCAGCCCAGAGGAAATTACAGAGCACATAAAAGACATAGGTTCAGAATGCCCGGAACCTGACATAATGGATCCGTTTGCGCCACGGGATTGTAAAATTTGGATGAGAATCCGAATCCCCCCATCCTTGGCAACCCATCGCAGGTTGCCGTTGATTACTCAAACTCAAATGTATCCCTGCCGATTCAAGGCTATTTCTCGGTAACGGCCAGAGATGCCAGTGGCATTCCTGTTTCGCTTGCGAGTTTCCCGTGGACCCGAAATGGCTCGGTGGCCGTCATTGATGATGCATACGCCGCATCCCAGTGGTTGCAGCAGCTACCGCAAAATGTAGATTCGCTTGACTTTGAAACCGTAGAGTTTCTCGTGCAACCGCAACCAGGGGTGAATATACTCATGGCCGAGTTTCGGTATGACTCTACAACGCTCGGGGTTACAGCCGAGGTCTGGACACAAGGCGGCGCCGGAGGATGTCAGGGCGATCAATCGGCATGCATCGAATAATACCCCGGCCCACCCTGCGGGGAAGCCGCCTCTTCAGGGTGGGCTTCACGGGGCTGCGCGCAATTGTCCTCTTGTCTCTCGTGCCGGGCGCTATCGCCGGTTGTGCAATGAGGAACGAACCTCAAATCCGCCTGCCGTATAATGACGATGTCGTTTCCTCTGAACACATGCATACGCATTTCGTTTCCGTCTCCGAGCGCGGCGGAGCGTACCGCTATCTGACGGGCAGTATTCTGCCCGGTAGAGAACGCATGGGCGCCGACCCAGATCGCATCGGAGCTCAAGCGCGCTCGGGCGACATAACGGTGACT
The DNA here is from genome assembly GCA_026126205.1 of Maricaulaceae bacterium. Lineage (GTDB taxonomy): Bacteria > Pseudomonadota > Alphaproteobacteria > Caulobacterales > Maricaulaceae > Hyphobacterium. The sequence goes on along the minus strand of JAHCJP010000002.1, from coordinate 172,631 downwards.
GTCCTTACAGATAATCCGAGTGACGATGTAGCTGCAGAGGTATTTGCGCGCAGACTGGCGGCGTCGGCGGATTTCGTGACACGCGAGATCTGGCCACGGCGCGCGACCTCTGTGGAATATGAAATAGTCCTCGTCGGCGATAACGTGGATGTGTCCAGACTTACACGAAGAATGCGCGGCTTTGATGACGCGTGGATACCAAGGTTTTACAGGCGAGCGCGTGAAATATATTCCGAAACAAGAGCAAATGAAATAACCAGCACTTTCATTCATGAGCTCTACCATTTACTTGCGGCGGAAAATCGGCTGGGAAGGCGCGACCCCAGGGCGCAGGACTTGTCTGTCGCCGCATACTTTTATGAAGAAATAAGCGCCTTTTTATACCAACAGTGCTCTGTTGTTCATGAATTTGGTGTTGCTTCTGTATATAGTGAGCCTGCATCGGAAGTGGATATTTATGCTTCGGACGGCCCATCGCAAATCGATAGAACGGTATCAGCTCCGTTCCCGGATTATCTTGTCACCCACTTGCACGGGATGCTTCTGGATCCGGATGGGAGTCGATTCGGCGGAATGGCGGTAGCGGTGGCTGGGATTCGCCTCACCCTCTGGTCCGAGATTTCCGGCGGGTCGTGGACGATAGAGGCGGGCACGCCGCAGGCGGAGCGGCTGCTGGAGGTTTGCCGCCGCGTGGCGCCGGACCCGTTCGAGGTGCGGGCGCTGATCGAGGAGCTGGCGTCGAACGGCGTCGACGCCCCGCCCTTGCCGCCACGCCCGCGCCATGCCGGCCCGCCGCCGCCGGACGCGGAGACTGGCGCCGCCGGGACCGGCGCGGCCGAGCCAGAGGCTGGCGATCAACCGGACGCCGCCCCCGAAGACGGCGCCGCCTGAGCTAGGCGGGATCATCAACTTGCGTCCGGCCTACTAATAAAGTTCAATCAGGGCGTGTTATGCGGGGGCGCTGATGCGGCCTGCTCTGACCGCCACAGCGTTCCTCTCTTGCGTTCTTGCCGCCTGCTCGGGTGTCAGGGACATCGATGTTGTCTCGCCATATGTGGCGGAGTCGCCGTATACGGGTTCCGATATCACGCACGACTTCGTTCTGGTGCACGAGCAGTCGCGGCTGGGCGGCGGACCGCGGCTCTACATGACGGGAACAGTGATCGGCGGTCGCACTGCGCCGCCGCCGGACCCGCAACGCATCGCCGCGCAGGCCGGGGCCCGGGGGATTTCCGTCCAGGTCCTGTCGGATGATCCGGCGATGGACACCGCCGCGGGGCGGTATGCGGAAAGCCTCACCGCCGCCGCAGCCTATGCCGTGGCGGAAATCTGGCCCGGCCGGGATGCACGGGCGGAGTTCACGATCATTCTCGTTGAACCCGGCGTGCGCCTGTCGCGCGCCGGGTGGCGCCTGCGGCGCCCGGGCGAGGCCTGGAGGCTCCGTTTCTACTTGGAGACGAGTGAGCTGGACGATGCTTCGCGGGAGACGTGGAAAGCTGGCGGGCATGTTCACGAATTCTACCACCTGCTGGCGGCGGCTGCCCGGGTGGGGCTGAGCGACAGACGGGGGGCGGGACCGGACGCCGGGTTCGTCTATGAGGAGACGGCAGCTTTTCTGTACGAGCACTGCGCCGTGCTTAGCGCGTTGGGTGCGGCATCGAACGCCATGTCTCCAGGCGCGTTACTTGACTCGCGGCGTTTCGGTGACGCTTCGGGCCTGCCGGAGAGCGTCAGCGGCCCGCTTCCAGACGAATGGCTGACTCATGTCGCGCGCCTGCTGGAGGCTGCCGAGCAAGGCGCAAATCCGGGGTCACGCATCCCTTTGATCGACGCAATCCGCCTCACCCTCTGGTCCGAGATTTCAGGCGGGTCGTGGACGATAGAGGCGGGCACGCCGCAGGCGGAGCGGCTGCTGGAGGTTTGCCGCCGCGTGGCGCCGGACCCGTTCGAGGTGCGGGCGCTGATCGAGGAGCTGGCGGCGGACGGCGTCGACGCCCCGCCCTTGCCGCCACGCCCGCGCCATGCCGGCCCGCCGCCGCCGGATGCCGGGGCCGATGCGGCCGGGACCGGCGCGGCTGAGCCGGAGGCTGGCGCTCAACCGGACGCCGCCCGCGAAGACGAAGCCTGAGGGGCCGTCCGCCCGGTGGCTTAGGGATCAGGCCTTCGGCGTTCCGCCCGGCGCGCGCCACGCCGCCCAGTAGCTGAGCCCCACTCCGCCGGCGCCGCCCACGAGATTGCCCAGCGTCACCCAGAACAGGTTATGGGCGATGGCCGCGGCCCCGATCCCGGCCCCCGCCAGCGCCCCGAAGGGCAGCAGGAACATGTTGGCGATGCTGTGTTCGAAACCCAGCGCCACGAAGGCCGCGATGGGCGGGATGATCACCAGCACCTTCCCGGCCGCGTCGCGCGCCGCGAAGCTGAGCCAGACCGCCAGGCAGACCAGCACGTTGCACAGCACGCCGCGGAAAAACAGCTCGCCCGCCGGCAGCGCCGCCTTGTGCGCCGCCACCATCGCCGCGGCATCGCCGAACGGCCCCGCGGCCATGCCCGCCAGCCAGGCCAGCGCGACGATGACCAGCGCCCCGGCGAAATTCGCCGGATAGACGACCGCCCAGTTGCGCAGCACCTGCAGCCCCGTCACCCGCCGGTCCACCCACGCCATCACCAGCAGCGCGTTGCCGGTGAACAGCTCCGCCCCGCCGACGATGACCAGGATCAGGCCCAGCGAGAAGGCGATTCCGGCCGCCAGCCGCGTCAGGCCGCTGGCCGGATCCGCCCCGGTCATCACCGCCAGGAAGAACATCGCCCCGAAGGCGATGAACGCCCCGGCCAGCGCGCCCAGCGCCGCCAGCGGGATCAAGGCCAGCCTCGCCTTGGCCACGCCCGCGCCCTGGATCAGCCGTCCGATCTCGGCCGGCTTGTAGGCGTCGAGCCCGGTCGGCCCGGCGGCGTCCTGTTCCTGACCTGCGCTCATCATTCCTCCCCGCGCTTGCCCCGCGCCCGCGCCGGGGCTAGGACGGCTTGAGCATACGGAGCGGTTGCGGCGATGACGATCCATTTTCACGAGGGCGACCTGCCGAAGGGCGCCGGGTTCGGCGCCGCGGTTGCGGTGGACACCGAGACCATGGGCCTGTCGCTGACGCGCGACGCGTTGTGCGTGGTGCAATTGTCGGCCGGCGACGGCGACGCGCACGTGGTGCGGCTGAACCGGCCCGGCTATGACTGCCCGAACCTGAAGGCGGTGCTCGCCGACCCGAAGACCGAGAAAATCCTGCATTTCGCGCGCTTCGACCTGGCGATGGTCGAGACCCATCTCGGCGTCGCCATGGCCCCGGTGTTCTGCACCCGCACCGCCTCGAAACTGGCGCGCACCTATACCGACCGCCACGGGCTGAAGGACGTGACCCGCGAACTGCTGGGCGTCGAGATCTCCAAACAGCAGCAAAGCTCCGACTGGGGGGCGAAAACCCTCAGCGAGGCGCAGCTGGAATACGCCGCCGCCGACGTGCTGTATCTGCACGCCCTGCGTGACAGGCTGACGGAGATGCTGCAGCGCGAGGGACGGCTGGAGCTGGCGCGGGCCTGTTTCGAATTCCTGCCCTGGCGGGCGCGGCTCGACATGGCCGGCTGGCCCGAGGATGACGTTTTCGCACATGGCTGACGCCTTCGCCATGAATCCGCCGCGGCGGCGGGGCCTGATGCGGCCATGACCGGAGCGGACGCGGCATGACGGCGGCGACAACGGACGGCCTTTCGGCGCTGCAGGCGCCCCGCCATGCGCGGTGGGAGCCGCGGCGCGCCATGCACCTGTCGGTGGCGCGGCGGCGCTCGGCTTTCGTGCGCGGGCTGCGCGTCGCCCTGCTCGCGCTGGCGGCGGCGCTGGCCGGCTGGATCGTGGTGCAACTGGCCTTGGGGGCGATCCCGCGCGGCGAGGCCGAGGCCGAGATCGTCAGCGAGGACGTGCGGATGACCAATCCGCGCTTCACCGGGCGCGACGCCGCCGGGGCGCCTTTCGTGGTCACCGCCGATTACGCCGTGCGCCGGCGCGGCGACGCCGCCCACCTGACCGAGCTGGAGAATCCGCGGCTCGATTACGACATGCTCGAGACCGCCGCCGGCGTGGAGGGCGTGCTGGCCGATTCCGGCCTCTACGATTCGCTGGACCGCACGCTGGACCTGCGCGCCAATGTCAATTTCCGCACCCGCACCGGCTATGTGTTCGTCACCGAGAACGCGCGGCTGCACCTGCGCGACAACCGGGTGGAGGGGACAAGCCCCGTGATGGGCGAGGGGCCGATGGGCGCGATTTCCGCCAACAGCTTCGAAGTGCGCGACGGCGGCGATCATGTGATATTTGAAGGCGACGTGCGGACGCGGATATACAACCGGCGCGGCGAAACGGGCGGCGCGCAGCACGATACGCCTGAAGGAGAAAACTGATGCGTTGGCTTGCTTGTATCCGGCCGGTTGCGGCCGCCGCGGCGTTTCTGGCCTGTGGCGCGGCGCATGCCCAGCTGGGCGATTCGCGGGCGCCGCTGGACGTCGGCGCCGACCGGTCCGAGGTGTTCGACGCCGAGCGCCGCGTCGTCTACTCCGGCGATGTCGACGCCATCCAGGGCGATGTCCGTCTGCGCGCCGACCGGGTGGAGGTGTTCTTCGGCCCCGGCGCGGCGGGCTCGGGCTGGGGCGAGGTGGTGCGCCTGGTGGCGACCGGAGACGTGTTCTACGTTACCCCGCGCGAGATCATCCGCGCCGACCGCGGCGTCTACGAGATCGCCAGCGAAACCATCACCATGACCGGCGATGTGGTGCTGACCCAGGGCTGTAACGTGTCGACCGGCGCACGGCTGGTGGTGAATATCGGCGAGGGGCGCTCGCAGCTGATCGGCGGGCAGGCCGAGGGCCAGCGCGTGCGCAGCGTGTTCTTCACCGGCGAGGAGCGCCGGCCCGAGGACGAGTGCCGCCCCCCCGCCCATCCCCGGGCCCAGCCAGCACCCGGCGCCCGCTGATGGCGTTCGCCGAAGACAGGCTCGACGCGCCACGCGCCGCGCCCGCCGCGCGCGACGGACTGGTCGTCGACAATATCGGCAAGACCTATCGCCGCCGGCCGGTGGTCAAGGGCGTGTCGCTGCACCTGCACCGCGGCGAGGTGGCCGGCCTGCTGGGGCCGAACGGCGCCGGCAAGACCACCTGTTTCTACATGATCACCGGCCTGGTGGAGGCCGATTACGGGCGCATCCTGCTGGACGGCGAGGACATCACCCGCCTGCCGATGTACCAGCGCGCGCGGCTCGGCATCGGCTATCTGCCGCAGGAAGCGTCGATCTTCCGCGGCCTCAGCGTCTACGACAATGTCATGGGCGTGGCCGAGATCACCGAAAAGAACGCCAGGAAACGCGCCGAGATCGTCGGCCAGCTGCTGGAGGAGCTGCGCGTGTCGCACCTGGCCGACGCGCCGGCGCTGTCGCTGTCCGGCGGCGAGCGGCGGCGGGTGGAGATCGCCCGCGCGCTGGCCACGCGGCCGTCCTTCATGCTGCTGGACGAGCCCTTCGCCGGCATCGACCCGCTGGCCATCTCCGACATCCGCGACCTGATCCGCTTCCTGAAGAACCGCGGCATCGGCATCCTGATCACCGACCACAATGTCCGCGAGACGCTGGAGATCACCGACCGCGCCACCATCATCCACGAGGGCGAGGTGCTGTTCGAGGGGCCGCCGGCCGCCATCCGCGCCAATCCGGACGTGCGGCGCGTTTATCTCGGTGAAAGCTTTGGCTGATTAACATCGCGCCGTCTGACCACGGTTTCAGGGCGCGCAATGGCGGGGCTTCACCAGAAACTCGAAATGCGCCAGGGCCAGTCCCTGGTGATGACGCCGCAGCTGCAGCAGGCGATCAAGCTGTTGCAGCTGTCGAATATCGAGCTTGCGGCCTTCGTCGAGGCCGAGCTGGAGCGCAACCCGCTGCTGGAGCGCGACGAGCGCGAGGACGAGGCCGCCGCGCCCGAAACCCCCGAACGCGACGATTCCGGGCCGCAGGAGCTGGCGCTGGACCGTGATTCGGCCGCCGCCGAAGACGCTGTCGACGCCGACGCCGAAACCCTCAGCCGCGGCGATTCCGCCGCCGACATGGCCGGCGCGCCCGGCGCCGGCGCTACCGACTGGTCGCGCGCCGGCAAGGGCGGAAGCTTCGACGGCGGCGAGTATGACGCCGCCGCCAACGCCAGCCGCGACAAGTCGCTGTACGAACACCTGCACGACCAGCTGAGCATGGCCACCGCCGATCCGGTGCAGCGCCTGATCGGCGCGCATCTGATCGATCTCGCCGACGAGGACGGCTATCTGCGCGCCGATCTCGACGATGTCTCCGAACGTCTCGGGGTGGCGCGGGCGCGGGTGGAGGAGGCGCTGGCCCTGCTGCAGACCTTCGAGCCCGCCGGCGTGATGGCGCGCAGCCTGTCGGAATGTCTCGCCCTGCAGCTGAAGGAGCGCGACCGGCTGGATCCGGCGATGGCGGCGCTGCTGGACAATCTGGAGCGTCTCGCCCGCCACGACTATCCGGCGCTGCGCGCATTGTGCGGCGTCGACGCCGAGGATCTCAACGAGATGATCGCCGAGGTGCGCGCCCTGACGCCGAAACCGGGCCTGGCCTTCGGCGGCGATTCGGCGCGGGCCGTGGAGCCCGACGTCTATGTGCGCGAGGCGCCGGACGGCGGCTGGGCGGTGGAGCTGAACACCGAAACCCTGCCGCGGGTGCTGGTCAACCAGCGCTATTTCGCCCAGGTCAGCAAGGCGGCGCGCAGCGATGAGGAGAAGACCTTCATCAGCGAATGCGGCGCCAACGCCAGCTGGCTGGTCAAATCGCTGGACCAGCGCGCCCGCACCATCCTGAAGGTGGCGAGCGAGATCGTGCGTCAGCAGGATCTGTTCCTGGCCCGCGGCGTCGCCTATCTGCGGCCGCTGAACCTGAAGACCGTCGCCGACGCCATCGGCATGCACGAATCCACCGTTTCCCGCGTCACCTCGAACAAGTATGTCGCCACGCAGCGCGGCCTGTTCGAGATGAAGTATTTCTTCACTTCCTCGATCCCGTCCGCGGGCGGCGGCGAGGCGCACTCCGCCGAGGCGGTGCGCCACCGCATCAAGGCGCTGATCGACCAGGAGGGCGCCGCCGAGGTGCTGTCCGACGACGCGCTGGTCGACCGCCTGCGCGAGGAGGGCGTCGAGATCGCCCGCCGCACCGTCGCCAAATACCGCGAAGCGATGAACATCCCCTCCTCGGTCCAGCGCCGCCGCATCCTGAAAGCGGGCTGACCGGTTCTGAATCTCACAGCGTTTTAAGCTAAAATCGCGCCGCTGAATCCGTTAGGATCGGCGCATTGACTCCTCCGCCGGGGCAGGCATAGGTTCCGCCCGCTTCCGGGGAGGGCGGGTTCGACAAACGCCTCATCGGCCGGGCAAGGCGCCGGCGGGAAGGGTTTCCATGCACATACAGGTCGTCAGCAAGGGCATTGATGTCTCCGAGGCGCTGCGCGAGGAGATCATGGGCCGCGTCGAGGAAGTGGTCGGCAAGTATTTCAGCCGCCCCGGCGACGCCGTTGTCGCCGTCGCGCGCGAGGGCGCGGGGTTCCGCGTCGACTGTTCGCTGCACCTGCCTTCGGGCGTGATCCTGAACGCCCAGGGCGAAGGCGGCGACGCTTACCGCGCCGCGGAAGGCGCGCTGTCGAAACTGGAAAAACGCCTGCGCCGCTACAAACGCAGGCTGAAAAACCACCACAACACCCAGAAGCCGGACCTGCCGGCGGCCGAGACCCCGTTCGTGGTCCTGCAGGGCAGCGGCTGGGGCGCGGCCGGAGACGAGGACGAGGACGAGGATGACGGCGCCGTCGATCCCGGCGGCGAGCCGGTGATCATCGCCGAAACCCCGGGCGAGGTGCGCACGCTGACCGTCTCGACGGCGGTGATGGAGCTGGAGGCCGCCAGCGCCCCCTTCCTGGTGTTCCGCAACGCCGCGCATGGCGGCGTCAACATTGTCTACATGCGCCCAGACGGAAACGTCGGCTGGATCGATCCCGAGCGCGCGGCGCGCAAGGCCGGCTAGGCGCCGAGTTCGCAAGAAACGGACATGATGGCTTTATCGGACCTGATTCCCGAAGGCGGCGTCCACGCCGATCTTGGCGTGTCCAGCCGAAAGCAGGCGCTGCAGATGCTGGCGGAACAAGCCGCCGCCATCACCGGCCTGAAGGCCCGCCCGATATTCGACGCGGTGCTGGAGCGCGAACGCCTTGGCTCCACCGGCGTCGGCGAGGGCGTGGCGATTCCACATGCTCGCATCAAGGGGCTTGAGCGCGTCATCGGCCTGTTCGCGCGGCTGCGTAACCCGGTGGATTTCGACGCCATAGACGGCCGCCCGGCGGACCTGGTGTTCCTGCTGCTGGCGCCCGAAGACGCCGGAGCCGAGCACCTGAAGGCGCTGGCCCGCGTCTCGCGCCTGCTGCGCCGCGAGGACATGCGCGAGCGCCTGCGCAGCGCGCCCGACGCCGACGCCCTGCAGGCCGTGCTGGGCGGTGAACCGGCCAGCGACGTGGCCTGACCCGTCCTTTTCCTTGACTCGGCGGCGCGGCGCCCGTATCTCCCGCGGCTTCGGAGCAAGCGTGACGCGCTTGCCTTGACCCGCGCGCGACGCGGGCGAGGTCCCCCGGTCGGCGAGGTTTCGCTCACCGGGGTGGTTTTGCGTTTGCCTGAAACGGTTTTCACGGCGGAAGGGCCGGCATGTTCGACGCGCTGACAGAACGGCTTTCAGGGGTGTTCAACCGCCTGACCGGCCGCGGCGTCCTGACCGAGAAGGACGTCGACGCGGCGCTCCGCGAGATCCGCGTCGCGCTGCTGGAGGCCGATGTCGCCCTGCCCGCCGTCAAGGCGGCGATCGAACAGATCCGCGAACGCGCCGTGGGCGAGGACGTGATCCGCGCCGTCGCGCCCGGCCAGCAGGTGATCAAGATCGTCCATGACGGGCTGGTCGAACTGCTGGGCGGCGACGGCGAGCCGGCGGGGCTGGACCTGGACGGCGAGCCGCCGGTGGCGATCCTGATGGCCGGCCTGCAGGGCTCGGGCAAGACCACCACGGCGGCGAAGCTGGCCCGCCGCATCCAGGCCAGAGACAAGAAAAAGGTTCTGCTCGCCTCGCTCGACACCCGCCGCCCGGCGGCGATGGAGCAGTTGCAGCAACTGGCGGCGCAGGCCGAGGCCGGCTTCCTGCCCATCGTGCCCGGCCAGACCGCGACCGACATCGCCAAACGCGCGATGAGCGCGGCGCGCCTGCAGGGCTATGACGTGGTGATCCTCGACACCGCCGGCCGCACCTCGATCGACGAGGAGATGATGGCCGAGGCGAAGGCGATTTCCGACATCGCCCGCCCACGCGAGGCGCTGCTGGTCGCCGACGCGCTGACCGGTCAGGACGCGGTGGAGACGGCGCGGCGCTTTCACGAGCGTCTGCCGCTGACCGGCCTGGTGCTGACGCGGATGGACGGCGACGCCCGCGGCGGCGCGGCGCTGTCGATGCGCCATGTCACCGGCCTGCCGGTGAAGTTCCTCGGCACCGGCGAGAAGCTGGACGGGCTGGACGCCTTCGACGCCCGCCGTCTCGCCGGACGCATTCTCGGCCGCGGCGACATCGTCAGCCTGGTCGAAAAGGCCGCCGGAGAGGTGGACCAGGAAAAAGCCGCCCGCATGGCCAGGAAGATGGCCAAGGGCGATTTCGATCTCGACGATCTCGCCGACCAGTTGCGGCAGTTGCAGAAAATGGGCGGGCTCGGCGGGCTGATGGGCCTGCTGCCCGGCATGAACAAGGCCGCGCAGAGCCAGATGGCCGCCGCCGGCATGGACGACAGCATGCTGAAACGGCAGGAGGCGATCATCCTGTCGATGACCCGCAAGGAGCGCAAGAAGCCGGACATCCTGAAGGCCTCGCGCAAGCGCCGCGTCGCCGCCGGCTCCGGCGTTGATGTGGCCGAGGTCAACCGGCTTTTGAAAATGCACCGCCAGATGGCCGACATGATGAAACGCGCCGGCAAGAGCAAGGGCGGCCTGATGGGCGCGCTCGGCGGCATGGGCGGCATGGGCCGCGGGCCTGACCCGGCGCTGCTGCAGAAAATGCAGGGCGGCGCGGCGGGCGGCGGCCTGCCCGGCCTTCCCGGCTCCGGCGCGGCGGGCGGTTCCGCCCTGCCCGGCCTCGGGGGAGGCGCGCCTCGGCTCGGCCCCGACGGCCTGCCGATAGGACTACCGAAAAAAGACTGAAACCCGAACCTGAAAACCAGAACAACTGACTGAAACCAAAGGAAAAATTGCAATGGCTCTGAAAATTCGCCTCTCCCGCGGCGGCGCCAAGAAGCGCCCCTATTACCGCGTCGTCGTCGCCGACAGCCGCGCCCCGCGCGACGGCCGTTTCATCGACAAGGTCGGCTCCTACGATCCGATGCTGCCGAAAGCCGCCGAGCGCGTGAAGCTGGACCTCGAGAAGATCGCCGAGTGGATCAGGAAGGGCGCGCAGCCGACCGACCGCGTCGCCCGCTTCATCCACCAGGCCGACCCGAAGCTGGTGACCTGGACGCACGGGAACAACCCGAAGAAGGGCGAGCCGGGCGAGAAGGCCAAGGCGCTGATGGCCGAACGCGCCGAGCGCGAAGCGGCGAAGAAGGCCGCCGCCGAGGAGGCCAAGGCCGCCCCGGCTGTCGAAGAAACCGCCGCTGAAGAAGCCCCCGCCGAGGCGCCGGCTGAAGACGTGGCCGCCGAAGAGGCCCCGGCTGCGGAAGCGGCGGCTGAAGCCCCGCCCGCCGAAGAGCCGAAAGCCGAAGAGGCCGCCGCTGAGGAACCGAAGGCCGAGGAAGCCCCGGCCGAGGAAGCCCCGGCCGAAGAGGCTCCCGCTGAAGACGGCGAGGCCAAGGAAAAGGCGTAAGACGCCTCCCCTCGCCCTTCCTGACCCTGCCGCCGGGCCTGGCCAGGAAAGGCGAAGACTGCCGATCACGCCCCGCGCCGCCGGCGCGGGGCGCTTTCGTCGCGGGTCCGCCGCATTGACTTCCCGGCGCCGCACCCCCAGCTTCAGGTCATGACCGGCCTTCGGCCCCCCCGCTTCCTGCTGAACGCAGGCAGTCTGCTCGCACGCCCCGCGCCCCGGGCGCGCTGAGGCCTGCGCGAGTTCCGCGCCCGGGGGCATCCCAAAAGCAAGCTTGAAACCCGCCGCCCGGCCCGCCGGGCCGCGGCCAATGATTTCGCCGCCGGGGCGCCGGCGGCCCACTGGAACCAGGACCATGACCGAACAAATCAGCGGCTTTCAAAAGCCCGACATCATCATCAGCGAAGCCGACCATGACCGTCTGACCGACCTGGCCGACGCCGCCGGCGCGCGCCTGCCCGCCGTCGCCGAGGCGCTGCTTGACGAGTTGGCCCGCGCCGACATCCGCCCCGCCGGGCAGGTTCCGCCGCGCGTCGTGCGCATGGGCGGAACGGTGGAATACGTCTCCGGCGGCGAAACGCGGCGCGTGACGCTGGTCTGGCCGCAGGACGCCGACATCGCCAAGGGCAAGGTGTCGGTGCTGACCCCGGTGGGAACGGCGCTGATCGGCCTCGCCGAAGGCCAGACCATGACCTGGACCGGCCGCGACGGGCGCGCGCATGCGCTGAAAGTGCTGAAGGTCGGCTAACCCCTTCAACCCTGCATGCCCGCCCGCGCGGGGCGTTTGCTTTTCCCGCGCGGCGGGCTATCCCCTGTCGCGACGGAGTTCCACGCCAGACAAGGGAGCGGGGCATGAGACTGGACGGATCGATCGCGGCGGTGGTGACGGGCGGGGCTTCTGGCCTTGGCGAGGCGACGGCGCGGGCGCTGGCCGCCGAGGGCGTCAAGGTGGCGGTCTTCGACCTGAATGAAGAGCGCGGAAACCGTGTGGCGAAGGAGATCGGCGGCGTGTTCGCCAAGGTCAATGTCGCCGACGAGGCCAGCGTCGACGCCGGCTTCGAGATCGCCCGCAAGGCGCACGGGCAGGAGCGGATCCTGGTCAATTGCGCCGGCATCGCCGTCGGCATGAAGACCGCCGCGCGCTCCAAGACCGACGGCTCGATCAAGGCCCATGACACCAGCGCCTTCGCGAAAGTGGTCGCGGTCAACCTGATCGGCAGCTTCTCCTGCGCCGCCAAGGCCGCCGCCGGCATGCTGGCGCTGGAGCCGCTGGAAGACGGCGAGCGCGGCGTGATCGTCAACACCGCCTCGGTCGCGGCGCAGGACGGCCAGATCGGCCAGGCGGCCTATTCGGCCTCCAAGGGCGGGCTGGTGGGCATGACGCTGCCGATCGCGCGCGATCTCGCGCCCGAGGGCGTGCGCATCAACACCATCCTGCCCGGCCTGTTCGAGACCCCGATCTACGAACAGATCAAGCCGGAGGTGAAGGAGGCGCTGCGCCGCAATGTGCAGTTCCCCAACCGGTTCGGCCGGCCCGAGGAATACGCCGGGCTGGTTCTGGGCATCTGCCGGCAGGTGTATCTGAACGGCGAGAGCATCCGGCTTGACGGCGCCACGCGCCTGCCGCCGCGCTGACCGCATAGCCGGAATCGCCCGGGGCGCCGTGGCGCCCCTGCGTCCCCCGGGCGAAGCCCGATTTTCACCCGCTACGGACACGTTGCGTGCCCCGGACTTGTTTTTCTGCATGGGGCGGCGCCGGGCAGAACAATACTATACGACGGCAATCACAATTATGTGAAATTAAACCGGTTTTTCAACCCAGCTCACACAATTGATCGCACTGCAAATCTGCAACACTCACGATAATATCAACAAATTGTCATGGACAGGCCTGTCTGCGTGGGAAACCATGGCGCGTTGCTTTCATCGCAGCATGGATCGAACGTCACGAATAATCATTCCAGGGGGTTGTCATGGCAACGAGTATTGCGAGCATTCGCCGCTATCTTCTTGGGGGCGCGGCGACCGCCGCAATCGCCCTGGCCGCGCCGGGCGCGGCGCTGACGCAAGACGCGGAAGACGATGCCGCCGCGCAGCCGGCGGAAACCATCACCATCACCGGCACGCGCATCGCCCGCGATCCTAATCTTGTCGCGCCGGTTCCGGTGCAGTCCGTGGCCGAAGACGACTTCCGCCTGTCCGGACAGCTCGGCATGGCCGAAACCTTGGCGCGCCTGCCGGCGCTGCTGAACTCGACGACGAGCGAGAGCAGCATCTCGGGCATCAATGTGTTGAACCTTCGCGGCCTCGGCTCGGTGCGCACGCTGACCCTCGTCAACGGCCGCCGCCATGTCGGCGGACTGGAAGGCAGCAGCGCCGTCGACATCGGCGCGATCCCCACCCCGCTGGTGGAGCGCGTCGAGGTGATGACCGGCGGCGCATCGGCCATCTATGGCTCTGACGCCGTGACCGGGGTGATCAACTTCATCCTGCGCGATGATTTCGAGGGCATCCGCGGCGATTTCCGCGCCGGCATGGCCGACGGAAACGGCGGCGAAACCTTCAGCGCCCAGGTCACCGCCGGCCATAATTTCGATAACCGGCGCGGCAATGTGACTTTCAGCGTCGATTACCGCCGCGACAACGTGCTGCGCGTCGGCGATCGCGACTGGGCGGCCGACAACGGCATCGCCCGCGCCCAGGCCAATCCGGCGCTGCGCTTCCAGGCGGGCGACATTTCGGCCGCGTCCACGCCGCTGTTCTTTCAGTTCTACAACATCAACGAGGGCCGCTACCCGGTCGGTCTGCTGATCCCCAACGACCCTGAGGCGTTCATCAACCGCTACAATGCCTGGTTCGGAACCAGCCTGACCACGGCGGATCTCAGCTCTGCCGAGCTGGCGCTGATCCAGCGGCGCAACACCTCGCCCACCCGGGCGCTCCTGCGGCAGCCGACATTCTCGATCAGCAACGCGGCCGGAATCATCTCGCCGTTCAACATGGACCTGTTCCACTCCATAGACCTGGACGGCGACGGGGTGCCGGATTGCGACCAGTCCTTTGTCGGCTGGCAGAACCAGTTCAACTGGGGCGCGGGAACGCAGGACGGCATTTTCGGCCTCGATTACGCCGGCGGCTGCTGGACCGTGAATCCGGACGGCAGTCTGCGGCCCTATGTCGACGGCCTGATCGCCAGCGCCTTCAACCAGTTTGGCGGCGACGGCGTTCCGGACCGCTATGATCGCGACTATCTGTTGCCGCAGACCGAGCAGGCCACCTTCACCTTCAACGCCCGCTATGATTTCACCGCCACCCTCACCGGTTTTCTGGAACTGAAGTACTCCACCGGCCGCAGCGAGCGGCGGGTGATCCAGAACGGCTTCTTCGACCTGCTGTACGGCGCGCCGGACAACCCGTTCCTGCCACAGGAGCTGATAGGCACCAGCGCCATGGCGCCGGGCGGTTTCGCCGGCTTCATAACCGGCCTGCCTGGCGGCCTGTTCATCACCCGCGACCCGATCGATACCGGCGGCGCCAATACCGACGTGGACCGCGAGACCTATCAGGTCATCGGCGGTTTCCGCGGTGAACTGGGCAATGGCTGGACCTGGGAGGTCGCGGCCAACCACGGCCAGTACACGCAGGACATTTACGGTACGGAAGTGATCCTTGACCGGTTCTTCGCCGCCATCGACGCGGTGATGGGACCGGGCGGCCAGCCGGTCTGCCGGGTGGAGCTGGACAACAACCACATCCCTTTCACCACCCTGTTCGGCATTCCGGAGTTCAACCCCGGAATCTTCAGCTTTACGCCGGGCAGCGGGCAGTGCCAGCCGGCCAATATCTGGGGCGGCCCCAACTCGATCAGCCAGGAATCGCGGGACTTTTTCTCGCAGACCACGCATGAGCGCATCCAGCTGCGCCAGTCGGTTTTCACCGCCGCCATGGCCGGCGACACAGCGGACTTCCTCAACTTGCCGGCCGGACCGATCCAGTTCGCCTTCGGCGCCGAATACCGCACCGAGAACGCCCGGTCCGAGCGCGACCCCTGGCTGAAGGGCGACCTGCCGGCGGAATCTCCCTTCCCGGCAGGCACGAATATCGCCGACGTCAGCGACAACAATTCGCTGGGCTTCAACGCGCTGTTCGTCTTCCGCGACTCGCAGGGCGGCTATAACGTCGCCGAGGTTTATGGCGAGGCGTCCGTGCCATTGCTCGCCAACCAGCCCCTTGCCGAGGAGCTGACCTTCAACGCCTCCTACCGGGTCGCCGATTATTCCAACAACACGGGCACGGTGGGCACCTGGAATCTTGGCCTGTTGTGGACCCCGGTCGACGACATCAGCTTCCGGGCCACGCGGTCGCAGGCGATTCGCGCGCCGAACCTGCGCGAAACCTTCATCACCAATCCGGCGGTGTTCCGCCCCATCGACCCGTGCGACGCGGCCGAACTGGCCAACGCGGCCGACCCGGCCCTGCGCGAGGCGAACTGCCAGGCGGGCGGCAACGGCCTGCCGGCGCTGCCGCCAGGCTTCACCGACCCGCTGACCGCCCGTTTCGGCGGCGTGGTGGGCGGCAATCCGGATCTGACGGAGGAGACGGCGGACACCACCACTATCGGCTTCGTGTTCACGCCGAACTTCCTGCCGCGCTTCTCGCTGACGGCTGACTACTGGAACGTCAGCATCCGCGACGGTATTTCGACAGTCAGCGCCCAGGAGATCGTCGACACCTGCTATGATGCGACCGATTTCCCGAACAACGTCTTCTGTACGCTGTTCACGCGCGAGACCGATCCGGGGTCGGCGCAGTTCGGGGGCTTCCGCTTCCTGAACCAGACCTTCGTCAACTTCGCCCGTATCGAGGCGCGGGGTTATGATTTCGCCGCCGCCTACGGGTTCTCGATCGGTCAGAACGATATCGCCCTTCGCGTCATCGGCACCAAGCAGGAGCGGCTGGACTTCTTCACCAGCCGCACCGACCCGACCGCGGTCGATCCGGCGCTGCGCGAGTTCCGCAGCCCGGAATGGGCCATAACCGGCAATCTGGCGTTCCGCCGCGGACCGCTGATGCTCGGCTGGCAGACCCAGTACCAGAGCGACCAGGCCCATGTCGGAGTGGAGATCGAGACCATCGACAACCTGTTTGGCCCGGACGGCATGGCGGGGGAGAGCTTTGTCCACAATTTCAGCTTCTCCTACGACCTGCGCGATCACGTGCGCATCTATGGCGGGGTCAACAATGTCGAGAACCGCGCGCCCTTCATGAGCACGCAGTCCTGGCCGGTCGGCCCGCGCGGACGCTTCTTCTTCATGGGCGTCGACGTGACATTCTAGAACCCGGACAAAGCGGGGGCTCGGGGGCCGGGGCGGAAACGCCGCGGCCCCTTGCTTTCCGGAACGGGTGGTAACGAAAGCCCGGCCCCGCTGGCGGGGCCGGGCCGGTTCGATTTCAAAGGCCTGCGTCCTAGTCCATGCCCAGAAGCTGCGGCAGCGGCAGTTCGTGCGGCGGCGGCTCGCCGCCCGGGCCGGTCAGGTAGTGCTCCAGCCAGCGGAAGGACCGCAAGGCGTAGTCATATTG
This sequence comes from Maricaulaceae bacterium, assembly GCA_026126205.1. Lineage (GTDB taxonomy): Bacteria > Pseudomonadota > Alphaproteobacteria > Caulobacterales > Maricaulaceae > Hyphobacterium. The sequence goes on along the minus strand of JAHCJP010000002.1, from coordinate 156,099 downwards.
CGCCGCGGCGTTGCGGTTGCCGTGGCCCTCGCCGGGATAGAGGATCAGCCGCACCGGCGCCTCGCCCGTCTGCTGCAGATAACGGTACAGCTCGAAGGACTGGGACGGGTCGACCCGGGTGTCGGCCTCGCCATGCAGGATCAGGGTCGGCGTGCGCGACCCCTGCGCATGGCGGATCGGGCTCTTGTCCAGATACATCTCCCAGTCGTCCCACGGCGCCTGGATGAAGTGCACGTCCACCATCTCGATCGGGATCTCGGTGGTGCCGTGGAAGCTGATCAGGTTGGTCAGCGCCACGAACGGCACCGAGACCGCGAAGTGCTCGGTGGCGATGGTCGCGCCCCAGGCCGAGGCGAAGCCGCCATAGGAGCCGCCGGTGATGCCCACGCGCTGGCGGTTCACCAGCCCCCGTTGCGACAGATAGCCGATGGCGTCGACCAGGTCGTAGAACTCGTCGCCCGGCGGATCGGCGTGGTCGAGGCGGATGAAGTCCGCCCCGCGCCCGGTGGAGCCGCGGTAATTGACGTAAGCCACGGCGATGCCGCGGCTGGCGAAGATATGGCCGGGTCGGCTGTAGCCGGTCAGCCAGCCGTCGGAGTCATGCGCCTCCGGCCCGCCATGCACCACGAACACCAGCGGCCAGCCGGCGCGCGGCATCGGCCCCGTGGGCAGGATCAGCACGCCTTCCACCTCCACCCCGTCGCGGGCTTCATAGCGGAACACGCTCTGCTCGCCGAAGGCGCGCGACGAAAGCCAGGGGTTATGGTCGGTCCAGCGCTCCAGGCTTCCGTCGCCGCCGGCGTCGGCCACGAACAGCTCGCGCGGGTGGCGGGCGGCGTCGGCGACCACCGCGACGCGGCCGGAGGCGGCGTTGAGGTCGATCGACCGCGCCACGCGGCCCAGATGCGGCGCGCGGGACAGCTCCTCGCCCGCGGCGCTGTAGGTGACGAAGGCGCTGTTCACGCCGGAATGCACCAGCGCGAAGATGTTTCCGTCCTCCGTCCAGGCGAAGCTCTGCACATGCTGTTCGGCGCCGGCGGCGATGGCGGCGTACTGGCCGGTGCGCGCATCGGCGACGTGCAGCGTGGCGGCGATGGAGTCGGCGCGGTCGATGGCGGCCAGGAAGGCCAGTTGCGACCCGTCCGGCGAGAAGGCGGCGGAGCCGACCTTGCCGGGGGTGGCGATTTCCACCCGCCCGCGCCCGTCCGGGGCGGAGACATGCCAGCGCTGCTCCATCATCGCGTCGTCGATCAGCGGTGTCGGCGCCAGCTGCACGGCGATGCGCGCCCCGTCCGGGCTGATGGCGATGTCGCTGGCGTGGCCGGGCAGGTCCAGCCGCGAGGCCTCGCCGCCGGCGATATTGACGCGCCAGACATGGGCGAAGGGCTGGTCCTGCTCATAGACGCGGGCGCGGAACCCGCGCGCCGCCAGCCGCGCCCGCATCGGGTCGGCGCGCTCGGTGGCGATGATGAACACGGCGTCGCCCTGCGGCGCCCAGGCATAGCCGCGGATCGCCGCTTCATGGGCGTACAGCCGCCGCGCCTCGCCGCCATGCACCGGGATTTCGTACAGCGCCGCATGGCTGTCGCCGTCGCGGCGGACGGTGAAGCTGACGGACGATCCGTCCGGGCGCCAGGCGACGCCGCCGGCCGCGCCGGACAGATAGCGGAACCCCTGGCCGGGCCCGGCGGCGATCCACAGGCTGGAATCCGGCGGGCCGTCATCGGCGCCCTCGATGATGTTGCGCGGCGTGGAGACGGTGTAGGCGACGCGCGCCCCGTCGGGGCTGATCGCCGCGGCGCCCACCTGCTCGATACGGAACAGGTCCTCGATGCTCAGCGGCTGTTGCGCGGCGGCCGGCGCCGCGCAGACGAGCACGAAGGCCGCCGCCGACGCGGCGAACCGGAACTGGTGTTTCATGGCTGTCGCCCTCCCGTGATGCGCTCCGGGCCGGCCGGAGCCTTTACGGACAGGCTAGACAAGCGCGCGCGCCGGGTCGAGGCTTATGGGCGGCGAAACCGACGGGAGGGACTGACATGCGCGTGATCCTGATCATTGTGGGCGTGGTGGTGCTGGCCGCGCTGGTCCGGCTGGCGACGGTGGCGATACCGGGCTCCGGCGTGCTGGCCAGCCATGAACCGCTGCTGGCCGACCAGTGCCGCCGCCTCGACGTGGCGCCGGGGGCCGAGGACGTGACCATCGACCCGGAGACCGGGGTGGTGTTCGTTTCCGCCGCGCCGCGGCGGGCGGCGCAGGGCTCCGGCGGCATTTACGCCTTCCATGTCGACGACCCGGAAGGAACGCTGGCGCTGGTCTCGCACGGCGCGCCGGAAGATTTCATGCCGCACGGGATCAGCCTGTGGCGCGGCGAGGGCGCCGGGCCGGCGGGCGGCCGGCGGCTGTTCGTGATCAACCATCCCCGCGCCGGCGGGCATACGGTGGAGGTGTTCGACGCCCTGTGGGACGGCTTCACCCTCACCCATGTGGAGACCATCAGCTATCCGGAACTGGCCTCGCCCAACGATCTCGCCGCCACGGGCCCGCGCAGCTTCTACGCCAGCAATGACCGCCGCTTCCCGGACGGGATCATGGGAACGCTTGAGGCGTATTTCGGTCTGCCGCTGGCCTCGGTCAGTCATTTCGACGGCGAGCGCGGCCACATCGCCGCCCGCGGCCTGATCTACGCCAACGGCGTCACGCTGTCGGCCGACGGCCGCACGCTCTATGTCGCCGAGATCATCGGCCGCCGCATCACCGTCTATGACCGCGACCCGGAGACCGGCGCGCTGCGGCGCGTCCGCGCCATCCGCGTCCCCACCGCGCCGGACAATCTGGAGCTGGACGAGAACGGCCATCTGTGGACCGGCGGCCATCCGCGCATATTCGATTTCGTCGCCCACGCGGCGGACGAGAGCGTTCCCGCGCCGTCGCAGGTGGTGCGCATCGACCCCGAAAGCGGCGAGACCGAAACCGTGCTCTATGACGACGGCCGCATCCTGTCGGCCTCGTCCGTCGCCGCCGTCCGCGGCGGCGTCATGGTCGTCGGCGCGGTGTTCGACGGCCATGTGCTGATCTGCCCGCGCGGCTGACCGCCCAATCCGCGCCGCATTTGCGGAGAAGGGTTCGCGCCGGGCCGGGACAGGGAGGAGACTTCAGATGCGACTATCCGTGATCTGCGCGGCCCTTGCGGCGGCGCTGGCGCTGTCCGCTTGCGAAGGCGGGCCCGAGCATTACGCCGAACCCGCGCCGCAGGCCGCCCCGGACAGCGTAACGCGCGCCCGCATGGCCGCCGCGCCCTCTGGCGGCGTCGCGGCCCGGGAAGCCGTTACGGACAGCGAGACAGCCGGCGATGGCGAATCCATCCACCCCGCGGGCATGCTGCTCGCCTACGCCTATGCGGCGACGGTCGAGGCCCCGGGCGCCGCCGTGCGCGGCCTGATGGAGGCCCATGAGGGCGCGTGCCGCGCCGCCGGGCCGCAGGTCTGCGTCGTCACCGGCGGCTCGGTGAACGCCTGGGGCGAGGACAATGTGCGCGGCGCGCTGTCGATCCGCGCCGATCCGCGCTGGCTGCAGAATTTCCGCGACGGCCTGCGCGGCGACGCCGAGGCCGCCGGCGGCCGGCTGGTCAGCCTGTCGACCTCCACCGAGGACCTGACCCGGCAGATCACCGACACCGAGGCGCGGCTGGAGGCGCAGGAGCGCCTGCGCGACCGCCTGCTGGCGCTGCTCGACCGCCAGTCCGGCACGGTCGGCGACCTGCTGCAGGTGGAGCGCGAACTGGCCCGTGTGCAGGGCGGCATCGACTCGGCGCGCGCCCAGATCGCGGTGATGCGGGCGCGGGTGGACATGTCGCGGCTGGATATTTCCTACCAGTCGCGCCCCTCGCCGGTGGGCCGCGACGTGTTCCGGCCGCTGAAGGACGCCCTCGACGGCGCGGTGGCGAACACGGTGCGGGCGCTGGCCTTCCTGGTCGAGGCCGCCGCCTTCCTGCTGCCCTTCGCGATCATCCTGATCCTGCTGCTTTGGCTGGGCCTGCGCGCCCTGCGCCGCCGCAAGGCGAAAAAGGCCGCCCCGCCCCAGCCGGCGGGGTAGGGGAGGTCATTCAAGGGGGAGGATTGATCGCGCCGCGCACGCAATGACGGCGCCTGGTTTTTGATCGGCGGCGCGGCTGGAAGCCCTGAAAGCCCCGGTCAGGCGTTTCCGGCCGGGGGTTCGCCGCCGCTTTCGTCCTGCAGCGGTTGCGTCTGGCCCTGACCCTTCTGCTGGCGGTAGAGGCCGGCGAAGTCGATCGGCTCCAGCATCAGCGGCGGATAGCCGCCGTCCTGCACGGCGTCGGCCAGCACCCGGCGGGCGAAGGGGAACAGCAGGCGCGGGCATTCGATCAGCAGCACCTGTTCGCGCATCGCATCGTCGAAATTCACCAGCTCGAACAGGCCGGCGAAGCTCAGTTCGGCGATGAACAGCGTTTTGCCGCCGCGGGTGGCGGTGGCGTTGATCAGCAGCTGCACCTCGTGCACCTCGCCGTGCAGCTTGCGGCCCTGGATGTCGACGCCGAGGTCGAACTGCGGCGGCTCGCCGCCGCGCAGGCCTTCCGGCGCGCCGGGGTTCTCGAAGGACAGATCCTTCACGTAATGCACCATCACGCGCATTTGCGGCAGGTTGGCGTTCGGGTCGCCGGCGGGGGGCGTGTCGGCCATGGGAAATCTCTCCGGAAAACTGGTCAGGACAGGCGCGCGGGCGCCGGAAATGTGAGGCGGGCGCGGTAGCATGGCCGCGCCGCCGGGGCAAGCGCGGCGCCGCTTGCGGCTGACGCGGGCGCTTGCAGCGTCTATATCTGTATCGCAAACGGGATCGCATGATGGATTTTCTGCCGCTGATCTTCTTCGCCGCCGTGGCGGTGTTCTTCGCCTTCCGCCTGTACCAGGTGCTGGGCAAGCGCACCGGCCATACGCCGGAGCCGCGCCCGGCCCCGGCGCAGGACCGCGCGCCCGCCGCCGAACCGGCCGCCGCGCCGCGCTTCGCCGGCCCCGCCGGGGCGGGGCTGACCGAGATCGCCCGTCACGACCCCGGCTTCGACCCCGGCGTGTTCCTGGATGGCGCCAAGGCCGCCTATGGCATGATCGTCGAGGGCTTCGCCAAGGGCGACCGCGACGCCCTGCGCCCGTTGCTGTCGCCGAAAGTGTTCGCCAGCTACGACAAGGCCATCGGAGATCGCGAAAAGGCCGGGCAGGCCGTGACCACCGAGATCGAGCGCCTGGCCGCCGCCGAGATTCACGGCGCCGGGGTGCAGGACGGGGTCGCGAAGGTGAAGGTGCGCTTCCGCGCCGACATCGCCACCGAGACCCGCGGCAAGGACGGCGAACGCATCGCCGGCGATCTCAACCGCCTCACCCCGGTCGAGGAGGTCTGGACCTTCGAGCGCCCGGCCGCCAGCCCCGATCCGAACTGGGTGCTCTCCGGCGTGCGGCCGGTCTAGGGTCTGTGGACAGCCGCCGCGCGGCCCGGCGCTTTCGGGATTCCCTCGTCCTTCGTGGCCCGGCCTGACGGCCGGGACTCCTCAGGATGAGGGTGTTGTGGCTTGCACTATCCCCCTCATCCTGAGGTGCGATGCGCCGAAGGCGCAGAGCCACGAAGGACGAGGGCTTCAGTACACCCCTCGTTAGGCGCGGGCGGGGGGCGCGGTTAGGCTGGACGCCGATTCGGTTTCGCCACGTCACGGACCCGCCATGCCGCCGCGCCCCGCCGCCCGCATCGTCATCCGCACGCCCGCCATCGCGTTCGCCCTCGCCGCCGCGCTCGCCCTCGCCGCCTGCCAGCCGCGCGCGCCTGAGCCGGAGCCCGAGCCGGAAGCGCCGCCGCCCCCGCCGCCGTCGGAACTGCTGCTGGCCCCGGCGGCGTGGGACGCGGTGACGGGATGGGAGGGCGCCGATGTTCGCGCAGCGCTCTCCGCCGCCCTGCGCTCCTGCGCCGCCATCGCCGCGCGCCCCGACGGACAGGCGATGAACCCGCGCGCGCCCTATGCCGGAACCGCCGCCGACTGGCGGCAGGCCTGCGCCCGGCTGCGCGCCGCCGATGGCGGGGACGAAGCCGCGGCGCGGGCGGCGTTCGAGGCCGCCTTCACCCCGGTGCGCGCCTTCACCGAAGCCGGCGGGACCGGCCTGATGACCGGCTATTACGAACCCTATGTCGAGGTGCGCCGCGCGCCGGAACCGCCGTTCACCGCGCCGCTGCGCGGCAGGCCGGACGACCTGTTGAGCGCCGATCTGGGGATGTTCGACGAAAGCCTGGCCGGGCGGCGCATTGTCGGCATGGCGGCGGGGGACCGGTTCATCCCCTATCGCGACCGCGCGGCGATCGAGGAAGACGGCGCGGGCGAACCCTTCGCCTTTGGCCGGCCCGTCGACGTGTTCTTCCTGCAGATCCAGGGCTCCGGCCGGCTGGTGTATCCGGACGGCGCGCAGGCCCGCGCCGCCTTCGCCGCCCATAACGGCCTGCCCTACCGCTCTATCGGCCGCATCCTCGTCGAGCGCGGCGAGATGGAATTGCACCAGGCCTCGAAGGCCGGGATCGAGGAATGGCTGAACCGCGCCGGGCCGGGCGCGGCGCGGGCGCTGTTCAACGAAAACCCGCGCTACGCGTTTTTCGCCGCCGAACCGATTGGCGACCCCGCTCTCGGCCCGCGCGGCGCGGCGGGCCTGCCGCTCACCCCCATGGCGTCCATCGCCGCCGACCCGGCCTTTCACGCCCACGGCGTTCCGGTGTGGGTGGAGGCCGATCTGCCCGAGGCGCCGGGCTGGCGCGGGCTGGTGGTGATCCAGGACGCGGGCGGGGCGATCACCGGCCCGCTGCGCGGCGATTTCTTCTGGGGCTGGGGCGAGGACGCCGACCGGCGCGCCGGCTCGACCCGGGCGCAGGCGCGCTGGACGCTGCTGCTGCCGCACGCCCTCGCCGCCCGCCTCGCCCCGCCGCCGGCGTGATGGCCCGCGGCCGCGATCTCACGCCATCGGAACGCGCGCTCTGGCGCCGGGTGGCGCGCACGGCGCGGCCTCTGCCGGGGTCCCGGAACCGCGCGCCGGAGGCGCCGGACGCGCCCAGGGTGACGCAAGGGGGAAAAACAGGGGGTGAAAGGGGGGGTGAAAAGGGGGGTGGAACAGCGGTTGAAGGTGGAATGAAGCAGGAGGTATGGGCAGGGGGGAACAGCGCGCCGGGGCGCGGCGATCTCCGGCCCGCCCCCGCCCCCGCCGACCGCTCGGCGGAGCGGAAATTACGCCGCGGAAACATAGAGATAGAGGCCCGCGCCGACCTGCACGGCCTGACGCAGGACCAGGCCCGCGCCGCGCTGGGCCGCTTTCTGCACTCGGCCAAGGCGCGCGGGCTGCGCTCGGTCCTGGTGATCACCGGCAAGGGCGGAAGGCCGGCGGACCGGGCGCGCGATGTGTTTGAATCCGAACCGGGAATCCTGCGCCGCCGCCTGCCGCAATGGCTGGCCGAGCCGGATCTGCGCGCCATCGTCTCCGGCTATTCCCCCGCCCACCGCCGCCATGGCGGCGAAGGCGCGTTCTACGTGCTGCTGAAAGCGCGCTGAAACCCTAGAGAATGAACTTCGACAGGTCGGCGTTTTTCGCCAGTTCGCCAATATGTTCAGCCACATAGGCCGCATCGACGGTCACGGTTTCACCGGCGCGGTCGGAGGCGGAGAAGCTGATCTCCTCCACCAGTTTCTCCATCACCGTTTGCAGCCGCCGGGCGCCGATATTCTCGACGCTTGAGTTCACCTCCACCGCCGCCTCCGCAATCGCGTCCACCGCGTCTTCGGTGAAGGCCAGCGTCACGCCCTCGGTCGCCATCAGCGCCACGTACTGGCGGGTCAGATTGGCCTCGGTCTCGGTCAGGATGCGCTTGAAATCATCCTTGGTCAGCGCCCGCAGCTCGACCCGGATCGGCAGCCGGCCCTGCAGCTCCGGCAGCAGGTCCGACGGCTTGGCGATGTGAAAGGCGCCGGACGCGATGAACAGCACGTGGTCGGTGCGCACCGGGCCGTACTTGGTGGCCACGGTCGCGCCCTCGATCAGCGGCAGCAGGTCGCGCTGCACGCCCTCGCGGCTGACATCGGCGCCGCGGGCGTCGGAACGGGCGGTGATCTTGTCGATCTCGTCCAGGAACACGATGCCGTCATTCTCGGCCAGCCGGATCGCCTCGGCGGCGATTGCGGAATCGTCGATCAGCTTGTCGGCCTCTTCGGCGATCAAGGGTTCATAGGCGGCCTTGACCGTGGTGCGCACGGTCTTGCGGCGGCCGCCGAAGCCCTTGCCCAGTAGGTCGCCGAGATTCAGCACCCCGGCTCCGCCGCCGGGCAGGCCCGGAATGTCCAGCGTCTGGAAGGGCGAGGCGGTGTCGGCGAGGTCGATCTCGATCTCCTTGCCGTCCAGCGCGCCGTCGCGCAATTGCTTGCGGAACGCCTCGCGCGTGCTCGCCTGCGCGTTCGGACCGACAAGGGCGTTCAGCACCCGGTCTTCCGCCGCGGCGTGGGCGCGGGCGCGCACCTCTTCGCGCCGCCGTTCGCGCACCATGACGATGGCCGCCTCCACAAGGTCGCGGGCGATCTGGTCGACATCGCGGCCGACATAGCCGACCTCGGTGAACTTGGTCGCCTCCACCTTGATGAACGGCGCCCGCGCCAGTTTGGCGAGGCGGCGTGAAATCTCGGTCTTGCCCACCCCGGTGGGGCCGATCATCAGGATGTTCTTCGGCGTCACCTCCTCCTTCAGGTCGTCCTCGAGCTGGCGCCGCCGCCAGCGGTTGCGCAGGGCGATGGCCACGGCCTTCTTGGCCGCCGACTGGCCGATGATGTGCCGGTCCAGCTCCGAGACGATCTCGCGGGGGGAGAAGTCGGTCATGCGTGCATCCGTTTGCTGACGGGCGAAAGCCGGGATGTAGGCCGGAAACCGCGCCTACCCAAGCCCCGCCGCTGCGCCATTGCGCATGAACCAGAAGGTGGCGATGGCGAAATAGATCACCACGCCGGTGGCGTCGGCGATCGAGGTTACCAGCGGCGCGCTGGCCGTGGCCGGGTCCAGGCGCAGACGCGACAGGATGAAGGGCAGGCTCATGCCGATGATGCTGCCGATGATGACGATGATGATCATCGAGGCGGCGACCACGCCGGCGATGTCAGGCCCGCCGCGGAAAAAGCCGATGCCGGAGACGGCGGCCGCCATGGTCAGGCCCAGCGCCGCGGCGACCAGAAACTCGCGGCCCAGCATCAACCCCCAGTCCTTCGGGCGCACATCGCCGGTGGCCAGCGCCCGCACCATCAGCGTCGCGGCCTGCGCGCCGGCATTGCCGCCCGAGGCGATAAGCAGCGGCAGGAAGAACACCAGCGCCAGGTGCGCGGCGATGGTGTCTTCGTAATAGGCGATGCCGAGACCGGACAGCAGATTGCCGAACACCAGCACCACCAGCCAGACGATGCGGGCGCGATACAGCGTCACCAGCCCGGCGGTGCGCACGCTTTCATCCAGCGACACCGCGCCGCCCAGCTTGTGGAAGTCCTCTGTGGCCTCCTCTTCCAGCGCGTCGATGGCGTCGTCATGGGTGACGATGCCGACCAGGCGGTGTTCGGAATCGACCACCGGAATGGCGATGACGTCATAGCGGGCGATCTTGCGTGCCACCTCCTCCTGGTCCTCGTCGACGCGGGCGAACAGGGGGTCTTCCTCCATCAGGTTCGCCACTTTCTTGCGCGGATCGGCCAGGATCAGTTCCTGCAGCCGCACCGAGCCGATCAGGCGGCGCTCCCCGTCCACCACATAGGTGCGATAGATGGTCTCTTTCTCCGGCGCCTCGCGGCGCAGCTTGTCGATCGCCTCGCGCGCCGTGAGGTCCGGCGCCAGCACCGCGTAGTCGGAGGTCATGATCGCCCCGGCCGTGCCTTCCTCGTGCGCGGCCAGCGCCCGCATGTCCTCGCGCTCGACATGGGCGAGACCCGGCAGGATGATTTCCTGCATCTCCTCGGGCAGGTGGTTGTAGAGGTCGGCCCGTTCGTCGGCGTTCATGGCGCTGACCAGTTTCGAAATCTGGGTGCGCGTCATCAGCCCCAGCAGTTCGGCCTGCCGCTCCTCCTCGACATATCCGAACACCTCGGCCTGGTCGTTGACCGGAAAGCCGGACAGCAGGGTCAGCGCCGCCTGCGGACTCAGCTCGGCCAGCGCGGCGGCGATGTCCGCCGGGTGGGCGTCCTGAAAGTCCTCGAAGCTGATCGTGGCGCTGGTGGCGTTCATGGCGGCGCTCCCTTTTCCGGGTTGCGTTGCGGTTCGCCGCCCTGTCTAGCCCTAGCCGCCGAGGGTTTCCACCGTCAGCGACCCGTTGGTGTAGACGCAGATATCGGCCGCGATGGCCATGGCCTTGCGGGCCAGCGCCTCGGGGTCGTCTTCGTAATCAAAGAGCGCCCGCGCCGCCGCCAGCGCGTAATTGCCGCCGGAGCCGACGGCGACCAGCCCGCCTTCCGGCTCCAGAACGTCGCCGGCGCCGGTGATCAGGAAGGTCGTCTCGGCGTCGCCGACGATCAGCATGGCGTCGAGACGGCGCAGATAGCGGTCGGTGCGCCAGTCCTTGGCCAGTTCGACGCAGGCGCGCGCCAGCTGCCCGGAATGCTGCTCCAGCTTCGCCTCCAGCCGTTCGAACAGGGCGAAAGCGTCGGCCGTGGCCCCGGCGAAACCGGCCAGCACCTTGCCGTCCGCCAGCTTGCGCACCTTTTTGGCGTTGGATTTCACCACCGTCGGACCGACGCTGACCTGACCGTCGCCGGCCAGCACGAAACGGCTGTTCTTGCGCACGCCGAGTATCGTCGTGCCGCGCCAGCCGGGGGGTGGGGTTTCGCGCATCGTCAGAAGATCCTTTCGGGGTGGCGGGAAAGGCCAATCTAGGGTGTGATTGGGTCAGCGCAAACTACAAGCAAGGGCGCGGGCATGTTCTGGCGCGGGCTGTGGGTGTTTCTCGCCGTAACCTTCGGGATTTCCTGGGGGATAGGGGCGCTGGGGCTATACGCCGTTCCCGGCCTGCTGGAAGGACGGTTCGCCGCGCCGCTGTTTTTCATCGCCGTCTATGCGCCGGCCTTCGGCGCCTTCGCCGCCGCCGCGGCCTGCGGAAAGGCGGCGTGGCGGGCCTTCATCGCCCGGCTGTTCCTGGTCGCGCCGGTCTGGCGCTGGATCCTGATCGCCGCCGGGCTGTTCCTGATCCTGCAGGCGCTGGCCGTGCTGCTTACATGGGCGGTGGGAATCGATACGCCGCTCTGGCCCTATTCCGGCGCCGGGGCGTTTCTGCTGGCGCTGTTCATCTCGCCGCTGTCCAATCCCGGCTCAATGGAGGAGCCGGGCTGGCGCGGCTGGCTGCAACCGTTGTTGCAGGAGCGGCTGTCGCCGCTGCCCGCGGCGCTGGTTCTGGGTCTGATCTGGGGGGTCTGGCACTTGCCGGTGATCCTCAGCCCCGCCTTCCCGCAATATGACGCAAGCCTGCCCGCCTGGCTGTCGACGGCGCGGTTCTTCGTGCAGACGATGGCGATTTCGGTGATTCTGGCCGCGATCCTGAACGCCTCGCGCGGGGCGGTGGCGCCGGCCTTTTTCGCGCACTGGGCGATCAACCTGCCCTGGGTTCTGGGCGTGGCGGGAGACACCATGACCGTATGGACGGCGCTGGTGACGCTCGCCGCCGTACTGACCGTCATCCTGCGGCCGGACCTGTTCCGCCGCGAGGCGGCGGCGACGGCTGAACTGGAGCGGGTGACCTGAGATGCGGGCTTCGCCGCCACTCAAGCTCACCACCGGAAGCTGGCGGGACCCTAGCTTTCCACCGGACGCTGAATGCGCGGGCCGAGATTCGACGTCACCTCGCGGGCGTCGAAATACTCCACGCCGTCCGGGCGCGCGCCACGGCCCATCACGATCTCGGCGCTGGCCTCGTAGCGCGTGGTCTCGCGATAGCGGCGGTCGTCCCAGAAGGGATCGTACCAGCCATACCAGCCATAGCGCGGGTGGAAATACCGGTAGTGCACCCAGAAACCGCTATGGTGCCAGGGACCGTAATAGGGGCCGGTGGCCTGGGTGCGCCGTTCGGTGTCGGTGGCGCGCTGCACGACCGAGAAATGGTCAAAGCCGCGCTCCAGCGTCAGTTCGGCGGCGCGGTAGAGCAGATAGGTCTCCACCGTCTCGCGGTCGGTCAGGGTGTTGCCGGAGAAGGAGACGCGGTAGCGGTCCTGCTCGATCCGCACTTCCTGATAGCCCCGCCCGGCCGTGTCGGCGGGCTGATAGGGGGTGGGGCCGGCGCAGGCCGTGACAAGGGCTAGTCCGGCGCAAACAGCTAACACGCGAAGCATGGTTCGCACTCCATTCCGCTTGTCCCCGCAAGGTTCTATTATGGCGTGAAATTCGCTGATGCGCCAGAGCGCGCCGGTCGCGCCGCTTGCGCGCGCCGCCGCCGCTGGGTAACGCTTTCGCGGGGGCGATCGCCCGACGGAGTTTTTCATGACCGGCCTTTTCGTCATTCTCGCCGCTTTCCTGACCAGCGCGTCCGACCAGGACGCCGCTAGCGTGCTCGAGGCGGTATGCCTCGAAAACCGACCCTCGCACGCCACCGATCTGCAATGCGCCTGCGCCGCCCGCGAAACCGCCGAACGGCTGAGCGAGCGCGAGGCGGCCTTCGTCGCCTCCACCGCCGGAATCGATCGCTCCGACCCGACGGTCATCCTGGCGCATGTGCTGGCGTCGGGCATGACCATGGAGGAGATCATGGCCCTGCAGACGCGGATGCGCGAGGCGCAGCCCGATATCGCCGCCGCCTGCGGCTTCGGGGAGGGCGAGGGCTAGACGCCGGGAAGGAGGCGCGATGGGACTGCGTTTCAGCCTGTTCATGTGCACCGCGGCGCTGGCCCTTGGCGGCCTGTCCGCTCCCGCTCAGGCCCAGGCCGCGCGCCAGGCGCTGATGACCTTCTGCAACGACGCCCATTTCGCCATCGGCGTCGCCGCTTCCTACGCCGTAGATCCATCCGGACGGCGCATGACGCGCGGCTGGTTCCGGGTCGAGGCCAATTCCTGCATTGAAGGCGCGATTGACGGCGTCGTCGGCGACGAAATCCTGTTGCATGCCCGCTCGGGCGAATGGACCTGGCCGGCCTCGGGCGGCGCCGAGTACTGCGCCCCCTATTACTCCTTCCTGCAGGCGGCGGCGCGCCCGCCCTGCGAGAGCGAGGAAACGCGCCTGTCGCGCTTCACCGCCGTTCCCCTGCGCGCTTTCCGCACCGGCTGGGCGCGCGGGTCGTGGCGCGTCGGCTGCGCCGATCTTGCGGGGGAATCCGCCGAACTGTGCCGGGTCACGCCGCGTGATCGCGACGGTTTCGCGACACCCCTGCGGGTGCTGGAGGTGTGCAACCGCACCGGCTCGACGGCGCTGACGGCGGTGGCGTGGCCGCCGGGCGACGGCGAGGTCCTGGTCTCGGGCTGGTATTCCCTGCCGGCGGGCGAATGCGGCGAGCTGATGCAGGGCTTCCCGCCCGCGAGCGTCGCCTATGTGCACGCCCAGATCGACGGGCGCAGCCCGATGGCCGGCCGTCCGCACCGGCTGTGCGTGACCAGTGAGCATTTTGATCTCTCCCAGCCCGAGGACAGCCTGACCGGCGGCCGGGACTGCCCGGAGGGGCAATGGTCCGCCCCGTTCCGCGAAATCCGCTTCGCCCGCGGCGTGTCGCGCTTCACCCTCGACCTGACGGCGATGGACTAGGATGCATCCACATTCGCCCCACAGGGGCGCCGCGTTGAAGCGCGCGGCGGGCTTCGGCACTCTCGCCCCCGGACGCTGGAGGGGGCATGACGATCAGCGAATCCGAAATGGCGGCGGCGCGCGAACAGGCGCTGGGGGCGCGGGGCGAGCGCCGGCTGCTGAACGCGCTCGCCGGTCTGATCATGCGCGCGGGCCTGGCCCCGGCGCTATGGCTGTGGGGCCGGTCCGGCGCCGACGGCTGGACCGGGGTCGACCCCGGCATGGTCGCCGCGGCGGAGGTCTGGGCGCTGCCGGTGCTGGACCCGGCCGCCGTCGCCGGGGCCGCGGTGTGGGGGGCGCATCTGTGCGCGGCGCTGCTCGCCGCCGGCTTCTTCACCCGGCTGGCCGCGGTCGCGGTGCTGCTCGGTTGCGGCGCCTTCGCGGCCTGGGTCGCGCCAGAGGGCTGGTCCTCGGCGCTGCTGGTCGCGGCGCCGGCGGCGTATCTGGCGCTACGCGGACCCGGCGCGATCTCGCTCGACTACGCCGCAGGGCTGACGGCGCGCTAGGGTCCTGACCCTAGTCGCGCCGGAACACCAGGTGGAAGCTCGCCGGGGAGGCAGGCGTAATTGATTCCAGCGCAACGATGTCGCGCAGCGTCTCCACCGCCGCCTCGAAGCCGAAATCGCGCATGTCGAGCAGCACCGGCTCGGCGCTGGCGACGATCACGGCGTGCTCGCCGGCCCGGGTGACTATGACATCGGCCCAGACCGTGCGCGTGACGCCGGCGATGGTGACATGCGCCTCCACCTCGCCGCGGCGGGTCTCGCCGATGGCGAGACCGGTCCATTCGCCGGGGTTCACGGCGGCGGCGACCTCGGCGGCGGGAAACTGCGCGGCGCGGAACAGGTGCTGCAGCATGTTCTCGTTGCGCTCCGGCACATGGGTTTCCAGGCCGGAGACCGGAATGGTCAGACGCGCGCGGCCGTCGGAGTCCACCCGGCCCTCGATGACGCGGAAGTGATGCGTCTCGGCCACGTCGCCGTTCTTCACCGATGCGAAAGCGATGGAGGACGCGGCCCCGTCCAGCGACCAGTCTCCGGACAGGGGCTGCGGCCCGCCGCAGGCGGCGAGCAGCAGGGCCAGGACTGCGCCGGCAGGCGCGAAGCGCTTGAACATCGCCGTCTCCCGTGTTGTTTCTCTGGGAAGCATAACCGCCGGGCGCGGCCTTGTCCGCCCCCGGCGCCGGACTGCGAGAGCGCCCGTGATCTTCTACCGCAATGTCGCCGCGCTGATGCTGTCGGTCGCCCTGCTGCAGGTGGCCACCGGCGCGCTGGGCGTCGCCCTGCCGCTGGCGATGGCGGGAGAGGGCTGGTCCGGGCTGGTGATTGGCGCGGTGGCGGCGGCCTATGCGGCGGGCTTCATGTTCGGCGCCTGGATGGCGCCTTCCGCGATCCGGGCCATCGGCCATATCCGCGCCTTCGCCGCCTTCGCGGGCGTGGCGGCGGCGCTGACCCTGTTCCTGGGGCTCGACACCTCCGAGGCTGGCTGGTCCGTGGCGCGGTTCGGCTTCGGCGTCTGCAATGCGGTGCTGTTCGCGGTCGCCGAAAGCTGGATCGCCGACGCCACGCCATCCGAACGCCGCGGCGCGGTGATCGCCGTCTACCAGATTCTCGGCCGCGCCGGGCTGATCGTCGGCCCGTTCCTGATCGCGCTGCCGGGCATCGACCTGACCAAGAGCTTCATCATCGCCGGCGCCTTCGTCGCGCTGGCGCTGGCGCCGATCACCGCGACGCGGCGCCAGCAGCCGCGCCCGCCCAGCGCTGCGCGAGTGTCGATCACGCACCTGTTGGGCATCGCCCCCGCCGCGGTGGCGGCGGTGTTCGCCGCCGGGCTTATCAACACCGGCGTTCTGGCCTTCGTGCCGATCTGGGCCGAGGGGCTGGCCGGCGCGGCGCCGGAGAACGCCGCCGATGAGGCTGTGGGCGCGGTCATCGGCGCTGGGGCCGGCGCCGCGGCGCTGGTGATGGCCGGCATCTACGCCGCCTCAATGGCCGCGCAATGGCCGGCGGGCAAGATATCGGACAGCCTTGACCGGCGGCTGGTGGTCGCCGGGCTAGCCGCGGCTTCCGGCGCGCTGGCGCTGCTGCTGGCGCTGCTGCCGGGGCCGGGGGTGGCGCTGGGCGTGGTCCTGATCTCGCTGTGGGGCGCCTGCTCGCTGGGCTTCTACGCCATCGCGGTCGCTCATGCGGCCGACCGCTCGGCGCTGGAGAACCTGCCGGCGATGGCGTCGGGCATGCTGATGGTGTGGGCGGCGGGCTCGGTGATCGGCCCGGTGATCGCCGGCGCGTTTTTCGCCAGCCCGCTGGGCGCGCGCGGCGTGTTCCTGTTCGCCGGCGTCAGCGCCGTTGCGCTGACCGCGCTGATGCTGTGGCGCAGCAAGGAGCGCCCGGCGCCCATGCCGGAGGAGCGCGAGGAGTTCGTCAATCTGCACGCTACTTCCGCTGCGCTTGTCGATGATGGCGATGAGCCGGCTGAAAACGCCGGCGACGATGGATGGCCCGGGGATTCCGGCGAGGATGACGGGTCGCCGCGCCGCTGACGGCGGGCCCGGCCCAGACGCGTTGCGCGCCTGCGGCGCGGTGTTATAAGCGGGGCCGTCCTTCCCACCCTGCCAGCGCGGCGAGACCCGATCCATGAACATCCACGAATACCAGGCCAAGGCCCTGCTGAAATCCTATGGCGCGCCGGTGGCCGACGGCCATGTCGCCCTGACCCCGAAAGAGGCCGAGGAGGCCGCGAAGATGCTGCCCGGCCCGGTCTGGGTGGTGAAGTCGCAGATTCACGCCGGCGGCCGCGGCAAGGGCCGGTTCAAGGAAGCCGGCGCCGGCGAGGCCGGCGGCGTGCGTCTGGCGCGCTCGGTCGCCGAGGTGCGCGAACACGCCGCGGCCATGCTGGGCGCCACGCTGGTCACCGCCCAGACCGGCCCGGCTGGCAAGCAGGTGCAGCGCATCTATGTTGAGGACGGAGCGAAGATCGCGCGCGAGCTTTACCTGTCCTGCCTGGTCGACCGCGCGGCCAGCCGCATCGCCTTCGTCGCCTCCACCGAGGGCGGCATGGACATCGAGAAGGTGGCCCACGATACGCCGGAGAAGATCCACACCATCCATGTCGATCCGGCGGCGGGATACAGCGCCTATGTCGGCCGCAAGCTGGCCTACGCCCTGAAGCTGGAGGGCGATCAGGTGAAACAGTGCGTGGCGCTGGCCGGGCGCATCTACAAGGCCTTCACCGAGAAGGACATGGCGCTGCTGGAGATCAATCCGTTGATCGTCACCGAAGACGGCGATCTGGCCGTCCTCGACGCCAAGGTCGGCTTCGACGACAATGCCCTCTACCGCCATCCGGACATCGCCGGCCTGCGCGATCTGACCGAGGAGGACCCGAAGGAGATCGAGGCCAGCAAATACGATCTGTCCTACATCGCGCTGGACGGCGACATCGGCTGCATGGTCAACGGCGCCGGGCTGGCGATGTCGACCATGGACATCATCAAGCTCTACGGCGCCGAGCCGGCCAATTTCCTCGACGTCGGCGGCGGCGCCACCAAGGAGAAGGTGACGGCAGCGTTCAAAATCATCACCGCCGACCCCAACGTCAAAGGCATCCTGGTCAACATCTTCGGCGGCATCATGCGCTGCGACGTCATCGCCGAGGGCGTGATCGCCGCGGTCAAGGAGGTGGGCCTGCAGGTGCCCCTCGTCGTGCGGCTGGAAGGCACCAATGTCGAGAAGGGCAAGGCGATTCTGGCCGATTCCGGCCTCGACGTGATCCCCGCCGACGACCTCGACGACGCGGCGCAGAAAATCGTCAAGGCGGTGAAAGGGTAGGCGCGCCGCTAAAAGGACCGTTGGGCATGCAATACGGCGAGGCGTTTCAGTCCCTAGGGTACCATTTGGCGGCTCCACGAACCGACTGGACCGCGACTGCGGACCACGGCGTCTGCGTCAGCCTGTGGGAAAAAGAACTCGCCTGGCAACAAGGCCGCCCGTATTTCGATTCGCGCACATGCGCCGACCCACTTCCGGACTGGGAGCGAAAGCCCGGCAACAGAAAGCGTATCGACCATCTGCAACACGCCTTGGACGCGTTCGATGGTTGGGTGGACGTCGTGATTGTAAAGGGAAACCCCAAGACCGGCGTTGACAGCGCACACCCCTGGAAGCCCGAGGAAAGACAAGGGTTCCGCTGGCGCGTCACCCATCTTGACCCCGCAACGGGCCATTGCGCGCTCGAAGTCTTCCCGCCTGCCGGCGATTGAAAACCCGTGCGTTGCACATATTATGTGCGTATGGGCAATCTTACGCTTCGCATCGACGCCCGCCTGCTGGCGAAGGCGCGCGCCTTCGCGGCGGCGCAGGGCACGACCGTCAACGCCCTGATCCGGGAACACCTCACCCGCCTGACAAGCCGGCACGACCGGGCGGCGCAGGCCCGGCGCGAACTGGCTGAGATGGCGCGGTCGGAGGATTACACGTTCGACACCGGCGGCTGGAAATGGAACCGCGAGGACCTTTATGACCGCCCCTCCCTTCGTGGACACCAACATCCTGATCTACGCGGCGTCGCGGAGCCCGCAGGAGGCTTCGAAGAAGACGCGGGCGATGGGGATCATCGCCGCTGATTTCACCCTGTCGGCGCAGGTCCTGCAGGAATTTTACGCCGTCGCCGTCAGAAAGGCCGAACATCGGCTTTCCCCGCGCGCCGCGCTGGAATGGATTGAGCGCCTGGCCGAACACACATGCCAGCCGCTGGACGATCTGCTGGTGAGAGAAGCGATACGGCTTTCCCGGCGCCACAAGATTTCCTATTACGACGCAGCCATCGTCGCAGCGGCCGAGCGCCTTGGCGCGGAGACGCTGTATACCGAAGACCTCGGGCACGGGCAGAGCTATGGTCCGGTCCGCGCCGTCAATCCGTTCCTGTAACTGCGGTCCGCCCCGTGCTTGAAACCCTGCTCTACTTCGCCCTGCCCGCCGCCATCGGCGTGTTCGCCGCCTGGTTTCTGCGTGCCCGGCTGCGCGCCATGCGCTGGAACATCCTGCTGTTCGCGCTGATGGTGGGGGCGCTGGCCCCGCTGCTGCTGGGCCAGCTGGTCAGCCTCGCCCTCGTCGGCCCGGTCGAGGCGGCGATCGCCGAGTGCCGCCAGGGCGCCGCGTCGCAAGACTGTCCGGGGGCGGAGGCGCTGGTCTGGCCATTGCTGGCCGGGGTCGCCGCCGGGTTCGGCTGGCTGGGCGGGGCGCTGGGCTTCAAGTTCACCGGGGGTGGGGAATGACCGCGCGTGACCAGTTCGCCTTCTTCCATCCGCTGCGGGTGCGCTGGGCCGAATGCGACCCGCAGGGCATCGTCTTCAACGCCAACTATCTGCTGTATTTCGACGTCGCGGTGACGGAATACCTGCGCAAGATCGGTTTCAGCGGCGGCGGGATGGTGGAGCTGTTCATCGTCAACGCCCGCACCGATTTCCGCGCCCCGGCGGCCGCCGACGACCTGGTCGACATCGGCGTGCGCTGCATGCGCATCGGCAACACCTCGCTGGAGTTCGCCTTCGCCATCTTCCGCGGCGAGGAGCTGCTGACCGAGGGGGTGCTGACCTATGTCAACGCCATCAAGGGCACGAAAACCCCCGCGCCGCCGCCGCCCGCCTTCATCGAGGCGATAGAGGCCCTTGAAATAACCCCGCCGCAGCGTAAGACGGCTGCGGCCTGAACACCGCGCCCGCCGCAAGGAATCCCGCATGTCCGTTCTCGTCGACAAAAACACCAAAGTCATCTGCCAGGGTATCACCGGCAAGAACGGCACCTTCCACACCGAACAGGCGATCCTCTATGGCACCGCCATGGTCGGCGGCGTCACGCCCGGCAAGGGCGGAACCGGCTGGCAGGGCGACCTGGGCGACGGCAAGAAGGCCGGCCTGCCGGTGTTCGACACCGTGGCCGAGGCGCGGGCCAGGACCGGCGCCAACGCCAGCGTCATCTATGTTCCCCCGCCCTTCGCGGCCGACGCGATCCTGGAAGCCATCGACGCTGGCATCGAACTGATCGTGACCATCACCGAGGGGGTTCCGGTGATCGACATGGTCAAGGTCAAACGCGCGCTTTCCGGCTCGGCCTCGCGCCTGGTCGGGCCGAACTGCCCCGGCGTGATCACGCCGGGCGAATGCAAGATCGGCATCATGCCCGGCCATATCCACAAGCCCGGCTCGGTCGGCATCGTCTCGCGCTCCGGCACGCTGACCTATGAAGCCGTCAAGCAGACCACCGACGCCGGCCTTGGCCAGTCGACCTGCATCGGCATCGGCGGCGACCCGGTGAACGGCACCAATTTCATCGACTGTCTGGACCTGTTCCTGGGCGACCCGAAAACCGGATCCATCGTGATGATCGGCGAGATCGGCGGCTCTGCCGAGGAAGAGGCTGCGGACTTCCTGAAGGCCGAGGCGAAGAAGGGTCGCAAGAAGCCCGTGGTCGGTTTCATCGCCGGGCGCACCGCGCCGCCAGGCCGCCGCATGGGCCATGCTGGGGCCGTCATCTCCGGCGGCAAGGGCGGGGCAGAGGACAAGATAGAGGCGATGAAATCGGCCGGGATCACGGTGTCGGACAGCCCGGCGCGCATCGGCGCCACGCTGGCCGATCTGCTGAAAGCCTGATCCGCCTGTCCGGTTCATATGGCGCGGCGTTCGCCGGGCTTCTAAATGGATCGTCAAGCAGAACGCCCTCAGAAGGCGAATCATGTGATTCTTTCCTCTCCGGACCCATGATGACCGACACGTCACGCACCAACCGCAACCAGGCCTTCCTCGACACTGCCTTCCTGTATGGCGGCAACGCCAGCTTCATCGAGCAGATGGCGGCGATCCACGCCCGCGACCCCAATGCGGTCTCGGCCGAATGGCGCGCCTTTTTCGACGGGCTGGGCGACAGCGCCGAGGCGGCGGACCGTGCGGCGAAGGGCGCGAGCTGGAAACGCCCGGCGCGCGCCGTGAACGGCGAACTGGCCGAGGCGCTGGGCGTGCTGGAGGCGATGGCCGGGCCGGACCTGCCCAAGAAAGTGGCCGGGCGCATGCCGGGCGCGGACCCGGATGCGGTGCGCGCCGCGACGCAGGATTCGATCCGCGCCATCATGATGATCCGCGCCTACCGCATGCGCGGGCATCTGGCCGCGAAGCTGGACCCGCTGGGCATGGCGACTTTCGGCCCGCAGCCGGAGCTGGACCCCGCCAGCTACGGCTTCAACGGCGCGGCGATGGACCGCGAGATTTTCATCGACGGCTATCTGGGGCTGGAGACCGCCACGCCCCGCAGGATGCTGGACATTCTGCGGCGCACTTATTGCGGCTCCATCGGCGTGGAGTTCATGCACATCTCCAACCCGCAGGAGAAAGCCTGGCTGCAGGAGCGCTTCGAGGGGCCGGACAAGGAGATTTCCTTCACCCCGGAAGGCAAGACGGCGATCCTGATGAAGCTGGTCGAGGCCGAGGCCTTCGAGCGCTTCCTGCACAAGCGCTATCCCGGCACCAAGCGCTTCGGCCTCGACGGCGGCGAGGCGATGGTTCCGGCGCTGGAGCAGATCATCAAGCGCGGCGGCGCCATGGGGGTGAGCGACATCATCATCGGCATGCCGCACCGCGGCCGGCTGAACGTGCTGGGCGCGGTGATGGGCAAGCCCTATCACCAGATCTTCCACGAGTTCCAGGGCGGCAATACGCAGGGCGAGGACGAGTTCGGCTCCGGCGACGTGAAGTACCATCTCGGCGCCTCGTCCGACCGCGAGTTCGACGGCAATACGGTGCATCTGTCGCTCACCGCCAACCCGTCACACCTTGAGGCCGTGAACCCGGTGGTGCTGGGCAAGGCGCGCGCCAAGCAGACCAAGCTGCGCCGTCTGGGCGACGACAACCCGTTTCCGAAGGTGCTGCCGCTGCTGCTGCATGGCGACGCCGCCTTCGCCGGTCAGGGCATCGTCGCCGAATGCTTCGGTCTGTCGGGGCTGAAGGGGCATCGCACCGGCGGCGCCATCCACTTCATCGTCAATAACCAGATCGGCTTCACCACCAATCCGCGCGATTCGCGCTCATCGCCCTATCCGTCCGACGTGGCGCTGATGGTGCAGGCGCCGATCTTCCATGTGAACGGCGACGACCCCGAGGCCGTGGTCCACGCCGCGCGCATCGCCGCCGAATACCGGCAGATCTTCGGCAAGGACGTGGTCGTCGACATGTTCTGCTATCGCCGCTTCGGCCATAACGAGGGCGATGACCCGTCCTTCACCCAGCCGATCATGTACCGGCTGATCAAGGACCACCCCTCGACCCGGGAAATCTATCAGGCGCGCCTGATTGAAGAAGGCGTGATCGACGAGGCCGGGGCCGAGGGCATGGCCCGCCAGTTCGACGCCTATCTCGACGACGAGTACGAGGCCGGCAAGGCGTTCAAGCCCAAAAAGGCCGACTGGCTGGACGGGCAATGGTCGGGCCTTGGCCTGCCGGAGGAGGACGAGCGCCGCGGCGTCACCGGCGTTGATGTGGAGCGCCTGCGCGATCTGGGCCGCCGCATGACCGCGATCCCGGAAAATTACAGCATCCACCGCACGCTGAAACGGGTGATCGAGGCGCGGCGCGAGGCGATAGAGGCCGGCGAGGGCATCGACTGGGCCACGGCGGAGCACCTGGCCTTCGCCACACTGCTGGACGAGGGCTTTCCCGTGCGCCTGTCGGGGCAGGATTCGGGCCGCGGCACTTTCTCGCAGCGCCATTCCCACCTCGTCGACCAGGAGACGGAGGAGCGCCACACCTTCCTCAACCATTTGTCGGAGAATCAAGCGCGGTATGAGGTGATCGACTCGATGCTGTCGGAAGAGGCCGTGCTCGGCTTCGAATACGGCTATTCGCTGTCGGCGCCCAACACGCTGGTGATGTGGGAGGCCCAGTTCGGCGACTTCGTCAACGGCGCGCAGGTGCTGATCGACCAGTTCATCGCCTCGGGCGAGCGCAAATGGCTGCGCATGTCGGGGCTGGTGATGCTGCTGCCGCACGGATACGAGGGCCAGGGGCCGGAGCATTCCTCCGCCCGCCTCGAGCGCTTCCTGCAATCCTGCGCGCAGGACAATATGCAGGTGGTGAACTGCACCACGCCGGCGAACTATTTTCACGCCCTGCGGCGGCAGATTCACCGCAATTTCCGCAAACCGCTGATCGTGATGACGCCGAAATCGCTGCTGCGTCACAAGCGCTGCGTCTCCACCCTCGCCGACATGGGGCCGGACTCGTCCTTCCACCGCGTGCTGTGGGACGGCGCC
Organism: Maricaulaceae bacterium; assembly: GCA_026126205.1. GTDB lineage: Bacteria > Pseudomonadota > Alphaproteobacteria > Caulobacterales > Maricaulaceae > Hyphobacterium. Next base: position 132,996 of record JAHCJP010000002.1, on the reverse strand, counting down.
GACGCGAAAGATGGCGGAACCGGCCTGGTCGCGGATGATAAAATCCGCCGGGTGGTGATCTGTTCCGGCAAGGTCTATTACGACCTGCTGGAAGCGCGCGAGACGCGCGGGATCGACGACATCTACCTGTTGCGGGTCGAGCAGTATTACCCCATCCCCGCCCGCTCGCTGATGCACGAACTGAAACGCTTTTCGCAGGCCGAGATGGTCTGGTGTCAGGAAGAGCCGAAGAACATGGGCGCCTGGTCCTTCATGGAGCCGAACCTGGAATGGGTGCTGGGCCAGATCGAGGCCAGGCATCCCCGCGCCCGCTATGCCGGGCGGCCGGCTGCCGCATCGACCGCCACCGGCGTCGCCTATCGCCACAAGCAGGAACAGGACGCGCTGATCGCCGAGGCGCTGGACTGACCGCCACGCCCCAACGCAGGAAAGAGACCGCCATGACCGACATCACCGTGCCCCAGCTGGGCGAATCCGTCTCCGAGGCGACGGTCGGCAAGTGGAGCTTCGCCGCCGGTGACGCGGTGAAGAAGGATGACGTGCTCGTCGAGCTGGAGACCGACAAGGTCGCCGTCGAGGTGCGGGCGGAAAGCGACGGCGTGCTGTCTGAAATCACGGCTAAAGAGGGCGAGACGGTGGAGATCGGCGCCAAACTGGGCGTGCTGTCGAGCGGCGGCGGCGAGGCGAAGCCGGCGAACAAAGACGAACCGAAATCCGAAGCCAAGGCCGAGCTTAAGCCTGAATCCGAGGCCAAAGCCGAAGCCAAACCCGCCGCCCCGGCGCCGGAGAAAAAGGCCGAAACGGCCAGCGGCGACGACATCGCCGACGCAGCGATCCCCGAGATGGGTGAATCGGTGACGGAAGGAACCGTCGGCGCCTGGATGGTCGATATCGGCGAGGCGGTGAAGAAGGATCAGCCGCTGGTCGAGATCGAGACCGACAAGGTGGCCGTGGAGGTTCCTTCGCCCGCCGACGGGGTGGTGGAGGAGCGCCTGGCCGCCGAGGGCGATGTGGTCAAACCCGGCGACGTCATCGCCCGCATCCGCATGGGCGTGGCGAAAACCGAACCCAAAGAGGCCCCGAAACCGGCGGCGAAACCCGCCGAATCAAAACCCGCCGACGGGGTGAAGGCCATGCCGTCCGCCGCCCGCATCGCCGAGGAAAAGGGCGTCGACCTGTCGAAGGTCGAGGGCACGGGCAAAGACGGCCGCGTCACCAAGGGCGATGCGCTGAAAGCCGCCGAAAGCTTCCGGGACGCCCCGGCGGCGGAGGCGAAACCCGCCGCCCCGTCCGCGCCGCGCGCCGATGACGCGCGCGAGGAGCGGGTGCGGATGACGCGCCTGCGCCAGACCATCGCTCGCCGCCTGAAGGAGGCCCAGAACACCGCGGCGATGCTGACCACCTTCAACGAGGCGGACATGAGCGCGATCATGGCCGCCCGCAAAACCCATCAGGACGCCTTCGTCGACAAGCATGGCGTGAAGCTGGGCTTCATGAGCTTCTTCGTGAAGGCGTGCGTGGCGGCGCTGAAGGAGATTCCGGCGGTCAACGCCGAGATCGACGGCGAGGACATCGTCTACAAGAATTTCTACGACATCGGCGTCGCCGTGGGCACCGACAAGGGGCTGGTCGTTCCGGTGCTGCGCGACTGTGACGGCAAGTCGCTGGCGCAGATCGAGAAAGACATCATCGATCTCGGCAAGCGCGCCCGCGACGGCAAGCTGTCCATTGAGGACATGCAGGGCGCCACCTTCACCATCTCCAATGGCGGGGTCTATGGCTCGCTGCTGTCGACGCCGATCCTGAACGCGCCGCAATCGGGCATTCTCGGCATGCACAAGATCCAGGAGCGCCCGGTGGCCGTGGACGGTCAGGTCGTCGTCCGCCCGATGATGTATCTGGCCCTCAGCTATGACCACCGCATCGTCGACGGCAAGGAGGCCGTGACCTTCCTGGTGCGCGTCAAGGAATGTCTTGAGGATCCGCAGCGCCTGCTGTTCGAGATCTAGATACAGCCTAGTCCGGCTCGAAGGCGTACGGGCTGACGTCGCGCCGCCACGGGTCGAGCAGCAGCTTGCGGTTCAGCGGCGGAAAGGCGCGATGGCCGCAATCGGCCCGTTCGCACACCCGGCAGGCGAGCCCGGTTTTCGCGGGCGCCGCGTCTTTCAGCGCGTCGGCGTAGACCACCTTGCCGGCGTCGGCCCAGTCGCAGCCGACGGCGACGGCCTGCATCACCGGCGGTTCGCCCGGCGCGCCATCGCGGATCACGGCTTTCGCGGCCGACAGATAGCGCGATCCGTCCGGCAGTTCGAAGCTCTGGGCGATGATCCGTTCCGGCGCGCGGAAGGTCTCGTACAGCGACCATTTCGGGCAGCCGCCGCCGGCGCGCGCGAAGGGCAGCACGCCGCCGCCATGGCGCTTCGACACATTGCCGGCCGCATCGACGCGGATCAGGAAGAAGCTGACCCCGCGCGCGCCGGGGCGGTTCAGGGTCGTCAGCCGGTGGCAGACAGTCTCGAAGCCGGCTTCGAACCGGCGCATCAGCACGGCGATGTCGTAACGGCTGTCCTCCGCCGCCTTCAGAAAATCGGCGTAGGGCATAAGCAGCGCCCCGGCGAAATACCCCGCCAGGCTGATGCGATACATCGCCCGCGCCTCTTTGGTCTGAAATCCGGGCGCGTCGGCCAGCCGGTCGATCAGCTCGCCCGCCTCCAGCAGGGCGAGGCAGGCGGCCATGTGGAACGGGCGCGATTCCATCGGCAGCGAATCCGACAGCATCAGCCGACGGGCGTGCAGGTCCAGCCGCCGCCGCACGCCGCCCATCACCTCCTCTCCGAACACGCGGGTGACGACGCCATGCCCCTCCTGCAGGCGCGTCTCCAGCGCCGCCATGCGGTTGCGCGCGGTCAGGCCGATGGCTTCGCGCAGGGCGTCGGCCGCCTCCTCCAGCTCGGGGAAGTGGTTGTGGCCGGCGTCGAGAGCGTCGCGCACCGCTTCGGCCGCCGCGCCGGCGCCGCCGCCGCCAGTGGAGATACGGCCGATCAAGTCCGCCGCCGCGCCGGTGGAGTCGCGATAGGCTTGATAGAGCCTTGCGAATGCCTCGGCCGCGCGCGGCTGCGATTCGGCCAGTTCGGCCAGCTCCACCCGGTCCAGCCCCACCGGGGCCAGCGCCGGGTCAGCGGCGGCCTCTTCCAGATCGGCGACCAGCTGCTTGTCGGATTCCTGCGCGAAGCCGCGCACGTCGATGTCGAACACATCGGCCAGCGCCAGCAGCACCCGCGCCGTCACCGGGCGCTGGTTGCGCTCCAGCAGGTTCAGATAGCTGGCCGACAGGCCCAGCGCCTCGGCCGCCTCGCCCTGGGTCAGGCCGCGTTCGCGGCGCAGGCGGCGCAGGCGCGCGCCGGCGAACACTTTTTCCGTCGGGCGGGCGTCAGGGGTGGGAGTCATGCTTTGTCCGTTAATTTACATAATTACCAATCGACAATTGCAAAGATCATACATGAAGACCTCTTTCCCTGAAAGGCTATATCGACAACACCCCCGCTGTTTGACAGCGTTGCGGGCAAGCTGACGCATTCAGGGAGACGCAAGGCGATGACGACGCAAACCTTCGAGCAACTGGTTCCCAACGCGCCGAAAGGGCGCTTCGACGGAATCGAGCGCCCTTATTCGCCGGAAGAGGTGCTGCGCCTGCGCGGCTCCTTCCCTATCGCCCAGACGTTGGCCGAGCGCGGCGCCAACCGGCTGTGGGCGCTGTTGAAGGAAGAACCGTATGTCAACGCGCTCGGCGCGCTGACCGGCAACCAGGCGATGCAGATGGTGCGCGCCGGGCTGAAGGCGATCTACCTGTCCGGCTGGCAGGTGGCGGCCGACGCCAATGTCGCCGGCGCCATGTATCCCGACCAGTCGCTCTATCCCGCCAATTCCGGGCCGGAGCTGGCCCGGCGCATCAACCGCACCCTGCAGCGCGCCGACCAGATCGAATGCGCCGAAGGCATGGTCAAGCGCGACTGGTTCGCGCCGATCGTGGCCGATGCGGAGGCCGGCTTCGGCGGCCCGCTGAACTGCTATGAGATCATGAAGGCCTATATCGAGGCCGGCGCCGCGGGCGTGCATTTCGAGGACCAGCTGGCGTCCGAGAAAAAGTGCGGCCATCTCGGCGGCAAGGTGCTGATCCCCACTTCGGCGCACGAGCGCAACCTGATTGCGGCGCGGCTGGCCGCAGACGTGATGGGGGTTCCCACTCTCACCGTGGCGCGCACCGACGCGGAGAGCGCGCGGCTGATCACCTCGGACGCCGACGAGCGCGACCACCCCTTCATCGATTTCGCCGCCGGCCGCACGCCGGAGGGTTTCCACCGCCTGAAAGAGGGAACCGGCGTCGATCACTGCATCGCCCGCGGCCTGGCTTTCGCCCGCTACGCCGACCTGCTGTGGTGGGAGACCTCGACCCCGGACCTGCATGAGGCGAAACGCTTCGCCGAGGCGGTCCACAAACATCACCCCGGCAAGATGATGGCCTATAACTGCTCGCCCAGCTTCAACTGGGAAGCCAATCTGGACCGCGCCACCATCGCGAAGTTCCAGAAAGAGCTGGGGGCGATGGGCTACAAGTTCCAGTTCGTGACCCTGGCCGGCTTCCACAGCCTGAACCACGCCATGTTCGAGCTGGCCCGCGGCTACAAGGACCGCGGCATGGCCGCCTACTCCCAGCTTCAGCGCGCCGAGTTCGCGTCCGAGGAAAACGGCTACACCGCCACGCGCCACCAGCGCGAAGTGGGCACCGGTTATTTCGACAAGGTGTCGCTGGCGATCACTGGCGGCCACTCGTCGACGACGGCGATGGGCGAATCCACCGAAGCCGCCCAGTTCACGCACGTGGCGGCGGAATAACGGCCGGAAAGGCGACCTCCATGACCCATATCTCCCCTTCCGGCGTCGAGGTGATCGGCCATCTGGAGCCCGGCTATCGTGGCATCCTGGCCCCGCATGCGCTGGCTTTTCTCGCCGGCCTGCACCGGCGCTTCGACGCCCGCCGCCTCGCCCTGCTGGCCGAGCGGGAGGCGCGTCAGGAGCGCATCGACGCCGGCGAACTGCCCGATTTCCCGAAGGAGACGGCGGACATCCGCGCCTCGAACTGGAAGGTGCGCCCGGCGCCGCACGATTTGCGTGACCGGCGGGTGGAGATCACCGGGCCGGTCGACCGCAAGATGATCGTCAACGCGCTCAATTCCGGCGCGCGCTGTTTCATGGCCGATTTCGAGGACGCCACTGCGCCGTCATGGGCGAACATCATCGAGGGGCAGGCGAACCTGCGCGACGCCATCCGCCGCAAGATCGACTTCGCGGATGAAAAGTCCGGCAAGCGCTACCGGATCAATTCCGACGCCGCGACGCTGCTGGTGCGCCCGCGCGGCTGGCATCTGGAGGAGCGGCATTTGCGGATTAACGGCGCGCCGATATCGGCCTCGCTGTTCGATTTCGGCCTCTATCTCTATCACAATCACGCCGCGCTGGAGATGCGCGGCACGGGGCCGTATTTCTACCTGCCGAAGCTGGAGAACCGGTTCGAGGCGCGGCTGTGGGCGCTGGTGTTCCAGCACGCCGAGGAGACGCTGGGGCTGGAGCGCGGAACCATCCGCGCCACGGTGCTGATCGAAACCCTCACCGCCGCCTTCGAGCTGGACGAAATCCTGTACGAACTGCGTGATTACTGCGTCGGCCTGAACTGCGGGCGCTGGGACTATATCTTCAGCTATATCAAGCGGTTGAGCGCACATCCGGACCGGGTGCTTCCCGACCGGGCGCAGGTGACGATGACGGCGCCTTTCATGCGCGCCTATTCGCAGCGGGTGATCAGCGTCTGCCACCGCCGCGGCGCCCACGCCATGGGCGGCATGTCGGCCTTCATCCCGGTCAGGGGCGACGAGGCGGCGAACGCGCGCGCCTTCGAGCAGGTGAAGGCGGACAAGCAGCGCGAGGCCAAAGACGGCCATGACGGCGCCTGGGTGGCGCATCCGGACCTGGTGGCGCCGGTCAGGGCGGTGTTCGACCGGCTGATGCCCGACGCCAACCAGATCGCGCTGCAGACCGATGCGCCCTTCGGGCCGGCGCAACTGCTGGCCCCGGTGAAGGGAACGGTGACCGAGGCGGGCGCGAAAGAGAATATCGACGTCGCCATACGCTATATGGCGGCCTGGCTGGGGGGACGCGGCGCCGTGCCGATCCGCAACATGATGGAGGATGCGGCCACCGCCGAGATCGCGCGGGCGCAGCTCTGGCAATGGCGGCGGCACGGCGTGAAATCCGAAGAGGGAACGGCGCTGGACGCCGCCTGGCTGGAGAAAGCCTTCACGGAAACCGAAAAGGTGCTGCTGAAGGAAGCCGGGGAGTCCGAAGAGCTGAAACGACGCATCGCCGCCGCCGCGGCGCTGGTGAAGGAGCTGGTGCTGGCCGAGGCGTTCGGCGAGTTCCTGACCCTACCAGGCTATGATCGCCTCACCGACGGGCTGAAAACCCCGATGCGGCTGGTGGAGTTCGATTAGAGCGTGATCAGGTGACGTGGGAACCGGTTCACCGGTTCGATCACGCGACCCCAAAAGACTCTTGAGCCAGGTCGATTAGGTGAGACCGATCCGGATCTAGGCTTGGCGCCGCGCCCGCGGATGCGCGCTGTCATGAATCGCCAGCAGCCGGGCCGGCTCCACCTCGGCGTAGATCTGCGTGGTCGAGAGGCTGGCATGGCCCAGCAACTCCTGAATGGCGCGCAGATCGCCGCCATGGGTGAGCAGATGGGTGGCGAAAGCATGACGCAAGGCATGTGGAGTAGCAGTTGGCGCGAGGCCGAGACGCGAGCGTAGATGCTGCATGCGTTTCTGCACCTCGCGCGGGCCCAGCGGCCCGCCGCGCGCGGCGCGGAACAGAGGTCCCGCGGCGCCGAGCGGCCAGGGGCACAGGGCGGCGTATTGCTCCACCGCCTCGCGCACGGCGGGCAGCACCGGGGCGAGGCGCATCTTGCCGCCCTTGCCCATGACGCGCAGGGCGGGCGGCAACGGCCGGTCGCCGCCGGTCAGGGCCAGCGCCTCTGATATCCGCAGGCCGCAGCCGTAAAGCAGGGTCAGCACCGCGGCGTCGCGGGCCATGACCCATTGTTCGCCGCCGCGCTGCGCGGTTTCGGCGATCAGGGCGGCGGCGGCGCTTTCGCTGACCGGTTTCGGCCGCGCGCGCGGCGGTTTCGGCCCTTCGATCAGGGTCAGGGCCGCGTTCTCCACCCCCCAGCGCCGCCCGGCATAGCGATAGAAACCTCGCAGGGAAGACAGCGTGCGCGCCAGCGATCGGGCCGACAGGCCGTCGCGCCGCCGCTGCGCCAGAAAGGCGCGGAAATCCGCCGCCTTCAGCGCCTGCAAATCACCCAGATCCGGAACCCGGCCCAGATGGCCGGACAGAAATTCTATAAAGCCTTCAAGATCACGCATATAGGCGGCCAGCGTGTTGACACTGGCCCGGCGTTCGCCGCTCAGATGCTCCGCCCAGGCGGTCAGCGCCGCCGCCGCGCCAAGGCGGGAATCGGTTTCGCTCAGGCCGGGTCGATCCATGCCGCGATCCTGCGCTCGATGGCGCGGGCGAGGAAGTTCAGCAGCTCCGTGCCCTGGCCGGGCTGGAAGGCGTGCGCATCGCGCGCGCCCAGCGCCAGAACGCCCTCGCGCCCGCGCACATAAAGCCGCACCAGCGCGTGCGAGGCGATGCGCGGTCCCTGCGGCCCGTACAGCGCCGCCGCGGTGGCGGGGGCGGCCTCGCCGACATATTCCGCGCCCTCGCCCAGCAGTTTTTCCGCCATGCCCGGCGCGGCGGCCAGCACGGCGCGGGCGTTGGCGGGTTGCGCCTGTCCCTCGATGAACACCCGCGCCGCGTCGACGCCCAGCGCCCCGGCGATGCGGCCGGACAGCGCGCGGTCCAGCGCCGCAAGGCTTTCGACCTCCATCACCGCCAGCACCGCCATATGCGCCTGCGCCTGAACGGCCAGATTGGCGCGCGCCGCGGCGGCGAACTCGCGCATCTCGGATTTAAGCCGTTGATTTTCAGAGCAAAGCGCCATGCGCGCCCGCGCGCCGAGATCGACGATATTGCCGTCCGAAGCGTCGCCGGCGAGGCGCGCCAGCAGTTCGGCGTCGCCGGTGATCAACGCCGGATCGGCCATCACCGCGGCCCTGATGGCGCTTGCATCAATGCCGGCATGCGTCGTTCTTTCGCGTTTCGCGAGACCCATCATATCCATCCACCCGCTTGCTGAATTGGTTCAGTCTTTGCGTTGGAGCCATCCTGCGCGAAGGGTGTTGGATTTTGCTTAACGGGGCTGTGAATTCGCGCGCGCCGCGTATGCTTCATGCGATGAGTCGCAAGCAGGATAACCCCCGCCGGGCGTCGGTGCTTTTCCCCCTGCCGCTGCCCGAAGCGTTCGATTACGCGGTTCCGGACGGCATGGATATCCATCCCGGCGACCATGTGCGCGCGCCTTTGGGCAAGCGGCTGGCGCAGGGGGTGGCGTGGGGGATAGGCGAGGGCGAAACCGGGCGGGCGCTGAAGCCGCTGGCGGAGAAGCTGCCCGGCGCGCCGATGGGCGAAGGATTCCGCAATTTCATAGACTTTACAGCGCGTTACCTGGCGCAATGGCCAGGTCCGGTGCTGCGCATGGCGCTGCGCGGAGAGGCCCCGCTTACCCCCCCATCCAGCGTCGTCTTCTATAGGGTGTCAGAGGCTCACTCCATGCTACGCCTGACGCCCGCCCGGAAGCGCGTCCTCGCCGCAGCCGCGAAACTGGGCGAGGCGGGCGCGGCCGACATCGCCCGCGCGGCCGGGGTCAACCCCAGGGTGGTGACGGCGCTGGCCGCCGCCGGGGGGCTGGAGAAGATTGTCCGCCCCGCCGACCCGCCTTTCGCGGCGCCGGACCCGGAGCGGCCGGGCCTGGCCCTGAACCCGGCGCAGGAAGAAGCGGCGGGCGCGCTGCGCCGTCTGGCGCGCGCCGGCGGGTTTCAGGCCGCGCTGCTGGACGGGGTCACGGGATCAGGCAAGACCGAGGTGTATTTCGAGGCCATCGCCGAGGTGCTGCGCGCCAGCCCCGCGGCGCAGGTGCTGGTGCTGCTGCCCGAGATCGCGCTGACCCAGGCGGTTACGGCGCGCTTCGCCGCCCGCTTCGGGGCCGAGCCGGCGCAATGGCATTCGGCCTTGCCCGGCAAGGCGCGGCGGCGCACCTGGCGCGAGGCGAACGAGGGCCGGGCGCGCATCGTGCTGGGCGCGCGCAGCGCCCTGTTCCTGCCCTTCGCCGATCTGCGGCTGATCGTGGTCGATGAAGAGCACGACCCCGGCTTCAAGCAGGACGAGGGGCTGATCTACCAGGCGCGCGACCTCGCCGTGGCGCGGGCGAAGTGCGAGGGCGCGGTCATCGTGCTGGCCAGCGCCACGCCCAGCCTTGAAAGCCTGACCAACGCCCGCGCCGGGCGCTATGTGCATCTGCGCCTGCCGGCGCGGCCGGGCGCGGCGCTGCTGCCGGAAGTGGCGGCCATCGACCTGCGCCAGAAGGAGAACCGCCCGCCGCCGGGGCGCTGGATTTCGCCGCCGCTGGCCGCGGCGATGGACGAGACGCTTTCACGCGGCGAACAGGTGCTGCTGTATCTGAACCGGCGCGGCTACGCCCCGATGGTGCTGTGCCGCGACTGCGGCCACCGCATGACCTCGCCGGAGACCAACGCCGGGCTGGTGGAGCATCGCTATACCGGGCGCCTGGTCTGTCATCTCACCGGGTTTTCGATGCCGAAGCCGGACGTGTGCCCCGCCTGTGGCGCGCGCGATTCGCTGACCGGCGTCGGCCCGGGGGTGGAGCGGCTGGCCGAGGAGGCCAAAGCCCTGTTCCCGGCGGCGCGGGTGGAGGTGTTTTCGTCCGACACCGCTGGCGGGGCCGAGGAGCTGCGGGCGCTGATCGCGCGCATGGAGACGGGCGGGATCGACATTCTGGTCGGCACCCAGATCGCCGCCAAGGGCCATAACTTCCCGCATCTGACGCTGGTCGGCGCCGTCGACGCCGACCTGGGTCTGGCCGGCGGCGATCCGCGCGCCGGAGAGCGCACCTTCCAGACGCTGGCGCAGGTGGCGGGCCGCGCCGGGCGGGCGGACCGCCCCGGCCGGGCGCTGCTGCAGACCCACCAGCCGGAGCACGAGGCCATCGCCGCCCTGGTCGCCGGCGACCGCGAGGCGTTCCTGGACGCCGAAAGCCAGATGCGGCAGGCGCTGGGCCTGCCGCCCTTCGGGCGCCTGGCGGCGCTGACGGTCAGCGCGCCGTCGGAAAAGGCCGCCGAGGCCGCCGCCGCCGCCTTCGCCCGCGCCGCGCCGCGCGCCGAGGGGGTGGAGATCTGGGGCCCGGCCGAGCCGCGCTTCGGCGTCATCCGCGGCCGCTGGCGCCGCCGCCTTCTGGCGCGCGCCGACCGCACGGTGGACCTGTCGGCCTATATGGCCGCCTGGCGCCGGCGGGTGAAAACCCCGGCCAGCGTCCGCGCCCAGATCGACATCGACCCGTATTCGTTTGTTTGAGGGGGCTAGCCTCCCAACACCCGTTCCACCGAAAACGGCGCCAGATCCACCGCCGAATCGCGCTCCAGCGCCAGGCCGGCCGCCGCCTCGCCGATGGCGGGGGCGAATTTGTAGCCATGCCCGGAACAGGGCGACAGCACGGCGACATCGGGATCATCCGGCCACAGGCCGATGATGAAACGGTCATCCGCCGTGCGGGTGAACCGGCATTGCTGCAGTTTCTGCGGCGGCCCGTCCGCGCCCGGCAGCCATTTGCGCAGCCCCCGGCGCAGCAGCGCCGCGTCGGCCTCGTCCGGCATGCGGCCGCGGCGCATCGCCGCCCCGCGCTCGCCCAGATGGCCGTAAAGCCCGGCCTTCACCCCCATGCCGCCGGCGGGCGGCAGGAAGTAAAAACGCTCGCCGCCCGGCGGATCGGCCTGGAACACCGGCATATTGGCGAAATCGCGCGCCCGGCGCGGCGGCGGCGTGAACCAGCCGGTCACCTGCCGCTCCACGGCCAGATGCGGGTCCAGCGAGGGCAGCAGCAGGCCGGTCCACGGCCCGGCGGCGATCACCAGCTTGCGGCAGCGCGTCTCGCCCCGCGCCGTGGCCACGCTCAGGCTCTTGCCCGACCGGCGCCAGCCGGTGACGGCTTCGTTCCAGCGCAGCTCCGCCCCCGCCGCCTCCGCCGTTTCGCGCATCCAGGCGTTTGCGGCGCCGGAGAACAATTGCCCCGACTGCGGCGCGAACACCCCGGCCATGCCCTTCGGAACCCGCAGCGCCGGAAAGCGCGCCATGATCGCCGCGGCGTCCAGCGTTTCGTGGGCGATCGCGTGATCCTCGGCGGTTTTCAGCGCCGTGCGCACCAGCGCGCCGCCCTCGGGCCCGATGTCCAGACCGCCGCAGGCGTTCAGGAAAGTCTGGCCGCTGTCGCGCTCCATCGCCGCCCACAGGGCGTAGGCCCGGCCCAGCAGCGGCATGTAGATCTCGCCCTCGGCGTAGACGCGGCGGATCACCCGCGTGGCGCCGTGGCTGGAGCCGCGCCCGTGCCCCGGCCCGAACCGGTCCAGCGCCAGCACGTCCGCCCCGGCGCGGGCCAGATGCAGCGCCGCGGCGCTTCCCATCGCGCCGAGGCCGATGACGATCACGTCGCGCATGGCGCTCCCTCGCGCCCTGTCTAGCGGCCCTTGCGCAGGCTGTCGAACGGCGGGACGGGCGGCGGCTGACAAAGATTGTCAAAGTTTGTATTATTCCCGCGCCGAAGGAGGCCGGACCATGCATATCTCTCTCACCGCCGCGCTCGAGGCCTATGTGCGCCGCAAGGTCGAAAGCGGGCTTTACAACAACGCCAGCGAGGTGATCCGCGAGGCGCTGCGCGAGCGCATTCGGGTGGAGCACATCGAGGCGGAAGACCTTGAAGCCCTGCGGGCGCAGGTGATGGTTGGCTGGGAGCAGGCCGAGCGCGGTGAACTGGCCGAGTGGAGCGCCAAGGATTTCATCGCCGAACTGGATCGCGAGCGGCGTGGCTGAGTTCCGCCTCACCGCCGAGGCGAAGGCCGATTTGCGCGATATCGCATTTTATACCGAGGCTGTCTGGGGACGCGACCAACGCAACGCCTATATCCACGGTCTGGAGGACATGTTCGCACGGCTCGCCCATATGCCGGGCCTGGGCCGCAGGCGCGACGACATAGTCAAGGGCGTGCTGAGCCATCCGGCGCGCCGGCATGTGATCTGGTACAGGCCAGTCGCGGGCGGAATCGAAATCCTGCGCGTGCTGCATGAACGGCGCAGCGCGGAGCGCGCCTTTCCCGGCGGCGCAGGCGGCGAAACGCCCTGACCGGCCCTGCGCGCGCCCGCCGCAGCGGGGCCGGGTTGCCGCCCCCAACCCTTCATGCTATGGCGGCGCCGGACTTCGGGGGCCCGGATTCCCACGCCGTGGCTCTGATATAAAAAATCGAATAATTCCAAGCGGTTACGTCTCGCTCCACCCAGCGATCCGGCGCCGCGGCCAAGGAGCGGACGGCGCGAAGCGATGAGCGGCGACACTGCGATCACCACCGGGGCGGCCGGGCGCTATGCCGCCGCCCTGTTCGAGTTGGCCGCCGAGGGCAAGGCCGCCGCTGCGGTCGAGGCCGACATGGCGCGCATCGAGGCGCTGCTGGCCGGTAACGCCGAACTGGCGTCGGCGCTGAAGAACCCGGTTTTCCCCGCCGCCCAGAAGGCAGCCGCGCTGGCCGCGCTGGCGAAGAAGGCGAAACTGCATGCCCTGACCGCAAACATGCTGGCCGTCGCCGCGCACAATGGCCGCGCCGGCGCGCTGGGCGGCATCGCCCGCGCCTACGCCGGTCTGGCCGCATCGGCGCGCGGGGTCTCCGCCGCGCGGGTGCAGAGCGCCGCCGCCCTGTCGGGCAAGGAAATCGAGGCCCTGAAAGGCGCGCTGAAGCGCGCCCTTGGCCATGATGTCGACATCCGGGCCGAGGTGCGGCCCGAACTTCTCGGCGGGCTGGTCGTCCAGGTCGGCTCGCGCATGTACGATTCCTCCCTCAAAACGAAGCTCGACGGGCTTCGCACGGTGATGAAAGAGGCCTGACGCCATGGACATCCGCGCCGCGGAAATTTCCGCCATCCTGAAAGAGCAAATCAAGAATTACGGCGCCGAAGCCAGGGTTTCGGACGTCGGCCGGGTGCTGTCGGTGGGCGACGGCATCGCCCGCGTTCACGGCCTCGACCAGGTCAGGGCCGGCGAGCTGGTGGAGTTCACCGGCGGCGTGAAGGGCATGGCCCTGAACCTGGAGCGCGACAATGTCGGCTGCGTGATCTTCGGCGATGACCGCGGCATCAAGGAAGGCGACGTGGTCAAGCGCCTGGGCGCCATCGTCGACGCGCCGGTGGGCAAGGGCCTGCTGGGCCGCGTGGTCGACGGGCTGGGCGAGCCGATCGACGGCAAGGGCCCGCTGAAAAATGTCGCCGAGCGCCGCCGGGCGGACGTCAAGGCGCCGGGCATCATTCCCCGCAAGTCGGTGCACGAGCCGATGGCCACCGGCATCAAGGCGATCGACGCCATGATCCCGATCGGCCGCGGCCAGCGCGAGCTGATCATCGGCGACCGTCAGACGGGCAAGACCGCGATCGCGCTGGACACCATCCTGAACCAGAAACAGGTCAACCAGTCGAAGAACGAGTCCGAGAAGCTATATTGCGTCTATGTCGCGGTGGGCCAGAAGCGCTCGACCGTCGCCCAGATCGTGAAAACGCTCGAGGAGAACGGTGCGCTCGATTACACCATCATCGTCGCCGCCACGGCGTCGGACCCGGCGCCGATGCAGTTCCTGGCCCCGTTCACGGCCTGCGCCATGGGCGAATGGTTCCGCGACAACGGCATGCACGCGCTGATCGTCTATGACGACCTGTCGAAACAGGCGGTGGCGTATCGCCAGATGTCGCTGCTGCTGCGCCGCCCGCCGGGGCGCGAGGCCTATCCGGGCGACGTGTTCTACCTGCACTCCCGCCTGCTGGAGCGTGCGGCGAAGCTGAACGAGGACAATGGCGGCGGCTCGCTGACCGCCCTGCCGGTGATCGAGACCCAGGCCAACGACGTGTCGGCCTATATCCCGACCAACGTCATCTCCATCACCGACGGCCAGATCTTCCTCGAGACCGACCTGTTCTACCAGGGCATCCGTCCGGCGGTTAACGTCGGCATCTCGGTGAGCCGCGTCGGTTCGGCGGCCCAGACCAAGGCGATGAAATCCGTTGCCGGCAAGATGAAGGGCGAGCTGGCCCAGTACCGCGAAATGGCGGCCTTCGCCAAGTTCGGCGGCGATCTGGACGCCGCGACGCAGCGGCTGCTGAACCGCGGCGCCCGCCTGACCGAGCTGCTGAAACAGCCGCAGTTCTCGCCGCTGGCGATGGAAGAGCAGGTGTGCGTGATCTTCGCCGGCACGCGCGGCTATCTCGACAAGCTGGAGGTGGGGGCGGTGCGCCGGTTCGAGGCCGCGCTGCTGCGCCATCTGCACGCCGATCACGCCGCGCTGCTGAAGACCATCCGCGAGGACAAGAAGCTGAGCGACGACAGCGAAGCGAAGCTGAAATCGGTTCTGGACGCCTTCACGGCGGCCTTCGCCTAACGGACCGCCACGGGAGCGCCGCATGGCCAGCCTCAAGGATCTGCGCAACCGGATCGCCTCGGTGCGGTCGACGCAGAAGATCACCAAGGCGATGCAGATGGTCGCCGCGGCCAAGCTGCGCCGCGCGCAGGAAGCGGCCGAGGCCGCGCGCCCCTACGCCCAGAAGATGGCGGCGGTGATGGCCAATCTGTCGGCCTCGATGGCCGGGTCGCCCGGCGCGCCGCGGCTGCTGATCGGAACCGGCAAGGACGAAACCCGCCTGATCGTGGTGCTGACCGCCGATCGCGGCCTGTGCGGCGGCTTCAACACCAATATCGCCCGCAAGGCGCGCGAACGCATCGCGGCGCTGAAGGGCCAGGGCAAGACGGTGAAAATCCTCTGCGTCGGCAAGAAGGGCGGCGACGCCCTGAAGCGCGTCTACGCCAGGGACATCATCGGCGTCGTCGAGATCGCCAGCGCCGAATCGAACGCCGCCCTCGCCGCTCAGACCGGCGAACGCCTGCGCGCCATGTTCGCGGAGGGCGAGTTCGACGCCTGCGAACTGATCTCGTCCGAATTCGTTTCCGTGATCAGCCAGAAGCCGCGCGCCCAGACGCTGGTTCCCGCCGCCGAAGCCATCGACGAGGGCGCGGCGAAGCCGGACCTGAAGGGCGCGGTCTATGAATACGAGCCGGACGAGGAAGAGATCCTGCGCGTGCTGCTGCCGCGCTATATCGACACCGTGATCCTGGCCGCGCTGCTGGAGAACGCCGCCGGCGAGATGGGGGCCAAGATGGCCGCCATGGACAACGCCACGCGCAACGCCGGCGATCTGATCGGCAAGCTGAACCTGGTCTACAACCGCACCCGCCAGGCCAAGATCACCACCGAACTGACCGAAATCATCTCCGGCGCCGAGGCGCTGTAAGAGACCGCACGCAGGAAGGACCGAACGACAATGGCCAAGACGCCCGCCAAACCGAAAGCCGCCGCCAAGCCGAAGGCCGCGCCGAAAAAGACCCCGGCCGCGAAAGCCGCGCCGAAAACGCCTGCGAAAGCGAAGACGTCGGGCCTGACCGGCCGCGTCACGCAGATCACCGGTGCCGTGGTCGACGTTGCCTTCGACGGCGGCCTGCCCGACATTCTGAACGCGCTGGAGACCGAGAACGACGGCCAGCGCCTGGTGCTCGAGGTCGCCCAGCACCTCGGCGAGAACACCGTGCGCACCATCGCCATGGACTCCACCGAAGGGCTGCAGCGCGGCGTGAGGGTGACCGACACTGGCGCCCCGATCATGGTGCCGGTCGGCCCCGGAACGCTGGGCCGGATCATGAACGTGATCGGCGAGCCGATCGACGAGGCCGGCGCCGTGCCGCACAAGATGACGCTGCCGATCCACCGCCCGGCCCCCAGCTTCGAGGAGCAGGCGACCGAGGCCGAAATGCTGGTCACCGGCATCAAGGTCATCGACCTGCTGTGTCCCTACGCCAAGGGCGGCAAGATCGGCCTGTTCGGCGGCGCCGGCGTCGGCAAGACGGTGCTGATCCAGGAGCTGATCAACAACATCGCCAAGGCCTATGGCGGCTATTCGGTGTTCGCCGGCGTCGGCGAGCGCACCCGTGAGGGCAACGACCTCTATCACGAGATGATCGAGTCGGGCGTGAACAAGGCCGGCGGCGGCGAGGGCAGCCGCGCCGCGCTGGTGTTCGGCCAGATGAACGAGCCGCCGGGCGCGCGCGCCCGCGTGGCGCTGACCGGTCTGGCGCAGGCCGAATATTTCCGCGACGAGGAAGGCAAGGACGTGCTGTTCTTCGTCGACAACATCTTCCGCTTCACGCAGGCGGGTTCGGAAGTGTCGGCGCTGCTGGGCCGCATCCCCTCGGCGGTGGGTTACCAGCCGACGCTGGCCACCGACATGGGCGCGCTGCAGGAGCGCATCACCTCCACCTCCAAGGGGTCGATCACCTCGGTGCAGGCCATCTACGTGCCCGCCGACGACCTGACCGACCCGGCCCCGGCCACTACCTTCTCGCACCTTGACGCCACCACCGTGCTGTCGCGCGGCATCGCGGAAAAGGGCATCTATCCGGCCGTGGACCCGCTCGACTCCACCTCGCGGATTCTGGAGCCGCGCATCGTCGGCGAGGAGCATTACGAAACCGCCCGCCGGGTGCAGGAGATCCTGCAGAAATACAAGTCGCTGCAGGACATCATCGCCATTCTGGGCATGGACGAGCTGTCCGAAGAGGACAAGCTGACCGTGGCCCGGGCGCGCAAGATCGAACGTTTCCTGTCGCAACCCTTCCATGTGGCGGAAGTGTTCACCGGCTTCTCCGGCGTGCTGGTCGACATCAAGGACACGGTGAAAAGCTTCAAGGCCATCTGCGACGGCGAGTATGACCACCTGCCCGAGCCGGCCTTCTACATGTGCGGCGGCATCGAGGACGCGGTGAAAAAGGCCGAGGCGATGGCGGCGGAAGCCGCGTAAGGAGACGCATGACCGATCCCGCGCTGAATATCGGGGACTGCGTCAATGACGTCTGTCCCTGGTCGGGCGATCCGGTGAGGGAGGATTCCCTCACCGTCTATCGCGGCGCGGTGGTCGGGTTCTGCAATCCCGGCTGCCGGGACAAGTTCAATGCGGCCGCGACGGCGTTCGACGCCGCCCTCGCCGCGAAGGAAAAGCGCCATGGCTGACAAGCTGAAATTCGACCTGGTCTCGCCTGAACGGCGGCTGTTCGCCGGCGCGGTCGACATGGTCGTCGTCCCCGGCGAAGAGGGCGATTTCGGCGTCCTGCCCGGCCACGCGCCGGTGATGAGCGCCATCCGCCCCGGCGCCATCGCCGTGCATGACGGCGGCAAGGTGGAGCGCACCTTCATCAATGGCGGCTTCGCCGAAGTGGCGCCCGAGGGGCTGACCATCCTCGCCGAAGACGCCGTGCCGCTGGCCTCGGTCGATCGCGCCCAGCTGGGCAAGGACATCGCGGCGGCGAAGGAAGACCTCGCCGACGCCAAGACCGACGAGGGCAAAGCCGCGGCGCAGGCCGCGCTCTCGCGTCTGCAGGCGCTCGAAGCCAGCCTGGGTTAGGCCTAGACCTCTTACGCGGTCCGGTTCTCACACGCCGTAGATGCGGGGCGTATAGCTCCACAAAGTCAGCCCCACCCAGCCATAAGCCGCCACCCAGCCCCAGGCCAGGGCGAGCAACGCGCTTGTCGCGCCGGCCTGGATGCGGGCGAACAGGCGAACGTCACGGGCGCTCAGCGCCGCCAATACCCCGGTCAGGGCGAGCAGGCCGAAACCAAACGTCGCGAACTGAAAGACACGCCCGGGCAATGACGGCCCGGCGAGATTGGCCAGAACATCGCCTGACGACAGGGTCATGAATGCGCCCGCGCCGAGGCCGAGCAGGGCCACGGACAGGCTGGGCCAGATCCATACTCGCCAGCGGTTCGATCCCCTGAATACGCCGAAGGGCCGGGCCGCAGCCCAAATCAGCAGGGTCAAAACCCCGACCGCGAACGCCAGAAGCGTTGCAACCAGCAGCGCGGGCGGCGCCAGAAGGCGCACCCGGCTTGAGCGGGCCCAGCTTTCACCATCGTCATAGACAAGCTCGAAGCGGCCTTCGTCCGCGGCGATCACGGACATGCGCCGGAACGGCTCTTCCGTCATGAAGAAGTGCCCGCCGCCCATCGGCGTGTAACGCCGTGGCTCGCCGCCGAAGCCGGTGGCGACACACATTTCGCCGCCGCACTGCCAGACACGCCTTGGCTGAAGCAGGTCCAGCATGATGCGGAACATTTCCTGACGGGGATTGATGATCCGGTACATGCCTGCGGCGCCTTCGGGCAGATGCCAGCCGGCCTCGGCTTCCGGCCGGGGCTCGGGGGCGCCCAGCGCGGTGCGCAAGGCGGTGCGCATTTCCGGCATGCCGCGCCCGCCGGTATTGACCAGAAGCGCATAGCCACGCCCCGAGGCCCGGTCGTAAAAGACTTCGGCCTGGGCCCTGTCGATGGCGCCGCCATGACCGGTCCAAACGCCTGTCGCCGCGCGCCACTCGAAAAAGCCAAGCCCGTAACGCTGCGCCTCAGCGCGCGCGGCCCGGCTGGTTTGGCCATGCTCCATGCGGGCGACGGATTGCGCGGAGATCAGCCCCCCGCCGCCAGACAGCAGCACCCGGCCCACCTCTCCCAGATCGCGGGCGCTGATGGAAAGCCCACCCGAGGGCGCCGCCCAGATGCGGGTGAAGTCCGCCCGCTCCTCGACCGTGTGATAACTGGCGATGCGGCGCTCGGGCGCGTCCTGGTCGAAGCTCGCGCTAGCAAGCCCCAGCGGCTCAAAGACGAGGGTTCGCGCGGCCGCTTCGAACGGCTGGCCGGTCACGATCTCGATCACCCGGCCCATAACGGCGGCCCCGGAATTGGAATAGCTGGCGTAATGACCCGGCGCCCAGCGCGATGTGCGTGACCGCGGATTATCGGCGAGCCCGTCGGCAAGCCGTGTGCCCTCCGGAAAGTTGCGGTATTCTTGCGGCTGGATGTCGTCCCAGCCGGTCGTGTGTTCCAGCAGGTGCGCCAGCCGGACAGGGTGTTCGCTTTCAAAGCGATTGGTGAAATCGATTTCCGGGGCGATCACGCGAAGCGGTGCGTCAAGATCAAGGGATCCCGCCTCTGCAAGGCGCATGGCGGCCAGCGCCGTGACCAGCTTGGAGACCGAGCCGGCGCGGAACGCGGTATCGGCGCCGGCCTCTATCCCGGCTTCCCGGTCCACATAGCCATATCCGCGGGCGAACATCACGCCATCCAGATCGAAGACAGCCACGCCCGCGCCAACGACCTCGCGGGCTTCGATGATCTCCGCCAGGCGGGCGTCAAGCGCTTCAAGATCGACGGGAGGCGCCTCGGAGGCGGCGACGCCGCTGGAGAAAACCAGGGTAAGTGCGACGGCGGCGAATTGTCGGATCATGATGGCGGCGTCCCCCTGCTCGTTGGCTTGAAGGGAATGATGCGCGCCAATTGCAAATCGGATGCGTTCAGGCGATGACCGCCGCGGCGGGTCTGCGGGGGCTGGGCCGCGCCGGGCGCAGGGCGTAACCGGCGCGGAACACGAAGGTCGGCCGCATTTCGGTATCCCCGGTCAGCTGCGCCAGCGCCGCGGCCATCGCCGGTTCGCGGCCCAGTTCCGCCTCGCGGTCGACGATCTCCACCGGCTGGTTCAGCGGCTGGGCGGCCATGCCCTGCGTGGTCATCCACAGGTGCAGGCGCTGCCACAGCCGCCCGGCGGTCAGCGTTGCCGCACGATCATAAAGCCCGTCGACGCAGATCATGCCCAGCAGCGGCGCCGTGCCGACATGCACGGCGCGCGTCGCCTCCAGCCATTGCCGGTCGGCGGCCTCGGCGCCCGGAGACGGCAGCATTTTGGCGGCGGCGAGGATCAGCGGCGGCAGGCCGGCGGCGTCCAGTGTGATGCCATCGCGGTGTTCCTCGACCGCGCGGCGGGTGAAGCGGAACCAGGCGGCGCTGGCCTGCGCCATTTCCGCGTCATGGATGATGGTTTCGGTGGCGGAGACGACCAGCTCCCCCAGCCGCCCCTTTTCCGGGCCGTCTTCGTAAAGGACCAACCGCATCCCTTCGGCCTCGGCCATGGCGCGCATCGCCTGCTGTGCATCCTGCGGCGCCGGAACCGGCAGATAGGAGCCGCGATGGGTATGCCGCTGAGCGATGGCGTTCAGAAGCGGTTGTTCGCGCGCCTCGCCCGGGGTCAGCGTCATCACCGCGGCCAGACTGGTGTCCGGACCGCCCGGCGGCAGATCGCCGGATTCGGGGTGGATTTCGGCGTCATGGCCCGCCGCCTGCGCGGCGATGGCCATGTTCTCCAGCGCGCAGCCCAGCGACAGATGCATCTCGCGCCGGAACGGGTCGAAAGCGCCGAGATGACGCGCCGGATCGGCATGCAGGGCGATGTGGTCCTCCCGGACCTCGAACCGCCAGGGCTGGGTGTTGTGGGCGTTGGCGGCCAGAATCCCGGCGCGGACAATGGCCAGCGGACCGTGCAGCGGTTCGTCGCGCCAGTCGGCCCAGGGCTGGTAGGCGGGGCTGTCTGCGGCGCCGAGCACGCCTGCGTCATGCGCGCGCCAGACCAGTCCCCCGGCGGCCACGATGCTGACCCCGCCGAGGCCGAGCGCGACGGCGCGGCGGGTTGTCCCTTCGCCCATGCCCGTCTCCCTTAAAGACCGTCTGATGTTGGCACAGGATGATGGTTGGCGCGAGGGCCGCCCCGCAAGGCGCAAATCCGTGCGCGCGACTTGCCGCGGGCCGGGCGTCTCCCCTAGGGTCCGGCGGGGGGCGCAGATGAACGACACCAGTGACAGCCAGGCCGGCCTGAGCAAGACCGAGCGGTACTTCGCGCGCATGGCGATGGCGCAGACGGTGACGGCGGTGGTCGCCGTGGTCATTTCCTGCGCCGCGCTTTACGCCACCTGGGTGCAGGCGCGCGATGCGCGCGTCGCGCTGGAGGCCCAGGTCTGGCCGCGGCTGGTCAGTTTCACCAACCTTACCGAGAACGATGCGGGCGAGCCGGTGTTCGAGGTCGTCTTCGCCAATCGCGGCGTCGGTCCGGCCGAGGTGCGCTCTGTGCGCGTCAGCCGCGATGACGAGGTGATCCGCGCCTATGCCGACATTATCGCAACCTTGCCCGAAGCGGTGAGCGGCGCGCGCATCCGTCATGGGTATGTCAATCGGCGCATATTCGCGCCGGGCGAGGACGCCGTCATTCTCGGCGTCGGCGGACAGCAGGCGATCGACGCGGTGTCCGCTGCCATCGACGGTGCGGTGGTGGAGGTGTGCTACTGCTCGATCCTCGGCGACTGCTGGATGATGAGGGGCGATGACAACGAAGCCACGCCGCGCTGCCCCGACCATGGCGATGACGAGTTCCGCAACTGATCAGCCGGCCAATCGGGCGAACTCCCGCGCCACTTCCTCATAGACCGGGCGTTTCCACGGAATGATCAGGGCGGGGACGGCGGCAAGGCGCTCCCACCGCCAGGCATCGAACTCCGGCTTGCCATGGGCGTCGAGGCGGAAGTCGTCGTCCGCGCCCAGAAAGCGGAAAGCGAACCAGCGCTGTTTCTGGCCCTTCCAGCCCTTCTGTTTCGGCTGCGCCGCCACCTCTGGCGGGAAGTCATAGACCAGCCAGCGGCCAAGCTCGGCCAGCGGTTCGGCGAGTGCCGGGGCGATCCCCGTCTCCTCTTCCAGCTCGCGCAGCGCCGCCTGCGCCGGGGTTTCGCAGCCATCGACGCCGCCTTGCGGAAACTGCCAGTTGAAGGGGCTTGCGGCGTCATTGCGGCGCCCGATCCACACCCGACCCTGCGCATTGAACAGCACAATGCCGACATTCGGGCGGTAAAGGGACAGGTCAGGCGCTGCGGTTTTGGGGTTCACTGCGCGGCGCTTTGCGTGCGGCGGCGGGCCTGGCGCATGGCGGTCACCGCCGATGGCGGCGCCAGCTGATAGCCGCGCGCCTCCAGCCCCTCTGCCCATTGCGCCACCTGTTCGATGGTGGCGGGATAGGCGAAGCCGGCGCCCAGCGCGGTTCCGTTCTGCAGCGCCAGCGCCTCCAGCGTCAGCAGCCGCTCGTCCACCGCGCGCGGCGAGGGGTCCTCGTCCAGAACCCGGTCGGCGATCGCCCAGTCGGCGCGCGCGCCGTCGCCGGCGCGCTCTACGGTGGCGCGACGCCCGGTGCCGTCATGAAGGTAGGCGACGCCGCGGCGTTCCAGTTCGGCCAGCACGGCGCCCATCGGCGTCTCGGCGGTAGTGAAGCGCGCGCCAAGATAATTGGCGGCGGCGTAATAGCCGCCGACGCGGCTCAGCACCCACAGCAGGCGGCGCTCGTTCTCCGGCCAGGCGGCGTCGGCCAGCAGGGTGTGCGGACCGGGGTCGTTGTTGGGATAGTCGAACGGTTCCATCGGCAGTTCGATCAGCACCTCGTGGCCGGCGGCGCGGGCGCGGTCGACCCAGCTTTGCAGGTCGCGGGCGTAAGGCGCGAAGCTGAGGGCCACTTCCGGCGGCAGACGGTCGATGGCGGCTTCGGTCACCGCCCGGTTCAGCCCCATGCCGCCGATGACCAGCGCCACCGTCGGGGCGTTGGGGTCGCCGGTGAACGGGCGGGCGTAGGCGCGGCTGGGCCGGGTTCCGTCCGGCCCGATCACCGGCAGCGGACCGGCCGGACCCGGCTCGGTCAGCGTCGCCACGGGCGCGGGCGGCAACCCCTGTCGCGCCGGGCGCGCCGCCGTTGCGCCGTTGCGGGGCGCGCCCTGCGGGAAATCCTCGGACACTCCGGCCAGGCGCGGCTCCTGCTCGCCTTCGCCGGTGAAGGTGACGGGCGCGCGGGCGCCGTCCTCTGCGGGCGCCGCCGCAGGGTTGTCAGGACCGGCGGCCTCGGCGCGGATCTGAAGTTCGGGCGCCGGGGCCAGCGCGCCGCGAACACCCGATTGCTGATGACCGGGATCGCCGAACAGGGCGATGGCGGCCAGGCCGAAGGCGAACATCACACCGGCGGCGCCGCCGGCGATCATCGGCGCTCTCAGCGGCGAGCCGGCGCGGGAGGAACGGAAGACGGCTGCGGTCATGGCTCCGGCGGACATCCCCTGCCGCGGCTGGCGAATCGCATCGCCGCGGACCTGGCGGAACCCTCGCCGCCGGCCGGGTAAGAAACGGTTAACGCGGGGAGTCGGATCAGCGTTGCAGCGCAGCCTGACGCACCGCCATGCGGGCGTTCAGAATCTCCACCGCCCGGTGCAGCTGGTAGTCGCGGGTCTCGTCCCAGCCTTCGGGCGGCTGTTCGATCTCCTCGGGCGCGTGGCCGTTGCGTTGTTCGCCATTCTCGTTGGCCAGCGCGTTGGGAAGGGCGCCTTCACTGGCGAATCGCTGCCCCTCGGTTATGCGGCGCGCGGCGATATGGATGTCCGGCTCGATGCCCGTGGCCTGGATCGAGCGTCCGGAAGGCGTGTAATAGCGCCCGGTGGTCAGGCGCAGGGCGCCGTCGCGGCCGCCGCGCAGCGGAATGATGGTCTGCACCGATCCCTTGCCGAAGCTGGTCATGCCCACCACCACGGCGCGTTCGCGGTCCTGCAGGGCGCCGGCGACGATCTCGGACGCGCTGGCCGAGCCGTTATTGATCAGCACCACCATCGGCGCGCCGTTCAGCGCATCGCCGCCGCGGGCGTTGTAGCGCTGGTTTTCACGCGGGTTGCGGTAGCGGGTGGTGACCACCTCGCCGCCGTCCAGGAAGGCGTTGGTCACCCCGATGGCCTGGTCCAGCAAGCCGCCGGGATTGCTGCGCAGGTCAAGGACCAGGCCGGGAATATCGCGGCCGAACTCGCGGCGCATGTCGGCCAGCGCCGATGTCAGCGCTTCGGTGGTGTGTTCGTTGAAGGCCATGACGCGCAGATAGCCGGCCCCGTCCTCGATCCGCCAGGCGACGGAGCGCAGCGGAATTGTCTCGCGCACCAGGGTCAGGTCGAAAGGCTCCTCGCCATCGCGCAGGATGGTTATGGTCACCGGCTCGCCCACCGCGCCGCGCATGCGGTTGACGGCGGCGTCGACGCCCTGGCCGATCAGCGAGTCGCCATCGACGCCGATGATGCGGTCCCCGGTCTGGATGCCGGCGCGTTCGGCCGGGGTGTCGGCGAAGGGCGCGACCACGGTGACGTAGTCATCGCGCATGGTCACCTCCATGCCCAGACCGCCATATTCGCCGCGTGTCGCCACCTGCATGTCCCGGAACGAGTCAGGGTTCAGATAGCTGGAATGCGGGTCCAGAGAGCGCAGCATGCCCTCAATCGCCGCCTCGATCAGCTCGGCGTCGTCCACCGGCTGCACATAGTCGGACTCGATGCGGCTCAGGATGTCGCCGAACAGCTCAAGCTGCCGGAAGGTCTGCTCCCGGTTGCGGTCCGCGCCTTCGGCGTTGACCGCCATGCCCAGCATGACGATCCCCAGCACGAAGGCCGCGGCGGCGGCGACGATGTTCAGGCGCATGAGCCCTCTATCCTTCCACAGGCGGCCCGCCGCATCGCGGACAGGCGCCGATCGCGCGAGCAGGGTGCGGATGATTTGCGTCCGCATCATGGCGTCACCCGGCGCGCGCGTCCGGCCTCAGCCAGGGTTCCGGATCCACCGCCGCGTCGCCGCGCCGGATCTCCAGATACAATTCCGGCGCCGGTTCGCCGCGATCAGGCATGGCGCCCACCGGCTCTCCGGCCAGCACCGCCCGGCCGGCCTCGGCGTAAACCGCGGCCATGCCCGCCAGTACGATATAGTAATCGTCCCCGACATTCAGGATCAAGAGACCGCCATAGGCGCCGAATCCGCCGGCGTATTCCACCCGGCCGTCGAAAGGGGCGGTGACCTGGGCCCGCGCCCGGGTGCGGATCAGCACGCCCTGAAGCACCTCGCCCTGGGCGTCGCGCTGGCCGAAACGCCGGTGCAGGCTTCCCGCCGCCGGCGGACGCAGCAGGCCTCGGGCGTCGGCGAAACGCAGCGTCTCCAGCGGCTCCTCGGGCCGAAGCGCCGCCACCAGCTCCGATGAGGACGGGCGCAGGACCGGTTCCGGAATTCCGTCCTCGTCCCCGGTGACGCGACGCGGGTGCAGGCGCGGCTCCACCGTTTCGGCGCGGCGCAACGCCGCCACCAGTTCGCGCAGGTTCAGCGCTTCGGCCCCGGCGCGGGCGGCGGTCTCGGCGAAGCGGCGGGCCTCGTCGCGCCGTCGCGTCTCCAGTGTCCGGCGCTCAGTCAGCAGCGCCTCGATCTCGCGCCGCTGCGCATCCAGCGCCGCCTCGGCGCCGCCCAGCGCGCCGCGTTCGCGTTCCGCGGCCTCACGCACTATACGCAACGACTCCAGCTCTTCGGCCAGCGCGGCGGCGCGGGCGCGCAGGGCCGGGGCGATCTCGGCCATCAGGGCGGCGGCGCGCGCGGCCTCGGCGGCGTCGCCGGGGGCGGCGGCCAGCGCGGGGGGGCTGGCCATTTCTATGCGCTGCAGCGCCATCAGCACGCTGGTCAGGGTTTCGCGGTCGGCGTCGAGACGGGCGAGAATCGCCCATTCCTCTGCGGCCAGTTCCGCGATGCGCGCCTCCGAAGCCAGCGCGCTGCGTTCGCTGGCCTCGGCGCGCCGCCCGGCGGCCACCAGCCGCTCCTGCAGCCCGGCGATCTCCTCGGCCAGCGCGTCGGCCTCGGCCCGGGCTTCGGCGGCGCGGTCCTCGGCCTCGGCGCGTTCGCGCTCCAGGCGCTCGATTTCTTCCTGGCCGGACGCGCCGGCGGGCTGGAGCAGCAGCAGAAGGGTCAACAGGGCCGTAAGCATGGGCTGAAAGCTAGATCCGCGCGGTTAACGCTCAATCACGATGATAGGGAGAACCGGTCAGGATCGAGACCGCGCGGTAAAGCTGTTCGGCCAGCATCACGCGCACCAGCCGGTGCGGCCACACCATCGGCCCGAAGGCCAGCACCAGGTCCGCGCCCTTGCGCGCCGGTTCAGCGAAACCGTCCGGCCCGCCGATCAGGAAGGCCGCGGCGCGGGCGCCCTCGTCGCGCCAGGCGGCCAGCTGCGCCGCGAAATCCGGCGAGGTCAGGGCGCGTCCACGCTCATCCAGGATCACCCGCCGCGCGCCATCCGGAACCGCGGCCAGCAAGGCGGCGGTCTCCTCTCCGGCGTCGTCGAAGCCGCGATTGTCGATCTCTGTCTCCGCCGCCGGGCCGAGGCCGATGGAGCGGCCGAGCCGCGTCGCGCGCTCCAGATAATCCTCCAGCAGCACCCGTTCCGGGCTGGGGCGGATGC
Organism: Maricaulaceae bacterium; assembly: GCA_026126205.1. Lineage (GTDB taxonomy): Bacteria > Pseudomonadota > Alphaproteobacteria > Caulobacterales > Maricaulaceae > Hyphobacterium. Next base: position 106,497 of record JAHCJP010000002.1, on the reverse strand, counting down.
GGCCGGCGGCGATGATGACGAGGCGCATGGCGTCAGCCGGCGGCGGAGGGCGGCTCCACCGACCACATCTTTTCGAGATCGTAGAAGCTGCGCACCTCGGGCCGGAACAGATGCACCACCACGTCGCCGGCGTCGAGCAACACCCAGTCGCAGGCCGGCAGCCCCTCCACCCGGGCGCGACCAAGCCCGGCGTCCTTGATGGCGCGTATGACATGGTCGGCGATGGCGCCGACATGACGCTGCGACCGCCCGGAGGCGATGATCATCACATCGGTGACGGAGGATTTGCCGCGCAGATCGACGCTGATCACGTCTTCGGCCTTGTCGTCATCCAGCACGCCGAGAATCAGCGGCTCCAGCGCGCCGGCCGATCCCTTGTCGCCGGAAAGCCTGACGGGCGCGGCGATTTCGCCCGCGCTCCGGCGTTTGCGTTCGGTGGTCAGCGGTCCTGCTCCTTCATCCGGCCCTGCTGAATCCTAGCACGCTTCACGGCGGGCTTCGAGGTTGAAGTGCGGCCCCGACAGGTTAGGGTTTCCGGCCCGCCTGCACGCCAATCACCCGAAAGAATCAACCATGCCTGACAGCCCGATCTTTCATGTCAGCCCGTTTCGCCTGCCTTTCACTGTCAACTGGAACACGATCCTGGAATTCCCGGACTACGCGCAGCGCGTGATCACGGCCTGTTGCCGGAACGAACCAGACAGCGCCATTACGGCCGTGTCCGGGTACGGTCGCATTTATGGCGGCGGCGCACTCTATGACGAGGTGGTCGTTGACCGCGTTCCCTATTGCTTTGGTCCGGCGTTCATCATTTCCGTTCCAGATATTCTGGAGGCGGCGGCGGCGCTGTCTGACGCTCCGGCGATCCGTGACGCGTTCGGGGCGGATGACCGGGTGAGCCTGTCCCGAATCCGGCTCAGCCTGTTCGGCTTCAATCTCGGCGTCCTGCAGTTCGAGGCCGCGTATCCGGACAGCGGCGCGCGGGTGGACCAGCTTGGCGGCCGGACGGGGCAGCTCGGGTTTGAATGGTCGAACGCGATCGAAAGGCGCTGGCGGGACGAGGTCGCGGCGCTGCTGACACGCGCAAGGGCATGCGAACAAGAGGTGCGCGGTAGACGGGCGGCGCAGACCCGACTGTTCCCCGACCCGGACGAAGCCGTGAACCGTGAACTTCTTGACCTGTCGCGGTATGACGCCGGCCGGGAGCGGGTGCTGTGGACGCACCGCGTATTCTTCCGCGAAAAAGTGTCGCCGCCGCCGGGCGTCAGCCTGACCGGCGTGGAGCGGATTGCGCTTCCCCGGACAGACGGGCTTCAGGTCCTGCCGTCTGACGGACGCACTGTGTTCATCGGCTCGGCGGATAACTTCTATTCCAACCAGCTCGACGCCGCGATGTGTGTCAGCCATTACACCTATGCCTGCTATGATTCCTTCCGCACCAGCTCGGAGCTGTTGCGCCTGCGCATGGACCGCACAGCCAGCCGCAAGGCCGCGGCGCACCTGACCCGGCTGGCGGCGGCGCTGGACCAGACGCAGGACCATCTGGACCAGCAGCTTCCGGTTCTCGACGCCGCTTACAAGGATCCGCGCAAGACAATGTTCCAGAGCCTGCAGCGCGTTTTCCGTTTCGAAGCGGTGAGGGCCGGCGCCGAAGCCGCCGCCGCGGCGCGCCGCCGCGTGCTGGATAAACTGTTGACGGGCTTTGCTGACCGGGCGCGCCGGCGCAGCGAAATGTCCCTTTATTTCATAAGTTTCCTGAGCTTTTTCGGCCTTGGGCTGAATATCCTGTGGTTCGCGAAGGGGTCTTTTGATCCCGAGATCGAGCGCGGCCAGCCAGGCTTTTACATGGGCGTTCTAGAGCGGGTCGCCGCCGCTCCGAGCGAACTGGCCCTGTTGGTCATGCTGCTGGTGACCCTGATGCTGGCGTGGGCGTTGATCAGGCGTTGATCCCGCCGCGCAGGGCGGTGGACGATTCCCCGTGCAGCGGGCCGGTGAGATAGGTCCAGACCGGTGGCTGCATAATGGTCAGCGCGGCGGCGCGTTCCTGGGGAATGCGCGTCCGGGCGAACATCCGCGCGGCGGGCGACAATCGGGCGCGCAACGCGTCCGGCGGCCGGGCGATCACCGCCACCGGCAGGGCCGTGAAAATCTCGCGCCAGCGCGCCCAGCGGTGAAAGGTTTTCAGATTGTCCGCCCCGATCACCCACACGAACCGCACGCGGGGCCAGCGCCGTTTCAGCGCCAGCACGACGTCGATGCTGCGGCCCGCGCCCAGCCGCGCCTCGACATCGCTGACCATCATCCGCGGCGCGGCGGCCAGCGCGGCGACGGCGTTCAGGCGGCGCGCATAATCTCCCGGCGCTCGGGTTTTCAGCGGGTTGCGCGGCGAGACCAGCCACCAGAAACGGTGCAGGCCGAGGCGGCGCATGGCCAGCCGCGCCACATGCAGATGCCCGGCATGGACCGGGTCGAAACTGCCGCCGAACAGACCCACCGCCATGCCCGGGGCCAGCGCCTCGCCTTTCAGCGGCGCGGCCTTGCGCGGCCCGCGCCGCGCCAGCGCCCCCTGGCGAGCGGGCGCGGAGCGGCGTGTCACGGCGTCCAGCCCGGCTCGGCGTCCGGTTCGGCCGCTTCGGCTTCCGCCTCCGCCGCCACGCCGCGCGCCTTGCGCACCTCCGCCCACAGGGCGTAGAGCGCCTCCTTCACCCCGGCGCCGGAAACGCCGGACAGCAGCATCACGTCCCTGCCGCAGGCTTTTTTCAGCTTCGCGGCCTTTTTCTTCGTCTCGGCGGGGGTGATCGCGTCGATCTTGTTCAGGGCCACCAGTTCCGGTTTCTCAGCCAGCCCGCCGCCATAGGCCTCCAGCTCGCCGCGCACCACGCGGTACGCCTGCGCCGGGTCGTCTTCGGTGGCGTCGATCAGGTGCAGCAGGGTGGCGCAGCGTTCGATATGACCCAGAAAGCGGTCGCCGACGCCGGCGCCTTCATGGGCGCCCTCGATCAGGCCCGGGATGTCGGCGATCACGAACCGCGCGCCGGGGCCGAGATCGACGACGCCCAGATTGGGGTGCAGCGTCGTGAACGGATAAGCGGCGATCTTCGGATTGGCGCGGCTGACCGCGGCGAGGAAGGTGGATTTGCCGGCGTTGGGCAAACCGACCAGGCCGGCGTCGGCGATCAGCTTCAGCCGCAGCCAGATCCAGCGCTCCGTCCCCGGCTCGCCTGGCTGGGCATGGCGCGGCGCGCGATTCACCGAGGATTTGAAATGCGCGTTGCCCTTGCCGCCGCGGCCGCCCTCCAGCAGCAGCACCCGCATGCCGGCCTTGTCGAGATCGGCCAGCACGGTCTCCTTGTCGTCGTCGAGGATTTGCGTGCCCACCGGCGCTTTCAGCACCGCGTCCTCGCCCGAGGCGCCGGAGCGGTCGCGCCCCATGCCGTGGCCGCCGGTGCCGGCCTTGAAATGCTGCTGGTAACGGTAGTCGATCAGGGTGTTCAGCCCCTCCACCGCCTCAATCCACACATCGCCGCCCCGGCCGCCGTCGCCGCCGTCCGGCCCGCCATATTCGATGAATTTCTCACGCCGGAACGACACCGCCCCCGCGCCGCCGTCGCCGGAGCGGATATAGATTTTCGCCTGGTCGAGAAATTTCATCGTCTGGGCCGCGTCTGTCCGCCGGGCTGCGTCTATACAGGCTCGGCGCGGAAAATACAGCCAACTGGCGCCGGAGACGGCGTGTCCGGACATTGTTCCGGCGTGTCCCGGCGCGTCAGGAGGTTGCACAACCAGCGCCCGGCGGGTTTCAATCCCGCACCGGGACGAAAAACTCCTTGTGTCCTGGCATGGTTTTTCTGGAAGCGGCGCAACCATCGCGCGACTCTTGTGGAGACGGATGACCGAAGGAGCCGATCAAACGCCCCGCCGCAAGCGGTTTTCGAAGAAGACCGAAACGGTGGAGGTGCGCGTCACCCCCGAGGAGAAGGCGGCCTTTATGGGCGCCTGCGACCGGCGCGGGCGCTCGGCCAGTTCGGTGCTTCGCAACCACATGCGCCGGGTCTCGTCCTGGGCCGCCGGCGCGCCGCTGAGGAGAAAAGCCATGATCGCGACCGCCCTGACCGCCACCGCCCTGCCGGCCGTTCTGCTGCTCTCGCCCGCCGGCGAGCCGCCGGAATGGCAAGGCTTTGACGCCCATATCTTCGCCGCGCTGGACGCCGATGGCGACGGCCGCCTGACGCTGACGGAATACCAGCGCGTTTTCCGCTGGCCGGACGATGTCCATGATGCGGCCGGCAATCTCTATTATGGCCAGCATGCCAGCAGTTCCGGCCAGATTTTCGGCATAACAGCAAGGTACGCGCCCCTGAGCGGCGCGGCGCAGGACATCGTGGTGTTGCCGGCGGGCGACCCCTGCCGCGACGAGATGACGGCGCTGGTTCGCAACAACATCACCAGATGGTTCCGCGGGATGGATGCGAACGGCGACGGCTATGTCAGCCTGGAGGAGTTCTCGCGTCACCGACATGCGCTCGCCCGCTGGACGTTTGACCAGTTCGACCTGGACGGTGACGGCGTGGTCACGGCCGAGGAATTCGTGGCGGTCGGAACCGGCCAGGCGCGCCCGCGCCCCGAGGTGCGCCGTCCGCAGCCGGAAGGCATGGCGGAAGACAGTTTTGTGGAGCCGGCGCGCGCGGAGGCGCCGGAAGCCTGCGTCGCTTTCGCGCAATCACTGGGGCCGGACCGGCGCACGACGCCGCTTTCACAGCGGACGCAGCAAGACCTAGCGGCGCGGGCCTTGAGCTCGTTCGAGTACTTGGACCGCGCTGGCGACGGCGTGATCAGCTTCCGCGAATACGCGGCGGCGTCCTATGGCGAATTTCAGGAATAGTCCGCCACCATGTCCAGCAGCCGCACCCGCGCGCCGCGCACGATGGAATAAAGCCGCTTTTCGCCGCCGGTGTAGCAAAAGCCGAGCTTCTGCAGCACACGGCCCGAGGCCGGGTTGTCGTCATTATGGCAGGCGACCATGCGGCTTGCGCCCAGCGCGCTGCGCGCCCAGTTCATCACCGCCCGCCCGGCCTCGGTGGCGTAGCCGCGTCCCCAGTATGGCCGCCCGGTCCAGTAGCCCAGCTCCCATTCCGCGTCCGGCCCGCGCTTGAACACCGTCATGGCGCCGGCCAGCTCTCCATCCCCGCTCTCGACCGCGAAATCATGTTTCGGCTTGCGGCCGAAGGCGGCGCGGGCGGTGAGCACCCACAGCTCCGCCGCCAGCAGCGGATAGGGATGCGGGGCGCCGCCGATCATGCTGGCGACGCCGTAATCGCCGCACAGGCGGGCGATGTGCGGCGCGTCCGCCATGTCGAACATCCGCAGTTTCAGGCGGGGTGTTGCGGCCGGCATGTCCATGGCCGTGTCTCCACCGCGCGAAGGGAATGAAAAAGGGGAGGCGGCGGTCCCGTCTCCCCTTCGCGCTTCGCGCATTTCCGGGCCGCCGCTTTCTTGAAGCTCGGCGGTCCGGATATGTCCCGTCCACCGCCTATTTGGCCTGCGGCTCCCAGGTCTCGACAGAGACGAAGGAGCGTCCGCCGGTTTTCTTGGCGAAACACACGCGGCCGTCGGTCAGGGCGAACAGGGTATGGTCCTTGCCCATGCCGACATTGGCGCCGGGATGATATTTGGTGCCGCGCTGGCGCACGATGATGTTGCCGGCGATCACCTGCTCGCCGCCGAACTTCTTCACGCCAAGGCGCCGGCCTTCGGAATCGCGGCCGTTGCGCGACGAACCGCCTGCTTTCTTGTGAGCCATGGATCAGCCCTCCTTCTTCGGCGCGGCCTTTTTCGGCGCAGCCTTCTTCGCGGCCGGCTTGGCGGCGGCCTTGGGTTTCGCGGCGGCCTTCGGGGCCGCTTTCTTCGCAGCAGCCGCCTTCGGCGCCGCTTTCTTCGCGGGCGCGGCTTTCGGGGCCGCCCCGGTCTTCGCCGCCGGCTTTTCGGCCGGGGCGGCGTCCGCCTTCGGCGCGGCCTTTTTGGCGGCGGCCTTCTTCGCCGACTGGCCGGGGGCCAGGATCTCGGCGATCTTCACCTTAGAGAACCATTGCCGGTGGCCGTTCTTGCGGCGGTAGTTCTGGCGGCGGCGCTTCTTGAAGATGATGATCTTGGCGCCGCGGCCGTTCTCGACGATCTCGGCGGTCACCTGCGCGCCCTTGATCGCCGGTTCGCCGGTGGTGACGCCTGCGTCGCCGCCCAGCATTAGAACTTCGTCGAACACCACGGCGTCGCCGGCCTGGCCGTCCAGCTTCTCGATGGTCAGAAGATCGCCCTCGGCGACCTTGTATTGCTTGCCGCCCGTCTTGATGACAGCGAACATGATCTTGCCCTTTCCGGCGCGCCGCGGGGGTTCATCCACCCATCCGGCCGCCCTTTTTCTTCGCCGTTGTCGTCCGGCGTTGTGCTGAAACAAACCCGCCCGCGCACGCGGCGCGGGCGAAGCGAGCGCGCATGTATACGCAAGCGCGGAGTCGAGTCAATGCGCAGCGGCGCGCGATGACTTCTTCCAGTGCGGCGACCTACAAACCACCGGTTTGCGCCGAGACCAGCGCCCGGCCCATGTTCTCGGTCCAGATGCGGCGGGCCTCGCGGCGGACCTCGATGAAGTCTCCACGGGTCATGCACACCCGGCGGTTCAGGCGCGAGCCGATTTCGCGCCGCCAGGTGCAGATGATGTCGTCCGGGTCGCCGCGTTCGCTGATCCGGGATTCGGAGCGCACGAAAATCACTTCGCGGTAGACGTTTCCGTCTGCGTCCCGCAGGCGTCCGTCATCGCCCCGGTACAGGGTCAGCACCGGCTCTTCGGCCGGGGTCTGGGCCGCCTGGGCGGCGCCCGTCGTCATCAGGGCGAGGGCGCCGGCCGCGGCGGCGATGGCCAAGCATCGCATGGCTGCCTCCAGCATGTTCCGTCCCCGGCGGAACAGCATGCCTGAAGACCGCGCATGCGCCAATGGAAGGGCGGACGCCCGCCGTTCACATTCACGAGACCCACGGGGGTGCAGTTACCGGGGCGCGCCGCCTGCTGTCGCTGGCGGTTCGCCGAGCGGGCGCTGGGCGTCGCGCGCCGCCTCGCGGGCCAGTTCCCGCTCCATGACGAACTCGGCCCGGGTGGCGCACACCGTTTGATACAAAGAACTGCCAATCGGCCGGCGCCGCACGCAATAGATGTCGTCGGGATCGCCCGAGTCGCTGATGCGGCCCTCATGGCGCACGAACCGCGCCTCGCGCCACACATTGCCGTCAGCGTCGCGCAGCCGTCCATCCTCGCCCCGATAAACGGTCATCGGCACGGCCTCGCCCGCCGCCTCGTCAAAGACGTAGGTTTCGCCGGTGGTCGCGCAGGCGGCCAGGGCGCAGGCGGCCGCGGCGGCCAGGAGAGAGGAAAAAATGCGCATGTCGGACTCCTAGAAGGTTTCAGGGGGGCTGGCACCATAACAAATCCGCCGCCAGGGTCTAAATCACGAATGCGAAAACCGGCGGCCGCGCTGGCGGCCGCCGGTTAGTCGAAGTCCGGCTGCGCCGCCGATTACTCGGTGCTGTCGCTGCCAAACCCGCCGCCGGTCTGGGGTTCGTGGCCGCTGCCGCCCTCGCGCCAGGCCTGCTGGGCCTCCTCGCGCTCGGTGATGAATTGACGGCGCGTCATGCAAACGCGCTGCGGCATGTTGGTGCCGACGACATGGCGGCGGGTGCAGTAGATGTCGCTGCCATCGCCCTGCTCGCTGATCGCGCCTTCATTGCGGACAAAGCGCGCCTCGCGCACCACATTGCCCTGCGCATCGCGCAGCAGGCCGTCCTCGCCGCGGGTGACGGTCATCACCACCACTTCGCCGCTGGTTTCATCATATACCCTTGCGGTGTCGCCTCCGGTCGAAGCGCAGGCGGAAAGGGCGAAAGCCGCGGTGGCCGCGGCGCAGGAAATCGAAAAACGCATGCAAGTCTCCCCCACAGGAAATGACAACGGTTTCGGAAAGCCTTACCCGTGGATCGGCCCGGCGCCAACAAGCGGGTGATCACGAAAACATTACATTTGTGAAAGGCGTCGCCATGCGCGCTTCGGTTGCGGGTTGGCGCGGCGCGGAAAACGGCTGTTGATCGGGCCATCGCGCTCCGATAGGTTCCGCGCTCCCCGTGCGGAGAGGTGCCGGAGTGGTCGATCGGGGCGGTCTCGAAAACCGTTGAGCGCGCAAGCGTTCCGAGGGTTCGAATCCCTCCCTCTCCGCCATCCTGCTTCATGCCGCGGGACAGGCGTCTTCGCTCCAGGAACCCCGGTTTTGCTTGCCCCGCGTGCGCACATGCGCCCATAATCATCCTTTGCTGCCGTGGAGGAGGCCATGAAGGCCATGTTCACCGCGGGGGCGACTGGCGCGGCGCTGGCTCTGGCCGCGTGCGCCGCAACCGGACCCAGCCCCGTCGTTACCGGCATGACCGAGGCCGAGGCCGCAGCCGCCTGTCCCGGCGCCGCGCGCGTCGCCTATCCGCTTGGCGAGGCGATGGTGATCGAGTGCGCCCTGCGGCCGGAAGAGGTGGCGGTGATCTGGCGCGGCGAAATCGCCGCGGTGTGGACGCGCGAGGAATACGCCCGCGAAGTGGCCGAAAGCCTGTGCGCGGACGCGGAAGACCGCGCCGCCTGCGAGGCGGAGGCCGCAGAGACGATGGCGCGCTGGAACGCGCGGATGCGCCGCGCCGGACGGGAGTTCCGCCAGAGCCCCGCCGCCATGGCGGCGTTGGGTGACCGCCCCGGCGGGCCGGACCGCACCGCCTGCCTCGCCACGCCGCTGGGCTATAGCTGCGGCTCGCAATAGGGCGGCTCAGAAGCCGGCGAACAGGAAATCCAGCGCCGCCGTGATGTCGTCGCGGTGGGCGGCCTCGACATTGTCGATCACCTCGCCCAGCCGCCGGACGGGCAGCGCGGCGATGTCCGTCGTCAGCAGCACATAGTCGCCGCCCGCGGCGCGAATACGCGGTTTCAGCCGCGTCATGGCCTCGTCCGTCGTCGTTTGCACGGGACGCAGCGGGATGACCACGCGGCTGGCCAGTTCGTCCAGCACATCGGCCTGCACCTCCACCACCAGCGGCGCGGTGGCGCCGGCGAGGCGGCGAACGTCGAAACGCGCCATGTCAGCGCGCGGGCGGGTCGCCCGCCGCCCAGGGCGGGGTCAGCAGCACGCCCTCGCGCTCCACCCGGCGGTTGTGGGCGTCGATGGCGGCGCGATTGTCACGCCGCCAGGCGGCGTCGCGCGCCTGTTTCACCGCCGCGGCCAGCCCGGCCTCGGCCGCCTGCGACAAGTTCAGGTCTAGCGCCCGCGCGGTTTCGATCAGCGCGCCGGGAAGACTGAGATTGACGCGGCGGCGGCGCGCATCCGGGTGGTCGTCGGGCATGGCGGCGTCCTTTGCGGTGAGCCCCTGTTATGCGCACATAGTATACGCATAACAGGGGCTGCGCCAGCCTCAAGCCGCCGCCAGCGCCGCCAGGCGGGCGTAGAGCCCGTCATCCCGCGCCGCCAGTTCGGCGTGGGTGCCCTGTTCGACGATGCGGCCGCGGTCGAAGACCAGAATCCGGTCGGCGCCGCGGATGGTCGACAGCCGGTGGGCGATGACGATGGCGGTCTTGCCGCGCGTCGCCGCCTCCATCGCCGCCTGCACCTCGCGTTCGGTGGCGTTGTCGAGCGAGGAGGTCGCCTCGTCGAACACCAGCACCGGGGCATCGGCCAGAATGGCGCGGGCGATGGCCACGCGCTGGCGCTCGCCGCCAGACAGCTTCACCCCCCGTTCGCCGACCAGGGTGTCGTAACCCTTCGGCAGGCGCATGATGAAGCCATGGGCGCGGGCCAGCTTCGCCGCGCGCTCTATCTCGTCCATCGTCGCGCCGGGCCGGCCATAGGCGATGTTCTCGGCGATCGAGCGGTGGAACAGCGCCGGGTCCTGCGGCACCAGCGCCACCGCGCGCCGCAGGCTGGCCTGCGTCACCGATTTCACGTCCTGCCCGTCAAGGCGCACCGCGCCTTCCTGCACGTCATAGAGACGCTGGATCAGCTTCACGAAGGTCGACTTGCCGGATCCGGTGGGGCCGACCAGCGCGACACGTTCTCCGGGCCGGATGTCCAGCGTGAAGCGATCATAGAGCGGCGCGTCCTGACCGTCATAGGTGAAGCGCACGCGGTCAAACGCGATCGCGCCTGCGCCGGGGGCGAAATCCGGCGCGCCGGGGGCGTCGGCGATCTGCAAGTCCATGCTGTCGAACAGCGCCAGATCCTGCATTTCATCGAGGCCGCGCTGAACGTTCTGCACCTCCTCGCCGAAACGGCGCATGTATCCCGCCATCAGCATGAAGGCGGTGATCGCGAACACCACGCCGCCGGCGGTCGCCGTGCCGCTCTGCCACAGATGCAGCAACAGGCCGACCAGGCCCGCCTGCAGCGCCAGCACGGCGACGATCTGCGCCGCCCACAGATTGACGAAGCGATACCAGGTTTTGCGAATCTCCTTGCGCCATTTCAGGGCCAGCGCCGTGAAGCGGCCGTCCTCGCGCGCCTCGGCGCCAAAGCTTTTCACCGTCGCCACGCCGCCGACCGCGTCGGCGATAGCGCCGCCCAGCTCGGAATCGATCGCGTTGGAGCGGATGTTCTGCGGCCGCACGTAAGCGGTCGACAGCCAGACGGTGCCGACGCAAAAGACAAGGGTCACGGCCAGCGCGTAGAGCCCCACCCACGGCCAGACGAACAGCATGTAGACCCCGAGACCGAACATCACGGCCAGCGACGGGATCAGCCCGAACCAGGTGGTGGCCGTCACGGTGTCATAGGCCCACATGCCGCGGGTGATCTTGCGCACCACCGAGCCGGCGAAGGTGTTGGCGTGCCAGTCCAGCGAGAAGCGCTGCACCTTGGCGAAGGCCTCGGCCGTCATGTCGGCCATGTTGGCGGACGAGAACAGGATCTCGCCGCGCACGGCGATCTGCCGGAACAGGTGAAAGGCTGCGGCGACGCCCATGAACAGCGCATAGGCCGCCCAGTGGCCGCCGGCGCCCTCGCCGGTCAGGGAATCGATCAGCCGCCCCGCCGCCACCGGCAGGATCAGGTCCATCACCGTCGCCACCGCCGTGAAGCCCACCAGCCAGGCGAACAAGCCCTTGCGGCGCATCCACTGCCGCCACAGAAAGCCGATCACGCGCAGGTTGGACAGCGCGCGGGGGCGGTTATCGTCGTCGTCGAAATGCTCGGTCATGTCGCGCCGGGCGCAAAATCGCCCGCCTCATGCTTGGATATCGTCTGTCTTCGGGGGTTCGGGCCGAACGAAGGCCTCCGCCGGCGGCGCCTGCATCGCAGGCGGCGGATCGGCGGGAGAAGGCGTTCAGCCGGACGCCTTCGGGATCAGACGAATCGCAACATGGGTCTGCGCGCTCCCTTGAAAACCGGGAGGGCGCGTTTACACCTCTCCGCACGGGCCGGGCCAGCGAAAAATCGCGTTTGACGCGAACCGGGCGGCCGGGCGTGGCGCATCGGCCACAGTTTGTTACGGGACGGTTATGGAGACGGGCGAAGCGAAGGGCCGGGTGCTTATCGTCGCGGGGTCGGACTCCGGCGGCGGCGCCGGCATACAGGCCGACATCAAGGCGGTGACCGTGATGGGCGGTTACGCCATGACCGCGATCACCGCCGTCACCGTGCAGAACACGCTGGGCGTCACCGGCGTTCACGCCATCCCCGAGGCGGTGATCGCCGCCCAGATGCGCGCCTGCCTGACCGACATCGGCGCCGACGCGGTCAAGACCGGCATGCTGGCGACGCAGGGCGTGGTGGAGACGGTGGCGGACGTGCTGGCCGAACTGGCGGCGGATATTCCGCTGGTCCTCGACCCGGTGATGGTCGCCACCTCCGGCGACCGGCTGGTCGACGACGCGGCGGCGGATGCGATCCGGGCGCGGCTGTTGCCGATGGCGCACCTGGTCACCCCGAACATCCCCGAGGCCGAGGCCCTGACCGGGCTGAAGATCGTCGATGCCGAAAGCCAGGCGCGGGCGGGCGAGGCGCTGCTGGCCCTCGGCGCGCGGGCGGCGCTGGTCAAGGGCGGACACATGGCGGGCGAGACGGTGCGCGACCTGCTGGTGACGCGCGCGGGCCTGCGCGCCTATGAGCGCCCGCGCATCGACACCCGCAACACTCACGGCACCGGCTGCACGCTGGCCAGCGCCATCGCGGCGCTGGTCGCGCGGGGCAAGGCGCTGCCCGAGGCCGTGCAGACGGCGGGGGATTACCTGCACGAGGCGATCGCCCGCGCCCCCGGCCTCGGCGCCGGGGCGGGGCCGGTCGATCACGGCTGGCCGTTGCGCTGAGGCGGAACCGGGGCGGGCGGAGGCTTCTTGCCGCCGCGGGCGATGAACAGGCCGGCCAGGATCACCGCGAAACCGGCCAGCGCGCTCGCCTCTGGCCGTTCGCCCATCACGGCGACGCCGGTGATCACCGCCACCACCGGCACCAGATAGTTGATCATCGCCATGAACCCGGCCCCGGCCGAGGCGATGATGCGGATATAGATCACCGAGGCGATAGCTGTCGGCCCGACGCCGAGCAGCGCCACCGCCCCCCAGGCGGCGGCGTCGAAGCGCGCGCCGGCGGCGATGAACTCGGCGATGCCCAGCGGCGCGCTGAGCAGCGCCCCGCCGATCAGCATGCCGGCGGCGGCTATGCTGGCCGGCATCGGCGGCGTGCGGCGGGCGATGATCACGTTGACGGCGTAGGCCAGCGCCGCGCCCAGCACGGCGAGCTGGCCGAGAAACGCCGGGCCGCCGAGATCGCGCAGCGCCGCCGGCCCCATCAGGATCACCACCCCGGCGAAACCGACCAGGAACCCGGTCAGGCCGCGCGCCGTCATCTTCTCGTTCGCGAACACATGCGCCAGCGCCACGGTGGCCAGCGGCATCACCGCCATCAGGATTCCCGCCAGCGCCGAGTCGATGCTCTGCTGGCCCAGCGGCGTCAGGTAGAAGGGCAGGGCGTTGCCCATGAAGCCCAGCGCCAGCAGCCACAGCCAGCGCGCATCGGTCAGCGGCGGAAAACGATGGCCGCGCATTTTCGCATAGACGCCCAGCATCACCGCGCCCAGCGCCAGGCGGCCGAAGGCGACGCCGCCGGGGCTGGCGCCCTCGATCGCCACCTCGATCAGGGCGAAGGCCCCGCCCCAGATCAGGGCGAGGAACAGCAATCCCGCCCAGTCCTTCCAGGCCGGTGCGGCGGGGGCGGTCATGCGGCGGAGGCCCGATGCGTCATTCCCGCCCTATCGCGCGCGCCGCCAACCGGGTCAATCACAGCTTTGCTGGGGGTATTGGAGACGGCGTTTGACGCGCGCTGCGCGCGGGTCTAAGCGCGAAGGACAAACCGTCCGGAGCGCCGCCGATGCCGGTCACCGCCAAACCCGCCCGCCGCCCGCATGATCCGCGGTTTTCCTGCGGCCCGGTGAAGAAGCATCCCGGCTGGTCGCTGGACGCGCTTTCCGGCGCCGCGATCTCGCGCAGTCACCGCCACCCGGCGGCGAAAGGGCGCATTTACGAGGCGCTGCAGCGGACGCTGGAGCTGCTGGAGGCGCCGGCGGGCTACCGCGCCGCGCTGCTGGGCGGGTCCGACACCGGCGCGATGGAGGCGGCGATGTGGTCGCTGCTGGGCGCGCGCGGCGTCGACGTGTTCAGCTGGGACGTGTTCGGCCAGCGCTGGCTGAAGGACGTGCGCGACGAATTGAAGATTGAAGACCTGCGCGTGTTCGAAGCCCCCTATGGAGCGATTCCGGACCTGAAACAGGCCGGGGCGGACCGCGACATCGTCTTCACCTGGAACGCCACGGCCGCCGGGGCCCGGGTTCCGGACGCGGACTGGATCAGCGCAAACCGGCAAGGCCTGACCATCTGCGACGCCACCTCGGCGGCCTTCGCTCTGCCCATCGACCTGTCGAAGATCGACGTGCTGACCTTCTCCTGGCAGAAGGCGATGGGCGGCGAGGCCCAGCACGGCATGATCGTGGTCTCGCCGCGGGTGATTGAGCGGCTGAACGCGCATCGCCCGCCCTGGCCGGTTCCGGGCCTCTACCAGTTGTTCAAGAACGGCGCAGCGAACATGGAGATCTACGAAGGCTCCACCCTCAACACCCCGTCGCTGCTGTGCGTGGAGGACTACCTCTCCGCCCTGCGCTGGGGCGCGCGCATCGGCGGGCTTTCCGCCCTGAACCGCCGCACGCTGGAGAATTTCGCCGCCCTGAAGGCCTGGGCCGATGGCGCGGACTGGATCGACTGGCTGTGCGCCGACGAAGCCGCGCGCTCGCCGGTCTCTGTCACCTTCAAGTTCGCCGAGCCGGAGATCGCGGCCCTGCCGGACGATGCGCAATGGGCGCTGTCGCGGCGCATCGTCAGCCTGCTGGAGCGCGAGAACGCAGCGCTGGACATCATCCCGCATCCCGCCGCGCGCCCCGGCCTGCGCATCTGGTGCGGCCCGACGGTGGAGGCGGAGGACGTGGCGGCGCTGGGTCCGTGGCTCGACTGGGCTTATGAAGAGGCGCGCAAGGATTTTTGACCGTTTCGCCGCGCCCGCGCCGGGTCTAGGATGCGCGCGCCAGACAGGGGGAATCACCCGCCATGCGTCACCTTGCTTCCGCGGCCAGCGCCGCTGTCCTGCTCTTCGCCGCCGCGGCGCCCGCCGTCGCCGACGATTCCTGGGAATTCCGCCTCGGCGTCACCCGGCACGACCTGGTGCGCAGCATAGAGGACGGGCCGAACCTGACCATCGGCGTGCTGGCGCCGTCGCCGGACGCGCTGTCCTGGGCGTTTTCGCCGCGGCCGTATCTGTACGGCTCGTTCAACCTATCGGGGCGCACCAATTTCGGCGTCCTCGGCCTCGCCTGGACGATCCCGCTGACCGACCGGTTCAGCGCCGAACTGGCCGGCGGCGTCGCCTATCATGACGGGGTGAAGGATTTCGACCGCAGCGCCCCGCCGGACGATCCGACCCGCATCCGCCTCGCCAGCACGCGGGCGCTGCTGGGGTCGCGCGTGCTGTTCCACTCCTCGCTGGGGCTGGATTACGCGCTGACCGACACCATGCGCGTCGGCGTCTATTACGAGCACCTGTCGCACGGGCAGATTCTCGGCAATGGCCGCAACCAGGCGCTCGACAACGCCGGGGTGCGTGTCGGCTGGCGGTTCTGACCGCAGCGCCGCATTGGCGCGCCGCGCCCATGCTGCTATGCCCCGTCCGTAACCGCGAGCGGGAAAATCCATAATGGCCAACGTCACCGTGATCGGCGCCCAGTGGGGCGACGAGGGCAAGGGCAAGATCGTCGACTGGCTGTCGGTGCGCGCCGACATCGTCGCGCGCTTCCAGGGCGGCCATAACGCCGGCCACACGCTGGTGGTGGGCGGGAAAACCTACAAGCTCTCCCTGCTGCCGTCGGGCGTGGTGCGCGGCAAGCCGTCGCTGATCGGCAATGGCGTGGTGCTGGACCCCTGGGCCTTCACCGCCGAGGTGGAGAAGCTGCGCGCCCAGGGCGTGGCGATCACGCCGGAGACGGTGAAGATCGCCGAGACCGCGGCGCTGATCCTGCCCGTGCACCGGGAACTGGACGGTTTCCGCGAGATGCGCGACGACGGCATGGCCATCGGCACCACGCGGCGCGGCATCGGCCCGGCCTACGAAGACAAGGTCGGCCGCCGCGCCATCCGCGTCATCGACCTCGCCGATCCCGCCGCCCTGCCCCGCCGGGTCGCCGACCTGCTGCACCATCACAACGCCCTGCGCCGCGGCCACGGCCAGCCGGAGGCGGATGCGGACGAGCTGGTGCGGGCGCTGACAGAAATCGCCCCGCAGATCCTGCCCTTCGCCGCCCCGGTCTGGCGCGTGCTGGACGAGGCGATCCGGGAAGGAAAGAAGGTGCTGTTCGAGGGCGCGCAGGGCGCGCTGCTGGACGTCGACCACGGCACCTATCCCTTCGTCACCTCGTCGAACACCGTCGCCGGGCAGGCGGCGGCGGGGTGCGGCGTGGCGCCGCGCGCGGCGGGTTTCGTGCTCGGCATCGTCAAGGCCTACACCACGCGGGTGGGCGAAGGCCCGTTTCCGACCGAACTGACCGACGCCGCCGGCCAGCGTCTCGGCGAGCGCGGGCATGAATTCGGCACCGTCACCGGGCGCCAGCGCCGCTGCGGCTGGTTCGACGCCGTTCTCGTCCGCCAGACGGTGACGGCGGGCGGCGTGGACGGCGTGGCGCTGACCAAGCTGGACGTGCTGGACGGGTTCGAGGAAATCCGGGTCTGCACCGCCTATGAACTGAACGGAGAGCGGCTGGACCGCCTGCCCGCCGGCCGCGCCGAACAGGCGGCGGTGAAGCCGGTTTACGAGACCCTGCGCGGCTGGTCCGGCTCCACCCGCGGGGCGCGGTCATGGGCCGAGCTGCCGGCCGAGGCGGTGAAATACGTGCGCCGCATCGAGGAGCTGATCGGCTGCCCCGCCGCCATGCTGTCCACCAGCCCGGAGCGCGAGGACGCCATCCTGATCCGCGACCCGTTCCTGGGTTAGGGGGGCGGGCGCCCGCCTGTGAGGTGAGGGTCGCCGGCAACCGATCCCCTCTCCCCCACTGGTGGGGAGAGGGCAGGGTGAGGGGGCAGCCGCAGCGGTGTTCACCCCTCACCCGGAAAATCATCGCACCTGGGCTACGCCAGGCCCGTGATTTTCCGCCCTCTCCTCTCAATGGGAGAGGGGATGCTGTGCAGCGTTCCGGGCGCGGTCCCACGGGCATCATTTCATGCTAGCCTGCCGCGGTCAGACAGGGGACAGGCCATGAAAACCCTCGCCGCGATCATGCTCTCATTCTGCCTTTGCGCGCCGGCGCTGGCGCAGGGGGCGGAGCCGCGCCGCATCGTCACCTCGATCATGCACGAGGCGGGCGATACGGCGGCCTATCTCGACGGCGTGCGCGATGGCGAACTGGTGTATCTGGACCTTCTGTATCTCGAGCTCGAGGGCGCCTGCGGCCAGGGCCACGGCCCGCTGGCCGTGGCGGGTGAATATCTCACCCTGCCGCGCGACGGGGCGCAGCATATGATCGCGCGCGCGGTTCCCGGCGCGCCGGAGGCGTTTCCCTTCAACCTTGCGGCCTGCGAATATGCCCCGACGCTGGAGGGCATGGCCGCCCTGCGCCTGCGCGGCTTCTACGCCGCACTGATCACCGGCGCGCCCACGGCGCGCATGCTGTTGCTGCATCCGGTGCGGCTGGGCGATGCGGTCGCCGAAAGCGCCATCGCCATGCGCGGCCCGCCGGACGACTAGGCGTTTCGTCTTTTCCTCCTGCGCCCCTCGCCGCCGGGAATGAGGGCGCCAGGGCTTTGATTTTGCCAGTTGCGCGCGAAACGGGGCGGCCTCATGATCGGCGCCGTTCCGTCCCGGAGACCCCGTCCATGACCCTGCCCGTTCCCGTGCGCAGCACCGCCCTCGGCGCCGCGTTCGCCAGCCTGTGCCTGCTCGCCGCCTGCGGCGAGGACACCGCGCTTGGCGGTGCTTTCCGTTCCGCGCCGGCCGGTTCCACCGCCGAAACCGTGGAAACGGAGAGCGCCGGAGAGGCGGCGCCGGCGCCCGCCGCGGCCCCGCGCCGCACGGACTTCGCCGCCTATTTCAACGGCTTGCCGGTTGGCGAGCGCGTGGAGATCGACATCGCCGTGGCGCAGCGCCGCGCGACGCTGTTTCCACGCGGCGGCGAGCGCCAGGTGGTGAATTGCGCCGGCATGGGCGCGGCGCAGATCGAGGCCCCGGCGCGGTCACAGCTGCGCCTGACCCTGCCCGGCGAGGAGTTGCGCCTCGTCGTCGTCTATGGCCCCCCGGCGCGCGCCGCCTCCGTGGCCTGCGAACCGGCGCACGGGGACGCGCCGGCGGCGTTGCGCGTGCGCGGCGCCTTCACGGTCGAGCGCGAACAGGGCGAGGGCGGCCTGACGGTGACGCTGCGCCCGGCGCCGCGCTGACCGCCGCGCCTTGCGGCGCGGGCGTGAAGCTGCGAAGCTGACCAGCAAGTTCCAAGGGGCGCCCTGCGAGCGATCGCGGGGCTGAGACAGCACCCTCAGGACCGGATCCGGGTCATGCCGGCGTCGGGATGGAGCGCGAGGACATGGCAAACATTCATCCACAGCATGCTTCGATTTTCGCGCCGCATCTGCATGGGGATGAACGCCTCATCTGGGCGGGCGCCCCAGGTGCCAGAGCCATTGATTATCGCTTTACGCCCTACCTGGCCTTTATTGTAGTCTGGATGACTTTACTGTGCGTAATGGTTGGCTTCGGACATATCCCGGTCGGGTTTGCCTTGCTGCCCAACCCGATCGGAATCCTATTCATCGCAATTCCAGTTTTGATGTTCTCATTCGGGGCCACAATATTGGCTTTTGCCTGGCGGAACATGACGGCGCCACGCCACCAGATTTACGCCGTCACCAGCCGCCGCCTGATGTGGTTTGATCGTCGAAAGCCCGACGCGCTTCAAACGCGGCTGGTCACACAGCTTTCCGGTGTCCAGCGCAAGGGCGAGGGCCGCGGCACACTCATTCTATCGGGCTCCGACGCCAACCCGCTGGCGGTCTACATGTATCCGTTTGGCGCACCGCCCCCCGACCGTTTCATCGATATCGCCGACGCCAAAGCCGTCGAAGGCCTGGTCCTCGATCAGATGTTTAAATAGGACGCGCCGGAGCGCCCGCCCTCCCTTCACGCCCAACCAGAAAGCCCGACGTCATGAACAAGCCCGCCAGCCCGTCCGAATTCCCGGCCCCGAAGGTGACCGCCGGGCCGCTGCCCGGTTCGCGCCGGGTGTATTCGCATCCCGCGGCCGCGCCGCATCTGGCCGTGCCGCACCGCGAGATCGATTTGCACCCCACGGCCAACGAACCGCCGGTGCGGGTCTATGACTGCTCCGGCCCCTACACCGATCCGGCGGTGAGCATCGACGTGGAAAAGGGCCTGCCGCGCCCGCGAGAGGCCTGGGTGCGCGCGCGGGGGAATGTCGAGGCGTATGACGGCCGCCCGGCCAGCCCGCTCGACAATGGCGGCGCGCAGGGCAAATACCTCGCCCGCGCCTTCCCGGTGCGCCGCCGCCCGCTGCGCGCCGGCGGCAAAGGCCCGGTGACGCAGATGGAATACGCGCGCGCCGGGATCATCACCGAAGAGATGATCTACGCCGCCGAGCGCGAAAATCTCGGCCGCGCCGCGGCGCTGGCCGGGGTGGGCGAACGCCGGGCCGACGGAGAGAGCTTCGGCGCCGCGATCCCCGAACACGTCACGCCGGAATTCGTGCGCGACGAGGTGGCCCGCGGCCGCGCCATCATCCCCGCCAACATCAATCATGGCGAACTGGAGCCGATGGTGATCGGCCGCAATTTCCTGGTGAAGGTCAACGCCAATATCGGCAATTCCGCCGTCGCCTCCTCGGTGGAGGAGGAGGTGGAGAAGATGGTGTGGGCGATCCGCTGGGGCGCCGACACGGTGATGGATCTGTCCACCGGCAAGAACATCCACAACACCCGCGAATGGATATTGCGCAACAGCCCCGTGCCCATCGGCACGGTGCCGATCTATCAGGCGCTGGAGAAGGTGGGCGGCGCGGCGGAGGAGCTGAGCTTCGAGATTTTCGCCGACACGCTGATCGAACAGGCCGAACAGGGGGTGGACTATTTCACCATCCACGCCGGGGTGCGCCTGCCCTTCGTGCCGCTGACGGCAAACCGCGTCACCGGCATCGTGTCGCGCGGCGGCTCGATCATGGCCAAATGGTGCCTGGCGCACCACCGGGAGAGCTTTCTCTACACGCGCTTCGACGAGATCTGCGAGATCATGCGCGCCTATGACGTGTCATTCTCGCTGGGAGACGGCCTGCGCCCCGGCAGCATCGCCGACGCCAATGACGCCGCCCAGTTCGCGGAGCTGGAGACGCTGGGCGAGCTGACCCGCCGCGCCTGGGCGCATGGCTGTCAGGTGATGGTCGAGGGGCCGGGCCATGTGCCGATGCACAAGATCAAGCAGAACATGGACAAGCAGATCGCCGCCTGCGGCGAGGCGCCGTTCTACACCCTCGGCCCGCTGGTCACCGACATCGCCCCCGGCTATGACCACATCACCTCCGGCATCGGGGCGGCGATGATCGGCTGGTTCGGCACCGCGATGCTGTGTTACGTGACGCCGAAGGAACATCTCGGCCTGCCGGACCGCGACGACGTCAAGACCGGCGTCATCACCTATCGCATCGCCGCCCACGCCGCCGACCTCGCCAAGGGCCACCCGGCGGCGAAGCTGCGCGACGACGCCCTGTCGCGCGCGCGGTTCGAGTTTCGCTGGGCCGACCAGTTCAATCTGGGGCTGGACCCCGAAACCGCCGCCGCCTTCCATGACCAGACCCTGCCCAAGGAAGCGCACAAGAGCGCGCATTTCTGCTCGATGTGCGGGCCGAAATTCTGCTCCATGCAGATTACCCAAGAGGTGCGGGCGCTCTATGGCGGCGGCGCGCAGGCCCCTCGTCCTTCGTGGCTCGCCGCCCTTGGCGGGCTCGCACCTCAGGATGAGGGGGAAAGCGACTCCTCTAACCCTCACCCTGAGGCGCCGCCGCAAGGCGGCCACGAAGGGCGAGGGCCGGCCACGAAGGACGAGGGCGCAGCTATAACCGCAGAGGCCGAACAGGGCATGGCGGACAAGGCGAAGGAGTTTCGGGAAAAGGGTGGAGAGGTCTACGTGCCCGAAGACCGGGGCGCGTGACGGCGGCGGCGCGCAATCCCCTCGTCCTTCGTGGCTCGGCCTTCGGCCTCGCACCTCAGGATGAGGGGAAAAATGACTCCCCAAGCCCTCATCCTGAGGCGCCCGCGCAGCGGGCCACGAAGGACGAGGGCGACCCCCCCCTAGCGGTTCTTCATGTTCTGCAGGCCCGCCACGGCGCCCGGCTTCATCGAGGGCTGGGAGGCGTTGGTCTTCTTCTTCTGGTTCTTCTCCGCCTTCGGTTTGCGGATTTCGCGGTTCGAGCGTTTCTGGCCCTTGGCCATCGGGGTATCCTTCGCAAGGGGCGGAACGCCCCGGCGCCACCCTACGCCCGCCCGCCCCCGCCGCCTAGCGATGGTTCAGGCGGCGGCCGCCAGCGGCGCAGGGCGCAGGGCCGGAAAGGCGAAGGGGTTTCGGGAGGGGATGGGGAGGTTTATGTTTCGGATCGAATCGCAGTAGAAATAAAGAATGACTAGACCTTCATCCATAACACTTAAGAAATTTCAGTCATTTGACGTGGAGGGCGCACAGCTCGAGGGGATTTCCAGAGTAAATATACTTTTAGGTCCGAACAATGTGGGTAAGTCAAAAATATTAAGAGCTGTTGAGAGGTGCCTAGCGCCCAAGGAAGGTAAAAGATATAGCATCGATTACGCTAACCAATATTACGAAATAGAAGTAAAAAGAGTGATAAATGAAAAAGATTTACAAAGATATTTTCAAAGGGGTGTGTCAGGAGGCATTATACCCTTCGGTGAACATTGGGAATCGTTTGGGAAGAACTTACTCAACACAGAAGTTACAATTCAATTAAATAAAAACAAAAGAGAAACTATCGAAGTGATACCAAAGTGGGATGAAAAGGTGTCCACTCGGGGTTACAATGTAGAAAATATTGCCACTAAGTATTTTAATCAAGATAATAACGGCAAGATATCTAGTTTTGGTTTTGATCATAGTAATTCAATATTTGTGCTCTCAGAAAGAGACATTAAAAAAGAACCGGCCTCTCTTGACTCAGAAATACAACCAGATGGATCTGGAGCAACGAATATTATTCGGAGGTATTTTACGGCTACCGGGTTTGATAGAGAAATACTGGAAAATATTGTCAACGATTTAAATAAAATAGTTAGTCCAGACTATTATTTTGAAGAAATTTCAGCGCGCCAAATTGAGGATGAGGATGTATGGGAGATATATTTAAAAGAGAAAGGAGCGGGCTTTGTAGCCCTTTCTCAATGTGGGTCTGGATTAAAAACAATAATAATCATATTGGCACAATTTCATATAGGTAAAATCATAAATAATAAAGAAGAGACTTTGCTTTTATTTGAAGAACTTGAAAATTCTCTACACCCGAAAACACAAAGACGATTACTCAATTACATTGACAACATGGCTAATGAGAGCTCAACAATATTTATAAGCACGCATTCACCAGTTGCGCTTGATTTATTTCAAGGAAAAGGGAATGTTTCATTTTTTGAAGTTTACAAAAACGATAGCAACTCTACCTCTGTCCGAAAAGTGCAAGGGTTTTTAGACAAGGCAGGGGTTCTTGACGCATTGGATGTTCGTGCCTCTGAAGCGATGCAAACGAATTTCGGTATTTGGGTTGAGGGGCCAAGTGATAGAATATATCTAAGAAAATGGATTGACTTACTCAGCAATGGCGTGCTTAAAGAAAAGGAGCATTATGTAATAATGTTTTACGGGGGAAAGTTACTATCTCATTTAACACTTGATGAAAATAATCATGTTTATGAATTAATAAATTTATTGAGAATTAATAAAAATTGTGCTTTATTAATTGATAGTGACAGAAGTTCGCCAAAATCAAGAATAAATTTAACCAAAAAAAGAATAAGCAGTGAGGCTCGTTCATATGCAAAAATTGTATGGACTACGCAAGGTAGAGAGATTGAGAATTATATCTCAGGGGCTTTTTGGTCCTCAAATTTCAATGTTACTGTGGCGGAGACCGACCAGTTCGAAAGAATTTTTGAAAAACTGAAGGGAAAGAAAACAAGTGAGGGTCGTATAATAAACACAAAAATGGATATTGCTAAATTTGTTGATCTCCACGCCGGAGAGGATGATTTTAGGCTAAATTGGAAAAATAAAACAAAAGAAATAATCCGCGCTATTATGAAGTCAAATGGTATGGAATAAGTTCGCTGGTTCTCACGCGCAGGGCAGCACATACCCTCACCCCACCACCACCACCCCGTCCTCAACCCTGACCGGGACCGGTTTCAGGCCGGCGGGGGCGGCGGGCCGCTTTATCCGGACGGTACGGCGAAGCCTCACACCCTCCCCCGGCGTGGGGAGGGTCACGAAGGGCGGCGGAGCCGTCCTGAGTGGGGTGGGGGGCGAATGGCGCGACCGGAAATATCCCCCCACCCCGGTCCTCCGGACTGACGCCCGCAGGACCGACCCTCCCCACGTTGGGGGAGGGTGGGGTCAGGGTCAGCAGCGCACAAAGCTCACCCCACAACCACAACCCCGTCCTCAAGCCTGACCGGGACCGGTTTCAGGCCGGCGGGGGCGGCGGGGCCGCCGGCGCAGGCGCCGGAGGCGGAATCGAAGGTCGCGCCGTGATGCGGGCACATCAGCAGCCGCCCGGCATGGATCAGCACCCGCCCGTCCGGCAGGGCCAGCGCCCGCCCGGCGTGCGGGCAGGCGTTGATGAAACAGCGCAGCACGCCATCGACACGGGACAGCACCAGGCCCGGATGCTCCACCCCCCGTGGCGGATGCACGGCGCGGGCCGACGGGTCCGGCAGGTCGTCCAGCCGCGCCAGCGCCGTTCCCGGCGCGGGCCATTGGCCTTCGCCGCCTTGCGGGGCCGCCCCCGCGGGTTGGTTCCGTGCGTCACCGGCGGCCATGCGCGCCCCCCTGGCGGTTTGCGGCGCAGCCTAGCCCAGCCGCGGCGCAGGGGGGAGGGTGGGGGGTGAATGGCCTGCGGGAGGCCCTCCTTCCCCTCGATGGGGAAGGTGGCCGCGAAGCGGCCGGAAGGGGTGTTGGCGGGACGATGAAGAACAAGGCTCGCTGACGGCGCGCCGTCACACAGCAAGCTCGCCACGGCCTGAGCAGATCACCCCTCCCCCATCCCCGGCTCAAGGCCGGGGCTGGACCCTCCCCATCGAGGGGAGGGAGGAAAAGCAGGGGCGCGGCGCTTCATCCTCCCCCTTGATGGGGGGATTCGGTTGGCGCCGGACGATGCGCGGCTTCCGGGATGACAGGGTTGGGGCGGGGGAGGATTGGAGGAGCGTCACCCTCGCCCTTCGTGGCCCGGCCCAAGGGCCGGGACGCCTCAGGGTGAGGGTGTTTGTTGATTCAATCCCCACCCCCTCATCCTGAGGTGCGAGCCGCCAGCGGCGGCGAGCCACGAAGGACGAGGGGGCTACTCCGCCTCGAAGCGGAAGGGGCGGGCGAGCAGGGCCTGCATCGCCTCGTCGACGCTGCACTCGCCGGCCAGGATCGCCGCCGTGGCGGCGCTGATCGGCATTTCCACATCGTGCTTGGCGGCCAGCGCCACGACCGCCGGCGCGCTGGTCACGCCCTCCGTCACCGTGCGCCGGGCGCCGAGAATGTCTTCCAGCGCCTCGCCGCGGCCCAGCGCCATGCCGCAGCTCATGTTCCGCGATTGCGCGGACGAGCAGGTGAGCACCAGATCGCCCAGCCCGCACAGGCCGGAGAGGGTCTCGCGCCGCGCGCCCATCGCCATGGCCAGCCGCGTCATCTCTGCGAAGCCGCGCGTGATCAGGGCGGCGTGGGCGCTGCGCCCCAGCCCCTTGCCCTCGGCGACGCCGCAGGCGATGGCCAGCACGTTCTTCACCGCGCCGCCGATTTCGGCCCCGGTCAGATCGTCGGTCCAGTAGGGGCGAAAGCGCGGCGAACCCAGCGCCGCCATCAGCGACTGGCCAAGCGCCTCGCTCTCGCAGGCCAGCGTCACCGCCGTCGGCAGGCCCTTCGCCACATCGATGGCGAAGCTGGGGCCGGAAAGCACGGCCGGCGCGGCGGCGGGCAGGGTTTCGGCCAGCACGTCCGTCATCAGTTTCAGGCTTTGCTGTTCAATGCCCTTGGCGCACAGCACCAGCGGAACCCCGGCGCGCACATAGGGCGCGAAGCCGGTCAGCACCCGGCGCAGATGCTGGGCCGGGGCGACGGCCAGAACCGCGTCGCAGGCCGCCAGGTCCGCCTGGTCGCGGCTGGCGCGGATGGCGGGCGACAGCGCCACGCCGGGCAGGAACAGGGTGTTTTCGTGGCGTTTGTTCACCGCCTCGGCCACCGCGTCCTCATAGGCCCACAGGGTCACCTGCCGCCCCGCCCTGGCCGCGGTTTCGGCCAGCGCCGTGCCCCAGGCCCCGGCGCCCAGCACGCCGATGGTGTTGATCGCGCTCATGCCTTCGGCCCCTTCCGCCCCTCGCCCGATTTCGGCGCCAGTCTGGCCGAGACCGCGTCAAGAGGCCAGCGCGCCCGCGCCGGGGCGTCGAGGCCGTCGGTCAGGCCAAGGGCCAGGCGCTCCGCCCCCGCCAGCGCGATCATCGCCGCATTGTCGGCGCACCATTTCTGCGGCGGCGCGATCAGCGCGAAGCCGCGCGCCGCGGCGGCGGTCTCCAGCGCCTCACGGATCGCGGCGTTGGCCGCCACGCCGCCGGCGGCGACCAGCGGCCGCGGCGCGGGAACATCCGGGTGCGCCTCCGCGAACAGGTCCATCGCCCGCGCGGCGCGCGCGGCGAGGTGTTTCACGATCGCAGCCTGCATCGCGGCGCACAGATCGGCGCGGTCCTGCTCGCTTGGATTTTCCAGCCGCTCCCACGTCTCCTTCGCCGCCGTCTTCAGCCCGGCGAAGGAAAAGTCGCAGCCCGGTTTTCCCTTCAGCGGTTCCGGCAGCGCGAAACGGGCCGGATCGCCCTTGGCGGCCATCGCCTCCACCGCCGGGCCGCCGGGGTAAGGCAGGCCCATCACCTTCGCCGTCTTGTCGAAGGCCTCGCCCGCCGCGTCGTCCAGCGTCGCGCCCAGCCGCCGGTAACGGCCGACGCCTTCCGCGATCAGCAATTGCGTATGCCCGCCGGAAACCAGCAGCAGCAGCCACGGAAATTCCAGCGGCGCCGACAGCCGCGGCGACAGGGCGTGGCCCTCCAGATGGTTCACCGCCAGCAGCGGCAGGCCGGCGCCCAGCGCCAGGCCCTTCGCCGTCATCAGCGCCGCCATCACCCCGCCGATCAGCCCCGGCCCCGCCGTGGCCGCCACGCCGTCGATCTGGTTCAGTTCAAGCCCCGCCTGCGCCAGCGCCTGTTTCGCCAGGCCGTCCATCACTTCGGCGTGGGCGCGCGCCGCGATCTCCGGCACCACGCCGCCATAGGGCGCATGCGCCGCCGCCTGGCCCAGCACCAGATCGGCCAGCACCTCCACCCGCCCGTCCGCATGGCGGCGCACCACGGCCGCGGCGCTCTCGTCGCAGCTCGATTCCAGGCCCAGAACGGTCAGCGCGGCTTGCGCGCCCTTGGCGGCGGGGGTCATAACCGGGGTCGATAGACGAAAACAGGATCGACGCCAACGTGCCGCCCGCTATCCCCGCATCTCCGCTGCCGATCGCCACCCGCGGATCGCCGCTGGCGATGGCGCAGGCGCGCCTCGTGCAGGCCCTGATCATCAAAGCGCAGGGAATTGACCGTGGAAGGTTGGCGGAAGGTGTGCCGATACGCCATTTTGTGACCAGTGGAGATAGACTCAAGGATGCGCCGCTCCAGGCCGCCGGCGGCAAGGGGTTGTTCACGAAAGAGCTTGATTCCGCACTGTTTTCCGGCGCGGCGCGCCTCGCCGTTCACTCGATGAAGGATGTTCCGGCGGTTTTGCCCGATGGCCTTGTCCTCGTTTGCGCGCTGGAGCGCGAAGACCCGCGTGACGTGCTGCTGACCGCGCAAGGTTCTGGAAAGCTTGCGGATTTACCGCCGAGCGCCCGGCTCGGCACCGCCAGCCTGCGCCGCGCGGCGCAGGCGTTATCCGCGCGTCCGGACCTGGAAATCGTGCTGTTGCGCGGCAATGTCGAGACCCGGATTTCCAAGCTGAAACAAGGACTTGCGGCGGCGACCTTCCTCGCCCGCGCCGGGTTGCGGCGTCTCGGGTGGCCAGAGGCGGGCTATGAGCCTGTAAACATTGATGAATTCCTGCCCGCCGCCGGTCAGGGCGTCATCGGCCTCGTCGCGCGGGCGGATGACGCCGAAGCCATTGAAATCGCATCGCTTTTGAACCATTTTCCCTCCGCCGTCGCTTTGGCCGCCGAACGCGCCGTGATGCGCGCCCTCGACGCCTCCTGCCGCACGCCAGTCGCCGCTTACGCCTTGATTCAAAACGAAGAAATCTGGCTGCGCGCCGAGGCGCTGACCCCCGACGGGGCCCGCCGCTGGCGCCGCGAGGGCCGAACTCCCCTCGGCGCCAACGCCATGGAAACGGCGGATAAACTGGGCCTTCGGGTGGGGGCGCAACTGCGCGCCGATGGCGGCGATGTGCTTGAAAAGCTTCTGGTTTCGTCATGAGGGTCCTGGTCACGCGCGCGCAGCCGGGTGCGGATAAAACCGCCGCCGCGCTGCTGGCGCGCGGGCATCTGGCCGTGCCCGCTCCGGTGCTGCGCATCGAACCGGCGGCGGAGTTATCCATCGGCCTGAAAGGCGCGCAGGCGCTGTTGTTCACCAGCCCGAACGGCGTGCGCGCCTTTGCAAGTCTGCGTCCTGAAAGGGAAATTCAGGTTCTCGCCGTCGGCGCCGCCACGCTGGCCGCGGCGCTCGCCGCCGGGTTTTCCAGCGCCCGCTCCGCCGAATCCGACGCGGCCGGCCTCGCCGAACTGGCGCAGGCCAGCTTCGATCCCAAGGGCGGCCGGCTGGTCCATATCCGGGGAAAACACGCCGCCGGCGACCTCGCCGGCGTGCTGCGCGAAGCCGGGTTCGAGATCGAAGAAGCGATCACCTATGAGGCTGTTGCGGAAGGCGAATTACCCGCCGCCGCCCGCGCCGCGCTGACGGAAGCAACGCTGGACGCGGCGCTGTTCCACTCCCCCCGCGGGGCGGAGATCTTCATGACGCTGGCCCGCAAGGCCGGGCTGCAAGAGCGGCTGAAACCGCTTGCCGCCATTGCGATCAGCGCCAACGCCGCCGCG
The DNA here is from genome assembly GCA_026126205.1 of Maricaulaceae bacterium. Taxonomy (GTDB): domain Bacteria; phylum Pseudomonadota; class Alphaproteobacteria; order Caulobacterales; family Maricaulaceae; genus Hyphobacterium. The sequence goes on along the minus strand of JAHCJP010000002.1, from coordinate 78,537 downwards.
CCGCTGGGCCGCGGCGTCTGGAAAGACATCCGCATCGCCGCCCGCCCGGAGGAGGCGGCGCTTTTCGACGCGTTGGCTTCGCCCCCCGGCGCGGCCTAGAGTGGATGAGCAGACGAATCGAACGGGCCATGACCGCCAAGGACGACGAACCCGAACCGCTTGACGCCGAATTCGAACCGGCCGAGCCGGACCCCGCGCCGAAACGCGGCGGCGGCTGGCTGGGCGGGCTTGTGCTGTTCATCGCCGCCAGCCTGGCCGGCGGCGCGCTGGGCTTTTTCGGGTCGCAGATGTTCGGAACCGCGCAGGACCATCCCGGCGCAGCGGCCGAGCGCGCGGCGCTGATCGAAACCATCGACGCCATCGAAACGCGGCTGGACGCGATCGAGAGCGCCGACCCGGCGGCGGATATGCGCGAGCGCGTGGCGGCGCTGACCGAACGCGTCGACCGGCTGGAGGTGTCGCCGCCGGTGCAGATCGTCGAGGGCGCGGCGCCGGACGCGCTGGCGCAGTTGCAGGCCCGCATCGCGGCGCTTGAGGCCCGCCCGGCCGCCGCGCCGGGAGAGGCGCCGGACCTCGGCCCGCTGCAAAGCCGGCTGGACGCGGCCGAGCGCGAGGCCCGCGACGCCCGCGCCCTGGCCGATCAGGCGCTGGACGCCGCGCAGGCGGTCCAGCCCGGCGCGGACGCGGCGCAGCTGCTGGCGCTGGAGCAGCGCCTGACCGCGCTGGAGGCGCGCGAGACGCCGGAAGCTTTGGACGACAGCGAACTGCGCGCGGCGCTTTCAGCGCTCGAACAACGCATCGACGCCGCCGAGGCGGCGGCGCGCGAGGCGCGCGAAGCCGGAACCGCGCGCGGCGAGGGGGCGGATGCGGCGCGCACGCTGGCCGCCCGTACGCTGGCGTTGATGGCGTTGAGCGAGGCCGCGTCCGGAACCGGAAGTTTCGAGGCCGAGCGCGCGGCGCTGGCCCGGCTGTGGCGCGGTCAGCCGGATATCGAGGCGCTGGCCGCCTACGCCCGCGCCGGCGCGCCGGACCGCGACACGCTGGCCGCCAGCTTTCCGGGCGACGCGGTGCGCGAGGCGGCGGGGCCGAGCCGGGTGTTCTTCGGGCTGATCGAATTGCGGCGCTCTGGCCCCGGCGAGGCGGCCGACGGCCCGCGCGCGCTGGCGGCGCTGGCAGAGGCGCGGCTGAACGCCGGCGACCTGCCGGGCGCGGTGTCCGCCGCCGAACGGCTGGAGGATGATGCGCTGGCCGCGGCGCAGGCCTGGCTGCTGCAGGCGCAGGCGCGGCTTGAGATCGACCGGCGTGTCGCGGCCCTGCGCGCGGCGCTGACGGCCGAGGCCGCGGAACAGGGAGCCGACCCCAGATGATCCGTCTGATCCTCGTCGTCGCGGTCATCGTCATCGCCTGCGCGATCACGGTCTGGGTGACGCTGAACCCCGGCAGCGCCAGTTTCGAATTCATGGGCTGGCGCGCCGAAACCAGCTTCGCGCTCGCCTTCGCCGCTCTGCTGTTGCTGGCCTTCGTGCTGCTGGTGTTCTGGCGGGCGGTGCTGGGCGTGTGGACGGCGCCGGAGCAGGTGCGGAAATTCCTGAGCCGCCGCCGCCGCGAACAGGGTTTCGACGCCCTGGAGCGGGCGCTGATCGCCGCCGCGGCGGGCGAGGGCGAGATCGCGGTGCGGCAGGCGGCGCGCGCCGACGCGCTGCTGGACCGGCCGGCGCTGTCGCGGCTGCTGGCGGCCCGCGCGGCGGAGGCGGCGGGCAATCTACCGGGCGCCGAGGCGCATTACGAGGCGATGCTGGAAGACCCGCGCACGCGGCTGGTGGCGCGCAAGGGGCTGGCCCAGATCGCGCGCGAGCGCGGCGAACACGGCCCGGCGGCGGAGCATGCGAAGGCGGCGCTGGCGCAGTCGAAGGGCGCGCGATGGGCGTTCGAGACCCTGTTCGACGCCCAGGTGGCTCAAGGGCAGTGGAAGGACGCGGCGGCCACGCTGGCCGAGGGCGAGAAACGCAAATTCATCCCCGCCGACCGGGCGAAGCGGCGCCGGGCGGTGCTGCTGACCGCCGCGGCGATGGAGCGCGAGGACAGCGACGCCGAGGGCGCGCGCCCGCTGGCCGAGGCGGCGGTGCAGGCTGCGCCGGGTTTCGCCCCGGCGGCGGCGCTGGCGGCGCGGCTGCTGGCGGCGGATCGCAAGCATGGCCGCGCGGAATCGATCATCAAGTCGGCCTGGTCGATCGCGCCGCACCCGGCGCTGGCCCGCGCCCTGCGCGATTTGCGCAAGTCCGACACCCGCGCCAAACGCGCCGAGCGCCTGCGCGAGCTGGCGGCGCTGAACCCCGAACACCGGGAGAGCAAGCTGCTGGCTGCCGAGGCGGCGCTGGATTCGGGTGATGTCGGCGCCTCGCGCGCGGCGCTAGATCCGCTGCTGGGGCTAGGCGCGCCGTCCGCCCGGCTGTGCGCGCTGGCGGCGCGGCTGGCGCGGCAGGAAGACGACGACAAGGCCGCCCGCCGCTGGATGACGCGCGCCGCGCACGCGCCGGGCGAGGCCGACTGGTCGGACATCGACGCCGATGGCCGCGCCTTCGTGTTCGCGCCGGACGACTGGAAGCGCATGGTCTACGCCTATGGCGACGAGGGCCGGCTGGTGCATCCGCGCCACGAGCGTTTCGAGATCGCCGCCGAGGCGGTGCCGGAAACCGCCTTGCTGGAAGCGCCGCGAACGAAACCGAAGCCGAAGGCCGAGGTCCCGTCCGAACGCACCTTCTACGAGACGCCCCGCCCGCCGGACGATCCCGGGGTCGGCTTCGACGACGAGGATGACGGCGTCGCCGAGCGCGGAATCCGATGACGCGCCCGGTGCTGGTCGCGGTCTGCGGCGGCAGCGCCTCGGGCAAGACCCAGCTTGCGCAGGCGGTGACGCGCGCCCTGGCGCCTGATCCGGCGAGCCTGGTCAGCGAGGACGATTATTACGGCGACTGGGGCGGCAAGCCGGGCTTTGACGCGTCGCGTTTCAATTTTGACGATCCCGCCGCGCGCGACCATGCCCTGCTGGCGGCGCATCTCGACGCGTTGCGCGCCGGGCGCCCGGTGGACAGCCCGGTCTATGACTTCGCCATCCACCGGCGCACCGGGCGGGTGCGGCGGGTTGAGCCCTCCGGCGTGGTGCTGGTCGAGGGCATCCATGTGCTGGCCGCCGCGCCGTTGCGCGAACGCTTCGACCTGTCGATCTATGTCGACGCCCCGGCGGACATGCGCCTCGCCCGCCGCCTGATGCGCGACATGAGAGAGCGCGGGCGCAGCGCGGAATCGGTGGTGGCGCAGTATTTCGGGGCGGTGCGGCCGATGCATCTGCGCTTCACCGAGCCGGGGCGTCAGGCTGCGGATCTGGTGATCGTCAATGATGCGGACGCCGCCGGCGAGGCGCTGCAGGCGCATTTCGATGCGCTGGCCGCGCCGCTGGCGGAGAAAATCAGGAGTCTTTCGCGTCCGGCCCGTTGACGGCGCCGGTTGCCGCCGCCTTGCCGCGGCCTTTCAGCTTCAGTTCCGGAACCGGGCGCTCTGGCGCGGCCTCGACCGGCAGGTGACAGGTGACGGTGGCGCCTTCGTCCGGGGCTGATTCCAGCTCCACCCAGCCGCCATGCAGCTCGACGATGGCCTTGACGAGAGACAGGCCCAGCCCGGCGCCGCCGCGCTGGCCGCGTTCGAACCGGTCGAATACCCGCGCCTGCTGTTCCGGGGCGATGCCCTCGCCGTCGTCCTTCACCCACAGGGCGGCGTCCGGGCCGTTGCGGCGCACGCCCAGGGTGACGGTTCCGCCCTTGCCGGTATGGCGCAGGGCGTTCGTCAGCAGGTTCAGCGCCGCCTGTTTCAGGCGTTTGCCGTCGGCGCGGATCAGGCCTGCGGCGCCGGCGTCCAGCGCCAGCTTCACCCCGGCGTGCTCGGCCTGCGGGCCGGCGAGGGCGGCGGCCTCCTCGGCTAGCGCCTGCAGGTCGACATCGCCCAGCTCCAGCTCGAACTGGCCGGCGTCGATGGCGGCCATGTCGATAATGCCGTCGATCAGGCGGGCCAGGTCCGCCGAGGCGTCCTGGATGGAGCGCAGATAGGGTTTCTGCTTGTCGGTCAGCTCGCCGCCCAGACCGGCGGCGATCATGTCGGCATAGCCGGAGATGGTGGTGAGCGGGGTGCGCAGCTGATAGCTGACATTCTTGATGAACTCGTTTTTCACGCCTTCCGACTGCTCCAGGATGTCGGCGCGTTCGCGCAGCGCCTCCTCCACGCGCCGCGCGGCGGTGACATCGTCCCAGGCGATCAGGGTGGCCCCGTCGGGAAGCGGCCGCGACAGCCAGGTGAGTATCTTGTCGTCGGCGCGCAGGATCTCGCCCCAGACGGGTTTGCGCGCCTCCGGGCTGGGGTCGGTGACGCGGGCCTTCATCTCCGCCCATGCGGCCGGCGCGGCGTAGAGCGCGGCGCATTTCTCCGCCACCACGTCGAATTCCGGCTGGCCCTGCAGATCGGTGGACGCGAGATTCCACAAGGTCTCGAAGGCGCTGTTATGCAGGCGCAGGCGGCCGTCGGACCCGAACACCGCCACCGCCTCGTTCAGCTTGTCCAGCGTCGCCCGCTGCACGTTGATCAGCGTGTTGTAGCGCGCACGCAGCGCCAGTTCGTCGGTCTTGTCCTCGAACACGTGCATCAGCCCGCCCATCGGGTGGCGCTGGCGCGCGACGCGCAGGGTGCGCCCGTCGGGCAGTGGCCACAGCTCGTCCGGCGATTCCGCGCCCGGCGGCGCGTCATAACGGGCAAGCTCCTCCTTCTTCCAGGCGGCGTAGTCGGCCTGTTCGGGGATCAGGCGTTTCTCGCGCAGCCGGTCCAGCAGTTCGGCATGGGCCGGGCGATCATTCAGCCAGGCGGGGTCGAGGCCGAACAGCGCCTCGAAGGCGGTGTTGCGGAACACCAGCCGCTTGCCGCGGTCGAACACCGCCACGGCCTCGGCGAGATGGTTCAACGTCTCGTCATGGGCGATGCGGAAGCGCTTCAGCGCCGCCTTGGCCTCCTCGCCCTCGGTCAGGTCGATGGCGAAACCGGCGGCTCCGCCGGAGACCGGGAAGCTGATCAGCTCCACCGCCCGGCGCTTGCCGGCGATGGCGACCGGGCGCAGGCGGCTTTTCGGCTCGCCGGCCGCGGCGGCGTCGGCGGCGAGCTGTTTCTGGGCGGCGTCGAGCAGCAATTGCTTGCCGGCGGCGGTCTCGGCGTCCTTGGCCTCCACCGCGGCGGCGTAGGCGGCGTTGACCCAGGTCAGCTTGCCGCTGGCGCTCATCCGCCAGGCGGGCAGGGGCGAACGCTCCAGCGTGTCCAGATAGGCGGCGGGGTCGGCCTCGGCCACGCGGCGCGTCTCCTCGGCGCGGCCGCGGGCGCCGGATTCGGATTCGCCGCGAATGGTGGCGTCGGACATCCACAGCGTCAGCTGGCCGCCGGCGGCGCGGCCGTCGGCCTCGAGGAACCGGCCCTCTGGCCCGAGAATGGTCAGCGAGAAACTTTCGCCGCTTTCGGTCAGCGCGGCGAAGCTGCGGCGCAGCGTCGTCTCCTCACCGGTGGCGGCGCGGGCCTCGTAGTCGGCGACGCCTTCCAGCAGCAGCCCCGCCGGCTCCGGCCCGTCGGCGGCCTCGGCGAATTTCAGCAGGCTGGCCAGCGCCGTAGGCGAGCCGAAGATTTTCGGCGCCCCCCAGCCGGCCTGCGGAACCTCGTCCCACACCAGCACCAGGCCCGGAAAGGCGCCGAACACCGAATCGGCGCGGGACAGACGGGCTTCCAGCGCCGCGATGCGCTTGCGCCACGCGGCCTGGGCGGCGCGGGCGCCGGCGGTGAGCCGGTAGGCCCACAGGCTGACCCCGAACGCGAAGGCGACGGCGCCGGCGGTGACCATCAGGGTCGCGATCTGGATGGCGGCGTCCATGTCCGTTCCGATACCCCCGCGCGGACACGCGCGAATCAGCATTCTAGCGGATCGCCGAGTCGCGTCTAAGGGCGGGAGTCAATGCTTAGCGAATGCGCACCTCGCCGAGGCGGAATTCGAACAGCACCACGCAGTTGTCGAGGTGGGTTCCCGGCGGCAGCGGCTGAAAGCGCCAGCCCTCCACCGCCCGCCGCGCGGCGCGGTCGAAATGGCCGGAGGGAACGGAGCGCGCCACGCGCACCCGCGCCGTGCGCCCGGTGTCGTAGACGTGGAAACGCACCACCGTCCAGCCCTGCAGGCCCATGCCCCAGGCCCGCGCCGGATAGTCCGGCAGGCCGGCCTCCACCGCGCGCAGCGTGGCGCCGCGGCAGTCCTCCGGCCCGATCAGGCGCTCGACATTCGGCGGCACCGGGAAGTCGGACCGCGGGATGAAGGGCGTGGTGCGCGGGTCCAGCGCCGCCGGCCGCGGTATTTGCGCGGCGCAGGCCGACAGCGCCAGCGCGGCGGCGAGGCAGACGAACAGGGCGCGGGCGGAAACGGTCATTCGCGCAAACTAGCCGCTGGCGCCTGATCGGCAAGCGTTTCCAGCGCCGTGCGGAAATCCGCGGGCAGCGGCGCCGGGCGGCGCGTCTGGCGATCCACATAGACATGCACGAAATGGCCGTCGGCGGCGGCCTCGTCCTCGCCGTCGCGGAAGATGCCGATTTCGTAGCGCACCGAGGAGGCGCCGATGCGCGCCACGCGCAGCCCCGCCTGCACGCGCTGCGGAAACGCCAGCGGCGCGTGATAGCGGCAGGCGGTCTCGACGACGAGCCCTATGGTCTCGCCGCCGTGGATGTCCAGCACCGCGGCCCCGATCAGCCAGCGGTTCACCGCGGTGTCGAACAGCGCGTAATAGACGACATTGTTGAGATGGCCGTAGACGTCATTGTCGGCCCAGCGGGTGTCCAGCGCCTCGAAGGCCCTGAAATCCGCCCGGCGCGGACGCGGCGGGCGCGCGGCGCTCACAGGATCTCCTCATACATGGCGACGATGTCGTCATAGGTCATCTCGCGCGGGTTGTTGGGCAGCAGGCGGTCGTTCGCCGCCACGTCCTCGGCCATGCGCGGGATGTCGTTATGGCTGACGCCCAGTTGCGACAGCCGGCGCTCTATGCCGACCGCATCGGCGATGCGCTCCATCTCTTCGATCAGGGCGGCGGAAGAAGTGGCAAGGCCGATATTCTGCGCCAGCTCGGAATACAGCGTCTCCGCCGCCGGGGCGTTGAAGCGCAGCACCGGCGGCAGCACCACCGAGTTCGACAGCCCGTGCGGGACATGGAAAATCCCGCCCAGCGGATAGGCCATGGCGTGCACGCCGCCGACGGGAGAGTTGGAGAACGCCTGCCCGGCCAGCATCGCGCCCAGCAGCATGTCCGCCCGCGCCGCGCGGTCCGATCCGTCGGCGCAGGCGCGCTCCAGCGCCCCGTGCAGCCTGCGCATCGCGGCCAGCGCCAGCGCGTCCGACACCGGGTTCTTGAAGCGCTTGCCGGTATAGGCCTCGATGGCGTGCACCATGGCGTCGATGCCGGTGGCGGCGGTGACATGCTCCGGCAGGCCGAGGGTCAGGTCCGCGTCCAGCACGGCGAGATCGGCGTAGAGCGCCGGGGCGGCGATGCCGCGTTTCGAGGTCTCGCCGGTGGTGATGACGGCGACGGAGGTGACCTCCGACCCGGTTCCGGCGGTGGTGGGAACCAGCGCCAGCGGCAGGCGCGGGACGGCGGCCCGGTTCATGCCGTACATGTCCTCCAGCTTCTGGGTTCCGCCCAGCAGCAGGGCGACGACCTTGGCGGTGTCCATCGGGCTGCCGCCGCCGAAGCCAAGCACGGCCTGCGCCCCGAACTCGCGCCCGGCGGCGGCGCAGGCCAGCACCACGTCCTCGGGCGGGTCGGCGACCACCTGGTCATAGACCCGCGTCTCCACCCCCGCGTCGTCGAAACTGGCCAGCGCCGCGTCCAGCAGCCCCGCGCCGCGCACGCCCCTGTCGGTGACGACCAGCACGCGCTGCGCGCCGTTCAGCGACGGGGCGGCGATGGCGGCCAGGTTCTTCGCCGCGCCGGGGCGGCAGACGATGGTCGGGACGGTGCGAAACTCGAAACCGGGCATGACTGTGGTCAGGCCTCCGTCACTGCAGATTTATCACCACTGCGATAACCAGCGCCACAGACCCCGCCAGGGTCAGTTTCACCATCAGCGGAAAGGCGAAGCGGAACCAGCGGTCATAGGGAATGCCCGCCAGCCCCAGAATGCCCATCAGCACCGCGTTGGTGGGGATGATCATGTTCGAGAAGCCGTCGCCGAACTGATAGGCCAGCACCGCCACCTGGCGCGACACGCCCACCAGGTCGCCGATCGGCGCCATGATCGGCATGGTCGCGAAGGCCTGGCCGCTGCCCGAGGGGATAAACAGGTTCAGCAGCGTCTGGATCAGGAACATGCCCACGGCGCTCGCCGCCGCCGGCACCTGCGCCAGCGGCGTGGCCAGCCCGTTGACGATGGTGTGCAGCACCACCCCGTCCTCGAGGATCAGCGAGATCGAGCGCGCGAAACCGATCAGAAGCGCCGTCCCCGTCAGCTGCGCCGCCCCGGCGATGAAGCTCTCCGCCGCCTTGTCCAGCGAAATGCGTCCGATGATGATCGCCGCCACGGCCAGCCCCAGGAACAGCGCCGCCAGCTCGGTCAGCCACCAGCCATGCACGGTGACGCCGTAGATCAGCCCGCCCACCGTGGCCAGCAGCGCCAGCAGCACCAGCCGCCGGGTCAGCGTCATCGGCGGAAACTCTTCGGGCGGCGGGGCCTTGGCGCTCTCGACGCCGGCGACGAGGCTTTTCGATGGGTCGGCCTTCACCTTTCTCGCGTAGGCGTAGACATGGTGAAACCCGATCAGGAAGATCGGAACCGCGATCAGAATCCGGAACCACCAGCCCGACAGCGGCTGAACCTCGGCGATGTCCTGGGCGATCAGCACCGTGAACGGGTTCATGAACGACACGCCGTAACCGACGCCATAGCCGACGACCATGATGCCGATGGCGGTCATCGAATCGAGCCGCAGCGCCGCGCACAGCGCGATCAGAATGCCGACGAAGGCGATGTATTCCGCCGACATGCCGAAGCTGGACGAAAAGGCGCCGAACACGAACATCGCCGCGAACACCAGCCAGCCCAGCTTGTCGCGGAAGGTTTTCAGCATGCCGCCGATGGCGGCGTCGAGCGCGCCGGTGGAGCGCACCACCGCCAGCACGCCGCCGATCAGGAACACGAAGAAGATCACGTCGGCGGCCGAGGCCATGGCGCGGGGGATGACGGTGAACAGATGCCAGGGGCTCAGCGCCGGGGCGTCGTCGACCTGCTCATAGGTTCCGGGCACCACCATCATCCGCCCGGCCTCGTTGGGGCGCATCTCGAATGCGCCCGCCGGCAGCACCCAGGTCAGCGCTAGCGCCGCGATCATCATGAAGATCAGCAGCACCAGCGTGTGCGGAACCCGGAAAACCTGCTTGCCCATCGCGCCATCCTCCCCTGCGCCGAGTCAGGGCGCATTGGTCAGCTTCGCGGGGCGAAGATCAAGCCGTAAACGGTTTTCTTGTCAGCTTTCGTCGGAAAAGGCCGCGGTCTTGCGGAACACGGCGACGGCGCCGGAGATGGTTTCGTCCAGCCGCCAGCCCGCATCCTGCCGCAGGCTGTCATACAGCCGGGCGCCGTCCGGGCGGTCGATCCCCTCGACCACCAGCACGCCGGCGGTCTTCAGGCGCGCGGCGGCGTGGCGCCAGTTGGCGGCCAACGCCGCGAAACCGGCGACGGGGGCCAGATACACCGCGTCCACCTGGCCGGCGATTTCCGAGGCGCGGGCGTTCGGGAACACCCGCAGCCGCGACGGGTTGATTCCGCGCGCGGCGCATTCGGCCTCCACGGCCTCGGCGGCGCTCGCCGGACCGACGACCATGTGGAAGGCGCCGCAGTTCAGGAAATCCGCCGCCGCGGCGTCGCAGGCGCCGATCTGCAGCGTCTTGTCGCCCGGGCGCACGGCGCTGGCCATGAAGTCGGCCAGGGCTTCGCGCACCGGGCCGCGGCGCTTGCGCGCCTTCGGCTTGCGGGCGCCGAAAAACGGCGGGTGCAGGACGGCGTCGAGAAAGGCCATGGTCGTTCCGTTCGTGAACAGGTGTCCGAATGCGGAACGTCCGTCGCAAGCGCCGGGCCAGTCGGTAAGAAAGCGTTAAGGATTATCGCCGGTCAGGCGAACCAGCGCCGCTTCAGCCACAGGGCGACGCTGACCAGCGCGATCAGCACCGGAACCTCGACCAGCGGGCCGATGATGGTGGCGAAGGCGACGCCGGAGCCGATGCCGAAGGCGGCGATGGCCACGGCGATGGCCAGTTCGAAATTATTGCTGGCGGCGGTGAAGGACAGCGCCGCGGTGCGCGGATAGTCCGCGCCCAGGAAACGCCCCATGGCGAAGCTGATCACGAACATGGCCACGAAGTATGCCGCCAGCGGCGTGGCGATGCGCAGCGCGTCCAGCGGCAGGGCCAGCACCGCGCCGCCCTTCAGCGCGAACATGACGAAAATGGTGAACAGCAGCGCCGCCAGCGTCAGCGGCGCGATGGCGGGGACGAAGCGGGCATCATACCAGTCCGCCCCCATTCGCGGCCGCAACACGGCGCGCGTCAGCCAGCCGCCGAAAAACGGAATTCCGAGATAGATCAGCACCGCCCCGGCGATGGCGCCGAAGCTGATGGCCACCACCTGTCCCTCCAGCCCGAACAGCGGCGGCAGAAAGCCGAGATAGAACCAGGCGAAGACAGAGAAGAACACGAGCTGGAACAGCGAATTGAACGCCACCAGCCCGGCGACGTACTCGTTCGACCCGCCGGCGAGCTGGTTCCACACGATCACCATGGCGATGCAGCGGGCCAGCCCGATCAGGATCACGCCGGTCATGTATTCGGGGTGATCGCGCAGGAAGATCACCGCCAGGGCGAACATCAGCGCCGGGCCGATCAGCCAGTTCTGGACCAGCGACAACGCCAGCACCCGCCGGTCGGAGAACACGGCCGGCAGCGCCTCGTAGCGCACTCGGGCCAGCGGCGGGTACATCATCACGATCAGGCCGAGGGCGATGGGAATATTGGTGGAACCCACGCTCATCGCGTCCAGCACGGCCGATACCTGCGGGAGCGCCGCGCCCAGCGCCGAGCCTGCGGCCATGGCGAGGAAGATCCACAGAGTCAGCCAGCGGTCGAGAAACGACAAGCGCGGGCGCGCGGGCGCGGTGAGATCTGTCATTTTAGAGTCCTTATGCGGAATCCAACCCCCTCGCCGCGTCCGATGGCGGCGAGGCGGGCTTTCAGGTCTTGCGACGACAGGTCGTTCAGCGGCAGGGCGAGAAAGGCGCGGATGCGCGCGCCCAGCGCCCGCCAGGTCTGTTCGAAGGCGCGGTCTTCGGCTGCTTCGCCGCCGGTGACCGCCGCCGGGTCCGGCAGGCCCCAGTGGGCGCTGGCCGGATGCCCGGGCCAGACGGGGCAGGTTTCGTTCGCGGCGTTCCCGCACACCGTGAAGATGAAGTCCATGTCCGGCGCGCCGGGGGCGGCGAATTCGTCCCAGCTCTTGGAGCGGAAGCCTGAAACATCGAACCCTTCCCGCGCCAGCAGGCGCAGGGCGGCGGGGTGCGGTTCGCCGCGCGGCCGCGATCCGGCGGAGAAGGCGCGGAAACGTCCTGCGCCCAGCCGCTGCAGGGCGGCCTCGGCGAGGATGGAGCGCGCCGAATTGGCGGTGCAGAGAAACAGCACGTTGCGGATGCGGCTTTGGCTCATCGCTTCGCCGCCGCACCGCACAGTTCCGGCCGGCCGCGGCAGCAGTCTTCGGTCAGATAGGCGACCAGCGCCCGCGTTCCGGCGGCGCTGAGCGCGTATTCCAGGCTGCGGCCCTTGCGCTGCGCGGCGATCAGTCCGGCGCGTTCCAGCGTCTGCAGATGGCTGGTCAGGGTGGAGGGCGGCACGGCCAGCGCCCGCGCCAGCGCCCCCGCCGCCAGCCCGTCCGGCGCCCACCGCGCCAGCAGGCGGAACACGCGCAGCCGCGTCGCATGGCCCAGCGCCGAAAACGCCGCCAGCGCCGTACGTTCGTCCATGCCGCCGGCGGCGCCCGCGGCTGTTCCCGTAACGCCGGTCGGTTTTGCTACAGGCATCACCGCTTCCTTTATTTTGATTTTACCCGAAATATCGAAATTGAATTTCGAATGCAAGAACTTCGCTGATCGCCGGCGGTGGAAGGGCGTTAAGATGCGCTTATCCAACACCCTGCACCGCTTCCCGGACGGGCCGCAGGCCCGATCCGGGATCCGGTAAGCCATTGATCGCGCGGGGAAGCCGGGCCCCGGCTCGCGCGGCGCGCGGCCGGGGAGCGGCGGGCGGGGCGTGAACTTATCCGCACCGGCTGATCTGGCCGTATAATCCTTCCTGTTCCGGCCGCGCGGAGGGCGCGGGCCCGCGTCGGCAAGCGGCGGCCGGAAGTGCGGAGCGCGTCCGTCCCGCCGGGGTGACGTCCGGCGGGCCCGGCGCGGCCGGCGGCGGGGGCGGACGACACTAACCGCCCGATCGTACCCATCCGCCGCCCTGGAAACGGGGGCGAGAGCGTCCGGGAAATCTCCGCGCGCGGGACGCCGATGGCGTCAGGCGTATCCATGACCGCGTAATCAGACGCCCCAGGCGTCCCGCGCGTCCCTCCACCACTCCATCCCCCCGCGCCAAATGGCGGCGGGGCGATGGGCGCAGGTGATGGCCTCGCGCGCTTGCCGGGGCGGGCGCCCTCTGTTAGACCCCGCCCGGCTTTTGCGAAGGGCGCGCGCGCAATGAAAATCAACGGCAATGAAGTCAAGCCCGGCATGGTGATCCAGCACCTGGACACGCTGTGGGCGGTGGTGAAATCCGAGGCGGTGAAACCCGGCAAGGGCGGCGCCTTCGCGCAGGTGGAGCTGAAGAACCTGCTCGACGGCCGCAAGATGAACGAGCGTTTCCGCGCCGCCGACAAGGTGGAGCGCGTGCGGCTGGAGCAGAAGGACCACCAGTTCCTGTTCGCCGACGGCGACATGCTGACTTTCATGGATACCGAGAACTACGAGCAGATCGCCCTGCAGCGCGACTGGGTGGGCGACGAGCAGGCCTCGTACCTGCAGGACGGCATGATGGTGACGCTGGAATTCCACGAAAGCCGGCCCATCGGCATCACCCTGCCCCAACATGTCGAGCTGGAGGTGACCGACACCGAACCGGCCCTGAAGGGCCAGACGGCGTCGAAAAGCTTCAAGCCCGCCGTGCTGTCGAACGGCGTGCGCACGGCGGTTCCGCCCTTCGTCGGCCCCGGCGAGCGCATCGTGGTCGCCACCGAGGACGGATCCTACGTCCGCCGCGCCGAATAGGCATGGGACAGCTTTCGGCCCTGATGCAGGTGATGACCGGCGCGGCCCGCAAGGCCGGCCGCAAGCTGAATCGCGATTTCGGCGAGGTCGAGAACCTGCAGATCTCGCGCAAGGGGCCTGCCGATTTCGTCACCGCCGCCGACCGCAAGGCCGAGGAAGTGCTGCATGAGGCGCTGGCCGAGGCCCGGCCCGGCTATGGCTTCCTGATGGAGGAGAGCGGCGAGATCGCCGGCAGCGACAAGTCGCACCGCTGGATCGTTGACCCGCTGGACGGCACCACCAATTTCATGCACGGCCAGCCGCATTTCGCCATCTCCATCGCGCTGGAGCGCGAGGGCGAACTGGTGGCCGGCGTCATCTACAACCCGGCCACCGACGATCTGTTCCACGCCGAGAAGGGCCGCGGCGCCTGGCTGAACGAGCGGCGCCTGCGCGTCGCGGCGCGCAAGGACCTGGCCGCCTGTGTCGTCGCCACCGGCATCCCGTTTCACGGCCGCCCCGGCCACGCCCGCTTCCTGACAGAACTGCACAGGGTTATGGGCAAGGTGGCGGGCGTGCGCCGCTATGGCGCGGCGGCGCTGGATCTGGCCTGGGTCGCCGCCGGGCGCTTCGACGGTTTCTGGGAGCGCGGCCTGAAAGCCTGGGACATCGCCGCCGGCATGGTGCTGGTGCGCGAGGCCGGCGGCTTCATCGCCGAGCTGGACGGCGGCAAGGACGTGCTGTCCACCGGCGCCATTGCGGCGGGCAACGAGCACGTGCTGCCGCAGCTGGTCGAACTGGTGAAGGACGCGGGCTGAGCCGATGCCCTGCCGCCTGTATCTGATAACGCCGCCCCGCATCGATGCGGGTTTTCCGGCGCTGCTTGAGAAGACCCTCGCCGCCGGCGACGTCGCCGCGGTGCAGATCCGGCTGAAGGATCATGCGCCGGAGGAGGCCGCGCGGCTCGCTGCGCCGCTGGTGCGCATCATCCAGGCCGCGGGCGCGGCGGCGATTGTCAATGACGACCCGGCGCTGGCGGCGGCGCTGAAGGCCGATGGCGTGCATATCGGCCAGGACGATGGAACCGTGAAGGCGGCGCGGGCGGCGCTGGGGCCGAAAGGCATCGTCGGCGTCACCTGTCACGACAGCCGGCACCTGGCGATGGTCGCGGGCGAGGCGGGGGCGGACTATGTCGCCTTCGGCGCCTTTTTTCCAACCGCCACGAAATCGCCCAAGACCCGCGCCGAAATCGGCATCCTGGAGTGGTGGTCGGAGATATTCGAGATTCCATGCGTGGCGATCGGCGGCATAACCGTGGACAATGCGAAACCGCTGGTCGCGGCGGGGGCGGATTTCCTCGCCGTCTCCTCGGGCGTGTGGGGCCATCCGGACGGGCCGGAAGCGGCGGTGAAGGCGTTCAACGCGCTGCTGACGGCATGAGCGTGCTGGCGCTGCTCGCCGCACTGGCGCTGGGACAGCCCGCCGTGGCGCAGGACGCCGAATCCGCGCCGGCCCCGGTTCCTCCCGCCTTCCAGGTCATCGATCCGGAGCTGCAGGCCGAGGCCGAGGCCGCCGCGCGCGCGGCCGACGCCCCGGCCGTCACCCATCGGGATTCCGGCGCTATAGAAGAAACGGAGCGCCGCGCCTTCCTCGCCTACGCGCGGGAGGATTACCGCGCCGCGCTGCTCTACGCCGAGACCGCGGCGGCGGCGGGTAGCGCCCGCGGCGCGACGCTGGCCGGGCTGATCCATGCCGAAGGCGGGCTTGGCGCGCCGGACGACGCGGCGGCGCTGCGTTGGTTCCGACGCGCCGAGGCCTTCGGCGAGCCGGTGGCGCTGTATGAACTGGGCCGCATGGCGCGCGACGGCCGCGGCGGGCTGAACCCGCGCGATGCGCGCGACTGGTTCGCCCGCGCCGCCCGCGCCGGCCATGTGCCGGCGATGCTGGCGCTGGCCGAGGTCTTCGCCGCGTCGAACCTGCCCCAGGACGCGCCGAGCGCGCTGGAATGGGCCGAGCGCGCCGCCCGCCTCGGCTCGACGGAGGCGATGTTCCGCCTCGGCGGGCTGCTGGCTGACTGGCCTCTGGGGCCGCGCAACGCCGCCGAGGCCCGGCACTGGTTCAACCTCGCCGCGGACGAAGGTCATGCCGAAGCCGCGGCCCATGCCGCGATCATGGCCGCAGAAGGAGAAGGCGGGCCGCGCGATCCGGCGGCGGCGCTGCGGCTGATGCAGCTGGCCGCCGAGTCCGGCTATCCGCCGGCGCAGGGCCAGTACGGCCTGATGCTCTACCAGGGGTGGGAGGGCGCTGAACCGGACGCCGAAAACGCCGCCTGGTGGTTTTCGCAAGGCGCGATGGGCGGCGATGCGGAGTCGGCCTATCTGTTCGCCTACATGCTGGCGCGAGGCGAGGGCGTGCCGCGCGACCTCGAGGCCGCCTATCTGTGGGCGTTGCGCGCCGCGGTGGAGGCGGACGGAGAACCGTCCTTCGTTCCCGGGCGGGAGGATCTGCAGCTGGCGCTGGAGCGGGCGCTGCCCGCGGAGGCGCAGGCGCGCATCCGCGCCGAGGCGGCGGAGAACTAACGCGCGGGCAGGCGGTCGCGATAGCGGCGGCTGCCCGGAATCTGCTGACCGTCCTTCAGGGTGATCGCCACGTCGCCTTCGCCAGTGGGCGCCACTTCGGCGACGGCGCCGAGATTGACCACCCAGCCGCGATGCACGCGCGCGGCCTTCACTCCAGCTTCGTTGAGCAGCGTTTCCAGTTCTGAAAGCGTCATCCGCGCCAGATGCTCGCGAGCGCCGAACCGGGCCTCGACATAATTGCCCGCCGCGCGGGCGAACAGGAATTCCGCCGCCTCGGGGTGGAAGCTGCGCCCGCCGGATTTCAGGGCGATGCGGCGCTCGCCGCGCGCCTCGGCGCGGGCGGCGACGGCCTCGAGCCGCGATTGCTCCAGCGCGCGGGCGAAAGCGATCACCACCTGAAAGCCCAGATAACTCGCCGCCTGTTTGCGGAACTCGTACACGAACACCCCGAACGGCGTGTCGGAATAGGTATAGGAATAGCTGAAAACCGCCTCCCAGATCGAAAAGCGGAACGCCGACATCAGCGACACCTGGATCAGGCCGAAAATCAACACCCCGCCCGCGTGAATGAGCAGCGCCGTAGGCCAGCGCCCGCGCTCGAACGGAAACCGCATGCCCAGCCACAGCGCCAGCGGCAGGGCGATGAACATGGCGAGGATCGCCGTGCCCTCCAGCACCCAGGGGTAATAGGCCGGGCGCGTCGACCCGGCGAGGCGCATTTCGGTGCCCATGGACAGTGCGTTGACCGCATAAACCACCAGCAGGATGGCGGCGCAGGTGATGGCCGCGCTTTTCAGCGCCGCGCGCTCCGCGCCGGCCTCGCGCTCGCGGGCGAGATGGGATTCGTTCACGGTCATCGCCGCCGATCATGCGCGCTTCGCCGCGTCCGGCAAGCGGTCGCGCCGCCGCCTGTCCCGCGCCGCCGCCGCTTGTCAACGAAGTGCAGCCATTCGTCCCGTCCGCCCGGCGCTCGCGTCAGGACGCTGGCGCGGCGCAGCGGAGGGGCTTTGATGGGGGCGATGAAGGAGCCCGCCCCATGACACGCTTGTTCGCACGCATGCTTTCCGCCGCCGCGCAATGGCTGGCCGCGGCGCTGATCGCCGCGCCGGTGGCGGTTCTCTACGCGCCGCCCGCGCTGGCGCTGGCCCGCGCGGCCGCGGAGGCCGCACTGACGGCCGGCCGGGCCGTCGCAGGCCTGTAAGGAAGGGTAGCGTATGCCGTCCGACACCGCCCTGAATTCCCGCCGCCATGATCTCGACTGGCTGCGCATCATCGCTTTCGCGATCCTGATCTTCTACCACATCGGCATGTTCTACGTGACGTGGGGCTGGCACGTGAAAAGCCCGCACGCGAACGAACACCCCGAAATCCTGATGCTGCTGGCCAATCCGTGGCGGCTGGCGCTGCTGTTCTTCATCTCGGGCGTGGCCCTGCGGTTTCTGTCCGACAAGCTGGGCGCCGGCGGGTTCGCGCGCGAACGGGCGGCGCGCCTGCTGCCGGTGATGGTGTTCGGCATGGCCGTGGTCGTGGCGCCGCAGACCTATTTCGAACTGCGCCAGGCCGGCGATATCGGCGCAGACGTGGCGAGCTTCTATGGCGAATATATCCGCCCGTCGGAGCTCCACGGCGTGATCACGCCAACCTGGAACCATCTCTGGTATGTGGTCTATCTGCTGGTCTATTCGCTGTTGCTGGCGCCCTTGCTGCCGCTGCTGCGGCGGCTGGCGGCGCGGCTGGACGCGCTGAAAGGCCGGGCCGGTCCTGCCGCCGTGCTGGCGGTGATGCTGCTGCCGGTCCTGCCCTTCATCCTCTACCGGCTGACGCTGGACCCGCATTTCCCCACTACGCACAATCTCTTCTGGGACTGGGCCAATCACGCGCACCGTTTCACGATCCTGCTGATCGGATACTTCGTCGCCAAGAATCCCGGCTTCTGGGCGGCGGCGGGGCGCGCCCTGCCGTTCGCTGCGGTCTATGCGCTGGGCTTCGGCGCGCTCTATGTCTGGGCGGTGGAGAATTTCCACCTCATCGAGGGCCGGGACGAAATCCTGTGGCCGATCCGCATGGGACGCATCCTGTTCGCCTGGTGCGTGATCCTGACCCTGCTGGGTCTCGCCCGCCGTTTCCTGAACCGTTCCGGCCCGGCCCTGCGCTATCTTAACGAGGCGATCTTCCCGTATTTCATCCTGCACCAGACGATCACGGTGACGGCGGGATATTACCTGGCGCAGATGAGCCTGAACGTCTGGATGGAGTTCGCGGCGCTGAGCGCCATCACCATCGGCGGCTGCGCGCTGCTGCACGAGTTCGTCATCCGCCGCTCGCGGATCTTAAGGCCGCTGTTCGGGCTGAAGGCCCTGCCTAGCCCTGATAGGGCGGCATCCGCACCACAAGGCCGTCGAGGTCTTTCGTCACCTTGATCTGGCAGGACAGGCGCGAAGTTTCCTGCACGCCCTCGGCGAAGTCGAGCATGGATTCCTCCATCGCCGAGCGCTCGCCGGTCTTTTCCGTCCACGCCGGGTCGACGAACACATGACAGGTGGCGCAGGCGCAGGCGCCGCCGCAGTCGGCGTCGATGCCCGGCACCATGTTGCGCACCGCCCCCTCCATCACCGACAGGCCTTCCGGCGCGTCGACGACGTGTTCGGTTCCGTCATGCTCGATATAGGTGATCTTCACCATCGGATATTCCCGGCGAACGCTGTTCACGGGGCAACTGGCCGCTCCGCCCCGCGAAGTCAAGACGCGCGCGCTCTTGCCGCAGCGCAGCGGCGCGGCTAAGCGCGAGGGCATGGGCGAGGAGACGCGCGAGATCAGGCTGGACGGGGCGGCGGAAACCGCCGCGCTGGGCGCGGCGCTGGCGGCGCGGCTGTACGCGGGCGACGTGGTGCTGCTGTCCGGCGGCCTCGGCGCCGGCAAGACCACGCTGGCGCGCGGCGTGATTGCGGCGCTGGCCGGAGAGGAAGATGCGCCCTCTCCCACCTTCACCCTGGTGCAGACCTACGAAACCACCGATGGCGGCCTGCTGCTGCATGCCGATCTCTACCGGATCGATGATGAGAGCGAGCTGGCCGAGCTGGGGCTGGAGGACGCGTTCGAGGATGCGATCACCCTTGTCGAATGGCCGGACCGGCTGGGTGCGCTGACGCCGCCCGAGCGGCTGGAGATCGCCATCGAACCCTGCAATGGCGGGCGAATCGCGCGATTGAAGGGGGTGGGCGAACGCTGGAGGGACCGGCTTGCAGGCCTCTGACCGTGAAGCGGCGCTGGCCGCCATGCTTTCCGCCGCCGGCTGGGGCGGGGCGGGGCGGGAGGATTTCCCCGGCGACGCCTCCACCCGCCGCTATGCGCGCCTGCGCCAGGCGAGCGAAACCGCGATCCTGATGGACGCCCCTGCGGGGGCGGAGGCCCCGGCCTGCCCGCCGGAGGCTGATGAACAGGCCCGCGCGGCGCTGGGCTATAACGCGCTCGCCCGCCTCGCCGGGCCGAATCTGGCCGCCTTCGTCGGCCTGTCGGCGGCGCTGACCGCCCGCGGCTTCTCGGCCCCGCGCGTGCTGGCGGCGGAGATGACGGCGGGATATTTGCTGATCGAGGATCTGGGCGACGATCTTTTCGCCCGCGTCATACCGGAGCGCGCGCATGAAGGCGCGCTCTACGCCGCGGCGGTGGACGCGCTGGCCGCGATCTACCGGTCGAGTTTCCCGGATACGGTGGAGGCCTTCGGCGCGGCATGGCGGGTGCTGGATTACGACGCCGCCGCCTTGCAGGCCGAGGCGGACCTGTTTCTGGACTGGTATGCGGACAAACGCGCCGGGGCGGAGATCCCCGCCGCCGCCCGCGCCGAATGGCGGGTGATCTGGGCGGAGGCGTTCAAGGCGCTGTCCGCCCATGCCCCCGGCCTCGCCCTGCGCGACTATCACGCCGAGAACCTGATCTGGATGCCGCAGCGGGACGGCCCGGCGAAGGTGGGTTTGCTGGATTTCCAGGACGCGCTGTTCGCGCACCCAGCCTATGACCTCGTCTCGCTGATCGAGGATGCGCGCCGCGATGTCGGCCCGATGCTGGCGATTCCCCTGGTCGAGCGCTTCTTCGCCGCCGCAGGCCTGCGCGACGCCATGGCCTTCGACGCCGCCTATGCGGTGCTGGGCGCGCAGCGCAACGCCAAGATACTCGGCATTTTCGTGCGCCTCGCGCACCGCGATGGCAAGCGGCGCTATCTCGACCTGCTGCAGCGCGTCGCCCGGCATTTCATCCATGACCTGTCGCATCCGGCGCTCGCCGCCCTGCGCGGCTGGGTGAAAATCCATGTTCCGTCCGTGTTCGAGGAGGCGAGACGATGAGCGTCGCGCCGCACACCGCCATGGTGCTGGCCGCCGGCCTCGGCACGCGCATGCGGCCGCTGACCGACGACCGCCCCAAGGCGCTGGTGCAGGTCGGGGGCAAGGCGCTGGTCGACTGGACGCTGGACCGTCTCGGCGCCGCGGGGGTGCGGCGGGCGGCGGTGAACATCCATCATTTCGCCGACCGGATGCTGAGTCATCTCAGCGCGCGCGGGGCTTCGCCGAGAATCATGATCTCGGACGAACGCGATGCGCTGCTGGAGACCGGGGGCGGCCTGGTGCGCGCCCGGCGATTGCTGGGTGATGACCCGGTCTATGTCTGTAATATCGACGCGGTGTGGCTGGATGGGCCGCAGGCTGAGCTGTCGCGCCTCGCCGCCGCCTGGGACGAGGCGGAGATGGACGTGCTGCTGCTGCTGGCGCCGCTGGACAACTGCCTCGGCTTTCATGGCGCCGGCGACTACCACATGGACGTGGACGGACGCCTGACCCGCGCGCGCGCCGGCGCCGGCGCGCCCTTCGCCTACGCCGGGGCGCATATCGTCAATCCGCGCCTGTTCGACGGGCTGAAGGAAGAGAAATTCTCCCTGGTGCGCATCTGGGACGCGCTGGAGACGCAGGGGCGGCTTTACGGCCTGCCGATGCAGGCGTTCTGGATGCATGTCGGCGACCCCGCCGCCCGCGACGCCGCCGAGGCGCGCCTGAAGGCGGAAGGATATGGCTGAGGGTCTGTTCAATACGCCCGCGCCGCGGGTTTACGCCCTGCCGCCGGGGGTGGATTTCCTCGCCCTGCTCGCCCGCCGCCTGCGCGCCGAATTCGCCCGTGACGACGATCCGCATGCGCTGGCGGGGGTGCTGGTGCTGACACCGACGCGACGGGCGGCGCGCGCGCTGGCCGAAGCCTTCGCGGCGGATGAGGCCGGGGCCTCGATCCTGCCGATGATCCGTCCCATCGGCGACATCGACGCCGACGAGCCGCCTTTCGAGCCGGGCGAGCTTCTGGACGCCGCACCGCCCGCCATGGATGACAACCGCAGGCGGTTCGAGTTGGCGCGGCTGATACTGGCGATGGAGAGCGCGCTGGGCCGCGAGATGACTCCGGGCGGCGCGCTCGCGCTGGCCGACCCGCTGGCGGCGCTGATCGACGATCTGAATACGGAGGAGACAGGCGATCTGTCAGCGCTTGGCGAGGACATCAAGCCGCACCTGCCGGAGGATCGTCAGCAGGCGGTCGATTTCCTGCGCATCCTGGCCGAGCACTGGCCGAAACGCCTGGCGGAGCTTCAGGCTACCGACGCCTCGGCCCGGCGTTCGGCGCTGATGCGGGCGCTGGCCGAGCGCTGGCGCGAGGCGCCGCCGGACGCGCCGGTGGTGGTGGCCGGGGCCACCGGCTCCATTCCCGCCGCGGCGGAACTGATGGCTTGCGTCGCGCAACTGCCGCAGGGGGCGGTGATCCTGCCCGGCTTCGACCCCGCCATCGACGATGGCGCATGGGCGGATATCGACGCCGCCCACCCCTACTGGCCGTTCAAGGATTTTCTGGAACAACGCATGAAGCTGACCCGCTGTGACGTGAAGATGTTCCCGGGCGAGCAGCAGCCGGACGCCCGCCGGGCGCGGGCGCAACTGATCGACGAGGCTCTGCGCCCGGCCGAGGCCACGGCCGACTGGCTGAAACGCATCGACGCGATCCGGGCGGGCAATACGGAAGGCTTTCTGGAGCTTGGCTTCGCCGGCCTGTCGGTGGTCGAGGCCGATACGGCGGAGATCGAGGCCCGCGCCATCGCCCTGATGCTGCGCGAGACGCTGGAGACGCCAGGCAAGACGGCGATGGTGGTGACGCCGGACCGGGCCCTGGCGCAGCGGGTCAGCGCCGAGATGGCGCGTTTCGGCGTGGCGCTGGATGATTCCGGCGGCGTGGCGCTGACTCAGACCGCGCCGGGCGCCTTCCTGCTACAGGTGCTGGCGGCGGCGGACGCGCCGGGATCGGCGCTGGCGCTGCAGGCGCTGTGGGCGTCGCCGCTATTCGCGCTCGGGCGCGGCCGGGCGCGGCTGAAACCCTTGCTGGACCGTATCGATCTCGCGTTGCGCGGGCCGCGCCCGGGGCGGAATTTCGCGGCGGTGCGGGCGCGGCTGAACGGCCAGCGCGAAAGAGAGCGTGACGCCCTGCCCTTGCCGCAGGCGCTGGAAGCGATAGACGCGATCGCCGCGGCGCTGGCGCCCTTGCTTGAACGGGAGGAGGCCCCGGCGGCGGACTGGGCGCGCGCGCACCTGCAGGCCGCCGAGACGCTGGCTGCGACCGCCGATCGCACCGGCGCCGACCGTCTGTGGGCGGGAGAGGCGGGAGAGGCGCTGGCCGAGGTCGCCCGCGCCTTTCTTGAGGAGGCCGAGGCGCTGCCGCCGCTGACGCTGCGCGACTATGCCGCCGTTTTCGAGGAACTGAGCCGGGCGCGGCGCATTGTGCCGCGCACGCAGGCGCACCCGCGTCTGAAACTGCTCGGCCCGGTGGAGGCGCGCCTGATCGCCGCCGACCGGGTGATCCTCGCCGGGCTGAACGAAGGCGTGTGGCCGCGCATGCCGGGGGCGGACCCGTATCTGTCGCGCGGCATGCGCGCCGCGGCGGGGCTGACGCCGGTGGAGCGGCGGCTGGGGCTGGAGGCGCATGACTTCGCCCAGCTGGCCTGCGCGAAGGAAGCGATACTGACCCGCGCCCGCAAGGCCGACGGCGCGCCAACGGTGGATTCACGCTGGCTGTGGCGGCTGAAGACGCTGGCGCAGGGGGCGCTGGGGGAGGCGGGGGCGAAACAGGCGCTTGCCCCCGCCACCGATTATGCGGCGCTGGCCCATGCGCTGGACCATGCGGCGCGCGCGAACCCGGCGCCGGCGCCGGAACCGCGGCCGCCTGTGAAGGCGCGCCCGCGGCGGTTGTCGGTCACCGAGCTGCGCAAATGGATCCGCGACCCATATGCGATTTACGCCCGCCATGTCCTGAGCCTGCGCGCGGCCGATGACCCCGATCTCGACCCCGGTCCGGCCGAGCGTGGCGGCGCCCTGCACGCCGCGCTGCACCGCTTCATGCTGGCGGAGGCCGGGGCGGCGCTGTCCGCGGACGCGGAAGCGCGGCTGGCGGCGCTGCTGGAGGAGGCGCTGGCCGACGCCGGCTTCGACGCGGCCGAGCGCGTGGCGGAGCGGGCGCGGCTGGCCCGCGCCGGGCGCTGGTTTCTGGACTGGGAGGCGCGCCGCCGCCGCGAGGGCTGGCGCGCGCTGGCGCTGGAAGCGTGGGGAAGCTGGCGGCTGGAGGACCGGAATTTCACGGTGCATGGCCGCGCCGACCGCATCGACGAAGGCCCGGACGGGTTGGCCGACATTCTCGATTACAAGACCGGCGCGCCGCCGGCGAAGAAGGCGACGCTGGCGGGGTATGAGCCGCAGGCGCCGGTGGAGGCGGCGATGCTGCGCGCCGGGGGGTTCGACGGTGTTCCGGCGCTGCAGCCGGGCGGGCTGGTGTATCTGCAGCTCTCCGGCGGGGCCGAGGCCGGCGCGGAGGCGCGCGTCGACGGCGTGATCGGGCGCAACGGACCAACGGTCACCGCCGGCGAACTCGCTGACAGCTATGAAAAACTCCTGCGCGGCCTGATCGCGCAATATGACGATCCGGCGCAGCCCTACCGCTCACAGCCGATCCCGCAATTCACCGATGAGTACGGCGATTACGACCGCCTGGCCCGCCGTTCCGAATGGGCGCAGGCCGGCGCGGCCGATACGGACGGGGAGGGCGGCCCATGAGCGCCGTCACCCGCGCCGGCGCCGCCCAGCAGACCGCGGCGCATCCGGCCGCGCATGTGTTCGCGCAAGCGAATGCGGGTTCAGGAAAAACCAAGGTGCTGGTTGATCGTGTGGCGCGGCTGCTGCTTTCCGGCGCCGCGCCGGAGACTATTTTGTGCCTGACCTACACCAAGGCCGCGGCGGGCGAGATGAAGTCGCGGCTGTTCGGCGTGCTGGGGCGCTGGTCGGTGGCGTCGGACGACAGCCTTACCAAGGCGCTGCATGATCTGACAGGAATTGAAGGCGCTGATCGCAAGCTGCTGTCGGAGGCGCGCAAACTGTTCGCCCGCGCGCTGGAGACGCCGGGCGGGCTTTCGGTGCAGACCATCCACAGTTTCTGCGAACGCCTGTTGCGCCGTTTCCCGGTCGAGGCCGGCCTGCCGCCGGGGTTCGGTGTCGCCGATGGCGCGGCTGAGGCGGAGATTGCGCGCGCGGCGCGGGCCGAGGTTCTGCGCGCCTGCGCTGGCGATGCGGCGTTGAACGCGGCGCTGGAGGCCTGCGTGGCGATCAGCGCCGAGGCGCTGGATAACCTGTTCGCCTTCGCCGCCGCCAACCGGCACGAGATCGCCGCCTTCGATGCCCCGGATGCGATGAGCGCCCGTTTGCGCGACGCACTGAGCGTTCCGCCGGGCCTGACCGCGCAGCAGGCGATGGCGGCGGCGTGGGACGCGGCGCCGAAAGCGGCGCTGGAATCGGCGGCGGCGGAGCTGGAGGCTGCGGAAAAGCCAACCGATCGTGATCGCGGGGCGGTGCTTCGGGCGGCGCTTGCATCGGCCGGCCCGGCATCTGCTTTCGATGTCTATCTGACGGCGTTCTTAACCAAAAAGGGCGAGCCGCTGGCGTCGGTCTGCACCAAGGGGTTCGCAGGCGCGCACCCTGAAATCGCGAAACTTCTGGCCGATGAGCAGGACCGCATGGTCGCCGCGCGCGACCGGGTGCGGGCCCTGCGCGTGGCCGAGGCCAGCGAGGCGGCGATGACGCTCGCCCCGCGTTACGCCGCGGCCTTTGCAGCCCGCCTGCAGCGCGCCCGCAAGGTGGACTTCGCCGACCAGATCGACGCCGCCGCGGCGCTGTTGACTCGCGCCGGCGCGCGCGACTGGGTGCGCTACAAGATGGATGGCGGCGTGGCGCACATCCTGGTCGACGAGGCGCAGGACACCGCGCCGAAGCAATGGGCGGTGATCCGCGCGCTGGCGGAGGAATTCTTCTCCGGCGAGGGCCATGAGCGCTGGGCGGAGCGGCCGCGCACCCTGTTCTGCGTCGGCGACGAGAAACAGTCGATCTATTCCTTCCAGGGCGCAGATCCGGGGATATTCAGCGCCGCCGGACTGGAGATGCGCGAAATGGCGGCCGCCGCCGGACAGGCTTACGCCGCCCCGGCGCTGACCGTGTCCTTCCGCTCCGCCCCGCAGGTTCTGGCGGCTGTGGACGCAGCGTTCCGGCCCGAGGCGCATCCGCCCGCAACCGCCGCCGCAGGAGCCGCGCCGGAGGTGAAATTCCTCGCCGCCGCTGAAGCCGAAGACGCCGGCCCGGCGCAGGGTTATGCCGCCCCGCACGCCTTCACAGCCTATCACGCCCATGAAGCGGCCTTCTCCGGCGCGCCGGGCTGCGCCGAGATCTGGCCGCTGGTTCCGGCGCCGGAGCGGCGCGAGGACCCGCACCCGCTGGACCCGGTCGATGCGGAGGCCCCGAACTCGGCCCGAAATCGGCTTGCCGCCATTCTGGCCGGTGAAATCAAGGCGATGCTGGACCGGGGAGACGCGGTGCAGGATGGGCCGGACGCCGCGCCGCGCCCGGTCGGTCCGCAAGATGTCATGGTGCTGGTGCGCCAGCGCAGCGGCGGGTTCTTTGATGAACTGATCCGGCAGTTGAAGAAGCAGCGCGTTCCGGTCGCCGGGGCGGACCGCATGGTGCTGACCCAGCAGACCGTGGCGCAGGATCTTGTGACGCTGGCGAAATTCGCTCTCAACCCGCAGGACGATCTCAATCTGGCCGAGCTGTTGAAAAGCCCGTTCTTCCAGCCGAAGGGCGGGCCGATGGCAATTGATGACGCGGCGCTGTTCGACCTTGCGCACAAGCGTCCGTCCACGCTGTGGGAGGCGCTGCGTGTCAGCGATGATGTGCGCTTCGCCGAGGCGAAGGTGGCGCTGGAACAGGTGCGCGCCGTGGCTGAAACGCGCGGTGTTCATGCCTTTTTCGCGGCATTTCTGAACGCGCCTTCGCCAAGCGGCGATACATATCTCGCCCGGCTGTTCAACCGCCTCGGCGAGGAAGCGCGCGACGCGGCGGAGGAGTTTCTGGCTCGCGCGCTGCTGCATGAGCGCGAGACCGCCCCTTCGCTCGCGCGCTTCATCGCGGGGATCGCCGCCGACGCCGGCGAGATCCGGCGCGAGATGGAGGAGGCGCGAGGCGCGGTGCGGGTGATGACCGTGCATGGATCGAAAGGGCTGGAGGCGCCGGTGGTGATCCTGCCGGACACCACTTCCGCGCCCGGCGGGCGGCGCGGCGATGGCCTGTTTCTGGACGCCGGCTGCGGGATTGTCTGGTCGCCGACGGCTGCTGATGATCCCCCTTGGGTGGCCGAAGAGCTGCGTTTGAAGGCGGCGCTGGTCCAGACGGGTGAACATGCGCGGCTGCTGTATGTGGCGCTGACGCGGGCGCGGCAGCGTGTGATCGTCTGCGGATGGGCGCAGGGCAACCGGAAGGATGGCTTCAGCAAGGACAGCTGGTATGCGCGGCTGGACGATCTGTGGCGCGGCGCAGACTGGACCGAATGCGAAAGCCCGGTGAGGGCGGAAGATGGAACGCTGCTGGCGGCTCGCCGCTTCGGCCCCGCGCCCGATCACCTGGGCCCACAGACGGATTCTGTGACCGCCGTCGCAGTTCCGGGCTGGGCCAGTGCGCCCGCGCCCGCCGAGGCGCCCTCGCGCCGCCCGGTCGCGCCCTCGCATCTGGCCGAGGACGCCGAACCGCCTCCGGCCCTGTCGCCGCTGCAGGCGCAGTCAGGGGCGCGCTATCGCCGCGGCGCGCTGATCCACAAACTGCTGCAGACGCTGCCCGACCTGCCCGAAGCGCGGCGGGCGCAGGCGGCGGCGAAATATCTCTCCGCCCAGGCGGATCTGAGCGAAGACCAGCGCGCCGAAATCGCCGCTGAGACGCTGCGCGTGATCGCCGAGCCCGCGTTCGCGGCCCTGTTCGGCCCCGGAAGCCGGGCCGAGGTGGGTCTCGCCGGCGCCGCGCCGGGCCTGCCCGCCGGCACGGTGCTCTATGGCCAGGCCGACCGGCTGGTGGTGACGGATCACAAGGTTCTGATTGTCGACTACAAGACCAACCGTCCCCCGCCGGCGCGGGCGGAGGAGGCAGGCCGGGCCTATCTGGCCCAGATGGCGGGATACCGCGCCCTGCTGCGCGCCATCCACCCCGGCAAGACCGTCCGCTGCGCATTGCTGTGGACCGACGGGCCCAGCCTGATGGCCCTGCCTGACGCGTTGCTGGACCAGGCGCTGGCGCCGCGCACGCCTTGACGGCGGGCGCTCGCCTTCATAGGTCATGGCCAGCCGATTCCGGCGGCCGAGCCGTAACCAGAGGAGCCTTGCGATGGCGACCAAAGCGGTCAGCGACGAATCCTTCGAAACCGACGTTCTGAACGCCTCCGGCCCGGTGCTGGTGGATTTCTGGGCGGAATGGTGCGGGCCGTGCAAGCAGATCGCGCCCGCGCTGGAAGAGATTTCGAAAGAGCTGAACGGCAAAGTGACCATCGCCAAGCTGAATATCGACGACAACCCGCACATGCCGGGAAAGTATGGCGTGCGCGGCATCCCGACGCTGATGATCTTCAAGAACGGCGATGTGGTGTCGACCAAGGTCGGCGCCATGGCCAAGGGCAAGATCAGCGAGTGGATCGAACAGGCGCTGGCATAGGGTCAGCCCGCCGTCTTGTGCGGGCGCAGGCCTTCGGCGAGAGCCAGAGCCTCGCCCGCCAGATACAGTGAACCGCAGATCAGGATGCGCGGCGCCGGGGTTTCCTGCGCCGCGTTCTCCACTGCTCCGGCCAGCGATTGCGCAGTCTGGGCGTTCAGCCCGGCCAGCTTCGCCGCCAGCACGGCGGATTCGGCGCTCATCGACCCGTCGCGCCCGGTCTCGAACGCCAGTGCGATCACGCGCCGCACCAGTCCCGCGAACGGGGCAAGGAAGCCGCGCGCGTCCTTGTTCGGCGAAAAGCCGCAGACCAGCACCAGCGGCCGGGGGCGCTGCGCCTCCAGATCCGCCATCGCCCGCGCCAGCGCCGCCCCCGCCGCCGGGTTATGCCCGCCGTCCAGCCATAGCTCCGCCCCCGCCTGCGCGGCGATGTCCGCCAGCGGCCCCGTGGTCAGCCTGTGCAGGCGCCCCGGCCAGCGCGCCTCGCGCAGCCCGGCGCGCGCCGCGGGTTCGGGCAGGCCCAGCAGCCGCGCCGCGGCCAGCGCCGCCCCGGCGTTCTCCACCTGATGGGCGCCGGCCAGGCCGGGAAGCGGCATGTCCCAGACCAGCGCCTCTTCCTCATAGACCAGCC
The DNA here is from genome assembly GCA_026126205.1 of Maricaulaceae bacterium. Taxonomy (GTDB): domain Bacteria; phylum Pseudomonadota; class Alphaproteobacteria; order Caulobacterales; family Maricaulaceae; genus Hyphobacterium. The sequence goes on along the minus strand of JAHCJP010000002.1, from coordinate 49,863 downwards.
GGTCATGCTCGACGCGCACATGATAGTCGCGGTCCCACAGCTTCACCGGCGCGGCCCCGGCGCGCATCGCCCCGGCCAGCAGGGCGCGTTCGGCCTCTTCCTCCTGCCGGCCGATGACGGCGGCAGCGCCGGGCTTGAAAATGCCCGCCTTTTCGCCGGCGATGGCGGTTATGTCCGGGCCGAGAAATTCCTGATGATCGAGGCTGACCGGCGTCACCACGCTGACGGCGGGCTTGCCGATCACGTTCGTCGCGTCGAAACGGCCGCCGAGGCCGACCTCCAGCACCAGCCGGTCCGCCGGGGTTTCGGCGAACAGCAGGAAGGCCGCAGCGGTGGTGATTTCGAAAAAGGTGACCGGCTGGCCGTTATTGGCCGCCTCGCAGCGCTCAAACGCCTTGATCAGGGCGGCGTCGGATACCTGCCGCCCGGCCAGCACGATGCGTTCGTTGAAACGCACCAGATGCGGCGAGGTGTAGACATGCACGCGCTCGCCCGCCGCCTCGCACATCGCTTTCAGAAAGGCGCAGACCGAGCCCTTGCCGTTGGTGCCGGCGACATGCGCCACGGGCGGCAGCCGGTCCTGCGGGCGGCCGAGCGCATCCAGCAGGCGCGCCAGGCGGCCCAGCGACAGGTCGATCATTTTCGGGTGCAGCCGCGCCAGCCGGGCCAGCACGGCCTGAAGGTCGTCCACTGGCGGCTATCCGGATTTCGGCGCCGGCACGGGAACCTGCGGCGCGGCGGCGGGCGCGACAGCCAGCGCCCCGGCGGGCGCGGGCGGGCGCTTCAGCATCACCCGCAGCATGCGGGCCAGCACAGCGCGCAGGTCGCGGCGATGCACCACGCGGTCCACCATGCCCTTCTGCAGCAGGTATTCGGCGCGCTGGAAGCCTTCGGGCAGTTTCTCGCGGATGGTCTGTTCGATTACGCGCGGCCCGGCGAAGCCGATCAGCGCGCCCGGCTCGGCCAGGTGCACGTCGCCCAGCATGGCGTAGCTGGCCGTGACCCCGCCGGTGGTGGGGTCGGTCAGCACGACGATATAGGGCAGGCGCGCGTCTTTCAGATCCTGCACCGCCAGCGTGGTGCGCGGCATCTGCATCAGCGACAGCGCGCCCTCCTGCATTCGCGCCCCGCCCGCGGCTGAAAACACCACCAGCGGCGCGCGCAGTTTCACGGCGGTCTCGGCGGCGGTGATGAAGCCTTCGCCCGCCGCCATGCCCAGCGATCCGCCCATGAAGCCGAAATCCTGCACCAGCACGACGGTCTCCACGCCGCCGATCTGGCCGACGCCAATGGCCATGGCGTCGTCGCGGCCGGTTTTCTTGCGCGCCGCTGTCAGGCGCGAGCCATAGGGCTTGTCGTCCTTGAATTTCAGCGGGTCGCGGGGAACGTCAGGTATCTCCACCTCGCGCCGGGCGCCGTCGAAGGTGAATTTGAAGCGCAGGTCCGGGCCGATGCGCATGTGATGGCCGGCGGGCGTCACATACAGCCCGGCCTCGAGATCCTTGTGGAATACCATCTCGCCGGAGACGGGGCATTTCACCCACAGATGCTCGGGCGTGTCGCGCTTGGCGAACATTTTCGACACCCCGGGCGGGGTCAGCTTCGCCAGCCAGTTGGGTTTCTGTTCGTCCTTCATGCGCCTCGCACCGCGCCGGAAAGCTCACTCACCAGTTTCAGGGCCGCGTCCGCGCCGCCGTCATGATTGGCGGCGACGATGGCCGAGCCCACGACCACCGCATCGGCGGCGCGGGCGATGGCCGCAGCCTGTTCCGGCGACCTTACCCCGAAACCGACCGCCACGGGCAAGCCCGACGCGGCGCGGATGCGGGCGACGGCCGCCCCCACCTCGGCCGCGGCGCCGGTCGCGGCGCCGGTGACCCCGGTGGTGGAGACGTAATAGACGAAGCCCGTCGTGTCCGCGACCACGCGCGGCAGGCGCGCATCATCCGTGGTCGGCGTGGCGAGACGGATCAGCGCGACGCCGTTTTCGGCCAGCGCCTGGCGCAATTCCGCATCCTCCTCCGGCGGCAGGTCGACGCAGATGACGCCGTCCACTCCCGCGCGCGCTGCATCCGCCGCGAAGGCGGAAAAACCGTAAGCATGAAACGGGTTGGCGTAGCCCATCAGCACCAGCGGCGTTTCGGCATGCTGCGCGCGAAAGCCCGCCGCCAGCTTCAGAACGCCCTTCAAAGTCATGCCGGCGTTCAGCGCCCGCAAGGCCGCGGCCTGGATCGCCGCGCCATCGGCCATCGGATCGGTGAAGGGCACGCCCAGCTCGATCACGTCGGCGCCGGCGGTCGGCAGGGCGTCCAGCAGCGCCGCGGACGCGCCGGCGTCCGGGTCGCCCGCCATCACATAGGCGACGAAACCGGCCCGGTCCTCGGCTTTCAGCCGGGCGAAGGCGGCGGAGAGGCGGTTCACAGCCGCTCTCCCAGATGCTCCGCCACCGCGAACACGTCCTTGTCGCCGCGGCCGCACATGTTCATCAGGATCAGGCCGTCCGGCCCCAGCTCCGCCGCCAGGTCGCGCACGCGGGCCAGGGCATGGGCCGGCTCCAGCGCCGGGATGATGCCCTCCAGCTTCGAGCAGAGCTGGAACATCTCCAGCGCCTCGGCGTCGGTGGCCGAGACATATTCCGCCCGCCCGCTGTCGTGCAGGAAGGCGTGTTCGGGGCCGATGCCGGGATAGTCCAGCCCGGCCGAGATCGAGTGCGCGTCGATGATCTGGCCGTCATCGTCCTGCAGCAGATAGGTGCGGTTGCCATGCAGAATGCCCGGCCTGCCGCCGTTCAGCGACGCGGCGTGGCGGCCGGTGTCCACGCCTTCGCCTGCGGCCTCCACCCCGATCAGGCGCACCGATTCATCCTCGAGGAAGGGATGAAACAGGCCCATGGCGTTCGACCCGCCGCCGATGCAGGCGACGGCGGCGTCGGGCAGGCGGCCCTCGCGCTCCAGCATCTGCGCCCGCGCCTCGCGGCCGATCACGCTCTGGAAGTCGCGCACCATCGCCGGATAGGGGTGCGGGCCGGCCACGGTGCCGATGACGTAGAAGGTGTCCTTCACGTTCGTCACCCAGTCGCGCAGCGCCTCGTTCATCGCGTCTTTCAGCGTGCCGGTTCCGGAGGTGACGGGAATCACCTCCGCCCCCAGCAGCTTCATGCGGAACACGTTGGGTTTCTGCCGCTCGATGTCGGTCGCGCCCATATAGACCACGCAGGGCAGGCCGAAGCGCGCCGCCACCGTCGCCGTGGCCACGCCGTGCTGGCCTGCGCCGGTCTCGGCGATGATGCGCGATGCGCCCATGCGGCGGGCCAGCAGCACCTGGCCCAGGCAGTTGTTGATCTTGTGGGCGCCGGTGTGGTTCAGCTCGTCGCGCTTGAACCAGATGCGCGCGCCGCCGAAGGCTTCGGTCAGGCGCTCGGCGAAATACAGCGGGCTGGGCCGGCCGATGAAGTCGCGGGCGAAATCGTCGAAATCCTTCAGGAAGGCGGGGTCGGTCTTCGCGGCCTCATAGGCCGCCTCCAGCCGCAGCACGTTCGGCATCAGCGTCTCGGCCACGAAACGCCCGCCATACTCGCCAAAGCGTCCGCGCGCGTCCGGCCATTGCGAAAAGGCGTTGGGCCGCTGGGTCACGCCATTCCCCCGTGATCAGCCGCGCGCGGCGGCCAGAAACCGCGCGATCAGGTTCGCATCCTTCACGCCCGGCGCCGTCTCGACGCCCGAGGAGACGTCCACGGCCCGCGCCCCGGATGCGGCGATCGCGCCGCGGAGATTGGCGGGCGAAAGCCCCCCGGACAAGAGCCAGGGCAGGGGAATCTCAGCGTCATTCAGCAGGCGCCAGTCGAAGGCGGCGCCATGACCGCCGGGGCGGCTGGCGCCCTGCGGCGGGCGGGCGTCGAACAGGATCATGTCCGCCGCGCCCTCGAAGGCCCTGGCGGCGGCTATGTCGGCGGGGCTGGAAACGGGAAGCGCCTTGATGACGCCGCGCCGCGCGAAGGTGCGCGCCGCGCGGGCGCGGGGCGGGGTTTCGGCGCCGTGAAGCTGGATCCAGTCCGGCCGCATCCGGTCCCGGATTTCGGACAGCAGGGCGTCGTCCGCGTCCACGGTGACGGCGACGGTCTCCGCGCCGCCGGCGCCCGCGGCCAGTTCGCCCGCTTGCGCCGGCGTCACATGCCGGGGGCTGGGCGGGAATACGACGAAGCCGAGCCAACGCGCGCCGCCGGTGACGGCGGCGGCGACGGCGGCCGCATCGGTCAGCCCGCAGATCTTTACGTCAATCATGGCTTCCCCGCGTCCGGCGCGGGGAGCAGGCTACTTCTTCTTCGCCAGCAGGTCGCGGATTTCGGTCAGCAATTGCTGGTCCTTCGTCGGCGCCGGCGGCGCGGCGGGCGCGGCCTCCTCCTTCGCCTTCAGGGCGTTCATGCCCTTGATCAGGAAGAACAGCGCGAAGGCGACAATGACGAAGCTGATCACCGCGTTGATGAACAGGCCATAATTGATCGTGGCGGCCCCGGCCTCACGCGCCGCGGCCAGACTGGCGTATTCGCCGCCGTTGAGGGCGATGAACAGGTTCGAGAAATCGACCCCGCCCAGCAGCATTCCTACCGGCGGCATCAGCACGTCATTGACCAGTGACGACACGATGGTCGAGAACGCTCCGCCCAGAATGAAGCCGACCGCCAGGTCGACGACATTGCCGCGCATGGCGAAGGCTTTGAATTCGTTGAGCATGTCCTTGTCCTCCCGCCGCGAAAGCGGCCAAGCACTGCGCCCCGCCGACAGCGGCGCATGATGTCAGAATGTCCGGGATAAAGGCGGCGTCAACCGCGCGAGGTGTCGACGCGTTCGCGCAGTTCCTTGCCGGTCTTGAAGAAGGGCACGTGCTTCTCTTTCACGGCGACGGTCGCCCCGGTGCGCGGATTGCGGCCGGCGCGCGCCGGACGGTGGCGAACCGAGAACGCACCGAAACCGCGCAGCTCCACCCGGTCGCCGCGCACCAGCGCGTCGGTGATCTCGTCAAGGATCGCGTTGACGACGCGCTCGATATCGCGCTGGAACAGGTGCGGGTTCGCCTCGGCCAGTTTGGTGATCAGTTCCGACTTGATCATCGGCCCCCTCCCTCGACAGGTGGATTAACCTGCCGCAACAGCGGGGAAGGCGTCAATGCGCGATTCGCGCGCGGCGCGAAAAAACGGCCGGAGGCGGATCAACGCCCCCGGCCGTATTTTACTCTGTCATGCGCCCCGGGCTCAGCCCTTGGCGGCGGTTTTCACCACGTCGCGGATCTCGCCGACCTTGGCGCTCTTGACGATCTCGATGCCGTTTGCTTCGGCGTAGGCCACGAGATCGGCCTTGGTCATGGCGTCGAAGTCCGGCGCGCCGGCCTCGGCCTCGTCCTTTTTCGGAGCGGCCTTCTTGGCGGCGGGCTTCTTCTCTTCGGCGGCGGGCTTGGCGCCCTGTTCGCGCAGCGCCGCGCCCAGGATATCGCCCAGCGAGGCGCCGGAGCTGGACGAGCCATACTGCTCGACCGCTTCCTTTTCCTCGGCGATTTCCAGCGCCTTGACCGACAGCGACACCCGGCGGGCGGCCTTGTCGATGTTGGTGACGCGGGCGTCCAGCTTGTCGCCGACGGCGAAACGCTCCGGCCGCTGGTCGCCGCGGTCACGGGCCAGGTCCGACTTGCGGATGAAAGCCTTCATTCCGCCTTCGCCGAAGCTGACCTCGATGCCGCCGGAGGCGACCTCGGTCACCGTGCAGGTCACGGTGTCGCCGCGCTTGACCTCGCCGTCATCCATCGGGTCGCCGGACAGCTGCTTGACGCCCAGCGAGACGCGCTCCTTCTCGACGTCGACGTCCAGCACCTTGGCCTCGATGACGTCGCCCTTCTTGTAGTCCTGGACGGCCACGTCGCCGGAACGCGACCAGTCGAGATCCGACAGGTGCACCATGCCGTCGATGTCGCCATCGACGCCAACGAACAGGCCGAACTCGGTGATGTTCTTGATCTCGCCCTTGATCACGCTGCCGCGCGGATGGGTTTCGGCGAACACCTCCCACGGATTGCGCTGGGTCTGCTTGATGCCGAGGCTGATGCGGCGCTTGTCGGCGTCGACGTCCAGCACCATCACCTCGACCTCCTGGGAGGTGGAGACGATCTTGCCGGGGTGGACGTTCTTCTTGGTCCAGCTCATCTCCGAGACGTGGACCAGGCCCTCGACGCCGGGCTCCAGCTCCACGAAGGCGCCGTATTCGGCGATGTTGGTGACGCGGCCCTTGAAGGTGGCGTTCACCGGGTACTTCGCGGCCACGCCTTCCCACGGATCGCTCATCAGCTGCTTCATGCCGAGGCTGATGCGCTGGGTCTCCGGGTTGATCTTGATGATCTGGACTTTCACGGTCTGGCCGACCTCGACCACTTCGGACGGATGGCCGACGCGGCTCCAGCTCATGTCGGTGACGTGCAGCAGGCCGTCGATGCCGCCCAGATCCACGAACGCGCCGTAGTCGGTGATGTTCTTGACCACGCCTTCGCGGGCTTCGCCCTCGCTGAGCGCGCCGACCAGTTCGGCGCGCTGCTCGGCGCGGCTCTCTTCCAGCACGGCGCGGCGCGAGACCACGATGTTTCCGCGCGGACGGTCCATCTTCAGGATCGCGAAGGGCTGTTCCTTGTTCATCAGCGGGGTGACGTCGCGCACCGGGCGGATGTCGACCTGGCTGCCCGGCAGGAAGGCCGAGGCGCCGCCCAGGTCGACCGTAAAGCCGCCCTTGACGCGGCCGACGATGGCGCCGTTGACCGGCTCCTTCTTGTCGAACGCCTGCTCCAGGCGGTCCCAGCTCTCCTCGCGGCGCGCCTTGTCGCGCGAGATGACGGCTTCGCCGAGGGCGTTTTCGATGCGCTCAAGAAAAACTTCCACGTCATCGCCGGTTTTCGGCGCGGTCGAGCCCGGTCCGGTGAACTCGCGCAGCGGGATGCGGCCTTCGGTTTTCAGGCCGACGTCGATGATGACGAAATCATTCTCCACGGCCGTGACGCGGCCATTGACCACCTGGCCTTCGGCGAGATCGCGTCCGGCGAGGCTGGCCTCCAGCATGCTGGCGAAATCGTCGCGGCTGGGGGTGAGGGTGTCGGTTTTAGGCATAAGGAGATAGCTCCGGTTCTTCAGTCATATTCCGGCCGGCCGGTTGTCTCCGGCGGTCTTGCCGCTTGGCGCGGCGCGCTTGCCTGGCGCCGCCTAGCGGCCGGAACGGTTGCACAATGAGCATGGGGAAAACGCCAAGGGCCGCGCGGGGTCATCCCCCGGCGGCGCGGACGGCGACGCCCAACGCCCGGTTAATCGACCGGCGCGGCGCCCGTCTTGTTCTGTACGATGCGGACGGCCGCGGCGATCGCGGCGTCTATACTCAAGTGGCTGGTGTCTAGCAAGATCGCGTCGTCGGCGGGACGCATCGGCGCGCTGGCGCGTCCGGCGTCGCGGGCGTCGCGTTCGCGCAGTTGCGCCAGCACGTCTTCATAGCTCATCGCCGCCTTGTGGCCGCCGATCTCCAGCCACCGTCTGCGCGCGCGCACGCCGGTTTCGGCGGTGACATAGATCTTCACGTCCGCCTCGGGGCAGATCACGGTGCCGATGTCGCGCCCGTCCAGCAGCGCGCCGCCGGGCAGCATCGCGAAATCACGCTGCAGGTCATAAAGCGCGGCGCGCACTTCCGGGATCGCCGCCACCTTGGACGCCGCCTGCGCCGCGGCCTGGGTGCGGATGTCCTTTTCGCTGATCTTCGCCGGGTCCAGCGCCTTCGCCGCCGCGATAGCGGCTTCCGGGTCCGCCGGATCGCCGCCGGCCTTCAGCACCATGGCGCCCACCGCGCGGTACAGCGAGCCGGTGTCGAGATGCGGCAGGCGGAAACGGCGGGCCAGTTCGCGGGCGATGGTGCCCTTGCCCGCCGCCATCTGGCCGTCGACGGCGATAATCATTCCGCTTTCTCCATCCGCGCGCCCAGCGCCGCCATGTGTTCGAAGAATTCAGGATAACTGGTGGCGATCATCGATGCATCGTCAACCGTCACCGGCGCCCCGGCGCCAAGGCCGAGCACCAGCGCCGCCATGGCGATGCGGTGGTCGTGATGCGTTTGCACGCGCCCTCCCCCGGCAGGCGGCTTGCCGCCCGCGCCATGCACGATCAGGGCGTCGCCTTCGACCTCGGCCTTCACGCCATTGGCTGTCAGCAGCGCCTGTGTCGCCGCCAGGCGGTCGCTCTCCTTGACCCGCAGTTCCGCCAGCCCCTCGAACCGCGATGGTCCCCTGGCGAAGGCCGCGACGACGGCGAGAATTGGATACTCGTCGATCATCGACGGCGCCCAGGCGGCGGGAACCGCGATGCCGCGCAGGCGCGGCGATTGGCGCACGGTATAATGCACCACCGCCTCGCCGCCGGCGGGAATCCCGCCCTCCGGCGCGCCGCGATTGACCAGCGGCGGATCCGCCTCCTCCATCGTTATCCGCGCGCCCATCTCGATCAGTGTGTCGACGAATCCGTCGCGCTGCGGATTGCGCATCACGTTCTCTATCCGCACCTCCGAACCGGGAACGATCAGCGCCGCGGCGATCAGGAAGGCGGCGCTGGACGGATCGCCCGGAACCGTCACCCGCGCGCCCTTCAGCCGCGCCGGGCCGCGCACCGCCGCCCAGCCGGCGCCGTCAGACCCGGTCGCGGTCAGCATTTCGGCCCCGAACAGCGGCAGCAGGCGTTCGGTATGGTCGCGGCTGGGCGCCGGTTCGATCACCGCCGTTATCCCGTCGGCGCCGAGACCGGCGAGCAGGATCGCCGATTTCACCTGCGCCGAGGCGACGGGCAGCCGGTGCGCCATCGCCCGCAAGGGGCCATCGCCTTTAACTGTCACCGGCAGGCGCCCGTCCGCCGATTCGCAGGCCGCGCCCATGGCGCGCAGCGGCGCCAGCACGCGCTGCATAGGCCGTTGCGACAGGCTGGCGTCGCCCGTGAACACGGCCTGCGCGCCCGCGCCCGCGCCCGCCACCGCGCCCATGGTCAGGCGCGCGCCGGTGCCGGAATTGCCGAAATCAAGCGGCGCTTCGGGGGTCCGGAACCGTCCGCCGGTTCCGGTCACCCGCCAGACGCCGGGGCCGTCGCGGACGATGTCCGCCCCCAGCGCGCGCAGCGCCCCGGCGGTGGACATCACGTCGGCGCTTTCCAGCAGGCCGGTGATCTGCGTCTCGCCTTCGGCGAGCGCGCCGAGAATCAGCGCCCGCTGCGAGACCGACTTGTCGCCCGGCGCGGTCACGCGCCCGCGCAGCCGCTTTGCGGGCAGGGCGCGGACAGGGCCGTCGAACAAGCCGTCTGTGGCGGTCATCAGGCCTGAAATCCTCAAGCTGCGAAGGGTGAAGCGATAGGGTTTTGACAGCGGCCTCCGATCATGGCAACGGGTCGCGCCGACAACACTGTTCAGGAGCGCCGCCGTGGCCGGTAACGATCTTGGAGAAAAACGCGTCTGCCCCGAGTGCGGCGCGAAGCATTACGACCTGGGCAAACGCCCCGCCAAATGCCCGAAATGCGGGCATCAATACGACCCCGACGCCGCGCCGCTGGCGGCGCGCAAGCCCGTCGCGCCGGTCAAACCCGAGCCCGAGGTGGTCGAGGACGACGAGGACGAGGACGATCTGGACAGCAAGGCCAAGCCCGAGGCGGACGACGAGTTCGGCGAGGAGGAGGACGACGCGCTGGAGATCGACGCCGAGGCCGCCGTTGTTCCGGACGCCGAGGATGACGAGGAAGAGGCCGCCGGCGACGCCAAGGCGAAGCCCGACGTGCCCGAGGGCTTCGGCGAGGATGACGGCGAGGACGATTCGATCCTGCTCGACGACGACGAGGACGACGATTTCGACGCCGACCTCGACGACGATGATTTCGACGACGACGAGGACGACGACATCCGCTGAGCCGCGCCGCGTCCGCAGCTTGATCGCGGACGCGGGTTTGACTATACGGTCGCGCTCCGCCGCGCCCCATCGCGGCGGAACCGGATTTCGGGGCCATAGCTCAGTTGGGAGAGCGCTTGAATGGCATTCAAGAGGTCGGCGGTTCGATTCCGCCTGGCTCCACCACCCTGCTCCGCCAAGGCTTCGCAGGGCCGCAAGGCCCGCAAGCCTTGAAGCGGACAGGGGTGTCCTCCGAAGCCTTGGCGAAGGAGGACCGCTGAATCACAAACGCCGCGCTGGGTTCAGCGCGGCGTTTTCATGTCCGGGTGACGGCGGCGGTTATTCCCCCTGCGACTCCGCCCATTCGCGCAGCGCCGCCAGCGTGCGCGTCACGTGCTCGTTGGGGTTCATGTCGGTATAGGCGAAGATCACCGTTGCGTCCGGCGCGATGACGTAGGAGGTGCGCCGCGTCAGCTCCGGCCGCTGGGCCAGCGCCACGTCATAGGCGGCGATCACGTCGCCGTCGACGGCGGCGACGGGGAAGGCCCCGGCGCAATGACTGTCGGAGAACTCGGCCAGCCGCTCGACATTGCCGGCGGTCAGCCCCACCAGCGTCGCGCCCAGATCGGCGAACTCCTCCGCCGCCTGCGCGAACAGCGCCGCCTCGACATTGCATCCGGGCGTGAAGGCGGCGGGGAAGAAATACATCACCACCGGCCCCTGCTCCAGCGCCGCGGCGAGGTGGAAGGCATACGGCTCTCCGGCCATCGCGCCCTCGGCGGTGAAGTCCGCCGCGGCGGACCCGGCGGGCAGTTCGGCCCGGGCGGCGGCGGCGAACCAGACCAGCGCGGCGAGCGCGAACAGCGCCGCGGTTGCGGCGGCGAACAGGGCGCGCGGCGCGGCGGCGGCGCGGGCGGCGGTGCGGCGGTGCGGAACGGTCATGGCGGTCTCCCCTGGCGGCGGCCGGCCGGATCCCGCGGACCCGCCGGCGCATCGGGCGGAGATATAGTGTCGCGCGCCGCCGCGCGGAAGTCACGCCGCCCCGCGATCACGATCGGGGGAGGGATGTTGCAAACTGCAACGATTCAGAACAAAATAAGAACATTAACCAAACTTGGCATGGCGGATGCAGAGCGACCGAGACGAGGGTATTAAGGAAATGGTCATGGCCGAGACATCCATCGAATGGACGGACGCCACGTGGAACCCGGTTGCGGGTTGCGCAGTCATCACGCCTGGATGCACCAACTGTTACGCCATGCGCATGGCCGCGAGGCTGGAAGCGATGGGTGTCGAAAAGTATGTCGGCACGACGCGAAAAAGCGGCCAACGTTATGTCTGGACAGGAAAAATCAAGCTTGACGAGGCGGCGCTAGACACGCCCCTGAAATGGCGCAAGCCAAGGATGATTTTCGTCAATTCAATGTCGGACCTGTTCCACCCGGACGTGCCGGTGGAGTTCATTGAGCGGGTTTGGTCGGTGATGCGGCGCACGCCCCACCACACGTATCAAATTCTGACCAAGCGGCCAGAGCGGATGCGGGAAGTTCTTGCCGACCGGAACCGACCGCCACTGTCCAATGTGTGGCTTGGAACCAGCGTGGAGGACTCCGCGGTTCTCGGGCGGCTCGACGAGCTGAGGGCGGTTCCCGCCGTCATACGATTCGTGTCGTTCGAGCCGTTGATCGGCTCGGTCGCAGGCGCCGACCTGACCGATATTCATTGGGCGATAGTCGGCGGAGAATCCGGCCCGCGAGCCAGGCCGATGGACCCGGAATGGGTTGATCAAATCCGCGGGCGCTGCACACTTTCCAAGACCGCCTTCTTTTTCAAGCAATGGGGTGGGAAGAATAAGAAAGCCACCGGGCGCGTTTATCGAGGACGCACTTGGGATGAACTACCCCTAACCCTGTAGTGCCGAGTTAAATCCGCGATGCACCTGCGCGCTAAATCCTGCGCGACGGTACTCTTGTTAGAAACCGCAAAATAAAGAGAGAATATCTGAGCGCCGCGCGCTGTCAGCAAGGGTAGAGGATCCGACACATATGGGAAAAGTGTCTCGAGGCGCTCTTTGTAATAGGCCTCGACGTCGGCCTTACGTTTCCTATGGAGGTTTCGGGAATAGTCAGGAAACAGACTCGATTCTGCGGGCGCTTCATAAATGCGATCTCGCCACTCCGCGCAACCGAACGCGCGGTCCAAATACCTCGCCTTCTCGGGAACAACCTTTGAGAAATCGTTTGCCGCCTGTCTTAAGACGCTCCCAATGGGGAATAAGAGCCACAAATCCACGGCGCCGGTCGATGATAAGCAGGTTAGGGTTTCCCAGTCGACGAGATCGTAAGGGTCAAGAAACACGACGGCTCGATGCTGACGCTCTCCCCATCGTGGCTTAGGTTTCCACGGGGAAGAATTAAATATAGACGGAAGAACTTCATTTGCATCGCCTTTAATGCATCGAATGTTTCGCGTATTATATCTCTCGCGAAGTCGCTCCAACTGAGAGACAAACTCCTCCCGGATTTCAACAAAAACAAACCGAGAAAAAGGTGGATCAATTGAAAGGGCACGTTTTGCCGAGCCCGCAAGGCGGAGTTCGCCGAGCTTTGCGTCGGGGATCCCAAAAAGCCCGCTGGCATCATTCCTGATCGCTCGTTCACCAGCTCCGGCAAATGCATCAATGTACCAGAGTTCAAACGGGTGCTCAGGAGTCGGTTTGTTTTTCAACGCATTTGTGAAAAACTTCAGGTAATACTGCACCGCATCTAATTTAATTTCGGTCCATGGTCCGCCGAATTTATGTGTCAGTTTATCTTCGTCGAAAGACATGAGGCGTGCCGAATCTCCACGTGTTGAGAGACCCTATCCGCCTTTAACGGGCATTTACAGTCAGTTCAATTGTGGATTGGTCGCAGCTCAGTGGCGATCGCTCCTCTAACTCCCCTTAGTCCCCATCCATCTTCAGCGCCGCGATGAAGGCTTCCTGCGGGATGTCGACCTTGCCGAACTGGCGCATCTTCTTTTTGCCCGCCTTCTGCTTTTCCAGCAGCTTGCGTTTGCGGGTCACGTCGCCGCCATAGCATTTCGCCGTCACGTCCTTGCGCAGCGCGCTGAGGGTTTCGCGGGCGATGATGCGCCCGCCGATCGCCGCCTGGATGGGGATTTTGAACATGTGGCGGGGGATCAGCTCTTTCAGCTTCTCGCACATCGCCCGGCCGCGCATCTCGGCGCGGGCGCGGTGCACGATCATCGACAGGGCGTCCACCGGCTCGTCATTGACCAGGATGGTCATTTTGACGAGGTCGCCCTCGCGGTGCTCCTTCCACTGATAGTCGAAGCTGGCATAGCCGCGGGTCACCGATTTCAGCCGGTCGTAGAAGTCGAACACCACCTCGTTCAGCGGCAGTTCGTAGACCAGCATGGCGCGGCTGCCGGCATAGGTCAGCTCTTTCTGGATTCCGCGCCGGTCCTCGCACAGTTTCAGCACCCCGCCGAGATATTCGTCGGGCACCAGGATGGTGGCGGTGATCCACGGTTCGGAGATGGAATCGATCTTCACCGGGTCCGGCATGTCGGCGGGGTTGTGCAGGTCGATCTCGGCGCCGCCGGTCATGCGGATCTTGTAGATCACCGACGGGGCGGTGGTGATCAGCTCGACATTGTATTCGCGCTCCAGCCGTTCGCGGATCACCTCCAGGTGCAAAAGGCCCAGGAAGCCGCAGCGGAAGCCGAAGCCCAGCGCGGCGCTGCTTTCCATCTCGAAGCTGAAGCTGGCGTCGTTCAGCGCCAGCCGCTCCACGGCGTCGCGCAGGTCCTCGAACTCCGCCGCGTCGACCGGGAACAGGCCGCAGAACACCACCGGCACGGCGGGCTTGAAACCGGGCAGGGCCTCGGCGGCGGGGCGGCGGTCGTCGGTGACGGTGTCGCCGACGCGCGCATCGCGCACCTGCTTGATCGAGGCGTTCAGGAAGCCGATTTCGCCGGGGCCCAGCTCGGCCACCGCCTCCTTCTTGGGGCGGAACACGCCCACGCCGTCGACGCCATAGGCGGCGCCCGTGCCCATCAGGCGCACGCGCATGCCCTTGCGCAGCACGCCCTCCATGATGCGCACCAGGCAGATGACGCCCAGATAGGGGTCGTACCAGCTGTCGACCAGCAGCGCCTTCAGCGGCGCGCCGGGGTCCCCGGCCTTCGGCGGCGGCAGGCGGGTGACGATCGCCTCCAGCACCTCTTCGACGCCGAGGCCGGTCTTGGCCGAGATCATCACCGCGTCGGAGGCGTCCAGCCCGATCACGTCCTCGATCTGCTGCTGCACGCGTTCCGGCTCCGCCGCCGGCAGGTCGATCTTGTTCAGAACCGGCACGATCTCGAGATCGGCGTCGATGGCCTGATAGACATTGGCCAGCGTCTGCGCCTCCACGCCTTGCGCGGCGTCGACCACCAGCAGCGCGCCTTCGCAGGCGTAGAGGCTGCGGCTGACCTCATAGGCGAAGTCGACATGGCCCGGGGTGTCGATCAGGTTCAGCACATAGGTCTTCCCGTCGCGCGCCGCATAGTTCAGCCGCACGGTCTGGGCCTTGATGGTGATGCCGCGCTCTTTCTCGATATCCATGTTGTCGAGGACCTGTTCGGTCATCTCGCGCGCGGTCAGCCCGCCCGTCATCTGGATCAGGCGGTCGGCCAGCGTCGATTTGCCGTGGTCGATATGCGCCACGATGGAGAAATTGCGGATCAGGGCGGGGTCTGTGCTCATGGCGGCGGGCCTTAGCATCGGGGCGCGTTTCCGCCAAGCGATCTTGGCGGACTGGAATTGTCAGGGAATTTTCAGCTTCGGGCGGGCGTTATTAAGCCGATGTCAAGCGATTCGCCGCGCTGTGGCCGCAATCGGCGGCCATCTTCGCCGCGAACAACAGCGAACAGGGAGACGCCCATGCGCGCCTTGCTGATTACCACGCTTCTCGCCGCCTTCGCCTTTGCGGCGCCGGCGGCCGCCCAGCAGAACGACGACACCTACACCAGCGAGGAGATCGCCGACGCCATTGTCGATTTCTTCGGGGTGACGGCCGAGGCCGCGGCCTCGGTGGTGGAGCGCATCTTCGCCGATCACGGCCGCCCCGTCGGCTATGTGGCGGGCGAAGAGGTCTCCGGCGCCATCGGCGTCGGCCTGCGCTATGGCGAAGGCTGGCTGCACATGCGCGACGGCCGCCGCCAGAAGGTGTACTGGCAGGGCCCGTCGCTGGGCTTCGACACCGGCGGCAACGCCAGCAAGGTGTTCACGCTGGTCTATAATCTCGGCGACACCGACCGCATCTACCAGCGCTTTCCGGGCGTCGAGGGGTCGGCCTATTTCGTCGCCGGCATGGGCGTGAACTATCAGCGCGCCAGCAATATCACGCTGGCGCCCATCCGCTCCGGCGTCGGGCTGCGGCTCGGGGCCAATGTCGGCTATCTGTCCTATTCGCGCCGCCGCAACTGGCTGCCGTTTTAGGGCCGCTTCGCTTGCAGATCCGCGCCGCCCGCGCCGGCGATCATGACGCCGCCGACGCGCTGTTGAAAGCCGCCTTTCCGGGGCCGGAGGAGGCGCGCCTGGTGCGCGCGCTGCGCGCCGCGGACGCCGGGGTTATGGAATGGGTCTGCGAAGGTAATGGAAAGGTAAGCGGAATGGTGGTGTTTTCACCGGTGAAGCTGGACCCAGACGCAGGCGATGCCGCCTTCGGGTTCGGCCTCGGCCCGGTGGCGGTTATCCCCGCTTTGCAGCGCCAGGGAATCGGCGCGGCGCTGATCCGGGCGGGGCTGGACCAGGTCCGCCGTCTCGGCGCGGCGTTCGTGGTGGTGCTGGGCGCGCCATCCTATTACGAACGCTTCGGTTTTTCGCCCGCATCCGCGGCCGGCTGGCGCTGGTCCGGCGACCCGGACGGCGCGGCGGGAGACGCCTTCCAGCGGCTGGTGATCGACCCCGCCCGCACCCCGTCCGGCCCGGCGGTTATCCACTATCATCCGGCCTTTGACGGCGTCTGAGCGCGGCGGGCGCGGCGGGCGGCGAACCGGCCCGGCGCGAAGGCGGAAAACCCTGATATTTCAAGCGGACAGGGTTCTCCGAACAGCTGCGAAACCAGCGTTTCGGCCAGCAGCGGCGCATGCGCGAACCCGCGCGAACCCAGTCCGGAAAGCAGAAATACACCAGGCTTTTCAGACAGTTCGCCACAGACCGGCAGCCGGTCCGGCGTCACGGCGCGCACCCCGGACCAGTCGCGGGCGGGGTCCGGCGTCAGCCCCTCGGCCAGCGCTGGAAGACGCTCACGCAAGTCATTGAAAATTTTTGCTCTTGCGGCGTCCGCATCGCCCGGATCAGCGCCTTTCTCATGCGTCGCCCCGGCGAGGGCGCCGCCGGGCGCCGGACAGGCGTAACCCCCCCAAACTATTGGGGTTTCCGGGCCCGCGCCCGCGAATCCCGCCACCCGGCCGGCGGAGGGGGCGATATCGGCGAACCAGCGCGCCGCGCCAGCGCCGGGGGCGGCAAGCAGGACAGGCGAATCCGCCAGGGTGCGGCCGTCCTCGTCCAGCACCCGCCAGCCGCCCTCGCCATTGGGGGAGATGTCCGCCGCCCGGGCGTGGATAACCGGCGTCTCCGCGGCCAGCGCGGCGACCAGTTTTCGCGGCTCGAACCAGCCGGCGCGGTCCATGGACAGCGCTGTTCCGTTCCAGTCGTAGCCATCGCCCATCGCCGCGGCAAGCGCCTGTAATCGTTCGGCTTCCTTCGCGTCCCGCGGCAGGCGCGCAGCCCCGGAAGCGTGGAAACCATCGCGGCCGTCATACAGCCGCCGGGCGTATTCGAACGCCGCCAGCAAAGCGCGGACATGCGGGCGGTCGGCCAGCTCCAGCCTTGGGGTCAGCAACCCCGCCGGCGCGCCGGAAGCGCCGCCCGAAAGGCCTGCAGGATCAATAATATAGGCCTCGAGCCCCCGCGCCCGCAGCGCCCCGGCCAGCGCCGCCCCGGCGACGCCGCCGCCGATAACCGGCAAAGGGGTATCCAGGGCGCCTGCAACAGTGTCGTTTTCACTGCCTCCCAGCCCCCCTTTCACTCCCTCTATTACACCCTCTTTATCCTCTCCCGGCCTATACACCGCTTCCAATCGCTCGCGCTTGCGGCCGAATCCGGGGCGTTTGTCGACCGCGAACCCCGCCGCCGCGAGTCCGCGCCGCACGGCGCCGGCGACGGTGAAGGTCGCCGCCCGCGCGCCGGGCGCCGACAGGCGGGCGACATGGCCGAACAGGGCCGGGTCCCACATCTCCGGGTTTTTCGCCGGGGCGAAGCCGTCGAGAAACCAGGCCCCGGCGCGGAAATCCATTTCCGGCAGGGCTTCCGCCGCCGCGCCGAAATGCAGGGTCAGCGTCGCCCGCAAATCATCAATGCGCAGGCGGTGCGCGCCCCGCAACGGCGCCGGCCATTGCGCCAGCAGCGCGGCGGAAAGCTCCGCCAGTTCCGGCCACGCGGCGTGGGCGCGGCGCGCCTGGTCGCGGGTCAGCGGGCTGGCCTCGACCGAAACCACGTGCAGCCACGCCCCCGGCGGGCCTTCCCGGCGCCACAGGTCAAGCAGCGCCAGAATGTTCAGCCCGGTTCCGAAGCCCAGCTCCCCCACCGTGAAGCTGCGCCGCCCGCGCCACGCACCGGGCAGGCCGCATCCGGAAAGGAACACCGCCCGCGCCTCGTCCAGCCCGCCTTCGGCGGAGAAATAGACGTCGCCATGGCCCGCGGCGCGCGGAACCGGGCCGTCCCAGTCCAGCGCCGGCGGTTCGCAATAAAGCTTCAGGGTCAATGATTTAGGACCTAACGCCTAGCGCCGGTACAGCACGCGCTCGCCGCGCGGGCCGATGACCAGCCAGACCAGGAAGCCGATGAACGGCAGCGCCAGCACCAGCGCCGCCCACAGGAAACGCGCCGCGGCGCCAAGGCGCGAGCGGGCGATGTTCATCACCGCATAGACATTGAACACCAGCAGCAGCAGGCCGACAGGCCCGGCGACATAGGCGGCCATGACCGGCGCTCCATCCACCATGCGCGGCAGATTACGGGCAAACCGGCCCGGCGTCACGGCGCGGGATGCGTGGAAGAGGCGGCGAATGCATTACGCAGCCGGCCTAACGGCAGCGTCCGGAATGTTGCGCGACAAGGTCCTCGAGCGGCGTCAAGCCGAGCGCGTCGCGGCGTGCGTCGACGCCGTCCGGGTCTTCGATCTCCACTGGCGTCCAGGACGGCCCCATGCATCGCCCCTGAGAGCCGTAGCGTTGCGGCCTGCCGGAATTCACCGCCGTGCGGTCGAACAGCATGGCGTAGTGCAGCGGAGTGGTTTCGCCTTCGGCAAGGAGCGTTTCCAGCCGCGCCAGAACCTCGCGCTGCAGATCAGGATCGTGGTCCGCATGCTGAACCAGCAGAAACGCCATCCGGTCCGCCTCCGCGCCATGCTCGCCGATGGTGAACCAGCCGATGTCATCGACAGCCTCCCGCATGAAGGCTGCCGAGGCGCTGTCGGTATCACACAGGCGTGGATAGACGGCGGCCATCACCACTTCGCGCACATGAGCCGGCGCGCCCGGCTCCCACGCGAACAGCGCGCCGCGCCAGGCGGCGTCCCGCGCGTGATGGGCGCGCAGCGCGCGCAGCCGGGCATCGCTGTCCGCCGCCTCGATTTCCACCAGGCGCCGGGTGAGTGCAGCTTCGGTTCGCGCCACGACGTCCAGCGCATAAGCGCGCGCCCGCGCGTAGCTTTCCCGGTCCGGCGCCAGTTTCGCCACGCGAACGCCGCCGACAATGGCGTAGCTTTCCGTCCCCAGCAGGCAACCGGAAAAGCCCCGGCCGTCCCGGTGCTCCGGCGGGACCTGCGAGCGTTCTCCGGCAAGCTGCTCCAGCGCGTCCATCGCCGCCCAGGCCGCGACGCCGTCCTCATGGAAGCGGATGCGGCCGTAATCATAGGCGGCCGGGTCGACCGTCCCTTTGCGGAAGGCCTCTAGCTCCGCCGCCAGATCGACGGTCGGCTCGGCGGCGGACTGAACGAGGGCGAGGAGGACGGCGGGCCACATGGGCGCAGCCTATGATGCTCTCAGCGCTCACGGCAATTCCTGCTTGCGATCCGCGGCCCGCCGCGCCTGCGCTATTGCATGCGCAGTTCGATATCGGCGCCGCGCCATTCGGCGGGGCGCACCAGGCCGGCGTGGGCGACGCGCACGGTGTGGATCACGGCGACGATCTCGCGCCGCCAGAAATCCAGGAACCGCGTCAGGCGCGGATAGCGCGGGGCGATGTCATAGGTCTGCCAGAGAAAGCTCTGCAACAGGCCGGGATGGTCCGGCATGTGATACAGCACCTCCGCCGTGGTCAGGCGGTAACCCCGCAATTGCATCTCCAGCTCGCCGCTCATGCGCCTCTCCTGTGGCTCCCCCGGCGAAAACCCTTGACCAGAACGCCGGGCGCGATCAAGAGGATGCGCGCTGATTCCTGAACGATTTCCGAACGTTAGCAGCCGACCCGCGAGGGTGCTGCCAGATATTTCGCGCGTGGGGGGGAAGGGTTTCGCCGCAAGGACGAAAGAAGGCGCGCCCCGCCCCCTTTTCCGCCGCAATCGCGGGCGAGGCTCCGGGCGCGCGGCCCGCGGCTTGCAGCGCGACGGCGGAGGCCGGGCGCGCTATAGTGCCGGCGGGACAACGCGCGGGGGAAGGAACAGGCCCATGTTCGGGAACAACATTTTCGGCAGCGTCGCGGTGGCGACCTTCACCATTTTCGCCAGCTTCGTGCTGGCCACCATCGGCATCGTGTTCATCGGCATCCAGGCGCCGGACGTGCTGAACGCCATGCTGGACGCCGGGCAGGTGGTGGAGCGCTGGCTGACCGGCAGCGATCTGCCGATCCGCTATAATATCTGGGTGCGCTGGCTGATGACCGGCCAGCAGCTGACCTTCATTTTCTTCGTCATCATCGCGCGCATCCTGATCGCCATCGTGCTGTACCTGGTCACGCGCCCGTTCAAGGGCGAGCCGCGCTGGCGGAAGGTGTAGGCGAGGGGCTAGAACCGCCGCGCCAGCCAGTCCGTCATCAGGGCCGAGAGCTCCGCCGGTCGCTCCCACATCGTCCAGTGGCCGCAGGCGTCCAGCGTGTGCGTCTCCAGGTCCGCGCACAGCGCCGGCATCCAGCGCGCCAGCGCCGGCGGCAGCATGAAGTCGCGTTCGGCCAGCACCATGAGGCAGGGCATGGCCAGGCGGTGGTCGACCCCGGCCATGCGTTCCCAGTTGGCGTCGAGATTGCGGTAGAGGCCGAAACCGGGGGCGAAGCCGGTGCGCCGGTAGGCCGCGGCGTAGACCTTGCGCTCCTCCGGCGGGACGGCGATGCGTTTTTCCGCCCGGCCCTCGAAGGCGGCGAAATTCTTCACCAGGTGCGTGACCTCGCCGCCCCGGCGCTCGAACACCCGTTGCGGCGGCGCGGTCTCGAAGATGAAGGCGAAGAAGGCGTCCTCGCGCCCCTCGAAGGCGGCTTCGGCCAGGCCGGGTTGCTGGAAGCGGTTGATGTAATGGTCCTCGCCATAGAGCGCGGTCAGCGCCGCCACCGGCGGCTGCGCCCCGCGCGGCAGATGCGGGGTGTTGACGCCGATGACGCCGGAAACGCGCTCCGGGACCAGCATCGCGCCGTGCCAGGCGATGATGCCGCCCCAGTCATGGCCTGCCCAGACCGCCTTTTCGATCTCCAGCGCGTCCAGCAGCCCGGTCAGGTCGGCCAGCACGGCGTCGATGGCGTAGCCGGCGGCGTCCTTCGGCGCGTCGGAAGCGCCGAAACCGCGCAAATCCGGCGCGATCAGGCGGAAACCCGCCTGCGCCAGCGCCGGGAACACCGGCTTCCAGCTATGGGCCAGCTCCGGCCAGCCGTGCAGCAGCAGCAGGGGCAGGCCGTCCTGCGGCCCGGCCAGGTGGACGGACAACTCTACGCCATTGGTGCGGATGCGTCGCGGGGCGGGAAAGCCGGTCATTGCGCGGGTCCTTGCACGGGGCGCGGCGGGATGTTGCGCCGCTGGCGGATCAGGCTGATCACGAAACAGCCGACGCCGGCCCAGATCAAGCCGAAGGTGACGGCGTGCGCCGCGGTGAAGGGTTCGCCATAGATCACGGCGACGGCGAATTGCAGCGTCGGGGCCGCGAACTGCAACAGGCCGAGGGTGGAGAAATGCAGCCCCCGCGCCCCGATCACGAACAGCAGCAGCGGCGCCACCGTCATCGGCCCGGCCAGGATCAGCAGCAGCGCCGGCCACGGGCCGTCGAAGAAATGCCCGCCGCCGCCGCCGGTGAGGAAGCCGAGCGCGGCCAGCGACGGAACCGCGATCATCGCCGTCTCCCAGAACATGCCGGCGCGGCCGTCGACGGCGATGGTCTTGCGCACATAGCCATAGACGGTGAACGAGGCGGCCAGGTACAGCGCCAGCCAGGGCAGTTGCCCCACGGCGACGACCTGGTTGATCACCCCCGCCCCGGCCAGCGCGATGGCGGCGATCCGCCACGGGCCGAGGCGTTCGCGGAACAGCAGCAGGCCGACGGCGACGTTCATGAACGGGTTGATGAAATAACCCAGCGAGACCTCCATCACCTGACCGGTGTTGACGGCGTAGATGAAGGCCCACCAGTTCGACGCGATCAGCGCCGCCGACAGCGCCAGCAGCAGCATCGCCTTCGGGCTTTGCAGCGCCGCGCGCGCCGCCGGCCATTTCGCGCCCAGCCACAGCACCAGCGCCAGCACCGGAACCGACCACACGGCGCGGTGCAGCACGATCTCCGCCGCGCTGGCGAAGCCCAGCAGCTTGTAGAACAGCGGCGACAGCCCCCAGATGACATAGCCTGACAGCGCGGCCATGCCGGCTTGCAGGGATTGCGGGGCGGGGGGTCTGTGCAAGGGAGGCTCCGGGGCGAGCCCCCGCATATAGGGGCGTTCGCGCCGGGTTTCATTCCGATATTTGCGCATGGCGGGCGCCCGGATTCGCGCAGGACGCGAACGGCGCCCGGCTTTGGCGCGCGAATTGCGAAAACCTCTCCCGGAACGCGAGGAGGGCTGCAAGATGTATCACTGCGAGACCATCGACCCGCTGGCGCTGACCGATCCCGAGCGCGAGGCCTGGATCGGCCTGCTGCGCGGCGCGTCCCTGCCCTCGCCGCTGCTGCATCCGGATTTCGCCCGCCTGGTCCGCCGCGCCCGCGACGATGCGCGGGTGGCGCTGTTCCACGACATGGACGGACGGCTGGCCGCCGTGCTGCCGCATCACCGCCGGCCTGACGGTTTCGCGCGCCCCATCGGCGCCGCGTTCTCGGACATTCACACCCTGCTCGCCGCCCCGGATTTCAACCTGGACCTGCCCGAAGTGCTGCAGGCCGCCGGGCTGAAGGCGGCGCGCTTCACCGCTCTGCTGGAGACCAAGGGCGAGGCGCCGCTGGCGGCGCGCCTGCCGAACCCGTCGCTGGCCGCAGTGCTGGACGGCGTTACGCCGCAGGCGTTTCTCGACGCCCGCCGCGACGAGCATCCGCGCAAGTTCAAGGGCCTGCGCCGCCTGCGCCGCAAGCTGGAGGCCGAGGAGGGCGCGGTTGAGATCCGGCTGTCGCGCGACGTGAAGACGCTGGACGCCCTGTTCGCCTGGAAGCGCGAACAGTTCCGCCGCTGCGGCCGTCATGACGTGCTGGCTCCGGACTGGGCGCGGCTGATGATGGCGCGGCTGTTCAATTCCGCTTCGGACGTCACCGGCTGCCTCGTCACCTTCTGCGTCGGGGGGCGCGTGGTCGCGGCGGAGTTCGGTCCGCGCTGGGAAGGCGTGTTCCATCCCTGGATCGCGGCCTATGACCCGGAATGGGCGAAATGGTCGCCGGGGCATCTGCTTGTGCAGGAACTGATCGGCGCCATGCCGCGCTTCGGCCTGACCCGCTACGAGATCGGCACCGGGCACGAGGACTACAAGAAATATTTCGCCAGCCATGCGACGCCGCTGGTGTCCGGCTTCGCCCACGCCCCGACGCTGGACGGGCGCATGGCGGCGCTGGGCCGGATGCTGTGGGCGGGCGCGGCGGGCCTCGGCGGGGCGCCGGTTTCGCGTCTGGCCACCAGAATCCACGGCCGGCTCGACCATGTCGCCGCCGCCGAAACCCGGCTGTCCGGCCGGCTGGCCGGGGTCGCCCGCGCCGCCGGGGCGATGTTCTCCAGCCCGCAGGAAGCCGCCTGAGCAACCACCCTCGCAGGCCCGCGCCGCATCGGTTAGGTTTCCGCCGATGCAGGCCTTTTCCCGCCATGCCGCCGCTCTGGCGGCGCTGATCGCGCTCGCCGCGCCGGCGGCGGCGGAGCCGTTCGCGCATGTGCGCGGAGTGGACGATCCGGCATTGCGCGAGCGCCTTCAGGGCGTGATCGGCGAGGCGGATTCCCGGCCCGCCGGACCGCGCGAGGCCCGCGACCGCGCCGAACGCGCCGCCGAGCTGGCGGTGCGCGCCTTGCGCTCGGAAGGCTATTACGCCGGCCGCGTCCGCCCGATGGTGGAGGCCGGGGCCGCCGCCGCGGTGATCGTGGAGCCGGGCCCGCTCTACCGTTTCGAAAGCGTGGAGATGCGCATAGACGGCCCGGCGCCGCTGGCGGTGCGCGCCGCGGCGGGGGCGGCGCTGGGCCTGTTCGCCGGTGCGCCGGTGCGCGCCGCGGACGTGCTGGACGCCGAGCAGCGGGCGCTGGAGTCGATCCGCGAATCCGGCCGCCCGGACGCCACCGCCGCGCCGCGCGAAATCGTCGTCGATCACGCCAGCCAGACCGCGACGGCGGTATTCACCCTGCTGCCCGGCCGCTATGCGGAATTCGGCGTGGTGCGGGTGGAGGAAGGCGCGCCGCTGCGCCCCGGCTTCGTCGCCCGCCTGGCGCCCTTCGCCGAGGGCGAGCCGGCGCGGCCTTCGGCCTTGCGCGTCTACACCGCCGACCTGAACGCGCTGGAGGGCGTGCGGCTCGCCTCCGCAACGCTGGGCGCGTTCGACGACGGTTCGCCGCGCCGCGAGGTGATGGTCGGGGCCGAGGCCGGGCCGCGCCACCGCCTCGCCGCCGGCGCCGGCTATTCCACCGCCGACGGCGCCGGGGCGGAGACGGAATGGACGCGGCGCAACCTGTTCGGCGGCGCCGAGACGCTGATCCTCGACGCCCGCGCCGCCGAGATCGAGATTTCGGCGGGCGCGCGGCTGCGCATTCCGCACTGGCGGCGGCGCGGCCAGACGCTCACCCTCGGCTTGCGCGCCCAGCAGCGGCGCACCGACGCCTTCGACCGCGACGCCCTGTCCTTCCGGGCCGCGGTGACGCGGGCGCTGACGCCGCGCATCGCCGCCAACGCCGCAACGGCGTTCGAGACCGCGCGGGTGACCGACTTCGCCGGCCGCCGCAATGTCAACGCGGCGGATTTCGCCCTTGGCCTGGTCTGGGACGGGCGCGACGACGCCCTTGATCCGCAGCAGGGTTTCCGGCTGGAGGGAGCGGCGGAACCATCCTTCGTCTTCGACGGCGGCGACGTGCAGTATCTGCGCCTGACCGCCGGGGCCAGCCATTACCTGCCGGTGTCCGAAACCGTGGTGATCGCCGGGCGGGTGCGGCTGGCCTCCATCACCGGCGCGTCGGCGGCGGCGATACCGGCCGACCGGCGGCTGTACGCCGGCGGCGGCGGCTCGGCGCGCGGCTACGCTTTCCAGTCGCTGAGCCCGCTGAACCCTGATGGAACCCCTTTCGGGGGGGTGTCGCTGGCCGAGGCGGGAGTGGAGGCGCGCTGGCGATATAATGAAAGCTGGGGTTTCGCCGCCTTCGTCGACGCCGCCGCCGCCGGGCCGGATACAACGCCGGACGTCTCGGCGATGCGCGCCGCCTTCGGGCTGGGCGTGCGCTGGTACACCGGGTTCGGGCCGATCCGGCTGGACGTCGCCACGCCGCTGGACCGCCGCCCCGGCGACCGGCCGCTGCATTTCTACATCTCGATGGGGCAGGCGTTTTGAGCCCGCGGGCGGTCAGACGCCTGACGCGCCTCGCGCTGATCGCGGGGGCGGCGCTGCTGGGCCTGGCGCTGTTGCTGGGTGGTCTGCGGCTGGCGGCGGCGGGGCCGCCGGGCCGCATGGCGGCGTTGTGGGTCATCGACGGATTCCCGGCCGGCGATCTCGGACGGCTGCGCGCCTCGGGGCTGTCCGGCGACATTCTGTCCGGATTCACGCTGGCGCGGCTGGAGGTGGAGGACGCGGACGGCGTCTGGCTGAGCGTCCGCAACCTGCATGTCGTCTGGCGGCCCTGGTCGCTGCGCCAGCGGTTGCTGGAACTGGAATCGGTCGAGGCCGGGGAAACGCAGTTGTTACGTCCGCCGCCTGCGCCGCAGGGCGCGGACGCGGGCGGCCCGCCGCCGCTGGCGGTGCGCATCGGGCGGCTGAACGTCGTCGCACTGCGCCTGGAGGAGGGCGTCGCCGGTCCGCCGGCGGTGCTGACCCTGTCCGGCGCGCTGCGGGTGGATGAGGAGGGGGCGGCCCACGCCGCCGCGTATCTGGAGCGTGTCGATGCGCCCGGCGATTTCGTGCGGCTGGACGCCGCCCGCGGCGCCGATGGCGCGTTGCGGGCGCAGGTGCAGGCCGAGGGCGCGGCGGGCGGGCCGCTGGCGGCGCTGGCGCGCGCGCCGGACGCGGCCCTGACCCTGACGGCGGCGCTTTCAGGCGATCCCGGCGCGGGGGCGGGAGACGCCCTGCTGACGCTGGACGGCGAGATCGCGGCCGGGGCGGCGTTCCGCTGGGCGGACGGCGGCTTTTCGGCGGAAGGAACGGCGCATCCGGCGCGCTGGCCGCTGCCGGATGCGGCGGCGGAGCATCTGGCGTCGCCGGTGGTCTTCACGGTCGAGGGCCGCCACGACCACAGCCCGGTCAGTTACGAGGCGTTGCTGGAGACCGAGGGCGCCGTGCTGCGCCTTTCGCCGCTGTCGCCTGGCGTGTTCCGGGTGGAGGCGGCGCTGGATGCGGCGCGTGTCGAGGCGCTGTCCGGCGGGGCGGTCGCCGCGCGCCGGCTCGGATTCGTTGGCGAGGTGCAGACGGGGGACGCCCTGCAGGGCGAAGGCCGGATCGAGGCCGAGGCGTTCACGACCGCCGGTTTCGCCGCGGAATGGATCGGCGGTGACATCGCGCTGTCCGGTTCGCCGGCGGCGCTGGCGTTTACGGCGCGGCTGGAGACCGATGGCGCGCGCTGGCCGGAGGCGCGGTCGCAGGCCCTGACCGGGCCGCAGGCGCATGTCGAGGCCGAAGGCGTCTGGGAGCGCGAGGCGCAGCGGATCGGCCTCTCGCGTCTCGCCCTGCGCGGCGGCGCGGCGGATCTGCTGGCGAC
Source organism: Maricaulaceae bacterium (assembly GCA_026126205.1). Lineage (GTDB taxonomy): Bacteria > Pseudomonadota > Alphaproteobacteria > Caulobacterales > Maricaulaceae > Hyphobacterium. Next base: position 23,558 of record JAHCJP010000002.1, on the reverse strand, counting down.
CGGAAGCATCGACCTGTCCGCGCGGCGCTATGGGGCCGAGGGCGCGGTGGCGCTGACCACGCTGTCGCCGCTGGATCTGGGCTTCGGCGGCCGGGCGCTGGCGGACTTCACCCTGGACGGCGATTTCGATGGCGCGCTGTCGCTGCGGCTGGCGGGGCAGGCGGAGGCGCTGTCCGGGCAGGCGGTGTTCGACCAGCTGGGCCGTTCGGCCAGCTTTTCCGCCGCCGTGACGCGTGACGCGGACGGCGCCCTGGACCTGCGCGAGGCGCGCATACAGACCCGCGCGGCGCTGGTCACCGGCCGCGCCGCCGCCGGGGCGGACGGGCGCTGGCGCGCCGCCGGCGACGCGGCGCTGCGCGCGGCGTTCGCGCTCGGCCCGGTGGAAGCCGAAGGCGGCGCCGCCGCGGCGTTCGAGATCGCCGACGAGGGCCGCGGCCCGGTGTGGCGGGCTGAAGCGTTCAGTCCGGCGCTGGCCGTGGGCGGGGTGACGATTCGCGAACCGCGCCTGCGCGCCGAAGGCGCCGGGCTGGAGACGCTGGCGGCTGACCTGCGCCTGACCGGGGCGCTGACGGCGCTGGAGGACGCCGCCATCGACCTCGCCGGCCGGCTGGAGCGCAACGGCGAGGACTGGCGGCTGATCGATCTCGCCGGAACCGCTGGCCCGGTGGCGGTGGACGGCGCCGGCCAGACCGGTGTGGCGGGCGGACGTGCGGGCGCCACCGCGCGCTGGGAAGGCGGGCTGGCCGGGCCGCGCGTACAGGTGCGCGCCGGGGCGCGCTGGCGCACCGGCGAGGCGCCGCGGATCGACGCTGAAGCGCGGGTGACGCACTGGTTCGGCGCCGGCGGGCAGAGGCTCGATTCGCTGGTGGCGACCGCAGTGGGAACACCGGAGAACCTGGCGCTGCGCCTCGACGCCGAGGGCGCCTGGGCCGAACCGATGCAGCTCAGCGCCGAAGGCCGGTTCGGCCTGCGTGAGGGCGGCTGGACGGCGGAGCTGACGCCGCACGGCATGCTGGGGCCGATGGCGGTGCGCGCCGCCGCGCCGCTGCGCGCTGAATCCGGACCGGAAGGCTATGCCGCGCACGGCGCATGGACCATCGGCGGCGGCCGGTTCGAGGCCACGGCGCGCCGTGACGCCGAAGGGTTCCGCCACACCGAGTTCAGTTTCGAGAACCTGCCGGCGGCGGTGATCTCGCTGATCCGCGCCCGCGCCGCCACCGATGGAAGTTTCTCCGGCGGCGTCGCCTGGCGCTACGGGCCGGACGGCCTGACCGGTGAGGCCGAGCTGGCCGGTCATGCCCTGAACCCGGCCGGAAGCGATCCGGGCGGCGCCATCGACGGCGCGGTGCGCGCGCGGCTGGACGCGGCCGGACTGGCGGTGACCGGCGAGGCGGGCGGCGGCGGCCTGACCGCCGCGCTGGCGCTGAACGTCGCTTCCGGCCCGGTGGCCCGGCTGGCGGACCTGCGCGAGACGGGCGGCGCCGCCGTCTCGGGCCGGCTGACGCTTGCCGGACCGGTGGGGGCGCTGGCCGGGTTCCACCTGCCGGAATCGCAAAGGCTGACCGGCGTGATCGATGCCCGCGCCGAGGCGGCGGGAACCGTAGCGGAGCCGGTGCTTAGCGGCGCGGCGCGGTTTTCCGGCGGCGGCTTCACCGACATTCGCCAGGGATTACGGGTGACGGGGGTGGAGGCCGAGGCGGCGTTCGCGGGCGATTCGCTGGTTCTGCGGACGCTGCGCGCCACGGACGGAGAGCGGGGAACGCTGACCGGTTCGGGCGCCGTGTCGTTCGCCGGGGCGTCTCCATCGGGCGAGGTGACGCTGCAGTTCCGCGGCTTCCGCGCCGTCGACCGCCCGGACCTGGAGGCGACGGCCAGCGGCGACGCCAATCTGCGCATCGGCGACGGCGAGGTGCTGGTGCGGGGGCGGGCGGTTCTGGACCGCGTCGAGGCCCGGCCGCCGCAGGCGCGGCGCGATGCGATCATCGAGATCGAGGTGACCGAGATCAACGCGCCGCCGGGAACGCCGCCGCCGCCAATGCGGCCGCGGCCGGTGCTGTGGCTGGACTACGCCATTACCGCGCCGGGGCGGGTCTATGTGCGGGCGCCGGGGGTGGATTCCGAATGGGCGCTGGACCTGCGCGCGCGCGGCCCGGTGGCGGGGGTGAAACTGCTGGGCGACGCGCGGCTGGTGCGCGGGCAGGCCTCGATGCTGGGCCGGGCCTTCGCCTTCGAAACCGGCGAGGTGCGTTTCGGCGGCGCGCCCGAAGAGGCGCGGATGGACGTCACCGCCGTGCGCTCAGGCGCCGACATCACCGCGCGGGTCCGCGTCCATGGTCCGGTGACGGCGCCGGAGGTGGCCCTGTCCAGCGAACCGGCCCTGCCGCAGGACGAGATCATCGCCCGCATCCTGTTTGACCGGCCGGCGGGCAATCTGTCGGCGCTGGAGGCGGCGCAGCTGGCCGCGGCGGTGTCGAACGCCTCGGGCGGCGGGGCGTTCGCGGCCTTTGACCGGCTGCGCGCGCTGGCGGGGGTCGACCGGCTGTCCTTCCGCGCCGACGACGAGGGCGCGACCGTGGTCACCGGCGGGCGCTATCTGCGCGACGGCGTCTATCTGGAGGTCGAAACCGGGGTGTCGGACGTGACCGCCGCCACTGCGCGCATAGAATGGGAGTTGCGTCCCAATCTTACCCTGCTGTCGCGGCTGACAGGTTCTACTGACGCGGCGATCGCGCTGCGCTGGCGGCGGGAATACTGATTCCCCTTCGCAAACCGCGCCCTGGCCGATATGGTTAACGTATTGACGAGGCGAGTCGCGGGGGCGGGCTTGCGCTTAAGGGCGGGGATCATTGCGGGCCTGATGCTGGCGCTGGCTGCGCCGGCGGCTGCGCAGGACGTGTGGGGCGATCTCGCCCCGTCCGACACCCGCCGTTTCTACGCCGCCCGGGACGGCGCCCCGGCCTGGACGGCCGCCGCCTTCGAAGATCTGGTACGCGCCATAGAGCAGGCTTGGACCCACGGCCTGCCGCCGCAGCGCTATCACCTGGCGGCGTTGCGCGATCCGGCGTTGGGCTATGGCGCGCGCGACCGGCTGGCCACCGACGCTTTCTTCGCCCTGGCGCAGGATCTCTATTACGGCGCGCTCGACCCGCGGGCCTTCGAACCGGAATGGACGCTGCCGCCCGGAAACCGCGACCTTGCGGCGCATCTGCAGGACGCATTGCGCACCGGGGATGTCGCCGGGGCGCTGGAGGCGCTGGCCCCGCAGGACGAGGATTACGCCCTGCTGCGCCGCGAACTGGTTTACCTCACCGCGGCGGCGCGCAGGCATGTTCCCGTCGACGACGGCCCGGCGCTGGCGCCTGGCGACTCCGGCCTGCGCGTCGATCAGTTACGCTCGCTACTGGCGGCGCGGGACCGGCGGCTGACGCGCGCCCCGGCAGGGACGCCTTATGACGTGGCGCTGGAGGCGGCGGTGCGCAGCTTCCAGGAGGATGCGCGGCTGTCGGCGACCGGCGCCGCCGATGCGCGCACGCTGGCGCTGCTGAACCGCGGCCCGCAGGAGCGCATCGCCCAGATCGCCGCCAATATGGAGCGCTGGCGCTGGCTGCCCGAGGAGCTCGGCGAGCGGCATGTGCGAGTCAACATTCCCGACTATCGCGTCGAGGCGTGGGAGGGCGGGGCGCGCGTGCGCGTGCACGACGCCATGGCCGGCCGCCCGGCGACGTCGACGCCGGTGTTCTCGGCCACGATGACCTTTCTGGTGTTCAATCCGTGGTGGGACACTCCGGCCAGTCTCGGCGCCCAGCGCCTGCGCACATTCCAGCGCAATCCGGACGCGGCGCGCCGGGGCGGCTACCAGATCATCGACCGTTCCGGGCGCGCGGTTGACGCCGCCTCGATCGACTGGAGCCAGGCCCGCTCGTCGGATTTCCACGTGCGCCAGCGCCCGGGTCCGGCCAATGCGCTGGGCGCGGTGAAATTCATGTTCCCCAACCGCCACAACATCTATCTGCATGACACGCCGGAGCGCGCGCGATTCGTGGAATCGCGCCGCGACGTCTCCGCCGGCTGCGTGCGGGTGGACGATCCGTTCAGCCTCGCCGAATGGATTCTGTCACGCGAGCCGGGCTGGGATCGCGCCCGCATCGACGCCACCGTCGCCGAACGCGGCCGCCCGGCGACGGTCATGCTGTCCAGCCCCGTTCGGGTGCATATCTTGTACATCACCGCCGCTCCGGGCGGGACCGGCGAAGTGCGTCTGCTGGAGGATGTCTACCGGCGCGATCCGCCTCTGCTGGCTGCGCTCGCCGCCTTCTCAGAGGGACGGGACTATCCCACGCGTGCGGCGCGCGCCGCCGCCGAGGCCCGCGCGGCGGCGGAGGCTGAAGCCCGCGCCGCTGAATCGCCGGAAGACGAGAGTGAGGATGCCGAAGAGGACGAAGGACAGGTTCCCGACGCGGTGATCCTGTCGTCTCGTTCCCATGGCGGCGCAGCGGCGGCGTTTCAGCCCTGATCGTCTGCGCCACATGACCATCCTGTAATCATTCCGCCATCGCCAGATGCGCCATCGGGCGCTATATCGCGCGCAGGCCGCCGCGACGGAAACGCCGCGGCGGCCGCGTTTAAGGTTCCGAGCCTCCGTCACCGCCGGCCGCCAGGGAGCGCCCCGCCGCATGAAACGCCAGCATCTGATCATCGCCGCCGCCGCCGCGATCGCCATCGCCGCTGCGCTGTGGTTCGCCTTCGGGCGCGCTCCGTCCGCCGACGGGTTTGACATAGAGACCGCCGAGGCGGCGGCGGGCGATGTGCGTCGCACCGTGTCGGCCACCGGCGCGGTCAGCGCGCTGGTGACGGTGCAGGTCGGCTCGCAGCTGTCGGGCCAGATCTCCGAACTGGCGGTGGACTTCAACTCCCGCGTCACCGCGGGGCAGGTGATCGCGCGGCTGGACCCGCAAACCTACGAGACCCGCGTGCGCGAGGCCGAATCCGCCGTGGCGGTGGCCGAGGCCGGACTGCAATTGCAGCGCGCCTCGCTGTCGCGCGTCGACGCCAGCCTGCGCGTGGCGCAGGACAGCTATGAACGCATCCAGTCGCTTTACGAGCGCGGCAACGCCAGCCAGGCCGCCTATGACAACGCGGTCGCCGCCCTGCAGTCGGCCCGCGCCGACCGGCAGGTGGCGCTGGCGCAGATTTCCAACGCCGAGGCGACGCTGACCCAACGGCGCGCCAGCCTGGAGAACGCGCGCATCGACCTGGAGCGCACGGTGATCCGCTCGCCCATCGACGGGGTGGTGGTGTCGCGCGCCGTGGACGTGGGCCAGACCGTGGCGGCCAGCCTGCAGGCGCCGACGCTGTTCACCATCGCTCAGGACCTGTCCGAGGTGCAGATCGAAGCCCAGGTCGATGAATCCGACATCGGCCAGGTGGCCGAGGGCCAGCCGGCGAGCTTCACCGTCGACGCTTATCCGGGACGGACGCTGGAGGGCCGGGTGATGCAGGTGCGGTTGTCGCCAACCAGCCTGCAGAATGTCGTGACCTATACCGTGGTGATCCACGCCGCCAATCCGGGCGGCCGCCTGCTGCCCGGCATGACCGCCAACCTGACCATCGTCACCGGTGAGCGCCAGGGTGTGCTGACGGTGCCGAACGCGGCGCTGCGCTTCCGCCCCGGCGGGGCGCTGGAGGCCCGCGCCCGCCCGGCGGAGTCGCCGCAGCAGCGTGGCCCGGGCGCCGGCGGCCAGCGCGGCTCCGGCCAGGGCGGACCGGCGGCGGGCGGCATGCGCATGGCCGGCGGCCCCGGCGCGATGATCGACCGGCTGGCCGAACAGCTTGAACTGACCCCGGACCAGACCGAGCGCGCCCGCGCCGCGGTGAACAGCGCCGTGCAGAGCCTGGTGGCCGAGATGCAGCAGAGCGGCGGCGGCGCGGCCGGGGGCGGCGGCGGCATGGTGGTGATGATGGGTCCTGGCGGCGCCGCAGGCGGCGGCGGAACGCGCGGCGCGAATCCGCGCGCCCAGTTCCAGGCGCGCATCGATGCGGCGTTGCAGGGCGTGCTGACGACGGAGCAGATGGCCCGCTATCGCGAGATACAGGCTGAGGCCGCGGAGATCCGCTCGGGCTCCGTCTGGGTGATGGAGGCCGACGGGACCCTGGCCGAACGCCGGGTGCGCCTCGGCGTCGCCGACACCCAGCGCACGGAAGTCCTGTCCGGCGAGCTGGAGGCGGGCGAACGGGTGGTGCTGCGGGCGCGGGAGCGCGCCTGATGAATACGGCCACGCCGGCCCGCAGGCGCGGCAAAGCGGCGCCAGCCGTCTCCGCCGGACCGTTCATCCAGTGCCGCAACCTGACGCGCACTTACAAGATGGGCGACACCGAGGTGAAGGCGCTGCGCGGCGTGACGCTGGATATCCGGGAAGGCGACTATGTCGCCGTCATGGGCGCGTCCGGCTCCGGCAAGTCGACCTTCATGAACCTGCTCGGCGCGCTGGACCGGCCGACCTCGGGCGAGCTGGTCATCGGCGGCGAACGCCTGTCGGGCCTTTCGGCCGACGCGCTGGCGGCGTTCCGCAGCCGCATGGTCGGTTTCGTCTTCCAGCAGTTCAACTTGCTGCCGCGCACCAGCGCCCTGGACAACGCCGCCCTGCCGCTGGTCTATGCCGGGGTCCCGGCGGTGGAACGCAAGAGACGCGCCGAGGCGCGATTGCAGCAGGTGGGCCTCGGCGACCGCATGGACCACCAGCCCTCGCAGCTCTCCGGCGGCCAGCAGCAACGCGTGGCCATCGCCCGCGCGCTGGTCAACGATCCGCGCATCCTGCTGGCCGACGAACCGACAGGCGCGCTCGACACCAGGACCTCGGCGGAGATCATGGCCATTTTCGACCGGTTGAACGCCGACGGCATCACCATCATCCTGGTCACGCACGAACCGGACGTGGCCGAACACGCCCGCCGCAAGCTGACCTTCCGGGACGGGGTGATCGTGGAGGACCGCACATGAACCCGCTCGCCGCGCTGCCCGTCGCCCTCAATTCGCTGCGTGTCAACGCGCTGCGCAGCCTGCTGGCCATGCTGGGCGTTGTGATCGGCGTCGGTTCGGTGATCGTGATGGTCTCGATCAGTGAAGGCGCCAAGCAAGCGGTGGAGCAACAAATCGCCAGTCTCGGCGCCAACCTGCTGGTGGTACGGCCGGGCTCCAGCGCCTTCGGCGGCCGCCGCGGCGGCGCCGGAACGGCGACGCTGCTGACCGACGCCGATGTCGACGCGATCCGCAACGAGGTCGCCAATGTCGCCGCGGCGTCCGGGGAGATCGGCTCAAGCGCCGCCATGGTCGCCGGGGGAACCAACTGGACGACGCGCATCCAGGGCGTGAACGAGGATTTTTTCCGCGTCCGCGACTGGCGGCTGGAACGCGGCCGGCTGTTCACGGCCGAGGAGTTCCGCGCCGGCGCCCGTGTGGCGGTGATCGGGACCACGGTGGCGGAACAGTTGTTTGGCGTCTCCGACCCGGTCGGACAGGTGGTGAGAATCGGGAATGTGCCGGTCGAGGTGATCGGCGTGCTGCAGTCCAAGGGCCAGTCGGCCTTCGGCACTGACCAGGACGACGTCGCCTTCATGCCGGCGACCACGGCGCGGTCGCGGGTCATCGGCTTCACCTTCAACCAGCGCGACCCGGTGTTCGCGATCTATGTCGAGCTGGCGGGCGGAGCGAACCCGGCCCATGTGCAGGCTGATATCGAGGAATTGCTGCGCATCCGCCGCAACGTGCTTCCGGGGGCGGAGGACAATTTCAACGTCCGCGACATGGCCGAGTTCATCCGCGCCCGCAACGAGACGGCGGCGCAGCTTGGCCTGCTGCTGGCCGCCACGGCGGCGATCTCGCTGATCGTCGGCGGCATCGGCATCATGAACATCATGCTGGTCTCGGTGACCGAGCGCACGCGCGAGATCGGCCTGCGCCTCGCCGTCGGGGCGCGGCGGCGCAATATCCGCGACCAGTTCCTGATCGAGAGCGTCACCCTGTGCGTCACCGGCGGGCTGATCGGCCTGCTGGCCGGGGTGGCGGGCACGATGGTGGTGGAGGCGATGGGCCAGTTTCCCGTGGCCATCCATCCGATGGTGGCGGGGCTGGCCATCGGATCGGCGGCTTTCGTCGGCATCTTCTTCGGATTCTACCCGGCGCACCGGGCCTCGCGGCTCGACCCCATCGAGGCGCTGCGTTTCGAGTGATCAGGATGACGGGCGGGACCGCCCCCACCGGGCCGGCCAGCCGCGTTCATCCACATGCACGAAGCCGCCATGGAAACGCGTCGGCGGATAGGCGCCGATGCCGCCTTGAAGATCGGCCCATTCCGGGCGCGTGACCAGTTCCTCGAAGAAGTCATACAACACAGCGGCGTCGCGCCAGTCGCGCTCGCCATCGCCGTTCAGATCGTCCATGCGGCCGTCGCGCGGACTGACATCGATATAGATGTCGGCCGCGCCGCCATAGACATGGCGTGAGTTGGGGCTGTTGCGCAGGCCGGCATTGTAGACCGGTGTGCGGTAGCCGCTCATCACCTCGAAACTGTCGGTGCGCCAGCCGTTCTGGTTCACTGCCTCCAGCATCCGCTCCAGCACAAGCAGCAGGCGCTCGCGCACCACGGCGTATTTCGGCCCCGTCGCTTCCTGCTTGCACAGGAACTGGGCGAGGGTGAAATGCGGCGCCACCGGCGTATTCAACACGTCCTCGGTCACACGCACAAAGCCTTGCGGCGGAGCATACTCCGCCAGGCCGCGGAACGGTTCGGCCGGGTAGTCGCCGATGGCGTAGCCTTCCAGCGCGCCGCGGCGAATGTCGCTCGCAGGCGTCATCACAAAGGCGTTGAGCAGGATTTCCGCCCCGTCCTCCGCCGTCAGCGTGACCGGATACAGCCCGGCCTCGCGCGGGGCGGACCAGACCAGCCCGTCCGCGCCGCCGTCATGCAGGCGGCCGGCGGCGATACGGGTCTGCACCGGTACGGAGGGGCGCAGCAGCACCGCCTCGCCCGGAAGCGCGAACACGCCGAACACCCGATAAGAAACGGTCATGTCGCGCACCTGCACGCTGAAGCCCGCCCGGCCGGGATCGAAGGGTGCGCGTTCGCCGGCTTGGTGCGCGGCGCGCGGGGCGAGGTTGGGAAAGGGAACCGCCGCCGCCTCCAGAATCTCCGCGTCCGCTTCTGCGCCTGGCGGTTCGGCGATAATTTCTTCCGCCGCAGCTGCCGCCTCCGGTGTTTCCGCCGCGGCGTAGGTCAGAACGGGGTCATAGGCCGGGGTCTCCGCGGCCCGTGTTTGCGGCCACCACGAAGCGCACCCGGAAACCGCCGCCCCGAGGACGGCCGCAAGCACCAGACGCATCAATGTTCCTACTCCAGGCCGGGCGGGGGCGCGTCGAGCGCGGCGATAAGCGCCGGATCACGCCCGTAAAGATCATCCACGAAGCGGATGGAGCCGCCAGCCTCGGCAACGGCGGTCAGATACAGAATGTGCACAGGAACGGCGGTTGGCAAGCGCACGACTGTTTCTCGTCCCGACGCCACGGCGGCGTCGATGCGTTCGCGGTCCCATTCGCCGCCTGCCAGCACCCATTCGGTCAGGTCCAGGGCGTCTTCAACCCTTATGCAGCCCGAGGAAAAGTCCCGGCGCACCTGCGAGAACAGGCCGCGGGTGGGGGTGTCATGCAGATAGACATTGTGGATGTTGGGGAACATCAGCTTGACCTGGCCTAGCGCATTCAGCGGGCCGGGGCGCTGGCGGATGCGGTAGGGGAAGGGGTTGGCCGGGGTTTCGTTCCAGTCGATGGTTGCCGGGTCGACCCGGTCTCCGGAATGGGTCAGCACCTCGAAGCCGAGCCGCTCCACCTCGCCGGGATCGCGCCGGAAGGCCGGCAGCTTGTCTCGCACGGCGAGGTTCCGCGGCGTCTCCCACCACGGATTGAGCACCAGATAAGTCATGCGGCTGGAGAATACCGGCGTGCGCCGGTACAGCCGGCCGACAATGACGTTGTGGACGCGCTCCACCTGTCCGTCCGCCCGCGCTTCAAGGCGGAAATCGGCGATGTTGACGCGGATGTGGCGCGCGCCGAGATCATCCGGCAGCCAGCGCCAGCGCTCCAGGTTGGCGCGTAATTGCGCGATGCGGTCGTCGGCGCGGCGGTTGAGCTGGTTAAGGGTCAGCGGGCCGACGACGCCGTCCGGGTTCAGGTTCGCCCGGCGCTGGAACGCCTTCACGGCGTCTTCCAGAACCGTGTCGAACGGGGCGTCTGTTTCGGCCAGTTCGGGGTCCAGAAAACCGCTGAGCGCCAGCCGGGCGCGCAGCTGCGCCACGCGCGGCCCCTCATCGCCCAGCTGAAGCGTTGGGCCAGGGTCAACCCCTCGCCAGCCTCCGGATTCGGCGTAGCCGCGATAGCGCACCAGCGCCGCGCGCATCGCGGCGTAACTGGCCTGCGGCGGGGCCAGAGCCTCCAGCGCGCCGCCGACGTCGCCGTTGGCCAGCGCCCCCTCCAGTGCGGCGGCCAGATCGATGCCGGGCCGCACCGCTGTCCAGTCCGGCTCGACGCTGACCGGGTTCAGCCGCCCGCCATGCAGGTGTGCGGCCAGCGCCAGCCAGGCGTCGGTGGCCAGCGCTTCAAGCGACTCATCGCACACCCCCGGCCGCATCAGGACATCCAGATGGTAGTCGGCGGGATTCAGGCCGTGGCTGTCTGCGGCCTGGATCGCTTCCAGCAACTGCGCCATGGCGACGCTGCATCCAGGGCCGGTCCAGGCCGGGACGAAGTGCCGGTTCTGGTAGAAGCGCCGCACCGCGGCCGGGGCGTAAAGGCGTTCGCCTTCCACGATGACCACCGTCTCCGGCCCGTCCAGCAGGGCGCGCAACGGTTCCGATCCGGCGGCTTCGAACCCGGCGCGGGCGGGAATACTGGCGAGCGCGAGGGCGGCCAGGATCAGGAGCAGAAGGCGAAGCATCGCCCGCAGGCTAACCATGGCGGGAGCGCATGACCAGCCGAGGGGGTGTCACGCCGCCTCGATGGCCGGGGCGCGATCGGGCAGGAAGACATGGAAAGCCGCGCCCTGCCCAAGCGCTGACTCAACCCGAACCCGACCGCCATGGCGTTCCGCTGCCTGCTGGACCAGCGCCAGGCCGATGCCGGTGCCTGCATAGTCCTCCCGAGAATGCAGACGCTGGAAGGGAGCAAATATCTTCTCGGCGAAGCGCGGGTCGAGGCCGATGCCGTTATCACGTACCGTAAGCGTCCATCCATTCGCCTCGCGCCGGGCGCTGATATCAATGCGCGGCGGCGCCTCGCCTCGATATTTCACTGCGTTGGAGAGCAGATTCTGAATCATCTGGGTGAGCAGCATCCGGTCGCCGGTCACCACCGGCAGCTCGCCGATACAGACTTTCGCGTTACCGGCGCGAATGGCGGTTTCCAGCCGGTCCAGAGCCACGTCAACCAATTCGGCGAGATCGGTTTTCTCCGGCTGTATGGGCCGGTTGGAGGCGCGTGAGTATTCCAGAAGGTCGTCGATCAGCGCCTGCATCCGTTGGGCGGCGTCGACAAGGAAGCTCAGGCAGCGCACGCCTTCATCATCCAGAACACTTTCATAGCGCCGCCGCACCAGACTGGCGAAAGCCGATATCTTGCGCAGCGGCTCCTGCAGGTCATGCGAGGCCACGGTGGCGAAACGATCCAGCTCACGGTTGGATTTTTCCAGTTGCGTCTGGGCTTGCCGGATCGCGGTCACATCGGCCAGGACGGCGAAACTGGCTTTCGGCGCTCCGCCGGCGTCGCGTTCCAGGAAGGAATTGAGGATCACGTCGATGGCCGAACCGTCCTTCCTGACGAAGCGGTAGGGCACATCGCGGCAGAAGCCGGTCTCGAACAGCCCCGGCAAGACTTCGGTTTCCGCCCGTTCGCGTGATTCCGGATCGAGGAACTCCACGGACGGCTTGCCGATCACCTCCTCGCGCGCATAGCCCATCACGGACAGCCAGTAATCGCTGACCTGGATAATGCGCCCGTCGGGGCCAATGGTGTGCATCATCGCCGGCGTCGCCCGGTAGATGGTGGCGAAACGGTCCTTCTCCTCGCGCAGCGCCTCTTCCAGAAGACGTTGGTCGTTCACGTCGACCAGAACACCGGTCATGGTCCGGGCATTTCCGTTCGCATCGCGTTCGATCACCTGACCGGTGGAGCGCACCCAGAGCCAGCCGCCGTCCGCAGTGCGCATGCGGTAGAAAGCATCGAACGCCTCGCGTTTTCCGGCGCGCATCTCGGCCATTTGCGCTTTCACCGCCTCGAAATCCTCAGGATGCACGGCGGCGTCCCAGCGGCGGACGATCTCGCCTTCATCCATGCCCGGGCTGGCGCCGATCAGCTCGGCCAGCAAGCCGCGGGCGGTGGAGTGCTGGTTATTGATGTCATAGCGCCAGACGCCGATGCGCGCGGCGCTGATGGCGTCAGACAAGTGCCGCTCGCTGTCAGCCAGGCGCATTTCCAGCGCCTTGCGGCCAGTAATGTCGGCCAGCACGCCGGCCGCCTGCAGGGGCCTGCCGTCCTGATCGCGGGCGGAGATGTCGCCGCGGTTGTGCATCCAGCGCCATTCGCCGGCGGCGTCACGTACGCGATACTCGGTGTTTATGGCTTCACCGGCGGCGAGCGCGGTTCGCGCCGCGGCGCATATCTCGTGGTCCTCCGGATGTACGAGATCCACCCAGGCGGAAAGTGGAACCGGCCCATCGCCGCCGCCAAGGCCGAACTTCCGTTTCAGTGCGGCGGAGAATTGGATCTGCCCGGTGGTTGCATCAAGTTGCCAGGCCTCGTCGCCGGCTGATTCCATCGCTTCGCGGTACAGGCGCTCGCTCTCGGCCAGTTTCACCTCCAGCGCGCGGCGTTCCGTCTCATCCCTGAGCACCCCGGCGGCGGCCAGCGGCCGTCCGTTCGCGCCGCGTTCCGTCACCCGGCCGGTGGAACGGATCCAGCGCCATTCGTTCTCATTGGCTGGATCGCGGGCGCGGTAGAGCGTCTCGAACATCTCGTCGCGCCCGTCACTAACAGCGAGGGTCGCCTCTATCAGCGCCTTCTTGTCCTCGGGGTGGATATGGCGGCGCATCCAGTCATCCCCGGAGATTGAAGGGGCGTCGGCCGGAATCCCCAGCCTGACCGCCAGATCGCCGCGGATAACGGCGACATGCCCGACAAGGTCATAACTCCATGTGGCGAGTTCGGCCGCCGCCAGCGCTTCGGCCAGGCGATACTCCAGTTCGCGGCGGTCGCTGACGTCGGAGACGACCCCGGCGGCGTAGCGCGGCGATCCGTCCGGATCATGTTCGGTTACGCCGCCGCGGTCGTGAATCCAGCGCCAGCGCCCGGAGGCGTCCAGAAACCGGTACTCGACGGAGATGCGCCCTGTTTCGGCCAAGCCGGCCATCGCTGCATTGAACCGTTCGCGGTCATCAGGGTGCACGCGCGCGCACCAGGCGCCGACCGGGATGCGCCCGGCGTCGTCAAGCGTTCCGAAGGCGCTCGCGATCTCGCCGTAAAGAGTCAGCGATCCATCGGAAAAGCGATAGCGCCAGGCGCCGTCATTGGCGGAGTTGAACGCCTCGCGCAGCATGCGCTCGTTGTTGGCAAGCCGAATCTCCAGTTTCTTGCGCCGGGTGATGTCGGTCATAAGGCCAGTGGCGCGGACCGGTTTTCCATCCTCACGCCATTCGCAGGCCTTGCCGCGATTATGCACCCATATCCAGCCGCCGGCGCCGTCGCTGATCCGCGCCTCGACGTCCAAAGGTTCGCCGCGCCTGAGCAACTCGACCATGCTGTCGCAATATGGCCTGTCGTCCGGATGCAGGGCGTTTCTCCAGACATCAAGCGAAGCCGGGGCGGGGTCGCCCTCCAGTTTGAACAACCGGCAGATGATGCCGGAATTCTGCGTATCCCCCGTTGCCAGGTCCATCGACCAGGCGCCCTCATTGGCTGAGGCTTGCGCCTCGCGCAGCATGCGTTCGCTTTCGGCGAGGCGAAGCTCCAGCTCCTTGCGCTCGGTGATGTCGGCCACCACGCCAACGGCGCGTAATGGCAGGCCGGCCTCGTCGCGCTCGACCACGCTGCCGCGCGTGTGCACCCAGGCCCATCCGCCATCCGTGCGCCGGGAACGGTACTGGACGCTCATCGTCTCGCCCTTCAGCATGCGGGCGAAGGCGTCCTGGACCGCCGGGCGGTCTTCCGGGTGTAGCACGCTCAGAACTTCATCGACGCCTACCGGCGCGTCGCCGCCCTTCAGGCTGTAGGCCTCCACCAGGTCATGCGAAAAGCGCAGGGTCTGGGTGCGGGCGTCCAGCTCCCACACGCTCTCACGGGCCGATTGCACGGCCTCGCGCAGCCGGCGCTCGCTGGCGGCAAGTTTCTCTTCCAGCCGCTTGCTGTCTGTAACGTCCGCAATCACGCCTGCGGCGCGCAGCGGTTTACCGTCCGGTCCGGTCTGGGTGACGCGGCCGCGGCTGCGCATCCAGCGGTATTCGCCGTCGGCGCGGGCCATACGGTAGAAGGCCTCGACCGGGTTGTCCGGGTCAGACGCCAGCGTGCGGAACACGTTCAGCGAGATCTCGCGGTCGTCAGGATGAACGGCTTCGCGCCAGCGTTCGTGGCTGATTGTGGCGTCCGCCGCATCAAAGCCCAGGAACTCGCACAGGAAACCACTGATGGTTCCAATGCCGGTTTGCAGATTGATGGTGAAGGCGCCCTCGCCGGCCGAGGCGAAGGCGGCGCGCAGCCGCGACTCGCTGGTCTCCAGCCTCTTGCGCAGTGTGCGCTCGGGCGTGGCGTCACGGATGATGGCGATGAAACGCTTGCGCCCGTCTGGGCCCGCGCCCGCGGGCGCGGCGCGGGTCTCGCCTTCTATACGGCGGCCGTCCCTGGCGCGGTAGACGCCGTCGAAGGCGCTACGGGCGAGACTGGCCGCGCCCTCGAAGGCCAGTTGCGCATTCTCGCAATCGGCGTCGCAGAGCGTGGCCCAAGACGTTCCGGGGACTTCCGCCTCGGTGTATCCGAACAGGCGGACAAAAGCGGGATTGACCGCCAGGACGCGGGTTTCCTCGTCCAGCACGATCACCGCGTCGGGTGATTCGGCGAACAGGGCGTGCAGAAAATCATCGTCCGAATCAGACATGGTGGGCAAGATAGCGCATTCTGATCGCGGCAACCGTGCGCGAGCCGGGTAAACGCCTGCTGAATTCGGCGCCGCGAATGCTGCCGCCGGGACTGGTCAAGCGGGTGCGGGCGGGTATCCTCCCCTGCGCTCGCGGATGCGGACGGGAGACCCCATGCGTTCAAAACAGACCGACCCCGGCGCCCCTATCCTGGCGGCGGAGAAGCTTCATGTCCGGTTCGCTACGCCCGATGGCGAAGTGAACGCCGTGCGCGGCGTCAGCCTGCATATCAACGCCGGCGAATGCCTGGCTGTGGTCGGTGAATCCGGCTCGGGCAAGAGCCAGACCTTTCTCGCCGCCATGGGGTTGCTGGCCTCCAACGGCCGTGCGGAAGGCTCGATCCGCTATCGCGGCAAGGAGATCCTGAACGCGCCGCTACACAAGCTGAACCAGGTGCGCGGCCGCAAGATGACGATGATCTTCCAGGACCCGCTCACCTCGCTAACGCCGCACATGCGCGTCGGCGACCAGATGCGCGAGGTTCTGCACAAGCATCTGAAGCTGGAAGGAGAAGCCGCCGACCGGCGCTGCCTCGACTGGCTGGAGCGCGTACGCATCCCGGAGGCGCGGCGGCGCCTGAAGCAATACCCGCACGAACTTTCCGGCGGCATGCGCCAGCGCGTGATGATCGCGATGTCGATGCTGTGTGAGCCGGACCTGCTGATCGCTGACGAGCCGACCACGGCGCTGGACGTGACCGTGCAGGCGCAGGTGCTGGACATCATGGACGACCTGAAACGCGAAACCGGCGCCGCCATCGCCCTGATCACCCACGACATGGGCGTGGTCGCGCGCATGGCGGATCGCGTGCAGGTGATGAAGGATGGCGTGTATGTGGAGGGTGGTGACGCCGAGCAGATTTTCGGCGCGCCCAAGGATCCCTATACCCGGATGCTTCTGGACGCGATGCCACGGATCGACCGGCCGGACCGGCCTGGTCACGTGGCCCTGCCGCCGCTGCCCGGCGGCGGCAGGGACAAGCCCTTGCTGGTCGCCCGCGACGTGCGGGTGCATTTCCCGGTGACCGTGTCGGGAGGACTGTTTCCAAAGCGCAGGCCGCTGCGGGCCGTGGACGGGGTGGATTTCGACCTGCGTCCGGGCGAGACACTGGGCGTGGTGGGAGAATCCGGCTGCGGCAAGTCCACGCTGGCGCGCGCGGTTCTGCGCCTGGTTCCGGCGGCTGCTGGAAGCGTGAGCTGGATTGGCCGCGATCTGCTGAAGCTGGGAGCAGAGAAGATGCGCGCTGCGCGCCGCGACCTGCAGATCGTGTTTCAGGACCCGCTGGCGTCGCTGAATCCGCGCATGACCATCGGCGCCTCCATCGCCGAACCGCTGTTGACTTTCGACAAGGGGTTGAGCCGCGCCGAGCGTCAGGAGCGCGTGCGCGAGATGCTGCGCAAGGTCGAGCTGGACCCCAACATGATCAATCGCTACCCGCACGAATTGTCGGGCGGCCAGAACCAGCGCGTCGGCATCGCCCGGGCGATGATCATGAAGCCGAAGCTGGTGATCTGCGACGAGGCGGTCTCGGCGCTGGACGTGTCGGTGCAGGCCCAGATCATCGACCTGCTGATCAACCTTCAGAAGGACATGGGCCTGTCGATGATCTTCATCTCGCATGACCTGTCCGTCGTGCGCGAGATATCGCACAGGGTGATGGTGCTGTATCTCGGCCGGGTGGTGGAGACCGCCGACCGCGACGCCATCTATGAGGACGCTCGTCACCCCTATACCCGCGCCCTGATCTCGGCGGTGCCGATCCCGGATCCAAAGATCGAGAAGAGCCGCAAACGGGTCAAACTGGATGGCGACCTGCCCTCGCCGATGGACTCGCGCGCGCAGCTTCGCTTCCTGAAGTCGAAGCTGGTCGACGACGAGAGCGCCGAGCAATACCGGCCGAAACTGATCGAGGTGTCGCCCGGTCACTGGGTGGCCGAACACGACCCGGCCGAAGAGGTGCTGGTGACGGCGTGAGCCGCGCCGGCGGCCAATGTTTCGGCGAATTAACTTATGCGCGCCCGCCGCGGGCGTTAGGTTGCATTCCACATAACATCGAAGACCCTAGGGGAGGCTGTCCGATGACCCATTTGCTTGCGCGGTTCCTGCGCCTTGCAGCGCTGTGCGCGCTGGTTCCCGCCCTGTCCGCGGCGCCCGCCGCCTTCGCCCAGACCGGGCCGGACTGGGCGCATGAGGCCAGCGACCTGCCGGCCGATCCGGCGGTGCGTTTCGGACAGCTGCCCAATGGTTTTCGCTACGCGATCCTGGTCAACAACACTCCGCCGGGAACCGCGGCCGTGCGTATGGCGTTCAACGCCGGTTCGCTGGCCGAGGCGGATGACCAGCGTGGCCTCGCCCACTTCCTGGAGCACATGGCTTTCAACGGCACGGTCAACGTGCCGGAGGGCGAGATGGTGCCGCTGCTGGAGCGTTATGGCCTGGCCTTCGGGCCCGACACCAACGCCGGCACCAGCATGGATTACGTCGTCTACATGCTGAACCTGCCGAACGCGGAGGAGGAGCTGCTTGAGACGGCGCTGTTCCTGATGCGCGAGACGGCGTCGAACATTCTCAACGAGGACGACGCCATCGACCGCGAGCGCGGCGTGATCCTGGGCGAGGAGCGATTCCGCAATACGCCGATCCGGCGCTATTTCAGCGCCCGGATGGAGTTCCTCTATCCCGGCACGCTGATCCCGGTGCGCGACCCCATCGGAACGGTGGAGGTGATCCAGACTGCGACGCGGGAGCGGTTTGTCGATTATTATCGCAATTACTACACGCCGCAGCGCGGCGTGCTGACGGTGGTCGGCGCTGTGGATCCCGACGACGTTGAAGCGCGCATCGCGGCGCATTTCGCCGACTGGGCGCAGCCGGAAGGCGCGCGCGGCGACCCGGATCTCGGCGTGTTCGAACACCGGGCCGAGACCCGCTTCGGTTTCTTCCACGATCCTGAGATTTTCACCCTGATCAATATCGATGTGTTCGCCCCCGGCGCGCCGCCGCCGGACACCGCGGCCACCCGCCGTGACAACCTGCTGCGCCAACTGGGGAATGGCATCGTCCAGCGGCGCCTGCAGGCGCTGATCAACGCTGGGGATTCGCCGCTCAGCCAGGCGAGTCTGTCTTCCGGAAACAGCTATGACGCGGTGGATCAGGCGGGCCTGTTCGCCGTTACGACGCCGGATCGCTGGCGCGAGGGGCTGGCGATGGCCGAGCAGGAACTGCGCCGGGCGCTCGAGCATGGTTTCACCCGCGCCGAACTGGACGAGCAGCTGGCCAATGTGCGCACCGCGCTGCGCAACGCCGCCGCCCGCGCCAACACCCGTGAGAATACGGGGCTGGCCAATGCGCTGTGGAGCAGCTGGGCGAACGAGCAGGTCTTCACCCATCCGTCCAGCAATCTCGCCCGTTTCGAGGCGCTGGAGCCTGAGATCAACGTCGAGGCCGTCGAGGCCGCCTTCCGCGAGATATGGGCGCTGTCCGCGCCGCAGGTGTTCCTGGCCTCGCCTGAGGCGATGGCCGATCCCGGGGCGGAGATCGCCGCGGCGTGGACCGCCAGCCGCGCCGTTCCCGTGACAGCGCCGGAAGAGGGCGAGGACGCCGAGTTCGCCTATACGGACTTCGGTCCGGCCGGCGAGGTAGTTTCGCGCACGCATGTGGCGGACATGGATTTCCACCAGGTGGTGTTCGCCAATGGCGTGCGCCTGAACATCAAGCAGACGGAGTTCGAGGACGACGTCATCCGCGTGCGCGCGCATTTCGGCGCCGGCGATCTTACGCCGCAGCCGTCGCCTGCGGCGGGAAGCATCGCCTCGTCGGTGTTCGTGGAAGGCGGGCTGGAGGCGCACAGCGCCGACGAGCTGCAGCGGCTGCTGGCCGGTCGTTCGGTGGGCGGTTTCTTCGGCGTCGCCGAAGACAGCTTCATCCTGGCCGGAAACACCACGCCGGCGGACTTCCAGCTGCAGATGCAGCTGATGGCGGCCTATATGACCGCGCCGGGCTGGCGTGATGACGGCCTGCGCCGCTTCCGCGCCATCTCGGCCGAACTGCGCCGGTCGCAGAACGCCCAGGCGCTGCAGGTGGTCAACGCCCGCGTCTCGCGCATGCTGCGCGGCGGCGATCCGCGCTGGGGCTTCCCCACGGCGGAAGAGGTGGACGCCTTCACCATGGACCATGCGCGCGAGCTGATCGGCCCGGCGCTGGCCAGCGCGCCGCTGGAGATCAGCATCGTCGGCGACATCGGCGTCGAGGACGCCATCGCCGCCGTGGCGGCGACGTTCGGCGCGCTGCCGCCGCGGGCCGCCGAATGGCCGCCCTATGACGAGAACCGCACCGTCACCATGCCGCAAGGCGGCGGCGCGACGGAAGTGGTGCGCTTCGCCGGCCAGGACTATCAGGGCATGGCCAATGTCTACTGGCCGACGGGCGGCGGCGAGGACGTGCGCCGCACCCGGGTGTGGACGATGGTCAACCGCGTGCTGCGCCTGAAATCCATTGAACGCTTCCGCGAACAGGAAGGCGCCACCTATTCGGCGATGATCTCCGACACCCAGTCGCGGGTGTTCACGGACTTCGGCTTCATCTGGATCGGCCTCGACGTCACCGTGGACGATGTGGAGCGCATGTACGGCATCGTCGACGAGGTCGCCGGATCCATGGCCGCAGGCGACGTCAGCGAGGACGAGATGCTGCGCGCCCGCCGCCCGGTGCTGGAGCAATTGCGCCAGTCGCTGGACCGTAACCCCTACTGGCTGAACGTGATCGCGCGCAGCCAGGGGCGCCCGGACGATCTTGACCGCGCGCGCAGCGCCATCGCGGATTTCGAGTCGATCACCGCCGAGGAGGTGGTGGCGCTCGCCGCCGAGTACATGACGCCGGAGCGCGCCTGGCGCGTCTCCATCCTGCCCGCCGCGGCCGAATAGCCGGGCGACCCTGAACGCCCCGTCCGCTCTCCGGCCCGTGACTGGCCGGGGGGCGGCGGGGTTTGTATGCTTGCCGCCAAGCCGACCGAGGGAGTTTTCCGATGCGCCACGTCCGTTTCGCCAGTCTCGCCGCCGCTTTTGCGATTCTCGCCGCGCCCGCTTTCGCCGACGCGCCGCAACGCGTGCAGCAGGGCAATCTGGTGATGGAGAACATCCCGGAGATTCCGGGCGAGGTGCGCGAGCGCCTGCGCCAGTATCAGAATGTGCGCGGGGCCGGTTTCTCAGACTTCGCCCCGGGCGGCGGCGTCTACATCTCCACCCGCTTCGCGGAAACGAACCAGATCCACCATGTCGCCATGCCGATGGGCATGCGCCGCCAGATCACCTTCTATGACGAGCGCGTCGGCGGCGCCAATGTGCGCCCGGACGGCTCCGGCCAGTTCATGTTCACGCGCGATGTCGGCGGCGACGAGTTTTTCCAGGGCTTCCTCTACGACCCGGCGACGGCCCGGGCGATCCAGTTCACCGAGGACGGAACCCGCAACCAGAGCTTCGCCTGGTCGCGCGACGGGTCGCAAATGGCCTGGGCGTCGGCGGCCTGGGACCAGCGCGATTACGGCGTCTGGGCGGCCGATCCCGCCAACCCGCAAAGCCGGCGGATGATTTTCCAGGGCGAGGGCGCGATGGGCCCCGCCGACTGGTCGCCGGACGGCTCGAAACTGCTGATCGGCCGCTATTTCTCGATCAACGAGACCCGGCTTTATGTTCTGGATGTCGCTTCGGGCGCGCTGACCCAGGTCAATCCGGATGTGACCGCGGCCTACGGCGCGGCGCGTTTCTCCGCCTCCGGCGACAGCCTGTTCGTGGTCACCGACGAGGGCTCGGAATTCCGCCGCATCATGGAGATCAGCCTCTCCGGCGACAGCAAGCGCGTGGTGGCCGAGCATGAATGGGACGTGCAGGCCATGGCGCTGTCGCCCGACGGACGCACCATCGCCTACACCATCAACGCCGGCGGCATATCCGAACTGTATGTCATCGACGCGCGCACCGGCGCGCGGCGGCCCTCGCCGTCCCTGCCGGTCGGCATCACCGGCGGCGTCACCTTCAGCCCGGACGGCGCCCGCATCGGCTTCACCCACAGCACGGCGGATTCGCCGGGCGACGCCTGGACCTTCGACCTCGCCTCGGGAACGCTGACGCGCTGGACGGAATCGGAGGTCGGCGGTCTGGACACCTCGCGCTTCCGCGCGCCGGAGCTGATCTCCTACGAAAGCTTCGACGGGCTGATGATTCCGGCCTTCGTGCATCGCCCGCAAGGCGACGGGCCGCATCCGGTGATCATCAACATCCATGGCGGGCCGGAAAGCCAGTCGCGGCCGGGCTTCAGCTCCACCTTCCAGTACTGGGTGCATGAACTGGGCGCCGCGGTGCTGGTTCCGAACGTGCGCGGCTCGTCCGGCTATGGCAATGAATACGTCAATCTCGACAATGTCTTCCTGCGCGAAAACTCGGTGTTCGACATTGGCGCGCTGCTGGACTGGGTCGAGACCCAGCCCGATCTCGATGAAAACCGCGTCGTCGTCTATGGCGGCTCCTATGGCGGCTACATGGTGCTGGCCTCGATGGTGCACTATTCCGACCGGCTGGCGGGCGGCGTCAACATCGTCGGCATCTCCAATTTCGTGACTTTCCTGGAGAATACCGCCGGCTACCGCCGTGACCTGCGCCGCGCCGAATACGGCGACGAGAGCGACCCGGAAGTGCGCGAATTCCTGGAGCGCATTTCGCCCGCCAACAACGCCCACCGCATCACCGCGCCGCTGTTCATCATCCAGGGCGCCAACGACCCGCGCGTGCCGGCCAGCGAGGCCGAACAGATCCTCGCCGCGGTGCGCGAGGCCGGGCACGACGCCTGGTACCTGCTGGCGCTGGACGAAGGCCACGGTTTCGCCCGCCAGTCGAACCGCGACTTCCAGCGCGAGGCGGAAACGCTGTTCCTGCGGCAGGTTCTGGGGCTGGAGTAACGGAGAAAACGATGCGGCTGCTGATCGCTTTTTGTCTCGCCCTCGCCGCGCCGGCGGCGCTGGCCGATGATCCGCCGCCCGCCGAACGGGCGGTGACGGCCAGCGTCATCGCCGAAGCGCCTGTCGCCGAGGTATGGGCGCTGTGGACGACGGAGGCCGGATTCACCAGCTTCTTCTCGCCCGCCGCGCGTATCGAGTTGCGCCCGCAAGGGCCGTTCGAGGCGTATTTCCTACCCGACGCGGCGCCGGGCCAGCGCGGCTCGGAAGACACGATCATTCTCGGCTTCCAGGAGGAGCGGATGCTGTCCGCCACCTGGGCGCTGCCGCCCTATATGGCCGAGGTGCGCCCGCACCACACGCATCTGCTGATCCGGTTCGAGCCGCTGGACGAAGACCGCACGCGCGTGACGCTGACCCATTCCGGCTGGGGCGAGGGCGAGGCCTGGGATACGGCGTTCGCCTATTTCGAGCGCGTCTGGCCGCATGTGCTGGACGCCATGCGCCGCCGCGCCGAAGGCGAGGAGGTCCGGTAAAACGAAAGCGTTTGCGGCGGGGGCCACGGCTGCTAAGACGGACGCCGCCGCCGTCAACAGCCGGAGAATCGCGCATGCGCCGCCTCGTCCCCGCCATCGCCGCCCTGACGCTCGCCGCCTGCAATGGCGGCGGGAACAACGTCCCCGCTGAACCGCCGGCGCCCGCCGATCCAACCGATCCGGCCTCGATCGTCGAAGCGGCCCGCGCCTGCAACCCGGCCGATTTCGCGCATGTCCCGCCGGCGACCAACGGCTGGCCGGAATTTCACGGCGACCCCGATACGGCGCAGCGCAACGCGCTGGAATCGGAACTGTATCTGGAGCGCATGCGGCTGCAGCCCTGCGTCTATGAACTGCCGTCCGGCCTGATGATTTCCGTCACCCGCGCCACGGAAGGCGACAGCCCGGTGCGCGGCGACATGGTGACGGTGAATTACGAGGGCTGGCTGGCGGACGGAACCGTGTTCGACTCCTCCTATGCGCGGGGCGAACCGGCCACCTTCCCGTCCGACCGGCTGATCGCCGGCTGGGTGGAGGCGCTGCCGCTGATGCGCACGGGCGAGGAGTGGACGCTCTACATCCCGGCCGGGCTCGCCTATGGCTCGCGCGGCGCGGGCTCGGTCATCGGGCCGGAGCAGGCGCTGACCTTCCGGCTGGAGCTGCTGGAGCTTCCCGGCCGCGAATAGGGGGCCTGACCCTGATTTAGTGAATCGAGGCCGCCGGGACTTCCTGTTCCGGCTGCGCCTGGCGCGCCGCCGCGCCGCCGCGCGCTGCGCCGCCCGCCAGCCGCGGCAGGGCCGCGCCGGCATTCGCGGCGTCCGCGGCGGCTTCGCCGATGGCGATGCGCTCGC
>JAHCJP010000001.1 GCA_026126205.1 Maricaulaceae bacterium | reverse complement strand
ATCATGCCGGTCCCGCCAGCTTCGCCCGTTTCAGCAGCAGCGAATTGCCGATCACCGACAGCGAACTGGCGGTCATGGCGATGACGCCGATCATTGGGTGCAGCAGGCCGATGGCGGCCACCGGAATGGCGGCGGCGTTGTAGAACCAGGCCCAGAACAGGTTCTCGACGATCTTGCGGAAGGTGGCCTTCGACAGCCGGATGGCCTCCACCGCCTTGCCCAGTTCACCGCTGACCAGGGTGACGTCCGCCGCCTCGATGGCGACATCGGCCCCGGCGCCGATGGCGATGCCGACATTGGCCTGTTTCAGGGCCGGGGCGTCATTGATGCCGTCGCCGATCATCGCGACATGCGGGCCGTACTGTTCCTGCAGGCGGCGGATGGCGTCGGCCTTGCCCTCTGGCAGCACGCCGGCCAGCACCTCGTCTATGCCCACCTGGTCCGCGACATGGCGCGCGGCGCGCTCGTTATCGCCGGTGATCATCACCGTGCGCAGGCCCAGGGCGTGCAGCGCCGCCACGGCGGCCTTCGAATCCGGCTTCAGCGTGTCGGCGACGGCGATGACGCCGGTCGCCGCATCGCCGCGCGCGACCAGCACCGCGCTCTGCCCCTTGTCCTCGAAGGCGGCCAGCGCGTCCGACAGTGAGTTGGGAACCGTGACGCCGTTTTCGGCCATGAAACGCGGATTGCCGACGCGCAGGGTCTCGCCGTCCAGCCGCGCCTCCACCCCCTTGCCGGGATGGGCCTTGAAACCCGTCACGGGCGCGATGGGGATGCCCC
This sequence comes from Maricaulaceae bacterium, assembly GCA_026126205.1. Classification (GTDB taxonomy): domain Bacteria; phylum Pseudomonadota; class Alphaproteobacteria; order Caulobacterales; family Maricaulaceae; genus Hyphobacterium. The sequence continues at coordinate 897,443 of JAHCJP010000001.1, read as the reverse complement.
GCTCCTCCGCGCCCTTGCGCATCGCCTCGGCCAGCGGGTGTTCCGACCCGGCCTCGACGCTGGCGGCCAGGCGCAGCGCCTCGTCCTCGCTCGCCCCTTCCGCGGCGGCGACCCCGGCCAGCGCCGGGCGGCCCATGGTGATGGTGCCGGTCTTGTCCAGCACCACCAGCTTGATGTCCTTCAGGGTCTGGATCGCCTCGCCGGAGCGGATCAGGATGCCCCGCTCCGCCCCCAGACCGGAACCGACCATCAGCGCCGTCGGCGTCGCCAATCCCAGCGCGCAGGGACAGGCGATCACCAGCACGGCGATGGCGGCCAGCAGCGCGGCGGGCAGCGGGGCGATGTCAGGGTTCACCCACATCAGGAAGCCCGAACCCCACTGCAGTATCGGCCGCAATTGCTCGGCAAAGCCCAGCCAGACGAAAAAGCTGGCGAGGCTGATCACGATCACCGCCGGCACGAAACGGCCGGTCACCCGGTCGGCGAATTCCTGGATCGGCACTTTCGAGCTTTGCGCCTCCTCGACGAGGCGGATCACCTGCGCCAGGAAGGTGTCGGCGCCGACGCGCGCGGCGCGCACGCTCAGCACGCCTTCCTTGTTGATGGTGGCGCCCAGCACGGAGTCGCCGGGCTGTTTCTGCACCGGAACCGGCTCGCCGGTGGCCAGCGATTCGTCGACATGGCTGACGCCGTCGACAACCTCGCCATCGGTGGGAATCTTGGCGCCGGGGCGCACCCGCATCACGTCGCCGACGGCCAGTTCGGCGACCGGAATCTCCACCTCGCGCCCGTCGCGGATCACGGTGGCGGTTTTCGCGCCCAGCGCCAGCAGCCGCTTGATCGCCTGGCTGGCGCGACCCTTGGCCCGCGTCTCCAGATAACGGCCCAGCAGGTGGAAGGTCATGATGGTGGCCGCCATCTCGATAAAACTGGTCATCGGCCAGATGAAACCAGCCAGCCCGATCAGATAGGGCGGCAGGCTGCCCAGCGAGATCAGCACGTCCATATTGGCGGTGCGGTTGGTCAGCGAGCGCCAGGCCGATTTGTGGGTCGCCCAGCCGCCGTAGAGAAACACCACCGGAAAGGCCAGAACCGCCACCATGGCGAGATAGCTCGGCACGGGGCGCCAGAACATGTGCGGGATCATCAGCAGCATGATCAGCGTCGCCAGTATCGCCGCGATCCACAGCCGTTTGATCGCCAGCGCCAGATAGCGGGCCTCGGAATCGGCGCCGTCCGGCGCCGCCGCGCCCTCGCCCTCCACCGCGTCGACGTCGTAACCCGCCTTCTCCACCGCGGTGCGGATCGCCGCCGGGCTGGTCCGGGCGGGGTCGAAACGCACGCTGGCGCGATGGGCGGCGATATTGGTCTTCACCTCGGCGATGCCCGGCAGGCGGCGGATGGAATCGGCGACGATGCCGGCGCAATGGTCGCTGCCCATGCCGGGCACGATCAGGGCGGCGGCTTCGCTGTTCCGTGGGGCCGGTTCGCCTTGTTCGCCTTGTCTGGCGTTGTCGCCGGTGCGGCTCATGATGATCCTCGCTGTTGCGGTTTATTCATACCCTATGGGGGTATTCTTGGCCACCGCATATACCCCCATAGGGTATGCAATACAAGAGTGCGGCGGCGCTGTGTCCAACCGGCACTCGACGCGGGGGGCGGTTCCGGCCTATATAGCGCGCCGCGCGGGCGGGCTTTTCCGACACTCCGCGCCGCGCCGAGGCAAGAGGAGCGCATGGCGAAGGAAGAACTGCTGGAGTTTCCGGGCGAAGTGACCGAGCTTTTGCCCAACGCCACCTTCCGGGTGAAGCTGGAAAACGGTCACGAGATCATCGCCCACACCGCCGGCAAGATGCGCAAGAACCGCATCCGCGTGCTGGCCGGTGACAAGGTGCTTGTCGAGATGACGCCTTACGACCTCACCAAGGGGCGCATCACCTATCGTTTCAAGTGACGCCGGCAGGCGCGCGATGACGCGCGAACCCCGCCTCGTTCTCGCCAGCGCCTCGCCTCGCCGCGCCGGATTGCTGGCGCGCATCGGGCTTGCGCCCGAAATCATCCCCGCCGATGTCGATGAACGCGAAATCCCCGGCGAGACGCCGCGGAATCTGGCGCTGCGTCTGGCGCGCTCCAAGGCCGCGGCCTGCGATGCGCCGGGGGCATTCGTGATCGCCGCCGACACGGTGGTCGGGCTGGGCCGCCGCATACTGCCGAAGGCGGAGACGGCGGAGGAGGCCGAAGCCTGCCTGCGCCTGCTCTCCGGCCGCAGTCACCGCGTCTATACCGGGGTGGCGGTGCGCGCGCCGGACGGGCGCGAGGCGGCGCGGCTCAGCGAAACCAAGGTCAGCTTCAAACGCCTGACCGAAGCCGAGATCGCGGCCTATCTGCACAGCGGCGAATGGCGCGGCAAGGCCGGCGGCTACGCCATTCAGGGCCTGGCCGAGGCCTTCGTCATCTCGCTGTCCGGCTCTTACTCCGGGGTGATGGGGCTGCCGCTCTATGAAACCGCCTGCCTGCTGGGCGGGTTGGGCCATCCCGTCATCGCGCCATGAGCGGCCGGGCATGAACCGCCAGATCGTCATCGACGCCGGCATCGGGGAAACCCGCGCCGCGGTGCTGGAGAATGGCCGCGCAGCCGAGCTGCACATCGAACGCTGGAGCGAGAAAGACAAACGCGCCGTCACAGGAGAGGTCTATCGCGGCCGCGTGCGCGCGGTGGACGGCGCCCTGAACGCCGCCTTCGTCGATCTGGGCCGGGGCGAGGAGGGCTTCCTGCCGTTTGGAAAAACCGGCCGCCCGGCGGGGCTGCATCAGGGCGCGGCCTGGCCGGTGCGCGTAACGCGTGAGGCCGCCGGCGGCAAGGGCCCCGCGCTGGCGACCGAACCGGGGATCGCAGAGGGCGACGCGCCGCAGCGCGTGTTCAGCCCCGGCCCGCTGGCCGAACGCCTGGCGGCGCGTTTCCCGGATGCAGCGGCGGTGAAGGCGAAGGACAGCGATTTCGACATCGACGAAGCCTTCGAGGCGGCGCTGGCCCCCGCCGCGCCGGTTCCGGGCGGCGGCGTGATGCATATCGAGCCGACGCGGGCGCTGACCGCCATCGACGTCGACTCCGCGGGGCGCGAGGGGCGCGGCGGGGCCGAGAAGCTGGCGCTGGACCTGAACCTGTCGGCGGCGAAAGAGGCGGCGCGGCAGATTCGCCTGCGCGGCATTGGCGGCGTCGTCGCCGTGGATTTTATTCACATGCGAAGCAAGCCTGCGCGCACGCAGGTGGAACAGGCGTTTCGCGCCGCGCTGAAGCGCGATCCGGCGCGCATCGACGCCGCCCCTATGTCGCCCTTCGGCATTGTCGAGCTGGCGCGTCAGCGCACCGGGCGCTCGCTGGCCGAAACCCTGCTGGACGCGGACGGGCGCATCAGTGTCGAGACCGCAGCGCTGGCCGCCATCCGCGCGCTGCAGGCCGCGGCGCGGGCCGAGTCGGCGCGGCGGCTGGCGCTGTCCGTCACGCCCGAGGTGTTCGACTGGCTGGACGCCGATCCGGTCGGCTGGCGCAAGGCGCTGGCCGGGCGCATCGGGGCGCGGTTCGATATCGCGGTCGGGCCGGGCTACGCTCGCGAATGCGCGGAGGTGAAAACGCTCTGACCATGGCGGCGCCGTCTAAAAAACATCTGTGCCCGATCTGCGGCGCGCCGTCGGTTCCGGACTGGAAACCCTTCTGTTCGCAGCGCTGTTCGGATGTCGATCTCGGCAAGTGGGTCAGCGGCGTCTACGCCATTCCCGGCGAGCCGGCGGACATTCCCGATAATGGCGGCGAAGACGGCGAAACACCGCGCTGAATGCGCTTCCAAAGGGCGTGGACAGGGCCGCGAACGCGCCCTATAACGCGCGCTCCAACAGCGCCGGAACCGTCCGGCGCACCGGGCGCCCAGGTAGCTCAGTTGGTAGAGCAGCGGACTGAAAATCCGCGTGTCGGTGGTTCGATTCCGCCCCTGGGCACCATTACTACACCTCCGCCAACTCCAGACGCCGCAGTTCGATGACGACGCCGAAGGCGGCGCGGGTCTGCGCGCGCACCGGTATATACGCCGCGCCGCCGTTCAGCGGCGCGATCCACAGCGTCAGCGGCCGGCGCAGGTCGCGCTCGGACGGCCAGTCCTCGGGATCATAGCCGGACACCGGCTCATAGAAGGCGTCGCAGACGATAGCTTCGCCGCGCCACGGGCCGGCGCGCACCGCCCGCGTCCCGCGCGCTTCAAGCCGCAGATTGTAACGCTGTTTGCCGTCGAACACCGGCAGCCGGCCGGCGCATGGCTCCGCCCCTGGCCGCGCCAGGGCCTGCGACAGGTGCAAAACCGCAGTCATCGGGTCTATAGCGCCGGCGCGGTCGGCGTCGCTGGCGGGCGGAACGCCCCGGCTGGAGAATTCCGGCGTGGCGGTCGAGCGGGCGACGCCGCCCTCGAAACCCATCTCGATCAGCCGCCGCTTGCGGCCCGTGCGTTCGTCATGGGCGTAGCGCACCGGGCGGGCGCGGCCGTCCTCGATCACGCCCTCGACCTCGGAATCGATGCGGAAGTCGGTGAACAGCGCCGCCAGGCCCGCGGCCTGCACCGTGGATTCGGCGCGATAGGCGGAAGCCGACAGCTCGGCGTGCAGATCGACGCGTCCGACCGGGATCGCCAGCACCGTTCCGGCGTAGCTGGCGGAAACCGAAAGCCGGTCCGGGGATGCCGGGGCGTGCGCGCCGCCGCCAGAGGCGGGCGCGGCGGCCGGTATGGCGAGGGCCATCACGCCAGTAAGGGTCAGGGCTAGATGCTTGCGCATGAATGACTCCGGCCCGTCTGGCGGTGACTATCCCGGGGACTTTGGGCGGAAGTTCGGCGCCGGGCCTAGAACAGCCCCACAGTGTCGCCGCGTTCGTCGATGCCGATGCTTTGCGCAGCCGGAACACGCGGCAGGCCGGGCATGGTCATGATCTCGCCGCACACCACCACCACGAACCCCGCCCCGGCGGACAGGCGCACCTCGCGCACCGGTACGGAGTGATGGCTCGGCGCGCCGAGCAGGTTGGGATCGGTCGAGAAGCTGTACTGGGTCTTGGCCATGCACACCGGCAGGCGGCCATGGCCCTCGGCCTCCCAGGCGTGCAGCTGGTCGCGCACCTTCTTGTCGGCCAGCACCTCGTCGGCGCGGTAGATGCGCCGGGCGATGGTCTCGATCTTTTCGAACAGCGGCATGCCGTCGGGGTATAACGGCGCGAACTGCGACCCACCGCCATTGATGATCTTCACCACTTCCTGCGCCAGTTCCTCGGCCCCTACGCCGCCTTCGGCCCAGTGCCGGCAGACCACGGCCTTCACCCCCATCTGCGCCGCGTAGGCCTTCAGCGTTTCGATCTCCGCATCGGTGTCCGAAGCGAAATGATTGATCGCCACCACGGCGGGCACGCCGAACAGACGCACATTCTCGATATGGCGGCCTAGATTGGCACAGCCCTTTTTCAGCGCCTCGATATTCTCCGCGCCCAGCGCGTCCTTCTTCACGCCGCCATTCATCTTCAGCGCCCGCACCGTGGCGACGATCACCGCGGCCTCGGGCTTCAGGCCGGCGTTGCGGCACTTGATGTCGAAGAATTTTTCGGCCCCCAGATCGGCGCCGAAACCGGCTTCCGTCACCACATAGTCGGCCAGCTTCAGCGCCGCGCGCGTGGCGATGGCCGAATTGCAGCCATGGGCGATATTGCCGAACGGGCCGCCATGGATGAAGGCGGGGCTGCCCTCCAGCGTCTGCACGAGATTGGGGCGCAGCGCGTCTTTCAGCAGCACGGTCATCGCCCCGTCGGCCTTCAGGTCGCGGCAGGTGACCGGGCTGCGGTCGCGCCTCTGCGCCACGACGATACTGCCCAGCCGCTGTTGCAGGTCGGCGCGATCCTTGGCCAGGCACAGAATCGCCATCACCTCTGACGCCACGGTGATCTCGAACCCCGCCTCGCGCGGGAACCCGTTGGCGACGCCGCCCAGCGACGCCACGATCTGGCGCAGGGCGCGGTCGTTCATGTCCACCACGCGCGGCCAGCTTATGCGGCGCGGGTCGATGTCCAGCCCATTGCCCCAGTAGATGTGGTTGTCGATCATCGCCGACAGCAGGTTGTGCGCCGCGGTGATGGCGTGAAAATCGCCGGTGAAGTGCAGGTTGATGTCCTCCATCGGAATCACCTGCGCATGGCCGCCGCCCGCCGCGCCGCCCTTCATGCCGAAACAGGGGCCCAGCGAGGGTTCGCGGATGCAGATGGCGGTTTTTCTGCCGATGCGGTTCAGCGCGTCGCCAAGGCCCACCGTGGTGGTGGTCTTGCCCTCGCCGGCCGGGGTCGGGCTGATGGCGGTGACCAGGATCAGCTTGCCGTCAGGGCGGCCATCAAGACCGTCCAGAAATTCCACCGTCAGCTTCGCCTTGTCGGCGCCGTAGAGCGACAGGGCGCCGGCCGGAATGTCCAGCTTGCCCGCCACCTCGGCGATGGGCAGGGGTTTCGCGGCGCGGGCGATCTCGATGTCGGATTTCATGTCTGGCTTCTTTCCGTGGCGATGGGCGGTTTCAGGCGTGGACGCTGATCACCCCTTCCGCTCGCTTCGCGAGCACCTTCCCCGTCAAGGGGATGGATGGGTGTGTGCGGTCTGGCTTTCATCCCTCCCCTCGACGGGGAGGGTCCGGCCGAAGGCCGGGGGAGGGGTGGGAGGCGCCGGCGGCTGTGAAGAAAGGAACGCTCATCCCAGCTTCTCCGCCGCCTTCAGCGCCAGCGGGTGCAGGGCGGCGCCGTTCTTCGCCGCGATGGTTTTGAGCTGTTCGCGCATCCGCGGCTCCCAGAAGTTTTTCAGATGCCCGGCGACGCCTTCGATCGCCTCGTCTTCCGGATAAGCCTCGAAGTAATCCGCGATCTGGTTCGCCATGCGGATCAGGGTATCCTCACGCATCCGCGCCCTCCGTTGCAAAGCGCGCCACGGCGCCGCCCGGCCCCTGACAGGCCAGCGCCAGCCCGGCGGCGCGGGCCAGATCCAGCGCCAGCCCGGTGGGGGCCGACACCGAGGCCAGCAGCGAGGCGCCGATGGCGGCAGCCTTGTAGACCAGTTCGAAACTGCACCGGCTGCTGACCACGATAAAGCCCGGTTCCTGCGGCCCGCCGGCGCGCAGCAGGCCGCCGATCAGCTTATCCAGCGCGTTGTGGCGGCCCACATCCTCGCGCGCGGTCAGGATGGTTCCGTCCGGCGCGCACCAGGCCGCGGCGTGCACGGTGCGCGTTGCGGCGTTCAGCGGCTGATGAGCGGGCAGGGCGGCGAAGGCGCGGGCGATGGCGGCGTCCGTGATGTCCACCGTCTCCACCGCGCCGCCGGCCGGATGGCGCATGGCCTGGGCCAGCGTCTCCACCCCGCACAGGCCACAGCCGGTCACCCCTTCCAGCGCGCGGCGGCGCAGGGCGGCGCTGGCCAGTTTGCGCGTATCAACCGCAAGGTCGGCGGTGATCCCTTCCGGCCAGACCTTCACGGAGACGTCGGCGACATCGGCGGCGGAGGATATCGCCCCTTCGGTGAAGGCGAGGCCGATGGCCAGATCCTCGACATCCGCCGGGGTGGCCATCATCACCGTCCACGGTTCGCCGTTGAAGCCGATTTCGATGGCCGTTTCCTCCGCCACGCCCCATGCGGCGGGTTTTCCCTGCAGGTCCACATGCGCCGTGCGGCGGGTCGGGGGCGGGGCGGGCATGGCGCGGTTTCCGGCTTACTCGGCGGGTTCGGCGGGGGCGGGGCGCTGGCGCGCGCCGCGTTCCGAATACCAGTCGGGCGGCATGTTTCCGGGCGCCACCTGCACGGCGGTGACCTTGTATTCCGGGCAGTTGGTGGCCCAGTCGGAATGTTCGGTGGTGACGATATTGGTCGCCGTGCCGGGGAAGTGGAAGGTGGTGTAGACGACGCCCGGCGGCACGCGCTCGGTTATCGTGGCGCGCAGGGATATCGCCCCCTTGCGGCTGGACAGGGTCACGAAATCGCCGTCGCGGATCCCGCGTTCCTCGGCGTCCGCCGGGTGCATCTCCAGCAGGTCTTCGTCCGCCCATAGGCTGTTGGCGGTGCGCCGCGTCTGGGTGCCAACATTGTACTGGCTGAGGATGCGGCCCGTGGTCAGCAGCAGCGGGAAACGGCGATTGCTGCGCTCGTCGGTGGGGATGAAGCGGGTGAGCATGAACTGGCCCTCGCCGCGCACGAAACGGCCGACATGCATCACCGGCGTACCCGGCGAATCCTCCGCCGGGCAGGGCCATTGCACGCTGCCGACGCGGTCCAGCTTTGCAAAGCTGACCCCGGCGAAGCTGGGGGTCAGCGCCGCGATCTCGTCCATGATCTGCGCCGCATTGTCGTAATGCATGGGATAGCCCATGGCGGCGGCAAGACGGCACACCGTCTCCCATTCCGACAGGCCTTGCATGGGCTCGCGCACCGGGCGCACGCGATTAATGCGCCGTTCGGCGTTGGTGAAGGTGCCGTCCTTTTCCAGGAAGCTGGTGCCCGGCAGGAAGACATGAGCGAAATCGGCGGTTTCGTTCAGGAACAGGTCCTGCACCACCACGCAGTCCATGTTTCGCAGGGCGGCGACGACATTGTGGGTGTCGGGGTCGGACTGCACGAAGTCCTCGCCCTGGATGAACATGCCCTTGAAGCCGCCCTCGACGGCCTCGGCGAACATGTTGGGAATGCGGAAGCCCGGCTCGGGGTCCAGCGCCACGCCCCACGCCGCCTCGAAGGCGCCGCGCACCGCGGCGTCGGAGATGTGGCGATAGCCGGACAGCTCGTGCGGGAAACTGCCCATGTCGCAAGAGCCCTGGACGTTGTTCTGTCCGCGCAGCGGGTTCACGCCCACGCCGTCGCGGCCCAGATTGCCGGTGGCCATGGCGATATTGGCCATGCCCATCACCATCGACGAACCCTGGCTGTGTTCAGTGACGCCGAGGCCGTAATAGATCGCGGCGTTTCCGCCCGTGGCGTACAGCCTCGCCGCGGCCCGCAGCTCCGCCGCCGGAACGCCGGTGGCCGCCTCTGTCGCTTCGGGGGAGTTTTCAGGCGCCGAGATGAATTCCCGCCAGCGGGCGTATGATTTCGCATCGCAGCGTTCACGCACGAACGCCTCGTCGGCTAGCCCTTCGGTGACGATCACATGCCCGATGGCGTTGACCAGCGCGACATTGGTTCCGGGCCGCAATTGCAGATGGTGCGCGGCGCGGATGTGCGGGGTTTTCACCAGGTCGATCCGCCGCGGGTCGGCGACGATCAGCTTCGCCCCGGCGCGCAGGCGCCGCTTCATGCGCGAGGCGAACACCGGGTGCGCATCCGTCGGGTTGGCGCCGATGACCAGAATGACGTCGGCATGATCGACGGAGCGGAAATCCTGCGTCCCCGCCGAGGTGCCGAAGGTCTGTTTCAGGCCATAGCCGGTGGGCGAGTGGCAGACGCGGGCGCAGGTGTCGACATTGTTGTTGCCGAAGGCGGCGCGGACCAGCTTCTGCACCACGAACACCTCTTCATTGGTGCAGCGCGACGACGTGACCCCGCCGATAGACCCGCGGCCGTGCTTTTCCTGAATCTGCTTGAACCGGCGCGCGGCGAAGGAAATCGCCTCGTCCCAGTCTACGGGCCGCCAGGGATCGGTGATCTTCTCGCGCACCAGCGGCGTCAGCACCCGGTCCTTGTGGCTGGCGTAGCCCCAGGCGAAGCGGCCCTTGACGCAGGAATGCCCGGCGTTGGCGCCCCCGGCTTTCGACGGGACCATGCGCACCACCTCGCCGTCCTTCACTTCGGCCCGGAACGAACAGCCGACCCCGCAATAGGCGCAGGTGGTCTCCACCGCGGCGTCGGGCATGCCTTTCGCGATCACGGTCTTTTCCTGCAGCGCCGTGGTGGGGCAGGCCTGCACGCAGGCGCCGCAGGAAACGCATTCCGAGGCGAAGAAATCCTCGTCCATGCTGGCCGCGACCTTGGTGTTATAGCCGCGCCCGGTCAGCGTCAGCGCGTGCGTTCCCTGGATATCGGAACAGGCGCGCACGCAGCGCGAGCAGAGGATGCATTTTTCGGCGTCGAAAACGAAATAGGGGTTGGAATCGTCATAGTTCACCGGCCGCGCATGGCCGTTGGGCGCAAAGCGGCTTTGCGTCACCCCCGCCTCGGCGGCGAGGCGGTGCAGATCGCAATCGGCGGCGTCCGGGGCATCCGGAACGGCGTCCGAATGGTCGGACAGATAAAGCTCCAGCACGCCGCGGCGCAGGCGCTCGATCTTTTCCGATGTGGTGCTGATCTTCATCCCCGCCGTCACCGGCGTAGTGCAGGCGGCGGGCGTTCCCTTGCGCCCCTCGATCTCCACCAGGCACAGACGGCAGGAGCCGAAGGCCTCTAGGCTGTCGGTGGCGCACAGTTTCGGAATGTCGGTTCCGGCCAGCGCGGCGGCGCGCATCACCGACACGCCTTCCGGCGCCGTCACCTCCCGGCCGTCGATGTGAAGCGTCACCTGCGGGGCGCCCGGCCGGTTCGGCGTTCCCAGATCGCGCTCGCGAAGACAGGTCATGGCGACACCTTACCGCTTTTCGGGGCCAGGCCGAAGTCCTCGGGGAAGTGCTGCAGCGCGCTGCGCACCGGCATCGGCGTCAGGCCGCCCATGGCGCACAGGCTGCCGTCGGTCATCACCTCGCACAGGTCTTGCAGCAGTTTGACGTTATCCGCCCGGTTCTCGCCCTTGCGGATGCGCTCGATAATCTCCGCCCCGCGCACCGAGCCGATGCGGCAGGGCGTGCACTTGCCGCAGCTTTCGATGGCGCAGAATTCCATGGCGAACTGGGCCAGGCGCGCCATGTCGGCGCTGTCGTCGAACACCACGATCCCGCCATGGCCCAGCATCGCGCCGGCTGCGGCCAGCGCCTCGTAATCCATGGCGACGTCGAATCCGGCCGCCGGCACATGCGCGCCCAGCGGGCCGCCAAGCTGCGCCGCCTTCACGGGCCGGCCGCTCATCGTTCCGCCGCCGAAATCCTCCACCAGCTCTTTCAGCGTCACGCCGAAGGCTTTTTCCACCAGACCGCCGCGGGCGATGTTTCCGGCCAGCTGGAACGGCTGCGTGCCGCGCGACCGGCCCATGCCATAGGCGGCGTAGGCGGCGCCGCCATGAACCAGAATCCACGGAACCGCGGCGAGGGTGAGGATGTTGTTGATCACCGTCGGCTTGCCGTGCAGCCCCTCTATGGCGGGCAGGGGCGGTTTGAAGCGCACCAGGCCGCGGCGGCCCTCGAGGCTGTCGAGCATCGAGGTCTCCTCGCCGCAAATATAGGCCCCGGCGCCGCGACGCAGCTCGATATGAAAGGCGCGGCCGGACCCGGCGGCGTTATCGCCCAGCAGGCCCGCCTGCTCCCATGCCGCGATGGCGCGGCGCAAAATGCGCTCGGCATGCGGGTATTCGGAACGCAGATAGATCAGCCCGTATTCGGCTCTTGTAGCCAGCCCGGCGATAATCATGCCTTCCAGGAGCGAGAACGGGTCGCCCTCCATCACCATGCGGTCGGCGAAGGCGCCGCTGTCGCCCTCGTCGGCGTTGGCGCAGACGTATTTCGGCGCCGCCTTCGCCTCCAGCGCCGTCTTCCACTTGATCCCGGCGGGAAAGCCGGCGCCGCCGCGCCCGCGCAGGCCGGATTGGGTGACGGTCTCTATGATCGCCTCCGGCGCCATCTTCGCCGCCTTGCGCAGGCCGGCGAGGCCGCCATGCGCCTCGTAATCGGCAAGGCTCAGCGGATCGATGACGCCGCAACGGGCGAAGGTCAGCCGCTCCTGGCGCGCGAACCAGGGGATGTGCTCCACCGGGCCGAGGCGTTTGGGATGGTCGCCGCCAGTCAGGAAACCGGCGTCGAACAGCGCCGGAATGCCGGCGGCGGTGAGGGGGCCATAGCCGATGCGTTCGCCGTTTATCGTGATCTCGGCCAGCGGCTCCAGCCACAGCATGCCGCGGGTGCCGGTGCGGACAAGGCGGATCGAGGCGCCGCGTTTGTCCGCCTCGGCCAGCAGGGTGTTAGCCACATCCTCGGCGCCGGCGGACAGGGCCGCGGCGTCCAGCGGCAGATACACGGTGATCTCGCCGTCAGCCTTCGCGACCGGATCGGCTTCCGGCCCGGCCTTTATCGCCGCCTCAATACAGTCAGGCGTCGCTTGCGCCAGCAGGCGGCCGTTCACCAGCGCCGCCGGGCCAAGCGCGCAATTGCCAAGGCAATAGACATCTTCCAGCGTCACCGAACCGTCCGGCGCCGTTTCGCCGGGCTTCAGGCCCAGGCGCTGCTGCACCTCCGCCGCCAGCGCGTCGGCGCCGCGCGCCTGACAGGCCTCGGCGCGGCACAGTTTGACCACGCAGCGCCCTTTCGGGGCCGCTGAAAAGTCGTGATAGAAACCGCGCACGCCATAGACATCGGCGCGCGACAGGTTCAGCGCCTCGGCGATTTCGGGCAGCAGGTCGTCGGGCACGCAGTTCAGCGCCGCCTGCACATCGTGGAAAATCTCGATCAGTCGGTCGGGGCGGTTGTCATGCCGCGCGCAGATGGCGCGCGCCAGCGCCGCATCCTTCCCGTTCGCACCGTTGGCGTTTCCGGCCTTGCTCATGATGCGCAGCATAGCGCGCTTTGCAGGCGGCGAAAGCGCCTGTGGCGTCAGTTATGGCATGGAATATATCATCAAATGATGCTATATTTGTGCCTGAAGCATGGAGGCCGGTATGCGCACCACCCTCGCCCTCGACGACGCGCTTGTCGAAAAGGCCAGCGCCCTGACGAAGATCACCGAGAAAGCCGCGCTGGTCCGCGAGGCGCTGAAAGCCCTGATCGAACGTGAAAGCGCCCGCCGCCTCGCCCGTCTCGGCGGGACGGAGCCGGACCTGCAGGCGCCGCCGCGCCGCCGGGGCGCCGCGTGATCCTGACCGATACATCGGTCTGGGTGGATCATTTGCGGGCGGGAGACGCCGCGCTGGCGGAATTATTGAACCAGAACCGGGTGCTGACGCATCCGGTGGTGATCGGCGAAATCGCCCTGGGCCGGCTGCGGGCGCGGGCCAAGGTTCTGCAAGCCTTGCAGGATTTGCCGCAGGCCGCCGCCGCTTCCGACGCCGAAGTGCTGCATTTCATCGAGGCGGAGAGCCTGTACGGCCGCGGCGTCGGCTATGCCGACGCGCACTTGCTGGCTGCGGCGCGTCTGACCCCCGGGACGCGGCTGTGGACGCGCGACCGGCGTTTGCGCGTCGCGGCGCACGGCCTGGGGCTCGGCGCCGGATTGGACTGACGCCGTCAGCGCCGCGTTAAGACTCGCCGCGGCAGGATGGCGGCATGGACATATCCGCAGATACGCCCGCGCCCGCGATTCTGGATCGTACGCACCTGGCCCGCTACACCGGCGGCGACGCCGCGCTGGAGGCGGAATTACTGGCGCTGCTGAAGCAATCGGCGGCGCGCAGCCTGGCGGCGATGGAGCATGCGGCGTCCGACCAGGCCTGGCGAGACGCCGCCCATACCCTGAAAGGCGCCGCCCGCGGGGTGGGCGCCTTCGCGCTGGCCGAGGCCTGCGAGCGGGCGGAAGAAGCCGGACCGGCATGGCGCGGGGCGGCGCTGGCCGAGGTGCGCCGGGCGTCGGACGCGGTGCTCGCGGTTTCCGGCTAGCAACTATTCCCGCGTCGCGTCCCAGACCTCGAATTCATAGGCGATGCACCGCTCCATCAGTTCGCGCCACACCGGTTCGGCGATCGACCAGGGCAGGCCGGCCGCCTGCGCCGAGAGTTTCACTTTCGCCAGCACGTCCTCGATCCGGTCTTCGTCGCGCACCGCCGCGCGGTTCGGCTTGATGCGCGCCGCGGCCCGCATATAGCGCGCGCGCTCGGCCAGCAGCGGCGCCAGCTCGCGGTCGATCTCGTCGACGCCGTCGCGCACCTCTCCCATGCTGCGGCAGGCTTCCGGCGGGGTGCGGCGGCGGATCGGGGCGTCGGGCATTATGCGGTCCACGGGTTGGGTCGGGTCAGGGCGGCCCCTATATGCCCCGGAAGCGGCGGCGAACCCAAGCGGGCATGCAGCCGCAGGGGCGCGAATCCTGTACAACCCCGCCATGACGCGCCCGGTGCGGGCGCCCGGAACCGGAGAGACCGATGAACCCGGAACGCCTGACCATCTATGGCGACAGCCGCAGCGGCAACTGCCTGAAGGTGAAATGGGTCGCCGACCGCATGGGCGCCGATTACGACTGGCGCGAGATCGACGTGTTCTCCGGCTTCACGCGTACGCCGGAATTCCTGCAGGTGAACCCGGCTGGCCAGGTGCCCTGCCTGGTGCGGCCCGACGGGCGGGTGCTGGCGCAGTCGAACGCGATCATGCTTTATCTCGCCGAGGGCTCGGACCTGATCCCGGAGGACGCCTTCGACCGCGCCAAGATGATGGAATGGCTGTTCTGGGAGCAGTACAGCCATGAACCGGCCATCGCCGTGCGGCGCAGCCAGGTGAAGTTCCAGAAACTGCCGCAGGACCAGATCTACCCGGACCTGTTGCCCAAGGGCCGCCGGGCGCTGGGGGTGATGGAACTGCGGCTGATGGCGCGCGATTTCATGGTCGGCGAAACCCTGACGCTGGCCGACATCGCGCTGGTCGCCTACACGCGCCTGGCGCATGAAGGCGGCTTCGACATGAGCGCCTTTCCCGCGGTGCGCGCCTGGATCGGGCGGGTGGAGCGCGAACTGGGTCTTGATCCCGTCGATCCGGAACTGGAGCCGGTCTAGCTTCCCGTTTTCGCTTTTATTTTTCTGTTGCGTACATAAAGTCGCTCGCTAGCGCCCGCCTTTATCCGGCGGCGATGGAGACGGACATGCGCATCCTCATTTTCATACTTTCATTCACCCTGTGGCCGGCGCACGCGCACGCAACGCAGGATGCCCTGCGCGGCGTGATGCTGAACATTGGCGAGGATGGGGCGCTGACGGCCGACGCCTTGCCGGGGCGGGGTTATCTGCTGCGCGACCATGAGACCGGGTGGCCCGGAGAGATGCTGCGCGTCGTCGCCCGTGACGAGGCGGGGCAGGTCGTGGCGGAGGGGTTCGTGCAGGATCCGCGGTTCATTCGCTATGAAGGCTGGAACGCCGACGGCACGCATCAGCCAGGGTCGAATCGCAGCTTCATCCAGGACTATCGTCCGCTGTTGATCCGCGTGTCGCTGCCGGAGTCGGCGGCGGCGGTCGAAATTTATGAAAGCCCCGCCGCTGCGGACGCCCCGGCGGGCGAAGCCCTGCTGGCGCAGGGCGCGATCCAGCTGCGATAGGGGCGCGGGATGAAAGCTTTCCTCGCCGCTCTGGGCGCCGCCATCGTGTTTTGCGGCGCCGCCGGGGCCCAGACCCTGACGCCGATCTATTTGACCGGCGACCCTGAAACCCGCATCAATTACGTGATCATGGCCGATGGCTTCACGGCGGACGAGATGGACGCCTTCGCCGAGGCTGCGGAATATTTCCGCGACCTGTTGCTCGGTTCCTCGCCCTATGTGCGCTACCTCCGGCACTTCAACATCTACCGGATGGACCTGGTCAGCAATGAAAGCGGCGTCAGCCGCCCCGGCAATCCGCGCGACACCGCGCTGCGGTCAGAGCTGGGCTGTTTCGGCATCGACCGCCTGCTGTGCGCCAACGGCTCGCGCGCCGGGCAGGCGCTGGCGGCGTTTCCGTATATCCGCTTCGACATACGGCTGATCGTGGTCAACACCACCGATTATGGCGGCGGTGGGGGATTCTACGCCACCACCACGCTGCATCCGGCCGCGCCGAGCGTGTTCCAGCACGAGATCGGGCACAGCTTCGCCTTTCTGAACGACGAGTATGTAGATCCGAACATCTGCGCCCAGCAGCCGGGCCTTTACGGACCGCCGGGCGAGCGTAACGCCACCGCCCAGACCACGCGCGAGGCCAGCCCCTGGGCATTGTGGATCGACCCGCAGACGCCGGTTCCGACCACGGCGCCGCTGGACGCCGTGCCCGGCATGTATGAGGGCGCGCACTACTGCCCCACCGGGGTGTTCCGGCCGACGTTCAATTCGCTGATGCGGTCGCTGAACCGGCCGATGGAACAGATCAACACCGAGCATTTCGTGCTGCGCTTCAACGATATCGGGCTCGGCATCGACGGCGTGAACCCGGCGCCGGGCGCGGCGGCGATGCCGCGCGACGGCCGCATCCGCTTCACCGTGATCCCAAAGACCATCGACGGGGCCGCCTTTGGCGTCACCTGGCGCGTCGATGGCGACATCGTTCAGCAGCCGGCGCAGGGCGACGCGCCGCAGGCCGATGGCATCGGATTCTCCGCCGACGGCACCGCCTATGTGTTCCGCGGCGCCGACTGGCCGCCGGGCGTCTATCAGGTGACGGCGACGGTCACTGACGCGACCGAACTGGTGCGCAACGATCCGACAGGGCGGACCTCGCGCACGGTGTCCTGGACGGTGACGGTGGAGGACCGGCAGACGCCGCCGGCGCGGCTGGTCTCCTCCGTGCTGCCATACGCGCGCTCTGTGGCGTCGCCGGGGGCCGCGACGGCTTTCGCCTCGGTGATCAACGCCGGGTCCGAGCTTGCCGAGGCCTGCACCCTGCAGATCGCGCGCGGCCCGGCCGGCGCGCCGGGACCGGTGGACTACCGCGCCACCGATCCGGCCACCAACACCGCCATCGGCCCGGACAACCCGGAATTCGACATTCCGGCCGGCGGGCTGGCCACTTTCGTGTTCGGCGGCGACTTCACGGCGCTGGGCTCGGACCAGGCCCTCGACCTGCGCCTGATCGCGGATTGCGCCAACAGCGACCCGGCCGCGCAGATGCCGGGGGTCAATTCGGTGCTGTGGACGTTCACGCCCGGCGCCGCGCCGGACATCGTCTCTATCGCCGCCACTTCGCCGGACGCCGGCGTGGTCAATCTGCCGTCGAACGGCGCGCGCGGGGCCGTGGCGCTGGCGGCGGTGAATATCGGCGCGGCCGGCGATGTAGTTTTGCGCGCCGACCTGGGCGCCGGGAACCTGCCGCTTGAGCCGGAGATCTGCGGCACCGATCCGGCGACCGGCGTCTGCGTCACGCCGCGCATGGCGGAACTGCCGGTCAGTTTCGGCGCCGGCGAGGTGCGCACCTTCGCGGTGTTCCTGCGCGCACACGGGCCGGTGCAGTTCGCGCCGGAGCGCTATCGCGTCTTCTTCCTGTTCGAGGACGCGAACCGCGTCGCCCGCGGCGGGGCCAGCGTCGCCGCGCGCACACGGGAATAGCCGTTACCGCGACAGTTCCTTCATCGCCGCGTCGACGCCCGGCAGGGTGAGCGGGAACATGCGCTGCGGCCCGATGATGCGGCGCACGATGTCGATGGAATGGGTGTGCTCCCACCAGGCCTGCGGCTGCGGGTTCAGCCACGCCAGCGACGGAAACGCCTCCGCCAGCCGGTGCAGCCACACGCCCCCCGCCTCTTCGTTCCAGTGCTCAACCGAGCCGCCGGGATGGGTGATCTCATAGGGCGCCATGGCCGCGTCGCCGACCATCACCAGCTTCCAGTCGCGCGGGTATTTGTGGATGACGTCGAAGGTCGGCACGGTCTCGGCCCGCCGCCGCAGGTTGGACCGCCACAAGCCCTCATAGGGGCAGTTGTGGAAGTAGAAATACTCGAGGTTCTTGAACGTCGAGCGCGCGGCGGAGAACAGCTCCTCGCACGCCTTCACATAAGGGTCCATCGACCCGCCGGCGTCGAACAGCACCAGCACCTTGATGGCGTTGCGCCGTTCGGGCCGCATGCGCACGTCCAGAAACCCCTGCCGCGCCGTGGCGTCGATGGTGCCGCCAAGGTCCAGCTCTTCGGCCGCGCCGTCGCGGGCGAAACGGCGCAGGCGGCGCAGGGCGATTTTCAGGTTGCGCGTGCCCAGTTCCCGGTCGCCGTCGAGATCCTTATAACGACGCTGCTCCCACACCTTGGCGGCGCGCCTGTGCTGGCCCTGGCCGCCGATGCGCACCCCGGCGGGGTTGTAGCCGGAATGGCCGAAGGGGCTGGTTCCGCCCGTGCCGATCCATTTCGATCCGCCTTCATGGCGTTCGTCCTGTTCCTCCAGCCGCCGTTTCAGCGTCTCCATCAGCTCCTCGAAGGGCAGGGCGCTGAGCGCCTCCATCTCCTCCGGCGTCAGGTGGCGCTGCATCAGCGCCTGCAGCCATTCGGGCGGAATCTCCTTCGCCTCGAACAGCGCGGTCAGCGTCTGCACGCCGCGGAACACGTGCGCGAACACCCTGTCGAACCGGTCCAGATGCCGCTCGTCCTTGACCAGGGCGGCGCGGCTGACGGCGTAGAAGGTTCCCATTTCCGGCCCGGCCGCGCCCTTGTGCAGCGCTTCCATCAGCGTCAGATATTCGCGCGTCGTCACCGGGATGCGCGCGGCGCGAAGCTCGGCCAGGAACTGGTGCAGCATGGGCGCCGTCCTTGGTGTCGGCTATAGAACCAGACAGGTTGTAGCAGGGGATGCGTGCGATGATGAAGACAATGCTGCTGGCCGCCGGGCTGGCGCTGGGCGTCCCGGGCGCGGCGGCGGCCAACCCGTATCTGGAGCCGGGCCGGGCGGCGGCGGAGATCGAGGCCTGCCTCGCCGATAGCGGCGTCGCGGACGGCTGTAATGTCGGCTTTTTCACCGACTGCGCCGAGGCCGGCGGCTGGACCACCCACGCCACCATCCAGTGCGACGGCGCGGCCGGCGCATACTGGCAAACCGTGGTCGATGCGCGGGAGGCGGCGTTGCGGGCGCTGGGCGGAGAGCCCGCCGCCTGGACGGCGCGCAGCCGCGCGGCGTGGGAGAGCTATCGCGAGGCGCGCTGCGCCCGCTTCCTGCTGGCGCAGGGCACGATGTACCTGCAGATGCACGCCGGCTGCCTGACGCAGATGACGCTGGAGCGCGCGGAGGACCTGGCCGAATTTGCGGGCGACGAGCCGCTGATCCTGCTGGAGACGGAATGAGCGCAGCCTCGCCCTGGCAGGAGGCGCTGACGCGCTTCGGCCTGCATGACCTGATCCGCTATGGCCGCACGGTCGACTCCATGCGCCGGACGCTGTTGCGCGCCGCGCCGCTGACCGACCGCGACCCGCCGGACATGGCGCAGGCGCGCGACATCGCGGTTCCCGGCGCCGAAGGACCGCTGAACGCGCGGTTGTATGTGCCGCACGGGGCGGCGGAGGGCGGCCCGCTGGTGCTGTTCACCCATGGCGGCGGCTATGTGGTGGGGGATCTCGACACCCATGATCCGCTGTGCCGCCGCCTGGCGCATGAGGGCGATTTCCGGGTGCTGGCGCTGGATTACCGCCTCGCGCCCGAACACCGGTTTCCGGCGGCGGTGGAGGATGCGCTGGCGGTTTTCGACTGGCTGCGCGGCGGCGGCGCGGCGGAACTGGGCGGGGATCCGGCGCGGCTCGGCGTGGCGGGCGATTCCGCCGGCGGCGGGCTCGCCGCCGTGCTGGCGCAGGCGCGGCGGGGCGAACTGCGCCACCAATTGCTGATCTATCCGCTGCTGCAACTGGTCGAAACCAACGACCGCCGCCGCAAGGCGCTGCAGGGCGGGCTGATCTCCACTGCGGCGCTGGACGCGATCCGCGACCTCTACCTGCCTGACGCCGACGCGGCGCGCGACGTGCGCGCCTCGCCGCTGTTCGCCGAAGACCTCGCCGGCCTGCCGCCGGCCTTCATCGCGGCGTCGGAGCTGGATCCGCTGCTGGACGAGGGCGCGGCCTATGAGGCCCGCCTCGCCGCCTCCGGCGTGCCGGTGACCCGCGCGGTGGTCAAGGCGATGCCGCATGGCTTCTGGAATCTGGCCGGCCTGATCCCGGCCGCCCGCGCCAGCATCGCCGCCGCCGCCCGCGACGCCGCGAAATGGCTGAACGGGTAGGGAGTTTCCGACGCTTTCATTGAGAGCGTCGCAATCGCTTCTTATTTCCCCCTCACCCGGAAAATCGAAGGACTTGGCTGCGCCAAGCCCATGATTTTCCGCCCTCTCCCCGAAGGGTAGAGGGGAAGACTTGGCGCCTGCATACACCCCCTCTCCCCCATTGCTGGGGGAGAGGGCAGGGTGAGGGGGTGGCCTGAAACGCAGGGGCGAGAGGGCGCCGCCCCTTGCCCTGCGCCGCCGCGCGGCCTAGCTGACAGGGCATGACCCGCGCCCCCGCCTTCGCCCCGGAAGTCCGCTATGCGCTTCTGGGCGATGATTTCGGCGACGTGGCGGCGCCGGCGGAATTTCCCGAGACCATCGAACGGTTCTGGAACACGCGCTGGGCGGACGAGATCGGCCTTGGCGATCTGACGCCCGAACGGCGCATCGCGCATTTCGCGCGTTTCGAGCCTTTGCCGGGCTATGACCGCCCGCCGGTCGCCATGCGCTATCACGGCCACCAGTTCCGCCATTACAACCCCCAGATCGGCGATGGCCGCGGCTTCCTGTTCGCCCAGTTCCGGGCGCCGGACGGGCGCTTGCTGGACTTCGGCACGAAAGGGTCCGGCCAGACGCCATGGTCGCGCACCGCCGACGGGCGCCTGACCCTGAAGGGCGCGGTGCGCGAGGTGCTGGCCGCGCAGATGCTGGAGGCGCTGGGCGTCTATACCTCGAAAGCCTTCGCGGTGTTCGAGACCGGCGAGGCCCTGACCCGCCATGACGAACCCTCGCCCACGCGCTCGGCCGTGCTCACCCGGCTGCAGCATTCCCATGTCCGCTTCGGCAGTTTCCAGCGCCACGCCTTCGAGAACCGGCCAGACAATATCGCCGCCCTGCTGGATCATTGCGTCGCGGCCTATTATCCGCATCTGGAGCAGACGGACGGCCCGGCCCGCGCCGCGGCGTTTCTTGACGCGGTGGTGCGCGCCAGCGCCCGCCTGGCCGCGCAGTGGATGGCGGCGGGCTTCGTTCACGGCGTGCTGAACACCGACAATCTGAACGTCACCGGCGAGAGTTTCGATTACGGCCCCTGGCGCTTCCTGCCGCATTACGAACCGGGCTTCACCGCCGCCTATTTCGACGAAACCGGATTATACTGTTACGCCCGCCAGCCGGAGGCGGTGTTCTGGGCGCTGCAACAACTGGCCGGGGCGCTGCTGGCGGTGGGAGAGCGCGAGGCGCTGATCACGGCGCTGAACGGTTTTCCGGGCGCCTACAAGGCCGAAGTGCAAACCGCCTTCCTGCGCCGTCTGGGCCTGAAACCGGCGGGCGAGGCCGCCGGCGAGGCGCTGCTGAAGGCGCTGCTGGAATTCATGCGTGAAAGCGGGGTGGCGTGGGAGGCGCCGTTTTTCGACTGGTTCGGCGGCGAGGCCAGCGCGCAGCGGGCGCTGAACGGCGCGCGCAAGGCCCACTATGCCGGCCCGGCCTTCGCCGCCCTGCGCGCGGCGTGGGCGGATCACGAGGCCGACCGGCCGCAGCGGCTGAAACACCCTTATTTCGCGCGCGAGGCGCCGGTGCATCTGACCATCGAGGTGATGGAGGCCGCCTGGGCGCCGGTGCATGAAGCCGACGACTGGAGCGCGCTGACCGCCCTGCTGGCCGATATCGGCGACGCCCGCCGCGGCTACGCCCTCGGCTGTGCTCGAACCGGATTTCTGGAGGGGTAGGGGCGTCTGAAGCCCTCGCCCTTCGTGGCTGACTTCGTCAGCACCTCAGGGTGAGGGGGTGGGTAGAATCTCAAACCCCCTCATCCTGAGGTGCGAAGCCCCGGGTTTAATCCGGGGCTGAGCCACGAAGGACGAGGGAGTCCAGCCAGGCGCCGGTCAGGGCGGTTTCGGCTTTCCGGTCCGGCCGCGCGAGAGCGCCTTCAGCGCCGCCCCGTCGCCGCGGACCAGCGCCTCCTTCTTGGCCCGCGACCAGCCCTTCAGCCGCCGTTCCGCCGCCACCGCGTCCTCGGCGCGGTCGAACCAGTCCGAATAGACGAGCGTCACCGGCAGGCGGCGGCGCGTGTAATCCCCGCCCTCGCCCGCCTGGTGCTGGACGACGCGGGTCATCACGTCGTCGCCGCGGTGGGAGCCGACATAGTACGATCCGTCCGCGCAGCGCAGAATGTAGACGAAGGCGAACATGCTCATCCCCCGTCCTTCGTGGCTCCCCCGGCTCAAGGCCGGGGTCGCGCCTCAGGATGAGGGATGGGGAGTGGAATGGGAAGCTTGGAGCCAGCCTAAACCACCCTCACGTAATCGCCATGCACCCAGCCGGTGGCGGTGGGGCGGCCCTGGGCGTCCAGCACCTCGACCGAGCACCATGACCCCTGTTCGGACAGGATGTGCAGTTTCGTGCCCGCTTTCAGCGGGCTTTCGGGCAGGCGCTCGAACCCCGTGCCGGGGCCGGTGCGGATGTTCAGGTTCGCCGTCGTCTCGGCCTTGACCTTGTCTTCCTGCGCGCGGCCGATGGCGCGGGCGCGCACCGCGGCCAGCGGGAAGGCCGGGCCGGGGTCGGCCTTGCGCCCCGGCGAGATGTCGTCATGGCCGATCACGTCCTCCAGCCCGTATTCGGCGGTCAGCAGCGCGGCGATGCGCGCCGCGATGTCGATCTGGTCGTCCGAGTAGCGATGCCAGAAGCGCGGGGCGGATTCGTTCTTGTGGGTCGCCTCGATGGCGTCTTCGGGCTTGTAGGCGCCGCCGAACCAGGCCGAGAACCCGCCGGCGGCGGTGCGCGTCAGCGGCCCGGCGTTGTCGAGCTCGATGCCGATGGAATAGGCGTTCAGGCCCGAAAGACCGCGCCATTGCGAGACCCCGGCATGCCAGGTGACGGCGTCGAACGGGGCGAGCTGGGCGATCTCGCCGCCGCGCCCGATGACGAGATGGGCCGAGGCCTTGGCCGCCGCGTCGGTCAGCCAGCTCACCGACGACTGGAAATTCCGCCCCGCCGTGTAGTGCATGACCAGGAAGCGCGGGTCGAGCGTGCGCCCGGCGCTGACATTCGGCGTCTGCCGGAACGGGGCCGGGGTTCCGTCGTCGAGGATCAGGCGGTGGTTGTCGATTTTCATGGCGCTCCCCATGGCCGGGTTTCTTGACCTTCAGGTTGCGATCATAACCCGGTTTCACCCCGGTGGGGATAAGTGCCGCGCTATCCCCGTATTCCCGCCCGGCGCTATCCCCGCAATTTCCGCCCGCCGCGCCGGGAACCGGGGCGCCGCCGCCCGCCGCGGCGCCGGGTGGTGTTTGTGAGGGTGGACGCGGTGTAATAGGGGGGTGTTAGAGGGGATGGAAGGTAGAGGTAAGCGCAGTGTTGGGACCGGGTTTGTTGCAGGCCGGCGTGCTGGCCGGAGACCGTGTCGCGCACGCCTTCACCACCCGCGAGGGCGGGGTGAGCGAGGGGCCGTATGAAAGCCTGAACCTCACCCTGTCGCGCGGCGACGACGCGGCGCGCGTGGCCAAGAACCGCGAGCGGGTGCGAAAAGCGCTTGGATTACAGGCGCTTGTCTTCGCGCGGCAGGTGCATGGCCGCACGGTTCTGCGCGTCGATTCCGCGCCGGAAAACGGCGCCGGGGCGGGGGAGGGCGACGCCCTGATCACCGACCGGCCGGGGCTGGGCCTGGTGGCGCAAACCGCTGATTGCACGCCGGTTTTACTGTTCGACCCGGTTCGGCCTGCCGTGGCGGCGGTCCATTCCGGCTGGCGCGGCGCGGTGCAGGATATCGCCGGCGAGACCGTGCGGGCGATGCGGTCCGCCTATGGCTCTGATCCGCAACGGCTTTTCGCCGCCATCGGCCCGGCGGTGTCGAAGGCCAATTACCGCGTCGGGCCGGAGGTGCTGGAGGAATTCGCACGCGTTTTCAGCGGCTTGGACGAAGGGTTGACCGGCCCGCGCGATGCGGAAGGCGGCGCGGTGCTGGACGTGTCCGAGGCGGTGCGGCGGCAATTGGTCTCCGCCGGGCTAAGACCCGGAAATATAGAGCGAATTCCGCTCTGCACCTTCGCGGATCAGCGCTTCTTCTCGTCGCGCCGCGCCCGCGGCGGCCCCTTCGGCGGCCAGGGCGGGGTCATTGGCTTGATTCCCTAGCCTAGAAAGGCCGGCCCAGCTTTTCGACCAGCATGGCGCGCAGGCCCCGCATGCCTTTCAGCCAGCGGTCTCGGTCGCCGGCCTTGCGCATGAAATGCTCGCCGGTCACGGCATGGGTGAGAATCAGAAACCGGTTGTCTTCCAGGGCTTTAAGCGTGGTCTCCGCCGCCTCTTCGGCGCTGATCATGCCGTCGACGCCGGTCATCTCGGCCGCCAGGTCCTTGGTCATGCCGGTCCTGACGTATTGCGGACACAGGCAGTGCACCTGCACGCCCGCATCGCCGTATGCGATCGCCAGCCCCTCGGCCAGCGCCACGGCGGCGCTCTTGGTGGCCGAATAGGCCGTGTCGCCGATCTGGTGCAGCACCCCGGCGGCCGAGGCCGTGATCACGAACGCGCCCGCTCCGCGCGCCGCCATTTTCGGGGCCACCAGCCGCGCGGCGTAAACGCTGGCCATCACATTGACCGCCCATTGCGTCTCCCACACGCGGTTGGGCGCGTCCGCCGCGCCCCACAGCGGACCGTCCGAAAAGCCGACCCCGGCGTTGGAGAAATAAAGGTCTATGGGGCCGAGGCGGCGCTCCACGGCGTTTATGAAGCGGGCGACATCGGCCTCGTTCGACACGTCCGCCGCCATGCCGAACCCGCCGCAGGCGGCGCCGGTCTTCTCCGCCGCCGCGCCGTCGAGATCGCATGCCGCCACCTTCGCGCCGCGCGCGTGCAGCGCCCGCGCCAGCGCCGCGCCGATGCCGCCGGCGCCGCCGGTGATCGCCGCCACCTTGCCCTTGAAGTCCATCAGGCGCCGTCCCCTTCTTCGGCCGCGCGCAGGGCGGCGGCGTGGTCTTCCGCCGCGCGCAGCAGGCGCAGCACATTGCCGCTCCAGATCTTCTCGATGTCTTCTTCGCTATAGCCCTCGTTCAGCAGGCGCTCGGTGATGCGGGGGATCTGCGAGACGTCCTCCATGCCGGCCACGCCGCCGCCGCCGTCCCAGTCGGCGCCGATGCCGACATGGTCCGGCCCGATCAGGTCCAGCGTGTGCAGCAGATGGTCCATGAAGTCCTCGAAGGTGGCGCGCGGCGCGGGATGGCGCTCGTTGACCTCGGCCATCGCCTCCAGCCATTCGGCGCGCTCTTCAGGCCCCATCTGGCCGCGCGGGCCAAAGCGCTGCTGCAGCTCACGCAGGGCCGCGACGCGTTCTTCCGACGGCGGCGGCAGCTCGGTCAGGAAGGCGCCGAGCGCGTTCATCTGGATCACGCCGCCGGTCTCGGCCAGGCGCAGCAGGCGTTCGTCGCTGATGTTGCGCGGGTGGTCATAAACCGCGCGCGGGCCGGAGTGCGACAGGATGATCGGCGTCGCCGACAGCTCCACCATGTCGTCGAAGGCGAGGTCATGGGCGTGCGAGGCGTCGAGGATCATGCCCAGCCGGTTGGCCTCGCGCACCAGTTCGCGGCCAGCCTCGCTCAGCCCGTTCCATTCCGGCTCGTCTGTGGTGGAGTCGGCGAAATCATTGTTGCGCGAATGCACCGGGCCGATCATCCGCACGCCGAGATCATAAAAGGTCTCGACCATCTCCGGCCGGCCGGACAGCGGATAGCTGTTCTCGATGCTGATATAGACCACGCGCCGTCCCGCCGCCGCGATGCGGTGGGCGTCGGACGAATGGGTCGCCAGTTCGAAATGCTCCGGGTTGGCCTCGATCATGCCGTGAATGGCGCGGGCGCGGGCCAGCGCCGCCTGCAGGGCGGCGGCGTTTCCCTCCTCGGTGCGCGGCCCCTGCGGCGTGTAGATCACCCAGAAACCGCCATCCAGCCCGCCCTCGATCATGCGCGGCAGGTCCACCTGCGACATGTGCCGGGCGAAGCTGTGCCGGTTCATGATGTTGAAGCCGGGCATCGCCACCAGCATCGGCGTGTCGAGATGGGTGTCCATCACCAGGATGCGGTCGTGGATGGCGCGGGCCTCCTCCGGCGTTACCTGCGCCATGGCGGGCGCGGTGGCCAGGGCGAGGGCGGCGGCGCAGACGGCGGCTCTGATCATGCGAGGACTCCGGAAAATCGCGGCGGGCGAACGCAGCTTAAGCAGCGGCATCGCTTTGTCGAATCGTCAATGACGCCTTGCCGCGCGCGTCGCGGGGCGCATTATCGGCGGGCGCAGCAAATAGCGGGGTTCGCCATGACCGCCCGGCCCAGCCTGATCGCCTTTCGCCTGTTCGGCGTGCGCCTGCGCGTCGATCCCACCTGGCTGATCCTGGCCTTCCTGGTCGCGTGGTCGCTGGCCTATGGCGTGTTTCCCCAGCTTTACGAGGGCCTGCCCGTCGCCGCCTACTGGCTGATGGCGCTGATCGCGGTGATCGGCCTGTCGCTGTCGATCATCATTCATGAGTTCGCCCACACGCTGGTCGGGCGCGCCTTCGGCATGCCGATCAACCAGATCTCGCTGTTCCTGTTCGGCGGCGCGGCGGAGCTGGAGGAAGAACCGGACAGTCCGAAGACCGAGCTGTTGATGGCCATCGCCGGGCCGGTGGTCAGCGTCATCCTCGGCGCGCTGCTGCTGTGGCTGGCGGCGCTGATGGGCGGGGCGGCGGAGGCGGAGACGCCGGGGCCGCCGCTGGCCGCCGTGGTCCATTATCTCGGCCTGCTGAACATCGTGCTGGCGGTGTTCAACATGCTGCCCGCCTTTCCGCTCGATGGCGGCCGGGTGTTCCGCGCCATTCTGTGGATGGCGGGCGGAGACCGCTATGCCGCCACGCGCACGGCCACGCGCGGCGGGCGCATTTTCGCCGTGCTGCTGATGGCGCTGGGCGGGTTTGCCGCGCTGTCCGGCGCGCTGGTCGCCGGGCTGTGGTGGGTGCTGATCGGAACCTTCCTGTTCGGCGCCTCGGGCGCGGCCTGGCGCGATGTTCAGGCGCGGCGCTTCCTCGCCGGGGTGAAGGTGCGCGAACTGATGGTGACGGATGTTGACGCCGCCGGCGCGGAGATGAGCGTCGCCGACTTCGTCGAACGCCTGCTCTACCCCCGCCATCACCGCCTGTTCCCGGTGCTGGACGGCGAACGAGTGATCGGCGCGGTCAGCGAGTCGCAGGTGAAGAAACTGCCGCGCCAGATATGGGCCGCCACGCCCGTGCGCGCCATCATGGCCGCGCCGTCCGTGGCCGGCTCGGCCGCGCCGGACGACGACGCGGCCACGGCGCTGACCCGGCTGGCGCGCAGCCCCTATGGCGGCCTGCTGGTGACCGATAACGGCCGCCTCGCCGGCCTGCTGACCTTCAAGGACGTGTCGGACTATCTGCGCGTCCGCACCTTGCTGGAGGGGTGAGGCCCGAACCGCTGGCGGCCCCGGCAGGATTCGAACCTGCGACACCCGGTTTAGGAAACCGGTGCTCTATCCCCTGAGCTACGGGGCCGTGCGGCCTAGATAGCGGCGCCGGGCGGCGCAGGGAAGGCGGCTTTGCTTTTACGGGCGGCGCGCCCGCGCTAGGCTGGGCCGATGCGGGGGGTGATCGCGGCGATAGGCCTGATGCTGGGCGCCTGCGAGGCGCGCGAGGCGGCGGAGGCGCCGCCGCCGCCGCCGGCCTTCGTGATGGCGGATGCGGGCGTGGTGACGGCGGTGGGCGATACCGGCGCGCTGACCCTGCGAACCGTGGAGGGGGAGACGCTGCGCGTGCGCCCGGCGGCGGTGCGCATTCCGGCCCGCGATGAACCGGCGGGCGCGGCGGCGATCGCGGCGCTGACGGCGCTGGCGCTGGACCGCCCGGCGCGGCTCGCCCATGACGCTGGCCCGGTGACCGACCGCTATGGCCGCGCGCTGGCGCAGGTGTTCGTGGAGACGCCGGAGGGCGAGGTGTGGCTGCAGGAGGCGCTGGTCCGCGCCGGCCACGCCCGCGTCTATACCGATCTCGACGCCCGGCGCGGGACGGCGGCGCTGTATGCGGCGGAAGCAGAGGCGCGGGCGGCGGGCCGCGGCCTGTGGGTCGATGCGGCCTATGCGGTGCGCAGCGCCGATCCCAACGAACTGGCGCTGTATCTGGACAGCGTGCAGATCGTGGAGGGGCGGGTGATCTCGGCCGCCAATGTGCGCGGGCGCGTGTATCTGAATTTCGGTTTCGACTACCGCACCGATTTCACCATCTCGGTCGCGCCCGCCGCCGCCCGGCGCTTCGCGGCGGAGGGGGTGGACCTGCTGACGCTGGAGGATGCGCAGGTGCGGGTGCGTGGCTGGGTCTACGCCGAGAACGGGCCGATGATCTCGATCGACCATCCCGAACGGCTGGAGATCATCGCCGCG
This sequence comes from Maricaulaceae bacterium, assembly GCA_026126205.1. Classification (GTDB taxonomy): domain Bacteria; phylum Pseudomonadota; class Alphaproteobacteria; order Caulobacterales; family Maricaulaceae; genus Hyphobacterium. The sequence continues at coordinate 869,087 of JAHCJP010000001.1, read as the reverse complement.
GACTGAGCGCGGAAACGCGAAACGCCCGGCCAATGGCCGGGCGCTCGCAAACGCATCGGAAATGCCTGCGGTCAGGCCGCGGCGGCGGTTTTGCCGTGCAGCGACTTCGACAACATCTCCTTGGCCTTGTCGTGGTCGATCTTCTCGACCGCGGCGACCTCGCGGACCATGCGGTCCAGCGCCGATTCATAGAGCTGGCGCTCGGAATAGGACTGTTCCGGCTGGTCCTCGGCGCGATACAGGTCGCGCACCACCTCGGCGATGGAGATCAGGTCGCCGGAATTGATCTTCGCCTCGTATTCCTGGGCGCGGCGCGACCACATGGTGCGCTTCACGCGGGCGCGGCCCTTCAGCGTCTTCAGGGCGTCCTTGACGATCTTGTCGTTCGACAGCGGGCGCATGCCGGACTGGCCGGCGCGGGCGGTGGGGACGCGCAGGGTCATCTTGTCCTGCTCGAAGGAGACGACATAGACCTCGATATCGAAGCCGGCGACCTGGTCCTTCTCAACCCCGGTCACCCTGCCGACGCCGTGCGCCGGATACACGATGTAGTCGCCTTTCTTGAAGGTCTTGTTGTCGTTCGCAGATTTCTTCGTCATGGATGTCCTCTGTCCGCCGTTGACGCAACGCGAATGATCCGCCGCACGCGGTCCCCGTGAAGACCGGTTGCTGAAAAGGATCTGTCAGTAAAAAGCGCGCACCATTCTGATCAGGTAACGGGCGCCAATGGAGACCACGGCGCCCGATATAGGTGTTAACCTATCATAAAAACGTATTAATTCCAAGCCCGGACAATCGCCGCGGTTTACGAACCCTTGCCGGGACGTTCCGAGAAATATTTTTCGAATTTGCCGGTTTCGGTCTCGAATTGCTCGGCGTCGGCCGGCGCTTCGCCCTTGATGGTGATGTTGGGCCACACCGTCGCGAAGCGCGAATTGACTTCCAGCCACTTGCCGTCCGGGTCGTCCTCGGTGTCGGGCTTGATCGCCTCGACCGGGCATTCCGGCTCGCACACCCCGCAGTCGATGCACTCGTCGGGATGGATGACCAGCATGTTTTCGCCCTCGTAGAAACAGTCGACGGGGCACACCTCGACGCAATCCATGTATTTGCAGCGGATGCAGGCGTCGGTGACGATGTAGGTCATGGGCGGTTGCGGGCGGCGTTTCGGGAGAAGACGGGCGGGAGATGCGGCTGCGCACCGCGTTTGTCAACGCCCGGACTGTGCGGCCTTCGCGCGCGCCTTCGCCTCGGCCCGCTCGCGATCGGTCACCGCCAGCAGGGCGGCGACCTTACGGATGAAGGCGTCCTCGATTGCGCATTTCTCGCCGTCGGACAGGGCCACCGTCCACAAATGCTCGACCAGCGCGAGCCGCTCGTCATGCGGCAGGCCGAACTTCACCGCGTGGGTGAAACGGAAATGGTCCGCCGCCGCCTCGGCCAGGTCCTCGGCCTCTGTCAGCATCGCCGCCGCCGCGTCCGGGGTCAGGCCGAATGCGCCCTGCAGGATTTTGCGGATCGCCGCTTCCTCGGCTTCAGCGTAGACGCCATCGGCCAGCGCCGCCTCCACCAGCAGCGCGGTTGCGGCCAGATGCGGCTCAAGCGCCTGCGGAGTCCTGCCCCTCGGCGTCAGCCAGCGTCTGATGGCGTCAAGCATCCCCGGCTCCGTTCGCGTCATCCAGCAGTTCATACAGCGCCCGCGCCTCCGCCGCCGGGCCGCGCCGGACGCCGGGGGCGAGGATTCGCAACCGGACGATCCGCCCGCGCAAGGGGAAGGTCAACAGATCGCCGGGGCGCACGGGCGCGGCCGGCTTCTCCAGCCGCCGCGGCGGACCGCCGGATTCGACGCGCGCCTTCCCTGCGGCGATGAAGGCGGCGGCCAGACCCCGGGTCTTGAAAAACCGCGCCCGCCATAGCCAGACATCGGCGCGCACCGCGCCGTCGCCGGTCATCGCCGCGCCTTGCGGGTGGGCGGCCTGCGGCGCCGGGCGCGGGCCGGTTTCGCGGGCCGCAACGCCGCCAGCGGGGCGAAAGGACTGTCGGCTGGAGGCGGGGCGGACGCCGCGGCGGGTGTGCGGCGGCGGCGCATCCCCCACAGCTCGCCTTCGGCCTTGGCCGGGTCCGGTCCGCGTTTCAGCCGCCGGTAGCCCAGCGCCGACAGCGCGCCGCGCAGATCGGCCAGCGAACAGCCCAGCAGCGCCGTCATCGCCGGGGTCAGTTCGAACCCCTGCTTCGTGCGCCCGGCGCGGATCAGGTCCGCCAGCCGTTCGGCCATGTCGGCGCGCACGGCCAGCGGGCCGCATCGCAGGAATCCCGCTGCAGCCAGCGCGGCGTCGCCGGCGCCGTCATCGGCGGGCAGGCTGACCAGGCCCGGAGCCGGCAGGAAGGGGCGTCCGTCACCGCTGGCGCGGACCAACGCATTCAGCCGCGCCGCGCCCGGTTTCAGCAGCGCCGGCAGGTGCAGGCTGTATTCGCCGATGCGCACCCCCAGCGCCCGCAGCGCGCGGCGCTCGGCGGGCGACAGGGCGCGCGCCTCGTCCGCAACAGCTTCGCGCGGCAGCACGCCGCCAGCTTCGGCCAGCCGCCAGGCGACGCCGCGGGCCAGGCCGGGCAGATCGCCCGCCTTCGCGGCGTCCGACAGGGTGAACAGCGGGGCCAGCGCGTCTTTCAACATCGTCTGCGCCAGGGTCTCGATGCGCCGCCGCGCGCGCTCGCGGGCCTCGGCCGCGCCGATCTCCCCGCCGAGCAGCACGCAGGACGGCCGCAGCGGCTCCGGCCCCGGCGCAAGCCGCGCCACGGCCTCGCCGCGCCAGTCGATACGCCCGTCATCGCCGATGGTCAGGTCAGCGGCGTCGGCGCGCGCCAGTTCTCCCAGGCGCCGGTTCACTTCCGGCCGCAACGCCTTCTCGGCCGCGCCGCGCACGGCGCGGGCGGCCAGCGCCGATCCCCGGGCGTCCGTGCGGAAGGCCAGCCCTTCCAGCCGGCCGACCGGATGCCCCTCCACGGTCACCGCGCCATCAGCGGACAGCCCGGCCAGCAGGTCGCGCTCCTCGCGCAGGCCGCGCACCAGGGCGCTGGTGCGGCGGTCGACGAAACGCTGCATCAGCCGCTCGTGCAGGGCGTCGGACAGACGATCCTCCACCTCGCGGGCGCGGGCCCGCCAGGTTTCCGGCCGTTCTGTCCAGTCCGGCCGGTTGGCGACGTAGGCCCAGGTGCGCACATGGGCGAGGCGCTGGGCCAGCTGGCCGACATCGCCGTCCGCGCGGTCGAGCTGCTGCAGATGCCGGGCCATGAAATCGGCGGGCAGCCGCCCGTGCGGTCCGGCGAGATGACGGAAAATCGTCTTCAGCAGCCGCGCATGGGCGTCGATGGTGATCTTGCGGAAATCCGGGGTGCGGCAGACCTCCCACAGCAGCGCGGGGCCGTCCGGCCGCGCCGCGGCGCCGGCGATGGCGGGGTCGCTGGCCAGCAGGGCGAGCGCCTGTTCGTCCTCGGCGTCGCGCACGCGCACCAGCGCCGGGTCCGGCGGCGGCGCGGCGAGGCTGTCCAGCAGGGTCCGCAGCGACGACAGGTCCAGATCGGCGTTGCGCCATTGCAGGCGTTCGACCGGCGGGAAATCATGGTTCTCCACCGCTTTGACCAGCTCGTCCTCGAAGGGTTTGACGTCGGCGGTTTCGCCGAAGGTTCCGTCATCGCGAAAGCGCCCGGCGCGCCCGGCGATCTGGCCGGTCTCGGCGGCGGTAAGGCGGCGGCGCCGCCGACCGTCGAACTTCGTCCTCTCGGCGAAGGCGACATGGCCGACATCCATGTTCAGGCCCATGCCGATGGCGTCGGTGGCGATCAGATAGTCGACCTCGCCGGCCTGATACAGATCAACCTGGGCGTTGCGCGTGCGCGGGCTGAGAGCGCCCATCACCACCGCCGCGCCGCCGCGCTGGCGGCGGATCAGCTCGGCGATGGCGTAGACCGACTCCGAGGAAAAGGCGACGATGGCGCTGCGGCGGGGCAGGCGTGTCAGCTTCGCCGGGCCGGCGTAGCGTAACTGCGAGAACCGTTCACGGCTGATGATGTCTGCCTGTGGAACCAGGCGGCGCACCAGCGCGCGCATGCTGGCCGCGCCGAGCAGCATCGTCTCCTCGGTCCCGCGCGCGTGCAGCAGCCGGTCGGTGAACACATGCCCGCGCTCCGGATCGGCGGCGAGCTGGATCTCGTCCACGGCCACGAAAGCCGCCTCCACATCCAGCGGCATCGCCTCGGCGGTGCAGACGAAATAGCGGGCGGAGGCGGGGACGATCTTTTCCTCGCCGGTCACCAGCGCCGCGGCGCGTTCGCCCTTCTCGCGCACGACGCGGTCATAGATCTCTCGCGCCAGCAGGCGCAGCGGCAGGCCGATGACGCCCGACCGGCGGGCGAGCATGCGCTCGACGGCGAGATGCGTCTTGCCTGTGTTGGTGGGCCCGAGGACCGCTGTGATCGGGGCGTAGGCGGTCATCGCCGCGACTCGCTTCGCTTTGCGTCAGGCCACAGATAGAGCGTGCGCCGCCGTCGTGCGAGCTATTCCACCGTCATCGACCGCGCCTCGATGGTCGCGCCGCCATAGGCGGCGTTGGCGCGGAATCGTACGGGGAAATGCATCTCGCCGCCATTGATCGGCGCCAGCCACATCACGATCGGCTGGGCGATGTCGGCGTCGGTGGGCCGCTTGCCCTCCTCGTATCCGGCGACGGGTTCGTAGAAGGCGCGGCAGACCACGGCGTCGCCGCTCCAGGCGCGGGTGCGCACGCGCTCGGTCCCGCCCGGCTCCAGCCGCAGGTTATAGCGGGCGCGGCCGTCGAACACCGGGGCGCGGCCCCGGCACAGCTCGCCATTCGTCGCGGTGGCGCCCAGCGCGATCGAGAACAGGGCCGAGATCGGGTCCATGGCCCCGGCGCGCTCTTCCGGGCTGGCGGGCGGGTCTCCCATAGACCCGAAGGGCGGGTTGATGTTCGGCTCCGCGACACCGTTCGGGAAGTTCACCTCCACCAGGCGGTTGCGCGAGCCGGCGTGGTTGCGGTGCTGGTAGCGCCAGGGAACCAGGCCGCGGCCGTTGCGGTAGCCGCTGACATTGGCCTCGATGTCGGTGCTGCTGAAAAGCGAGGCGAGGCCCGCGGTGCGAAAGCGCGCCGTGGCGCGGTAGACCTCTGGCTCAAACCGGCTGGCGACATGGATGTCGGCGACGTTGAAGATCATCACGGAGCCGGTGTAGCGCACGTTCACCGTGGCGGTCGGCCGCGCCTCGACCGCACCGGCGGCCCCGGACACGCCCCTGGCCCCGGCGGCCGCCCCGCCAAGCAAAAGCGCGGCGGCTGCCGCGCCGGTCAACATAAAAAATCTCACGTTCCGCTCCTTCAGGCCCCCAGCCGTCCGGCATGGCGATACTACACCAAACCCGGCTGCAAGATGAACGGCCTCTGGCGCCGCCCCGGGTGCTTGACGCCGCGCGCGGGCTCCGTTATCTCGCCCGCTCTTGCGCCGCTCGGCATGAGCCGGCGCCCGACGATCACGAATTCAAGGATGCTTGCCATGGCGCGGCGTTGCGAACTGACCGGGGTTGGCGTGATGACGGGGCACAACGTGTCCCACGCCAACAACAAGACCAAGCGGCGGTTTCTGCCGAATCTGGTGGACGTGACCCTGTCCTCCGAGGCGCTGGGCCGCAGCTACAAGCTGCGCATCGCGGCCAAGACTCTGCGCTCGGTCGACCATGTCGGCGGGCTGGACGCCTTCCTGGCCAAGGCGAAGGACGTCGACCTGTCGCCGCGTGTTCGCAAGATCAAGCGCGACCTGCAAAAGCATCAGGACGCCGCCGCGGCCTGACGCGCCCCGAATTCCGGATTTCCGCGACGCCCGCCCCCTCCGGCGGGCGTTGGCGTTTCCGGCTTTGAGGATTAGGGTCCGGGCGAGCTGAAACCCGGAGACCCCCATGCGACTCGCCGCCTGCCTGTCCGCCGCATTCGCTTTACTGCTCGCCGCCTGCGAGGCGTCCGGCGGCTCGGCCGATCTCGTGATCCACGGCGGGCCGATCCATACCGCCGACGGGGCGCAGCCGATGGTCGAGGCCGTGGCCGTGCGCGGCGGCGTCATCATCCATGCCGGCGATCTCGGCAGGGCGGAACGCCTGATCGGACCGGATACGCGGGTGATCCATCTCGGCGGGCGGGCGATGTATCCCGGCTTTACCGACTCCCATGTGCATGTGATGGGGGTGGGCGAGCGCGAGCGCCTGCTGAATCTGGAAGGCACGCCGTCTCTGGAAGCTCTTGTGGAGCGCGTGCGCGCTGCCGCAGCGGCCCTGCCGGCAGGCGGAGTGCTGTATGGCCGCGGCTGGATCGAGACCCACTGGCCGGAAGCGCGGTTTCCAACCCGGCGTGATCTCGACGCCGCCGCGCCGGACCACGCCGTGGTGCTGGTGCGCGCCGACGGGCATGCGCTGGCCGCTAACAGCCTTGCTCTCGAACGCGCAGGCATATCTGCGGACAGCGAAGCGCCGGAGGGCGGCGACATACTGCGAGACGAGGCCGGCGAACCCACCGGCATGCTGATCGACGCGGCGATGTATCCCGTGCGCGCGCTGGTCGAGCGCCCGCGCGACCCGGCGGAGCGGGCGGAGGTCTATCGCGAAGGCGCGCGGGTGCTGGCCTCCTACGGCTGGACCGGCGGGCATGACATGTCCGTGCCCTGGGCCGACGTGGCGATGATCGAGGGGCTGGCCGCGTCCGGCCGGCTGCGTCTGCGTGTCTATGTGTCGGCGAATCCGGACGGTCTGGCTCCGCTGGCCGAGGGCGGGCCACGCGAGGCCGGGAACGGCCGCATGATCGCCCGGGCGGTGAAGATGTACATGGACGGCGCGCTAGGCAGCCGCGGCGCGGCGCTGCTGGCCCCCTACGCCGACGCGCCGGACACCGACGGCCTGTTGCTGCTGCGCCCGGAAGAGGCTGACGAGGCTTTCCGCGCCGCTCTGCGCGCCGGGGTGCAGATGAACGTCCATGCCATCGGCGACCGGGGCAACCGTCTGCTGCTCGACCGCATGCAGGCGGCGCTTGAGGCCGTGCCCGAGGATGAACGCGCGGTGCCCGATCCGCGCTGGCGGGTGGAGCATGCGCAGGTGGTGCACCCGGACGACATTGGCCGGTTCGCGGAGCTGGGTATCATCCCGTCCATGCAGCCTTCGCACGCCATTGGGGATCTGTATTTCGCGCCGGCGCGGCTGGGGCAAGACCGGCTGGACGGCGCCTACGCCTGGCGGTCGCTGATCGATTCCGGGTCGATCATCGCCGGCGGCTCGGACGCGCCGGTGGAGCGCGGCGAGGTGCGCATAGAGTTCTATGCCGCCGTGGCGCGGCGCGGACTGGACGGCTACCAGGACGCGGACTGGCGCCCGGAGCAGGCGGTGACGCGGCAGGAAGCCTTGCGCATGTTCACGCTGTGGCCGGCGCGGGCGAGTTTCCGCGAGGACGAGCTTGGCAGCATAAGCGTCGGAAAACGCGCCGATTTCTCGGTGTTCGACCGTGACCTGATGACGGTGCCGGAGCGGGAGATTCTGCAGGCCCGCCCGGTGATGACCATCATTGATGGACAGGTGGTCTGGCGCGCGGATTAATCGGCGTCCGCGAAGGCGAAGCTGAGCAGCAAAGTGCGCTGGCCGGGCGGGTTGTAATTGTCGTCCGACAGGATGAACAGGCGCTCCTCGCCATTCACCCAGGCCGTTGAAACGGCTTCGAAATTATCGATCGTCATCCCCGGCTCCAACGCGCCGATCAGGCGCGGCGCCCGCCCCTCCGCCCCGCCGGACAACAGCCAGGATTCCGAGACCTGCATAATGCGGATCCGGTTGCCGGTATCGCGGGCATAAAAGCGCTCCAGCCAGACCAGCCGGCCGCCATCGCGCCGGGTCAGGGCGACGAATCCAAACCCATCCTCTAACTGTAGCGAATATGGTGTCGAGAGTGCGTTATTATGGATATGCCATAGCGTGTTCGGGCGCCCTTCCATCACCCCGTACTCCACACCGGCCCACAGGCCGCCGTCGGCGGCGCGCTCCAGAGCCTCCAGGCCGCCGTTCGGCGGCAGGCGCTCCAGCCCAGGCGGTTCGGGATGCGGCGCCGGACGGGCGGTGGAAACGCCACGCCAGTCCGCGCCGATGTCATAGACCTCGATGCGGTGGGCGTGCTCGAAGCTGACGGCGTAGCGCCCGCCGCCGAGCGGGGCGAGGCCCTCGGCGTCCGAGTACGGCCATTGCAAAGGCGCGCCGGCCGCGTCCAGCATCGGCGTGATCGCCGCGTCCCCAACGCCGGTCAGGGTTCCGTCCTCGCCGTAAGTCAGCGACGCGGTCAGCCACCAGCCCTGGTCGGAGATGGCGAGCAGGCGGGCGCCGTCTTCCGTCAGCTCCATCGCCGACCAGCCGCCGAAGCCGGCGTGAGGCGCGGTCAGGTGCAGCCCGCCGCGATATTCCAGCACGCCGAGGTCCGCCCGCTCCGGCTCCTCCGGATAGAGCGGGACGGCGATGGCGGCGAGTTCAATGGGTTCGGCCGTTCGCGGCGGCTCGGCGCAGGCGGCGAGACCGAAGACGAGACTGACGAAGGCGAGGCGCAGCAGCATGGCGGCGGTTATAGCACCGGTCCGCGCCGGGGCCAGCGAAGAGGAGCGCCAGCCTGGCCCCGCCCGCAGGCGCCGGAGCGCAACCCTGTCGTCTCCCCCTTGAGGGGGAGACAGCGAAATCGGTGGGCGCGGTGATCGATACGCTCTGACATCGTCATTCCGGCCAAGCTCCGGGGCGCCGCAGGCGTCCGGAGCGCGAGCCGGAACCTGCCGCAGGCGAGGAAGGCGCTTGCGGGTGTCACCTTGCAACAAGGGTGGCGGGCCAGCGAATCCCGCAAGCTTACTGCTTTCTCTTCTCTGGGTTCCGGGTCTGCGGCGCAGCATTACATGCCGCACCGCGCCCGGAATGACGGGGATACTGATTTTCTACGAAATGCGGACTTCCTGAACCCTTTCGAGACCCCGGCTCTCCCCCGGATTTCTGTGTGACCTGGAGCCCTCGCCCTTCGTGGCCCGGCCTGACGGCCGGGACTCCTCAGGGTGAGGGTGTTTGTTGATTCAATCCCCACCCCCTCATCCTGAGGTGCGAGCCGCCACAGGCGGCGAGCCACGAAGGACGAGGGGAAAGCCCCCTAAGGCCGGGATCCCACCGATTCCCAGCTGGTGGGCAGGCCGGCCTTGCGCATGCCGCCATAGGGGCGGGCGGGGGCGGCGTAGCGGCTGGGCGCGCGCCCGCCGCCGCGCGCGGCGTCGGGGTCGAACAGGGCGGCGAGCTGTTCGGTCATCGCGCCGCCAAGCTGTTCGACATCGGTGATCGTCACCGCCCGGCGGTAATAGCGCGTCACGTCATGGCCGATGCCGATGGCCAGCAGCTCCACCTCGCTGCGCCGTTCGATCTGGGCGATCACCTCGCGCAGATGGCGTTCAAGATAAGCCACGGAATTGGCCGACTGGGTGCCGTCATCCACCGGCGCGCCATCGGAAATCACCATCAGGATGCGGCGCTGTTCGGGCCGCGCCAGCAGGCGCCGCCACGCCCATTGCAGGGCCTCGCCGTCGATATTCTCTTTCAGCAGGCCTTCGCGCATCATCAGGCCGAGATTGGCCCGCGCCCGCCGCCACGGGGAATCGGCGCTCTTGTAGATGATGTGGCGCAAATCGTTCAGCCGCCCCGGATGCGGCGGCTTGCCCCCGGCCAGCCATTTCTCCTTTGACCGGCCGCCCTTCCATGCCCGCGTGGTGAAGCCGAGGATCTCGGTCTTCACCCCGCAGCGTTCCAGCGTGCGGGCCAGGATGTCGGCGCAGGCGGCGGCGACCATGATCGGCCGCCCGCGCATCGAGCCGGAATTGTCGATCAGCAGGCTGACCACCGTGTCGCGGAACTCGGTCTCGCTCTCCTGCTTGAAGGATAGCGGCTGGGTGGGGTCGATCACCACGCGCGACAGCCGCGCCGCGTCCAGCACCCCTTCCTCGAGATCGAAGGTCCAGGCCCGCTGCTGCTGGGCCAGCAGGCGGCGCTGCAGCCGGTTGGCGAGGCGGCCCACCACCCCTTCCAGCCCTTTCAGCGACTGGTCGAGATAGCGGCGCAGGCGCGCCAGCTCCTCCTCCTCGCACAGCTCCTCGGCCTTCACGGTTTCGTCGAACTCGGTGGTGAACACCTTGTAGGCCGCGGCGGCGCCCGCCTCGTTGCGGCGGAAGTCCGGCCGCATGGCGCGCATCATCTCGCCCATGTCGTCCGTGGCCTCAACGCGGGTTTCGGACTCTTCGGAAAAGCGGGTGATCTCGTCCTCGTCGGCGGCCGATCCCTCGGCGTCCGTGCGTTCGCCCTCGTCGCCGCCTTCGGGTTCGTCGCCCTCGTCCTCGCCGCTGCGCTGTTCGCGCTCGGCGCCGGAATCGTCGCTGTCGTCGGCCTCGTTCTCGTCCGGCTCCGCGCCCAGTTCGTCCGACAGGTCGAGATCGCGGATCACGGTTTTCAGCGCCTTGGCGAAGGCGGTCTGGTCGCCGGCGTTCCGCGCCAGCGCGTCCAGCGCCGCGCCGGCGCGTTCCTCTACATCCTTGCGCCAGACCTGCATCAGGCCTTGCGCCGCCTCCGGCGCCGGGCGGCCAGTGATGCGCTCGCGGATCATCAGGCCCAGCGCCTCGGCCAGCGGCGCGCTCTGGCGGTCCGCGGCGCGGCTCCAGCCCTTCTGGATCGCGCGCGCGCACAAGGCGTCCTCCAGATTGGCGGCCACCCCGCGCATCGCTTTCGCGCCCAGCGCCTCGACGCGGGCCTGTTCGGCGGCCTCGAAAATCGCCCGCCCCTGCGCGCCGGGGGGCAGGGCTTTGGCGTGTTTGGCGTCGTCATGATGCAACAGGCGCAGGGCCAGCGCGTCGGCCCGGCCGCGCGCGGCGCGCAGGGCGGCCGCGTCCATGGTCAGGCCGGGATTGGGCAGCACCATCTTGCCCTTGGCCAGCCCGGCGATCTCGCCGCCGAAGCGCACCTCCAGTTCGCGGTCCTGCGCGATGGCCCGCGCCGCGATGGCCAACGCCCGCTTGAAGGCGTCCTGTTCGTGGGCGGTCATCGCGTGCGGGCCTCGCTGAACCATTCGCGGACTTCGGAGAGCGAAGGGCGCAGATCGCCGGTCAGTTCGAACTCCAGCCTGTCCTGCGTGATCACGACATGATCATCCGCCGTGATCTCATAAACTCTTTCATAATAATAGTTTGCGCCAGGCCCGATTGGAGAGCGCCCGCCCGAACGCGGTATGCGCAAGGTCCGGCCGACGGCTGTGCAAGCCGGCCGGTCGCTGATCGTGCAACCATTACGCATCGCGAATCCGTGTCCCTGCGATACCTGATCCGGGCAGATGACAGGGCCGGGCTGGTTATATCCGCGGTGCCAGGCGATCAAGACAGCGCCCGATTGCCTTTCAAGGGGCGTCTCCGCCCCCTTGAAGGCCAACAATTCGCCTGGCGCGCCGAGCAACTCGTATTCCAGCCGGCGTCCTTCGGCCGGGCAGGACCATTCAGTGACGACAGCGCCGATGCCATCAACGCTGGTGAGGAACTCGGAAGCCGGCGTTCCGAATGCGTATTCGGCTTCCGGGTTGGCGGCGAGGGTGCGGACGGCCGCCAGCCACTGATCGTCCATGCGGTCAATCCGAAGGAAGTTGCGGCCGAAGCTTGTGGACAGGCTCTGCGGCCTGCCGCTTTCGTCGCGGAACACCAGATAAGTTTCCTGCTCGCGGAACAGCGGAAAAAATCCTGAACAGCCAGCGTAGAAGGGACCGTCAACGTTGCTGACGTCCATCCAGAAGCCCGGCCTTGAATGCCCGTCCCGGGAGTCGTCGTTGCGCCGGTAGTCCCGATCCTCCTCAAGGCGCTGTTGGCGATACGGGTCACGATAGTCGAAATGGAAATTCGGGGCGCCTTCCCCCTTGATCGACAGGATGGATTCAAATTCGACCCTGAGGTCAGGTTCGCGTTCCCGGACCCGTACGAGTTCGACTTCAACCGCTTCGCCGTCCGGCAGCCTGGTCATATAAACTTGCCGGAGTTCAGTGACGCTGACCACGCGCACCAGGTCGATCGATCCCGCCTGCCGGACAATGTGCGCGTAAAACGGGTGCTGATCGGGCTCGCGGTAAACCACAGTGCACGCCCCCGCCTCGGCGGCGGCCGCCGCCGCCACGGCCAGGCCGAGAAGGGCGGCCCCGGCGCAATTCCGGGCCCGCTTGAAGGCGTCCTGTTCCGGGGCGGTCATTTGGAGGTTTCCGGTTGCAGCCATTCGATGACTTGTGACAGCGGATAGCGGCCGGGGTCGGTGATGTGAAGCTGGGTGGCGAAGTTGGTCAGGTCCACCAGACCGAAGCGGTCGATGGAAAAGAACTCGCCGAAACCGCCGCTGCCCAGAAAACGCTGACCGGCCTCGCAGAAGCGCGGATCGACGGGGGTGCGGTCGTAGCGCCGGGCGTCGATGACGGCGTAATCGGCGTAGTCAAGGGGTGGTCCGAGGAGGCCGCTCCTGAAGCGCGCCGCCATATCGCTTTCCAGAAACGCCTCGTAACTGGCCGGGTAACCCTGAATATCGAACTCCGGTGCACGGATGGTGCGATCAGGCTGGTCCAGCCATCCGGTCATGGCGAGATAGGGCCGGGCGCAGTCTGTAACCTCGTAAAGCCTGACGATGCCTCTGGCTCGCAGATACTCGCGTACGCTCATAGCCAGAATCCGGTCGCTGGCGGGGTCGGCCAGCGCCTGATGCACCATGCGCAGCCACAGATGATCCTGAAATTCGGGCGCAGCCAGGTCTTCACGGGTCAGGGCGCGGGGGGAGAGCAGGATCGCCGCTTCGACGCTGCTGTCACCATTACGGACCAGAAGGTATGTGCCGCTGGGCTGGAAGAACGCTCCGGCGGCCTCGCCGCAGGAAGTGACGACTTCGATCTCGACCAGGCCTTGCATGTCGAATGACGAAATCGCCTGTGCGCGCCAGCCGGCAAGCTCTGCCCTGTAAGGGTCTTCATAAAATGTGACGATTGGCAGGCCGCCCGCCTCATGGATTTCGAATTCGTCCGGTCCTTGCCCCTTCAACCGTTCAACGGTTTCGAAGCGCACCGAATAGGTCTCCACCTCAAGGCCCTCAAGGTGGCCAATGTGTGGATGGGCATCGGCCAGATTGGTGCGCCCGATCTCCGTCAGGTCGGCGGCGACGGCGATTTCTACGTACCGGGCGTTACGGATCAGCGGCGCCAGTCTCGGCTCCCGCCGCCGCTCCATTTCCTGGGCGAGCGTATATTGCGCCGGCGCCCATTGCGACGGGCGAGTTGGGCGGATGGAACACGCCCCCGCCTCGGCGGCGGCCGCCGCCGCCACGGCCAGGCCGAGAAGGGCGGCGGGAACACGCACGGCCCTAGGCCGCGCTGGCCGGCTTGGCCGGCTTCGGCTTCAGCGGCGCCTCGGGCAGTTCCTCGCCGAACACACGCTGATAGAACTCGGCGATCACCGGGCGCTCCAGCTCGTCGCACTTGTTCAGGAAGGTCAGGCGGAAGGCCATCGCCACATCGCCGAAAATCTCGGCGTTCTCGGCCCAGGTCAGCACCGTGCGCGGACTCATCACCGTCGAGATGTCGCCATTCATGAACGCGTCGCGGGTCAGGTCCGCCACCTTGACCATGTCGGCCACGGCCTTGCGGCCGGCCTCGGTGCGCTCATAGCCCTTCAGGCGGCTGCGCACGATCGCCTCCTCGGTCTCGGCGGGCAGATAGTTCAGCGTGGCGACGATCGACCAGCGGTCGAGCTGGCCCTGGTTGATCTGCTGGGTGCCGTGATAGAGGCCGGTGGTGTCGCCCAGGCCCACCGTGTTGGTGGTGGCGAACAGCCGGAAGAAGGGGTGGGGGCGGATCACCTTGCTCTGGTCGAGCAGGGTCAGCGAGCCCGAGGCCTCCAGCACCCGCTGGATCACGAACATCACGTCCGGCCGGCCGGCGTCGTACTCGTCGAACAGGATCGCCACCGGGCGCTGCAGCGCCCAGGGCAGGATGCCTTCCTGGAACTCCGTCACCTGCTTGCCGTCGCGCAGGGCGATCACGTCCTTGCCCACCATGTCGATGCGGCTGACATGGCTGTCGAGATTGACGCGCACCATCGGCCAGTTCAGCCGCGCCGCCACCTGTTCGATATGCGTCGACTTGCCGGTGCCGTGATAGCCCTGGATCATCACCCGGCGGTTGAAGGCGAAGCCGGCCAGGATCGCCCGCGTCGTGGCCGGGTCGAACACATAGGCGCCGTCGACGGGCGGGCTGTGTTCGTCGCGCTGCGAGAACATCGGCACGTCGAAGCCGGGGTCGAAGCCGAACAGGGCCTTGCAGTCCGCCGTGGCGTCGGGTTTGTCGAGGGGGAAGGAAGCGTTCATCTGTCCATCGGGCCGGGCCGCGCGGCGGGGCGCCTTGCGCGGCGTTCGTGAATGATGTTCGCGCTCTAGGCTCTGTGGACAGTTACCGCGCGGCCGCGACGCCGCCGGATTCGTCCGATCCGGCAGGAGAGGCGCGCAGGGCGATGCAGGGACATCGTCCAAGCGGCCCGACGCCCCGGGCGGGCGAATACGGCGCGCCCCGGCGGGGTGGGGCGAAAATGGCCGGCTGGCGCGTCAAGCCGCTCGACCGTATTCCCGATACGCTCTTCGCGTCTTTCCTTCCATCCGGCCATTTTCGCTCCCATCGCGACTCTCGTGCTAACTGGCCACAGAGCCTAACACGCCCCGCGCAAGCCGCGAAAGGGCGGGGGTGAAGTTGCGGTCTCCCCTCGTCCTTCGCGGCTCAGCCCCTGCGGGGCTTCGCACCTCAGGATGAGGGGTTTTCACGCACCAACACCCTCACCCTGAGGAGCCCCGGCCGCTAGGCCGGGCCACGAAGGGCGAGGGATCAGGAAAACGCCCTACGCCATGCCGCCGGATTTCAGGATCTGGTAGGCGCGGATGACGCGGCCGAGCTGTTCCTCGCACGAGCGGTCGCCGCCATTGGCGTCCGGGTGGAACAGTTTCACCAGCTCGGCGTAGCGCTTGCGGATCTGTTCGGGCTTCGCGGTCGCATTGAGCTGCATGGTCTCCAGCGCCATTTCCTGCATCCGGCCCAGCTTGCGTTCGCGCGGGGTTTCGCGCCGCGCCCCGCGCCCGCCGCGGAAAATCCCGAACGGATCGGAAAACCCTTCGCGGAAGTCGGCGCTGGCCTTCGAGGCGCGCTTCGCCGGGCCGGTGTTGGCGCGAAACGACCAGGTGGGCCGGTGGCCGTGGGCGGCGCCGGCGTTGAAGGCGGCCAGGTCGGCGTCGCTCATGCCCTCGAAATAGTTCCAGGCCTTGTTGTATTCGCCGGCGTGGCTGGCGCAGAACCAGTGATATTCGGTCAGGCGGTCGGCGGCCTTCGGCGCGCGCGCGTCGCCGCGCAGGCCGCAGCCCGGCCATTCGCAGACGCGGTCTTCCGCCGCCGCCTCGCCCTTGGGCGGCTTGATGCGGATGTCGCGCCAGCGCGGCTTGTATTCGAACGCTCCGTCCATAAGTCTCTGGTCGAGCTGACAGCTGTCTGACTCACTATGCGCGCCGCGCGTTAAGGCGGCAATAAAACGGGGCTGCGGATGACCGCGATGAAAGACCGCATTGCGGCGAAGCTGACGGCGGCGCTGGCGCCGGTCTCAATCACCGTGACCGACGAGTCGGCGCAGCATGAGGGCCATGCCGGGGCGCGCCCCGGCGGCGAAAGCCATTTCCACGTGCAGATGGTGGCGGCGGCGTTTTCCGGCAAGAGCCGGGTGGAGCGCCACCGGCTGGTCAACGCCGCCCTGGCCGAAGAGCTGAACGGCCCGATCCACGCCCTGCGCCTGACCCTGAAGGCGCCTGAGGAGGCCTAACGGGTCAGCAGCGTCCAGCCGCCCTGGCCGGCCACGAACAGGCCCACCGTGATGACGATGGCGGCGAAGACGATGGCCAGCGCGCGCTTTTTCGCCGCCAGCTTTTTCGAGACGAGGGTTCCGATCACGCCGCCCGCCGCGCCGCCGGCGATGAACAGGGCGGCGATCTTCCAGTCGACCAGGCCCGCGGCGGCGTAGCTGCCGGCGGTGGCGGCGCCGAAACTGGTCACCGACACCAGCGACGAGCCGACGGCGTTCAGCAAGGGCATCGCCGTGGCGGCGATCAGGCCGGGCACGATCAGGAAACCGCCGCCGATGCCGAAGAATCCCGACAGCCCGCCGACCAGAAGCCCGCTGGCCACCAGCGGCGGCAGCAGGCGCGGGGCGGCCTGCAGCGTCAGTTGCACCTCGGCGTTCTCGCCCGCCTTGCGCGGACGCAGCATCGAGGCGCCGACGGCGATCATCAGCACGCCGAACAGCGCCAGCAGCACCTGTCCGTCGGTGCGCTTGCCCAGCTCCGCCCCGATCAGGGCGCCGGCCGCGCCGGCGGCCGCGAAGACCAGCGCGCAGCGCCATTTCACGGTTCCGGCGCGGGCGTGGCTGATCAGGCTGAGCGCGGCGGAGGCGGCTACGGCCACCGCGCCGGTGCCGATGGCGACATGCGGTTCGCGCACGCCGACCACATAGACCAGCAGCGGCACGGCGAGGATCGAACCCCCGCCGCCGATCAGGCCGAGCACGAAGCCCACAAGCCCGCCGGACAGGACGGAGAGAATGTCAGCGAGCATGGCCGGGCGCCTTCGCTAAAACCGCATCAAGCGCGCAACGCCGCGTTCCACGGCATGTGGCGCAACAGGGTCGCCATGCCGCACCAGCCGGAAATCCCGGCGAAGGTCAGACCGGCGCCGACGAAGGCGGACAGGGCGAAGAACCACGGATTGACCAGCGCGCCCAGCGCCGCGCCCAGCAGCACCAGCGACCCGGCGACGATCTGCACCTGGCGCATCAGCTCCAGCGGCTGTTTGCGGTCGGCGGCCACGGGCAGCCCGGCCTTCTTCCATGCCTCAAGCCCGCCTTCGAGGATGAAGGCCTCGCACGCCGCACCCTCGGCCAGCCGGCTGGCGTTGGACAGCGTGCGCGCGCCGCTGCGGCAGTGGAAGATCACATAGCGGGCGCCGGTTCCGGCCGCACCTTGCTGAAGCGTGTCCAGCGGGTGGTGCCTGGCGCCGGGAATGCGCTCGCGCGCATGTTCATCCGCTGCGCGGATATCGACGAGGACGCCGCCATCCTTCAGCATTTCGGCGGCGCGTTGCGGGGTGATGGTGTTGAGGGCGGTCATGGTCAGGCTCCTTTACGGGGTCTTGGGGGAGGGGTCAGGGACAGAAAATGCCTTTCAGTGTGAACAGGATGCGCTCGGCGCGGCCGTCGGCGACGCGATAGCGGACGTTGAGACCGTCCTTGCGCGCGGCGACCAGGCCGTCCTCGCGCATTTTCGCCAGATGCTGCGACAGCGCCGATTGCGACAGCGGCACGGCGGCGTTCAGCGCCCCCACCGTCATCTCGCCCCCGGCCAGCAGGCACAGGATCAGAAGCCGGTTCTCGTTGCCGATCAGGCGCAGCAGGCGCGCGGCCTCGCCCGCCTGCTCCTGCAGGCGTTCAAGATCGGCTTGCAGATCGGTTCTCAGCGCTGCGGTCATGTGTCGCTCCGTCGCATTAGTTGAAACTAATTTAGTTATCACTAATATATTCGTCAAGCGCCGCCATGCGCGGCCCGCAAACCGCAAGCCGACAGAGGAGCCGGCCATGACGAACAAGACCGCCAAACCCGAAATCCGGGCCTTCTTCCATGAACCCACCAACACCGTCAGCTATCTGGTGTGGGATCCGCAGGCCCGGAAGGGCGCCGTGATCGACCCGGTGCTGGACTTCGACAACGCGTCCGGAAAATTGTGGGACGATGCGGTGAACGCGGTGCTGCAAGCCGCGAAGGACGAGGGCGTCAGCATCGACTGGGTGCTGGAGACGCACGCCCATGCCGACCACCTGACCGGAGCGCCGACCATCAAGGCCCGCACCGGGGCGAAGGTGGGCATCGGCGAGCATATCGCCGACGTGCAGACCATCTTCCGCCCGGTGTTCGGCGCCGACGACGTGTCGGGCAGCGGGGCGGAGTTCGACCGCCTGTTCAAGGATGGCGAGAAATTCAATATCGGGGGGCTGGAGGTGGAGGTGTTGCACACCCCCGGCCACACCCCGGCCTGTGTCAGCTATCGCATCGGCGATGCGGTGTTCGTGGGCGACACGCTTTTCATGCCTGATTACGGCACCGCGCGGGCGGATTTT
Organism: Maricaulaceae bacterium; assembly: GCA_026126205.1. GTDB lineage: Bacteria > Pseudomonadota > Alphaproteobacteria > Caulobacterales > Maricaulaceae > Hyphobacterium. The sequence continues at coordinate 850,787 of JAHCJP010000001.1, read as the reverse complement.
CCGGGCGGCGACGCGCGCACGCTCTACCGTTCGATCCGCAAGATCCTCGATCTGCCGGGCGAGACGCGCCTGTTCATGTGCCATGACTACAAGGCGCCCGGCCGCGATGAGTACGCCTGGCAGACCACGGTGGCCGCCCAGCGCGCGGCGAACGTGCATGTCGGCGCTGGCAGGGGCGAGGACGCGTTCGTGACAATGCGCGAGGCGCGCGACAAGACGCTGGCGGCGCCGGCCCTGTTGCTGCCGTCAATCCAGGTCAATATCCGCGCCGGCAAGCTGCCGCCGCCGGACGCCGACGGTGCCCGCCGCCTGCGCCTGCCGCTGAGAGGCGCGGACAAGATCGAAGAGGTGTCGTAAAAGGCGGCATGCCCCAGCAGCAGTCATCCGTTTCCAGGGTCTTCGCCCGCGGCGTCCGCGGGCGTTGTCCCGCCTGCGGCAAGGGAGCGTTGCTGCAGGGCTGGATCCGTCCCGCCGACGTCTGTGACGCCTGCGGCGAGGATTTCACCGCGGTTCGCGCTGAAGACGGCCCGGCCTGGCTGACCATACTGGTCACCGGGCCGCTGGTCGTGCCGTTGGCGCTGGCCGCCGAGGCGCTGTTGTCGCCGCCGCTCTGGATCAGCCTGGCCGTCTGGCCGGCGCTGGCGCTCGGCCTCGCAGCGTCGGTTCTGCCGCGCGCCAAGGGGGCGTTCATCGCCCTGTTGTGGAACGTGCGCCGCCGCGGCGACTGAAAAGCGAACGGCCCGGCGTTGCCGCCGGGCCGTTCTGTTTCAGGTCTGGCTGAAACTTACCAGATGCTCACCCGGTCCTCGGGCGGCAGGTAGAGTTCATGCTCGGGCCCGACGCCGAACGCCTCGTACCAGGCGTCGATATTCCGCACCACGCCGTTGACGCGGTACATAGCCGGGCTGTGCGGCCCCTGGATGATCTGGGCGCGCAGCGCCTCCTCGGTCTGCAGGTTGCGCCAAACCTGGCCCCAGGCCAGGAACAGGCGCTGCTCGCCGGTGAAACCGTCCAGCACCGGCGCTTCACCGCCGTGATGGTCGTTCAGATACATCTGATAGGCATGCATGGCGATCGACAGGCCGCCGAGGTCGCCGATGTTCTCGCCCAGGCCAACGGCGCCGCGCAGGTTCATGCCCGGCAGCGGCTCGAAGGAGCTGTACTGGGCGACGAGAGTGCTGGTGCGGGCCTCGAACTGTTCGCGGCTGTACTCCGTCCACCAGTTGCGCAGCACGCCATGCGCGTCAGAGCGCGAGCCCTGGTCGTCGAAACCATGGCCCATCTCGTGGCCGATCACGCCGCCGATGGCGCCGAAATTGACCGCCGGATCGGCGAAGGGATCGAAGAAGGGCGGCTGCAGAATGGCGGCCGGGAACACGATTTCGTTGTTCGCCGGGGAATAGTAGGCGTTGACCGTCTGCGGGCTCATGAACCATTCCCACTCGCGCCGCGGCTCGTTGAGGCGCGACACGCTGTCGGCCCATGACCATTCGCCCAGCCGGCGGATATTGCCGACCAGGTCGTCCGTGGTGATGGCGACGGACGTATAGTCGCGCCAGCGGTCCGGATAGCCGATCTTGGGCAGGAAGGCCTCAAGCTTGGCCTGCGCCTCGGCGCGGGTCTCGTCGTCCATCCAGTCCAGCGTCGACAGGCGCTCGGCGAAGGCGCGGCGGAGATATTCCACCAGCTCCATCATCATGTCGCGGTATTCGGGCGGGAAATGGCGCTCGACATAGACTTGGCCGATCAGCTCGCCCAGGCGTCCGTTGACGAACTGGATCGCGCGCAGGTCGCGGGGGCGCTGTTCGGCCACGCCGTTCAGCCGGTGCGAGAAGAACTCCCAGTTGGCGCGCTCATACACCTCCGGCAGCAGGCCGGCGTGATTGTTGATCCAGTGGAAGGCCATGTAGGACCGCCAGGTCTCCACCGGCGTTTCGGCGAACAGATCCGCGTTCGCCTGCACGGCGGTGTTGGCGTTCACCACCACCTCCTCGATGCCGGCGACGTCGCGCTCCTCGAAGAAGGCCGCCCACGGGAAGGCCGGGGCGAATGCCTCCAGCTCGTCACGGGTCATCAGGTTGTAGTTGGCGACGCGGTCGCGCTGTTGTTCTCGGGTCCAGTGATTGGCGGCGATCCGCGTCTCCAGCTCAAGCACGTCGCGGCCGCGTTGTTCGGCGTCATCCACCCCGGCGCGCGCCAGCGTCGCCGCGATATAGTCGGCGTAGGCCGCCCGGTGAGAGGGGAAGGGCTCGTCGTCGCGCTCGTAATAGTCCTTGTTCGGCAGGCCCAGGCCCGACTGGCTCAGATGCACCAGATAGCGCTGCGGGTTGCCGGAATCCTGGCCGACATAGAGCCCCATCAGGGAGCTGGTGCCCGGACGCGCCATCCAGCGCGCCACGTCCTCGTGGCTGTCCATGGCCAGCAGGGCGTCCAGCTGTTCCTGGATGGGGGACAGGCCCAGGGCCTCGATGCGGTCCGTGTCCAGATAGCTGGAGAACAGGTCGCCGATCTGCTGGCGCGGATCGCCGGCGGGCGCGCCGGCGTCGCCGGATTCCTGGATGATGGCGTTGACGCGTTGCTCGGCCTCCAGGAACAGTTCCGTGAAGGCGCCGAAGCGCGAGAAGCCGGCCGGCATCTCCGCCGTGTTCAGCCAGCCCTCGTTGACATAGGTGAAGAAGTCGTCGCCGGGCGCGACCGTCTCGCTGATATGGGCGGTTTCGACGCCCCAGTCGCCCAGCTGGGCCTCGCCCTGCGCCGCGAACGGATCGACGGCGGCGACATCGGCAGGCGGAGCATCCGTCGCCGGATTGCACGCCGCCAGCAAGGCGGCGATGGCGCCGCCCAGAAGCAATTTTCTCATCCCTCACTCCCCCTGGGGAAAAATTACAGACGCGGCACACTAGCGCCCGGGCGCGCGCTGGCAACTGAACCTTTCGTTAATTCGCGGACAGGCGGCGAAACGGCCCCCGCCAAACTGAAACGGCCCGGCCCCAGGGGGAGGCCGGGCCGCTCCGGTTTCGCGCGCCGGGGGTTGGGGGCCGGAGGCGCGCGGGGGCCTTGGGTCCGGCGCTGGTTATTCGGCCGGTTTCACCGTGGCGACGTCGATATCCGGCTCGCCGGTTTCGGTCTCGTGATAGGTCGAGCCGATGCCCGGCTGCTTTTCGCCGCGCCACAGGCTCACCACCAGGCGCTTGATGTCGACGCCGATAGCGTACAGCGCCGGCACCAGCAGCAGGGTCAGGAACAGGGCGAAGACCACGGCGAAGCCCAGCGCCACCACCATCGGCTTCAGGAACTGCGCCTGGGTGGAGCGTTCGGCCATCATCGGCAGGATGCCGAGGAAGGTGGTGACCGAGGTGAGCAGGATCGGCCGGAACCGCTGCACAGCCGCGTCGACCAGCGACTGGAAGGCGCCGACGCCGCTGCGCCGCAACCGGTTGACGAAGTCCATCAGCACCAGGTTGTCGTTGATGACCACGCCGGCCGCCGCGCCCACTCCGAACAGCGAGAACAGGGTCAGCGACATGCCGAAAGCCAGATGCCCGAAGATCGCCCCGGCCAGCGCGAACGGAATGGCCGACATGATCAGGATCGGCTGGGCGTAGGAGCGGAAGGCGATCGCCAGCAGCACATACATCGCCACCAGCACGCCCAGCAGCAGGGTGCCCACTTCGGCGATGAACTCCATTTCGCCTTCGGCCTGGCCGGTCAGCTCGCGAACCACGCCGGGGTGGCGGGCCTGCCAGTCCGGGAAAAAGTTCTGGTTCAGGTCCTGCATGATTTCGCCGCGCACGCCGGGATCCGACAGGCTGGCGCTGACCGTCACCGTGCGCATGCGGTTGCGGCGGTTGATACGGGCCAGGCCGGGAGCGAACTCGGCCTCGGCCACCGCCGACAGCGGCACCTCGCGGCCGTCCGCGGTGCGGATGCGGAAATCGCGCAGCGTGTCCAGCGAATGGCGCTGTTCATAGGGATAGCGCACCATCACCCGCACGTCCTGGCCCTCGCGGGGCAGGCGCATCACCTCTTCGCCATAGAAGGCCTGGCGCACCTGGCGCGTCACATCGGCCAGCGTCAGGCCCAGCGCCTGCGCGTCTGGCCGCGGTTCGAACTGCAGCTCGTCAGTCGAGGACTGCAGATTGTCGATCACGTCGTAAAGCGTGTCGTAACTGCGCAATTGCGCCTTCAGGTCCTCCGCAGCGGCGCGCAGAACGTCGAGGTCCGGGTGGCTGATGGCGAGCTGAACGCCGGGGCCGCCCTGGTTGATGTTGACGTCGAAGCGGATTTCCTGCGCGTCCGGGATCGGTCCGAGCGCATCGCGGATGCGCTGGGCGACCACGCGGGTCGGCAGCCGTCCCGGGCGCTCTTGCGGATTGGCGATATTGACCCAGGCCCGCACCCGCCCGTTGGTGGCGATGGTGGACCGGCTCTCGATCATGTCCGGCTGGCCGGGGTATTCCTCGCGGTAGGCCAGCTGCACCTCGTGCTCGGCTTCCTCCAGGCGCTGGCGCACCTGCTCGGTCCGCGACCAGGGCGTGCCCTCGGCCATCTGGATGTCGATCTGGATGGTCTCGTTCTCCACCTCCGGCATGAACGACCAGCCGACGCGGTTGGTCTGCATCAGCACGATGGCGATGGCGAACAGGCCGATGAAGGTGACAAGCGTCGAATAACGCCGGCGCAGGGCCAGCACGATCACAGGCCGGTAGATGTTGCGCGCGAACCAGATCAGGCTTTCGCCCAGTACGCGCTGGGCGCGGATCAGCGGCGCGCTGAACCCCTTGGGATTTTGCGGTTTGATGTGCGCCAGGTGCGCCGGAAGGATTAGCAGCGACTCGATCAGCGAAAAGCTGAGCGCCGCCACCACCACCAGAGAGATCTGGCGGGTGAACTGCACTTCCGGCCCGGACAGCATCATCCACGGCGCGAACACCATCATCGAGGTGATGACGGCGAACACCACGGGTTTGGCCACCATCTGCGCGCCGATCACGGCTGCGGTCAGGCCTTTTTCGCCGCGTTCGACCCGGTTGTGGATGTTTTCGCCGACGATGATCGCATCGTCGACGATGATGCCGATCACCAGCAGGAAGGCGAACATCGACAGCATGTTCAGCGACACGCCGAGCAGCGGCAGCACCAGCAGCGAGCCGGCGAAGGCGGTGGCGATGCCCACCGTCACCCAGAAAGCCACGATCGGGCGCAGGAACAGCACCAGCACCAGCAGCACCAGCAGCAGGCCAAGGCCGGCGCTGTTGGTGATCGTGCCCATGCGCTGGTGATACAGTTCCGAACTGTCCCACCACATCGAGATGGTGACGCCTTCCGGCAAGGCGCGCTGCTTGCGCTCGATGTATTGCTCAAGCGCGCGCGAGGTCTGGACGACGTTCTGACCCTCCATGGTCGGGATCACGATCAGCGCCATCAGCTCGCCGTCGAAGGTGGCGTACAGGTTGGCGTCGACGAAGCCGTCGGTGATGCGCGCCACATCGCCGAGGCGGATGGTGCCGCCGTCGCGCGTCTGGCGCACGATGATCTGTTCGAACTGCGCCGCGGTGTCGGCGAGCTGGCGCGAGGTCAGGGCCACGTCGCCGATTTCGGTGCGCACGCTGCCGGCTGAGGCGTTAAGCGAGCTTGTGCGGATGGCGCGGGCCAGCTCGTCGAAGGTCAGGCCATAGCGGCGCATCTCGGTTTCGGAGGGCTCGATCGAGACCTCCTCGTTCAGCGTCGCCCACAACTGCGCCATCGAGGCGCCGGGCACCTGGGCGGCGACCTCGTTGCGGATTTCGCGGGCGATGCGCTGCAGCTCGCGGCGGTCGATGTCGCCATGAATGGCGAAGCCGGCCATCTGGTCCTGGGCGCGCCATTGCTGCACCACCGGCCGGAAGGCCGAGGGCGGCATGTTGTTGATGGAGTCGACGCGCATTTTGATTTCGTCGATGAAGGCCGTCATATCGACATTGCGGCGGCCCTGGATGTTGACCGCGCCAAAGCCCTCGCGCGCCGTCGAGGTGATGCGCTCCACGCCCGGGATGGAGGCCACGGCCTCCTCGATGCGCAGCACGATCTGCTCCTCGACCTCCTGCGGCGAGGCGCCGGGCCAGGACATGGTGATCGAAGCGCCATTGACGGCGAAGGTCGGAAACACCTCGCGGTTCATCTGCAGGAAGCCGATCACGCCCCCGATGAAGCAGATCGCCATCAGCAGGTTGGCGGCCACCGCGTTCGAGGCCCACCAGCCGATCAGCCCTCTGGGCCTGTCCTGATCCGGAAGAACAACCATCTCCGCCTCCTGATGCGGGTTTCTCTATGACGCCGGATCAGCCGGCGCTGGCGACGGCCGCGGAGGCGTCGCTGACGGGTTCGGACGCGGTGGGCGCCGCGGCGGGGGGCGAATAGCCCTCGATCACCTGGCCGGACGCGTCCACGGCCTGCACGCGCATGCCGTCGCTGGCGCCGCGCACCGGCGACACGATCACGTAATCACCCTCCTCGACGCCGCTGGTCACCACCAGGCGCTCGGCATCGCTGGTCACCACGTTCACCTGGCGCACTGACAGGCGGCCGCCGCGTTCGGCGACGAACACCTGGTCGCGTCCGCGCAACGCGGCGCGCGGCATCACCATGGCGCCGCCGATCATGCGGCCCTCGATTTCAGCGTCGACGAACAGGCCGACGGGCAGCGGCGCGCCGGCGCCGGCCGCGGCGCCATAAGGGTCGTCCACCTGGGCGATGGCGTAGAGCACGCGGGTCTGCGGGTCGATGGCGCTGTCGGTGCGCACGATACGGCCAGTCCATTCGCGGCGTTGACCGGCGAGTACGGCTGACAGCGTCACGCGCGGGCCGGAATCGGCGCCGCTGGCGCGGAAGGCGATCGGGATGTCGACCAGCGCCAGATCGGCGTCGGTCAGCGGCAGGCGTACCTCCACTACATCAGTGGAGAACACCTGGCCAAGCCGGGCGCCGGGGCTGACAAACTGGCCGAGGTCGGCGGTCTTGGTCCGCACGCGGCCGGGGAAGGGCGCGGAGATGCGGGTGCGCTGCAGGTTCAGCCGCGCCTCCTGCAGGCTGGCGTCGGCGGCGGCCAGGGCGGCGCGGGCCTCGGCCATCTGCGGTTCGCGCAGGGTCAGCGACGAAGCCTCGCCGGACCCGATCTCGGCCCATTCGCGGCGGGCGAGGTCGGCTTCGGCCTGCTCGCGCTGCAGACGCTGGCGCGCCTGGGCGACGGTGGCTTCGGCGCGCACCACGGCCAGCCGGTAGTCGGCGTCATCCAACTGAACCAGCGTTTCACCGGCCTCGAAGAAACCGCCCTCGATGAAGGAATCGCTGACATGCACGATCCGGCCCGGCACCTGCGGCACTAGGTCGATCTGGGTGCGCGGCCTCGCCTCGCCATTGCTGCGGATGGTCAGGGCCACGTCCTGGTGTTGCACCGCCTCCACAAACACCGCCACCGGGCGCGGCTCTGGCGAGGCGCGCTGCGGCTGCGGCTGGGTCGCGATCATAAGTCCCATCACGACCACGAAGCCGACCAGGATCAGCACCGGCAGGCCGAAAAGAATAATACGTCCGAAAATTTTGCCCATGACGGTGCTCCTAGTCTTCCCCTTCGGCCGCGGTCGGCGGCGTGCGGAAATCGCCTGCTATGGCGAGGTAAAGATCGACGCGGTTGGCGGCGCGTTCCCGCCGGGCGCCGATCAGCAGGCTCTCGGCGTTGATGCGGCGCGTCTGCGCATCCAGAAGTTCGAAAATCGTCGCCAGCCCCTGCGCATACTGGCGTTCGACCAGGGTCTCGGCGGCGGCGGCTTCCTCATAGGCGTGCGACAGCGCATCGGCGCGCGCGGCCAGGGCGCCGTCGGCGTAGATTGCGTCCTCGGCCTCGCGCCAGGCGGTCAGCGCCCGGTTGACGTAGGCGGCCAGCTGTTCGCGGGCCACGGCCGCGGTGCGGTCGCGCTCGGCGCGCAGGGCGCCGCCGCGGAAGATCGGCGCTGTCAGCCCGGCGGTGAGGCGCGTGAGCAGCGAGTCGGTGTCGAAAATATCCTCGAGGTCCGCGCCGCCCATGCCGCCGGCGCCGGTCAGGGTCAGCCGCGGCAGCAACGCCTTGCGCGCATCGTCGGCGCGCAGGCCGGCGGATTGTAGGCGCCGCTCGGCGGCGATCAGGTCGGGCCGCCGCGCCAGCAGGTCGCCCGGCGCGCCGAGGCCTTGCAGGCTGGCCATATCGGGCAGGGAAGACGCCGACGCCAGGGCGCCGGACGGGTACCGGCCCAGCAGGGTCTCCAGGCCGCGCGCGGCGGCGGCCAGCGCCCGGCGCCGCGCCGCCAGCGAAGCCTCGCTTGAGGCCAACGCGCTGCGCGCCGTACGGACGTCCGAACTGCGGGCCAGGCCGCCCTCATACCGGCGTTGAACCAGTTGCAGCGACCGGGCGCGGGTATCCAGCTCGCGCTCGGCCAGCTCGGCCTGAAGCCGCGCTTCGGTCAGCGCGAACCAGGCCTTGGCGACCTGGCCGGCGATCGACAGTTGCGCGCCGCGGAAATCGCTGGCCGCGGCCTCGGCGTCCAGCGCGCCGGCGCGGGCGCGGTCCGAAACGCGGCCCCAGACATCAGCCTCCCACGATGTGGACAGGCCGATGCCGAATTCATTGCTTCCGGCGAAGCGGGTGTCGCGGCGCACGGCGTCGAAACTGGCGTCCAGCGACGGCACGCGTGCGGCGCCGGCGGCGCGCGCGACGGCGCGGGCGGCGTCCAGCCGCGCGGCGGCGGCGGCGAGATCGTTATTGGCGGTCAGCGCCTCGTCGACCAGGGTGGATAGCGCCGGGTCGCCGAACGCCGACACCCAGTCCTGCACCTGGCCGCCGGGAACGCCCGGCCCAGCGCTCCACGCCGCCGCCGTATGGGGCAGCGCGCGCGCCGGATCGGCGGGCGGCGTGCTTGCGCAGGCCGTGACGAAGACGGCGGCCGTGGCCATGAGGATGATACGTCGCGGCATGCTGTTCCCCGCAGTCAGTGCGTCAAATTCGCGGGCATCCTATGAAGCGCCTCACGAAAGTCAACAAAATTTTCTCGAAAATCGATAAAAGCATCATGTTTGCCGGAAAATTCATCACGATTTTCGAGATGGTCCACACATATAAAAGGCGCCGGAACTACCGGCGCCGAAACACGGTTCGCGACCAGGCGCGGCTGTGCGATACGATGCTGGATTATGGCCGATCCCGGCCGCGAGGGCGAATGAACTTTGCGAAAGGTTGCCGAAGCTTCCGGCCATGAGACGCCGGTCTGGCGCGGTGCGGCCGCCACGGCGGCTGCGGCCGCCGCCGGTCCCGCCCTGCTTGGCTTCGCCGGGGTGCTGGACGGAGGCGCGGCGCTGGCGGCCGCGCTGGCCGCCGCACCTGCCGCAGCAGCGGTGGCGTGGATGGCCGGCCTGACCCGGCTCCGCCGCGAATCGGCGATTCGCCTTGCGGCGGCGGCCAGGGTTCCGTCAGGACGCGACCATTCGGCGGAAATCCTGAACCTGCTGCCGGCGCCGGTGCTGCTGATCGGGCCGGACGGGCGGATCGAGACCGCCAATCCGGCGGCGCGGTCCTTTCTGGGCCTGGGCGGCGAGGGTGGCCAGCTGTCCGCGGCCTTGCGCCAGCCGCAGGTGCTGGAGGCGGTCGGCGCCGCGCTGCGCGGCGAACGGCCCGAGCCGGTCGAGTACTCGACGCCGGCGCCGGTCGAGAGCCATATCCGGGCTATCGCCACGCCGCTGCGCCCCGGCGCGGCGGACGCCCGGGACTGGCGCGCGGTGCTGGTTTTCGTGGACGAGACCTCGATCAAGCGCATCGAGCGCATGCGGGCCGATTTCCTGGCCAACGCCAGCCATGAATTGCGCACGCCGCTGGCCTCGCTCGCCGGTTTCATCGAAACGCTGCGCGGCCACGCCAAGGGCGATCAGGCGGCCCAGGAGCGGTTCCTGGGCATCATGCAGGACCAGACCGAGCGCATGCGGCGGCTGATTGACGACCTGTTGTCGCTGTCGCGGATCGAGATGGACGAGCACCTGCCCCCCGGCGGCAAGGCCGATCTGTCGAAACTCGCCGGCGACATCGTCGACGCGCTGGCGCCGCTGGCGGACGAAAAGAACGTGACGGTGCGCGTGGATGCGGGCGGGCCGGCGCGGGTGACCGGCGACCGCGACCAGTTGCTGGAAGTGGCCCAGAACCTTCTCGAGAACGCCATCAAGTACTCCCCCTCCGGCGCCGAGGTGTTGATCGAGGTGCGCGCCGGGCTCAGCCGCGAGGCGGCGGAGAAGCTTGCGTCGCCGCTGTCGCCGGACGCCTCCCGGCTGGCGATCGCCTCTCCGCCCGGCGCGTCCGGCCGCCGTTACGCCGCGATGCAGGTGCGCGATTCCGGACCCGGAATCGACCGCCGCCACCTGCCGCGACTGTCGGAGCGCTTCTACCGCGTCGACGGCCAGAAAAGCGGCCCGCGCGAAGGCACCGGCCTCGGCCTCGCCATCGTCAAGCATATCGTCAACCGTCATCGCGGCGGGCTGGTGGTCGAAAGCGCGCCGGGCGCCGGATCCGTCTTCACGGCGTATTTTCCGGAGTACGTCAAACCTGACGCCACGCCAGAGGCGGCGGTCCGCTGACACCGGCGGTTGTCATTGAACTGTCACCGCGCTGTCACATGCGCTAAGCCGAAATTACACATGTTGCGCCTGAACGCGGCCGGCGAGTGTCCGGGCGCGCGGTAGCCGCTGGCGGCGTTCGCCGGCGCCAGCCGAGGGAGAGATCCTGATGCAGCCCCACATCCTGGTCGCCGAGGACGAGGACGCTCTCGCCCTGCTGTTGCAGTACAATCTCGAAAAGGAAGGCTTCCGGGTCTCGCTGGCCGGCGATGGCGAGGAGGCGCTGATCCTGGCCGAGGAATCGCCGCCGGACATGGTGCTGGTCGACTGGATGCTGCCCAAGGTGTCGGGCATCGAGGTCACCCGCCGCCTGCGCGGCCGGCACGAGACCGCAAACGTGCCGATCATCATGCTGACCGCGCGGGGTGAAGAGACCGACCGCGTTCGTGGCCTCGACACCGGCGCCGACGACTATGTGGTCAAACCGTTCTCGATGACCGAGCTGTTCGCGCGCATCCGCGCCGTGATGCGGCGTATCCGCCCCGGTCTCGCCGACGACCAGGTGCGGGTGGGCGACATCGTCATGGACCGGGTGGCGCACCGGGTGAAGCGGGCGGGGCAGGAGATCCATCTCGGCCCCACCGAGTTCCGCCTGCTGGACTATCTGATGCAGCATCCGCGGCGGGTGTTCTCGCGCGAACAATTGCTGGACGCGGTCTGGGGCTCTGACGTGTATGTCGAGGCCCGAACCGTGGACGTGCATATCGGCCGGCTTCGCAAGGCGCTGAACGCCGTCGGCGGCAAGGACCCGATCCGCACCGTGCGTTCGGCCGGTTATTCGCTGGACGCCGAATCAGCCTGAGCGGCGCGGGCCGCATTTTCATGGCATGATGGCGGCAAAAGAGCCGGAGGCCGCCATGAAGCGCGACATCAACGAACTGATCGGCAAAATCCGCGATCTGGAAGCCGAGCTGGAATCGCGGCTGATCGAACGCCGCCGCGACCTCAGCTATCGCTGGACGCATGGCCGCGCGGTGTTCAGCCGCAAGATTAAAGAGCAGCACCGATCATTGAAGCTGACGGCGCGGAAATTCCTGATCGATTCAGGGTTCCTGGCGATCCTGACCTCGCCCTTCATCTACATCGTGGTGGTTCCGGTGGCGCTGCTGGATCTGATCGCTAGCCTGTATCAAGGGGTGTGTTTTCCGGTTTACGGCCTGCGGCAGGTGAAGCGGCGGGAATACGTGGTGATCGACCGTCACCGCCTCGCCTATCTGAACGTGCTGCAGAAGATCAATTGCGTCTATTGCGGCTATGCCAACGGCGTCATCGCCTATGTGCACGAGATCGCCTCGCGGACCGAGCAGTACTGGTGCCCGATCAAGCACGCCGCGCGCGTGAAGGGCGTCCACAAGCGCTATCACGGATTCCTCGATTACGGCGATGTCGGCGACTATCCCGACAGCCTCCAGGAGCAACGCCGCAAGCTGAAGGCCGAGGAGGAGTAGAGCAGGATCAGGCGGCCTGTGCGCCTCCGGCGGGCCGGGCGACCAGTTTCACGCCCAGGGCTTTCGCCACGCGCATGACGGTGTCGAAGCTGGGGTTTCCGTCCTCGCTGAGCGCCCGGTAGAGCGATTCCCGCGACAGGCCGGTTTCGCGGGCGATGCGGGTCATGCCGCGGGCGCGGGCGATATCGCCGATGGCGGCGGCGATCAGTTTCGGATCACCGTCCTCGATGGCGGCGCTGAGGTATTCGGCGACAGCCTCGTCAGTGCCGAGATGCTCCGCCGCGTCCCAGGGTCTGGTCTTGACGCTCATCGCTGCTCCTTCAATTCCGCCGCTAGCGCCTTGGCGGCGGCGATGTCCCGGCTCTGGCTTCGTTTGTCGCCACCAGCCAGCAGAACCACCACGGTTCCGCCGGTTCTGAAGAAATACACTCGGTAACCCGGCCCGTAATCGATCCGCAGTTCGCTGACGCCGTCGCCCAAGCTTTTCACGTCGCCGAAGTTTCCAAGCGAGACCCGGCGGATTCTCAAGGCGATGCGGGCTTTCGCACGCTCGTCTTTCAACCGGTCTAACCAGCGCGAAAAGCGCGCGGTGCTGCGAACCTCAAGCACGCTGAAATGTAGCCTATAGGATACAAGCGGTCAATGCGCCCGGTCCGCCTCGATATGCAGAAGCACGCGCACATGGCGCGCCGCGTCGCCCCAGCTGCGCCCGCCGATGCCGAAATCAGCACGGTCGATCTCGAAACCGCCCTGCGCCACGGCGCGCCCGCCGTCGATGGTGAGCGCAAACGGCAGGGCGATGTCGCGGCTTTCGCCGCGGATGGTCAGCGCGCCGTGCGCCACATAGCCCTCGCCATCGCGTTCGACCCGTTCGGAGACGAATACGGCTTCCGGAAACTGCGACGGGTGGAAGCCGGAACGGTCGGTCAGCGCCCCGTCGGTCTGCGACGATCCGGTGGCGACCGAGCCGACGCGCACCACGGCGCGGATGACGGCGCTCTCCAGATCGTCCGGGTCGAAACGGATCCCGGCATCGAACTCGCGGAACTGCCCGCTTACCGCGGTCCCCAGCGCCTCGGTCTCGAAGCCGACGCGGCTGGATTCATGATCAACGGTCCAGTCCTGCGCCTGTGCGGCGGGGGCGGCGGCCAGGGCGGCGGCGAGGGCGAGGCGGATCATTCAGGCTTGCCTTTCATCGGTTTCAGCAGCGGGACCATGCGGGTCAGCACGTCGTCGCGGTCGTGTATATGGTGCTTGATCGCCGCGCCTGCATGCAGCGCCAGCAGGATCAGGATCGCCCACGCCCCGCGGCCGTGCATGAAAGCCAGCAGCGCTTCGGTCTCTTCGCCGCGCGGCACCGGCAGGCGCGGCAGCTCGAACAGGCCGAACACCACGGTGGGGATGTTCAGCGGCGAGGCCGAGGCGACGGCCCAGCCGCCCAGCGGCATGCCGATCATCAGCGCGTAGAAGGCCCAGTGCGTGGCGCGCGCCAGCGCCTTCTCCCACCCCTTCATGGTTTCGGGCAGCGGCGGCGCCTTGTGCGCCAGCCGCCAGCCGAGGCGGACGAGCGACAGCGCCAGAATCAGGATTCCGAAAGATTTATGCAGCTGGTAGGCCTCGAACTTCCGCACGAAGTCCTCATCCGGCAGATCGCCCATCCACCAGCCGAAAAAGATCATGCCCACCAGCATGGCGGCGATCAGCCAGTGCAGAATGATCGCCACGGCGTCGTATCGGGTCTTTGCGCTCATCGCCTGTCCCTTTCGCGCAGGAATTCCGCCTCGATGCGGATCTGGATGTCATCGCCCGCGAACGGCGGCGGAACAAGCGCGCCGATCCCGAAATCGGAGCGCGAGACCGTCAGGTCGGCCCCGAAGCCGATGGTGTCGCGCCCCTCCAGCAGATTGAACAGGCCGCCATAGAACTCGATGCGCATTTCGGCTTCGCGGGTCACGCCCTTCAGGGTCAGTTCGCCACGCGCGCGGCCGATATCGTCGCCGTTCACGAACACCTCGGCGGAGCGGAACACGATCTGCGGATGGCGCTCCACGTCGAACCAGCCGGCGCTGCGCAAGGTGTCGTCGAAATCCGGCTGGCCGGTGGAAATTGACGTGGCGTCGATGATCGCCGTCAGTTCGGCGCTTTGCGGGTTCGCGGGGTCGAAGCGCAGCGTCGCGTCCACATTGTCGAAGCGTCCGGTGGTCCAGCTCAGCCCCAGGTGCCGCGCCCGCCAGGTCACCGAGGCGTGTTTCGGGTCCAGCCGCCACTCGCCGGCCGGCAAGCGGACGGGATCCGTAACCGGCGTGCTGACGCAGGCGGCCAGCGCCAGCGCGGCGAACAGCGGGGCGAGCACGGCGAACCTCATGTTGTGACTCTAGCGCGTGCTGGTCCCGCGCCCAATCACACATTGGCGAGACGGAAGAAACACGGCGTTTCCGCACTTGGTGCGGCCTTCCGCGCTTGCCGCGCCGCGCGGGGCGCTTAACACTGCGACGACAGGCTGGGAGGGCCGCCAGATGACCTATCGCGCGCCGGTCGCGGATATTCGCTTCGCGCTGCAGGAGATCGCCGCCATGGACGGGTTGAAGGCCACCGGGGCCTTCGACGAGCTGTCGGACGACTTGACGGCGGCGGTGCTGGAGGAGGCGGCGAAGTTCGCCAATGACGTGCTGGCGCCGCTGAACCGCAGCGGCGACCTGGAAGGCTGCACGCTGAAGGACGGCGCGGTGACGACGCCGAAAGGCTTCCGCCAAGCCTATGCGCAGTTCGTCGAGGGCGGCTGGCAGGGGCTGCAGTTTCGCCCCGAACATGGCGGCATGGGCCTGCCGCGGGCGCTGGGCTCGGCGGTGCTGGAGATGCTGCAGGCTTCCAACATGGCCTTCGGTCTTGGCCCAATGCTGACCTTCGGCGCCATCGAGGCGCTGATCGCCCACGGTAGCGAAGACCAGCGCGCCCTTTATCTGCCAAAGCTTATCGGCGGCGAATGGTCGGCGACGATGAACCTGACCGAGCCGCAGGCGGGATCGGATGTCGGCGCCCTGAAGACCAGGGCTGAACCGGACGGTGACGGAAGCTGGGCCGTCACCGGGCAGAAGATTTTCATCACCTGGGGTGAGCACGATTGTGCTGAGAACATCGTGCACCTGGTGCTGGCGCGCACGCCGGGCGCGCCGGAGGGCACGAAAGGCATATCGCTGTTCCTGGTCCCGAAATTCATCCCCGATGCGAAAGGCGCGCCCGGAAAGCGCAACGCGGTGAAGGCCATCGGGCTTGAGCACAAGCTGGGCATTCATGGCAGCCCCACCTGCGTGATGGAGTTTTCGGGCGCCAGGGGCTGGTTGATAGGGGCCGAGAACGCCGGCATGGCGGCGATGTTCACGATGATGAACTCCGCCCGCCTGAATGTCGGCGTGCAGGGCGTCGGCGTCGCCGAGGCGGCCTATCAGCGCGCGCTGACCTTCGCGCAGGAGCGCCGGCAGGGCCGCGCGCCGGACGGCGAGGGGCCGCCGCCGCACGCCATCATCGACCATCCCGACGTGCGGCGGATGCTGGCCGTGGCGAAGGCGAAGATCGAGGCGGCGCGGGCGCTTTGCTATCACTGCGCCGTCAGCGCCGACGAGGCCGCGTTCGACCCGGATGAGGAAGAGCGCGCCTGGGCGAAACGCCGCGAGGAATTACTGATCCCCCTGGCCAAGGCCTGGTCGACCGATATCGGGGTCGAGGCCGCCTCCCTCGGCGTCCAGATCCATGGCGGCATGGGCTATATCGAGGAGACCGGCGCCGCCCAGCATTTCCGCGACGCGCGCATCGCCCCGATATACGAGGGCACGAACGGCATTCAGGCGATGGACCTTGTGGGCCGCAAACTGCCCATGCAGGGCGGCCTTCCGCTGCGCGAACTGCTGGAGGACATCCGCCAGACGGCGGAAGATTGCGCGACCTCCTCCAACCCCGATCTGCCACCGCTGGCCAAACGCCTGCGCCCCGCCGCCGACGCGCTGGAACGGGCGGCGAAATGGCTGACGGATTCGCGCCGCGAACGCGCCGACGCGCTGGCTGGGGCGGCGCCGTTTCTGAAACTGGTCAGTGAAGTGACTGGCGGATGGCTGCTGTGTGTCGGCGCAGTGGCGGCGCAAAGGCGGTTGAAGGAGGATGTTGGGGACCCCGATTACGCCGAAGGGCGCATCGAGATCGCGCGCTTTTTCGCCGAGGCGGTGCTGGCCGCCGCGCCCGCGGCGCTGGCCGATATCTGCATGGGGGAAGACTTGCTGCCCGGCGACGCGGCGCTGGGGGTGGAGTAGAAATTTCGCCTAGAACAACAACGCCTTCGGGTCGGGATGGCCACGGCCATCGACAAGGCGGATCAGGCCGATGGCGCTGCGAACCACCACCCAGATGGCGATCAGCGAGATCAGCAGAATGCCGACCAGCGAGAAGATGATGGTCAGGATCAGCACCGCGCCGAGGATCGCCGCCGCCAGCGCGTAAAGCAGGGTGCGGATCGAATACACATAGTGTCCGCGCAGCCATTCCGGCGCCTTGTCCATCCTTATCCAGCCGATGATCGCGCCGATCAGCATGGTCAGGCCGTTGGCCGGCCCGATCAGGAACAGGATGTAGACCACGCCGGCGATGATGCGTTCATCGCGTTCGCCGGGATGTTCGGGCATCGGGGTCGCTGAATCATTGGTCATGCCGCCTTATCGCCGCCGAACGCTGCGCGGGCAAGCGGGATGCGGCCCTTGGCGTTCCCTCTGCTTTCGCCGTGTCGCAAGCTTGTTTTCGCCCCAACCCCGACGCACGATGCCTGAACCATTCCGGGGACGAGGCAAGGGAGATTCGCATGGCCGCCGCGCACGCGGGCGCAAACCGTCTCGCCTACTTTCTGCTTCTGGGCGGGCTGTCCGCCCAGGCGGCCATGGTGACGGCGAATCTGCTGGCCGGTTTCGCGCCAGCCTGGCCGCTGGCGCTGGTCTGGGCCGCGCCGCCCGCGGCTGCTGCGCTTGGCCTGGCGATGTTGTTTCATCGGTCGCTGAGCGCGACGGAACAGGATTCTGGAGGAAGGAAATGAGCCTGATCGTCACCATGTCGGACACGGTTCCGGGCCGAGAGGTCGGCGAGGTTCTGGGCCTGGCCCGTGGTAATATCGTGCGGGTGCGCTTTTTCGGGCGCGACGTGATCGCGGCCCTGCGCAACATCGTCGGCGGCGAGGTGCCGGAATACTCGAAACTGATGGGGGAATCGCGCGATCAGGCTTATGCGCGCATGGTCGCCGCCGCGGAGGAGATGGGGGCGGACGCAGTGGTGACCTTCCGTTTCGCCATGTCCAGCATTATGGACGGCGCGGCCGAGGTGCTGGCCTATGGAACGGCGGTGAAACTGAAATGATGGCGTTGATAAAGAAAGCCGCCAAGGGCGCGGCGGGCGAGGCGGCCGAGACCGTCAAGTTCCTGGCCGGCGTGGCGGGCGTGTGGGCGGTTATCGTCACCCTCCTGTTCGCCCCGTTCCACATCCCTTCCGAGAGCATGCAGCCCAGCCTGGAGGTGGGCGACCGCGTGCTGGTGTCGAAATGGTCCTATGGCTATTCGCGGCACTCGCTGCCGTTGGGGATGGGCTATCTGTTTCCTGAGAACTGGAACGCGCGGCTGTTCGCGCGCAATCCCGCCCGCGGCGATATCGTGGTGTTCCGCAGCCCTGAAAGCCGCAAGAACATTATCAAGCGCGTCATCGGCTTGCCGGGTGATGTGGTCACACTGCGCGACGGCAGACTCTACATCAATGGCGAGTTGGTGCAGCGCGACTATGTCGAGACCCTGCGCTACCGGGCCCATGAGGGGCCGGTGGTGGAAGTGGCGGTTTATGAGGAGCACTTGCCCGGCGCCGCCGAGCCGCACCTGATCTTCGAACGGGGCGATGACTACAGGTGGGACAACAGCGGCCCCTATGTGGTGCCTGAAGGATATGTGTTCCTGATGGGCGACAACCGCGACAGCTCCACCGACAGCCGGGTGGCGCAGCCGATGGGGCCGGGTTATGTCCGCCTGTCCGAGGTCGTCGGCCGCGCCCAGACGGTGATTTTCACCCTGAAGCGCTGCCGCCGCGAGGAAGGCCTGCACTGTCCTTCCGGGCGGGTGTGGCGCGGGCTGTAAGGCCGGTCTAGTCTGCCCCGGTTACGGGGGAGGCGCGCATGTCGCTATCGGGCAAGACCATCTTCATCACCGGCGCCAGCCGCGGCATCGGACTGGCCATCGCTGAACGCTGCGCCCGCGACGGCGCCAATATCATCATCGCCGCCAAGACCGCCGATCCGCACCCGAAGCTGGAAGGCACCATCCACACCGCCGCCGAGGCTGTTGAGAAGGCGGGCGGCAAGGCGCTGCCGCTAGTCTGCGATATTCGTGAAGAGGACAGCGTCGAGGCGGCGGTGGCCGCGGCCGTGGACCGGTTCGGCGGCATCGACGCCGTGGTCAACAACGCCTCGGCTATTTTTCCGCGCCCGACGGCGGACACGCCGGTGAAGCGCTGGGACCTGATGCACCAGGTCAACGCCCGCGGCACGTTCCTGGTCACCCAGAAATGCCTGCCGCACCTGCTGAAGGCGGTAAACCCCCACATCCTCGCCCTGTCGCCGCCGCTGGACATGCAGGTGAAATGGTTCGCCCCGCACGTCGCCTACACCAGCGCCAAATACGGCATGAGCTTGTGCATCCTCGGCTGGTCGGGCGAGTTCAAGGGCCGCATCGCCGCCAACGCCATCTGGCCGCGCACCGCGGTGGCGACCGCCGCAATCGCCAACGTGCTGGCCGGGGAAGAGGCGTTCAAGCATTGCCGCAAACCCGAGATACTGGCCGAGACCGCTTATCGCGTGCTGACCAAGCCGGCGGCCAGTTTCACCGGCAATTTCATCATTGATGATACATTCCTGGTATCCGAGGGTGTCTCGAATCTGGATCAGTACAGCGTCGAACCGGGGGCGGAACTTTTACCCGACTTCTTCGTTCCCGATGATTCCACGCCGCCACCCGGTGTGAAGATCATGAACATTTCTCTGACAGGCTGACTTCTGTTCTAAAATCCCCCTTGCATTTTTGGGAATCCTGTCAATATAGGCGCCGGAGCGTCGCACTCCGCGCTGGCGGCGGTTCTCATCCGCCCCCGCATTTCCCACTGCCGTCGTCGACGCGACGGCGCCGGGAGCAAACGACCCATGTTGCTGGTCGACACCTATATCGGCTCCAGCGCCATTGAAGGCGTTGGCGTTTTCGCAGCTGAGCCCGTTAAGAAGGGGCAGCTCATCTATCGTTTCGAGCCGGGGTTCGACCGGCTGATCTGCAAGGACGAACTGGCGCTGATGCCCGAGAGCATCCGACGCTTCATCGACCGCTACACTTATCCCCACCCTGTGGATCGCGGTTGCCTGGTGCTCGACGCCGACAACGGCCGCCACATGAACCACTCTGAAAACCCGAACACGGATTTCCGGGATGCGGTGTTCGGCTACGCCATCCGCGACATCGCGGCGGGCGAGGAGATCACCTGCAATTACTCCGAATTCGAGCCGGATTTCGTGATGCTGCCGTCAATGACGGCGGCGTTCGCAAAGCGCAAACGCAACGGCGCGACCCGCCATCACGCCTAGCGCTGGCGGCGCATGGGCGGGTATCGTTCCGCCCATGCGCACGCTTATTATCGATTCCCCCGCCAGCCGGGAGCACGCCGTTCCGCCCGGACATCCGGAGCACGTTGGCCGCTATCGCGCTATCATCGGCGCGTTGGACGCCGATGCGCCGGATTTACGACGGCTGAACGCCCCAAAAGCGATGCGAGGTGACCTTTTACGGGTCCATGCCGCACAGCATGTGGACCGCATTTTCAGTTTTGATCCCGGTCCGCAGGGCGCGGCGCTGGACCCGGACACCTGGATGGCGCCGGGTAGTCTCGGCGCCGCGCTGCACGCCGCGGGGGCGGGAATCGCCGCCGTCGACGCGGTGCTGGAAGCGGACGAGGGCGCGGCCTTCTGCGTCGTGCGCCCGCCCGGCCATCATGCCGAGCCGGACCGGCCGATGGGTTTCTGCCTGTTCAACAACATCGCCGTCGCGGCGCTTTATGCCTTGGAGGAAAAAGCCCTGTCCCACGTCGCGGTGGTCGATATCGACGTCCATCACGGCAACGGAACCCAGACGGTTGCAGAGCGCGAGCCGCGCCTGTTCTTCGCCTCCATCCATGAAAGCCCGCTCTACCCCGGCACCGGCCATGCGCACGAGACCGGCCTGAACGGCAATGTCGTCAACATGCCAGTGCGGTCAGGAACGACGGGGCTGCAATGGCGTGCGCGGCTTGAGGCCGATCTGTTTCCCGCGCTGGCGCGCTTCGCCCCGCAGATGCTTTTCGTCTCCGCCGGATTCGACGCCCATGCCGACGATCCGCTGGCCGGGCTGGCCCTGACCGAGAGTGATTACGCCTGGGCGGCGGCGCGTCTTGTGGAGATCGCACGCCAATGCGGTCATCCGCGGCTTGTCTGCATGCTTGAGGGCGGATACGACTTGCCGGCGCTCGGGCGGTCCGCCGCGGCCTTCGTGCGCGCACTGGCGGACGCGTGACCGGGAGCGCCGCCGATGCATTGCCGCCGCCCGTCGATCCAGCCATGAGCGCTCCTGCCGTGACCCCGACGCAAGACAAGCCGGGCTTCATCGCCATCGCCCGCCACGGGCGGCCCGACTGCGACCGCACGGTGCGCATCGGCTGGCGCGACTATGAAGACTGGTGGGCGGACTACGACCGCGCCGGCCTGGCGCCGGGGCAGGAGCCGCCGAAACGGTTGGTCAAAGAAGCCCAGGGGGCGAAAACCCTGTTCGCCAGCACGCTGCCGCGCGCCATCGAGACGGCGCGGGCCGCCGCGCCGGGCCGCGAACTGATTATCGACGAACGCTTCGTCGAGGCGCCCCTGCCGCCGCCTCGCTGGCCGCTGCGCTTTACGCCGCGCACCTGGGGCGTTTATGCCCGCTGCGCCTGGTGGCTGGGTTTCGCCCGCGGGCGCGAGACGCGGGGGCAGGCCGAGGCCCGCGCCGAACAGGCCGCGGAAATACTGGTCCAGGCCGCCCGCCATGGCGGGGTGGCGCTGTTCGCCCATGGCTGGTTCAACCGCATGCTGCGTCCGGCGCTGAAACGCCGCGGCTGGCGCTGCGTACGCGATCATGGCGACCGGTACTGGACGCACCGGCGCTACGAGTATTTCGGGCCTTAGACGCGTTGCCGCACGCCCGCGGGCTTTCTATGGTGCGCCCGACGCAGGAGCAGAATCCATGGCCGCCGAAAACGCCGATATCGCCAAAATGAGCTTCGAGGCCGCCTTGGCGGAGCTTGAGAGCATTGTCAAAAAGCTCGAGGCTGGCGAGGTGGAGCTGGAACAGTCGATCGCCATTTACGAACGCGGCGCGGCGCTGAAGGCGCATTGCGAAAAGACGCTGAAGGCGGCCGAGTTGAAGGTGGAGAAGATCGTCATCGGCGCCGACGGCGCGGCGAAAACCGAAGCGGCGGGGATCGACTGACGGCGATGAAACCCGACGATGCGCCAGCCCCGGAAGCCAGCTTCGACGACTTCCTGAAAATCGACATCCGCCTCGGCACGGTGGTGCGCGCCGAGCCGTTTCCGGAGGCGCGCAAGCCCGCATTCAAGCTGTGGATCGACTTCGGCCCCGGCGTCGGCGTCAAGCAAAGCTCGGCCCAGATCACGGCGCTATACGGCCTTGACGACCTGATGGGTCGCCGCGTGCTGGGCGTAGTCAATTTCCCGCCGCGCCAGATCGGCCCCTTCCGGTCAGAGGTGCTCACCCTCGGCGTCGCCGACGCGGACGGGAACGTGGCGCTGATCGGCCTTGAACACCCTGCGCCCGACGGCGCGCGGCTGCACTAGGCGCGGGCGATGACGGATTTCATCAAACGTCTGGACGAAGCCGCCGACCGGGTGACGGTGGCGCTGGACGCGCTGATCCCCCGCGCCGATGGCCCGGAGGCGCAGCTGATCTCGGCCATGCGCTACGCGGCGCTGGGGCCGGGCAAGCGCATCCGCCCCTTCATCGCCATCGAGTGCGGCCGCCTGGCCGGGGCGGAGGAGCGGGGCCTGCTGCGCGCCGGGGCGGCCATCGAATGCGTGCACGCCTATTCACTGGTGCATGACGACTTGCCCTGCATGGATAATGACGACATTCGCCGCGGGCGGCCGACCGTGCACCGCGCCTATGACGAGGCGACGGCGGTGCTGGCGGGCGATGCGCTGCTGACGCTGGCCTTCGAGATCCTGGCCGATTCCGACACCCATCACAGCGCACGCATCCGCAACGAGCTGGTCACGCGGCTGGCGCAGGCGGCCGGGGCGCGCGGCATGGTGGGCGGCCAGATGCTGGACATGAGCGCGCCGGGCGAGGACTGGGATATCCACATGGTCGCGCGCATGCAGCGTATGAAGACCGGGGCGCTGATTGGTTTCGCCGCCGAATCCGGCGCCATTCTCGCCTCGGCCGATGCGCCGGTGCGCAAGGCGATCCTGGCCTATTCCCACGATGTCGGCCTCGCCTTCCAGATCGTCGACGACATTCTCGACGCCAGCGGCCAGTCGGACAAGCTGGGCAAGGCGGCCGGCAAGGACGCCGGTCAGGGAAAGGCCACATTCGTGTCGATTCTGGGCATGGACGAAGCGAAAGCGCATGCGCGGCGCGTCGCCGCACAGGCGAAGAGTCACCTTGAGCCCTTCGGCCAGCATGCGAATATTCTCCACGAGGCGGCGGATTATGTGCTGGCGCGCGGGACCTGAAAGGCGGTATCAGCAGCGATGGCCGTAAACACCCCCACGCTTGACCTGGTCAAAGACCCCGCCGACACGCGCGGCTTTACGCTCGCACAGCTGAAAAGCCTCGCCGATGAACTGCGCGCCGAGACCATCGACGCGGTCTCAGTCACTGGCGGGCATCTGGGCGCCGGGCTGGGCGTGGTGGAGCTGACCATCGCCCTGCACCATGTGTTTGACACGCCTGACGACGTGCTGATCTGGGATGTCGGCCACCAGTGCTATCCGCACAAGATCCTCACCGGCCGGCGCGACCGCATACGCACCATCCGCCAGGGCGGCGGCCTGTCCGGCTTCACCAAGCGGTCGGAAAGCACCTACGACCCTTTCGGGGCGGCGCACGCCTCTACCTCCATTTCCGCCGCGCTTGGCTACGCCGTGGCGCGCGACCTGAAGGCCGAGCCCGGTCGCGTCGTGGCGGTGATCGGCGACGGCTCCATGTCCGCCGGCATGGCCTATGAGGCGATGAACAACGCCGGCGCGCTGGACAAGAAGCTGATCGTCATCCTGAACGACAACGACATGTCCATCGCCCCGCCCGTCGGCGCGATGAGCCATTATCTGGCGAAGCTGGTCTCGTCGAAGCCCTACCGGCGCTTCCGCAAGTTCGCCAAGGCGGTGGCGCGGCTGTTCCGGCTGGAGACCACGGCCCGCAAGGCCGAGGAGTACGCCCGCGGCATGGCCGTGGGCGGCACGCTGTTCGAGGAGCTGGGCTTCTACTATGTCGGCCCGATCGACGGGCACAATCTCGACCAGCTTGTCCCGGTGCTGAAGAATGTGCGTGACATGGACAACGGCCCGGTGCTGATCCATGTCGTCACCCAGAAGGGCAAGGGCTATCCGCCCGCCGAGGCCGCCGACGACAAGTATCACGGCGTTTCGCGCTTCAATGTCGTCACCGGCGAACAGCAGAAAGGCCCCGCAGGGCCGCCCAGCTACACCAAGGTGTTCGCGCAATCGCTGATCCATGAGGCGGAGAAGGACGACAGGATCGTCGCCATCACCGCCGCCATGCCCTCCGGCACCGGGCTCGACCTGTTCGGCGACCGCTTTCCGGACCGCTGTTTCGATGTCGGCATCGCCGAACAGCATGCCGTGACCTTCGCCGCCGGGCTGGCCGCCGACGGCATGAAGCCGTTCGCGGCGATCTATTCCACCTTCCTGCAGCGCGCCTATGACCAGGTGGTGCATGACGTGGCGATCCAGCGCCTGCCGGTGCGTTTCGCCATCGACCGCGCCGGGCTGGTCGGCGCCGACGGCGCCACCCATGCCGGCTCGTTCGACATCGGCTATCTGGGCCAGCTTCCCGGCTTTGTGATCATGGCCGCGGCGGACGAGGCCGAACTGGCGCGCATGGTCGCCACCTCCGCCGCCATCGACGACCGCCCTTCCGCCTTCCGCTATCCGCGCGGCGAGGGGACGGGGGTGGAGATTCCGGCCGATCCGGCGCCGCTGGAGATCGGCAAGGGCCGCATCGTGCGCGAGGGCGGCAAGATCGCCATCCTGTCGCTGGGCGCGCGTCTGGGCGAGGCGCTGAAGGCCGCCGACGCGCTGGCCGCCCGCGGCCTGCCCGCTACAGTGGCCGACGCCCGCTTCGCCAAGCCGCTGGACGAGGAGCTGATCCTGCGCCTGGCGCGCGAGCATGAAGCCCTGATCACGGTGGAGGAGGGGGCGCGCGGCGGTTTCGGCGCTTTCGTGCTGCACCTGCTGGCGGAACGCGGCGCGCTCGACGCCGGGCTGCGCATCCGCACGCTCACCCTGCCCGACGTGTTCCAGGACCAGGACAAACCCGAACGCATGTATGACGAAGCCGGGCTGAACGCGCCGCATATCGCCGCTGCCGCGCTGTCCGCGCTGGGCCTGGACGAGGAGGCGGCGGCGCTGATGGCCGCGGCGGGGTAGGCGCGCTCAGCCGCCTTCGCCAGCTTCCACGCTTGTCTCTATCCCTACCTCTACTTCTGTCTCCAGCCCTGTCTCCATCTCTAAAACCACCCCAAATTCCACCCCTGTTTCTTCCCCACCTTCTGTTTCCGGGTTCAGAAAGATCGTGTCCGCGCCGGTTTCGGAGGGGCCGATGGCGATCAGGGCGGGGGCGGTGGCGCCTTGCGCCAGCCAGTCCGACACCTGGGTTCGCGATGGCGTCGCCCGCCAGAGGGAGAGGATTTCCAGCCTGCCGTTATGAAAGCGGGCGCCGATCGCCGGATTTTGCGTTCCCTCCCGGATCCCTATGTTCAGCAAGTTCCCGAGCATCCGGGATCGACGGATCATCAGCACCGGCGCATCCGGATTATCCATGTCGGCGGCGACCATTGCGTAATGCATGTCCGGTCTGTTCTCGATGATGCGCAACCGTCCCGAGTCCATGACCGCCTGTCTTGGCGCACAGGCATTCCGCGGCAGCGTAAAAGGGAAACCAGACTCGTCGCGCCAGAGGCCTGCAGCCATAACGGCCATCGTCAGCGCCCCCAGCTCGGACACGCCGCCCGTGTGCATGAGACCCGCCGTTCGGCCATGCGCCGGGCAGGATGCGCCGCTGTCCGGCAGCGCCATGAAAGCGGCATAGGCGCGCAGATGGGTCATGCGGGCCTCAGCCGTGCGGACGGCGCCGTCGTCGCCGGCGGCGGAGTGGATATCGCGCAGGAGTTCCAGAATGTAATAGTGCGCGTCAAGACTGGCCGGGTCATTGGCTTGGATCACGGCGTGGGCGTCTTCGGCCTGCACCGCCGCCTCGTGCGCGCGCCCCTGCGCGAACAGGATTTCGGCCAACAGCCGGTGGGCATTGAAAGCCTCGGCCGGGCTTTGCGCCGCCTCGACCGCCAGGGCGGCGCTGCTTGCGGCGGCGTCCAGGTCACCGGTTGCGGCGGCGGCTTCAGCTTCGGCGATATACCGGGCCCAGTCCTCGGCCTGGGCGTGTCCGGCGGCCAGCGCCATGGCGATCAGGGCGGCGAGCAGAAATCGCATCATGACAGCCCCCTCCGTCATGACGAAGTATACTGGCGGTTGCGGCGGCGGATAGAGGGTTTTCGCCCGCCTACTCCGCCGCGCCGGGGCCGCCGGGGCCGCCGGGGCCGCCATTAGGGCCGCCGGCGCGGCGGGCCATGAAGGCCAGCTTCTCGAACAGCATCACGTCCTGCTCGTTCTTCAGCAGCGCGCCATGCAGCGGCGGGATCAGCTTGCGCGGGTCGCGCTCGCTCAGCAGCGCCGGGTCGATGTCCTCGACCAGCAGCAGTTTCAGCCAGTCCAGCAGTTCGGAGGTGGAAGGCTTTTTCTTCACCCCCGGCACGGCGCGCACCTCGTAGAACAGTTTCAGCGCCTCTTCCAGCAGGCGCTTTTTCAGCCCCGGAAAATGCACCTCGACGATGGCGCGCATCGTCGCCTCGTCCGGGAAGGCGATGTAGTGGAAGAAACAGCGGCGCAGGAAGGCGTCCGGCAATTCCTTTTCATTGTTCGAGGTGATGAACACCACCGGGCGCCGCGCGGCCTTGATGGTCTCTCCCGTCTCGTAGACGTGGAACTCCATCCGGTCGAGCTCCTGCAGAAGGTCGTTCGGGAACTCGATGTCGGCCTTGTCGATCTCGTCGATCAGCAGCACCGGGCGTTCCGGCGCGGTGAAGGCCTCCCACAGCTTGCCGGGGCGGATATAGTTGCGAACGTCCTTCACCCGATCGTCGCCCAGTTGGGAATCGCGCAGGCGCGCCACGGCGTCGTATTCGTAGAGGCCCTGCGCCGCCTTGGTGGTCGACTTGACATGCCATTCGATCAGCGGCGCGCCCAGCGCCGCCGCCACTTCGCGCGCCAGCTCGGTCTTGCCGGTGCCCGGTTCGCCCTTGACCAGCAAGGGACGCTCCAGCGCGATGGCGGCGTTGACCGCGGCGCGCAGCTCCGCATCCGCGACATAGGTTTTCGTGCCCTCGAAACGCATGCGTGGTCCCCGGCTGGCGTCGCGGCGCAGCATAAGGCGCGGGCGCGGCGGGTAAAGCGCGCGGCGCCGGAACGCCCTTGACGGGGCGGGCGAAACCGGGCGGGATTGACCGCGATGGCCCTCACGCCCCTGCGTATCGACGTCGTCTGCACCGACCCCGCCCATGCGATGCTGCCGCATCTTCAGGGCTGGGCGGGCGCGGCGCGGCGCAAGGGCCATGACGCCGCCGTCATCCACGATCTTGCGGATCTGCGCAGCGGCGACCTGCTGCTGCTGGCGGCGTGCCATGACATCGTGCCGGCGCAGACGCGGGCGCGCTATCGCCATGCGCTGGTCACCCACGCTTCCGACCTGCCGCAGGGGCGGGGCTGGTCGCCGTTGGCCTGGACGGTGGCGAGCGGCGAGAACGAGATCACGGTTTCGCTGGTCGAGGCCGAGGACAAGGTGGACGCCGGGGCGATCTGGGCCAAGGCGCGGGTGACGCTGGAAGGCCATGAGCTGAACGCCGAGATCAACGCTCGGGTCTATGCCGCACTGATTGAGTTGCTGGATCACGCCGTTGACCATGCCGATGCGCCCTCGCCGCAGCCGCAGGGCCGGGAGGGGGAAAGCTATTGGCGCCGGCGCATGCCGGAGGACAGCCGGCTGGACCCGGACAAATCCATCGCTTCGCAGTTTGACCTGGTCCGCGCCTGTGACCCTGAACGCTATCCGGCCTTCTTCGACCTGCGCGGCCATCGTTATGAGCTGATCCTGAGAAAACGCGGCGAAACGCCGGACGAGGGCTGACCCCTAGGCGGCCTTGGTCTTGGCGGCCCGTTCGGCCAGCGCGTCGGCGATGCGGTCCAGCAGCTCCGTCCAGCCGCCGAAGCGTGCGGCGGCGAACACCTGCGCCCGTGGATAGAAGGGCAGGGCGCCGGTTCCGAAGGTCGTCCAGGCGTGTTTCTGGGCGTTGAGAATCCAGATCTCGCCGCCGCAGGCGGCGGCGAGATTACTGGCGGCGTTCATCGGGCCGATGGTCAGGTCCAGCGCCGCGCCCAGCGCCGCCAGACGGTCGAGATCGTTCTTCAGGTCGATGCCTTCGGGCTGGTGAATTCGCACGCCGAACTGTTTCTCAGCCTGCTCCAATTCTTCGTTCACCTCGCCGTATTGCAGGTTGACGAACTGCACGCCGCGCGTTTGCAGCACGGGTTTCCAAGCCTCGAAGCTCGAGAAGAATTTCGACCGCTTGGCGTCCATCTTCAGCGATTTCCACAACAGCCCCACCTTCGGTCCGGGGCCGAGCGAAGCCAGCCATTTCCGCCAGCGCGCCATTTCGTCCGATTCGGCGCGCAGGTATCCGGCGCGGTCCGGAAACGCCTCCACCGAACCGCGGAAGGCGCGCAGGGCGTTCGCCATCGGCGCCCAGATGTCCGCTTCGGCCGCGCCCTTCAGGGCTGGCGCCGGAACCCGCACATGCCGGCCTTCGGCTATCATGGTGAGGTGCGGGCCGGCCTCGGCCTCCGGGAAGCTGCGCGCGATCAGCGGCACGAGGCGCGCCTCGCAGGCGATCATCAGCTTCCCGTCCGGCCCGATCGCCTCGATCAGGTCCGGCGCGGCGTTCAGGAACATCACCTCGTCGCCGAGGCCCTGTTCGCCGATCAGCAGCACGCGCTTGTCTTTCAGTTGCGCGGGGTTCGCGCCGTCCCAGCAGGGTTTCTTGATCGCGAACAGCGTCG
This sequence comes from Maricaulaceae bacterium, assembly GCA_026126205.1. Classification (GTDB taxonomy): domain Bacteria; phylum Pseudomonadota; class Alphaproteobacteria; order Caulobacterales; family Maricaulaceae; genus Hyphobacterium. The sequence continues at coordinate 822,188 of JAHCJP010000001.1, read as the reverse complement.
CCTGCGGATAGGCGGGGTCCAGCCGCGAGGCGTATTCGCACCAGCCTTCCTCCACCCGGCCCAGCGCCAGCAGGGTCAGCGCCCGGCTGTGACGGATGGTGGCCACATCGCGCGCCGGCGCGCCGCGCAGCCGGAACAACGCCAGCGCGGCGTCGAAATTCGCCAGCGCCGCCTCGGTCTCGCCGGTTAGCTCCAGCGCCACGGCGATATTGTTGCGGGCGCGGGCGAAATCCGGGTCGATGCGCAGCGCCTCCTGATAGAAGGTTACGGCCTGGGCGGGGTCGCCGGTGTCGTTCAGCACGGTGCCGAGGGCGTTCCACAGCGCCGCGTTCTCCGGATGCGCATAGATGGCGGCGCGGATCACCTCTATGGCGTCGGAAAACCGTGACTGGTCGCGCAGCACGCAGCCGAGATTGACCGCGCCATTGGGGTCGCCAGGTTGCATCTGGCAATACAGGCGGAAGAATTTCTCCGCCGCGGGCAGCATGTCCAGCCGCCAGGCGGTCATGGCGAGGTTGCTGTAGATCTCCGGATTGTGCGGGTCACGCTTCCAGGCGCGTTCGTAGAAGCCGATCGCCGCCGAGTAACGCCCCATGCGGTCCAGCGTCACCGCCGTCACATGATTGGCCAGCGGGCATTCGGGCTCGGCGTCCAGCGTCTTTGCGCACAGGGCCAGCGCCTCTGCCCCGCGTTCGGCGTCGCTTAGGGCCACCGCGCGCTTCAGCGCCGCGACGCGCTTGCGCATCGCCTTCGCCGCCTTCGCATCCACGCCCTGCAAGGCGGCGTCGAGGTCCGGGCCCTTGCGGGCGCCGGGGGCGGCGTCGCGCGCCGCGTTGGGCGCGGCTTCGGCGGGGGCGACGGCGAGGGCGGAAAGTTCGGTTGTCGCGGACATGGGCAAAGTGCGCGGCGCTTCGCTTGACATCGGGTTAACGCCGGGACCGGAAGCGCCGAAACCCTTTCTTCACCCTCGCTTGCAAAGCTTTTTGATATTGCGGGGAATTCGCCGCATCTGGGGAGGCGCGGGGCATGGCGCTCAAACTGTCGCTGAAGCCGGGGGAGAAGTTCGTTCTCAACGGCGCCGTGGTCCAGAATGGCGACCGCCGCGCCACGCTGGTGCTGCAGAACCGCGCCGCGGTGCTGCGCGAAAAGGACATCATGCAGGAGAACGAGGTGACGACGCCGGCGCGGCGCATCTACTTCCCGGTGATGATGATGTACCTGTCCACCAGGAAGGACGACAGCCTTTATGACGAGTTCGTGCTGCGCATGACCGAGTTCATGAATGCGATCACGAACCCGGACGTGATGACCGACTGCGTCGCCGTCAGCCGCGACGTGATGGCCGGCGAGTTCTACAAGGCGCTGAACCGTTGCCGGAAGCTGATCGAGTACGAGGACGCGAGGCTGAAGTAATGTCGCCGCTTAACGCATACCAGACCGCCGCCTCCCGGTCGGAAGACCCCCGCGCGACGGAATACCGCCTGTTCGGCCAGGTCACGCGCGCCCTGATGCGCGCCAAGGAGGGCGACCTGAAGACCCTGGCCGACGCGCTGGACTGGAACCGGCGCATGTGGAGCGCCATGGCGCTGGACTGCGCGACGCCGGAGAACAAGCTGCCCGAAGCGCTGCGCGCCGGCATCATCTCGCTGTCGATCTTCGTCTCCAAGCATTCCAGCGCCGTGCTGCGCGATCATGACGACATCGACATCCTGATCGACATCAACCGCACGGTGATGCAGGGGCTGGAGCCCCCGGCCGGCGCCGGCCAGGCCCGCGCCGCCGCGGCGGGTTGATCCCCGTTTTTTCCTGATTGCAAAGCGGCCAAAACCGCCGCCCGGCCATTCCTGCCGGACCGATACCGTCATGCCCGGCCAGGGCGTGAAGCGTGAGAAATAAAAACAGTATAAATTTCAATGTATTGACCTGTGTTCTGCGCACGCGCTGCGGGCACGGGCATTGCTGATGCAGGGGCAGGGACAAAACGTCCCCCGGCCTGAAAGGCCGTTCAGCTTCCAGAACGGAGGAACCCCAATGATATCGATCAACACCAACGCGGGGGCGATGGTCGCCCTCCAGAACCTGAACAAGACCAATATGGAGCTCGGGCAGGTCCAGCAACGCATCAACACCGGCCTTTCGGTCGCCGGCGCAAAGGACAATGGCGGTGTCTACGCCATCGCCCAGCGCATGCGGTCGGAAGTGAGCGGATACAAGGCCGTCACAGATTCCGTGAACCGCGGCATCTCGACGACCGATATCGCGCTTGCGGCCGGCGAAGCGATTTCTGACCTGCTGATCGAGATGAAGGAGAAGGCCCTGGCGGCGGCGGACACATCGCTGGACGCCCAGAGCCGGACGTCGCTGAACGAGGACTTCAAGGCGCTGCGCGACCAGATCGGCTCGATCGTCGCCAACGCCGAGTTCAATGGCACCAACATCATCGACGGCACCACGGCGAACTTCGAAGTGCTCGCCAACGCCGACGGCTCCAATACGATCACGGTGAACGGCGAAAACATGTCGTTGTCAGGCTCGATCGTGACGATCACCACCACCGCCTCCTTCGCCACGGCGACGCAGGCGGCGGCGATCGCCAGCCAGATCGGATCTTCGCTGGACAACGTCAATGCGTCCCTCGCCCGTTTGGGCACGACTTCGAAGTCCCTGGAGATCCACCGGACTTTCGTGGCCAAGCTGACGGACGCGCTGACCACCGGGATCGGCAATCTGGTCGACGCCGACCTGGCGAAGGAAAGCTCCCGTTTGCAGTCGCTGCAGGTCAAGCAGCAGCTGGGCATCCAGGCGCTGTCCATCGCCAACCAGGCGCCTCAGGCCATCCTGTCCTTCTTCCGGTAAGGACGCCGGGGCCGCCCTCCGGGGCGGCCCCGTCTTTCCAGCGCGGCAGGCCGGATTTTAACAGTTTGTTTTCCATACATTGTTGCCGACCGGCAAAATTTGCCGGGCGGATTCCCGGGTTTGGGCGGCAAGTTCTGCCGGGCGCGCCCCTGGCGTTAATCCCGGCGCGTCCCGACTCGCCGCTAGAATCAGGGGAGTCGGGAAAAGCCCTTAACGCGGCCGCATCTGGCGCGGGCCTTGCTGGTGTCGACGACGGGTCAGAAGACCCTGCAGGCAAAACGCCTGTGTAACAACCAGAAGGGAAAGGGCTAAGAAATGGCCTCCATCAATACCAATCCGGGCGCGATGATCGCCCTGCAAAGCCTCAACAAGACCAACGCCGAACTGCAGCAGGTCCAGGGCCGGATCAACACCGGTCTCGCCGTGGCCTCGGCCAAGGACAATGGCGGCCTGTACGCCATCGCCCAGTCGATGCGGTCCGACATCGCCGGCTACAACGCCGTCACCAACTCGCTCAGCATGGCGATCTCGTCTGTCGACGTGGCCCTGGCCGCGGGCGAGGCGATCTCCGATCTGCTGATCGAGATGAAGGAGAAGGCGCTGGCCGCGGCGGATACGTCGCTCGACGACGCCAGCCGCACGTCGCTGAACGAAGACTTCAAGGCGCTGCGCGACCAGCTGGCCACCATCGCCGAAAACGCCGAGTTCAACGGCGCCAACCTGATCGATGGCACGACCGCCCAGATCAGCGCGCTGGCGAACTCCGACGGTTCCAACACCATCACTGTGGCCGGCGAAGACATGTCGCTCGGCGGCAGCATCGTGACGGTTGCGGCCACGGCGTCCTTCGGCACCGCCACGCAGGCGGCGACCATCGTCGGCCAGATCGACACGTCGCTGGAGAACGTCAACGCGTCGCTGACGCGTCTGGGCACCGGCTCGAAGTCGCTGGAGATCCACCGCACCTTCGTGTCCAAGCTGTCCGACGCCCTGACCACGGGCATCGGCAACCTGGTCGATGCGGATCTGGCTCGCGAGAGCGCACGGCTGCAATCGCTGCAGGTCAAGCAGCAGCTGGGCATTCAGGCCCTGTCGATCGCCAACTCGGCGCCGGCGGCCATTCTCGGCTACTTCCGTTAATCGCGACGGCCGGCGGCGGGGGCTAATGGGGTTCCCGCCCCCGCCGCAGGCCTCGCGGCCGGAAGTAACCGGGAATCATGAGGAGGCGCGGCCGGGGACACGGCCGCGTTAGGATCATGAGCCAGGTGAACGGACCATTCTTCACGGTCGCGCCGCCGCCGGTGAAACCTGTCGTCAAGAAGGTCGAGACTTCGTCCGGGGCTGAATCGCGCCTGCAGCGCGATCCGCAGCCCGCGCCGGAGCCGAAACCGAAAGACGACCGGCACCTGCAATTGCTGGTGGAGCAGATGGCCCGCGAAGTGTTCCGCGACTCTCGCCTGACGATCGTCAAGGACGAGGGCGCCGACGCATTCGTGTACCGGATGATCGACCAGGCGACCGGGGAAGTCGTGCGTCAATGGCCGCCCGAGAACATGCTGCAGCTGAGAGAGTTTCTGCGTTCACAGCAGGCCGGCGTGCTCGACGAAAAGGCCTGAGCACATAGGCAAAATCCGCCGCGCCGCGCGTTTGCGGCCCGGCAGAATTCGCCCGCTGGCGTCCGCGCTGGCGGGCGTTGATTCTTTTATCTATCTGAAAACACGTAAAAAAACCGGTTGTCCCGAAACGGCACGCCCGTTGCGACGCAGGCCGCGAGCGCCGCGAAGCTGCGGCGGCCCGGCTTGAGGACGCGGACATGACACTCAGCATCCACACCAACACCGCGGCGATGATCGCGCTGCAGAACCTGAACAAGACCAATGACGAGCTCCAGGTGATCCAGAACCGGATCAACACCGGGCTTAAGGTCGCTGGCGCGAAGGACAACTCGGCGATCTACGCCGTGGCGCAAAACATGCGCTCCGACATCCGGGGCCTGGGCGCCGTCAAGCAGAGCCTGGATCGCGCCACCACCATCGGCGATGTCGCCCTGGCGGCGGGCGAGGCGATCTCGGACCTGCTGGTCCAGATGCGAGAGAAGGCGACGGCGGCGATGGACCCGTCCATCGACGGCTACTCACGCCAGGCCTATGACGCCGACTTCAAGGCGCTGCTGGACCAGATCCAGGTGATCCTGTCGAACGCCGAATTCGACGGCGCCAATCTGCTGAACGGGGCGATCGCCGGCGGCATCGAGTTCCTGGCCGACGCCGACGCCTCGCGCACCGTCACCCTGAAAACCCAGGACATGAGCCTGTCCGGATCGATCATCACGCTGGCCACCACCGCCAGCCTGAACACCGCCACGGCGGCCGCTGGCATCGTGTCGCAGATCCAGGCCAGCCTCGACAATGTCAACCAGGCGCTGGCCAATCTCGGCTCTGACCTGAAGAAGATCGAGGCCCACACCCGCTTTGTCGGCAAGCTGATCGACTCGCTGACCAAGGGCGTCGGCGGGCTGGTCGACGCCGACCTGGCCAGGGAGAGCGCCAGCCTGCAGGCCCTGCAGGTCAAGCAGCAACTGGGCGTGCAGGCGCTGTCGATCGCCAACTCGCAGCCGCAGATCATCCTCAACCTGATCCGCGGCGGTTAGAGTCCGCATCATTCGCAGTCACGCGGCGGCGCTCCATCGGGGCGCCGCTTCGTTTTGGCGCGACTCGCATCAGGATGACGGCGCATGACGGAACGCGGATTCCTGCCCTACGGGCGTCAGAGCATCGGCGACGACGATGTCGCCGCGGTGGCGCGCGCCCTGCGCTCGGACTTTCTGACCACCGGTCCGGAGGTTCCGGCTTTCGAGGCCGAGTTCGCTGTTGCGACGGGCGCGGCCCACGCCGTGGCCTGCAATTCCGGCACGGCGGCGCTGCACCTGGCGCTGGCGGCGCTGGGAACGGGGCCGGGCGATGTCTGCATCGTTCCCGCCATCACCTTCGTGGCCACGGCCAACGCCGCCCGCTATTGCGGGGCCGACGTTGTGTTCGCCGACGTCGACCCGGACACCGGCCTGATGACGCCGGACAGTTTGCGCGCGGCGCTGGACCGCTGCGGGGGGCGGCGGGTGCGCGCCGTGCTGCCGGTGCATCTAGCGGGACAGTGCGCCGACATGCCGGCCATCGCCGAAATTTCGCAAGCGGCCGGGGCGGCGGTGGTGGAGGACGCCTGCCACGCACTGGGGAGTCTGCATGCCGGCGGACGCCGGACGGGCGATTGCGCCTTCTCGGCCATGGCCTGTTTTTCCTTCCATCCGGTCAAGACCATCGCCTGCGGCGAGGGCGGCATGGTGACCAGTAACGATCCGGCGCTGGCCGGTCGCATGGCGCGGCTGCGCAGCCATGGCATAGAGCGCGACCCGGACCGGTTCGAGGACGCCGTCGCCCGCGGCCAGCCCTGGCGGCACGAGTTGCAGGAGCTGGGCTGGAATCACCGCCTGCCCGACATCAACGCCGCGCTTGGCCGGTCGCAGCTGGCGAAACTGCCGCAGTTCGCCCAGCGCCGCCGGGCGCTGGCCGCCGCCTATGACGCGGCCATGCCGGCGCTGGCGCCGCTGGCGCGGCCGCCGGGCCGGGTTCCAGACTGCGACCCGTGCCGGCACCTCTATGTGGCGCGCATCGATTTCGCGGCGGCGGGCAAGACGCGCGCGGCGGTGATGGCGGCGCTGGCCGCGCAGGGGATCGGGACGCAGGTGCACTACTACCCCGTCAACGCCCAGCCGTACTATGTGCGGCTATATGGCGAACACGCCCTGAAGGGCGCGGCGGAATACTATGAAACATGTCTGTCGCTGCCGCTTTATCCCGGCATGGACGACGGTGATCCGGCGCTTGTGGTGGAGACGCTGGGAAAGGTGCTGGGCGTATAGGGCGCAGATTCATCACGGGCCGCCCGTCTTCCACCCTCCCCCGGCGTGGGGAGGGTCACGAGCGAAGCGAGTGGGGTGGGGGAAACGGCGCAAGCAAAAAACGCCCCCACCCTGGTCCCCCGGACTGACGCCCGGGGTCCCGACCCCCGGATCAAGTCCGGGGCAGGCTCTCCCCACGACGGGGGAGGGTGTGCGGCGTAGTGGATGTGGGGTGAGCCGATCCGCGACCAGACAGTCAGCTTCCGCGCTTGCGGAACACCTGCCAGGTGGCGTCGTCCAGCCCGGTCGTCCGCCGCCAGAGGAAGCCGCTGGCGGCGCATTCCAGGTCCGGAAAGCGATCGAGATAGAAGCCGCCGAAATCGCGCTTGAACAACAGGTCGTCCCGCCCCCGGTAGGGGATCGATTCCGGCCGGGTGGAGAAATACTCCGAACACAGGATCCAGCGCCGCGAAACGCGGTGAATCTCGCCGCACACCGCGCCCAGGTCGTCCGGATGGACATGGATCAGCACGCCGGAGGTAAAGACGAGATCGAAGCTGGCGTCCGGGAAGGGCAGTTTCTGTCCCGCCCCGGCGTGCAGATTTCCGGGCGGAATCACCCCGTCGGCCAGCAGCCGCGCCCGCGCCTTGTCGTTCGGCTCCACCGCGTGCAGTTCGGCCCCGGTCAGGCGCGGCAGCGCGCGCAGGTTCAGGCCGATATTGCAGCCGACCTCCAGAATGTTGTGCGGCGGCGCGGCGTCCATGGCGTCCAGAAACCGCGCCCACATCCGGGTGCGGATGCGCAGCACTTCGTCCAGCGGCGCGTTGCGCTCGACATAGTCATCACCGAAATCGCCGCGCCAGGCGTCAAGCTGGGCAGTGGCCGTCATCGTCCGTCTCCGTCATTCCAGTCTATGGCGTCCATGCGCATCGGGTCGCCGCGCTTCATCGCCCGCGCCGCGCGGCGGCCGAGGATTTCCGGCAGCCATTTCGGGGCCAACCCGTGGCCGGGGCGGATCGAGCGTACATTGTCGCTTGTGAAGGCCGCCCCCGCCGCGATGTCCTTCACCGCATACAGCGAGCGCCGCCACACCACGCTGCCCGTCTCGCAACCGGCGAGGTCATAGCGCACCCGGCCCAGCGCCGCCTGCGCGGCGTGGCAATCCTCGACAAGGCGTTTGAACTCCTCCGGCTCAAGCGAGAAGGCCGAATCCGGCCCGCCATCGGCGCGGCTGAGGGTGAAATGCTTTTCGATCACCCGCGCGCCCAGCGCCACGGCGGCCACCGCCGCGGCGGTCCCCGGCGTATGGTCCGACAGACCCGGCACGGCGTCGAAGGCGGCGCCCAGATGCGGCACGGTCAGCAGGTCCGCCTCGTCTATCGGGGCAGGGTAGGCCGACAGGCAGTGCAGCAGGGCCAGGCCCTGCGCGCCGTTCTCGCGCGCGGTTTTCACCGCGTCGTGGATTTCGGACAGGTTGGCGAGGCCGGTTGAGATGATCACCGGCTTGCCGGCGCGGGCGACGCGCGCGATCAGCGGCAGGTCGACGATCTCGAACGAGGCGATCTTGTAGGCCGGTGCGCCGAGGCTTTCGAGCAGCGCCACCGCCGTTTCGTCAAAGGGGGTGGAGAAAACCGGCACGCCCAGGGCGCGGCCCCTGTCGAACAACGCCTCGTGCCAGTCATAGGGCGTGTGGGCCTCGGCGTAGAGCTCGTAGAGCTTGCGGCCGTCCCACAGCCCGCCCTCGATAACGAAGCCGGGGCCGTCATGGTCGATGGTCAGGGTGTCGGCGGTGTAGGTCTGCAGCTTGATGGCGTCCGCGCCGCAGCGCGCGGCGGCGTCCATCGTCTCCAGCGCGCGGTCCAGCCGGCCGAGATGGTTGGCGCTGATCTCGGCGATCACCAGCGGCGGGTGCGCTGCGCCGACGGGCCGGCCCGCGATCTCGAATTCCGGCGCCTGCGCCATCAGGCCGCCTCCGCCTTGCGGCGCATTTCGGCGGCGCTCAGCGCCGGGCGGCGGCCGGCCAGGCGCGCCGCCGCCGCGCCATAGCGCCGCTCCAGCCAGGCGGCGAGGCTGGCGTCGCCGCCGTCCGGTTCGGCCTCGTCCCGCGCCGCGGCCTCGACCAGGCCCAGCAGCGCCGCGCCGGCCTCGGCCTCGTCGAAGGCGGCGAGGTCCGGATACTCGACATCCGCGGCCAGGCGGCCATTGGTGACGCTGGCGATCTTCGGGGCCACGGGAACCGCCTCGCGGTTCATCATGTCGAGATAGAGCGCCGTGGTCGCGTCGTCGTCATTGCCGAACAGATGGCAGCCGAAATCGAGCTGGTGGCCGTTCCACGGTTTCGAATTATTGACGCCGCCCAGGCGCGGCGACGGCTCGGCCAGCAGGGGCGCGGCCCCGGCCTGCACCAGCCGCCAGGCGGCGACCATGCCGGACAGTCCGCCTCCGGCGACGATCCAGCGCGGCGACGGGGCGGCGGCAGGTTTCGGTGTGGCCATTATCGCTTCCCCCTCATGCGCTTTTCAGGCCGGCGGCGGGCTGGCCGTTGGCGGCGAGGGCGAGGATCGCGTCCGCGGCGCGCGCCGCGCCCTGTCCGTCGCAAATCGCGGCGGCGGCGCGGCTCATGGTCTCGCGGCGCGCGGGATCGCCGGCCAGGAAGATCAGCGCGTTGCACAGGGCGGTCTCGAAACCCGGCTCGCGCGCGTCGACGGCGACGCCGGCCCCGGCGGCGAACAGGGCTTTCGCCAGCTTTTCCTGGTTGTCGGCCAGGATCAGGATCACCGACGGCAGGCCAAGGCAGCAGCGTTCCAGCGCGCTCCCACCGCCGGCGCCGACCGCGATATCGGCGGCGGTCATGCGCGCCGGCATGTCCTCGGCGTCGGCCGTGAACTCGATCTGCGGGTCGGCTTCGGCGGCGGCCTCCAGCACCGCGCGGCTGCGCGCGGCGGGGCCCGTCACCACGTCGACCTGCGCATCGGGCAGGGCGAGCCGCACCGTCGCCAGCGCCGGCAGGGTGGCGGCGCCGGCGTCCATCATGCCCAGCGCGATCAGCACCCGCTTCGCTTCGCCGCCCGAGGCGCGGCGGGTCAGCGCCGCGTCGCGCGCCTGCGCGTAGCCGGGTCCCAGAAGCGCGTAGTCCGCCGCGGCCAGCACCGTCGCATGCGGCGGCAGGCGCCCGGCGTAGACGGCGGCGGTCTTGCCGTAATTATGGTCGATCAGCAGGTCGCAGGCGTGCGGCCGGTCGGCCAGATCGTCGATCACCGCGACGGCGCGGGCGCCGCTGGCGGCCTTCAGCGCCGTTTCATCGGGTGCGGAGATGCCGTAATGGTCGGCGATCAGTATGTCGAAGGGTGGTTTAAGCGCAGCCAGAACGCTGGCGTGGGTGAAGCCTGAACGCGCCAGCGCCGGGGCGGCCTCCGCCGCGCCTGCGTTTGTCAGGAAGGCGCATTGCGCCCCCCGCGCCGCCAGCGCGCGCGCCAGCGACAGGCAGCGCATCACATGCCCGCCGCCGATTTCAGGCGCGGCGTCGGCGCGGATCAGGATGCGCGGTCCGGTCATTACAGGCCCAGCCCCCCGGGGCTCACGCGGCGAAACTCCTCGCCAGCAGCGTCTGCAGCGACCGGGCGTCAAGGCGCTCCGGATTGGTGTCGGACGCGTAGGCGAAATCCTCGGGCGCGGCGCGCGCGCCCTCGGCCAGGTACCGGGCGCGAAGCTCGCCATCATACACCGGCAGGATCGCGTAGCGGTCCTCCAGCTCCACGGTGGCGCGCGCGTCGTCGGCGGTGATCATGGTTTCGTGCAGCTTCTCGCCGGGACGGATGCCGATGATCTTGTGCGGCAGGTCCGGCGCCATGGAGCGGGCAAGGTCCGCCGTCGACATGGCGGGAATTTTAGGCACGAAAATCTCGCCGCCGCGCGCCATTGCGAGGCTGGACAGCACGAAATTCACCCCCTGCTCCAGCGTGATCCAGAACCGCGTCATGCGCGGGTCGGTGATCGGAAGCTGCTCGGCGCCCTCATCGACAAGGCGGCGGAAATACGGGATCACCGAACCGCGGGAGCCGACGACATTGCCATAACGCACCACGCAGAACTTCGGTCCGCCAGAACCGCCCATGGCCTGGGCGGCGGTGAAGATCTTGTCCGAGGCCAGTTTCGACGCCCCGTAGAGATTGATCGGGCTGGCCGCCTTGTCGGTGGACAGGGCGCAGACATGCTTCACGCTGCGCTTGATGGCGGCGCGCACCACGTTCTCGGCCCCCATCACGTTGGTCTTGATGCACTCGAACGGGTTGTACTCGGCGATCGGCACGTGCTTCAGCGCCGCGGCGTGGATCACCACGTCCACGTCGCGCATCGCCATGTCGAGACGGGTTTCGTCGCGCACGTCGCCAATGAAATAGCGCAGAAACGGCCACCGCGATGGCGGGAAGTCCTGCGCCATCTCGTACTGTTTCAGCTCGTCGCGTGAGAAGACGATCAGCTTTTTCGGCCGGAACTCTTCGCATGCTGTTTTGACGAACCGGCGGCCGAAACTGCCGGTGCCGCCGGTGATCAGCACCGACTTGCCGTCCAGATTCATGCGCGGGACGCGGAAATCGCGGCCCGAGAACAGCCCTTCCACGGACTGCGCGGCGATGGCGGCGTCGGTTTTGGGCATGGGTCCCCGAATCGTTAACTGGTCCGACGCTGACGCGGGCTTGGTTAACGCGGCGTTAGGCGCTGCGGCCGCACTCTGACGGAATGAGGGACGCGGGGATCGGCGCATGACGCTGGCGGTGATCGTTCAGGCGCGAATGGGCTCCAGCCGGCTGCCCGGCAAGGTGCTGGAGCCATTGGGCGGCAAGAGCGCGCTGCTGCGCTGCCTGGACCGCTGCACCGCCATTCCCGGGGCCGGCCTGGTGCTGTGCGCCGTTCCAGACACTTATGGCGACGAGGAAGTGGCCGAGGAAGCCGCCGACGCCGGCTACATGGTGGTGCGCGGACCAGAGGACGACGTTCTGTCCCGATACGCCAAGGCGGCGCGCGAGGCGGGGGCGGACCTGGTGATGCGCGTCACCAGCGACTGCCCGTTCATCGATCCTGTGATCTGCGGGCGCGTGGTCAACCTTCTGCACGCTTCCGGCGCCGACTACGCCAGCAACAACATGCCGGCCCTGTTTCCGCACGGGCTCGACTGCGAAATATTCCCGGCGATGCTGCTGCACGAGGCCGACAAGCTGGCCCGCACCCCGGAAGAGCGCGAGCATGTGACGCCCTGGATCCGTAATCACCCGCACCTGCGCAAGGCCAACCTCGCCGGTCCGGGCGGCGGGCTGGAGCGCCTGCGCTGGACGCTGGACTATGACGCGGACCTGGAATTTGCCGCGGCGGTTTACGCCGAGCTGGGCGAGGCGGCTGCGCATATCACCGCGGCGGAGCTGGCGGCCTTCTGCCTGCGCCGGCCCGACATCGCGCGCATCAACGCCCGCCATGTCGACGAGGCGCGGCTGAACGGCGGCGCGCGGGCGGAGCTGCAATCCGAGCCGGTTAAATTCGCCCGGGCGGCCTGAGCCCCCGGATTACGCAAATTTCCGCAAGTTCCGGGCTGCATTCCTGTCCCGCCGGGGCTAAGTCCTCTCCGGGCCGTCACAGCAACGGGGAGGCCGCGTCATGACAGAACAAGCCGCACGCGCACGGGCGTTCGCCGCCCTGCATGTGAAGGGCGATCCGCTGATCCTGTTCAACGCCTGGGACGCGGGCAGCGCCCGGGTGATCGCCGCAGCGGGCGCGAAGGCCATCGCCACCGGCAGCTGGTCGGTCGCCGCCGCCCATGGCCATGATGACGGCGAGGCGTTGCCGCTGGACCTCGCGCTCGCCAATCTGGCCCGTATTGCGGCCACGGTCGATTTGCCGGTGACCCTGGATTTCGAGACCGGTTACGGAGCCTCGCCCGAAGCTGTGGGTGAAAGTGCGGGCCGGGCGATAGAGGCCGGCGCGATCGGCTTCAATATCGAGGACCGGATGATCGCCGGCGAGGGTTTGCGATCCATACAGGATCAGGCGGCGCGGCTGGCTGCGGTGCGTGTGGCGGCGGACCGGGCCGGGGTCCCGGCCTTCATCAACGCCCGTACCGACCTGTTCCTGAAGGCGCCGGCGGAGCGGCATGACGCGGCGCTGGCGGATGCGGCGCTGGAGCGAGCGCAGGCATACGCCGTGGCTGGCGCGAACGGGCTGTTCGTTCCCGGCCTGACCGGCGAAGGGCTGATCGCCCGCATCTGCGAGACTTCGCCGCTGCCGGTGAACGTGATGATGAAGCCCGGCGCGCCGTCGGCCCGGCGCCTGTCCGAACTTGGCGTCGCCCGGATCAGCTACGGGCCGGGGCCCTGGCGTGTCGCCATGACGGCGCTGAAGGAGGCCGCGGCGGCGGCGCATGGCGAGAACTGAAAACCTGGCCGAATTTCCTTCGCCATAAACGATTTCCTCACCCTGAGGGGCGATCCTGCGTTCTGGAGAACTGGGTGTTCGCGCCGTGGTGAATTTCGTTGGTTTCGATCCGGACCTTCTGGCCGGCTGGTATCAGGCCCAGGGCGCCGCGCAGCGCGCTGGCCTGAAGCCGCAGCCGTCCGGCGCGTCCAGCGGCCAGTTCAACACCAACAAGACCGAGATCATGCCGCCCTGGGACGTTCGCGGCGGCATCTCGCCGCTGGCCGATGTGGCGCGGCGCGTTCTGGCCAATGGCGTCTCCTTCGACGCCAAGCTGCGCGAGTTCTCGCGCCTCGACGCGCCGGGCGACCACAAGGCGCTGTTCGCCCTGCATCAGGGGCTGCGTCAGCTTTACTCGCTGGCCTCCGAGGCGGCGGCGCTGAAACGCGGCGAGATGCTGTCGCCAATCCATGAACGGCGTTTTACCGAGGGGCTGTCGGCGCTGGACGACTTCCTGGGCAAGCTGAAGCTGGAGGAGCTCACGCTGCTGAAGGGCGAGAAGCTGTCGCGCGCCGAGAGCGAGGTGGCGATCTCGCGCGGACTTTCAGAATACCCCACCGGCGTCGTCCACACCGGCGCCTTCGACGCCGAGGTGGACAATTTCCTGGGCGATGTGCGCTTCACGATCAGCGTGCGGAAGATGGGGGTCGATACGCCGATCCACATCGACCTCGCGGACATGGGCGCGACGCCGCGCACACTGGACAATGTGACGGCCCATATCAACGCCGCCCTGGAAGACGCCGAAATGATGACCCGCATCGAGCGGGTGAAAATCGGAACCCCGGATTCGAACGGCATCGTTCCCGGCGACGACTGGGGGTTCAAGATCAAGGGCGTGTTGACCGAGACACTGAGCTTCAGCGCGCCGGACGCGCAGCCGGCGGTTTATCTGGCCGGCGTGTCGGGAACCGGTGACGGCGCGGCGGGGCAGATTTTCAAGCTTACGGATGTGCTGTCCGGCGATCCGCAGACCGCCTTCACGCGGCGGCTGGAGGCCGACGCCGCCGTCATCTCCACCACCAATGACAAGGGCGAGACCAAGACCAGCACCGAGGTCAACCCGCTGAAGATTCACGCCAGCGCGGCCTCGGCCGATGGTTCGCTGTATGTTGTGGGCGAGACGGGCGCCGGCGTCGACGGCCAGCAGATCAAGGGCGAGACCGATCTGGTGCTCTCCAAGTACGACTCCACCGGCAAGCTGGTGTGGACCCGGGTCTTGGGTGCGTCGGAATCGGCTTCCGGCGCCGCCGTGGCCGTGGACGCGCAGGGCAATGTCGTGGTCGCCGGAACCGTGAAGGGCGCCATGGGCGGAACCCACGATATCGGCGGCGACGACTCCCTGGTGGTCAAGTACAGCGCCGCGGGCGTCGAGCAGTGGGCGCAGCGTTTCGGCGGAACCGGCGACGACCGCGCCAACGCCGTCACCATCGCCGCCGACGGCACGATCTATGTCGCGGGCGAGGCCAGCACCGCCTTTGGCGGCCAGGGCCATCAGGGCGGCGCCTGGGACGGTTATGTGCGCGCGATCTCGGCTTCCGGCGAGGCGCTCTACACCCGCCGCGTCGGCGATACGGGCAATGAGCGCGCGCTGGCCACGGCGGTGGCCGCCGATGGCGGCCTGCTGGTGGTCTCGGCCGAGGATGGGCGCGCGGTGCTGCGCAAGTTCGACGCCGGTGACGGCGAGGGCGCGGCGCTGTGGTCGCTGGATCTCGGCTCGCTGGACGGCGGCCGCATCGGCGCGATCACGGTTGGCGACGACGGGGCGATCTATGTGGCGGGCTCCGCGGGCGCGGGCTTCGTGGCCGAAAACGCAGTCAACGGCCATTCCGGCGGCCGTGACGCGGTGCTGATCCGCATCGGCGACGGCGCGTCGCCCGCCGTGGCGTGGACGGCGTTTCTCGGCTCGGACGCGGACGACGCGGCGCGCTCGGTGGCCGTGCATGACGGCAAGGTCTATGTCGCCGGCAATACAACCGGGGACCTGCCGGGCCAGACGCTGAACGGAACCCGCAACGGTTTCGCGGCGCAGTTCGACGCCGCCAGCGGCGCGCTGGACTGGACGGTGCAGACCGGCGGCCGCGGCGGCCATTCCGACGCCGCCGCCATCGTGGTCGATCCGGGCGGGGATTCGGTGCTGGGCAAGCTGGGCCTGCCAAGCGGAACCGTGGCCTACGCCGATACGCGGGTGGTCACCGACCGCACGTCGGTGCGCGCGGGCGACAGCTTCTTCGTTTCGGTCAATGGCGGGCGCAAGCGCCAGATCGTGATCGGGCCGAACGACACCTTGCGCAGCCTGACCTTCAAGATCAACGCGGTGCTGCTGTTCGACGGCTCGGCCGACGTGCGCCGCACGGCGGATGGCGACATCCTGCGCATCAGCCCGAAAACCAACGTCACCATCGACCTGTCCGCCGGGCCGGAGGGGCGCGACGCGCTGGCCGGGCTGGGCCTGGTCCCCGGCGCGGTGACGAAAACCCCCTCGGCGCTGGACAAGAACGCCGACCGGAGCGCCGCGGCGCCGCCCGTGTATGCGCTGGGCCTGCCGTCGTCGCTGTCGCTGTCGAGCCCGGAGCGCGCCAAGGCGGCGATGAAGGCGCTTGAGGACGCGATGAGCGCCATCCAGCGCGCCTACCGCGAGCTGACCCAGGACCCGGCGCTGAAATCGCTGCTGGAGGGGCCGCAGGGCAAGCGCGGCCCGGTTCCGTCCTATCTGACGGCGCAGCTCGCCAATTACCAGGCGGGGCTGGAGCGCCTGAACGCCGGCCCGGCGGCGGGGGGTTTCGGCGGGCTGTTTCTTTAGGCTCACGCCGATTTCACTTGCTATTGGCGTGCGGATCGCCCATATGCGCCGGATCGCGGGCGGCCCATAGGCCCGGCGGAACCTGAATGCTCTTGCGGGCCTCGCCCGAAGACCAGTCTCAGCCTTCCCCCGTCTTTCGCTTCCCATGATGCCGCCAGCGCGGGACGCCGCGCCGGCCTCCAAAACGATGTTCCGGACGCGGGACGGGAATAAGGCTTACACTGCAATGACCACTGGCACCGTGAAGTTTTTCAACACCACCAAGGGCTTCGGCTTCATCACCCCCGACGATGGCGGCAAGGACGTGTTCGTCCACGCCACGGCGGTGGAAGCCTCCGGCCTGCGCTCGCTGAACGAAGGCGACAAGGTCTCCTTCGACACCGAGCCGGACTCGCGCGGCAAGGGCCCGAAGGCCGTCAACCTGCGCTCCGCGTAAGGGTTGAAAAACTCGCCCGGCTCTTCGGAGCCGGAGACAGGATTGGGGCGGCCTCTGGGCCGCCCCTTTTCTTTTCGTGCCGATGCTCAGGCCGTGCGGTTGACGGCGATGGCCGGCGCGCCGGCGGGATTGCGGGCGCCCGCGCCGGGGCCATAGCCCGACAGGCTGGCGCGCTGGCTCTCCGCGGCGTCGGCGACAGCGCGAACGATGCCCTCGGTCAGCGTGCGCATCGTCTCCACCGCGGCGCCGTTGGCGGCCAGCGCGGCGTGGAAGGCCCGCGTCGCCGCGGCCAGCGCCTCGCGCGCCGCGGCGCCGGCGCCATCCAGCAGCCGCGGGTCGGCCTTGATGGCGGCGGTTTCGCGCCGGTACACCGTCGCCAGCCGCGACTTCTCGTCCTGGAAGGCCGCGGCCTCGTGCGGACGGCGCGCCTTGAACAGGGCTGTCTCGGCCTCGACCAGCGACGTCAGCCGCGTGGTCAGGCGCGTCATCTCCACGGCGCGCTCGGCTCCGCCGGAAACCGCCAGCCGGGTCACGCTTCCGCCTCCTGATAGCGCAGGATCTCCGCCGTCAGGCGCTCGGTCAGGCCGATGCCGCCGGCGCGCGCCATGACGGATGCATATTCCTCGTGCAGCAGGCCGCGCCAGGCGCGTTCGCCCGGCCCGCCGTCGAACGGGTTGTTCTCGCCGACGCCAGAGAACATCGCCTCCAGCACCTGCGACAGAAAGAAGGCCTCGAACGCCTGCGCCGCCTCGCGCGCTTCCGCCTCGTTCGCCACGCGCGGAATCCGCGGCGTCTCGCGGCTCGCTCCGGACAGCGCCTGCGCCAGCAAAGCGTCGGATGAAGGCAGTCCGTCCACTACAGAACCTCGATCTCGGCCTGCAGGGCGCCGGCGGCCTTGATGGCCTGCAAGATGGCGATCATGTCGCGCGGGCTGACGCCCAGGGAGTTCAGCCCGTCGACCAGTTCGCTCAGGGACACGCTCTCGGGCAGCACGCCCAGCTGGTGAATGTCCTCGGTCACCTCGACCTGGGTGCGCGGCAACACCACGGTTTCGCCCTGTTCGCTGAACGGGGCGGGCTGGCTGGCCACCGGAGTTTCGGAGACCGAGATGGTCAGATTGCCCTGGGCGATGGCGACGGTGGAGACGCGCACATTCTCGCCCATCACGATTGTGCCGGTGGCTTCGTCGATCACGACGCGTGCCATCATGTCGGGCCGGACGCGCAATTGCTCCACCTCGGCCAGCAGCGCCACCATGTCGCCACGGAAGAAATCCGGCCGGGTCAGCGTCACCGTGGCGGGATCGACGGCGGCGGCCGCGGCCGCGCCCAGGTAAGCGTTGATCGCCTCGGCCATGCGGCGGGCGGTGGTGAAATCGGGGTTGCGCAGCGCCAGCCGCACCGTCTCGCGCCCGGCGAGGTCGAAGCGCAACTCGCGTTCGATCAGCGCGCCGTTGGCGATGCGCCCGGCGGTGGGCACGCCGCGCGTCACGCTGGCCGCCGCGCCCTGGGCCTGGAAGCCGCCGACGGCGATGGCGCCCTGCGCCACCGCGTAGACCTGGCCGTCGGCGCCGATCAGCGGCGTGGCGATCAGCGTGCCGCCCTGCAGGCTGGACGCGTCGCCGATGGCCGAGATTGTCACGTCCATCCGCGTGCCCTGCGTGCCAAAGGCGGGCAGGTTGGCCGTCACCATCACGGCGGCGGCGTTGCGGGTGTTCAGGTTGGCTTCGCGGGTGTTGACGTCAAAGCGCTCCAGCATCGCCGACAGCGACTGGCGCGTGAAGGCGGCGTTGCGAAGGCTGTCGCCGGTGCCGTTGAGGCCGACGACCAGGCCATAGCCGACCAGCTGGTTCTCGCGGACGCCCTCGACGTCGGCGATATCCTTGATGCGCGAATTGGCCCCGGCGGGTCCGGCCAGGGCGAGGGCGGCGAACAGCGCGATCAGCAGTCGCATCGATGCGGGCTCCGGTTCTGGGTCCGCCAGGGGCAATGCCAGCGCCGTGCCAGACGCGCGCATAGGGCGCGAGAAAATAATATCATTAATATCAACTACTTACATGAGAGGCGTCAGTCTGACCGGGCGGCAGGATTCGCGCCTCCAGGCGTGCAGGCGGCAGTTTCTGCCGGTCCGGCGCGCAAGCTTAAACCCTTGTTAACGCGACGCGGCGAAGCCTCGGATACGGTTCGCAAATCAGGTTCGCTTCGCCCGTCATGAAGATCACCGGCCCCGGCTCCGTCACTCCGTCCGCGCCCGCACGCCGCAAGGCGGGCGGCGGCAAGGACGGCTTCTCGGTTGAGACCGGTGCGGAGACGCGCGCCACCGCGCCGGCCGCAGGCGCTTCGGCGCTGGCCTCGGTCGATGCGATCCTCGCCCTGCAGGGCGTCGGTGATTTCAAGGAAGCGAAAAAACGGGCGACCGAACGCGCCTTTTCGCTGCTCGACGTGCTGGACGACCTGAAGCTGGCCCTGCTTGAGGGCGGGGTGCCGCGCCACAAGCTGGTGGCGCTGATGGACGCTCTGAAAACGCGCCGCGAAGGCACGAACGATTCCCGGCTTGAAGCGGTTCTGGACGAGGTCGAGACGCGCGCCGCAGTAGAGCTGGCCAAGCACCAAGGCTGACCGTCAGTCGCTGGCGCGCGCGCAACCTGCTGATTCGCCTGATTCTTTTACTAAAGACCATCACAGACTCTTCACAGTTGAAGCGCGTTGACTCGAAAGCGGCGCCGAATATGCTCCGCCGCGCTCGGAAAACCGGCGACGCGGGGGGCGACGCGAGCGTAAGGGGAGCCAGCGAATGGGCGCGACCAAGGCCAAGGTGAAAGACTCCAGCATCGAGCTGCCGGCGGGCTATGCGCCGAGCGAAGACGAGCCGTTCATGAACGAGCGCCAGAAGGAGTATTTCCGCCGCAAACTGCTGGCCTGGAAAGAAGAGATCATTCGCGAGAGCCGCTCGACCATCGCCAATCTCCAGGAAGAGCAGGGCGTGCTGGCCGATCTGGCCGACCGCGCTTCGACCGAGACCGACCGGTCGCTGGAGCTGCGCGCCCGCGACCGCCAGCGCAAGCTGATCGCCAAGATCGACGCCGCGCTGCGCCGCATCGACGAAGGCACCTACGGCTATTGCGAGGAGACGGGAGAGCCGATCGGCGTCGCCCGCCTCGACGCCCGCCCGGTGGCCACGCTCAGCCTTGAGGCGCAGGAGCGCCACGAACGCAACGAGCGCGTCCACCGCGACGACTGAGACGCGTCACAGCGCCTGTTTGGACGCCAGCCGCGCCACCTGCAGCTCCAGCCGTTTGATCTCTCGGATCAAGGCGTATTTGTCGACCTGCATGTAGAACCACAGCTTGGTGATCCAGGCGCCGGTGAAACAGATCCAGGCCAGCCCGCCCCACAGCAGCATGTCGCGCAGCTCCGGCGCATGGATGAAGCGCCAGGCGCCGTATACTCCGGCGGCGAACACCGCCAGCATCAGCGGCATCAGCAGCAGCATCCATCCGCCCATGCGGGTGCGGAAGGTGGCGAAAATCTGCTCGAACATGCCCGGCTCTCGGGAATATTTTTCGAACAGCTCGGCGTCCTCCGCCTCCAGGGCGGCGCGGATATCGTCGTCGATACGGGTCATCTCTCTCTCCTTGCGATGACGGATTTCAGGGTTTCGCGGGCGGCGTGCAGCCGCGATTTCACGGCGGCTTCGGACAGGCCCAGCGCGCGGCCGGTCTCGGCGGTGTTCAGGCCGTCCTGGTAAAAGAGGCCGACCACCGCGCGCTGCACCGGCGGCAGGGCGCGTATGGCGGCGGTCAGCGCCGGTTCGCCGCCGGGCGGCGGCGTCTGCGCGCCGTTGAAGGTGGGGTCTGCGGCGGCGGCGGTTGCAAGCTTGCGGCCGCGCCGGTTCTTCCGGATGCGGTCGGCGCAGCGCCGTCCGACGATGCCGAGGAACCAGGCCGGAAACGCGGCCGGGTCGTCCAGCCGCGCCAGGCCGCGCACGGCGGACAGCCAGGCTTCCTGCGCGGCGTCCGCGGCGGTGTCGGCGTCACCCAGCAGGCGGTTCGCGTGCCGCACTGCGCGCGGGTTCCAGCGCCGGAACAGCGCCGCAAAGGCGCCGCGGTCGCCGGACCGGGCCAGCACGGTCAGGTATTCGTCGTATACGCGCTCGGCGTTGCGGGCCATGCAGGGGTCCTTTTTCACCCTCTAACAATCATAAGGTCGTCCGCCGCCGGAAAAGGGTTGGAAAATTTCGTTGCGGTTTTTCGCCATTGCCGGGACGGTGCAAGAAGGGCGCTGTTCTTCACTACACGCAACCGCCGTCATTCCAGGCGCGGCGCGGCGTTTAGGGCGCCTGAAGGTCAAATCTGCTTCCCGGCCGATCCCCGGAGAGCGCGCCATTGACGCCTCCCACCCTCCCCCGGCGCGGGGAGGGTCACGAGGGGCGGCGGAGCCGTCCCGAGTGGGGTGGGGGGCGAATGGCGCGAACGGAAACTTCCCCCCACCCCGGGCCTTCGGACTGACGCCCGCAGGCCCGGCCCTCCCCGCGCCGGGGGAGGGTATGAAGCGTCGCTGTCCGCGTCCTGACCCGAACCGGGAAGCAGCGATAAGGATTGGGAGAGGGTGGAAGGCGCATATGAAACGAAAAGGGCGGCCTGCGGGCCGCCCTTCGCTTGTCCGGTAAACGCCGCCGCTCAGAACGGCCACAGGATGTCGTAGATCTCCTGGCCGACGCGCGGGCGCTGCATGTCGCTGATATGGCCGCGGCCGCCATAGGAGACGCGGGCCTCGGCGATCTGGGTATGGCGGATGGTGTTGTCGGCGGCGATGTCCTCGGGCCGGACGATGCCGGTGATCAGCAGTTCGCGCACCTCGTTGTTGATGCGCACCTCCTGCCGGCCGGCGATGACCAGGTTCCCGTTGCTCAGACGTTGGGTGACGATGGCGGCGATAGCCATGTTGATCTGTTCGCGCCGGTCGACCGAGCCCGAGCCCTGCATGGAGCTGGTGGAGCCGAACCGGGTCAGGTTCTCCGGATCGATCGCGTTCGGGAAGATGTTGGCCAGGCTGGTCTCCGCGCCGAGGAAATTGTTGATGCGCGAGTTCTCGCTGCTGGTGCGGCTGCGGTTGGTGGCGTTCTGCACCCGGGCGTTATCCTGGATGTTGATGTTGACGGTCAGAATGTCGCCGGGGCGGCTGGCGCGCGGATCGCCGAAGAATGTCCGTGCGCCGGGGCGCCAGAGCGAGTTGGTCTCATTGGGGCCGAAGGCCTCCTCGGCCGGCATCGGGATGCGGGTGACTCCGCCGCCGGCCAGCTGGGATGGATCCTCGATCGGGCTCATCGCCGGGGGGCGGCCGACTTCGGCCAGGCGCTGGGCGGTGGCTCCGCATGCCGAAACGGCGAGGCCGAGAATGCAGACGGCGAGAACGCGGCGGATGGTCATGAGGCGGCTCCGGTCCGGGTGGTTACGAGGCTTCGGCGGGAAGGCGGCCCACGCGCGCCTGGCCGGCGCCGGTGACCACCGCCTCGACCGTGCGGTTGGACTGCAGGTTGACGAAACGGATGTTCTGGCCGGCGCCGCCGTCCTGAAGCGCGCGGGCGCGGGCGGTGAGGGTGAGGGAGCCGGAGCGGAAGACGAGGTTCACCACCTCGCCGCGGGACACCACCACCGGCTCGCGCAAATCATAGGCGCGCAACGGCTCTCCGGCGCGCAGGGCGCGGCGCGCGGCGCGGCCGGCGATGCGGTCGGCGTCCATTACGGCGTCGGCGCGCAGCCGATCGGCGCGCATCGGAACCCAGTCGATATCGGCGTCGGTGATCGTCTCGCCGGCGGCCACCGGGCGAGCCAGCACCGGCACGTCCGCCGTGGCGTGGGCGCGGGCGGCGATGCGCACCGGCTCGGCCCCGTCATGGGTGGCGATAAGCGCCGAGACCAGACCCGATGACGGATCATGGTCCAGCGCCAGGATCTCCGGCCCGCCGGCGGATTCGGCCGGCGCGTGCAGGATCAGCGCGCCGCTGCTGAGCCGCACTTCGTGCGGGCGGCGGTCGCGGGCGAACAGTTCGGCGGCGATCAGTTCCCGGACCGTCTCGGCGCCGATTATCCGGCTTTCGCGGGCGACGCTCACCCGCCGCAGGCCGGACGGGTTGGCCCAGCGATAGCCCTGTCGCGCCGCGGCCTCGCGCACATATTCAGGATCCAGCGACAAAGTCGCGCCCGGCGCCGGCGCGCGGGCGATGACGGCGTCCGCGCCTTCGCCCTCGACGCCGAACAGGTCGCGCAGGGTGATTTCGGCCCCGCGCACGCTGACCGGCTCGCGCAGTAGCACCGGCTCCTGCGCCGCGGCGGGCGCGGCGGCGAGGATGACGAGCAGGGCGAGGGCGGCGAGGGCGCGGGACATGGACTAATCTCCGTCAGCGCAGGTTGCTGCTGGCCGCCATCATCTCGTCGGAGGCGGAGATGACGCGGGCGTTCATTTCATAGGCGCGCTGGGCCTGGATCAGGGCGGTGATCTCGGCCACGGCGTTGACGTTGGACGTCTCGACGAAGCCCTGACGGATCACTCCGAAGCCGGGCGATCCCGGCGTGCCGATAGAGGCCGGGCCGGAGGCGGCGGATTCGCGGAACAGGCTGTCGCCCATGCCTTCCAGCCCCGCTTCGTTGAAGAAGGTGGCCAGCTCCAGCTGGCCGACGATCTGCGGATCCGGGTCGCCGTCCATCAGCACCTGCACCTGGCCCTGCTGGTTGACGATCACGTCGCGGGCGTCCTGGGGGATGGCGACGCCGGGCGCCAGCACATAGCCGTCCATCGTCACCAGCTGGCCGTCCGGGCTGATCGCGAAATTGCCGGCGCGGGTGTAGGCGTCTTCGCCGCTCGGCATCTGCACCCGGAAATAGCCGTCGCCGGAGATGGCCAGGTCGAAACGGTTGCCGGTCTGGGCCAGATTGCCCTGTTCGGTGATGCGGTAGATCGAGGCCGCCTGCACGCCCAGGCCCACCTGCACGCCCGTGGGCACGATGGTGCCGGCGTCGGAGGAGTTGACCCCCATGCGCTCGACGCTCTGGTACAGAAGATCCTGGAACTCGGCCCGCTGGCGCTTGTAGCCGGTGGTGTTCATGTTGGCGATGTTGTGGGAGATGACCTCCACATTCATCTGCTGGGCCAGCATGCCGGTGGCGGCGGTGTTCAGGGCTCGCATCTCATCGCTCCTTCAGGGCCGGTCTAGACCCGGCCAAGGCGTTCGATCGCCTTGCGGTTCAGTTCTTCGGTCTGGTTGATGAAGCGGCTGACGGACTCATAGGCCCGCATCACCTCCATCATCCGGGTAAGCTCCAGGATCGGCTGCACGTTCGACCGTTCCACGAAGCCTTGCAGCACTTGCGGTTCGGCCACGGCCAGCGCCTCGGCGCCTTCCGGGGCGCGGTAGCGGCTCTCGCCGGTCTTCTCCAGCGCGCCGGGGGCGTCGAAGCGGAACACGGCCACGCGTCCGATCTCCGCCTCGCCCTGGGTCAGTATCCCGTCGCCGCTGATCCGGACGGGCTCTCCGCCCGCCTCCATCAGCAGCGGCGCGCCGCCTTCGCCCAGCACCAGCGCGCCGTCGGGGGCGGCCAGGCGCCCCTCGCTGTCGAGGCGGAAGCGCCCGTCGCGGGTGTAGCGGGTGTCGCCGTCCGCCGTCTGCAGGGCGAAGAACCCTTCGCCTTCAAGGGCGAGGTCGAAGGCGCGCCCGGTATGCTCCAGCGCGCCCTGGCCGAAATCGCGGCCCATCCCCCAGTCGGCGACATACATCAGGCGCGAGGGGCCGTCCTCGGCCGCGGCGCGCGGGGCCGCGGCGCCCTCAAGCAGCAGGGTCTCGGCCTTGAAGCCGGCGGTGGAGGCGTTGGCGATATTGTTGGCGACCACGTCCATGGCGCGGCGCAGCGTCATCTGGCGCGACAGGCCGATCATCAGGGCGTTGTCCATGGCGTTCCGTCCGTTCTGGCGCTTCGCATGCCACGCCGCAGTTCGCGCGGCGCTCCGGCCCTCGCGTCGCAACCTGCGTGCCAAGGTTAATTTCTTTGTATTTCAATGGGTTGACCGATGTAGCGCGCATGCCTGCCATTACCGTTGCGGCAAAGCCCGCACCGGCGCCCGGCAAAACTTGCCGCATCCGCAGCGGTCCGCAACGCATCATTAACCGGCGCGGCGGTTAATCGGTTCAGGCGTTTAATCCGGAGCGCGGCATGGCCAAAAAACCCGAGAAAGAGGCCGAAGACGCCCCCGAGGAAGCCGTTGACGGCGAGGGCGAGGGCGGCGAGGCGCAGGGCAAGAAGAAGCTTGGCGTCAAGAAACTGGCCCTGTTCGCCGGCCTGCCGGTGTTGATCCTGGTTCTGGGCGGCGTCGCCGCGCTGCTGTTGCTCGGCGGCGGCGATGCGGAGCATGGCGACGGCGAGACCCGCCAGGCGCAGGCGACGGAGACGGTGTTGTTCTACGAGATGCCCGAGATCCGGGTGAACATCACCTCCGGCGACGGGCGGCCGAGCATTCTGAGCCTCAACCTGACGCTGGAGGTGTCGGACCAGGCGGTGGTGCGCGAGCTGGAATCGAAGCTGCCGCGGGTGATCGACCAGTTCCAGGGCTTCCTGCGCGAGATGCGCATCGAGGACTTGTCGGGCTCGGCCGGCAGCGAGCGCCTGCGCCGCGAGCTGCTGCGCCGCGTCAACCTGGCCATCGCGCCCTACCAGATCAACGCCGTGCTGATTGAAGAGTTCCTGATCGTCTGACCATGGCTGATGCAACCGAAGACCAGGCCCCGGCCGCAGAGCAGGAGGCCCCCGCGCCCGCCGCCGAGGGGGAGGGCGACGAGGCGCTCGCCGCCGAATGGGAGTCCATGGTCGGCAACGAGGAGGCCGCGCCCGCCGCCACCGCCGAGCGCATCCTGAACCAGGACGAGATCGACTCCCTGCTCGGCTTTTCGGTTTCGGACGAGGAGGGCGCCGACCGCTCCGGCATCCGCGCCATCATCAACTCGGCGCTGGTGTCCTACGAGCGTCTGCCGATGCTGGAGATCGTCTTCGACCGCCTGGTGCGGCTGATGACGACGTCCTTGCGCAATTTCACCTCCGACAATGTCGAGGTCAGCCTCGACAACATCTCCTCGATCCGCTTCGGCGACTATCTGAACTCGATCCCGCTGCCGGCGATCCTGGCGGTGTTCCGCGCCAAGCAGCTGGACAATTACGGCCTTCTGACCGTCGATTCCAACCTGATCTATTCGGTGGTGGACGTGCTGCTGGGCGGCCGCCGCGGCACCAGCGCCATGCGCATCGAGGGGCGGCCCTACACCACCATCGAACGCACGCTGGTGCAGCGGATGATCGAAGTGGTGCTGGCCGACGCCAAGCAGGCGTTCGAGCCGCTGACCGAGGTCGATTTCGCCCTCGACCGCATCGAGACCAACCCCCGCTTCGCCGCCATCGCGCGCCCCGCCAACGCCGCCATCCTGGTCAAGCTGCGCATCGACATGGAAGACCGGGGCGGCCGCATCGAGCTGCTGCTGCCTTACGCGACGCTGGAGCCGATCCGTAAAATGCTGCTGCAGCAGTTCATGGGCGAGAAGTTCGGCCGCGACAATATCTGGGAGAGCCACCTCGCAACCGAGCTGTGGTCCACCAAGATGGAGGTCGCCGCGGTGCTCGACGAGCTGCGCATGCCGCTGGGCCAGGTGATGAACCTGAAGCTGGGCGACACGATCTATCTCGACGCCGGGCCGGACAGCGCCATCGAGCTGCGCTGCGGCCCGGTTCCGCTCACGTCCGGACGCATCGGCAGGCTGGGGCGCAATGTCGCCCTGCGCCTGCATGCGCCGCTCAGCCCTAACGCCCGCAAGGCGATGATGAGGTTCACATGACGCTGGCTGGCCTGGTTTTCGAAGGACTGGTGGTTTTGCTTCTGGCCGTCGCGGCCTTCCTGTGCTGGCGGGTGGACGCCCGGTTGCGGGCGCTGAAGTCCGGTCAGGACGGGGTGCGCGCCGCCGTGGAGGCGCTGGACCAGGCGTCCGAACGCGCCCGCGCCAGCCTGGCCGTGCTTGACCGCGCCGCGAAGCTGTCCGGAAAGGACCTGCAGGAGCAGGTGAAGGAGGCCCGGGGCATCGCTGACGAACTGCGTTTGCTCACGTCCGGCGCAGACCGCCGCGCCGCGTCGTTTTCAGATCGTCCCCGCCGCCCGGCGCGCGAGCTGTTCCCGGAAGCGGGACGCGACAGCGTGCTCGGCGCGCTGAAAGACATCCGGTGAGGCCCGAAATGCGCCGTCCCTTCCGTTTTCTCGCCGCCGCCGCCGTCCTCGCCGGGGGGCTGATGGTGATGAAGGGGATGGAATTCGCCTTTGGCGTCTCCGAGGCCTGGGCCGGCTTCAACCAGGACGCTGAGGACGATGCGTCACCCGGTTCTGGTTCGCAGTCCGGCGACGGTCCGCTGCTGGAGGCCGAGGAGCGCTATCTGCCGCGCCTGGCCGCCGAACGCCAGGCATGCCCGGTCGTCGAGGCGCCGCAACCGGAGAACGACGCCCGTTTCGCCCGGCGAGTCGGCGCCAGCCCGTCCGAGATCGAGGTGCTGCGCTCTCTGGCCCAGCGCCGCGGCGCGCTGGACGAACGCGAGGCTTCCGTCCGCACCCGCGAATCCTTGCTGGCCGCCGCCGAGACACGGGTGGAGCAGCGCATCGCCGACCTGCGCGAACTGCGCGACGACATCGAGGCGATGATCGGCGCGTTGAACGAGGCCGAGGAAACCGAGGTGCAGCGTCTGGTCAGCGTCTACGGCAATATGGAGCCGCGCGCCGCCGCCCCGGCCTTCGCCGCGCTGGAGGAGCGTTACCAGATCCAGATCGCCGCGCGCATGCCGGCGCGGACGCTGGCCGAGCTGATGGCCGAGATGGCCCCGCGCGAGGCGGCGCGCCTGACGCAGCTGCTGGCGACGCGCCACGCCTTGCCGCAGACCGTCGCCGAGCTGGAGGCCCGCCTTGGCTCTGACGGATGACATCCGTATCCGGCTGGCCGCCGGGGCGCTGATCGCGGCGTTGGGCGCCGCCCCGGCCTGGGGCGGCGATCCGGTTGAGTTCCGCGTTGAGCGCATCGGCCCGGCGGCGCGTATTCTGATCATCTATCCGGATAGCGCCGGCGACGACCGCCCGCGCGCCGAGGCGCGCTTCGCCGCCTCCTCGGTGCTGGTGATCGATCTCAGCCGGGCGATCGATGGCGACGCGGCTGCGATCCTTGATGCGCTCCCGGACCGCGTGGCTCTGGCGCGCATCGATCCCGATGGCGGCGCGCTGCGCCTGGCCATGCGCGGCCCGGTGCAGCCGCATGTCAGCGCCTCCTACAACATGGTCGCCATTGATCTCGCCCCGCCCGGCGCGACGGCGCCGGCGCCGGTGGTGTCGCCGCGCGAGGTGCGGGAAAGGCAAGAGGCGGAAGCCGCACGCGCCGCGGCCGCCGCCGCTGCGGCTGCGGCCTCGGCGCCCGCCCCGGCGCTGCCGGTGGGTCTGCGCTTCGCGCAGGCGGAGGAATATTCGCGGCTGGAGCTGCGCTGGCCCGAACCGGTCGGCCATACGCTCAGTCAGGACGGCGAGACCGCCGACATTGTTTTCGACCGCCCGGCGGAGGTGGACCTGTCCGCGCTGCGCGCCTCTCCGCCGCGCCGCCTGGCGAACGCCGAGGAGATGCGCGAGGGCGACTCCTGGCGTTTGCGGCTGACGCTGACGCCCGGGGCGCGGGCGCGCGTCTGGGCCGATGGCGCTACGGTGGTGATCGACCTCCATGACGCCGATAACGGTTCGCCGCTGGCGATCCTGGCGGCGCTGGCCGCCGCCGCGGAAGCCGCGCCGGACTCCGGGGCGATGGATGAGGGCGACGACAGTGGGACTGGCAATGGCGCAGCGGCGGTGGAGCCGGAACCGGAACCGGAACCGGAACCGGAACCAGAACCGGCGCCGGACACCGCGCCCGGCGTGGAAGCGGCGCCGGTGGAGCCCGCTGCCGGGCCTTCCCCTTTAACCGATGCTGTTCCGGAAGGCGGAGTGGTGCGGGCGGAAGCCCGCGACACCGGGGCGGATCTGCAAGCGCGCTTCTCGTGGGCCGCGCCTGTCGGGGCGGCGGTGTTCCGGCGCGGCGGCGCGATCTGGATCGTTTTCGACGCCGAGGCGGACCTGCAGCTGGACGAACTGGCGCACGGGCGGCGCGGCCATGTAGTGGGTTATGAAAGCCTGCGCGGCGCCGGATGGTCGGCGGCGCGCATCGTGTCACCGCTTTCGACACAGGCGTCTGTCCGATCTGACGGGAACAGCTGGACCGTAGTCTTCGCGGACAACGCCGCTGCAACCTCGGCGGCGGCCGCGATCCGCCGCGAAACCCGCCGTGGTTCGCCCGCGCGCTTCATCGTCGGCCTTGATAGCGCGACCGCCCTGCACTGGGTGGACGATCCGGCCGTGGGCGATCGCATAGCGGTGGTCACGGCGCACGCGCCGGTGCAGGGCGTGGCCCTGCGCCGCGATTTTGTCGGCGGCGCGCTGCTGCCATCGGCGCACGGCGCCGCGGTGGAGGCGGCGGCGGATGAACTGACCGCCGTTCTCGAGGCCGGGGAAGCGAGTTTCGCTTTGCCCGACGGTCTTGCGATCGCAGTTGACTCCAGCCAGGCGACGGCGCGGTTCCTGGACAATGGCGAAGCCTCGCCGGCGTTCATCGACATTGAGGGCTGGGCGGGTGAAGGGCGCTACGCCGAACGCCGGGCGGCGCTGGAGCGCACGGCCGCCGCAGGCGGGGCGGAGGAACGGCTGGCGCTGGCCCGGTTCCTGATCGCTCATGAACTCGCCCCTGAGAGCCTGGGCGTGTTGAACACCCTGGCCGAAGAATACCCGCATCTGGCCGCCGGAACCCAGGTGCGCGCGGTTCGCGGTGTCGCCAACCTGATGATGGGGCGGCTGGCCGAGGCGCGGGTGCAGTTGAATGACCCGGCGCTGGCGGCCGATCCCGCCGCGGCGCCCTGGCGGGCCTTGCTGGACGCGGCGGAGGAAAACTGGCCCTCGGCCCGGCGCCGGTTCGAGGCCGCTTCGGAAATACTCTACGATTTCCCGCCCCGCTGGCGGATGAGGTTTCGCGCCGCCCACGCCCGCGCCGCCATCGAGCTGAACGATTTCGCCGCCGCGGCCACCCAGCTGCAGGCGCTGCGGCAGGATACGCCGGCCGGGGCGCTGGCGGCGGAGGCCGAATGGCTGGAGGCGCGCCTGCAGGCCGCGACCGGCGATCCGGAAGGCGCGGTCGCGCGCTTCGAGGCCCTGGCGGACAGCGGCTACGCGGAAATCGAGGCGCGCGCGATTTTCGACGCCATCCGTCTGCGGATGGACGCCGGGACCATTGACCCTACAGAGGCGGCGGAGGAGCTGGAATCGCTCCGTTATCGCTGGCGCGGCGACACGCTGGAGCTGGAGACGATCCGGCTGCTGGGGTCGCTATATGCGCGCGAGGGCGCCTTCGCCATGGGGCTGTCGACCATGCGCAGCGCCCAGGCGCGCTTTCCCGCCGCGCCCGCCGCCCGCCGCATGGGCAGCGACATGATGGAGGTGTTCCGGCGGCTGTATCTTTACGGCGACGCCGACCGGATGGATCCGATCGAGGCGGTGGCGCTGTTCTACGAATACGAATACCTGACGCCGCAAGGCGCGGATGGCGACCGCATGATCCGCCGCCTGACCGACCGGCTGGTGGCGCTGGACCTGCTGACGCCGGCTTCGGAACTGTTGCAGCACCAGGTGGACAACCGCCTTTACGAACCAGTGACGCGCAGCCGCGTCGCCGCCGATCTCGCCATTCTCTACCTGATGGACCACCGCGCGGAGCAGGCGCTCAACGCCTTGCGCGCCACACGGGTCGCCGGCGCGCCTGAGCTGTTGGTTACGGAACGGCGCCTGCTGGAGGCCCGCGCCCTGTCGGAGCTGGGCCGCCACGTTCATGCGCTGGAGCTGATCGAGCACGACGAGTCGGCGGACGCCGCCCGGCTGCGCGCTGACATTTCCTGGACGCAGAGCGACTGGCCCCGCGCGGGGGAGCGCATCGAGGCCGTGCTGGGCCAGCGCTGGCGCGACGAAACGCCCCTGAGCGCGGCCGAGCAGGCTGACGTGCTGCGCGCCGCCATCGCCTACAATCTCGCGGGTGACCGGGCCTCGGTGCGCCGCCTGGCGGAGCGCTATGGCGAGGCGATGGCCGACGGGACGGATGCGGCGGCTTTCACCACCCTGACCAGCGACCGGGCGGGGATGGGCGACGCCCGCATCGGCGACCTCGCGCGGCGGCTGGCGGATATCGATACGCTGGATGCGTTCATGGCCAGGTTCCGGGACCGGTTCCAGGCGGACGCCAGCGCGGGCGGCGCGTCCTGACCGGGATCATCCGGGCGGATTGAAGCTCTGCACCAGGCTGCCCGTCACCAGCCGCCAGCCGTCGACCAGCACGAAGAAGATCAGCTTGAACGGCAGCGAGATCACGATCGGCGGCAGCATCATCATGCCCATCGACATCAGGATCGACGCCACCACCAGGTCGATGATCAGGAACGGAATGAACAGCAGGAAGCCGATCTCGAAGGCGCGCCGCAATTCCGAGATCATGAACGCCGGCGCGACGACCCAGAACGGCGTCGCCTCGGCCGATTCCGGCCGTTCGCCGGGCATGAAGCCGATGAACAGGGCCAGGTCGTCCTCGCGCGTCTGCGCCAGCATGAAGGTCTTCACCGGCGCCGAAGAGCGATCGAAGGCCTCGTTCAGTTCGATCTCCTGATCCAGCAGCGGCCGGATGCCGTCCTCGTAGGACTGGGCGATCACCGGCGCCATGATGAAGGCGGTCAGGAACATCGCCAGGCTGATCAGCACCGCGTTCGGCGGGCTCTGCTGCAGCCCCACCGCCGTGCGCAGCAGCGACAGCACCACCACGATGCGCACGAAGCTGGTGGTCATGATCACGATCGACGGCGCGAGACTGAGAACCGTCAGCAGCGCGATCAGCTGCAGCACGCGTTCGGTCAGCGCGCCTTCCTCGCCGATGTCGATGGAGACGCTCTGCGCCTCGGCCCCGCCGGCGGCGAGCAGAAAGACGGCGCCCAGCGCCAGCAGCGCGCGGATCGCGGCGCTCATGCCGCGGCGTCCGTTTTCGCAGGCGGTTTCACCGGGCGGCGGTCCAGCACCATTTCGGCCCCGGCGCCCAGCAACAGCACGAACTCCTCGTCCTCGCAGCGCATCACCACCACGCGCCGCCTCGGGTCAAGCACCAGGCTCTCTGTGACGGCGAGGCGGCGTTTCGGGCGTCCGCTCCCACCCCCGCCGCCAGCTGCGGCGCCGGCCCGCGCGATCAGGCTGGTCAGCCAGCCATGACGCACCCCGAGGGCGAGCAAACCCAACAGTCCCAGCACCACGGCGAGGGCGGCGACATAGCGGGCGAAATCGACGACATCCATTTGGCGGACCGGGCGCGCTAACGAATCGGCAAGCTTGGTTAACGCCCATCTCCGGGCTGGTGAGTTAAGAGGGGGTTAAGTCGTGGTTGAAGAGGGAGTGTGAGGGTGGTTTAGGGGGTGGTTCAGGTGGAGTAAAAGAGGCGCTTAAGATGCGGTTAACCGCATCGGCGCAGGTTCGGACGCGAACCCGAGGATGCGCCATGACCGCTGGAGAAGCGCCCGTCCTGACCCTGCTGCGCGAGACGCTGTCGTTCAACGCCCAGCGCCAGCGCGCAATCGCCCAGAACGTCGCCAACGCCTCCACGCCCGGCTTTGTACCCACGGACTATTCCGAGACGAGTTTCCACCGCGCGCTGCAACAGCAGCTGCGCGGATCCACCGCCGCGGGCGGGGTGCGGCTGACGCGCACCAGCCCCGGCCATATCGCACCGGGCGGCGCGGCGGGCGCCGGCGCCTCGCTGGCGGGGACCATCCGCGCCGTGGAGGCGCCCGATGGCGAAGTGACGGCCAATGGCAACGCCGTGGTGCTGGAGCAACAGATGCTGAAGGCGACCGAGGCTCGCATGCGTTACGAGACTGCGCTCAGCCTCTATCAGAAGAGCCTGGGCATGATCCGCTCCGCGGCGCGGTCGCCGGCGCGATGAGACCGTGAGGATGTGAGATGAGCGATTCCGACGCCATGGCGGTGGCCGCAATGGGCATGCGGGCCCAGTCCGCGCGCATGCGGATCATCGCCGAGAACCTGGCGAACGCGGCCTCCACCGGCCGTACGGCCGATGAGGACCCATATCGTCGCATGGTGCCGCTGTTCCAGGCCGAACTGGACCGCGCCAGCGGCCTGCGCATGGTGCGGATGAGCGGCGCGGAGCCGGATTCCAGCGAATTCCAACTGCGCTTCGAACCCGGCCATCCTGCGGCGAATGCCGACGGTTATGTGCGCTATCCGAATGTCCAGACGCTGGTGGAGCTGATGGACATGCGCGATGCGCAACGGGCCTATGAGGCGAACCTGAACATGATCGAGAACGCCCGCCGCATGCAGGAGCGGGCGCTGGATCTGCTGCGGCGCTGAGGGAGGCTTGAATGGCCGGAGAACTGGAAGCGATCAGGGCTTACGCCGCCGCAAGTCGCGCAGCGCAGACCGCTGCGGCCGGACCGCAGGACCAGGGTGTCGCGGCGCCGGATTTCGCACAGATGGTCGGCGCGGCGATGGACCGCGCCGCCGAGACGCTGCGCACTTCCGAGGCGATGTCGGCGCAGGCGGCGCTGGGGCAGGCGGATCTTGTAGACGTGGTCACCGCCGTCGCCGCCGCCGAGGTGACGCTGGAGACGGTGATCGCGGTGCGCGACGAAGTGGTGCGCGCCTATCAGGACATTTTGCGTATGCCGATCTGACGCGGCGGGTCGGCTTCCAGGGCCTAACAGAGCGCCGTAAACGGGCGCCGCCGTCAGTCGTCGAGATAGCGCCAGGAATCCGCGCCGTCGAACACGCGCACAGGCAGGGCGGCGTAGTCAAAGCCGTGCGCCATGCGCATGTTCACTTTTATCCGCGCCTCCGCCGCCGCGGGATCGGCAGGCTCGTAATGCGTGGTGCAGCCGCAACGCGCGCAACTGATGAAGGCCAGCGTTCGGTCGCCCTGCATGTAGCGGATGACCGCGTCAATGGGATAATCCAGCCTCACTTCGGCCGGGGCGTAGCTCGCCCATAACGCGCCGCTGCGCGCGCAGTAGGAACATGTGCAGCGGGTCAGCCATTCCGGCGGGGCCGGGACAGTCCAGCGCACAACGCCACAATGGCATGACCCGTCGATCACCGGCTGCTCCGCTACTGCGCCAGCGTGTCAGCGACCCAGCCGTCGACCAGCTCCTCCAGCACCTCCAGCGGCACGGCGCCATCGCGCAGCACCACTTCGTGGAACCAGCGGATGTCGAAGTCCTCGCCCAGCCGCTCGCGCGCGCTTTCGCGCAGCTCCAGGATTTTCAGCATCCCGATCATGTAGGCCGTGGCCTGCCCCGGCATCACCGCATAGCGCTCAATAGCGTTGGTCGCGTCGCCTTCCGGGTTCGGCGTGTTGTCCAGCAGGTACTGGATGGCTTCCTCGCGCGACCAGCGCAGGTCATGCAAGCCGGTGTCCACGACGAGGCGCGCCGCCCGCCACAGCTCCATCGCCAGCCGCCCGAAGTTCGAATACGGGTCTTCGTAGAAGCCCATCTCCAGAGGCAGCAGTTCGGTATAGAGTCCCCAACCCTCGGAATAGGCGGTGAAACCGCCGAAACGCCGGAACGCCGGAATGCCCTGAAGGTCGGTCATGATCGCGAGCTGCATGTGATGGCCGGGATTGCCCTCGTGATAGGCCAGCGCCTCCATCTGGTAGATCGGCATGTCGCGCATGTCGCGCAGGTTGGCGTAATAGACCCCGGGACGTGACCCGTCCGGCGCCGGGCGGTTGTAGAACGCCTTACCGGCGCTGCGTTCGCGGAACGGCTCCACCCGCCGCACCTCCAGCTCGTGCCGGGGCAGGGTGATGAAGTATTCCGGCAGACGCGCATTCATGCGCTCGATGATCGCCGTGGCCTCGTCGAGATAGGCCTGCCGGCCCTCGTCGGTGTCGGGGTAATAGAACTGGTCATCGTCACGCATGAAGGCGAAGAAGTCCTGCAGCGACCCCTCGAAGCCGACCTGGTCCATGATGTCGTGCATCTCGGCATGGATGCGGGCGACATTGCGCAGGCCCAGTTCATGGACCTCGGCCGCCGTCAGGTCGGTGGTGGTGAAGTTCATCAGGCGCGCGGCGTAATAGGCCCCGCCATTCGGCAGCCGCCAGGCGCCGTCGCCGTCGGCGGCGCGCGACTGGTGATCCTCCATCACCGCGATCAGGCGCTCATAGACCGGACGCCAGCCCAGCAGCGCCTCGCGCCCTTCCGCCAGCAGCCTGCCGCGGGTGTCGTCATCGACGTCCAGCGCCGCGACCCGGGCCTGGAAATGCGCCCAGACGATATTGTCCTCGCCATCATCGAACGGGGCGCCGGTCAGGATGTTTCGCGAGGTGTCGATGATGTGCGGATACACCCAGCGCGGCGCCTGGACGCCCATCTCGAAGCGCACATCCGCTTCGTCGATCAGCGCGCCGAGATAGCCGCCGACTCCGGCCGCCCGGCTGATCCACGCCTCAGCGGTTTCCAGCGACCGGATCTGGTGCATGGTGGTCAGGAACACGGGGATGTTGGCGTGAGCGCCGAACATCTGGTTGAAAATGTAGCTGTGCCGGCGGAAGGGGAAATTGCGCCGGGCGTTTTCCTGCTGGTACTCGAACAGCCGCCAGGACAGCTGCGCCGACGGCTCCAGCGCGCCGAAGTCGAAATTGTCGCGCATGTAGGCCAGGCGAGCCTCGCCGATCTCGAATGTCTCCACCGCGAAGGCGTCGCTAGGGTCGTTCCAGCGTCCGTAATCCTCATCGACGATGTTGCGCATCGTCTTGGTCATCGGCGACCGGTCGAGATCCTCCTGTTCGATCTGGTCGAACCAGGCGTTCAGACGTTCGCTCTCAGTTTGCTCCGTGGCGGTCTGCGCGGCAGAGGTTTCAGATGCGGGGGCGGGTGCGCCGCCGTTCGCGGCCTGCGGCGAGCAGGCGGCCAGCAACGCGGCGACCGCCGCGGCGCCCGTCAGCTTCCAGTCAAATCGGCTCATGTCATCCTCCCCGGGGTTTGCGGCGCGTGGTTCAGCCGCGGCGCTCCTCGATCCAGGCCTCGACCAGCTCCTCCAGCAGCGACAGCGGGACGGAGCCGGAACCCAGAACCACGTCATGGAAGCCGCGGATGTCAAACGCTTCGCCCAGTTCGGCGCGCGCCCGTTCGCGCAGCTCCAGAATGGTCAGCATGCCGATCTTGTAGGACACAGCCTGACCTGGCCAGACGATGTAGCGCATCACCTCGCTGTCGAGGTCGCCGCGCGTCATCGGCGTGTTCTCCAGCATGTAGTCCATGGCCTGCTGGCGGGTCCAGCGGTGGTGGTGAATGCCGGTGTCCACCACCAGCCGCGCCGCCCGGAACACCTCGTAGCTTAATCGTCCGAAGTCCTGATACGGATCTTCGAAGAAGCCCATGTCCTTGCCCAGCGCCTCGGCGTACAGCGCCCAGCCTTCGCCATAGGCCGAATACCAGGTCAGGCGCTGGAACATCGGCGTGTTCTCCAGTTCCTGCGAAATGGCGATCTGCATGTGGTGGCCGGGATTGCCTTCGTGATAGGCCAGCGTCTCCATCTGGTAGACCGGCGTTTCGCCCATGTCGGCCAGGTTGATGTAATAGGCCGCCGGCTGCGACCGGTCGAGCGGCGCAGGCTCGTAGAAGGCGCCGGTGGCGGTCTCGATCCGGTAGGGCTCCACCGCCCGCACTTCCATGGGCGCCTGCGGCAAACGGCCGAAATATTCCGGCAGGCGTCCGGTGACACGGTCGATCATCGCCGTCGCTTCGGCAAGATAGCGGGCGCGGCCCTCGTCGGTGTTGGGGTAGTAGAATTCCTCGCTGTCGCGCAGGTGGGCGAAGAAATCCTGCAGCGAGCCCTCGAAACCCACCCGGGCCATGATCTCGCGCATTTCGCCATGAATGTGCGCCACTTCGTCCAGCCCGGTCTGGTGGATCTGCTCCGCGGTCAGGTCATCACGGGTGGTGAAGTTGGCCAGCATGACGCGGTAGTATTCCTCGCCGTCCGGCAGCTTCCAGACGCCGTCGTCGTCGGTCGCCATCTCCAGATGCCGCTCCATGGTCTCGGCCAGCGCCTGGTAGGCGGGACCGACCGAGTTCAGCAGCGCGGCGCGTCCGGTCTCAAGGATCTCCCCGGCTTCCGCCTCCGGCAGTTCAAGCGCCGCGACTTTCTCCTGCAGGCTGGCCCACAGCGGCGAATCTTCGCCGGAATCGTCGAAAGGCGCGCCGGTGATCATGCCTTCCGCGGTGCGGATGATCACCGGATAGGCGAAGCGCGGCGGCAGCACCCCGGCCTGCGCCCGCTCCTCGGCGAGCGCGATCTGGTCGCGCAGCACGGGGCCCATCCCCTCCAGCCGGCGCACGAAGGCGCGGGCGTGATCGGCGGTCTCGACGCGGTGATAGCCGATCAGCAGCGTCGCCATCTCGGTATGCGGGCCGAAGAACTGGTGAAAGATGTAGGAATGCCCCCAGAACGGCTCCTGCCGGATCTGGTTCTCGATGATGAATTCGAAGAAGCGCCACGAGACCTGCGCCTGTTCGTCCAGCGCCTCGTAGTCGAAGGCCTCGTGCATGTGCGCCAGGCGGCCCCGGGCGCGCGCCATCGAGGCGTCGAACGCCTCCCGCGTCGGGTCGTCCCAGCGGCCATATGCGTCGAGATCGTCGATCAGGCCGAGATAGGTTTGCCCCTCGGGCGAATAGGCCAGTTCGATCTGGAACTGCTCCTCGAACCACGCGCTCAGGCGCTCGCTTTCGCTCTGCGCCGTCTCGGCCGCGGCGGACGGCGGCGCGGGTTCGGCCTGTTGTGCAGCAGGCTGGCCGCAGGCGGCGAGCGCGAAGGCGGAACATGCAGCGGCGAGAAGCGAACGGAGCGTCATTGCGGTCCCCTGTGGATGAATGGCAGCGCTCCCGGACGCGAAGACGCCCGGGAGCTGAATGCGAAACCCGGCGCGCCTAGCGGTTGGCCAGCGTACGGGCGATATAACCGTCGACGCGCTCGATCAGGAACGGCATCGGCACGGCGCCGGCGGTCAGCACCACGTCGTGGAACTCGCCCCAGTCGAAGTCATCGCCGAGAGCCTGCATGGCGCGGTCACGCAGTTCAAGGATGGTCAGCATCCCGGTCATGTACGACACCGCCTGTCCCGGCCAGACGATATAGCGTTCGACCTCGCGGACGATCTCCTCTTCCGTGAAGGAGGTGTTCTGCATCAGGAAATCGATCATGTCCTGCCGGGTCCAGCGCAAGTGGTGGGCGCCGGTGTCGACCACCAGCCGGCCGGCGCGCCACAGCTCGTAGCTCAGTCGTCCGAAGTCCTGGTACGGGTCCTCGAAGAAGCCCATGTCCTTGCCCAGCCGTTCGGCGTAAAGCCCCCAGCCTTCGGAATAAGCGGAGATGCCGCTCATGCGCTGGAACATCGGCGCATCCAGCTCGGACGTGATCGCCAGCTGCAGGTGATGGCCCGGAACACCCTCGTGATAGGCCAGCGTCTCCAGCGAGTAGATCGGCAGGTTCCGCATGTTGGCGGTGTTCGCGTAGTAGATGCCGGGGCGGCCCGAACCCGGCGGCGGACCCTGGTAGAAAGCAGTCGGCGAAGTCGCGGCGCGGAACGCCTCCACCTCGCGCACCTCGAGCCCCGCCTGCGGCAGGACGCCGAAATACTCCGGCAGCGCCGCATACATGCGGTCGGTCACCACCTGCACCTGGTCGATGTAGGCCTGGCGGCCTTCCGGCGTGTCGGGATGATAGAACTGCTCGTCCGTGCGCATGAATTCGAAGAAGTCCTGCAGTGTGCCCTCGAAGCCCACCCGGGTCATGATCTCGCGCATTTCGCCATGGATTCGCTCGATCTCGCGCAGGCCCATATTGTGTATGGTCTCGGCGTCGAGGTCGTGACGGGTGGTGAAGTTGTAGAGCTGGGCGGCGTAGTATTCCTCGCCGCGCGGCAGTTTCCATACGCCGTCGCGGTCATCGGCCATCGCCTCCTGCCGTTCCAGGGTGTCGATCAGACGGCGGATGGCGGGGCCGAATGCATCCGTCAGCGCCGCTTCAGCCGAGGCGATCAGCGCCGCGGCCTCGTCTTCCGGCAGGTTCAGCGCCGTCACCTTGCCGCGGAAGTCGGCGAGGATGGCGTTGTCCTCTCCCGAATCGTCGAACGGCGCGCCGGCGATCAGGTTGCGGGCGGAGCTTATCAGCCCCGCATAGGCGAAACGCGGCAGCATCACGCCGTTCGCCGCCCGTTCGTCGGATTGTAGGATCACCTCATCCATCAGCGGACCGACCCCGGCGATGCGGCGCACATAGGCCTCGGCGTGCGCCGGGGCGCTGATGCGGTGGAAGTTCATCAGGAACGTCGCCGCCATGGTGTGCGGCGGGAACAGCGGGTTGAAGGTGTATGACTGGTCGCGCAGCGGGAAATTGCTGGCCTCGACGCTGCGCAGGTGTTCGAACAATCGATAGGAGGCTTGGCCGGCGAGATCGAGCGAATCGAAGTCGAATGTCGCGCGCATATGGGCCAGAAGCCGCTGGCCGCGTTCGAACTGCTCCACCTGGAAGGCGTCGTCGACGCGCCCCCAGCTGCCAAGCGCTTCAAGATCGTCGTACATGCCGAGATAGGTCTTGGTGATCGGATTGAGCTCCAGGTCCTCCAGGAAGACCTGCTGGAACCAGGCGTAGAGCCGCTGGGTCTCGGTCTGCTCGGCGGCGGTCTCCGCCGCAGGCTGGGCAAGCGCCGGCGTCCAGGCCGGAGCGCCGGTAATCGCCAGCGCGCAGGCGCCAGCGAGCAGGTGTCGGAAACGCATGTGAACTCCCCTCGCGTTTACGTTAATTGACTCTTTCTTAACGCGGCGCAGCCCAGCGTCACCTCAAGATTTGTTAACCTTGGGGCCATGTCCCCACAGCGCGGAGACGCCGCGTGACTGGCGCTGAAGTCCTGGACATCGCCCGTTCCGCCATCTGGCTGATGCTGGCCATGGCCGCTCCGGTGATGCTGGTGGGGCTGGCCGTGGGCGTGATGATCGCGCTGTTCCAGGCTCTGACCCAGGTGCAGGAGATGACGCTGGTCTTCGTACCGAAGATCATCGCCATCTTCATCGCCCTGCTGCTGTTCCTGCCGCTGATGGGGGCGCTGATGAACGCCTTTATGGCGGGCATGGTCGACCGGATCCTGGCGCCGTGACGATGGAGCTGCCGGCGTTGGTTTTCGCCGCCGGGCTGGTGTTCGCGCGGCTTGGCGCGATCCTGATGCTGTTGCCGGGCTTCGGCGAGCCATCGGTGTCGCCGCGCATCCGGCTGATGTTCGCATTGATGTTCGCGATGACGCTGGGGCCTGTGCTGGCGCCGGCGCTGCCGCCGATGCCGGACCAGCCGCTGCAACTGGCCGGGCTGGTCGCCAACGAAGTGATCATCGGTCTGATGATCGGCGCCGTGGCGCGGCTGTTCCTGACCGCGGCTTCGGTCGCCGGGCAGGTGATCGGCCAGCAGTCCGGGCTGGCCATGGCGCAGGCCTTCGACCCCACCCAGGGCCAGCAGGGCGCGTTGATGGGCCAGTTCCTGAACCTGACCTTCGTGCTGCTTATCTTCGCCACCAATCTGCACCATCTGCTGCTGCAGGCGGCGCATGGCTCCTACATGCTGTTTCCGGCCGGAGCGCCGCCGATGGTGGCGGATATGACAGCCTGGGCGCTGAACGCCTTCGTCGACGCCTTCCGTATCGGCGTGCAGATCGCCGCGCCGCTGATCGTGTTCGGTTTGCTCTTCTACCTGTCGCTGGGGGTGCTGTCGCGGTTGATGCCGCAGGCGCAGATATTCTTCATCGCCCTGCCGTCCAACATCATGGCCGGCTTCTTCATCACCGCCATCGCGCTGGGGACGATGGCCGTGGTCTGGCTGGAGCGCATCGAGCGCTTCGCTGTCGAGTTCCAGTAGGGACGCGAGGGTATGGCCGACGATCAGGACAAGAGCCAGAAGACAGAAGAGCCGACGCCGCGCAAACTTCAGGAGGCGCGCAAAAAGGGCGACGTTCCGAAATCGCAGGAGATTCCGGCCTGGTTCGTGCTGGCCACCGGGCTAGGGGTGATCGGACTGCTGGGTCCCGCCATCGCCGGGAACATGTCGGGCGTGCTGCGCCGTTTCCTGGCCCAGGCGCACGAGATCGGGCTGGACCGAGGCGCGGCCATGGCGCTGATCCAGAGCGCGGCGCTGAATGTGGCCGGTGTGGTGTTCTTCGCCTTTTTCCTGCTGGCGGCGGCGGGCCTGGCCGGGCATCTGGTGCAGCACGGCGTGCTGTTCACGGCCGAGAAGATCAAGCCGAAACTGTCGAAAATCTCGCCGGTGGAGGGCTTCAAGCGTATTTTCGGACCGCAGGGCGTGGCCAACTTCCTGAAAGGCATCGGCAAACTGACGGTGGTTTCCTGCGCGGCGCTGCTGGTTCTGTGGCCAAAGCGCGACATGCTGGCCGGCCTGCCGGGCATGGACCTGTCGCAGATCCTGTTCACCGTGCGCGGTGCGGCGGTGGAACTGCTGTTCGCGGCGCTGGCCGCCTACGCCGTCATCGCGGCGTTGGACTATCTGTTCCAGCGTCAGAGCTTCATGAAGCGCAATCGCATGTCGCGGCGTGAGATCCGCGACGAGCTGAAACAAACCGAGGGCGACCCGATGATCCGCGCCAAGCTGCGCCAGATCCGGCAGGAACGGGCGCGGCGGCGGATGATGGCGGCGGTGCCGGAGGCGACGGTGGTGATCACCAACCCCACCCACTTCGCCGTGGCGCTGAAATACGAGGAGGGGCGGGGCCACGCGCCGGTCTGCGTCGCCAAGGGCGTTGATGCGGTTGCGTTGCGCATCCGCGAACTGGCTGAAGAACACGACGTGCCGGTGGTGGAGGATCCGCCGCTGGCCCGCGCGCTGCACGCCAGCGTCGAGATCGACGAGCCGATTCCGCTCGAACACTACAAGGCCGTGGCTCGCGTGATCGGCTTCGTGCTGTCGGTCGCCCGCGATCGCGGACGGGCGCGTGCGCGTCAGCCGGGTTAGTCTCGCAGCGCCAAGACATGATTCGTATCTGGAGGCACAGATGTCCGACGCCGCTGACCACCTGAGCGAGACGCCGAAAGAGATGCGCGCGCCCATGTGGGCGCGGCCGGCGGCGCGGTTCGCCTTCTGGGCCGGCGGATTCGGCGCGCTGGCTGCGGCGGGCATGGCGCTGTTCGCCGCTTCGGCGGCGGGATGGCACGGTTTCGTGCTGCTGTCCGGCGTAGCGGCGGTGGCGTTCCTGTTGCTCTACGCGCTGGCGGCCGGTGAGGCGGCGGGCCGCGGCCTGCGCGAGCGCGCCGAGCGCGCGGACGCCGCCGGGCCGCCACGCCTGGCTTTCGAGGCGCTGGAATCGCTGGCCGATCCGGTTCTGATCACCGACCGCAAGGGCGCGCCGCGCTGGGGCAACGCCGCCTGGCGTGAACTGGTGCGCGACCGCCGCCTGTTCGGACAAAGCCTGGCCCTGCCGGGGCCGGAGCGGCTGTGGGCCGGGGTTCCGGGCGCCGACGGCGCCATCTATCGTCTGTCACGCAGCGCCGCCATCGGGCAGGCGCGGCGCGAACGGCTGCCGGCGCTGCCCGGCGTGGACGGAGGTTCGGCGCTGCGCTTCGACGCCGAGGCCCGGCCCAGCGGCGTAGAGCATCTGCTGTGGCGGCTGACGCTGGTGCGTCCGGGCGGCGAAGGGGCGCCGCCCGCCGGGATTCCCGGCTGGGCGGATCAGGCGCCTGCGGCGCTGTTTGCGCTGGATGGCGATGGCCGCATCATTGACGCCAACGCTACTTTCCGGGACTGGCTGGGCCTGTCCGCTGGCGATTCTCTACCACCGCTGCAGCAGGCACTGGCCGGTGACGGCGCCCGGGCGGTGATGCGTACGCGAGGGGCGGAGGGCGTCGCCCGTGTCGATGCGCGGCTGAAAGCCCGCGAAGGCGTGGAGACGCCGGTGGTCCTCGCCCTGGAGTGGGAGGACGGCAAGGCGCCGCTGGCGCGGGCCGTGATGTATGGTCTGTCCGCCACCGGCGCGCCGCCGGGTCTGGCGCAGACGCTTAAGGAGGCAGGGCGCCGGGCGGGCGGCAGTTTCGATGAAATGTTCGCCAACGCCCCCTTTGGCGTGGCGCGGCTGGACGGCGCCGATCCCGAAACCGCAATCGTCGAAGACGCCAACGCCGCCCTGCTGAAGATGTGCGGCGGCGCGGCGACGCCGGGAGTGCGGTTTTCGGACCTGTTCGACTGGTCGGATGGCCGCAGCGTCGAGGAGGCGTTCGCCGCCGCCGGCTCTGGCCGCGGCGAGCCGGGCGAGGTGGTGATCAAGGG
Source organism: Maricaulaceae bacterium (assembly GCA_026126205.1). Classification (GTDB taxonomy): domain Bacteria; phylum Pseudomonadota; class Alphaproteobacteria; order Caulobacterales; family Maricaulaceae; genus Hyphobacterium. Next base: position 779,235 of record JAHCJP010000001.1, on the reverse strand, counting down.
CGATCCGCGGCGCGAGGCGCATCTGGTGTTCGCTCCGGCGCGCGGCGGCAAGCGGGCGGCCTATGTCATCGACGTCACCGACTGGAAAGAGCTGGAGCGCCAGATGTCGCAGGGCGCGAAGCTGCAATCCGTCGGACAGCTCGCCGGCGGCGTGGCGCATGACTTCAACAACCTGCTGCAGGCGATCCGCCTGAACACCGACGAGTTGCTGGGCCGCCACCCGGTGGGCGATCCGTCCTACGCTGAATTGCAGGCGATCAACCAGACGGTGGCGCGCGCCGCCGGGCTGGTCCGCAAGCTGCTTGCCTTCTCGCGCAAGCAGACCTTCCGGGTGGAGACGCTGGACCTGCCCGACATGCTGTCGGACTGCTCCGCGCTGCTGCGGCAGATCCTGGAGGAGTCGGTGCGGCTCGAGATCGTTCATGGCCGCGACGTACCGGCGATCCGCGCCGACAAGGGCCAGCTGGAGACCGCCATCGTCAACCTGGCTGTCAATGCCCGCGACGCCATGCGCGGCAAGGGCGGCGGAACCCTGTCCATCCGCACCGCCCGCGCGGACGGTGACGCCGTACGCCAGGCCGGGGCGCCGGAAGCGGATGGCGACTGGGTGATGATCGAAGTGACTGACGAGGGTTGCGGCATGGACGCCGAAACCCGCGCCAAGATTTTCGAACCCTTCTTCACCACCAAGGCGCCGGGCCACGGCACCGGCCTTGGCCTCGCCACCGTGTATGGCATCGTCAAGCAATCCGGCGGTTATCTGTTCGTGGACAGCGAGCCGGGACGGGGCTCCACATTCCGCATTTTCCTGCCCGCCCATCACCCGGCCGAGGAAGAGCGCGCCGAACTGGCCCGCACCCGCGCCGAGGCCGTGGCCGAGAAGCCGCCGGCCGATCTCGCCGGCCGCGGCCGCATCCTGCTGGTGGAGGACGAGGACGCGGTGCGCGCTATAGCCGCGAAGACGCTGGCGAAGCGCGGTTATGAGGTGGTGGAAGCGGCGGACGGAGAGGAAGCTTTGGACATTCTTTGCGCCGAGGACGGCGGCTTCGACCTGCTGATAACCGACGTGGTGATGCCGGGGCTGGACGGGCCGGGCTTGCTGGAGAAAGCGCGCGACCGGCTGGGCTCGACACGGGTGGTGTTCATCTCCGGCTATGCCGAGGAGCAGTTCTCCGAAACCCTGTCGCGCGAAAAGAACGTCAGTTTCCTGCCCAAGCCTTTCACCCTTGTGGAACTGGCCGAGCGCGTGAAAGCTGAACTGAACGCCTGATTCCGGCGCTTTCGCACGCAATATTGTTCTTGTTGCGTTCCCGGAACAAAGCTGGTACAAAAATCGCCGGCGCCCCCCGGCGGGGCTTCGTTGCCCCCGTCCGGGGGACGTGGAATAAGGGGAACGCACTATGGCTGCGACGGCGATTCGACTGGTGAAAGACGGCGACATGGACAAGCGGAAGGCGCTCGATGCGGCGCTGGGGCAGATCGACCGGGCCTTCGGCAAGGGCTCGGTGATGAAGCTGGGTCAGCGGCCGAACATGGATATCGAGGCGATCTCCACCGGCTCGCTGGGGCTGGACATCGCCCTCGGCGTCGGCGGTCTGCCCAAGGGGCGGGTGGTCGAGATTTACGGCCCGGAATCCTCCGGCAAGACGACGCTGGCCCTGCATTGCGTGGCCGAGGCGCAGAAACGCGGCGGCGTCGCCGCCTTCGTCGACGCCGAACATGCCATCGACCCCGTCTACGCCGGCAAGCTGGGCGTCGATGTGGCCGAACTGCTGATTTCCCAGCCCGACACCGGCGAACAGGCGCTGGAGATCGCCGACACGCTGGTGCGTTCCGGCGCCATCGATGTGCTGGTGGTCGATTCGGTGGCCGCGCTGACCCCGCGGGCGGAGCTGGAAGGCGAGATGGGCGACAGCCTGCCCGGCCTGCAGGCCCGGCTGATGAGCCAGGCGCTGCGCAAGCTGACCGGCTCGATCTCGAAATCGAAATGTCTCGTCATCTTCATCAACCAGATTCGCATGAAGATCGGGGTGATGTTCGGCAGCCCGGAGACCACCACCGGCGGCAACGCGCTGAAATTCTATTCCTCGGTCCGGCTCGACATCCGCCGCATCGGCGCGCTGAAGGACCGCGACGAGGTGATCGGCAACCAGACCCGCGTCAAGGTGGTAAAGAACAAAGTCGCGCCGCCCTTCCGGGAGGTGGAGTTCGATATTCTCTACGGCGAGGGCATCTCCAAGACCGGCGAACTGCTCGATCTGGGCGTCAAGGGCGGCGTGATCGAGAAATCCGGCTCCTGGTATTCCTACGACTCCGAACGCATCGGTCAGGGCCGCGAAAACGCCCGCCGCTTCCTGATTGACAATCCCGACATCGCCGACGCGATTGAGGACAAGATCCGCAAGAGCGCTGGCCTGCTGGCGGAATCCATGCTGGTGGGCGAGCATCTGGACAAGGACGAGGACAGCGGCGAAGCCTCCGGCGAGGATGACGACGCGGCCGCCGCCGGCTGAGCAAGCCTGCGCCCCCGGCGGGCGCGCTGAGAAAATATCGGACGGGCGCTTGGCGAGGCCGGGCGCCCGTTCGTATATCAGCGCGTAACGCGTATCATCCGCGCCGCCCGCTGCGGCGCGACAAGGGAATTGCATCGCCATGACCAGCCTGCGCGACATTCGCGCCGCCTTCCTGGGTTATTTTCGGGACCGCGGCCACGAGATCGTTCCTTCCAGCCCGCTGGTTCCGAAGGACGACCCGACGTTGCTGTTCGCCAATTCGGGCATGGTGCAGTTCAAGAACGTCTTCACCGGCAAGGAGAAGCGGGGGAACCCGCGCGCGGCCTCGGCGCAGAAATGCGTGCGCGCCGGCGGCAAGCACAACGACCTCGACAATGTCGGCTACACTGCGCGCCACCACACCTTCTTCGAGATGCTGGGCAATTTCTCGTTCGGCGACTATTTCAAGGAACAGGCGATCACCCATGCCTGGGAGCTGGTGGCGAAGGAGTTCGCGTTGCCGGCCGACCGGCTGCTGGTCACGGTCTACGCCGAGGATGAAGAGGCGCGAGCGTTATGGCGCAAGATCGCCGGCTTGCCCGAAAACCGCATCATCCCCATCGCCACATCGGACAATTTCTGGATGATGGGCGACACCGGCCCCTGCGGCCCCTGTTCGGAAATTTTCTATGACCACGGGCCGGATATTCCCGGCGGTCCGCCCGGCTCGGCGGATCAGGACGGCGACCGTTTCATCGAGATCTGGAACCTGGTTTTCATGCAGTTCGAGCAGTCGGCGGACGGGTCGCGCGCGCCGCTGCCTCGCCCCTCCATCGACACCGGCATGGGGCTGGAGCGCATCGCCGCCGTGCTGCAGGGCGTACACGACAATTACGATATCGACCTGTTCCGCCGCCTGATCGCGGCCGAAGAAGAGGCTCTGGGCCGCAAGGCCGAGGGCGCGGCGAAGGCCAGCTTCCGCGTTATCGCCGACCATCTGCGCGCCAGCGCTTTCCTGATCGCCGACGGTGTGACGCCGTCGAACGAGGGGCGGGGCTATGTCCTGCGCCGCATCATGCGCCGCGCCATGCGCCATGCGCATCTGCTGGGGGCAGAGGAACCGGTGATATTCCACCTTGTCCCGGCGCTGGAGGCCGAAATGGCCGACGCCTATCCGGAGCTGACCCGCGCCGGCGCGCTGATCACCGAAACCCTGCGCGGCGAGGAAGAGCGCTTTCAACGCACGCTGGGCCGCGGCCTGACGCTGCTGGACGAGGCAACGCGCGGCATGAAGCCGGGCGACGCCCTTTCGGGCGAGACCGCCTTCCGCCTTTACGACACCTATGGCTTCCCGCTGGACCTGACGCAGGACGCGCTGCGCGCCCGCGGCATGAGCGTCGACGAGGCCGGTTTCGAAACCGCGATGCAGCGCCAGCGCGCCGACGCCCGCGCCCACTGGGCCGGTTCCGGCGAGGCGGCGACCGATGCGGTCTGGTTCGCCGCGCGCGAGGCCGCGGGGCCGACGCGCTTTCTTGGCTATGAGACAGAGGACGGCGAGGGCGTTCTGAAGGCCATCGTTTCCGGCGGCGCGCTGCGCGAGGCGCTGGAGGACGGCCACAGCGGCGAACTGGTGTTCGACGCCACGCCCTTCTATGGCGAATCTGGCGGCCAGATCGGCGACGCCGGGGTGATCGAATTCGCCTCCGGCGCGCGCTTCATCGTCGATGACGTGCAAAAACGCGCCGGCGACCTGCACGGCCATATCGGCCGGCTGGAAGGCGGCGCGGTGAAGGCCGGGGACAAGGCGCGGCTGCGCGTCGATTCCGCGCGGCGCACGCGCACGCGCTCCAACCATTCCGCGACGCATCTTATGCACGCGGCGCTGCGCGACGTGCTGGGGCCGCATGTGACCCAGAAAGGCTCTTACGTGGGGCCGGACCGGCTGCGTTTCGATTTCTCGCACCCGAAAGCCGTCAGCGCCGAAGAGATCGCGCGCATCGAGGCGCAGGTGAACGCGGTGATCCGCCAGAACGCAGGCGTGCAGACCCGCGAAATGGCCCCCGATGACGCCATCAAGGCCGGGGCGCTGGCCCTGTTCGGCGAAAAATATGGCGACAAGGTCCGGGTTCTGGTCATGGGCGATCATCTCGAGGCGCCGGAAAAACCCTATTCCGTCGAACTGTGCGGCGGCACGCATGTGGCGCGCACCGGCGACATCGCCCTGTTCAAGATCACCGGCGAAAGCGCCGTTTCGGCCGGCGTGCGGCGCATAGAGGCGCTGACTGGCGAGGCGGCGCGCGAATGGCTTGAGGCGCAGGCCGGCTATGCCCGCGCCGTAGCCGAGGCGCTGAAAATCCCGCCCGCCGAGGCGGCGGCGCGCGTTTCCGCGTTGCTGGACGAGCGCAAGTCGCTGGAGCGCAAGCTGGCCGTGGCGCAGAAGAAACTGGCCATGGGCGGCGGCGGTTCCGGCGCCCCGCAGGGGGCCGAGGATGTCGGCGGCGTGAAATTCACCGGCCGCATCGCCGAAGGCGTCGGCGGCAAGGATCTGCGCGGCCTGGTGGATGAGGCGCGGACGCAGATGGGCTCTGGCGTCGCCGCCTTTATCGGCGTCAATGACGGCAAGGCGGCGCTGGCCGTGGGCGTCACTGACGACCTTAAAGAGCGGTTCGACGCCGTGGCGCTGGTCAAGGCGGGCGCGGCGGCGGTCGGTGGGTCGGGCGGCGGCGGGCGGGCGGATTTCGCCCAGGCCGGCGGACCGGACGGCGGCAATGCGGGCGCGGCCGTGGAGGCTATCCGCGAGGCGCTGCGGGTCTTGGCCGCGCAGGCGGCGGAATAATTCATCGTTTCCTGGGCTTGGCGGCGGCTCAGCCCGGCGAAATATCCTGCTGGCCTTCGTCGGGTGGCGGTTCCAGCCGTTCCGGCTCCTTCGGCGCGGCCAGCAGGGCCACGGCCTGGTCGGCGGCGTCCTGGAACGGCTCCAGCACCAGATCGGCCCCGGCGGCTTTCAGCCGGTCGGCGCCCACGCCGCGTTGCGAGGCGACGGCGATTTTCGACTGGCACCCCGCTTTGCGCAGGGTCTGGATCATGGCCACCCTGTTGTCTTCGTGGGTAATACCAGTGTCATGATCGGACGTGGTGGAGATCACCCATTTCGCACTGGCCAGCGGCAGGCCGCTGACGAACTCCTGATCGGTCAGGTCGCCATAGATCGCATCCAGCCCCTGTTCGCGCCACAGGCGCACGGCGACCGGATTGAAGTCCACGCCAAGGGTGGAGATGTTCTTGCGCAGCAGGCGCTGGGCGATGGCGCCGCCATAGCGGCCGAGGCCGAACAGGATGACGTCGTATTTTTTCTTGGCGTCGGCGCCGTCGCTTTCCTCGACCGTCTTGCCGTTTCGGCGCTCGAACGGACCAAGCAGAGGTTCGACCAGCGGATAAAGCCGATGCGAATAGGTGATCATGTAGGTCGAGGCGGCGATGGTGATCAGCCCGACCAGCGTCACCAGCCCCAGAGCCTCGTTGGTGACATGGCCCAGCGTCACACCCATGGCCATGAACACCAGCGAGAATTCGCTGATCTGCGCCACGGTGAGACCGGCGAGAAAACCCGTGCGCTTGCGATAGCCCATCAGCCCCATGATCACGACGACGATCAGCGGATTGCCGATCAGCACGAAGACCGAGAAGATCAGCGCGGCCGGAACGTTCTCGCCCAGCAGCGACAGGTCGAGGCGCGATCCAAGGCCGATGAAGAAGAACAGCAGCAGAAAGTCGCGCAAGGGCGACAGCCGCGCCGAGATCGCCTCGCGATAGGGGGTGGAGGCCAGCGCCACCCCGGCCAGCAGGCCGCCCAGTTCCTTGCCCAACCCGAACATGTCGCCGGCGGCGGCGAACATCGCCGCCATGGCGATGCCGAATGAGATCAGCAGTTCCGGCGAGCGGGCGAGAATGGCGGTCAGCGGGTTGGCGATCCAGCGGATGAACACCAGCACCAGCGCCAGCATGCCGATCCCGGCCAGCAGCACGGTGAGAATCTCGCGCACGCCGGCGTCTTCCTGGCCGCCGACGCCGAGGGCGGACAGCACGATCATCGCAAACACCACCACGATGTCCTGAACGATCAGGAATCCCAGCGCGATGCGCCCGTGCAGGCTGTCGACCTCGCGTTTGTCGGACAGCAGCTTGACGATGATGATCGTCGACGAAAACGTCAGCGCCACGGCGACATAGAGGCTGGTGACCGGGTCCAGCCCCAGCGCCAGCGCGATGAAGAAACCGATGATAGAGGTGAAGGCGACCTGCCCCAGCCCGGTCATCAGCGACACCACGCCGAGAGACTGGATCAGCTTCACGTCCAGCTTGATGCCGACCAGAAACAGCAGCAGCGCGATGCCGAGTTGCGCCAGAAGCTCGATGTGTTCGCCGGAGCGGACGATGTCCATGCCCGCCGGGCCGACCAGAATGCCGACGACGATGAAGCTGACGATGAGCGGCTGACGCAGCAGATGGCCGATCAGGCCCACCCCGGCGGCGACCACCAGCAGCAGGGCGATCTCGTAAAACACCGACTGAGTGATCAGTTCGTTCATGCGCCCGCCCGCAACGTAGCCGAAAAGGGAATCGGCCCCGGCGCATCATTGCGCGGGACAGGCTTGCAGACAAAGAAAAACGGCGGGCCGGGGGACCCGCCGTTCTCTCTTCCGGTTTCGGCTTGCCGCCTACTCCAGAAGCGCCGAGATGCGCTGCGCCAGTGCGGGGTCGTTCTGCGCGGCGAAGGTGATTTCGTTGTATTCCTGCGCGGACAGGCCCTCGGCCTCCACCGCAGCGACCAGCGGCTCCTGCATCTCCTGCTGGATCTCCATGCGCGCCTGGTCGTTCTCTGCGGCGTCCATGCGCGGAAGCCATTCAGAGGTGATCTCGCTGACGCGCGTCACCGCGTTGGCGTAGGCCTCGATTTGCGCGTCAGTGAACTGCGGGGTTTCCGCCGCCGCTCCGGGCTGCTGCATCTGATACTCGGCTGGCTGCGCCACGGCCGCGGCGCCGAACATCAAAGCCGCGCCAGCGGCCGAAACGAACAAGCTCTTGAAAGACATATGATTTCCCCAGACGGGTTGCTGAATGTGCGCCACGGCGCGCATCGCCGCGGCTGTTCACGGGGACGCAGGAGGGACGAAAAAGTTCCGCAGCCGTTGCGATAAATTGTACAAACCGATATCGGCGCCGGAACTTTCGCCGCTGCCTGCGCGTCGATACGTTCAAGGTGCGGCCGCGGGTCTGCGGCGCGCCGGGCCGGGGAGGCCGGAACGGAGGGCGGACCGATACCGGAATCGGATGTGAAATGGCTGATCGTGCAAGAGATTCCGCACTTGCGGCGCTATGCATGGTCGCTGACGGGAAATCAGGCTTCGGCCGATGACCTGGTCCAGGATTGTCTGGAGCGGGCGTTGCGGAAGCATAATCTATGGATGCGCCGCGGCTCGCTGCGGTCCTGGCTGTTCCGGATCCTGTACCGGATCTTCGTCAGCCAGCGGCGGCGCAAGATCGACCGGGCGCCGAAAACGGTGCTGGAGGATGCGGGCGCGGCGCTGGCCGAACCGGCGCGGCAGTTCGAACAGGCGCATTGCCGCGATGTGGTCGAGGCCTTGCAAAGCCTGCCGGAGGACCAGCGCGCGGCGGTGACGCTGGTGGCGCTGGAGGGTTTCGCCTACGACGAGGCGGCGAAAATCCTGGACGCGCCGATCGGCACCATCCGTTCGCGCCTGTCGCGCGGACGTGAGGCGATAAGACAGATGATTGAGGGGGAGTCTGGAGGCGAAGAGGGGGGCGGAGCACGGCTCCGCAGAGTGAAATGATATGAAACCGGAAGCTGAAACTGAACAAGACGGCGTTGGAGAGCTGGACCTGCTGGCGTACGCCGACGGGCGGCTGGACGACAGCCCCGCCCGCAAGGCGCTGGTCGAGAAGCATCTGAGCCTCCGCCCGGCGCTGGCCGCGAAGCTGCAGGCCTACGCCCGTCAGAACGCCGAAATACGCGATGCTTTCGCCCCGGCGATGCTGCAGCCACCGCCGCGCCGGCTTGTGGACGCGGTGCTGCGCAAGCGGCCATTAATAGAATGGAGCGTGATCGAGCCGCGCCTTGCGCTGACCGCCGCCGCCGCGGCGGTCGCCGTTTTCGGGCTCGGCTGGTTCGCCGGCGGGGCGGGAGGCGCGCATGAACGCGCCGCCGAATCCCATAGCCTCGCCATGGTGCTGTTCCCGGCGGGCGGCACGCAGACGGCGGCTGCGGCGGGCGACTTCGTCGCCGACTCGCCGATCATGGCCGGGGCGCCGGATCTCAGCCATCACGGGCTGACGCCGGTTTCGGCGGAGACGGTTACGGCCGGCGAACGCCAGGTGCGGCGTATCCGCTATCGCGATGCATCGGGACGTTCGGTGATGTTCATGTCTTCGCTGCCGGCGGCGAATGGAACCACCGGGCCACGTCTGACCGCTTTCGGCGATGCGGACCTCGCCTACTGGACCGACGGCGATCTCGCCTTCGGGCTGGCCGGCTCGCTGCCGGGGGCGGAGCTGCGCGCGCTGGCCGCCGACATTCACCGTCAGCGCACGCCGGTTCAGCCGGCGGTTCAGCCGGCGCCGTCGCGGCCGGAGCCGGACCGCGCGCGAGAGACCGTGGTGGTTTCCGCGCCCGGCGCCGAGACGCCGGGGCGGCCGCAACCCGATGCGGAGCCGGAACCGCAGCCGATCCGCGGGGAATAGGCCTCCGGCCTAGCCCTTCATCGCCTGCGCGAAACGCTCGCCGACCTTCTCCAGGAAGCCCTCGGTGCTGAGCCAGCCCTGCTGGTCGCCGACCAGCAGCGCCAGATCCTTGGTCATATAGCCGGCCTCGACCGTGCCGATCACGGTCTCTTCCAGCTTGCTGGCGAAATCGACCAGCGCCTGGTTTTCGTCCATGCGGCCGCGATGGGCGAGGCCGCGCGTCCACGCGAAGATGGAGGCGATGGAGTTGGTCGAGGTCTGCTCGCCGCGCTGGTGCTGGCGGTAGTGGCGGGTGACGGTGCCGTGGGCGGCCTCGGCCTCCACCGTCTGGCCGTCCGGCGTCATCAGCACCGACGTCATCAGGCCCAGCGAGCCGAAGCCCTGCGCCACGGTGTCGGACTGCACGTCGCCGTCATAGTTCTTGCACGCCCAGACGAAGCCGCCGGACCATTTCATCGCCGCGGCGACCATGTCGTCGATCAGGCGGTGTTCGTAAGAAATGCCCTTGGCCTCGAAGCCTTGCGCGAACTCGGCGTCATAGACTTCCTGGAACAGGTCCTTGAAGCGCCCGTCATAGGCTTTCAGGATCGTGTTCTTGGTCGACAGATACACCGGCCAGCCGCGCTGCAGCCCGTAATTCAGGCAGGCGCGCGCGAAGTCGCGGATCGAGTCATCCAGATTGTACATGCCCATGGCGACGCCGGCGGCGGGGAAGTCATAAACCTCGAACTCCTTGGTCTCGCCGCCCTCGCGCGCCTCCCAGCGCATGGTCAGCTTGCCGGGGCCGGGGACCAGGAAGTCGGTGGCGCGGTACTGGTCGCCGAAGGCATGGCGGCCGATCACGATCGGCTTTGTCCACCCTGGCACCAGACGTGGAATATTGGAGATCACGATCGGTTCGCGGAACACCACGCCGCCGAGAATGTTGCGGATGGTGCCGTTGGGCGACTTCCACATCTTCTTCAGGCCGAATTCCTCCACCCGCGCCTCGTCGGGGGTGATGGTGGCGCATTTCACGCCGACGCCGTGCTTCTTGATCGCCTCGGCGGCGTCGATGGTCACCTGGTCGCCGGTGGCGTCGCGGTTCTCGATCGACAGGTCGTAATATTTCAGATCAATGTCGAGATAGGGCAGGATCAGGCGTTCCTTGATCATCGCCCAGATGATTCGGGTCATCTCGTCGCCGTCGAGCTCGACGACAGGGTTGTCGACTTTGATCTTCGCCATGACGCTCCGCTTTCCCTGCTGGTCCGGCCCCGAATGCGGCCGCGCGGTTCCTAGCATCGCGCGACCGCGACCGGAAGGGGCGGGGCTGTGACCGCGCCGGCCTTCATCCTGGTCGCCCCGCAGATGGGCGAGAATATCGGCGCCGCGGCGCGCGCCATGGGCAATTTCGGGCTATCGGACCTGCGCCTCGCCGCCCCGCGCGACGGCTGGCCGAATCCGCAGGCCGAGGCCATGGCCGCCGGTTCGCCGGTGCTGGACAGCGCGAAGGTGTTCGAGACCACGGCGGAAGCCATGGCGGACCTGACGCTGGTCTTCGCCGCCACCGCCCGGCCGCGCGGCATGGAGAAGCGGGTGCTGACCCCGCGCGCGGCGATGGCCGAACTGCGCGCGGCGGCCGCAAGCGGCGAAAAGACCGGCATCCTGTTCGGGGCCGAGCGCCAGGGACTGGAAAACGAGGACGTGGCGAGCGCCGACGCGATCCTGACTTTTCCGGTCGACCCGGCTTTCCGCTCGCTCAATCTCGGCGTTTCCGTCGCGCTGGCGGCCTATGAATGGCGGGCGGGGGAGGACGCGCCGGGAGCGTTCAGGGAGCTTTCCCCCGCCGCCCCGAAGCAGGAGATGCTGCGCCTGTTCGAGCATTTCGAGACAGAGCTGGACGCCGCCGGTTTCTTCTTCCCCCCTGAAAAAACCCCGCTGATGGTCCATAACCTGCGCACGGCGCTTGGCCGCGCCCGGTTTACGGAGCAGGAAGCCCGCACCTTCCGCGGCGCCATCAAGGCGCTGGCGCACGGGCGCGGGCGGCGGGGAAAGAAGGACGGACAGCGATGAGCGAGATCACCTGCGCGCGGCTGATATCCTGGGACGCGCTGCACCGCATTCCGGGGCATGAGGGCATCTGCCGCGCCTTTCACGGCCACCGCTATACCGCCGAGATCGTCTGCGCGGCGGACGCGGGCCTCGACGCCGCCGGGCGCGTGGTCGATTTCGGCGTCGTCAAGCGCAAGGTCGGCGGCTGGATCGACGCCCACTGGGACCATACGGCGATCCTGATGCGCGGCGACCCCGACCCGGCGGTGCAGGCGGTGTGCGACTCGAACGCCCGCTATGGCCGCCCGGTGTATCTGATGGACGCGGCCCCGACAGCCGAGAACATCGCGCTTGAGCTGCTTCGCGTTTCGGCTGAGCTGTTGAAGGACGACGGCGTGCGGGTGATCCGCGTCCGCGTCTGGGAGACGCCGAACTGTTACGCGGATGCGCGGGCCTGAACCCTAGAACAGCGCCGGGCGGGCGAGAGCTTCAATCGACGTGGGCGCAACCGATTCCGCGATGGCGCTGCAACATCTCGGCGACCTGCTGCCGCTGGGTTTCGAGGGCTTCGTCGAGGCCGGACAGGTTGCCCTCGCTTCGCGTCAGGCTGTGCGGGCCTGATCCTGACACGGCTTCGGCCTCTATAATAACCGGACCGCTCGCGGCGGCGAGCAGGGCGTTCAATTCTTCCACCTCCACTTCGCGCTCGGCACGCGCCAGGAAGGCGCGGCTGCGCCATGCGCGGCGCAGAACCGTTTCCGCGAGTGAAACCCGCATCAGTTCGCCGTCCGCGTTCGCAAGCGTCAGATCGACGCGTCTGGGCTGCGGTCCGGCGCCGGGGAGATGCGCCTGTAGTTCGAAAACGTAGCGGAACGGGTGCGGCAGATTTCTCTCCAGACGGACGCGAACGCCATCGCGCTCGACATAGGACCGCAACTGGGGGGCGCGGTACGGCCCGGTGATGCGCGTATGAACCCGCCATCCGGCGGCTTCAGCCTCGGCCAGGCACCGGTTGATAACCGGGGCTGTCGACGCTTCGGCAGTACCCAGCAGCAAACTGGCGACAAGAGCGACAATGGATAGCCTGCGCGTCATTGCGCGCATCGTGGTCGCAGCGGAAGGCAAGGCAAAGCAGACGCTTGCATACCGCCCTGTCGCATTGACTTTCCTCGCCGGGGCAGTAGAACCCCCGCTTCCCTCGTCAAAGGCCCATCGGGCCTTGCGTGTTGAACCCACGGGAGGGCGCGTGAACCGCCGTTGAGATCGCGCTGGCATGAGGGAGCCAGCGCCGGGCCGCGCCGAAGAAGAGAGAGACATGTCGAAGCGCCAGTCGCAAAAGTACAAGATCGACCGCCGGATGGGCGAGAACATCTGGGGCCGTCCGAAATCGCCGCTCAATTCCCGCCCCTATGGCCCCGGCCAGCATGGCCAGCGCCGCAAGGGCAAGATGAGCGACTTCGGCCTGCAGCTGATGGCGAAACAGAAGCTAAAGGGCTATTACGGCAACATCACCGAAAAGCAGTTCAGCCGCATCTACACCGAGGCCCAGCGCCGCAAGGGCAACACGGCCGAGAACCTGATCGGCCTGCTGGAAAGCCGCCTGGACGCCATCGTCTATCGCGCCAAGTTCGTGCCCACCGTGTTCGCCGCGCGTCAGTTCGTGAACCACGGCCACGTCAAGGTGAACGGCAAACGCGTGAACATCGCCAGCTACACCTGCAAGCCCGGCGATGTCATCGAGGTGCGCGACCGGTCGCGCAACATGGCGCTGGTGCTGGAGGCGCTGCAGAGCCCGGAGCGCGACGTGCCGGACTATATCGACCTTGATCCCAAGGCGATGAAGGCGACCTATGTGCGCACGCCGGAGTTCGCCGAAGTGCCTTATGCGGCGAAGATGGAGCCGAACCTGGTCGTGGAATACTACGCCTCGTAAGGCCGGTTTCGCCTAATGAGACCCGAAAGGGCCCGCGGCCGCGCGGGCCCTTTTGCATTTCCGCCCTTTGCGCGCGCCCGCGCCGGCGCTATCAAGCGGTCCACCACCCGATGCACAGGACAGCCCATGAGCCCGTTTCGCCTTCTCGTTCTCGCCGCCGCGGCGCTGTCGCTTTCCGCTTGCGGCGCCGCGCAGCGCCTGCCCTTCGTGCCGGGCGGCGAACGGGCGGAGCCGGAGCCGCTGATGCCGATCCTGGGCCACCGCATCGTCAGCGGCGACATCCTGGTCGTCCGTGTGCCGTCCAGCGGCTGCACGGTGCGGGTGGATATCGAGGTGCAGGTGACGCGCCGCGGCGACCGGCGCGAGCTGACCTTCCGCCGCGTGCGCGACGATTATTGCGATGCGCATGAACCGCAAGGCACTGAGCTGGGTTTCGGTTTCGAGGAGCTGGGCGTGCGCAGCGCCGACCAGATCGTGATTATGAACCCGGTGATCGGGCGGTAGGCTCAGGCAGGCTCAGCCCCTCAGGCCAGCACGCCCTTGTCCTTCAGATAGGCCTGCAATTCACCGCTCTGGAACATCTCCTTGACGATGTCGCAGCCGCCGACGAACTCGCCCTTCACGTACAGTTGCGGAATCGTCGGCCAGTCGGAATAGGTTTTGATCCCCTCGCGGATGTCGCCGCGCTCCAGCACATTGACGCTGTCATACTCGACTTGCAGATGGTCCAGCACCCGGGCGACGACCGAAGAGAAGCCGCATTGCGGCATCATCGGCGTGCCTTTCATGAACAGCACCACGTCGCGTCCGGTCACCAGATCGCGGATTTCGTCCTGAATATCGGTCATGGGAGCGGGCTCCTGGCTCGCCTGATCAGCTAGGCGGGCGCGGGCGCGGGGTCAAGGGCGGCGCTGCGGGCGTTCGCTTCCAGATGCGCCAGCCGCGTGGTCTGGATCAGGACGCAATCAGCATCCGGCCGGCCCAGGGCCCAGGCCAGCGCCTCGGCTGGATCAGTTGTCGCAGCGGCCGGTGCGGCGCCGGTCACCACCTGTTTGACGCTGCGCGCCAGATACCAGAGATCGGCGAGCGAGGCCGGGGCGCGCACGTCGCGCCGGGCGCCGCTCATCGCCTCTATGCCGATTACGCCTATACCGGCCGCCTTTGCGCGGGCGAAGCGGGCGAGAGCGGCCGCAGGCAGGCCGGCGTTCAGCGGCGCCATCAGCAGGTCGAGGCGCCCGGTATCTATGGCCGCGTCAAGCTCCGCCCCGCGGCCGCAGACGCCGGTGAAGCGCAGCAGTCCGCGCGCCTTCAACGCATCTACCCGGTCGAGCAGGGCCGGGGTCAGGTCGCCGGGCGACGGGCCGTGCAGCATCAGCGCGTCGGCCTGGTCCAGGCCCAGCCGGCCAAGGCTGTCCAGCAAGGATCGTTCAATGCCGTCCGGCGAAAAATCGCGCATCCGCCGCCCGGCGCCGCCGTTGGATGACACCCCGGCCTTGGTGATGACGAACAGGCGGTCACGTTCCAGCCCTTTCAGGGCGGCGCCCAAACGCCGTTCGGCCTCGCCATCGCCATAGGACGGCCCGGTGTCGAACGCCGTCACCCCCAGCTCCACGGCGCGGCGCACCAGGGTGATTGTCGCCGCGCGGGACACGGCGGGGCTGGCGTGCGGTCCGCTGACGCCGAAACCGAGGCTGGAAACTTTGGCGCCCGTGCGCCCGAGGAGCCGATACGCGCTCATACACACAAGCTCATGGGGTTCGCGTCTCCAGCGCCAGGGCGTGCAGTTCGCCGCCCATCCGTCCTTGCAGCGCCGCATAGACCATCTGGTGCTGGCGCACCCGCGGCAGGCCGCGGAAGGCTTCGGCGACGACGACGGCCTTGTAATGGTCGCCATCGCCGGCCAGGTCGATGATCTCCACTTCGGCCCCGGGAATGCCCTCGCGGATCAGGGCGGAGATCTGTTCGGCGAGCATCGGCATGGCGTGAGTCCGGATCAGGAATGAGGCTTTGACAAGCGATCAGAATACGTTTGAGTCGTCTTCGCAAGGGTGGCCACGCCGCCGGGAGGAGTTCCGATGACCGCGCCTTTCCGTTTTGCGGCGCTTGCCGCAGCCCTGTTGCTGGCCGCTTGCGCCAGCCTGCCGGCCGCCGGGCCGGCGCGTGATCCGCAGATCGACGCCGCCGCGCTGCTCGATGACGTGCGCATTCTCGCCTCTGACGCGATGGAAGGGCGCGAGACCGGAACACCGGGGGCGGAACGGGCGCGGGCCTATATTCTGGAACGCTATCGCGAAATCGGTCTTGCGCCGGTGAACGGCGCCTACGAGCACGTGTTCGAATACCTTCACCAGATACGCACCGGCCCACGAACCGGCGTGAACGTGCTGGGCGTGATCGAGGGGCGCGAGCCGGATGGTCCGGTGATCGTCGTCTCGGCGCATTACGACCATCTCGGCATGCGTTCGGGAGGGACGATCTATAACGGCGCCGACGACAACGCCTCGGGCACCGCCGGGATGCTGGCGGTGGCGGCGTGGTTCGCGCAGAATCAGCCGCGCCACACGCTGTATTTCGCAGCCTTCGACGCCGAGGAGGTCGGCCTGCGCGGCGCACGCGCGGCGATCGCAGATGGCCAACTGCAGATGGACCGCGTGGCGATGAACATAAACCTGGATATGCTGGGTATAAGTTATGACGGTGAACTGGTGGCCGCAGGGGCGTATCATTATCCGTTTTTGGGGGGGTATATTGACGAGGTTGCGGCGATCGCGCCCGTCACTCTGATCCAGGGGCATGACAGCCCGGAATACGGCCCGCAGGGCGACTGGACGATGATGTCGGATCATGGTCCGTTTCACGCTGCGGGCGTGCCGTTCATCTATCTGGGGGTGGATTTCCACCCGCATTATCACCAGCCGTCGGACACCTATGAGAACCTGACGCACGACTTCTTCGCCGCCGCGGCGCAGACCGCGCTGCTGACCGTGCTGAGGTTTGACGAGGCCTTGCCGGAAATCGTGGCGGCGCGGGCTGCGGCGCAGACGCGGCAGAGGGCGGTGAAATAAGGTCTCAGCCCGCCATCAGGCGCGGCATGAAGGCTTGGTGAGCGGCGCGCAGATCAGCCAGCGCCGCCGTGTCGCCGCCATTGAAGCTGACGGCGTCTCCTCCCGCTATTCCGACCACCGACACAGGCACGCTTGCGGCCTCCGCCGCCTCGCGGATCGACTCGGCGTGTTCGACGCTGGCGGCGATCAGGTAACGTCCCTGGTCTTCGCCGAAGAAGAAGACGTGCGGGGGCAAGGGACCGTCATAAGCGAGCTTCACGCCGACGCTTGAGGCCATGGCCGTTTCCGCCGCAGCGGCGGCGAGGCCGCCGTCTGACAGATCGTGAACGGCGTTGGCCAGCCCTTCAAGGATCACGGCGCGGACGAAATCGCCATTGCGGCGTTCGGCGGCCAGGTCCACCGGCGGCGGGCCACCTTCCTCGCGCCCCTCAATCTCACGCAGGTAAAGCGATGCGCCCAGCCAGCCTTGCGTCTCGCCGACCAGCAGCAGCACATCGCCATCCTTCATGGCGCCGAAGCCCGTGCGTTTCGTGACGTCCTCGATCAGGCCGACGCCGCCGACGGCGGGGGTGGGCGGAATCGCGACGCCATTGGTTTCGTTGTAAAGCGAGACATTGCCGGACACGACCGGGAAGTCGAGCGCGGCGCAGGCTTCGGCCATGCCCTCCACGCATCCGGCGAACTGGCCCATGATGTCCGGGCGTTCCGGGTTGCCGAAATTCAGGCAGTCGGTGATGGCGATGGGCCAGGCGCCGGTGGCGGTGATGTTGCGCCAGGTCTCGGCCACCGCCTGCCGGCCGCCCTCGACCGGGCCGGCGAGGCAGTAACGCGGTGTGCAGTCGGTGGTGATGGCCAGCGCCTTGTTCGTTCCATGCACGCGCACCACGGCGGCGTCTGACGGGTCTTCGGAGCTGGCGGCGGTGTCGGCCATCACATGCCGGTCGTACTGGCGCCAGATCCAGGCCTTCGACGCCATGTCCGGGCAGGCCATGACGGTTTTCAGCGCCTCGCCCAGATGCGCCGGCGCGGCGACAGAGGCCGGATCGACGGCGGGGCGCGAAGGTGGAATCTCGTAGGGTCGGCGGTAGAGCGGCGCGTCTTCCGACAGCGGGTCCAGCGGAATATCGCACACCGTTTCGCCGCCATGCTTCAGCACCATACGACCGGTCGTGGTGGTGACGCCGATGGTCGCCACGTCCAGCTCCCACTTGCGGAAGATCGCCTCGGCCACCGGCTCCTTGCCAGGCTTGAGGACCATCAGCATCCGTTCCTGGCTTTCGGAGAGCATCATCTCGTAGGCGGTCATGCCGTCTTCGCGCTGGGGAACCTTGTCGAGGTCGATCTCCAGCCCGACGCCGCCCTTGCCCGCCATCTCAACGGAAGACGAGGTCAGCCCCGCCGCGCCCATGTCCTGAATGGCGGCGATGGCGTCGGTGGCCATCAGCTCCAGGCACGCCTCGATCAGCTTCTTCTCTACGAAGGGGTCGCCCACCTGCACGGTCGGGCGTTTTTCCTCGCTGGCGTCGTCGAATTCGGCCGAGGCCATGGTGGCGCCATGAATGCCATCGCGCCCGGTCTTGGAGCCGACATAGACGATCGGCTGGCCCGCCTCGGCTCCGCGGGCGTAGAAGATGCGGTCCTGATCGGCCAGGCCCACGGCCATGGCGTTGACCAGGATGTTGCCGTTGTAGCCGGGGTGGAAATTGGTCTCTCCGCCCACGGTGGGCACGCCGACGCAATTGCCGTAGCCGCCGATGCCGGCGACGACGCCGGCGACGAGGCCGCGCGTTTTCGGATGGTCCGGGGCGCCGAAGCGCAGCGCGTTCATCAGCGCCACCGGGCGCGCGCCCATGGTGAACACGTCGCGCAAGATGCCGCCCACGCCCGTTGCCGCCCCCTGATAGGGTTCGATGAAGCTGGGGTGGTTGTGGCTCTCCATCTTGAAGATGCAGGCCTGTCCATCGCCGATGTCGATGACGCCGGCGTTCTCCCCCGGCCCTTGGATGACCAGCGGGCCGGAGACGGGAAACTTCTTCAGATGCACGCGGGACGACTTGTAGGAGCAATGCTCCGACCACATCACCGAGAAAATGCCGAGCTCGACCAGGTTGGGCGCGCGGCCAAGAATCTCCACGGCCTTGGCGTATTCGTCCGTCGGTAGGTGCTCGGCGGCGATCTCGGGCGTGACGCCGGGGGCATACTGGGTCATCACGCGCTCCCCAGGATACTTTCGAACACGCCAAGGCCGTCGGTTCCGCCGTGGACGGGATCAACGGCGCGTTCGGGGTGGGGCATCATGCCCATGACATTGCCCTGCGTGTTGATGACGCCCGCAATATCGCGGGCCGAACCGTTGGGGTTGGCGCGATAGCGGAACACCACCTGGCCTTCGCCTTCCAGCCGGTCCAGCGTGTCGGCGTCGGCGAAATAATTGCCGTCATGGTGAGCGATCGGGATCGCCACCTCGCGCCCGCCCTGATAGGCGGCGGTGAAGCGAGTGTTGCCGTTCTCCACCGTCAGTGGCGTTTTCTCGCATACGAACAGCAGGCCGGAATTGCGCATCAGCGCGCCGGGCAGCAGTTGGGTCTCGGTGAGAATCTGAAAGCCGTTGCAGACGCCAAGGATCGGCGCGCCGCGCTTCGCATGCGCCATCACCGCCGGCATGATCGCCGCGCGCGAGGCCATAGCGCCGCAGCGCAGATAGTCGCCATAAGAAAAGCCGCCGGGGATCATCACGAACTCTGTTCCGGCGGGCAGGGCGCTTTCCTGATGCCAGACCATGGCCGGCGCTTGACCGGTGACGGCGCGGATCGCCTCGGCCGCGTCGCGGTCGCAGTTCGATCCGGGAAAGACGATGACGGCGGATTTCATCGGCGGCCTACTCGATCTCGATCGAGTAGCTTTCGATCACCGGATTGGCCAGCAGGCGCTTGCACATTTCATCAGCGCGGGCCTTGGCCTGCTCGCCGCTGACGCCGTGCAGGTCCAGTTCGATCAGTTTGCCCTGGCGGGCGCTCTTCACCTCCGGAAAGCCCATGTTCTGCAGGGCGACGGAGACGGCGACCCCTTGCGGGTCCAGAACGCCGGGTTTCAGATAGACGTGGATTTTGGCTTTCACTGCAGGGTCTCGTCGTTTGCGGCGCGCGGTCCTTCACGCATGATTCCGAGGCGGCGGGCCACTTCGGCATAGGCTTCGGTGACGTTGCCGAGGTCGCGGCGGAAGCGGTCCTTGTCCATCTTCTCGTTGGTTTCGATATCCCACAGGCGGCAGGAATCGGGGCTGATCTCGTCGGCCAGCACGGTGCGGACCATGTCGCCTTCGTAGAGGCGGCCGAACTCCAGCTTGAAATCAATCAGACGGATACCGACGGCGGCGAACATGCCGGACATGAAATCATTGATGCGCAGGGTCAGCGAGATGATGTCGTCGATTTCCTGCGTCGTCGCCCAGTTGAAGGCGGTGATGTGCTCCTCGGCCACCAGCGGGTCCTGCAGCGCGTCGTTCTTGTAGCAGAACTCGACGATGGAGCGGGGCAGGGGCTCGCCCTCCTCCAGCCCCAGCCGCTTGCAGATCGTGCCGGCGGCGACATTGCGGCAGATCACCTCGACGGGGATGATCTCCACCTCGCGCACCAGCTGTTCGCGCATGTTCAGCCGCCGGATGAAGTGCGTCGGCACGCCGATCCGGTTCAGCTGCGTCATGATGAACTCGCTGATGCGGTTGTTCAGCACGCCCTTGCCCTCCAGCGTCGCGCGCTTCTGGGCGTTGAAGGCGGTGGCGTCGTCCTTGAAGTACTGCACCAGGGTTCCGGGTTCCGGCCCCTCGTACATGATCTTCGCCTTGCCTTCGTAGATTTTCTTGCGGCGGGCCATGGCCTGCGCTCCTCCACCTGTCCCGCGCGTCGCGGGCGCCGGAAAGCGCGTCGCGGCCCGAATCGGATCGCCCGGGCCGCGCTGCGAGCGGGGAACCTACTCCCCGCGCTTCGCGCCTGCAACATCGCTATCCCGCGCCGCTGCACGCGATTGATTTGCACGCCGCCGCGGGCTAACGAGAACCCGATTTCACCGCCTGACCGGGAGAGCCCGATGAGCACCTTCGACGAGCGCGAAAAAGGCTTTGAAAACAAGTTCGCGCACGAGCAGCAGATGGAGTTCAAGGCCCATGCGCGCCGCAACAAGCTGCTGGGCCTGTGGGCGGCGGAGCTGATGGGGCTGGGCGGCGAACAGGCCGACGCCTACGCCAAGGCGGTGATCAAGGCCGATCTCGAGGAAGCGGGCGACGCCGACGTGTTCCGCAAGATCCGCAAGGACTTCGACGAACACGGCGTGCAGCAGTCCGACCACCAGATCCGCCGCCGCATGGACGAACTTCTGGAAGAGGCGCGCCGGCAGGTGAAGCAGGAGGGCTGAACGCCCGGGGTCAGGCGGCCCTGATGGTGGGAATGCCTTTCAGGGCCTCGCCAAGTTCCGCCTCCGCCATGGCGAGGTCATAGGCCTGCTGCATGCGCAGCCAGATGTCCGGCCCGTCGCCGCAAAGCTTGCCCAGGCGCAGCGCCATTTGCGCCGTCACCGGCTGTTTCTCGTTCAGGATGTCGTAGAGGGTCTGGCGCGAAACGCCCAGCAGACGGGCGACCTCGGCCTTCGGCAGGCCCAGCGCGGGCAGCACGTCCTCGCGCAGCATCTCGCCGGGATGTGTGGGGCGCAGGCCGGCCAGCAGCGGGTTGCGGTTCATCAGTGATAATCCTCCAGATCAACATCTATGGCGTCTTCGCCATCCCAGCCGAAGGTGATGCGCCAGTTGCCGCTGGCGTCGACGGCGTAACGCCCCCTGGCGGCGCCCTTCAACGCGTGAAAGCGGTATCCGGGCGCGTTCATGTCTTCGGGGCGGCGGGCGGCGTCCAGCCGCGCCAGAATGCGCCGTATCCGGTCCGGGTTCTGGACGCTCAGCTTTGACGGGTCGCCCTTTTCGGCGAAACGGCGCAGGGCCTTGCTCCTGAACGACCGGATCACACAAAGAGTGTAAGCTAGCAGCTTACATGTGTCAACTGGCGCCTTACGCCCCCTAAACCTCTCCGAACACCCGCGCGAAAATCGTATCGACGTGCTTGAAATGGTGGTCGAGGCCGAACAGGGCGTCGATCTCCGCCGCGTCCAGTTTCGCCGTCACCCCGGCGTCGGCCTTCAGGCGCTCGCGCAGATGGCCGCCCTCGTCCCACACCGCCAGCGCGTTGCGCTGCACCAGGCGATAGGCGTCCTCGCGGCTCACGCCCTTCTGGGTCAGGGCCAGCATCACGCGCTGGGAATCATGCAGGCCGCCCTGCGCCTCCAGATTGGCCAGCATCGCCTCTGGCCGCACCACCAGCTTCTCGACCACGGCGGCCAGCCGGTGCAGGGCGAAGTCGAGATGGATGGTGGCGTCGGGGGCGATGCCGCGCTCCACCGATGAGTGCGAAATGTCGCGCTCGTGCCACAGGGCCACGTTCTCCAGCGCCGGAATGACCGCGGAGCGGACCAGCCGCGCCAGCCCGGTCAGGTTCTCTGTCAGGACCGGATTGCGCTTGTGGGGCATGGCCGAAGAGCCCTTCTGGCCCTTGGCGAAATACTCCTCCGCCTCGCGCACTTCCGAACGCTGCAGGTGCCGGATCTCCACCGCCAGCCGCTCGATGCTGCTGGCGATCACGGCCAGCGCCGCGAAGAAGGCGGCATGGCGGTCGCGCGGGATCACCTGGCTGGAGACCGGCTCCACCGCAAGGCCCAGCTTCTCGGCCACATGCGCCTCCACCGCCGGATCGACATTGGCGAAGGTGCCCACCGCGCCGGAAATGGCGCACACGGCGATCTCGGCCCGCGCCGCCTGCAGCCGCGCCCGGCCGCGCGCGAACTCGGCATAGTGGCCGGCCAGTTTCAGGCCGAAGGTGGTGGGCTCGGCGTGGATGCCGTGGCTGCGGCCGATGCAGGGGGTCAGCCTGTGCTCGAAGGCGCGGGCCTTCAGCGCGGCCAGCACGCGGTCCATGCCGGCCAGCAGCAGGTCGCTCGCCCGCGCCAGCTGCACCGACAGGCAGGTGTCGAGCACGTCCGAAGACGTCAGCCCCTGGTGGACGAAGCGCGCCTCGTCGCCCACCAGCTCGGCCAGGTGGGTGAGAAAGGCGATCACGTCGTGCTTCACCTCGGCCTCGATGGCGTCGATACGGGCGATGTCGAAGGGCAAGTCCTTGGCTTTCCACACGGATTCGGCGGCGCTCTGCGGAACCACGCCCAGCTCGGCCAGCTTGTCGGTGGCGTGGGCCTCGATCTCGAACCAGATGCGATAGCGGGTCTCGGGCGACCAGATCGCGGCCATCTCGGGGCGGGCGTAGCGGGGGATCATCGGCGCGCGGCTCCTGCGGTTTGCGCGGCAAGGAACGCCGCGCAGCGCCGAAGGTCAAGGGCGGGGCGCCCGCGGCGGGCGGCGAGCGGGGATAACCGCGCCGCTTTCCCCGCATTCGCGGCTTCGAACATGGTGTCTCAATGGTGTGAAACTCCATCTTTAACTGCGCTATGATGTCGTTATGACGTCGCTTCCATGGTGCGAAAGACGCCCCTCCGGCGCCTCGCGCCGCCCTCCGCCGCCCCGGCGGCGGCCGTTTCGCCCGCCGCGCGGCCGGAAACCGCGCTTGTCCCCGCCCCGGCGCCGCGTCCGGCCGCGCCGGGCCAGGATGGGCGGGAAAGTTATCCGCACCCTGCCGGGGATGGGGTATGATCTGCGAGGTTCGGGGAAAGGGTCCGGCATGGCGAAAGTGATGGGCGTGGGCGGCGTGTTCTTCAAATCCGCCGACCCGGCGGCGGCGCGGGCCTGGTACCGCGAGATGCTGGGCTTCGAGTTCACGCCCCATGACAGCGCCGAGTTCATGCACGCCGGCAGCGCCGCCGCCTTCGGCGCGGGCGGGCGCACGGTGTGGAGCGCCTTCCGGGCCGATACGGACTATTTCGGCCCGTCGCAGGCGCCGTTCATGGTCAATCTGATGGTCGACGACCTCGACGGGATGATGGAGCGGCTGCGCGGCAAGGGCGTGGCTCTCGCCGGCGGGCCGGAGGATTACGAATACGGCCGCTTCGCCTGGGTGATCGACCCCGACGGCGTGAAGATCGAACTCTGGCAACCGCCGAAGGCGTAGGGCGCGGGGCGGCGGTTAATGCGCCCGGAATGACGGGGGAAGGGCGAGGTTATCCTGGTGCGCCCGGAATCTCCGAAGGGCTCGGGAAATCAGCCGGACGGCGCCGGATCTGCGCCGCGAACATCGGCCCGAACCGGTTCCACCAGAAGCGTACGGTTTCGTGTGAAAGGTCGATGCCGCGCTCGTGCAGCAGATCCTCGACATTGCGCAGCGACAGCGGAAACCGGACATACATCATCACCGCGAGGCGGATGACCTCGGGCGATGACTTGAAATAGCGGAAGGGGTTTCTCATCCGCAGATGCTACGAAACCGCCCTTCCCGCCTCAAGCCGGTTTTGTCTGACAATGCCCCCCGCCGGAGGTGTAGACCGAGTAGATCGTCTCGCCGTCGATGGTCTGGCGCACCCGGCGCCGGTGGGCGTCCTAGACGAAGCTCGCCGCCGCGCCGCCGGACATGCTCACCGGCTGTTCGGAGCGGTCGTAGACGAAAGTGAGCTGGCCGTTGGTGGTGGTGGGTACGTCAATGCCCATACTCAATCATTTTTCTTGGTATATAAAATTCAACTAATAAGTTGAACCTTAGTTTTTTGTCTTCATTTCTCATATCTGATATTAATCTATCCTCTGAGCCACGTTGCTTAATCTGCTTGTAAGCGGCATAGTTGGGGATGTAAAAAAAAACTAAAAACACAGCGTAAACTATAAGCGAGCTCATCAATAAAAATTCAAAAATATCAGCTATACCCTGAACATCTTCTCCATAAATCATATACGATATAATGCTAAATAATGAAGAAGCTACAAAAATTCGAATATGAACTATAGCCCAATATAACGAAAGTCTTTTTTTATCTATTCCTTCCTTCATTAGCATATCGTCGGGTCGCACGAGGGTGGCCCAAGGCGGCTGGCGGTTCTGTCGTTGGCCGAAAACATGCTTCCAAGATAGTCCTGCACGTCTTGCAAAGCCTGCATCGTTACTTCCGCTGTGAAGGGACCAGCGTTCATAGTAGCGATTGACCCAAGTCCGGCAAGAGCCATATCTCGCCCATCGCCACCAAGCGCCTGTGCGCCTGAAGCGCCAAACGTAAAAGCTACCAGTGCTCGCTCAGTATTGTTTGCTGTGGCCATACCACGAAGGGCAAAACCCGCAGCGAACCCCGCTGTAGTTTTAATAGCGCTCTGTTGAAAATTAAATGGGGAATCATTTCTTGATTGCGAATACGCATCTACAGAGAATGCGGCTGTAGCACCTGCAAGTCCAGATGCTGTATTAGGGTGCGTCGCAACAAACCGCGCGCTTGCAAGGGTGATGGCGCCGCAGCCACCTGCTGTGCAGGCGGCAGCGCCGCCGGCTGCGCCTAACCCTAAACCAAGAGCAGCTGCCCCCGGTGCCAAAACTCTATCAAACGTAGCGGCCTTGTGAAACGCGCTTTCAAAAGAAACGTTGTCTCTTTGAGCTATTTGCATTGCATGGGTCAAGTGCTGCGTACCTACGCCGAAACCAAAATCCCTGAACATCCCCGTCGGGTCTGTCAGATTCAGCGGATCGTTCCGCACATACCCGTAGAGGTTCAGATCATCCTGATATCCGATCGGGTCGGTCTGCAGGATCCTCCCCAGCAGCGGATCGTAGACCCGGGCCTTGTAGTGATAGAGCTGCACTTCGGGCAGGGCGGCCTGGCCGGTGTAGCGGAAGCGCGCCCCGGTCCAGGCGTCCGGCTCGCCATAGGGGCCATAGGTGTAGCGCGCCGTGCTGGCGCCGGCGGCGTGCTGGCCCCCGTCAGGCTTGATGATCACGGGGTGGAAAATCAGCAGAGCGCCAAACAGGCGGGCCGCTGCTCGTTGGCGCTGCGCATGGCGCGGCGATCAAACCCCTAAATCGCGTCCCAGTCGATTTCCGCGTTGCGGTCCAGCAGTTCGCCCGCCGCGGGCATCGGGTATTTCAGGCCCGAGCCGCAGTTGAACAGCACCACGCCGGCGTCCTTTTCGATCAGGCCGCCGGCGATGGCGCGCTCCAGCGCCGCCAGCGTCGCCGCGCCCTCCGGGCACAGCAGAAGGCCGTCCCGGGCGCCGCACAGCGTGCGCGCCGCCTGGATATGCGCGTCGGAGACGGCGAGGGCCGCGCCGCCGGACTCGCGCACCGCGCGCAGGATCAGGAAATCGCCGATCGCCTTCGGCACGCGGATGCCGGCGGCGAAGGTGCGCGCGCCGCGCCACTCTTCGGCATGGTCGGCGCCGTCCTCGAAGGCGCGCACGATGGGGGCGCAGCCGGCGGCCTGCACGGCGAACATTTTCGGCCGTTCGTCGCCGATCCAGCCGAGGCGCTGCATCTCGGAAAACGCCTTCCACATGCCGATCAGGCCGGTGCCGCCGCCGGTGGGGTAGAAGATCGCGTCCGGCAGGCGCCAGCCCAGTTGCGCCGCCAGCTCCAGCCCCATCGTCTTCTTGCCCTCGATCCGGTACGGCTCCTTCAGGGTCGAGACGTCGAACCAGCCCATGCGCTGCTTCCCGGCGGCGACCAGCGCGCCGCATTCGTGGATCAGGCCGTTGACGCGGTAGACGCGCCCGCCGTGCAGGGCGATCTCGCGCACGTTCACGTCCGGCGTGTCGGCGGGGCAGAAGCTCCAGCTCTGCATCCCGGCGCGGGCGGCGTAGGCGGACAGCGCCGCCCCGGCGTTGCCGTTGGTGGGCATGGCCAGCCGGGTCAGGCCGAAGGACCGGGCCATGGCCACGGCCAGCGCCAGGCCGCGGGCCTTGAAACTGCCGGTGGGCAGGCGGCCCTCGTCCTTGACCAGGACGCGGCCCTTGGCGCCGATCGCGGCCGCGGCGCCGTCCAGCTCGACCAGCGGCGTGTCCGCCTCGCCGAGGCGGATGACGTGTTCGTCGTCGCGCACCGGCAGCAGTTCGCGCCATTTCCAGAACCCGCCGGGGCGGGCGGCGATTTCGTCGCGGTCGATCTCGCCGCGCGCCCGCAGCAGGTCATAGCGCGCCAGCAGCGGCTTGCCCGCCGGCGACAGGTTGTGCGGCCGGTCCGCCTCGACGCGGGCGCCGGTGTCCGAACACTCCAGATGGCTGAAATAGAACCGCTGCGCCGTCATGACGGCAGTAGAGCACGCCGCGACGGACGCGGGAACGGGGCTTTCCCCTCGTCCTTCCTGGCCCGGCCTAAAGGCCGGGGCTCCTCAGGATGAGGGCCCCCGTCACCGCTCGCGGCGGTAGATGCCGTCGATGCGCAGGTCCTCGCCGGCGTGCTCTTCCAGATAGGCGCGCATCACCGCCTGCAACTGCTCGAAGTTTTCGATGCGGCAGAAGCCTTCCTCGTCCAGCGTCACGCCGTGTCCGGCGCGGGCGGCCTCGTTCAGCGCGTGGCAGTCGGCGATGTGATAGGTGGCTGCGCGCTGGCGCGGATAGCGGAACACCACGCCATACATCCAGCGGTCGCCCTCCGGCGTCGGGACCTCGGCGATGAACACGTCGCCGCCCAGGCGGTGCAGGCGCGCGCGCCGGTGGGGGAAGTTCTCCTGCGGCGAGTCATAGCGCCGGCCGCGGTACAGGATGCGCCCCACCCAGGTGGGCGTATCCCATTGCGCGCCGGTTTCGGGGTCGTAGGGGGCGTGGGTGTAATGGCCGGACATGTAGACGCGGTCCGCCTCCCGGCGCTCGATCAGCGGCTCTTCGGAGTAGAAACAGGCGGCCAGGCCCAGCGCCAGCGCCGCGGCTATGCCGGCGCGCAAGGTCATTCGATGCGGCGGAAGAAGCTGGCGAATTCCACCGGCTCTCCGCCTTCGGCGGCGCGGCGCTCGGCCAGCATCACCGCCTCGCGCATCGCCGCGGCGTCCTCGGTCTCGCACAGGCCCATGCCGTCGCGGGCAAGGCCCAGCCCGGCGACCTCTTCCTCGCCCAGCAAGCTGCAATCGGGCAGCACCAGGCCGAAATCGCCGTTCGGATAGACGTAGAGCAGCAGATAGATCCAGCCGGCGTCGTTGTTCAGCGGGGTCTGGGCGATGAAGGCGCCGTCATGCAGGCGCGCGATGCGCATGGCGGTGAAATCGCTGTCCGGGTCGTCGATGTCATAGACGCCGTTCTCCAGCCGCAGCGCGCCGCGCCACACCTCGCGGCTGACCGGGTTTCCGGCCGCGTCCTCGTCCGGCTCCAGCCGCGCATAGACGCCCGGCTCGATCGGGAACACCGCCTCGGCCTCGCTGATCAGCGGGTTCTGCGACGCGAAACAGGCCGTCAGCCAGACGGCGCCCAGCAGGACCGCCAGAAACCGCATCACGGCGTCGCCCCGTACAGCGGCTCGCAGGCGCGGATCAGCCAGGTGCGGGTCTCGCCGTCCAGCAGCGGGGCCAGCTTCGCGCGCACCTGCGCGTGATAGGCGTCCAGCCACTCGCGTTCCTCGCCGGTCAGCAGCGCGTCGTCGACCAGCCCGCGGTGAATGGGCGCCAGGGTCAGGGTCTCGAACCCCATCAT
The DNA here is from genome assembly GCA_026126205.1 of Maricaulaceae bacterium. GTDB lineage: Bacteria > Pseudomonadota > Alphaproteobacteria > Caulobacterales > Maricaulaceae > Hyphobacterium. Next base: position 751,320 of record JAHCJP010000001.1, on the reverse strand, counting down.
CTCGCGCTCGCCGCCGGGAAGCGGCGCCGGCGCGGTGACCACCTGCAGATTCTCCACCCGGATGCCGTATTCGCCGGGTTTGTAATAGCCGGGCTCGTTGGACAGGATCATCCCCGGCTCCAGCGGCACGGCGCTGCCCACCTTGGCGATGCGCTGCGGCCCTTCATGGACGCCGAGATAGCTGCCCACCCCGTGGCCGGTGCCGTGGTCGTAATCCAGCCCCGCCATCCACAGCGGCAGGCGGGCCAGCGCATCCAGCTGCGCCCCCGTCGTGCCCTTCGGAAAGCGCACGCGCGACAGCGCGATATGGCCCTTCAGCACCAGCGTGAAGCGTATCTTCATCTCCGCCGTCGGTTCGCCGATGGGCACGGTGCGGGTGATGTCGGTCGTGCCGTCCGGGTACTGGCCGCCGGAATCGACCAGGTACAGCGTGCCGCGCGCCAGCTTGCGGTTCGACGCGGTTGAGACCCGGTAATGCGGCAGGGCGCCGTTCGGCCCGGCGCCGGAAATGGTGTCGAAAGACAGGTCGCGCAGGCTGTCCAGCCCGGCGCGGAAGCTTTCCAGCTTCACCGCCGCCTCGATCTCGTCGATCTCGCCGGACTGGGCCTCGGTGTCCAGCCAGTGCAGGAAGCGCGTCACCGCCGCGCCGTCGCGCACATGCGCCTTGCGCGCGCCCTCGATCTCCACCGGGTTCTTGGCCGCACGGGGCAGGGCGCAGGGATCGGCCCCGCGCACGATCTCGGCCCCGGCCTCGCCCAGCCGGTCGAACACCCAGGCGCTGCTGGCGGCGGGGTCCACCCGCACGCGCTTGCCGGAAAGCTCGGCCAGGCCTTGCGCGAACTCGCCCTCGGGCCGGATCGCCACCTCGTTGCCCAGATGCGCGCGCAGGTCGTCGCCCACCTTCGCCGGTTCGATGAACAGGGCGGCGGTTCCGTCGGCGTTCAGGATCGCCGCCGACAGGGCCAGCGGGCTGCGGCGCACGTCGCCGCCGCGAATGTTGAACAGCCAGGCGATGGAGGCCGGGTCGGTGACCGCCACGGCCTCGGCGCCGTCTTTGGCGATCGCCGCGCCGATGCGCGTGCGCTTGGGGCCATGCCCCTCGCCGGCGTATTCGACCGGGTGCGGGACCGCCCGCGCCATTGGCGGCGGCGGCTGGTCGGCCCAGGCGGCGTCGATGGGATTGGTCTCCACCGCCACCAGCGCCGCCCCGGCCTTGTCCGCGGCGGCGTGGAAGCGCGCCAGCGCGTCCGGCGTGTGCAGGCGCGGGTCATAGCCGATGCGCGCACCCTTCGGGGCGTTGTCCTCCAGCCATTTCGCCGGGCCGGGATCGGGCAGGCCGCAGATCTCGAACAGTTTCGCGTCCACCTGTTCGCGCACCTGTTCGGTATAGCGCCCGTCGGCGAACACCGCGGCCTTGCCGGACAGGATCACCGCGGCCCCGGCGCTGCCGGTGAAGCCGGTGGCCCAGGCCAGGCGCTCGGCCCGGTCAGGCAGGTATTCGTTGTTATATTCGTCCTCGTGCGGGACGATGAATCCGTCCAGCCCGGCCTGTTTCAGCCCGGCGCGGATCAGCGGCAGATGGGCGCGGCCGTGCTCCGGCCCGCCCTTGACGTCGAAGGATTGCGGCGCGTGTCTGGTCATGCGCCGACGCTACTCCGCGCCCGCGCGGCGGTCAAAGCGGCTTGCAGGGGCGGCCCCGCTTGCGCGGCGCGCGGCGATATGCCTAGTCGCATACGGGGCCGGCGAGGGCGGCGGGTGAGCGATTCCGAACGAAAATCCATGACGCTGGGGCTGATCGCCCTGGTGCTGGGCGCGGCGGCGCTGGGCTTCGCCGCGCCGCTGGTCAAGCTGTCGGAGCTGGGGCCGCAGGCCACGGCCTTCTGGCGGCTGACGCTGGCGCTGCCCGGCCTGCTGCTGTGGCGGGTCCTGGCCACGGGCGGCAATGGCGGCGGCAAGGGCGACTGGCGGCTGTTCGCGCTGGCGGGCCTGCTGTTCGCCGGGGATCTGGCCTTCTGGCACGCCGGCATCCGCATCACCACGGCGGCGAACGCCACCCTGCTGGCCAATCTCACCCCCGTCGTCGTCGCCGTCGGCGCCTGGCTGATCTTCAAGGAGCGGCTGACGCGCGCCTTCATCCTCGCCGCCGGGGTGGCGATTTCCGGCGCGGCGATCCTGGCCGGGGCGAATATCGAGATCGCGCCCGAGCGCCTGCCTGGCGACGCGCTGTCGGCGATCACGGCGCTGTGGTACGGGGCCTACATCCTCGCCATCCGCGCGGCGCGCAAGGGCGGGTCGACCGCCTCGGTGATGCTGTGGTCCACGGCCTGCGCGGCGCCGGCGGCGCTGGTCATCACGCTGGCCTTTGGCGAAGACCTGCTGCCCGCCACGGCGGCGGGATGGATTCCGTTGCTGCTGCTGGGCCTGGGCGTGCATGTGTTCGGCCAGGGCGGCCTCGCCTTCGGGCTGGGGCGGGTTCCCGCCGCGCTGGCCTCGGTCGTCATCCTGATCCAGTCGGTCGTCGCCGCCATCGCCGGCTGGCTGATGTTCGGTGAGACGCTGGTTCCCATCCAGTTCCTCGGCGCGGCGCTGGTGCTGGCCGGGGTGTGGATGGCGCGGCGCAGCGGCGCTGCGTCAACCCGGCCGCTGGGCAAAACGCCGCCTTCGCGCTAGGGAGCAGGCATGGGGAGCAAGACCGAAACCCGTGAAGACGACGGCCTGCTGCGCGATTGCTGGTATTTCGCCGGCCTGTCGCGCGACATCCGCGCCGGCGGGCTGGTCCATCGCAGCATCGCGGGCGAACCGCTGGTGCTCGGCCGCGACGAGACCGGGGCGCCGTTCGCCCTGCGCGACATCTGCCCGCATCGCGCCGCGCCGTTGTCGGCCGGGCGGATGCTGGACCATGACGGCGCCGCGACCGTGGAATGCCCCTATCACGGCTGGCGTTTCCGCGCCCGCGACGGCGTGTGCGCGCACATCCCCTCGCTGGTGCAGGGCCAGGATTTCGAGGCCTCGCGCATCCGCGCGCGCCGCTATCCGGCGGTGGAGCAGGGCGGCCTGGTCTGGGCCTTCATCCCGGCCGATCCGCGTTTTACGGGCGAGCCGGACCACGCCCCGCCGCGCTTCGCGGCGCAGGAGAAGACCGGCGACCAGCCGAAACTGGTGCTGAAGCGGATATTCGACTGCCATGTCGATCACGCCGTCGTCGGCCTGATGGACCCGGCCCACGGTCCGTTCGTGCACCGGCAGTGGTGGTGGCGCAGCGCCCATTCCCTGCACGACAAGGCCAAGGCGTTCGAGCCGCGCGAATACGGCTTCGCCATGGCCGAACACAAGCCGTCGTCCAACAGCTACGCCTATCGCCTGCTGGGCGGCGCGCCGACCACCGAGATCGTCTTCCGCCTTCCCGGCGTGCGCACCGAGACGATCCGCAACGCCCGCCACACCGTGCTGGGCTTCACGGCGGTGACGCCGCTGGACGCGCAGACCACCGAGATCACCCAGGTGTTCTTCTGGGATGCGCCCATTCTCAGCCTGATCTGGCCCTTCGCCTGGCTGGGCGGCAAGGCGTTCCTCGACCAGGACGGGTCGATGGTCGACCTGCAGCAGCAGGGCCTGAAGCACGACCCGAACCTGATGCTGATCCCCGACGCCGACATGCAGGCGATCTGGTATCAGCGCCTGAAGAAGGAATGGGCCGCCAGCCGCGCCGAGGGGCGCGCCTTCGCCAATCCGGTGCAGCCGGTCACCCTGCGCTGGCGGAGTTAGGGATTCGCCAGCGCCCGCTCCAGCGACCAGCGGCCGCCGCCCTGCACAGCGAAATGCAGGCTGATGAACACCAGCACGATCGCCGGCCACCAGCCGCGGAAATCCTGCCCCCAGTGCACCATGGCGATGGCGACTACGAAGTTGAACACCATCACCCAGCCGGCCCAGCGGATCAGCAGGCCGAGCGCGAACAGCGCGCCGCAGATGAACTGGGCGTAGACCGACAGCGGGGCCATCAGCTCCGGCGCCATGAAGCCGTGATGGCCCAGGAAACGTTCGAACTCGGCCATGCGTTCGGCGCTGAGGATGTTGTCCTGCGTCTCCCACATCAGGAAGGCGCCGGTCAGCAGCCGCAGGGCCAGCAGGCTGAGATCGCCATGGCGCGCCAGCCCATTGAGGAAAAGAAACTTGTTCATGCGTTCGCCCTCCCGCGCGTTTCGGGCAGGCTAGCGGCGGCGGCCGCCCGCCGCCCGTTACGATCCGGTGAGACGGATCACGATAACGTGGGGGTTCACGCCGCTTCGGGGGTTTTCAGCGGCGCGGCGGTGACGCGCACGCGGGCGCGCTCTCCGTCGCGTTTCTCGACATGCAGAATCTCGACCTGGCTGTCGTCGTGGAACACCACGCCGGACAACGCGTCCAGCACCGCCTTCGCGACATTGTCGACATCGTGCTTCGGGCTGTTCGGCGTGCGTTCGATGACGATCTCGACGCGGTAGGGGCCCCATTTCGGGCGGATGCGCCGGAACTCGGTGCGGAAGAACTCGCCGATCAGCAGCTTGAAACGCCGCGACTGCGAGGTCAGCGCGTCCACCCGCAGATGCAAACTGTCTTCGCTCATGGCCGCCTGCACGCGCCCCCGTCCCGCCCAAACCAGTCCGCCGTCTTGATCCATCGGCGGCGGATGCTACACCCCGGATGCTTTTCCGGCGAATCGAATGCTGCGATAGTCCGCCGCCGCGACAGCCGGCGGCAAGGAGGCTCCCTTGACGCGCGAAACCCGCACCGAAACCGACACCTTCGGCCCCCTCGAGGTTCCGAACGACCGCCTTTACGGCGCGCAGACCGCACGGTCGCTGATCAATTTCGCCATCGGGACGGAGCGGATGCCCAAACCGCTGGTCCGGGCGCTGGGCGTGATCAAGATGTGCGCCGCGCGCGTCAACATGGCCCAGGGCGACCTGGACGAACGCCTCGGCAAGGCCATCGAACAGGCGGCGCGGGAAGTGGCCGAAGGCAAGCTGGACGATCACTTCCCGCTGTCGGTCTGGCAGACCGGATCCGGCACCCAGTCGAACATGAACGCTAACGAGGTGGTGGCGAACCGGGCGATCCAGATTCTCGGCGGCGTCGTCGGTTCGAAAGACCCGGTGCATCCGAACGACCATGTGAACATGTCGCAGTCGTCCAACGACACCTTTCCAACCGCCATGCACATCGCGGCGGCGGAGGAGATCGTCCACCGGCTGCTGCCCGCCCTGCAGGCCCTGAACGGGGCGCTGAACGGCAAGGCCGAAGCGTTCAAGGACATTATCAAGATCGGCCGCACCCATCTGCAGGACGCGACGCCGCTGACGCTGGGGCAGGAGTTTTCGGGCTACGCCGCGCAGCTCACCTACGGCCAGAAGCGCGTCAATGAAGGGCTGGCCTATCTTTACGAGCTGGCGCAGGGCGGCACGGCGGTGGGCACCGGCATCAACGCCCGCAAGGGCTTCGACGAGCGCTTCGCCATGCAGGTGGCGCAGTACACCAAGCTGCCTTTCCGCGCCGCGCCCAACAAGTTCGAGGCGCTGGCCGCGCATGACGCCTATGTCTACGCCCACGGCGCGCTGAACACGCTGGCCGCGTCGCTGTTCAAGATCGCCAATGACATCCGCCTGCTCGGCTCCGGCCCGCGCTGCGGCTTCGGCGAGCTGAGCCTGCCCGAGAACGAGCCCGGCTCGTCCATCATGCCCGGCAAGGTGAACCCGACGCAGTGCGAGGCGCTGACCATGGTCTGCGCGCGGGTGATGGGCAATCACGCCGCGATCACGGTGGCCGGCAGCCAGGGGCATTTCGAGCTGAACGTGTTCAAGCCGGTGATGGCCGACGCGATGCTGCAGTCGATCCGCCTGCTGGCCGACGCCTGCGACAGCTTCCGCAAGAACTGCGTCGACGGCATCAAGGCCAACGAACACCACATCACCGAGCTGATGAACCGCTCGCTGATGCTGGTCACGGCGCTGGCCCCGAAGATCGGTTACGACAACGCCGCCAAGGTCGCCAAGCTGGCGCACAAGAACGGCACGACGCTTAAGGAAGAGGCGGTGAAGGGCGGCTTTGTCACCGCGGCGGAGTTCGACGCCATCGTCCGCCCCGAAACCATGATCAAGCCGAAATAGGGGGCTGCGTTTAGGGCGCGGCGGTCTGGAACCCTCGCCCTTCGTGGCCCGGCCTGACGGCCGGGACTCCTCAGGGTGAGGGGGTTTGTTGATTCAATACCTTAACCCTCATCCTGAGGTGCGAGCTGCCAAAGGCGGCGAGCCACGAAGGACGAGGGGAAGGGTTGAGCGCGCCTACCCCACGCTCATCGCCAGGATGCGGCTGATCGCGGCCTGCGGGTGGCCGGATTGCTTCGACCATCGCGCGAAGGCGGTCTGAACCGCCGCCATCGCCTTTTTCGATCCCGGCGGGCCGTCGATGACGCCCTCGCGCGCCAGCGCCTTGACGACGTCCTTCGACAGGATGAAGGCGTCCCAGCCCGAAAAGCGCAGGAAATACTGCCCGGCCGAGCCGGACAGGTGCGAGGCGCGGGTCTTGAACAGCTCCATCAGCCCGGCCTGGTCCGCGGGCGGCCAGCCGGCCAGGAAGCCGCCGAACGAGCCATGTTCGTCCGCCATGTCGCAGACGAACTGGGCGTTCTTCACCGTGGCGGCGATCTTGATGCCGTTGCGCACGATGCGCGCGTCGCCGAGCAGGCGGGCGATGTCGTCGTCGGAATACATCGCCACCCGGCGCGGGTCGAAACCGTCGAAGGCGGCCTCGAACCCCGGCCATTTCGCCTCGATCACCTTCCACGAAAAGCCGGACTGGAACACCGCCTGCGTCATGCGCGACAGCCAGCGGTCGTCGGGGTCGGCGCGCAGTTCGGCGGGGGTTTTCGGCGCCGGCAGCTTCGCCTCCACCGCCGCGGCGCCGCCATGATGCTGCGCCGCCAGATCGAAAATCGCCTGAAAGTCGCGCATCGCCGCCTCCCGCGCTTGCGGCGGCCAGTCTAGCGCGCGCACCGCGCCGGTAAAATCCCGCTTGCGCGAAACGCCGCCCGGCGCGATAGCGCGCGAAAACCCGGATGGAGTTTCGCGCATGTTCGCCCTGCCTGGATGGACGCCCTGGGTGGCGCCGGTGCTGATGCTGGTCGCCTCCAACATCTTCATGACGCTGGCCTGGTACGGCCATCTGAAACACCGCGCCGCGCCGCTGCTGGCGGTGATCTTCATCTCCTGGTTCATCGCCCTGTTCGAGTATTTCCTCGCCGTGCCGGCGAACCGCATCGGCCATACGGTCTATTCAGCGGCGCAACTGAAAACGATGCAGGAGGTGATCACGCTCGTGGTGTTCGTCGGCTTTTCCTGGCTGTACCTGAAAGAGCCGGTGACCGGGCGCCACCTGCTGGGTTTCGCCTTGATCGCGGCGGGCGCGGCGGTGATCTTCCTGAAACGATGAGCTTCGTCAAACGCAGCCTCTCCATCGCCGGCCACCGGACCAGCCTGGCGCTGGAGCCGGAATTCTGGGCGGTGCTGGACGCGGCGGCGGCGGCCGACGGCGTGTCGCTGGCCGCGCTGGTGCGCCGTATCGACGAGGCGCGGGCGCAAACCGCGCCGGACCAGCCGCTGTCCAGCGCCTGCCGTGTCTGGGCGCTGGGGCGGGTGAGGGGAACCCAGCCTTGACGCATTACGTAATGCGTAATATCATCCGGCATGATCCGAAGCTGGGCTTGCAAGGACACCAAGGCTTTCTTCGAGACGGGCCGGGTTCCAAAGCAGGCGGGCTGGGCGTCTTGCGCCAGCGTGGCGGCGCGCAAGCTGGTGGCGCTGGCCGCCGCGCGAACGCTGAATGATCTGCGCTCGCCGCCGGGCAACCGGCTGGAGGCGCTGAAAGGCGGCCGCGCAGGCCAGCATTCGATCCGGATCAGCGACCAGTGGCGGGTGTGCTTCGAGTGGACGCCGGACGGCCCGGAAGGCGTCGAGATAACGGACTATCATTGACCGGGCGGGAGAGAACCATGACGCGCATAGCGGCAGACGAGGAAAAGATCGGTCTCGCCATCCATCCCGGCGCGTATCTGCGCGAGGAGTTCATCCGGCCGCTGGGCCTGTCGAACCGCGCCGCCGCGGCGGCGCTGGGGATCAGCGCGGCGAACCTGTCGCGCTTCACCGCCGGCAAGCAGGCGGTGTCGACCGAGCTGGCGGTGCGGCTGGGCAAGGCGTTCGGAACCAGCGCGCATTTCTGGCTGAACCTGCAACAGCTTTATGACCTCGCCATGCTGAAATCCGGCCGCTGGACCGAGATCGAGGCCGAGGTGAAGGTGGTGGCGGCGTAGGCTGCACGCGCGCAAAGGCGCCGTGGCGGGGGACGCGGGCGCGCGGTCCCTATATGTTCATGTCCGGAATTTTTCCGAATCGCAGCCGGCCAGAAAACCGCCCATGTCCGCCACGCCGCTTTCGCAACAGGCCCGCGCCGCCGCCCCGTATATGGAGGGGCTGAACCCCGAACAGCGCGCGGCGGTGGAGGCGCTGGACGGCCCGGTGCTGGTGCTGGCCGGGGCCGGAACCGGCAAGACGCGCGTGCTGACCACGCGGCTGGCGCACATTCTGGCCACGGGCCGGGCGCGGCCGTGGGAGATCCTGTGCGTCACCTTCACCAACAAGGCGGCGCGCGAGATGAAGGAGCGCGTCGGCGCCATCATCGGCGCGGCGGTGGAAGGGCTGCCCTGGCTGGGCACCTTCCACGCCATCGCGGCGCAGATATTGCGCCGCCACGCCGAGCTGGCGGGGCTGAAATCCAGCTTCACGATTCTGGATACGGATGACCAGCTTCGCCTGGTGCGGCAGGTGATCCAGGCCGAGGGCATAGACGAAAAACGCTGGACGCCGCGCTATCTCGCCGCGCTGATCGACGGCTGGAAGAACCGCGGCCTGACGCCCGAAAAACTGCCCGAGGACGCCAAATGGGCCTTCGCCGACGGGCGCGGCGGCAAGCTGTATGCGCTGTACCAGCAGCGGCTGGCCGATCTGAACGCCTGTGATTTCGGCGACCTGCTGCTGCACAACATCACGATTTTCCAGAAGGACGCCGGGGTGCTGGCCGAATACCAGCGCAAGTTCCGCTACATGCTGGTCGACGAGTATCAGGACACCAATGTCGCCCAGTATCTGTGGCTGCGCCTGCTGGCGCAGGGCACCAACAATCTGTGCTGCGTCGGCGACGACGACCAGTCGATCTATGGCTGGCGCGGGGCGGAGGTGGACAACATCCTGCGCTTCGAGCGCGATTTTCCCGGCGCGCAGGTGATCCGGCTTGAGCGCAATTACCGCTCCACCGGCCACATCCTCGGCGCCGCCTCGGGCCTGATCGCGGCCAACCGCGAACGGCTGGGCAAGACGCTGTGGACCGAGGCCGAGGGCGGCGAGAAGGTGCAGGTGCGCGGCCTGTGGGATGGCGAGGCCGAGGCTCGCTTCGTGGCGCAGGAGATCGAAAGCTGGGTCTCGCGCGGGCGCAAATACCGCGACGTGGCGGTGCTGGTGCGCGCGGCGTGGCAGATGCGCGCCTTCGAGGACCGCTTCCTGATGCTGGGCCTGCCCTACAAGGTGATCGGCGGGCCGCGCTTTTTCGAGCGCGCCGAGATTCGCGACGCCCACGCCTATTTCCGCCTCGTGCTGTCGCCGGATGACGACCTGGCCTTCGAGCGGGTGGTGAACACGCCCAAGCGCGGCGTTGGCGAAACCACGGTGCGCAAGCTGCACGAGGCCGCCCGCGCCGCCGGCGCCTCGCTGGCCGAAACCGCGCGCATGCTGGTGGAGACCGACGAGATCCGCGGCCCCGCCCGCGCCGGGCTGAAGGCGTTTCTGCGCGATATCGACCATTGGGGATCGCTGGCCGGGTCGATGCGCCATGACGAGCTGGCCGGGCTGGTGCTGGATGAATCCGGCTATACCGGCATGTGGCGGGCCGACAAGTCGCCGCAGGCCGAAGGGCGGCTGGACAACCTGAAAGAGCTGGTCCGCTCGATGGGCGAGTTCGACACGCTGGAAGCGTATCTGGAGCATGTCGCCCTGGTCAGCGATCTCGACACCGCGTCGGACGGCGATGAAGTCTCGCTGATGACGCTGCACGCCGCCAAGGGGCTGGAATTCCCGCTGGTGTTCCTGCCCGGCTGGGAGGAGACGGTGTTCCCCTCGCAACGCGCGCTGGACGACAAGGGCGCCGCGGCGCTGGAGGAGGAGCGGCGCCTGGCCTATGTCGGCCTGACCCGCGCCCGCGAGCGCGCGATGATCAGCTTCACCGCCAACCGCATGATCTATGGCCGCTGGCAGGCGGTGATCCCCTCGCGCTTCATCGACGAGCTTCCGCCCGCCCATGCCGAGGCGAAATCCGAAACCGGCTATTTCTCTCACGGCGGCGCGGCGGGCGTCGGCGAACCGGCGGCCGAGCCGTATCAGGCGAGCTATGATTCCCCCGGCTGGCGCCGGTTCCAGGCCGCCCGCGCCGCCGGGCGCACCGGCGATGTGATCGACGGCCGCGCGCGCGAGGTCAGCTCCGTCGCTGGCTCCGGCCGCTGGAAACCCGGCGACCGGGTGTTTCACGACAAGTTCGGCTATGGCCGGGTCAAGTCCGCCGAAGGCTCGAAACTCACCGTCGCCTTCGACAAGGCCGGCGAGAAAAAGGTGATCGACAGCTTCGTAAGGGAAACGCCTTAGGGGGGCGCCTCGCCCTTCGTGGCTGACTTCGTCAGCACCTCAGGGTGAGGGTGAAAGTGCATTTTCCCTCATCCTGAGGTGCGAGCCGCCAAGAGCGGCGAGCCACGAAGGACGAGGGGAAAGAGGCAGGGAGCGCACCCCAATCCTCCCCCCTTTGTGGGGGAGGTGTCCGGCGCGCAGCGGCGGACGGAGGGGGGTGGAGACGCCCTCTCCTGGAAACCACCCCCACCGGCCCTTCGGGCCACCTCCCCCATCAAGGGGGAGGATGAATCACACTCCCCCTCGCCAAGTGACTGTCCGCCCGCTAGGAATCGAGGATGGGCGGATTGTGGAAGCTGGAGGCCGGGGGGCCGTTCGCGGCGCTGCTGGCGGCGGCGAAGTGGCTGGACGGGTCCGATCCCGCCCCGGCGCTGTCCTGGTCGGTGTTCGAGCGCGATGACGACCCGGCGCAGGGACGGCTCGAAATCCTCACCGAAACCATGAAACAGGCCGAGGCGCTGATCGCCGGACTGGGGCTGGACGGCGAGGGCATTGACGCGCGCGTCGCGCCGCTTGCCGAACAAGACTGGGTGCGCCTGTCGCAGCGGGCGCTGCCGCCGGTGCAGGCCGGGCGCTTCGTCGTCCATGGCGGCCATGACGCGGCGCCGGATGACGGGCGCATCGCCATCCAGATAGAGGCCGGCCCCGCCTTCGGCACCGGCCATCACGGCACCACGAAGGGTTGCCTGCTGGCCTTCAGCGCCATGCTGGACGCCGGCGAACAGCCGCGCAGCATTCTCGATCTCGGCTGCGGCGCCGGCACGCTGGCCATCGCCGCGGCGCTGGCCCTGCCCGCCGCGCATGTCATGGCCAGCGACATCGACGCCGACGCGGTGGAGGAGGCGAACCGCAACGCCAATCTGAACGGCGCATCGCATGTGCAGTGCCTGGTCGCCGGCGGCCTGGCGCATCCAGCGTTCAAGGACGTGCGCTTTGATCTGGTGTTCGCCAACATCCTCGCCGGGCCGCTGGTCGATCTCGCCCCGGTGGTCGCCGGCGCGCTGAAGCCCGGCGGCGCGGCCATCCTCTCCGGCCTGATGACCGGGCAGCAGGGCGAGGTGGGCCGCGCCTATGAGGCCGAGGGGCTGAGCATCGAACGCCGCGAGCCGCTGGACGGCTGGGAGACGCTGCTGGCGCGCAAACCGAAGGGGTAGGGCTTTCTGGACCCTCGCCCTTCGTGGCTGACTTCGTCAGCACCTCAGTGTGAGGGTGTTTGTGCATTTTCCCTCACCCTGAGGTGCGAGCCGCCAAGGGCGGCGAGCCACGAAGGACGAGGGAAGTCAGAAGCCCCCTCAAAACCCCAGCCGCGCCAGAACCTGCGCCGCGGTCTCTCCGTTCTCGCGCAACGAGCGCAAGGTTGCGGCGCGGTCGCGCTTGGCGAAGCGTTTGCCGTCCGCGTCCGTCAACAGGCGGTGGTGGCGGAACACAGGCTGCGGCAGGCCGAGCAGCGCCATCAGCAGCACATGCAGATGGGTGGAGGCGAACAGGTCCGCCCCGCGGATCACATGCGTCACGCCCTGCAGCGCGTCGTCATGCACCACGGCGAGGTGATAGCTGGTTCCCGCGTCCTTGCGCGCGACCACCGCGTCGCCGAGCAATTCCGGCCGCGCTGTCACCTCTCCCGTCTCGCCGTCCGGGCCTGCGCCCTGTTCGGTGAAGGTCAGGCGGGCATAGTCCGCGCCCAGAATGTCGCGGCAGCGGGCCAGCGACAGCCGCCAGGCGAAGGCCTCGCCGCGCGCCAGCCGGTCGGCCTCTTCATCCGCATCCATCGGTTCGGCCGGGCCGGGATAGATCAGGCCGTCCGGCCCCTCGCCGGGGCCATGCGGAGCGCGGGCGATCTCGTCGACGATCTCCCTGCGGGTCTTGAAACAGCGATAGACCGCGCCCTGCGCGATCAGTTTGTCGAGCGCCTTCGCGTAATCGCCGAAATGATCGCTCTGCCGCCGCACCGGGGTTTCCCATTCGATCCCCAGCCAAGACAGGTCTTCATATATCGCCGCCTCGTATTCGGGTTTGCAGCGCGTGCGGTCGATATCCTCGATGCGCAGGATGAAGCGCCCGCCCGCCTCTCGTGCGGCGCGGAACGCCGTCAGCGCCGAAAAGGCATGGCCAAGATGCAGATAGCCGGTGGGCGAGGGCGCGAAGCGGGTGATGAAACGGCTCATGCGCCATGCATCGCCCGGCGCCGCCGGGGCTTCAAGCCCGCGCCGGGGCGGTTATAGTCGCCCCTCCCGCCCGCAGACGCCTTTCAGGAGCCGCCATGACCCCTCTCGACGGACCGCGCCAGCCGCCGCTTTCCGGCGGCCGCCCCCGCAAGCTGGTGGTGCTGCTGCACGGCTATGGCGCGAATGGAGAGGATCTGATCGGCCTCGCCGGCCACTGGGCGCGCGATCTGCCCGATGTGCAGTTCGTCGCCCCCAACGCGCCGGATCCGGTTCCCGGCCACCCTTCCGGCTATCAGTGGTTTCCCATCGCGCGGCTTGACCCGGCGTTGATGGAGTCCGGCGCGCGCTCCGCCGCCCCGGCGGTCGACCGCTTTCTGGATCAGGAGATGGCGCGCTATTCGCTGGCGCCGGCGGACATCGCCCTGGTCGGGTTTTCGCAAGGCACGATGATGGCGCTGCATGCCGGCCTGCGCCGTTCGCCGGGGCTGGCCGGCATCCTTGGCTATTCCGGCGCGCTGGCGGCGAAAGAGGCGCTGAAAGGCGAGATAAAATCAAAGCCTCCGGTGCTGATGGTGCATGGCGACCGTGACGATGTCCTGCCCGCCGGGCTGATGTTCGACGCGCTGGACGGCCTCGCCGCCGCCGGCGCCGGCGGCGAATGGCATATCTCGCCCGGCGTGCCGCACGGCATCGCCCCCGACGGGCTGGAGCTGGGCGGGCGTTTCCTGTCACGGGTGTTGTCCGGGCGCTACGCCGCGGCGCCATCGCTGGCGGCGTCATAGGATTGTCGCCGGAAAGCGTTTATAAACCGGACATGGCGGCATGATCGGGGCGCGGTGATTCGCGCCGGCGCGATCGCCGCCGCAGATGAAGGGAGGCGCGTTTTCAGGACCGCGAACCCAGCTCGCCAGGGCGCGCCATCGCGCGCGGGAGGCCGCCATGCAGGTGCTTGACCGCGCCCCGCAGGGCTGGCCCTGTCTGGTCCTGAACGCCGATTACCAGCCGCTGTCCTACTGGCCGCTGTCCACCTGGCCCTGGCAGGAGGCGATCAAGAACGTGTTCCTGGACCGCGTCGACGTGGTCTCGCATTACCGTGAAACGGTGCGCAGCCCGTCGGTGGAGATGGCCCTGCCCTCTGTGGTGGCGCTACGCGACTATGTACAGCAGAACCGCACCCCGGCCTTCACGCGCTATAATGTCTGGCTGCGCGACGGCTTCGCCTGCGTCTATTGCGGGGCGGGCCGCGTGCATGACCTGACCTTCGACCATGTCATCCCGCGCAGCCGCGGCGGCGGCACGACGTGGGAGAACATCGTCGCCGCCTGCGCGCCGTGCAATCTGAAGAAGGGCGGCCGCGCCCCGCGCGAAGCGGGCCTGAGCCTGATCCGCGAACCCTACCGGCCGACCATGCACCAGTTGCAGGCGCAGGGCCGCCGCTTCCCGCCGAAATACCTGCACGAAAGCTGGCTCGACTATCTCTACTGGGATGTCGAGCTGGAGAGTTAGACCCGCTCGCTGACGCGGATCGCGGCGCGGCAGCCGGCTCTGATAAGCGCCGACAGCAGGGGATAGCCCGGCGTCTCCTTCGCGCCTTCGGCCACCGCCAGATCCTTGTGGGCGGTCTCCTCGTCCTTGAACACCTGGAAGGTGTCGGCGAGGTCATGTTCGCCCATGAGGCGCAGTTCCTCTATCTGGCGGCCGTAATGGCCCTCGATCACGGTTTCCACCGCCTCGGTGCAGGCGTGGGCGGCCTTTTCGCCCATCAGCGCCGTGGCGGCGCCCAGCGCCCGGCCGGCGATGTCCCACACCGGCGCCAGCGCCGTGGGCCGCACGCCGCGGCTGACGATCAGATCGTCGAAGGCGTCGAGATGGTGCTGTTCGTCGCGCTCCATCTGTTTGAGCTGCGCGGCGATGCGCGCCTTGTGCGGCAGGCGGGCGAACACCGCCCGCTGGCCCTGATAGATCGCCACCGCGCCGTATTCGCCGGCATGGTCGACGCGCACCATCTGCGCAATGCGTTCCTGCTTGCCTCGGGTTCCGGGCAGGGGGATGCGGCGCGGCGCGCTCATTGCGGCCTGCGCAGCGCGGCGAGGGCCGACAGCACGGCCAGAGCGGCGGATAGCAGCGCGTTGTAACCGGCCATCGAAATGCCGAACAGCGACCAGGGAACCTCGTCACAGCGCACGACGCGCGCGCCGCCGCCGAGAATGGCGTCGAGATCGGCCTGGCTCACCGCGCCGCCCGCCGCGACGGCGCAGCCCTGCGGCCCTTCCCAGAAGCCGTATTCGATGCCCGCATGCCAGCCGGCCAGACCCGCCGACCACGCGAACACCGCCGCCAGCGCCAGACAGACAAGCGCGCCGAATTTCGCCAGCGCCGGACGCCAGAACATCAGCGCCCCGGCGCCGAGGCCAAGCACAATGGCGACCATATGCACATGGCGCTGCTCATAGCACAGCGGGCAGGGCGGATAGCCGAAGCCGTACTGGAACACATACGCGCCCATCAGGATCGCCAGCGAGGCGAGGCCCGCGAACAGCGGCCAGCGATGCGCGGCGGGAAGACGGTTCAGCAGCGTCATGGGGTTACGATAAGCCCTCGCCGCGCGCCCGCAAAGCGGCCCGGCGCCGCAGGGTCAGCCATTGCGGCGCTTCGGCCGCAGCAGCACGAACAGCGCGATCAGCGCCGCGAACACGGCCAGCGCCGCCAGCCCGGCCCAGACATTGGCCGTGATGAAGGCGAAGACGAAATAGACCAGCGCCGGCCCGCCGATGACCAGCAGGGCGATCCACGCCGTGCCCCAGACAAGACCGGCGATGATCAGCAGGCCGTCGCGGGTGATCAGGCCCAGCGAGGCGGCGACGATGGCGATGCCCGGCTGGGTGTTGGTCAGCGGCAGGGGGACGAGGATCGAGACGCAGAAGGCGCAGAAGAAGCCGCCGATCACCCGCTCCATCGCCGGGGCCGACAGCGCCAGCAGGCGCGGGCGGGCCAGCGCCTCCAGCCAGCCGAACCATTTGCGCCCGCCGCGCGCCATGTCGATCAGGCCCTGCTTGTCCATCCGTCGCGCGGCGAAGCGCGCCGGCAGCCAGGGTTCAGCCCGGCCCGCCGCCATCTGGCCGGCCAGCGCCAGCATCGGCAAGGCGAGGATCTGGGGGATCACATACAGAAACGGCACGCACACCGGCAGGGCGATGGCGAACAGCACCATGCCGAAGGCGCGGTCGCCCAGCGCCTCGATGAACTGGCCAAGGGTCAGGCCCTCGTCCGGGGCCTCGTCGGCGATGCGCTCCAGCGCCGCGATCAGGCCGCGGCCTTCATTGACCCTCATGCGCGCGACTCCCGCACCGCTGCGCGGCGACCCTAGCGGCGCCCGCCGCGGCGGTCGAGGCGGTGCGGCGGCGCGGAGCGCACCCCAGCGCGACGTTATGCGGCGCCCGGCGTCAATGGCTTGGCGACAGCCCCGTGCTAATTGACATTCGTCAAGCAGGAAGAAGCGATGTCCGCCGCCCGATACACGCCGCCGCCCTTCATGCCCGCCGCCTATTTCCCGGGGCCGAAGTCAGAGAACGAGGCCTGGGCGCGGGCCGAGTTCCAGACCGTGCTGGACCACTGGTTCGACTGGCGCCGGTCGCTGTTCCGCGATGATCCCAGCGCGATCCCGGACGATCTGCGCCTGTCGGCGGATTTCCTGAAAGAGCGCGAGATACAGGCCCGGGCGTTGCGCCGGCTGACGGACCTGCTGTGCGCCGAAACGCCGAAATACACCCCGCGCTATATCGGCCACATGGTGTCGGAGCTGTCGCTGCCCGCCCTGTTCGGGCATTTCGCGGCGCTGCTGCACAATCCCAACAACACCTCGAAAGAGGTCTCCCGCGTCGGCTCGGTGATCGAGGCCGAGGGCATAGCCATGCTGGCGCAGATGCTGGGGTATGACCCCGCCGCGGCGCAGGGCCATTTTACCGGCGGCGGCACGATGGCGAATTTCGAGGCCGTGTGGCGCGCGCGCTATCGCATGGACCACTGGCTGTCGCTGGCCCTGACGCTGGCCGAGCGCGACGGCGATGCGTTGGATATCTTCTCCGCCGCCCATATGGGCTGGGACCGGTTCAACGCCCTGCGCGCCGAACGCGGGGTGAGCGACGAAGAGATGCAGGCGCGCAGCACGGTGCTGCAGAACCCGTTCGAGATCGGGGCGCGGCTGTCGAAGGCCGCGGCGCGCGACTGGCGCGGGCCGGTGATGATCGTGCCCGGCAACAAGCATTTCTCCTGGCGCAAGGCGGCGAACGTGTTCGGCCTTGGCGAAAGCGCGTTTCTGAACGCGCCGCTAGACGCCGAGGGACGGCTGGACGGGGACGGGTTCTCGGCGCTGGTCGAACAGGCGCGGGAACAGGCGCGGCCGGTGCTGCTGGCGGTCACCGTGGCGGGAACGACCGAGGCCGGCGAGATCGACCCCGTCGACGCCGTGGCCGACAGGCTGGACGCGCTGCGGGGGAAGGGCGTGGACATCTGGCACCATGTCGATGCCGCCTTCGGCGGCTTTTTCTGCGCCATGCTGGGCGGGGCGGCGCAACAGGCGCTGGACCCGGCGCGGCAAAGGGCGCTGGCTGCCGTGGCGCGCAGCGATTCCGTGACCATCGATCCGCACAAGCTGGGCTATATCCCTTACGCCTGCGGGGCCTTCATCACCCGCGACAAGCGCCGCTATCAGGCCTCGTCCTTCCAGGCGCCCTATATCGAGCGCAAGGCCGAGGGCGACAAATGGAGCTGCACCCTTGAAGGCTCGCGCAGCGCGGCCGGGGCGGCGGCGACCTGGCTGACCGGGCAGACCCTCGGCTTCGGGCCGGAGCGCTTCGGCGCGCTGCTGGCCGCCACCATCGACACCCGCAAGGCGTTCGAGGCGGCGCTGGCCGAGGCCGCACCGCTGGCCCGTCTGCTGCGCCCGGCGGACACCAACATCCTGTGCTTCTCGCTGGCGCGCGACGGCGAGGCGCTGTCGGCCGCCAATGCGCGCACCGAACGCGCCTTCGAGCGCTTTCAGGCCGACCCGGACTTCGCGGTGTCGCAGACCGTGCTGTCGGCGGAAAGCTATGGCGCGCTGATCGCGGCGCATGCGGCGCGCCATGACGGCGCCGTCGATTCGGACCGGCTGGTGCTGTTGCGGCTGGTGCTGATGAATCCGTTCTGGGCCGATGCGGGCGTGCGCGCGGCGCTGCTGCCAAGATTTGTCGAAATCCTCAATCGCTACAGCGCTTGACAATTGTCAAGTGCGGCGCGGCGCCGCGCGGCGTCTCGCCGCTGTGCGTTCCGGATTCAGATTTGGGTAACAATATCTCGCGCTGAGTCATCGCGCCAACACAAGATATTGCGTTTTGCGGCCCGTGCCGGCGCCACGAAACGCCGGAGGGAGATTGCACCATGCCGAAGGATTTCGCCGCCCAGACCGCCATTGACGCCGCCCCGGCCCCGCGCCCGGTGGGCGAGGCGGTGGAGGTTCGCCACGCCATCGAGGAGTATCTGTCGCGCCTTGACTGGCGCGTGCAGGCCAACGCCAACCAGGGCTATTCGCTGGGCGGGCTGATTTTGAACGTGTCGGGCAAGGTGACGGCCAATTACTGGCTGAACCATGTCTATCCCGCCGCCATCGGCCGCGCCCACCGCGAGGGCGACATTCATATCCACGATCTCGACATGCTGGCCGGATATTGCGCCGGCTGGTCGCTGCGCAACCTGCTGACCGAAGGCTTCAACGGCGTGCCGGGCAAGATAGAGGCCGGGCCGCCGAAGCATTTCACCAGCGCGCTGGGCCAGATCGTCAATTTCCTCGGCGCGCTGCAGAACGAATGGGCGGGCGCGCAGGCGCTGTCGTCCTTCGACACCTACATGGCGCCCTTCGTGCGCGCCGACGGGCTGGACTATGACGGCGTGTTCCAGGCGATGCAGGAATTCGTCTTCAACCTCAACGTCCCCTCGCGCTGGGGCACGCAGACGCCGTTCACCAACCTGACCTTCGACTGGGTGTGCCCGGAAGACCTGCGCGAGCAGACGCCGCTGATCGGCGGCCGCGAGGCGGACTTCACCTATGGCGAGCTTCAGGCGGAGATGGATCTGATCAACCGCGCCTTCATCGAGGTGATGACGCGCGGCGACGCCAGGGGGCGGGTGTTCACCTTCCCGATCCCGACCTACAACATCACCCGGGATTTTCCGTGGGACAGCGACAACGCCGCGCGCCTGTTCGACATGACGGCGAAATACGGGCTGCCCTATTTCCAGAACTTCATCAATTCGGATCTCTCGCCGGGGCAGATCCGCTCCATGTGCTGCCGGCTGCAGCTTGATTTGCGAGAGCTGCTCAAACGCGGCAATGGCCTGTTCGGTTCGGCCGAACAGACCGGCTCCATCGGCGTGGTGACGGTGAACTGCGCCCGGCTGGGCTATCGCTTCAAAGGCGACGAGGCCGCCCTGACCGCCGAGCTGGACCGGCTGCTGGAGCTTGGAAAACAGAGCCTGGAGATCAAGCGCGTCGCGGTGCAGAAGCTGATGGATGACGGGCTCTACCCCTACACCCGGCGCTATCTCGGCACGCTGCGCAATCATTTCTCGACTCTGGGCGTGAACGGGCTGAACGAGATGATCCGCAATTTCACCGGCGGCGCGCAGGACATCACCCACCCCGATGGCGAGGCGATGGCCCTGCGCCTGCTGGACCATGTCCGCGCCCGGATGCTGGAGTTCCAGGAGGCCACCGGCCACATGTACAATCTGGAAGCCACCCCGGCGGAGGGCACCACCTACCGCTTCGCCAAGGAAGACAGGAAGCGCTTCCCCGGCATCTTGCAGGCGGGGACGGGGGATGCGCCCTACTACACAAACTCCTCACAGCTTCCGGTCGGTTTCACCGACGATCCGTTCGAGGCGCTGGAGCGGCAGGACGCCCTGCAGACCCGCTATACCGGCGGCACGGTGTTGCATCTTTACATGAGTGAGCGGCTGTCGAGCGCGGATGCGTGCAAGACCCTGGTCAGGAAGGCGCTGTCGAACTTCCGCCTGCCCTACATCACCATCACGCCTACCTTCTCGATCTGCCCGAAGCACGGCTATCTCGCCGGCGAGCATCACTACTGCCCGCATTGCGACGAAGAGGCGAAGGCGGCCGGAACCTTTGACGAGGAGGCGCGCCAGCCCTGCGAGGTGTGGACGCGGGTGATGGGCTATCACCGCCCGGTCTCGGCCTTCAATCCGGGCAAGAAGAGCGAGCATTTCGAGCGCAGGCATTTCGAGGAGGCGCGCTCCGGCCTCGCCGTGGCCTGACATGGCCGAGGCGGCGGATCTGCGCGTCGGGGGGGTGCAGCCCTTCACCAGCCTGGATTTCCCCGGCCGGCTGGCGGCGGTGATCTTCACCCAGGGCTGCCCCCTTCGCTGCGGCTATTGCCACAACCCCGACCTGATCGCGGCGCGTCGGCGGACGGGCCTGATCCCCTGGGCGGATGTCGAGGCGCATCTCCACGCCCGCCGGGGGCTGATCGACGGGGTGGCGTTCTCTGGCGGAGAGCCGCTGGCGCAGGCGGCGCTGATTCCCGCCATCCGGCAGGTGAGGGGGATGGGTTTCGCCATCGCCCTGCACAGCGCCGGAACCGCACCGGCGCGCCTCGCCGCAGTGCTGGACGATCTCGATTGGGTTGGCCTCGACATCAAGGCGCCGTTTGACGCCTATGAAGACGTGACCGGCGTGGCCGGCAGCGGCGACAAGGCGCGGGCGTCGCTGGCGCTGCTCGCCGCCTCCGGCGTCGATTACGAACTGCGCACCACCGTCTGGCCGGATCGCATCGGCGCGGCGGAATTGCGCGCGATCGCGCGCCAGATCGCGCCTTACGCGCCGCCGCGCTGGGCGGTGCAGGAAATGCGCACGCCGGGGGCCAATGGCCGCGCCGTGGCCAGCCCGGTGTTCGCCTCCGCCGCCCTGTGGGATGAATTGCGGGCGATAACGCCGCATTGCGAGCCGCGCCGGGCGCATTAGGGTGATGCGGTCATGACGGCTGAACCGGACAATCCCCGGCGCACGCGGCGCCTCGCCGCGCCGCCGATCCTTCAGAACGGCTTCCGGCCCTTCTTCCTAGGCGGCGCCCTGCTGGCGGCGGTGTCGGTTCCGCTGTGGGCGCTGGCGTTCTACGGTCATGCCGGCGAGGCCGCCGGGCTGGCCACGCGTCATGGCCATGTCCATGAAATGCTGTTCGGCTATCTGGCCGCCATCATCGCCGGCTTCGCGCTGACCGCGATTCCGAACTGGACCGGGCGATTGCCGGTGGCGGGCTGGCCGCTGCTGGCGCTATTCGCCCTGTGGCTGCTGGGCCGGGGGCATGTGTTCGCACCTGAGGCCGCGATCTGGCTCGCCGCCGACCTCGCCTTCTTTTTCGTTTTCGCGCTGATCGCCGCGGCGGAGATCGTCTCTGGCCGCAACTGGCGCAACCTGCCGGTCGTGGGCCTGCTGGCCGCTTTCGCCGCCGCGCATGCGCTGGCCCATGTTCCGGGAGTTGAGGCGTATGGAGAGCGCGCGGCGCTGGGCGCAGCGGCCTGTCTGATCGGCCTGATCGGCGGGCGCATCACCCCCAGCTTCACCCGCAACTGGCTGACGCAGATGGGCCTGCCCACGCGCCCGGCGCCGGTGGCGGGGTTCGACCGGCTGGCGCTAATCGCGCTGCTACTGGCGCTCGGTTCATGGGTTCTGGTTCCGGATACGGCGCTGGCCGGTTCCTTTCTGGTCATCGCCGGGATGATGCATGTGGCGCGGCTGGCGCGCTGGCGCGGCTGGGTCAGCGCCTCCGAGCCGATGGTGTGGTCGCTGCACGCCGGATACGCCTGGCTGGCGGCGGGGCTGTTGCTGCTCGGCGTCTCCATCCTGTCGCCCGGCTGGGTTCCCTATGCGGCGGGCATGCATGCGCTGGCTGCCGGGGCGGTGGGGGCGATGACGTTGGCGGTGATGACGCGCGCCAGCCGCGGGCATACCGGGCGGTCGCGCGCCGCGGGGCCGGCGACCACGGCGATCTATCTGCTGGTTCATGCCGGGGCGCTGGCGCGGGTGTTCGCGGCCTTCGCGCCGCCGGGGGCGGATATCTGGCTGATCGCCGGGGCCGGGCTGTGGTCCGGCGCTTTCGCCTTGTTCGTGATCGTCTATGCGCCGATGCTGTCCGGCCCGCGATCGGATGCTAACAAGGGCTGATGCGGGTTTTCGGAATCATCGGGCGCAAGAACGCCGGCAAGACGACGCTGGTCGAAAAACTGGTGGCGGAACTGATCAGCCGCGGCCACGCGGTCTCCACCATCAAGCACGCCCATCACCCGGTCGATCTCGACCGGCCGGGCAAGGACACTTTCCGCCATCGCGAAGCCGGCGCGCGCGAGGTAGTGCTGGCTACTGAACAGCGCATTGCGTATCTGAGCGAGCATCGCGGCGCGCTGGAGCCACCGCTGCGCGACATCATCGGCCGCATGCTGCCCGCCGATCTGGTGATCGTGGAGGGGTTCAAAAGCTCTGACCATCCGAAGCTGGAGGTGTGGCGCGGCACGCTGGCTGAACCGGCGCTGATCGGCGAAGACGCGGCGATTCTGGCCGTGGCGACCGACGCGCCGGGGCGCGTGGCGCCCGCCTGCGCCGGGGCGCCGGTGCTGGACCTCGCCGATATCGCGGCCATCGCCGCTTTCGTAGAGGCGCACGCCGCGCCTGCGCGCTAGCTGGAAAAATCGTCGATCAGCGGGTTGGGCCTGGCCATCGCCGACAAGGCCTCGATGTCGGTCAGGCGCACCATTGGCCCGTCCACCTCCACCCCGTGGCTGCGCAGGGCGCCGAAGGCGCGCGACAGGTTCTCCGGCGTCATGCCGAGGAGAGAGGCCAGCGCCCGCTTTTCCACCGGCAGGGCGAACTCCATGCCCGGATGCCGCTTCTGCTGGCGGATCAGGTAATTGGCCACCCGCTCCACCGAGGTGCGCAACTTCTGGTTCTTCAACTCCTTGACGACATTGCGGTAACAGCTGGCCAGCTCGACAACCATGGCGCGGGCGAAGCCTGGGTCTATTTCCAGCATGGTGCGGATGTCGGCCGAGGGAATCATCAGGATCTGCCCCGGCATGGTGGTGCGCGCGCTCATCAGATAGGGGCGGTCCTTCAGCGTCGCGGCGAGAATGAAGGTCGACACCGGATGCACCAGCGCCATGGTGGTGTCGCGGCCGTTATGGCTGGCGAACAACTCCACGCACCCCTCCACCACCACATGCAGGAAGTCGGCGGCGCCGCCCTCTTCGATCAGCTGCACATGCGCCGGAAAGCGCTGCAGATAGGCGGCCTTGGTCAGGCGATCGAAATTGGCGTCCGCCATGTCGTGGAACAGGGCGAGGGCGCGGACGGATTTGAAGGCTGCTGCGGGCATGTCCCTTGATCTCAAGCGCCTTGATCTGCGTCAAGCGATATCGCGCAAAACCGCAAACCTATGTAAATACAAAATCAAATACTCAGTTTGATTTGTTCAATTACCCTATTGTCTGTGCGCTTATTTGCCGCGCGACCGGATGTGCAGTAAAAGACGGAGCGGTTTCAGTCTAAGAAGACCCTGTCACATCAGGCCATCCCGGCCGCCAAGGGGCGAAACATGCAGAATCTGGAAGGTGTCACCGGGCGCCAGCAGACACAGGCCCTCACCGTTAGCACGACGGCGTTCACCGTCTGCTTCGCGGTGTGGACGATCTTCTCCATCATCGGCGTGCAGATCAAAAACGATCTGGGGCTGAGCAACACCCAGTTCGGCCTGCTGGTCGGCACGCCGATCCTGACCGGATCGCTGATCCGGCTGGTGCTGGGGATATGGGCCGACCAGTATGGCGGGCGCATCGTGCTGGTCTGCGTGATGCTGGCCGCGGCGCTGTCCACCTGGCTGCTCACCTTCGCCACGACCTACGAGATGTTCCTGCTGGCGGCGCTGGGCGTCGGCATCGCGGGGGGCAGTTTCTCGGTCGGGGTCGCCTATGTTTCCAAATGGTATCCGAAGGAGAAGCAGGGCACGGCGCTGGGTATTTTCGGCGTCGGCAATGTCGGCTCGGCGGTCACCAAGTTTCTCGCCCCGTTCGTGATGGTCGCCTTCGGCTGGGCGGCGGTGGCCCAGATCTGGGCCGGCGCGCTTGTCGTGATGGCCGTGATCTTCTGGCTGACCACCAAGGACGAGCCGCAACTGGCCGAGCGCCGGGCCAACAAGCAGAAGCCGGAATCCTTCATGGCCCAGCTGGCGCCGCTGAAGAACCTGCAGGTCTGGCGCTTCTCGCTCTACTATTTCTTCGTGTTCGGGGCCTTCGTGGCGCTGGCCCTGTGGCTGCCGCACTATTATGTCGGCGTCTACGGGCTTTCCATCACCGCCGCGGGCATGCTGGGCGCGGCCTATTCGATCCCGGGCAGCATCTTCCGCGCCGTCGGCGGCTGGATGTCGGACAAGTTCGGCGCCCGCACGGTGATGTACTGGACCTTCGCAGTCTCGGTGATCTGCACCTTCCTGCTGTCTTATCCGGCGACGGATTATGTGGTGCACGGCATTCGCGGCCCGATCGAGTTCACGATTGCGATCGGTTTCATCCCGTTCACGATCCTGACCTTCATCCTCGGCTTCTTCATGTCGCTGGGCAAAGCCGCGGTCTACAAGCACATCCCGGTCTACTACCCCAACCGCGTCGGCGCGGTGGGCGGCGTGGTGGGCATGATCGGCGGCCTTGGCGGCTTCGTTCTGCCCATCGCCTTCGGCGTGCTGAACGACGTCATCGGCGTGTGGACCAGTTGCTTCATGCTGCTGTTCGTTCTCGTCGGCGTCGCCTTCCTGTGGATGCACTTCGCCATCCGCCGCATGGAGATGAAGAAGGCGCCGCAGCTGCGCGACATGCAGCACTTCCCTGAATTCAGCGACACGGAGCCGGCCCGATGAGCGCGCGCGAGGAAACCGCCTCGGCGGGCAAGGCCGGAAACACCTGGCTGGACAAATGGACGCCCGAGGACGCGGCCTTCTGGGCCGGGGGCGGATCGAAACGGGCCTGGACGACGCTGACCGTCACCACCGCCAACCTGATGATGGCCTTCATCGTCTGGTTCCTGGTTTCGGCGCTGGTGGTGCGTCTGCCGCAGATCGGCTTCCAGTTCAGCGCCAGCCAGCTTTTCTGGCTCGCCGCCATGCCGGGGCTGGCCGGGGGCACGCTGCGCCTGGTGCACATGTTCCTGACGCCGATGTTCGGCACCCGGCATGTGGTCAGTCTGTCCACCCTGTCGCTGCTGATCCCGCTGATCGGATGGTTCTTCGCGGTGCAGAACCCGGAAACGCCCTACTGGACTCTCTTGCTGCTCGCTTTCCTGGCCGGTCTCGGCGGTGGCAACTTCTCCTCCTTCATGCCCTCGACCAGCCTGTTCTTCCCCAAGCGGCTGCAGGGCACGGCGCTGGCCATTCAGGCCGGGGTGGGCAATTTCGGGGTCTCGGTGGTGCAGTTCGTCACCCCGTGGATCATCGGGGTGGGCCTTCTCGGCGGTCTCGCCTTCATGGGCGAGCCGCAGACCATGACCATGGCCGGAACCGAGCGGCAGGTGTGGCTGCAGAACGCCCCGGCGGTGATGATTCCCTTCGTCGCCGTGTTCGGGATCACCGCCTGGTTCCTGCTGAAATCGGTGCCGATCAAGGCCAATTTCCGCGCCCAGTTCGACATTTTCAAAACCGGCCACACCTGGTCGATGACCTCGCTCTACATCATGACGTTCGGCGGGTTTTCGGGCCTTGCGGCCACCTTCCCGCTGCTGATCCGCGAGGTCTATGGCGGCTTCGAGGGCGCGCCGGATCCGCTGGCCTGGGCGTTCTGGGGGCCGCTGGTCGGCTCGGCCAGCCGCGTCCTCGCCGGGCCGCTGTCCGACCGGCTGGGCGGGGCGCGCGTCACCCACTGGGCCGGGATCGGCATGGTGATCTGCGCGCTACTGGTGACGCTGACCGTCACCCCCAGTTCGGTGGACAGTTTCGGCCTGTTCGTGGGCGCGATGCTGGCGCTGTTCTTCTTCGCCGGGGTGGGCAACGCCTCGACCTTCAAACAGATGCCGATGCTGTTCGAGCCACGCCAGGCCGGGGGGGTGATCGGCTTCACCGCCGCCATCGCCGCCTATGGCCCGTTCCTGTTCGGCATGCTGTTCGCCGGCTCCTTCGCCGTCTTCGGCGGCGCGGCGCCGGTATTCTACGGCCTGACCGCGTTCTTCGCCTTCAACGTCGCGCTGAACTGGTGGCTCTACGCCCGCCGGGGCGCGGCCCATCCCTGCTGACCGGAAGCTGAAACGAGGATCCAACGATGAGCCATCTTCTCGACCGACTGAACTTCTTCCGGCCTGCGAAGCTGGGCGAGTTCTCCGGCGGCCACGGCGTCACCACGGCGGAGAACCGCGACTGGGAGAACGCCTACAGAAACCGCTGGCAGCACGACAAGATCGTGCGCTCCACCCACGGGGCGAACTGCACCGGCTCCTGTTCGTGGAAGATCTACGTCAAGGGCGGCCTGGTGACCTGGGAGACCCAGCAGACCGACTATCCGCGCACGCGGCCGGACCTGCCCAATCACGAACCGCGCGGCTGTTCGCGCGGCGCCAGCTATTCCTGGTATCTGTATTCCGGCAACCGGGTGAAATACCCGCTGATCCGCGGCCGCCTGCTGCGCGCCTGGCGCAAGGCGCGCGAGACGCTGTCGCCCGTCGCGGCGTGGAAAGCGATCCAGGACAATCCGAAAACCCGCGCCTCATACGTCAGCAAGCGCGGCTCCGGCGGCTTCGTGCGCGCCGACTGGGACGAGGTGACGGAGATCATCGCCGCCGCCAACGCCTATACGGTCAAGACCCACGGGCCGGACCGGGTGATCGGCTTTTCGCCCATCCCGGCGATGTCGATGGTCTCCTACGCCGCCGGCTCGCGTTATCTGTCGCTGATGGGCGGCGTGTGCATGTCGTTCTATGACTGGTATTGCGACCTGCCGCCGGCCAGCCCGCAAACCTGGGGCGAACAGACCGACGTTCCCGAAAGCGCCGACTGGTACAATTCCGGCTTCCTGCTGATCTGGGGCTCGAACGTTCCCCAGACGCGCACGCCGGACGCGCATTTCTACACCGAGGCGCGCTATCGCGGCGCCAAGAGCGCCGTGATCTGCCCGGACTATTCCGAGGCGTCGAAATTCGGCGACATCTGGCTGCACCCGCAACAGGGCACCGACGCGGCGCTGGCGCTGGCCTTCGGGCATGTGATCCTGCGCGAGTTCCACCTCGACCGGCAGGCGGAATATTTCGAGGACTACGCCCGCCGCTACACCGACATGCCGATGCTGGTGAAGCTGGTGGAGAAGAACGGCCGCTATGTGCCGGACCGGCTGTTGCGCGCCTCCGACTTCAAGGGCGGCCTCGGCGAGAAGAACAATCCGGACTGGAAGACGGTGGCGCTGGACCGCAGGTCCGGCGAGATCGTGGTTCCGCGCGGCTCGGTCGGCTTCCGCTGGGGCGAGCAGGGCAAGTGGAATCTCGAGACGAAGGACAGCAAGGGCGCTGAGACCGAGCTGGAGCTGTCGCTGTTGCTCGACGACCGTCACGACGCGGTGGTCGATGTCGACTTTCCCTATTTCGGCAACAAGAACCACGACGCCTTCAAGGGCACCGACGACCCGGACGTGCTGACCCGCAAGCTGCCGGCCAGAACGGTGACGCTGAAGGACGGGGAGGCGCTGGCCGCCACGGTGTTCGACCTGTTCGTCGCCAATTACGGGCTGGACCGCGGCCTTGGCGGTGATCATGTGGCGAAAAGCTATGACGACATGGCGCCCTATACGCCCGCCTGGGCCGAGACGATCACCGGCGTGCCGAGGGACAAGATCGTCGCCGTGGCGCGCGAGTTCGCCCGCAACGCCGAAAAGACCAGGGGCAAGTCCATGGTCATCCTGGGCGCGGGGCTGAACCACTGGTACCACATGGACATGAACTACCGGGGGATCATCAATCTCCTGGTGATGTGCGGCTGCGTCGGCCAGTCGGGCGGCGGCTGGGCGCACTATGTGGGGCAGGAGAAGCTGCGCCCGCAGACGGGCTGGCTGCCGCTGGCCTTCGCGCTCGACTGGGCGCGCCCGCCGCGGCAGATGAACTCCACCTCCTTCTTCTACGCCCATTCCGACCAGTGGCGTTACGAGACCTTGCGGCCGAAAGACATCCTGTCGCCCACCGCGCCGGAAGGGCCGTGGGACGGCGCGATCATCGACTACAACATCCGCGCCGAGCGCATGGGCTGGCTGCCGTCTGCGCCGCAGCTGAAGACCAATCCCATCACCATCGCCGCCGCGGCCAAGGCCGCCGGGATGGAGGTGAAGGACTATGTCGTCTCGGCGCTGAAATCCGGCGACCTGGAAATGTCGTGCCAGGACCCGGACGCGCCCGAGAACTGGCCTCGCAACCTGTTCATCTGGCGCTCGAACCTGCTCGGTTCGTCCGGCAAGGGGCATGAATATCTGCTGAAGCACCTGCTGGGCGCCGACAATGGCGTGATGAGCGACGAAACCGCGCCGGAAGACCGGCCGCTGGAGGCCAACTGGCGGGACGACGCGCCGCAGGGCAAGCTGGACCTGCTGGTCACGCTCGACTTCCGCATGTCGACCACCTGCGTCTATTCCGACATCGTTCTGCCCACCGCCACCTGGTACGAGAAGAACGATCTCAACACCTCCGACATGCACCCGTTCATCCACCCGCTGACCGCGGCGGTGGACCCGGTTTGGGAGTGCAAGAGCGACTGGGCGATCTACAAGGCGATCGCGAAGAAATTCTCGGAAATCGCGCCGGAGATTCTGGGCGTGGAGACGGACGTGGTCCTGACCCCGATCCAGCATGACAGCCCGGGCGAGATCGCCCAGCCCTTCGACGTCAAGGACTGGAAGGCCGGCGACACGGAGCCGGTTCCCGGCGTCACCATGCCCCAGATCGCGGTTATAGAGCGCGATTATCCCAACCTCTACAAACGCTTCACGGCGCTTGGCCCGCTGATGGAGAAAGTGGGCAATGGCGGCAAGGGCATCGCCTGGGACACAAAACACGAGGTCGAGAACCTCAAGGCGCTGAACGGCGTGGTGCGCGAGGAGGGGCCGACCAAGGGCCTGGCGCGGATCGAGAGCGACATCGACGCCGCCGAGACCATCCTGATGCTGGCGCCGGAGACCAATGGCGAGGTCGCGGTGAAGGCGTGGGAAGCGTTGTCGAAAGGCACCGGCCGTGAACACGCCCACCTCGCCCTGCCGAAGGAAGACGAGAAAATCCGCTTCCGCGACGTGGTGGCCCAGCCGCGCAAGATCATTTCCTCGCCCACCTGGTCCGGGCTGGAGAGCGAGGAGGTCTGCTACAACGCCGGCTACACCAATGTGCACGAGATGATCCCGTGGCGCACCCTGACCGGGCGCCAGCAGCTCTATCAGGACCATCTGTGGATGCGCGCCTTCGGCGAGGCCCTGTGCGTCTACCGCCCGCCGATCGACACCAAGGCCGTGGCCCCGGTGATCGAGCGAAAATCCAACGGCCGCCCGCAAGTGGTGCTGAACTTCATCACCCCGCACCAGAAATGGGGCATCCACTCCACCTACACCGACAATCTGCTGATGCTCACCCTGTCGCGCGGCGGGCCGATCGTCTGGATCAGCGAGACCGACGCGAAGAAGGCCGGCATCGAGGATAACGACTGGGTGGAGGCCTATAACGCCAATGGCGCGCTGGTGGCGCGGGCCGTGGTCTCGCAGCGCATCCGCGAGGGCACGATCTTCATGTACCACGCCCAGGAGAAGATCGTGAACGTGCCGGGATCAGAGATGACCGGCCGGCGCGGCGGCATCCACAACTCCGTCACCCGGGCGACGATGAAGCCGACGCACATGATCGGCGGCTACGCCCAGCAGGCCTACGGCTTCAACTATTACGGCACCGTGGGTTCGAACCGGGACGAGTTCGTCATCGTCCGCAAGATGGAAAAGATCGACTGGCTGGAAGGCCCTGCAGCGGAAATGGAGGCGGCGGAATGAAAATCCGGGCGCAAATCGGCATGGTGCTGAACCTCGACAAATGCATCGGGTGTCACACCTGCTCAGTCACCTGCAAGAACGTTTGGACCAGCCGCGAGGGCGTCGAATACGCCTGGTTCAACAATGTCGAGACCAAGCCCGGCGTCGGCTATCCCAAGGACTGGGAGAATCAGAAACGCTGGAACGGCGGCTGGACGCGCGAAAAGTCCGGCGCCCTGCGCCCGAAAATGGGCGGCAAGTGGCGCATTCTGGCGAAGATTTTCGCCAACCCCGACCTGCCGGAGATCGACGACTACTACGAGCCCTTCACCTTCGATTACGAGCACCTGCAGACCGCGAAGGAATCGCAGGCCTTCCCGACGGCGCGGCCGCGCTCGCTGATCACCGGCGAGCGCATGGAGCGCATCGACTGGGGCCCGAACTGGGAGGAGATTCTGGGCGGCGAATTCGCCAAGCGCTCGCAGGACTATAATTTCGAGGGCGTCGAGAAACAGGTCTACGGCGAGTTCGAAAACACCTTCATGATGTATCTGCCCAGGCTGTGTGAGCACTGCCTGAACCCCACCTGCGTCGCCGCCTGTCCGTCGGGCGCCATCTACAAGCGCGAAGAAGACGGCATCGTCCTGATCGACCAGGAGAAGTGCCGCGGCTGGCGCATGTGCGTGTCCGGCTGTCCCTACAAGAAGATCTATTACAACTGGTCGTCGGGCAAATCCGAGAAATGCACTTTCTGCTATCCGCGCATCGAGGCGGGCGAGCCGACGGTGTGTTCGGAAACCTGCGTCGGCCGTATCCGCTATCTCGGCGTGCTGCTGTATGACGCCGACCGCATCGCCGAGGCCGCCAGCGCGCCGGGCGAGCAGGACCTCTACCAGGCCCAGCTCGACATCTTCCTGGATCCCAACGATCCGGAGGTGATCGCCCAGGCCCGCAAGGACGGCGTGCCGGAAAGCTGGCTGGAGGCGGCGCGCGCCTCGCCGGTGTGGAAGATGGCGATGGACTGGAAGGTCGCCTTCCCGCTGCACCCCGAATACCGCACCCTGCCGATGGTCTGGTACGTGCCGCCGCTGTCGCCGATCCAGTCGGCGGCGGAGGCCGGGGCGCTGGGCGATGACGGCGCCATGCCGGACGTGCGCAAGCTGCGCATTCCGCTGCGCTATCTCGCCAACATGCTGACCGCCGGCCGGGAAGAACCGGTGGCGCTGGCGCTGGAGCGGATGATGGCCATGCGCGCCTATATGCGCGCCAAGACCATCGACGGCGTGATCGACGAGGCGGTGGCCGAACGCGTCGGCCTGACGCCGGAGCGGATCGAGGACATGTACCGCTACATGGCCATCGCCAATTACGAAGACCGCTTCGTCATCCCCACCGCCCACCGCGAGGAGACCGAACACGCCTACAGCCTGAAGGGCGATTGCGGGTTTTCCT
Source organism: Maricaulaceae bacterium (assembly GCA_026126205.1). Taxonomy (GTDB): domain Bacteria; phylum Pseudomonadota; class Alphaproteobacteria; order Caulobacterales; family Maricaulaceae; genus Hyphobacterium. The sequence goes on along the minus strand of JAHCJP010000001.1, from coordinate 719,879 downwards.
TCGGCAATGGCTGTTCGGCCGGGGAATCGGGCCGCGACCTGTTCGGCAAGCACCGAGCCCGCAAGATCGTGCCGCCGATGGAGAAAGCGTGATGGCCGCCACCTTCAAGGCGCTCGCCCTGCTGCTGAGCTATCCGACAGAGGACATACAGGCCGCGGCGCCGGAGCTGAAACGGCTGCTGAACGCCGAGGGCCTGGTCCCGGAGCCGCTGCGGCTGAAGCTGAACCGGCTGATCGGCGAGCTGGACAGCCGCGACCTGATGGACCTGCAGGAGCGCTATGTGCTGCTGTTCGACCGCACGCGCTCGCTGTCGCTGCACCTGTTCGAGCATGTGCACGGCGAGGGGCGCGACCGCGGCCAGGCCATGGTCGACCTGCAAACGCTCTACGCCGAACACGGGCTGGAGATCGCGGCGTCGGAACTGCCCGACTATCTGCCGATGTTCCTTGAGTTCCTCTCCACGCTGGAGACGGACAAGGCGCAGGCGATGCTGGGCGAACCGCTGCACGTCGTCGCCGCCCTGCGCCAGCGCCTGCAGAAGCGCAAGAGCGTCTATGCCGGCGTGTTCCTGGCGCTGGAGGCGATCGCCGCCGGCCGCGCCGACGAGGCGGCGCTGGCCGAGCTGCTGGCCATGGATGACGACGACCCGGACGACCTGATCGCGCTCGACCGCGCGTGGGAGGACGAACCGGTCACCTTCGGCCCCGACAGCCCCGGCAAGACCGGCGGCTGCCCGAAGGCCGAAGACATGCTCGCCCGCATCAAGAACCCGCCCGCCGAGCCGCGGGCCGAAGGAGGCCGCCATGGCTGATGTGATCAACGCCGCGCTGTTCGGCGTCTATCCCTATATCGCGCTTTCGGTTTTCGTGATCGGGTCGATCCTGCGCTACGACCGCGAGCCATACACCTGGCGCTCAGGCTCCAGCCAGCTTCTGCGAAGAAAACAGCTTCTGGTCGGTTCGGTGCTGTTCCATGTCGGCATTCTGGTGATCTTCTTCGGCCATCTGGTCGGCCTGCTGACCCCGATCTGGATTTTCGACGCCATGGGCATCAGCCACGCGGCGAAACAGATGATGGCCATCGTCGTCGGCGGCGTGGCCGGCGTGGTGTGCCTGATCGGGGCGACGCTGCTGCTGCACCGGCGGCTGTTCGACGCCCGCATCCGCAAGACATCCAGCTTTTCCGACATCGCCATTCTGGTGATCCTGTATATCCAGCTGCTTCTGGGCATGGGCACCATCCTGGTCTCCGTCGGCCATCTCGACGGCTATGAGATGGTGAAATTCATGAACTGGGCGCAGGGGATATTCATCTTCAATCTCGACGCCTGGACCTATGTCGCCGACACCCACTGGGTGTTCAAGGCGCACCTGTTCCTGGGGCTGACCATCTTCCTGGTCTTCCCCTTCACGCGGCTGGTGCACATGTTCAGCGCCCCGATCCGCTATGTCTGGCGGCCGGGGTATCAGGTCGTGCGCTCAAAGCGCAGCGGCGCCAAGGCGGGGCCGGCGGAATGAACGCGCTTCCCGCCCCCTTGCGCGCGGCGCTGGCGGCTCCGGCCGGTCTGGCGCTGACGCTGGCCCTGCGGCGCGTCGCGCGCGACAAGCCGGCGGCGTTCGCGCGGCTGGCCGTGGCGGGGGCGAACAGCATCCTGATCGTTCCCGACGACCTGCCGGCCGCCTTCCTGATCGTGACCGGGCGGCGGCGGGTGCGGGTTGTGGGAAAGACCGCGGCGCCCCGCGCGGATGCGGCCATCGCCGCGCCGTTGCGGCTATTGCTGTCGCTGATGGACGGCTCGGCCGACGCCGACGCGGCTTTCTTCTCGCGCCGGGTGCGGATCGAGGGCGGCGTCGGCGCCGCCATGGCGCTGCGGGCCGCGCTGGAAGAAGCCGAGATCACCCTGATCGACCTGCTGCCGCTGCCCGCGCGCTTGCGCGCGGCGGCGCGCGCCGCCGGAGGCGCCTGACATGGGGTCGGTGGAGCTTGTCTGCCCCGCCGGCGGCCCGGCGATGCTGAGGGCGGCGGTCGAGGCCGGGGCCGACAGCGTCTATTGCGGCCTCGCCGACGCCACCAACGCCCGCAACTTTCCGGGGCTGAACTTCACGCCCGAGGAACTGGCGGAAGCCGTGGGCTGGGCCGGCGCGCGCGGGGCGAGGGTCCTGCTGGCGGTGAACACCTTCGCCCGCGCAGGCGATACTGGCGCTTGGCGCCGCGCCGGTGACATCGCAGCGGCGGCCGGCGTTTATGCGGTGATCGCCGCCGATCTCGGCGTGCTGGCCCATATGCGCCGCGCGCATCCGGATCTGCGCCTGCATCTGTCGGTGCAGGCGGCGGCGGGTACGCCGGAAGCCATCGCCTTCTACGCCGCCGAATACGGCGTCAGACGGGTGGTGCTGCCGCGGGTGCTGAACGTCGCCGAGATCGCGGCCCTTGTCCGCGAGACGGAGGTGGAAACCGAGGCCTTCGTCTTTGGCGGCCTGTGTGTGATGGCCGAAGGGCGCTGCGCCATGTCGTCCTACGCCGCGGCGCGCTCACCCAATCTCGACGGCGTCTGCTCGCCGCCAGAGGCGGTCAGTTTCGACGAGGAGGACGGGCGGCTGACCACCCGTCTCGGCGGTTTCGCGGTCGACCGCTACAAGGCCGGCGAGGCGGCGGGTTACCCCACCCTGTGCAAGGGCTGTTTCGAGGCGCGGGGCGAGGCCCGGCGCCTGTTCGAGGATCCGGTCAGCCTCAACGCCATGACGCTGCTGGAAGGGTTTCGCAGCGCCGGGGTGAAAGCGGTGAAGGTAGAAGGGCGCCAGCGCGGCAAGGCCTATGTCGCCCGCGTCGCCGCCGCCTTCCGGCGCGCCATCGACGCGCTGGACGCCGGGCGCGCGCCCGACGCATCCGCCCTGCCGCTGGCTGATCTCGCCGAGGGCGGGCGCGAGACCGCCGGCGCCTATCGCAGGGGGTGGCGGTGATGGAGTTGACCCTCGGCCCGCTCTACTTCAACTGGCCGGCGGAGAAAATCGCCGCCTTCTACGCCCGCATCGCCGACGAAGCGCCGGTGGAGCGCGTCTATCTGGGCGAGGTGGTGTGCGGTAAGCGCGCGCCGCTTTACGAACATGCGCTGGCCGAAGCCGCAGAGCGGCTGGTGCGTGCGGGCAAAACCGTGGTCTGGTCAGGCCTCGCCATGCCATCAACGCCGCGCGAACGCCGCCTGATGGCGGAGATGGCCGCCGAAGACGCGCTGGTGGAGGTCAATGACATCTCCATGCTGGCGGCGCGGGCGGGCCGCCCCTTTGTCGCCGGGCCGCTGCTGAACGTCTATAACGAGGCCGCTGCGGCCGAGTTGACAGCGCGCGGCTGCACGCGCCTGTGCGCGAATGTCGAACTGCCGCTGGCCTCGGTCGCCGCCATCGCCCGCGCCCTGCCGGGCCTGGAGATGGAGTTGTTCGCCTTCGGCCGCCTGCCGCTGGCGCTGGCCGGGCGCTGCCATCACGCGAAAGCGCACGGCCTGCACAAGGACGCCTGTCAGTATGTCTGCGGCGAGGACACGGACGGTATGGCGGTGCTGACGCTGGACGGGGAGGGGCTGTTCGCGGTCAACGGCGTGCAGACCCTGTCCTTCGGCGTGCAGGCCGCCACGCTGGACGCCGCCGAGCTGCGCCGGACGGGGGTGACGGCGCTGCGCCTGTCGCCGCAGGACATGGACATGGTCGCCGTCGCCGCTGCGTTCCGCTCCTTCGCCGATGGCGACAGCGCAACGGATGATTTGCGCCGCGCGCTGCTGGACGCCGGGCCGTGCGGCCCGCTGGTCGGCGGCTATCTGCGGGGCGCCGCGGGCGCCGCGCCGCTGGAGGCGGGGATGCGCGATGCCTGATCTGCCGTTCCCGCTTCCGCCCCTGCCGTCGCCGCTGGCGCTGCTGCGCTGGCGCATCGACGCGGCCGACCGCGCGCTGGTGCGCCTGCTGGCGCGGCGCCGGCGCCTGACGGACGCTGCGGCGCTGTGCAAGCGCGGCTGGGCCGACCCGGCGGACCCGCGGCGCGAGGGCCGGGTGCTGGCCAATGTGCGGCGCGAGGCGGCGCGGCTGGGGCTCGACCCGGCGACGGTCGAACCCGTCTGGGCGTTGCTGCTGCGCCGCAGCCTGGAACGCCAGCGCCGGATGCTGCGCCCGCGCGGCGCCGGTGCGGCCGCGCACGAAATGAAGGAGGCGACGCCATGAACGCGCAAAACCAGCCGCAAGCCGAAGCGCCGCCGATCCGCGTCAACGGTGCGGCGATCACGGCCGAGGCCGTGGCCGCCGAGGCGCAGAACCATCCGGCGCCGGGGCCGGACGCCGCCTGGCGCGCCGCCGCCGAGGCGCTGGTGATCCGCGAGCTGCTGTTGCAGCGCGGGCGGGAGCTGGGCCTGACGCCCGAGCCGCGAAAAGACGAGGCCGGGCGCCGCGAAACCGCCGACGAGGCGCTGATGCGCGCGGTGATAGAGCAGGAGGTGACGGCCCCGAAGGCGACGGAAGACGAGTGCCGGCGCTTTTACGGCAACAATACCGGCAAGTTCCGCTCGCCGGATATCTATGAGCCGGCGCATATCCTGTTTTCCGCCGACCGGGCCGACAAGACGGCCTTCGACAAGGCGCTGGGCGAGGCCGAAGCGGCGCTTTCGGCGCTGAAGGCCGATCCGAAGGCGTTCGAGGGACTGGCCAAAGCCCGCTCCGACTGCCCGTCGGGCAAGGAGGGCGGCCGGCTGGGCCAGGTGACGCCGGGCCAGACGACGCCGGAGTTCGAGACCTTCATGACCGCGCTGGAGGAAGGCCAGATCTGCGATACGCCGGTCAAGACGCGCTATGGCGTGCACATCATCCGGCTGGACCGCAAACAGGCGGGCGAGACGCTGCCCTTCGAGGCGGTGAAGGACCGCATCGCGGCCTGGTTGGCCGAAGCGAGCTGGCGGCGCGCCGCCGCGCAATATGTGCAGATCCTGCTTGGCGAGGCCAAGATCGAGGGATTGGACATGGGCGGGGCCGACAGCCCGCTGGTGCAGTAACGCCCGGCCGGTAACGGCCGGTAAGGGGCTTTGGAAAAACGGCCGCAAGCCGCGCGGCGCGGGCGAATCCGCCCGCCCGCGAACAGGAAAGGTGTATCCATGCGTAACTGTTTGAAATCCGGATGTTTCGCCGCCGTCCTGGCGATGGCCGCCCCCGCCGTGGCGCTGGACGGGCCGGCGAGGATCGAACCGATCCTGGATACGCGGCTGCGTTACGAGAGCGTGTCGCAGGACGGGCTGGCGGAGCGGTCGCAGGCGCTCACCTTCCGCGCCCGTTTCGGCTTCCGCACGGCGGAGGCGCGCGGCTTCCGCCTGCTGGTCGAGGGCGAGGGCGTGGCGCATCTCGCCGGAACCTTCAACGATGCGGTCAACAACCGGCCCGGCTATCCGGCGATCGCCGATCCGGAGGTGTTTCAGCTCAACCGCGCGCAGCTGGAGTTCACGGGGCTGGCGGACACTACGGTGATCGCCGGGCGGCAGCGGGTGATCTTCGGCGACGCCCGCTTCATCGGCAATGTCGGCTTCCGCCAGAACGAACAGACCTTCGACGGCGTGCGCGTCACCCATACGGGCGTGCAGAATCTCACCATCGATTACGCCTGGCTGGGCCGCGCCCACCGCGTGTTCGGCGACCGCCACCCGCAGGGCGAGTTCGACCTGAACGCCCATGCCGCCACGGCGCGCTATGCGCTGCCGTTCGGGGCCATCACCGCCTATGGCTACTGGCTGGAGTTCCGCGACGCCGCGGCGCTGTCCAGCGCCACGCATGGGCTGCGCCTCGACGGCGGCGCCGACATGGCCGAAGGCTGGCGTCTGAACTGGCTGGCGGAATATGCGCGCCAGCGCGATTACGCCAACAGCCCGGCGGGCTTCGGCCTGGATTATACGCGGTTCGAGGCCGGGATCGCCCATGCCGGGGTTACGGTTACGCTGGGGCAGGAACGCCTCGGCGGCGACGGGACGCGCGGCTTCTCCACCCCGCTGGCCACCCTGCACGCCTTCCAGGGCTGGGCGGACGTGTTCCTGGCTACGCCGGCCAACGGCGTGCGCGACAGCCATGTCCGCGCCGCCTGGCGCTGGGCGTCGCCGCCTGTGGGGCAAAGCCTGCAGGCGGTGATCGTCCATCACCGGTTCGACGCCGCGCGCGGCGGGGGGCGCTATGGAAACGAGACCGGAGCGATGCTGGCGCTGGCGCTGGACGCGCGCACGGCGCTGGAGCTGAAGGCGGCGCGCTTCAATGGCGCGGCGGGCGGACCGGCGGACCGTGACAAAGTCTGGCTGTCGCTGAGCTGGCGGATGTAGGGTCAGGACCCCTGGTCAGAAGACCAGCATTTTCAGCCCGGCCACGGCCAGCACGCCGCCCAGCATCACCGCCATGCCGCGGCCCGAGAGGATGTGGATGCCCAGCGTGCCGCCGATGGCGCCGCCCAGCAGCGCCGCGCAGGCCAGCGGCAGGGCGGACAGGGGGATGTCGCGCCCGGCGGCGAGTTGGCCGGCGAGGCCGGACAGCGAATTGACCAGAACGAACACCGCGGCCGCGCCCGCCGCCTCGCGCGGCGGCGCCCAGCGCAGGAAGATCAGCAACGGGCTGAGGAAGATGCCGCCGCCGGTGCCGGTCAGCCCGGCCAGCAGGCCGATGCCCGCCCCGGCGCCGAGGCGGCCTGCGACCGGCGAGGGGCGGGCCTCATACTCGCCGAACGCCTTGGGGCGGATGAAGAACAACACCGCCGAGAACAGCAGCACCAGGCCGATGACCGCGCCATAGACCGGGTCGGGCAGGCGCAGCGACCCGCCCAGCAGCGCAAACGGCGCCGAGCCGATCAGGAATGGCAGATACAGCCGCCAGCGCGCGAAACCGGCGAGAGTGAAACGGACGGCGCCCATGCCGGCGACGCCGATATTGCTGACCAGCGCGGTGGGCCGCATCACATCCTGCGGAACGCCGAACAGCGCCATCACCGCCAGATAGGCCGAGCCGCCGCCATGACCGACGGCGCCGTACAACACCGCGGCGGCGAAGAAGGTGCCCAGCATCGCCAGCAGGGTGACATCGATGTCCACGGGGTCCGGACCCTAGCGTTCGGTCAGCCGCGGCAGGATTTCGACCAGATTGCAGGGCCGGTGGCTGCGGTCGAATTCATGGCGCAGCACCTTTTCCCAGGCGTCGCGGCAGCCGCCGGTGGAGCCGGGAACCGCGAACAGATAGGTGCCGTTCGCGATGCCCGCCGTGGCGCGCGACTGCATGGTCGATACACCGACGCTGTCATAGCTGATGCGGTGAAAGACGGCCGAAAAGCCCTCGATCTCCTTGTCGTAGAGCGGTTTGAACGCCTCCGGCGTCACGTCGCGCCCGGTCAGGCCGGTGCCGCCGGTGGCGATGACGGCGTGGATACGCGGATCGGCGATCCATTCGCGCAACTTGTTCTGGATCGCCGGAACATCATCGGGGACGATGGCGCGGTCGATGACGGCGTGGCCGTCGGCGGCGATGGCCTCGCGCAGATAGCGGCCGGACTTGTCGGTGCTCTCGTCGCGGCTGTCGGTGACGGTCAGGACGGCGAAGCCGACCTGTTCGGGTGCGTGGTTCACGCGCTCATTCCTTTTCCAGCCAGCGCGCGGCGGCGCCGGCGTCGGCCTCTGTCGGTTCGATCCATTTCTCGCCGTCCGGGCGGATTTCCTTTTTCCAGAACGGGGCCTCGGTCTTCAACACGTCGATCATGAATTCGGCGGCGCTGATTGCGGCGCGGCGGTGCGGCGCGGCGGCGGCGACAATGACGATCGCCTCGCCCGGCGCCATGCGCCCGGTGCGGTGGACGATCAGCGCCGCGCGCAGGCCCCAGCGTGCGGCGGCGTGATCCGCAATTCGGCGCAGCGCCGTTTCGGTGACGCGCGGCAGGTGCTGCAGCTCCAGCGCCGTCAGCCCGCCATCGCCGCGCACCAGGCCGGTGAAGCTGGCCGCGGCGCCACAGTCCGCGGCGGTCTCGCAAAACCCGCTGAGCAGGGCGCCGGGATCGAACGGCGCGTCCTGCACCGTCACGATGATGCGCGCATCGGCCCGGGGCGGCGATCCGTCCATCTCAGCCCCCGCTGAACGGCGGGCAGACGGCGATGTCGTCGCCGTCATGGATGGCGGCGGACAGCGGCGATATTTCGTCATTGACGATCAGGCGCAGCGACGGGCGGTTCAGCGCCTCCGCCGCCTGCGGTTCGCGCGCCGCCAGCCATTCGATCAGCGCGGCGCCATCGCGCACGCCGGCCGGCAGGTCCGCGGTTTCGGACGCCCTGCCGACGCGGTCGCGCACCTCGGCGAAGTATCGCAGGGTGATCGCCATGCCCTCAGCCCCCGGTATGGGCCATGTTGCGCGCCACGGCGGGCGCGGCGCCGGGGGCGATGGCGAAGTCATGCCCCTTCGGCTTGATCGCCATGGCGTGGTCCAGAAGCGTGTCCAGCGCCTGCGGCCCGCCGGCGCGCAGCGCCGCGCGCAGGTCCAGCTTCTCGTTCCGCCCCAGGCACAGATACAGCCGCCCGGTGCAGGTCACCCGCACCCGGTTGCAGCCATCGCAGAAATTGCCGGTCAAAGGCGTGATGAAGCCGATGCGTCCGCCGGTCTCGGCCACCTTCACATAGCGCGCCGGGCCGCCGGTGCGGTCGGGCAGCGGGGCCAGCGTCCAGCGCGCCTCCAGCCGTCGCCGCACCGCGTCCAGTGGCAGGAACTGCGTGGCGCGGTCATAGCCGGAATCGCCCACCGGCATCACCTCGATCAGGGTCACGTCATGGCCGCGGCCATGCGCCCATTCGATCAGCGCCGGAAGCTCGTCCTCATTGGCGCCTTTCAGGGCCACGGCGTTCAGCTTCACCTTCAGCCCGGCCTGCGCCGCGGCCTCGATCCCGGCCAGCGTTTTGCCCAGATCACCGCCGCGCGTCAGGCGCGAGAACAGCGCCGGGTCCAGCGTATCCAGCGACACATTCACCCGCCGCACGCCGCAATCGAACAGGGTTTGCGCATGACGGTCGAGCTGCGTGGCGTTGGTGGTCAGCGTCAGCTCTTCCAGCCCGCCGCCGTTCAGGCGCTGGCCGAGATTGCCGAACAGGCGCATCACGTCGCGGCGCACCAGCGGCTCGCCGCCGGTGATGCGGATTTTCGTCACCCCGCGGTCGATGAAGGCGCCGCACAGCGCCATCAGCTCCTCCAGCGTCAGCAGTTCGGATTTCGGCAGGAAATACGTCCGTTCGGCCATGCAATAGACGCAGCGCAGATCGCAGCGGTCGGTCACCGACAGGCGCAGATAGCTGATGCGTCTCCCGAAGGCGTCGATCAGCGGGCGGGCGGTGGCGGGTGCGGTGTCGCGGGCCAAGGCGGCTCCTTCGCGCGGCGGCTTCAGGGTCAGGACCCTGACTTAACATATATCATGCGGCGCGGGGGCCAAGGGATGCGCGGCCGCACCCCCTGCGGCGCAAGCGCGCGGGGCTTTGGATCCGCCGTTCAGCCAGCCTTCGCCCCCTGCTGCCGGAAGGCGAGCAGCAGGATCAGCGGCGCGACCCACGGGAAGACGCGCTCGAACGGCGCGCCGGGCAGGCGCGCCAGCTCGCCCAGCAGGCCGATGACGCCGCCGCCGTCGGCGCCCAGGCTGCGCAGGGTGAAGAACAGCGCCGAGACCCCGAAACCGAGAAGCATGGCGGCGAGAATCGCCCCGGCCCGCGGCTCCGCGCCCATCACCCGCACGGCGATCACCGGGCCGAAGGCGGCGCCCAGCGCCGACCATGAGAACAGCACCCGGTCGAAAATGCTCGCCGGAACGGCCATCGCCATCGCCACCGCCAGCGCGCACAGCACGGCCATCACGATACGGCCCACGGCCACCTCGCGCCCCGGCCAGCGCCGCGCCGCGCCCATGTCATGCGCCACCGCCGCCGAGGTGGCGACCAGCAGCGAATCCACCGTCGACATCACCGCCGACAGCACGGCGGCGATCACTACCCCGGCCAGAACCGGGGGCAGCAGGTCGGCCGCGACGCGGTAGAACAGCGCCTCGCCGTCCTCGCCCGCGCCGACCAGCGCCCGCCCGGCCAGCGCCAGCGCCGCCATGCCGGCGTGCACGGTGACGCCCCAGACGATGGCGACCAGAAAGCCGCGCTTGCGCGAGGCCTCGTCCTTCACCGCCATCAGGCGCGAGAACAGTTGCGGCTGGCCCAGCGCGCCGAGGCCGATGCCGGCCAGCCCCATGGCGAAGCCGAGCAAGATGAAACCCGCCCGCCCGCCGGTGAAATCCAGATACCCCTCCGGCGCCGTGGCGGCGAGGGTGTGGAAAATCTCCACCGGCCCGCCGGCGGCGATCACCGCGGCGGCGGGCAGGGCGACGGCGATCAGCGCCATGATCGCGCCCTGGATGGTGTCGGTGACGCTGACCGCCCAGAAACCGCCGATCAGGCTGTAGAACAGCACCACCCCGGCGCCGATCAGGATGCTCTCCACCCGGCCGAGGGCGAACTGGCTCTCGAAAGCGATGCCCGCCGCGCCGAACTGGGCGGCGATATAGAAGATGAAGCAGAACAGGATCAGCAGCGCGCTGACCCAGGCGATGGCGCGGCGCGCGGCGCCGCGGGTCCGCGCCGCCATGAAATCGGCGAGGGTGACATGGCCTTCCGCCGCGGTTTCGGCGCGGGCGCGCGGCCCGAACCACAGCCAGACCACGGCGTAGGCGCCCAGTATGCCCGGAACCATCCACAGCGCCGAAAGCCCGGCGGCGTAGATGAAGCCGGTATAGCCAAGCAGCACCCAGGCCGAGGAGGTGGAGGCGGCGTAGCTCAGCCCCGCCACCCAGGGGCCGAGGGCGCGGCCGGCGAGGAAGAAGTCGGATTCGGTGCGGTTCAGCCGCGCCGCCCACAGGCCGACCCCGATCAGCACCAGCTTGTAGGCGATCAGCGTGACCAGAACCGTGATATTGGCGTCCATGACGGCCCCTCCCGGCGCGGACCCTAGGGTCTGTTCGGCGGCATGTCAGCAGGCGATGATCGCGCGATGGCGGACGATTCGATCTTCCTGCGCCGCGGCGCCCCGGCCTTCGAACTGGTGCTGAACCGCCCCGAAAAGCGCAATGCGATCAGCGAGGCGATGTGGACCGCCATGCCGGCGCTGCTGGCGCAGGCGGCGGCGGACCCGGCCTGCCGGGCGCTGATCGTGCGCGGTGCGGGCGGCGCCTTCGCCGCCGGGGCCGACATCGCCGAGTTCGAACAGGTCTATGCCACGCCGGAGCGCGCGGCCGCCTATTCGCAGGGCGTCGGCGCGGCGCTGGACGCGCTGGCCGCCTTCCCGAAGCCCGCCGTGGCGATGATCGAGGGCGCCTGCGTCGGCGCCGGCTGCGGCGTGGCGCTGGCCTGCGACCTGCGCTTCGCGGCGGAGGGCGCGCGCTTTGGCGTAACCCCGGCGAAGCTGGGGCTGATCTATCCGCTGAACGACACCCGGCGGCTGATCGAGGCGGTAGGCGTTTCGGCGGCCAAGGACATGCTGTTCACCGGGCGGATCATGGCGGCGGAGGAGGCGCTGCGCATCGGTCTGGTCGACCGCCTGTGCGCGCCCGGCGCGCTGGAGGACGCGGTGCGCGGCTGGTGCGACCTCGCCGCCGCGGCTTCGGGCCGGTCGGCGGCGGAGATGAAACGGATCATCGCCATGATCCGCGCCGGCGCCGATGAGGAAACGCCGGAGAGCCGGGCGATGTTCGCCGCCGCCTTCCGCAGCGATGATTTCCGCGAGGGCTATCGCGCCTTTCTGGAAAAGCGCGAGCCAAAGTTTCCCGGCGGCGCGTCATGAGCGGCCCGGCGCCGCTTCAGGGGCTGCGGGTGCTGGAGCTGGCGCGGGTGCTGGCCGGGCCGTGGATCGGCCAGACGCTGGCCGATCTCGGCGCCGAAGTGATCAAGGTGGAAAGCCCGGAAGGCGACGAGACGCGAAGCTGGGGCCCGCCGTTTATCGAACGCGGCGGCGAGCGCGCGGCGGCCTATTTCCACGCCTGCAACCGCGGCAAGCGTTCGATCGCGCTGGATTTTACCTGCGCCGAAGACCTGGAGACCGTTCGCGCCCTCGCCGCGCGCGCCGACGTGCTGGTGGAGAATTTCAAGACCGGCGGGCTGGCGAAATACGGCCTCGATTACGCCAGCCTGTCGGCGGTCAATCCGCGCCTGGTCTATTGCTCGGTCACCGGCTTCGGGCAGGACGGGCCCTACGCCGCCCGGCCGGGATACGACTTCGTCGTGCAGGCGATGGGCGGGATCATGGACCTGACCGGAGAGCCGGACGGCCCGCCGCAGAAAACCGGCGTCGCCTTCGCCGACATCTTCACCGGGCTGTACGGCGTCATCGCCATCCAGGCGGCGCTGGCGGCGCGCGAACGCAGCGGGCGCGGCCAGCATGTCGACATGGCGCTGTTCGACAGCATGGCCGGGGTGCTGGCCAACCAGGCGATGAACCATTTCGCCGGCGGCCGGCCGGGGCGGATGGGCAATGCGCATCCGAACATCGTGCCCTATCAGGCGTTCGCGGCGCGCGATGGCTGGCTGGTGATCGCCTGCGGCAATGACCGCCAGTTCAAACGCTTGTGCGAATTGCTGTCGCCCGGCCTCGCCGCCGACCCGCGCTTTTCCAGCAACGCGCTGCGGGTGGAAAACCGCGCCGTTCTGGTTCCGCTGCTGGCGGCGGAGATCGCCGCGCGCGGCCGCGCCGCGCTGCTGGCGGACTGCGCGGCGAAGGGCGTGCCCGCCGGGCCGGTGAATACCGTGGCCGGGGTGTTCGCTGATCCGCAGATCGTCCATCGCGGCATGCAGATCAACGCCGGCGGCGTTCCCGGCCTGCGCACGCCGGTGAAATTCTCCGAATCCGCGCTGGTTGTGGACCGGCCATCGCCGCGGCTGGACGAACACCGGGCGGAGATACTGGCGGAACTGGCGGCTGCGCCCGACGGCTGAAGGCGCGCGGGCGCGTGGGGAGCCGGCGCCGATAAGCCGCTGGTCTGGTACGAGGGCGCGGGGCTCTCCGACCGGCGCTATCTGATCGCCGATCATCTCGGCTCCATCGTCGCCGCCGCAGGCGCCTCAGGCACGGCGCGCTACACCTATGGCCCCTATGGCGAGCCGGACGCCTGGACCGGCTCGCGCTTCCGCTACACCGGCCAGGCCGCCCTGCCCGAGGTGCAGCTCTATCACTACAAGGCCCGGGTCTACGATCCGCTGCTGGGGAGGTTCCTGCAGACGGACCCGATCGGGTATCAGGATGACCTGAACCTGTACGGATATGTGCGGAACGATCCGATCAATGCGACCGATCCGACGGGGATGTGCACGGGCTCACGCATCACCAATGAGGACGGGACGTGCCGGAGCTCTGGCGGTTGGAGCACTGATGCTTCCGGGCATCTTCAGAGTATGATGCAATCAAATGGCGGGGGCGGTGGTAGGGGCGGTTCCGGTCAAGGTTCCAATACTGGCGCCGGAGATAATGATGAACCACGTGGTGGTCATAGGACTGGTGCAAGAGAATCTACACGTGAACGGCACGAGACAGGTGATGCGAGAAGAACTCGTGATCAAGGAGGAGAACGAGCAGATGAAAGAAGACGAGCTCCGCGGCAACGGCCAAGCGGACATCGAGGTCCGTGGCCGCCTCGAGATGTAGGAGCGCTGCTTTTTATCCAACCGTTTCTTGATGTGTTTATGATTGAGCATACCTTTCAGGAAGAAATGCGGCGCTATGAGCGTGAGCGTGATGAGTGGGAGCGCTGTACCTCACAGGATGGTGCTGGTTGTGGTGAACGCCCCAAGCCGCCGGTAATCTAGGAAAAGGGAGTCTGAAAATGAGCACGGTGGGCAACAAGGAGGACGCAGATTGGCTCGATAATCTGCGATCAAAATTGCTTGCGGGTGGGGATGTAGGGCATGAGGATATTGAACGTATAAACCATCTCGCAACTTCTGGAAATGTAGAGGCTCAATTCGCAATTGGCACTTGGCATATTTATGGGGCGCATGGCGTGCCTGAAAACAAAAAGAAGGGGTTGACGCTAATAGATAAAGCCGCGCACAATGGAAACGTCGACGCACTTTTATTCATGGGGCTGACTTATGAGTGCGGTGATTTGGTAGAAATTGATACAGCTATGGCGGTAAATTACTTTATTTGCGCAGCTGTTTTAGGCAGTCCCGACGGTTGCTTTAATTTATCGCGTTACTTTGATGAAGGAATTTGGTTGCTTAAGGACAAAGATTTTGCGAAATTACTTCGCGGGAGAAAAGCGCAGAGTAATTAATTTTAACACTTATAGGCTCAACTTGCTTTTAGCAATACAAAGCGCCTTAATATCTGAACGCTTACGCCCATGACCAGCTGGCCGGTATCGGCTCATACTTGCCCGGCGGCCTGTCGGCGCTGGGCATTGTCAGATTAAACCGGCTTGAGCCGGGCGGGGCGGTTTCGTAGCGTCTGCGGATGAGAAATCCGTTCCGTTATTTCAAGACGTCGCCCGGGGGGATTGTCAGACAAAACCGGCTTGAGGCGGGGAGGGTGGTTCCGTAGCGTCCGGGGCTGAGACATCCCTACCGCTATTTCAAGACGTCGCCCGAGGTGATCCGCCTCGCGGTGATGATGTATGTGCGTTTGACGTGCTTCACGTTTTCCCGGCCATGGAAAAGTAGAAAATTCTCGTATACCGGGGGCTGCTGAGACGGGGAAAGGCCGATGGGACGTTCGTAGTTCACGGAGGCGCGGTTTGCGTTCATCTTACGTTGGGCGGAGGGCGAAACCGGCTGACTGGCGCCGTCTTCCCATCTCCCCCGTGGATAACTCATCTCTCCGGCCTCTGTTGCGATTGCCGCCGCCCGCCGCCCTTGCCGCCCTCGCCGCATAAGGCGCCGGTGCATGATTTCGGCGCCGCGAAGGCGTGTGTAAGCTGGGCCGTCGCAGACAGACCCGGCGGAGCCGCTTGTGAGCATACGCAACCTGCAGCCGTTTTTCACGCCGCGCAGCGTCGCCGTGATCGGCGCCAGCCTGCGCGAACGCGCCGTCGGCCATGTGGTGCTGAAGAACCTGGTCGAGGGCGGTTTTGAGGGCCGGGTCTGGCCGGTGAACCCGAAAGGCGGGGCGATGCTGGGCCTGCCGGCCTTCGCCTCGGTGGCGGATTTGCCGGCGGCGCCCGACCTGGCGGTGATCTGCACGCCCGCCGCCACGGTCCCGGATCTGGTCGCGGACCTGGGCGCGCGCGGGACGAAAGCCGTGGTGGTGATCAGCGCCGGTTTCGGCGAGACGGGCGAGGAGGGGCGGCGGCTGCAAAGCCGGATGCTGGAAGCGGCGCGGCCGCACCTGCTGCGGATCATCGGGCCGAACTGCGTCGGCGTGCTGGCGCCGGGCGCGCGGCTGAACGCCAGCTTCGCCCACCGTCAGCCCCTGGCCGGGGATGTCGCTTTCGTTTCGCAATCGGGCGCGGTGATCACCACGGTGCTGGACTGGGCCAGCGCGCGCGGCATCGGCTTTTCGCACATGGTGTCCACGGGCGGCATGGCCGACGTGGACTTCGGCGACCTGGTCGACTTCCTGGCCAATGACCCCGGCACGGCGTCGATCCTGCTCTATGTCGAGCAGATCACCCATGCGGCGAAATTCATGTCGGCGGCGCGGGCGGCGGCGCGGGTGAAGCCGGTGATCGTCATCAAGCCGGGCCGGCACGAGGCCGCGGCCAAGGCCGCCTATTCGCATACCGGGGCGCTGGCGGGTTCCGACGCCGCCTATGACGCCGCTTTCCGGCGCGCGGGCATGCTGCGGGTGATGAATCTGGCGGACCTGTTCGACGCCATGGAGACGCTGGCGCGGCCCTGGCGCCATCGCGGCGACCGGCTGGCGATCCTGACCAATGGCGGCGGGGTGGGGGTGCTGGCCGTCGATGCGCTGCTGGACGAGGGCGGCGTGCTGGCCGAACTGGCGCCGGAGACGATCCGGGCGCTGGACGCCGTATTGCCGGAAACCTGGTCGCGGGCGAACCCGGTCGACATCATCGGCGACGCGCCGGGCGAACGTTACGCCGCCGCCCTTAAGGCGCTGGACGCCGACCCGGGGGTGGACGCGATCCTGGCCATGAACTGCCCCACCGCCATCGCCGACGGCGTCGAGGCGGCGCGCGCGGTGCTGGAGGCACGGCCGCAGAAACCTCTGCTGACCTGCTGGCTGGGCGAGGGCGCGGCGGCGCAGGCGCGCAAGCTGTTCGAGGCCGCGGGCGCGCCGACCTATGAAACGCCGGGCCAGGCGGTGCGCGCCTTCGCGGTGATCGCCGCCCACCGGCGGGCGCAGGCGATGTTGCTGCACGCGCCGCCGCCGTCCGGCCTGGTGACGGGCGCGGCGCGCGCGGCGGCGCAGGCGCTGGTCGCGAAGGCGATGGCGGCGGGTCGCGATGCGCTGACCGAGGCCGAATCCAAGCAATTGCTGGAACATTACGGCGTGCCGGCCGTGCCGACCCGCTTCGCCGCCGATGCCGATGAGGCGGTGCGGACCGCCGCGGAGCTGGGCTTTCCCGCGGCGCTGAAAATCGTCTCGCCCGACGTGCCGCACAAGTCCGACGCCGGCGGGGTGGCGCTGAACCTGAAGGACGGGGCCGCGGTGCGCGCGGCGGCCGGAACCATGCTGAAAGCCGTGGCGAAGGCGGTTCCCGGCGCGCGCCTGGAAGGGTTTTCGGTGCAGCGCATGGCGGCCATGCCCGGCGCGCACGAGCTGATCGCCGGCGTCGCCGACGACGTGACCTTCGGGCCGGTGGTGCTGTTCGGCCAGGGCGGCACGGCGGTGGAGGTGATCGCCGACAAGGCCGTCGCCCTGCCGCCGCTGAACCGCGTGCTGACCGACGACCTGATGCGGCGTACGCGCGTGTTCAGGCTGTTGCAGGGCTATCGCGACCGCCTGCGCGCCGATCTCGATGCGATCGCCCATGTGCTGATGCGGCTTGGCGAGATGGCGGCCGACATCCCCGAACTGGCTGAGCTGGACATCAACCCCCTGTGGGCCAGCGCCGGGGGCGTGCTGGCGCTGGACGCGCGGGTGCGGCTGGCGCCGCCTGCGCGCCGCGACCGGCTGGCGATCCGCGCCTATCCGCATGAGCTGGAGACGGCGCTCTCCGGCGCCGGCGGCGAAACCTGGCCTGTGCGGCCGGTGAAGCCGGAGGACGCGGAGCTGCTGGCCGCCTTCATCGCCGGCTGCGCGCCGGAAGGCATCCGCATGCGCTTCCTGGGCGGTTTGCGGGCGCGGCCCGCATCGCTGGCGGCGCGGCTGGCGCAGATCGACTATCGCCGCGAGATGGCGTTCCTGGCGTTCGAGCCGGGTGACGGCGGCGCGCTGGCGGCTGTCGCGCGGCTGGCCGCGGACCCGGATAATGAACGCGCCGAGTTCGCGATTCTGACACGCGGCGGTCTGGAAGCCGGGGGGCTGGAGGCGGCGCTGATGCGCCTGGTGATGGAGTATGCCCGCAAGCAGGGGATTGGCGCAGTGTTCGGAGAAGTATCGGATAAGGATGAGGGGATGATCGCGCTATGCATGAAGCTGGGATTCGCGCGCCGGCCCGGCCCCGCCGCCCCCGGCGTGACGCTGGTCGAGGCGGCGCTGGGCTGAGCGAAAAGCCTTACACCACGCGGCTGTGGGCGGTCGCGGCGGCGGTCTGGTAGGCGTCCAGCGCCGCGGCGATCAGGCGCACATAGGGCCGCCCCGCCTCGGTTACCTGCAGCCGCCGCCCCTCCATCCGCGCCAGCCCGTCGCGCAGATAGGGCTGAAGGCGATCTTCCGCCTCGCCCTGAACCGGCGGCGGCAGATCGGCGCGATAGTCGCACATCAACCGCTCGATCAGCGCGCCGCGCAGGCGGTCGTCCTCGCTGCGCGCCACGCCGCGCGCCACGGGCAGGCGGCCCTCGCCGACAAGCCGGGCATAGACCGCCGCGTTCGGCTCGTTCTGCACGAAGCCCTGCGGCGCGTCGCTGATCGCCGAAGCGCCGAGACCGATCAGGATGCGGCTTTCGTCATCGGTATAGCCCTGGAAATTACGGCGCAGCGTTCCGTTGCGGGCCGCACGGGCCAGCGGATCGTCGGGCCGCGCGTAATGATCCATGCCGATGCGGCGGTATCCGGCGCGCAGCAGCACCTCCGCCGCCGCCTCGGCCTGGGCGAAGCGCGCGGCGGTGTCGGGCAGGCGGGTTTCGTCGATGGCGCGCTGGTGCTTCTTGAACCAGGGCACATGGGCATAGCCGAACACGGCCAGCCGGTCGGGCGCCAGGCTGGCGGCGCGGCTGGCGGACAGGCGCACATGCTCGGCGCTCTGACCGGGCAGGCCGTACATCAGGTCGATGTTCAGCGTCTTCACGCCTGCGCGGCGTAGACGCCTGGCCGCTTCTTCGACGAGCTCGAACGGCTGTTCACGGTTGATCAGCGCCTGCACCTCGGCCGAGACGTCCTGAACGCCGAGGCTGGCGCGGGTGACGCCAAGACGGCCCAGGGTCTGCGCCAGATCCTCCGTCACCCCGCGCGGATCCAGCTCTACGGCGATCTCATCGGCGTGGGAGAAGTCGAAGGCGTCCTTCAGCCAGCCCATCAGCGCCGTCAGGCGCGCCGGCGACAGCATGTCGGGCGATCCGCCGCCGAAATGCAGCCGCGACAGGCGCGCCTTGCGCCCCAGCGCGGCGCGGACCAGCGCGATCTCCTTGCGCAGGGCGGCGAGATACTCCGCCACCCGCGCGTCCTTGTTCGGCACCGAGGTGTTGCAGCCGCAATACCAGCACAGCACCCGGCAGAAAGGGATATGGACGTAGACCGAGACCGGCGCGTCCGCCGGCGTTGCGGCCAGCCAGCTTCGCCATTCCGCCTCGCCCACAGCGGGCGAAAAACGCGTGGCGGGCGGGTAGCTGGTGTAGCGCGGCGCAGCCAGCGCGGCGTAATCGGGATTGAAATGGCCCATGGGCGGCTCCCGGAAACGTATACCGGACGCCAGATTACGGGCGCGCCGCCGCCGCCGCGATGACGCACGCGGTCGCGCGACTCAAAGACGCAGGATGATCGTGCTTTCCCCGGCCCGCGCCGGGCCGCCGCCCGCCATGCGGCGGATCAGGCAATTGGATTGCGCCATGGCGGACAGGGCCGAGGAATCCTGATTGGGGTGCGGTTCGGCCCGGCCGTCTGTCAGACGCGCGCGCACCCAGGTTTCGCGCGGTCCCGTCTCCGGCAACGGCGCGGCTAGCACCGCGTCCTCCAGCGCCAGCGAGGCGTCATCCGCGCCCAGCAGGGCGGCCAGCGCTGGACGCAGCGTCAGATGCGCCATCACCAGCGCCGAGACCGGATTGCCGGGCAGGCCCAGAAAGGGCTGGCCGTCCAGGCGCCCGAACCAGGTCGGCTTGCCGGGCTTGATGGCGATCTTCTCGAAGTTCAGCGTTCCGCCATCCGCGGCGAACACGGCGCGCAGATGGTCATGCGCGCCGACAGAGGCGCCGCCGAGGGTGACGATCAGGTGCAGCCCGCGCCCTTTGGCGAAGGCGGCGCGCACCGATTGCGGGTCGTCGCGGGCGGTTCCCAGATAGACCGGCTCGCCGCCCCAGCGGCGGATCAGCGGCGCCATTCCCTTCGACACCGAGTTGATGATCTGCGCGCCGGAGACCGGCTCTCCCGGCTCCACCAGTTCGTCGCCGGTGGACAGCACGCCGACGCGCGGCCGGCGCGTGACCGTCAGGTCCAGCGCGCCGCAGCCGGCGGCGAGCGCGACATGATCGGCGCGCAGCCGGGTTCCGGCGGGCAGCAGGGTCTGACCACTCCTGAAATCCACCCCCGCGGGGCGGATATGCTTGCCGGGCTCCGGGCGGGCGTCGAGGGTCACATGATCGCCGTCGACGCGGCTCACCTCCTTCACCACCACCTGGTCGGCGCCGGCGGGGACCGGCGCGCCGGTGGAGATCAGGGCCGCCTCGCCGGGTTTCAGCGCGCCGGAAAAAGCGTGCCCGGCCGCGGATTCGCCAGCCAGCCGCAATCGCGCCGGGGTCTCGCCAAGGTCCGAGGCGCGCACGGCGTAGCCATCCATGGCCGAGGCGGGAAAGGGCGGCTGGGTCATCGCCGCGGTGATCGCCGCGGCCAGCACCCGGCCATCGGCCTGATGATAGGGGATGGTTTCGGCGGAAAGCGGTTTCAGGTCGCCGGCGAACGCCGCCAGCGCCGCGTCGAGCGATATCATGCGCCGCCCCGCCGCCAGTCGCCGCTGCGCCCGCCGGACTTCTCCAGCAGGCGCACGCCGCCGATCTCCATCTCGCGGTCCAGCGCCTTGGCCATGTCGTAAAGCGTCAGGCAGGCGACAGCGGCGGCGGTCAGCGCCTCCATCTCCACCCCGGTTCCGGCTGTCGTCTTCGCCTCGGCGCGCACCGAAAATCCGCTTTCGTCCGGCAGGGGCGAAACCTCTACCCGCACGCCGGTCAGCGGCAGCGGATGGCACAGCGGGATCAGGTCGGCGGTGCGTTTCGCCGCCATCACGCCCGCGATCTCGGCGGCGGCGCGCACATCGCCCTTCGGCCCGCTCGCGTCGCGCACGGCGATGAAGGCGGCGCGATTCATGGTCACGCGCCCCTCGGCCACGGCGCGGCGGGTGGTGGCGGCCTTGTCCGACACGTCCACCATGCGCGCGCGCCCGGCGGCGTCGATATGAGTCAGCTTGCCGCTGGTCACTGTTCCGGAGTCCTTCCCGCCATCACGCTGCGATTAGCATATATCATCCGCCCCGGACCAAGCGACGCGCGGCCGCACCGCCTATTTCCGCCAAACTGGGACGGCGGACGACGGTCAGCGCCGCCGGGTCAACAAGGTGATCAGCGAACGCACCTCGTCCAACCGGCCGGCGAGCGGCGAGTCGGCCGCCTGCTGCGCAATGTCGAGAAGCTCGAAAGCGTTTTCCTCGCCTCCGCGCCGCAAGGCGGTGATGGAATATTTGAACACGTCCGGCTCGCACTCGGCGCCGGTGACGGGATCGACAGCGTAGAAGCGCCCGAACTGGCTGTCGCGGTCCTGCAGGATGCAGCGTTCTTCGGGACCCAGGCTGAGCCAGATCAGGGCGCGGAAATCATCCAGCGCCGGGCCGGCGTAGTCGGAATGACCCAGCCCCTGACCGCCGGCCGCCGTGGTGTCCACCGTGCTCAGCCCCGCGACGACGACGGGGTAGGGCGGGCTGGCGTCGCCGGCGCGGGGGCCACCGCCATTGATGCGCCGGGACAGCAGCAGCGCCCGGTCGCGGCTGGAGGCATAGAGCGTCATGCCCGCCGCCAGGTGACGCACCTCCGGAACGGTCTGCATGAACGCCGTGGCGTCGATATCGGGCGAGGCCCACACTACCTGGTCGAACAGGGGTTCCGGCGTATCGGGATAGATGCGCGCCAGCTCCTGCATCGCCTCCATCAGGAAACGGTTGCCCATGGAATGGGCGACGACATGGATGCGGTCGGCCTGGGCGCCGTTCATCAGCAGGAAGATGTAATTGACCAGGCTGCGGACGTTGAAATCGGTCACTTCGCGTCCGTCGGCGAAATAGCCGAGCAGCGATCCGCGCGATGGCCAGGAATAGAGAGCGGGAACGCCGTCGATCTCCAGGTCCACGGCCAGTTGCGCCGCGCGCTCGGCGGCGCCGCGGAAGTCGGAGTTGTAGCCGTGGATGAACAGCAGCAATTCGCGCCGGGTGGAGCCGTCCATCGCTTCGCCGAGCGCGCTGGTGAAGGCGTAATCATCGGCGAAGGGCGCAACGCGGTCGATGATGAAATAGTCTGCCCGGTAGCTGTCTAGGTCGCCGGGATAGCGTTCGCGCCGGGGGATGGAGCCGACCTCGCGGTTGCGCGGCACCGACACTGTGACCACGCCGAGGTCCAGCCATCCTCGCTCCGGCCCGTAGAACTGGTTGGGGTCTTCCGAGCCGGTGCGGGCGCGGTTCGTCCCGTAGAACACCGGCACCACGACATGGTCGGCATGCGCCGCGGCCTCTGGATCGCGTGTCGCGACTTCCTCCGCTTCGCGTTCGGCGCGTAGCCGCAGCATGGCCAGTTCCGACTCGACCTCTGCCAGCGCGTGCGCGGCGCCGGCGGCGGCCGCAGCGCGCTCCACGGCGACCCAGGCCTCGGCCAGCACCAGCCGGTCCCGCGCCCGTTGCACGCCGGCCGACGTCAGCACGGTTTCCGCGTCGTTCAAGCGGTCCCGCGCGGCGTCGAAACGCCCCTGCGCGGCCTCGAACAGGGCTTCCGCCGTCAGTCCGGCGGCCCATTCGGCGCGGACGCCGTCCGGCGACTGTGCGATCAGGCCACGCGCGGTCAGGAATGTGGCGCGCGCCGCGGCCGCGTCGCCGCAGCCGGCGCGCAGGTCTGCGAGGTCGAAATGGAAGGCGATCCGCTCGGCGTGATCGAGGCCCAGCGCCTCAAGATCCAGCGCATTCACGCGCGCCGCCCCCAGGTCGCAGCCCTGCGCCCGCGCCGGCCCTGCGGCGGCGGGCCAGAGCATGGCGGCGGTGAGCATCAATGTGATGACGGCGTGTAGCCTCATGCCCGGTCCCCTGCAGGCGTCAAGCGCGGGGAAAGTTTGAGACAAGCCAGCGGCGGTGTCGAGAATTACCGGCGCGGCGACTGCGGAATCAGCGCCGCCTATCCGGGATTGTCAGCCAGTCAGGCCCGGATTGCGTCGAAAATTCAGGTTTCCGGTGCGTTCAGGCGGCGCGGAGGTGCTTGCGCAGGCTGAGGGCGAGGCGCGTGCCGCTGGCGGCCTGCGGGTCCGGAACGCTGAACATGACGCGGCCATTTCGCGGCTGGACGAGTCCGGTGTTACGCGGCTCACGCTTGGTGAACACGGCGCTGGCGGAGATCGGCATGCGGTTCATCGGCGGCCCAATCGTAAACAGACTATTAATGCCCGCCTGACCCACAGCAAGACACGGGCCAGCCCTCGCCGTTAAGGTTTACAGCGCCGTCAGATCGCCGGGCGTATTGACGTTCGCGAACAGCCGCTCCTCCGGCGATGGCAAGCGGGTTGCGCCGCTCGCCGCTGCCAGGTCCTTGACGGAATGGACGTTTTCCAGCCTCGCCATCGTAATCCGGGTCAGATAGAGCGGCAGCGGCCAGCCATCATAGACCGCGGAACCCGCCTGCGCTGCCAGGCGCGCCAGCGCGGGCGCAGTCATTAATGGCATGTCGACCGGGATGGCGAGAAACCGCACCCAGCCCCGGACGCGCAGTGCGCCCGCCGCCGCCGTTACGGCGCGGGCCGGTCCGGCTCCGGGCTCGACATCGGCGAGGCCGTCCGCCAGCTCAGGCCGCCCAAGCACGAACACCTGGTCCGCGCCGGCCTCGCACAACGTGCGCCGCGCCCTGTCGAGCAGGGTCTCGCCCCGCCATTCGATCAGCGCCTTGTCGCGCCCCATGCGGCTGGAGCGTCCGCCAGCCAGCAGCAGGCCGGCGAGAGCGTCCGGGCGCGCGGGTGAGGGAAGGGAGCGGGCCATGCCGGCTTCATAGGCCCTGAAAAGCCCGGCCGCCAGCGGGCGCGCGCCAGCGTCGGTGATGCGTCGATTCGCCATAATCGTTTTGGGGTCTCTTGCGATGTATCGGGAACCGGTGTGAACTGCGATTTGCAGATTCAACCGGGGGGCGAAATGCAGACTGGGACGGCCCGCAAGCTTTACACCGGCCTCGACGGCGCGGTGATCGGCCTCATCCTGCTGGCGGGCCTTGCCTGGGCTATCGCCGTAGCGGCGCGGGGACCGGACCCCCTGCTTGGCGCCCAGTCCTGGCTGATCATCGCCGGCTTCCTGGTCGGCCTGATCATGCTGGCCGGGGTCTATGCCGACGGCGGGCCGAAGGAAGACCCGAAGCAATACGCCGAAGGCGTGATCAAGGCGGGGGTCATCGCCTCGATGTTCTGGGCGGTGGTCGGCCTTCTGGCCGGCGTCGTGATCGCGCTGCAGCTCGCCTATCCGAACCTGTTCTATTTTCCCGAATGGGGCTTTCTGAATTTCGGCCGCCTGCGGCCGGTGCACACCTCGGCGGTGATTTTCGCCTTCGGCGGCAATGTGCTGATCGCCACCAGTTTCTACGTGGTGCAGCGCACTTGCCGCGCGCGGCTGGCCGGCGGGCTTTGGCCGTGGTTCGTTTTCTGGGGCTATCAGTTCTTCATTGTGATGGCCGCGTCCGGCTATCTGATGGGCATTACCCAGTCGATGGAGTACGCCGAGCCGGAATGGTATGCCGACCTGTGGCTGACCATCGTCTGGGTGGCGTATCTGCTGGTGTTCCTCGGCACGCTGTGGAAGCGCAAGGAACCGCATATCTACGTCGCCAACTGGTTCTTCCTCGCCTTTATCGTCACCATCGCGCTGCTGCATGTGGTCAACAATCTCGCCATGCCGGTGAGCATTCTGGGCGCGCGCAGCTATTCGCTGTTCTCGGGCGTTCAGGGCGCGCTGACGCAATGGTGGTACGGCCATAACGCCGTCGGCTTCTTCCTCACCGCCGGCTTCCTCGGGATCATGTACTATTTCATCCCGAAACGGGTGGACCGGCCGGTGTATTCCTACCGCCTGTCGATCATCCACTTCTGGTCGCTGATCTTCATCTACATCTGGGCCGGGCCGCACCATTTGCACTACACGGCGCTGCCCGAATGGGCGCAGACGCTGGGCATGACCTTCTCGGTGATGCTGTGGATGCCGTCATGGGGCGGCATGATCAACGGGCTGATGACGCTGTCGGGCGCGTGGGACAAGCTGCGAACCGACCCCGTGGTGCGGATGCTGGTGGTCTCGGTCGCCTTCTATGGCATGTCGACGTTCGAGGGTCCGGTGATGAGCGTGCGCGCGGTGAACGCGCTGTCGCACTATACCGACTGGACCATCGGGCATGTGCATTCCGGCGCGCTGGGCTGGGTCGGCTTCATCAGCTTCGGCGCCATCTACTGCCTGGTCCCGTGGCTGTGGAAGCGCAAGGGCATGTATTCCAAGGCCCTGATCGAATGGCACTTCTGGATCGCCACCCTCGGCATCCTGCTCTACATCACCGCGATGTGGGTGTCGGGCATCATGCAGGGGCTGATGTGGCGCTCGTACAACGAGCTGGGCTTCCTCGAATACTCCTTCATGGAGACGGTGGAGGCGATGCACCCCTTCTATGTCATCCGCGCGCTGGGCGGGCTGATGTATCTCGCCGGGGCCGTGCTTATGGCCTGGAACGTCTACAAGACCATCAAGGGCGACGTGAAGGAGGCCGATGAATCGGTCACCCCGCAGCCCGCGGCGATCAAGGCGTGAGGGGGCGGACGATGAGCCAGAAACGCCCCCTGAACGAGCTGCACAAGAAGTTCTTCGAGAAGAACAGCCTGTTGCTGACCGTCGGCATCCTGGTCGTGGTCTCCATCGGCGGCCTGGTTGAGATCGCGCCGCTGTTCTACCTGCGCTCGACCATCGAGCGGGTTGAGGGCGTGCGCCCCTACACGCCGCTGGAGCTGATGGGCCGCGACATCTATATCCGCGAAGGCTGTTACAACTGCCATTCGCAGATGATCCGCCCGCTGCGCGACGAGGTGGAGCGTTACGGCCATTACAGCCTCGCCGCCGAGAGCATGTACGACCATCCCTTCCAGTGGGGGTCGAAGCGCACGGGGCCGGATCTGGCCCGCGTCGGCGGCAAGTATTCCGACGAATGGCACCGCGACCATCTGCGAGACCCGCAATCGGTGGTGCCGGGATCGGTCATGCCGCCCTACGCCTTCCTCGAGGATGCGGTGCTGGACTATTCGCGCATCGAGATGCAGCTGACGGCGCTGCGCCGCGTCGGCGTGCCCTATGACGACGGGATGATCGAGAGCGCACGCGCCGACATCGCCGCGCAGGCCGATCCGTTCTCGGCCGGCTATGACGACCTGCTGGCGCGCTATCCCGGCGCCACGGTGCATGATTTCACCGCCCAGCGCCGCCTGACCGAGATGGATGCGCTGATCGCCTACTTGCAGGTGCTGGGAACAATGGTCGATTTCTCGACCTATGAAGCCGACGCCGACGAGAATCTGAGGTAGGGCGCGATGTACCAAAGCCTCGCCCATTTCGCGCAGACCTGGGGGCTTTTGTTCTTCATCGCCCTGTTCGGCCTGGTGCTGGTCTATGCGCTGTGGCCGAGAAACAAGGGCAAGTTCGACCGCGCCGCCCGCATGCCGCTGGAAGACGATGGCGGCCCGGAAGGCGAACCCGAAGCCGGGGACAGGAAAGATGGCTGACAAGCGCGAGATCGACGAACACTCCGGCGCCGAGACCACCGGGCACGAATGGGACGGCGTCAAGGAGCTGGACACCCCGCTGCCCCGCTGGTGGCTGTGGATTTTCTACGCCACGATCATCTGGTCGATCGGCTACATGATCCTGTATCCGGCCTGGCCGGCGCCGCCGGGCATGCAGGGCTACACTCCCGGCGTTCTGGGGCATTCCGACCGCGTCAATGTCGCCGCCGAGATGGCGAATCTGGAGGCCGAACGGGCCGAGGGTTACGCCCGGCTGGTCGGGGCGACCTATGCCGACATCGAGTCCGATCCGGTGCTGTTCCGCTTCGCGCTGGCCGCCGGGCGTTCGGCGTTTGGCGACAATTGCGCCACCTGTCACGGCGTCGGCGCGCAGGGCTTTCGCGGCTATCCGAACCTGAATGACGACGTGTGGCTGTGGGGCGGAACCTTCGACGACATCACGCAGACCATCCGTTACGGCATCCGCAGCAGCCATTCCGGCGCCCGGTTTTCGCAGATGCCGGCCTTCGGGCGCGACCAGTTGCTGTCGCGTGACGAGATCCGCGATCTGACCCAGTATGTGTTGGACCTTTCGGGGCGCGAGGCCGATCAGGACGCGGTGGTGCGCGCCGCCCCGGTCTATCAGGCCCAGTGCGCTGCCTGCCACGGCGTCGAGGGCCGCGGCGACCGCAGCCAGGGGGCGCCGGACCTGACCATCGACAACTGGCTGTATGGCGGTTCGCGCGACGAGATCTACAACTCCATCTGGCGCGGCCCCTATGGCGTGATGCCGCATTTCGACGGCCGCATGGACGACGGCATGATCGCGGCGCTGGCGGTTTACGTGTTCGCGCTGGGCGGCGGCGAGGACAGCCCGCCGCGCGATGAAACCCCGCCGGCGGAAGGATAAATCGCCGCACCGGTGAAATGCCGCATCGACAAGGCGGCGCGGGCAGAGGCCTATCGCCGACATGGACAAGGCGGATTCAAGAAAACTTTCGGCCCCGGGAATCCCGCGTTCCCGGGCCGAGGCCGTGAACGATGCGGAGCAGCGAAAGCTCTACGCCAAGCGCGAGCCGGTTTACCCGAAACTGGTCAGCGGCCCGTTCCGCGCCTTCAAATGGGCGTTCATGGCCTTCGCGCTGGGCGTCTATTACTTCCTGCCCTTCCTGCGCTGGGACCGCGGCCCCGATGCGCCGGACCAGGCGGTGCTGGTCGATTTCGGCGCCTCGCGCTTCTACTTCTTCTGGATCGAGATCTGGCCGCAGGAGGTGTATTACATCACCGGCCTGCTGATCATGGCGGCGCTGGCGCTGTTCCTGGCCACCGCCCTGTTCGGCCGCGTCTGGTGCGGCTACGCCTGCCCGCAGACGGTTTGGACAGACCTGTTCATCGCCGTCGAGCGCGCCTTCGAGGGCGACCGCAACGCCCGCATCCGGCTGGACCGCGCGCCGTGGACGGCGGAAAAGATCGCCCGCAAGAGCGGCAAGCACGCGGTGTGGCTGGCCATCGCCGCGGCCACCGGCGGGGCCTGGATCCTGTATTTCCACGACGCCTTCGACCTGCTGGCCAATTTCTTCACCGGCCAGGCCGCGATCTCGGCCTATGTGTTTTTCGGGCTGCTGACCTTCACCACCTACACGCTGGCCGGAACCATGCGCGAGCAGGTGTGCATCTATATGTGCCCCTGGCCGCGCATCCAGGCGGCGATGACCGACAATGAGGCCCTGAACGTCACCTATCGCACCGACCGCGGCGAGCCGCGCGGCCCGCACAAGAAGGGGGCGAGCTGGGAAGGGCGGGGCGACTGCATCGACTGCAAGGCCTGCGTCGCCGCCTGCCCGATGGGCATCGACATCCGCAACGGGGCGCAACTGGAATGCATCGGCTGCGCGCTGTGCATCGACGCCTGCGACGACATCATGGTGAAGGTGGAGCGGCCGAAGGGTCTGATCGCCTATGACACCGACGACAATGTCGCCCGCCGCCTGCGGGGCGAAAAGCCGCGCTATCGTTTCCTGCGCACGCGGGTGCTGGTCTACGCGGTGGCGCTTTTCGCCACCGCGGCGGTGATGCTGGGGACCTACGCCATGCGCACCACGCTGGACGTCAACGTGCTGCGCGACCGCAATCCGAATTTCGTCACCCTGTCTGACGGATCGGTGCGCAATGGCTATACTGTGAAGGTGTTGAACATGACGCATGAAACGCGGGGGCTGGAATTGTCCGTCGAAGGGCCGGCGGACATCGCCATCCGCGTGCTGGCCGCGCGCGAGGACGCGCCGCTGACGCTGGCCGCGCCGCCCGACCGCACCACGGATTTCCGCGTCTATCTCACCTTGCCGCGCGAGGCCGCGGCCGCCGCCCATTCCTTCCCGCTGACCTTCCAGGTGCGCGACCTTGAAACCGGCGAGACGGCGCGCGCCGCCGCCACCTTCCAGACCGGAGCGCCGCGATGATCTTCAACCGTCCCCTGACCGGCCGGCAGGTGCTGGTCATGCTGATCGTGTTTTTCGGGGTGATTTTCGCGGTCAACGCCGTGTTCATCACCCAGGCGATCACCACCTTCCGCGGCGAGGAGGCCAGCCGCGCCTATGTGCGCGGCATGGCGTACAACGACGTGCTGGCCGAACGCGCCGGGGCCGCGGCGCTGGGCTGGCACGCGGCGGTGAACGCGGCGGACGGCGTGCTGCTGGCGGCGATAGAGGATGCGGACGGAAATCCGGTCACGGGGCTGACGATCACCGGCATGCTGCGCCACCCCGCCGACACGTCCTACGACCTGCCGCTGAATTTCACCGAACGCGAGCCGGGCGTTTACGCCGCGCGCATCGACGCCGCGGCGCCGGGAAGCTGGCGCTTTTCCGCGCGCACCGGGGGCGAACCCTATTTCGAGTTCGGAAGGCGGCTATGGCTGGAGTAGGCGCCGCCTCCGTCCGCCTTGACGCGGCCTCGGCGCTGCAGGCCGATCCGCAGGCTTTCGTGCGCGAGCGCGAGGGGCGCAGCGAGATCGACCTGCTGGTGCGCGGCGCGCATTGCGCCGGGTGCATCGCGCGCATCGAGGGCGGGTTGTCGGCCCTTCCCGGCGTGCGGCAGGCGCGGCTGAACCTGTCCAGCGGGCGGCTGGCGCTGGCCTGGGACGGCGGGCCGGGGCGGGCGCGCGAATTCGTGGCGAAGCTGCACGAGATGGGTTTCGGCGCCGCGCCCTATGCGCCCGAAACGCTGGACGGCAAGAAGGCGCAAGAGGAAAGAGAGCTGTTGCTGGCCATGGGCGTCGCCGGCTTCGCCACCGGCAGCGTGATGCTGATCTCGGTCTCCGTCTGGGCGGGCGCGGGCGAGATGGACGAGGCCCTGCAATCCTTCTTCCACTGGGTCTCGGCGCTGATCGTGCTGCCCGCCGTCGCCTTTTCGGGGCGGCCGTTCTTCCGCTCGGCCATCGCCTCGATCCGCGCCCGGCGCATCAATATGGACGTGCCGATCTCGCTGGGCGTGCTGATGGCCTGCGGCCTCAGCATCGTCGAGACCATCGGCGGCCGCCACGAAGTGTATTTCGAGGCCGCGGCGATGCTGCTGTTTTTCCTGCTGATCGGCCGCTTTCTCGACAGCCGTCTGCGCGCCCGCGCCGGCGCCGCGGCCCACCGCCTCGCCGCCCTGCAGGCCGTCACCGCCAACCGCATCGCCGGTGACGGGCGGGTGATGGCCGTGCCGGCGGGCGACGTGCGCCCCGGCGACCGGCTGCTGGTCGCGGCGGGCGACCGCGTGCCCGTGGACGCCGAGGTGCTGGAGGGCGAAAGCACGCTGGACGCCGCCCTGGTCACCGGCGAGACCGCCCCGGCCGCCGCCGCGCCGGGGGCGAAGCTTTATTCCGGCATGGTCAATCTGGGCCAGCCGCTGGTGGTGCGCGCCGCCGCGCGGCGCGAGGATTCGCTGCTGGCCGAGATCGCGCGGCTGGTCGAGACCGGCGAGCAGGGCCGCTCGCGCTATGTGCGGCTGGCCGACCGGGCGGCGCGGCTTTACGCGCCCATCGTTCACGCCATCGCGGCGGCGACGCTGCTGGGCTGGCTGTTGCTGATGGGCGATGCGCGCGCCGGGATCATCAACGCCATCGCGGTGCTGATCATCACCTGCCCCTGCGCGCTGGCGCTGGCGGTTCCGGCGGTGCAGGTGGTGGCCTCGGGCCGGCTGTACCGCGCCGGGGTGCTGGTCAAGTCCGGCGACGCGCTGGAGCGCCTGGCCGAGGCCGATTACGCCGTGTTCGACAAGACCGGCACGCTGACCGCCGGGCGCCCGCGCCTGATCAACCGCGAGGCTATCTCCGCCGAAGTGCTGGAAACCGCCGCGCGCCTCGCCCGCGCCAGCCGCCATCCGGTGTCGCGCGCCGTGGCCGACGCGGCGGGCGCCGGGCCGATCGCCGGCGATGTGCGCGAAACCCCCGGCGGCGGGCTGGAGGCGACCGTTGACGGACGCCGGGTGCGCTTCGGCTCCGCCGCCTGGCTGGGGATCGAAAGCGGCGGCGCGCCGGAATCCGAGGCATGGCTGGCCGTGGAGGGCGTGGCCCCGGTGCGCTTCGCCTTCGCCGACGAACCGCGCGCCGGCGCGGCCGAAACGCTGGCCGCCTTCGCCGCGGCGGGCATCCCGTGCGAGCTGCTGTCCGGCGACCGTGAAGCGGCGGTGGCCGATATGGCCTCGCGCCTTGGTGTGACGCGCTGGAAGGCCGGCCTGAAGCCGCAGGACAAGATCGCCCGGCTGCAGGCGCTGGCGGCCGAGGGCCGCAAGGTGATCATGCTGGGCGACGGCATCAACGACGCCCCGGCGCTGGCCGGGGCGCATGTCTCCATCTCGCTGGCCGCCGCCGCCGACATCAGCCAGGCGGCGTCGGATTTCGTGCTGCAGGGCGAACGGCTGGACGGCGCCATCGCCGCCCTGCGCGTGTCGCGCGACGCGCGGGCGCGGGTGAAGGAGAATTTCGCCATGACGGCGGTTTACAACGCCGTCGCTGTGCCGCTGGGCGTGTTCGGCTTCGTCACGCCGCTGATCGCGGCCATCGCCATGTCCGGTTCGTCGATGCTGGTGACGCTGAACGCCATGCGGCTGGCGCGGCGATGACGGCGCTGGCCTGGCTGATCCCCGCCGCCCTCGGGCTGGGCTTTCTCGGCCTGATGGGTTTTCTGTGGGCGGTGCGCAGCGGCCAGTATGAAGACATGGACGGCGCCGCCCGGCGCATCCTGATCGATGATGACGGCCCGCTGACGGACGATGACCGGGATCAGGATGCGGCCGGGAACGAAGGCTCGCGGGACGAGGCCGGGGACGGCTGACCTATCCGGTGATGTTCAGCACGAAGGTCTGCCCGGCGCGAACCTGGTGTCGCCCGCGCGAGGTGACGTTGCTGGAGGCTGTGCCCAACCCCGTCATCACGTCCCAGCAGCCCGCCGAGACCGTGAACGGATAGCTGCGCCCCGGCGGAATCGTCGTGCCGCTGGGCAGGCGGTTGAGGCCGTAGGTGGAGGCGCGGCAATCCGAGATCAGCACCGCGGTCAGCGTGTAGCCGGAGCGGTTGTTGATCACCAGCGTTGCGGTCGGCTCGCCGGGGCGGACCAGAGGGCCGCCGGTGACAAGGCTGGAGCAGGCGGTGAGGCTGAGGGCCAGCAGGGCGGCGATGCTGGAAACAATGATCGGGCGCATGAAAAAGGCCTCCGGTTGCGGTTCCGGCGGAATTTCGCAAGCGGGCGCCACGCAGGCCAGCAGAGTGTTCTGACCTTTGCGATCAGTTTCCGGCGGGCGGCACGAAGCTCTGATAAGCGCGCCAGCTGGCGTGGCCCAGCCATGGAAACACCAGCGCCAGACCGATCACCGTAACCGTGCCGATCACGACCATGAAGGCGATCAGCCATGCCCAGACCAGCATCACAAAGGGCTGTTTGATCACCGCCTTGACGCTGGTGATCAGCGCCGTGATCGCGTCGACATCGCGGTCGACCAGCATCGGGAAGGACAGCACCGAGATCGCGAACGCCACGAGCGCCAGCGCCGCGCCGACCAGCGTGCCGATGGCCAGCAGGCCCATGCCGGCCGGATCGGTGAGCACGAAGCGCGAGAAATCGGCCAGCGGCGTGTAATCGCCCTGCACAAAGCCGGCGTAGAGGAATTGCGCGATGCGCGCCCAGGCCAGGAACAGGATGATCAGCAGCACGCTGAGGAAGCCGATCTGGCTGATCTTCGACCCGGACAGGCTGGCCACGCCGGGCAGCGAGGGCGGCTCTCCCCGGTCGAGCAGGCGCGAGATCTGGTAGAAACCCACCGCGAAGGCGGGCGCGACCAGCGCGAAGCCCGACAGCAGCACCGGGGCCACGGCCAGCATGCCGAGCGCCCATAATCCGGCGATAATCACGAAGCCGATGGCGACGAACAGAACACCGATGCCGAGGCTGAGGCCCGGCGCCTTCCACAGGTCGGCCCAGCCCTGCGCCAGCCAGCGCCAGGGCGCCTCCTTCTCCACCGTGTTCAGCGCGAACGCCATGTCCGGAACCTCCCCGATACCCTTATTGGTTCAAGGGACATTCTTGGGCGGAATCGCCTCGCCGTAAAGCAGAACCGCTCAGTCTTTCCCCGGCGGCCAGGGGATGAAGCCGCTGGTGCGGCGCACATAGTCCGCATAGGCGGGCCGGGTTTCGCGCAGATTGCGCTCCAGCAGCGGCGCACCGCTCCAGCGCAGCAGCGTCCAGGTCAGGAACAGCGGCCCGAAAACCGCCCACACGCCGGGCGCCGTCTCCGCCGCGATCAGGTACAGCCCCCACCAGACACAGGCGTCGCCGAAATAGTTGGGGTGGCGGGTATAACGCCACAGGCCGGTGTCCAGCACCTTGCCCTTGTTGGCCGGGTCGGCGCGGAACCGGGAAAGCTGCGCGTCGCCGACGGTCTCGAACACGATGCCGGTCACGGCCAGCAGCGCGCCGATGGCGGCCAGCGCGCCCAGCGGCGGCGCCGCGGCGGCCTGGCCCAGCTGCACCGGCAGGCTGACCAGCCACATCAGCACCGCCTGCGGCAGGAACACGAACATCAGGCTGGCGGCGGGAAAATCGATATTCCGGCCCTCCTTCACCCGCTTGAACAGCGCCGCATAGCGGCGGTCGACGCCGTCGCGCCGCCAGCGCAGAAACAGGTGCAGGCCCAGGCGCAGCCCCCAGAGAGCGCACAGTCCGGTCAGCAGCGCCTGCCGCGCCAGGTCGCCATCGGCGAGCGCGAAGCTGGACAGCGCCAGAACCACCATGCCGAACGCCCAGAAAGCGTCGACGAAACTGGCGTCCTTCAGACGCAGGGCGGCGAGCCACAGGACCAGGAACAGCCCGGCGGCGATGGCGAGATTGACGGCGATCAGCGGCAGGGCGGTCATGGGGGTGTTATTGGGTGGTCAGAGGGTTGTCTTTGGGTAGCCAGGGGGTGGTTGCGGCATGGATTGAGTATAGATGATTTGGCGGTGTTTGGCGCGGTTTATCCTATCAGCAGCGCGCCGCCGAAGGCCAGCGCGGCGCAGACGGCCGTCATGCCCAGGATCGCCGCCAGAGGCCCGCGCCCGGCCGCCGCGAGGCCGCGCGGGGTGATCTTCATCCCCAGCGCCGCTATGGCGGCCAGCAGGCACCAGCGCGAGATCTCGGCCATCGCGGCGGCAAGCGGGGCAGGGATCACGCCCAGCCCCTGCAGCGCCACCAGCGCCACGAACCCGGCCAGGAACCAGGGAACCAGCGGCGGGCGCTTTGCAGGGCTCAGGCCATCGTCCGCAGCCGCTTCGCGCCGCGCCATGGCTGTAATCAGGATCACCAGCGGCGCCATCGCCGCCACGCGCACCAGCTTCACGGTGGTGGCCGCATCGCCCGCCAGGTCGGAGAAGGCGTAGCCGCCGCCCACCGCCTGCACCACCTCGTGCAGGCTGGCGCCGAGGAAGAAGCCAGCCGCTGCGTCAGACAGCCCGGCGAACCGCGCCAGCAGCGGGTAAAGCACCATGGCCGCAGAGCCGACGACGGTGATCAGAGCCACGGTTCCGGCCGCGTCGCGGTCATGCTCGTCCTTGCGCGATAGCGCGGCCGCCGCCGCCAGCGCCGCCGAGGCGCCGCACACGGCCACAGCCGCCGCGGCGATGGCCGATTGCGGGCGAGTCAACCCGCACCAGCGCCCGATCACGAGGCCGGAGACATAGACGGCGGCGAGAATGGCGAGCGTCAGCGCCGCCGCCTGCCAGCCGAGATCGGCGATGTCGCCCAGGCTGACGCGCGCGCCCAGCAGCAATACGCCGAAGCGCAGCACGAAGCGCGCTGAATACGCCGCGCCGGGCGCAAAAGCCGGCTGCGCGGCGGGCGCGGCCAGCACCATGCCGATGACCAGCGCCGCCAGCACCGCCGGGACCGGCGTGTGCAGGCTGACAAGCACCGCTGCGCCGGCCGCCAGAAACGCGAGCGCCAGACCGGGTGCGACGGCGCGCGCTGCGGCGAACACTGCAGCGGGCGTCAACGGGAGGAGGCGGGTTCGACGCCGGCGCGCGATTCTTGTCCGGCGCGCTTGTCGCGGCAGCTCACCATACGCTCATGCAGGCGGCAGATCGCCTGGCTACCGGTTTTCTGGAACAGGAACGGGAAGATGGCGTGCACCGCGCAGACGAAACCGGCGGCGAACAGCGCCCCGGCGAAGCTGAACGCTTGGCCCATATGCTCGAAATACCCCTCGCCGACGGAGGCCGGATGCTCGGTGAACAGTCTGCGAATCATAAGGGCTTCCCACGCAGGCGTTGATTGCGTGTATAATGTCACGAGGTTCATGAAAAATTATCCCGTTTTCGGTGGTAAAAGGCGTATTTCGTGTGAAAAAATCCCAATCCTCTTCGTCAGAGCTGGACGCCATAGACCTTAAGCTGCTGGCTCTGCTGCAGGAAGACGCCGCCCGCCCGGTGGCGGAGATGGCCGAAGCCGTGAACCTGTCGGTCAACGCCTGCTGGCGGCGTATCAAGCGTTATGAGGCCGAAGGCGTGATCCGCCGGCGTGTCGCCTTGCTGGATGCACACAAGCTTGGGGCGGGGGTGACGGTGTTCGTCACCGTGCGGGCGGCGGAACACTCCGACCAGTGGCTGGAAGGCTTCGCCCGCGCCATGGACCGCATCCCGGAGGTGACGGAATTTTACCGGATGAGCGGGGAAATCGATTACCTGCTGAAAATCCAGGTGGCGGACATCGCCGCCTATGACGCGGTCTATAAACGCTTGATCCGCTCCGCCCGCCTATCGGACGTCTCATCGGCGTTTGCGATGGAGGTGATCAAGCACACCACCGCCGTGCCCCTGCCCGAAAGCTGAAACGGAAGCGGCGGGCCCGCGAAGGAGCCCGCCGCCGCCAGTTATCGGCCTGTCAGGGCCGGCTCATCAGTCGTCGCGCCGGGTTGAGGCGCGGACTCCGGCGCTGGCGCCAGCCGAACCGGATGCGGACGCCCCGCCAGCCTGCGCGCCGGCCGAACCCTGCGCCGAGGCTCCGGCCCCGACAGTGGCTTGCGGGGCGGCGCCCGCCGCGCCGGAAGCCGCCGCGGATCCCGCGCCATAGGCGGCGCCAGCAGCGCCGGCGCCCGTGCGAGCCGCGCCGCTGATCGCGCCGCCGGCGTCGATGCGCGTACGCGAGCCGCGATATTCGGCTTCGGCTTCCGCTGAGCCGCGTCCGCGAACTGTAGCGGACGAACGCGGCGCCCGGACGCGCGGGCCACGCACTTCAGTTTCGGCCACGCCTTGCGCGGCGCCTCGCGCCTGTCCACGCACGCCGCGCGGCGTGCGGACAAAGCCTTCAGCCGCGCCATCAACCGCGCCCTGCGCGCCCACACGGCCGGGCCGGGTCCGCAGCGCGCCATCGGCCTGGCCATGCAGGTCCGCTGCGGCGCCGGCGGCGCCCCGAGCACGGTTGAGACGGCCGGCCGGTTCGCGGGTCAGGCCAATCTGGCTCGCCCCGCGCAGCTCGCCCGCGGCGCCTGCGCGTCCGGTCAGCCGGTCGGCGGCGATGCCCCCCCGGGCCTGCCCGGCCGCCTGGCCGGTGACATTGCCGACGAGCTGGGCGGAAGCCGGCGCGGACGCCGCCAGCATGGCGGCGGCGGCGACGGCGGAAAGAAGCGTTTTGGTCAACATGACTGTCTCCCTTGCTGCCTGGCCGCAATATGGCGCGGCCTGCATGAGGGAGAACGGCGGGGCGGGCGTATTTCTTCCCGGCGAAGGAAAAATCGTTCAGCGGCCCGCCACTCGAAACTGCGACGGGTCGTTACGCAAGTTGAAACCGACTAGCCCGTCGCCA
Organism: Maricaulaceae bacterium; assembly: GCA_026126205.1. Classification (GTDB taxonomy): domain Bacteria; phylum Pseudomonadota; class Alphaproteobacteria; order Caulobacterales; family Maricaulaceae; genus Hyphobacterium. The sequence continues at coordinate 683,271 of JAHCJP010000001.1, read as the reverse complement.
TAGATGCGATCACGCCCGGCGGCGCCCAGATCCTCCGCCTCGCGCGCCAGCGCGGCGACAGCGGCCCGCGTCGTCGGCGGGTCCGGATTGGCCGCGCGGCGCGCCAGCAGCCCCGCCACCATTGGCGCGGCGAAAGAGGTGCCCCGCACCGGAACGAAGCCGCCTTCATAGGAGGCGGCGGCGATGTCCGCTCCCGGCGCGGCGAAGTCGACATGGTCGCCGCGTCCGGCCTCGGCTATGGCGCGGCGGCGCGCGTCCACCCCGGTCACCGCCACCACCTCGGGCCAGGCGGCGGGGTAGAGCGGGCGCGCATGCGGGCCGTCATTACCCACGGCGGCGACCAGCAAATGGCCGCGCGCCGCGGTCAGCCGCACCACGGCGCCCAGCGTGGCGTTCGGCGGGCCGACCAGGCTGATATTCACCACCGGAACACGGTTCTCCACCATCCAGGACAGGGCGGCGGCGATGGCGTCGGCCGCCCCGCCGGTCGGCGCGCCGCCATAGATGTCGGCGGAGAACAACTGCGCCCCAGGCGCGGCGCAGGAAAAACCTGCTCCGCAGCCAGCGATGATCGACGCCACGGCGGTGCCATGCGCACCGGGAACATAACCGGCTTCGTTAAAGGCGCGGGCAGTGATGCGCGCGCTGGCGAAGGCGGGATGGTCCGCCGCCACGCCGCTGTCGATCAGGCCGATCCGCGTGCCCGTGGCGGCGCCGGTCTGGAAAGCGGCGAGGCTAGTCGCGGCCGGGGCGGCGAGACCGGCATCAGCCCCCAGATACACATGATTGAAGTCATAAACGCCGCCAGGGTCCAACGCTTCCAGCCGCCGCAACGCCTGCCGAGTGGAGACGCGTGGCGGGGCGCGCAGAACGACGATTTCGGCGCCCAGCCCGGCGAGGGCGCGGCGGCGGATCGCCTCGAATCCCGCGGTCTGGGCCTGCGCCAGCGCCTGCGGCGACGGGTCGAAAGCCAGCACCTCGCGGCGGATGATCACGGTGTCGTCCGGTCCGCGCTCCAGCACGTCGCGGTGGCGGCGCAGCAGGTCGCGCACACGCACACGGCGCGTCTCGCGCAGGGTCTGATCGACGGTGCGGTCTGCGCGGTCGACAGTGTCGCGCAGCAGATCGCCCGCCGGAGGGACCGGCGGCGGCCGCACGGGCAGGTCGGGCAGGGGCAGTTGCGCGGTCGCGCCGCCGGCGGCCCACAGAAACAGCGCCAGAACGGCCGCAAAGGCGCCCGGCGCCCGGAACCAGCTTGTCTTTCGGCGGATTCCCATGTTTTCGATACTCCGCAGGCAGTATAACAGCGCCGCGCGGCGCGTACGCAAGGAACGTCCGGAAGAAAGCTTTTATTCCGGACGTTGTGGAGGCTGGATGGCCCGTGACGACGCGGATCTGAGGGACGGGATCGCGGAGCTGCTGCCCCGGCTGCGGCGCTTCGCGCGTTCCCTGACCAACGATCCCGTCGATGCGGACGACCTGACCCAGCTGTGCATGGAGCGCGCGCTGTCGCGGCTGGACCAGTGGCGGCGCGGTTCGAAGCTGGACAGCTGGATGTTCGGGATCATGAAGAACGCCTGGATCGACGAGGTCCGCTACCGCAAACGCCGGGCGCATGTGTTCCTGGCCCCAGAAGCGGGCGAACGCACCGGGGCCGAGGATGAAAATATCGAGCTGCGCGTCCGGGCCATGGAGGTGGAGCGGGCGATGGCCGATCTGCCGGACGAACAGCGGCTGGCCGTCAGCCTGGTGCTGGTGGAGGGGCTGTCCTACCGGGACGCGGCGGAGGTGATGGGCGTGCCCATAGGCACGCTGACCAGCCGCCTGGCCCGGGGACGCGAGGCGCTGGAGGCGAAACTGGCCGGGGACGAAGGAGGCGGGACATGACGGTGACGAAGGAGATGATCATGTCCTATGTCGATGGCGAACTGTCCGCAGAGGAGCGGGTGCGCGTTGAGGCGGCGATCGCCGCCGACCCGGCGCTCGCCGCGCAGGTCGCGCGCCAGAAAGCGCTGCGCGGCCGGCTGTCGGAAACCTATGACGGCGCGCTTGCGGAGCCGGTTCCTGACCGGTTCGCTGCGCTGCTGCGCAAACCGGCGCAGGACGGCGCTTCGCGCGACGGTGGCGGCGTAATCGACTTCGCACGGGCGCGGGAGCGCGTGCGCGGCGCCTCCACCGGTTTTGGACTGCCTCAAGTGGCCGGGCTGGCCGCCGCCGTCGCCGTCGGTTTCGCCATCGGCGCGATTCAGCCCTTTGGCGGCGAAGCGCCGCTGTTCGACACCGGCCCCGGCGGGCTGGAGGCGCGGGGCGTGCTCGCCGCGGCGCTGGACGGGCAGATCTCCGGCGACGCCGGGCCGCGGGGCGTCGCCATTGCGCTGAGTTTCGAGGACGCTGACGGCGTGGCGTGCCGCGCCTTCTCCACGACCCGGGCCGAGGGGCTGACGGGCGTCGCTTGCCGCGAGGCGGACGCCTGGCGGGTGCGCATCGCCCTGGCGGCTCCGGCGGCGGGCGAGACGGACGCCGCCGGTTATCGCATGGCCGCCAGCGCCCTGCCGCCGGCGCTGATCGCGGCCATCGAGGACATGCGCGAGGGCGAGGTGCTGGACAGGGACGAAGAGGCGGCCTTGCGCGCGCGCGGCTGGCGGCGCGACTGACGCAGGGGTCATCGCGGCGGACGCAAAAAGGACGGGCGGAGCGAACTCCGCCCGTTTTCAGTTCGTGGAGAGACGCGAGTGGCTCTAGCGGCCCCATTCACCGGTGACACGCCAGCGCGAGCCACGGCGGTCACGGCACATCTCGATCTCCGCGGACTCATAGCGCCGGTGAGGTCCATAGCTTTCGCTGATCACCCGGACGCATTCCTGGCCGCGCGAACGGTAGCTTCGGCCGGGCCGCATGGCGCCGCGCACGCGGGTTTGCGGATTGTGCCAGTAGTAGGGCCGGCGATGGTCGGCGACATAGTAAGCCGCATGGCTGAACTGGGCGCGGTCGCACTCGGTCATCCAGCCGCCGCCGGCGCGCACGTCAAGCAGCACGCCGCCGCCCAGAACGGCGCCCAGCGACAGACCGCCCGCGGGCCGTGTGCGGCAGACCTGTTCGTGATAGCGGAAATTGCGGCGGTCATAACCGCGGTCGTAGTAGTAATGGTGATAGTCGATCCGCGCCGCAGCCTGCGCTTGGTTGGCGCGGTAGCCATGGGCGGGTGCGTGCGGCGGCGGATCGGCGAAAGCCGGAGTGGCCGGCAGGCACAGCGCGCCAAGCGCGGCGATCAGACGGACATGGGAAAACATGGTCGCCTCCCTGTTCTGCGTTCCTCGCAATTAAAGAACGTCCGGGCAGGCGAATTTGTTCCGCTCAGGCGACTTTCAGGCGCTTTCGCTTGAAATCCTTGATGATTTCGTGCGCGGCGTTATGGCCAGGCGCGCCGGTGACGCCGCCGCCGGGATGCGTGCCGGCCCCGCACTGGTACAGACCCGGCACCGGGGTGCGGTAATCGCCATGGCCCAGCACTGGCCGGGCGCTGAACAACTGGTCCAGCCCCAGCGCACCATGCATGATGTCGCCGCCGACAAGGCCGAATTCGCGCTCGAGGTCCAGCGGCGACAGGCTCTGGCGGGCGATGACAGAGGCGGAAAAGCCGGGCGCCCATTTGTCCACAGTGGCGATCATCAGGTCGGCGACGCTTTCGCGGCGGGCGTCCCAGGATTCACCGCCGGGCAGCTCGGGCGCGACATGCTGGCAGAACAAGCTGGCGACATGCGCTCCGGGCGGGGCGAGATTGTCGTCCAGCGTAGAGGGGATGAGCATTTCGATGGCCGGTTCGCGCGACCAGCCGAAGGCGCGGGCGTCGGTATAGGCGCGGTCCATATAGGCGAGGCTGGGGCCGATATAGATGCCGGCGGTAAGGTGGTCGCCCGGCTCCGGCAGGCAGGAGAAGCGCGGAAGCTCCGACAGGGCGAGGTTCATGCGGAAAGTGCCGGAGCCGCAGCGATAGCGGGTGATGCGTTCCCTGAAATCCGCCGGCAGAGCGTCCTGTGGCGCCAGCCGCCCGAACAGCAGTTTCGGGTTCAGGTTCGAGACTACGGCGCGGGCGCGTACGGCCTCCCCAGTCTCCAGCGCGACGCCGGCGGCGCGTCCGCGCTCGACTATCAGTTCGCACACGGGGGCGTTCAAGCGAATCTCGGCGCCGCGCTCGCGGCAGGACGCCGCCATGGCCTGAGTGATCGCGCCCATGCCGCCGATGGCGTGGCCCCAAGCGCCCTTCTTGCCGTTCACCTCGCCGAACACGTGGTGCAGCAGGCCATAGGCGGAGCCGGGCGAATACGGGCTGGCGTAATTGCCGACGATGGAGTCGAAGCCGAACAGCGCCTTGATCGGGTCGCTTTCGAACCAGCCATCCAACCAGTCTCCCGCCGACTTCGAGAACAGGTCCAGCAGATCGCGTTTGGCCTGCAGGCTGACGCCGCCAAGGCGCTGGGCGAGGCTGACCGATTTCAGCATTTCGGGGATCGCCGCCACCCAGCCGCCTTCGGCGAGGTTAGGCGGCGTCTTCAGCACGATCTCGCGCAGCAAGTCCGCCACCGCTTCCAGCCGCTGCTCGTATTCGGGCAGGCGCGCGGCGTCTGCAGTGGAGAATTTCGCCACCTCGGCCTGCGTGCGACCCTCGGCGATGATCAGATAGTCGCCCTCTAACGGCAGGAAATTCGCCGCCTTGCGATGCACGATCTTCAGGCCATGGCGGTGTAGCTGCAGGTCCGCGATCACCTTCGGATTTAGCAGCGACACCGTGTAGGCGGCGACGGAATTGCGAAAGCCGGGATGGAACGCCTCCGTCACCGCTGCGCCGCCGGCGACTCCGCGACGCTCCAGCACCACCACTTTCAGGCCAGCGGCGGCGAGATAGGCCGCGCAGACAAGGCCGTTATGGCCTGCGCCGATAATCGCCACGTCATAATGTCTGGCTGCACCCATGACATACGCCTCCGTCCCCCTGGGCGGATGCATAGCGGCTCCGGCTTTCGCGGCCAATCCCGGAGCTGGCCGATCAGCGTCATAAAACCGTTACGCAGCCGACATCAAACCATCAGGAAACTGACGAATAACCATCTCCGAACCGCATCAATTGTTTCAAGGGGCGCGGATAGCTTGCGCGGCATCCGGCGGTCGGCTGAAGACGATTCGTCCGGGCTGTCTGCAAGTTTGAACGGAGAACCCCATGCTGAAGAAAACCGCACTGGCGCTGGCGCTGGCCTTCGCGCCGGTTCATGCGATGGCCCAACAGGTCGATCCGGATCTGCCCGACTACCAGCCCGTGGCGGGCGTCTCGGGCAATCTGACGTCGATCGGCTCGGACACGCTGAACAACCTGATGACCCTGTGGGCCGAGGCCTTCCAGGGCTTCTACCCGAACGTCAACATCCAGATTCAGGGCGCCGGGTCGTCGACCGCTCCGCCTGCGATCACTGAAGGCACCGCTAACTTCGGTCCGATGAGCCGCGCCATGCGCGATGGCGAAATCCAGGCTTTTGAAGAGCGGCACGGCTACCCCCCAAGCGTGGTGCGCACCGCGATCGACACCATTGCGGTCTATGTGCACCGTGACAACCCGATCGAGGGGCTGACCATTCCGCAGGTGGATGCGATCTTCTCGTCCACTCGCCGTTGCGGCGGCGCCAGCGATATCACCCGCTGGGGCCAGTTGGGCCTGACCGGCGCCTGGGCGAACCGTGACTTCACCATCTACAGCCGCAACGCTGTTTCCGGCACTTATGGCTTCTTCCGTGAACACGCGCTGTGCGACGGCGACTACAAGGCCTCGATCAACGAACAGCCGGGATCGGCATCGGTGGTCCAGGGCGTTGCGGAGTCGATCAACGGCATCGGCTATTCGGGCATCGGCTACATCACCTCGGGCGTGCGGGCGGTGCCGCTGGCGCGCGAACAGGGCGAGCCCTTCGCTCCGGCTGACGCCGAACATGCCGCCGACGGCAGCTACCCGTTGGCGCGCTTCCTCTATGTCTATGTGAACCGTCATCCCACCCGCGGGCTGAGCCCGCTGGAGGCCGAGTTCCTGCGCCTGGTGCTGTCGCGCCAGGGACAGGAAATCGTGGTTCGCGACGGCTACATCCCGCTGCCGGCTTCGGCGGTGGCGCAAATGCGGCGCGAGCTGGGGCTGGACTAGTCCCATAGCGCCACGCCGCCGGTTGAGGCCGGCGGCGACATCAAGACGCGTACCCGGCGGCGGGGCCGGACCCGCCAGTCCCGCCGCCGGTTTTGCTTATGCCTGCGTGGCGAGGGGGGACATGACGACCAGCACCAATGACCAGGCCGGCGCCGCGAGCGTCATGCCGGACGAGGCGACCCGCGCGCGCGTCAAGCGCTGGCGGTACGCCAAGGACGGCGCCTCGCGCTGGCTGGTGGGGTTCGGCGGGGTCAGCGTCATCGGCGCGCTGGCGTTGATGTTTTTATATCTGTTCTCGGAAGTGATGCCGATGCTGGCGCCGCCCGAGATGGAGCCGCTGACCGAATACGCCGCGCCGGGCGAGGCCGGCGAGCGCACCCTGTTCATCGCGGTGGAGCGTTATCAGGAAGTCGGCTTCCGCGTCACTGACGCTGGCGCGCTGTACTTTTTCCGGCCGGATAGCGGCGAAGTTTTGCAACGCATCACCCTGCACATTCCGGACGGGGTTGAGATCGTCAGTCACGCCTTTGGCGAACCACGCACGCGGTTGAACATCCTTGGTCTTTCAGACGGAACGGCGCTGCTGTTCCGCGACGCATACAGCCTGATCTATCCCGAGGGGGTCAGGATGGTGGAGCCGTCGGTGGAGTTCCCGCTCGGCGAGGAACCGATCAGAGTCGACGACGATGGCGCCCCCTTGTCCGTGATCGGCGCCCAGCAGGGTGCGCGCGGCTTCAACATCGCAGGCTATACCGCGGACGGCAGGCTGCTGCTGACCAATGTCGACGCGCGCCGCAACTTCCTGACCGGCGAGGTGACGCTGACCCGTCGCGGCGGAGTGATGGAGCGGCCGGACTATGCCCCTGTGGCGTTACTGCTGTCGGCGGATTTGCGCGACCTGTTCGTCGGCGACGACGAAGGACGGCTGCATCACTACAATACCTTGAACGTCACCGCGCCTGAGCGCACCCAAACCGTTCGCGTTGTCTCCGAAGGGACCGGCATCGGCGCGCTGAGCTGGCTTCTGGGCACAGTCTCGGTGATCGTCGGCGGCGAGGACGGATCGGTCTCGCAATGGTTCATGGTGCGGGACGAGGACAATATCCGCCACCTGACCCTGATCCGGGAGTTTCAGCGCATGCCGGCGGCGGTGACGGCGATCACGCCGGAATACGCCCGCAAGGGTTTCGCCACGGCCGACGCGGACGGAAACATCGCCCTGCATCATTCCACGTCGCACCGGTCATTGTTGCAGCGGCAGGTGTCGGACCAGCCGGTGCGGTTCGCGATCAACGCGCCGCGCAACAATGGATTCCTGACGGTCGATGAGACCGAGATCGTTCGCTATTTTTCGCTGCGCAACCCGCACCCGGAGGCGTCCATACAGGCGCTGTGGAGCCGGGTCTGGTACGAAGGCCGCCAGCAGCCGGACTTCGTCTGGCAATCCTCGTCCGCCACCGACGAGTTCGAACCGAAATTCAGCCTTGTTCCCCTGACTCTGGGTACCATCAAGGCCGCCTTTTACGCCATGCTGTTCGCCATGCCGCTGGCGATCCTTGGGGCGATCTATTCGGCCTATTTCATGACCCCGCGGATGCGCGGCATCACCAAGCCCGCCATTGAGATCATGGAGGCGCTGCCAACTGTGATCCTGGGCTTTCTGGCCGGGTTGTGGTTTGCGCCGTTCGTGGAGCGCAGCCTGCCAGCGGTGTTCAGCGTGCTGTTGCTGATGCCGGTGATGATCATGGGGCTGTCGCTGGCCTGGTTCATGCTGCCGAAGCACTGGCGCGGGCGCGTCGTGCCGGCCGGTTGGGAAGCGGCTGCGCTGATCCCCTTCATCCTGCTGTTCGGCTGGATATGCGTGGAGATGAACCCCGTGTTGCAGATCGCCTTTTTCGAAGGCGACATGCGGCAGTGGCTGACCGATCGCGGCGTCACCTATGACCAGCGCAACGCCATGATCGTCGGTGTCGCCATGGGCTTCGCCGTGATCCCTACCATTTACTCGATCGCTGAAGAGGCGATCTTCAACGTGCCCAAGCACCTTACGCAGGGCTCGCTGGCGCTGGGCGCGACGACCTGGCAGACGGTGACACGGGTAGTGCTGCTGACGGCCAGCCCCGGCATTTTCTCGGCGATCATGATCGGCTTCGGACGGGCCGTCGGTGAAACGATGATCGTGCTGATGGCCACCGGCAACAGCCCGGTCGTCAATTTCAACATGTTCGAAGGCATGCGGACGCTCTCGGCGAACATCGCCGTGGAGATGCCCGAGGCAGAGGCGGGCGGCACCCATTACCGGATCCTGTTCCTGGCCGGACTGGTGCTGTTCGTCATGACATTCGCGCTGAACACGGTGGCCGAGATGGTCCGCCAGCGTCTGCGCAAGAAATACGCGTCGCTGTGATGGCGGACCGGAGCGGATGGCGATGAAAAACTGGCTGAAAAGCGGCACGCCCTGGATCTGGCTGAACGCCGGCGCGGCGGCGATCTGCCTGATCATGGTCGCCGGGCTGGTGGCGCTGATCGCCGTGCGCGGCCTTGGCCATTTCTGGCCGGGCCCGGTGATGGAGGCGACCTACGCCGTTCCGGGGCAGGAGCCGGTGCGTGTGCTGGGTGAGCGCGTCAATGACGAGACGGTGACCGCATCGGTTGTCGAGGACGCAGGCCAGCCGGTTCCGGAAGACATGGAAGTGGTTCACCGCTGGCTGATCAAGCTGGGCAACCGCGACCTGACCGGGCGCGACTTCCTGTGGTTTGTGGAGCCGTTCCTAGTCGATCGATCCTATCCGCACGACGCCTTGCACCTCGAGCGTATGGAGTGGGGCGATTTCTACGGTTATCTGCGTGCGGTGACCGAGGACGGGGCGGCGGTCGCCGAGGGCGAGGCGGCCTGGGACGAGCTGTATATGCGTGTCAGCCGCGCCGACGACCTGCGGCGGCGCATCACCCGCATTGAACGCTACGAGATCGGTGATGTGAACAACCGCATGGAGCGCCTGCGCCTTCAGGAACGGCGGCATGAGCTGGCAGGAACCCTGACCGGCGAGGTGCGAGAGTCGCTCACCGGGCAACGGGCGGAACTCGACGCCCGCTACGCGGTGCTGATGGAGCGCCGCTCTGAATTGCAGACCCAGTTGAGCCGAGACGCGCTGGTCGCCGAGACGGCCGATGGCCGCAGCATCACCATTCCGCTGGCCCATGTCGTCCGCGCCACGCGCCCGAACGGCATCGGACTGGCCGAGAAAATCGGCCTCTACATCGAAAAGTTCGTGGAATTTATCAGCGGTTACCCGCGCGAGGCCAACACGGAGGGTGGTATATTCCCTGCGATCTTCGGCACGGTGGTGATGGTGCTGCTGATGTCGGTGATCGTCACGCCGCTGGGCGTGCTGGCGGCGATCTATCTGCGCGAATACGCCAAGCAGGGGCCCATCGTGCAGTTGATCCGCATTTCAGTGAACAACCTCGCCGGCGTGCCGTCGATCGTGTTCGGCATTTTCGGGCTGGGCTTCTTCGTCTATCTCGCCGGCGGCACGATCGACCAGTTGTTCTATCCCGAGGCCCTGCCGGCCCCGACCTTCGGAACGCCGGGCCTGTTCTGGGCCTCGCTGACGCTGGCGCTGCTCACACTGCCGGTGGTGATCGTGGCGACCGAAGAGGGGCTGAGCCGCATTCCGAGGTCGATCCGCGAAGGCAGCCTCGCGCTGGGCGCCACCAAGTCAGAGACCCTGTGGCGCACCATCGTGCCGATGGCGGCGCCGTCGATGATGACCGGGCTGATCCTGGCGGTGGCGCGCGCGGCCGGCGAGGTGGCGCCGCTGATGCTGGTGGGAGTGGTGAAGCTGGCCCCGAACCTGCCGGTGGACGGGCAATTCCCCTTCATCCACCTCGAACGCAAGTTCATGCATCTCGGCTTCCACATTTACGATGTCGGCTTCCAGAGCCCGAACGTGGAGGCGGCGCGGCCGCTGGTCTACGCCACGGCGCTGACGCTGGTGGTGATCATCATCGTCCTGAACCTGGCCGCCATCACCATCCGCAGCCGCCTGCGCGAAAAGTTCAAGAGCACGTCCGACTGATGACCATGACCGAAGACCTTGGTGCGACCATGACCGAAACGCCGTTGACCCGCAGCTATGACAAAAGCCGGTTCGAGGGCCGCGATGCGGCCAGCCGCCGGCTGGGGGACGAACCCGTCGCCTTCGAGCTGAAAGACTGGAGCCTGTATTACGGCGACGCTCCGGCGCTGAAAAAAATCAGCATGGTGATCCCGGAGCGGCGGGTGACGGCGTTCATCGGCCCGTCCGGCTGCGGGAAATCCACGCTGCTGCGCTGTCTTAACCGGCTCAACGACCTGATCGATAGCGTGCGCACCGAAGGCTCCATGAAGCTGCGCGGTGAGAATATCTACGACCGCTCCGTCGATGTGGCGGACCTGCGCCGGCGCGTCGGGATGGTGTTCCAGAAGCCGAACCCGTTTCCGAAATCGATCTACGAGAATGTCGCCTACGGCTTGCGGATCCAGGGCGTGAAGAACACCGACGGACGCATCGACGAGGCGGTGGAGAAGGCGCTGCGCGGCGCCGCGCTCTGGGAAGAGGTCAAGGACCGGCTGGACAAGAGCGCTAACGAACTGTCTGGCGGCCAGCAGCAGCGGTTGGTGATCGCCCGCGCCATCGCCATCGAGCCGGAGGTGCTGCTGCTGGACGAGCCGGCCTCTGCGCTGGACCCTATCTCCACCGCGCGCATCGAGGACCTGATCTTCGAGCTGAAGGAGAAATACACCATCGCCATCGTCACCCATAACATGCAGCAGGCCGCCCGCGTGTCGGACTACACGGCCTTCATGTATCTGGGAGAGCTGGTGGAATACGACGCTACGGAGACCATCTTCATGGCGCCGGAAAAGAAGCAGACCCTGGATTACGTGACCGGCCGCTTCGGCTAGTCTGAACCGCCGTATACGGAGCGATTCATGCCCGGCGAACACATCATACAGGCCCTGGACGCCGAATTCGCGAAGCTGAACGAACTGATCGCGAAAATGGGCGGCGAGGTGGAGAGCCAGCTGGACCAGGCCGTGAAGGCGCTGATGGGGCCTGATCCCGAACTGGCCAAGGCTGTCATCGCCGCCGACGCGCGCATAGACAGGCTTGAGCAGAACGTGGACCTGGCTGTGGTGCGCATGCTGGCGCTGCGCCAGCCGGTGGCGTCCGACCTGCGCAACGTCATCGCGGCGCTGAAAGTGGCCAGCATGCTGGAACGCATGGGCGATTACGCCGCCAACGTCGCCAAGCGCAGCATCGCCATCGCGAGCGGGGAGAGGTTGGAGGAGCTGAAATCCCTGCCGTCCATGGCCGGCATGGTGCAGGACAACACCCGCCGGGTGCTGGACGCCTATCTGAACCGCGATGTCGAGCAGGCGATCGCGGTGTGGGAGAGCGATCGCGACATTGATGCGCTCTACGATACGCTCTACCGCGAGACGATCGGCCACATGATGCGGACGCCGGACGCTGTGGGGGCCGGGGCGCATTTGCTGTTTATAGCCAAGAACATAGAGCGCATCGGCGATCACGCCACCAACATCGCCGAGGTGGTCTACTACCTGGTCACCGGCAAGATGCTGGTCGCCGACCGGCCGAAGGCCGACAAGTCCAGCTACGCGGTGGTGGAGCCGAAAACCTAACGGTCGCGGCGTGCGGCCAGGCGCTGTTTCGATCCCTCGTGGATCAGGCGCAGTTCGGCGAGGGTCTCGTCGATCTTCGCCCGGCGCGATTCCAGTTCGGCGATTTTCTCCGCCGTTCGGGCGATGACGTATTCCAGTTGCTTCTCGCGCCCCTCGCCCTCGCGGCCGTAAAGCTCTAGAAACGTTCGGATTTCCGCCAGCGTCGAACCGATCGCCTTGGCGCGCAGGATCAGTGACAGCCGGGTGCGGTCAACGGCGGTATAGACGCGCGCGCCGTTGACCCGCCGCGGCTTTAAAAGGCCCTTGGCCTCATACAGGCGTATGGCGCGCGGCGTCGCGCCAGACAGCGCCGCCAGTTCTGTGATGCCGTAGAGAGGCTGTGCTTCCACCCTGTCTTTCTCCTGTTTCCGACCCTGCAAACACCCCGCTTACATCCTGCTTCGTTCCTGCTTCCGTTCACCCATAACCCTAACAGCAACCAGTTGACCTATAGGTTAGCATAGGTGAACCTGCCCCTGACAAGGGCGGGGGGAGGAGCGCAAGGCATGGCCGCGGCCCGGTATGACAGCGAGTTCCGCGACGGCCTGTTCAAGGGCCAGGCGGTGGTGGTCACCGGCGCCGGTTCGGGCATCGGGCGCTGCACGGCGCACGAACTGGCCAGCCTTGGCGCCCATGTCGTGCTGACCGGCCGCAAGGCGGACAAGCTGGCCGCCGTCGCCGCGGAAATCGCGGAGGACGGCGGCTCTTGCGAGACTCACGCCTTCGACATTCGCGACGAAGAGGCGGTAAAGGGCGCTGTCGCCGCCGTAACCGCGAAGCACGGTCGAATCCACGCGCTGGTCAACAACGCCGGGGGGCAGTTTCCGGCCAGCGTTCAGGACATCTCCAAGAAGGGGTTCGAGGCCGTGCTGGCCACCAATCTCACCGGCGGCTTCCTGATGATGCGCGAGGTGTTCCACGCCGGCATGAAGGATCATGGCGGCGCGGTGGTGAACATGACCGCCGACATGTGGAACGGCATGCCGGGCATGGCCCATTCCGGCGCCGCGCGGGCGGGCATGGCGAACCTGACCAAGACCGCGGCCTATGAATGGGCGCAGTTCGGGGTGCGGGTGAACGCCGTGGCGCCGGGCTGGATCGCCTCGTCGGGCATGGACACCTATGGCGAGGCGGTCCGGGCGATGATCCCGTATCTGAAACAGCATGTGCCCGCCCGGCGGCTGGGGACGGAGGCAGAGGTTTCGGCCGCGATCTGTTTCCTGCTGTCGCCCGCGGCGGCCTTCATCACCGGGGTGACGCTGGCCATCGACGGCGGGGCGCCGCTGGGCAATTCCGCCTTTCCGCTGCAGGATCATGACCGAAGCGAGCCCTATCAGGGCTTTCACCGCGCGGTGACCCCGGCGGCGCTGAAAGACGGGGAGTCCTGATGCCGGTCTTCGACAGCCGCATGAAGACGGATGCCAAGACCTTCGCCGCCAATGCCGCGGCGATGAAGGAGAAGCTGGCCGAGGTTCAGGCCTTTGAGGCGAAGGTCCGCGAAAACTCCGAAGCCCGGCGCGAGAAGTTCGAAAAACAGGGCCAGCTTCTGCCGCGTGAGCGCGTGCATGGCCTGCTCGATCCCGGCGCGCCGTTTCTGGAGCTGTCGCGGCTGGCCGGGCTGAAAATGCATGACGACGACGGCGAGGGCGGCGCGGCCGGCGGCGGCTCCATCGCCGGGATCGGCGTCGTCTCCGGCAAGCGGGTGATGGTCACCGCCTCAGACAGCGCCATCAAGGGCGGCACCGTGGCCCCGATGGGTCTGAAGAAGGGGCTGCGGGCGCAGGCCATCGCCATGGAGAACAAGCTGCCCCACATCCACCTGGTGGAGAGCGGCGGCGCCAATCTGCTCTACCAGGCCGAGATTTTCGTCGATGGCGGACGCAGCTTCGCCAACCAGGCGCGGATGAGCGCCATGGGCCTGCCGCAGATCTCGGTGGTGCATGGCTCGTCCACCGCCGGGGGCGCCTATCTGCCGGGGCTGTCGGATTATGTGGTGCTGGTCGACGGGCGCTCGAAAATCTTTCTTGCTGGTCCGCCGCTGGTGAAGGCCGCCATCGGCGAGGACGCCGACGACGAGAACCTGGGCGGCGCCAACATGCATTCGCGCGTCACCGGGCTGGGCGAATATCTCGCCCGCGACGACGAGGCGGCGATCCGCATCGCGCGCGAGATCATGGACAAGCTGAACTGGGACGCGGCGGGCAAGCTGGGCGAGGGCGGCCCGGCGCCGGAATACGATCCCGAGGAGCTGATGGGCGTCGTGCCCGCCGACGAGCGCATGCCCTATGACGTGCGCGAGGTGATCGCCCGCATTGTCGACGGGTCCGACTATCTCGACTTCAAGCCCGGCTATGGGGCGGAGATCGTCTGCGGCCACGCCCGCATCGACGGCCGCCCGGTGGGAATCCTTGGCAATAACGGGCCGATCTGGCCGCAGGGATCGACCAAGGCGGCGCAGTTCATCCAGCTTTGCGACCAGTCGCGCACGCCCTTGCTGTTCCTGCAGAACACCACCGGCTACATGATCGGCACGCGGGCCGAGCGCGACGGCGCCATCAAGCATGGCTCGAAAATGATCCAGGCCGTGGCCAACGCCCGGGTTCCGAAATTCACCATCGTGCTGGGCGGCAGCTATGGCGCCGGCAATTACGGCATGTGCGGCCGGGGCTTCGACCCGCGCTTCATCTTCGCCTGGCCGACGGCGCGCGTCGCGGTGATGGGCGGCGAGCAGGCGGCGAAGGTGATGGAGACCGTCACCCGCGCCAAGCACGCCCGCGCGGGGACCGAGGTCGATGAAAAAGCCGTCAAACAGATGGGCGACATGATCCGCGCCGGCCTGCGTGAACAGTCCAGCGCCCTCTACGCCACCGCGCGGCTGTGGGATGACGGCATTATCGACCCGCGCGAAACGCGCGAGGTGGTCTCGCTGTGCCTCGCCCTCGCCGCCGAGGCCGAAACCAGACAGTTGCAGCCGAACAGTTTCGGCGTCGCCCGCATGTAAGGAAACCCCCATGCAGTTCACCGAACAGCACCAGCAGCTACGCGATACGGTGGCGAAATTCGTCGCCGGCGAGATCAACCCCCATGTCGAGGAATGGGAGAAGGCGGGCGAGTTTCCCTCGCACGAGCTGTTCAAGAAGATGGGGAATCTCGGCCTGCTCGGCCTGCGCTGGCCAGAGGAATATGGCGGCGCCGGGCTGGATTTCTCGTATTCGCTGGTGATGGCCGAGGAGCTGGGCCTGTGCCATTGCGGCGGCGTGCCGATGGCGATCGGCGTGCAGACCGACATGTGCACCCCGGCGCTGGCCCGTTACGGCTCTGACGAATTGCGGCGCGAGTTCCTGGCCCCGGCCATCTCCGGCGACATGGTCGCCTGCCTCGGCGTATCCGAACCCGGCGGCGGATCGGACGTGGCGGCGGTGAAAACCACGGCGCGTTCCGACGGCGACGACTATGTGATCAACGGCACGAAGATGTGGATCACCAACGGCATGAAGGCCGACTGGTGCTGCCTGCTGGCCAACACCTCCGACGGGCATCCGCACGGCAACAAGTCGCTGATCATCGTGCCGCTGAACAGCCCCGGCGTGACGCGCCAGAAGATCCACAAGATCGGCATGCATTCGTCCGACACCGCGCAATTGTTCTTCGACGACGTGCGGGCGCCGAAACGCAACCGCATCGGCGACGAAGGGGCAGGCTTCCTCTACCAGATGCTGCAGTTTCAGGAGGAGCGCCTGTGGGGCGCGGCCTCAAGCCTGAAGGGGATGGACAGCACCATCGACCTGACCATCGAGTATTGCCGCGAGCGCAAGGCCTTCGGCCAGTCGCTGCTGGACAACCAGGTGATCCATTTCCGGCTGGCGGAATTGCGCACCGAGGTGGAGGCGCTGCGCTCTCTGACCTATCGCGCGGTGGAGGCGTTCCTGCGCGGCGAGGATGTGACCAAGCTGGCCTCTATGGCGAAGCTGAAATGCGGCCGCCTGACGCGCGAAGTGGCCGATTCCTGCCTGCAGTACTGGGGCGGCATGGGCTATACCGCCGACAACCCGGTCAGCCGCTCGTTCCGCGACGGGCGCCTGGTCTCCATCGGCGGCGGCGCCGACGAGATCATGCTCGGCATCATCTGCAAGCTGGAAGGCACGCTGCCGCGGCGTAGAAAGGACTAGGCTCCGTGGGCAGTTAGCACGAGAGCCGCGATGGGAGCGAAAATGGCCGGATGGAAGAAAAGACGCGAAGCGCGTATCGGGAATACGGGCGAGCGGCTTGACGTAGCAGCCGGCCATTTGCGCCCCACCCCGTCGGGGCGCGCCGTATTCGCCCGCCCGGGGCGTCGAGCCGCTTGGACGATGTCCGTGCATCGTCCTGCGCGCCTCTCCTGCCGGACCGGACGAATCCGGCGGCGTCGCGGCCGCGCGGTAACTGCCCACGGAGCCTAACGATGGACAAGGCCGTCCTCACCTGCGCCCTGAACGGGGTTCTGACCAACCCGAAACAGCATCCGGTGCCGGTGACGCCGGCGCAGATGGCGGCCTCGGCCCGCGAGGCCTATGACGCCGGCGCCAGCGTCATGCATGTGCATTTCCGTATGCAGCAGCCGGACATGGGCCATCTGCCGAGCTGGGAGCCGCAGGTGGCGGCGGAGATCTGCGCCGCCATCCGCAACGCCTGCCCCGGCGTGATCATCAACCAGACCACCGGCGTCATCGGGCCGGACGTGTCCGGCCCCGTCGCCTGTCTGAAAGCGGTGCGGCCCGAGATCGCGGCCTGCAACGCCGGCACGCTGAACTATCTGAAAATAAAGAAGGACGGGACATGGGCCTGGCCGCCGATGGTGTTCGACAACCCGGTGGAGAAGGTCCAGACCATGCTGGACGCGATGGCCGAAACGGGCGCGCATCCGGAGTTTGAATGCTTCGATGTCGGCATCGCCCGCTCCATCGACATGTATGTGCAGGCCGGCATGTGTGATCATGCCCACTACAACTTCGTCATGGGGGTGGCGTCGGGCATGCCGGCGGACATGCGGCTTCTGGAACTGCTGCTGGATTACAAGAATCCCGCCGCGCCTTGGCAGGCGACGCTGATCGGCCGCGCCGAGATCTGGCCCGTGCATCAGAAGGCGGCGGAGCTGGGCGGCATGCTGCGCACCGGGCTGGAAGACACCTTCTACCTGCCGGACGGCGAACGGGCGCCCGGCAATGGCGCGCTGATCGCGGCGCTGGCCGAATGCGCCCGCCGCGCCGGGCGCGATGTGGCCAGCCCGCAAGAGGCGCGGGCGATCATGGGGCTGGCGCCGTGATCCCGGCCAGCGCAGCGGAGCTGCCGCGGATCGACGGGCGCTTCCCGTCCACCCCGGCGCGGCTGCTGGCGCAGGCGCAGGCCCGCCCCGACGCCCCGGCCTGGTTCTTTCATGACGGCTCCGGCTGGCGGCCAAAAAGCTGGGCCGGTTACGCCGCCGAGACCCGCAAGGCCGCCCGCGCGCTGGCGGCGCTGGGCGTGCGGCCCGGTCAGGCGGTGGCGATCCTGGGCGCCAACCGGCCCGAATGGGTGATCATGGCCGCCGCGGCGATGATGGCCGGGGGCATGCCCGCCGGCATCTACTGGACCAGCGCGCCGCCCGAGATCGCCTATATCCTCAACCATTCCGAAGCGCCGGTGGCGCTGGCCGAAACCGCCGAACAGGCCGCCCTGATCGCGCAGATGAAGGGTGACCTGCCGTCGCTGAAGCATATCGTGGTGATGGAGGGCGCGGCGGAAGGAGCGATGAGCTGGTCCGCCTTCCTGAACCGCGACGCGCCGGACCGCGACGCCGAGATCGACGCCCGCCTGAGCGCGATCAGCGAGACCGACACCGGCAGCCTGATCTACACCTCCGGCACCACCGGGCCGCCGAAGGCGGTGATGCTGTCGCACGGGGCGCTGTCCTGGTCGTCGCTGCTGATCTCGGAAACCCTCGGCGCCGGGGCGGACAGCCGCATCCTGTCCTATCTGCCGCTGGCCCATATCGCCGAACAGCAGAACTCGCTGCACGCCCACATCGTCACCGGCGGGTCGGTGTATTTCGCCCGCGCCATGGAGACGCTGGGCGAGGACCTGAAGACCGTGCGGCCGACGCTGTTCTTCGGCGTGCCGCGGATCTGGGAGAAGATGGCGGAGTCGGTTCAGGCCAGCCTGTCGGCGCTGACCGGGCCGAAGGCGGACATCTCCGCCTGGGCGCGGCGGACGACGCTGGACTGGCACGAGGCGCGGATGAACGGCGCGCGGCCGTCGCCCTGGCTGGGCGCGCAGAAGGCGCTGGCGACGCGGCTGGCGTCGAGCAAGATCCAGGCGGCGCTGGGCCTCGACCAGGCGAGAATGCTGGTCTCCGGCGCCGCGCCGATCAGCCCGGAGGTGCTGCGCCTGTTCTACAGCATCGACATGCCGATCCGCGAAATCTACGGCCAGTCGGAAACCTCCGGCCCCACCTCGATCAACCTGCCGGGCGCGACGCGCCTCGGCTCGGTCGGCCGCGCGTTCGCGCATGTCGAAACGCGGCTGGGGGACGAGGGGGAGCTGCTGGTGCGCGGCCCCGGCCTGTTCAGCGGCTATATGAAGGACAATGAGGCGACGGCGGCGGTGTTCGACGCCGGGGGCTGGATGCGCACCGGCGATGTCGTGAACATCGACGATGACGGCTATCTGCACGTCACCGGGCGCATCAAGGACATCATCATCACCTCGGGCGGCAAGAACATCACCCCGGCCAATCTCGAAACCGACCTGATGAACATTGCGCTGGTCGAGCACGCCGTGGTGGTGGGTGACGCGAAACCCTATCTGACCGCGCTGGTCACGCTCAGCGCCGACGCGCTGAAAGACTTTGCGGCGAAGACGAAAATCGACGGGCCGCCGCATGACTCCCCGGCGGTGATCGCGGCGGTTCAGGACGGGGTGGACGCCGTCAACGCGCGCTATGCGCGGGTCGAGAACATCCGCAAGTTCCGCATCCTGCCGCAGCCGCTCAGCGTCGCCGCGGGCGAGCTGACGCCGACGCTGAAAGTCAAACGGGCGAAGGTGATAGAGCGCCATGCCGGCGCCGTCGCCGCGCTGTATGACGACGGCTGAGCGTTACTCCGCCGGCGCGCGTTCGGATGTCACCGGCTGGTCCGGGAAACACAGCTCGTGGCGCGCGCGCCATTCCGGCCCGACATAATTGATCATCAGGCTGCGCCGCACGCCGGGGATCGGGCGCTTCTCGAAGCCGTGCCAGGTGTCGGCGGCCGGGATGAAGAAGAATGCGCTGTTGAACGCCGCGGACGCGGTGTCCGCCTGCCTGAGGCCCTGATCGTATAGGTCGGTGCCCAGCGTCTCGGCGCCGGGACCCTGCGTCAGGTACAGCAGCATGGTGAAGCGCTTGGCGTCGATGTCGGTATGCGGCTCCAGCCAGAACCCGTCACGGTCCAGGCAGTATTCGACCCGCAGGTTCGCCCCGTCCATCACCGCGCCGCTCAGGGCGTTGATCCGCGCGACCACGGACGGGTTCTGGAAGGCCTCGGCCAGTTCGCGGCAGGCGCGATGAGCGGCCAGGGTTTCAGCGCCGAAGAACTGTCGCGTGCTGTTGTGGCTGGCGCGTTTTCCGTAGGTGTCGGCGATGTCCGCGGCCGCGAAGGGAAGCGCGCTCAGCGCCTGCGCCAGGTCGGCCGGCAGCACATCGCGCAGCCGCCAGTGCCGGAACGGCTGCGTGCGCGCGCCGCAGCCGTCGAGACTGCGTAGAATGGATTCTGCGGCCAAGTTCACCATTCCCGTCGCGCTGCCGTGGCGTGGCGGCGTCCCCACCATCATCGGTTCACACATATTGAACCCAGCGACAGGCGCAACCGTTTTCGCCCGAAATCCGGAAGCGATTGACGTTGTTTAGAGAGATTATAGTTTGCAGGCCGCTGGGATAAAGTGAGCGGCATGGACTTGGCGGCGAAACTCCAGGCGGCGGGTTTGCGGTCGACACCGAAACGGCTGGCGATCGCCAGGCTGCTGTTCGACGGCGAAGACATGCATGTCGCCGCCGATGCGGTGGCGCGCATGGCGGCGCAGGCCGGGCTGCGCGTGTCGCTGGCCACGGTCTACAACACGTTGAACCAGTTCGTCGCCGCCGGCCTGCTGCGCCGTGTGAATCTGGATTCGGAGCGCAGCTATTTCGACACCAACACCGCCAGCCACCAGCATATCTATGTCGAGGACGAGCAGCGGCTGATCGACATCCCGGGCGGTCAGATCAGGGTTTCGGGCCTGCCGGCCCTGCCGGAAGGGATGGAGGTGCGCGCGGTCGAGGTGATGGTGCGCGTCGGCGCGCCAAAACCAACCCAGGGGTGACCGGAGCCCTGCGCCCTATCCCGTCTCGGCCATGCGCACACGAACGAGCGCGCGCGACGAGCGCCCGTCGGCGTCGGTGGCGGTGACGGCGTAGAAACCCGGCGCCTGCGGCGTCCACAGCGGATCGCCCGCCGCGTCGCGCGCCGCCGGCTGCCCGTCCACGAACCAGCGCAGGGGGCCGCGCCCGCGCCCGGCCAGCACGAAACCGCGCGCCGGCCCGTCGCTCCACACCTCGCCGCCATCGGGCGGGAACAGGATCTGCGGCGGCTCGCCCGCGGCCTCGAACCGCGCCAGCGGCGCCGGCGGCGGCGCCTGCCGCGTCTCC
Source organism: Maricaulaceae bacterium (assembly GCA_026126205.1). Classification (GTDB taxonomy): domain Bacteria; phylum Pseudomonadota; class Alphaproteobacteria; order Caulobacterales; family Maricaulaceae; genus Hyphobacterium. Next base: position 662,682 of record JAHCJP010000001.1, on the reverse strand, counting down.
GCCTCCGCGCCCCGGCCCGCCGCCAGCAGCGGGTCGCGCACGGCAATGGCGTCGAACACGTCGAACAGGGCGGGCAGGGCGGCCTCGCGCCCGGTGACGCCCGGCCTCGGCCCGCCATCGGCGCGGCCCACCCAGACCACGGCGACATGACCGCCCGCCGCCCCCGCCGCCCAGGCGTCGCGATAGCCGTAGGAGGTGCCGGTCTTGAACGCCACCTGCGGCGCGCCCTGGGTCAGCGCCGCCGGCGCCCGGCCGCCCGGATGCGGCGAACGGCGCAGGATTTCAAGGATCGTCTCCGCCGATGCGCGGGTCATCAGCGGATAGCCGTCCGCTTCGTCCGGCGGGATGATCCGGTCTTCCAGCCAGACCAGCGGCCGGGCGCGGCCGCCATCGGCCAGCGCCGCGTACAGGATCGCCAGCTGGCGCGCCGTCATCCCGGCGCCGCCCAGAGCCAGTGTCAGTCCGGTGTCGGCCTCGGCCCGCGCCGGTAGCGCCGGCGCCGCGCCGGAAAAGCGCAGGGCGGCTTCGAACCGGCGCGCGCCCACGGCGTCCAACGCATGCACGGCGGGCACGTTCAGGCTGTGCTGCAGGGCGTCGGCCACGGTGACCTCGCCGCGGAAAATGCGGTCGAAATTCTCCGGCCGGTAGGCGGCGAAGCGCCGGGGCGCATCGGCGATCAGCGTGCCGGGCGCGGCGCGGCCATCGTCAAAGGCCATGGCGTAGATCACCGGCTTCAGCGTCGAACCCGGCGACCGGGCGCGGTCCGTCAGATCGATCCAGCCGCCCGGCCGGTCGCGGCCGGCGGAACCGACGGCGGCGCGTACGGCGCGGCTGCGCGTCTCGACCACCAGGATTGAGACCTGCACCTCCGGCCCCTGCGCCTCGGCCAGGCTGCGGGCCAGCGCTTCCATGCGCTGCTGCAGCGGCAGGTCCAGCGTGGTGCGGATTCCGGCGGCGCCCGGCGCCTGCCGCCGCGCCTCGTCCGCGGCGTGCCAGGCCAGCGCCGGAAAGGCGCCGCGCGCCGGCGCGGGTTCTTCCGCCGCTTCGGCGGCGATATCGGCCCGGACCAGCCCCGCCGCTTGCAGCCGGCCGAGGATGCGCGCCCGCGCCGCTGTGGCGTTCGCCGGGCGCAGGTCCGGACGCCGCGCCTCCGGCGCCTGGGGCAGGGCGATCAGCAAGGCGACTTGGTCCGGCGTCAGCCGCTCCGGCTCATGCCCGAAATACGCCCATGACGCGGCGCGCACCCCCTCCAGATTGCCGCCATAGGGGGCGAGGGTCAGGTACATCTCCAGGATTTCTTGCTTCGAATACCGCGCCTCGAGTTGCAGGGCGCGCAGCATTTCGACGAGCTTGGCGCCGATGGTGCGCGGCCGCGGCTCCAGCAGCCTTGCGGTCTGCATGGTGATGGTCGAGGCGCCGGAGCTGATGCGTCCGGTGCGCGCGGCGTCGAAGGCGGCGCGGATCACGGCCAGCGCGTCGACGCCGGGATGCAGGAAAAAGCGCCGGTCCTCCATCTCGATCAGCGCGTCGACGAAGGCGGGGTCGATGGCGTCGAGATCGGCGGCGAGCCGCCAGCGCCCATCGGCGACCGGAAAGGCGCGCAGCGTCCGCCCGCCCGCGTCGGTCACCACGGTGGAGACCGCGCCGGGCAGGGGCGGCGGGAACAGCCGGTCGAGCGCGAACACGCCCGCCGCGATGGCGAGCAGCGCCGCCGCCATGAAAGCGGCGGGCGCGCGTATCCGGCTCAGGCCGTTCATCACCGCCCGCCGATCACCGCCTCGCCAGGGGCGCTGCGTGCGAAGACGGCGGGATCGTACATGTCCTCCGCCACGGCGCCCGGCACGGCGAACCGGCCCGGGGTCACCGCCCGCACGACATAGGCCAGGCGCACGGCGCGGCCGTCCGACAGGTCGATGGCGGCGATGAAGCGGTCGTCCCGCGCTTCGGCGACGCTGGGCGAGGCGAGCTGGCCCAGCCAGGCGTAGGGACCGGTGTCTCCGGCGTCCTCGGGCCGCAGCACCGCCTCGATCTCGAAACCAGCGGGCAGCAGGTCGGCGATCACCGCCGGGATGCGCCGGCGCTCCTTCGGCGTCAGGGTGATGGCGATCACCAGCCGGTCGCCCTGGTTCAGCGCGTCCAGCCGCGCCTGACCGCCATCCGTGCGGCGGATGTCCTTGGCGATCTCCAGCCCCTCCGCCGCGGGCGGCGGGGCGCTGGCCGGGGCGCCGCGGGCCACCGTGGTGCGCCAGACCGGGCGATCGCCCTGGTTGACGAAACGCGCGCCGCTGGCGAGCGCATCAGCGTCCAGCGCGAAACTGCGCCCGGCGGCCAGCGTCTCAGCCGCGCCGGTCATCTCTATGCTCAGCGCCTCCTGGTCGCCGGCGATGGCGGCGGCGGCCAGCAGCAGGAAGGCCTTTTCCTGCGTGGTAAGCCGGTCCGGTTCCGGCAGGTCGCGGCCGATGCGGGCCACAAGCCGCTCGACAATCGCCTCCTCGCCGGCCTCGGCGGCCAGCGCCAGCACGCCGGCGAGGTCCCGCCGCGCCGTCTGGTAGTAGTCATGCCGGTCGTTGTAACCTAGCGCCGTCTCGGCAAGCCCGAAGGCATTGGCCGACCGCGCGCGGTCGCCGATCATCGCCAGCGCGGCGCCGATATGGGCGCGGGCGAGCGGACTGCGGATGCCGGACAATTGCTGGTCGTGCATGTAGCGCAGCCGGGCGCGGTCGACGCGTCCCGCCCGGGCCAGCACATACATGGCGTAGGCGCTGGCGTTCTCGTTGACCCGGCTCTGGGCTTCGCGCGCTTCGGCGCTGCGGCCCCAGGGGTCGGTGCGATAGCCGTGGGCGCGCCAGTAATCGCCACGCGCCACATGCATCATCACGTCATAGGCGCGGTTCAGCGCCGCTTCCGGAACCGGCACGCCGCGCGCCTGGGCGCGGGCCAGGAAGTCGACCGTATAGGCGCCGATCCAGGCGTTGGCGCCCTGGTCGCCCACCCGCCACAGGCCGAAGGCGGCGTCGGAATCCTGCCGGTTGAGGACCGAGGCGACGGCGTCCTGCACCTCGCGCCGGGCCGATCCGTCACGCGCCAGCCCGGCCAGCGCCGCCATCTGGTCGGCGTAGAGCAAAGGCATGGCGCGGCTGAGGATCTGTTCGCTGCACCCATAGGGATAGCGCGACAGCGACTCGTACAAAGCCGCCGCGTCCATCGGGATCGCCGAGAAGCTGACCGTCAGCCGGCTTGAGCCGGGGATGAAGCTGACCAGCGCATCGCCCGGCGGCGCATAGCTTTCGCCGGGGCGGATCAGCGCCCGGTCGACATAGCTGGCCGGAAGCCAGGGCGAACGCACCTCGATGTCATAGCTACGGGAGACGGCGAAACCCTGCGGTCCTTCCACGGCAAGCCCGAAGGCGCCGACGCCGGTTTCGCCGGCGGTGATCTGCGCCGCAGCGTCGCGGCGCTGGCCTTGCGCCAGTGACAGCGACAGCGGCGCGGCCTGCGCCGAAACCGGGCCGTCGCCGGTGACGCGAACCGAGTAGTCGCCCGGCGCACCCTCGACATTGTCCAGCGAAACGGTGGCCGTGGCCGCGTCCCCCGGCGCCATGAAGCGAGGCAGGATCAGTTCCGCCGGAACCGTGTCGCGCACGGTCAGCGGCTGCGCATGCGCGCCCAGCGCATCGCCGGACCAGGCGACGGCCATCAGCCGCAGTTCGCCGTTGAAATCCGGGATGTCCAGCTCGATCACCGCGCGGCCGTTGCGGTCCAGCCGCACCGGGCCGGAGAACAGCGCCACGGTGCGCGTCGGCACCACGGTCAGGCCCGCCGCGCCGATCATGTCGCCGCCGCTGCGCACCTCCGCCGCCGCGCCCTGGTTCGGGTCCAGCAGCCGGCCGTAATCGTCGCGCAGATCGACGCCGAGGCGCTTGCGTCCGAAATACCAGTCCGTGGGATCGGGCGAGGCGAAACGGGTGAGCTGCAATATGCCCTCATCCACCGCGGCCAGCGTCACATAGGCCCCGGCGCGGGCGCGCCCCTCGGCCTGGACGGGAATCCGCAGCGTCTGGCGCGGGCGGATGCGTTCGGGCACGTCCAGCGTCAGGTCCAGCCGCCGGGCCGAGACATCCACGGGGACGTGGATCACGCCCACGGCGCGCCGCGGGCGCGGCTGCGTGGCCGCATCGCGGGGCGTGAACACGGTGACCATCACCCAGGCGCCCGGCCCCCAGTCTGCGGTGACGGGCAGGCTGATCTCCGCGCCGCCTTCGGGCACCGAGACGCTGCGGACGCTGATCACCCGGTCGGTGGCGACCACCACTTCGGCCTCGCCGGCATAGGGCGAGACGATGGCGATCTGCGCCTCGCGCCCCACGGCGGGCGGCGCGGCGGGGCCGGACAACCGCACCCGGTCCGGCGCCTCGACGCCGTCAACGGGGGCCGCGCCCCAGCCGGCCCAGAAATTATGGCTGGCCTCGGCCCCGGTCTCCTCGTCGGTCAGGATCAGAGTGTAATCGCCCCAGTCGAGATTGCGGGTGGCGATGCGGGCGGGCTCCGCCCCGGCGCGAACCACGCCGTCCTCGATCAGCACCGTGCGCCGCGTGCGCCGCCAGCGCCAGTCGCCGCCCTCTTCGCGGTACCAGTCATAGGTCCAGTCATTGCGGATCAGCCGCCAGTTCAGACGCGCCTCGCGCTGGTTTCCGGCGCGGTTGACGACGATGGCGTCGAAAGCCGCGCTGGAGCCGCGGTTCACCCGGCCGTCGTCGAACATCGGCCGCACGCCGACATACAGGTCGCGCGGGCGATAGGGGATGCGCAGGTCGTCGCGCACGGCGCGGCCGCCCGGCTCTATGGCGCTGACCACGGCGCGCACGCGCAGCGGCAGGCTGGAGTCGCGCCCTTCGCCCTCCAGGCCGACATAGAGCTGCGCCCGGCCGGCGCCGTCGGCGACGGCGTCCGGCGGATCGAGACTGATTTCGCGGAACTGCTCGTCATGACGGCCGAACCGGAATCCGGCCTGGGCCGGGAACGGGTTCGGGTCGCGCTCGACCCGCGCTTCCAGCTCCACCGGCAGGCCGGCGCCCGGTGCGCCGTAAAGGAAGCGCACATCGGCTTCGATGCCGCGACGCTCGTCCACCCGCATCGGGGTTTCCGTGTCGGCGCGCAGCGTCAGCGCGATGCGCTGCGGTACGAAATCCTCGACCGAGAACCGGGTTCCGCCGACGGCGCCGAGGCCGTCCAGCTCCACCGCCAGCCGCCATATGCCGCGTGCGGCGGCGCGGGGCGTTTCGTAATCCAGGAACACGGCGCCGGCGTCGTCGGCGCGTTCGAAGCGCGTGCGGTGCGCCTCGATGCCGTTCGGCCCGTAGATGACCAGGCTGCCGGAGCGGTCGCCGATCGCCCGCGCCTCGGTGTCGCGCAACAGGATCGAGGCGCGCACGGTCTCGCCCGGCCGGTAGATGCCGCGGTCCAGATACGCATAGGCGTCCGCGCCGGCCGGCGCGATGCGGCCGCTGATATTGTTCGCGGACAGGTCCACCGGCGCCCGGTCGAGGTCCAGCACCGCGAAATCGCCATCATCGCCATAGGCGGCGATCAGCCGTGGCGCCGCGGCGCCCTCGCCGCGCACCGCCGGCGCGTCGAAACGCACGCGGCCGTCGGCGCCGGTGCTGCGGCTGGCGAGAATCTCGTTGCCGCGCGAGATCAGCTCCACCCGCGCGCCGCGCTGCACCTGCGCGGTCTGCAGCGATCGCACCGTGACGTCTATGCCGGACGCGCCGGAATAGCTGGACAGGGCGAGATCGGTGATCATCAGCCAGCGGCGGGCGCGGGCGTGCGGGCGGTAATCGGTCTCGTCGGCGGCGGAGTCGCGCGCTTCGATGAAATAGGCGCCGGGCTGCAGGCGGCCGATGGCCTCGGCGATCGGGAACACGGTGGTGACCGGCGCGTTGGCCGGTCCGGGGGTGTCCATCTCGCCTTCCCAGACAAGGACGGCGACGCCCTGCGGGTCGGAATCATAGTCCATCCAGGCGTATTCGCCGGCGGCGGCGGAAATGCCCTGGGTGACCGACCGGAAGGCCAGCGCGCGGTCCGACACCCGCCAGACGCGCACCTTGACCGAAGCGATGTTGACAGTCTCCAGCGCCACCCCGTCGGCGTCGACGCGCGGCAGGATCACCCCGGACCCGGCGAAGCCGACGAAGGCCGGGCGATCGCCGAAGTCGAGCCGGGCGGTTTCGCTGGTCTCCAGGCGGCGGCCGTCGGCGGCGGGCAGGCCCTCCATCAGGGTGATTTCACGCTCCTCGCCGAAGGTCAGGCCGCCGATGCACAGGCTGCGGCCATCGACCGCCAGCGCCACGCGCGCTTCCGGCTCTATCCGCACATAGGGGCTGTAGTCGGCGGCCGGGTCCAGCGCGCCGGTGAAGACCAGGCAAGCCTGCGGCGCGGCGCCGGTGACATCCACCGAGAAGCGGACGTATTCGAAACGGCTGGCGGGTTCATCGGCGGCGCGCGGCGCGTCGGCGGCGCGGCGCTGCAATTCCGGGCCCTGGGCGTCTTCGGCCGCCCTTCGTTCGCACCCCGCCGCGAACAGCAGCCCCGCCGCGATCAGCCCAGTCCCGATGCGCCGCCAGAATCCAGCCATGATGTCTCCTCCCGCCTGAGCGCGGCCAGCATGTCATGCTGTCCGCATGTCCGAAAGCCGTACGAAGCGAAGACGGCGGCGATAAGGCGGCGTCAGGAAGTCGGGCGCTCCCGCATCGCATGCCGCCGCGGCGCCAGGCATTGGTCATGACCGATGGCGCCGATCAAATCGCCGTCCGCGCTGCGCACCGCCTCCCATGAGCGGCACTCGGTGCGCGCGGGCAGGGTGCGCGTGCGCAGGAACGCCTCCCGCCCCTGCTGGGCGTGCGCGTCCGCCGCGTCCAGCGGCCGCATGGATGTCAGCCGCCGGTCGCGCGCCGACCAGGCGCATTCGCGCGTCTCATCGTTCGAACTGACCCGCACGGCGAAGACGCCGTCGCCCATCTGGTAGGCGAACACCGCTTCCGCCCCGCGAGGGAACTCGGCCAGGCAGGCCTCCAGCGCCGGCATGTAACGGTGCAGGTCGCGTGTCCACGACCCGTCGCCGCCCTGTTCGCGGGCGCAGCCGACGAACACCGATCCGCCGAAGGTGATGGTGGCGAAATAGCCGCGCGAATGTCCGGCCGCGTCGACGCACTCTCCGGCGTCGAAAGACGCTTCGATCGTTTCGCCGCGCCGACCGTGGCCGAGATAGCGCCGTCCGCCGTCCTGAAGATAGTCGGGCGCGTAATCGAGATAGGCGGTGACCGATTCTGCGCCCGGCGCGCGCAATTGCAGCTCCGCGTAGGGGCCGCCGGCGTCCTCGAAATAAGTCAGGGTCGCCGACCAGAACGGGCTGTCGCCCGCCGCCAGCAGCCGGTAGGGGTCCTCGGGCCGGGGGGCGCCGCCGCCCCGGTCACCATAGGTATAACCCCGCGCCGTCGCCTCGTCCGGCGTCACGCTGGCGCAACCCGCCGCCAGCGAAGCAAGCGCCGCCACGGCCATCAGCCCTTTCCAGCGGCGCGCCAAGATCGCAGTCATTTGTTTCCCCCCGGTCTGACGGTCACCGCGCCGCGCTGACAGGCAGGTTCTCGCCCACCAGCACGAACGGCGCCCACATGGACGGATGCGCGTACTCCAGGTCCTGCATCAGCTCCAGCATGGAGGCGCGCAGGGCCTCGGCGCGGCCCATTTCCGGATTCGCCGCCATCGCTCCGATGGCGCCGGTGGTCAGGAAACGCGCCGCCGCGTCGTCCACCACCCAGTGTGAGACCAGAAGCGATCTTGCGCCAGCGAAGAAAAACGCGCTGGCCAGACCCGACAGGCTTTCGGCCCCGGGCGCCCCGTTCGGGGCGGCGGTGTTGCAGGCCGACAGGATAACCCAGTCGGCGTCCAGCCGCAGAGAATGGGCGATCTCGCTGGCCGTCAGCAGGCCGTCATCCTCCGGCGTCGGCGTTTCCGGCGGGGTCAGCACCAGCGCCGGTTCGCGCAGGTTCTGGATTTCATCGGCGATCAAGCCGTGGGTGGCGAAGGCGATGACCCGGTGATTGGCGAGACCGTCATGGAATTTTATCCGGCTTTCCGTGGCTGCGGCGCCGAGCAGCAGGTCGCGGTCCGGAGCGGCGCCCAGCGCATTGGCCAGCGCCAGCAGCTCCGGGCGGGTGTTGGGCAGGGCTGAAAGCTGGCGCACTTCGGCGACGTCGGCCAGGAACACGCCGCGCGTCTGCCCGCCGAACATCGAACCGACGCCCCGCTCCCCGCCGGTTTGCGGCGCGGCGGCATCCCGGTCGCAGGCGGCGCCGGCGCGTACGCCGATACAGGGGTCGCCCACTCCGAAGAAGGGGCGCTGCGCCCGGCTGGGTCCGAAGCGCGCCAGCGCGCGCAGGGATGACGGCGAGGGCAGGGCGGTCATGGCGAAGCGGCGCGCCAGCCAGGGCGTATCGCGCAAGGCCGCTGGATCATCGTCCGCGCCCTGCGGCTCATCGGTGACCAGGATGGCCAGCGGCAGACTGGACAGCGCCCCGGACGCGACCGAATAGACATGCCGCTTGCCGGCCAGCCGGCTTTCCATCGGCGACAGGAAGGCCTGGTAGAGCTGATAGGCGCGCGCCCGGTCAAAGGGCTGGATGGTCGAAGCCGCCACCACCGCCGGCGCGTTCCAGGCGCCGCGCCCAAAGCTGGGGTCCAGGGTGCGGCGCAAGGCGTCTACGGCTTCACGGGTTTGCGCGGCCGTGACCTCCACACGCGCCCATTCCAGTCCTTCGGAGTCGACCAGGAACACATAGCTGGCGCGCTCCCCGCCAAGGATCAGCACCAGGGCTTCATCCGCGCGCAGAAAGCCCTGCGTCTCCTCAACAGTCAGCGGGCGGGGGTTGGTCAGCGCGGCGTATTCGGGAAAGCTGGCGCCCAGCCGGGCGTCTATCGACGCCAGTTCCGCCTCGGCCGCGGCTATCGCCTCGCGGTGGGTCTGGGCCTGCGCCCGCACCGTCTCGTCACTGGCGCCGAGAGTATCATAATACAGCGTTTCCGCCGCGCGATAGACGCCTAGCGCCTGCTGGCGGCGCGACACCGTCTGGGCGAGCGCGTCGTCGCCGGCGGCGAACCGGGCGGAGACCTGGGCCAGCGCGTCGCTGGCCGAGGTCTGCACCGCCCATTGCGCGGCCCAGTAGGCCTCAGCGCGCAGGCAGTGATATTCCATCGATTCCGGTTCGCAGGCCTCAGACCCCTGGGCCAGCGCCGGCGACGCCAGCAGGGCGGCCGCCGCAATGGCGATCAATAGCTTTCTGGCTGCGCCGGTCATCCCGCTGCTCCCTGTCCCGTTGACGCGATACTAGCGCCTGACGGCCGCGGGGCGAAACGTCATCGCCTGACAATCGCGGAAAGGCGGTCAGGACAACGGACGCCGTGCGAGGGAGAGCCGCCGGGCCGGATTGGCGCGGCGCGGCCCGCCGTCCTGACCGCAGACAGCATTGCCCGCCGGAACGCCCTTGCGCCTCTGACGAAAGCGGTCAGGCGTGAAATGTCAGGTTTCAAATGAAACCGGGCGTCACTCCGCACCATCGGGCGGCAGCACGCGCCACTGGAACAGCATCGCGCCGGCCCGGTCGTCCAGCGCGCCGCCGCGATGGGCGGACCGGGTCGTTCCGCCGCCGAAAGCGGCGTCGTTCAGAAACCGCTCCAGCCCGGATCCGCCGCCGCTGCGCGTGGCGGGCAGGGCCGGCTGGGTCAGATAGGCGAAGTCCCAGGGCAGCGACGCCGCGGCGTCGCGGCGCACCGCCAGCAACACCAGGCGCTCCAGCCCCACCGGCGCTGGCGTTCCGCTGGTCCAGTCATAGCTGGAGATCCCGGCCCACACCACGCGCGGCGGGGCGCCCGGCTCGATCCGCACCCGGTCGTCGCCCAGATAGGGCATGCGGTGAACCCCGGCCATGGCGTCGATATACAGCGGGGTGACGTCCACCGGCGTTTCGCCGGCGTTGTAGATCTCCAGATAGATGATGTCGCAATGGCGGACGTCCATCACGTCCAGCAGGCTGGCGCCCATCTGGGTGAAAGCCACGGCGCCCTGCGGGATGTTGCTGGCGTCAGGCAGCGAGCAGGCCCAGTCGTCCGGCGCCCGCGCCGTCTCCGGCAGCCGCGCCGGAGGGCTGGCGCGGTAGAGATAGCCGCGCACGAACAGGTCATGCATGCCCGGCCCGTCCTGAAGCGCGGTGGCGGCGCGGATCAGGTTGCGGGCGCGGGCGACGCCGCGCAGTTCGCGTTCTATGGCGGCGCGGACGTCCGGAACCGAGGCGAGGGTTTCCAGGTCGATGCTCGGCGTGGCGAAGCGGCCGCTGCGCGTCAGCGTCTCCGCGCCGCGCATCAGCCAGGCCCGGCCGCCATCGATCGCGATGCGGACATCGGCGCCGCCGGGTTCATCGGTCCATTCGACCGGGGCATTCAGCGTTTCCGGCGCTGCGGCGCGCAGGGCCGCGAGGGCGTCAAGCGCGCGGCGCTCCGCCGCGGCGGGACGCGCCGGGGCGCGCTCCAGCGCCACCGAAACCGTCCAGCGCACGCCGGAATCCTCCAGCGAGGCGGTCAGGAAGCCATAGGGCGGCACCCGGCGCGCGGCGGGCTCGCCGCCATAGGCCGCCAGTTCGGCGACGGTTTGCGTCTGGCCCACTTCGGCGGCCTGCATGAAATACGGGCCCGGGAAGGACGGATGCGGCCCGCCGGTGTCGGGGTCGATGACGTTGAGACGGAAAACCGCGCCCTCGCCGACGCCGTCCAGCGCGCCGGCGCCGACCACGGTCCGTCGCGTGTCCATGCGCTCCACCGGCCAGGCGCGTTCGCCGGCTTCGCCCAGTCCGAAGACAGGGCGGTCCAGCTCGCCCTCGAACAGCGGCGCCGGCGCGCGCGCGCCCCAGTCGTCGTAGCCGTTCAGCACCCGGTAGGCGAGATCGCGATAGGTGCCGGCCTCGCCGCTGAGCAGCGCCTGGGCGACCTGGTAGGTCAGCAGGCCGTGGTTCTTGCGCTCGCCGGGGCGGGCGGTGCGGGGCAGGGGGCCTTCAAGCGCCAGCTGGCCCGAATGGGCGGCGAAGAAGGCGACGATGCCGCCGCCGCCGACGCTGACCGGACCTTCGGGGCGCGACGGCCCGGCCGCGCGGCTGGCTCGGGCGACTGTCTCGGCGTGAGCGATGGCGTCGCCGGGAATGCCCAGCATCTCGGGCAGCACCTCGCGCGTGCGCCATTCGCCGCCGCCGCCGCTGCGGTCGGCGGTGCCGGAATGGCAGGTGTCCACCACCAGCCAGACGAAGGCGTCACGCGCCCGCAGCCCGTTGATGAATTCGCCGATATCGTCGTCGATCAGCGCATTCTCCACGCCCGCCTGGCGGTCGTCCTGGGCGCCCTGCCAGCGGCCGATGTCCAGCGGCAGGAAAATCTCGTCATAGCCATTGGCCTCGATCAGTTCCGGCGGGTGGCCGGGCAGTTGCGGCTGGCGCGAGCCATGGCCCGAGAAATACACCAGCACCGAATCCCCCGGACGCACACGGCCGCTCATGTCGGCGAAGGCGGCGAGGATTTCGGCGTGCGTGGGCATGCCGTCGGCGGCGCGGTCGACGCCGGTCTCCTCCAGCCCGTCGGCGAGCACGATCATGTCCTCGTCCGCCACGCCCGCCGCGCGCAGCGCGCGGATCAGCAGCGCCACGTCGTTCTTCGGCCCCAGCAGCGAAACATCCGCGCCGATCGAATCCACCGGATAGTTCGAGGCGCCGATCAGCAGCGCCAGCCGGCGCTCGCCGTCATCGCGAACGGCGCCGCTTGCGTGCAGGGCGGGCGCGAACACAACGGCCGCGGCGAACAGCAGCGTGGCGAGAGACATGCGCATGCGGATCCTCCCCGGACATTCACCGCGGAACATACAGCGGCGGGCGGGGTTTCGCACCGGGCGCAATCTGACAATGGCGGTCATGAAACGGAACGGGCGGCCCGAGGGCCGCCCGTCCTGCGCATGCCTTCCGGGCCGTCAGTTGGTGACGACGGAATAGGGGGCGGAAACGCCGCCGAGATTGCGCAGCTCGATCCGGAACGTGCCCGTCCAGCGGGGCGTCCAGGCGCAGAAGCTGCGGTCGGAATAGTTGATGTCGCGGCAGATCAGATTGCCGTTGGAGTCGTAGATGTACATGTCGATGTCGGTGCGGCCGGCGCCGGCGGAGGAGACCGCCGCGCGCTGCCCGCCGGTGAAGGCTATGTTGTAGCTGGCGCGTCCGCGCGCGGCCAGCACGCCGGAAGACCGGCCCGGCCCGCCGACGCGGCCGCGGGAATCATCCGCCGTGGCGTCGTCGATCATGGCGACGATCATTTCGTCGCCGCGGGCGAGGATGCGGGCTTCCTCGAACATGTCTTCGGCGCTGATGAAGGCGCCGTCGCTGCCGGGTTCGACATCGCCTTCGGCTTCATGATCAGAGTCCGTGACCTGGACCGAGGCGCGCATGCGCGCCGCGACGATCACGGCCAGCGGGTCGCGGTTGTCGACGCCGTACTGGTAGAGGTCGCCCGACAGGGCGATCAGCTCGACGCCGGTCTGCTCGTCGGAGCGGGCGTCCTCGGCGAAATTCGGGCCGTCGCCTTCATCGGCGAAGGCGGGGGCGGCGATGACCAGCGCAAGCGCGGCGCTGGCGAAGTAAAGGGTTTTCATGGTCCTGTCTCCCGGTTGCTCATCTGGCCGCCTGCGTCCCAGTCCAGCGACCCGATGCGGATACTATGGGTGGAAATCAGCCTGTAAATACACGCGCTTGAACCTGTCCGGCATTGTCAGAACTTATGGATTCAGCGCCGCGCCGGACGGTTGGTGACGATCATGAAATCGTTGAAGACGATGCCGTTGTTCACCACCTCGATCCGGAATTCGCCGGTGCGCGCCGGCGCCCATTGGCAGAACAGCCGGTCGCCCGGCCCGGCGTCGCGGCAGACGCGCTCGCCGGCCTGGTCATAGACGTTCAGGTCAAGACTGGTGTCGCCGTCGCCGCGGGCGTAGACCTGCGCGATCTCCCCGGCTTCGAACGCCCAGACGAAAGTGACCCGCCCGCCGGAGCCGCGCACGCGCGCCGTGGCGCGGTGCGGGCCGTCCACCGGGCCGCGGCGGCGGAACAGCTCCCGCGTCTCCTCGATCAGGGCCGTCAGGGCGGAATCGCCGCCCGCCATACGCGCCGCCTGCGCCAGCAGCCGCGCGGCGGGATCGGGATCGCGCGGCTCCTTGAAGGACGGCTCTCCGCCGGACGCCTGTCCGCCAAGGTCGGCGTCGCGGGTCTCGAAGCCGGCATGGATACGCGCGGCGGCGATCAGCGCCAGCGCGTCGCCGGCGCGCTCGCCCCAGACGGCGATGGCGTCGGCCATGGCCAGTTGCTCCAGCGAAGCGTCTGGAGGCGCGGGCTTTGGCTCTTCGTCCGCATGGGCGAGGCCGCAGCCGAGTGCGAGGCTGATGATGGCGGCGCGGATCATCTGCGGGCGTCTCCCGGTTTGGTTTCTGCGGACGATAGCGCCAGCGCGCGCGCGGCTTGTCCAGCCCGTCCGTGAAGCCTGACGGGGTTTGTCAGTATGCCTGGCCCGGCGGCGATGGAAAGCATTGGGCATGGATGCGAGGGTTCGACTTTCCGGTCTGGCTTTCACCGCGGTCATCGCCGCGACAGCGGCGCTGTCGGCGCTGGCCGGGGTGATGCTGACGCCTGTCCGCGCAGGCGGGGACGAGGCGCGCGCCGCCGCCCGCGCCCTGCCGGGCGTGGTGGCGATCCATGTCGAACAGGAGTCGCGCCTGTTCCCGGTCATGGCGGATGCCGGCGGCGTGGCGGACATCGAGCGCGCGCCGGGTCACGAATGGCGCAACGGTTCCGGCTTCGTATTCGATTCCAGCGGGTTGATCGCCACCAATCACCATGTCGTCGCCGGCGCGCGGCGGGTGCTGGTGAGGCTGGCCGACGGAACCGTCCTGGAGGCCAGCCTGATCGGCGGCGACCCCCGCACCGACCTCGCCCTGCTCAGGGTCTCGGCGCCGGCGCCGCTTGCGGCCCTGCCGTTCGCGCCATCGGCGCGCCTGCGCCCGGGCGAGCGGGTGCTGGCGCTCGGCTCGCCGCTGGATTTTCCGTTCTCGGTCACCGCCGGCGTGATCGGCGGCTTCGGCCGCGCCTATGACGGCGCCGACGGGGTGGACTATGTGCAGCATGACGCGGCGCTGAATCCCGGCAATTCCGGCGGTCCGCTGATCGACCTGTCGGGCCGGGTGGTGGGCGTGAACACGGCCACCCCGCGCGAGACGCTGTTCGACATCGGCGTCGGCCTCGCCATTCCGTCGGAGATCGCCGGGCCGGTGCTGCGCCGCCTGGCGGAGCAGGGGCATGCGCCGCGCGGTTTCCTGGGCGTCAGCCTGCGCGGGCTGGACGCGGCGCTGGCCGAAGGGCTTGGGACTCCGCCCGGCGGCGGCGTTGTCGTGGAGGCGCTGACCCGGCGCAGCCCGGCCGAACGCGCCGGGCTGGAGCCCGGGGACGTGATCATCGCCATGGACGGATCGCCGGTGCGCGCGCCGCGCGACGTCAACCGCCGCCTGCTGGGCGCCGCGCCGGGTGACGAAGTGCGGCTGGAAGTTCTGCGCGGCGGCGAAAGTTTCACCATCGCGGCGGTTCTGGACGAACCGCCCGGCGAAGCCGTGGCGCGCGGAGGGATCGGCCCGGCGCCGCGCGCCGCCGCGTCCTTCGGACTGGGTTTCGAGAATGCGCCCGGCGGGGGCGTGCGCATCGACGAAGTGACGGCCGGAAGCCCCGCCGCCCGCGCCGGGCTGATGCCGGGCGACTGGCTGCTGGCGGTGGGCGTGACGTCCGTCCACGATGCCGATGCGGCCCGCGCCGCGCTGGAGGCGGCGGACATGGCCGTGGCGCTGTATGTAAAACGAGACGGGGAGGCGCCGCGATTCCTCGGGCTGTCGCGCGGAGCAACGCCGGCGGGGCCGCCCATGCATTCGGCCTTCGCTGGGGCGTCGGGGGGGCCATACTGACGGGGACATCATGGAAGGGAGAGCCATGACAGGGGACTTGCGGATACTGCTGATCGAGGACGAGGACGTGTGGGCCGGGCGCGTGGCCGCGGCGCTGGCCGCGGAGCCTGGCTGGCGGCTGCAGCGCGCCGCCGACGCCGCCACGGCCCTGCGGCTGGGCGGCGCCGGGGGGTTCGACGTGCTGATCGTCGACCGGATACTTGAGGCCGACGGGGCCGAGGGGCTGGACATCCTCGCCCGCCTGCGTGCGGCGGGGGTGACGGCGCCGGCGCTGGTGCTGTCCGGCCTGGGCCAGGCGCGGCACCGGGTCGAGGGGCTGGACGCCGGCGCCGACGACTATCTGCCCAAACCCTTCGACAAAGACGAGCTGCGCGCCCGCATCCGCTCGCTGATCCGCCGTTCCGGCGCCGCCGCGAACCCGGAGGTTTACGTGATCGGCGGGCTGGAGGTGCGGGCCAAGGCGCGAACCGCGCACTGGAACGGAACCCATATCCGCCTGTCGCCGCAGGAATTCGACATCCTGAAGACCCTGGCCGGAAACGCTGGCGAGCCGGTGAGCCGCGAAACCCTGTGGCGCGTTGTATGGACGGACTTTCCGAACCTGCCGCCGCAGATCAATGTCATCGACGTGGCGGTGGCGCGCCTGCGCCGGGCTTTGAGAAAAACCGTCGGCCATGATCTGATCGCCACCCGGAGACTGCAGGGCTTCGTGCTGACCGCCGCGGGCGGGGAGGACGGCCAGGACGAGGGGTGAACGATCGTGAAGGCGCCGGCGTCCGCGCTGAAACTGGCCGCGCTGTTCGCGCTGGTCTTCGCGCTGGCCGCGGCGGCGCTGGCGGCGCTGCTGTATCAGCAGGCGCGGCAGGCGGTGTTCGACCAGTTGCGCGGCGAGATCGCCGCCGACCGCGCCAGCCTGGACCAGGATTTCGCCGACTGGGGCGTGATCGGCATTTCGCAATCGATCAGTTTCCGCATCGCCCGTGACCGCGGCGGGGCGGGCTGCCCGCCCGCCGTGGGCCTGTTCGGGGGCGAGTGCGCAGCGCGGCCGGTGTATCTGCTGCAGGACCAGAACGGACAGGCGCTGGCCGGCAATCTGCTGCCCTGGCCGGAAGAGGCGCCGGGCGAGGGCGGCTGGGTGCGCTTTTCACGCACCGGCGACGACGGACGGCGGGTGCAGTTCCTGGCCAAGGTCGAATATGTCGACGGGCGGTTCCCGCTGCTGGTCGGCCGCCAGGTCGAGATTCATGAAAGCATCGCCATGCGCTTCGCCCTGCTGGCGGCGCTGATGGCCGGCATCCCGGCGGCGCTGATGATGGGGCTGGGCTTCTGGATCGGGCGGCGCACGGCGCGGCGGGTGGAGGCGGTGAACCAGGTGTTCGACCGGGTGGCGGCGGGCGACCTGAAGGCCCGCGCCGGGGTGAATGGCGATGACGAGATCGCCCTGCTGGCCGCCCGCGCCAACCGCAGTTTCGATCATGTCGCGGCGCTGGTGGACGGCATGAAGCACCTCACCGACCGGGTCAGCCACGAATTGCGCCGGCCGCTGGCGCGGCTGCAGGCGGCGCTGGACGACGCGGCCGAGGAGCGCGACCCGCAGGCGCGCGCGCAAGGCATCGAGGAGGCGCGCCAACGCGCCGCGGGCCTGCTGTCCACCTTCGAGGCGCTGCTGGATGTCGCCGAGATCGAGGCCGGGGCCGCGGGCGGCGACGCGCAGACCGACCTTTCCGCCGCCGCCGCGCAGGCCGTGACGCTGTACGAGGACGTGGCGGCGGAGAAGGGCGTGCGCCTGTCCGCCGGTCTCGCCCCGGCGCCGGTGCTGGGCGATGCGGCGCTGCTGACGCAACTGGCGGCGAACCTGGTCGACAACGCCGTGAAGTTCACGCCCGCGGGCGGAACGGTGACGGTGAGCGTGCAGGGCGGGCCGCGCCCGGTGCTGACGGTGGCCGATGACGGCCCCGGCGTGCCCGAAGACAAGCTGGGCGCGATCTTCAACCGGTTCGAGCGCGGCGCGGCGGGCCAGGCCGGCGGCCATGGCCTCGGCCTGGCGCTGGTGCGCGCCATCGCCATCCGCCACGGCGCGGCGCTGAAGGTGGAGAACGCCCATCCCGGCCTGAAGGTGACGGTGCGGTTTGGGTAGGAGGCATGGTCCGATCCGTCCACTATCTATCCGGCTCGGACCAGCTTTATCGCCTCCCCCTTGAGGGGGAGACGATGCGGCGGCGCGCAGACCGGCGCCTTTCCGGGCTCCCTCGTCCTTCGTGGCTTGCGCTGCGCGCAAGCACCTCAGGATGAGGGGGTAGGGTATTGAATCTACAAACACCCTCATCCTGAGGCGCCTGCGAAGCAGGCCACGAAGGACGAGGGCTCCAGACAGCGTATCGCCCCGCCCGTTCAGCCCTCATCGCGCAGGCGGAAGCGCTGGATCTTGCCGGTCTGGGTTTTGGGCAGGGCGTCGAGGAATTCCACCGCGCGCGGGTATTTGTAAGGCGCGATCGCCTGTTTCACATGCTCCTGCAGGGCTTTGGCCAGCTCCGGGCCGGGGGTTTCGCCCGGCTTCGCCACCACCCAGGCCTTGACGATGGTTCCGCGCGTTTCGTCCGGCGCGCCGGTGACGGCGCATTCGGCGACGGCGGGGTGGGTGAGCAGCGCCTGCTCCACCTCCGGCCCGGCGATGTTGTAGCCGGAAGAGACGATCAGATCGTCGGCGCGGCTGACATAGTGGAAATAGCCGTCCTCGTCCTTGCGGTAGAGGTCTCCGGTGATGTTCCAGCCCTTCCGGACATAGGTTTTCTGGCGCTCGTCGGCGAGATAGAGGCAGCCGGTCGGCCCGCGCACGGCCAGGCGCCCGGTCTCGCCGGGGTTTGCGGGGTTTCCGGCTGCGTCCCACACCTCGGCCTCATACCCCGGCACCGGCTTGCCGGTGGCGCCGGGGCGGATGGCCTCGCCAGCGGCGGATATGAAAATGTGGATCAGCTCGGTGGCGCCGATGCCGTCGATCAGCTCGATGCCGGTCTTGTCGCGGAACGCCCGCCACGTCGCCTCCGGCAGGTGTTCGCCGGCCGAGACGGCCTTGGCGACCGAGGACAGGTCGTACTGGTCCCACAGCCCCGTCAGGGCGCGATAGCCGGTGGGGGCGGTGAACAGGGTGGTGGCGCGGAACTGCTGCACGGTTTCGGCCAGCGCCTCGAACCCCGGCCTGGCGGGCAGGGCGACGCCAAGCCCGAAGCGCGCCGGAAACACCAGAAACGCCCCCAGCCCGAAGGTGAAGGCCAGGGGAGGCGTGCCGGCGTAGATCTCGCCGGGCTGCGGCGTCAGCACATGGCGGGCGAAGCTGTCGGCCATGGCCAGCACGCTGCGGTGGAAGTGCGCGCAGGCCTTGGGCTTGCCGGTGGTGCCCGACGTGAAGGCCAGCAGCGCCACGTCGTCGGCGGCGGTGTCGCAATTGTCGAACGCGGCGGGTTTGGCCGCCATGCGGTTTTCAAGTTCGCCGCCCGGCCCCCAGGCGAGGGCGTGTTTCAGCACCGGCGCCTGCGCCATCGCGCCCTCAACCGCCTCGGCGAAGCGGGCGTCGTAAAGCGCGTGGCTGACCTGCGCCGTCTCGGCGATCACCGCCAGCTCGCCGGCGCGCAGCAGCGGCATGGTCGCCACCGCGATGCCGCCGGCCTTCAGACAGCCGTACCAGGCGGCGAACAATTCCCAGGTGTTGGCGCCGTGCAGCAGCACCCGGGCGCCGGGAACCAGGCCCAGGTCATCCGTAAGGACATGGGCGATACGGTTAGAGTGAGCCAGGAGGTCGGAATAGGTAAGGTTTCGCGCAACGGAATGGATAGCGATGTTTGCGCCGGCGCCGGCCGCCACCTGCCGGTCCAGCAATTCGGCGGCGGCGTTAAGTCTTTGAGGATATTGTAGTTCCGGCAGCGTGAAGCGAAAATCCGGCCACAGTTCGCGCGGCGGCAGGCGCGTGCGCGCGAAATCGTCCCGATAGCCGCTGCGGCCCAGCTCCTGCATGCTTTTCCTCCCCGCCGCGCGGCCTCTCACCGGGCCGGATTACGGCGTATTTTCAGTCACTTGCCGGTATGACCGCCGTGGTCTCGATCTCGATCACCGCCCCCGGCTCCATCAGGCCGGAGACCTCCACGAACGCCATCGCCGGATAGTGTTTTCCCATCAGTTCGCGCCACACCGCCGCCAGCTCCGGCGCAGCCTTAAGGTACTGATTCCGCGACGTTATATAGCCGGTCATGCGCGTCACATGCTGCGGCCCGGCGCCGGCTTCTGCGAGGACGGCGAGGGTGTTCTCCAGAACCTGCCGGAACTGGGCGGTGAAACCGCCGCTGACGATCTCGCCGCTCTCGTCCCAGCCGATCTGGCCGGCGACGAACACCAGCCGCCCCGAGGCGGCGACGCCGTTGGAATAGCCGCGCGGGCGTGGCCAGCCGGGCGGTTGCAGAATGTCCATCAGCCTTCCTCCGCCAGCACTTGCCGGGCGATGACGATTTTCTGCACCTCGCTGGCGCCTTCATAGATGCGCAAGGCCCGGATCTCGCGGTACAGCGCCTCGGGAACCGAACCCCTGGTGACGCCAAGCCCGCCGAAAATCTGCACCGCGGCGTCGATCGCGGCCTGGGCGGCTTCGGTGGCGTAGAGCTTGGCCATCGCCGCCTCGCGGGTGACGCGCGGCGCGCCGCGGTCCTTGGCCCAGGCGGCGCGGTAGATAAGCAGCGCCGAGGCGTCGGCGGAGAGCGCCATGTCGGCGATCTGCGCCTGCACCAGTTGCAGGTCCGCCAGCGGACCGCCAAACAGCTTGCGGCCCTTGGCGCGGCTCACGGCCTCGTCCATCGCCCGGCGGCAGAAGCCCAGCGCCGCGGCCCCGACGGTGGACCGGAACACGTCCAGCACCGCCATGGCGATCATGAAGCCCTGTCCCGGCGCGCCGATCAGCGCATCGGCCGGAACCGCGCTGTTCTTGAACGCAAGCCGCGCCAGCGGATGCGGAGCCAGGGTCTCAATCCGTTCGGCCACGCTCAGCCCCGGCGTATCGGCGGGAACCAGAAAGGCGCTGATCCCCTTCGCCCCCGGCGCTTCGCCGGTGCGGGCGAAGACGACGTAGAAACCCGCAATGCCGCCATTGGAGATGAAGGTTTTTTCACCGTTCAGCACATAGCCGCCGCCCTTGCGTTCGGCGGCGAGGGCGAGATTGGCGACGTCAGACCCCGCCTCCGGCTCGGTCAGCGCGAAGGCGGCGGCGGTCTCGCCCGCTGCCACCCTGGGCAGCCAGGCCGCCTTCTGCGCGTCGGAGCCGTAAAGACTGATCGCGCCGGAGCCCAGCCCCTGCATGGCGAACACGAAGTCGGCGAGGCCTGAGCGACGGGCGAGCGTCTCGCGCATCAGGCACAGGCTGCGCACGTCCAGCCGCTCATGCGCGCCGAAGGGCGCGGGAACGCAAAGCCGCAGGAAGCCCGCGGCGCCAAGCTGTTTCAGGATGTCGCCGCATTCGGCGTCGATGTCGCCATGATGGACGAAGCCGGAATCACCAAAGCTTCGCGCCGCCCACTCGCCCGCTTGCGCCGCCAGCGCGCGATGTTCCTCGTTGAAGAACGGCCAGTCGAGATGCGCGGGCGCCGCCATGTCAGTTTCCCTCGAACACGGGTTTTTCCTTGGCTGCGAACGCCTTGTAGGCGCGCTCGAAATCGCGGGTGTTCATGCAGATCGCCTGCGCCTGCGCCTCGGCCTCTATGGCGGCGTGCAGGCCCATGTCCCATTCCATGTTGAGCTGGTTCTTGGTCATGGCGTTGGCGAAGGACGGGCCGTCCGCCAGCCGCCGGGCCAGCGCCATCGCCTCGTCCATAAGTTTAGATTGTTCCACTACTCTGTTGTAAAATCCCCATTTTTCACCCTCTTCGGCGCTCATGGAGCGGCCGGTGAACAACAGCTCGCTGGCCCGCCCCTGACCGATGATGCGGGGCAGGATGGCGCAGGCGCCCATGTCGCAGCCTGCCAGCCCGACGCGGTTGAACAGGAAGGCAGTCTTCGCCTCCGGCGCCGCCAGCCGCAGGTCGGAGGCCATGGCCATGATCGCCCCGGCGCCGACGCAAACCCCGTTCACCGCTGCGATAATCGGCTGCGGGCAGTCGCGCATCGCCTTCACCAGATCGCCGGTCAGACGCGTGAAGGCGAGCAGGCCCGGCATGTCCATTTTCGTCAGCGGGCCGATGATTTCATGCACATCACCGCCGGACGAGAAATTGCCGCCCGCGCCGCAAAGCACCACCGCCTTCACCTGCGGCGCGGTGGTCAGAGCGCGAAATGTCTCTCGTAATTCCACATAAGATTCAAAGGTGAGCGGATTTTTCTTCTCAGGCCGGTTCAGTGTAATCGTGGCGACGCCGTCGCTGAATGCCCACAGGAAATGCGCCGGCTGGAAGTTTGCGGGATCCATGTTTCTTCCTTTCGCGCGCCGGCGCTCAGGCCTGTCCGCCGCTGATGGGAATGGCCTGGCCGTTGATGGAATAGCTGTTCGGCGAACACAGCCAGGCGGCGGCCTCGGCCACTTCCTCCACCTGGATCAGCCGGCCTTGCGGGTTCATCTTGGCTAGCTCCGCCACCGCCTCCTCGTGGCTGCGCCCGGTCTTGGACATGATGGTGGCGATGGCCTGTTCGGCCATCGCGGTCTCGACATAGCCGGGGCAGATGGCGTTCACCGTGAGGCCGGTTTTCGCATACTCGGCGGCCAGCGCGCGGGTCAGCCCCACCAGCCCGTGCTTGGAGGCGCAGTAGGGCGCGATATACGCCCCGCCGCGCAGGCCGGCGATGCTGGCGACATTGATGATGCGGGCGTAGTCGGCCTTCGCCATGTCCGGCGCGACCTCCAGGCAGCACAGGAACACGCCGGTCAGGTTGACGTCGATGATCTGCCGCCACTGCGTCAGCGTCGTCTTGGCGAAGGGGGAGGAGGCGGCGATGCCGGCGTTGTTGACCAGGATGTCGATGTCGCCGTTTTCCCGCGCCCTTGCGAAGGCCGCTTCCACCGATTTTTCGTCGGTGACGTCCAGCGCGATGGCCTTTGCGCCCGGAATACCGCTGGCGGCCTTTTCCAGCCGCACCATGTCGCGGGCCATCAGGATGATGTTCGCGCCGCCAGCGTGCAGACGTTCGGCGATGGCGAGGCCGATGCCTGTGCCGCCGCCGGTGATAACGGCCGTGCGTCCTTGCAGGGTTTTCATGCCTTCAACTCCGTCATTTCCGCGGCGCGCGCCAGATTCCGCTTCAACTGCGCGAAGCCGGCCCGGTACTGGTTCGGAACCGCCGCACCGTCATAGCCCAGTTCAGCCGCGGCGCGCAGCGTCCAGTTCGGGTCCATCAGGTGCGGACGCGCCAGCGCCACCAGGTCGGCGCGCCCGGCGGCGAGGATCGAATTGACGTGATCGACCTCGTAGATATTGCCCACCGCCATTGTGGCGCAGCCCAGCGTGTTGCGGATCTGGTCCGAAAACGGGGTCTGGAACATGCGGCCATAGACGGGCCGGGCCTTCGGCGTCGTCTGCCCGGCGGAAACGTCGATCAGGTCCGCCCCGGCCTCGATGAAATGCGCGGCGATGCGCACCGCGTCGTTCGGCGTCACCCCGTCCTCGCCCACCCAGTCATTGGCTGACAGCCGAACCGACATCGGCCGGTCGGCGGGCCAGACGGCGCGCATCGCCTCGAACACCTCCAGCGGATAGCGCAGCCGGTTTTCCAGAGAGCCGCCATATTCGTCGCCGCGCCGGTTGGAGACCGGGGTGATGAAGGACGACATCAGATAGCCGTGGCCGCAATGCAGCTCCACCATGTCGAAGCCGCAGTCCAGCGCGCGTTTCGTGGCGGTGACGAAATCGGCCTTCACCCGGTCCATGTCTTGGCGAGTCATTTCGCGGGGGGTCTGGTTTTTGGCCGACCACGGGACGGGCGAGGGGGCGATCAGCGGCCAGCCGCCGGCCTCCAGCGGTTCGTTGTCGCCTTCCCAGCTCAGCTTCGTCGCGCCCTTGCGCCCGGCATGGGCGATCTGGATAGCCATTTTCGCGCCGGAGCGCTGATGCACGAAATCGGTGATCCGCCGCCACGCGGCGACGTGTTCGTCCATGTAAAGACCGGCGCAGCCGGGGCTGATGCGCGCATCGGCGCTGATGTCGGTCATCTCGGCGTAAACCAGCCCCGCCCCGCCCATGGCGCGGGCGCCGTAATGCACGAGGTGGAAGTCGTTCGGGGTTCCATCCTCGGCCGAGTACATGCACATCGGCGAGACGACGACTCGGTTCTGCAATTCCATGCCGCGCAGCGCGAAGGGCGTGAACATTGGCGGCGGGGCGTTGCGGGCGCGAAACGGCTTTGCCCCCGGGGCGCGGCGCGCGAACCAGGCCTCGACCTCCATCAGCCATTCGGGGTCGCGCAGGCGCAGGTTCTCATGGCTCACCCGCTGGCTGCGCGTCAGCAGGGCGTAGGCGAACTGGCGCGGCTCGAAGCGCGTGTAGCGTTCGACATTCTCGAACCATTCGGTGGAGTTGCGGGCCGCGCTTTGCAGTTTCAGCGATTCCAGCTTGCGCGCTTCCTGATAGTCGTGAAGGCGCTCTGAAAGCGGCTTGCCGGCGGCGGCCAGCGCGTCGGCCAGCGCGATGGCGTCTTCAAGCGCCAGCTTGGTGCCTGATCCGATGGAGAAATGCGCCGTGTGCGCCGCATCGCCCAGCAGTACGATATTGCCGTGCACCCACGTTTCGCACAGCACGCGGTTGAAGTTCAGCCACGCGCCGCTGCGCAAATGCCGGGCGTTGCTGATCAGCGGCTGGCCGTTCAGATGGTCGGCGAACAGCTCCTCGCACAGCCGGCAGGTTTCCTCCTGGCTCATGCGGTCAAAACCGAAGCCACGCCAGGTGGCTTCCGGGCATTCCACGATGAAGGTGGAGTGCGTGCGGCTGAATGGATAGGCGTGCGCCCATATCCAGCCATGCGGCGTTTCAAGGAAGGCGAAGGTGAAGGCCGGGAACGTCTTCTCTACCCCCAGCCAGATGAACTTGTTGGCGCGGGTTTCGATGTCGGGCTTGAACACATGCGCGTGGCTGGCGCGGATCTGTGAATTGATGCCGTCGGCGGCGACGATCAGTTCCGCCTCGCCAAGACTGGACAGGTCCGGGCCGATTTCGGATTCAAAATGCAGGTTCACGCCCAGTTCGCGGGCGCGGTCCTGCAATATGTTCAGCATCTTCATGCGGCCGATGCCGAAAAACCCGTGGCCGGTCGAGGTCTCCTTTTCGCCGCGGTAGAAGACGTCGATATCGTCCCAGTGGGCGAAGCCGCCGGCCAGCGCCACGGCGCTGGCGGCGTCGTTGGCGGTGATTTCGCCCATCGTCTGGTCGGAAAACACCACGCCCCAGCCGAAGGTGTCGTCAGGCCGGTTGCGCTCATAAACGTCGATGCGGCGCTTCGGATCGCGCAGTTTCATGGAAATGGCGAAGTAGAGCCCGCCGGGGCCGCCGCCGATGACCGCGATGCTCATGCCGTGCGCTTTCATTCCGCCGCAGGGGGCGGCAGTTCAAACGCAAACCGCATGCGCGCGCAAGCCACGGCGGGCGCGCTGTGCGGCGTCAGGACGAGTATTCACTTAACCGGCCGCCCTTCGTCGCCAGTTCCGTCAGCAGCGGCGCTGGCGCCCACCAGCGCGGCCCGTGCGCCGCCGCGAAGCTTTCGATGCGGGCCAGCACCTCTTTCAGGCCGCGCTCGTCGGCGTGAAACATCGGCCCGCCGCGCCAGCGCGGAAAGCCGTAGCCGTGCAGGTAGACCACGTCGATGTCGCTTCCCGATCGCGCCACGCCTTCCGCCAGCACCTTCGCGCCTTCGTTCACAAGGGCGAGAATGCAGCGGTCGACGATCTCGTCCGCACCGATTCGGCGGCGTTTCACGCCCTGTTCGGCGGCGATCTGTTCGATCAGCGCCTCCACCTCCGGGTCCGGTTTCGGCGCACGCGAGCCGGGGGCGTAGGCGTAGATGCCGGCGCCGGTCTTCTGGCCCTTGCGGCCCATCTCGACCAGCCGGTCGTGCAGGGCGGTTGCGCGCGGCTCGTAATGCGACGGGTCCAGCTTGCGGCGCATGGAATAGCCGATGTCCAGCCCGGCCATGTCGGCCATGGCGAAGGGGCCCATCGGCATGCCGAAATCGTAGAGCGCGGCGTCAATGTCCTGCGGGCTGGCGCCCTCGATGGCCAGCAGGCCCGCCTCGCGGCCATAGCCGGACAGCATGCGGTTGCCAATGAAGCCGTGGCCGACGCGGGCGACCACCGGCGTTTTGCCGAGGCGTTTGGCCAGCGTCAGCGCCGCAGCCAGGGCGGCGTCCGACGTCCTGTCCGCCTGCACGATCTCCAGCAGGCGCATGATGTGCGCCGGGCTGAAGAAATGCAGGCCCAGCACGCTTCCCGGGCGTCCGGTGACGGAAGCGATTTCGTTCACGTCCAGATAGCTGGTGTTGGTGGCCAGGATCGCGCCGGGCTTCACGGCCTTGTCCAGTTCGGCGAACACGGCCTTTTTCACATCCATGTCCTCGAATACCGCTTCGATGACCAGATCGACCCCCTTCAACTCATCGTAACCGGATACTCCGCTGACCAGGCCGGCGCGGCGCGAATGTTCGGCCTCGCCGATGCGGCCCTTGGCGAGGTCGCCGTCGCGGATCGCGGCGATGCGGGCCAGCCCCGCCGCCAGCGCCTCCGGATTCTGGTCGAACAGCGCCACGGGAATCCCGGCGTTCATGAAGGCCGCGGCGATGCCCGCGCCCATGGTGCCGGCGCCGATCACCGCGGCGCGATCAAGGGGCAGGGGTTCTGCGGCGAGACCCGCGATCTTCGACGCGGCGCGTTCGGCGAAGAAGGCGTAGCGCAGGGCGCGCGACTGGGCGCCGGTCACCAGATCAAGGAATATCTCCCGCTCCTTCGCCAGCCCGTCCGGGGTTCCAAGCGCGCAGGCGGCCTGCACGGCGTCGATCGCGCGCTGCGGCGCGATCTGGCCGCGCATGCGGGTTTCGGCGTGGCCACGCCAGGCGGCGAAAGCCTTGTCATCCGCGGCGGGCGAGGGGCGGGCGCCCAGCGGGCGTTTTTCCAGCTTGCCAGAGCGCGCGAAAGCCAGCGCCGCGGCCAGCGCCTCGCCCTCGGCCACATGGTCGGCGAGGCCGGTTTCAAGCGCCCTGGCGGCGGAGACCGGCTTGCCGGTGACGATCATCTCCAGCGCCTCGGACAGCGCGATCAGGCGCGGCAGGCGCTGGGTGCCCCCGGCGCCGGGGATGATGCCCAGCGTCACTTCCGGCAGGCCGGCGCGCGCCGATGAAACCATCATCCTGTAGTCACAGCCCAGCGCCACCTCCAGCCCGCCGCCCAGCGCCGCGCCGTGAATGGCGGCGATGACGGGAATGGGGCAGGCCTCGATGGCGTCGATCACCTCGGGCAGGGAGGGCGCCTTTGGCGGCTTGCCGAACTCGGTGATGTCGGCGCCGGAGAAGAAGGTGCGCCCGGCGCAGGCGATGACGGCGCATGCCGCGCCGCTGTCCGCCGCCGCGCCGATCGCGCGCATCAGCCCGTCGCGCACGGCTTGCGACAGCGCGTTCACGGGCGGGTTGTCGGCTATGATGACGAAAACGCCGTCGTCAAGGCGGGTGGCGACCGGGTTCATGCGCGTCCCTCGCGTCTGCTGGCGGGCGGCATGTGACGGCGAAGGGCGGGGCGCGGTCAAGGCGCGCGCCGCGCATGCCGTCTATTCAGCCGCCGTTCGGGGCGGAGCCGTCCAGCACCTGGCGGATTTTCCAGCCCAGTTCGGCGCGGCGGAACGGCTTGTTCAGCAAGTGCACGCCCTTGTCCAGCCGCCCGTGATGCACGATGGCGTTCTGGGTGTAGCCGGATGTGTAGAGCACCTTCAGGTCCGGGCGCAGTTTGCGCACCTTGTCCGCCAGCTGCCGCCCGTTCATGCCGCCGGGCAGCACCACGTCGGTGAACAGGATGTCGAAGGCGAGGCCATCCTTCACCGCGGCCAGCGCCTCCAGCCCGTTGGGGAAGGCGGTGACGGAATAGCCGAGGCCGGTCAGCGCCTCGACGCCGAACTGGCGCACCAGCGCGTCGTCTTCGACCAGCAGCACCATTTCCGATCCTTGCGGCGGTTCGCCCCTGGCTTCGAACAGCGGGGCGTCGCCGGTGTCGCCGCCCGTGGCCCGCGGCAGGTAGAGCTTCACGGTCGTGCCTTGCCCGGGCTCGGAATAGATTTTCACATGCCCGCCTGACTGCTTGACGAAGCCGAACACCATCGACAGGCCCAGCCCGCTGCCCTTGCCCTCGGTCTTGGTGGTGAAGAAGGGTTCAAACACCCGGTCGCGCACCTCCGGCGGCATGCCGGTTCCGGTGTCGCTGACCGCCACCATCACGTAATGGCCCGGTTCAGCCTCCGGCAGGTCGTCGCTATAGCCTCCCTCCAGGCGCACATTCTCGGTCTCAAGCAGCAGCTTGCCGCCCTTCGGCATGGCGTCACGGGCGTTGAGGGCGAGGTTCAGCACCGCGTTCTCAAGCTGCGAGGCGTCGACATAGGCGTCCCACAGGCCCGCGCCGTAAGCGGTCTGCAATTCGATTTGTTCGCCGAGCGTGCGCCCCAGCAAATCCTCGGTCTGTTTCAGAGCCGCGTTTACGTTCACCTTGCGCGGCTGCAGCGCCTGTTTGCGGGCGAAGGCCAGCAGGCGCTGGGTCAGCTGGCTGCCGCGGTCGGCGGCCTCCAGCGACATGGCGGCCAGCCGCGCCAGTTTCTTGTCCTCCAGCCGGTTCGACAGGATTTCGGCGTTGCCCATGATCACGGTCAGCAGGTTATTGAAGTCGTGCGCCACGCCGCCGGTCAGCTGGCCCAGCGCGTCCATTTTCTGCGCCTGGTGCAGTTGTTCGCTCATCTCGCGCCGCGCCGTCACGTCAGTGATGACGCCGACGAAATGCGTCACGTCGTTCTTGCCGGTTTCGCGGATCGGCGCGATGTGCAGTTCGTTCCAGAACGGGGTTCCGTCCTTGCGGTAGTTCAGGATCTCGCCGTCGAAACGCTGACCTTTCGCCACCGCTTTGCGTATGGCGCCGACGGCGTCCTTGTCGGTGTCCTCGCCCTGCAGGAAGCGGCAGTTGCGCCCCACCGCCTCGGACGCCTTGTAGCCGGTGATCTGCGTGAAACCGCGATTGGCGAATATGATCGGGTTGTCTGGCAGGCTGGCGTCGGTGATCAGCACGCCCTGCGATGCGGCCTCGATGGCCAGCTGGTGAAGCTTCAGCGCCTCGGAGTCGCGACGGCTCGCCAGGGTGCGCGACAGCAGTTCCGCCACCGCCTTCAGCAGCGTTTCCTCTTCGGGCAGGAAGGCGTCCTCGCCCTCGGCCTTGTAACTGTAGGAGACCTCGACCGTGCCGGCTGCGTCGCCGCCCTCCATCAGAGGGTGCGTCATCGTCACGGCCGGTTTGCCATAGGCCCTGGACCGGAAGGTCCGTCCGCGCCAGGTGATAGTGGCCATGGCGATTTCCGGGTGCTGCCAGCCCGGCGGCAACAAGTCGACGGCCTGGCGCAGGATTTGTTCGGCGCCCAGATCGGCGCGGCTGCACAGTTCGGCGAGGCTATAGAGGCAAGCCTGCTCCTTGACCCGCTCCTGCAGGTTGGCGGTGTTCTTCTTCAGCGCCGCCTCGCGTTCCTTCAGGCGCGCGTCGCGGTTCAGGATAGCGTCGGCCATCTCGTTGAAGGCGGCGATCAGCTCCGCCATTTCCGGCAGGGCGCGGCCGTTCTGCACCCGGGCCTTCAGATCGCCCCGGCGCAGGCGGGCGGCGGCGGCGGCGACATCGCGCACCGGCGCCGAGATCCAGCGGGCGCCGGCGATGACAGCCAGCGCCAGCCCGGCCGCCAGCGACAGCAGGAAACCGATGAAGTTCAACAGCGTCAGCCGCTCGATCTGCGCGGTCAACGCATCGCCCGGCAGGCCGATGGTCAGCAGCAGGGCGCCATCACCCAGCGTCTGGTAGCCGTAATAGCGTTCGCGGCCGTCGAGCCCCGGCGCCCGTTCCGATCCTGCGCCGGCGGTGAAGGCGTTGTGAAACCGTTCTCTGCCCAACACTGTGGTTCCGACCCAGGGGGCGGGATTGGGATGCCGGGCGACGATTACGCCCTCGCGGTCGTAAAGCGTGATCACGCCGCCTTCAGGCAGATTGACGTCGCTGATCGCCTCGCTCAGCCAGTTGAGGTCCAGGCCGGCGGCGATGACGCCGGTAATGTCGCTTTCCGCTATCGGCGCGGGGCGGCTGATTACGATCGAGGGCGCCGCCTCGGTCGGGCGGATCAACTGGTAGCGGCCGATGTAGAGGCCGCCGGCTTCCAGTGCGCCGTGGAACCATTCGCGGTCCGACAGGTCGAGGCCCGGCTGGTGAGGCCAGCTGCACTCTATGCGGCCGTCCGGCGCCACGAGTGCGATGGCGTTATACTGTGCAAACTCCTCGCGCACCGAAGCGAACAGCGCCACGCAGCCGGCGATGTCGCGCCGGGCCACCGCCTCGGCGTTCTTCAGCACTGTAAGCAGCGATCCGGTCTGGCCGATCACGCCATCAAAGCGGGCCGCGGCCAGTGCGGTCAGGTAGCGCGCGTCCTGATGGATATCTTCCTCCACCGCTGCGCGAGATTGCCAGGCGTTGAACGCGCTCAGCAGCGCCAGCGGCAGGATGGCCAGAGCGGTGATGGCGAAAATGCGGGCGCGAATGCCGAAGCGCGGCCGTTTCGGCGCTGTGGTGGGCTTTGCCTTGGGCATAGGGCTGGCCGTTCCCGAATCGGCTGCAAGATTGGTGCTGAGTGTAGCGCAGAGGCGCAGGGGCGTGGAGCCCACCCGAAGGTAAACATTGTTCACTACTTTTGTCGTGCATAAAAAGTGGAGTAAAACCCGTCCTGCAATGATTACCATATTTTTTGTATGGATATTTATCTCGCCGCCCGGGACGACTGCACGCCAGCGAGACTTCATGTCACGAGACGCTTTTTGACGGGTTTTTTACCTATTGCGCCCATCCTGGCAGCCAGGGGTTGCAAGGCCCGCAGCGCGCGGAGAGGCAGAGGTGCCAAGCATACTGGTGGCTGATGATGACGCCGGGGTTCGCGCAACGGTGTGCGCCATGCTGGAGAGCATCGCAGCCGATCTGCACGAGGCCTCTGACGGAGGCGAGGCGCTGCGCGCCATCGGGGAATCGCAGCCGGACATCCTGATCATCGATCTGCTGATGCCGGGTGTGGAGGGGCTGGAAGCTATCGCCGCCGTGCGTCGCCGCTGGCCGCAGGTGGCGATCATCGCCATGACCGGCGGCGGCATAAAGGGTGACTTCCGCTTCCTGCCGATGGCGGAGAAACTGGGCGCCGACGCGTCGCTGCAAAAGCCGTTCACAGCGCGCCAACTGGCCGAAGCCGTTGCAGAGGCGGTGACCGCCTGCGCCGCTCGCCAGAGCGACGGCCGCGCCCATGCATCTTGATCCGGATACGGTTTCACGTCTGCAGGCGGTCCTGAAAGGCCGGGCGGATTTCAGCGCCGGCCGGCTGCAGGTGGTTCCCGTCGACTCGGTCAAGGCGCGCATTGGCGAGGCCTGGAAGGCCAAACAGGAGCGGGTTCTGGAGCTGATCAAGTCGGTGATGCGCCGCCGCCTGGGTCCCGCCGACGTGCTGATCGATCTCGGCCAGACCGGGTTCTTCATCATTTACGGCGAACTGGAGGGCGAAGCCGCGGCCCTGAAGACCGCCGCCATCGCCGAAGAGGCCTTCGCCCATGTGGTGGGCGAGAGCGCTGCGGCGGCGGCCGCAATGGAGATACGCAGCCGCACGCTGTCGCTCAGCTCCGCAAGCCTTGCGGACGAAGGCGGAATCGCCGCCGCCTTCCAGCGCGGCGAGACCGCTGGGACGGAGACCGTCGCGGTTGGCGGCGCGCCGCCGGAATCTGACGCGCCAGCATTGGATGCCGGGGCCGGCGAGAAGCGCCGGGGCGGACGGCTGCGGCCGATATGGACGGTGGGGAAACAGGCGATCTTCAACTACCGCGTCATCGCGCCGGAACCGCCGGCGGCGGCGTCGCAGGGTGACGCCGGCCTGCGCGCCATGCTGTGCGAGACCGCAACAGTCGCCGCGGCGCGGTTGATCTCCGCCCGGCAGCGCGAGATGGGCACCATCACCTTGCTGACCCTGCCGGTCAGTCATGAGACGCTGACGCGGGCCGCATTGCGGGGCCGCTATTTCGAGGCCTTGCGCGCTGTTGGCGAGGCGGATCGCCGCCGCATGATCCTGGAGGTGTCTCCGTCCGGAGGTGCGCTGGGCGAACGGATCTGGGACGAGATCGCCCGCGGCGTGCGCAGCGCCGGATTCCGCATTCGCGCCGTCGCTGGGGAGGGCGAGACGAACCTGGTCAAATTCCGGTCCATGGGGTTCGAATCCGTAGGTCTCGACCTTGGCGCCGCCGCAGAAAGCCTGCCGCGCAAGGCGCGGCGGCTGGAGGCCTTCGCCGAACGCGCGCAAGTCGCCCGCGTCGCCATCTTCGTCAATGGCGCCGACACGCTGTCGCTGGCCACGCTGGCCGTATGCAGCGGCGCTGCGGACATCAGCGGTGACGCCATCCAGCCCGATGGCGACGGCCAGTTCGCCGCGCCGGTGCGTTTCTTCGACCAGGACGCGATCAGGCGGCTGATCGCCTGACGCATCCCCGCCCCGGCATTTTCGTTTCTTGACAGGCCGTTGCGGCTTCTGTCCGATCCCGGCCATGAGCCAGAGACTGCCCGCGCCGTCGCGCCCCGAACTGGAAGCCGCCATCCTTGGCGTGATGAAGGCCGAGCCGCTGTTCGCGGTCGGCGAGGCCGAGGTGCGCGGCGTCAAGATGCCGGCTTTCGTCAATGCGCCGGGCGATCTGCGCTTCCTGCTGCATCTGTGCGAGCAGCACGGCGACAAGACCGCCGTGGTCTACGAGGACATGCGCTGGAGCTTCGCCGAACTGGGCCTTCATGCGCGCATGATCGCCGGCGGGCTGCGCGCGGCGTATGGCGTCAAAAAGGGCGACGTGGTCGCCATCGCCATGCGCAACTACCCCGAATGGATGGCGGCGTTCCTGGGCATAACCGCGCTGGGCGCGGTCGCGGCGCCGATGAACGCCTGGTGGACGCCGGCTGAGCTGGCCTACGCCCTGAAGGATTGCGGCGCCAGGATCGTCATTGCCGATGCGCAGCGCGCCGAACGCCTGAAAGACATCAGGGACGCGCTGGGCCTGACGCTGATCAGCCGCCGCGACAACGTGCCCTTCGCCGACATGACGCTGCCTGCCCTGCAGGCCGAGGCGCTGAAGGCCGACCGCACCCCGGCGGAGATCCACCCCGACGACCCGTTCGCGATCTTCTACACCTCCGGCTCCACGGGGGAGGCGAAGGGCGCGATCCTGACCCATCGCGGCGCGACCACGGCCATCCTGTCCTACGCCCTGGTCGGCGCGGCGATAAAGGCCTCCACCGGCGGAGAGGACGGCCCCTACGGCTTCCAGCCGGTGATGCTGTTCGCCCTGCCGCTGTTCCACTGCACGGCCTCGCACGCGATCTTCATGGTCTCCATCGTCGCCGGACGCACCATGGTGATGATGCGCAAATGGTCGCCGGAGGCGGCGGTGGAGCTGGTCGAGCGCGAGGGCGTGACCAGTTTCACCGGCGTGCCGACCATGTCGCACGAACTGATGCTGGCCGCGCGCGCGGCTGGCAAGGCGCTGCCCACCCTGCGCGACATCGGCTCAGGCGGGGCCAAGCGCCCGCCCGCGCATGTGGCGCAACTCGGCGAGACATTTCCACAGGCCTGGACCAGCTCCGGCTACGGCCTGACCGAGACCAACGCCGTGGGCACCTATATCGGGCTGGAGGACTATCAGAAGAATCCCGGCGCCGCGGGCCGGCCGCTGCCGCCGCTGACGCAGGTCAAGATCGCCGCCGAAGACGGAACCGAACTGCCGCGCGGCGAGACCGGCGAGGTGTGGATCAAAAGCCCGGTGGTTTTCGCGGGCTATCTGAACCAGCCGGAGGCGACGGAAAAGGCGCTGCGCCCCGGCGGCTGGCTGCGCACCGGCGATCTCGGCGTCATGGACGCCGACGGCGTTCTGACCATCGTCGACCGCATCAAGGACATCATCATCCGCGGCGGCGAGAACATCTCCTGTCTTGAGGTGGAGGCGGCGATCAGCGCGCATCCGAAAGTGCGCGAGGCGGCGGTGTTCGCCGTGCCGGACGAGCGCATGGGCGAGATCGTCGGCGCCGTGGTGGTGACAGCGCCGGGCGCCGGGCTGGACCAGGGCGAGCTTGCGGAATTCCTGGAGCCGCGCCTGGCCGGCTTCAAGATTCCCGAACGCTGGTGGCTGCAAAGCGAACCCTTGCCGCGCGGCGGCACCGGCAAGACCGACAAGCGCGCCATTCGCGCCCGCCTGCTGGACGCCTGACGGCAAGTGTCAGAAAACCCCGCATGCGGGTTCCCGGTTCACGCGTTATCCTGCAAGAGGTTTTGCAGGGGTGGGACAGGCCATGCGGGCGATCTTTCTGGCTTTGACGATGGCGGCGCTTGGCCCGCAGGCCGCGCTGGCGCAGCAGAGTAGCGAACCGACGCCGCTGACCCGCGGCGAAAGGGCGGCGGCCGCGCAGGACCGCGCAGCGGAACTGCAGCAGATCAACCAGGCCGCCTTCGCCGCTTACCAGGCCGAGGATTATGTCCGCGCCGCCAATCTCTTCGACCGCGCCTTCGTGATGTATGTCGAACTGGCGGGCTGGGAGAGCCCACTAACTCTGCAGGCGGCCAACAATCTAGGCGAATCCTCGATCCGCGCCGGACGGTTGGACGTGGCGCTGGAGGTTTTCCTCGGCGTCGAGGACCTGATGCTGGAGTTCCACCCCGATCATGAAAGCCTGGGCGCCGTACGCTCGACGATCCGCTATCTGCGCGGCGAGCTGGGTCAGGCGCAGGAGTGACATGGCGATGCGCGCGGTGCATCTGGCGACGGCGCTGGTCCTGATCCTGACTCCACAGGCGGCGCTTGCCGAACAAGGTGACGGCCGGCCCCGCGTCGCGAAAAGCCTGCAGGCGGCTGGCGATCCGCTGGCCGCCAATCAGGAGGCGGCCCGCGCCTTCAACCGCGGTGATCTCACCGCCGCAGAGGCCGGCTTTCTGCGCGCCATCAGCTTGTATGAACAGGCGCAGGGGCCGGGGGCCGAGGCCGTAGGCGTCGGCTGGGTCAATCTGGCCGAGGTCTATCGTGTCACGGGTCGCTTTGACGAGGCGCAGGCTGCGATGGCGCGGGCGCGAGGCATTTTCGCCGCCATCTCCCCGACCCACCGCTATCTGGCGGTGGTGGAGAACAACATGGCGGCGCTGGCGCGCGCCAGCGGCGACACGGCGGCGTCCGAAGCCGGTTATCGCCGCACGCTGGAGAGCATGGAGGCCGCCTTCGGTCCCGATCATCCCAACACCGCCGTGGCGCTGGGCAATCTCGCCGCGGCGCTGCTGGCGCAGGACCGGGCGGCGGAGGCTGCGCCGCTGCTGCGCCGCGCCGACGCCATCGAGGCGCGGCTATACGCTTCGGACGCTCCGGAGCGCGCGGCGACGCTGAGCGGGCTGGGTCAGGCTGAAATCGCGCTCGGCCGTTACGAGGCGGCGATACCGCACTTGCAGGCGGCGATCACGGCCTATGCGCGTTCGACGGATATCAATCCGTCGCTGCTGGCCGGCATTCGCACCCATCTGGGCCATGCCCTGCGCGCCGCCGGCCGGCCGCAGGAGGCGCGACCGGTGCTGGTCCAGGCGCTGGAGGAGGCCGAGCGCGCACACGGCGCATCGGCGCTGGAGACCGCTGCGCCGCTGGCCAACCTTGCCGGGGTGTTCTTCGATGAAGCGCAGTATGACGCCGCAGCGCCGCTGTTGCGCCGGGCGCAGGCGATTCTCGCCGCGCATCCGGACGCCGATCCGGCGCTGGCGTCGACGGTGAACAACAACTACGCCAATATTCTGCGCGGGCAGGGCTATCTGGACCAGGCCGAACGCCACTACCGGCTGGCGCTGGCCGCCGACGAGGCGCGCGGCGCCCGAGCCAGCGAACTGGCCGTGACGCACGAAAACCTCTCCGGCGTTCTGCGCGCGCAAGGGCGCTTCGGGGAAAGCGTCGGCCACCAGGCGCTGGCTGTAACCCTGTACAGGCTGGCGTACGGCGCCCGGCATCCGCAGACCGCCCGCGCGCTGGGCAACGCCGGAATCACGCTGGGCCTGACCGGGGATCATGAGGGCGCGGAAAGCTTTTTCGCCGAGGCCGTCGGCATGCTGTCGCAGATGCTGCCGCAGGCGCACCCCGACGTGATGGTCGCGCGGATCAATCTCGCCTGGCTCTATCTGCGGCATATGGGACGCCCGGCGGAGGCGCTGGCGCAGTATCGCGCCGCCACGGCGGGGATCATCGACCACGCCTTCGACGCCGGCCGCGCCCGCGAGGGCGCAGGCGGAGAGGAATTGCGCCGCCGGGGCGAGATTTTCGTATTGCGAGTCGACGCGGCCTGGGCCGCCGCGCATCTGGGGTGAGCGGGGTCTATTCCGCTGACTCCGGCGGTGGAATGTCCGCCATTCCCGGCGCCGGGCCGGCGTAGCGATAGCGCATCCGGGCGACTTCAACCCATTCGCCGTCACGCAGGCGCTCGTTGACGGCGGAAAATCCGCCGCTGTCCATATCGTGAAACCGCCCCCGGAAATGCTCCACGCGTCCGTCGGCGCGGACATGGCGCTGCTCCACGCTCAGAATGCCGTTGACGGCGTCCCAGTCGCCCGGACCTTCGCCGGCGCCGCCAGCACCGCTGAAATAGCGGAACAGGATGCGCCCGGTTTCGGCGTCGCGATGGTAGAGGGTTTCGCCCTCATAGACGCGGGCCGGCGCAAAGACGGCGTGGCGGTTGCGTACGAAGCCGCCAGCAAGGCTTTCAAAACACTGTACGTTTACGGCTTCGGTTCTTGGGAACGCCGCCGAATAGCAGGAGCCGAGCAGAGGGGCGAACACTTCCGCGGCGTCTTGTTGCGCCGCCGCTGGCGCGGCCGCCGACAGAATGACGGCGACAATGGCGATCCGTTTCATCTTGCCTCCCCGGGTATTGCAGCGTGCGCCGCGGCCCAGGCGGCTGCGGCGTGGAGCCGGAACTGGTCCGAGGCGGTGCGCCGCGCCGCGGCCGATGGCGCGCCTGTTCCGCCGGCGCCCTGTTCGGAGCCAGCCAGCACCGCGGCGCTAAGCCTGCGGGCCAGCGCCAGCGCCTCTTCCCGCTCGTCGAAGTCGAACAGGGTGATCTCGGTGAGCTGGGTCAACGGCCGCATATGGGTGCGGTTGTGCGCGGGCAGGGCCGCGGCGGCGATGCCGACGGCGCGGCGCAGGCGTTCGCGGGCCTCGCCTGTCTGGTTCAGACGGCGCAGCGCCGCGGCGAGATTGTTCTCCGTCCAGGCGATGTCCGGATGTCCGGCGGGCAGGGCGGCCTCGTAGATGGCCAGCGCCTCGCGCAGCAGGCTCTCCGCCTCCGCCGCCTCGTCGCTTTCGATCAGCGCATTGGCCAGATTGTTGCGGATGCGGGCGCGGAACGGATGCCCCGGCGGGGTCGCGGCGTCGAGAATAGCCGCCGCCTCCCTAAGGCGCGGAACCGCCTCATCCGGCTGGCCAAGGCGCAGCCAGGCGTTGGCGAGATTGTTAAGCACGATGGCGACATCCGGGTGTTCCGCAGGGCGGTGCGCGCGCACCAGCGGCAGCACGCGCAGGCGCAAGCGCAGCACCTCTTCGTGCCGGTCCAGCGCATCGAGAACGTCGGCGAGATTGTTGAGGGTGTAGGAGCCGGGCAAGCTCTCCAGTTCGCCCCGGCGCTCGCGTTCGTCCATCGCGCGGCGCATCAGCGCCTCGGCCTCGCCCAGATCGCCCAGCGCCTGCACCGTTTGGCCGAGGCGTTCCAGCGCGATCACCAGATGTTCGCCGGCGTCCGCGCCGTGGCGTTCATAAATCGCCAAGGCGCGGCGCATCAGTTCCACGCCTTCGGCATAACGCCCCTGCGCGCGCAGGACTCGGGCGACATTGCCCATCGACACGCCGGCCTCGATGCTGTCCTCGCCGAACAGCTCCAGCCGGATGGCCAGCGACTCGCGGTACAGGGCTTCGGCCGCGTCATAATCGGCGGCGTCAAAGCGCCGATGCCCGTCGAAGATCAACCCGCTGGCCCGCGTGACGCGGGCCTCGTAGGCCAAGGCCGCACCATCGATGACCGCCCCGGGTTTCGGGCCGGGGGCCGGGGCCGGCTTGCCGTCTTCATCCGCCCCTGCCGGCGCGGCCAGCAGCAGGACGAGACACGCGGCGAGCGCGCGCCTCACCGGCCGCCTCCGGCCGGAACGATGCGGTCCAGCCAGGCGGCGAAGTCCGCCATAGTCTGGTCGCGGTTGATCTCGTTCAGGCTTTCATGCCGGGCCCCGGGAAGCACATCGGCCGTAACGTCCGTGAAACCGGCCTTTTCCAGGCGCGTCTCCAGATCGCGGATCGCCGCACCGCCGCCGGTGGCCGGATCCTCCGCGCCACCGAGCAGGTGAAACGGCAAACCCCTGGGAACGGCGGCGAGGCGCGTACCTTCCGCGCAGCGCTGCAGGCCGTCGGTGAAGTCCCGCCACATCGACACCGACGCGGCCCAGCCGCACAGCGGATCGTTGACATAGGCGTCCACCTCCTCCTGGTCATGCGACAGCCAGTCGAAGGGCGTGCGGGCGCCCCTGATGCGCTTGCCCCAGGCGTCGAAGGTCAGCGCCTTGATCGCGCCGCTGGGCGCCCCCGGCCCGTTCAGCCAGCGCTCGAAATCCAGCACCAGCCGCATCAGCCAGGCCAGGCTGGCGGCGTTGAGGGCCGCGTTCCAGATCGCCGCCGCGCGCACGCCGTGCGGGTGGCCGAGCAAGTGGTCGAAGGCGGCGACGCCGCCCATGGAATGGCCGAACAGGATCAACGGCAGGCCGGGATGCGACTTGCGCGCGCATTCGGCGACGAAAGCCGCATCGTCCACGACCTTCGCCCAACCGCCCTGACCGGCGAAGCGGCCCTGCGGCGCGTCCGCCGCGCGGGTATGTCCGTGGCCGCGATGGTCGTGAGCGTAAACGTGAAAGCCGCGCGCGGAGAGGAAGGCCGCGAAGCGGGCGTAGCGCGCTGCGTGTTCGGCGAGGCCGTGATGGATATGAACGATGCCGCGCGCCGCGCCCTGCGCCGGCTGGTGATACACCGCCAGCGCCACGCCGGTGGGGCTGTCCCATTGCGTGCGCGCGAACTTCGCCACTCCGTCCCCTTCCTCTAGTCGGCGCAGCTTACGCGACGGCGCGCAGGGGCGCTATTCGTCGTTCTGGGGGGTGCGGAAGACCTGGCCGGGATAGATCAGGTCCGGGTCGCGAATCTGGTCGCGGTTGGCCTCATAGATCACGGTGTACTGGATGCCTTCGCCATACAGGCGCCGGGCGATCCGCCACAGCGAGTTGCCGGGCTGCACGATGACGCTGCCGGGGCCGAGAGCGACGGCGTCGGGCCGGGCGCGCTCGAAGGGCAGGGCGATCACCGCCACGACGCGGCCGTCGGCGTCGATCATGTCGATCTGCAGATTGTAGACGCCGGGGGCGAGGGCGGCGCCGGCGCGCAGCGTCCAGCGGCGGTCGGCGCCGGCCTGGGTCTCGCCCACCAGCGCGCCGTTGGCCAGAACGCGCACCCGCGATCCCGGGTCGGCGCGGCCGGAGAAGATCACGCCGCCGGATTCGTCATAATCGACGGTCTCCAGCGACAGCGGCCCCATTTCGACTCCCTGGTGCGGGGCCTGCAGCACACGGCTGGCCTCGCCGGGGCGGCCCATGACCACCAGCGGAATGGCGTCTCGGGTTTCGGGGATCGAGACCACCACCACCTGTTCTGAGCGTATTTCCTGCCCCGTGGGGATGACCATGTGCAGGCGCAATTCCACGGAACCCGGCGGCAGCACGATTTCCGTCACCACCCACTCGCCGCGGTCGTCGACCGTGATCGAGACCAGTTCCTGGTCGCCGGCGAGGATCGCGATCCGCGCGCCCGGCGCGCCGCGCCCGGCGATGACGGCGCGGCCCATCGGGTCGACGCGGACGATGTCGAAACTGGGCGGGGCGATGGCTGGTTCCGGCCGCGCCTCGGACACGGCGGGCGTCGTCGTGGCGGGCGTTGCGGCGGGCGCCGGCGCCTCGGCCGGGCGCATGACGATGAACACCAGAGCCGCGGCGATGGCCGCCGCCGCCAGCAGGCCTGCGATGATGAAGGTGCGCGCTGCGCTCATACTGCACTCGTCTCCACAGAGGGATCACAGGGCAGAATGCAAGTCCCGCGCCGCGGCGCAAGGGCTTCCGCCCGCCTCCGTGGGCAGAAAACCGCGCGCACATGGCGAAATTGAGGAAACGGCGCTGCGCGTCGCAGTCAGTCTTCGAACAGGAACACCTCCTCGATGCTCAGCCCGAAGGCGCGTGCGACCCTGAACGCCAGCGGTAACGAAGGGTCGTACTTGCCGGTTTCGACCGCGTTGATCGCCTGGCGCGAGACGCCGGTGCGTTCGCCCAGCTCGGCCTGGCTCCAGTCGCGTTCGGCGCGCAGCACCTTGATGCGGTTCTTCATTTGTAGCGCATCCGTACGAAACACGCGGCCAGCCCCTGGCCGCCGACCAGCACCGGAAGCACCCAGATCAGGCTAATCTTCGGCAGGTCCGCCGCAACACCTGACATAACGCCACGTTTCAATGACAGGCGGTCAGCCGAAACGGTTGCGGTATTCCGCCTCCAGCTTCGCATGCAGCGCCCAGAAGGGCGGGCGCGGGGCGCCGGCCAGGGCGGCGGCCAGCATGTGCAGGTGCAGGTGCCAGCCGGCGGCCGTGCCCAGCCGGTCGGATTCCACGAACAAGCGGCGGTGGGTGAGGACCAGGCGCGTTTTCGCACCCTCAGCGGACAGCTCGAACGTCACCTCGGTCTCCTCGCCGCTCATCTCGGGCCAGGTGAAGACCAGCAGGCGCGGCGCCTCGGCGCGCACGATGCGGCCCTCGAAGCGCATTTCGCCCTCCATGGCCTTGTAGGCCTCAGGCGGCGGGGCGTCGTCGAGATTGCGGTGGTCGAACACGAACTCGGCGTGACCGCCGGGGCGCAGGTCGAAGGCGCCGCCGCACAGCCAGCGGGCGCGCTTTTCCCCATCAGTCAGATACGCCCACACTCGCTCCAGCGGCGCGGGCAGCAGGCGCTCGAACCGGATCGTGCCCGCCTCGGTCAGCACGCCGTAATCGCCTGATGCGTCAGTCATCATCCTGCTCCGTCTTGCTCAGTTCGTTTTCCAGAGCCTCGAGGCGCGCCTTCCAGAACCGGCGCAGGCGCGCGGCCCAGTCCTCCATCGCCTCCAGCTTTTCGGGGTTCAGCGAATAGATGCGCCATTGCGCCTCGGTCCGCACGCGCACCAGCCCGGCTACGCGCAACGCTTTCAGGTGCTGCGACACGGCCGGGGCGCTGATCCGGAACGCCGCGCCGATGGCGCCGGCGGTCATCTCTCGCCTCGCCAGCATCTCCAGCATACGGCGGCGGTTGGGGTCGGAGAGCGCCGTGAACGGGTCCATAGGCATTTTAATAAGCGATTGCTTAATTAAGTCAATATAAAAATACAATACGCGTTCGACCACTGGCGCGCCGGGCGCGGATCACCTATCTCCGCTGCGATGAGTGAAGCGGCCCCCTCCGGGCCGCCGGCAGGCGGGCTCGCCCGCGCGGTCGGGCGGCTGTTCGCGCTGCTGGCGTCGCCCGAGATGGCGCGCTGGCGGCCGCGCATGATCGCGGCGCTGGTGCTCACGCTGGCCGCCAAGGGCTTCGCTGTCGCCGCGCCGGTGCTGTTCGGCAATGGCGTCAACGCCATCACCGCGGGCCAGGCCGCCGGGGCAGGCGCAGCATCCTTCGTATTCGCCCTCATCGCCTACGCCGCGGCGCGGTTTCTGTCCGCCGCCGCGCCGCAGGCGCGCGACGCCCTGTTCGCCCCGGTCAGCCAGGATGCGCAGCGGATGGTCTCGGTGCGCGCCTTCGGCCATGTGCAGCGCCTGTCGCTGAACTATCACCAGACCAAGCGCACCGGGGCGCTGAACCGGGTGATCGACCGCGGCGCCCGCGCCGTGGACTATCTGCTGCGCTTTCTGGTGTTCAACATCAGCCCGACGATTCTGGAGCTGTTCCTGGCCGCCGCGGTGATGGGCGTGGCCTATGGCTGGGAATTCCCGGTCATCGCCGTGGTCACCATCGCGCTTTATGTCGCCGCCACCTTCTCGGTCACAGAATGGCGGGTGCGCCTGCGCCGGGCGATGAACGAGGCGGACTCAGAGGCCAACGCCCGCGCCGTCGACGCGCTGGTCAATTTCGAGACGGTGAAGGCGTTCGCGGCGGAAGAGCGCGAAACCGGCCGCTATGGCTCGGCGCTGACCCGCTACGCCAGCGCCGCGGCGAAGTCGCAGGCCTCGCTGGCCTTCCTGAACGGCCTGCAGGCGCTGGTGATGAATCTCGGCCTGCTGGCGATGGCGCTGCTGGCCGGGTGGAAGGCGTGGACCGGCGTTCTCGGCCCCGGCGACGTCGCCGCCGTGGTGCTGATCCTGATGAACCTCTACCAGCCGCTGAACATCCTTGGCTGGGCGTATCAGGAGATCAAACAATC
Organism: Maricaulaceae bacterium; assembly: GCA_026126205.1. Lineage (GTDB taxonomy): Bacteria > Pseudomonadota > Alphaproteobacteria > Caulobacterales > Maricaulaceae > Hyphobacterium. The sequence goes on along the minus strand of JAHCJP010000001.1, from coordinate 620,843 downwards.
CGCCGTCGACATGGAGCGGCTGTTCGAAACGCTGGACATCGCGCCGGAGGTGGCCGACGCGCCGGATGCGGCGCCGTTGGCGCTGAACGGCGGCGCGGTGCGTTTCGAGAACGTCTCCTTCGCCCACCATGGCCGCGACCGGTCGGTGGAGGATGTGTCGTTCGAGGTTCCGGCCGGGTCTTTCGCCGGCTTCTGCGGCCCGTCCGGCGCCGGCAAGTCGACGATCCTGAAACTGCTGTTCCGCTTCTACGACCCGGAGGAGGGCCGGGTGATGGTCGACGGGCAGGATATAAAGGGCGTGGCGCAGGAGAACCTGCGCGCGGCGCTGGGCCTGGTGCCGCAAGACGTGGTGCTGTTCAACGACACGCTGCGCGCCAATATCGAATACGGCCTGCCGGGCGCGGACGACGCGACGCTGTGGGACGCGGTTGAACGCGCGCAGCTGGGCGATTTCGTGCGCAGCCTGCCCGAGGGGCTGGAGACGAGGGTCGGCGAGCGCGGGCTGAAACTATCGGGCGGAGAGCGCCAGCGCGTCGGCGTCGCCCGCGCCATTCTGAAAGACCCCGCCATCCTGGTGCTGGACGAGGCGACCTCGGCCCTCGATTCCGGCACCGAGCGCGAGGTGCAGGCGGCGCTGAACGAGGCCGCAAAGGGCCGCACGACGCTGGCCGTCGCCCACCGCCTGTCGACCATCGCCGGGGCGGACCGGATCTTCGTCATGGACAAGGGGCGGATCGTCGAGACCGGAACCCATGCGCAACTGATCGCCCGCGGCGGCCTGTACGCCGCGATGTGGGCGCGGCAGGCCGAGGCGGGAGAGACGGCGTCTAGCCCGGTTGCGGTTCCGGTCCGCGCGGGCTGAGCTATTCCGCCGGGGTCGAGGGCGCCAGCGACAGCCGGTCCAGCATCCGCCGCCGCCAGGCCGCCAGCCGCATCGGCGCGCCCAGCATCACCGGCGTCAGCACCAGGGTCAGCAGGGTGGCGAAGCCCAGCCCCCACACCACGGCGCTGGACAGTTGCACCCACCATTCCGAGGCCGGGCCGCCGATGCTTAGCGCGCCGCGCCCGAAATCGGCGTTGATCTGGAACACCATCGGCAACAGGCCGAACATGGTGGTCACCGTGGTCAGCATCACCGGCCGCAGCCGCTGCGTCGCCGTGCGCACGATGGCGTCGTCCACCGGCAGGCCGGTTTCGCGCAGGCGCTGATAGGTGTCGATCAGCACGATGTTGTTGTTCACCACGATGCCGGCCAGCGTCACCACGCCGGTGCCGACGAACAGAACCGAGATGTAGGGGAAGCTGAGCTGGATTCCCAGCAGCACCCCGACCACCGACAACACCACGGCCTGCAGCGTCAGCACGACGTGCCAGAAATTGTTGAACTGCCACAGCAGGATCACCGCCATCATGAACAGGGCGGCCATCATCGCCCCGGCGAAAAAGCGCCCGGCGTCGGCGGTCTCCTCGTCAGCGCCGCGGAAGCGGATGTCCACATTGGGCGGGATATTCCCCTGCGCCCGTTCGTCCTCGATCCAGCGGCGCAGCTCGTCGCGGATCAGGTTGGCGGCGTAGCCCTCCTCGGCGTTGGCGCGCACCTCGATGACGCGGCGGCCGTCGCGCCGGGAGATGGAGTCGACGCGCGGCCGCGCCTCGCGGGTGACGAAATTGCTGATCGGAACCGATCCGGTCGGCGTGTTCACCCGCAGCCGGTCCAGCGTGGAGATGTCGCGCGCCCCGGCCGGGAAGCGCACGCGGATATCCACCTCCTCCTCGGCGTCGTCGGGGCGATAACGCCCGACAAGGGCGCCATTGGTGACAAGCTGCACGGCGGCGCCGAGCTGGGTGACGTCGGCGCCGTAGCGGCCGGCCTCCTCGCGGTCGACCATCAGCCGCCATTCCACGCCGGGCAGGGGCAGGGTGTCCTCGATGTCGGTCAGGCCGGGGGTTCGGTCCAGCCGCCGGCGCACCAGCCGCGATGCGGCCTCCAGCGCCGCGGCGTCGTTGGAGCGCAGATCCACCTGCACGTCCTTGCCCACCGGCGGGCCGTCCTCGAACGGGCGCACCTCGACGATGGCGCCCGGCAGGTCCTCCAGCGCGCGGCGCAGGTCGGCGTAGATCGCCCGGCCGTTGCGGCGTTCGCCATAGGGGAAGAACTCGATGAAAATGCGCGCCACGGTGTCGGCGGGCGCGTTGCGCGCCCCGTCGCCGAAACTGTTGACCTGCGACACGTCCCCGGCGGCGGTGTAATAGGCCATCACGCCGTCGATGCCGGCGATGCGGGTTTCGGCCTCCAGCGCCAGGGCGTGCTGTTCGGCGGGCGACAGGTTGCCGCGCGCGCGGATGAAGGCGTAGACCTGCTCCGGCTCGGCATCGAGGAAGAACTCCGCCCGGTGCGGGGTCGAGGCGAACCAGATGACGATGCTGGCGACCACGGTCAGCGCCGCTGCGGCCACCATCAGCGGTCTTGCAATCAGCGACCGGATGATCCGCGCATAGCGCCCGGTGAAGCCCGGCAGCTCCGCCGGGTCGCCGTCCTCGCCGGCCGACAGGCGCGCCAGGGCGGAATCGCCGGCGCCCTTGGCCGGCTTCTTGCCGATCACCGAACCCAGCGTGGGCAGGAACACCAGCGCCATGCAGAGCGCGCTGGTCAGCACGAAAATCAGCGTCGTGGGCAGGAAGGCCATGTAGCGGCCGGCGATGGAATCCCAGAACAGGAACGGCACGAAGGCGGCCAGCGTGGTGCCCGTGGATGACACGATCGGCCAGAACATGCGCTTGCCGGCCAGGGCATAGGCCTCGCGCCGCGGCATGCCCTCGGCCAGTTTGCGGTCGGCGTATTCGGTGACCACGATGGCGCCGTCGACCAGCAGGCCCACCGACAGCACCATGGCGAACATCACCATGAAATTGACGCTCATCCCGTAGACGTTGAGCAGCAGGAAGGACAGCAGGAAGCTGGACGGGATCGCGATGCCCACCAGCAGCGCCGAGCGCGGGCCCAGCGCCGCCACCACCAGGATCATCACCAGAACGATGGCCAGCATGATCGAACTGGTCAGGCTCTGCAGCGAATCCGCGACATAGCGCGACACGTCGAGCGAATAGGCGTAGCCGACCGATTCCGGCCAGCCCCCGGCCACCTCGGCCACGCGCTCGCGCACCGCCGCCGTCATGTCGATGATGTTCTCGCCGGGGCGGCGGACGATCTGCAGCGAATAGGCGGGCCGCCCGTTGTACCGGGCGTACATGTCGCGGTCCTTGAAGGTGCGGCGCACGTCGGCGACGTCGCGCAGCGTCACCACCGTGTCGCCGGATCGCGACAGCGGCAGCGACAGGGCATCCTCGGCGCGTTCGAACAGGCCCGGCACCTTGACCTGAAAACGCGCCTCGCCGGTGTCGAGAGAGCCGGCGGCGACGAGCTGGTTATTGGTCTGCACCGCGTTCAGAACCTGGGCGAAGGTGATGCCATGGCTCTCAAGCCGCGCCGGGTCGATCACCACCTCCAGCAGCTCCTCGCGGGCGCCGGTCAGGTTCGCCTCCAGCACCTGCGGCAGGGATTCCAGTTCATCCTTGAGCGCGCGGGCGAGGCGGTAGAGCGTGCGCTCCGGCGCATCGCCATAGATCTGCACCACGATGGACGGGATCAGCGCGGCGTTGACCTCGCGGATCACCGGTTCACGCACATCGGCGGGAAACTCGCGCCGCGCCATGTCCAGCGCTTCGCGTACGTCGGTCACGGCGCGCTGGGGATCGAAGCTGACGTCGAATTCCAGCACCATCACGCCGGCGCCCTGCTGGGCGGTGGCGTTCAGCTCCCTCAGCCCGCGTATGGAGCGCATCTGCGTCTCCGACGGGCGGATGATCAGCCGCTCGGCGTCTTCCGGCGACAGCCCCTCCAGCGGCACGACGACGCCGACGAAGGGGATGGGAATATCCGGGTCGGCCTCGGTGGGCAGGGTCATGAAGGAATACAGCCCCGCCGCCAGCAGCACGGCGAAGATTGTCAGGATCATCCTGACCCGGTCGACAGCGAAATCGACCAGCCCGGTCATGGCCGCTCCACGGCCTCGACGGCGGCGCCGTCCTCGACGAAGTCCTGACCGATCACGATGACGCGCACGGTTTCGGGCAGGCCGGAGAGCCACACCCCGTCGCCGTCATCGGCCAGCAGGTCCACAGGAGAAAAGCGAACGCGGTTCTGTTCGTCCACCCAGCGCACGCCCAGCCGTCCGCCGGCGTCCAGAGTCAGCACCGTGGTCGGGGCGCGGTGCGCCATGCGCGGGGCCAGCGGAATGCGTAGCTCGGCGGTGACGCCGGCGCGCAGGGCGCCGTCCGGGTTGGGCGCCGTCAGCTCCATGCGGAAGGTGCGCGTGGCGGGGTCGGCCCGGCGCTCGACGCGGCGGATTTCGCCCTGGATCACTTCACCCGTCACCAGCCGCGCCGTTCCCGGCATGCCGGCGGCCAGCGCCGCCACGTCCTGTTCGGAGACCTGGGCGGCGACCAGGATCGGGTCCAGCTCCACCATCACGCCGCAGGGCTGGCCAGGGGTCAGGAAATCGCCCACCTCGGCCTGGCGGCGGTCAAACCAGCCTTCGAAAGGCGCGCGGATCACGGTGCGCGCCAGCTCCTGCCTGGCGGCCTCCACCTGCGCCCGGGCGGCGTCGCGCGTCGCCTGCAGCGCCGCGACGGCGTTGGCGGAGCGGAAGCCGCGCTCCTGCAGGCGCAGGCCGGCCTGGTGCTCCTGTTCGCGCGCCGTCAGTTCGGCGCGGGCCTGGTCCAGCGCCGCTTGCCGGGCGCTGACATCCAGCCGGCACAGAATGTCGCCCTCGGTGACATAGGCGCCGTCGGCGGCGGGGGTCTCGACTACGCGGGCGCTGGTCTCGGCGCGCACCGTCACTTCGCGGACCGCCTCTGTGCGGCCACGCAGCACCAGATAGGCCGGGTATTCCGATGCGTGCAGCGTCTGCGCCACCACGCGCGGGCTGCGTGCCGGCGTCTCGCCGTCATTGGCGCCGTTCCCGTTCCCGTTCGAATTGGTCAACGTGCCGATCGTGAACCAGGTCACGAAAGCGGCGAAGATGACAGCGGCGGCGACGTATGAAGGCTGGATGCGCATGTCTGATGGTCCGGCGGGAGAAGTGAACGTTGTTCACTCGACGCGTCCGCATATAAGACTGAATAGCAAAAAGCGAGAGACCGCGGGTGAAAATTTCTCGTCCGAGGCGCACTGCGCCCGGTATCAGCGCGCCGCCGACCGCATGCCGGGGCGCGCGCCGCCCAGCGCCTGGCGCAGCATGGCCGCAAGATCCTGCCGGCGATAGGGCTTCTTCAACACCAGCAAGGCCGGTTGAGCGCGTTCATCATGGGTCAGGGCGTCCGCCGCATAGCCGGAGGTGAACATCACCGGCAGGCCCGGGCGCAGGGCGCGCGCGGCGTCGGCCAGTTGCACGCCGTTCATTCCGCCCGGCATCACCACGTCCGTGAACAGCAGGTCCACGGCCGCGCCGGCGCGCAGCATGTCCAGCGCCTCACGCCCGTTGCGGGCGGCGAGCACTGCATAGCCAAGGTTTTCCAGCTCTCCCGCCACATGCTCGCGCACCAGGTCGTCGTCCTCCACCATCAGCACCTTTTCCCCGCCGCCACGCAGATCGCCCGCCGCCGGGCCGCCGGAGCGAGCGGCGGGAGCGGCGGCGTCCGCCGCTGGCAGCCACAACGCCACCGTGGTTCCCTGGCCGAGGGTGGAGTCGATGCGGGCGCGCCCGCCGGACTGCTGGGCGAAGCCGAACACCATGGACAGCCCCAAACCGCTACCCTCGCCCTGGGGCTTGGTGGTGAAAAAGGGTTCGAAGGCCTGGCGGGCGATCTCCGGCGGCATGCCGCGTCCGGTGTCGGTCACCGACAATACGACATAGTCGCCGGGCGGCAGTTCGGCGTCCTGGCCGCGCGACAGGGTTTGCTGGCCAAGCTCGATGAACAGGTTGCCGCCTCCGGGCATGGCGTCGCGGGCGTTGAGGGCGAGGTTCAGGATCGCGCTTTCCAGCTGCGCCGGGTCGGCGAGGGCGGGGCGCAAGCCCTGGCCGGCGACGATGCGGATGTCTATGGCCTCGCCCAGCGTGCGCCGCAGCAGGGCGGTCATGCCCGCGGCCAGCGCCGCCACGTCCACCGGCTCCGGCGTCAGGTTCTGCCGCCGGGCGAAGGACAGCAGCCGGCTGGTCAGCGCCGCACCGCGTTCGGCCGCGGCGGTGATCATCTCGGCCAGCGGGCGCAGGTCGCCATCGTCCAGCCTTGCAGCCAGCGACTCGGCGTTGCCCAGGATCACCGTCAGGTCGTTGTTGAAGTCGTGCGCAACACCGCCGGTCAGCTGGCCCAGCGCCTCCATTTTCTGGGCGGTGCGCAGGCGCTCCTCCGCGCGGCGCTGCTCGGTCATGTCGCGCGCGATCAGCGAGTAATTGACCGGGGCGCCGCCGCCATTGCGATGCGCCAGCACCATGACCGATGCCGGGAACAGGGCGCCGTCCGTGGCGCGCATCTCCATTTCGCCGCGCCAGCTTCCGGCCCCCGACGCGGCGGGCAGCGCCTGTTCGCGCAGCCGCCTGGCCTCGGCGTCCGTGAACAGGGCGAACAGGTCGACCCCGGCGGCGGGGGCGGCGGCGTCGATGCCGGTCTTGCGCCGCCCGGCGGGATTGACGTAGCGCGCGCTTCCGTCGGGCTTGAACAGGGCGATGAAATCCTGCGACGCCTCGACGATCGCCGCCAGCCGGTCGCGCGCCAGGCGGGCGCGCCGGCGCTCGGTGACGTCCGACCCGGCGCCGCGATAGCCGAGGAAGCCGCCGTCAGGTCCGAACACCGGCTTGCCGCTGATCCGCATGTAGCGGGTGGAGCCGTCGGCGTGGACATAGGGATATTCCATGTCGCGGAACGGGCGGCGCGCTCGCAGGTCGGCCAGATGCGCCTCGCGCAGCGCCGGGTCGGCGGCGGGAGCAAAAATCTCCTCCCGCGTCTTGCCGATGAACTGGCCCGGGTCCATGCCGGTCAGATCGCGGAAACGGCCGGTGATCCGCGTCAGGCGCAGGTCCGGCCCCATCTCCCACAGCCAGTCCGACGCCGATTCGGCGTGGTCGCGGAACGCGGTCTCGAAGCTTTCGATCTGCGCCTTGCGCGCCGACAGGCGGCGGTGGAAATGCATCAGGATCAGGTACAGCGACAGCGCCGTGACGGCGATGAAGAACCAGCCCTTGATGGTCTGGGTGTGGATCAGGCCCAAGAACTCGCGCCCGACCAGGAATTCCAGCGCCATGTCGGAGGCGAGGATCCACAGCGCGCCCAGTCCGGCGTAGGTCGCCGCGACGGCGCGCGGACCGAAGCGCACGCGCCGTTCGGCGTCCAGCGCGCTGCGTCCCTCCGAGATTTCGGCGAGTGACGGGGACGGGCGTTCCGGCTCGCCCCGCGCGTCGCCGCTGTCGTCGTCCATGGCGCCCAGCCTGGTTGCAACCGTTGCGATTGTGACAAAGCGGCCGCTCTTGTCCAGCGCGAATCGGGCGCGGGGCGGGGCGGGCGGCGTTTATGCAGGAAAATGGCTCCCCGGGCCGGACTCGAACCAGCGACCGATCGGTTAACAGCCGATTGCTCTACCAACTGAGCTACCGGGGAACGGCAGGCGGCGCATATAGCAGAGCGCCCGCGCGGGCGGCAAGCCTTGCGGGCGCCTTGACCTTCGCCCGCCGCGCAAAGAAAAACGGGGGCCTCGAAAGAGGCCCCCGAAAAGGCGTTGGGTGGATGGTGGGGTGTCTTCACGGGAAGACATGCGTAAAATGAATCTTAAACGGTTAACGCCCGGTTAACGCTGTTCCGGAATCCGCGAAAAGGATTCAGGCTTGTTTCCGGGACGCTAACGCAGCGCACGGGAGTTAAGGGCATGGCGAAGATCACGGCCTATTCGGATTTCTGGCCCTATTATCTGCGCGAACACGCGCGGCCGGCGACGCGCAACTGGCACTACGCCGGCTCGGCGCTGGCGGCCGGCGTGCTGGTGTGGGCGCTGGCGACCCAGACCTGGTGGGGCCTGCTGCTGGTTCCGGTCTCGGGCTATTTCTTCGCCTGGATGAGCCACGCCTTCGTCGAGAAGAACAAGCCCGCCACCTTCACCTATCCGGTCTGGTCGCTGATCAGCGACTACCGCATGTTCGGCCTGTGGCTGGCCGGGCGGCTGGGGCCGGAGCTGGAAAAGGCCGGCGTCCGCCCGGACGGCACGGTGGCGGCGGGGCGCGCCTAGTCAGCGATCCGGGTGTCGACCGCGATCCAGTTCACCTCCCAGGTTTCGCCGCCATCGGCGGAAAAGGCCTGCTCGAAATGCGCGGAGTCTTCGGTGATGTCCGAAATCACGAACCGGACCAGCACCGGCCGTCCGTCGATCATGATCTCGGAATGGAACTCTCCGCGCCCGTCGCTGAAGCCGCCGACCGTGGGCGTACCCAGAACGCCGCGCGCGGCGCTGGCGTAATTCAGGCTCCATTGCCGCGTTTCGGGATTGTACAGGCGCAGGGATACGCCCTCGATGCGTCCTGTCGGCCCCTCGACGTCAAGCTCGGCGATGTTGGCCTTTCCGTCCATCAGCGGGTGCACGATCGTCGTGCCTTCGAACTCCGCCCATTCGTCCGAACCACTCAGCGGCCGCAGCAGCACGCGCACATGCGTGCGCCAGGCGCCGAACTCGAAATCGAAGTCGCGGGCGGCGTCGCGAGCGTCGGCGGCGGGCGTCGCGGCCTGCGCGGCGGGAACCAGGATCAGCAGGGCGGCGAGAGACAGGGGTCGCAGGATTTTTTGCACTGGGCGCTCCTTTGCGGCGAGAACGGCTGCTGGCCGGAAGGGCGCGATTATATCGCCGGCGGCTTGTGGTGGAGCCGGGGGGCTGACACGTTTGCGTGAGGGCTGGCGCAAGCCGTTTGCTTGCCGGAAGGCTGGAGGCCCCGCCCGGAATCGAACCGGGGTGCAAGGATTTGCAGTCCTCTGCGTAACCACTCCGCCACGGGGCCGCCGGTGCGGATGCGTGTTCTAAGGCGCGCGGGCGCGATGCGCAATGCGCCTGTGCGTCACGGAGGGCGGCGGTTGCCGCGCCGCCGCGGCGCGCGATATAAGCCCGCCGGACACACCTGCCGGGAGACCGCATCCGTGAGCGATTTCGCCGCCGAACGCCGCCGCATGCTGGATGGCCAGATCCACACCGCCGACGTCACCGACCGCCGCCTGCTGGCGGCCTTCGGCGCCACCCCGCGCGAGCGCTTCATCCCGCGCGCCAGAGCGGCGCTGGCCTATGCCGATACGGAGGTGGAGACCGCCGCCGGCCGCTGGCTGATGCGCCCGCGCGACATGGCCAAGCTGATCCACGCCGCCGCGGTGCAGGCCGATGAGGTGGTGCTCGACCTGGCCTGCGGGCGTGGTTATTCCACCGCGGTGCTGAGCCGGATGGCCGAGACGGTGGTGGGGCTGGAAAGCGATCCGGAGCTGGCGGCCCGCGCCGGCAAGCTGCTGGCCGAGACCGGCTGCGACAACGCCGTGGTTATCGAGGGCGACCTGAAGGCCGGCGCGCCGTCGCACGGCCCGTTCGACGTGATTTTCGTCAATGGCGCGGTGGAGGAGGTTCCCCACGCCTGGCTGGAGCAACTGGCCATGGGCGGCCGCCTGGCCGTGGTGGTGCGCAAGGGCGCGGCCGGCCGGGCGCTGGTCTACACGCGCTCGGCGGCGGGGTTCGGATCGCGCCCGGTGTTCGACGCGGCGCCGCCGGTGCTGCCCGGTTTCGCGCGCGCGCCCGGATTCGCCTTCTGAGGGCGCTTCCGGCGCGCCGGAATTACAATTGCGTCATGTGAACGGCGTTCACATTCCCTGCGCGGCGCTTATATGCCATGCAGCGCGACGGGAAGGGACGCAGCGGCGCGTTCAAGAGCGGACGGAACGGGAAGGACAGGCGATGAGAATCAGGGCGACGGGTTTCGCGGCGGCGGTGGCGGCGCTGGCGCTGTGCGGCGGCGCGCAGGCGCAGACCTTCGAGGAGACCCTGGCCATGGCCTATCGCGGCAACCCCGCGCTTCAGGCCGAGCGCGCGCGGCTGCGCGCCGTGGACGAGGGCGTGGTTCAGGCCCGCGCCGGCGGCCTGCCCAGCGTCAGCGCGCAAGGCTCGGTCTCGGCCACCCATACCGACAATTCCGCGGGATCGTCCGACACTTCGTCGCAATCCTACTCGCTCAGCGCCAGCCAGCCGCTCTACCAGGGCGGCCGCATCACAGCGTCGGTCGACCAGGCCGGGGCCAATGTAATGGCGGCGCGCGAAAGCCTGCGCGGGGTGGAGCAGACGGTGCTGTTCGGCGCCGCCCAGGCGTTCATGGACGTGACGCGCGATTCGGCGGTGGTCGAGATTCGCCGCAACAATGTCGAGGTGCTGCTGCGCCAGCTTGAGGCGGCGCGCGACCGGTTCGAGGTCGGCGAGATCACGCGCACCGACGTCGCCCAGGCCGAGGCGCGCCTGTCCGGCGCCCGGGCGCAGCTTTCGGCGGCGCTGTCGCAACTGGCGGCCAGCCGCGCCAATTACGAACGCGTCGTCGGCCAGGCCCCGGCGACGCTGGGGCCGCAGCCGGGCCTGCCGCCGATCCCGCAGTCGCTGGACGACGCGGTGGAGGTCGCCCTGAACCGCAATCCGCAATTCCGCGCCGCCGGTTATGCCGAAGAAGCCGCGCGCCACAGCATCCGCGTCGCCGAAAGCGCCCTGCGCCCGCAGGTGTCGCTGGGCGGCAGCGCCAGCCATGGCCGCGATTCGGCCTTCGGCGGCGGAGGCAGCGAGCGCTATACCGCCTCGGCCCAGGTCTCGATGCCGATTTTCACTGGCGGGCTGAACCGGTCGCGCGTGCGCGCCGCCGTGCATGGCGCCGACCAGGCGCGCCAGCAGGTCAACGAAACCCGCCGCCAGGTGACGGAAAGCGTCACCGCGGCGTGGAACGCGGTGCTGGCCAGCAATTCGGTGATCGAATCCAGCCGCCAGGCCGTGCGCGCCAACGAGATCGCCCTCGACGGGGTGGAGCAGGAGGCCTTCGTGGGCCTGCGCACCACCCTCGACGTTCTGAACGCCGAGCAGGAACTGCTGGAATCGCGCCTGTCGCTGGTCAGCGCCGAGCGCGATTATTTCATCGCCGGCATGCGCCTGCTGCAGGCGATGGGGCGGCTGGAGGCGGCGGAGATGGGCCTGGATGTCGAGGTCTATGATCCCGGCGCCTACGCGCGCGAACGCGCCACCGGCGGCTGGCTGCCCTGGAATTAGGCCCCGGGCCGGAACTGGCGCTGGACAGCGGGCGATAACACCGGTTTACTCGCCTGAAAGGCGAAGCGAGTCTATTCGTCCTGTAATCAGAGCCGCATCGGGGGCGCGCATGGCCCAGCAAGCCGCAGAATCCGAACCGACGATGGAGGAGATCCTGGCCTCCATCCGCCGCATCATCAACGAGGACGACGAAAAGCCCGCCGGGCAGGACGAGACGGCCCCGGCCGCCGCGGCCGAACCCGCGCCCGAACCCGCGCCCGAACCGGCCCCCGAGCCGGAACCGGAAGCCGCCGTGGCTGCGGAGCCGGCGCCCGAGCCCGAGCCCGAGCCCGAGGAATCGGTGCTGGAGCTGACCGAAGCGGTCGAAGAGCCCGCGGCCGGCAGCAGCCCGCTGGCGGTGGAGGACGACCTGATGTTCGTCGATCGCGAAGAACCGCAGCCCGCCCCGGCGCCCGAGCCGGAACCCGTCGCCGCCGCGCCGGAACCCGCGCTCGCGCCAGCGCCGGAGCCTGCACCGGAGGAAGACGCGCTGCTCGACCAGACCGCGGCCACGGCCGCCGCCGGCGCCTTCGGGGCGCTGGCCGCCAATCTGCGCGTCGCCTCCACCGACGGGCAGACGCTGGAGGCGCTGGTGCGCGAACTGATGAAGCCGATGCTGAAACAATGGCTGGACGCCAACCTGCCGCGCATCGTCGAGGAGAAGGTAGAGGCGGAGATCGAACGGGTCGCCCGCCGCCGCTGATCGTTTTCATTCACTGACTGAAAAACGGGCGTCGACGGGGCCGTCGGCGCCCGTTACGTATTCGCGCCCGCCAGACGCAGACCGGAACCATGCTGGACAAGACATTCGACCCGAAATCCGCCGAAGGCCGCATCTATGCGATGTGGGAGGAAGCCGGCGCCTTCCAGCCGAAGGACGACCCGAAGGCAGACCCGTTCTGCATCGTCATTCCGCCGCCGAACGTCACCGGGCGGCTGCATATCGGGCATGCGCTGAACAACACGCTGCAGGACGTGCTGGCGCGCTATCACCGCATGCTGGGCAAGGCGGTGCTGTGGCAGCCGGGGACGGACCATGCCGGCATCGCCACGCAGATGGTGGTCGAGCGCCAGCTCGCCGAAGAGGGCAATATCTCGCGCCGCGACATGGGGCGGGACGCCTTCATCGAGCGCGTCTGGAAGTGGAAGGAAGAAAGCGGCGGCATGATCCTGTCGCAGCTCCGCCGCCTCGGCGCCTCCTGCGACTGGAGCCGGGAACGGTTCACGCTGGACGACGGCCTGTCCAGGGCCGTGCTGAAAGTGTTTGTGGAGCTGCACCGGCAGGGCCTGATCTACCGCGACAAGCGGCTGGTGAACTGGGACCCGCATTTCCAGACCGCGATTTCCGATCTCGAGGTCGAGAACCGCGAGGTGAAGGGGCATTTCTGGTATCTGAAATACCCGCTGGCCGATGGCGCCACCTACCGCTTCCCCGTCGCCTTCGATGACGATGGAAACGCGACGGAGTGGGAGCAGCGCGACCATATCGTCGTCGGCACCACGCGGCCGGAAACCATGCTGGGCGACACCGCCGTGGCCGTGCACCCGGAGGATGAGCGTTACAAGGACCTGATCGGCAAGACGGTGCGCCTGCCGATCGCCGATGTGGAGATTCCCGTCATCGCCGACGAACACGCCGACCCGGCGCTGGGCGACGGCGCGGTGAAGATCACCCCGGCGCATGATTTCAACGACTTCGCGGTTTACGAGCGTCACCGCGACATCGGCCTGGTCAACATCTTCGACCGCGAGGCGCGGTATCTAGCCAGTGCGGGCACTCATGAAAGTGTTGAGTTTGGCGTTGAGCGCATCCCCGTGGAATTACGGGGCCTTGATCGGTTCACCGCGCGGGAGAAGATCGTCGCGCGGATGGAGGAGCTCGGCCTGCTGAAGGCGATCGAGGACCGGGTGATCATGGTCCCCTATGGCGACCGGTCGAATGCGGTGATCGAGCCGTATCTGACCGACCAGTGGTTCGTGAAGGCCGATGTGCTGGCCAGGGAGGCCATCGCGGCGGTGGAGGACGGGCGGACTGCGTTCCACCCGAAGAACTGGGAAAAGACCTATTTCGAATGGATGCGCAACATCCAGCCCTGGTGCGTCTCGCGCCAGCTCTGGTGGGGGCATCGGATACCGGCGTGGTATGGGCCGGACATGCAGGACCTTCGGGATGGTGACCAGCTAATTCGTCATGCCCTGATTGGCTCAGCGAGGCCGTTCGTAGGCGAATCCTACGAGGCAGCTCGTCAGATTGCCGAAGAATATTACGGGCAAGAGGTCAGGCTCCTCAGCACTTGGGAAGAGTATTTCCAAGCGGTTGAGCAGTTTGCAACCGGAGGCGATGTTGGTCCTGTCCCCATGGTGCAAGACCCCGACGTCCTCGACACCTGGTTCTCGTCGGCGCTGTGGCCGTTCTCGACGCTGGGCTGGCCGGATGAGACGCCGGAGCTGAAGCGTTTCTATCCGACCAGCGTTCTGGTCACCGCCTTCGACATTATCTTCTTCTGGGTCGCCCGCATGATGATGCAGGGCCTGCACTTCATGAAGGACGGGGCGGGCCGCCCGCTGGTCCCGTTCCGCGACGTCTATATCCACGCCCTGGTCCGCGACGAGAAGGGCCAGAAGATGTCGAAGTCGAAGGGCAATGTCATCGACCCGCTTGAGCTGGTGGACGAGTTCGGCGCCGACGCCGTGCGCTTCACCCTCGCCGCGCTGGCCGCGCAGGGCCGCGACATCCGCATGTCGAAAGGCCGGGTGGAGGGCTATCGCAATTTCGGCACCAAGCTGTGGAACGCCGCGCGCTTCTGCCTGATGAACGAATGCCGCCCCGACCCGGCCTTCGACCCGAAGGGCGCGAGGCAGACCGTCAACCGCTGGATCCTCGGCGAGGCGGAAACCGCCGTGAAGGCCGTGGCCGCCGGGCTGGAAAGCTATCGCTTCAACGAGGCCGCGGCCGCCGCCTATCGCTTCGTCTGGAACGTGTTCTGCGACTGGCATCTGGAATTCGCCAAACCGCTGCTCTCCGGCGATGACGAAGCCGCGAAGGCCGAGACGCGGGCGGCGACCGCCTTCGTGCTGGAAAGCGCCCTGAAGCTGCTGCACCCGTTCATGCCGTTCGTGACCGAAGAGCTGTGGGAGAAGACCGCCGGGCCGGAGGGGCGGGGCGGTCTTCTGATCACCGCGCCATGGCCGGCGCTCGATGGCTTGCGCGATTCCGCCGCCGCCGAAGAGATGGACTGGGTGGTCCGTCTGGTCACCGAGGCGCGTTCGGTGCGCGCCGAAATGAACGTTCCGCCGGCTTTGCAGGTGAAAGGGGTGCTGGTGGGGGGTGAAAGAGGGGGTGGAAAGCAGGTGGAATGGGTGGTCAGGCATGGCGCCTTGATTCGCCGGCTCGCCCGGATGGAAAGCCTTGAAATCGCTGATGTTCCGCCGCCCGGATCGGCGCAGGTGGTGGTCGATGGCGCGGTGCTGGCCCTGCCGCTGGCCGGGGTGATCGACATCGGCACCGAGACGGCGAGATTGATCAAGGAAATCAAGCGTCTGGACGGCGAGATCGCGCGGCTGGACGGCAAGCTGGGCAATGAGCGTTTTGTGGCCAGCGCGCCGGAGGCGGTGGTCGAGGCTGAGCGCGAAAAACGCAGCGATTACAACACGGAACGCGAAAAACTCCACGCTGCGTTGCAGCGTCTGGAACAGGCGGGCTGAGCATGGCCGCCACCGCCCGCGAGGAAGCCGAACGCGCCTGGCGCGAAGAGATCGCTCCCTGGCTTGAAGAAAAGGAATCCGAACGCCGGGCGGCGGTGAAAAAACTGTGGCGTGGCCTGGGTTTAGGCGCCGCCATCGGCCTGCTGCCGCTGGTCGGATTCGCCGCTTTCGAGATCGGATTCGGCGTCCTCGGCTTCGTTTTCGCTGTGGTCATCGGCGGCGCGTTCGGCGGCCAGGACCTCAACAATTTACGCAAGGAAATCAAGACGCAACTGCTGAACAGGCTCGCAGCGGCCTTCGGTCTGTCCTACGCTCTGAAGCCCGATGAACCGGCCCGGTTCGAGGCCTTCCGCGAACACGGCCTGCTGCCGTCCTATAACCGCAAGGCGTTCGAGGATCACTTCTCCGGCAAGCTGCACGGCGCCGATTTCGAGCTCTACGAAGCGCATCTGGAACAGCGCCGGCGCAGCAAGAACAACACCTATTACGTCACGGTTTTCCGCGGCGTGCTGATCCGCCTCAACTTCCCGCGCACCGTCACCGGGGTGACGGTGATCACCCGCGACAGGGGCTGGTTCAACGGGCTGGAGGCGTTCGCGCGCAGCTTCGGCGGCGTGCGGCTGCAGCGCATCGGCCTGGTCGATCCGAAATTTCAAAGCATTTTCGAGGTTTACGGCACCGATCAGGTGATGGCCCGCTATCTGCTGACCCCCAGCTTCATGGAACGCCTGCTGGAGCTGGAGGCCGCCCTGAAGGGCAAGAATGTCCGCGCCGCCTTCGACGGGCGGCTGGGCGAGGGCGAGCTGCTGATCGCGGCGGAGACGGGGAACCTGTTCGAGCCGGGCTCGATGTTCCAGCCGTTGAACGATCGGGCGCGTTTCGACGGCCTGATCCGCGACATCGCCCTGATGACGGAAATCATCGATCTGCTGATCCGCCCGGCCGAATTCGGCGAGGCGGAAGCGCCTGTCTAGACCCGGAACTCGCCTACCACCGGCACATGGTCGGAGGCCTTTTCGGCCCCGCGCGCATCGCGGTGGATGGTGACGCCCGTCAGACGATCGGCCGCCTGCGGCGAGCACAACAGATGGTCGATGCGGATGCCGCGGTCCTTGGGCCAGGCGCCGCCCTGATAATCCCAGAAGCTATACTGGTGCGCCCGTCCGTCCACCTGTTCGAAGGCGTCGGCGAAGCCCAGCCATTTGATGGCGCGGAAGGCGGCGCGGCTCTCGGGCCGGAACAGGGCGTCGTCCGCCCAGGCGGCGGGGTCGTGCACGTCGGCCTCGCGCGGGATGACGTTGTAATCCCCGGCGATCACCAGCACCTCCTCATGCGCCAGCAGGTCCGCCGCATGGCGTTTCAGCCGCGCCATCCATGAAAGCTTGTAGTCGTATTTCGGTCCCGGCGCGGGGTTGCCGTTCGGCAGATAGATGCCGGCGACGCGCACCGGCGCGTCATCGCCCGCCACCACCGCTTCGATATAGCGCGCCTGTTCGTCGCCATCGTCGCCGGGCAGGCCGCGGCGAACCTCTTCGAACGGGCGCTTCGACAGAATGGCGACGCCGTTATAGGTCTTCTGGCCGTGGGTCTCGACGTGATAGCCGAGGTCCTCGAACTCCAGCCGCGGAAACTCCTCGTCGATGCACTTGATTTCCTGCAGGCAGGCGATGTCCGGGGCGTGTTTGCGAAACCAGTCCAGCACCACCGGCAGGCGGGCCTTGACCGAGTTGACGTTCCAGGTGGCGATTTTCATGGGCGGCTCTTCGCGGCGGCGGGCGGGGACGGTCAGACTGAGAAGCTCACCCCGCAGCCGCAGGCGGCCGTGGCGTTGGGATTGCTGATGCGGAAGGCGGCGCCGATCAGCTCGTCGGTGAAGTCGATCACCGAGCCTTCCAGAAACGGAACCGAATCCGGGTCGATGGCCACTTTCGCGCCGTCGCGCTCGATCACCAGATCGTCCGCCGCCGGCTCGCCCTCAAGGTCGAACTTGTAGGAAAAGCCGGAACAGCCGCCGCCGACCACGGAGACGCGCAGCAGCTTCGCCTGCGTCTCGCGCGCGATGATGGCGTTGATGCGCCGGGCGGCGTTTTCGGAAAGGGTGATGCTGGGTTCGCTCATTTCGGCACGCCGGTTTCATGCGGATCGCATGTCCAGTATATGGACGCAGATGGCCGCAATCGAAAGCCCTTATGATGATGCCGCCCGGCCTGACCGGCGCCGGGCGCCTTATGCCTGCGACCCCGCGACCTCGCGCGGGCGCCGGCACGCGCAGGACGAAAGCGCCACGCGCACCGCGTTCCAGCGCGACCGCGACCGCATCATCCACGCCACGGCCTTCCGCCGGCTGAAGGAAAAGACGCAGGTTTTCGTCGCCCATGAGGGCGATCATTACCGCACCCGTCTCACTCATTCGCTGGAGGTGGCCCAGATCGCCCGCACGCTGGCCCGCGCTTTGCGGCTGGACGAGGACCTGACCGAGGCGCTCGCGCTGGCCCATGACCTCGGCCATCCGCCGTTCGGACATGCCGGGGAACGCGCGCTGGCCGAGTGCATGAAGGATTTCGGCGGCTTCGACCACAACGCCCAGACCCTGCGCGTGGTCACGCGGCTGGAGCGCCGCTACGCGGCGTTCCAGGGGCTTAACCTGACCTGGGAGACGCTGGAAGGACTGGTCAAGCACAACGGCCCGCTGCTGGGCGCCGGCAGGACCGAGGCGGACCTGCCCTGGGCGATCCGCGATTATGAAGGCTGGCGGGATCTGGAGCTGCACACCTTCCCCGGGCTGGAGGCGCAGATCGCCGCCCTGTCGGACGACATCGCCTACAACAATCACGATATCGACGACGGCTTGCGCGCCGGGCTGCTGAACGCGGACGAACTGGCGAAACTGCCCTTGGTCGGCGAGGCGTTGTCCGGCGCACGGGCGCGCTGGCCCGACGCCGAGGAGGACATCCAGATCCACGAGGCGGTGCGCGACCTGATAGGCCTGATGGTTGACGACGTGCTGGCGGAGACCCGCCGCAGGCTGGATGCGGCGCGGCCAGCCAATCCGGAGGCCGTGCGCGGCGCAAAGACAGAGATCGCCGCCTTTTCCGATGGCATGACACAAGCGCTGGCGGCGCTGCGTCGCCACTTGTTCGAGAACATGTACCGGCATTACAAGGTCAACCGGGTCATGGCCCAGGCCGCGCGAGTGGTGCGTGAGCTGTTCACCGTCTTTGTGGACGATCCGGCGCTGCTGCCGACGCGCTATCGCAACCGGGCCGGCCCGGCCGGTTCGGAAACCACGGCGCGGCTGGTGTGCGACTATATCGCCGGCATGACGGACCGGTATGCGCTTGAGGAACACCGGCGCCTGTTCACGGCGCAGGGCTATTTCTGATGCGGATGCTATCGTAACGGGCCTCGGGGACGATTCGCATTCGTGGCGCGGGAAGCAGAGTAATGAGTGATCGGGATTACGACCGGTACGATTCCGACGCCGGGGGGCGCGAGACCTTCGACGCGCGCGAGGATTCGCGCCGCGGCCCGCTGCTGCTGGCAGCGGCCTTCGCCGTGTTCGTGCTGTTCGTCGCCGTGGTGTGGAGCGCCTATAATCAGGGCCTTCGCGAAGGCGGGCGCGACGCCCCGCCGCGCATCGCCGCGGGAACAGAGCCGTGGCGGGAGCGCCCGGCGGACCCCGGGGGGGTCGAGGTTCCCGACCAGGACCTTGAGGTCTATGGCCGCCTGACCGGCGAGACGGCGGATGGCGAGGCCGCGCCGCGCCCGGGCCCGGAAGAGCCGATCGAGGAAGCGGCCCGGCCGCGAATCCGCGTCGAAACCATCGACGCCGACCAGGCCGGCCGCCCTGCGGAGCCGGAGCCGCAACCGGCGGAGACGCGTCCAGCAACCGGCCCGGCTGACCTGCAAACGCCGCGCGAGCCGGCGCCGCAGCCCGAGCGCCGCCCGGCTGTAGAGCCTGAGCCTGAGCCACAGCCTGCGCGCATGGCGGCGGCGGTCCGGGATGGCGCCTGGGTGGTGCAGATCGCCTCCTTCCCCGACCGCGAGGACGCCGAGGCCGCCTGGCTGGCCTTCCGCACCCGCCACTCCGATATCGCCACGGGCCTGTCGCCCGACATGACCCAGGCCGATCTGGGCGCGCGCGGTGTTTATCACCGCCTGCGCGTCGCCGCCTTCGCCAGCCGCGATGACGCAGCGGAGTTCTGCGAGACCCTGCAGTCGCGCGGTCAGGACTGCCTCGTCGCTCGTCGATGACCGTTTCAGCCGCCATTTACGGCGTCTCGGGTCCCGTGCTGACGCCGGACGAGAAGGCGTTTATCCGCGACGCCAGCCCCTGGGGCTTCGTGCTGTTCGCCCGTAATGTGGAGACGCCGAAACAGCTGGCGCGGCTGACCGTGGCGCTGCGCGACGCCGCCGGGCGCGACGCGCCGGTGTTCATCGACCAGGAAGGCGGGCGCGTGCAGCGCCTGCGCCCGCCGCACTGGCGGGCGGCGCCGCCGGCCGAACGCTTCGGCGCGCTGTATGCGCGCGATCCCGAAGCGGCGCTGGAGGCGGCGCGTCTGAACCACCGCCTGATCGCGGCCGAGTTGCGCGCCGTGGGCGTCGACGCTGATTGCGCGCCTTGCGTCGACATCAGCGTTCCCGGCGCCCATGACGTGATCGGCGACCGCGCCTATGCCGAAGATCCCGCAGCGGTCGCGGCGCTGGGCTGGGCGGCGATCGAGGGGCTGGCCGATGGCGGCGTCGCCCCGGTGATCAAGCATATACCGGGGCATGGGCGCGCCGGCGCCGACAGCCATCTGGAACTACCGCGCGTGGCCGCGTCCCGCGAACTGCTGGAGACGACGGACTTCGCGCCGTTCCGCGCCCTGAACGATGCGGCGATGGCCATGACAGCGCATGTGGTCTACGAGTCGATCGACCCCGATGACCCGGCGACGCTGTCCGCCGCGATGATCGGGGACGTGATCCGGGGGCATATCGGCTTTGACGGCCTGCTGATGACCGACGACCTGTCCATGAAGGCCCTGACCGGGCCGCTGCCGGCGCGTGCGCGGCGCGCGCTTGCCGCCGGTTGCGACATCATCCTGCACTGCAATGGCGACAGGAGGGAAATGACGGCCATCGCCGCCGAGGTTCCAGCGCTGGCGGGCGCGGCGCTGCGGCGCGCCGAAGCCGCCGGGAAAGCGCGCGGCGCGCCACAGCCCTTCGACGCCGGCGCGGCGCTGAAGCGCCTGGACGCCCTGATGAGCGCGGGGACGGCGGCATGACCGAGGTGTTCGAGGAGGACGTCCGCTTCCAGGCCGCCGAAGACGCCGAGGACGAGGCCCTGATCGTCGATGTCGACGGTTATGAGGGGCCATTGCACCTGTTGCTGGCGTTGGCGCGCAAGAACAAGGTTGACCTGGCCCGCATCTCGATCCTGGAGCTGGCCGAGCAGTATCTCGCCTTCATCGCCGAGGCGCGCCGCAAGCGGCTGGACCTGGCCGCCGAATATCTCGTGATGGCGAGCTGGCTCGCCTATCTGAAATCGCGGCTGCTGCTGCCGAAGCCTGCGAAGGACGACGGCGAGACGCCGGCCGAGGCGATGGCTGCGGCGCTGGCCTTCCGTCTGCGGCGGCTCGAGGCGATGCGCGCCGCCGCCGGGGCGCTGTTCGCCCGCGACCTGCTGGGCCGACAGGTATTCGCGCGCGGCGCGCCGGAGGGGGTGCGGACGCTGAAGGCGGCGAAATACGAAGCCACGCTGCACGACCTGCTGAAAGCCTACGCCGCGCGCCGGCAGGCGCGCGTGCCGCGAATCCACCGGCCCGATACGCCGAAGGTCTATGCGCTGGAAAACGCGCGGTTGCGGCTGGAGCGCCTGCTGCCCGCCGTGAAGGACTGGGCGGCGCTGGACAGCCTGCTGCCCGCGCCCGCCGATCTGGGCGATGATCCGCCGCCGCGGCGATCTGTGCGCGCCAGTTCGATGCTGGCGGCGCTGGAGGTGACGAAGGACGGCGGCGCCGAAATGCGGCAGGATGCGGCGTTCACGCCCATCCATGTGCGCGGCAAGCCGAAGGAGCCGACGCAATGACCGAACAGGGCGCCCGCCCCGCCGACGCCATCGCTGCGGCGATCGAAAGCCTGCGCGCGCGCGCCGAACGGCAGGGCCCGGCCGCAGAGGCCGGCGGCGGGCCGGGCGTGCGCCTGGCCGTGGACGCAGAGCGCCAGCGCCTGCGCATGGCCGAGGCGCTGCTGTTCGCGGCGGCCGAGCCGCTGGATGCCGAGACCCTGCTGGCGCGTCTGCCGGCGGGCACGGATCTTGAGGCGCTGCTGGCGGCGTTGAAAGCCGATTACGAAGGCCGCGGCGTGCGCCTGGCCGAGGTGGGCGGGCGCTGGCGGTTCGAGACCGCGCCGGACCTGCAGGGCCTGCTGCGCGAGATCCGCGAGGAGCCCCGCAAACTTTCCGAAGCCGCGCTGGAGACGCTGGCGATCATCGCCTACCACCAGCCGGTGACGCGGGCCGAGATCGAGGAGATACGCGGCGTCGCGGTGTCGAAGGGTACGCTGGACCTGCTGTTCGAACTGCGCTGGATCCGCCCGCGCGGCCGCCGCCGGACGCCGGGCCGCCCGGTCACCTATGGCACGACGGACGCTTTCCTGGACTATTTCGGCCTCGCCTCTATCGGTGATTTGCCGGGCGCGGCGGACCTGAAGGCCGCGGGGCTGCTGGACTCTCGCCTGCCGCCCGGGTTCGCGGTGCCAGACCCGTCGCTGGCTGGCGGCGCGGACGAAGACCCGCTGGACCCCGAGGCCGACGCCCATCTGTTCCATGTCGATTTCATGGACGACGAAAACGGTGAGACGCGCGACTAGAGGCGTGCGGGCGGGATTGGACGCCGGGCCGGGATTGAATTAATCCTGATCCGACACGCGAACGGAGGGGCCTATGGGTCCGCATTGGACAGCCATCATCGTCATCGCGCTCCTGCTGTTGATCCTGTTCGGCGGCCGGGGACGCATTTCGGCGCTGATGGGCGATTTCGCCAAGGGCATCACCAGCTTCCGCAAGGGGCTGAAGGATGGCGACAAGGACGGGGAGAGCGAAGACGAGCCGGCCGCGGTCGAAAACGGCGGCGAAGCCTCGTCATCCGCCGCCAAAGAGGCCGAAAAGGCCAGGGAATAGACCGCTATGAACCCCGGCATCGGCGCGCCGGAGCTGATCGTTCTGCTGGTCCTGGCGCTCGTCGTGCTGGGGCCGAAGGAATTGCCGCTGCTGGCGCGGCGGATCGGCCGCATGCTGGGGCAGGCGCGCCTGATGGCCAAGGAGTTCCAGCGCAGCTTCGACGAAATGGGCCGCGAGGCCGAAATGGACGAGCTGCGCAAGGAGATCGAGGCGCTGAAAAAGGCGAGCCCCGTTGAAGACCTGCGCCGCGAAGTCGATGCGGCCGCCAAGGACGCCGAGCGCGTCGGCCGGGACGGCTGACCGGTCATGGTTGAGAAACTTCCGCTAAAGCCCGTCGCGCCCGAGGACGAGGATGACGAGGTCGAGGCCAGCCGCGCGCCGCTGATGGATCACCTGATCGAGTTGCGCCGGCGGCTGATCGTGATCCTGATCGCGCTGGCCGGCGGCTTCGTGCTGTGCTTCGCCTTCGCAGACACGATCTATAATTTCCTGCTGGTTCCGTTCGAGAACGCCGCCCGGTCCGCGCGCGGGCCCGAGGCCGGCGCCTTCCAGCTTGAGCTGATCTTCACCGCGCCGCTGGAATATTTCTTCGCCAAGATGAAGCTGGCGCTGTTCGGGGCGCTGATCATCACCTTCCCGGTGATCGCCTGGCAGGTCTACGCCTTCGTGGCGCCGGGCCTGTACCGCAAGGAGCGGGGGGCGTTCGCGCCGTTCCTGGCCGCCGCGCCGGTGCTGTTCTTCGCCGGGGCGGCGTTCGTGTACTGGTTCATCCTGCCCTTCGTGATGGGTTTCGCGCTGGCGCAGGAACAGCCGGGCGGCGAGGGGCGGGCGGCGATCCAGCTTCTGACCCGGGTGTCGGACTATCTCAACCTGGTCACCACGCTGATCCTGGCCTTCGGGATCAGTTTCCAGTTGCCGGTGTTGCTGATGCTGCTGGGCAAGGCGGGCATCGTCACCGCGGCCAGCCTGCTGAAATACTGGAAGTTCGCGCTGCTGGGCATCGCGGTGTTCGCGGCCTTCGTCACGCCGCCGGACCCGATCAGCCAGGTGTTCCTCGCCGCCGCCCTGCTGGGGCTGTACTTCCTGTCCGTCGCGGCTGTGAAGCTGGTGCAGCCGAAACCCATCCCGGAGACGGAAACGGCCGACGAGCCCGCCTGACGAAGATTTCATCCCGCGCGCCGTTCACGGTGGTTATGCTGTCCGCATGTTTTCAGACGCGGGAGGGCCACGGCCATGAAAACCCAGACGATCCTGAAATCCCTGTTCGCCGGCCTGACGGCGCTGGCGCTGTCCGCGGCGGCGGCGGCGAGTGATCTGCTGCTGGTGGTCAACAAGTCCGACAGTACGCTGGCGATCGTGCATCCGGACACCTACGAGGTGCTGTCGCTGGTGGAGACCGGCTTCGCCCCGCATGAGGTTTACGCCAGCCCGGACGGGCGCTTCGCCTATGTCTCCGACTATGGAACCGGCCCGCGCCCCGGCAACACCGTCACGGTGGTGGATCTCGACGCGCGCGCGGCCGCCGCCACCTGGAACCTGGGCGACAATCTGCGCCCGCACGGCATCTGGGTCAGCCGCGATGGAAGCCGCGTCTGGGTGACCACGGAAGGCTCGCAGACGGTGGTGGAGCTGGATGCGGCCAGCGGTGAGATGCTTAACGTGTGGGAGACCGGCCAGAATGTCAGCCATATGGTGGTTCCGACGCCGGACGAGACCAAGCTTTATGTCGCCAATATCGGCTCCGGCTCGGTCACGGTGATCGACCGGCGCGACAATTCCGTGCTCACCGTTCCCACCGGCGCGGGAGCGGAGGGAATCGATGTCTCGCCTGATGGCCGGGAAGTCTGGGTCAGCAATCGCGCCGAGCACACGATCTCGATCATCGATCCGGCCACCGACGAGGTAGTGGAGACTTTCGAATCCGGCGGCATGGTGCCGATCCGGGTGAAGTTCACCCGCGACGGCGCACAGGTGTTCGTCTCCAACGCGCTGTCCAATTCCGTAACCGTGTTCGACGCCGCCACGCGCGAACTGGCGGCCACTATCGATGTCGGGGCCGTGCCGGTGGGCGTGCTGATGGCGCCGGACGGCGGCCGCGCCTTCGTCGCCAATACCAGCGACAACCGCGTCACGGTGATCGACGTGGCCGCGCTGGCCGTGACCGGCCAGTTCGAGACCGGGACCGAGCCCGACGGCATGGACTGGGCGCGGCGGGGGGAGTAGGCGCTCGTACCGGTCTCCGATACATTGTGCTTGCAAAATGTATCGGATATAGATACATTCTCCGCCGTCAGAGGATGCGGCTTTGATAAAAAGCTTTGCGGACAAGCTGACGGAAGCCGTTTTCCTTGGGGCCAGCCCCAAGGGCTTCCCCGCAGAGCTTCTGGGCCGGACCCGAAGAGCGCTTCGTCGTATTCATGCTGCGTCGGCGGTGACGGATTTGCGGGTTCCGCCGTCATTCCGTCTTCATCAGCTTAAAGGCGCACGCGCCGGGCGATGGTCGATTTCGGTGAATGATCAGTTCCGGATCACCTTCGCATTCGAGGATGGCCATGCCCATGATGTGAAGTTCGAGGATTACCACTAGCGTGCGGGAGCGGTTTATGACTTGGAAGTTTCTGGCGCCGACCGAGACCGTCGGCGAACATCTGAAAAAGGATTTCATGCCCGAATACGGCGTGAAGGCGCCGACACTGGCCAGGAAGCTGGGCGTGCCCCGTGCGCGGCTGGTCCGGCTGTTAAATGGTGCGGCGTGCGACGGGGACATGGCGATCCGGCTCGCCAGGGCCTTTGGGACCACGCCGGAATTCTGGCTGAACATCCAGATGCTGCATGACCTGTCGAGGACGCAGGCCGAACGCGGCGCGGCGATAGAGGCGCAGGTCGAGCCGTTGGCCGCCGCCTGACGCCTTGCCCCCTTCGCCGCTGGCGCGCTAAACCCGGAACCCTGACCTTTCAGGGGGCTGGCCGGCGCCGATGTTCGAGAAAATCCTGATCGCCAACCGCGGCGAGATCGCTGTTCGGGTGATCCGCACCTGCGAGCGTATGGGCATCCGCACCGTGGCGGTCTATTCCGAGGCCGACGCGGATTCGCTGGCCGTCGAGATGGCCGGCGAGGCGGTGTTCATCGGCCCGCCGCCTCCGGGCGAAAGCTATCTGCAGGTCGGCAAGATCGTTGAGGCGGCGCAGCGCACAGGCGCGCAGGCCGTTCACCCCGGATTCGGCTTCCTGTCGGAGAATCCGGCGCTGCCGCTGGCGCTGGAGAAGGCGGGAATCGCCTGGATCGGTCCGAACGTGCGCGCCATCGAGGCGATGGGCGACAAGATCACCTCCAAGAAGTTCGCCGCCGAGGCCGGGGTCAGCACCGTGCCCGGTCATATGGGCCTGATCGACAGCCCCGATGAGGCGGCGAAGATCGCCGCCGAGATCGGCTTTCCGGTGATGATCAAGGCCTCGGCCGGCGGCGGCGGCAAGGGCATGCGCATCGCCTGGGACGCCGCCGACGCGCGCGAAGGCTTCAAGGCCGCGCGCGGCGAGGCGAAGACCAGTTTCGGCGACGAGCGCATCTTCATCGAGAAATTCATCGAGCGCCCTCGCCATATCGAGATCCAGGTGCTGGGCGACCGGCACGGTAACGTGATCCACCTCAACGAGCGCGAATGCTCGGTCCAGCGCCGGAACCAGAAGGTGCTGGAGGAGGCGCCGTCGCCCTTCCTGGACAAGGAGACGCGCGAGGCGATGGGCGCGCAGGCGATCGCCCTGGCCAGGGCCGTCGATTACGACAGCGCCGGCACGGTGGAGTTCATCGTCGACCAGGACCGCAACTTCTACTTCCTGGAGATGAACACCCGGCTGCAGGTCGAACACCCGGTCACTGAACTGACGACGGGGATCGACCTGGTGGAGCAGATGATCCGCGTCGCGGCCGGGGAAAAGCTGGCGATCGCCCAGAAGGACGTGAAGATCGACGGCTGGGCGGTGGAGGCGCGGCTCTACGCCGAAGACCCCTATCGCGGCTTCCTGCCCTCCATCGGCCGTCTGAAGCGCTATTCCGAGCCGCCTTCGGGCGCCCTGAACGGCGGCGTGGTGCGCATCGATTCCGGCGTGCGCGAGGGCGACGAGATCTCGATCTATTACGACCCGATGATCGCCAAGGTCTGCGCCCATGCGAAGAAGCGCGAGGGCGCCATCGACACCTTGCTGGCGGCGCTGGACCGACTGCATGTGCAGGGGTTGCAGTCGAACGCGCCCTTCCTGTCGGCGGTGCTGGGCGAGAGCGATTTCCGCAAGGGCCATATCCATACCGGCTATATCGCCGAGCATTTCCCGGAAGGCTTCAAGGGCACGGCGCCGACCGAGTTCCAGCTGAAGATCCTCACCGCCGCGGCGGCCTTCGTGCATTCAGCTTTCGTGCGCCGGGCGCAGCGGCTGACCGGACGGCTGACGCCGCCCCCGCCGCCGGGGCCGATGGAATGGGTGGTGTTGCTGGATGGCCGGAAGCTGCCGGTGGAGATCGAGTTCCCGGACGAGGCCGTGGGCGGTGGCGCTCCGGCGCGGCTGTGGGCGCCCGGCGTGGCGGCGGCGGCGATGACCCTGACCACGCAATGGCGTCCGGGCCTGCACCAGTTCGCGGGCGAGCTGGACGGGGAGAACTTCGCGCTGGAGTTCGCCGACCTGACCGAGGGCTACCGCCTGCGTCATCGCGGGTTCACCGCCGTGGCGCTGGTCTGCACGCCGCGCGGCGCGGCGCTGCACGCCAAACTGCCGGCGAAGGAGAAGGGGGCGAGCGCCAGGACGGTGCTGAGCCCGATGCCGGGCCTGGTGGTGTCGGTGGATGTGGAGCCGGGCCAGAGCGTGAAGTCTGGCGAGCCGCTGATGGTGGTCGAGGCGATGAAGATGGAGAATGTCATCCGCGCCGAGATCGACGGGGTGATCAAGGCGCTGCCAGTGAAGCCCGGCCAGTCCGTCGCCGCCGACGAAACCCTGGCGGAGTTCGAATAAACTTCCGGTTTCCCCTTCAAGGCGATTGACTCGCACCGCATTCGCGCGAAAGGCTAGCATCCGTGGGCGTCATGGAGGGCTTCGCACATGGACAAGGCCAAGATCGACGAATTCAAGCCGCTGCTGCTCAGCTATGAGGGGCGCATCGGCCCCAATTCCTTCTGGCAAGGGATTATCGTGGTCACCGCGGTTGCGGTGGTGCTGCAGATTCTCGCCGCGCTGACCGGTTTTCTCGGCATCATTTTCAGCCTGGCTTCGCTGGCGCTGCTGTGGCCGTATTTCTGCCTCTACGCCAAACGCTTTCATGATACCGGCCGCGGCGCGATATGGGTGCTGGCGGTGCTGGGCGGCATGTTCGTCGCCGCCATGGTGATATGGGCGATCCTGACGCCGGCGCTGGTCGGCGACGCCTATGCGGCCGCCGTACGCGGCGGCGGCGCGGCCTTCGGCTTCGCCATCCGCTCCATGATCCTGCAGGTGATCATGATGATTTTGGTGCATGGCGGCGCGGCCTTCATCGTGGCGCGGCTGAAGGGAACCGAGGGCGAGAACCCCTACGGCCAGCCGCCGGTGGATGCGGCTTCAATGAATCCGCTGGCCTGACAGCAGTTTGACAGGGCCGGGGCGGGCGGCGAGCCTGCACCGGAGGGAATCATTCATCACCTACGGGGAGGACGCAGACATGAATATCGGCAAGGTGCTTTTCAGTCCGAATGGCCGTATCGGCCAGCAGGAATTCTGGATCGGCTGGGTCATCCTGGTTGCGGCGAACGTGCTGCTGACCTGGATTCCGCTGCTCGGCTTCCTGATCATGCTGGCGCTGATCTATGTCGGGATTTGCGTCTACGGCAAACGACTGCACGACTCTGGCCGCAGCGCCTGGATGCACGCGATTCCGTGGGCGCTGGGCATCGTGCTCCTGGTCGTCGGCTTTACGGTCGCCGGCGGCGCCATGCTGCCGGCGATCCTGGAAGGCGGCGAGCCGGATCCCGCTGCGATCTTCGCCGCCGGGGGCAGCATGATGATTTTCTGGCTGCTCAGTTTCGTGATCTGGATCGCCTACACGCTGTGGGTTGGCCTCGCGAAAGGCGACGCCGGCGACAACCGCTTCGGCCCGCCGCCGGGCGCGGCCGCCGCGCCGCCCGCATCACCGCCGCCTGCGGCATAGAGCGAACCCGGACTGCGCCTGCAAACGGCCCGGCCCTGCGCCGGGCCGTTTCGCGTTCAGGCCGGTTCGGAGAGGTGCGGCGCCGGGGCGTCGCGCACCGGGCCGAAAGTCTCCGCCCATGATGCGCGCAGGGCGGCGTCCGCCGCCGCCATGCCGTCCGCAACGCCCAGCGCCGACAGGCTGGTCACGCCATAGCGCGGGTCGGAGATGCCGCAGGGCGTGATGCCCGAGAAATGCGTCAGGTCCGGCGCCACGTTCAGGGCCATGCCGTGGAACGACACCCAGCGCCGCAGGCGCACGCCGATCGCGGCGATCTTGTCCTCTCGCCCGCTGCCGCGATCCACCCAGACGCCGACGCGGCCGTCGCGCGCGCCGGCCTGCACCCCCAGCCGCGCCAGCGCGCCGGACAGCCAGGCCTCCAGCCCGCGGACGAATTTGCGCGCGTCGCGCCCGCGCTTCGTCAGGTCCAGCATCACATAGCCGACGCGCTGCCCCGGCCCATGATAGGTGAATTCACCGCCCCGTCCGGTGCGGAACACCGGAAAACGCTCGGGGTCCAGAAGGTCTTCAGTTCTGGCGCTGGTCCCGGCGGTGTAGAGCGGCGGATGCTCCAGCAGCCAGACCAGTTCCGGCGCCCGGCCGTCGGCGATGGCGGCCGCCCGCGCTTCCATGAACGCCACGGCCGGTTCGTAGGGCGTCAGCCCGGGCGATACCGCCCACTCGGTGATCATCTCGGCCTGCATCGTTTCGCCCGTCTTAACGCCCCGGAAACCGCGCCGCGCCGAACATCGGGGTCAAACGCGGTTCAGACAAGGGGAGCGGGGATTTTGAGCCAGCTCGGCGCAGTCAGGGTGGAATTGTCGGTGGTGCTGGGCCGGTCGGCGATGCCGATCTCGCAATTCCTGCGCATGGGCCGCGGCGCGGTGATTCCGCTTGACGCCAACGAGGACGACCCGGTGTGGATTCTCGCCAACAACCATCCCGTGGCGCGCGGCGAGATCGTCATCCAGGGCGACCATGTCGCGGTGTCGATCACCGGCCCGGCCGATCCCAGCGAGTTCTACCATTCCACCTAGGAGCCTGACCCCGGGAGTTCCGGCGCGGCGTTCGGGGCTTCACAAGCGGCGCGGCGCTTGTTATCTCCGCCGCCTTCCGGAGACGCGGCCGTGGCGGAACTGGTAGACGCGCAGCGTTGAGGTCGCTGTGGGGTAAAACCCGTGGAAGTTCGAGTCTTCTCGGCCGCACCATTTCGCTGAAACGCCGCCCCAGGGTGGCGTTTTTGCATGTCTGCTGAAAGCTTCACATGACCGCGGCGCGCCGCCGCCTTATCTTCGCCATCGCAGGGACGGATGCGTTGGGTGACGCATACGGGAGCAACAGGCATGTTTCGGGCATTCATTGCGGGACTGATGGCGGCGATGCTCGCCGGAACGGCGGCGGCGCAGGACGGCAGCTGGTCCGACGCCGGCCGGCTGGAGACGGCGCGCGCCGGCCTGTCGGCCGCGGTGCTGGACGGCCGCCTGTACGCCGCCGGCGGCGCCGGGCTGACCGAGCCGCGCAACAATTTCGAGGCCTATGACCCCGCGCATAACGAATGGCGGCCCCTGCGCCCGCTGCCGGTGGGGCTGGAGCGCTTCGGAATGGCCGCCGCCGCCGGGCGCATCTATGTCGCCGGCGGTTACGCCGCACGCCCGCAGGTGACGGAGAGTTTCGGCGCCGCCCGCGATTTCGCCGCGGCGGCGCGCGACGCGCGCGAAGCCGCGCGCCCGGTGGCCGACATGTGGTCCTATGACCCCGCCGCCGATGTCTGGCAACGCGAGACCGCCATGCCCGGCCCCAAGGCCGGTTTCGTGATGGCCGCTATCGGCGACCGCGTGTACGCGCTGGGCGGCGAGGCGGGCGCGGCCGGCGTGTTCGTGTTCGACACCCTGACGCGGACCTGGCAGACCCTGTCCGCTCCGGAAGAGGCGGCGCGCCGCGGCGCCGCGGCCGTGGTGACCGGGGACGAGATCTGGCTGATCGGCGGCGTGCGCGCCGGTGTGGCCAGCGCCCGTGTCGATATTTTCGATCCCGCCAGCGGTGATTGGCGCCGGGGACCGGATCTGCCGTCGCCCCGCGCCGGCCACTCGGCGGCGGTGTCGGGCGGCGTGATCCATGTCTTCGGCGGGCGCAGCCCCGACCTCGGCCAGACGCTGAGCGACCATATCGCGCTGGATACGGGCGAAGCGCGCTGGCACACGCGCAGCGAACTGCCCTCGCCGCGCACCGACGCCGCGGCGGCGGCGCTGGACGGGCGGGTGTTTCTGGTGGGTGGCGGCGCCGGCGGCGGATTTTTCGCCCCGTTTACGGCCATCGACTCCGCGGACGTGTTCACGCCGCGCTGACGCAAGCCGTACAGGCGCTTGGCTTGCAATGCCGGGCGGCAGGCGTCTCCGCCGTGCCGGAACGGGACATTGATGAAGCCGCAACTGACCACCGCCCGCGCCGCGCGGGAGCTGATCCTGGCCCACGAGCCTTTCCGCGCCGCCGCCGAACGCGGTGCGGACGGACGCTGGCGGCTGGGCTATGGCCATACGGCCTCGGCGCGCGAAGGCGTGACGGTCAGCCGCGAGGATGCTGAACTGCTGCTGCTTTACGACCTGCTGCAGGCGGAAAAGGTCGTGGATGCGGCGATCACGGCGCCGCTGTCGCGGCAGCAGCGCGACGCGCTGATCGCTTTCGCGCACGGGGTGGGTGACAGGGTCTTCGCGGCCAGCGCCATTCCGGATCTGGTCAATTCAGGCCAGAACGCCGACGCCGCCGACGCCATCCGCGCCTGGGGAGACGCGCCGCGCCGCGCCGCCGAAAGCGCGCTGTTCCTGCAGGGCGCGCCGGACGGGCCGCTGATCGAACTGGAAATCCGCTTCGAACACCCGGATGACGAGGCCGCGCCCGCCGTCGTTTCACCGGAACCGGCCTCCGCGCCTGAATCCGAGCCTGAGCCCGAGCCCGCACCGGAACCGGCGGCTGAGGTTGAAAGCGCGCCGGAACCTGAACCTGAACCCGAACCTGAACCTGAACCCGAATCCGCGCCGGAGCCCGCGCCGCTGAGCGAGGCGGCGGAACGTGTGCTGGCGCGCATGCGGCGCCAGGCGGGCGTCACGCCGTCGGCGCCAGCAGCGCCAGCGCCGGCCGCCATTCCGGAGCGCGCGGCGCCGCCTGACGCGGCGACGGTGCGTGTGGGCTACGTGTTCCGCAGCGAGGACCTGGTGCTGGGCAGCGACCTGCCGGAGCCGGAAGCGGCGCCCGGCGACGCGCCGCCGCGCGTCCATGGCGGCCCCGCCGCCGCGGCCGGCCTGACCGGAGAGGTTGGCGCCGCCGCGGCGCCGGTCAGCCCGGAACCCGCTGCAGCGGAAACGGCCGCGCCTGCGGCGGAATCCGGCGCCGAAACCGAAGACGGCCTTGAGCCGAGCGTGCTGGGCGGCGACGAGTCGGCGTTATGGAGCAATGGCCATGGCGAAGCGCCGTTGCGCGACTCCCGCTTTCCGTGGGGCATGGTCAGCGTTCTGACCGCTGGCCTTTTGGTGCTGGGTTTCGGCGGCTGGGACACGCTGTCCAACGCCGACTATTACCTGACCGAACGCACGCCTTTCATGGGCCCCGCCGCAACGGTGGCCGGTCTGCTGCTGGCGGGCGGCGCGGCGGTGTCGCTGCTGGCGCGGCTGCTGACCCGGAAGCACTGACTCCGGCTTAACTTGACCGCGTGCATGGGCGGTGGCATCCCCCGCGCATGATCCCGAACCAGTTTCCAAATCTGAATTTCGACCTTGGCGAGACCGCCGAGATGATCCGCGATTCCGTGCGCAGCTTCGCGTCGGACGAGATCGCGCCCCGCGCCGCGCAGATCGACGAGAGCGACGCCTTCCCCGCCGACCTGTGGCGCAAGCTGGGCGATCTCGGCCTGCTGGGCGTGACGGTGGAGGAGGAGTGGGGCGGCGCCGGGCTCGGCTATCTCGAACATTGCGTGGCGATGGAGGAGATTTCCCGCGCCTCGGCGTCTGTCGGCCTGTCCTATGGCGCGCACTCCAATCTCTGCGTCAACCAGGTCCGCCGCTGGGCGAGCGACGAGCAGAAGCGCCGCTTCCTGCCGAAGCTGATCTCCGGCGAGCATGTCGGCGCGCTGGCGATGAGCGAGCCGGGCGCCGGTTCCGATGTCGTCTCGATGCGGATGAAGGCCGAGAAGAAGGGCGACCGCTATATCCTCAACGGCTCCAAGATGTGGATCACAAACGGGCCGTCGGCGGACGTGGCCGTGGTCTACGCCAAGACCGACCCCGGGGCCGGGTCGAAGGGCATCACCGCCTTCATCGCCGAAAAGGGCATGAAGGGGTTCTCCGTCGCCCAGAAGCTCGACAAGCTGGGCATGCGCGGGTCCGAGACCGGCGAACTGGTGTTCGAGGACTGCGAAATCCCCGAAGAGAACGTCATGGGCCCCGCCGGCGGCGGGGTGGCGATCCTGATGAGCGGGCTGGACTACGAGCGCGCCGTGCTGTCGGCGGGGCCGCTGGGCATCATGCAGGCCTGCCTCGACGTGGCGCTGCCCTACGTCCACGAGCGCAAGCAGTTCGGCAAGGCGATCGGCGAATTCCAGCTTGTGCAGGCCAAGCTGGCCGACATGTATGTGCGGATGAACGCCGCCCGCGCCTATGTCTACGCCGTCGCCCGCGCCTGCGACCGCGGCGAGCCGGCGCGCAAGGACGCCGCCGGCGCCATCCTGTATTCGGCAGAGGCGGCGACGCAGACGGCGCTCGACGCCATCCAGCTGCTGGGCGGCAACGGCTATATCAACGAATACCCCACCGGGCGGCTGCTGCGCGACGCCAAGCTGTACGAGATCGGGGCCGGGACCAGCGAGATCCGCCGCTGGCTGATCGGGCGCGAGCTGTTCAACGAAGCGGGATAAAATCCGCCATATATCAAAAAACTACTACCACATTGACAGAATATAGGTTGTATACCAAGATACCCATGTAGTTGATGGGAGGCTTGTCATGGATGGCTCGGCGGCCGATCGCCTGACAGAAGTCACTCAAGGGCTGAAAACCACGTCGGCGAAGATTCGCGCTCTTGCCTCGGAAGGGTTGCCGAGGGCTGATATCGCCCGGTTTCTGGGCGTCAGGTACCAGCATGTCCGCAACGTTCTTGTCGCTGAGCAACAGAAAACCCAGTCCGGCGCAGCCGCCAGACCAGCCCAGCGTGAGGGCGTGGTGCAAATGGATTCCGCCGGGCGGGTTCTGATCCCGGCTCCGGTGCGTGAAGCGCTGGGCATGAAGCCGGGTGAAGAAATGTTGATGCGCGTTTCTGACGGCGAGTTGCGGCTGTTCACGCGTGAGGCGGGTTTGCGCCGCGCCCAGCGCCTGCTGAAAGACATGATCCCCCCGAATGTCAGCCTTAGCGAGGAACTGATCGCCGAACGGCGAGCCGAGGCCGCCCGTGAAGGCTGAGTGCGTTCTGGACGCTTCGGCGATTCTGTGTGTGCTGCAGGGCGAGCCCGGCGCGGACACAGTGGCCGGAGTTCTCAAGCGCGCCATGGTCAGTGCGGTCAATTATGCCGAAGCCGCTGGAAAACTCTGCGACTCTGGAGTGACGGACACTCTTGCGGAGGAAATGCTGACCGGGCTGGGATTGGCCGTTATGGACTTCGATGCTGCTCAGGCCCTGCGGGCAGGGCGGTTGCGGACCGAAACCCGCCGCTTCGGCCTGTCGCTGGGGGATCGCGCCTGTCTGGCGCTGGCGCTGCGCGAAGACGCGCCGGTGCTGACGGCGGACCGGGAGTGGGTGAAACTCGATCTCGGCCTCGACATCCGCGTATTGCGCTGAAAGCCTCAACGAAGCGGGATAAGCCGCGCCCGCGTTTCGCTGTCCAGCGCCTTGATCGACTGCACCGCCGCGTCATAGCCCGCCGCCACCGCGTCGTCGAAGCGCCGCCACTGGCGCAGGTCCACATCCGTCTCCGGCAGCACCAGCAGTTCCACCGCGTCGCGGGTGGCGGCGTGCTGTTCCAGCGTGCCGGCGGTGGCGGCGCGCATCAGCAGCGAGGCCATCGGCGGCGGATCGGAGAGGCCGTTCTTCAGCGCCCAGGCGAAAAACCCCGGCGGGTTGACGAAATCGGCCGGGTTCAGGCCGCGGGACCGGGTCACGTCCGACCCCGCATTGGCGCCGCGGTGGAAGGCGCGCATCTGCAGCGCCGGGAAATTGGTGAACACCGCCCCGTCGACCAGCACGTTGTCGCCGTCCACCTCGGGCGGCAGCAGGCCGGGAATGGCGATGGAGGCGCGCAGCGCGTCGCGCAGCCGCCCGTTGCGGTGCACGCGTGGCGTGCCCGTCGACAGGTTCGAGGAGACGCAGAAATACGGCCGGGCCATGTCGGCGATCTCGACATCGCCGAAATGCTTCTTCAGGCGCTCGCGCACCTTGCCGCCGCGCGCCAGCGACACCACCGGCAACTGCCAGTCGTCCAGCGGGCTGGAGGCGACGAAGGCGTCATAGACCCGGCGCTCCATCTCGTCGTCGTCCCAGTCCATGGCGACGCCGGCGGCGATGATCGCGCCCATCGAGGCGCCGCCGCAGAAATCGAAGGGCACGCCCGCCTCGCGCAGCGCCCGGATGGCGCCGACATGGGCGTAGGCCCGCGCGCCGCCGCCGGACAGCACCAGCCCCACCGAGCGCCCGGCCAGGGTGCGGGCGAGGCGGTGAACGTCCTCCGGGTGCTCCTGGCGCCAGTGGAACAGGCGCGCGGCCTCGGCGGCGTCGCACCATTGCTGGGGCGTTGAGACCGGCCGGTCGCCGCCATGATGCACCAGCACCACGTCCAGCAGTTTCAGCTTCGCGGTGGGCGAGGGGTCG
Source organism: Maricaulaceae bacterium (assembly GCA_026126205.1). Lineage (GTDB taxonomy): Bacteria > Pseudomonadota > Alphaproteobacteria > Caulobacterales > Maricaulaceae > Hyphobacterium. Next base: position 585,572 of record JAHCJP010000001.1, on the reverse strand, counting down.
TCGGGCAGCAGCGGGACCGAGGGGCGGGCGTCGGCGCGGGCCAGAATCCACATCCGGTCGGCGCGGCCCATCGCCCGCCGCGCCCAGACATGGTCGCCCAGCCGCGCCGCCAGCAGCAGCATGTCATGCTCCGCCTCGGCCTCGTCGAAGCGCTTGGCCGGCCAGCCGGCGCATTCCTCGCCCAGCACCGCCGCCGAAACGCCGAGCCGCGCCAGCGCCGCCTTCAGCTCGCCGGCGCGGTAGTCGAGATCGATGGTCGGCGAGGTGGAGACCAGGGCGAACACCTTCGGCTCCGACCCCGGCGCGCGGATGCCGCCGCGCAGGCGGCGCAGCATCATCCGCGTCAGTTCGCGCAGCAGCGAGGCGTGTTTGCGCGTCAGCTTCTCGAACGAGGCTTTCGGCAGCCGCACCAGCTCGGAATCGCGCAGCGCGTAGACGCTGGCCGAATGCGGGCGCTCCTCCAGCAGCGACATCTCGCCCACCGGTTCGCCGGCGCGGATATAGCCGATCAGGTCCGGCCGCCCCAGCGCGCCCTCGCGGAACGCCGCCATGGCGCCGGAGCGCAGCAGGTAGAAGGCCTCGGTCGGCTCGCCCTCGCGGAACAGCATCTGTCCGGCCGGCAGGCAGAACCATTCCACCTCGGCCTCGACCGCGGCCAGCGCCGCCTTCTCGACCCGGTTCAGAAACGGCAGCAGGCCGAGGTTCAGGGCCATGGGCGGCCGCGCGGGGCAGGGCGACTCAGGGGAAAGGCGGCGGTCATGACCGGGGATTCACCCCCGCCGCCGCCCCGCCGTCAACCGTGCGGGGCTAATAACAGCCATAACCCAGCACGACCGTCCGTCCGGCGTCGGGGTCGAACCACAGGAAAGAGGGATATTCCGGGTCGAGCAGCAGGGAGAGCAGCGGCCCGTTCTGGCGCCGCGCGCGGCGATAGGTTTCCGCATCCGTGGACAGGCAGAAGCCGAGATAATCCGAACGCTCGTCCGCCTCGGCCGGAAGGTCGCCGGCGGCCGTCGGCGAGGCGTTCCAGGCATGGTCGGCGTCCACCAGCATCACATAACGCGCAATCGCGTCTGGCGTTTGCGGCGGCGTCTCCTCATAGATCGTCAGCGCCGCCACCGGCAGGCTGGTGACGAATATCCGCCGTTCGTTCTCTGCAAACACCTGCACGACCAGCAGGGCGTTTTCGCAGGCCTCGCCCAGCAACTCCACCGTAAGCCGGTCCTGCGCCTGCGGCGCCGTGAAGGACACGATTCGCTCATAGCGCAGGTCGCAGGCCTGTGCGGCGCGCGGGGCTGGGGCCTCGGCGGCCAGCAGCGACAGGATGATGGCGGCGGCGACGCTCATAGCCGGGGATTCACCCCCGCCGCCGCCCCGGCGTCAACCGCGGCTATCGCAAGAGTTCGTAGGGATCGGCGAGGCGGAAGCCGTCGGCCTCGTCGAAATAGCGTTCCAGCAGGGGTTTGTGGCCGGAGCCGAAGATCACCAGAACCCGGTCGCCGGGCCGGGTCTGCTGGGCGATGCGGGCGTAGATGATCATGTTGCGGCCCCACCAGGCGGCCATCTGCCGCGCGCCCTCCGGATTGGCGGGATCGCCCATGCGGGCCAGCGCCAGGTAGTGCCGGTGCAGCGCCTCGTATTCCGGGCTGTTCATCAGCGCCAGGCGCTGGCGCACCGTCCCCTGCGCGGCGGCGTCCATCGCCGCCTGCACCTCGCCCATGCCGGTCTGGAAGGCGGCCAGCAGGTCATGTTGCCCGGCGGCCTGCGCGGCGGCGATCATCGCCTGGAAGTCCATGCCCGTCAGGTGATCGACGGCGTAGAGCCGTTCGTGCCCCAGCCGCGCGGCCAGCGCCATGCCGAGCTGGTCGCGCTCGTTGACGCCTAGCGCCGCCTCGCCGGCGCGGAAGGCGGCGTAGCGGGCGTTGAAGGCGGCCTCGTGCTGCGGCTCCAGCTCCACCATGATCCGCGCCGGCCCCCAGGCTTCAAGCCGGTCCAGAACCTCGGCGATCTCGGCCTGGCGCGCGGCCGAGAGGTGATCGTCCACCTCCGGGTTGATGTAGTCCTGCCCCCCGGCGAAGTGATAGACGCCCAGCACCATCACCTCGGCCTCCGCCGCGTCCTGCGCGGCGGCGGGGGCGGGGGCGAGCGACGCGAGGGCGAGCGCGGCGAGCATCGGCAAAAGCGTGAAACGGCGCATGGCGGGTCTCCTGTGATCCGGTGTTTGCGTTCGGATGCGCGCCGGGGGCGGATTGGATGCGCGCCGCGCAGGCGTTGCGCAGGCGGGCGGGCGCGGGTTAAGTGGCGCAACGCCAGCCGCACCCCGCGAGTCCGCATGACCCAGCTTTCCTCCGCCGCCGATCCGAACTCCGCCGCTTTCAAGGCCAACGCCGCCGCCATGGACGCGCTGGTCGCCGATCTGCGCGAGAGGACCGCCGCGGCGGCGCAGGGCGGGCCGGAGCGGGCGCGGGACAAGCACGTCTCCCGCGGCAAGCTGCTGCCGCGCCAGCGGGTGGAGCGGCTGCTGGACCCCGGCAGCCCGTTCCTGGAGATCGGGGCGCTGGCCGCCAACGGCATGTACGAGGGCGACATTCACGGCGCGGGCATGATCGCCGGAATCGGCCGCGTCTCGGACCGCGAGGTGATGGTGGTGTGCAACGACGCCACCGTGAAGGGCGGCACCTATTACCCGATGACGGTGAAGAAGCACCTGCGCGCGCAGGAGATCGCGCGCGAGAACCGCCTGCCCTGCGTCTACCTGGTCGATTCCGGCGGCGCCAACCTGCCGCACCAGGCAGAGGTGTTCCCGGACCGCGAGCATTTCGGCCGCATCTTCTACAACCAGGCCATCCTGTCCTCGATGGGCGTCCCTCAAATTGCTGTCGTGATGGGGTCTTGCACCGCCGGCGGCGCCTATGTGCCGGCGATGAGCGACGAAACCGTGATCGTGCGCAAGCAGGGCACGATCTTTCTCGGCGGCCCGCCGCTGGTGAAGGCGGCGACGGGCGAGGTGATCAGCGCCGAGGATCTCGGCGGGGCCGACGTGCACGCCCGCAAGTCCGGCGTCGCCGATCATTACGCCGCCAATGACGACCACGCCCTGCACATCGCCCGGCGCATCGTCGCCACCACCAATATCAGCAAGCATGTCGACCTCGACGCGCGCGAACCGCGCGAACCGCTCTACGATCCCGAAACCGTCGGCGGCGTCATCCCGGCCGACATCCGCGCCCCCTATGACGTGCGCGAGGTGATCGCGCGCCTTGTCGACGGTTCGGAGTTCGACGAGTTCAAGAAGCTTTATGGCGAGACGCTGGTCTGCGGTTTCGCGCGCCTGTGGGGCTATCGCGTCGGCATCATCGCCAACAATGGCGTGCTGTTTTCCGAAAGCGCGCTGAAGGGCGCGCATTTCATCGAGCTGTGCTGCCAGCGCGGCGTGCCGCTGATCTTCCTGCAGAACATCACCGGCTTCATGGTCGGCTCGAAATACGAGGCCGGGGGCATCGCCAAGGACGGCGCGAAACTGGTCACCGCCGTGTCCTGCGCGCGGGTGCCGAAATTCACCGTCATCATCGGCGGCTCCTACGGCGCCGGCAATTACGGCATGTGCGGCCGCGCCTATGGCCCGCGCTTCCTGTTCATGTGGCCGAACGCCCGCATCTCGGTGATGGGCGGCGAACAGGCCGCCTCCGTGCTGGCCACCGTCAAGCGCGACGGCATGGAGGCGCGGGGCGAAACATGGAGCGCGAAGGACGAAGAGACGTTCAAGGCCCCGGTCCGCGACACCTATGAGCGCGAGGGCTCGCCCTATTACTCCACCGCGCGGCTGTGGGACGACGGGGTGATCGAACCGGGCCAGACCCGGCGCGTGCTGGCGCTGTCGCTCTCCGCCGCCCTCAACGCCCCGATAGAAAAGACCACCTTCGGCGTGTTCCGGATGTAGGGGGGGCTTTTCGAGTCTTCTCCTTCACGGGGAAGGATTGACGCCGCTTGTACGCTGCGCCACCCACACACCCTACATCAAACCATACGCTGCTTCCCGGCCGATCCCCGGCCCCCGAGTTGGAGAGGGGAGCCGGGGGAGAGCCGGGATCTCCCCCGGGCGCAGAAAAATAACCACGCTCTTTTCCCGTCATTCCGGCCAAGCTCCGGATCGCCGCAGGCGTCAGGAGCGCGAGCCGGAACCTGCCGAAGGCGAGGAAGGCGCTTGCGGGAATCGCCTTGCAACAAGGGTGGCGGGCCAGCGAATCCCGCAAGTTCTTCCGCGCTCTCTACGGCGGGTTCCGGGTCTGCGGCGCAGCATCGGAATGCTGCACCGCGCCCGGAATGACGAAGATGGGGATTTTCTACGAAAGGCTGACTTGCTGAACCCTTGGGAGATCCCGGCTCTCCCCCGGATGAGCGCAGACGCACTCTCCGGGGATCGGCCGGGAAGCAGATGTGACGGTCAAGCCACCCTACCATTGCGCCGCGCCCGGAATGACGGGCAGGGCGGAGGTTCGCCCCTCACCCCCGGCGGCGGCGGGGTTTTTTCTGCGCCGCGGCGATCACGGGGCGCGCAGGCAAGTGGGGGCGTTGCGGGTTGTCTCGCCTTCGCTGGCGGTTAACCTGTGCGCCCTTTGCTGGCGGACGACATGCCGACCATTGATTCGCTGATCACCTTTGCGGCGGCCGTCCGCGCCGATCGCGCCGCCAATCCCGGCATCGCCGGCGAGGGGGCGGGGCTGGAGCTGCTGATCGCGCCGCGTTTTCAGGCGCTGGTCGAATCCGTCCTGTCCGGCGTGACGGTCGCCCCGCTTCGGGTGCTGCCGGAGTATCGCAAGCCGGGCTTTGGCCGGCCGGACCTCGCCTTCGCGCCGCCCGGCGCCCCGGCGCGCGCCTTTATAGAGCTTAAGGCGCCGGACAAATCAGTCATCCCGGAACGGCTGACCGGCCATGACGCCGACCAGTTCCGGCGCTTCTGCGAACTGCCGCTGTGGGCGCTGACCAATTTCACGGCGATTCACCTTTACGAACGCGACCGCCTGATCGACCGGGCCGACGTGGTTCCGGTGGCGGCGCTGGACCCCGCCGTTTCCGCCGCAAAGGCCGAGGCGCTGATCCGCGCGCAGGACCCGGCAGGGCTTGAGCGCATCGTGCAGGCGCTGTCGATGGCGCAGCCGCCGCAGCCGGGCGACGCCAAGGAAGTGGCGCAAGTGCTGGCCCACGCCGCGCGGCTGGTGCGCGAGGTGGTGCTGGCGCAGGCGAAGGAGGGTTTCAACCCGGTCGTCGAAAGCGTGCGCGACGAGTTCAATGAAACCCTGTTCGCCCGCGCCGAGGCCGGGGGCTATGACGCGCGCGACATGACCGGGCTGTTCGCCTCGGCCTTCGCGCAGACGCTGGTGTTCGGCCTGCTGCTGGCGCACGAGGCCGGAGGCGGCGGAGAAGTGGACCGCGACGCCTACCGGCGCCTGCCGGACGACACCTACCCGCTGTTGCGGGGCACGCTGCGCGCCCTGACGCTGGACGAAGTGCGCGACATGCTGGGCGTCGCCTTCGACCTGGCGCTGGACGCGGTCAACTCCGTCGACCCCGGCCTGCTGGCGCCGAAGAACGGGCGGGACCCGGTTCTCTATCTCTACGAGGACTTTCTGCGCGTCTTCGACCCCGGCGCCGTGGCGAAATACGGCGTCTATTACACGCCGCCGGAGGTGGTGCGCCTGATCGTGACGGAAGCGGATCATGCGCTGAAGGAAGGGTTGGGGACGGAAGGGCTGCTGGATGAAAACGTCCGCCTGCTGGACCCGGCCTGCGGCACCGGCACTTTTCTGCTGGGCGCCATCGGCGCCGCCGCGCACGAGGCGGAAAAAACCTATGGCGCGGGCATGGCGCCCGCCGCCGTCTCCGATTTCGCCCAGCGCATGTACGGGTTCGAACTGCTGGTCGGCCCCTACACCGTCGCCCATTACCGGGTGCTGCGCGAGGTGGCGGGGCGCGGCGGCGGCGCGAAGCATATTCCCATCTATCTCACCGACACGCTGGCGCCGCCGGCGGGGGAAGTGGGCGTCGCCCCGCATCTCGACTTCATGGGCGCGCCGATGGTGGCCGAGCGCGAGGCGGCGGACCGCGTGAAGCGCGATGCGCCGATTCTGGCGATTATCGGCAACCCGCCCTACAAGCGGTTGAAGAAGGGAGAGGTTCCCCGGCTGGTCGGCTCCTTCGTCGGCGCGATGTGGGAAGACCTGAAGAAACCGGTGCGCGACGCCGGGTTCGGCCGGTCGCTGAACGCCTTCCCCGATCTTTATGTCGCCTTCTACCGCTGGGCGCTGTGGCGGCTGTTCGAGGCAGAAGGCGCCCTGGGCCGCGGCGTCGTCGCCTTCATCACCAACCGCAATTTCCTGACCGGAACCGGGTTCGGCGGCCTGCGTCGCATGCTGCGCCGCCGGTTCGACCATCTGCGCATCATCGACTTCCGGGGCGATAATCGCGGCGCCCTGCCGGCCACCGTCGCCAGCGACGAGAACGTATTCAATATCGAGGTCGGGGTGTGCGTGCTGATCGCCTCGGCGCGTGGCGGAAAGAAGGCCGCGGACGCCGAAGCGCGGGTGGAATACGCCGACGTCTGGGCGCAAGGCGCGTTCACGCGTAAACAAAAGCTGGCGCTGGCCGAGGCGGCGGCGAACGGAGAGGCGGCGCTGGATTTTCGCGCCGTCGCCGGAACCGGCATGGAGCCGCTGAAACCGCGCGGCTTCGCGGCGCAGGACTGGCCGGGCGTGCAGGAAGTGTTCGGTTTCCGCTCCAACGGCATCGTCACCTACCGGGACGCTTTCGCCTATGCGACCACGGCGGAAGAGATGGAGAAGCGGATCAAAACATGGATGGGAAAATCTCTTGTTGAGGCGAAAAAGGAGTTTAAGGATTCCAGTACAAATAAAACAGCTTCTGCTATAAAAATTTCTTTCAATAAAAGTTACATATACCCTGTTTCTTACAGACCGTATGACATTAGATATATATATACGGCGAGAAAAGGTATGTCGATAGGCTGAGAACTGAGCTTCAATTGATCTGGGGAGAAGAGAATTTCGCACTTATGACATTGCCCGGTGAAATTGGGAGTGGCCCATCGGTTTGGTGCCACGGCTTCAAACCAGATCAGCATGCCTTCAACAATCGCGGCGGCTGGATATTCCCGATGCACAACCACGCCGGCGAGGGGGCGGGGCATCTGCTGGCGCCCGGCCTGCTGGCCGGGCTGTCGAAGGCCTATGGCGGCAAGGTGACGGCTCAGGACGCCTTTGACGCCATGCTGGCGCTGCTGTCGGCGGCGTCCTACACCACGCGCTTCGCCCATGACCTTGAGAACGAGTTTCCGCATGTGCCGTTCCCGGCGGACGGCGCGGTTTTCCGCGACGCCGCCGCCATCGGCGCGCGCATCCGCGACCTGCAGGGTTTCCGCGCCGCGCCGGACCCGGCCTTCCGCAAGGCGCGGCTGGACGGCAAGGCCTCCGGCCCGGTGCTGGACATTCCCACGCCCGCGCAGGCATGGACGGGCGCGGATGGCATGGGCGCCGTGGCGCTGCTGCCCGACCAGTCGTTGCGCATCACCGGCGTTTCGGAACGGGTGTGGCGGTTCAATGTCAGCGGCTATCAGGCGCTGTATCGCTGGCTGCGCGCCCGCAAGGGCGAGGCGCTGTCCGGCGCCTCGGGCGCGGCGCTGTTGAAGGCGGCGCTGGATGTGGTCTGGCGAATCGAAGAGCTTGTTGACCTGTTCGACCGCGCGGACGAGGTTCTGGAACGCGCGTTGAAGACAACGCTGAAGCGCGCCGATTTCGGCTTGGGGCCGCGTGGCGCCGCGCCCGCCGAAGACGGCGGAGAGGACGACGATGAGCCAGCTTGACCTGTTCTCAAAGGGCGGACGCGCGCAGCCGGTCTCCGAAGAGGTCGACCCCGCCGAGGTGCGGCGGGAGCTGCTGGCCATGCTCGAACAGGCGCGGGCGGCGGCCGTCATGCCATGGCCAGAGGAACGGGCGCGGATCAACGAAGTCATCTTTCCCCAGATGGCCAACTGGCTGCCCGAGACCGAGGCCGCCGAACTGCGCGCCGCCTTCGCCGCCGAGGTCGAGCGGCTGAAACGCGCCGCCGCGGCCTGAACCCGGTTTTCCGATGCCCCATCATAACCCCGCCGCAGGGGGGTGGGGATAACTTGGGCGCGGAACGGGGGCGGGTGGCTGTTAGCAGATTGATTTTTCACTGCTCCCCGGCCGATCCTCGGAAGACGCGCGAGCGGATATCCGGGGGAGAGCCGGGGCCTGCCAGGGGTTCTGAACGGGACGCAGCGGCGCAGCGCTTCATCCTGCAAGCATCGGAGATCCCGGCTCTCCCCGAAGCCCCGGACGCGCAGCGATCAGGGGGGCCGGGAAGCAGCGAGGTGGAGCGGGGGCGCCAGACGCCCCTCATCGCCGCCGGGCGCCGTCCGCCGCGGCCGGCGCCGGGGGGGCGGGTCGCCGGAAGATGGACCGAGACATCGCCGGAGGAGGAGGGAAGCGCGGCGCAAACGACACCGAAAGGGGAGGATCGCGTGATGTTTGTCCGCGCCGCCCGCGGCGGCGGCCGTCGCGGCGGATAAAATCGCCCCGTGACGCCGTTAAACTTTGCTGGCATAATGGTTAATGCCCGTAACGCAGGGAACGGCGGCGGACGGCATGGAGTTTATCGAACCGGCGCTTTCCTTCCTGCGGGAAGGGTTCAGGCAGGTGAACGCCGTGCAGGGGCTTGTCATCGCCCTTGGCGCGGCCTTGCTGACGCCTGGGTGGAGGCGGCTGCCCGCCTTCGTCGCCGGTGCGGTGATCGTCCATGTGCTGGCCGATGTCGCGCTGCCGGTGATTGCGGGCGGCGCGCGGCCGGCCTTGCCGCCGCTGCTGGAACTGGCCTTCTGGCGGCATGTGGCTTTGCTGGCTGCGGGCTATCTCGTCGTCATCGCCGCGTTCGTGCTGGTGCGGAACGTGGTGCTGCGGCGGTAGGGAGGAGTTCCCCTGTCAGGGGAAGGCGCTTTGCTTGTGAGGGCTAAGCGTAAAGTGTTGAGTTTAACCGTCCGGCCCGGGGTATGGCCGGACACGTAAAAAACCGCGGAGGGGACGTATTATGGAGTTCGTGAACCAGATTCTGGGCTATCTTCAGCCCGTGTGGAGCTTCTTCGAACCGGGCATCGAAGCCTATGGCGGCGGGCTCGGCATGATGTTCTGGGTGCAGTTCGGCGTGATCGCCGTTGTGCTGGCGCTGCTGATGCGCAGCTTCGGCGCCATCCTGATCTTCTCGGTCGTCGGCGTGATCATCCATGCCGTCGTCGACGTGGTGATGCCGATGGTGCGCGAGCAGGCCGCCTTCGCCATGCCGCCCGTGCAGGACATGACCTATCTGCTGTTCCTCGGCGCGCTGTTCGTCGGCTATTTCCTGGCCATGATCGTGCTGTCGATCGTCAAGGGCATCGTGTTCCGCGGCGGCTAGACCGCGCGGACGAAACGTCACTCCGCTGACAGCGGGCGAGGCCGCCGGCGCAAGCTGGCGGCTTTCGCGCGCCCGGGCGCCGGCGGCTGGCGGCCTGCGGGCTTGGCGCGCGCGCCGCGGCGGGCTAATCCCATGGCTCGGATCAACGCGCCGCCAGGGAGCCCTCCATGTCCGCCGAAGACAGCGTCCTTTTACAGGTGACCCCCGGCCAGGCCGCCGTCGTCACCCTCAACCGCCCCGACAAGCGCAACGCCTTCAACGCCGAGGTGATCGAGCGCCTGTCCGATATTTTCGAGCTGCTGTCCAAGAACACCGACGAGGTGCGGGTGGTGTTCCTGCGCGGGGCGGGCGACGTGTTCTCGGCCGGCGCCGATCTCGACTGGATGCGCGCCGCCGCCAATTACACCGACGCCGACAACCGCGAGGACGCTGAGACGCTGTCCGGCATGCTGCTGCGGCTTTACGAACTGCCGCAGATGACCGTGGCGCTGGTGCAGGGCGCGGCGATGGGCGGCGGGGCCGGGCTGGTGGCGGCCTGTGACGTGGCCGTGGCGTCGCCGGAGACGAAGTTCCGCTTTTCCGAGGTGCGCCTGGGTCTGATCCCGGCGACGATTTCGCCTTTCGTGGTGCGCGCCATCGGCCCGCGCTGGTCGCGCGCCCTGTTCGCCAGCGCCGAGGAGTTCGACGCCCGCTTCGCCCACGCCATCGGTCTTGTGCAGTATGTGGCGGAATCCAAAGACAGCCTCGACGACATGGCCGAATACCTCGCCAAGCTGGCCTTCGCCGCCGCGCCGGGGGCGGTGGCCGATTCCAAGAAGCTGGTCGACGACGTCTATCAGGCCGAGCTGGACCACGGCCTGCTGCGCGATCTGGCCCGCCGCATCGCCGCCCGCCGGGCCAGCGATGAGGGCAAGGAGGGGCTTTCGGCCTTCCTGGAGCGCCGCAAGCCGTCCTGGATGGGCTAGGGAACGCAGGTTGAACGGGCTGCCGGATCCGCGTGAATGGCTACACGCGCGCCGTGATGCCTCGCGGCGAGCGTTCGTGCGCGGCCCGCTGTCCGGGTTCGTATTCGAGTTCGTCTCCTTCGGTGTGAAACAGGCTTGGGCCTGCCTGTTCGGCGCTCTCATGCTGGCGCTGCTGCTGGGCACGCATTTCTGGTATCCAGCCGGCGCCCCGCTGGCGCGCTATGATTTCATCACGCTCGGCGCCGTTGTCATTCAGGCCGGACTGATCGCTACGCGGCTGGAGACATGGGAGGAGGCGCGTGTCATCGCCGCCTTCCATCTCGTCGGCACGGTTATGGAGATTTTCAAGACCGCGTCCGGATCATGGATCTACCCCGAAGACAGCCTGCTGCGGATCGCCGGAGTGCCCTTGTTTTCAGGCTTCATGTACGCCGCCGTCGGCAGCTATCTGGCGCGAGTATGGCGGATATTCGATTTCCGCTTCGACCGTTTCCCGTCTCTGTGGGTCCAATCGGCGCTCGCCATAGCCATCTATGTGAACTTCTTCACCCATCATTTTACCATCGACATTCGCTTCGCCCTGTTCGTCGCGAGCGCCCTGATCTATGGCCCGTGCATGATCTGGTTCCGTCCGGATCTGAAACACAGACCGATGCCGTTGTTGATCGGACTGGTGCTTGTGGCGCTGTTCATCTGGTTCGCCGAGAATATCGGAACTTTCGCCCGCGCTTGGACCTATCCTGGCCAGGATGGCGTGTGGGTTCCGGTTTCACTCGCAAAACTGGGTTCGTGGTATCTGCTGATGATCATCAGCTTCGTGCTGGTTGCGGCGCTGCATGACGGTAAAACGGAAAAAAGGGCGAGGTCAGCCTGATGTTCAAAACGCTACTGATCGCCAACCGCGGCGAGATCGCCCGCCGCGTCATCCGCACCGCCAGGCGGATGGGAATTCGCACCATCGCCGTCTATTCGGAGGCCGATGCGAACGCGCTGCATGTGAAGGACGCCGACGAGGCGGTTCTGATCGGACCGGCGCCCGCGGCCGAAAGCTATCTGCGCGCCGGCGCCCTCCTGAAGGCGGTGAAACAGACCGGGGCGGAGGCGATCCACCCCGGATACGGCTTCCTTTCCGAAAACGCCGAGTTCGCAGAGGCGTGCGCGAAAGCCGGGATCGTCTTCGTCGGCCCGCCGCCGGCGGCGATCCGCGCCATGGGGCTGAAGGACCGGGCCAAGGCGCTGATGGCCAGGGCCGGGGTGCCGGTCACCCCCGGCTATCACGGCGATGAACAGGACGCGGACTTCCTGCAGCGCGAGGCGGGCAAGATCGGCTGGCCGGTGCTGATCAAGGCCGTGGCCGGCGGCGGCGGCAAGGGCATGCGCAAGGTGACGGCGGCGAAGGATTTCGCCGCGGCGCTGGAAAGCTGCCGCCGCGAGGCGAAGAAAAGCTTCGGCGACGACCGGGTGCTGATCGAGAAGTTCATCGAGAACCCGCGCCATATCGAGGTGCAGGTGTTCGGCGACAGTCATGGCGGCGCCATCCACCTCTATGAGCGCGACTGCTCGCTGCAGCGCCGCCACCAGAAGGTGATCGAGGAGGCCCCGGCGCCGGGCATGACGGCCAAGGTGCGCGAGGCGATGTGCGCCGCCGCCGTGCAGGCGGCGAAGGCCGTCGATTACGCCGGCGCCGGCACGGTGGAGTTCATCGTCGACGGTTCCGGCCCCCTGCGCGCCGACGGTTTCTTCTTCATGGAGATGAACACGCGCCTGCAGGTCGAGCATCCGGTGACCGAGATGATCACCGGGCTGGACCTGGTCGAGCTGCAATTGCGCGTCGCGGCGGGCGGAAAGGTTCCGGCGCAGGACTCCATCGCCATCAAGGGCCACGCCATAGAGGCGCGGCTTTACGCCGAAGACCCGGAAAGCGGCTTTCTGCCCTCCACCGGGCCGCTGGAGGTTCTGGCCCTGCCGCCGGAGGGCGCGGGAATCCGCGTCGATTCAGGGGTGGAGCAGGGCGGCGAGGTGAGCCTGCATTACGACCCGATGATCGCCAAGATCATCGCCCACGGGCCTGCGCGCGACGAGGCCATTGACCGCCTGATCAAGGCGATGGACGCGGCCGGGGCCTACCCCGTGCGCGCCAATGGGGCCTTCCTGCGCCGGGCGCTGGCGCACCCGGATTTCCGCGCCGCGAAACTGAGCACGCATTTCATCGAGGCGCGGCAGGATGCGCTGGTTCCTGCCGGTCCGCCGGCGTCCGGGCTGGCGCTCGCCGCCATCGCCGCCCTGCGCGGCGGCGCGATGAAGAACGGCGATCCCTTCGCCGCCGCCGACGGCTGGCGGCTGAACGCCGCGCCGCGCGTCACCGCGGCCTTCGACATCGGCGGCGATCGGCGCGAGGCCACGATCGCCTTTGACAGCGGCGGGGCGGAGGCGCGCCTTGGCGACGAGTCCCTGCGGCTGGACAAGCTGGGGGTTTCCGATGATGGCGGCGGCTGGTCGCTGGCCGAAGCGGTCTGCGGCGGCGCGCGCGTCTCGGCGCGCTTCATGCGCCGCGGCGACGGCGTGCTGCTGGTTCATGGCGGCGAGGCGCGGCTCTACCGTTATCCGAACCCGGAAGCGGCGGCCGAAAGCCTGACCGCCGGCGGCGCGATAAAGGCGCCGATGCCGGGCAAGGTGCTGGCCGTTCACGTCAAGCCGGGCGATACGGTGACGAAAGGTCAGCCGCTGGTGGTGCTGGAGGCGATGAAGATGGAGCATGCGCTATCCGCTCCCCGCGACGGGGTGGCGGAGGCGGTCTCCGCCGCCGCGGGCGCGCAGGTTTCAGAGGGCGATGTGCTGGTCGCGCTGGCCGAGATCAACGGCGAAAGCGCCGCCGAAGACTGACGCGAAAACCGGACTGGCCCGGAAAATGCTCCCTTGTGACGCGAAAAAGGGAGTTGGCCATGAACGGCACAGGCGAAAACCCGACCCGCGGCGGCGTCGTTTCGGAATGGAACGCCGAGGCGCGCGCGGCGTTCCGCAAGGCCCCGGCGATCGGGCGTCACAACCTGCATGAACGGCCGGAGTTCTCCGACGCGGCGCTGGCGGCGCTGATCGACCGCCACCCGCGCGAGCTGACTGATTTCTGCACCATGGGCGACGATCCGTCGGACAATGACAGCTGGCGCGGCGGCGACCCCGGAAACTATTCCGGGGCCGAGTTGCTGGATGCGGTGCGCAAGGGCAGGCTGTGGATCAACCTGCGCCGGGCGATGAGCGGGGATGCAGCCTACAGTCCGTTGTTCGAGGCGATGTTCGCCGACCTGAAGCGTCTCAATCCCGGCTATCGCACCCTGAACGCCGAAAGCGGCATCCTGATCTCCTCGCCCACGGCGCAGGTGTTCATCCATTCCGATCCCTCGGAGACGATCCTGTGGCATGTGCGGGGGCGCAAGCGCATCCGCCTCTATCCCGCCCGTCCGCCCTTCGTGGAGGACGCGCATCTCGAGGCCATTCTGCACAAGGAAATCGCCGAGGATCTGCCCTATCACGCCTGGTATGAAGACCATTGCGCGGTGGTGGATCTGGAGCCGGGCATGTTCGTGTCCTGGCCGCTGCACGGCCCGCACCGGGTGCAGAATCTGGAAGGCATGAACGTGTCGGTGACGTGCGAGATCGTCACCCCGGAATCCATGCTGCGCAACGGGGTGCTGTATCAGAACGGCTTCATGCGCCGCCGGTTCGGCATTGCGCCGCGCACCTCGTCCACACAGGGCGTTCAGGCCTATGTGAAGCTGGCGTTGTCGCGCATCGCCAAGGCCATGGCGCCGAAGAACCGGCCGATGCCGCGCTCAGAGCGCACTTTCGACGTCGATCCGGACGCGCCAACGGGCTTTCGCGACCGTAACGCAGCCTGAGTAGCCAATAGACGCACGGCGTCCGACATCGGTATAAGCGCTGCTGCGGGGGCGCAAACCGGGAAGGCCGCGTCGCATGAAGCTTCTGATCGCTCTGCTGCTGGCGTCCGTCTTGGGCGCCGCAACCGATACTGCACCGCGTCCGGCGCTGCTGGAGCTGGCCCTTGCCGCTGGCCACGAGGCGCCAGAAGGCGCCATCTGGCGGTTCACGCTGACCGCCGACATGGGCGAACGGGGACGTTTCGTCGCCCGCTATGACGGCGCCCGCCCCGAAGGCGAACGCTGGATGCTGGTCGAACCGGCCGAAGACGCCATGAGCGATGATTTGCGCCGGTCGTGGCAGGGACTTTCAGGAGGCGCCAGGCGCGGAACCCAGGAACAGGAAGGCGAGAACGCGCCCCGCCGTGGCGTACGCATTGGCGCCGGCAGCGGCGGGTTGTTCCAGAATGGCGACACATCACGGATAATCTCGGGCGACGTACGCCAGCTTTCGGAAACGCCTGACGCGGCTGTGTTCGCGTTTACGCCGAACCTCGGCAATGACGACGGCGATGCGGGCTTCTCGGACCAGCTGGCCGGCGAGGCGACGGTGTCGCGCAACGGCCCGTATCTGCGCCGGCTGCGCGTGTATGCGCGGCAATCTTTCAAGCCCAACCCCGCTGCACGGGTGCACAGTTTCGAGATGGTGATGGAATACGCTGCCCAGCCGGGCCTCCCGGCTCCGGTGCTGCGCCGCATGCGCACCGAAGTCGATGTCAGCGCCTTGTTCCAGCGGCAGCGACAGCTCGCCGATTTCACTTTCAGCGATGTGGAATACACAGCGCCGTGAGCAGGCTTTGACGCGCGCGCGGAGTCGCCCTAGCTGGATGTCATGGCCCTGCATCTGATCAAGCTGTGCGTCGGCGTCGACAGCATTGAGGAGCTGGAGAGCTGGCGCGACCGCCGTATGGCCGAGCGCCGGGCGCGGGGCGAGCCCGAGCTAAGCCGCCACGTCACGCGCATGACGCCGAAACGCGCCGCCGAGGTGCTGGACGGCGGCAGCCTCTACTGGGTGATCCGCCGGGTGATCCAGTGCCGCCAACGCATCGTGGCGCTTGAGGACGTGACGGGTGAGGACGGCGTGATGCGCTGCGCCATCGTCATGGAGCCGGAGATCATCCGCACTGCGCCGGCGCCGCGGCGTCCATTCCAGGGCTGGCGCTATCTGAGGGCGGAAGATGCGCCGCCGGACCTGTCAGACCCGCGCGCCGGCGGCGCGGAGCTGCCAGACGACCTGCGCCGCAGGCTGATCGAGATCGGGGCCTGGTGACGGCCTGCAACCGGCCCGACTCGGGTTATGAATCAGCGATGATTCGCCTTGCCGCTCCCGCCCTGCTATTCGCCGTGGCCGCCTGCGCGACCTTGGGCGAATCCCGTATCGCAGACCCAGCGCCGGTCCATGCTGCGCCCGTGGCGGACGTGCAGAGCGCACGGCTGGCGGAGACGCTGGCCGGTGAACTGTCGCGGCTGGCGCGTGAAGACCCCGGTATCCTCGACGCTGCGATGCCGGAAATGCGGGCGTTGGCTGCGGCGCTGGCGGGGCATGCGCTGGCCCCCGAAACGGCGCCCCCACCGTCACCGTCGCCTGCCGGGGCCGATGCGCCGCAAATCGCCGAACCGCCGCCGTCCGCCCCGGCGCCTGAATCGTCAGCGCAAGCCTCGGCGGGCGTCTATGGTGTGCATCTGGCCTCCTACCGCCTTGAGGCGCATGCCGAGAGCGGCTGGACCACGCTGCTGGCCATGTTCCCGGATGTTCTGGAGGGGCTGCAGCCGCGGCTGGCCGAGGCCGATCTGGGCGAGCAGGGGGTGTTTCTGCGCCTGGTGGCTGGACCGTTCGCAGGACACAGCGCGGCCGAAGCCGCCTGCGATGCCCTGCGCGCCGCCGGCGCCTGGTGTGCGCCGGGACCCTTCACCGGAGAGCCGCTGGCGGATATGCCCGCGCGATAATGCGATGGAGACGGCCCTTGCAGCGGGCGCGGCGGCGTATTTTATGCATGCTGAAGCGTGATCGCCCGCGGCGGGGAACATGACCAACGACGCCATTTTGCAATCGCCACCGGCGCCTGTCACGCGCGAGCGTCCTGGCGTGCGAGGTGCGCATGTCATCGTCGTCGGCAACGAGAAGGGCGGGGCCGGAAAGTCTACTGTCGCCATGCATCTGTGCGTCGCCCTGCTGCGCATGGGGCGCAGCGTCGGTGCGGTCGATCTTGACCTGCGCCAGCGCAGCTTCGGCCGCTATCTCGCCAACCGCCGCCGCTGGTCGGAAACCACCGGCGTGGAACTGCCGATGCCGGACGAGATTGTTCTGGAACCCAGCGGCCACCGCCATCTGGACGCCGCAGAGGCCGAGGAGAGCGAACGGTTCAAGGCGGCGTTGGCGCGACTTAAGGCGTCGTGCGACTTCGTCGTCATCGACGCGCCGGGCAGCGACACCCATTATTCCCGTCTGGCGCATGCTGCGGCGGACACCATCATCACCCCGGTAAACGACAGCTTTCTGGACTTTGATTTGCTGGCCGAAGTGGATTCGGAGAATTTCCAGGTCGGCCGGCCAAGCCTGTACAGCGAGCTGGTCTGGGAGTGCCGCAAGAAGAAGGCCGGGCAAGAAAAGCGCCCCATTGACTGGGTGGTGATGCGCAACCGCGTCTCCATGCTGGATGCGCGCAACAAGCGCCGGGTCGGCGAGGGGCTGCGCAAGCTCTCCGAACGCATCGGCTTCCGCCTGGCGCCGGGTTTCGCAGAGCGGGTTATCTACCGCGAACTGTTTCCGCTCGGCCTGACACTGCTGGATCTCACCGAAGACGGTTCGGCGATCCCTTTCTCGATGAGCCATGTCGCGGCGCGTCAGGAAATGCGCGATCTGCTGATCATCCTGAAACTGCCCGGTCTCGCGGGCGAGCGGATACCATTCTAGTTTGATCGAATGAGCCTTGCGTTCGGCATATTGGCCGTCATCGCCGTCCTTGCGGGCGGCGCATGGTTGTTCGCTCGCATGGAGACGGCGCAGGCGGCGCGCTGGAGCCGCGTCGTGCTGGGTCTCGGAGCGTGCGTGATCGGCTCGCTGCTGATGCTGCGGGGGCTGGCGGTGGTTGGCGCGCCTCTAGCGGCGATAGGCGTTGGGTTGATCGGAACGGCGATGCGCCGTGGCCGTGCAGGCCCCGGGGCTGGCGCCGGCGCGGATGCTGGTGGCGGCGGACGCATGACCCGCGCCGAGGCGTTGGACATTCTCGGCCTGAGGGAAGGGGCTGGCGAGGCGGACATTCGCCGCGCCCATCGCGAGCTGATGAAGAAGGTTCACCCCGACACAGGCGGCACTGGCGGTCTCGCCCGTCGCATCCAGGAAGCGCGGGACACGCTGTTGCGAAAAAGCTAGGCGTCGGGAGCGACAGCGAAACAGGCTTCACCGCGCGCGGCCAACGCCGCGCAGGCGCCGCGGGCGGCGTCGGCGCTCAGCGCTTCGAACCGCGCCCGCCACAGGCGGCGGCCGTCACGCTCGAAGACCTGCGCCGCCTGGCGCGCCGCCGATAGGTCCGGAACCAGCGACGCCACGCTTTCCAGCCTCGCCAGCGCAGCGGCCTCGGCCCCGTAGGCGCCCACCTGCACCGCCCAGGCGCCGCCGGCGGGTGCGGCTTGCGCCAAGGGGCGCAATGCTGGCAGGGGCGCCGCGTCGTCTAGGGCGTCGGCGTCGGTCAGCACCACACGCAACGGTGGAGCCTCCTGCGTAGATCCTTGTTCGCTTGGTCCGCGCAGGTCCAGCGCCGCCACGTCATAGGCGATCAACGCCTGTTCGCGCATCGGGTTCAACCGCGGCGATTCCAGCGAAGCCAGAAGCTGGGTCTGCGCGCGGGCGCGGAAGGCGTCATAGGCAGCCTCGATCAGTTCCTCGGCGTGAGAATCGCGCGATGCGGCGCTGGGGCCGCCCATCACCACGGCGACGATACGCCGCCCGTCACGCTGGGCGGTGGTCATCACGTTGAAGCCGGAGGCGCGGATATAGCCGGTCTTCAGCCCGTCGACGCCGCTGACGCGGCCGACCAGCCCGTTATGGCTGCGCCAGGTGCGGCCGTCCCACTGGAAGCGAGTCTCTGAGAAATAATGATAATGCTGTGGGAAATCACGGCGCAACGCTACGGCCAGCCGCGCCATGTCGCGCGCCGTTGTGCGCTGGTTCGGGTCCGGCAGGCCGGAGGCGTTACGGAAACTGGTCTGGGTCAGGCCCAGCTCTCTCGCCCGCTCTGTCATCGCCCGGGCGAAGGCCGTTTCGCTGCCCGACAGATGTTCGGCGACCGCGGCGGCGACGTCGTTGGCGCTGCGTACCACTAGGGCGCGGATTGCGTCCTCCACCCGGATCGTGTCGCCGCGCGACAGGCCGAGGCGAGAAGGCTCCTGGTTGGCGGCGTGCAGGCTGACCAGGATTTCAGCGTCGAGTCGGGTGCGGCCCTGCTCGATCGCCTCGAACAGCATGTACAACGTCATCGCCTTGGTCAGCGAGGCCGGATAGCGCAGGGCGTCGGCGTTTCGCGCGTGCAGCACCTCGCCGGTGTCGGCGTCAGCTACAAATGCGGCGTAGCGCGGATTGGCGGCCGCCGCGCCGGTCAGGCCGGCGGCGACGATGAAAGCGGCCAGCATCGCCGCGAGAGGCCTGAGATGCGCGCGCATGGGCCGGGATTGAAGATCAAGCACATTTCCAGAGGGTTAAGGAGAGCTTTCCAATCCGCATGAGCGAAAATTTGCTGCGCTGCACAAAAATTTCTTGACGCAAGTGCGAAATGTCTTATATGACATGCTGCAACCGCGAAATGTAGCGGATCAAGAAACCGAAGACCATGACCGAGAAAACCGAAACCGAAGTCAAATCGCCTGCCGAAGCCGTCCCGGCGAATGCCGAACCGGCCGTCAAGGCGAAGGTCGTAGCCGTAAAGGCGCCGGCCGCAGCCCCGGTCGCAAAAGCGCCGGCGGCTAGGAAAGCGACCGCCGCGAAGCCGGCGGCGAAAAAGATTCGCGCCAAGGCCGCCTCCAAGGCTGCGGCAAAACCTGCCCCGAAAACCCGCAAGCAATCCTCCCCCATGCGCCAAGGAACCAAGACCATGACCGTGAAGAACACCCTCGACACCATGACCGTCGCCGGCAACGAAGCTTTCAAGGAAGGCTTCGAGAAGACCCTGACGGCCGTTAATGACGCCAACGCCTTCGCCAAGGAAAACGTCGATGCGATGATCGCCTCGGCGACCGCCGCCGGCAAGGGCGCCGAAACCCTGAACGCCAACGCCGTCGCCTTCGCCAAGAAGTCGATGGAAGACGGTGTCGCCGCCGCCAAGGCCCTGTCCACCGCCAAGTCGGTGCAGGAGATGGTCGAAATCCAGACCGACTTCGTGAAGTCGGCGATGGACGCCTATCTGGCCGAGATCAACAAGACGACCGACCTGTACGCTGGCGCCGTCAAGGCTTCGCTGAAGCCGCTGAACGACCGCTTCGCCGCGACGGTCGAACTGGTGCAGTCGCAGCGCTAAGACGCGACCCCAGACTTTACAGCTTCCTCCCCGACTGGGCCCGGTGTTCTGCACCGGGCCCTTTTCTTTTCTCCGTGGCGAATTCGCGCCTTGTTAGGATTCCAGCCGCAGAATCAGTCACGCTTTGGATGGATTGCACAAAGGGGGCTTTCCCCGGCCTGCGGCTTGCTTATCTTTCCAAAAGGCAACCGCGCTCTGGAACGGATTCGATGGGCGAGCGGCGCAAAAACGGAACGGACCCCGGACGCGAAACCGGCGTCGCCGTACGCACGCGGCCCAAGACCAAAAAGCCCTCGCTGTACCGGGTGCTGCTGCTGAACGACGACTTCACGCCGATGGAGTTCGTCGTCGAGGTGCTGGTGCGCATTTTCAGCAAGCCGCCGGAGGAAGCGGCCCGGATCATGCTTCATGTGCACCAGAACGGCGTCGGGGTTTGCGGCGTCTATACGTTCGAGGTGGCTGAAACCAAGGTGGCCCAGGTGATGGACGCGGCGCGCAGGGCGCAGCACCCTCTCCAGTGCACGATGGAAAAGGAATAAGCGCCGTGCCCTCATTCTCCGCTTCTCTGGAAGACTCGCTGCACCGGGCCCTCGGTTACGCCAACGAGCGCGGCCACGAATACGCGACCCTGGAGCACCTGCTGCTGTCGCTGGTCGACGATGAGGACGCCGGCGCGGTGATGCGGGCCTGCGACCTCGACCTTGAGGAACTGCGCGCCACGCTGACCGACTATATCGACAACGACCTGAACGAGCTGGCCGTCGACGATAACGAGGACGCCAAGCCCACCGCCGGCTTCCAGCGCGTGATCCAGCGTGCGGTGATCCATGTGCAGAACGCCGGGCGCGAGGAGGTGACGGGCGCCAACGTGCTGGTGGCGATGTTCGCCGAGCGCGAGAGCCACGCCGCCTACTTCCTCGCCGAGCGCGACATGACCCGTTACGACGCGGTCAACTTCATCTCCCACGGCATCGCCAAGAAACCGGGGGCGGTGGAGGCCCGGCCGGTGCGCGGCGCGAATGAAGATGAGGGGGGCGAGAAGGCCAAGGACGATCCGCTGGCCGCCTTCTGCACCGACCTGAACGCCAAGGCCCGCGCCGGCGGCGTCGATCCGCTGATCGGCCGCGAGGCGGAGGTGGAGCGCTGCGTCCAGGTGTTGTGCCGCCGCCGCAAGAACAACCCGCTGCTGGTCGGCGACCCCGGAGTCGGCAAGACCGCCATCGCCGAGGGGCTGGCCCGCAAGATCGTCGAGGACGAGGTGCCGGACATTCTGCGCGGTGCCACTATTTTCGCGCTCGACATGGGCGCGCTGCTGGCCGGAACCCGGTATCGCGGCGATTTCGAGGAGCGCATCAAACAGGTGATCAAGGCGCTGGAGGCGCGCGAGGGTGCGATCCTGTTCATCGACGAGATCCACACAGTGATCGGCGCCGGCGCCACATCGGGCGGGGCGATGGACGCCTCGAACCTGCTGAAACCCGCGCTGCAATCCGGCTCTCTGCGCTGCATGGGCTCGACGACCTACAAGGAATACCGCCAGCATTTCGAGAAGGACCGGGCGCTGGCCCGCCGCTTCCAGAAGATCGACGTGGTCGAGCCGAGCCCGGCCGACGCGGTGAAAATCCTGCAGGGGGTGAAGTCCTATTTCGAGGACTTCCACGACGTACGCTTCACCAACGAGGCGATCAAGGCGGCCGTGGACCTGTCGGCGCGCTATATTGGCGACCGCAAACTGCCCGACAAGGCCATCGACGTGATCGACGAGGCCGGGGCGCGCATGCGGCTGACGCCGGTGTCGAAGCGCAAGAAGACCATCGGCGTCAAGGAGGTGGAGGACATCGTCTCGCGCATGGCGCGCATCCCCGCCAAGACCGTGACCAAGGACGACGCCGCGGCGCTGAAATCGCTGGACGCGGACCTGAAGCGCGTTGTGTTCGGCCAGGACGAGGCGATCGGCAAGCTGGCCGCGGCCATCAAGCTGGCCCGCGCCGGCCTGCGCGAGCCGGAAAAGCCCATTGGCTGTTACCTGTTTTCAGGCCCCACCGGCGTCGGCAAGACCGAGGTGGCGCGCCAGCTGGCCTCCATCCAGGGGGTGGAGCTGCTGCGCTTCGACATGAGCGAATACATGGAGCGCCACACCGTCAGCCGCCTGATCGGCGCCCCGCCGGGCTATGTCGGCTATGACCAGGGCGGCCTGCTGACCGACGCGGTCGACCAGCATCCGCACGCCGTGCTGCTGCTGGACGAGATCGAGAAGGCGCACCCGGACCTGTTCAACATCCTGCTGCAGGTGATGGACCATGGCGCGCTGACCGACGCCAACGGCAAGAAGGTCGACTTCCGCAATATCGTGCTGATCATGACCACCAACGCCGGCGCCGCCGATGCGGCGAAGGAAGCCATCGGCTTCGGCCGCAGCAAGCGCGAGGGCGAGGACCAGGCGGCGATAGAAAAGCTGTTCACGCCGGAATTCCGCAACCGGCTGGATGCGGTGATCCCCTTCAACGGCCTTGACCCGGCCATCGTCGGCCGCGTGGTGGAGAAGTTCGTGCTGCAGCTCGAGGCCCAGCTCGCCGACCGCGGCGTCACCTTCGAGCTGACTGATGCGGCGACGCAATGGCTGTCCACCCGCGGCTATGACGAGAAGTTCGGCGCCCGGCCGCTGGCGCGGGTGATCCAGGAACACGTCAAGAAGCCGCTGGCCGACGAGATCCTGTTCGGACAGCTGAAATCCGGCGGTCTGGTGAGGGTCGATGTCGACGCCGCGGACCCCGAACGGCTCGATTTCGAGATCGTACCCGCCGACCGCCTGAAACCGCAAAAGCCGAAGGGCGGCGCGAAACGCGCCAAGGAAACCGTGCGCTAGCGCCGGGTTGGCTAGTCCAGCGCCGCGGCGATTTTCGCCGCCTGTTGCTTCAGCTCGTCCATGTCGGCCTGGCCGCCGCCATGACGGCCCAGCGGCTGATGCCGCCAGCGCGGAATGACGTGGAAATGGATGTGGAACACGGTCTGACCCGCCTGGGCGCCGTTGAACTGCGTCACCACCACGCCTTCCGGGTCCAGAGCTGTTTTCACCGCCTTCGCCATGCGTTTGACCTGCACCACCGCGGCCTTCAGGGCGCCGTCGTCCAGGTCCAGCATGTTGCGCGCCCGCGCCTTCGGCACGACCAGAACATGCCCCGGCGATTGCGGAAAAATGTCCATGAAGCACAGGACGTCGCCGTCCTCGTGCACCTTCACGCACGGCGCCTCGCCGCGCAGGATTTTGGCGAAGATGTTGTCGTCGTCATAAGCGCCGTCGAGGCTCATCGGGCTTGGTCCCTGTCTGGTTATTGGCCCAGCTTGCGGAAGGGCGCGTAGTCGCGCAAGACCTTCACCTCCTCCGCCACTGCTTCGCGTTCGCGGGGCAGGTAGTCGACCAGCGCGGCGCGCAGACCGGGATCGGCGATATAATGCGCCGAATGCACGGTTTTCGGAACATAGCCGCGGGCGAGTTTGTGTTCGCCCTGCGCCCCGGCTTCGACGCGTGAAAGCCCGCGTTCGATGGCGAAGTCGACGGCCTGGTGATAGCACAGCTCGAAGTGCAGGAAGGGCTGGTCCGCCAGCCGTCCCCAGTGACGGCCGTAAAGGGCGCCGCCGCCGATGAAGTTCAGCGCCGCGGCGATGAAGCGTCCCTCGCGCCGGGCGAGCAACAGCAGGATGTCGTCCGCCATGCGCTCGCCGATCAGCGCGAAAAAGTCGCGGTTCAGGTAGGGCGCGCCCCATTTGCGGGCGCCGGTGTCCTGATAGCAGGCGAAGAACACGTCCCAGTGTTCGGGGCGGATGTCCGCGCCGGTCAGGCGCAATATCCCGACGCCGTCCAGCGCAGCGCGACGTTCGCGGCGGACCGCCTTGCGCTTGCGCGCCGACAGGGCGCCCAGAAATTCGTCGAAGTTTTGATAGCCCGGGTTCTCCCACACGAACTGCCGGTCGGTGCGCGGCAACAGGCCGAGGCCGTCCAGCGCGGCACGCGACGGTTCATCCGGAAAGTTCACATGCCAGCCGGAGACGCCCCAGCGTTCGCACAGATCGACCGCCGCCCGCGCCAGCGCCGCACGCACGGCGGCGTCGGCTGACAGCAACCGCCGCCCGGTGACCGGCGTAAACGGGATGGCGGTGAGCAGTTTCGGGTAATAGCACCCGCCGGCGCGCTCATAGGCGGCGGCCCAGGCATGGTCGAACACATATTCACCGTAGGAATGCGATTTCGCATAAAGCGGCATGACGCCCGCGGTGCGGCCCGCGTCGTTCTCGGCGATCAGGTGCCGCGGCGCCCAGCCTGACTCCGGCGCCGCGCAGCCCGTTTCCTCCAGCGCCTGCAGGAAATTCCAGCTCAGGAACGGGTCGTATTCCGCTCCCGGCGGATTGGCGAGACGGTCCCAGGCCGCGGCCGGAACGCCTGACAGCGATGAAACGGTGCGGATGGAAAGCGCGGTCATCCGCCCCATCTTGGCGCGAATCCGTGTTGGGCCAAGGGGGCGGGCGCGCTAGACGTGATCCGATCACAGTTGTGGGGGAGGAAAGGACATGACGGGATTGCTGGACGGCAAGGCGGCGCTGGTCACCGGCGGCGGGCGCGGCATCGGCGCGGCCATCGCGCTGCGCCTGGCGCGGGACGGGGCGGACGTGGCGATCAGCTATGGCGGCTCGAAAGCCGGGGCCGAGGCGGTGGCGGAGCAGATTCGCGCCCTCGGCCGCCGGGCCGAGCTGTTCCAGTGCGACGCCGCGCAGAAGAACGCCACCGACGCGCTGGTGCGCGCGGCGGCGCAGCGGCTGGGGCGGCTGGACATTCTGGTCAACAACGCCGGCGTCTATCCGCAGACCACGATCCGCAAATGCAGCGATGATGAGTTCGACCGCACCATGGCGGTCAATCTGCGCGCGCCGTTCGAGGCGATGCGCGCCGCCTACGACGTGATGAACGACGAAGGCGCGATCATCACCATCGGTTCGGTGGCGGCGGAAGGGGCGACGGTGCCGGGCATCGGCGTCTATTGCGCCTCCAAGGCCGGGGTGCAGCTTCTGGCCCGCGGCGCGGCGCGCGAGTTCGGGCGGCGCCGGATCCGCTCCAACATCGTCCAGCCCGGCCCGATCGACACCGACATGAACCCCGCCGACGGTGAAACCGCCGACATGCAGCGCTTGTCCGTACCCTCGCGGCGCTATGGAACGGCGGAGGAGGTGGCGGCGCTGGTCGCCTGGCTGGCCAGCGACGAGTCGAGTTATGTGAACGGAGCGATGATCAATGTGGACGGGGGGCTGAAGAGCTAGCTGACCTCGAACACCCCGTCGATCTCAACCGCCGCGCCGAGAGGCAGGGTGGGGCAGGCGACGGCGGAGCGCGCATGGCGACCCGCATCGCCGAACACCGCCACCATCAGGTCCGACGCGCCATTGATCACTTGGGGAATGTCGGTGAAATCCCCCGCGGCGTTGACGAACCCGCCCAGCTTGACCACGCGCCTCAGGCGCGACAGGTCGCCGCCCAGCGCCGCTTTCACCTGCGCGATCAGGTTAACGGCGCACTGGCGCGCGGCGGCCTGGCCGGCGGCGATATCCATGTCCTCGCCGAGGCGGCCTTTCATCAGCCCGTCAGGGCCGAGGCTGACCTGACCCGAGACGTAAAGACTGGCGCCCGTGCGCACGAAGGGTACGTAATTGGCCACCGGTGCGGCGGGGCTGGGCAGGGCGACGCCCAGTTGCTTCAGGCGGGTTTCGGCGTCGGACATGGCGGGCCTCCTCGGTCTTTGGCGGTGATAGGCGGGGCGCGCCCGGCGCGCAACATGGCCGCTTGACTTGACGCGCGCGTCATCGGGCATGCTGCGTCGCGTCAGAGGACCGCGCCCATGACAGATTCCGCCACCCGCGCCGAGACCGTGACCATCGCCGCCCGTGACGGTTATCCGCTGTCCGGCCTTGTCATCGCGCCGGACAGGCCGAAGGCGGCGGTGCTGATTTCTTCGGGAACGGGTTTCCCCAAGGAGTTCTACCGCCGCATCGCCGAGGCCGGGGCGGCGCGCGGCTACGCCTGCCTGCTTTACGACTATCGCGGCGTCGCGGCCTCGGCGCCGGCCAGCCTGCGCGGTTTCCGCGCCGACCTGATGGACTGGGGCCGCAAGGACCTGCCTGCGGCGCTGGACGCGGCGGCGGCGCTGGCGAAGGACCGGCCGCTGTTCACCCTCGGCCACAGCGCCGGCGGCCATCTGATCGGCTTCGCCGCCAATAACGACCGCGCCGCGGGCCATGCCTTCGTCAATGTCGGCTCCGGCTACTGGGGGCGGCATTTTCTGGCCTACCGGCCGCTGGTGCTGGCGTTCTGGCTGGCGGGCGGCCCGGCCAGCCTGGCGCTGAAGGGCTATGTCTCCGGCAGGGTGTGGGGTGGAACCGATCTGCCGAAGGGCGTGTTCACGCAATGGCGGCGATGGTGTTTCCGCCCCGGTTATTATGGCGACGAGTTGGACGATCTGCGTCCGCACTGGTTCGCCGAGGTGACAGCCCCGATCCGCGTCTTCGGAGCGACGGACGATCCGGTGGCCAATCCCGCCGCCTCCGCCGACGTGCTGAAGCTGTATCCGAACGCGCCGAAGGACGAGGTGTGGCTGCGCCCTGAAGACCTCGGCCAGACGGCGATCGGTCATCAGGGTCTGTTCGCGCGCGCCGGAGCGCGCTTCTGGCCGATGCCCTTCGACTGGTTTGACGGGCTTATGACCCGCGCCTGAGCGCGCGGCCCTTGACCACGGCCTTGTCGCCGAATTTCGCCCGGGCGCGGTCCATGGCGCGTTCGGCCGCCGCGCGCTTGCCGGCGGCGGGGTCGATCAGGTCCACGGCGTCCGCCGCACCCTCGGCCAGCGCCGAAATGCCGATGCCGATCAGGCGATAGGCGTGCTTGCCGGTCTCCTTGCCCAGCATGTCGCGTCCCTCGCGGAACAGGGTGTCGGCGAGTTGGGTTGGCGCGCCGAGCGTGCGGCGGCGGGTGAGGGTGCGAAACTGCGCCGTCTTCAGTTTCAGGGTGATCACGGAGCCGGAAATGCCCTTCGCCTTGGCGCGGTCGGCCACCTTCACGCACAGCGGCCACAGCCGGTCTTCCAGCGTCGAGCGGTCCGCGATGTCGGCATCGAAAGTGGTCTCCGCCGAAACGCTCTTGCGTTCATGGTCCGGCGTCACTTGGCGATGGTCCTCGCCGCGGGCGAGACGGGAAAGCCGCAGGCCGGATTCGCCGTGGCGCTTCGTCATTTCCGCGTCGCCCAGGCGGCGCGCATCGGCCAGCGTACGCACTCCGCCCCTGGCCAGGCTGGCGGCGAAGGCGGGGCCGACGCCGAACACGCTCTGCACCGGGCGGGGATCCAGGAAAGCCTGCGCCTCCGCCCGGCCGATGACGGCGAAGCCGTACGGCTTGTCGAGGTCCGACGCCGTCTTGGCGAGGAACTTGTTGAACGACAGCCCGACCGAGACGGTCAGGCCGGTCTCGTCGAGTATCCGCCGTTGCAAGCGCAACAGGGTCAGCGCAGGGGGAGCGTTATGGAGGCGTTCTGTACCAGAAAGGTCAAGGAAAGCTTCATCGATGGACAAGGGTTCGACCATCGGAGTGACGTCCTGCATCATCTCGCGGATGCGCAGCCCCTCGGCCGCATAGACATGGCCGCGCGGCTTCACCACGACCGCTTCCGGGCACAGTTTCAGCGCCTTGAACATCGGCATCGCCGAGCGCACGCCGTAGATGCGCGCCACATAGCAGGCGGTGGCCACAACGCCGCGCTTGCGCCCGCCGATGATCACCGGCTTGTCTTCCAGCGATGGATCGTCGCGCTTTTCGATGGCGGCGAAGAAGGCGTCGCAGTCGATATGGGCGATGGACAACGCGCCGATTTCCGTATGCCGCAGCAGCTTGCGCGAACCGCAAACCTGGCAGACGGGGTCAGCGCCGGGCGGATGCGGCGCCAGGCAGGCGCGGCAATAACCGGCATCGCTCATCCGCCTGTCTCCGCCGGCCACAGCCACGCCGCGCCGCGTACGCCGGAGGAATCGCCATGCATGGCGCGTACGACGCGGGTGCGAACAACGTCGGAGAAAATGTAACGCGATAATCCGGTTTCGGCAGCTTCGGCGAGGCCCGGCGTATTCGACACCCCGCCACCCAACACCACGATATCGGCATCGATCACGTTCAAGACCGTGGCGAGGCCGCGGGCCAGACGGTCCGTATAGCGCGCGGCGCTGGCCTGCGCGCCGCCGTTCCCGCCCGCTGCAGCGGCGAAGATCGCTTTCGCATCAAGAGCTTCGCCCGTCACACACGCATGATCCGCTGTAAGGCCGGGGCCGGACAGCCAGGTTTCGATACAGCCTTGCTTGCCGCACCAGCATTGCGGGCCGGGGCGTTCGTCCGCATCCGCCCAGGGCAGGGGATTGTGCCCCCATTCCCCAGCTATACCCTGGGCGCCGTTCAATAATTCGCCTTTGATGACGATTCCTCCGCCCACACCAGTGCCGAGGATGACACCGAAGACGATGTTCGCGCCTGCCCCTGCGCCGTCTACGGCTTCCGACAGTGCGAAACAATCTGCGTCGTTGGCCAGCCGCACCGGGCGGCAGAGGGCAACCTCCAGATCCTGTTTCAGGGGTTTGCCGTTAAGCCAGGTGGAATTGGCGTTGCGCGTCAGGCCCGTGGCAGGGCTGAGCGATCCCGGATGGCCGACGCCGGCGCGTCCCGATCCGTGCTCCGCCTCCAGCGCTTGGACCAGATCGCGTACGGCGACGATGCAGCCGGCATAGTTCTGCGGTGTTGCGACACGCAGCCGAGCAAGAATCGCTCCGCCGGGCGCCAGCGCCGCAGCCTCAATCTTTGTTCCGCCCAGATCCACCCCGATTCGGATCATGGTTTCGCCATCCCGCGAAGTATGATTATCCTGTTCGTTCTTATCTTGTTCCGAGCTGCCGGGAAAGGGAGTGAAAGCGGAAGTCAGGCCGACTCACCCTTGATTAAGGAAAATCTGGTCAAATTCACGCGGGGTGTCACACGCGCGCAAAAAAGCGCGGCGACTCGGGAAACGGCAAGGCGTTATGCTGCAGGTGATGACGAAAAAGGTTCTCATCGTCGAGGACAACGAGCTGAACATGAAGCTGTTTCATGATCTGCTTGAGGCACACGGCTATGAGACTCTGCAGACGCGCGACGGCCTGAAGGCGCTGGACATCGCCCGCGAACATCGCCCGGACTTGATCCTGATGGACATCCAGCTGCCCGAGGTATCGGGCCTGGAAGTGACCAAGTGGATCAAGGATGACGAGGATCTGGCCGCCATTCCGGTGGTGGCGGTGACGGCGTTCGCCATGAAGGGCGACGAGGAGCGCATCCGTCAGGGTGGTTGCGAG
Organism: Maricaulaceae bacterium; assembly: GCA_026126205.1. Taxonomy (GTDB): domain Bacteria; phylum Pseudomonadota; class Alphaproteobacteria; order Caulobacterales; family Maricaulaceae; genus Hyphobacterium. The sequence continues at coordinate 556,271 of JAHCJP010000001.1, read as the reverse complement.
GCGTATCTGTCCAAGCCGATCACAGTTTCGACTTTCATCGAGACCGTGCGCCGGTTTCTGGACTGAGGCGGGGAGGGGATCATGAGCGCGCGCATTCTTGTCGTCGACGACCAGGAGCCCAATGTCCGCCTGCTCGAGGCTAAGCTGAAGGCGGAGTATTTCGAGACTCTGACCGCCACCAGCGGCATTGAAGCCATCGAGATCGCCAGCGCTGAACAACCGGACGTGATCCTGCTGGACGTGATGATGCCGGGTATGGACGGTTACGAGGCATGCCGCCGGTTGAAAGCCGACAAGCGCACCCGCCACATTCCGGTGGTGATGGTTACAGCGCTGGACCAGCGCGAGGACCGCATCAAGGGGCTGGAATGCGGCGCCGACGATTTCCTGACCAAGCCGGTTGACGATATTGCACTGTTCGCTCGGGTGCGTTCGCTACTGCGCCTGAAAGTGGTGCTCGATGAATTGCGTGTCCGCGAAATGGATGGCCGTGAGGCCGCTCCCGGCGAGGCCGACGAGGCTGGGACGCCTGCCTGGGCGCTGATTGTGGCGGGTGACGGGCGCTCCGGCGAGCACCTGCTGGCGAAAATGCCGCCGCATATCGAATCGCGGCTTGAGACTGATCCCGCCATGGCCGCTCGCATCGCCGCCAGCGGCGTCGATCTGCTGGTGGTGGATTTGACGACCCCGAAATTCGACGGGTTGCGACTATGCGCTCGCATCCGCTCGGAATCCGCGACGCGACAGGTGCCGATCCTGGCCATCGTCGATCCCGGCGAGATTGAGCGCGCTGTCCGGGCGCTGGACCTCGGCGTCAACGATATCCTGCACCGCCCGGTCGATGCGGGAGAGTTGAACGCCCGTGTGCGTACCCAGCTTCGCCGCAAGCGTTACGCTGACATGCTGCGTGAACAGCTGGACGAAAGTCTGGAGATGGCGGTCACCGATCCGCTGACCGGGCTGAACAATCGCCGTTACATCGCCTCGCGCCTGCGCCAGGCGGCGGAGATCGCCGCCAATGGCGGCCCGGCGGTTTCGGTTCTGATCGCCGATATCGACCATTTCAAACGCATTAATGACACACTGGGCCACGAGGCCGGCGACGCCGTGCTGCGTCAGTTCGCCGACCGTCTGCGCGTGGGTTTGCGCGCAGTAGACATGGCGGCGCGCTACGGCGGCGAGGAATTTGTGATCGTGATGCCGGATTCGGCACTGGATCAGGCGCGGGCCGGCGCCGAACGCCTACGGGCGGCGGTGGCCGAACAGCCGTTCCTGGTTCCCGGTGGCGGGGTTTGCCCGGTTACGGTCAGCATAGGGGTGGCGCAGTTCACCGGCAGCGACACGCCGGAAAGCCTGTTAAAGCGGGCAGACGACGCCCTCTACCGCGCAAAGGCGCTGGGCCGCAACCGAGTTGAAATCGGGCTGATCCGCAAGGCGGCGTGACCGGAGGCGGGAAGGCCCGCCCTACTTGATCTTCGCTTCCTTGAACTCAACATGCTTGCGCGCGACAGGGTCGTACTTCTTCAGCACCAGCTTGTCAGTCATGGTGCGCGCATTCTTCTTCGTCACGTAGAAATAGCCGGTCCCGGCCGTCGAGTTGAGGCGGATCTTGATCGTGGTCGGCTTGGCCATGACGAAATTCCCTGGTCGCGCCCGCGGGTAAGGGCCCGCAGCGAGGCGCGGAACATACGCGCGCGCGCGCCCTTGTCAACCGCCCTTGCGCCGCAGCCGCCGCCAGACTGCGAAGGCCGAATAAGCCGCTGCAAAGACCGACAACGCGATCAGCAGGCCGTGCGGATTGACGGCGTCCATCGCGGCGCCCGCGGCCGCCGGACCAGCCAGCGAGCCAAGGCCGTAGGCGAAGACGAAGGCGGCGTTGGCCCCGGCCATGGCGCCGCCCCGGAAGCGCTCACCGATCAGCGACAGGCCAACAGTGTAGAAGGCGGTGGCGACGCCGACATAGAGGAACATCACGGCATAGAGAGCAATTGCGTTCGCCCCGGCGAGATACATCAGCACCGGCCCGGCGGCGGCGATGGCGGCGATGCCGGCCAGCGTGCGCGCCCGGCCCGCAGAATCCGCCAGCCGGCCAATGGGGATCTGCAGCAAAATGCCGCCCGCCGCCCCGGCGGCGACCATGGTTCCGATCACGGCGACGGACAGGCCGATGCGTTCGCCATACACCGGGATCAGTGAAAAGAAGATCGTCTCCAGCGCGCCGAAGGCCAGCGCCGCCGCAATGGCGGTGGGCGCGGCCAGCGCCGCCGCCCACATCGCGCCCAGCCCGGCCTCGCGCGCGTCCGGCGCCTCGACGTCCGGCCCGCGTAGCAGGGTGATCGGGATCGCACCGCCGCCGAACAGAATCGCCCCGGCGATCCACGGGGCGAAGCCGTCCGCCCCCAGCCAGGCCAGCAGCAGCCCCCCGGCGCCGAACCCGGCAGCCAGACAGGTGGCGTAGACGCCGAGGATGGTGGCCCGTCGCTCCGGCGCCGCGATCTGGTTGATCCAGGTCTCGCTGGTCACGAAGATCACCGTCATCAGCATGCCCAGCGCGAAGCGCAGCCCGAACCAGAAGCCAACGTCAGGAAAAAGTGGAAACAACGGCATGCCGATCGCCATGCCGGCGAGGCTGAACAGGATCAGCCCCCGGCCAGGAAACCGGCCCAGCAGTTTCGGCATGACCGGCGCGGCGACCAGCGTCGACAACGCCGCCATCGCTGCGTTCAGGCCTACCACCACGCCGGATTCGGTCATTCGCTCCAGGTTCAGCGAGGTCAGCGGCATCAGCAGGCCGAAGGCGCAGCCGGCCAGCGTCACCGACAGGATAGCCGCCGCCAGACTGCGGGTGCGCGCGAAACGGGGCTGGATCAGGAAAGCCGCAATCATGGCGGCGCTATAGCGGGTTCGCTAAAGCGGCTCCAGCCGCATTTTGCGGGCGATCTCGCGAATGTGACGGGGGCGGGCGTCCGGGTCGGCCTGCAGTCGCTCCAGCTCGCCGAGCACGAAGCGGGTGATGATCGGCAGCGGCAGCGCTGCGGTCTCCCCCAGCGCGATCCAGCGCACGTCCTCCAGCTCCGGGTTGTCGTTCTCCACCCGTTCGGGAAGCAGGGCCGCCTCATCGGCATGGAAGAACCAGGCGTCGAAACGGCGCACGCGCCCCGGCGGGGTGATCGCCCGCGCCACAAGCCGCAAGGGCGAGGGATCGGGGGCGAGGCCGCGCTCCACAAACGCCCGCCAGGCCGGGTGGCGTGAACGCGCCGGGCAGGGGCGGGCGAGCAGCAGGCCGGTCTCTTCCGCGGTTTCGCGGATGGCGGCGGCCGCGGCGGCGCGGGCGCGGCGTTCGGGCATTGTGCGCGTCATGCAGTCCAGCACATCGCCGGCCAGATCGGCGGCCAGCGGCGCGTAGGCGTCTGCGCGGTCGACGCGCCCGCCGGGAAACACATAGCGGTCGGGCATGAACACATGCCCGGCCGAGCGCCGGCCCAGCAGCACCTCGGTTTCCGAGCGCCGCTTGCGGGTCAGGATCAGCGAGGCGGCGAGACGCGGGCGGATGTGTGGATGGCGCGTTTCGTCGCTCATCGCCGCCTCCGCCCGCCCTTGCGGCCGCGCACCTGCGGGCGCCCGCTGCCGCGCCGGCCGCCTCTCGGCCCTGGTTCCGGCGGGGTCAGCACCTTCAAAAGCAGGCCGCCGGTCACCGGCGCGGCCTCGGTGATTTTCACCATCACCGGCAGGCCGAGGCGGTAGAGGGCGCCGGAACGCTCGCCCACCAGCGCGTGGGCGCGCTCATCATAGCGGAAATACTCGTCGCCAAGGCTGCTTATGGGAGCCAGGCCGTCGGCGCCGGTGTCGTCCAGCCGCACGAACAGGCCGAAACGGGTGACGCCGGTGACGCGGCCGGTGAATTCGCCGCCGACGCGCTCGGCCATGTAAAGCGCGATGAAGCGGTCGGTGGCGTCGCGTTCGGCCGCCATCGCCCGGCGCTCGGCGGTGGAAATGTCCTGCGCGATGGATTCAAGCTGGCTCGCCTCCTCGCCGGTCTGGCCGTCATCGCCCAGCTTCAGCGCCCTGATCAGCGCCCGGTGCACGGTCAGGTCGGCATAGCGCCGGATCGGCGAGGTGAAATGGGCGTAGCGGCGCAGGTTCAGGCCGTAATGGCCGGGATTATCGACCGAATAGACCGCCTGCGATTGGGTTCGCAGCACCACCTCGTTGACGGTTTCGTAGTGCGCCCCGCCCTTCGCCTGCGCCAGCAGACGGTTGAAACGCCCGGTGCGCGGGGTTTCGCCGAGCGTCCATTTCATGCCGATGGTGGACAGATAGTCTGAAAGCGCGGCCAGCTTCTCCGAACTCGGCGGTTCGTGCGCGCGGTAGATCAGCGGTGTGCGCTTGCTTTCCAGTGTTTCGGCGGCGCAGACATTGGCCTGGATCATGAACTCTTCGATCAGCTTGTGGGCGTCGAAGCGCTGGCGCGTCTCCACACCCAGCACGCGGCCGTCCTCGCCGACGCGCACGCGGCGTTCTGGCGCGTCGATCTCCAGCGGCTCGCGCCGCTCGCGCGCCGCCTTCAGCGCCGCATAGGCGCCCCACAGCGGTTTCAGAACCGGCTCCAGCAGGGTCTCGGTCTCATCGTCCGGCCCGCCGTCGATGGCCAGTTGCGCGCGGGTGTAGGTCAGCCGCGCCGCCGAGCGCATCATGCCGCGCGTAAAGGCGTGACCGCGCTTGTTCCCGGCCTTGTCGAATATCATCCGCACGGCCAGGCACGGGCGATCTTCCTTCGGGCGCAGCGACAGCAGATCGCTGGACAGCCGCTCCGGCAGCATGTGGATCACCCGGTCGGGCAGATAGACCGAATTGCCGCGTTTGACCGCGCCGCGGTCCAGCGCCGATCCGGGGCGCACATAGGCCGCCACGTCGGCGATGGCGACCATCACCACCCAGCCGCCCTTGTTGGCGGGGTCTTCGTCCGGCGCGGCCCAGACGGCGTCGTCATAATCGCGCGCGTCCTCGGGGTCGATGGTGATCAGGGGGATATCCCGCAAGTCCTCGCGCCCCTTCAGGGTCGCGGACTTAATAGCCTTGGCCTCCTTCATCTCCCCATCGGAAAAGCCGGTGGGCACGCCGTGGGCGTGCAGGGCGATGACGCTGCCGGCGCCGGGGGCGTCGGCGTCGCCCAGCACCTCGACGATCTGCGCGCTTTTCAGGCCATAGCGGCGCTCGGCGGAAATGCGGGCCAGCACCAGTTGCCCGTCGCGGGCTTTTTCGGCCTCGCCCTTCGCGGCCAGCAGCTCGTTGCGCGCGCGGCGGTCGACCGGGATCAGCCGCGCCGGGCCTTCGCCCGCGCGTTTGCGCAGCACGCACAGGATGGCGTGGGCGCTCTGACCCAGCCGTTTGATCAGCCGCGCCTCATAGCCGCCGTCGCCATCGGGCGCGAGACGCACCAGCGCCCGGTCGCCGACGCCCAGCGCCGGCGAGCCGCGCCCGCCCGCGCCCTCGCCAGGGGCGAGGCGGATGCGCGCGTCGAGATCGTCCTTCACCGGTCGGGCCAGCAGCTCGCCATGCGGGTCGCGGTCATGCACCTCGACCACCATCACCCCGGGCAGGCTTTCGGCCAGCCGCCATTGCCGCCGCCCGTGGCGCTGGATCGCGCCTTCGGCCTCCAGCGCGCGCAGGGCGCGTTTCAGGTGGATGTTCTGATCGCCGGAGAGTTTCAGCGCCCTTGCGATTTCGCGCTTGCCATAGGCGCCGCCGCCGCGCCGGATCGCCTCGATCAGGGCTTCGCGGGAAAAGCCGGCCTCGGTCTCGTCAAACCCGTCGTCCAATCGCTAGCCTGCTTTCTTGCGTCCGCCGCCGCGCCGTCCCTTCGACGGTCCCTTGGCCTGTTTTTCGGCGATCAGGGCCAGCGCCTGCTCCATCGTCACCGCCTGCGGGTCGGCGCCCTTGGGCAGGGTGGCGTTGACCGATTTCCATTTCACATAGGGGCCATAGCGGCCGCTCATCACCCGCACTGGCTGGCCTTCATGCACGCCCAGCTCCTTCAGCGCTGTCGGCGCGCCGCCGCGGCCGCCATTGGCGCGCTTGTCGGCCAGCACCGAGACGGCCCGGTTCAGGCCGATCTCGAACACCTCGTCGGCGGAGGGCAGATTGGCGTAGGTTCCGGCGTGATGCACATAGGGGCCATAGCGCCCGATGGCGGCGGTGATCGGCTGGCCGTCGTCGGGATGGCTCCCCACCGTGCGCGGCAGCGACAACAGCTTCAGAGCCTTTTCCAGCGTCAGTTCGTCCTTGTTCCAGCCCTTGGGGATGGAGCCGCGCTCCGGCTTGTCCTCGCCCGGCGCCGTCATCTCGACATAGGGGCCGAAACGGCCATCCTTCAGATACACCGTCGCCCCGGTTTCAGGGTCCTGTCCCAGCGGGACTTCGCCATTGCCGTTGGCGCCATCGGGCGCGGACTCGCCATTGCCCATCTGCCGGGTGAACTTGCACTCGGGGTAGTTGGAGCAGCCGAGGAAGGCCCCGAACTTGCCCAGCCGCAGGCTCAGCCGCCCGTCGCCGCAGGACGGGCAGGCGCGCGGGTCCGAACCGTCGCCCTTGTCCGGGAAGATATGCGGGGCCAGCGCCTCGTTCAGCGCGTTCAGCACCTGGCCGATCCGCAGTTCGCCGATCTCGCCGACGGCGGCTGAAAACTCGGTCCAGAAGTCGCGCAGCAGCTGTTTCCAGTCCAGATCGCCGGCTGAAACACGGTCCAGCTTCTCCTCCAGCGCCGCCGTGAAGTCATACTCGACATAGCGGGCGAAGAAATTCTCCAGAAACGCCGTCACCACCCGGCCCTTGTCCTCGGGGATGAAGCGGTTGCGGTCCATGCGCACGTATTCGCGTTCGCGCAGCACCGACAGGATCGAGGCGTAGGTGGACGGGCGGCCGATGCCCAACTCCTCCAGACGCTTTACAAGCGACGCTTCGGTGAAGCGTGGCGGCGGCTGGGTGAAATGCTGGTCGGCATGGGTTTTCTTCACGTCAGCGGCGGCGCCCTGCGCCACTTTCGGCAGACGGGTCTCGCCTTCCTCCTCCTCGTCGTCGCGGCCCTCCTGATAGAGGGCGAGGAAGCCGTCGAACTGCATCACCGAGCCGACGGCGCGCAGTGCCAGCGCCCGGTCGGCGCTTTCGATGTCGATGGTGGTGCGCTCGAAGCGCGCGCTCTCCATCTGGCTGGCCAGCGCCCGCTTCCAGATCAGTTCGTAAAGCCTCGCCTGATCGCCCTCCAGCCGCACATCGCCCGGCGCGCGGCTGAAGCTGGTGGGGCGGATCGCCTCGTGCGCCTCTTGCGCGTTGCGGGCCTTTGAGGTGTAGGCGCGCGGCGCGGACGGCACATACAGCGCGCCATGGCGGCCGGCGATCACGTCGCGGGCCTGGCTGATCGCCTCGCCGGCCATCGTCACCCCGTCGGTGCGCATATAGGTGATCAGGCCGACGGTCTCGCCGCCGATATTGACGCCTTCGTAGAGCTTCTGCGCCGTCTGCATGGTGCGGGTGGCGGAGAAGCCCAGCTTGCGCGCCGCCTCCTGCTGCAGGGTCGAGGTGGTGAAGGGCGGCGGCGGATTGCGCTTGGCGGGCTTGGCCTCGACCGACGTCACGGTCAGCTTCGCGGCCTCAAGGGCGGCGACGGCGGCCTTCGCCTGCTCGCGCGAGGAGATGTCCAGCTTGCCCAGCTTCTTGCCGGCGAGCTGAACAAGCCGCGCCCGGAACGGGTCGGTCCCCGCCGTCACGTCGGCGTCTATGGTCCAGTATTCCTCCTCGCGGAATTTCTCGATCTCCAGCTCGCGGTCGCAGACCAGCCGCAGGGCGACCGACTGCACCCGCCCGGCCGAGCGCGCGCCGGGCAGCTTGCGCCACAGCACCGGCGACAATGTGAAGCCGAACAGATAGTCCAGCGCCCGGCGGGCGAGATAGGCGTCCACCAGCTCCGCATCCACGGCGCGCGGATGGCGCATCGCCTCCTGCACCGCCTGTTTGGTGATGGCGTTGAAGGCCACGCGCTCCACCCTCACGTCCTTCAGCGCCTTGCGTTTCGACAGCGCTTCGAGCAGATGCCAGGCGATGGCCTCGCCCTCGCGGTCGGGGTCGGTGGCCAGGATCAGCCGTTCGGCGCCTTTCAGCGCGTCGGCGATGTCCTTGACCCGTTTCTGGGATTTCGGATCGACCTCCCAAGCCATTTCAAAATCGGCGTCGGGCTTCACCGACCCGTCCTTGGCCGGCAGGTCGCGGACATGGCCATAGCTGGCCAGCACGGTGAAATCCGCGCCCAGATACTTGTTGATGGTCTTGGCCTTGGCGGGCGATTCGACGACGACGACGTTCATGCGCGTTGGAATATCCGGAGTTTGTAACGGGACCGAAGCCCCGGATTAAAGCGCGGGAACGTGGGCGAGGGGCGCGCGCCTGTCAATCTCCGCCGCCGCAACGCCATTGCGGGCGGGGGTGATCGCGCCTCAATCGTCAGGCCAGGCGGCGCGCACCATGCCGCCGGGCGAGATTTCCGCCCGCCCGGCCAGCTCCAGCTCCACCAACGCCGCCAGAACAGCCCCGATCGGCGCGCCGGTCTGGCGGGCGATTTCGTCCTGGCTGACCGGAGAGGGCGACAGCAGCGCCGCCACCTGCTCGCGGATCGCGTTCGCCTCCCGCCCCGCGGTTTCCGCGGCGCAGGGTTCGTATTCGTCCGCGGGCGGCGACGCCACCGAGGGGCGTTGCGCGCCGCCGAGAATCTCCAGCACGTCGGCGGCGCTCTCGATCAAGGCTGCGCCCTCGCGGATCAGCCGGTTGGCGCCTTTCGCCCGCGGGTCCAGCGGTGATCCGGGCGTGGCCATCACCTCGCGTCCCTGTTCACCGGCCAGACGCGCGGTAATCAGCGAGCCGGACTTCATCGCAGCCTCCACCACCACGACGCCCAGCGACAGGCCGGAGATCAGCCGGTTGCGGCGCGGAAAGTCCTTCGCGGTCGGAACCGCGCCCAGCGGCGACTCGGTGACCAGCGCGCCCTGCTCGCCGATCAGGCGATGCAGGTCGGCATGTTCGGGTGGATAGACATGGTCGACGCCGCCAGCCAGCACCGCCGCGGTTCCGGTGGCCAGCGCTCCAGCATGCGCCGCGCCGTCGATGCCGCGCGCCAGGCCGGAAACGATGATCACGCCATTCGCCCCGAGCTCCGCCGCCAGCTCGCGGGCGAAACGCGCGCCGACCGCCGAGGCGCTGCGCGACCCGACAATGGCGCAGCAGGGGCGGGCGTCGAGATCCAGCGACCCCAGCACTGTGATCACCGGCGGGGCGGGATCCAGCGCCGCCAACAGGTCCGGGAAGTCCGGCTCGCAGGCGGCGAGGACGCGCGCGCCGAGGCGTTCGGTACGCGCGATCTCGCGTTCCGCCGCGTCGCGCGCGACCGGGCGCAGCGGGCTGGCGCGGCCGCCGCGCCGCGACAGTTCCGGCAGGGCCTGAAGCGCGTCGGCAGCGTTCCCATAGCGCGCGATCAGCTTTGCGAAGGTCACCGGGCCCACCTGCGGCGTGCGGGCCAGCCGCAGCCAGTCCGCGCGTTCGTCGGGGGTCAGTTCGCGGCGCGTCACGCCTTCTTCGCGCCGATGCGCGGTTCTTCGCCCTTGAGCAGTCTTTGAATGTTCGCCCGGTGCAGCCAGTAGATCAGCACGGCGAGGAACAGGCACAGCGCCGCCACGTCCGCCATGCCGAGGAACCAGGCGATAACCGGCGCGGCGGCGGCGGCGGCCAGCGCGCCCAGCGACGAGAAGCGGAAGATGGCGGCGGTCGCCAGCCAGACGGCGGCGGCGGACAGGCCCACCGGCCAGGCCGTGGCCAGCAGCACGCCGAAGAAGGTGGCCACGCCCTTGCCGCCCTTGAACTTCAGCCACACCGGAAAGCAATGGCCGGTGAAGGCGGCGGCCCCGGCGATCAGCCCGGCCTCGCGCCCGATCAACGCCCAGAAGATCAGCGCCGCCGCGCCGGCCTTGCCGGCGTCGAGGACCAGGGTGGCGGCGGCGAGGTCCTTGCGTCCGGTGCGCAGCACGTTGGTTGCGCCGATATTGCCGGAGCCGACGGCGCGGATGTCGCCCAGCCCCGCCATGCGGGTGATGACGAGGCCGAAGGGGATCGAGCCGAGCAGGTAGCCGCCGATAATGGCGGCGGCGTAGCCAAGATAGTCCATGCGCCCTCCCGTCAGCCGTTGCGGAAGATGATCGCCCCGTCCACCGCGGTCAGCAAGACCCGCCCTTGCAGACGCCGGCCCTCGAAGGCGCTGTTGCGCCGCGCCGAGCGCCCGTCCGCGGCGCGGAACACCCACGGCGCGTCGCCATCGAACAGCGTCAGGTCCGCCGGCGCGCCCTCGGCGATCCGGCCCTGCGGCAGGCCCAGCAGGTCCGCCGGGCCGCTGGTGACGGCGCGCAGGGCCGCGATCAGCTCCAGTTGACCGTCATGGACCAGGCCCAGAAGGGCGGCCAGCAGCGTTTCCACGCCTGTGGAGCCCGGCGCCGCCTCGCCGAAGGGCGCGGTCTTCGCCTCGTCCGGCAGCGGGCGGTGGTCAGACACCACGGCGTCGATCAGGCCGCCGCGAACAGCCTCGACCAGCGCCGCACGGTCGTCTTCGGCGCGCAAGGGCGGGTCCAGCCGCATGGCGGCGTCGAAGGCGCCGGCGTCGACCTCGTTGAAAACCAGGCTGGCGATGGCGGCGGTGACGCCGGTCTCCAGCCCCTTTCGGCGCGCGGCCGCGGCGGCGGCCAGCCCCTCGGCGGTGGAGACGCGGTCGATCAGCAGGCGGGCGCCGGTCAGCTCGGCCAGCGCCGCGTCGCGTTCGATGGCGATGCGCTCTGAAATCGCGGGTTCGGCGGGCAGGCCCATGCGCGCGGCCTGGTCGCCTTCATTGGCGGCGGTTCCGGCCTTTAGCGCCGCGTCGGACGGGCGGGCGGCCAGCCACATCTCGAACCCCGCCGCATAGGCCATCAGGCGGCGCATCAACAGCGTGTCGGCCACCGGATTGACGCAGGCGGCGAAAGCGCCGCCGCATTCGGCCATCAGGCCCAGCTCCGCCATCGCCTCGCCGGCGAGGCTGCGGGTCGCGCCGGCGGCGATCAAGACATTCACCGGCTGGCGCTCGCCCTCGCGCATCAGCGCGGCCACGGCTTCCGGCGCGTCAAAGGGCGTTGCGGGGCAGGGGCCGAGCACCAGCGTGCCGACCCCGCCCGCCGCCGCGGCGTCGGCGAGGCTGGCCGGGGTTTCGCCGCCGGGGGCGAACATCGGCTCTACCCCGGCGCGCAGGTCGATCAGGGCGGGGCAGAGAATGGCGCCGCGGGCGTCGATGATCTCCGCGCCCTCCACGCTCTGCGCCGTCACCTGCGCGCCGGCGGCGGCGATGACGCCGTTCTCGACCAGCACGCCGCCGGGACCGTCGAAACCGCTGGCTGGATCGACAAGGCGGGCGCCGACAATGGCGAAGGCTTCGCTCACGCCCGGCCTCCATTGTGTTTGCGGGCGTTTTCGCCCAGCAGCTCCAGCACCGCCATACGCAGGGCGGCCCCAACCTCGACCTGGTCGAGGATCAGGCTGCGCGCCTCGTCGTCGGCGAGGGCGCCGTCGATCTCAACCCCGCGGTTCATAGGGCCGGGATGCATAACGACGGCGTCGGGCGCCGCGGCGTCCAGCCGCTTATGCGTCAGGCCCCAGAAGCGGAAATATTCGCGCTCCGAAGGGATCAGCCCACCCGCCATTCGTTCGCGCTGCAGGCGCAGGGCCATCACCGCGTCGCAACCCTCCAGCGCCTCGTCCAGCCGCGTGAACACCTGCGCGCCCCAGCCGGCCGCCCCGACGGGGGTCAGCGTCGGCGGCGCGCACAGACGCACCTCGGCGCCCAGCAGGTTCAGAAGCTGCACGTTGGAGCGCGCCACCCGGCTATGCAGGATGTCGCCGACGATCAACACGCGCCGCCCGCCCAGCCCGCCGAGACGGCGGGTGAGCGCGAAGGCGTCGAGCAGCGCCTGGGTGGGGTGTTCGTGCATGCCGTCGCCGGCGTTGACCACCGCGGCGTTGGTCAGGGCGGCGACATGGGCCGCTGCCCCGGCCGCCGGATGGCGCACGACAAGGATGTCCGCCTGCATGGCGGCGAGGTTGCGCACCGTGTCGGCCAGGCTTTCGCCCTTCTTCGCGCTGCTGGAGGCGGCGGAGAAATTGACCACGTCGGCGCCAAGGCGCTTGCCGGCGATCTCGAAGCTGGCCTGGGTGCGCGTCGACGGCTCAAAGAACAGGTTGATCTGGGTCAGCCCCTTCAGGGCGTCCTTCTTCCTGTTCGCCGTGCGGATGGCCTCAAGCCAGTGCGATGCGCGGGAAAACAGGATCTCGGCGTCGAGCGGGTTCAGATCCGCGATCGACAGCAGGTTCCGGTGCGGGAAGTCGTAGGCGAAGTCCGATCCGCTCATGCCGGGCCCGTTCAGGTTCGCGGCGGTATACGGCGCATGGCCGACTCGGGCAAGATCGGAAAAACCGGAGCCGCCGCATGCGCATCCGCCCGATGACCGCCGCCGACGCCGTCGCGGTGCTGAACATCTACGCCGAGGGCATCGCCACCGGCCACGCCACCTTCCAGTCCGAGCCGCCTTCGTGGGACGAATTCGACGCCGCGCGGCTGAAAACCCCGCGCCTTGTCGCGGAAAGCGACGAGGGCGCGGTGACGGGCTGGGCGGCGCTGTCGGCGGTCTCGTCGCGCTGCGTCTACGCCGGGGTGGTGGAATCGACGCTTTACGTCGCCGCCGCGGCGCGCGGCCGGGGCGTCGGCAAGGCGCTGCTGTCGGCGCTGATCGCCGCCAGCGAGGCGGAAGGGTACTGGAGCCTGCACGCCGGCATATTCCCGGAGAACGCGGCCTCGCTGGGCCTGCATGAATCCCTTGGTTATCGCCGCGCCGGGGTGTTCGAGCGCATGGGCAGGATGGGCCACGGCCCGCTGGCCGGGCGCTGGCGCGACGTGGTGATGCTGGAGCGGCGCTCGCAAACCGTGGGCGTGGACTGACGCGCCCGTGACAGCCCGGGCGCGTGTGCTAGCATCGTCCGCAAAGACCATCCGGGAGGGTTTCATGCGCATCATCGCCGCCGTCGCCGCCGCCTGTTCGCTCACCGCCGCCGCCACGGCCGACGAGCCGCGCTGGGCGCTGGTCATTCACGGCGGGGCCGGGGTGATCGAGCGCGACTCGATGACGGCGGAGGCCGAGGCGCTCTACCGCGAGGCGCTGGCGATCGCCGTGGACGCCGGGGCGGACATTCTGCGCGGCGGGGGTTCGGCGCTCGACGCCGTCGAGGCGATGACCCGGCTGATGGAGGATGATCCGCTGTTCAACGCCGGGCGCGGCGCGGTGTTCACCGCCGCCGGACGGGTGGAGCATGACGCCTCGATCATGGACGGGGCGACGCTGAACGCCGGCGCCAGCGCCGGAACCACCAATGTCCGCCACCCGATCAGCCTCGCCCGCGCGGTGATGGAGCGTTCGCGCCACGTCATGCTGCAGGGGCCGGGGGCGGAGACCTTCGCCGCCGAACAGGGGCTGGAGGTGGTCCATCCGGCGTATTTCTTCACCGAGCGGCGCTGGCGGGCGCTGGAGCGCGCGCTGGAGGCCCAGGGCCTGCCGATTCCGCCGCGCCCGGAAGGCGCGCCGGAGCCTGAAGGCGTCGACCACACCTGGCTGAACACGGATACGCGCTTCGGCACTGTCGGCGCCGTGGCGGTGGACATGGATGGAAACATCGCCGCCGCCACCACCACCGGCGGCATGACCGCCAAGCGCTGGGGCCGAGTGGGCGATTCCCCGATCATCGGCGCCGGAACCTATGCCAGTAACGCTTCCTGCGGCGTCTCGGCCACCGGCACGGGCGAATATTTCATCCGCCTCAACATCGCCGCGCGCATCTGCGCGCTGGTGGAGTTGCAGGGGCTGAGCATACAGGACGCCGCCGACCGCGTGATCGGCGAAGAGCTGACGGCGCTGAGCGGCGATGGCGGCGTGGTGGCGATGACGCCGGATGGCGCCATCGCCTGGGCGATGAACACATCCGGCATGTATCGCGCCCGCGCCTCGTCAGACGCCCCGCCCGTGGTCGCGATCTTCGCAGATGAGGGGTGATTTTCTCGCGCCCTTGAAGGCCGGTGCGCTCTACTTCGCCGTCGTCTTCGCCGCCGGGTTCGTGTTGGGAACGGCCCGGACGCTGTTCCTGGCGCCGCAGATTGGCGAGCTTGCGGCGGTTGCGCTTGAACTGCCCGTCATTCTCGTCATCGCATGGACCGCCTGCGGCTGGATTTTACGGCGGGTAGCGATCAGCGCCGCGGTGGCCGCGCGCACCCTCATGGGCGCCTTCGCCTTCGCTTTGCTGATGACTGGCGAGATATTGCTGGCGCTTGCGTTTGGTGGAACGCTTGGCGGGTTCCTGACGAGCCTTGGCGAGCCGGCGGGGGCGCTGGGGCTTGCCGGACAAGTCCTTTTCGCGCTCTTCCCACTCATCCGGCGCTCGCCCGCTTCCATTTAGTTACAAATGCAACTAAATTGCCCGGCGCATGGTTTGGGAGAGTCGCCGATGGGCAACCGCAACTGGATTTCCGCCTCGCGCGTGGAGGGCACGGCCTCGCGGCAGGCCCACGCCGACATGCCGGAAGGCACCTATGAGCGCGAGATGAGCAAGGAGGGGTTCTTCGGTCCCGCCGCCTTCCTGCATCACAGGCGCCCGCCCACGGGCTGGACGAAGTTCGAGGGGCCTTTGCAGCCGAGGGCCTTCGACCTCGCCCGTCTGAACGCCGCCGAGCCGTCGCCCTGGGCCTCGCACCCGGTGCTGTTCAACAAGGCGGCCGACATCCGCTTCTGGAAGCTGGCGCAGCCGATGCCGGCGCTGGCCCGCAATGGCGACGGCGACCAGTTGCTGTTCATCCACCAGGGGCGCGGCGCGCTGTTCTGCGATTTCGGCCATATCGCCATAGAGCCGGGCGATTACGTCTATCTGCCGCGCGGAACGATGTGGCGGCTGGTTCCAGAGGAGCCGTTCGCCGTCCTGATGATCGAGGCGACGAACACCCATTACACCCTGCCCGACCGGGGCCTGGTCGGCCCGCACGCCATTTTCGATCCCGCCATTCTGGACGCGCCGAAAATGGACGAGGCCTTCCGCGCCCAGCAGGCGGACGCGGACCATGAATGGACGGTGGAGGTGAAAAAGCGCGGACAGGTGAGCCGCATCACCTATCCCTACAACCCGCTGGACGCCGTCGGCTGGCATGGCGAGCTGAGCCCCGTTCGGCTGAACGTGCGCCATATCCGGCCGCTGATGAGCCATCGCTATCACCTGCCGCCCAGCGCGCACACGACGTTCCTTTCGGACCGTTTCGTGGTCTGCACCTTCGCCCCGCGCCCGTTCGAGACCGACCCCGGCGCGCTGAAGGTGCCGTTCTTCCACAATAATGACGATTACGACGAGGTGCTGTTCTATCACGCGGGCGACTTCTTCAGCCGCGACAATATCGACGCCGGCATGATGACCTTCCACCCCTCCGGCTTCACCCACGGGCCGCACCCCAAGGCGCTGAAGAACATGCTGACCCAGCCGAAACCGGCCACCGACGAATACGCGGTGATGATCGACACCCGCGACCCGCTGGATGTCGGCGACGGCGCCGCGGCGGTGGAGAACCCCGATTACGTCAATTCCTGGCGCGCGGACGAGGCGGCGGAATAGAGCAAGGACCCAGAATCACGCTTTCATGACCCCGCCGCGCTGGCGGCTGTGGAACGAGGGCGGTCATGGACGCATTGTCGCTGGCGTCGGCGAACCTGATCTCTCCGCCCATCCTGTTTTTCGTGCTGGGGCTGGTCGCGGCCTTCGTGCGTTCGGACCTGTCCATCCCCGAGGCCATCGCCAAGGCGCTGTCGCTGTATCTGATCATGGCGATCGGCTTCAAGGGCGGAGCCGAGATGGCTGCCGGAGAGCTTGGCTGGTCGGTCGGCGGGGCGATTCTTTCCGGGGTGGTGCTTTCGGCGTTGCTGCCGGTGCTGGGCTTCGGCCTGCTGATGCTGACGACGAAGGTCGGGCGCATCGACGCCGCGGCCATCGCCGCCCATTACGGCTCCATCTCCATCGTCACCTTCATCGCCGCCAGCGACGCGGCGCGCTTTCTCGACACGCCGGGAGGGGGCTTCATGGTGGCGGTGGCGGCGGTGATGGAGGCGCCGGCCATCGTCACCGCCCTGATCCTGGCCGGGTCCGCCGCGCGCGCCGCCAATGGCGCGAACGGCGGTTCGGAAAGCCGGCTCGGCGTGCTGAAGGAGATCGCGGCCAACGGCTCCATCGTTCTGCTGATCGGGGCGTTCTTCATCGGCTGGATGACCGGGCCGCGCGGCATGGAGGCCGTGTCCCCCTTCTTCAACGACATTTTCCGCGGCGTGCTGTGCCTGTTCCTGCTCGACATGGGACTGGTGGCGGGCCGGGGGCTGTTGCGCAACTGGCGGGTGCTGAAGCCCGGCGTGATCGGCTTTGGCCTCTACATGCCGCTGGCCGGCGCGCTGGCGGGACTCGGCACGGGGCTTCTCGTCGGCCTCGATGCGGGCAGTCTCGGTCTGTTGATGACGCTTGCGGCCTCGGCCAGCTATATCGCCGTGCCCGCCGCCCTGCGCCTCGCCCTGCCAGAGGCGCGGCCCGCCCTATCGCTGACCCTGGCGCTTGGCGTCACCTTCCCGTTAAATCTGGTGGCGGGCATTCCGCTCTATTTCTGGCTCGCCCGGCTGGCGTCGGGCGGGGGAGGCTAGACCGATGCAGACCAGCCTGAAAAAGCGCCTTGAGATCATCATCGAGATGCCGGCCGTGCCGCGCCTGGAAGGCGTGCTGGAAAAGGCCGGGGTGAAGGGCTGGACGGTGCTGCCCGCCAAGTCCGGGCGCGGGGCGAATGGCAGCTGGTCCCGCGAGGGGCAGATCACCAGCGCCGGACGCATGGTTCTGGTGCTGGCCGTGATCGACCCGGCCCGGCTCGACCCTGTGCTGGAGCGCGTCTACGCGCTGCTGGAGCGCCAGATCGGCATTGTCATGGTGTCCGACGTGCAGGTCGTGCGCGCCGAGCGCTTCTGACCTGCCCGACGCGTTGTAATATCACTGAAAGCGGATTGATGTGAGTGATGGCCCAAGTGTCCAGCTTTGAGTTCGTTGACGTTCCAGATGAGTGCAACTTGGCGTTCGGGACATACTTGACGCACTTCTGCCATCTAGAGCAGAGGCTGGAGAGCTTATTTTTAGCGTTGTGTGGTGATGCCGATACCGCACGCGAGATAAACGGATCAGCCATTTTTCTAAGAGATAGGATATCAATACTAACTGCGATTATTTCATGGAAACTTCCCAATGTGAGGCAGTCTTGGGAGCGTTTTGCAGACAAGCTAGGAAGGGAAAACTCCCACAGAAATTCCATCGTCCATGGGCACTGGATAACCTTCTCGGATGATGACGGAGAGAGTCAAACTTGGGCGCGGGTATCCCAGAAAGTCTCTAGCAGAGCAGTTTGCTTGTCAGAGCCGGGCGACCCGGTGAGGAAAAACTTGTACACGCTCGACAAGCTATCTGAGCGAACCCGACGGGTGCTGTCGCTTCTTGTTCAGCTGGATGACGTCGTTAGACAGGTGAGCCGTGAGACCGGCACACCGAATGCCTCATTCACACTTAGAGTTTAGGCTTGCATGACCATTCCTGACCGCCTGCATGAGGGCTTTGCCCGCTTCCGCGCCGAGCGCTTTGAACGCAAACAGCGCATCTGGCGCGAACTGGCGAAAGGGCAAAGCCCGCATACGCTGGTTCTGGGCTGCGCCGACAGCCGGGTGGACCCGGCGGCGATTTTCGACGCCGGGCCGGGCGAGCTGTTCATCATCCGCAATGTCGCCAACCTGGTTCCGCCCTATCAGCCCGACGGCGCCCATCACGGCGTTTCGGCGGCGCTGGAATTCGCGGTGAAGGTGCTGAAAGTTCAGAACATCCTGGTGCTGGGGCACAAGCAGTGCGGCGGCGTGCATGCCGCGGCCACCGGCGGCGCCAAGGGCACGCAGTTCATCGAGAAATGGCTGGAGCCGCTGGGCGAGGTCGCCGATGAAGCGCGGGCGCATGTGGGCGCGCAGGCGGAGGTGGAGCATCTGTGCGACGATCTGGAGCTGCGCTCGGTGCGTCATTCGCTGGAGCGCCTGCTGGCCTTTCCCTTCGTCGCCGATGCGGTGAAGGAGGGCGGCCTTGCGCTGCATGGCGCGCGTTTCGGAATCGCCGACGGCGTGCTGGAATGGCTGCAGCCGGACGGAAGTTTCGCGCCCGTCAAGATCTGAACCGGAAAGAGACCCGAAACGATGAAACTTGCGACCCTGAAGAACGGAAGCCGCGACGGCCGCCTGGTGGTGGTCTCGCGCGACCTGGCCTGGTGCGCCGACGCCTCGCCCGTCGCCCCGACGCTGCAGGCGGCGCTGGACGAGTGGGATCGCTGCGAAGGCGCGCTGCGCGATCTTTCCGATGCGCTGGAAAAGGGGTCAGTGCCGCGCGAGCGTTTTCACGAGCGCGAGGCGCATTCGCCGCTGCCGCGGGCGTTCCAGTGGGCGGACGGGTCGGCCTATGTCAATCACGTCGAGCTGGTGCGCAAGGCGCGCGGGGCCGAGATGCCGGAAAGCTTCTGGACCGATCCGCTGATGTATCAGGGCGGGTCGGACGCCTTTTTGCCGCCGCGGGCGCCAATCCCGCTCGGCGACGTGGCCTGGGGCTGTGATTTCGAGGGCGAGGTGGCGGTGATCACCGGCGACGCGCCGATCGGCGCCAGGGCGGCCGATCTCGGCCGCGCCATCCGCCTGGTCATGCTGGTCAACGACGTGTCGCTGCGCGGCCTGATCCCGGCGGAGCTGGGCAAGGGGTTCGGCTTCTTCCAGTCGAAACCGCCCAGCGCCTTCTCGCCGGTGGCGGTGACGCCGGACGAGCTGGGCGAGGCCTGGGACGGCGAGCGCCTGCACCTGCCGCTGGTCTCGCATCTGAACGGCGAACTGTTCGGCAAGCCCGACTGCGGAACCGACATGACCTTCGGCTTCCCGCGCCTGCTGGAGCATGTGGCCAAAACCCGGCCGCTGACCGCGGGCAGCATCGTAGGCTCCGGCACAGTGTCGAACAAGCTGGACGGCGGGCCGGGCAAGCCGGTGGCCGAAGGCGGGGCGGGCTATTCCTGCATCGCCGAGATCCGCATGATCGAAACCATTCAGGACGGCGCGCCGAAAACCCCGTTCATGCGCCCGGGAGACACCGTTCGCATCGAAATGTTCGATCACGCCGGAAAATCCATTTTCGGCGCCATCGAACAGACGGTGGAGGTTTGTGGCGGGTAAGTCCTTGACGTTTCAATTTAAATAGTTTCCATTTAACGCAAGCTTTCATTTGCGCTATAAACCCGTCCGCCTAGAACAAGAATATAAAAGAGCGGGAGGATCAGAAAATGCGTAAGTATATGATTGAGCGCGATATTCCCGCGGTCGGGAGTTTCGATGGCGGGCAGTTGTGCGATGCGGCGCGGCAGTCCAACGGGGTGTTGAGCCAGCTCGCGCCGGATGTGCAATGGGTTCAGTCCTATGTCGCCGGCGACAAGACCTTTTGCGTCTATCTGGCGAAGGACGAGGCGGTGATCCGCAAGCATGCGGAGATGTCGGGTTTTCCGGCCACGAAAATCACCGAGATCAAACGGATGATCGACCCCACCACGGCGCTGGGCGCGGCATAGGCCGCCGCCTCAATTCGCCCGCACGTCCGGCTTCAGGCGATAGCGCGCGCCATCGAAGCCCTCGAACATCTCCGCCGTCTTCGGATGGGCCACCGGGCCGTTGTCCGCGTCGGCGATCAGGTTCTGTTCCGAGACATAGGCGGTGTAATAGCTGTCATCGTTCTCCGCCAGCACATGATAGAAGGGCTGGTCCTTGCGCGGACGCAGGTTTTCGGGGATCGCCAGCCACCATTCCTCGGTGTTGGCGAATTCCGGATCGACGTCGAACACCACCCCCCGGAACGGGAACAGGCGGTGGCGCACCACGTCGCCAAGGGTGAATTTCGCTTGCCGGGCCGTCATCTGCGTCTCCGCAAGATCAGTTAATCCGCCGCGCGCGAAGCGCAAGCTTGATGCGCGCGCCCGCCCCTCATATCCTGTCCGGGAGGCAAATATCGGGCCGGAGCGCGACGGGGCCGCCGCATATGCGGCGCAAACGGCGCGGCGGCGAAAGGAACCGGAGATGGCGCAGGAAGGCGCGGGCGGCGGCGATTCCGTCCGTCCGCCGCAGCGCAGACGCAGGCGCAGACGCGGCGGCCCGCCGGGCGGCCCGGCCTACGCCGCGATTGATCTGGGCACCAATAATTGCCGCATGCTGATCGCCCGCCGCGCGCCGGGCGGCGGTTTCCGCATCATCGATTCGTTTTCGCGCATCGTGCGGCTGGGCGAGGGGCTGAACGCGTCCGGCGCGCTGTCGCCGGCGGCGATGGACCGCGCCGTGGAGGCGCTGAAGGTCTGCGCCGAGAAGATGCAGCGCCGCGAGGTGGCCAGGGCCCGCTGCGTCGCCACCCAGGCCGTGCGCGCCGCCGCCAATGGCGCGCAGTTCATGGCGCGGCTGAAGGACGAGGCGGGGCTGGAATTCGACATCATCACGCCGGAGGAGGAGGCGCGCCTCGCCGTTCTCGGCTGTATCGACCTGATGGACGAGAGCATGGACGCCGCGCTGGTGGTCGATATCGGCGGCGGCTCGACCGAGCTGTGCTGGGTGGACCTGGCGCAATGGCGGGAACGCGGCGGCTCCGCCTCCGGCGGACGGCCGCCGGTGCGCACCTGGGCCAGCGCGCCGGTCGGCGTGGTGACGCTGACCGAACGCTTTCCCGAACATGCCGACCTTTCCGCCTGGTATGCGGATATGCGCGCCTACGCCGCCGGCCTGCTGAAGGCGCCGCGCGGCGCGCGGCCGATGCGCCCGGTGTTCGAGGCCGGGCGCGCCCATCTGGTCGGCACGTCGGGCACCGTCACCTCGGTGGCGGGGGTTCACATGAACCTGCCGCGCTACGAGCGCGCCAAGGTGGACGGCCAATGGCTGACCACGGCCGAGATGCGCGCCGCCTGCGCGCGTCTGGCGGGCAAGGATTTCGCCGGCCGCGCGCAGGAACCCTGCATCGGGACCGAACGGGCCGATCTCGTCGTCGCCGGCTGCGCGATTCTGGAGGCGGTTCTGGACGCCTGGCCGGCCGAGCGCATGCGCGTCGGCGACCGGGGACTGCGCGAGGGCCTGCTGATGAACCTGATGCGCGGCTCGCGCCGCCGCAAGCGCCGCGCCCGCCGCGGCGCCGGGGACGGGCCGGCGCAGAGGGCCGCCGAATGAGCGGCGAGGGCAAGGATGGCGAAGAGGGCGAAAAGCGCCGCCGCCGCCGCAAGCTGACCAAGGGCGGCGGCGAACGCGCCGCCAAACAGCTCGCCGAGCGGGTTAAAACCGCGCGCGGGCGCACGGTGTCATCCCAGCGCTGGCTGCAAAGACAGCTCAACGATCCCTATGTGGCGAAGGCGAAGGCGGCGGGATACCGCAGCCGCGCCGCCTACAAGCTGGCCGAGCTGGACGACCGTTTCGGCCTGATCCCGAAGGGCGGGCGCGTCGCCGATCTCGGCGCCGCCCCCGGCGGCTGGGCGCAGCTGGCGCTGCAGCGCGGCGCCGCGCATGTCGTGGGCATAGACCTGCTGGAGATGGAGCCGGTTCCCGGCGCCACCTTCCTGAAGCTTGATTTCACCGAACCCGGCGCGGCGGAAGCAGTGACGGCGGCGCTGGGCGGCCCGGCCGACGCCGTGTTCTCCGACCTCGCCCCGTGGACCACCGGGCACCGCAAGACCGATCATCTGCGCATCGTCGCACTGGTCGAGGCGGCGGCGGACTTCGCCATGCAGACGCTGAAACCCGGCGGCGTCTTCGTCGCCAAGGTGTTCCAGGGCGGAACCGAGGACGCGCTGCTCGCGCGCCTGAAACAGCGCTTCGCCAAGGTGCGACACGCCAAGCCGCCGGCCAGCCGCGCCGAAAGCGCCGAAACCTTCCTCATCGCCCAGGGGTTCAAGGGGTAGGGCGCGGGACTTTTCTTTCGTCATTCCGGGCGCGGCGCGGCATCCTGATGCTGCGCCGCTGACCCGGAACCCACTGTCCGCTAGGAAGACGCTTGCGGGGATCGTTACGCAACACGGGCGCGGGCCAGTAATCTCCGCAAGTTCCCTCGCGCGCTCTACGGCGGGTTCCGTGTCTGCGCAGCGGCATTGCATGCCGCAGCGCGCACGGAATGACGATATTGGGGGTCAGGTAGCAGCAAGTCGGGTCAATAACTCCTGATCGCACAAGTGTTAAGTAAGTAGCGGTTGATGAAATTAAAGGGTTTATATATCTTGTAAATCATCCAAGTGCGGGGTAACCTCTGCAACCATTTTTACTCTTACCCCGAGCTGCAAATCTTTTAAGAGCTCACAAAAATCCTCCCCATCAACTAGGTCTATGGCCGGAGCGCCATCCCTCGTGGCTTCTCGACGGGCATCCCCTGTAAATCGCCCTGTCGTCATTATTAAACCCTTGTCGGCGCGCCCGACCATTGCCCCCCTAAAGTCGCGAACAGTCGATGCGCCGACCGATCCCTGCCATCGCTTTGCTTGAAAAATTACCTGAAACGACAATAAGTTAACCCGCAGAACGCCCTGACCGTCGATGCCACCGTCACCCGCTCGACCAGTAACCTCGACTTTAGTGAAACCCTTCTCCCGAAGGACGCGCTGACATAACCTCTCAAAGGCATCCGGCTTAAGTTCTTTGAGGTGATCTAGTAACACCTCTTTCCAATCTCTTTCCTCAATTTCAGCGCTGTCATCTTTTGAAGAGTCCTCGGATTCTCGAACTTGGCGAGCTTCACGAGTCATTTTTCGTACTTCACGGGCGACTTGAGCGGCTTCTTCTTCAGTCATGGACCGCCCTTTGGCCGTAAGCGTCCATACACCTCGTTCCGAGTTATCAACTGCCCCAACTTTTTTGAGATAGGTTCGCGCCCAGGCCATCCGGTAATGGAGCTCGCTTCGTGCGTCTGCGGCGCCTTCCCTTGGCTGTTCGCGAACACGATCGGTAAGGTTCAAATTATCGGCAATCTTATCGTGTAGCTCGTCAATGCTGGCGGAACCGCCAAGCTCCCTCAGCGCGACAATCGTCGGCCAATGGAGTTCGTCATACTTCGGCATCCAGTCCATTAGTGTCTCCTTGGGCTGTATTCATACTTCACCCATAGGATAGCAGCGTCAAACCCGCCCCAGCGCTCGCTCAATATCCGCGATCAGGTCGTCGGGGTGTTCGAGGCCGATGGCGAAGCGGATCAGGGCGCCGTCGGCTTTCCACGGAACCGCGCTGCGCTTGATCTGCGGGTCGCAATTGATCGCCAGGCTCTCGTAACCGCCCCAGGAAAAGCCGATTCCGAACAGGGCCAGCGCGTCGATGAAGGCGTCGGCCCGCGCCCGGTCCCAGCCCTTGAAGATCACGCCGAACACGCCGCAGGGGGCGGTGAAGTCGCGTCTGAACAGGGCGTGGTCCGGGTGGCCGGGCAACGCCGGGTGCAGCACGCGGGCCACCTCGGCCCGGCCTTCCAGCCAGCGGGCGATGGCGAGAGCCGCCTCGCCGCTGCGCGCGATGCGCAGCGGCAGGGTGCGCAGGCCGCGCAGGGCGAGAAACGCATCATCGGGAGAAGCGTGCAGGCCGAACAGGTATTCGGTCTCTTTCAACCGTTCGGCGAACGCCCCGCGCGCCAGCGCGGCGCCGATCAGCACGTCGGAATGGCCGGAGACGTATTTGCTCAGCGATTGCGCCGCGCAGTCGGCGCCCAGCGCCAGCGGCTTCATCAGAATTCCCGCGCTCCAGGTGTCGTCGCAGATCACGGGAATGTTCCGAGCCGCCGCGGCGCGCGCGATGGCCGGAATGTCCTGCAGTTCGAACGTCAGCGAACCGGGGCTTTCCAGCAGCACGGCGTTGACGTCATCGCCCAGCAGCGCCTCGACGCCTACCCCGATGCGCGGATCGAAGAATTCGGCCTTCGCGCCCTGATTGGGCAGTGCCTCGTCCAGAAAACGCCGCACCGGGCCATAGATGCAGTCGGCGGCCAGCACGCGCCCGCCCGCCCGCGCCGCGGCCAGCAAGGGCAGCAGCACCGCCGACAGGCCGGAAGGGGCGAGGGCGCAGTAATCGGCTCCGGTCATCTCGCACAGGGCGTCGCGCAGCGCGTCCTGCGTCGCCGTTCCGCCACGGGCGTAGCGCGAGCGCCCCTGCGGGCGGTCATAGAGGGCTTTCGAATCCGGGGCGAGCAGGGTGGAGGCGCGCTCCACCGGCGCGTTGACCAGCC
This sequence comes from Maricaulaceae bacterium, assembly GCA_026126205.1. Lineage (GTDB taxonomy): Bacteria > Pseudomonadota > Alphaproteobacteria > Caulobacterales > Maricaulaceae > Hyphobacterium. Next base: position 531,830 of record JAHCJP010000001.1, on the reverse strand, counting down.
CTGCGCCGTCATGCGGGCGCCCGGCGCGTGTCAGCCTCGTCTCCTCCTTCATTTCGGCGCCGCCTCTCTGTATCGTGCCTGTCCGGTAACCGATTAGAGGGCGAAGCGCCGTGACGCCAGTGTCGTTTTTGTTCCGCGGACGGCTGCAGCGCATGGTGGCGATGACGGTCAGCGTCTTCGCCGGCTTCGCCATGGGCGTGCAGGAGGCGGGCCTGCGCGGCCAGACGCTGGAGGCCATCCACCAGCGCGGCCATCTGCTGTGCGGGGTGGACACCGGCCTGCCCGGTTTCGCTGAACAGGGCGAGGACGGGGTATGGCGCGGCTTCGACGCCGATCTGTGCCGGGCCTACGCCGCGGCCTTCCTGGGACGGGCGGACGCCGTGCGCTTCGTGCCGCTGACCACGGCGGAGCGTTTCGAGGCGCTGGCCGAGGGACGCATCGACATCCTGATCCGCAACACCAGCTGGACCTTCGACCGCGACGTCGGCCGCGGTTTCGACTTTCCGGGCGTCGCCTATTACGACGGCCAGGGCTTCCTGGCCCCCGCCGATCTGGGCGTCGCCAGCGCGCGCGACCTGTCCGGCGCCCGGGTCTGCGTGCAGGACGCGACCACGACGGCGTTGAACCTGGCCGATTTCATCGAGAACAACCGGCTCAACCTCACCCCGGTGGTGGTGGAGACCGCCCAGGCGGGGGCGGAGCGCTATCGCGCCGGCGGCTGCGACGTGATCACCAACGACCTGTCGTCGCTGGCCGGGCTGCGCGCGCGCCTGCCCAATCCCGCCGCGCACGTGCTGCTGCCCGACATCATCTCCAAGGAGCCGCTGGGCCCGGTGATCCGCGAGGGCGATTCCGCCTTCGGCGACGCCGCGCGCTGGGTGCTGCACGCGCTGATCGCGGCCGAGGAATTCGGCGTCACCGCCGCCAACGCCCGAGAATTCGCCGCCGGGACCCGCAACGCCGAGGCGCGCCGCATGCTGGGGGCGGAGGGCGATTTCGGCGAGCGCCTGGGCCTGCACCGCGAATTCGCCCTGCGCGCCGTCGAGGCCGGGGGCAATTACGGCGAGATCTTCGCCCGCAATCTCGGAACCGGCTCGCCGCTGGGGCTGCGCCGCGGCCTCAACGCGCAATGGACGCAGGGCGGGCTGATGTACGCGCCGCCGTTCCGTTAGGGGCCTGTGACCACAGGTGCGTCCGGCCGCGCGCCCCATTCCGCCCAGGCGCCGTCATACACCGCCGCGCGGCCGCCCAGCCGCGCCGCCGCCAGCGCGATCACGCAGGCCGTGACGCCGGAGCCGCAGGACGCGATCAGCGGCCGCGCCGGGTCAATCCCTCGCGCCGCGAAGACCTTGGCCAGCGCCGGCGCGTCCAGCATACGCCCGTCCGGGCCGATCAGCTCGCCGAAGGGCAGGTTTTTCGCTCCCGGCATGTGACCGCTTCTCAGCCCCGGACGCGGCTCCGGCGCTTCGCCGCGGAAGCGGGCTTCGGAACGCGCGTCCACGACCTGCGCCGCGGCGCTTTCAAGCGCGTTCAGAACACCCTGAAAGTCAGCCTTCAACGCCGGATCGAACGCTGCATCAAAGCCCCCCTTAACGCCGCCTTGCTCCGGCGCGCCGGTCACCGGGCCGCCGGCGGCGATCCAGGCCGGCAGGCCGCCGTTCAGCACCCGCGTATCCTCGTGCCCCATGACAACCAGCGACCACCAGGCGCGCGGCGCGCTGAAGGTTCCGATCCGGTCATAGACGATGACCGGACGATCATTGCTCACGCCCAGCGCCGCCGCGGCCGCCGCGAACACACCTGGTGACGGCAGCATATGTGGAAGCGCAATGGAAGGGTCGGTGATAGCATCAATATCGAAGGATATTGAGGAGGGAATATAACCCTGTTCGTGGAGCGACGGCCCGCCGGGAAATGTCCAGCTGGCGTCCAGGAACAGCGCCCCGTCCGCATGGGCTTTGATGGCCTCGCGGGCCTCGATCAGCGGGTCGCGGCTCATGCCTGCAGCCAGTCCGGAACCGGCAGGTTTTTCTCTTTCAGGAACAAGGGGTTATAGAGCTTTGACTGATAGCGCTGGCCGTAGTCGCATAGCATGGTGACGATGGTTTTTCCCGGGCCCATGCCCCGCGCCAGCGCCATCGCCCCGGCGATGTTGATCCCCGACGATCCGCCCAGGCACAGCCCCTCTTCGCGAACCAGGTCGAACAGGATCGGCAGCGCTTCCTCGTCGGGGATGCGGAAGGCCGCGTCCACCGCCACGCCTTGCAGATTCGCCGTAATCCGGCTCTGGCCGATGCCTTCGGTGATCGAATTGCCCTCCGCCTTCAGTTCGCCGTGCTTGTAATAATTGTAGAGCGCCGCCCCGCCCGGGTCGGCGAGGGCGATTGTGATGTTTTTGTTCTTTTTCTTCAGATAATTACTGACCCCACCTAATGTGCCGCCGGAACCGACGGCGCAGATGAAAGCGTCGAGTTTTCCATCCGTCTGCGCCCGGATTTCCGGGCCGGTGGTTTCGAAATGCGCGTCGCGGTTGGCGGTATTGTCGAATTGGTTGGCCCAGATGGCGCCGTTCGGCTCGCTGGCGTTCATCTCCTCCGCCAGCCGCCCCGAATATCGGACATAGTGATTGGGGTTGGCGTAGGGGACGGCATCGACCTCGATCAGCTTCGCGCCCATCAGGCGCACGGCGTCCTTCTTCTCCTGGGTCTGGGTGCGCGGCATGACGATGACGACGCGATATCCCAGCGCGGCGCCGACCATGGCCAGGCCGATACCCGTGTTACCCGCTGTGCCCTCGACGATGGTTCCGCCAGGGCGCAACGCGCCGGATTTTTCGGCTGCGCGGATAATGCCCAGAGCCGCGCGGTCCTTCACCGATCCGCCGGGGTTCAGGAACTCCGCCTTGCCGAGGATCTCGCACCCCGTCAGCTCAGACGCCTTGCGCAGACGGACCAGCGGCGTGTTTCCGATCAGGTCGATGACGCTGCGGGCGGCGGGGGGCATGGGTTTCTCCGGCGGAGCTGGTCCTGCTTCAAGCTAGGAGCCGCATCGCCGCACCGCAACGCCGATCAGCCCCCGGCGATGCGCGCCGCCACCGCGGCGTGGCCGATCATCATGCGGTGCATGTCTTCCCAGTCCGGCTCCAGCGACCAGTTTCCATACTCGTTGCTGCCGCCCAGCGCGATCGCGCCGCGGCGCGGGAACATGTAGAGCAGGTGGCCGTTTTCGCTGGTCACATAGCCATAATCGATCTCCGGCTGCGCCATCAGGAAGGTCATCTGGCCGCGCACCGGTATCATCTCCTCATCGCCGAACAGCGCCCGCGCGCCCAGGCCGAGGCAATTGACCACCACGCGTTCGTCCAGTCGCTCGACATCCGCCAGGCTGTCGAAACGGCGGCTGGCGATGCGCCCGCCCGCGCCCTCGAAATCGCGCATCAGCGCCCGCAGATAGATGTCGGGGTCGATCATCAGCGAGTAATGCGCCTCCACCGCCGCATAGCCGAACCAGCTGGTGGGGTCACGGTGGCGCACCAGGCCGGGGAACAGGTCGTCGCCATAGACGGCCGCTTCCGGTTCGCGTTCTGGCGTGCGGTGGCTGAAGCGGTACTGGCGGATCCAGCGTACGCCATAGGCCGGGTCGTTGACGAAATGCTGGAAGGCGCGCTGGGAATAGCGCGCGGCCCAGATGAACCGTTCGACAAAGGCGTCGTCGACGCGGGCGGGGTTGAACAGTGTCGCCGGTCCCCACACCGCCGCGGCGATGTTCGATGTGGTGTGCGGCGGCAGGTCGGCAGCGTAGATCGTCACCTGTTTGCCGCGCCGGGCAAGCATCAGCGCCGTGGTCAGGCCAATGACGCCGCAGCCCAGCACCGCGATACGGCGCTCATTCGCTGCCTCGTCCAGCGCGCGCACGGCCAGCGCTGCGCTGCCCCAGCTCATCGTCACCCCGGCGCCGCCATGGCCGTAATTGTGCACCAGCGTTTTGCGGCGCGACAGGCGTTCGGCCCGCACCACGAAGCCTTCGGGGCGGTAGGGGCGCAGGCCCGCGACGGTGCGGATCACGCGTGATGGCGACACATCCAGGCGCGCGAATCGGCGGCCAAGCTCCGCCCGCGCCGGCGCGGCGGCGGCGAGAGCGGCCGCGCCAGAAAAGGCGGTCAGTTTCAGCAGGTCACGGCGGTTCATGCGGGTCGAATCCGGTTCAGTCCCGCAGGCTAGCGCCTTCGCCGGTCAGCGCGCCAGCGCGTATTGCGCTACGTCGACACGTCCGGTGCGGAAGCCCGCCTCACAATAGGCGAGATAGAAATTCCACATGCGCCGGAATCGCTCATCGAACCCTTGCGCGCGGATCTGGTCCCAGGCGGCGTTGAAATTGCGCCCCCAATGCGCCAGCGTGTCGGCATAGTCCTTCGCAAACGCCTCCATCGACTTCAGCGATAAGCTGGCGCGGGCGAATTCTGCCTTCAGGCGCTCCACGCTGGCCAGCATGCCGCCGGGAAAGATGTAGCGCTGCATGAAGTCGGCGCGGCGGCGGTATTGCGCGAACAGGTCATCGCGGATCGAGATGATCTGCAATCCCGCCATGCCGCCGGGTTTCAGCACCTCGGCGATCTTGCCGAAAAAGCCGGGCCAGTATTTCTCGCCCACCGCCTCGAACATCTCGATCGAGGCCACCTTGTCATAACGCCCGGTTTCGTCGCGATAGTCCTGCAGCTTGATCTCGACCTTCTCGGCCAGTTGCAGATTCTGCATGCGCTCCAGCGCGTAATCGCGCTGGGCCTCGGAAATGGTCAGGCAGGTGACGCGCGCGCCGGCGTCGCGGGCGGCGAACTCCGCAAAGCCGCCCCATCCGCAGCCGATCTCCAGCACATGGTCACCCTCGCCAAGGCTGATCGAGCGGGCGAGCGATGCGTATTTCTCACGCTGGGCGTCCTCTAGGCTCTGCCCCGGCCGCGCGAAGCGGGCCGAGGAATAGGTCATCGAGGGGTCCAGCCACAGTTCGTAGAAATCATTGCCGAGGTCGTAATGGGCGCGGATGTTCTTGCGCGCTCCGCGCCGCGAATTGGGCCGCATGTTGTGATACAGCCAGTGCGCCAGCCGCGTCAGCGGGCCGCCGGAAGCCGCGCCGCCCATGTCGTCGAGATTGGCGGAGAACAGTTCCAGCAGCTTCGCCAGATCCGGGCTGTCCCATTCCCCGGCCATATAGCTTTCGCCGAAGCCGATGTCACCGCCGGCCAGCGCGCGGCCGGCGAAGCGGTGATCCCTCACGTCGATGCGCGCCTGCGGCCCGTCCGCCGGGGCCTGGTAAAGCAGCGTCTGGCCGTCGGGCAGCGCCACGGTCAGCTCTCCGCGCTGCAAGTTCAGCAGCATGCGCAGCACAAAACGCGTCGTCTGCGGCGCGTGTTTCACCGCCGCCACGGTTTCGGTGGTGGCGATGATCGGCTGGCCGGTTTCGGTCATGGCGCGCTCCCTGTTGCTGGCATGGAAACTAGTGTCAGCGGCCTCGCCTTCCAAGCGAAACCGGGCGTCAGCGTTCGCCGCGGGTTTCCTGATAAGCCGCCAAGGCGCGGGTCCGAGCCGCGGCGTGATCGATGATCGGCGCGCATGCATCCGGCGCCCAGCGGCGGATATACGCCGCGTTGGAATCATACTTTTGCGCCTGAGCGGCGGGATTGAAGATGCGGAAATAGGGCGCGGCGTCGGCGCCGGAACCGGCGACCCACTGCCAGCTTGCGGCGTTATTGGCCAGGTCGGCGTCGACCAGCGTGTCCCAGAACCAGTCCTGCCCGCGCCGCCAGTCAATCAGCAGATGCTTGGTCAGAAAGCTGGCCGCCACCATGCGGGCCCGGTTGTGCATCCACCCCGTGGCCCAGAGCTGGCGCATCCCGGCGTCGACGAAGGCATAGCCGGTTCGTCCCTTCGTCCATGCCCGGAAGGCCGCTTCGTCCTCGCGCCACGGGAAGCGGTCGAATTTCGGCTGAAAGTTCTTTTCCGGCAGATCGGGGAAATGGTGCAGCAGGGCGTAGCTGAACTCGCGCCAGCCCAGCTCGCTGAAGAATTTTTCCGGGTCAGCGCCGTTCACCTGCGCGGCGGCAGCGGCGGCCGCAAAGGCTTGCCGCGGCCCGATTTCGCCAAACGCGAGGTGCGGCGACAGACGCGAGGTGACGTTCAGGCCCGGGTGGTCGCGGCCTTGCGCGTAATGTGGCAGATCGCCATTCACGAACGCCTGAAGCCGCGCCTGCGCTCCCGCCTCACCCGGGGTCCAGAACTCGCCAAATCCCGCCGCCCAGTCAGGGGCTTTCGGCGTCAGCGCCCAGTCTTCCAGCCAGTCGCTGGCCGGTGTTTCTGGGGCCGCGGCCAGCCTCGACGGAGCGAGCAGGGGGCGGTCTGCGGCCATCCGCGCCCGCGCCACGCGCCAGTAAGGCGTGAACACGCGATACGGCTCGCCCGCGCCGGTCAGCACTTCCCAGGGTTCGTTCAGCAAGGCGGCGTTGAAACTGCGCGCTTCCACGCCCGCCGCCTTCAGGGCGGTTTTGATCGCCGCGTCGCGCTGCGCAGCCCAGGGTTCGTAGCGCCGGTTCCAGAACACCGCCGCCGCCCCGGTCTGCGCCGCCACCGCCGGAATGATCTGCGCCGCATTTCCGCGCCGCAGCGTCAGGGGAACGCCAAAGCGCGCCAGATCCGCCCTCAAGGATTCCAGAGCATGATGCAGCCACCAACGCGCGGCGGCGCCGATGCGCCAGCGCCCGGGGCTGATGTCGTCCAGCACATAGACGGCGATCAGCGGTCGTCCCGCCCGGGCGGCTTCGGAAAGCGCCGGATTGTCGGCCAGGCGCAGGTCGCGGCGGAACCAGACGATGACGGGGGCGGAGAGAGGCATGGCGGATGTGGACATTTTCAGCGCCGCCTTCTGTTCTTTCGCCCCTGCGCACATTAGGTATGGCGCCAGTCATGCAGATCAAGCGCGCACGGCGCGCCAACGGAGCATACCGTCTTGAACAAGCCCAATTCCGTCGTCTCCATCACCCGCAAGGGCGGCGCGCCGTTGGAGATCGGCAATGACCGCAAACTCGCCTTCATCGCCGGGCCGTGCGCCATGGAGAGCCGCCAGCACGCGCTGGAGACGGCGGCGGCGCTCAAGGAGATCACCGGCCGCATCGGCGCCGGGCTGATCTATAAAACTTCGTTCGACAAGGCGAACCGCACCAGCCTTGGCAGCGCCCGCGGCGTCGGCCTCGACTCTGCCCTGCCGGTGTTCGCCGAAATCCGCGACACGCTGGGCCTGCCTGTGCTGACCGACGTGCACACGGCCGAACAATGCGCGCATGTGGCCCAGGCCGTGGACGTGTTGCAGATTCCCGCCTTCCTGTGCCGCCAGACCGACCTGCTGGTCGCCGCGGCGGAGACCGGGCGCGTCATCAACGTCAAGAAGGGCCAGTTCCTGGCCCCCTGGGACATGAAGAACGTAGTCGCCAAGATCACCAGCGCCGGCAACCCTAATGTGTTCGCATGCGAGCGGGGGGCCAGCTTCGGCTACAATACACTTGTCTCCGACATGCGCGCGATACCGGTGCTGCGCGATATCGGTTGTCCGGTGGTGTTCGACGCCACTCATTCCGTGCAACAGCCGGGCGGGCAGGGCGGAACCAGCGGCGGCCAGCGCGAATTCGTGCCCACGCTGGCCACCGCCGCCGTGGCCATTGGCGTGGCCGCGGTGTTCATGGAGACGCACCCGGACCCCGACAACGCGCCGTCCGATGGGCCGAACATGGTGCCGATGGACCAGTTCGAGGCGCTGGCCGCGCGGTTGCTGGAATTCGACGCGCTGGCCAAGCGCGCGGCGCAAGACTAGACATCCGGCATGGACGTCGCCGAGCTTTCCCAGCTTCTCGACCGCATCCGCGGAGTCCGCGTGCTGTGTGTCGGCGATCTGGTTCTGGACCAGTTCGTCTATGGCGATACGCGGCGGGTCTCGCGCGAGGCCCCGGTGCCGGTTCTGGACGAAAAACGGCGCGAGCTGATCCTGGGCGCCGCCGGCAATGTGGTGCGCAATGTCGGGGCGCTGGGCGCCCGGCCGATTCTGGTCAGCGTCGTTGGCGACGATCCCGAGGGACAGGCCGTGTCGCGCCTGGTTAACGCTGAACCGGATACTGAGGCGGATTTGCTGACCGTTCATGGCCGTTCAACGCCGGTGAAAACCCGCTATGTCAGCAACGGTCAGCAACTGCTGTGCATCGACCGCGATCCGCCAGGCGTGATCGGCGTCCAGGATATTGCGGCGCTGGCCGGAATGATCGCCGCCGCGGCGAAGGAGGCCGATGTCGCCATCCTGTCCGACTATGGCCGTGGCGTGATCACGCCCGAGATTTGCCGCGGTGCAGTCGCGGCCTGCGCCGGGGTGGGGATCAGGCTGGCCGTGGACCCGCGCGGGCGCGACTATTCCCGTTATGACGGGGCGTTCCTGATCAAGCCCAACGCACTGGAACTGGCCGAGGAATCCGGCCTGCCGACTGAAACCGACGCCGAGGTGGAGGCGGCCCTGAACAAGGTCATGGACGGGCTGAAGCAGACCGAAGTGCTGATCGTCACCCGCTCGGCCAAGGGGATAAGTGTTCTGGAGCGTGGAAAGCCGGTGCGTCATCTGCGTTCCCGCCCTCGCGCCGTGTATGACGTGTCGGGAGCCGGGGACACCACCATAGCCATGTTGGCGCTGGCGCTCGGCGCCGGGGCCGGGATCGAGGCCGCCATGCAGGCGGCCGACCGCGCTGCGGGTCTGGTGGTGGGCAAAGTCGGCACCGCCACCGTGCGCCCGGACGAACTAGTGGAGGCCGAGCGCGCCCAGGCGCCGCACGATCCGTCCGGCAAGATTCAACTGCTCGCCGCAGCGCGTGAACGCGTGGCCCGCTGGCGCGCCCACGGGCTGCGCGTCGGCTTCACCAACGGTTGTTTCGACATACTGCATCCGGGGCATGTGTCACTGCTGCGCCAAGCCCGGGCGATGTGCGACCGGCTGATCGTCGGCGTCAATGACGACGCTTCGGTTAAACGCCTGAAGGGCGACGGACGCCCGGTGAACGATCTTGGCGCGCGTGCGCGTGTGCTGGCGTCTCTTGAGGCGGTGGATTGCGTCGTCGGCTTTTCCGAGGACACGCCGGTGAAGCTGATAGAAGCGCTGACGCCAGAAGTGTATGTGAAGGGCGCCGACTACACGGTCGAGACGCTGCGCCCGCTGGGCGGCGACGCGGTGCTGGCCTATGGCGGCGATATCCGGCTGGTGCCGCTGGAGGAAGGGCACAGCACCAGCGGCATCATCGCGCGTCTCAGCGAGACCTGAGACCCCTCAGTCGATCGGCCGCACCGGGCTTTCCGAAATCTCCTCAGGCGCGGGCAGTTCGGGCGCCAGCAGGCGCTCATCGGCCAGGACATCGGCGTGGCGGGCGGCGCGGCGCAGGACATCGGCGCGCATATCCTCGTAAAACAGGTTGAAAGGCGCGGTGCGGTAGATTTCGCCCAGCCGCCCCGGGTTGCGCAGCAGGCGCGAACGCGGCGGGTCGATCAGCAGCAGCCCGTCGACGCATTGCGCGCCCAGCTGGGCCGGGATCGGCGCCGGCGACACGCCGCGCTCCAGCCCTTCCGCGGCCACGGCGCCGCGATGCATGCGCGCCGGAGCATAGTCAGCGCTCATCGCTCCGAGGACCGGGTTCACACAGGTCAGCCGCCGGCCCAGCACCGAATCGAGGCCGCCATCCGGACCCCAGACGCGCGCGCGCTCGGTCATGGCGCGGATACGGTCATGATTGTCGGCTTCGGCGCTGACGAAGGCGACGATGCAGCGGATCGAGTCCGGCGTCCGGCAGGGCGGGATCCCCGCCAGCGGCCCTTCGAACAGGTCCGCCGGGGCCGGATAATCAATGACATAGGCCGCGGCCAGACGGGCCAGCAGCGCCTCGTCCGCCGCCACGCGCCGGATCAGCACGGCCAGCGCGTGCAGGCCGCCCTGGCCTGCGCCTGCGATGACGAACGGTATATCGCCGGTTTCTTCTGCGAACTGGTCGAAGGCGGCGATCACGTCTCCCGCGGCGAATTCCCGTGCGCTGATCGCGTCCTCGCGGTTGTTCATGAAGGCGTAGAGCGCCGCCTGGCGATAGCGGGGGGCGAACACCGGGCCGGTGACCCGGAAGGTTTCGGCGTAGTTGGGCAGGGCGATGCGGCGCGTTTCTTCCTCGGCGCGGGTGTCGTCCGCGGGCGCGTTCCAGTGGTCGCCGCCGGGATAGCTGGTGGGGTGGATGAAGAACACCGCCGCCGGCGCGCCTTCCGCGTCCGGGCGCAACAGCCAGCCCGAATCGGCGGCGTAGTCCGGCGCCGGGGGCGGCTGATAGGTCTGGAAGGGTTCGCCGGGATCCAGCAGCGACTGGTATATCTGGTCGCGGAACACCCACACCGCCGCGGCGAGCAGCACGAGAAACACGATGGCGCCGGCGATCATCGCGGCGGTGGCGAAGCGAAGCGGACTCACGGATCAGTCTCCAAGGCTGGCGCCATCATCGCGCCGTGCGCGCGCAGCCGCAACCGATTGGCGGCGCGCCGCCTTCGCCTTATTGTCGCCGCGGGCGCAGGGGAATCGAGACGGTCATGAGCGATACGGAAAAGAACCCCTCGCGCAGCAAGGAGCGGACGCCGTTCCTGCGCTGGCTTCGCAACAGCTTCCTCACCGGCATCGTGGTGGCCACGCCGGTGACGGTGACGATCTGGCTGATCGTGGTCTTCGTCGGCTTTGTCGACGGCGTCATCAAGCCGCTGATCCCCGACCAGTACAATCCCGACACCTATCTGCCTTTCGGCATCCCGGGGCTGGGGGTGCTGATCGCGGTGGTGGCGCTGATCATTCTCGGCGCGCTGGCGGCGAATTTCTTCGGGCGCAGCCTGATCGCCATAGGCGAGCGGATCGTCAACAGCCTGCCGCTGGTGCGCAATGTCTATGGCGCGTTGAAGCAGCTGATGGAGACGATCCTCTCCAACACCCAGAGCAGCTTCAAGGAAGTGGTCCTGGTCGAATACCCCACCAAGGGGCTGTGGGCGGTGGCTTTCGTCTCGGCTTCCGGACGCGGGCCGATGAAGGCGCATATCGGCGACGACGTGATCGGCCTGTTCGTGCCGACGACACCGAATCCCACATCGGGCTTTCTGCTTTTCACCAAGAAAAGCAACACGATACCGCTTGATCTTACAGTAGAGGAAGCAGCGAAGCTGATCATCAGTTTCGGGCTGGTGACGCCGGACCGCCTGCCGCCCGAGGCGCGCAACGGCCTGCCGCCGGAGGCGCTGGGCGAGCCTGTGCAGGCAAAGGCGAAACCGAAGGCCCGCCGCAATGTGAAGAAGGCGGTGGCCGAGGCCGAGGCGGCGAAGAAAAACGCGGATTAGCGCCGCGCCGCTCCCCCGGATATCCCCGTTCCAGACTGGTTATAAAATGGTGCTTCCGGCGCCTTTCCGTTACCTCTGGCGCCACCTTCGCCCGACCTTCGCTTAACCTGCGCGCGCGCTCACCCGGTGCGCATCAGGCGTACGCCCTGATCATGCTCGAACAGATACAGCAGCACGCGCAGCGCGGCGGCGTTTTCTGCCTTCAGCTCCGGGTCGGCGGCCGCGATGATCTTCGCCGCGTCATTGGCCATCACGATCAGGTCGCCATGCGCCTCCGGCTCGGCGAGGCGGAAATCGGGCAGGCCGCTCTGGCGCAGGCCCAGCGGATCGCCGGCGCCGCGCAGGCGCCAGTCCTCCTCGGCGATGCGAAAGCCGTCATCGGTCTCGCGCAGGATGGCGAGGCGGGCCTTCGCGGTTTCGCCCAGCGGCGGCTGGTAGAGCAGCAGGCAGGATGACGGCTTGTCGGAACGCCCGACACGGCCGCGCAACTGGTGAAGCTGCGCCAGCCCGAAACGCTCGGCGTGCTCGACGATCATCACCGTGGCGTCCGGCGCGTCGACGCCCACCTCGATCACCGTGGTGGCGACCAGGATGTCATAGCGTCCCTCGCGGAAGGCCTCGGCGGCGGCCTCCTTGTCCTGCGCCTTCATGCGGCCATGCACCAGACCGACGCGATCGCCGAACACGGTTTTGAGATGCGCCAGCCGCGCCTCGGCCGCCGACAGTTCGCTGCGCTCGCTCTCCTCGACCAGCGGACACACCCAGTACACCCGCTCGCCCTTGCCGATGGCGCGGCGCACGCCGTCGACCACTTCCTCCAGCCGCTCCATCGAGATCAGGCGCGTGTCGGGCGGGGTGCGGCCGGGCGGTTTTTCGTCCAGCCGCGAAATGTCGAGATCGCCATAGACGGCCAGCGCCAGCGTGCGCGGAATCGGCGTCGCGGTCATCACCAGCGTGTCGGGCCGCGCGCCCTTGGCCGACAGTTTCATGCGGTCGGAAACGCCGAAGCGGTGCTGCTCGTCAATCACGATCAGGCCGAGATCGCGGAACTCCACCCCCTCCTGGAACAGGGCGTGGGTGCCGCAGATCACGTCGATCTTTCCCGCCGCCAGATCGCCGAGAATGGCGGCGCGCGTCTTGCCCTTGTCGCGCCCGGTCAGCGCCGCCACCGTCATCCCCGCCGGGGCCAGCAGCGGGGCGAGGGTGCGCGCATGCTGGCGGGCCAGAATCTCGGTCGGCGCCATCACCGCGGTCTGGGTTCCGGCCTCGGCGGCGCGCGCCGCGGCCAGCGCGGCGACGAAGGTCTTGCCGGCGCCGACATCGCCCTGAAGCAGGCGCGTCATCCGCGCCGGGGCGGCCATGTCGGCCTCTATCTCCATGAAGGATCGCCGCTGCGCCCCGGTGGGGGCGAAGGGCGCCGCGTCCAGCACCGCGCCGACCCTGGCGCCGTCGCCGGCCAGCGCCCGGCCGGGCCGCCCGCGCCGCCGCGCCCGGATAAGCTGCAGGGCCAGTTGCCGGGCGAACAGCTCGTCGAAGGCCAGCCGCTCCCTCGCCACGCTCAGCGGGTCGAGATCGGCCTCGGCCTGCGGCGCGTGCAGCGCCTTGACCGCCGCCAGCCAGCGCGGCCAGCCGCGCCCGCCGGTGACGCTTTCGGGCAGCCATTCCGGCAGCTCCGGCGCCGTTGCCAGCGCCGCGGCGGCGGCCTTGCGCACCACTTTAGGGCTGAGCCCCGCGGTCAGCGGATACACCGCCTCGATCTTCGGGGCGGTCTCGGCCTGTTTCGGGGTCAGGACCAGGTCGGGATGCACGATCTGGATTTCGCTGCCGAAGCGTTCGACGCGGCCGGACACCACCCGCGTCTCGCCCGGCGGTAGTTGCCGCGTCAGGTAATCCGGCCGGGCGTGGAAGAACACCAGATGCAGAAAGCCGCTGTCGTCGCGCATGCGCACCTTGTAGGGGGTGAACTTGCCCTTCGGCGGCGGCAGGTGCTGCTCCACCTCGGCCGTGATGGTGGCGATCAGCCCTTCCGGCGCGGCGGCGATGCTGGTCACCCGGCTGCGGTCGATCAGGCCGCCGGGCTTCAGGAACAGCAGGTCCTTGACCCGGTTTCCGCCCGCCACCCTGGCGATCAGGGCGGCGTTGCGCGGGCCGACGCCCTTGATCGACGGCAGCTCTGCGAACAGCGGAAACAGAATCTCGGGGCGCATGACGCCTCACCATGACCCGCGCGGCGGAAACGGGGAAGGGGCGGGGCGCGCCGCCTGTGTGTGATAGAGGCGCTTCCCCTAATCCTCCCCCTTGATGGGGGAGGTGGCCCGAAGGGCCGGAGGGGGTGAGCCGGCTTTGGTCAGCGCATGGTGTATGGCGTCCATGACGCCGTCGGGATTGTCATCGACCTCGTTGTTCCAGACGCGCAGGACGCGGAAGCCCTCGGCCCGGAAGAAGGCGTCTCGCGCCGCATCGCGCTGGCGATGCTCCGCCTCGTTGTGCTGGCCGCCATCGACCTCGATGACCAGTTTCGGATCGAAACTGGCGAAATCGGCGATGTAGGGGCCGATGGGCGCCTGACGCCGGAAACGCCGGCCATGCACGCGGTTCAGCGTTTTGAGATGCACCCACAGCTTCACCTCGTGCGGGGTCATCGCCTTGCGCAATCGCCGCGCCGCGCCGACCAGCCGCCGCTCAGCCATCGCCGCTTCCGGCCCGGATCATCCGTCACCCCCTCCGTCCGCCGCTTCGCGCCGGACACCTCCCCCATCAAGGGGGAGGATTGGTTTGCGCGTCTTCAACGCTCAGCATACCTGAAAAACAAAGCGGCGGACGAAAGCCGGAACGCCTCATCCTCCCCCTTGATGGGGGAGGTCCGCCCAAAGGGCGGGGAGGGGGTGAGGCGGCAAGGGCTGAGTAAACGCCTTACCGGCTCCCCGCCGTCTCTGCCCCGTGACGCGGGAGAAGAAGCGGACTATATGCCCCGGCCATGAGCCGCGCGCCCGGAGATCCATCCCGCCCGCCGCCTCCCGCAAGGGGGGAGTCTGCGCGCGAGTCCGCATCCGATCCGCACGCCGAATGGCGCAAGCGGCTGCGTTTTCGCGCCTGGCGGCGCGGCTTCAAGGAGGCCGACCTGGTGATGGGCGGCTTCGCCGACGCGCATCTGCACGCGCTGGATGAAGCCGGGCTGGAAGCCTTCGAGGCGCTGCTGCACGAGGCCGATCAGGACGTTTACGACTGGGTGCTGGGCCGCGCCCCGGCGCCGGCGCGGGCGCAAGGCCCGGTGCTGGACGCCATCGCCGCCTTCGCCGCCTCCGGCGGGGCGGAGATCAAAAGATGATCGCCGACCTGCAACGCTTCGCCGCCGCGTCCGGCGGGATCGATCTTGGCGGCGCGCCGGAAGGCTTCGACGCGCTGGCGTTCGCCGACATCGCCCGCGCCCGCGGCGGGATCAGCGTTTTCGTCGCCCGCGATGATTCCCGCGCCGCGGCGTTTTCCGCCGCGCTCGGCTTCTTCGCGCCGGACCTGGCGCAGGTGCGCCTGCCGGCCTGGGACTGCCAGCCCTATGACCGTGTTTCGCCGGCCCCGCGGCTGGCGGCGCGGCGGGCGGCGGCGCTGGCGCGGCTGGCGGCGCGGGATGGGGGCGGCAAGGGCGCGCTGGCGGTGATCGCCACCGTCAACGCCATGGCCCAGAAATGCGCCCCGCGCGCGGCGATGCGCGAGGCGGGCTTCGCCGCCCGCCCCGGCGCCGTGGTCGATATGGAGGCCCTGAAACGCTATTTCGCCGTCAATGGCTACGCCCGCGCCGCCACGGTGAGAGAGCCGGGCGATTTCGCCGTCCGCGGCGGCGTGGTGGACGCGTTTCCGCCGGGGGCGCAGGCGCCGGTGCGGCTGGATTTTTTCGGCGACCAGCTGGAATCGATCCGCGCCTTCGACCCCGAAAGCCAGCGCAGCCTGAAACAGATGGACGGGGTGACTTTCACCCCGGTCAGCGAGGTGCTGATCGACGAGGCCAGCATTTCGCGCTTCCGCGCCGGGTTCGTGCGCGCCTTCGGCGGCGCGGCGGCGGGCGATCCGGTCTATGACGCG
Organism: Maricaulaceae bacterium; assembly: GCA_026126205.1. Taxonomy (GTDB): domain Bacteria; phylum Pseudomonadota; class Alphaproteobacteria; order Caulobacterales; family Maricaulaceae; genus Hyphobacterium. The sequence goes on along the minus strand of JAHCJP010000001.1, from coordinate 516,330 downwards.
GTCAGCGCCGGGGCGCGCCCGGCCGGCGGCGAACACTGGCTGGGCCTGTTCCACGAAACCTTGGAGACGCCGTTCGACTATGTCGGGCCGGCGGCGCTGATCGCGCTCGACGCGCTGGCCGAGGACGCGCTGGCCGAACGGGCGAAGACCGTGCGCGATTATTACGAGGCCCGCCGCGCGGCCGCCGAGCAGCCGGTTGCGAAAGGCGGGTTTTCCGCCCCGGTCTATCGCGCCCTGCCGCCGGCCGCGCTGTATCTGGACGAGGCGGCGTTCGCCGGGGCGCTTTCCGGGCGCGCGCTGCGGCGCTTCAGCGCCTTCGTGACGCCGGACGGCGCCGATCTGGGCGCGCGGCAGGGGCGCATTTTCGCCGCCGAGCGCGCGGCCGAGGGCGTCAATGTGTTCGACGCCGCGGCGAAGCATGTCGCCGACCTGCGCCGGGCCGGGAAGACGGTGGTGATCGCCTCGTGGACCGAAGGCTCGTCAGACCGTCTCGCCGGGGTGCTGGCCGATCATGGCGTGGCGGACCTGAAACCGGCGGCGGACTGGCGCGCGGTCGCTGGCGCCGGGGCGGTTTTTCGCGCCGTGCTGCCGGTGGAGCGCGGGTTCGAGACCGCGGCGCTGGCCATCCTTTCCGAACAGGACATCCTGGGCGACCGCCTCGCCCGCCCGGCGCGCCGCCGCAAGGGGGCCGAGGCTATACTTGAGGCCGGAACCCTGTCGGCAGGCGATCTGGTGGTGCATGCCGATCATGGGCTGGGCCGCTATCTGGGACTGAAGACGCTCAGCGTTCAGGACGCGCCGCACGACTGTCTCGAGCTGGAATATGACGGCGGGGCGAAGCTCTACCTGCCGGTGGAGAATATCGAGCTGTTGTCGCGCTATGGCGCGGACGCCGAGGGCGTGTCGCTGGACCGGCTGGGCGGCGCCGCCTGGCAGGCGCGCAAGGCGCGGGCGAAGAAACGCCTGCGCGACATGGCCGAACAGCTTATCCGCATCGCCGCGGCCCGCCATGCGCGGCAGGTGGAGACCATCGACGCGCCCAGCGGCGTCTATGACGAGTTCTGCGCCGCCTTCCCCTGGGCCGAGACCGACGACCAGCTCTCGGCCATCGAGGATGTGTTCACCGACATGGCCTCGGGCCGGCCGATGGACCGGCTGATCTGCGGCGATGTCGGCTTCGGCAAGACCGAAGTGGCGCTGCGCGCCGCCTTCGTTGCCGCCATGGCCGGGCGGCAGGTGGCGGTGGTCGCCCCGACCACGCTGCTGGCCCGCCAGCATTACGCCACCTTTGTCGAGCGCTTCCGCCCCTGGCCGGTGAAGGTGCGCCGCCTGTCGCGCCTGGTGCCGGCGAAGGAGGCGGCGGAGACTGTGAAGGAGCTGGCCGAGGGCAAGGCCGAGATCGTCATCGGCACCCATGCGGTGCTTTCCGACAAGGTGAAGTTCCGCGATCTCGGGCTGCTGGTGGTGGACGAGGAGCAGCATTTCGGCGTCAAGCACAAGGAAAAGCTGAAGGAATTGCGCTCCGGCGTGCATGTGCTGACGCTGACCGCGACGCCGATTCCGCGCACGCTGCAACTGGCGCTGACCGGCATCCGCGATCTTTCCATTATCGCCACGCCGCCGGTGGACCGGCTGGCCGTGCGTACCTATGTGGCGCCGTTCGATCCGGTGTCGGTGCGCGAGGCGCTGCTGCGCGAGAAGTATCGTGGCGGCCAGGCCTATTTCGTCGTGCCGCGCATCGCCGATATCGAGGAGGCGGCGGCCTTCCTGCGCGAGCAGGTTCCGGAAACCAGCTTCATCGCCGCCCACGGCCAGATGCCGCCCTCGCGGCTGGAAGAGATCATGACCGCCTTCTACGAGGGGCGGTATGACGTGCTGCTGTCCACTTCGATCGTCGAATCGGGGCTGGACATTCCCACCGCCAACACCCTGATCGTGCACCGCGCCGACCGTTTTGGGCTGGGCCAGCTTTACCAGCTTCGCGGCCGGGTGGGGCGGGCCAAGACCCGCGCCTACGCCTATCTGACCACGCCGGCCGAACGCCCGATCACCGCCGGGGCGGAAAAACGCCTGCAGGTGCTGCATTCGCTCGACAGCCTCGGCGCCGGTTTCACGCTGGCCAGCCATGATCTCGACCTGCGCGGCGGCGGCAATCTGCTGGGCGAGGAGCAGTCCGGCCATATCCGCGATGTCGGGGTGGAGCTGTACCAGTCGATGCTGGAAGAGGCGGTGGCCAGCCTGAAGGAAGGCGGCGAGGCGGCGGACGAACGCGACTGGTCGCCGGCGATCAACGCCGGGGCGGCGGTGCTGATCCCGGAAGACTATGTGCCCGATCTCGACCTGCGCCTGGGCCTCTACCGCCGCCTGTCGGGGCTGGAGAGCCGCGACGCGCGCGAGGCCTTCGCCGCCGAGCTGATCGACCGCTTCGGCCCGCTGCCGGAAGAGGTGGAGACGCTGTTGCGCGTGGTGGCGGTCAAGGCGCTGTGCAAGGCGGCGGGCGTGGCCAAGGTCGACGCCGGGCCGAAGGGCGCGGTGATCCATTTCCGCAATGACAGTTTCGCCGACCCCGCCGGCCTTGTCGCCCTGATCGGCGCCCATCCGGCCGATTATCGCGTGCGGCCGGACCAGAAGCTGGTCATCGTCGGCGACTGGCCGGACGCGCAGGCGCGGCTGAAAGGGGTGGAGCGCGGCGTCGCCCGCCTCGCCGACCTCGCCACGCGGGCGAAGCAGGCGGCGTGACCCCGGTTCGCATTTCTTGACGTTTCATGATATATAATGATGGCCTGCAACGGAGCCGTCATGACCCGGATGCGTGAGAAATTCGCCACCCAGATGGACGCAGCCCTGCTGGCCGATTTGCGCGAGCTGGCCAAAGCGGAGGGGCGCCAGATCCAGGCGCTTGTCGATGAAGCCGTCGCTGGCCTGATCGAACAGCGCCGGCAGAGCCGCGCCCGCCCGCACGTGATGACGGCGTATCAGGCCAGCCATGCGCGCTTCGCGCCGCTGTATGAAAAGCTGGCCAGGTGACGGACTACCTGACGGCGGCGGACGTGCTGGCGATCCATGACGACCTGATTACGCGATATGGCGGCGTCGGCGGTCTGTGCGACGCGGGCCAGTTGCAGGCGGCGCTGTTCCGGCCGCAGACCGGCTATTACCCGGACCTGATCGCCGAGGCGGCGGCTCTGTGGGAAAGCCTGTCCCAGAACCACGCCTTCATAGACGGCAATAAGCGCACGGCGTTCGCGGCCGCCTATGTGTTCCTGCGCATCAACGGCCTGACGATCACCGCAGGCCACGAAAAGACGTGGACATTCCTGTCGGATCTCTATGACCGCAATGCGCTGGGTTTCGACGCGCTGCAAGGCTGGCTGCGCGCCAACACCGCGCCTTACTGACCTACCCCGCCGCCTGGCGGGCGCCCTCCAGCGCGCGCAGGGCGCGTTCGATCAGCGCTTCGGCGACCTCCTCGCCCGCCGCTTCCACGGCGGCGGTGGATATCCGGAGCCGGAACGGTTTCAGCGGATCATCGCCCTCGAAGGCCGTGCAGTCGGCGATGGCGCGGATGCGGTCGGCGACGCAACCGGCGCCGGCGGCGCCGGTATGGGGCAGGATGGCCGCGAACAGGCTGTCGTCGATCAGCGCCGGCAAATCCTCGGCCCGCAGCAGGTGGCGCAGCATGGCGGCGAACTGGCGCCGGGCGGCGGCCAGCGCCGCGGCGGACACCGCCGGCTCCGGCCCTTTCAGCCGCATCAGGATCAGGCTGACCGGCGACGCGCCGGAGCGGCGCGCGGCGACCAGCAAATCCTGCAGGTGGGCGGCGGCGAAGCGCGCGGCGTAAAGGCCGCTGGCGGCGTCGAGGATGCGGGCGTCACGGCAGGATTCCAGCACATTGCGGGCCGCGCGCCGCCGTTGCCGTTCGGCGGCCAGGGTCAGCACCCGGTCGCGGATCTCGTCTTGCGGCGCGCCGGCCGGCAGCAGGTCCGAGACGCCGCGGGCGAAGGCCTCGTCGGAATCGCCGCGGCCGCCGGGCGGCGCCAGCAGCAGCACCGGAGTGTGGTAAAGGCGTGAATTGCGCCGCATGGCCGACGAGATGGTGAAGGCGAAGTCGCGCTTGTCGATCGCGTTCAGCACCACGGCGTCGAAGGCGCGCTCGTGCAGATAGTCGAAGGCCGAATAGGACGAGAACGCCGCCACCACCTCCGCCCCGGCGCTGGCCAGCGCGGCGCGCACGGCCATGAAATGCGGCGTCGCCGGGCCGACGAACAGCACGGCCGGGCGCAGGGCGGGTTCGTCGTTTAACGGAACCGTGGCCCCGGCGCGTCTCGCGGCGCCGGCGCGGCGCGCCGCCACGTCCTCCATCGCCGCAAGGCGGGTCAGGGCGCGAATGCGCGCCGCCACCTGCAGGGCCGAGGCGGGCGGGCGCAGCCAGGCGTCGGCGGCCTCGCCATCGGCCGGATTGTCGCTGATCGCCACCACCGGGGTTTTCGGGGCCGCGGCGCGCAGGGCGGCGATGGCGTCCGGGACGGCGCCGCACACCAGGGCGGCGTCGAATCCCCATGCCGGGTCGGGCGGGGCCGGCGGGTCCGGCCAGGGCAGGAGGTGCAGTTCGGCCTGCGCCAGTCCAGCGGCCAGTGCGGCGGCGTCTCCGCCGCCGTCGTCATGCACAAGAACGATGATGCGCCGGCCCATCCGCCAGACTTCCCCCGATCGACAGCCGCGGCGACACTTGCACATCCCGCCGCGCCGGAAAACCGTCATCGCGCGCCGGCGAAGATGAACGCCGCCGTTCATCCTGTTCATCGGCGGTTCAGTGGCCGGGCGGCAGGGTGCGTGTGCGTCCGGCGGCGATCATCGTCCCTCGCAAAAGCCGTTCGGGCGCGCATGATACTCACATACCCCAGAGGCGCCGGCCGTCCCCAACGGCCGGCGCTTCATCTTTGCGCCACAGCCGTCCCGCTGGCCTTCGCGCGCGAACGCGCTATAACGCGGCGCAGCAAAACCAGTGGCGCGAGGACGGCATGAAAAAAGTCTATCCCGATGCGGATGCGGCGCTCGACGGCCTGTTGTTCGACGGCATGACGATCATGGCCGGCGGTTTCGGCCTGTGCGGCATCCCGGAAAACGCCATCGACGCGATCCTGAAGTCCGGGGTGAAGGACCTGACCATCATCTCCAACAATTGCGGGGTGGATGGTTTCGGCCTCGGCAAGCTTCTGGACGCGAAACGCATCAAAAAGATGGTTTCGTCCTATGTCGGCGAGAACAGGGAGTTCGAGCGCCAGTTCCTGTCCGGCGAGCTGGAGCTGGAGTTCAATCCGCAAGGCACGCTGGCCGAGCGCATCCGCGCCGGCGGCGCCGGCATTCCCGGCTTCTACGTCAAGACCGGGGTGGGCACTGTGATCGCCGAAGGCAAGGACCACCGCGAGTTCAACGGCGAAACCTATATCATGGAGACAGGGCTGACCGCTGATCTGTCCATCGTCAAGGCGTGGAAGGGCGATCCGCAGGGCAATCTGATCTACCGGAAGACGGCGCGGAACTTCAATCCGATGATGGCCAGCGCCGGCAAGGTGACGGTGGCCGAGGTTGAGGAGATCGTCGATCTCGGCGCGCTGGACCCCGATTGCATCCACACCCCCGGCATTTTCGTGCAGCGCCTGATCAAGGGCCGGTTCGAAAAGCGCATCGAACAGCGCACCACGCGCAAGAGGGAGGCCGCCTGATGCCCTGGACCCGCGACGACATGGCCAAGGCGCCTCCGAAAACCGCTTCGTCGCTGACCGAACGCCAGCAGAAATGGTTCGCCTCGGTGCGCGAGGGTCTCAAGCGCGACACCGGCAAGTCGATCGAGGAATGGGTCGCGATCGCGAGGAAATGCCCGGAGACGAAACAGCGGGCGCGCGAGAAATGGCTGAAGGAAAATTACGGTCTCGGCGTCAACCGCGCCGCGACGATCCTCGATGCGGCGTTTCCTGAGACCGGCCTCGGCTGGGACGATCCCGACGCCCTGGTCGCGGCGCTGTGGAAGGACGACGCGCTCATGGCCGTGTATGAGCGCATCGAGGCGGCGGCGCTGGCGTTCGAAGGGGTGACTCGGGGTCCTCGCAAGGGCTACACGGCGTTCTCACGCAAGGTGCAGTTCGCCGCCGCGCGGCCCTACAAAGGCGCGGTGCGCCTCGGCCTCGCCGTTCCTCCGTCAGCGGACAAACGCCTTGAGGCGGCGAAACCGAAGGAAGGTTGGTCGGAACGGCTCAAGTCCGCGACGACCCTGACGAAGCCCGCCGATGTCGATGCCGGGCTGAAGAAACTGTTGAAACAGGCCTGGGAAGCTTCATAGGCTGAGGAGAAACGCAGATGGCATGGGATCGCAACCAGATGGCGGCGCGCGCCGCGCAGGAGCTGGAGGACGGCTTCTACGTCAATCTCGGCATCGGCATCCCGACGCTGGTGGCCAACTACATCCCCGATGACATCGACGTCACCCTGCAGTCGGAAAACGGCATGCTGGGCATGGGGCCCTTCCCCTATGAGGGTGAGGAGGACCCGGACCTGATCAACGCCGGCAAGCAGACGATCACCGAGCTGCGCCGCACCAGCTATTTCTCGTCCGCCGACAGTTTCGGCATGATCCGCGGCGGCCATATCGACCTGTCGATCCTGGGCGCGATGGAAGTTTCCGAAAAAGGCGACATCGCCAACTGGATGATCCCCGGCAAGATGGTCAAGGGCATGGGCGGGGCGATGGACCTGGTCGCCGGCGTCAAGCGCGTGGTGGTGATCATGGATCACACCAACAAGGCCGGCGAATCGAAGCTGCTGAAAGCCTGCACCCTGCCGCTGACCGGCACCGGCGTTGTGGACCGCATCATCACCAATCTCGGGGTGTTCGACGTCACCCCGGACGGGCTGCTGCTGGTCGAACTGGCGCCGGAGGTGACGGTGGCCGACATCGAAAAAGCCACCGAGGCGAAATTCCGCGTCTCCGACAAGCTGGCGGCTTAGGATAGGCTTTGCGCCTCTGAAACCTTCGCCCTTCGTGGCCCGGCCTGACGGCCGGGACTCCTCAGGGTGAGGGTGTTTTGTAGTGAATCCCCCCCTCATCCTGAGGTGCGATGCGCCAAAGGCGCAGAGCCACGAAGGACTAGGGAATCCGGCAAGGCGCTTCAAGGGCGGGAACGGGGGGCTACCCCTCCGCGCCGCGCGCCGCGCCGCGCCAGCCGCAGGCGTCGCAGGTGAGCGCGCCCAGCTCGCTGCGGATCAGGGTGAAATGCCCGCATTCGGGGCAGGGGTCGCCGTTATAGGGGCGGGGCGCGGTTGTTTTCGGCTTCACGGTGAAGGTGTTGGCCTCGTCGTCTTCGCGCGGCTTGCGCGGGGCCGAGGCCAGCAGCACGACATTGTCGGGCAGGGCGCCGCGCGAAAACCCGCGCGAGATCAGCCGCGACGCGTCCTCCTCGATCACCTTTTCCTTGGCCACGCCCTCGCCGAGGCCGCGCGGGTCGGCGGCGGTCTCGGCCAGGTCTGACCGGCCGAGATATGACACTCCCAGTTCGCGGAACAGATAGTCGAGGATCGAGGTGGCGTGGGTGATGGAGTCATTGCCCGTCACCGGGCCGGCCGGCTCGAAACGCGTGTAGACGAAGGCGTCGACATATTCCTCCAGCGGCACGCCGTATTGCAGGCCGATGGAGATGGCGATGGCGAAATTGTTCATCAGGCTGCGGAAGGCGGCGCCTTCCTTGTGCATGTCGATGAAAATCTCGCCCAGCTCGCCGTCGTCGAACTCGCCGGTGTGCAGATAGACCTTGTGGCCGCCCACCGTGGCCTTCTGGATATAACCCTTGCGGCGGTCGGGCAGGCGGCGGCGCTCGGCCCGGCGCTCGATAATGCGCTCGACGACGCGTTCGCGCACCTCCGGCTCCTGCGCGGCGTCCTCCAGGTCCAGCCCGTCGAGCAGCGCCAGCGCCGCCGAGGCGTCGCGGCGCAGCATCAGCCGGGAGAACGGCAGGTCCGAAGCCGCGGCGGCCAGCGCTGCGATGTCGTCAATGCCGGTCTCGCCGGGGAGGTCGAGCCGGGCCTCGATCCCGCCGCTCAGATGCGGCGCCAGCGCCGCGCACAGGGCGAACACCGCTTCCGGCGCCGCGGCGGCGAAGGCCGGGTTGGTCAGAGCGGCATCGGCGGTCGGCGTCAGGCCGAGACGCGCCAGACCGCTTCGCACGCAGGCGCGCAGCTCGGCCGCGCCGTTCTCGCCATGCCAGACCGGGCTGTCCAGCGGCTCCAGCCCCAGGCTTTCGGCGTCGAGGCGGGCCGCGGTTTCCGCATCCGGACGCAGCACGGCGACGGCGGTCTTGGCGCCCGCGGCCTTGCGGACCGCGGCGGCGAGGCGCGCGGCGAGGTCGCGGGCGTCACCGGAATCGTAGGGCAGGCCCAGCGCCGCGAACAGGGCGGCGAAACCGGTCAGCGACAGAGTTCCGCCGCGCAGCGCCCGCGCCCACAGCGCGGCGCAGCCGGTCAACCGCGTCTCGTCCAGCCCGTCGCCGGTCACGAAGGCCGGCAGGTTCAGATGAACCACGGGACCTTGCGGCGGCGGCGCGTAGCGCAGCGCCGGCAGGCCGTGACTCCACAGGCTGAGGGCCAGCGCCTTGCCCAGGTTCGCCGGCGGGGCGCCGGTCAGCGCCAGCACCGGCTGCGGCGGGGGCGGTGCAGGCGGCAGCCGCAGGTCCGGCGCGTCCACGACGCCCTGCCGGGCCAGCGCCAGCGCCTGTTCGATCGCCTCGTCCGGGACGCCGTCGGCGCGGGCGGCCAGGATCGCGCGGGCGAGGCCGGGATTGCACAGCGGGTCGAACCGGTCCTCGCCGCCCGGATAACGCATGCAGGCCGCGCCGATCGCCGACAGCCGCGCCGTCAGCACCCGGGCGCCGGCGTCCAGCGCGCACTGGCGCAGCGCCTCTCGCCCGGTCTCGGCCAGCCAGTCCGGCGCCTGCGGTGCGGCGGCGTCCATCACGGTCTCGGCGGCGGGTGTAGCGTCCTCTCGCCGCAGGACGGCGTCTCCGTGCGTTATGCTTGATACCAGTTGCTCTTTTAAAGCAAGGCGCTGGTCTTTATTCTTGATGTGTTTCGTGAGGCCAGCGGCGATCCGCTCCGCGTCGCCCCCGGGGCCGCCTTCCGGCGCCGAAGGCGTCGTTTCGGGATGTGTTCCGGTGTTCATCGCCGCTGTTTCCACCGCCGGGGGACAGAGAATCACCCCGGAGTTTACGCGTCCCGGGCGCGCGTGTAAGCCGCCGCGCATCGCGCTGGATTCGCGGGCCGCATGGTGGCATGGTCCGCGCGGATTCCCGGGGGGCCCCGCATGCTCGGTTTCATCGGCAAGATCTTCATCTGGTGGAGCGACGCCACGCCCGGCGCGCTGTGGACGATTTTCAAGCGCGGACGCAAGGTCGGCGCCGACGAATTCGGCAACCGCTATTTCGAGGAAAAGAAGGCCAGCGGCCCCGACGGCCGCAAGCGCCGCTGGGTGGTCTACAAGGGTTATGCCGACGCCAGCCGCGTACCGGTGGACTGGCACGGCTGGCTGCACCACACCTTCGAGTTTCCGCCCACCGAGGCGCCGCTGCCGCGCCAGCCGTGGGAGAAGGACCATCAGCCCAACCTGACCGGCACGCTGCACGCCTGGCGGCCAGCGGGCAGTCTGGCGCGCGGCGCGCGCCGCCAGGCCGCGGCGGCCGATTACGAGTCGTGGACGCCGGAAAAGGGCTGAGAGCCTCGACTCCGCCGCAATTCCGGGCGAGCAATAAGGTCATGAAACATATCGCCTTCATTCTCGCCGCCCTGGCGCTGTCCGGTGCCGCCGTGGCGCAGGACGCCCCCCGGCAGGGCGAGCGCCTGTCCAGCCAGCCGGGAAGCGTGCTGGTGCTGCGCGGGCTCGATAAGGTGACGGCCACCACCCGCGATTTCGAGGTGCGTATCGGTGAACCGGCGCAGTATGGCGCGCTGACGATCATGGCCCGCTATTGCCGCCGCCGCCCGCCTGAGGAGACGCCGGAGACGTTCGCGTTTCTGGAGATTTTCGACCGCCGCACCGATGGTTTCGGGCAGGAGCGCGAGGGTGAGCGCATTTTCTCGGGCTGGATGTTCGGCTCCAACCCGGCGCTGAACGCGCTGGAACATCCGGTCTATGACGTCTGGGTGATCGACTGCAGAAGTTGAGCGCCCGGCAGGTCTTCGGGCAGCGCGAAGAAATCCGCATCCGCGGCGATGGCCTCTGACAGGCGTGCGCGATAGTCGGCGCGGCTGACGGTGACGGCGCCGAAGCGTTGCAGGTGTTCGGTGGTGAACTGGGCGTCCAGCAGCGCAAAGCCGCCGGTCCGCAGCCGCGCGACGAGATGCACCAGCGCCACTTTGCTGGCCCCGGTTTCGCGGCTGAACATGCTTTCCCCGAAATACGCCGCGCCCAGCGTGACGCCATAAAGCCCGCCGGCCAGACGCCCGTCCGGCGTCCAGGCCTCGAGGCTGTGGGCGTAGCCGCGCCGGTGCAGGTCGGCATACAGGTCGCGGATGCGGCTGTTGATCCAGGTCTCCTCGCGCCCCGGTGCGGCGGCGGCGCACGCGTCCAGAACCATGTCGAAGGCGCGGTTGACCGTGATCTGGAACGGGTCTCGCTTCACCATCCGGCGCAGCGAGCGCGGAATGTGAAAGCCGTCCAGCGGGATGACGCCGCGTTCATCAGGGTCCAGCAGGAAGATGCGCGGGTCCTCGCGTCCCTCGGCCATCGGGAACACGCCGCGGGCGTAGCAGCCCAGAAGCTCCTCGGCGCCGAAACCGCGCATTGCGTCAGCCCCGCCGCGCCGCCAGCCAGCTTTCCAGCCAGCGGATGTGATAGTCGCCGTTGATGAACTCCGGCTCCTTCATCAGCTCCAGGAACAGCGGGATCGTGGTCTCCACGCCGCCGACCACCATCTCCTCCAGCGCCCGGCGCAGGCGCAGCAGCGCCTCAGTGCGCGTCTTGCCATGCACGATCAGCTTGCCGATCAGGCTGTCGTAATAGGGCGGAATCGAATAGCCGGCGTAGAGCGCCGAATCGAGCCGCACGCCCAGCCCGCCGGGGGCGTGGAAGTCCGTCACCTTGCCGGGCGAGGGCGCGAAGGTGAGCGGGTTTTCGGCGTTGATCCGGCATTCGATGGCGTGGCCCTCGAAGGTGACGTCCTTCTGTTCCAGGTCCAGCGGCGCGCCGTCGGCGACGCGAATCTGCTCGCGCACCAGGTCGATGCCGGTGATCATCTCTGTCACCGGGTGTTCGACCTGCAGCCGGGTGTTCATCTCGATGAAGTAGAATTCGCCGTTCTCGTACAGGAACTCGATGGTGCCGACGCCGCGATAGCCGATGGCGGAGATCGCCTGGCGGACCACCTCGCCGATTTTCGCGCGCGCAGCGGGGTCCAGAGCAGGCGAGGGGGCCTCCTCGAGGATTTTCTGGTGGCGGCGCTGCAGCGAGCAGTCGCGCTCGCCCAGATGCACCACGTTTCCATGCTGGTCGGCCAGCACCTGGATCTCGATATGGCGCGGCTGGCCGAGATATTTCTCCAGGTAAACCGATCCGTCGCCGAAGGCGGCCTTGGCTTCGGCCTGGGCGGTCTCGAAGGCCTGTTTCAGGGCGGCTTCGCTCTCGGCGACCTTCATGCCGCGCCCGCCGCCGCCGGCGGCGGCCTTGACCAGCACCGGATAGCCGATCTCGCGGCCCAGCCGCTTGGCGGTTTCGACATCGTCGACGCCGCCGTCCGAACCGGGAACCACCGGAATGCCGGCGGCCTTCACCACCTTCTTGGCCTCAATCTTGTCGCCCATCAGGCGGATGTGCTCGGCCGTCGGGCCGATGAAGGCGAGGCCGTGGGCCTCGACGATCTCGGCGAAGCGGGCGTTTTCCGACAGAAAGCCGTAGCCGGGGTGGATCGCCTGCGCGCCGGTCACTTCTGCGGCGGCGATGATCGACGGAATGTTCAGATAGCTCTTCGCCGCCGCGGGCGGGCCGATGCAGACGCTCTCGTCCGCCAGCCGCACGTGCATGGCGTTGGCGTCGGCCTCGGAATGCACCGCCACCGTGCGGATGCCCATCTCGCGGCAGGCGCGATGGATGCGCAGCGCGATTTCTCCGCGGTTGGCGATGAGGATTTTTTCGAACATCTGAGCTCCGCCCCGCGCGTCAGGCGATCACGAACAGGGGTTCGCCGTATTCCACCGGCTGCGAATCCTGCACCAGCACCTCCACCAGCTTGCCGGACCGCGGCGCGGTGATCGGGTTGAAGGTTTTCATCGCCTCGATCAGCAGGATGGTGTCGCCCTCCTTCACCGTGTCGCCGGGATTGACGAAGGCGTCGGCGTCCGGGTTGGGGCGCAGATACACCGTGCCGACCATCGGCGATTTCACGGCGTTGACCGTATTGGCCGCCGGCGCGGCGGCCGGGGCCGGATTGGACGCCGCTGGAACAGCGACAGGGGCGGCGGCCATCACGGCGGCTGGCGCGGCGGCGACAGTTCCGCCGCGCGCCACCCGCACCCGCAGATCGCCCCGTTCCACCTCGATCTCCGTCAGGCCAGTTTCGCCCAGAATCTCGGCCAGTTCGCGGACAATGTCGGTGTTGATCACGGGGGCGGCCTTCGCCTTGGTTTGGGATTTCGGTGACGTGGTCATGTCCCTCGCGGCCTTTCCTTCGGAATCTTCTGAACCGTTTGTCTAGACCAGACTGGCGGCGGTCTCTAGCGCCGCATCATAGCCGTGCGCGCCGCGCCCGGCGATGGTCTGGCGCGCCGCCATGCCGACATAGGAGACATGCCGGAAGGCTTCGCGCTTCATGGGGTCGCTCAGATGAACCTCTATCACCGGAATGCTCAAGGCCTTCAACGCGTCGTGCAGTGCGACAGACGTGTGAGTATAGCCCCCGGCGTTGATGATCAGCGCCGAGGCGGCGTCCATCGCCTCCTGCACCCAGTCGATCAGCACGCCCTCATGATTGGTCTGACGGAAAACGATGGGAACGCCCAGCGCCTGTGCCTTTTGCGCGCACATCGCTTCTATGTCGGCCAGTGTTTGCGATCCATAGATATGCGGTTCGCGGCGGCCGAGAAGATTCAGGTTCGGGCCGTTGAGGATGTAGATCGGCCTGGTCACGCGTGATCACCGGTTCTGCATGCGGAGGCGTCATTTACGACGCCGAAACGGCGCGGCACAAGCCGGGAATTGTAATGCGCGCCGCCAGAATCCGTGCCACCAATAGCCATCGCAGGAGGGGGCATGGTCAAGCGGGTCGCATTGTGGGTTTTCTTCCTTAGCGTGATTTTCGGAATTTCGCCGATCCTGCTGGTGTTGCTGTCGAGCTGGATCGCGCAGGTGAATGATTGCCAGTTGCATGAGGGCTTCGCCAATACCTGCAGCGTGCTGGGCATGGACATGGGCGGGACGCTGTACGGGATGTTCGTCGCCGGCTGGTTCGCCTTCTACACCATCCCGCTGGGCTTGATCGGGGCGGTTCTCGGCCTCATAGCCTTCATCGTTGGGCTGTTCACGGACCGCAAGCCGCGCTGACTCGGTTGCAGGACGGGCCTTTCTTCGCCATGTGAGGGCGGAGCAAGGAGCAGCGTCATGCGCATCACCGTCAACGGAGACGCCATGCAGGCGCGGCCGGGAGAAACCCTGGCGGCGCTGGTGGCGCGGCTGGGGCTGGACGCGCGCAAGGTGGCGGTGGAGCGCAATCTGGAGATCGCGCCGCGCTCGCAGTATGACCGGATCGCGCTGCAGGAAGGTGATCGGATCGAGATCGTGCAATTCGTGGGCGGAGGCTAGACCATGGAAGACGCAAGACCCGCCGCGGCGCCGGACAGGCCGCTGACCATCGCCGGGCGCAGCTTCGCCTCGCGCCTGATCATCGGCACCGGCAAGTACAAATCCTATGAGGAGAACGCCCGCGCGCTGGAGGCGTCGGGGGCGGAGATCATCACCGTCGCCGTGCGGCGGGTGAATCTTTCCGACCCGTCGCAGCCGATGCTGGTCGATCATATCGACCCGAGAAAATACGTCTTCCTGCCCAACACCGCCGGCTGTTTCACCGGCGAGGACGCCGTGCGCACGCTTCGTCTCGCTCGTGAAGCCGGCGGCTGGGATCTGGTGAAGCTGGAAGTGCTGTCAGACCCCAAACATCTCTATCCGGACATGGAGGAGACGCTGCGCGCGGCGAAAATGCTGATCGCCGAGGGCTTTCAGGTGATGGTCTATTGCAGCGACGATCCGGTCTATGCGCGCAAGCTGGAGGACGCCGGCTGCTGCGCCATCATGCCCTTGGGGGCGCCGATCGGCTCCGGCCTCGGCATCCAGAACCGGGTCAATATCCGCCTGATCGTCGAGCAGTCGCAGGTTCCGGTCATCGTCGACGCCGGCGTCGGCACGGCTTCGGACGCCGCGGTGGCGATGGAGCTGGGCTGCGACGCGGTGCTGATGAACACCGCCATCGCCGAGGCCAAAGACCCGGTGCGCATGGCTGCGGCCATGAAACACGCCGTCATAGCCGGGCGCGAGGCGTATCTGGCCGGCCGGATGCCGAAAAAGCGATATGCTGACCCGTCGAGCCCGCTGTCGGGGCTTATCTGACACGCTGCTTGGCGATGTTCCATATTTGTTCTAGGCTGGCGTCACAGCAGCGGAGTCAAAGCCCATGGAACAGCGCCTGTCCCTGATCACGCTCGGCGTGGAAAACCCCGCGCGCTCGAAAGCCTTCTACCAGTCGCTGGGATGGAAACCGGCCTTCGAGGCCGATGACATCGTCTTCTTCCCGCTGAATGGCATCGTCTTCGCCCTGTTCCGGCGCGCGGCGCTGGATGCCGACATGGGACGCGAAAACGCCGGGCCGGGGGCGTTCGCGCTGGCCTATAACGTGCGCGGCAAGGCGGAGATCGAGCCAGTGCTGGCCGCGGCGCAGGCGGCGGGCGGCGCCATCCTGAAACCGGCGGAAGACACCGAATGGGGCGGGCGCTCCGGTTATTTCGCCGATCCGGACGGTCATGCCTGGGAAGTGGCGTGGAACCCGCACTGGCCGATCGACGCTGCCGGAAACGTGTCGATGGGCGGATGAGGCGCGCGCCGTTTACCGCCGCTGCCGCTTGGTGCTAATCCGCCGCCCATGATCGCGATTCGACGGGACGACCTGTCAGGTGAACAGGTGCGCGCGCTGCTGGCGCTGCATCTTGAGGGCATGCATGCCAGTTCGCCGCCGGGAACCGTCCATGCGCTCGATCTGTCGGGCCTGAAAGCGCCGGAGGTGACGGTGTGGACGGCGTGGCGGGGCGGGGCGCTGTCCGGCGTCGGGGCGCTGAAGGCCCTGGGCGGCGGCGCGGGCGAGATCAAGTCAATGCGCACCCATCCCGATCACTTGCGCAAGGGCGTGGCCGCGGCGCTGCTGGAGCACATCATCGGCGAGGCGCACAACCGCGGTTACCGGCGCCTCAGCCTGGAAACGGGCGGCGGTCCGGCTTTCGAGCCGGCGCTGGCGCTGTACCGCAAGCGGGGCTTTGCCGATGGCCCTGCGTTTGGCGGCTATCGGCCCAGCGTCTTCAACCAGTTCCTGCACATGGATTTGTAGGCGCGTGGCGCCTGCCCGGTCATTCTCCGGCGGCCGCCAGCGCTGCCGCCAGCGCTTCGTCCAGCGCGCGTTCATTGGCGCCGAACACCACCTGGTCGCCGATGATGAAGAAGGGCGTGCCGTCGATGCCCAGAATGCGACCGAGGCGCATGACGTCGCCCAGATGCGCCTCGATCTCCGGGTCTTCCATGTCGGCGCGCATGCGGGCGACATCCGCCCCGGCTTCTTCGGCGAAAGTGTCGATGCGGTCGGCGGTCAATGCGCCGGTCGCCTGGACCATCGCCATGTGGAATCGGCCGTAGACATCCTTGCCCTGCCGCCAGACCGCCAGCGCCGCATGCGCGGCTTCAACCGAGGATTCACTGAGGATCGGATATTCCTTGACGATCAGCTGCACTTGCTCCGGATTCCGCTCCATCGCGGACTGAACCCAGCGGGCGGCGACGCGGCAGAAGCCGCAATTGTAGTCAACGAACTCGACGATCCGGACAGGCGCGCCAGCCTCGCCAATACGCGGGTCGCGGCCGTCGCCGTAGATGAGGGTTTCATTGGCCTGCACCATGGCCAGCGCCATGTCGGCCTCGCGCTGGCGGGCGAGGCGCTGCAGCTCAATGATCGCTTCCTCGATGATCTGCGGATTGCTGACCAGCGTTTCGCGCACCAGCTGCCGCACCTCGTCGCGCTGGGCGTCGGTCAACGAGGCGTCGGGCCCCTGCTGCCGGGTCTCACCGCATGAAGCCAGCAATGCAGCGGCGCATAGCGCGATAAGCAGTCGAAACATCCTGATCCCCCCGGAATGACAACCCGCGTTGGCGGTTACCGGCCCGCCGGCGCGGAGTCCAGATAGCGGCGCTGCTGCTCGCGCTGGGTGCGGCGCAGTTCCGCCGCGGTCGGCTGCGTGATGGCCATGATCTCGGCGGCGCGGATCCATGCCGGGCTGCCATGGTCCAGTCCTTCGCGGGCGCGGCTGGCGAACTGGAAGGCGCGCATGTTGTCGCCCAGCGCATAGGCCTGTTCGGCGATGGCGAACTGGGCCAGCGCGGTTTCGCCCATGCGCTCGTGCACCAGCGACAGCTGATACCATGCGAAGGAGTTGTCCTGCTCTTGCGCCAGGGCTGCGGTCAGGTGGCGGCGAGCGTCGTCCAGGAATGCGCGGTCCTCGGTGGCGATCATCGCCATGGCGAGATTGATACGGAACAGCGGCGCGTCGGGGGCCAGCTCGACCGTGCGCTGGTGATGGGGGATCGCTTCACCGGCGCGGCCGCTCTCGAACAGCAGCTGACCGTAGAGTTCGTGGAAATAAGGGTTCTCCGGCTCGTCTTCCAGCAGCGACTCGATTTCGCTGCGCGCATTCTGAAGCCGGCCGGTGCGATAATAGGCCACGGTGCGCGCATAGCGGCCATACAGCGACTGGTCGCTTTCCGGGTAGCGGAAGAAAACCTGCTCGGGCGTCGCCAGGAAGCCATAGATCTTCGCCTGTGCGCGGCGCAGGCGGTCGATGTCCTCTTCGCTGTCCTGAACATGGCGGTAAGGGGACGCCTCCACGCGCCTCTGCAATGCGCCAATACGGTCGCCCGACAATGGGTGAGAGCGAAAATATGGATACCGCCGCGCCTCGCTCATCACCTCCTGATAACGGAAACGCTCGAAGAAGCGCACCAGGCCCTCGCCTGACTGGCCGGTGGCTTCCAGGAACTGCAGCCCGGCCTGGTCGGCGGCCGACTCCTGGGTGCGGGTGTAGGTGGCGAAGGCGAGGGTGCCGAACTGGCCGCTGGAGGCCATCAGCGCGCCGGCGGCGCCGCCTTCGCCGGCCAGGGCGGCCAGAATGCCGAGTCCCATGGTCAGCGCCATGGTGGCGTAGGCGCCGCGAACTCCATCACCCATGCGCGCCAGGTGTGCGCCGGAGATGTGGCCGGTTTCGTGCGCCAGCACGCCTTTCAGCATGTTGGGCGTGTCGGCCTCCAGGATCGTGCCGGTGTTGACAAAGATGTTCTGGCCGCGGGTGACGAAGGCGTTGATGGTGTTTTCGCCGACAATGTACATGCCGACCTCTTCCGGACGCAGCCCGGCAGCCTGCAGCAGCGGGTCGGTGAAGTCACGAAGCATGACCTCGATTTCGGTGTCGCGGATCAGCGTCTGCGCGCCGGCGTCGGGCGCAGCGGTGAAAGCCAGGCTGAATGCGGCTGCGGCGGAGGCGAGGGATCGCATGAAGTCTCCCGTTATCCAGCCCCCGCCGCAATGATCATACCAGCCTTGCGCCTGCTGGCCAGAGGGCTAATCAGCCTCCGCCCAAGGATTTCCGGGCCTTGGCCCACCAGCCGGTGCGGCGCGGTTTCGCCTCCTCCGCCGCGGCAGGTTCGGGTTCCGGCGCAGGTGCGGGTTCGAGCTCAGGCGTTTCAGCTTCAGGCGCAGGCTTCGCCTTGCGGCTGCCGCTCTTGGGCTTCGGTGTCGCTTCCGCTGCGGCATCGGGAGCAGGCGCTTCCTCGGCCTTTTTCTTCCGGGTGCGGCGCGCCGGCTTCGCCGGGGCCTGTTCAGCCGGTTCCGGTGCTTGTGTCGCCACCGCTTCCGGCGCGGGCGCCTCAGCGGCCTCGGCTTCAGGCTTGGCTTTCGCGCGCGACGGGCGCTTGCGTTTAGGCGGTGTTTCCGGTTGCGGCGGCTCGCCGCCTTCCGGCTCGGTTACCGCCAGCGGATCGGGTGTCGTCTCCGGCTCCACGCCCGGTTCGGTTTGCTCCACCGCGTCAACTGGCGGGGACCCGGCAGGACCGCCCTCGGGGCGGCGGCGTCCGCGGCCGCCGCGGCGTCCGCGCCGGCGGCGCTTGCGCGGCTGCTCGTCGCTCTCACCTTCGTCCTGCGCGGCTTTCGGCTGTGTTGACTCGCGTTCTCCAGTCGCCTCACTGGCGTCGGAGTCCGCGGTTTCCGTAATCTCGGCAGCGGCTTCCGGCGCTGGCCGGTGTTCGCCGTCACGACCGCCGCGCCGCCGCCGGCGCCGGCGGCGTCCGCCGCGGCCGGCGGCGTCCTCCGAACGCCCGTCGGCGACTGTTTCGCTTTCCACCAGGGATTCGGCTTCGGCCTCGGCCTCGACGTCATCGGTGGGTTCGTCATCGGCGGCGTCGATCGGCCGCGCGACATGCGCGCCGGCTTCGCGGGCGGCAGCCTCGGCGCGTTCATACTCACCGCGCGCAGCGACGACCTCGATCTGGTGCGCAGGCTGAACCATGTCGCGGCCGGCGGCGACGATCACGCGCACGCCGTAACGGGCCTCCACCGCCAGTAGATGGTCACGCTTTTCATTTAGCAGGTAGAGCGCCACATCAGGCGCAACGGACAGCATCAGCTTTTCGGCGCGGTCCTTCAGGCACTCGGCCTCCAGCGCCCGCAAGGCCAGCAGCGCGCTCGACTCCACCGAACGCAGATAACCGGCGCCCTTGCAGGTGGGGCAGGAGCTGGTCGACCCTTCAAGAATGCTGGTGCGGCGGCGCTGGCGTGAAATCTCCATCAGGCCGAACTGCGAGATCTTGCCCATCTGCAGCCGGGCGCGGTCGCGTTTCAGCGCGTCCGCCATCCGCTTCTCGACCGCGCGGTTGTTCTTGTTGTCCTCCATGTCGATGAAATCGACGACAATAAGCCCGGCGAGGTCGCGCAGGCGCATCTGCCGCGCCGCCTCGTCTGCGGCCTCCAGATTGGTTTTCAGCGCCGTCGCTTCGATATTGCGCTCGCGCGTGGCGCGGCCCGAGTTGACGTCGATGGCGACCAGCGCCTCGGTGGGGTTGATGACCAGATAGCCGCCGGATTTCAGCGGCACCGTGCTCTGGAAGATCGTCTCCAGCTGCCCTTCCACGCCGTGGGCGATGAACAGCGGCGTCTTTTCCTTGTAGTGCTGGACCTTGGCCGCATGGCTGGGCATCAGCATCTTGATGAAATTCTTGGCTTCCTTGTAGGACTCCTCGCCCTCGACGAGGATCGATTCAATGTCCTTGTCGTAGAGGTCGCGGATGGCGCGTTTGACGAGGTCGCCCTCCTCATAGATCAGCGCTGGCGCCACGGATTGCAGCGTCGCATCGCGAATGGTGTCCCACAACCGTATCAGGTAGTCGTAGTCGCGGCGTATCTCGACCTTGGTGCGCGCGGCGCCGGCGGTGCGCACGATCAGCCCCATGCCCTCGGGCACCTTGAAATCGGCGATCACCTCTTTCAGGCGCTTGCGGTCCTTGGCGCTGTTGATCTTGCGCGAAATGCCGCCGCCGCGGGCGGTGTTGGGCATCAGCACGCAGTAGCGCCCGGCCAGCGAGATATAGGTTGTCAGCGCCGCGCCCTTGCCGCCGCGCTCTTCCTTGGCGACCTGGACCAGCAGGATCTGCCGCCGCTTGATCACTTCCTGTATCTTGTAGCGGCGCAGATACAGGCTGCGCTTGCGCGCAGACTCGCCGGACAGGTCGTCATCGTCCCCGTCTTCCTCGTCGCTATGTTCGGCGTCGGCTTTCGCCGCCTCCTTCTTCAGGGCGACGCGGTCCTCATAGGGGATCTGATAATAGTCGGGATGGATTTCGTTGAAGGCGAGGAAACCATGGCGGTTGCCGCCGTACTCGACGAAAGCGGCCTGGAGCGATGGCTCCACCCGCGTCACCTTGGCCAGATAGATGTTGCCGCGGATCGGCTTGCGAGCCGCGGTTTCGAAATCAAAATCCTCGACTTTGGATCCTTCGACGATCACGACGCGGGTCTCTTCCGAGTGCCCGGCGTCGATCAGCATTTTGCGTGTCATTCAAACAGGCTCCTGCGCGGGCCTCTCCGCCCGGCGCGCTTGGCGGGGGCGTAAGAAACGGGCGCGGCGGCGCGAAGCATGCGGCCGGCGCCGTCTTCTTCAGGTCTGGCGTGCCGGGCATGTCGCGCATGGTGTTGTTCCGTATTGCGCCGTCAGTCGGCGGCGCGGCGTTCGGGTCGCCAGCGGAAAACGGCCGCGGCGAAAGGGTAGGGCGTTTCGGCCGGCTGACCGGCCTTGGCGCGCCTGTAATGGCGCTGGCGGCGAAAACGCGCGACGGTCGCTCATTCAGGCGCGGGCACAATGCCTTATTCGTTCGGGAAAGGAAAGGCTTGCGCGCCGCATCGCGCAGCTAACCAAACGTCAAGCTTAAGGCGTTAGCTTGCGACAAAAGCCGTGCTACGAATCACGGCGTTTGCAATGGTGCGGGCATGGCGGGAAACAGAATTTTCCTGATCGGCATACTGGCTTTGGCGGGGCTAGCGTCCGCGCCGGCGGTTGCGCAGACGGCGGCCGAGGTGCGCGACGTGCGCTTCGGCGTCGACGGCGACCGTACGCGCGTGGTGGTGGAGTTGAGCGAGTCCGCGGAGTTCCGCGCCTTCACTCTGGCCGAGCCCTCGCCGCGTCTGGTCGTCGATCTTCCGGCCGCGTCCTGGACGGTGGCTGGCCTGCAAACCGGGGAAGGCCGCGGTCACGGCCTGTTCGGGGATTTCCGCTATTTCCAGAGCGGCGGAGAGCGCGCCCGCATCGTGTTCGAGCTGGACGGTCCGGCGCTGGTGGCGGCGCAGTTCTCGCTAGGCCCGGCCGCCGAGGGCGGCAATCACCGGCTGGTGGTGGATGTGGAGCGCGCTGAGGAGGATTCTTTCCGCGCCGCCTCGGGCTTCCCCGCCCATGACGGTATGGAATCGCTGATCGCGGCGCGCGCGGAGGCGACGTTCCGCGAGCCTGAGCGCGAACGCCGCATTATCGTGATCGATCCCGGCCATGGCGGCCGCGATCCGGGCGCGGTGACGCTGAACGGATCGCGCGAGGCTGACATCAACCTCGCCGCGGCGCTGGAACTGCGCCGCCAGCTGGAGGCGACAGGCCGCTACGAGGTCATCCTTACCCGCAGCACGGACATATATGTCGAGCACGAGGACCGGGTGCGGATCGCGGCGGCGGCGCGGGCCGACCTGTTCATCTCGCTGCACGCCGATTCCGCGCCGAATCCCGGCGCCCGCGGCGCGTCGGTCTACACCCTGAATGACCGCGGCGAAAGCCGTGCGCGCCAGCGCGCGCTGACCTCCGGTGATCCGCTGGTCGCCGAGGCGCGCGCCTCGGCGCCGGAAGTGAACAACATTCTGGTGTCGCTGGCGTTGCGTGAGAAACGCAACCAGTCATCGGTGTTCGCCTCCGCCCTGCTCCCGCATATCGCCACGGTGGGGCCGGTGATCGACGCCTCGCGGCGCGAGGCGAATTTCTACGTGCTGCTGGATTCGCAGGCCCCGGCCGTGCTGCTGGAGATGGGCTACATCACCAATCGGGAAGATGAGCGCAATCTGAACTCGGCGGCGTATCGCGAACGGCTGATGCGCGCGGTTGTCACCGCCATCGGCGAGTATTTCGACACCCGCGGCAACGGGCTTGAGGGGCCGGTGCGTCACGCCAGCCTGCAACCGGCGCCCTGAAACCTTCCAAGGTGAAGGCCGGGCGGCCATAATCCGGCCCCACAGGCGCCGTCATATCCGGCCGCGATCCGAGGGCGAGCATGCGACTTTTCACTTGGCGTAATGCGTTACGGGCCACCGTCTGGGGCGGCACGGCGGCGATCATCCTTGCTGTGGCGGGCCTGATCGCGGCTGCGATCTATGTGATTCGCGTCACCGACGATTTGCCTAACTATGAGCAGCTGGCGCTGTACGAACCGCCAATCATGAGCCGTGTCCATGCCGGAGACGGCCTGTTGATCGCCGAATATGCACGCCAGCACCGGGTGTTCGTGCCGATCGAGAATATTCCGCCGCATGTAATCAACGCCTTCCTCGCCGCCGAGGACCGCAATTTCTACGAACATGGCGGGCTGGATTTCAGAGGCATTATCCGCGCCGCAATCTCTAACGTTTTCAATCATTTGCAAGGGCGACGGCTGGAGGGCGCCTCGACCATCACCCAGCAGGTGGCGAAGAACTTCCTGCTCACCAGCGACCAGAACTTCGACCGCAAAATCCGTGAGATGGTGCTGGCCCGGCGCATTGAGCGCGCCTTCACCAAGGACCAGATCCTCGAACTATACCTGAACGAGATCTACCTCGGGTTCCGCGCCTATGGCGTCGCCGCGGCGGCGCTGAACTATTTCGGCAGATCGCTCGACGAGTTGGAGCTGCACGAAGTCGCTTTCCTCGCCGCTCTGCCCAAGGCGCCGGCGAATTATCATCCCATCCGCCGCCATGACGAGGCCGTGGCCCGCCGCAACTGGGTTCTGGCGCGCATGGCCGTCAACGGATTCATCACCGAGGATGAGGCGCGAGAAGCCGCCGCCCGCCCGCTTGAAACCGTCGAGCGCCTGACCGGTGACGACTACCTGGCGGCGGAGTACTTCGTCGAGGAGGTGCGCCGGCAGGTGTTCTCCATGTACGGCGCCGACGAGCTTTATGACGGCGGCCTGTCGATCCGCACCACGCTGGACACCCGCATGCAGCTGGCCGCGCGGCGGGCGCTGCGCAATGGTCTGGTCACCTATGATCGCGGCCGCGGCTGGCGCGGCGCCTTGGGCGCGATCGAGACCGGCGGTGACTGGGCGCAGGCGCTGCGCGATTTCGAAGACGTTCCGGCCGACGCCGGCGATGGCTGGGAACGCGCCGTGGTGCTGGCCGCGGGCGAACAGAGCGCGCGCATCGGTCTTGCGGACGGCGCGCAGGGAACCATTCCGCTGTCTGAACTGACCTGGGCGCGACGGTTGAACGATGATGGCTCTCGCGGGCCGGCGGTGCAGCGCGCTTCGCAAGTGCTGTCGCCTGGCGACGTCGTGCTGGTGCAGCGGCTGGAGGAAGGCGAGGCGGCATATGGTCTGCGCCAGGTTCCGGCGGTGAACGGCGCCCTGATGGCCATGGATCCGCATACCGGGCGCGTTCTGGCCATGGTGGGCGGCTACAGCTTCCAGCAGAGCCAGTTCAACCGCGCCACCCAGGCGCGCCGCCAGCCCGGATCGGCCTTCAAGCCCTTCGTCTACGCCGCGGCGATGGCCAATGGCTATACGCCGGCGAGCCTGATTCTGGACGCGCCTTTCGTCGCCGCTGGCGGGCCGGAGCTGCGTTTCTACCGGCCGACAAACTATTCGAACGTGTTTTACGGCATGTCGACGCTGCGGCTGGGGCTGGAGCTGTCGCGCAACGTGATGACGGTGCGCCTGGCCGAGGAAATGGGCATGCGGCCGATCGTGGAATTCGGCGAAAGCTTTGGTGTCTATGACCGGCTGGATCCGGTTCTGGCGATGTCGCTGGGCGCGGGCGAGACGACACTGTGGCGTCTGGTGACGGGCTACGCCGCCCTGGTCAACAACGGCCGCCGGGTCGATCCGACGATCCTCGACCGCGTTCAGGACCGCCACGGTCGCACCATCTATGTTCATGACCAGCGCGACTGTGAAACCTGTGACGCCGACGAATGGCGCCCCGGCCTGCGTGAGCCGCAACTGCCCGAGCCCGGGGAGCAGGCGGCAGATCCGGTGATCGCCTACCAGATCGTCTATATGCTTGAAGGCGCGGTGCGCCGCGGCACCGGCACGGCGCTGAATCGTCTCGGCCGGCCGCTGGCGGGCAAGACCGGCACCACCAATGATTTCCGCGACGCTTGGTTTGTCGGTTTCGGACCGGATCTGGTGGCCGGCGTCTATATCGGTTTCGACATGCCACGGCCGCTGGGTGACGGTCAGGCCGGCGGGATCATCGCCGCGCCGATCGTGGCGGATTTCTTTGAAACCGCGTTGCGCGACTATCCCGTCGCGCCGTTCCGCGTGCCGGACGGGGTGCGCTTTGTACCCATCGACCGCACGACGGGAGAGCCGTCGGTGATCGGCCGGCCGAACACGATTCTCGAGGCTTTCCTGCCCGGGACGGAGCCATCGCGCGCAAGTATCGACGAGCAGTCGGGCCTCAGCTTCGCCCGCGCCGAGCGGGGCCCGCGCGACGAAGACGAACGTGAAACCCCTGAAGACGACGATCTCGGCGGAATTTACTGATTTCTCAATGGATCGCCGCGCTGACGGGTTGCGGCCGGCGGAGCGGGCGGCTATCCCGCCCGCAAATGAAACTGACGACAGGCCCCGGCCATGCGCACTGATATCCAGCAGTTGTCCGAAGACATCCAGCGGTCCGCAGGACTGCTGAGGAGGCGTCTTTGACTGGGACAGCGCCCGCAAACGTCTTGATGAGCTGAACGCACGCGCCGAGGACCCGGCGTTGTGGAACGACCCCGTGAACGCCCAGAGCCTGATGCGAGAGCGCAACCGGCTGGAGGCGGCGATATCCGCCGTCAGCGGCGTCGAGACGGAGCTGGCCGACGCGCTGGAACTGGCCGAACTGGCCGAGGTGGAGGGCGATTCCGCCCTTGCGGACGAGGTGGCCGAGGCCCTGAAGGGGCTAAAGGAGCGCGCCGCGAGGGCCGAGCTGGAGGCGCTGCTCTCCGGCGAGGCCGACGGCAATGACAGTTATCTGGAGATCAACGCCGGCGCCGGCGGCACCGAGGCCCAGGACTGGGCGCAGATGTTGGCGCGCATGTATCTGCGCTGGGCGAACGCCCGCGGCTTCAAGACCGAGATCATTGAGGAGCATCCTGGAGAGGAGGCGGGACTGAAGTCCATCACCGTGCTGGTGAAGGGCGAGAACGCCTATGGCTGGCTGAAGACCGAATCCGGCGTGCACCGGCTGGTACGCATTTCGCCCTATGATTCCAACGCCCGCAGGCACACCAGTTTCGCCAGCGTCTGGGTTTATCCGGTGATCGACGACAGTATCAAGATCGAGATCCTCGACAAGGACGTGCGCACCGACACCTACCGCGCCTCCGGCGCCGGCGGGCAGCACGTCAACAAAACCGATTCCGCCATCCGCCTGACCCACATGCCCACCGGCATCGTCGTGCAGTGTCAGGCCGACCGGTCGCAGCACAAGAACCGCGCCCAGGCGTGGGACATGCTGCGCGCGCGCCTGTACGAGATGGAGCTGCAGAAACGCGAGGAGGCCGCCCAGGCCGAAGCCGATTCCAAGACCGAGATCGGCTGGGGGCGGCAGATTCGTTCATACGTCCTGCAGCCCTACCAGATGGTCAAGGATCTGCGCACCGGCGTGGAGACATCGGACACGCAAGGCGTGCTGGACGGCGCACTTGACCCCTTCATGGCGGCGGCGCTGGCGGCGAAGGTCGGCGGCGGCGAAATGGAAAACGCCGGCGAGGGTTGACCCCGCCGGCGCATTACCTGGCCACCCGGATAATCGCCTCAGTTCGCCGTCTTGCCTGCTATGCTTTCCAGCGAGCTGGCGCCTCCCGAAGATGAACCCGGGGATGTGGCGGCGGACGCGGCCGGCTTGGCCTGGCCCATTCCGCCGGAAGTGGACATCGGCGGCGGCGCGGCGCGGTTGCGCGCGTCATTGGCCGGGCTGGATTTTTCCGACAGCGGGTCAGAGGCATGACGGCAATGGCCGTCGAAGAAAGCGCCGCTCTCGACCGACAGCGAAGCATGGACGATGTCGCCCTCGATGCGCGCGGTGGAGGCCAGCTGAACCTGGCGGGCGCGCACGCTGCCCGTAACCCGGCCGCGGATCACCACGGTTTCGGCGGTGACCTCGCCTTTCACGGATGCTTCCTCGCCGATGATCAGCGAGCCGGCGCGCACGTCGCCATCGACGGCGCCGTCAAGCTGGACCTCGCCTTCGGAGGAGATGGAACCCGTCAGCACCATGTCGGCGCTGAGGATGGACGGGGCCTTGGATTTCATGGCGGACCTTTTCTGGCTGGAACCTGCCGGGGAGGCGGCGGGCTCCGGGTGGGAGGAGTCTTTACCCTTGTTGAACATATCGGCCAGCTCTCACAAAACGGCTCGGGTCGTAATGGGCGCCCTTGAACCACACTTCATAGTGCAGGTGCGTGCCCGTGCTGCGGCCGGTGGAGCCCATCGTGCCGATGCGCTGTCCTTCTACCACCTCGTCACCGCGACGGACATCGGTCGAGTGCATATGCGCATAACGGGTCATGAACCCGTAGCCATGGTCTATCTCGACGGTGCGACCATAGCCCGAGCGCCAGCCCGCGTAAACGACCCGTCCCGGTCCCGTGGCCAGAATTGGCGCCCGCCGGTAGGCGACGAAGTCAATGCCCGGATGAGAAGCGGGCAGGCCGGTGAAGGGATCGGTCCGCCAGCCATAGCCGCTGCTGTTGCGATAGGGAACATTCAGCGGATGTCCCAGCGGCGCTGCGCGCGCCGCGGCCTCCAGTTCCTCGGCCTCAAGCAGGCGCGCGGCGATGCGGGAGATACGCGACGAGAAAACGTCATCAATGTCCGGCGAGAGGCCGAATGAGGCGCTGCCGCTCAGAGCAACGAAGGGGCCGCCGGTCTCGCTGCTGCGACGGCCCTCGGCAAGCACGTCGTCAAGCCGCAGCCCGGTCAGCCGCAGCACGGCGCGCAGGTTCTCAAGCCGCGCCTCGGCGGCGTCCTCGGCGCTGGCGAGAACAGCGTCCTGCTGGCTGATCAGCGCTGCAACACGCGCTTCAGGGGCGGCGGTTTCCGGGTCGATATAGGTGATGGGGTCGCGTGACATGCGCGGCGACGGGTCGGCCGGCGCGGCGGCCATCAGGATGCGGCCGTCATCAAGAGAAGGCGAAGGGTCGATATCCGCACCGCGCATCCGTTCGGCGAATTGCAACAGCCGGCCCAGCATTTCATGCCGGCTCTGGAATTCGAAAGCCGTGCGGTCGAACTCCTCCAGGCGTGATTCCAGGAAGGCCGTGGCCGCGGCCTCGGCGGCGCGGGCCTCGTTGACCATCCGGATCGCCTCCTGACGCGCGCGTTCGGCATCGGCCGTGCGGGTGGCGAGAGCCTGACCATGAAAGGCGACGCTGAAAGTGGCGAAGAACAGCCAGCACGTCAGCGCGGCGGCTCCAGCGAGCGCGCCCAGCTGCATGCTGGTCGTGACCTCGAAATACCGGACCTGGCCTTCGCTGCGATGATAAATCTGCCGGTTCGGAAACCAGCGCTCGGCGACTCCCCAAACCGCCTTGATGACGCTCGATATCATGCGTTCCCGCCTGTCGCTCGTCCCACTCGCGCGCGCCTTCGGCCTGTCAGGCGGCGGCGCATAGGACACCAAACAGCCAATATGATCAACAATTCGTTATGCAATCGGCGCGCCGTTAACAGCTTTTTCAACCACAAAACGAAAACAGCTACACCCTAAATGGCCCGAACGGCGTCCAGAACCTCTTCGGCGTGCCCCGGCACGCGCACCTTGCGCCAGACTTTCGCCAGCCTCCCGTCGCGGCCGATCAGGAAGGTGGCGCGCTCCACGCCCATGAACTTGCGGCCGTACATGCTCTTCTCCACCCAGACGCCATAGCGTTCACAGACATCGCCGGATTCGTCCGAGGCGAGGGTGATGGACAAGCCGTGCTTGGCCTTGAATTTGTCATGTTGCTTGACGCTATCTCTGGACACGCCGGCGACCACTGCGCCCGCCGCCTCGAAATCT
Source organism: Maricaulaceae bacterium (assembly GCA_026126205.1). Lineage (GTDB taxonomy): Bacteria > Pseudomonadota > Alphaproteobacteria > Caulobacterales > Maricaulaceae > Hyphobacterium. Next base: position 488,227 of record JAHCJP010000001.1, on the reverse strand, counting down.
TGCAGCAAACGGCTGAAATCCGCGGCCTCTTTCGTGCATCCCGATGTATCATCCTTGGGGTAGAAGTAGAGAACCACGACCTTGCCCTTCATATCGGACAGCCTGATTTCGCCGCCCCCATCCGCCGGAAGGGCGAAATCCGGCGCCGGGTCTCCGGGTTTCAGTTCAGTCATGCGAACTCCCTGCGCAAGCATCCGCGCCGTTTCGGGCGCAGCATCCTTTTCCTGGCGAAGCGCGTCCACCCCTTGCAACAGCGGGCCCTGACAGGATGGTGACGCGGACGCTGAAACTGGGCCTGTTGTATGCGCTGGAGGCGCTGGCGGCGCTGCTTGCGCTGGCGATCTTCGCCGCCGCCGCCGTGCTGTGGCGGCTGTCTGACGGGCCAGTGGCGCTGGATTTCATGGGGCCGCAGGCCGAACGGGCGCTGGCCGCCGCCTTCGCTGCTGAGCAGGTGAGCTTCGGGTCCCTGGAGGCGCGCTTCGATCCCGAGACGGCGCTGCTGTTCATCAGCGCGCGGGAGGTGAGGGTCGCCGGGCCGGACGGGGTGCAACTGGCGCGCATCCCGGCGCTGGAGGCCGGCCTGGCCATAGATTCGCTGTTGCTGGGGCGGATAGAGCCGGTCGAGATCCTGATCCGGGGCGGATCGGTGTCTATCGTCCGGCGCGCGGACGGCGCCGCGGGCGCCGGGCTGGGCGCGCCCGAGCAAGTGATGGCGCGGGCGCGGTCCGGAAGCGACCGGGGCGGCGACGTTGAAGCCCTGTTCATCTTGCTTCGCGACCCGGGCGGCGCCGGTTCCCGCCTCGGGCGGCTGCGCCGGGTGAGCATATCGGAAGCCGGCGTGCGCGTGGTCGACGACATGGCCGGCGGCGCCTGGCTGTTGTCCGGCGCGGATATAAACCTGTCCCGCGACGCCGGGGGGCTGGCGGCGTCCCTGTCGGGTGACCTGGCCACTCCGGCCGGTTTCACGCCGGTGGAAGCCCGCATCGAAGCCGGCGCCGACCTGGAGAGCCTGTTGCTCCGGCTACGCTTCAGCGGGCTGTGGCCGCGCGCAGTGGCGCCGGCGTCAGGACGGCTGGCGTTTCTGGGCGCGCTGGACGCTCCGGTGGATGCGGATCTGTTTATTAGCGCCTCACGCGACGAAGGCTTGCGCGCCGCGTCGATGACCATTGAGGCGGGCGCCGGGCGCCTGCACGCCGGCGGCGCTGACCGCGAGTTCACGGGCGCGGCGCTGACCGCCATCTATGACCCGGAGGAAGGCGAGATCGCTTTCGTGGACGGGCGGATCGAGTCCGGCGCCCTGTTCACAGGCTTCGAAGGGCGCATCCACGAGATGCGCCGGTTCGAGGACGCTTTGCCGCGCGAATGGCGTTACGACCTGCGCCTGGAGGATGGCGGGCTCAATGCAGAGGGATTTTTCGAAATCCCGCCGCGCTGGACGCTGGTGGAGGCCGAAGGCGCGGTCAGCACGGATGCGCTGCAAATCACCTTCGACCGGCTGGCGGCGGACATTGGCGATGTCGCCGTGGAGCTTTCGGGCGAAGCGCAGCTGCGCGAGGCTGGCGGCCGGCTGCTGCCGGATTTGCGTCTTTCTGGCCCGATCCGCGGGAATCTGACGACGCAAATCGTCATCGGCCATTGGCCAATGCCGCTTGGAGACGGCGCGCGGAGCTGGGTGGCGTCAAATGTGTTGGGCGGACGCCTGCGCGATGCGCGTCTGGAGATGGATATCAGCGCCGACTCTCTCGCCGCCGGGCAGTTGCAGGACGAGGAGCTGAGCCTCTCCTTCGGCTTCGAACAGGCCTCGTTCCTGTATGTGTCGACCATGCCTCCGGTGGAGAACGCGTCGGGAGAGGCCGAGCTGCTGGGCAATGCCTTCCGGCTGACCATGCGCGAGGGCCGCATCGGCGATATTGCGCTCACCGCCGGCCTGGTGGACATCCCGCAACTGGCGCCGCGCGGCGCGCCGGCGCGCTTCGGGGTCCGCGGCCGCGGTCAGGCCGCCGACATCCTGGCGCTGATCGACGAGGAGCCGCTGCGGTTGCCGTCGCTGTACGGCATCGAACCGCGGAGCATTGGCGGCGCTGGCGAGATTCGTTTCGAGATGACGCGGCCGATGCTGTCGGAGGTCCCGGTTGAAGACCTGCGCTTCAGCGTCGATGGCGCCTTCAGCGGCGTCGGCGCAGACGGGCTGGTTCCCGGCTTCGAACTGTCGGGAGGGCGCATCGCGGTGACCGCCGATGAACGGCGCCTGCGGATCGAGGGAACGGCCCGGGTCGGCGCGACGCCGGCGGACATCGAATGGGTGGAGACGTTCAACACGCCCGAAGACGAACCCTCGACGCGTCTCGGTCTGTCGGCCGTGCTGGACGCGCGCATGATGGATGAACTCGGCGTGCCGTTACGGCGCTTCATCGATGGCGATGTGCAGGTGAATGTCAGCACCGAGGGACGGGCGATGCGCCTGTCGGCGATGGAGATCGCCGCCGATTTCACCACCGCGGCGCTGGAGGCGCCGGGCGGGGTGTGGCGCAAGCCGGAGGGCGAACCCGGCGCGGTGCTGGTTTCCCTGGATTTCACGCCGGACGGCGCGATGACGCTGAATTCCCTGCGCGCCGACGCCGAGGGACTGGCGGTGGAACTGAGCGCGCGCCTGGGCGAGGACGGCCGGCTGATCGAGGCCGCCGCGGAGCGCTTCGAGATCGACGGTTACGCCAACCTGGCGATGCGCACTGCGCGGGCGGATGACGGAGAGGGGGCCCTGCATATCAGCCTGTCCGGGGCATATCTGGACGCGCGTGAGTTCATCGCCTCCTTGCGTGACTTCGAGAGCGGCGAGCCGCTGCCGCCGTTGGTTCTGGAGGCGGATCTGGCCCGGGTGCGCAGCGCCGAGAGCGCCTATTACGGCGAAACGCGCCTGCATATCGAAACCGGCGAAACCGGGCTTGAAATGCTGAGCCTGTCGGCGCGAGGCGAAACCGGACCATTGACGCTGGAGATCGCCCCGGGAACCGATGGCCGCCGGCGGATCACCGCTCGCGCGCCGGATTTCGGTCGCGTGATGTCGGCCTTCGTGACCGAGGGATACATCGCCGGCGGGACGCTGAGTCTGGAGGGCGATATGCCGCCGCCGGGCGAAAGTGGCGACATCGTGCTGCGTGGCGCGGCGCGGGATTTCACCGTCGTCGGCATGCCGGTTCTCGCCCGGATTCTCGCCGCCGGCTCTCTCGAGGGGCTGGGAGCGCTGCTCAGCGGGCAGGGGATCGGTTTCGAAACCCTGGAGGCGGAGTTGCGGTTTCGTCCGGGCCTGCTTCAGATCGAGAACGGGCGCGCCGCCGGCCCGGCGATGGGCGTGACCGCGTCTGGAACAGTGGATCTTAATGCGCGCAGCCTGGCTTTTGACGGCACGCTGGCGCCATCTTACGGGCTGAACTCGCTGTTCGGCGGCCTGCCGCTGGTCGGCGGCCTGCTGGTGTCGCGGGCGGGAGAAGGCGTGATCGGCGTCACCTTTTCGGTCGAAGGCCCCTATGAGAACCTGACTGTATTCGCCAATCCGCTGTCGGCGCTGGCGCCGGGCATATTGCGGCGCATTTTCGAAGGCACCGCCGCGGCGCGCGCTGCGCGTGAACGCGCCGAACGCGAACGCGCCGCCCAGCCGCCGCAAGAGATGACGCCGGAGCCGGATTCGGATCTGGTGGAGCCTTCCGAGGGGCTGGTTTTCCCTGATGACCCGATTATCGAACTGGAGTCGCCGCCCGATGCCGGTGAAGCGCAAGAAGACGCCGGATAAGGCGCCAGCATTGCTCTCGCAGACGCGGCGGATCCAAAAAGTGCCTTGTGAAATCTCTGTTCGCTGCTCTCCGGCCGCCCCTCATCCTTCGTGGCTCGCCGCCTGTGGCGGCTCGCACCTCAGGATGAGGGGTAAGGTATTGAATCTACATACACCCTCACCCTGAGGAGTCCCGGCCCTTGGGCCGGGCCACGAAGGGCGAGGGCTCCAGATCACGCAGTCATCCGGGGGAGGGTGTGAAGCGTTGTCGGCTACGCTTTATCCTGCGCGGGGCCGGGAAGCGGAGGTTATTTCTTCACTGGTTTGAGCAGCACGATGCGTTTGCCGAGCTGGACCTTGAACGCCCGCACATCGGCCAGGACTTCACCATATGTATGGTCCCGCGACTCGGTTATGCGCTCATCATTGATGCGCACCGCGCCCTCGGCGATCTTCCGCTTGGCCTCCTTCATTGATGTCGTCAGCTTAGCTTCGTAAACCAGCGCCGCGGTGGTGCGTGATTTAGGGAATTTATCAATAATCAAATCCACCGTCGGCAGGTTCGCTGACAGGCGCCCTTCGACGAAGGCGGCCTTCGCCGCCTCCTCCGCTTGCTTCGCCGCCGGTTCCCGGTGCAGCATGGCGGTGGCGGTGTTGGCCAGCACGATCTTGGCCTCGTTGATCTCAGCGCCCTGCAACGCCTCCAGCCGCGCGATTTCGGCGAGCGGCAGGTCGGTGAACAGACGCAGGAAACGGCCGACATCGGCGTCCTCGGTGTTGCGCCAGAACTGCCAGTAGTCATAGGGGCTGCGCATGTCGGCGTTCAGCCACACCGCGCCCTCAGCGGTCTTGCCCATCTTGGCGCCGGACGCGGTGGTGATCAGCGGCGTGGTGAAGCCGAACACCTCCTTGCCGTCGACGCGGCGGCACAGCTCCACCCCGTTGACGATATTGCCCCACTGGTCGGCGCCGCCGAGCTGCAAGGCGCAGCCATGGCGGCGGCTCAGCTCCAGAAAATCCACCGCCTGCAGCAGCATGTAGTTGAACTCGAGGAAGGTCAGCGGCTGTTCGCGCTCCAGCCGCGACTTCACCGAGTCGAAGGTCAGCATGCGGTTGATGGTGAAATGGGTTCCGTATTCGCGCAGGAAGTCGAGATAGCCGAATTGCGACAGCCAGTCGTCATTGTCTGCGACGACGGCCTTGCCCATGTCCAGCAGCTTGCCGAACGGTTGCAAGATGCCGTCCTTGTTGGCCTGGATCTGTTCGTGGCTGAGCATGGAGCGGCTTTTGTCCTTGCCGCTGGGGTCGCCGATCTTGCTGGTGCCGCCGCCAAACAGGATGATGGGCGTGTGCCCGGCCTGCTGCATGCGGCGCAGCATCATGATTTGCACCAGCGAGCCGACATGCAGCGAACTGGCTGTGGCATCGAAACCGATATAGCCGGTGACGGGCCCCTTCGCCGCCGCAGCGTCCAGCCCCTCTATGTCGGTGGCTTGATACAGATAGCCGCGTTCGACCAGAGTGCGGACCAGATCGGACTTGTAATCGCTCATGGATGCGGCTTTCGTCGGCGGGTTGCGGCGGGGCCGTTTTAACGGCGCCCGGCGCGGGCGGAAAGGCTTTTGCTGATGCGCGTGATCGGGTTGATGAGCGGCACCTCGCTTGACGGGGTGGATGCGGCGCTGATCGAAACCGATGGCGAGACGGTCGCCGCTTTCGGCCCGGGGGCGGAGCGCCCCTATACAGAGGCCGAGCGTGCGGCGCTGAAAGCGGCGGTGAAGGCGGCCCTTGTCTGGCGCTTTTCCGGGCCGGAGCCGGATTTTTCCGCCGCCGAGGCGGTGCTGACCGCCACCCATGCCGAGGCGACAGCCCGCGTGCTGGACGCCGCCGGGCTGACGCCCGCCGATATCGACCTGATCGGCTTTCACGGCCAGACGGTGCTGCACCGCGCCCCGCAAGCAGAAGCGCCCGGCGCCACGCGCCAGATCGGCGATGGCGCGGCGCTGGCGCGCGCCACCGGCATAGACGTGATCTACGATTTTCGCGGCGCCGACATGGCGGCCGGCGGGCAGGGGGCGCCGCTGGCGCCGCTGTATCACGCCGCGCTGGCGCGGATGTCGGGAATCGAAGGCCCGCTGGCGGTGCTCAATCTCGGCGGCGTGGCCAATGTGACATGGATTGCGCCGGGGGCGGAGCCGTCGGCCTTCGACACCGGCCCGGCCAGCGGCCTGATCGACGCCTGGTGCGAACGCACCATCGGCCGGCCCTATGACAAGGACGGGGCGCTGGCCCGCGCCGGGCGCGTGAACGACGCCGCGCTGGCGGCGCTGCTGGATCATCCATTTTTTGAGAAAGCGCCGCCAAAGTCTCTGGATCGTTGGGATTTTTCACTTGATCCCGTGCAGGGCCTGTCGCCCGAAGACGGGGCGGCGACCTTAACTGCGTTCAGCGCCCGAACGGCGGCGGCGGCGATTTTGAGCATGGGCGCGCCGCGCCGGGTGCTGGCGACGGGAGGGGGCAGGAAAAACCCTGTTCTGATGGCGATGCTGGGCGAATTCGCCGGCGCGCCGGCGGAGCCGGTGGAGGCCGCCGGCTGGCGCGGCGACCTGATCGAGGCCGAGGCCTTCGCCTATCTTGCCGCGCGCTCGGTGCGCGCCCTGCCGCTGAGCCTGCCTTCGACGACCGGCGTTCCGCGCCCGCTGACCGGGGGCAGGCGCGCCAGCGCCGCCTAGGCTCTGTGGCCAGTTACCGCGCGGCCGGGACGCCGCCGGATTCGTCCGATCCGGCAGGAGGGACGGCAGGGCGATGCAGGGACATCGTCCAAGCGGCTCGACGCCCCGGGCGGGCGAATACGGCGCGCCCCGATGGGGTGGGGCGAAAATGGCCGGCTGGCGCGTCAAGCCGCTCGCCCGTATTCCCGATAAGCTCTTCGCGTCTTTCCTTCCATCCGGCCATTTTCGCTCCCATCGCGGCTCTCGTGCTAACTGGCCACAGAGCCTAACGCAGCGTTGCGGGCAGAGGGTCTTCGGAAACGAAGCGCGTACGCCATTCGCGCACCTCGCCCGTGAACACGCCGTTCAGCACCGCCGGGTCTTCGGCCATCATCGCCTCGGCCTCTTCAAGGCTTTGCGCGCGCAGGATCACCAGGCCGCCTTCGGGGCCGAACAGCGGCCCGGCGGCCAGCAGGCGTCCGTCGCGGTGCAGTCCGGCCAGATAGGCGCCATGCGGGCGCAGATCCTGTTCAAGGAAGGCGCGGCTGTCGTCCCAGCCCGGCCCGCGGCTGTAGACGATGGCGTAAAGGCCATAGGCGGCCTCGCCCTCATCCTCAGCCGCCAGCGCCGGGGCGGAAAGCGCCGCCGCGGCCAGCAAGGCGCAGAACATATTGCGGATCGGTGCGGTCATCGCCGCCTCCCATGATCGCGGGCGCGGCGGAATGGGAAAGGCCGCCGCGGGGAAGGGGAGTTAACCCCGTCGCCCGGCGGCGGCCAATCACTTGGCGATCACGTCTTTGCGAGTCCGCCCTGGCCTGGGGTCAGAACCCGTAAAACCCGCACGGACACTCTTGCGGCCGCATGCAGATCGTCAGTAGCACAAACCTTTCCCCTCCCCTGGAGGGGAGGGTCAGGGTGGGGTGAAGCTGCGCGTTGTTTCGCCCCCCACCCCGTTCGACGCCGAAAGGCTTTCAGCCTTTCGTGACGCGCCTCACCCCCCGCAGGGGGAGGGAGTGGAAACACGCCGCGTGTATGATGCGAGCAGACCCTAGGCCAGGTCGAACCGGTCGGCGTTCATCACCTTGGCCCAGGCGGCCACGAAGTCCTGCACGAACTTCTCCTTGGCGTCGTTCTGGGCATAAACCTCGGCCAGCGCCCGCAATTGCGAGTTGGAGCCGAAGACCAGATCGACGCGCGTGCCGGTCCACTTCACCTTGCCGGTCTTGCGGTCGCGGCCCTCGAAGGTCTGGCCGTCGGCGGATTTCCACTCCACGCCCATGTCGAGCAGGTTGACGAAGAAGTCGTTGGTCAGCTTGCCCGGCGCGCCGGTGAACACGCCGTGTTTCGAGCCGCCGTGATTGGCGCCCAGCGCCCGCATGCCGCCGACCAGCACCGTCATTTCCGGCGCCGTCAGCGTCAGCAAATGCGCCTTGTCGACCAGCATGTGCTCGGCTGGGACCGAGTATTGCTTCTTCTGGTAGTTGCGGAAGCCGTCGGCGATCGGCTCCAGCACCGAGAACGACTCCACGTCGGTCTGCTCGGCCGTGGCGTCGGTGCGGCCCGGAGCGAAGGGAACCTCCACCGTATGGCCGGCGTCCTTGGCCGCCTTCTCGACGGCGGCGCAGCCGCCCAGCACGATCAGGTCGGCCAGCGACACCTTCTTGCCGCCAGAGGCGGCGGCGTTGAAGGCTTTCTGGATGTCCTCCAGCTTGCCCAGCACCTTTTTGAGCTGTGCCGGCTGGTTGGCCTCCCAGTCCTTCTGCGGGGCGAGGCGGATGCGCGCGCCATTGGCGCCGCCGCGCTTGTCCGACCCGCGGAAGGTCGAGGCCGAGGACCAGGCCGTATAGACCAGTTCGGAAACCGAAAGGCCCGTGGCGAGGATTTTCGCCTTCAGGTCCGCGACGTCCTTGCCGTCGATCAGCTTGTGATCGACGGGCGGGACCGGATCCTGCCAGATCAGGTCTTCCTCCGGCACTTCCGGGCCGAGATAGCGCGACCTCGGCCCCATGTCGCGGTGGGTGAGCTTGAACCAGGCGCGGGCGAAGGCCTCGGCGAACTGGTCCGGGTTTTCGTGAAAGCGCTTGGAGATCGGCCCATAGACCGGGTCCATGCGCATCGCCATGTCGGCGGTGGTCATGATCGTCGGAACCTTCTTCGACGGGTCATGCGCCGCCGGGGCGAGGTCCTTGTCCTTCGGGTTGACGGGCGTCCACTGCCACGCGCCGGACGGGCTTTTCACCAGATCCCAGTCATAGCCGAACAGGATGTCGAAATAGCCATTGTCCCATTTGGTGGGATTGGCCGTCCACGACCCTTCGATGCCGCTGGTGATGGTGTCATCGCCCTTGCCGCTCTTGAATGTGCTCAGCCAGCCGAGGCCCTGCGCCTCCAGCGGCGCGGCCTCCGGGTCTGGCCCCACCAGCGCGGCGTCGCCCGCGCCGTGGCACTTGCCGAAGGTGTGGCCGCCGGCGACCAGCGCCACGGTCTCCTCGTCGTCCATCGCCATGCGCGCGAAGGTCTCGCGGATGTCGCGGCCAGAGGCGAGAACGCTCGGCTCTCCGTTCGGGCCTTCCGGGTTGACGTAGATCAGGCCCATCTGCACCGCGGCCAGCGGGTCTTCCAGCTCGCGGTCGCCCGAATAGCGCTTGTCGCCCAGCCAGGTGTCCTCGGCGCCCCAGTAGATGTCCTCTTCCGGCTCCCACACGTCCTCGCGGCCGCCGCCGAAGCCGAAGGTCTTCCCGCCCATCGACTCGATGGCGACATTGCCGGCCAGAATCATCAGATCGGCCCAGGAGATGGCGTCGCCATATTTCTGCTTGATGGGCCACAGCAGGCGGCGGGCCTTGTCGAGATTGGCGTTGTCCGGCCAGCTGTTCAGCGGCGCGAAGCGCTGGGTTCCCGACCCGGCGCCGCCGCGGCCGTCGCCGGTGCGGTAGGTGCCGGCGCTGTGCCAGGCCATGCGGATGAACAGGCCGCCGTAATGGCCATAGTCGGCCGGCCACCAGTCCTGGCTGTCGGTCATCAGCTTGCGCAGGTCTTTCTTCAGCGCGTCATAGTCGAGGCCCTTGAACGCCTCGGCGTAATTGAAACCCTCGCGCATCGGGCTGGAGAGCGCCGAGTTCTGGTGGAGGATTTTCAGATTGAGCTGCTCCGGCCACCAGTCGCGGTTGGTCCGGGCGCCGGCGCTGGTGTGCATGACGGGGCACTGGCCAGCGGATTTGCGGGGCATGTCGTCCATGGTGGAATCTCCTCCCGGGGGAAAGTTTCCACCATCATGCGCGCACGCGGCTTATCACTCCAATCGATAATTTTTAAGGCTGTGATTGGATTGTTCTATGCTATCTATGGCTGTCAGCCGACCGGGCGCTCCTTGCGCACGATGGGCAGGCGCATGTCGAGATAGTCGGCGCAGATGCGCTCCAGCTCTTCCAGATGGTCGCGGAACAGATGCCCGGCCTCCGGCACCAGGTGCTTGGTGATCTCGATGCCCTTCTGCGAGCGCACCTTGGCCATCGTCCGCTCCATGTCGTCATAGGGCACGATCACGTCCTTGCCGCCATGGATGATGATGCCCGACGCCGGGCAGGGGGCGAGGAAGGTGAAGTCATACATGTTGGTGGGCGGCGCGACTGAGATGAAGCCCGCGATCTCCGGCCGCCGCATCAGCAATTGCATGCCGATCCAGGCCCCGAAGGAATGGCCCGCCACCCAGCAGAAGGGCGCGTTCTGGTTATAGGCCTGGATCCAGTCCAGCGCCGTGGCCGCGTCCGAGAGCTCGCCCATGCCCTGGTCGAAGGCGCCCTGGCTGCGCCCGACGCCGCGGAAATTGAAGCGCAGGGTGGCGAAGCCGCGCTTGCGGAACAGGTCGTACATCATCAGCGATGTCGGGTTTTCCATGTGCCCGCCGCCCTTCGGGTGCGGGTGCAGGATCAGCGCGATCGGCGGCGCCTCGCCCTCTCCGGGGCTGTACTTGCCTTCAAGCCGGCCGGCCGGGCCGGTGATGATCACGTCGGGCATTGTGTCGCGCCTGTTTTGGTTGTCTTTACTGCATCGGTTGGTTATTCAGGGGTTGAACGCGGGAAAGCGGTATTTTACCACGTTCAAAAACCTGACTGCCTGACTCGGGTAATCGCGCTGGATGGCTTGGCGCGGCGTCCCCGGGCCGGGCGAGGCGCGCCCTATAACACGGGGCGCGCGCAAAATGCGAGCTTTTCAAGCGCCTGCAAGGGAGCGAACGGCCATGAAACTCAGCACCCGCGGCCGCTATGCGGTGATGGCGATGGCGGATCTGGCGTCACGCGACGCCGACGGACCGGTGACGCTGGCCGATATCGCCTCGCGCCAGGCGATATCGCTGTCCTATCTGGAGCAGCTGTTCGCCAAGCTGCGCCGCGCCGGCGTGGTGAAAAGCGCGCGCGGCCCCGGCGGCGGCTACAGCCTGGCGCGCAGCGCCGCCGAAACGCGCATTTCAGATGTGATCCTGGCCGTGGACGAGCCGATCGACGCCACGCGCTGCCACGGCGAATCGCGCGGTTGCCTGAAAACCGGCAAACGTTGCATCACCCACGACCTGTGGGACGAGCTGGGGCGGCATATCTACCTGTTCCTGAACTCGGTCAGCCTGGCCGATGTGGTCGAGGGGCGGGTGATGGGCGCCGCCTGCGCCGGGGCGCCGCGCAAGGGCGCGCCACGCCCGCTGGAGGCGGTAGCCGAGTAAGCCCGGATGAGCGTCTATCTGGATCATAACGCCACGACGCCGCTGCGCCCCGAGGCCGGGGCCGCGATGCTGCGCGCGCTGGAGCGGGCGGGAAATCCGTCCTCTGTCCACGCCTCGGGCCGGGCGGCGCGGGCGCTGGTCGAACAGGCGCGGGCCACGCTGGCCCGCCTCGTCTGCGCGCGGGCGGAAGACGTGATCTTCACCGGCGGCGGGACGGAGGCGAACAATCTCGCCATCGAAGGTGCGGTGGCGACGGGTCAGATCAAACGCATCATCGTTTCGGCGATGGAGCATGACGCGGTCTCACGCTGCGCCGCGGCGACGAACCTGCCGGTCGAATTCCTGCCGCCACGCAAGGACGGAACGGCGGATCTGGACTGGCTGGCGCAGCGCTTGGCGCGCTGGAGCGCCGAAGCCGACGGAACCCCGTTCGTGTGCCTGCAGGCGGCGAATAACGAAACCGGCGTGATCCAGCCCTATGCCGAGGCCGGGCGCATGCTGGGCGAGGCCGGGGGCCTGCTGCACATCGACGCTGTGCAGGCGCTGGGCAAGTTCGAGTTCGATTTCGCCGCCTCCGGCGCCGCCTACGCCGCGCTGTCGGCGCACAAGGCCGGCGGGCCGCAGGGGGTAGGCGCGCTGGTGCTGTCCTGCGACGCGCCGTTCTCGCGCCCGCGCAAGGGCGGCGGGCAGGAAAAGGGCCGCCGCGACGGCACCGAGAATGTCGCCGGCATCGCCGGTTTCGCCGCCGCCGCCGAGGCCGCGGTGCGCGATCTTGAACTGTTCGAGGGCCTGGCCGCGCTGCGCGACCGCGCCGCGGACGGGGTTCGCAAACACTGCCCGGACGCCCATGTGATAGGCGAGGGCGCGGCGCGGCTGGCCAACACGCTGTGCGTCGCCGCGCCCGGCTGGCCCGGCGAGATGCAGGTGATCGCGCTGGATCTGGAAGGGGTCGAGGTCAGCGCCGGCTCGGCCTGTTCGTCCGGCAAGACCACCGCCGGGCGGGCGCTGACCGCCATCGCCGGCGAGGCGCTGGCCCGCTGCGCCATCCGCGTCAGCCTGGGCTGGACGACGACAGAGACCGACATAGAGCGTTTCATCGCCGCCTGGGGGCGGGCATACGCCCGCATCAAGGCGCAACAACCGGTTCAGGAGCTCGCGTAAGCGTTATGCCCGCCGTCAAGGAAACCATCGCGGACGTGAAGAAGCTGGAGGCGTCGAAGTACAAGTACGGCTTCGTCACCGATATCGAACAGGACATGGCCCCCAAGGGCCTGAACGAAGACACCGTCCGCTTCATCTCGGCCAAGAAGGAAGAGCCGGACTGGATGCTGGAATGGCGCCTGGGCGCCTTCCGCCGCTGGCTGCAGATGGAAGAGCCGACATGGGCGATGGTGAAATATCCGCCCATCGACTATCAGGACGCGCATTATTACGCCGCGCCGAAGACCGGAGCGAAGTACGAGTCCATCGACGACGTGCCGCCGGAAATCCTCGCCGACTTCGAAAAGCTGGGCATTCCCCTGCGCGAGCAGGAAGTGCTGCTGGGGGTGAAGGGCTCGGAAACCAAGGTGGCGGTTGACGCGGTGTTCGACAGCGTCTCGGTGGCCACCACTTTCAAGAAGGAGCTGAAGAAGGCCGGGGTGATCTTCTGCTCGATCAGCGAGGCGATCCGCGACTACCCCGATCTGGTGCGCGAATATCTCGGCTCGGTGGTGCCGGTCAGCGACAATTTCTTCGCCACGCTGAACGCCGCCGTCTTTTCCGACGGCACCTTCGTCTATGTGCCGAAGGGCGTGCGCTGCCCGATGGAGCTGTCGACCTATTTCCGTATGAACGCGCAAGGCACGGGACAGTTCGAACGCACGCTGATCATCGCCGACGAAGGCTCTTACGTTTCATATCTTGAGGGCTGCACCGCGCCGATGCGCGACGAAAACCAGCTTCACGCCGCGGTGGTGGAGCTGGTGGCGCTGGCGGATGCGGAGATCAAATACTCCACCGTCCAGAACTGGTGGCCGGGCGACGAGGAAGGCAAGGGCGGGGTCTATAACTTCGTCACCAAGCGCGGCGACTGCCGCGGCGCGCGCTCGAAAATCTCGTGGACGCAGGTGGAGACCGGCTCTGCCATCACCTGGAAATACCCGTCCTGCATCCTGCGCGGCGATCATTCGTCCGGCGAGTTTTACTCCATCGCCGTCACCAATGGCGCGCAGCAGGCCGACACCGGCACCAAGATGATCCATCTGGGGCGCAACACGCGCTCGCGCATCATCTCGAAGGGCATTTCCGCCGGCCGGTCGAACAACACCTATCGCGGTCTGGTGTCGGTGCATGCGAAGGCGGCGGGCGCGCGCAACTTCACCCAGTGCGACAGCCTGCTGATCGGTGATCGCTGCGGCGCCCACACCGTGCCCTATATCGAGGCCAAGACCCCCGATGCGGTGCTGGAGCACGAGGCGACGACCACGAAACTCTCCGAAGACCAGCTTTTCTACGCCCGCCAGCGCGGGCTGGACGAAGAGGCGGCGACGGCGCTGCTGGTCAATGGCTTCGTGCGCGAGGTGCTGCAGGAACTGCCGATGGAATTCGCCGTCGAGGCGCAGAAACTGCTCGCCGTCAGCCTGGAAGGGAGCGTGGGGTGATGGAGGTTGCTCTTTACCCATCCTCCCCCTTGACGGGGGAGGTGTCCGCGAAGCGGACGGAGGGGGTGAGGACCGCGACCGCTGCCGTTTTACACCCCTCCCGGCCGGCTGCGCCGGCCACCCTCCCCGTCAAGGGGGGATAAGATGCGCCACCCCGTTAGCGTGAATGGAAAACCCGATGCTTGAGATCAATAACCTGCATGTGCGCGTCACCGACGATGAAGGCGCGGAAAAGCCGATCCTGAACGGGGTCGATCTTTCCGTTCCCGCCGGCCAGGTGCACGCCATCATGGGGCCGAACGGGTCCGGCAAGTCGACGCTGGCGCATGTGCTGACCGGCCGCGAGGGCTATGAGATCACCGGAGGTTCCGCGCGCTTTCTGGGCGGCGATCTTGCGGCGATGGCGCCGGAGGAGCGGGCGGCGAAGGGGCTGTTCCTCAGCTTCCAGTACCCGGTGGAGATCCCCGGCGTGCCGATCCTGACCTTCCTGAAGGAAGCGCTGAACGCCCAGCGCAAGGCGCGCGGCGAGGCCGACATGGCGGCGCCGGAATTCATGAAACTGGTTCGGGAAAAGGCTGCTCAATTAAATATTTCCACCGAAATGTTGCGGCGGCCCGTGAACGTCGGCTTTTCCGGCGGCGAGAAGAAGCGGCTGGAGATTCTGCAGGCGCTGGTGCTTTCGCCGCGCTTCCTGATCCTCGATGAGACCGACTCCGGGCTGGACATCGACGCGCTGAAAGTGGTCGCCGACGGCGTCAACGCGCTCAGAGGCCCGGAACGCGGCATGCTGGTCATCACCCATTACCAGCGCCTTCTGGACCATATCGCGCCCGACCGCGTGCATGTAATGGCCGCCGGGCGCATCGCCGCCTCCGGCGGGCCGGAGCTGGCCCGCGAGCTGGAGGCCGAGGGCTATGACCGCTTTACGAAGGACGCGGCGTGATGACCGACTCGCGAAGCGCCATTTCATCCTTCCCCTTGATGGGCAAGGTGGCCGGCGAAGCCGGACTGAAGGGGTGGGCGACGCATGCGTTTACACGGCTTGCGTTTGCGCGTCTCACCCCCTCCCGGCCCTTTGGGCCGACCTCCCCCGTCGAGGGGGAGGATGAAGGGGGCGCCGCATGAACGCGCATTTCAAACCCCATGACGGCGAGGCGGCGCTGATCGCCGCGCTGGACGGCGCCAGCGGCTGGCGGGCGGAACTGCGCGACGCGCTGAGCGCGCAGGGCCTGCCGGCGAAGCGCGCCGAGGCGTGGAAATGGACCGATCTGCGCCGGGCGCTGTCCGGCCTTTCCGTGGCGCAGGGCGCGCTGGCCTTTGAAAGCTCGCGCCCCGCCGACCGCGAAAGCCCGGTGGAGCATGCGCCGCAGAACCTGCTGCCGCGTCTGGCCGCCGCGCTGGGCGGCGATGCGCTGGTGTTCCGCCTGTCGGACGGCGAGCATCTGACGCTGGCCGCCCGCGCCGAAGCCGGCGCCGGGCACCGCATCGTTCTGGTCGAGGTTCCGGACGGCGCCGCGGCCCGCGTCACCGAGCATTACGGCGCCGGCGAGGGCGGTTTCACCAACATCGCCATCCTCTACCGCCTCGGCGCCGGGGCGCGGCTGGATCGCGTCGTCGAATCCGGCGGGCCGGGGGTGATCGTCGTCTCCGGCGGGGCCGAGATCGGCGCCCGGTCGCGCTTTCATCAGACCGAGGTCACCTTTGGGGGGGTGTTATGCCGGTTGGAGACCCATTTATTGCACCCTGGAGAGGGGGCGGAAGCGGTATTGAATGCCGTCTATCTTCTGCACTCCGGCCGCCATGCCGACCTGACCAGCGTCACCGAACATACCGGCCCCGGCGGCTCGCTTTCCCAGCTGTGCAAGGGCGCGGCGGCGGGCGGGGCGCAGGGCGTTTTCCGCGGCAAGATCGTCGTGCGCCGCGCGGCGCAGAAGACCGACGCGCGGATGAACCACCGTGCGCTTCTGCTTGATTCAAAAGCCGAAATCGACGCCAAGCCGGAACTGGAAATCTATGCCGACGACGTTCAGTGCGCCCACGGTAACGCCCTGGGCCAGCTTGACCGCGACGCCCTGTTCTACCTGCGCCAGCGCAGCCTGCCCGAGGCGCAGGCGCGGGCGCTGCTGATCGAAAGCTTCCTCGCCGAACCGCTGCAACCGGTGACGGACGAGGCGGTCCGCGACCGGCTGTCCGCCCGCTTGCGGCAAGGGCTGGAGGGCCTGTCATGAACGCGCCCGTCAAGGCCCCGGCGCTCGACATCGCCGCCATCCGCGCCCAGTTCCCGATCCTGAAGCGCCAGATCAACGGTCACCCGCTGGTCTATCTCGACAGCGCCGCCAGCGCCCAGAAGCCGGACAGCGTTATCGACGCGGTTTCAAACGTTTACCGGCAGTCCTACGCCAATGTGCATCGCGGCCTGCACACGCTGGCCAATGAGGCGACCACGGCCTTCGAGGCGGCGCGCGAGACGGTGGCCAACTTTCTGAACGTCGCCAGACCGGAAGAAATCGTCTTCACCCGCGGCGCCACGGAAGCGGTGAATCTGGTCGCCTTCAGCCTTGGCGAAAGCCTGGGCGAGGGCGACGCAATCATCATTTCGCAGATGGAGCATCACTCCAACATCGTGCCCTGGTTGCTGCTGGCGGAACGCAAGGGCGCCGTCGTGCGCTGGGCGCGGGTGACTGATGACGGCGCGCTGGACATGGCGCATCTGGAAAGCCTGATCGGCCAGCGCACCAAACTGCTCGCCATCACCCACATGTCGAACGTGCTCGGCACGGTCAACGACGCCCGCGCCATCACCGAAATGGCCCACGCCAAAGGCGTTCCCGTGCTGTTCGACGGTGCGCAGGCCGCCGTGCATCTGCCGGTGGATGTTCGGGCGATCGGCTGTGATTTCTATGTCTTCACCGGCCACAAGCTCTACGGCCCCTCGGGCGCCGGCGCGCTTTACGCCAAGGGTGACTGGCTGGAGCGGCTGGGCCCGTGGCAGGGTGGCGGCGAGATGATCGCCGACGTTTACGAAGACCGCGTCACCTTCGCCGACGTCCCCCACAAGTTCGAGGCCGGAACCCCCGCTATCGCCGACGTGATCGGCATGGCCGCGGCGATCAAATGGCTGTCGCAGTTCGATAAAAACGCGATCATGGCGCATGAGGCGGCGCTCTACGGGCAGGCCGCGGCGGGGCTGAGAGACATCCCTGGCGCGCGGATCATTGGAACCGCGCCCGGCAAGGGCGCGATCCTCAGCTTCTCGGTCGACGGCCTGCACGCCCATGACCTGGCGCAGATCATGGACCGGTATGGCGTCGCCGTGCGCGCCGGCCATCATTGCGCCCAACCGCTGATGCGCCGTTTCGGCGTCACGTCTACGGCGCGCGCCAGCTTCGCCATCTACAACACGCCCGCCGACGCCGGCGCCTTCATCGCGGCGGTGGCGAAGGCGCGGGAATTTCTTATCTGAGGGGCATGATGGACCGCAGCGCCAGAACCCGTGACGTGATCGACCTGTCGGCGCCGCCCCCGGCGGCGGAGGCGCAAGCCGCACCTGCGCCGAAGACGGAAAATGCGATTCCACAAGACGAGGTCGCCCGCATCACCGATGACGTGATCACGGCGATGAAGACCGTCTATGATCCTGAAATTCCCGTCGATATTTATGAACTTGGCCTGATCTACAAGGTCGATCTGGAAGACGACCGGACGCTGAAGATCGAAATGACGCTGACGGCCCCCGGCTGTCCCGTCGCCGGCGAAATGCCCGGCTGGGTGCAGACGGCGGCGGAAGGCGTCGATGGCGTCGAGCGCGTGGTGGTGAATTTGGTGTTCGATCCGCCCTGGACGCCCGACCGGATGAGCGACGAGGCGCGCCTGGCGCTGAACATGCTGTAGACTGGAAGAATGATGACTCGTGAACGACCCAAGGCCTTGACCCTGACCGACGCTGCGGCGGAGCGCGTCAAGGCGCTGATGGCCGGCCGCGGCGCGGGCTATCTGCGCGTCGGCGTCAAGAATGGCGGCTGCGCCGGCATGGAATACGTCATGGATTACGTGGCCGAGCCGGCGCCACTGGACGAGCGCGTGGACGACAAGGGCGTGTCGATCGTGGTCGATTCAAGTTCGCTGCTGTTCTTGCTGGGCGTGCAGATCGATTTCGAAGTCACTCCGCTGCACTCGAAATTCGTGTTCCGCAATCCGAACCAGACCGACGCCTGCGGTTGCGGCGAGAGCGTGACGCTGGTGGCGGCCAAGGCCTGAGGCGCTACTGCAAGCAGCGGTGGATTGCCCGCCGATTTCGCTTTTCCCGGCGGCGGACCGCGCTAGGCTGGAAAAAGCGCCCGCGTTGGCGCTTCCGAGGGGGCTTGGGACATGCGTCTGCTGTATTCGCCGACGTCGCCATATTCGCGTAAATGCCGGATTCTCATCCGGGAAAAGGGGCTGCAGTCGCGGGTTGAGGAGGTGGCCGCCCACCCCTTTGACGATTCACCGGACCTGCTGGCCGCCAACCCGCTGGGCAAGGTGCCTGCTCTGGCGCGCAACGACGCCCCGGCCATGGTCGATTCGCGGCTGATCTGCGAATACCTCGACACGCTGTCCGAGCCGCGCTGGACGCCGGCCAGCGGCCCTGCACGCTGGCGGGTGTTGCGGCTGGTGGCGCTGGCCGACGGTCTTATGGACCTGACGGTGGGACGCCGGATCGAGACCAGCCGCGACGCCAAGCTGCGCTATGACTTCTGGATCGGCCGGCAGGAGCGGGGCATCGCCCGTGCGCTGGACGAACTGGAGGGGGATTCCGGCGCCTTCGCCAACGCCACCGATCTCGGCTCGCTCGGTGTCGCCGTGGCGCTCGGTTATCTCGATTTCCGCTATCCGGAAAGCGCGTGGCGCGACGGCAGGGAAGCGCTGGCCGGTTTCTTCGAGCGCTGGCGCGTCCGCCCCTCGTTCCAGGAAACCGAACCGCCGGCGGCTTAGGCGGCTTCTGCGGCTTCCGCGGCTTTCGCCCGCGCCTCGGCGCGTTGGCCGCACAGCCATGACACCAGCCCGATCAGCGCGAACAGAATGCCCACGAAGGGTGCGATGAACACAGGCAGGGAGAAGGCCAGGATCACGATCACCGCCGTCAGCGCGATAATGCCCAGCGCCTGTTCGATCTCGAAGCGTGTGTATGCGCCTTCGCGCGCATCAAGGCCCAGGGCGCCGGCGCGGCGCAAGGCGTGAGCGTAGAGCAGGGCGAATACCCCGTTCACCGCGGCGTAGAAGCCGCCATAAATCACATACAGCCACGGAACCTGATCAAGGCTGAGGGCGGCGGCGACTTCGGCTCCGCTGGCGAACCCCCCGGTGTTAAAGCGCACAACGAAATCAGCCATGAATTTTAGCGGGAATATGTAGGCGAGAACCAAGAACAAAAGCACGGCGTTGAGGATAGTCACCAGACCGTCCTCAAGGCCGTAACGCCGGAAATACACATGGTGGGTTCGCCAGATCAGCATGATCAGCGCAAAGCAGGCAGCCAGCGCCAGCGCGTCGCGCCAGAGGCCGGTGAGATCGTCAAACGCCGCCGGCACCGTCTGCACGGCGGCCAGCGTCAGCACCAGGGCGAAGACGATGTCTGAAAAATTCTCCACCCGCGAGACGTCGGCGCCGCGCCATTTGAAATTGGCCTCGCCGCGCAGCTTGTAGGTTCGCCCCATTCCTATTCCCCCGGCTTTGCTGGGCGGAGCATGGCGCCTGCACGCCGGGCGGGAAAGCGTCAATCGGGAACGATGTCGAGCGCCACGGTCAGGCGCGGCTGGTCGCCGGAGAACGGAATGGTGCCGTGCCACATGTAGGACGGGAACAGGGCCAGCACCCCGGGCTCGGGCCTGATGAAATGCTCTGGCCCCAATGGCGGGGCGGTGGCAAGGCCCGGTTCGCCATATTTGATCCAGCCCTCCTTGCCGCCGGCGTTCACAGCGGCCGGCAGTTCGATGTAACAGGCTGACGATAGCCAGCCGGCCGGGTGCACATGGTCGGCGTGGAAGCCGCCGGGGCTCAGCCAGACCGACCAGATGCCGTGAATGCGCCAGCGCCCTGTATTGCGGGCGCGCACCGGGTCGTCGCCCTTGCCGAGATGTTCCAAATGCGCCGCCACCGGGCCGGCGATGGCCTGCGGAAAGGCGCGGATCGCCGGATGATCGACAGCCAGCAGGTCCGGAAGCTGGCTGCCATGGCGCACCGACTGGCCGAAAGGGTGGGTCTTGTAGGGGTGCACGGTCTTCAGCCCTTCGGCCAGCTCTTTCAGGTAATGGTCGCGATCGCGCCAGCCCTGCGGCGCGTCGATGCGGTAGGGGCGCACGAAGGCGTCATAGTCATAGAGACTGCGGTAACGCGGGTCGTCCATCATCCGCCAGGCAGTGGCCTGAAGGGCGATGGCGTGCTGGTCCAGCGGCTGTTGCGCCCTGAAGCGCGCAGCGATCTCCGCCGCACGAGGCGCGTCGCCGGCGGCGAGCAGGGCAAAGGCCAGCGCTGCCAGAGATAACGGGTCTTCAGGCCTGGCGCGGACGGACCGTTCGGCGTGTTCAACCGCCGCCTGCGTGCGGCCGGTCATCACGGCCAGGTGGGAGGCCGGAACCAGCAGCGCGGATTCGTCCGGGAACTGTGACAGCATCGCCGCAAGCTCGCGGTAGCCGCCGTCAAGGTCGCCGGTGAACTCCAGGGTCTTGGCTTTCAGCAGCTTCAGGGCCGGATCGCCGGGCATCGCGGCGATGGCGGCTTCCAGCGGGGCCAGCGCCGCTTGGGCATCACCGGTGCGCATCCAGATCAGCTGCGCCAGCTCCCTATGAGCGTCGAACATGGCGGGGCGGCGTTTCAGCGCCTCCCGGAATGCGGTCTCGGCCTCGTCCTGGCGGAACAGGTTCTGCATCGTTCTCGCCAGCACCAACCAGGTCTCCGGCGCGTCCACCCCCTTCGTGAACGCCTTGCGAAGGTGCTGCTCAGCCTCGGCGTGCCGTCCGCCGTCGCCAAGCGCCGCAGCCAGATTGTGTTCGGCGATACCGCTATTCGGCCAGGCCCTGACCGCCTCGGCGTAAACGTCGATCGCCTCGGTAAGCTTGCCCTGCGCCTTCAACGCGTTGGCGCGGTCAGTCAGTTCGATCAGCGTGTCCGCCATCGGCGGCCTCTCCCGGCATCTCGTTTGCCGGGAAGATAAACACGTCCCGCGCCCGCAGGTCGAGCGCAGGGAGCCTGCGTGTCAACGCCGCAGGGATCAGGCGGCCGAGCGCACCGCGCCGGTTCCGGCATCGACGGTGACGCGGTTACGACCGTCCTGCTTCGACTTGTAGAGGTTGGTGTCGCTACGCTGGATCAATGATTCTACAGCTTCGCTGTCCCGATGCTGTGATACGCCCAGAGAGATGGTGATATTGCCCAGGTCCTCGTTGGTGGACTTGCGCAACAGCCGCTTGGACTGCACGGTCTGGCGAGCCTTTTCGGCGATGTCGGCCGCCTCGGCGAGACGGGTGCGCGGCATGACAATGCCGAATTCTTCGCCGCCATAGCGCGCCACGACGTGGTGTTCCGCTGCGTGGCGGGTCAGGCAGCTGGCGACGAACCGGATGATCTGGTCGCCGGTCTGGTGTCCCCAAGTGTCATTGAAGCGCTTGAAATGGTCGATGTCGCACAGCACGAGGCAGAAATCCTCGTTCTGGATCTCGGCGCCCCGTTTGGCCTTGCGCAGCGCTTCATCGAAGCGCTTGCGATTGGCGACTCCGGTCAGTGCGTCCGTCATCGCCTCTTCGCGCACGCGTTCGAGATTGCTGCGAAGCTGCGTCACCTCGCGCGAGGTCTCGTGAAGCCGCCGCTCCAGATCACGTCCGCGCTGCTGCATCTTGGCGGTGGCGTCGGCCAGCGTCTCGACCATGCGCTTCAGCGCCACCGGGTCGGCGGCTTTGCCTAGCTCACCGGTTGCTCCGGCCAGTGTCTGGCCATAGGCGGCGGTTTGAGCCTCGGCGGCCTGCAGGCTTTCGCGAACGGCGATCAGCTCGGCGTTCATGTCGCCGCTGCTGGCCATCACCGCGTCCTGGATATGCTTCAGGTGGAAAAAGCGTTCGTACAGGCCGTCCAGAAAAGGTTCGTCAAAGGCGAGGGCCTCGTCGATGTGCTTTTGGATCGCTTCACAGAGTTCAGGGATGCTGTCACTGACAAAGCAGACCCAGAGCGCATAATTCTGCGGGGTGGGCGCGATTCCATGGCGCTCCATTTCGTCCAGCGCCTTGCGCGCCAGATCGCGCCCTTCCGGTCCCAGTATCCGTCCGTTCACCTAAACGTCCTTCCCTGCTGCCCTGCGCACAGCGCGTCCCCAAGCCATGGCGAGGATAGGCCGGAAAGGAAAAGATCTTGTAAACGGCCGGCCGAATCCGCCCGGAAAACTCAACGACGCCTGAAAAAATCGGGCATGTCGGCGCCGAAACCGGTTACCTTCCTCTCACCATCTTCATTCCTGTCTCCACCCCGCCTTTCATCCCCCTTATCACCCCTCTTTTCACTCCTCTCCCTATCGCCTTTTTCACCTGGCGTGCGCGGACGGGCGGCGTCCGCCGCCGGGGCCGGGCGGGACTCCCCGTCCGCAGGCTTGCGTCCGCGCCGCGACCGGGAACGGCCCGACGCCGGTTTGTCGCCGTCGCGCGCGTCCGTCTGCGCCGCCGGTTCACCGGCTTCGGGCGCCGCGGGAGCGCCGCCGCCGAAGCGGACTTCCTCGATATCCTTGCCGATCAGTTTCACCACCGCGGCGAGGTTCTTGGCGTCTTCGGGGCCGGCGAGGGTGACCGACACGCCGCTCAGCCCGGCCCGCCCTGTGCGGCCGATGCGGTGGACATAGTCGTCGGCATGGTGCGGGACGTCGAAATTGAACACATGGCTGACGGCCGGAATGTCCAGCCCGCGCGCGGCGACGTCGCTGGCCACCAGGAAGCGCAGCTCGCCGGTCTTGAACCGGTCCAGCGTCGCCATGCGCTGGCGCTGCTCCAGATCGCCATGGATCGGGTCGGCGGAATAATTGTGGCGCTGCAGCGAGCGGGCGACCACGTCCACGTCGCGCTTGCGGTTGCAGAAGATGATGCCGTTCTTCACGTCCGGCTGGTCCAGCGCGGCGCGCAGCAGGGCGCGCTTGGTCTTCGGCGTGCGGTCCGGAACGCGCACCAGCAATTGCCGCACGGTGGCGGCGGTGGTGGCGGGTTTTGCGACCTCCACCCGTTCGGGGTCCTTCAGGAAACGGCTGACCAGCCGTTGAATCTCCGGCGGCATGGTGGCCGAGAAGAACAGCGTCTGCTTCACCGGCGGGGTGAGGCTGAAAATCCGCTCCAGATCGGGGATGAAGCCCATGTCCAGCATGCGGTCGGCCTCGTCGACCACTAGGATCTGAACGCCGTTGAGCAGCAGCCTGCCGCGCTCGAAATGATCCAGCAGCCGCCCCGGCGTGGCGATCAGCACGTCGGCTCCCTGATTGAGAATTTTCTCCTGCGGGCCGAAGGCGACGCCGCCGATCAGCAGCGCCATGTTCAGCTTGAAGTTCTTGGCGTACTTCTCGAAATTCTCCGCCACCTGCGCGGCCAGTTCGCGCGTCGGCTCCACGATCAGGCTGCGCGGCATGCGCGCCTTGGCGCGGCCGCGCGACAGCCGCTCGATCATCGGCAGCACGAAAGAGGCGGTCTTGCCGGTGCCGGTCTGGGCGATGCCCAGAACGTCGCGACCGGACAGCGCGACGGGAATCGCGCCGCTCTGGATGGGGGTCGGCTGGGTGTAACCGGCGTCGTCCAGCGCCGTAAGCAGAGCGGGGCTGAGCCCCAGATCCTTGAAACTCATGCGATTCCTGGTGTCAGGCCTGCGGGGTGCGGGCGTCATAAATCGGCGGAGCATCCTGACCGGACGCGCCGCTTTCGCGCGCGCACCATACGGGCCGCGCCCGTACTGTCAACGCATATGGCCCGCGGCGTTATCTCCGGTAGGCGAAAGGCCGTTCTCCGTCGATATCCATATAGCGGTCGCGCAGCCGCCGCTGGCGGGTGTCCATGCCGCGCTCCACGCCGTCGATGATCACCGTGGTAGGCGCTGACATCACTTCCAGCGGGTCGCCGTCCCAGATCACCACATCGGCGGCATAGCCGGGCGCCAGCGCGCCGTAGCGGTCGCCGGCGCCGAAGATTTCGGCCGGCGTCAGCGTGATGGCGCGGAAGGCCGCGTCCCACGGCACGCCGTGGGCGACGGCGTTGCCGGCATGCTGCGGCAGCAGGCGGGCGTTGAAATACCCGTCCGCGGTCTGAGTGGTGTAGGCGACGGTCACGCCGGCCTCGTGCAGCCGTCTGGCGGCGGTCAGCGTCGATCCGATGGCGTCGAAGGAGGAGGGCAGATTGCGCAGCGGATCCATCAGCACCGCGATTCCGGCCGCGGCCAGTTCGTCCGCCACCATCCACGCCTCGGCCCCGCCGCGAATAATGACGCGGACCGGCGGATTCTCGCGCTGGAACTGGATGGCGCGGCGGATGTCGGAGGCCCGGTCCACCGTGATCACCATCGGCATGCGCCCGCGCACCACGTCGACCAGCGCCGCGGCGTCGAACCGGTTCACCGCATCGCCCTCGTGATGGGCCATGAAACGGCCGGGATAGCCGCGGGCGTCAGCCAGCGCCGCGTTCAGGAACGCCCAGGCCGCGGCGCGTGATCCGCCGGCGGTTCCGGCGCCTGACTGGCTGAGGTCGGCGACCATGAAGCTGTCGACGGCGAACAGGGCGTCATAGCCGCCGCCGGTGTGCCCCAGCGCGCCGCGCCCGGCGATGATGTTGGCGCCGGTGTTCGGGAACAGGGCGAAGCGCGTCACCCCGCGCACGCGGGTGTCGGGGATGTGGATGCCGTTGGGGTTGAAGGCGTCGGCGGCGCGCAGCGCGGCGGAGAAGTCCGACCCGCTGGCGCTGGCGTCGTTGGTGCTGGATTCCAGCGACACCTCGATCAGGCCCAGTTGCGTGAAAGGCGCGAACAGGCCGGGCGTGATCCAGCCGCCGCCGGCGTCGATCACCCGCGCATCCTGCGGAATCTCCACGTCCGCCCCCACGGCGGCGATGGCGCCGTCGCGGATCAGCACGGTTCCGTTGTCGATAACGCCGGATTCGGCGTTGGTGATCACCCGGCCGTTGGTGACGGCGATGGTCTGCGCCGCGGCGGAGGCCGCGAACAGCAGTGAAGCGATGATCGCGAACAGGGTTCTCATCAGTCTTCTCCCTCGCCGGGCTGGCCGAGCATGAAGTCGCGCACCGTGCGCATGGCGGGATCGGCGCGGTCGTAGAGCGCGGCGCCGTCAATGAACACCTGGTCGGCGAGCGCATAGGTGCTGAACGGGTTGGCGGACCAGATCACCAGGTCGGCGCGCAGGCCGGGCTGCAAAGAACCGGTCTCTTCCGCGATGCCCAGCGCGCGGGCCGGGTTCGACGACACCCATGCCCAGGCCTCGGCCTCGCTGATCTCCAGCCCCGCTCTTCGGGCGTCGCCCAGCACCTTGGCGATTTCCTGGTTCAGGCGCTGGATGCCCAGCGCGTCATCGGAATGGATCATGGCGCAGGCGCCGGCGGCATGAAGCAGGGCGAGGTTCTCGCGGATGGAGTCGAAGGCCTCCATCTTGAAGCCGCCCCAGTCCGCCCACACGGCGGCGCAGGTGTCCGCTTCGCGCAGATAGTCGGCCATCTTGTAGGCTTCCACGCCGTGGTGGAAGGCGGCGACGTGGTAGCCGAACTCCCCGGCCATATCGAGCACCAGGCCCATTTCGTCGGCGCGATAGCAGTGCATCTGCACCAGGATTTCGCCGTTCAGCACGCCCATCAGCGTATCCAGCTCCAGGCTGCGCGTGGGCGGGGTGACGTTGTTCTCGCCGTTCTCGGCGCGGCGCCAGTAATTCTCCCAGCTGCGGCGGTATTCAACGGCGCGCTGCCATGCGGCGCGATAGCCGGCGACGTTGCCCATGCGCGAGGCCGGGGCGCGGCGCTGGCTGCCGTAAACCCGTTTCGGGTTCTCGCCGCAGGCCATTTTCAGGGTGTAGGGCGCGCCGGGAAATTTCATCTCCTGAACGGTGCGGCCGGGCACATTGCGCAGCGTGACGCCGCGTCCGCCGAACAGATTGGCGGAACCGGGCAGGATGTGCAGCGTGGTGATACCGCCAGCCAGCGCCGCATCGAAACCGGGGTCCTGCGGCCAGACGCCATGTTCGGCCCACACTTCGGCGGTGACCGGGCTGGTGGCCTCGTTGCCGTCGCTGTGGGCGCTTACGCCGGGCGAGGCGTAGACGCCGAGGTGCGAATGGACGTCGATGATGCCGGGGGTGACCCAGCGGCCGCCGGCGTCGATCACCCGCGCGCCTTCCGGCGCCTCCACCGTTTCGCCGATGGCGGCGATGCGCCCGTCGGCGATCAGCACCTGGCCGCCACGGATCTCGCCGCCGACGCCGTCATAGATGTTGGCGTTGGTGATCAGCGTGGTCTGGCTTGGGCGCGGCTGATAAGTGGAGGGGTAGGGGTCTGTCGAGTAACGCACGACTTCAGATGCGCCGCTGGCCTCGCCATCGCCGTTTCCGTTTTCCGCCGGCTGGCCATTGCAGGCGGCCAGCAGCGCGAAACCGGCGAGCAGCGCCGGCCATTTCAAGCGTATTGATGTCATGGATTCAAACTCCCCATCCATGCCCGGGTTGCGATGCGGCATAGTTCAACGCCGCACGGGGAAGGTCAAACGTCGATCTCGCCGATCACGGGTGCGTGATCCTGAATGTACTGGAAACGCAACTCGGCCTTGCGGCCCATAAGCGTCTCCACCAGCGCCTCGAAACTGGGCATGGCGGCGGGGTCCATTGTGATGCGCGCCATCTGGCGGGTCTTCGGATCCATGGTGGTGCTTTTCAACTGCGCCGGGGTCATTTCGCCAAGGCCTTTGAACCGGCCAACCTCGACCTTGCCGGCCTTGAACGCCTCTGCGACCAGTTGGTCCTTGTGCACGTCGTCGCGTGCGTAGAGCGTCCGTCCGCCCTGGCTGAGACGGTAGAGCGGCGGTTGGGCGAGATAGAGCCGGCCTGACCGGATCAGCTCCGGCATCGAGCGGTAGAAGAAGGTGATCAGCAGCGCGGCGATGTGGGCCCCGTCGACATCGGCGTCGGTCATGATCACCACGCGCTCGTAACGCAGGTCGTCGAGCACGAACTTCGAGCCCACGCTGCAACCCAGCGCCAGCACCAGGTCTGCGATCTCCTGGTTGGCGGCGATCTTGTCGCCGCTGGCCGAGGCGACGTTCAGAATCTTGCCGCGCAGGGGCAGGATGGCCTGGGTTTCGCGGTCGCGGGCCTGTTTGGCGCTGCCGCCTGCCGAATCGCCCTCGACGATGAACAACTCCGTGCCGTCGGCTCCGGCCCGAGAACAGTCGGCCAGTTTGCCGGGCAGGCGCAGCTTGCGCGCCGCGGTCTGACGCTTGACGGCCTTTTCCTTGCGGCGGCGCAGGCGTTCTTCGGCGCGCTCGATCACCCAGCCCAGCAGGCGCTCGGCCTCTTTCGGCGCGCCGGCCAGCCAGTGGTCGAAGCGGTCGCCGACGGCGGTCTCCACCAGCTTCGCCGCTTCCGGGCTCGCCAGCCGTTCCTTGGTCTGGCCCTGGAATTCCGGGTCATGAATGAAAACCGAGACCAGCGCCCCGGCCCCGCCCATCACGTCGTCGGGGGTGATCAGCCCGCCTTTCTTGACGCTGGTCAGCTCCGCATAGGCGCGCAGCCCCTTGGTCAGGGCATTGCGCAGCCCCTGTTCATGCGTTCCGCCCTGCGGCGTCGGCACGGTGTTGCAGAAGGACTGGGTGAAGCCGTCGGCCTCTCCGAAGCCGTTGGCCGACCACGCCAGCGCCCATTCCGCGCCGCCGCGGCCGTCGTCGCGCTCCACTCGCCCGGTGAAGGGCTCGGTGGTGACAAGGGCGCAGCCCTTGACCAGCTCCGCCAGGCGGTCGGCGAGGCCGCCCGGGAAGCGCAGGACGGCCTCGGCGGGGGTTTCGGCGTTGTCCAGCAGGTCTTCGGGGCAGGCCCAGCGGATCTCAACCCCGCGGCGCAGGAACGCCTTGGCGCGCGCCATGGCGAACAGGCGCGAGGGCTTCAGGCGCAACCGGGCGCCGAATATCTCCGCATCCGGCTTGAAGCGCACGCGGGTGCCGCGCCGGTTCGGCGCCGCGCCGACGGTGCGCAACGGGCCGAGCGGCAGGCCACGGGCGAAGTCCTGGCCGTACAAGGTGCGCTCGCGCGCGACCTGCACCTCCAGCCGCTCCGACAGCGCATTGACCACGGAAACGCCGACGCCGTGCAGCCCGCCGGAGGTCTTGTAGGCGGCGTCGGAGAATTTGCCGCCGGCGTGCAGGGTGGTCATCACCACTTCCAGTGCCGACTTGTCCTTGAACTTCGGATGCGGATCGACCGGTATGCCGCGGCCGTTGTCGGTGACGCTGACGAAGCCGTCTTCGTCCACCGCCACTTCGATACGGTCGGCCCAGCCGGCGACGGCCTCGTCCATGGCGTTGTCGAGAACCTCGGCGAACAGATGGTGCAGGGCGCGTTCATCCGTGCCGCCGATATACATGCCGGGGCGGCGGCGCACGGCCTCCAGCCCTTCCAGAACCTCGATATGGGCGGCCGAATAGCCGCCGGCGGGCGCGGCGGCGCCGGCCTGCGGCTCGGGCGGCGGGGCTGAAAACAGGTCGGCCTGGTTGGCGGAGCGAGTCATTGACGCACGATGCACGAGTCGGCGCCGGAAGGGGAGATTTCAGAACACTCCGAACCGGCGCCGCAGGCCGCGGCATTCGCGGATCTGGGCGTCATAGCGTTGGGCGTCCGCCGCAACCTGGTCGGCGGCGCGCAGCAGCCAGGCCTTGCTGCGATAGCTGCCGCGGTTATAGCCGGTATGACCTTCGTGATAGGCCAGATACAGCGCCCGTGCGTCGGTCAGCGCGATGCCGGACAATTGCCGGCTCTTGTTCGAATACCAGCCAACGAAATCGGCGGCGTCGGCGAAGTTGTTGCGGCGGCCGCGGGTGTTTCCGGTGTCGCGCTGATACCATTGCCAGGTGGTGTCCAGCGCCTGGGCATAGCCGCGCGCGCTTGACGGCCGCGATCCGGGGATCACGCCCAGGATGCGGTTGCGCGGCGGGCGGGCGTTGCGCCGGAAGCTGGATTCGCGGTTGATGGTGGCGAGCTGGATGCCCGGCGATACGCCCCATTGGCGTTCGCTGCGCTGCAGGGCGCGCCACCAGGAGCGATTGTCCTGCAGCATCTGACAGGCGTCATGGGTCTGCGATGGCGACCGGTGCCCGCAGGCGCCGGTCAACAGGCCAAGCGCGATCACCAGCGATAGGGAGCGCAACCACATTCCGGAATCCTGTTCCGGCATGGTTTACCAAATCTTAGCGTTGGGCGGGCGGTCCGCCCGCGCGCCTTCGCTAGAAGACCAGCCGCACCACGACGCGCGCGATGTGGCGGACGAAATCGTCACGGAAATCAGCGTCATAGTCGAAGGAGAAAGTCGAGTACCCTGACCCCGCCGACAGCGAGAAGCCGAACACCGCGCCGGTGCCGGGCAGGCGGTGGGCGCGCAGGTTGAATGGCGAGTCCGTGCCGGCGAAGCGCGCTGTGGTCTCGGTGCTGACGCCGTCGAATTCGTTGCGGTAGCCAAGGCGTAGCTGTGGCGACCACCAGGACGTAGGATCGCCGAAGCGGGCGCCGAATGTGATGCTGGCCGTCGAGGAGAAGGTCTGGGTGTCGCGCCGGTCTACGGTCAGGTCCACGCCCAGCCCGCCGCCAGTTTCGGTGTATGAGGATTCATTGAGCCGCAGGAAGTCCACCGAAACAGCCGGGCGGACATAGTAACGCCGGCCGAACTCGAAATCGCGGCCGAAACGGGCCGAGGCGGTCATGTGATGCCCGGTCCAGCTCGCGGCGGCGGTGCGGTCGAACGCGCCGATCAGGATGCGCCGTTCGGTTTCAAACCGGTCGAGGCCCAGCCCGGCGTAGAAGTCGGCGGTGAAACCGCCCATTTCCAGACCGGCGTAACCGCCGAACTGCGCCGTCAGAGCCGTCATCGGTTTGTCGAATCCGTCATGTTCGGCGATTTCGCTGGCCGCGCCGGAGAGGTTCAGGCCGACGGCGTAGAAGGGACCAAAGGGGCGGTCGACGCCCATCGCCATGCCGAAGCCTTGTCCGCGATAGCCCGGGCCAAAGGCCGATCCGGCGCGGTCGGCGAAATAACCGAACTCTTGCACCCAGATGCCCCCGGTGCCGTCCGGGCTGCGCCGTGCGGCGTCGAGACGGTTGGAGATCGCGCCCATCGCGCTGTCATTGTTGGCGATGGCGAACTGGATGGCGCTGACGCTGTATTCCGGCAGCAGCTGGTTGTACGCGGCATAGAAGGAGGAGGCGGAGCTGAGCCCGGCGAAAGCGGCGCCCAGGGCGCTGTTCTCAAGCCAGGTCGACCAGGCGGCTTCGAACGCGGCGGACTGGGCGTCGTTCATGCCCATTTCCGAGGCGCTTCTGCGCTGCAGGGTCATTACCAGGGTTTCGTTGTCATCGACGTGCCGTTCCAGGACGACGGAATAGAGGAAGGGCGAATCGACGCCGACAAGATCAAGCAGCGTGTCTTCGATGACCAGTTCGTTCGCATGCAGGACGATGTATTCGGCGCCCATTCCGATCAGGTTGGACAGCGAGGCGCTGACACGCGAACCGCTTTCGAAGGTGATGGTCTCGCTGGCGTCGAGCAGGGGGACGCCCGGCTCGGCGGTGTCGACGCGGAAGATCAGCCGTGAACCATCGCCGAAATTCGCGGTGCGAATGTTGGCGGTGGAACGGTTGAGGATCTCAAGCGAGCCGCCGTCCATCTCAATGGCGAGGTCGTTGTCCGCCGTGCGCAGCGCGGCGTGGACATGACCGGTTCCCGAGATCAGCAGCCTGTCGGCGCCGGTTCCGAAATCAATGTCGCCGCGGATAAAGCCGGCGCTGACATCAACCGTATCGTCGCCGGATCCCAGTACGATGTCGCCGGTCACCCCCGGTTCGAAACCGACTGGCGCATCCTCTGGCGCAGTCTGGCGGAAGGTGACGTCGATGGTCGAGCGTGACAGGTCGATGGCGCGGGCGAAGGCCTGTTCAGGCAGGTCTGCGGCGATCGGTTGGCCATTCACCCCCGCGAATTGCGCCAGTATCAGGCCGGAATTCTCGATCAGCGACAGGGTGTTGGACTCGTCAAGAATGGCTATGGCGCTGCCAGCGCCCTGCACGCGCGCCAGTATTAGCGACGAGTTCATGACATGTGGCAGGCTGCCGCCTTCGAGAATCACAAGGCCGCGCGCCGTGCCGCCATTGGAGACGGTAGAGAAGAACTCGTTATCATTATGGAAAAACGGTATTATCGCGCCTTCACCGATCAGCAGGGTCGTGGCCGTGGCAGCGAAGGCGTTTGCGGAAAACGAACCGTTGTTGCGGATGCCGCCTTCAATCGTCGTCGTGAACAAGTCGCCGTCAATCCAGGCGCCTTCAATGCGGATCGCCGTGGCGGAAACTCCGTCAAAAATGCCATTGGCGCTGATTGCGCCGCGATTGACCAGGCCATAATCGAGCAGTTCGTCCTCTGAATCTTCGTCATCTGGGTCAGCGGCGAAGAACACTCGACCTATGAAAATGTCGCCGGCGCCGGTAGTGCGAAATTCCGGAGAAATCCAGATCGCTGGCGCCGATCCAAGAACGGTGATCGCCCCCTGATTGATGCTTCGGTCATCTGCCGTTGGTCCGACCACGAAAAAGCCATGGGCGAGGTCGCCGCCGACTATGATCGCCGGCCCGCCCTGCAATTGCTCGTCCATATTGACCTGGGTGGCGCCGGCGCCGGTTGGCCGGTCGGAAACCGTGTATCCGGAAGCGAATATGTTGCCACGAATGGCGAGGATGCCGCCTACGTCGCCGCCCAGCCGCACGGCTGTAGAGCCTTCGCCGGCGGCGTTGACTGCGCCGCCAAGATTTAGGTCTCCGGTCAGGCCCTGACGCAGGTCGATGCCGACGCCATTGCTTCCGGTGACGCTGATTAGGCCGAGATTTTCAATTGAGCCGTCGAGAAGAAGGATCGCCCGGATGCCGGCGGAATCGTCGCCGTCCACGCGTATCGCCCCTCCGGCGAGGTTGCGGATGTCGCCGGTGAAGGCGCCATCGCCATCGATCAGAATGCCAACCAGGTCCGTATAGCGGGTGTCGTCATCCTCGCCGCTGCCCAGGGTGACGGCGCCGACATTGGTGAAGGTCCCGCTGGCGCCGCCAACCATGTGCACGGCAACGCCGCCATCGGCGCCAGTGACGCTGATCGTGCCGCGGTTTTCGACGTTGTGAGTCGAATCCATGGTGACGGCCGGGCCGGCGTCACCGGTCAGCCGCACGCGCCCATTCGTGGTGATCAGGATGTCGTTCGGCTGTCCGTTGTTGATCGTGGAGGTGCGGATCGGCGATGTGCGCTCGTCATTCACCTCGGTCTGGGCGAGCGCCGGAGCGGCGGAGATCAGCGCCCCGGCGGCGCAGGAGATGAATAGACGTGTGCGCATGACGAATCCCGGCTGCTGGAGGCCCAAACCTCTGACGGCGCGTATTGTTAGCGAAGTGCGGACGCCGCGTCGACCGTCAATTGCCGCCCGGCGCAGCGTCAGTTTTCCCCCGTCGCGATCAGCACTTGTAGTAGAGGTCGAACTCCACAGGGTGGGGGTGGGTCTCGTAGCGAGTCACCTCTCCCATCTTCAGCTCGATGTAGGCGTCTATCTGGTCGTCATCGAAAACTCCGCCCTTTTTCAGAAAGGCGCGGTCTGCGTCCAGCGCCTCAAGCGCCTCGCGCAGGGTGCGGCAGACGGTGGGGATGTCCTTCAACTCTTCCGGCGGCAAGTCGTAGAGGTCCTTGTCCATGGCGTCGCCGGGGTGGATGCGCTGTTCGATGCCGTCCAGGCCCGCCATCAGCAGCGCCGAGAAGGTCAGATAGGGGTTGCCGGCGGGGTCGGGAAAGCGGGTCTCGATGCGCTTGCCCTTCGGCGACGACGTATAGGGAATGCGGATCGAAGCCGAACGGTTGCGCGCCGAGTAGGCCAGCAACACCGGCGCTTCGAAACCCGGCACCAGGCGCTTGTAGCTGTTGGTGGCGGGGTTGGCGAAGGCGTTGATCGCCTTGGCGTGTTTGATGATCCCGCCGATGTAGTAGAGGCAGGTTTCCGAAAGGTCGGCGTAGCGGTCGCCGGCGAACAGCGGCTGGCCGCCTCTCCAGATCGACTGGTGCACATGCATGCCGCTGCCGTTGTCGTTAACGACCGGCTTCGGCATGAATGTGGCGGTCTTGCCATAGGCGGCGGCGACCATCTGCACCACGTACTTATAAATCTGCATGCGGTCGGCCATCGTGGTGAGGGTGGAGAACTTCATCCCCAGCTCGTGTTGCGATGGCGCCACCTCGTGGTGATGTTTCTCCGGCTCCAGGCCCAGTTCGCCCATCACCGACAGCATTTCGGAGCGGAAATCCTGTCCCGAGTCGATCGGCGGCACCGGGAAATAGCCGCCCTTCGGTCCCGGGCGGTGGCCCAGATTGCCGCCTTCATAACCGGTTCCAGAATTCCAGGGGCCCTCGTCAGAATCGAGCCGGTAGCCGGTGTCGTTCTGGCTGGTGGTCCATCGCACGTCATCAAAAACGAAAAACTCCGCCTCTGGCCCGAAATAGGCGACATCGCCGGCGCCGCTGGCCTTCAGGAACGCCTCGGCCTTCTTGGCGGTGGTGCGCGGGTCGCGGTTGTAGCTTTCGCCCGTTGACGGATCCTGGATGTCGCAGAACATGAACAGGGTCTTGTCCTGGAAGAACGGATCCACATGCGCGTAGGAGGGATCCGGCATCAGCGTCATGTCGGACTCGTTGATCGCTTTCCAGCCGTTGATCGATGAGCCGTCGAACATCACCCCGTCTTCGAAGAAATCCTTGTCGACCATAGAGACGTCGAAGGTGACGTGTTGCAGCTTGCCGCGGGTGTCGGTGAAGCGCAGATCGACATACGCGATCTCTTCATCCTTGATTTTCTTCAGGATCTTCTCGGACATGGGGAGGGCTCCGTTACAGGGCTGGACTTGGGGCGGGGATCAGATGGCGTCTTCGCCGGTTTCTCCGGTGCGGATGCGAATGACGTGTTCGACGGGGGATACGAATATCTTGCCGTCGCCGATACGGCCTGTGGACGCGGCGGTGCGGATCGCCTCGACGATCGCCTCGACGCGGGCGTCGGGGGCCACGACCTCGATCTTGATCTTGGGCAGGAAGTCGACGACGTACTCAGCGCCGCGATAGAGTTCGGAATGACCCTTCTGGCGGCCGAAGCCCTTCGCCTCGGTGACGGTCATTCCCTGGACGCCGATTTCCTGGAGCGCGTCACGCACGTCGTCCAGCTTGAATGGCTTGATCAGTGCCTCGACCTTTTTCACCGGATAAGGTCCATTGATTGACCGGTCAGGTCAGTTGGAAGACGCACGAAGCGCGGAGGGCGTTTAACGCAGATGCAGCATAACAGCTGATTCTCGGATTTATAGCCATGCCTGCAGAAATTCTTTCCACGGACGCCATGCGCGCCGCCGACGCCTTTGCGATCCGGGCCGGAACACCGGGCGCCGCGCTGATGGGGGCGGCCGGGAAAGCTTTGTGCGACGCGATAATCGCGCGCTGGACGCCGCGCCCGGCGGCGGTGCTGTGCGGCCCGGGAAACAATGGCGGCGACGGCTTTGTCTGCGCCCGCCTGTTGGCGGAGCGCGGCTGGCCGGTGCGGGTGTTCCTGCTGGGGGCGGTCGCGGCGCTGAAGGGCGATGCGCTTGCTGCGGCGCAGCAATGGCGGGGTGAAGCGGCGCCACTTTCAACCCACAGTCTGCGCGGGGCCGAATTGGTGGTCGACGCCTTGTTCGGCGCCGGTTTGACGCGCAGTCTGGAGGGCGCCGCCGCGGCGCTGGCGCAAATTGCGGGCGAGGGTGGGCGCCCGGTGATCGCCGCCGACGTGCCGAGCGGTCTCGACGGCGACCGGGCGCGGGCGGACGGGCCGGTGTTCCAGGCGGATCTGACGGTGACCTTTCACCGGCTGAAACCCGCCCATGTGCTGTCGCCGGGACGCGGCCTGTGCGGCGAGGTGGTTCTGGCTGATATCGGCATTCCTGACGGCTGGGCGGCGGAGACAGAGATCATGGCGGAAGTGAACGGGCCGGACCTGTGGCCGCATCTGCCGGCGCCGGGCGGCGAACACAAACACCGCCGCGGCCGGCTGGCGGTTCTCGGCGGGCCGGCGCACCGCACCGGGGCGGCGCGGCTGGCGGCGCGGGCGGGGCTGCGCGCGGGCGCTGGGCTGGTGACGGTGCTGGCGCCGCCAGAGGCGATCACGGCCTACGCCCCGGCGCTGGAGTCGGAGATGCTGCGCCCCTTCGTCGGCGCGGCGGGGTTTCTGGAGGGTCTGGCGCAGACGCGAGCCACGGCGGCGGTGATCGGCCCGGCGGCGGGGGTGGGCGCGGCGACGCGCGAAATCGTGCTGGCGGCGTTGTCGACGCCGGCGCCGCTGGTGCTGGATGCCGACGCCCTGACCAGTTTCGAGGCCGAGCCGCAAGCCCTGTTCGCGACGCTGCGCGCAACCGACGTGCTGACCCCGCATGAGGGCGAGTTCGAGCGCCTGTTCCCCGGCCTGCTGGCGGGGTCGCTGAACCGGATAGAGGCCGCGAAGGCGGCGGCGAAGGCGGCGGGCGCCGTGGTGCTGCTGAAAGGGCCGGAGACGGTGATCGCCGCGCCGGACGGCCGGGCGCGGGTCAATATCCACGCCACGAGCTGGCTGGCCACCGCCGGAACCGGCGACGTGCTGGCGGGGATGATCGGGGCGTTCCTGGCCGGCGGGGCGGATGCGTTCGACGCCGCCTCGGCGGCGGCCTGGCTGCATGGCGACGCCGGCATCGCCCTTGGCCCCGGCCTGATCGCGTCAGACCTGCCGCAGGCGCTGCCTGGGGTCTATGCCCGCCTGTTCGTGGCGCGCAGCGAAGTGAAAAACTGAACATCCCTGCTGTCGCGCGGCGCGCGATTCAGCGTTAAGTCAGTTCCATGCCGAAGAAACCGAAACCCGACGCCCCCTCCGCCTTCGATCTCGAGGCCCTGGCCTTTCACCGCGAGCCGGTTCCGGGAAAGCTGGGGATGAGTCCCACCAAGCCGATGGCGACCCAGCGCGACCTGTCGCTGGCCTATTCGCCGGGCGTGGCGGCGCCGGTGAAGGCGATCGCCGAGAACCCGGACGCGGTCTACGACTACACGTCGAAGGGCAACATGGTCGCGGTGGTCAGCAACGGCACGGCGATTCTGGGCCTCGGAAACCTTGGCGCGATGGCCTCGAAGCCGGTGATGGAGGGCAAGGCCGTCCTGTTCAAGCGCTTCGCAGACATCGACGCGGTGGACGTGGAGGTCAGCTACACCGACCCCGACAGGTTCGTGGACTGCGTCGCCGGGTTCGGGGCCAGTTTCGGCGGCATCAATCTCGAGGACATCAAAAGCCCGGAATGCTTCGAGATCGAGGCCCGCCTGCGCGAGGCGCTCGACATCCCGGTGTTCCATGACGACCAGCACGGCACGGCGATCATCGCCGCCGCCGGCCTGATCAACGCCTGCGACCTGACGGGGCGCAAGTTCGAGGATCTGAAAGTCGTCCTTGTCGGCGGCGGCGCCGCCGGCCTGTCGGTGCTGGAGCTGGTGCAGTCGATGGGCGTGCGGCCCGAGAACGCCATCGTCGTCGACAAGGACGGCGTGGTTTACGAAGGCCGCGACGGCCTGCACCCGCGCCTCGCCAGCCATGCCCGCAAGACGAAGCTGCGTACCCTGGCCGAGGCCGTGAAGGGCGCCGACTGCCTGCTGGGCCTGTCGGCGGGCGGAATCGTCAGTCAGGCGATGGTCAAGTCGATGGCCGCCGATCCGATCATCTTCGCCATGGCCAATCCTGAGCCGGAAATCAGGCCCGAAAAGATCAGGGAGGCGCGATCAGACGCCATTATCGCCACCGGGCGTTCGGATTATCCCAATCAGGTCAATAACGTGCTGGGTTTCCCCTACATCTTCCGCGGCGCGCTGGACGTGCGGGCGCGGACGATCAACGAGGAGATGAAGATCGCCGCCGCAAAAGCGTTGGCGGCGCTGGCGCGCGAGGATGTGCCGGACGAGGTGGCCGAGGCCTATGGCGGCGAGGCCCTGCGCTATGGCCGCGACTATATCATCCCCACGCCGTTCGACCCGCGCCTGATCGCCTGGATTCCGCCCTTCGTCGCCCGCGCGGCGGTGGACAGCGGCGTGGCGCGCATCGAGGCGAAGGATGACGACAGTTACCGCCAGTCGCTGGCCCGACGCGCCGACCCCACGGCGGCGCTGCAACAGCGCGTGGCCGCCGCCATCCGCGCCAGCCAGAAAACCATCGTCTTCGCCGAGGGCGAGGAGCCAAGCGTGATCCGCGCCGCCTGGTCGTTCCAGAACCAAGGGCTGGGCAAGGCGATCCTGGTCGGCCGCGAGGCCGAGACCAAGGCCAATATGCGCGAACTGGGCGTGCCGGAGGACGCGCTGGAAATCTGCAACGCCCGCCTGTCGGACCAGAATTACGACTACGCCCAGTTCCTGTATGGCCGCCTGCAGCGCAAGGGCTTTCTGAAGCGCGACGTGCAGCGGCTGGTCAACACCAACCGCAACGTCTTCTCCGCCTGCATGGTCAA
The DNA here is from genome assembly GCA_026126205.1 of Maricaulaceae bacterium. Taxonomy (GTDB): domain Bacteria; phylum Pseudomonadota; class Alphaproteobacteria; order Caulobacterales; family Maricaulaceae; genus Hyphobacterium. The sequence goes on along the minus strand of JAHCJP010000001.1, from coordinate 450,600 downwards.
GTTCGGCGACGCCGACGGCATGGTCACCGGCGTCACCCGCCATTCCAACATGGCGCTGGCCGATATCCGGCTGGTGCTGGATCCGGCGCCGGGCGGGCGCGTGATCGGCGTCAAGGCGGCGATCAGCCGGGGCCGTACCCTGCTGATCGGCGATGTGAACGTCACCGAGTTTCCAGAGCCGGAGGAACTGGCCGATATCGGCTGCGAACTGGCGGCGGTGGCGCGCCGGTTCGGGCTGACGCCGCGAGTGGCCTTTCTGTCCTATTCCACCTTCGGCAATCCGCCGGGCGAGCGGACCGAGAAGGTCAAGGCCGCGGTGCGGATTCTGGATCAGCGCAAACCGGACTTTGAATACGAGGGCGAAATGGCCGCCGACGTGGCCCTGAACCCCGCCCAGCACGAGCTGTATCCCTTCTCGCGCCTGTCACAGCCCGCCAATGTGCTGGTGATGCCGGCGGCGCACTCGGCCTCCATCGCCGTGCGGCTGCTGAAGGCGGCGGGCGGGGCGACAGTGATCGGCCCGATCCTGGTCGGGCTGGAGAAGCCGGCGCAGATCGTGCGCCTGGGCGCGCCGGTCAGCGACATCGTCAACTCGGCCGGTCTCGCCGCCTTCGATCCCAGCGCCCAGGGGCTGGGGCGATAGCCGGATTCCTGCTAGCGCCGCGTCAGGATCACGGCCAGTTCCGGCTTGCCACTCAGCGACGGGTGCGGAAAGGCGGGGTAGGGCGGTTCCGGCCAGGTCCAGCGGTCGCCGGGGAACAGGTCGTGCATCGCGGCGATGGAGCAACCATAGGGCGGGCCGCCTGGCTCCTCTTTCTGCATGAACAGCGCGAACAGGCGGCCGCCGGGGCGCAGCCAGCGGTGAACGGCGCGTTCGTAATCGCCGCGCAGCTTCGGGCTGATCGCGCACAGAAAGGTCTGTTCATAGACCGCGTCGAACGGCGCGTCCGGCGCATAGGCCAGGCTGTCGCCGGGTATAAGCACCGCCGAGAGATTGTTTTCTTTCAGTTTATTGCGCTGGTAATTTAAAGCCGTTTCGGAAAGATCGGTCCCGGCGGCGTCCAGCCCCATTTGCGCGAAGGCCGCCAACTCCGGCGCGCGGCCGCAGCCGGGAATGATGATCCGCTTAACGTCCGCGAAGGCGCCGGAATCGCGCCATTGCAGGAAGGCCGGGTGCAGGCCCGGGCGCTCCCACGGGGTGTGGCCCTCGCGGAACCGGGCCTCCCAGTCCATGCCGGGCGGGGTGTGCGCGGAATCGGCGGCGGCGTCGCTCATGACCCGCCATATAGGCGTTTGCGAAGCGCCGCGCGACTGCTATCACCGCGCCCCGGCCAGACGATGCGGATGTGGCGGAACTGGTAGACGCACCAGATTTAGGTTCTGGCGCCGAGAGGCGTGGGGGTTCGAGTCCCTCCATCCGCACCAAACCAAGGCCCGCCATGACCGATGCAGCGCCCGCATTTGGGTTGGAATTTCCTCTGGAGCGAACCCGCGCCCGAATTTTGCGCGTAAACCATTCGGGCGAGTGCGGGGCGGTTGCGATTTACCAGGCCCAGCGCCTGTTCGGGTGGGCCTGGTCTGACGATCTGAATGCTTTTCTGGCTGACGCGGTCGCGCATGAGAAAACCCACCGCAAGTGCTTTCGTGAAGCGATGCGGGATCGGAATGTGTCTCCGTGCGCGACAAGGCCGCTATGGGTGGCCGGAGGGTTCCTGCTGGGGCTGGTCAGCGTCCTGGGCGGGCGCAGGGGGATATATGCCTGCACGGCGGCGATCGAACAGGCGGTGCATGGCCATCTGGCGGAGCAGGCGGCCTATCTCACCGGGCGGGACGATGCGCTGGCGGAGTTGATCGCAGACATCCTGCAGGAAGAAATCGAGCACATGCGCGAGGGCGAAAAGGGGTTCGATCCGGACTGTGCGGCTGCTGCAGGCTTCACTGGCATGGTGCGGAGCGCTACGGACGCCTTGGTCTGGCTGGCGACATTTGGTGACTCCTCCCGATTGCGGAAATCGCTGCGGCTCCAGCCGCCAAGCGGCGTTGCGCGCCGCATTGGCCCGTGACATAACCCGCGCTCGTTTCACGGGGGCGGGGGCCGCCCGCCAGACTGTTCAAGGCCGGAATCATGCAAGTTGTCGAAAAAGCCGCCGAGGGGCTGAGCCGCACCTTTGAAATCAAGGTGCCCGCCAAAGACCTTCAGAATCGTCTCGACGCCAAGATCGAGGAGATCCGCCCGCAAGTGCGGCTGAAGGGTTTCCGCCCCGGCAAAGTGCCGGCCAGCCACATCAAGAAGGTGTTTGGCGAATCCATCCTCGGCGACGTGCTGGAGGAACTGCTGCCGCAGGCCACTCAGTCGACGCTGTCCGAGCGCGGCATCGAGCCAGCCAGCCAGCCGCAGCTTGAGGTCAAGTCCGACATTCATGAAGTGGTGAAGGCGGGCAAGGATTTCGCCTTCGAGATCCGGCTGGAGATCATGCCGGACTTCAAGGCCGCCGATCCGGCGAAGGTCAAGCTGACCCGCCCGGTGGCCGAGGTGCCGGAATCGGAAGTCGAGAAGGCGCTGGAGCGCCTGGCCGCCGACAGCCGTTCGTTCAAGGCCAAGACCGGCAAGGCCGCGAAGGCCGAACAGGGCGACGCCGTGGTGATCGATTTCACCGGCAGGATCGGCGGCGAGGCGTTCGAGGGCGGCAGCGCCGAGGACGCGCGCGTGGTGATCGGCGACGGCGCCTTCATCCCCGGTTTTGAGGAACAGCTACTAGGCGCGAAGGCCGGTGAGCAGCGCGAACTGAAGGTGGCTTTCCCGGCCGATTACGGCGTCGACCGCCTGGCCGGGCAGGACGCGGTGTTCGACGTGACGGTGAAGGCCGTCGAGGCGCCGGAGGCGGCGCAGGTGGACGACGAGCTGGCCAAGCGGCTGGGCCTGTCGTCGCTGGACGAGCTTAAGAAAGTGATGAAGCAGCGCTTCGAGCGCGAGTTCGCCGATCAGTCGCGGATGAAGGTCAAGCGCGCCCTGCTGGATCAACTCGACGCCGAACACGCCTTCGATCTGCCGCAGGGCATGGTCGACGCCGAGTTCGAGGGCATCTGGCGCGAAGTAAGCCACGCCATGGAGCACGGGCATCTGGAGCCCGAGGACCAGGGCAAGCCGGAAGACGTGCTGAAGGCTGAATACCGCGGCATCGCAGAGCGCCGCGTGCGCCTGGGCCTGGTGCTGGCGAAGATCGGCCGCGAGGGCAAGGTGGAGGTCACCCAGGAAGAGATCGCCCGTGCCGTTAACCAGGAAGCCGCCCGCTACCCCGGCCAGGAGCGCCAGGTGGTGGAGTTCTACCAGAAGAACCCGAACGCGCTGGCCTCGCTGCGCGCCCCGATCTACGAGGAGAAGGTCGTCGACTACATCCTCGAACTGGCCGAGGTGAGCGAGAAAAAGGTCAGCCGCGACGCCCTGTTCGCCGACGAGGACGAGGCCCCGGCCAAAAAGCCGGCGACGAAGAAGGCCCCGGCGAAGAAGGCTGAAAAGCCCGCCGCCAAGAAAGCCGCCCCGGCCAAGGCCGAAGCCAAACCGGCGGCGAAGACGGCGCCGGCGAAAAAGCCCGCCGCGAAGAAAGCCCCGGCGAAGAAATAGGCGTTTTCTTCCGTCGCCCGCAGGTCAGGCGCAACGGCTGCTGCGCCGTGCGCCTTGCGCCGCGAGTCCGGGGTGGCGATATTGACCCGGCCTTTCAGAACACAGGCCCGATTCTCCATCCGGGCCGCCCGCCGGGGAGCCCGCCATGAATGATCCGCAAGAGACGATGATGCAGCTTGTGCCGATGGTGGTCGAACAGACCAGCCGCGGCGAGCGCGCCTATGACATCTATTCCCGCCTGCTGAAAGAGCGGATCATCTTCGTCACCGGCCCGGTCGAGGACCACATGGCCAGCCTGGTGGTGGCCCAGCTTCTGTTCCTGGAATCGGAGAACCCGAAGAAAGAGATCGCCATGTACATCAACTCGCCGGGGGGCGTCGTCTCCTCCGGCCTGGCGATCTACGACACCATGCAATACATCCGCAGCCCCGTGGCCACGGCTTGCGTCGGCATGGCGGCGTCGATGGGGTCGCTGCTGCTGGCCGGGGGCGAGAAGGGCATGCGCTTCGCCACCCCGAACGCGCGCATCATGGTGCACCAGCCTTCGGGCGGGTTCCGAGGCCAGGCCAGCGACATCGAGCGCCATGCCGAGGACATCATAAAAATCAAGCGCCGGTTGAACGAGATTTACGTCACGCACACCGGGCAGGAGTATGAAGCCATCGAGCGGACGCTGGACCGGGATTTCTTCATGTCCGCTGACGAGGCGAAGGAATTTGGCCTGATCGATCACGTCTATGCACGGCGTGAGGGCGAGCCGAAGACGGAGAAGGCCGGAGAATGAACCGCGCGCGGTGCTTGATCGCCCTGCGCGCAATGTGGTCGAATGGCCGGGCGCGGTTACCATTCGCTAAGCTCCGGCCCTGATCTTGCTAGGGACGGAACGGCGAAAGCGGCGCGGCCGGCGGCCGGCCGGCGGAGACGGGAGCGGTCATGAGCAAGTCATCGGGCGGAGGCGACGCCAAGAACACGCTTTATTGCTCGTTCTGCGGCAAGAGCCAGCACGAGGTCCGCAAGCTGATCGCGGGACCAACGGTCTTCATCTGCGATGAATGCGTCGAACTGTGCATGGACATCATCCGCGAGGAGAACAAGACCTCGCTGGTGAAATCCAAGGAGGGCGTGCCGACGCCCTATGAGATCTTCAAGGTGCTGAACGACTATGTCATCGGCCAGGACCACGCCAAGCGCGTGCTGTCCGTGGCGGTGCACAATCACTATAAGCGCCTGAACCACGCCACCCAGAACGCCGATGTGGAGCTGGCCAAGTCCAACATCCTGCTGATCGGCCCCACGGGCTGCGGCAAGACGCTGCTGGCCCAGACGCTGGCGCGCATCATCGACGTGCCTTTCACCATGGCCGACGCCACCACGCTGACCGAGGCCGGCTATGTGGGCGAGGATGTCGAGAACATCATCCTGAAGCTGCTGCAGGCCGCCGACTACAATGTCGAGCGCGCCCAGCGCGGCATTGTCTATATCGACGAGGTCGACAAGATCTCGCGCAAGTCCGACAACCCGTCGATCACCCGCGACGTGTCGGGCGAGGGCGTGCAGCAGGCGCTGCTGAAAATCATGGAAGGCACGGTGGCCAGCGTGCCGCCGCAGGGCGGACGCAAGCACCCGCAGCAGGAATTCCTGCAGGTGGACACCACCAACATCCTGTTCATCGTCGGCGGCGCCTTCGCCGGACTGGAGAAGGTGATCAACCAGCGCGGCAAGGGCTCCGCCATCGGCTTCGGCGCCGACGTGCGCGAGACCGATGACCGCCGCACGGGAGACATACTGCGTGAGGTGGAGCCGGACGACCTGCTGCGCTTCGGCCTGATCCCGGAGTTCGTCGGCCGCCTGCCGGTGATCGCCACGCTGGAGGACCTGGACGAGGCGGCGCTGATGCAGATCCTGACCGAGCCGAAGAACGCGCTGGTCAAGCAGTATCAGCGTCTGTTCGACATGGAAGGCGTCGGCCTGACCTTCACCGAGGACGCCCTGAAAGGCATCGCCAAGAAGGCGATCGCCCGCAAGACCGGCGCCCGCGGCCTGCGTTCGATCATGGAAGGCATTCTGCTGGAGACGATGTTCGAGCTCCCGGGCCTGGACGGGGTCGAGGAGGTGGTGGTCAACGCCGAGGTGGTCGAGGGCCGCGCCAAGCCGCTGTACATCTACGCCGACAAGAAATCAGCCCCGGCCGCGGCGCCGCAGAAGGGCGCCTGAGGCCGGCTTTACAGGCATTCGCGCAAAGCCCATCGACAGCGCCGCGCCTTGATCGGCGTGGGCGCCGCCTCCACTTGTTTAACGAACCGAACAGGGCGAGGCTTTATGCTCGCCTGACAAAACGGCCGCCCGCGCCCCGCGCGGGGGTCTGGAGACACGAATGACCGAGACCAAGACGCTTCCGCTGCTGCCGTTGCGCGACATCGTGGTGTTCCCGCACATGATTGTTCCCCTGTTTGTGGGGCGCGAAAAATCAGTGCGCGCACTGGAAGAGGTGATGCGCGCCGACAAGCAGATTCTGCTGGCGACGCAGAAGAACGCTGGCGACGACGACCCGGCGACGGAGGCGATTTTCGAAACCGGGGTCATCGCCTCGGTGCTGCAATTGCTGCGCCTGCCCGACGGCACGGTGAAGGTGCTGGTGGAAGGCGGGGCGCGGATGCGCATCCTGCGCTACACGGACCAGGAGTCGTATTTCGAGGCCGAGGCCGAGCCGCTCGCAGCTACGGACAGCGACCCGGCCGAGCTGGAGGCGCTGATGCGCGCCGCGGCCGAGAAGTTCGACGAGTATGTGAAGCTGAACAAGAAGGCCCCGCCCGAGGCGCTGGCCAGCATCGGCCAGATCACCGACCCGGCCAAGCTGGCCGACACTATCGCCGCGCATTTGGCCGTGAAGATCGCCGACAAGCAGGCTTTGCTGGAGGAGCCGGACGCCGCCCGGCGGCTGGAGCGTTCGCTGGGCCTGATGGAAGGCGAGATCAGCGTGCTGCAGGTGGAGAAGAAGATCCGCAGCCGGGTCAAGCGCCAGATGGAGAAGACCCAGCGCGAGTACTATCTGAACGAACAGATGAAGGCGATCCAGCGCGAGCTGGGCGAGGGCGACGATTCCCGCGAGGAGCTGTCCGAGCTTGAGGAGAAGCTCGCCGCCGCCAAACTGTCGAAGGAAGCGCGCCAGAAGGCCGAGGCCGAGTTCAAGAAACTGCGCCAGATGAGCCCGATGTCGGCCGAGGCCACGGTTGTGCGCAACTATCTCGACTGGATACTGTCCTTGCCCTGGGGCAAGGCCAAGCGCCTGAAGAAAGACCTGAAGGCCGCCGAAGCGGTGCTGGAGGCCGACCATTACGGCCTCGAGAAGGTCAAGGAACGGATTCTGGAGCATCTCGCCGTTCAGGCGCGGGCGCGGAAGATCAAGGGGCCGATCCTGTGCCTTGTCGGTCCGCCGGGCGTCGGCAAGACGTCGCTGGGCCGGTCGATCGCGCGCGCCACGGGCCGCGAGTTCGTGCGCATGAGCCTGGGCGGCGTACGCGACGAGGCCGAAATCCGTGGCCACCGCCGCACCTATATCGGCTCCATGCCGGGGCGGATCATCCAGTCGCTGAAAAAGGCCAAGTCGTCGAATCCGCTGTTCCTGCTGGACGAGATCGACAAGCTGGGCGCCGACTATCGCGGCGACCCCTCGGCGGCGCTGCTGGAGGTGCTGGACCCCGAACAGAACTCCACCTTCGCCGACCACTATCTGGAAGTGGAGTACGACCTGTCGAGCATCATGTTCGTCACCACGGCGAACACGCTGAACATGCCGCAGCCGCTTCTGGACCGGATGGAGATCATCCGCATCGCTGGCTACACCGAAGACGAGAAGGTCGAGATCGCCCGCCGCCACCTGATCCCGAAACAGCTTGAGAACCACATGCTGAAAGAGGGCGAATGGTCGCTGGACGATGGCGCACTGCGCGATCTGATCCGCTACTACACCCGCGAGGCGGGGGTGCGGAACCTGGAGCGAGAGATCGCCAACCTGGCCCGCAAGTCGGTGCGCAAGATCGAGGCCGGCGAGGCGAAATCCATCTCCGTCACCTCCGATAACCTCGGCGACTTCGCCGGGGTACGCAAATACCGCTTCGGCGAGACCGAAGGCGAGGACCGCGTCGGCGTGGTCACCGGTCTGGCCTGGACCGAAGTGGGCGGCGACCTGCTGACCATTGAGGCGGTGAAAATGCCCGGCCGCGGCCGCATGACCGTCACCGGCAATCTGCGCGATGTGATGAAGGAGTCGATCTCGGCCGCCAATTCCTTCGTGCAGGCTCGCGCGCCGTCGCTGGGCGTGAAGCCGACCGTGTTCCGCGCCACCGACATCCACGTCCACGTGCCGGAAGGCGCGACGCCCAAGGACGGCCCCTCGGCCGGCGTGGCGATGATGACCGGCATCGTTTCGGTGCTGACCCAGAACCCGGTGCGCAAGGATGTCGCCATGACCGGCGAGATCACTCTGCGCGGGCGCGTGCTGCCCATCGGCGGGTTGAAGGAGAAGCTGCTGGCCGCCCTTCGCGGCGGGGTGAAGACGGTGCTGATCCCGGCCGAGAACGAAAAGGACCTCGCCGAAATCCCCGACAATGTGAAGAAGGGGCTGACCATCATCCCCGTCTCCACGGTCGAGGAGGTGCTGGCCAACGCCCTGACCCGCAAGGTCGAACCGGTCGAATGGACCGAGGCCGATGAAGCGGCTCTCGCCGCGATGGGCGAGCGACGCGGCGGCGAGGGCGAGGCCCAGGTCGCGCACTGAGCGCAAAGCGTTTGACGAACAGGCCGCCGCCGCGCATGCTTTCCGCATGATGCGCGCGGCGGCCTTCTTTTACGGCTTTTTCTACGCCCTCCCGGAAACGGGGGAGGCTGGCGGCTGACGCGCTCATTACCTGAGCAGGACGACCACCGGGCCTCCCCTTCGGGAGGCCTTTTTCATTTGGGGGAATGCATGGACGAACAGACGCTGAGGGATATCCGGGCCGGCATCGACGCCGCCGACCGCGAAATCCTGCGCCTGACGGCGGAGCGCGCGGCGCTGGGCGCGCGGCTGGCGGCGGCCAAGGCCGTCTCGGGCGCGCCTGTGCGCGACACCGAGCGCGAAAAGGCGGTGCTGGCCCGCGCCGTCGAGGCGGGCGAGGCCATGGGGCTGGAGCCAGCGGCGGTGGAGCGCCTTTACCAAACGCTGATCGAGATGAGCCTGCGCGGCCAGCGCGCGGCGCTGGACGCCCGCGCCGGCGAAAGCCGCGAGACGCGCGTGGCCTATCTCGGCGGGCCGGGCAGTTATTCCCATTTCGCCGCCCAGGCGCATTTCCGCGGCCGGTACGACGCGGTGGAGCCGGTGGTGCGCCGTGATTTCGAATCCATCGTGCGCAGCGTGGAAAAGGGCGAAGCCGAATACGGCTTCCTGCCGATCGAGAACACCACCACCGGCGGCATCAGCGAGGTCTATGACCTGCTGCTGGACTGCGATCTGACCATAGCTGGCGAGCATCATTACAAGGTTCGTCACTGCATTGTCGGCAAGGCGGCGTCACTGGACGCGGTCTCGACCGTCTACGGCCATCCGCAGGCGCTGGCGCAGTCGCGCCGCTTCCTCGCCCGCCATCCGCATCTGGTGTCGCGGTTCGTCTCCAGCTCCACCCGCGCGCTGGAGTTGGCGATGGAGGAGGGGCCGGCCAGCGCCGCCATCGCCGGGGCCGATGCGGCGCGCCTATTCGGCATGAACGTGATCGCCGCCGAGGCCAACGACCAGGCCGAGAACTACACCCGCTTCATCGCGCTGGCGCGCGAAGCCGCGCTTCCGGCGATCAACCTGCCGTGCAAGACCAGCGTGATGTTCGCCACCGCCGACCGTCCGGGAGCGTTGCTGGACGCGCTGGCGGCATTCCGCGACGAGGGCATCAACCTCGCCAAACTGGAATCACGCCCCGCTCCCGGTGCGCCGTGGGAGGAGATGTTCTTCCTCGACTTCGAGGCGCACCGGAACGATCCGGCGGCGCGGCGGGCGATGGACGCCTTGAGCGCCGCCGCGCGGCGGCTGCGCATTCTCGGATGCTACGGGGCCGATCGCATTGCACCGGTTTCAGTGCTGGCCGAACACGGAAAGGGCGGGTAAAACGCGGCGCCAAGGGCGGTTAGCTCAGCTGGGAGAGCATCTCGTTTACACCGAGAGGGTCGGCGGTTCGATCCCGTCACCGCCCACCAGCCTTCCTCCTTCCCCCTTCGGCTTGGCTAGCCATGCGCTAACTTTGGCCAGGGCGAAGACGGGCGGCTTTATTCCTCCTCCAGAATCCGCACCTGGCGGATCGGAATTACCGGGTCCAGAATCTGGCCGGCGACGAAGGGGCCCGGCGCCTCGTCCCCCGTCGGCGCGCGCCAGATGGCGTGCGCCACGTCCATGCCTTCGGCCACCATGCCGAACACGGCGTAGCCCTGTTCGTCCGGATTACGGCCGCCGGGGCCGGAATCGAGGCTGGTCGAATCGTTGACTACGATGAAGAACTCGGTGCTGGCGGTGCCCGGGTCCAGGCGCCCCATCGACAGCGCGCCGGCGACGTGGCTGAGACCGGTCTGCGCCGTGGTCTCGTGGGCGATCTCCGCCGCTTCCGGCATGCCGCCATAGCCCCAACCACCCTGGATGACGTCGATTCGCTTGCTCGGGTCCGGGTTGGGGTCGTTGTTCTCGCGCACGGCGCGGTAGAAGGCGCCGCCGTTGTAGGTTCCCGCACGGGCGTGGGCGACGAAATTGGCCACGCTGACCGGCGCCCGGTCCGGGTACAGCGTCACCACGATGTCGCCCGCCCCGGTTTCGATCACGGCGTGGATCAGAGTCTCCTGCTGCTGTTGCAGTTGTTGGGCGGACGGCGGCGCGCAGGCGGCGGCGAGGGCGAGACAGGCGGCGGTTAGGATCAGACGCATTGTCGCGTTCCTTTCAGGTTCCGGTCTCGCCATAGCGGCAGGTTTTGATGTATCCTGCAAGCCTTGCCGGGCAGGGCCGCGCGCGCCGCCAATCGTGCTTGACCGGCGCGAAGCCCTCCCTTAGACAGGCGCCTCTCGCCGCGATAGGCGAGACCCGACGCGGGTGTAGCTCAGTTGGTTAGAGCGCCGGCCTGTCACGCCGGAGGCCGCGGGTTCAAGTCCCGTCACTCGCGCCATTTTCTTCGCGACTAACGAAAACGGCCGGTCTTGCGACCGGCCGTTTCGCGTTTGCGCCTAGCCCACGCCTGGCAGGGCGTATTCCACTGGCGCCGCCGGGCCCAGCGGCCAGCCGAGATAGACCCAGGCCACGGTCATGGCGATGCCGCCGATCAGCAGCCAGATCGAGTAGGGGATCATCGCCGCGGTCAGCGAACCGATGCCGAACTCCGGGACCCATCGCCGCGCGAACACCAGCACCAGCGGGAAGTACACCATCAGTGGAGTGATGATGTTGGTGGCGCTGTCACCGACACGGTAGGCGGCGGTGGCCATCTCCGGACTGACGCCCAGAAGCATCAGCATCGGCACCAGCACCGGCGCCATCAGCGCCCACTTGGCGCTGGCCGAGCCGACGAACAGGTTCAGAACGCCCGCGAAAACCACGATCAGCCCCAGCACCACCGGCAGCGGCAGCCCGGAGTCGCGGATGGCGTTCGCCCCGTTCACCGCCGAGATCAGTCCCAGCTGCGACTGGTTGAACATCTCGACGAAATAGGCGGCGAAGAAGGCGAGGACGAGGTAATAACCCATGTCCTTCATCGCCCCGGACATCATGTCCACCAGGTCGCGATGGTTCTTGATCGTGCCTGCTGCGCGGCCATAGGCGAGGCCCGCGAACACGAACAGGATCATGAAGCCTGCCACCAGCGACGAGAAAAACGGCACCAGCCGCTGGGTGGTCTCCAGTGTCTCGTCGGCGCTGAACAGCGGCGCATTGCCGCCATAGAGCGAGAAATTTCCGAAGGTGACCAGGCGGACCAGGTCCACGGTCATGAACAGCCACACGAAAGCAACCAGCAGCACGGCGATTCCGGCGTGGGCGAGGCCCTTTTTCTGCGCCGGGGTGATTTCGGAATCTGAATCGTTATCAGGATGATCGGAGCCGACAACCGCACCGCCCGCCCACGGGCCGAGGCGGGGTTCGATGATCTTGTCGGTCACGAACCAGATGATCGGCAGGAACAGGACGGTCATCGCGGCGATGAAATACCAGTTTCCGGCAATGTTCATGGTCCAGTCGGGGACCAGGGCGACCACCGACGCCTCGGTGATTCCGAACAACAGCGCGTCGAGCTGTCCCGGAAGCAGGTTGGCCGAGAAGCCGCCGGAGACCCCTGCGAAGGCGGCGGTGATGCCCAGAACCGGATGGCGTCCTGCGGCGGCGTATATCACCGCAGCGAGGGGGATGAGCACCACATAGGCGGCGTCGGCGGCGAGATTGCCCATCATCGCAACAAAGGCGATGGCCGGGGTGAGCAGAAAGCGCGGCACATCGCGCACCGCAGCGCGCATGGCGGTGCCGAACAGGCCGGCGCGTTCGGCCACGCCCGCGCCCAGCATCACAACCAGCACATAACCCAGCGGGTGGAACCCGGTGAAGATGCGCGGCATGTCGACCAGCAGGCGCCGGATCGAATCGGGATGGAAAACGCTGACGGCGCTGACCACGACCGGATCGCCGGCGGCATCGCGTTGCGTCGGGTGATCCACCGCGACGTTGAAGAACCAGGCGATGGTGGAGATGATCACCATGGCGATGATCAGGTAGAAGAAGATGAAAACCGGGTCCGGCAGGCGGTTACCCACCCGTTCAATCAGCCCCAGAATTCCCTTCTGACGCTCCCCGCCCGCAGCCGGGCGCACCTGTTCGCTCATGAAAACTCCCCTCAGGTTCTGCGGCGCGCCGTCTGGCGGGCGCGCGTTCGGCAGTCGCCGACAGGATTAACGCCAGAAATCGCGCCTGGGAACCCGTACGGAGGTGAACCACGCGAAAGAAACCCCGGCGGTCCGGCTTCAATCAACAGCTTGCGTTTGCAGGCAAGCTGAAATCGCCGCCTTTTCGCCTTGCAGGCGGTGGCGCGTTTATCTAGCTTCCGCCCCGACTGAGCGGGGGCTCCGTCCGGCCGTTGCATGCAACGCGCGGCGCCCTTAAGCGAAGCGACACGCATCAAGGCGATTCCGCCGGGGCCTCAGGCATGACCGCGCTGCTTCTGGACTACCTTCCGATCCTGATCTTCCTGGGCATCGCCGGCGCGCTGGGCGCAGGCTTCATGATCGCGGCCTGGGTGATCGCGCCGACGAAGCCGGACCCGGAAAAAGTCTCGACATACGAATGCGGCTTCAACGCCTTCGACGACGCGCGGATGAAGTTCGATGTGCGATTCTATCTCGTCGCCATTCTGTTCATCATTTTTGATCTCGAAGTGGCCTTCCTGTTCCCCTGGGCGGTCAGCCTGGGCGAGCTGGGCCAGTTCGGTTTCTGGTCGATGATGGTGTTCCTCGGCGTGCTGACCGTCGGATTCATCTATGAGTGGAAGAAGGGGGCGCTGGAATGGGAGTGATCCGCCATGGCCGCTGACCGCCTTCCCGCCGGCATGGCCGCCCGCGCCGCCACGCCGCATTACGACCCGAAGAAGCATGATCCGTTTTTCGACGGCGTCTCCGACGCGTTGGCCGACAAGGGCTTCGTCGTCGCCGCCGCCGACGACCTGATCACCTGGGCGCGCACCGGCAGCCTGATGTGGATGACCTTTGGTCTCGCCTGCTGCGCGGTGGAGATGATGCAGGCCTCGATGCCGCGCTACGACCTGGAGCGTTTCGGCTTCGCCCCGCGCGCCAGCCCGCGGCAGAGCGACGTGATGATCGTCGCCGGCACCCTGACCAACAAGATGGCCCCGGCGCTGCGCAAGGTCTACGACCAGATGCCCGAGCCGCGCTACGTCATCTCCATGGGCTCCTGCGCCAATGGCGGGGGGTATTACCACTATTCCTACGCCGTGGTGCGCGGCTGCGACCGCATCGTGCCGGTGGACGTGTACGTACCCGGCTGTCCGCCGACGGCCGAGGCGCTGGTCTATGGCGTGCTGCAACTGCAGAAGAAAATCCGCCGCGAGGGGTCGATCGAGCGATGAGCGAGGCGCTGAAAGAGCTTGGCGAACACGTCGCCTCGGCGCTGGACCAGGCGGTTACCGGCTGGCGGGTGGAGCATGGCGAGCTGACGGTGGATATCCACCGCGACCGCATCGTCGAGATTCTGCGTTTCCTGCGCGAGGATCCCTCCTGCCGGTTCACCAGCCTGATCGATATATGCGGCGTCGATTGGCCGGCGCGGCCCGACCGCTTCGACGTCGTCTATCACCTGCTGTCGATGCACCAGAACCACCGCATCCGCGTGAAGCTGACGACGGACGAGGAGACCCCGGTCCCCAGCGTTGTGGAGCTGTTTCCCGTCGCCGACTGGTTCGAGCGCGAGGCCTTTGACATGTTCGGCGTCGTGTTCGACGGGCATCCGGACCTGCGCCGGATTCTCACCGACTATGGCTTCCAGGGCTGGCCCCTGCGCAAGGATTTCCCGCTCACCGGCCATGTCGAAGTGCGCTGGGACGAGGAGCAGAAGCGCGTGGTCTATGAGCCCGTGCAACTGGTTCAGGAATACCGCGACTTTGATTTCATGAGCCCGTGGGAAGGCGCGAAATACGTCATCCCCGGCGATGAAAAGGCGAAGGAGGGCGGGAAATGACCGACGCGCCCGCGAACGCCGAACAACGCAAATTCACGATCAACTTCGGCCCGCAGCACCCGGCGGCGCACGGCGTGCTGCGCCTGGTGCTGGAATTGGACGGCGAGGTGGTCGAACGCGTCGATCCGCATATCGGGCTTTTGCACCGCGGCACCGAGAAGCTGCTGGAGCACAAGACCTATCTGCAGGGCATCGGCTATTTCGACCGGCTGGATTACGTCGCGCCGATGAACCAGGAACACGCCTTCTGCATGGCCATAGAGCGGCTGGCGGGCATTCCGGTTCCCATTCGCGGCTCCTACGTGCGCGTGCTGTATTCCGAGATCGGCCGAATTCTCAACCATCTGCTGAACGTCACCACCCAGGCGATGGACGTCGGCGCGCTCACCCCGCCGCTGTGGGGGTTCGAGGAGCGCGAAAAGCTGATGGTGTTCTACGAGCGCGCCTCGGGCAGCCGCATGCACGCGCATTATTTCCGCCCCGGCGGCGTGCATCAGGATCTGCCGCCGGAGCTGATCGACGATATCGGCGACTGGTGCGACAGCTTCCCCAAGGCGCTGGACGACATCGACTCGCTGCTGACCGGCAACCGCATCTTCAAGCAACGCAATGTCGATATCGGCGTGGTCAGCCGCGAAGACGCGCTGGCCTGGGGTTTTTCGGGCGTGATGGTGCGCGGGTCGGGCATGGCGTGGGACCTGCGCCGCGCCCAGCCCTATGAGGTGTATGACCGGCTGGAATTCAAGATTCCGGTCGGCAGGAACGGCGATTGTTATGACCGCTATCTCTGCCGCATGGAGGAGATGCGGGAATCCGTGAAGATCATGAAACAGTGCGTGGAATGGCTGTCGCGGGCCGAGAACGCCGGCGAGGTGCTGCCCACCGACACCAAGTTCGCGCCCCCGCGCCGGGCGGAGATGAAGCGCTCCATGGAGGCGCTGATCCACCACTTCAAGCTCTATACCGAGGGCGTGCACGTTTCGGCGGGCGAGGTTTACGCCGCCGTCGAGGCGCCGAAGGGCGAGTTCGGCGTCTATATGATCGCCGACGGCTCCAACAAGCCCTACCGGGTGAAGATTCGCGCCCCGGGCTTCGCGCATCTGGCGGCGATGGACCATCTCAATCGTGGCCACATGCTGGCCGATGTGTCGGCCATTCTCGGCTCGCTGGACGTGGTGTTCGGGGAGATCGACCGGTGAGGGGCGTTCTGATCCTGGCCCCGGCGGCGATGCTCGCCGGATGCGGCGCCTCCGACGGCGATCAGGCCGCGCTCGATGCGGCGATTGTGGCGGCGCTGCCGCCAATGCCGGCTTATACGGCGGCGGGCGTCTCCGGCTGTACCGGCAGCGGTGAGGAAACGGCGTGCTTGTCCTGCGAGCTTGTCGCCTTCGGGCCGGATCGGGCCGAGGGCGCCGTCGAGGCCGAAATGTATCGCTATGAGTTTGGCTATCGCGAGGGCGATGACAGCTTGTTCGTCCGCGTGCAGGGGCCTGCTGGCGCACGCGCCGGCTTCGAGCATGATGGATCGCTGGAGGGCGCGCGCGGCGCGCTCGACGCCGGCCGCGACTGGTGCGAGAGCCACGGGGCGCAGCGCTGGCATGTCGGCCGCGACATGCTGGCCGCGGCCTATGAAAGGGGTGCGCCATGAGCGTCCGCCGCCTTCACGCCGAACAGCCGGAAAGCTTCGCCTTCAGCAAGGACAGCGAGAAGCTGGTGAAATTCTGGCTGGGTAAATACCCGAAGGGGCGCGAGGCCTCGGCGGTGATCCCGCTGTTGTGGATCGCGCAGAAGCAGGAAGGCTGGGTCAGCGAACCGGCGATCCGCCATGTCGCCGACCGCCTCGGCATGCCGCATATCCGGGTGCTGGAGGTGGCGACCTTCTACACCCAGTTCAATCTCGCCCCGGCGGGCGAACACCTGATCCAGGTGTGCGGCACCACGCCCTGCTGGCTGCGCGGCGCGGGCGAGCTGAAGAAGGTGTGCGAAAGCCGCATCGGCCCGAAGGGCCAGGTGTCGGCGGACGGCAAATTCTCCTGGGTGGAGGTGGAATGCCTCGGCGCCTGCGCCAACGCCCCGATGGTGCAGATATCGAACCGCCATGGCGATGATTACTACGAAGACCTGACGGCCGAGAGCCTGAACGCCATTCTCGACGTGCTGGCGCGCGGCGAGACGCCGGCGCCGGGGCCGCAGTCGGACCGCAAGACCTCCGAACCCGCGGGCGAGGCCGTGACCCTGACCGACAAATCGCTTTATGACGGTTCGCGCGCCAAACCGGTGAAGCTGCCCCACGCCGCCAGCCCGGCGGCGGAGGCCGCGCCGGTGAAGAAGGCGCGCCCGTCGGCGAAGAAGGCCCCCGCGAAGAAGGGGGGCGGCGAATGACCCAGCTTCTGCAGGACAAGGACCGCATCTTCACCAATCTCTACGGCCGTCATGACTGGCGGCTGGAGGCGGCGAAGCAGCGCGGCGCCTGGAACGGCACGAAAGCGATGCTGGACCAGGGGCGTGACTGGATTATCGAACAGGTGAAGGCTTCCGGCCTGCGCGGCCGCGGCGGCGCCGGCTTTCCCACCGGGCTGAAATGGTCGTTCATGCCAAAGACGGTGGGCGAGCGGCCGCATTATCTGGTGGTCAACGCCGATGAATCCGAACCCGGCACCTGCAAGGACCGGGAGATGATGCGCCATGACCCGCACCTGCTGGTCGAGGGCTGTCTGGTCGCGTCCTTCGCCATGCAGGCGCATGCCTGCTACATCTATATCCGCGGCGAATATGTACTGGAACGTCAAAGGCTTGAGGCCGCGATCCGCGAAGCCTACGAAGCGAATCTGATCGGCCAGAAGAACGTCCATGGCTGGCCGTTCGACCTGTATGTCCATCACGGCGCCGGGGCCTATATCTGCGGCGAGGAGACGGCGCTGCTGGAAAGCCTTGAGGGCAAGAAGGGCCAGCCGCGCCTGAAGCCGCCTTTCCCGGCCAACGCCGGCCTCTATGGCTGCCCCACCACCGTCAACAATGTCGAATCCATCGCCGTGGTCCCCACCATATTGCGCCGCGGGGCGGACTGGTTCGCTGGCTTCGGCCGCAAGGGCAACGCCGGCACCAAGGTCTATTCCATCTCCGGCCATGTGAACCGCCCCTGCAATGTCGAGGAGGCGATGTCGATCCCGCTGAAGACGCTGATCGAGCATCATGCCGGCGGCGTGCGCGGCGGCTGGGACAATCTGAAGGCGGTGATCCCCGGCGGCTCGTCGGTGCCGCTGATCCCGAAAGATGTCTGCGACGACGTGCTGATGGACTTCGACGCGCTGCGCGATGTCAAATCCGGTCTCGGCACCGCGGCGGTTATCGTGATGGACCAGTCGACAGACGTGGTCCGCGCCATCGCCCGCATCAGCTATTTCTACAAGCATGAAAGCTGCGGCCAGTGCACGCCCTGCCGCGAGGGCACGGGCTGGATGTGGCGGGTGCTGGAGCGCATGGCCCGCGGCGAAAGCTCCACCGAGGAGATCGACCTGCTTCTGGATGTCGCCAGCCAGGTGGAGGGCCACACCATCTGCGCGTTGGGCGACGCCGCGGCGTGGCCGGTTCAGGGCCTGATCCGCCATTTCCGGCACGAGATCGAAGAGCGCATAGACCGTTATCGCGCCGGCAAGCCGGTGTTAGTCAGCGCCGTGGCGGCGGAGTAGGAGGCATGGCGATGAAGCACTTCATCCTCTTCTACGACACCGCCCCGGACTATCTGGAGCGGCGCCCGGAATTTCGCGGCGCGCACCTGAAACTGGCGCAGGACGCGGCGGCGCGCGGCGAGCTGGTGCTGGCCGGCGCGCTGGCCGATCCGCCGGACGCCGCGGTGCTGGTGTTCAAGGGCGAGGACAAGTCGGTGGCGGAAAAATTCGTCGCCGCCGATCCGTATGTGAAGAACGGGCTGATTGCGAACTGGCGCGTGCGCGAATGGACCACCGTGGTGGGCGAAGGCGCGCTGACGCAGGTTCCGGCGGCGGGGCAGGGGTGATGAGCGAAGACCTGCGCAAGATCATCGTCGACGGGCGGGAAATCGAGGTTCCGGCCCATTACACGCTGCTGCAGGCCGCCGAGGCCGCGGGGCGCGAGATTCCGCGCTTCTGCTATCACGAGCGCCTGTCGGTGGCCGGCAATTGCCGCATGTGCCTGGTGGAGCTGGTGGGCGCGCCGAAGCCGGTGGCGTCCTGCGCCTGGGGCGTGCGCGACTGCCGCCCGGGGCCGGAGGGCCAGCCGCCGGAGATGAAAACCCTGTCCCCCATGGTCAAGAAGGCCCGCGAAGGGGTGATGGAATTCCTGCTGATCAACCACCCGCTGGACTGCCCGATCTGCGACCAGGGCGGCGAATGTGACCTGCAGGACCAGTCGCTGGCCTATGGCCGCGCCGGTTCGCGCTTCGCCGAGAACAAGCGCGCGGTGGAAGACAAGTATATGGGGCCGCTGATCAAGACGATCATGACCCGCTGCATCCAGTGCACCCGCTGCGTGCGCTTCGCCACCGAGGTGGCCGGCGTGCCGGAGCTGGGGGCCACCGGCCGCGGCGAAGACATGGAGATCACGACCTATCTGCAGGCGGCGATGACGTCGGAGCTTTCCGGCAATGTCATCGACCTGTGCCCGGTGGGGGCGCTGACCTCGAAACCCTATGCCTTCAACGCCCGCCCGTGGGAGTTGAAGAAGACCGAGACCATCGACGTGATGGACGCGCTGGGGTCGAACATCCGCGTCGATTCCCGCGGCGGCGCGGTGTTGCGCATCCTTCCGCGTGTCAATGAGGAGATCAACGAGGAGTGGATCTCCGACAAGACCCGCTTCGTCTGGGACGGCCTGCAGCGCCAGCGGCTGGACCGGCCCTACGCCCGCCGCAACGGCCGGCTGGAGCCGGTGTCGTGGGCCGAGGCGCTGTCCATCGCCGCCGAAAAACTGTCCGGCGCGCCGGAGCGCATCGCCGCCATCGCCGGCGATCTGTGCGCGGTGGAGGATTTGAAGGCGGCGAAAGACCTGTTCGACGTGCTGGGCGTCTCCAGCATCGACTGCCGTCAGGACGGCGCGGCCATCGGCGGCGGCGCGCGCGAGGGTTATCTGTTCAACACCACCATTTACGGGGTGGAGGACGCCGACGCGATCCTGCTGATCGGCACCAATCCGCGCCTCGAGGCGCCGGTGCTGAACGCGCGCATCCGCAAGACCTGGCTGGGCGGCGGCGCCGCCATCGGCGTGATCGGCGAGGCGGCGGACCTCACCTACCCCTATGAGCATCTGGGGGCCGGGCCGGAAAGCCTTGAAGAATTAATTGGAAAGCGCACTGGCTTCATCCAGAAGCTGAAAAAGGCGCAGCGGCCGATGATCGTGCTGGGCATGGGCGCGCTGGCGCGCCGGGACGGCGCGGCGGTGCTGCGCCTGGCCGGCGAGCTGGCCAGCGCGGTCGGCGCGGTCAAAGACGGGTGGAACGGTTTCAACGTGCTGCATGCGGCGGCGGGCCGCGCCGGCGGGCTGGACGTGGGCTTCCTGCCCGGCAAGGGCGGCAAGGACACGGCGGGCATTCTTTCCGCAGCCAAGGGCGGCAAGCTGGATACGCTGGTGCTGCTGGGCGCTGATGAGATCGGCATGGACGCGCTGGGCGAAACCTTCGTCATCTATGTGGGCACGCATGGCGACGCCGGCGCCCACCGGGCGGACCTGATCCTGCCCGGCGCGGCCTATACCGAGAAAAGCGCGCTTTATGTGAACACCGAAGGGCGGGTGCAGATGACCAGCCGCGCTGTGTTCCCGAAGGGCGAGGCGAAGGAAGACTGGGCGATCTTCCGCGCGCTGTCGGAACGCATGGGCCGCACGCTGCCCTATGACAATCTCGACCAGTTGCGGCGCAAGCTGTTCGACGATTGCCCGGTTCTGGCCGGGCTGGACCATGCGCCGGGCGCGGAGACGGCGAAGGATTTCGACCCCGCGAAACTGGGCAAGGCCGGCAAGCTGACGGCCGCGCCGTTCGAAAGCCCGGTGACGGACTTTTTCCTGACCAACCAGGTGGCCCGCGCCTCGAAGACCATGGCCGAGTGTTCGGCGCTGGCGTCGGGCGTGACGCGGCGGGCGGCGGAGTAGGGCGATGAGCGGATTGATCGAACAGTTCGGGCCGCTGTGGGGAACCCTCGCCGTCGTGGGCCAGATCGTGGCCTTCATGATCGTGCTGCTGCTGTCGCTGGCCTTCCTGCTGCTGATGGACCGCAAGGTCTGGGCGGCGGTGCAGATGCGCAAGGGGCCGAACGTGGTCGGCGCCTTCGGCCTGCTGCAATCCTTCGCGGATTTTCTGAAGTTCGTGTTCAAGGAGATCGTGGTGCCCGCGGGCGCGGACCGCACCCTGTTCCTGCTCGCGCCGCTGATCACCTTCACGCTGGCCTTCATCGCCTGGGCGGTGATTCCGGTGGCCCCCGGCTGGGTGATCGCCGATCTGAATGTCGGCCTGCTCTATCTGTTCGCGATCTCCAGCCTCGGCGTTTACGGCATCATCATCGGCGGCTGGGCGTCGAACTCGAAATACCCGTTTCTGGGCAGTCTGCGCTCCGCCGCGCAGATGGTGTCCTATGAAGTCTCGATCGGCTTCATCATCGTCACGGTGATGCTGCTGGCGGGTTCGATGAACCTGACCGCCATCGTCGAGGCGCAGGCCGGGGGCTTCTGGCACTGGCATCTGCTGGCGCTGGACGCGCTGCCCTGGCCGATCTTCCTGGTGATGCTGCCGATGTTCGGCATGTTCTTCATCTCGGCGCTGGCCGAGACCAACCGCCCGCCCTTCGACCTGCCGGAGGCGGAATCGGAGCTGGTGGCCGGTTACCAGGTCGAATACTCCTCCACCCCGTATCTGCTGTTCATGATCGGGGAATATCTGAACATCGTGCTGATGTGCGCGATGGCGACCATCCTGTTCTTCGGCGGCTGGCATCCGCCGCTGGACATCGCGCCCTTCACCTGGATCCACCCGGTGTTCTGGTTTGCGATCAAGGTGGTGTTCTTCTTCTTCATGTTCGCGATGGTGAAGGCGCTGGTGCCGCGCTACCGCTATGACCAGCTGATGCGGCTGGGCTGGAAGATATTCCTGCCCACGGCGCTGGGGGCGGTGGCCATCGTCGGGGCCTATGTGACGTTCGGAGCCAACGGATGAGCCGGATCGCGCAAACCATACGCGGCGCGCTGCTGATGGACTTCTGGGGCGCCTTCGGCCTGGGGATGAAGTATTTCTTCCGCCCGAAGGCGACGCTGAACTATCCGTTCGAGAAAGGGCCGCTCAGCCCGCGTTTCCGCGGCCAGCACGCCCTGCGCCGCTATCCGAACGGGGAAGAGCGCTGCATCGCCTGCAAGCTGTGCGAGGCGATCTGCCCGGCGCAGGCCATCACCATCGAGGCCGAGGAGCGCGCCGACGGCAGCCGCCGCACCACGCGCTACGACATCGACATGGTCAAGTGCATCTATTGCGGCTTCTGCGAGGAGGCCTGCCCGGTGGACGCCATCGTCGAGGGACCGAATTTCGAGTTCGCCGCGGAAACCCGCGAGGAGCTCTACTACGACAAGCAGAAGCTGCTGGAGAACGGCGACCGCTGGGAACGCGAGATCGCCCGCAATCTGGAGCTGGACGCGCCCTACCGCTAGGGCGCGCGAGAGGAAGAGGAAACGGGGGCGGCATGATCTTGCAGGCGGCGGCGTTCTGGCTACTGGCGGGCGCGACCATCGTGTCGGCGTTCTGCGTCGTCGCGGCGCGCAATCCCGTGCGCGCGGTGCTGTGGCTGATCGTCAGCTTCTTCTCGGCGGCCGGGCTGTTCGTGCTGCTGGGGGCGGAGTTCCTGGCGATGCTGCTGATCGTCGTCTATGTCGGCGCGGTCGCGGTGCTGTTCCTGTTCGTGGTCATGATGCTCGACGTCGATTTCGCCGAGCTGAAACAGGGCTTTCTCAGCTATCTGCCGCTGGGCGGGCTGGTGGCGCTGATCCTGGCGGCCGAACTGGTGCTGGTCGGCTCGGTGTGGGCGAGCGCCGAGGGGGCCGCCGCCCTGCGCGCCGCGCCAATGCCGGACGGGCTGACCAATGTCGAGGCGCTGGGCCGGGTGCTTTACGACCAGTATGTCTATTTCTTCCAAGCCGCGGGGCTGGTGCTGCTGGTGGCGATGATCGGCGCGATCGTGCTGACGCTGCACCACCGCCCGGGGGTGAAACGCCAGAACATCGCCCGGCAGGTGGGACGCAAGCCGTCAGAGGCCGTCGAGCTGCGCGATGTGAAGCCGGGCGAGGGGATCGGGGAATGATCGACATCGGGCTTGGCCATTATCTCGGCGTCGCCGCGATCCTGTTCACGATCGGGGTGTTCGGCATTTTCGTGAACCGCAAGAACGTCATCATCCTTCTGATGTCGGTCGAGCTGATCCTGCTGGCCGTGAACATCAATCTCGTCGCCTTCTCCAGCCATCTCGGCGATCTGGCGGGACAGGTGTTCGCCATGTTCGTGCTGACCGTCGCCGCGGCCGAGGCCGCGGTGGGGCTGGCCATTCTCGTCGTCTTCTTCCGCAACCGCGGCGATATCGCGGTTGAGGGCGTCAACCTGATGAAGGGCTGATCGCGTCATGCCGCTGATCATCGTATTCGGACCGCTAATCGGCGCGATCCTGGCCGGGTTGTTCGGCCGCTGGCTGGGCGAGCGCGCCTCGATGGCGCTGACCACCGGGTTGGTGATCCTGTCGGCCGTGCTGTCGGCCTTCGTGTTCTATGACGTGGCGATCGCCGGCAATGAGCGCGTGATCGAGCTGGCGCGCTGGATCTCCATTGGCAGTTTCGAGGCCACATGGTCGATCAAGCTCGACACCCTGTCGGCGGTGATGCTGGTGGTGGTCACCTTCGTGTCGGCGCTGGTGCATGTCTATTCGTGGGGCTACATGTCCCACGACCCGCACAAGGCGCGCTTCTTCGCCTATCTGTCGCTGTTCACCTTCGCCATGCTGTCGCTGGTCACCGCCAACGACTTCCTGCAGATGTTCTTCGGCTGGGAGGGCGTGGGGCTGGCCTCCTATCTGCTGATCGGCTTCTGGTACAAGAAGAAGTCGGCCAATGACGCGGCGATCAAGGCCTTCGTGGTCAACCGGGTGGGCGATTTCGGCTTCGCGCTGGGCGTGATGGCGGTTTTCGCCGTGTTCGGCGCCATCACCTTCGACGGCGCGTTCGCGGGCGTGGAGGGCGAGGCCGATACGGTGCTCACCTTCTTCGGCGTCAACTTCCAGGCCATAGAGCTGATCGCCTTCCTGCTGTTCGTCGGCGCCATGGGCAAGTCGGCCCAGTTCTTCCTGCACACCTGGCTGCCGGACGCGATGGAGGGGCCGACGCCGGTCTCGGCGCTGATCCACGCCGCCACCATGGTCACCGCCGGGGTGTTCCTGGTCTGCCGCTGCTGGCCGATTTTCGAGGCCGCGCCCAACGCCTCGGCCTTCGTCACCGTCATCGGGGCGACGACGGCGCTGTTCGCGGCCACGGTGGGTCTGGCGCAGAACGACATCAAGCGCGTGGTGGCCTATTCCACCTGTTCGCAGCTGGGCTACATGTTCTTCGCCGCCGGCCTTGGCGCCTATGGCGCGGCGATGTTCCACCTGTTCACCCACGCCTTCTTCAAGGCGCTGCTGTTCCTGGGCGCCGGATCGGTGATCCACGGCCTGTCGAACGAACAGGACATGCGCAAGATGGGCGGGGTCTACAAGATGCTGCCCTTCACCTGGGTGCTGATGCTGATCGGCACGCTGGCGCTGACCGGGGTGGGCATTCCGGGGCTGAAGATCGGCTTCGCCGGCTTCTATTCCAAGGACATGATCATCGAATCGGCCTGGCTGGCGGGCATGGACGGCGTCGGCGTCGGCATGCTGGCCTTCTGGGCCGGGCTGATCGCCGCCGGGCTGACCAGCTTCTACTCCTGGCGGCTGATCTTCATGACCTTCCACGGCAAGTATCGCGGCGACAAGGCGGTGCTGGATCACGCCCATGAATCGCCGATGGTGATGCTGGTTCCGCTGATCCTGCTGGCCGTGGGCGCGGTGTTCGCCGGCGGGCTGTTCTACAACGTCTTCGTTGGTTACGGGGCTGAGGATTTCTGGCGCGAATCCCTAGCCGTCCACGGCCATGAATATCCGCCGTTATGGGTGCTGGCCGCGCCGGTGGCGATCTCGGCCGCCGGCTTCCTCGCCGCCATCTGGGCCTATCTGATGAACGAGGGGCTGGGCGCGCGTCTGGCCGCGCGGGGCGGGCCGCTGCACGCCTTCCTCTACAACAAGTGGTATTTCGACGAGATCTACCGCTTCGTCTTCGTGCGCGGCGCCGCGGCGCTGGGTGATCTGTTCTGGAAGGTGGGCGACCGCCGCATCATCGACGGCTTCGGGCCGGACGGCTTCGCCGCCACGGCGCTGGCCGGGGCGCGGCGCGTGGCCAGGGCGCAGAGCGGCTATGTCTATCACTACGCCTTCGTGATGCTGATCGGGGTCCTGGTGTTCTCCCTCTGGGTGGTCGCCGGGGCGGGGGGGCGCTGAGATGCCGGCTGATTTCCCCATCCTTTCATGGATCACCTTCATCCCGCTGCTGGGCGCGGCGCTGATCCTGATCCTGCGCGTGCTGATGCGCGGCGAGGACCAGGCGCATCTTGAGCGCAACGCCAAGCCCGTGGCGCTGATCACCACGCTGGTTACGCTGGCGCTTACCGTGGTGCTGGTCGCCGCCTTCGACCGCACCGAAACCGGCTTCCAGTTCGTCGAGGAGGCCGAATGGCTGTCCGAATTCGGGCTGGGCTACCGGCTCGGCGTCGACGGCCTTTCGGTGCTGTTCATCCTGCTGACCAGCTTCCTGATGCCGATCTGCATTCTGGCGAGCTGGAACATCCAGAAACGCGTGGCCGACTACATGGCCGCCTTCCTGATCCTGCAGACGCTGATGATCGGCGTGTTCTGCGCGCTGGACCTGGTGCTGTTCTACATCTTCTTCGAGGGCGGCCTGATCCCGATGTTCCTGATCATCGGGGTATGGGGCGGGGCCAACCGTGTCTATGCGGCGTTCAAGTTCTTCCTCTACACGCTGCTGGGTTCGGTGCTGATGCTGGTGGCGATGGTCGCCATGTTCCTGCAGGCCGGCACCACCGACATCACCGTGCTGCTGCAGACCGAGTTCGCCCGCGACCTGCAGATGTGGTTGTGGCTGGCCTTCTTCGCCTCGTTCGCGGTGAAGATGCCGATGTGGCCGGTGCATACCTGGCTGCCCGACGCGCACGTCGAGGCGCCGACGGCCGGATCGGTGATCCTGGCCGGGGTGCTGCTGAAAATGGGCGGTTACGGCTTCCTGCGCTTTTCGCTGCCCATGTTCCCGGAGGCGAGCCAGTTTTTCGCCCCGCTGGTGTTCGTGCTGTCGGTGATCGCCATCATCTACACCTCTCTGGTCGCCTTCCGGCAGACCGACATCAAGAAACTGATCGCCTATTCCTCGGTGGCGCACATGGGCTTCGTCACCATGGGCCTGTTCGCGATGAACGAGCTGGGCGTGCAGGGGGCGATCTTCCAGATGCTGTCGCACGGGGTGATCTCCGGCGCGCTGTTCCTGTGCGTCGGCGTGATCTATGACCGCATGCACACGCGCGAGATCGCCTTCTATGGCGGGCTGGTGCACCGCATGCCGGTGTATGCGGCGGTGTTCATGCTGTTCGCGCTGGCCAATGTCGGCCTGCCCGGCACGTCTGGCTTCGTCGGCGAGATCATGACCATGGCCGGCGCCTTCCTGGTCGACCCGCGCGTGGCGGCGGGCGCGGCGCTGGGCGTGATTCTGTCGGCGGTCTACATGCTCACTCTTTACCGCAACGTGGTGTTCGGCGAGCTGACCAATCCGAAACTGCAAGACATCGCCGACATGAACCTGCGCGAATGGATCATTTTCGTCCCGCTGGTGATCGCCACGCTGGTGATGGGCTTCTTCTCCACCCTGGTGACGGATGTGACGGCGGCCTCTATCGGGGCGCTGATCGAAAATTATGACGCGGCGCTGGCCGCGGCGGGCCGATAGGTGAGGGCATGACCGGCGAACAGTTCTTCTCCGAAATCCCGCTTCTGGCGCCCGAACTGGTCCTGGCCGTCGGCGCCATGGCGCTGCTGATGCTGGGCGTGTTCATGAAGGACGAGGCCAAGGCCGCCTCGCGCGTGTCGTTCCTGACCGTGCTGCTGCTGGTCGCGGCGGGCGGCGCGGCGCTGTTCCTGGTGCCCGCCGGCGGCGGAACCGCCTTCAACGGCGCCTTCGTGTTCGACCCGCTGGCCCTGTTCTCGAAACTGCTGATCACGGGCGCGGCGGCGCTGGCGCTGGAGCTGGCCGGGCCGTATCTGAAGGCCGAGAAGCTGGCCCGGTTCGAATATCCGGTGCTGATCGCGCTGGCCGTAACCGGCATGGCGATGATGGTTTCGGCCAACGACCTGATCGCGCTCTACATGGGTGTGGAGCTGCAATCGCTGGCGCTTTACGTGCTCGCCGCCTTCAACCGCGAATCCCAGCGCGCCTCGGAAGCGGGCCTGAAATATTTCATTCTCGGCGCGCTCTCCTCCGGCCTGCTGCTCTACGGCGCCTCGCTGGTCTATGGCTTCACTGGCGCCACGGGCTTCACCGAAATCGGCATGGCGGTGGCGGAAGGTCCGTCCACCGGCCTGCTGGTGGGGCTGGTGTTCGTGATCTGCGGCCTCGCCTTCAAGGTTTCGGCCGCGCCCTTCCACATGTGGACGCCGGACGTCTATGAAGGCGCGCCGACGCCGGTGACGGCGTTTTTCGCCACCGCCCCGAAAGTGGCGGCGATGGTGCTGTTCGCCCGCGTGCTGATGGGCCCGTTCGGCGAAATGGTTGATGACTGGCGTCAGGTGGTTATGGTGATCGCCGTGCTGTCGATGGCCGTCGGCGCCTTCGGCGCGCTGACCCAGACCAATATCAAGCGCCTGATGGCCTATTCCTCCATCGGCAACATGGGCTGGGCGCTGGTCGCGGTTTCCGCCGACAGCCTGACCGGTCTGTGGGCGCTGCTGGCCTTCATGACGCTGTATGTCATCGGCGTCATCGGCGCCTTCGCGGTGATACTGGCCATGCGCACTTCCGAAGGCATGGTCGAGCAGATCGAGGATCTGTCCGGCCTTGCGCAGTCCAGACCCGGCCTTGGCTGGGCGATGACGGCGGTGATGTTCTCCATCGGCGGGCTGCCCTTCCTGGTCGGCTTCCTCGGCAAGCTGTTCGTGCTTTACGCGGCGCTGGAGGCGGGGCTGTGGGTTCTGGCCGTGATCGCGGTGCTGATCAGCGTCGTGGCCGCGGCCTATTACCTGAAGGTGATCAGCGTGATCTGGTTCAAGGAGCCGAAGGTCAGCTTCACCGCGGCGCCCGTGGGGGTCAGCCTGATCGCCAAGGCGGCCGGGGCGTCCACCGTGCTGCTGCTGCCCGTGGCCGCGGTGCTGTTCATCCATGCGCGCACCGCCGGCGCGGCGCTGTTCTAGGATGACCGCAGACAGCCTCCGCTTCGAGACCCTTCCCGAGACCGACTCCACCAATGAGGAGGCCCGCCGCCGCGCCCTGGCGGGCGAGCGCGGCCCGCTGTGGATCCGCGCCGAACGCCAGAGCGCCGGGCGCGGTCGCCGCGGCCGCGGCTGGACCGGGCTGGACGGCAATCTGTTTTGCACCGGGCTTTACGTGCTGGACGCAAGCCCGGGCCAAGCGGCGCAACTGTCCTTCGCCGCGGCGCTGGCGGCGGCCGAGGCGTGCGAAACCGTCATCGACCCCGACCGGGTGAAGGTGAAATGGCCCAATGACGTGCTGATCGGCGGGCGCAAGGCTTGCGGCATATTGCTGGAATCCGGCGCCGCGCCCGGCGGCGGGCTGTGGCTGGCGGTCGGCGTGGGCCTCAACTGCGCCGCGCACCCGGACGACGCCGAGCGCCCGGCGACCAGCCTTGCGGCCGAAGGCGCCGAACTGGCGGCGGCGGACGCCTTCACCCTGCTGGCCAGGCGGTTCGATCTCTGGCGGAGCAGGTGGGCGCGCGACGGCTTCGCCGCGCTGCGCGACCCCTGGCTGGCCCGCGCCCACGGCCTTGGCGCGCCCTGCATCGCCCGCCTGAAGGAGGGCGAGGCGAGGGGGGTGTTCGCCGGCCTGGGCGAGGATGGCGCGCTGCGCCTTGATTTGGCGAACGGCGAGCGGCGGTATATCTCGGCCGGCGACGTGTTCTTTCCCGACTGAGCCTTGAAGGACCCCGGCCATGCTTCTGGCCATCGACTGCGGCAACACCAACACCCTGTTCGCCATCCATGACGGAGCGGGCTGGCGCGCGCAGTGGCGCACCGCCACCAACGCCGCGCGCACCGCCGACGAACACGCCGTCTGGCTGCACCAGCTCCTGGCCATGCAGGGGCTGGGTTTTTCCGACCTGACGGCCTGCATCATCTCGACCGTGGTGCCGCAATCGCTGTTCAACTTGCGCAATCTTTCGCGCCGGTATTTGTCCAAGGAACCCCTGGTGGTGGGTGAAAGCGGGGTGGAGTTGGGCATTGAAGTGCGCATTCCGCGCCCGCAGGAGGCCGGAGCCGACCGGCTGGTCAATGCATTGGGCGCGCATGTGAAATACCCCGGCGCGCTGATCGTGATCGATTCCGGCACCGCCACCACGCTGGACGTGATTTCCCCCGACGGCGCCTTTGAAGGCGGCATCATCGCGCCCGGCATCAATCTTTCCATGCAGGCGCTGCATCTGGCCGCCGCGCAATTGCCGCGCATCGCCATCCAGAAGCCGGAAAAGGTGATCGGAACCGACACCGTCTCGGCCATGCAGTCGGGCGTGTTCTGGGGCTATATCGATCTGATCGGCGGCCTGGTCGCCCGCATCAAGTCCGAATACGGCGCGCCGATGACGGTGGTGGCCACCGGCGGCGTCGCCTCGCTGTTCGAGGGCGCGGCGGACTATATCGACCATTTCGACCCCGACCTGACCATTCGCGGCCTTTACGAGATCTGGCGCCGCAACGGAGGCCAAGCCGCGTGACCCGCAAGAAGAACAACAAAAACAACGGACAGCCCGGCGCCGCCGCCGGCGAGGCGGCAGTGTATTTCCTGCCCCTTGGCGGGTCGGACGAGATCGGCATGAATCTCAACCTCTACGGCTACGGGCCGGAGGAGGACCGCAAATGGATCATCGTCGATTGCGGGGTCACCTTCGGCGATCTGACCACGCCGGGGGTGGACCTGATCCTGCCCGACCCGGCGTTCATCGAGGAGCGCAAGCACAATCTGCTCGGCATGGTGCTGACCCACGCCCATGAGGACCATATGGGCGCGGTGGCGCATCTGTGGGAGCGCCTGCGCTGCCCGGTCTGGGCGACGCCGTTCACGGCCTATTTGGTGCGCGACCGGTTGAGCGAAAAGAACCTGATGGGCGAGGTGGGGCTGCATGAGATTCCGCTCGACGCCCGCTTCAAGCTGGGCCCGTTCGACATCCAACTGGTCACGCTGACCCATTCGATACCAGAGCCGAACGGCCTCGCCATCCGCACCCCGGCGGGGCTGATCCTGCACACTGGCGACTGGAAGATCGACCCCGACCCGCTGATCGGCGAGGTGACGGATTCGGCCGCCATTGAGGCGCTGGCCGACGAGGGCGTTCTCGCCATGGTGTGCGATTCCACCAATGTGTTCGTGGAGGGAACCTCAGGCTCTGAAGGCGATGTGCGCCAGGCGCTGATCGAGGAGGTGGGCCGCCACAAGGGCCGCGTCGCCATCGCCGCCTTCGCGTCCAACGTGGCGCGCATGGAAAGCGCCATCCGCGCCGCTGAGGCGAACGGCCGTCGGGTGTGCCTGGTCGGCCGCTCCATGCACCGCATGGCGGGCGCGGCCAAGGCCGTGGGCCTGCTGGCCGATGCGAAGGATTTCATCGACGAGGCCGACGCCGGGCATTTTCCGCCGAACAAGATTCTTTATCTCGTCACCGGCAGCCAGGGAGAGCCGCGCGCCGCCCTGTCGCGCATATCCGACGGCTCGCACCGGCATGTGAAGTTGGGTGCGGGGGACACGGTGATCTTTTCCTCGCGCGTCATTCCCGGCAATGAGACGGCGATTTTCGAGCTGCAGAACCTGCTGGCCGGAAATGGTGTTGAGATCGTGACCGACCGCGGGTCGGACATCCACGTCTCCGGCCACCCCTGCCGCGAGGAGCTGCGCCAGATGTATCGCTGGGCGCGGCCGCAGATCGCTATCCCGGTGCATGGCGAGCGCCGGCATCTGATAGAGCATGCGCGATTCGCCAAGTCATTGCAGGTTCCGCACGCGCTGTCGCCGCGCAATGGCGATCTGATCCGGCTATCGCGCGATGGCGCGGAAGTGGTTGACCAGGTTCCGGCCGGGCGGCTGCATGTCGATGGCGCCTTCATCGTGCCGGCCGACGGCAATTCGATGCGCGAACGCCGCAAGCTCGCCTTCGCCGGGCATGTGTCGGTGGCGATGGCGGTGGACGGCAAGGGGCGCATCGTTTCGGGCCCTGATGTGCGCGCCGTCGGCCTGCCCGACGCGCATGATTTCGGCCTCGACGATTTTCTGGACGCGCTGGCCGAGGCGGCCGAAAGCGCCTATTCGCGCCTGCCGCACAGCGAACGGATGGACGAGGACGCCGCCGAGGAAGTGATAGAGCGCGAGGTGAAGCGCGAGGCCCAGCGCATCTGGGGCAAGCGCCCGGCGGTGGACGCCACAGTGTTGCGGATTTGACGGGAGACACGCCCATGAAGATCGGACGGCTGAACCATATCGGCGTCGCCACGCCCGATATCGAGGCGGCGAAGGCGACCTGGGCCGCCCTTTACGGCGCTGACAAGGCGACGCCGGTGAAGGATTTCCCGCATCTTGGCGTCAAGGTGTGCTTCATCGATACCGGCAATACCGAGATCGAACTGATCGAACCGCTGGGCGAGGGCAGCCCGATCCGCAAGTTCTTGGAAAACAACCCGAAGGGCGGTCAGCACCATGTGTGTTTCGAGGTCGACGACATCATCGCCGCGCGCGATGCGATGCGCGATCGCGGCGCCACGGTGCTGGGTTCCGGCGAACCGTATATCGGCGCTCATGGCGTTCCGGTGATCTTCGTGCATCCGAAGGACACCCACGGCGTGCTGGTGGAGCTGATGCAGAAGCCCGAAGGGGCGCACTAGCCATGCCGCGCTGGCTCGCTTTCCTGATCATCGGTATGGCGGCGCTGCTGTGGCTGTCGGGCTTTTTCGTGCGCTGGCATGGCATGGGCCTGTTCACTGGCGTCGCGACCTATCTGGTGTGCTGGTGGATCGTGCTGTTCGCCCTGCTGCCTATCGGCGTGCGCGGCCAGTTCGAGGATGGCGAGGTGGCGCCGGGAACAGAGCCGGGCGCCCCTGTTGCGCCGAACCTGAAACAGAAATTCTGGTGGGCGACCATCGCCGGCGCCGCCATCTGGATCGTGCTGTTCGTGATCGTCGAGGCGTCGATGATGATTTTCGTCGGCCGGCCTTTCGCGCCGGGGTTCTAGTCCGCGTCCCGGGATAGTTCCTCACGCCTTTTCTGCAGCGCTTCACTAAACGCCGCTGCGAGAATTCCGGTTGGAAGAGCGATCAGGCCAATGCCGCTAATGGCTGTTAGGCCAGCCAGTATGCGGCCGATTACGGTGACTGGCGTAACATCGCCATAGCCAACCGTGGTCAGAGTGGCGATGGACCACCACATGGCCCGGGGAATGCTTCCAAAGGCTTCCGGTTGGCTCTCGCCTTCAACGACATAGAGCAAGGTGGATGAAATCAGTAGCAGTGCTCCCGCGAACACCATGCTCATTATGAGTTCATAGCCACGTGCCTTTACGGCTTCGCCGATTGCCGCCATGGCCATGGAGAAGCGTCCGAGCCGGGCCAGTCGCAAAATCCGCAGCAGGCGCAACAGTCTCAGCAGGAATACTTCCCCGCCCGCGCCGAGAAACAGAACCGGGCTGAGCGCGATGAGGTCCAGCAAGGCCGTTGGGGAGAGCATATAGCGCAGCCTGCCGACTACACCGGGGCCGTATTTCGGAGTCTCCGCGCTGACCCAGACCCGCAGTATGTATTCGACGCCGAAGACAACGGCGAGAGCAATCTCGACAGCGCGTGTAGCCTCAAGACTGATGCCAAGGGCGCCCTGTTCGCTTTCTATGATCGTAAAAACAACGGAGAAGAGGATCAGCGTGATGATGGTGGCGTTCAGCGAGGACAATCCCTTTCCGGGCCATGCCTCAGGCTCCAGGTTTTCATAAAGTTTGCGGCGTAAACCACCCATTCTAGCCCCATGTGCCACACAAACGGATCATAGCCACCGGAAGCCTGTTGCACACCAGTGTTTGATCCGCGCCCGCGCCTTGCCGGTTCCGCGCATGGCGTCTAATGCTTGGTGCATCGCAGCAAGCTCCGACCCGGGACCGATTCCCATGCGCCTTAGCCGTTTCTTCCTGCCGGTTCTGAAAGAGACCCCGGCGGACGCCCAGATAGCCTCGCACCGCCTGATGCTGCGCGCCGGCATGATCCGCCAGGAGGCGGCGGGCATCTATGCCTGGCTGCCGCTGGGTTTCCGGGTGCTGAAGAAGATCGAGCAGATCGTGCGCGAGGAGCAGGACCGCGCCGGGGCGGTGGAACTGCTGATGCCCACGCTGCAGCCGGCCGATCTGTGGCGCGAGAGCGGGCGCTACGACGACTATGGCGAGGAGATGCTGCGCATCCGCGACCGTCACAAGCGCGACCTGCTCTACGGCCCGACCAACGAGGAGATGATCACCGAGATTTTCCGCTCCGCGTGCCGGTCCTACAAGGATCTGCCAAAGCTGCTCTACCACATTCAGTGGAAGTTCCGCGACGAGATCCGCCCCCGGTTCGGGGTGATGCGCGGGCGCGAGTTCCTGATGAAGGATTCCTATTCTTTCGATCTGGATGAAGCAGGCGCCAGAGCGGCTTATAACAAGATGTTCGTGGCGTATCTGAACACCTTCGCGCGCATGGGGCTGAAGGCGGTGCCGATGCGCGCCGACACCGGGCCGATCGGCGGCGATCTCAGCCATGAATTCATTATCCTGGCCGAGACCGGCGAAAGCCAGGTGTTCTGCCATGCCGACCTGGTGGAGATGGGCGCGCCGGGGGCGGTGGATTTCGATGGCGATTTGCAGCCGCTGGTCGATGCGCGCACCGCGCTCTACGCCGCTACCGACGAAATGCACGAAGCCGAGCGCTTTGCGGTCGAGGTTCCGGAGGCCAAGCGCCTGTCCGCCCGCGGCATCGAGGTGGGGCACATCTTCTACTTCGGCGAGAAATACTCAGCGCCGATGAAAGCCGTGGTCACGCACCCGGACGGTGCGCAGAAGCCCGTCCATATGGGCTCCTACGGCGTTGGCGTCTCGCGGCTGGCCGGTGCGATCATAGAGGCCTCGCACGATGACGCCGGCATCATCTGGCCGGAATCCGTGGCGCCCTTCGGCGCCGCGATTATCGACCTGAAACCTGGCGATGCAGACACCGGCGCGGCCTGCGCCAGGGCCTATGAGGCGCTGACGAAGGCCGGCAAGGAGCCGCTGTGGGACGACACCGATGAACGCCCCGGCGGCAAGTTCGCCACCATGGATCTGATCGGCCTGCCGTATCAGATGGTCATCGGTCCGCGCGGGTTGAAGGAAGGTAAGGCGGAGGTGAAGGCGCGCCGCACCGGAGAACGGCACGAACTGGGCCTGGACGACGCCATCGCGCGTCTCGCCGAAGGGGCGTTCGGTGGCTGACGCCGCCGCTCCCGCAAAGAACAGGAACGGCGCAGGGCCGTTCAGCGGCTTCGAATTCTCCGTCGCCGGCCGTTATCTGCGCGCGCGGCGCCGCGAGGGCGGGATCGCCCTGATCGCCGTGATCTCCTTCACCGGCGTCATGCTGGCGGTGACGGCGCTGATCACCGTGATGTCGATCATGAACGGCTTCCGGCATGAGCTGACCAGCCGGCTTCTGGGCATCCGCGCCCATGTCGTCGTGGACGTTTCGGAGATGTCCCGGGAGGAGTATTTCGACGTCGCGGACCGCATCGGCGCGCTGCCCGAGGTGGCGGTGGCGGGGCCGGTGATCACCTCGCCAGCCGTGGCGATGAGCGCCGACAGGGTGGAGGCGGCGCAGGTGGTGGGCATGCGCGCGCAGGACCTGGCGCGGCTGCGCGCCGTAACCGGCCGCGACCCCGCACGTCCCGACGAGGGCCTGTTGCAGGGATCGATCGAGACCTTTGGAGAGGGGCATTATGGCGGCGACGAGATCCTGATCGGCTCCGGCCTGTCGATGAAGCTGGGCGTGGGCGTGGATGACCCGGTGCTTCTGATGTCGCCGGCCAGCGCGGCGACGCCCATCGGCGGCGTGCCGCGGCGCAAGAGCTATGACGTGGCGGGTATTTTCTCCGTTGGCCAGCCGCAGTTCGACGGTGTGCTCGCCTTCATGCCCTTCGAGCAGGCGCAGCTGTTCTTCGGCCGCGGCGACCGCGCCGATTCCATCGAGATCCGCGCCGTCTCGCCGGACCAGCAGACGATCAGCCGCGTGCGCGACCGCGTGCAGGCGCTGCTGGGTCCGCAGGCGGCGGTGTGGGACTGGCGGCATATCGAGCGCGACCTGGCCCAGGCGCTGGAGATCGAGCGCACGATGATGCGCGTGGTGATGCTGCTGCTGGTGACGGTGACGGCGCTGAACATCATCACCGGCCTCGTCATGCTGGTGAAGAACAAGGGGCGCGACATCGCCGTGCTGCGCACGCTGGGCGCGACGCAGAATTCGATCATGCGCATCTTCCTGATCATCGGCGTCGCCATTGGCCTGCTGGGCGCGGTGGCGGGCGTCGTGCTGGGCCTGATTCTGGTCGCCAATATCGGCGTGCTGCAGGACGGGCTGAACATGCTGTTCGGCGGCAATGTGTTCGAGCCGGAGGTATACGGCCTTTACCGCTTGCCGGCGCGGCTGGACGTGGGCGAGGTGATTTTCGTCTCGGTGTGGGCGTTCGCGATGTCGCTGGTCTGCGCGCTGCTTCCGGCGCGGCGGGCGGCGCGGCTCGATCCGGTGGAGGCGCTGCGCTATGAGTAAGCGCGAACCGGTGCTGTCGCTGAAGGATGTGCGCCGCACCTACCGCACGGAGGCGGGCGAACTGCCGGTGCTGCGCGGAGCGAGCCTGGATCTGCGCCCCGGCGAGATTGTCGGCCTGGTCGGCCCGTCCGGTTCCGGCAAGTCATCGCTGCTGCATATCGCCGGGCTGCTGGAGCGGCCGGACGGCGGCGAGGTGCGGGTGGACGGCGAGGACGGGCTGGCCCGGTCGGACCGCGTACGCACGGCGCTGCGCCGCCGGGCGATCGGGTTCGTCTACCAGTTCCACCATTTGCTGCCGGAGTTCGACGCCCTGGAGAACGTGATGCTGCCAATGCGGATCGCGGGGACGCCGAAGGCCGCCGCGGCCAGGGAGGCGGCGCGGCTGCTGGCCGTCATGGGGCTGGCCGAGCGCACAACGCACCGTCCGGCGCAGTTGTCGGGCGGCGAGCAGCAACGCGTCGCCATCGCCCGCGCATTCGCCAATGCACCAAGGGTGATCCTGGCCGACGAGCCGACCGGAAACCTCGATCCGAAAACCTCCGATGCGGTGTTCGCGGCCTTTTCGCGCGCCGCGAAGGAAGAGGGGACGGCGGCGCTGGTCGCCACCCATAATCTGGCGCTGGCCCGGCGCATGGACCGGGTGCTGACCTTCCGCGACGGGCGCCTGGTTCCATTCGAGGGCGGGGCGGAACAGGCGTCCTGACCTCCTCTTTGCCACCCCTCTCAGCCGTTCTTTCATCCATCTTCCGCATACCTTCCACCCACCTCTGACCCACCTTTCCCCGACCATGGCCGCCGCGGGCGGCGTGATTCGAAGGTTGACAAACGGAACAAAACGTGAAAGAACAAACCATGAACTTTGGACCGGCAGGATCAGGGAGGGCGCGATGCGGCGCATGATCACGGATGTTTCGGCGGCGGCGGCGGTTCTGGGCTTCGCTTGGATGATGATGGTGTGGAGTTCGGCGGTCGCGGGCTGACGTCAGAGACGCTAGGCTGACGGCTTCGAGTCGGAGGCGGCATGACGGAGCAGGCGGAGACGGGCGGGGCGCAATTCGTGCACCTGCGGGTGCGCTCGCCCTATTCGCTGCTCGAGGGCGCGATCCGCATCCCGCAGCTGGCGGCGGTGTGCGCCGAGCGCGGCATGCCCGCCGTGGCGCTGACCGACAGCAACAACCTGTTCGGGGCGCTGGAGTTCTCCGAGACGCTCGCCTCCGCCGGCGTGCAGCCGATCGCCGGCTGCACGCTGTCGGTGCGCCTGTCCGACCCGCGCCCCGGCGAGCGCGCCGCCCCGGACGGGACGGTGGCGCTGCTGGCCCAGTCCGAAACCGGCTGGCGCAATCTGATGACGCTGTCGAGCGCCGCCTTTCTCGATGTCGACTCCGTCGAGCCGCCGCATGTTCCGGCGCAGGCGCTGTTCGACCACGCCGACGGGCTGATCGCGCTCACCGGCGGCCCGGACGGGGCGCTGAACCGGCTGGTCGCCGCCGGGCGGCTCGCCGACGCCGCGGACTGGCTCGACCGGCTGTCGGCGGCGTTTCCGGACCGGCTGTATGTCGAGCTGCAGCGGCATGGCCGGCGCGAGGAGGCGCAGGCCGAGGGCTGGCTGGTCGACGAGGCCTACCGCCGCGGCCTGCCGCTGGTCGCCACCAACGAGGCGTTCTTCCCCGAACCCGCCATGCACGCCGCGCATGACGCGCTGCTGTGCATCGCCGAGGGGTCCTATCTGACGGTCGATGACCGGCGCCGCGTCACGCCGGAACACCATTTCGCCACGGCGCAGGACATGGCGGAACGGTTCCGGGACCTGCCGGAAGCCATCGCCAATACGCTCGACATCGCCCGCCGCTGCGCCTTCCGGCCGCGCCTGCGCGACCCGCTGCTGCCGCGTTTCGAAACCGAAGGCGGCCGCGACGAGGCCGAGGAGCTGGCCGCCCGCGCCCGCGAGGGGCTGGAGGCGCGCCTGAAGGCCGGTTCCCTGTCCGCGCCTGAGGCCGAATACCGCCAGCGGCTGGAGATGGAATTGTCGGTGATCGCCCAGATGGGCTTTCCCGGCTATTTCCTGATCGTCGCCGACTTCATCCAGTGGGCGAAGGCCAATGGCGTGCCGGTGGGGCCGGGCCGCGGCTCCGGCGCCGGATCCGTCGCCGCCTGGTCGCTGACCATCACCGACCCCGACCCCCTGCGCTTCGGCCTGCTGTTCGAGCGGTTTCTGAATCCCGAGCGGGTGTCGATGCCGGATTTCGACATCGACTTCTGCCAGGAGCGCCGGGGCGAGGTGATCCGCTACGTCCAGAACCGCTATGGCGCCGACCGCGTCGCCCAGATCATCACCTTCGGCACGTTGCAGGCCCGCGCCGTGGTGCGCGATGTCGGCCGGGTGCTGCAGTTGCCGCTCGGGCTGGTCGACCGCATCGCCAAGCTGGTGCCGGCCAATCCGGCCAATCCCGTCACCCTGTCGCAGGCCATCGACGGCGAGCCGCGCCTGCGCCAGATGCGCGACGAGGACCCGGCGGTGGCGAAACTGCTGGAGACGGCGCTGAAGCTGGAGGGGCTTTACCGCAACGCCTCCACCCACGCCGCCGGCGTGGTGATCGGCGACCGGCCGCTGACCGAGCTGGTGCCGCTCTACCGCGACCCGCGCTCCGACATCCCGGCCACCCAGTTCAACATGAAATGGGTGGAGCCGGCCGGGCTGGTGAAGTTCGACTTCCTGGGCCTGAAGACCCTGACCGTCATTTCCCGCGCGATGGCGTTGCTGCGCGCCGGCGGCGCGGAACCGCCGGACATCGACGGAAACTATGACGACCCGGCGGCGTTCGAGCTGCTGGCCTCCGGCGGCGCCATCGGGGTGTTCCAGATGGAAAGCGTCGGCATGCGCGACGCCCTGAAGAAGGTCAAACCCGACGCCATCGAGGACATCATCGCCCTGATCTCGCTCTACCGGCCGGGGCCGATGAAGAACATCGACATCTATGTCGAGCGCAAGTTCGGGCGCGCGCCGGTGGACTATCTGCACCCCGACCTGGAGCCGGTGCTGAAGGAGACCTACGGCGTCATCATCTACCAGGAGCAGGTGATGCAGATCGCGCAGATCCTGTCCGGCTATTCGCTGGGCGAGGCGGATCTGCTGCGCCGCGCCATGGGCAAGAAGAAAAAAGAGGAGATGGACCAGCAGCGCGAGCGCTTCGTGAAGGGCGCCACCGCGCGCGGCGTCTCCGCCGGCAAGGCCAGCCATATCTTCGATCTCGTCGCCGAATTCGCCGGCTATGGCTTCAACAAGAGCCACGCCGCCGCCTACGCCGTCATCGCCTACCAGACGGCGGTGCTGAAGGCCCGCCGCCCGGCCGAGTTCATGGCCGCGCTGATGAGCCTCGATATCGCCAACACCGACAAGCTGGCGCTGTATTTCCAGGAGGCCCGGCGGATGGGCGTCGCCGTGCGGCCGCCGGACGTCAACGCCTCCGGCGCCGATTTCACGGTGGAGGAGGGGACGGTGCGCTACGCGCTCGGCGCGATCCGCAATGTCGGCCCCGCCGCGATGGAGCATGTCTGCGCGGTGCGGGCGGCGGGCGGCCCGTTCAAAGACCTTTACGACTTCGCCGAACGGGTGGACTCGCGCCACGTCAACAAGCGCACCTTCGAAAACCTCGCCCGCGCCGGCGCCTTCGACTCGATCGAGCCGGATCGCGCCCGCGCCTTCGCCGCCGCCGAAATCCTCACCCGCCTTGCGGCGCAGGCCGCCGAGGAACGCGAAAGCGCCCAGTCCAGCCTGTTCGGCGGGCCGGGCGAGGCGGGCGCGGGGCTGGAGCATCCGCCGCTGCCCGCGCCCGATCCCTGGCCGTCTGTCCGGCAGCTTGACGAAGAGCTGGCCGCCGTCGGGTTCTACCTGTCCGGCCATCCGCTGGACGACCAGCGCGAGGCCCTGTCCGCCCGCGGCGTGGTGTTCTGCGCCGACGCCCAGGCGCGCGTGGCCGAGGGCGTCACCGCCATGCGCATGTGCGGCATGGTGCGCCGCAAGCAGGAACGGATGTCGGCGCGCAACGGCGAACGCTTCGCCTGGGTCACCCTGTCGGACCCTTCCGGCGAGTACGAGGTGTTCATTCCCGCCAGGCTGCTGGCCGAGGTCCGCGACGCGCTGGAGCCGGGGGCGGCGGTGGTGATCGCGGCGCGCATCGACGACCGCGAGGAGCAGTTGCGCTATTTCGCGGATTCGCTGGAGGCGCTGGACGCCGCCCCGGCGCCTGGCGGGCTGCGGGTGCGGCTGACGCCGGAGGCGCTGCCGGCGGTGCAAGACCGCCTGCGCCGCGCCGCGTCACGCGGCGGCGAGGGCGTGATGGGCGAAGTGCGCCTGCTGCTGCCGGCCGGGCCGGGGGTGGAGGCCGAACTGCGCCTGCCCGGCCGCATGCCGGCCGACGCCGCCGTGCAGGCGGCGCTGAAGGCGGTGCGCGGCGTGGAGACCGTTGAGCCGCTGTAGCGTTTTGTGCATGGCCGTTTGCGGCGCTTGCGCTCGGCGCCGCCTTTCCATATAAGCGCGCGCATCTCGCACGTGGGGCTTCGGCGTTTCATATGAACCGTCGCTCCGGTGCCGCCGGGTTTTCCGGCGGCTCCGCCCTGCGGAGGCCAACCGGAAAAGGACATTGTCATGGCTCTCCCTGAATTCAGCATGCGCCAGCTTCTGGAAGCCGGCGCCCATTTCGGCCACCAGACTCACCGCTGGAACCCGAAGATGAAGAGCTTCATCTTCGGCGAACGGGCGAAAATCCACATCATCGACCTGTCGCAGACCGTGCCCTTGCTGCACCAGGCGCTGGTCCAGGTGCGCGACGCCGCCGCCGGCGGCGGCCGCATCCTGTTCGTCGGCACCAAGCGCCAGGCGTCGGAACCGGTCGCCATGGCGGCGAAACGCTGCGCCCAGTACTATGTCAATCACCGCTGGCTGGGCGGCACGCTGACCAACTGGCGCACCATCTCCAACTCAATCCAGCGGCTGCGGGAGCTGGAGGATGTGCTGGACGGCGACCAGGCGGCCAGCGGCCTGACCAAGAAGGAGCTGCTGCAGCTGACGCGCGAGCGCGACAAGCTTGAGCTGTCGCTGGGCGGCATCAAGGACATGGGCGGCCTGCCGAACCTGATGTTCGTGATCGACACCAACAAGGAGGCGATCGCCGTGCAGGAAGCCCGCAAGCTGGGCATTCCGGTGATCGCCGTGGTCGACACCAACTGCGACCCGACGCTGATCGACTTTCCGATTCCGGCCAATGACGACGCCGCGCGCGCCATCGCGCTGTATTGCGACCTCGTCGCCGACGCGGTGCTGGACGGCATGGCCTCCGGCCAGGCGGCGATGGGCGTCGATCTGGGCGCGTCCGAAGCCCCGGTCGAGCCGGCGCTGACCGCCGGGGAAGCCGCGCCGGCCGAGGAGCCGGCGGCCGAAGCCGAAGCGCCCGCCGCGGACGCCGAAACCGAATCCGAAACAGACAAGACCGGCGCGTAAGCCCGGTCCCCGAAACCAGATCAGGAGACAGACCGATGGCTGAGATCACGGCGGCCCTCGTCAAGGAACTGCGCGAGAAAACCGGCGCGGGCATGATGGATTGCAAGAAGGCGCTGGAGGAATCCGGCGGCGACATGGAAGCGGCGGTCGACTGGCTGCGCGCCAAGGGGCTGTCGAAAGCGGCCAAGAAATCCGGCCGCGTCGCCTCCGAAGGGCTGGTGGGCGTCAGCGCCCGCGCCGCGGGCGCCGGCATGACCGGCGCCGTGGTGGAGCTGAACTCCGAAACCGACTTCGTCGCCCGCAACGAGATCTTCCAGAACGCGGTGCGCGAGATCGCCGCGCTGGCGCTGGACGCCGGCGGCGATGTCGAGGCCATCAAGGGCGCGAAGACCGGCGGCGGCGGGACGGTGGAGGGAAGCCTCACCGGCCTGATCGCCAAGATCGGCGAGAACATGAACCTGCGCCGCGCCGCGGCGCTGAGCGCCGATCCGGGCGTGGTGGCCACCTATGTGCACAACGCCGCCGCCGAGGGCGTCGGCCGTCTCGGCGTGCTGGTGGCGCTGAAGTCCGCCGGCGACAAGGACAAGCTGATGGATCTGGGCCGCCGCATCGCCATGCATGTCGCCGCGGCCTCGCCGGCGGCGGCGCTGGCGGTCAGCACCAATGAGCTGGACCCGGAAGTGGTGAACAAGGAGCGCGCGATCCTGATCGAGCAGGCGCGCGAATCCGGCAAGCCCGAGGCGATCATCGAGAAGATGGTCGATGGCCGCATCCGCAAGTTCTACGAAGAGGTGGTGCTGCTGAGCCAGGCCTTCGTCATGGACCCGGACCGCACCATCGAGAAGCTGCTGAAGGACGAGGCCGCCGTGGTCGGCGCGCCGGTGGAGATCGCCGGTTTCGTGCGCATGGCGCTGGGCGAGGGCGTCGAGAAGAAGTCCGAGGACTTCGCCGCCGAGGTCGCCGCCGCGGCCGGCCAGCGGTAAAAGCTTTCGCGCCGGGGCATTCCCGCCCCGGCGCGCATGCTCTAGTCTGCGCCCCCGTGACTGATTCAACCGCCTCCGCTCCCACAGCCTCCTCCGCGCCCAAGGCGAAGAGCGCCGCCCCGATTTACCGCAGGGTTTTGCTGAAGATTTCTGGCGAAGCCCTTATGGGTAAAGGACAATACGGTATTGATATCGAGACGGCGGATCGCGTGGCGGCGGAAGTCGCCGCCGCGGTGTCGTCCGGCGTGCAGATGTGCCTGGTCATCGGCGGCGGCAACATTTTCCGCGGTTTCTCGGCGGCCGCGAAGGGCATGGACCGCGCCGCGGCCGATTACATGGGCATGCTGGCGACGGTGATGAACGCGCTGGCGATGCAGACGGCGATCGAGCGCGCGGGCGTGCCGACACGGGTGCAGTCCGCGATTCCGATGATGACGGTTTGCGAACCCTATATCCGCCGCCGCGCCATCCGCCACATGGAGAAGAACCGGGTGGTGATCTTCGCCGCCGGCACCGGCAACCCGTTCTTCACCACCGACACCGCCGCGGCCCTGCGCGCCGCGGAGATGGGCTGCGACGCGCTGTTCAAGGGCACGCAGGTCGACGGCGTTTACGCCGAGGACCCGCGCAAGAACCCGAAGGCCGAGCGCTATGACCGTCTCGACTATCTCGACGTGCTGGCGCGCGACCTGAAGGTGATGGACGCCGCCGCGGTGACCTTGATGCGCGAAAACGCCATCCCTATCGTGGTCTTCGACATTCACGACAAGGGCGGGCTGGCGCGCGTGCTCACCGGCTCCGGCGTCTGCACGGTGATCGGCGCCGCCCGCAAGCCATGACAACGCGGACAAGGAACACGGGGCGGCTATGAGCGACGACGGCGATTTCGACCTTGACGACCTGCAGCGGCGCATGGACGGCGCGATCGACGCGCTGAAGAAGGAATTCGCCGGCCTGCGCACCGGCCGCGCCAGCGTCAGCCTGCTGGAGCCGATCCGCGTCGACGCCTACGGCTCGCAGATGCCGCTGAACCAGGTGGGCAACATCTCCGTCCCCGAACCGCGCATGCTGTCGATCCAGGTGTGGGACAAGGCGCTGGTCGGCGCGGTGGACAAGGCGATCCGCAATTCCGGCATCGGCCTGAACCCGGTGGTGGAGGGGGTGCTGATCCGCATTCCGATCCCGGCGCTGAACGAGGAGCGGCGGGCGGAGCTGGCCAAGCTGGCCGGCGGCTACGCCGAACAGGCCCGCGTCGCGGTGCGCAATGTGCGCCGTGACGGCATGGAGGCCCTGAAACGGCTGGAGCGCGACGGCGCCATCAGCGAGGACGAGCACAAGGCTTTCGCCGCCGACGTGCAGAAGCTGACCGACGACGCGGTCAGCCGCATCGACGCCACACTTAAGACCAAGCAGGAAGAGATCATGCACGTCTGACCGGCGGCGCAGGCCGGGCGTGGATAGACGGAGGCGGGTGTGGCCGGCAGCCAGAACGACAATGCAGGCAGGGCCCGCCCGGCGCC
Source organism: Maricaulaceae bacterium (assembly GCA_026126205.1). GTDB lineage: Bacteria > Pseudomonadota > Alphaproteobacteria > Caulobacterales > Maricaulaceae > Hyphobacterium. The sequence continues at coordinate 407,097 of JAHCJP010000001.1, read as the reverse complement.
GATGCATGTCGCCATCATCATGGACGGCAACGGCCGCTGGGCGCGGGCGCGTGGACAGCCGCGCGCCTTCGGCCACCGCCGCGGCGTCGAGGCGGTGCGCGGCGCGGTGAAGACCGCCGGCGAGCTGGGCGTCCGCTGGCTGACCCTGTACGGTTTCTCCACCGAGAACTGGCGGCGTCCCATTGAAGAGGTCGACGCGCTGTTCGAACTGCTGCGGCGTTTCGTGGACGCGGACCTGGAGCGTCTGGCCGGGGAGGGCGTGCGGGTGCGCGTCATCGGGCGGCGCAGCGACCTGGCGCCGGACCTGACGGAGATCATCGACCGCGCTGAGGCGCGCACCCGCGACAATTCGGATTTCAACCTGGTGATCGCCTTCAATTATGGCGGCCGCGACGAGATCGCGCGCGCCGCGCGGCGGCTGGCCGAGGCGGCGGCGGCGGGCGAGATCGACCCGGCGCAGATCGACGAAGCGGCGTTCGCGGCCAGTCTCGACACCGCGGGCATGCCGGACCCGGACCTGGTGATCCGCACCAGCGGCGAGCACCGCACCAGCAACTTCCTGCCCTGGCAGGCGGCCTATGCTGAGTATGTGTTTCTGGACGTGCTGTGGCCGGATTTCGAGGCGGCGCATTTCCGGCGCGCCGTCGATGAATACAGGGCGCGCGAGCGGCGTTTCGGAGGCGCGGATGACACCGCCGCCTGAGCCGGGCCGGACGCGGCATGACCCGGCGTTTCCAGTGCGGCTGGTCTCGGCGCTGATCCTGGGGCCGGCCTCGCTGGCGCTGGTGTGGTTCGGCGGAACCGGGTTCACGCTCTATGTCGCCGCCTTTGCGGCGGCCATGGGCTGGGAATGGGTGCGCATGGCCCACGCGGGCCCGCCCACCCGCGCCTTCGCCATCGCCGCCACCACATGCGCCGTCGCTGTGGTGCTGGCCGCATCCGGGCAAGCCGCGTGGGCGGCCGGATGGACGCTGGCAGGCGCGGCCGGGATGATGGCTTTGTCCGGCGCGCCGATGGCGGTGCGCGCGCGTTCGGCGGCGGGGGTGATCTATGTCGCGGCTTCGGCGGGCGCGCTGGCGGCGCTGCGCGCGGGCGAAGGCGGGCTTGAGGCGCTGGTGTACCTGCTGGCCGTGGTCTGGGCTGCGGACAGCTTCGCCTATCTCGCCGGCACCTGGATCGGCGGGCCGAAACTGTGGCCGCAGGCCAGCCCGAACAAGACCTGGACAGGCGTTATCGCGGCGCTGGCCGCCGCATGTGTTGGCGCTGCATAAGCACGCGGCGCTTCTGCTGGGCGCGCCCGTCTGGCCGGCGCTGGGCGGCGCGCTGGTCCTGTCCGTGGCGGCGGTGGCCGGCGACCTGCTGATGTCGCTGAGCAAGCGCTGGTTCGGCGTGAAGGATTCCGGCCATATCATTCCGGGACATGGCGGGGTTCTGGACCGTGTCGACGCGCTGATGCTGGCGGTTCTGGCGGCGGCGGCGCTGCAATGGCTGACGCCGGAGATATGGCCATGAGCGCCCCGCGACGCATCAGCATTCTCGGCGCCACCGGATCGGTGGGCCTGGCGACGCTGGACCTGGTGTCGCGCGCGCCGGAAGGCGCCTATCGCATTATCGCCCTGACCGCGAACCGCAATGCGGCGGACCTGGCGAAGCTGGCCCGCCGTCACGGCGCGCAGTTCGCCGCTGTCGCCGACCCGGCCGCAGGGGCTGCGCTGGAGGAGGCGCTGTCCGGTTCCGGCGTGCGTTGCGGCGCCGGGCCGGAGGCGATTATCGAGGCCGCCGCCATGGACGCCGGCTGGGTGATGGCGGCGATCGTCGGCGCCGCCGGCCTGCGGCCGGCGATGGCGGCGATAGAGACCGGCGCGGTGATCGCGCTGGCCAACAAGGAATGCCTGGTCTGCGCCGGGGATCTGTTCATGCAGGCGGCCGGGCGCCGCGGGGCCGCCGTGCTGCCCGTCGATTCCGAACACAACGCCGTTTTCCAGGCCCTGAACGCCGGCCAGAAAGGCCATGTGCGGCGGATCGTGCTGACCGCATCGGGCGGGCCGTTCCTGAACTGGCCGCTGGAGCGCATGCGCCTGGCGCGGGTCGAGGATGCGCTGGCCCACCCGGTATGGAGCATGGGAGACAAGATCAGCATCGATTCCGCGACGATGATGAACAAGGGGCTGGAGGTGATCGAGGCCTGCCGCCTGTTCGATCTCTCGCCCGCACAGGTGGATGTGGTGGTGCATCCGCAGTCCATCATCCACGGGATGGTCGAATACCAGGACGGCAGCCTGATCGCGCAGATGGGTTCGCCCGACATGCGCATCCCGATCGCCGCGGCGCTGGCGTGGCCGGAACGCATGCCGACGCCCGCCGCGCGGCTGGACCTGGCGGCGGTGGGGCGGCTGGACTTCATGGCCCCGGACCCGGAGCGTTTTCCCGCGCTGGACCTGGCGCGCGCGGCGCTAGAGGCGGGCGAGGGGGCGACGGCGGCGCTGAACGCGGCCAATGAAGTCGCCGTCGAGGCTTTCCTGAACGAACGCATAGGCTTGCTTGACATCTGCGCGGCCGTTGCCGACGCTTTGGAGACGGCGGAGGCCGAGGAAACGCTGCCTAAACGCTTTTCGGGCTTTGATCAGGTGTTTGACGTGGACGCCCGCGCCCGCAGACTGGCCATGGCGGCCATCGCCCGGCGCGAGAGCCAGCGTGGATGAGGATTGACGATGCTTGACGCGCTCGGCGGCGGTTTGCTCACCATATTCGCGTTCCTGTTCGTGATCTCGATCGTGGTGGTGATCCATGAACTGGGGCACTATTTCGCCGGCCGCGCCTTCGGGGTGCACGCCGAGGCCTTCTCCTTCGGATTCGGCCCCACCCTGTTCGCCGCGCGCGACCGCCGCGGCACTATCTGGCGCGTGGCGGCCTTTCCGCTGGGCGGATATGTGCGTTTCATGGGTGACGCCGGCGCGGCCAGCGAGCCGGATCGCGAGAAACTGGCGCAGATGCGCCGCGACATGGGCGCGGACGCCGGACGCTGCTTCCATTTCAAGCCGCTGTGGCAGCGGGCGATCATCGTCATCGCCGGCCCGGTGGCGAATTTCATCCTCGCCATCAGCTTGTTCGCCGCCCTGGCGATGGCGTTCGGGGTGCGAGGGTACGCCCCGGTCGTCGGCGCGGTCGTGGAAAATTCGGCTGCGGCGGAAGCCGGGTTCCAGCCCGGAGATCGCATCATCGCCATTGACGGGCGCGCCGCCCGCGACTTCGAGCACATCAGTACGGAAGTGTTCTGGCGCGCAGGCCATCGCCTCAGCTTCGAGGTGGAGCGGGACGGCCGCACGCTGACGCTGGAGGCGACGCCGCGCAGTGAGCGGGTGCAGGATGCTTTCGGCGGTTATCGGGAAATCGCCCGGCTGGGGCTGCACTCCACGTCGGAGGTCGAGCACCGGCGCTTCGGCCTGGGGAGCGCGCTGGCGCATGGCGTTGAACGCTCCTGGCGGATGATCGTCACCACCGGCCGCTATGTCGGCGCCATCGTCACCGGGCGCGCGCCGCCGAACCTGCTGAACGGGCCTGTCGGCATCGTCACCGTGTCCGGCCAGGTGGCGCAAAGCAGCCTTGAAGGCGCGCCGGATGCGGGAATCGGGCTGCTGACGCTGCTGGCGAACCTGCTGCAGCTGGCGGCTTTCGTGTCGGTGGCGCTGGGGTTGGTGAATCTACTGCCAATCCCGATGCTGGATGGCGGCCATCTGATGTATTACGCCTACGAGGCCGTCGCGCGCCGGCCTCTCAGCGCGCGCGTGCAGGTGATCGGATTCCGTGTGGGGCTTGCGCTCGTGCTCGGGATGATGCTTGTAGCGACCTGGAACGATTTGCATTATCTGCGCGGGCTTTTCTCCTGATCCGCAGCGACAAGAATGGCGGCCTGAACCATGGCGAAATTTCCGCGCGTGCTGATGATTGCGATTGCCACCGCTATGGCTGCGGCCGTGGCTCCGTCCGTTGCGCGTGCGCAGGACGAGCCCGCCGCCGCGCCAGCGGCGCAGCCGGCGGTCCGGCAGATCATCGTTAACGGCAACCAGCGGGTCGAGGCGGACACCGTTCTGTCCTACATGGTCCTGCAGCCGGGCCAGGTGGCGACGCAGCAGGCGATCAACCTTTCGATCCAGACCCTGTTCGCCACGGGCCTGTTTTCGGACGTGCGCATCGAGGATCGCGGCGAGACCGTGATCGTCTTCCTGCAGGAGAACCCGATCATCAACCGGGTGATTCTGGAGGGTAATCGCGCCATGCGCGACAACCGGATCACCGACGAGATCCAGGCCCAGCCGCGCGCGATCTTCACCCGCGCCCGCGTGCAGGCGGACGTGCAGCGGATAATCGAGGTCTATCGCCGCGCCGGCCGCTTCGCCGTGACGGTGAATCCGCGGATCGTCGAACTGCCGCAGAACCGCGTCGACCTGATTTTCGAGATTTCCGAAGGGCCGGTCACCGGCGTGCGGCGCATCAATTTTATTGGCAACGCTGCGTTCAGCGACCGCCGCCTTCGCCGCGAGGTCGTGACGCGGGAGTCGCGCTGGTGGCGTTTCTTCAGCTCCAACGACAATTACGATCCGGACCGGCTGGAGTATGATCGCGAACTGCTGCGGCAATATTACCACGACCGGGGCTACGCGGACTTCCGCGTCGTCTCCGCCGTGGCCGAGCTGACGCCGGATCAGAGCGGCTTCTATATCACCTTCACGGTGGACGAAGGCGACATCTACAATTTCGGCGAAATCAGCGTCCGCAGCGAGATCCCGGACCTGTCGAGCGACTTGTTGCGTTCCATGCTGCCGCTGCGGACGGGAGAGCTGTTCCGCGGCAGCCGGATAGAGAGCGGGGTGGAAAGCCTCACCTATGCGGCCGGCGCGGCGGGCTATGCGTTCGTCAATATCCGCCCGATGATCTCGCGCGACCGCGCGACCCGCACCGTGGACGTGGAGTTCGTGGTCGACCAGGGGCCGCGGGTCTACATCGAGCGCATCGACATCATCGGCAATACGCGCACGCTTGATTACGTGATCCGGCGCGAGATGGAGCTGGTCGAGGGCGACGCCTTCAACCGCGCTCTGATTGACCGGTCACGCAATCGTGTCCGCCGTCTCGGCTTCTTCGAGGATGTCACCATTGAGGAATCGCCCGGTTCGGCGCCGGACCGCGCCCGTGTGGCCGTGACGGTGACGGAACAACCGACCGGCGAACTGGCCTTCGGCGCCGGTTTCTCCTCGATCGACCAGTTCATGGTCGACCTGTCGATCACCGAACGGAATCTGCGCGGCCGTGGGCAGTTCGTGCGTTTCCGGGTTTCGTCCAGCTCCCGGCGCCAGCAGGTGGACATTCGTTTCACCGAGCCGCGTTTCCTGAACCGTAACCTGGCCGCGGGCTTTGAGGTCTTCCACGTGCGGTCCGACTTTGCGCGCGAGGCCTCGTTCCAGACCGTGACAACCGGTGGCGGTTTCCGGGCCGGTTTCCCGATGACGCTGTCGACGGAAATGGCCCTGCGTTATTTCCTGCGCACCGACGATGTCACGGTGTTCGCCGGCGCCAATCCGTCGTTGCTGGCGCAGGCCGGTTCGCGCGTGACGTCCGTCGGCGGATATACGCTCCGCTGGGACCGCACCAACGACCCGATCAACCCGACGCGCGGATTCGTGCTGGAATTCAGCCAAGATTTCGCCGGTATCGGCGGCGATGTTCGGTACATGAGAACCGAGACCAACGCCGCAATCTATCGCGGGCTGTGGCGGGACGTGGTGGCCAGTTTCACCCTTTCGTCGGGCTTCATCATGGGATGGGGCGGGGATTCGGTGCTCATCAATGACCGCTTCTTCAAGGGAGGCAATAATTTCAGAGGGTTCGAATTCGCCGGCATCGGCCCCAGGGTCGTCATCCGGGATCCTGATACGGGCGAATTGCGCGGCGGGGACGCGCTGGGGGGCCGGGCCTACGCCATCGGCACGCTGGAAGTCACCTTCCCGCTCGGATTGCCGGAACAGTATGGCATCCGGGGCAGCGTCTTCACGGAGTTCGGCACTCTCGGCCTGCTTGATGATACGGATCGCATCGCAGAAGGTACGGGATTTGCAGCGTTCACTGTGGATGATCTGTCGCCGCGGCTTTCCGCCGGTGTCAGCATCTTCTGGGATTCGCCGTTCGGACCCATCCGGTTCGACTTCGCCGAGGCCTTCATCAGGGAAACATATGACAGGCGGGAATTCTTCCGCTTCAGCCAGAGAAGAGAGTTCTAAAATGCAACATCGCAATCCCCTGTGGATTTTCGCCGTCGTCGCGACCCTGTTCGCGGCCGCAGCCCCGGCGAACGCACAGACCAATGTTCTCGTGATCAGCGAGGAGCGGATTCTCGCGGAGAGCGCCGTCGGCCGGCATATCGGCCAGCAAATCGAGGCGCTGACCCGGCAGGTGGACGAGGAGCTGGCGGCGATGGGCCGTCCGCTGCAGGAAGAAAACGAACGCCTGACCGCCGAAACCTCGGCGCTGACGCCGGAAGCCATCCAGCAGCGCCAGGACCTGATGCAGCGCATTCAGACCCTGAACCAGCAGGCCCAGCAATTCGAGGCCACCCGGCGCCTGCGCGCCAACGAGCTGGTGGCGACCGAACGCCAGGCCCTGCGCCCGGTGATGGAGGCGCTTGAAGTCGTGCTTCAGGAAATCGTCAGCGAGCGCGGCGCCCAGGTCCTGATCGATCGCAGCCAGCTGGTCTATGCGCATGAGTCGGTCGACATCACCGCCTCGGTGATCGAGCGCCTCAACCAGCGCATCACCACGACGCCGGTCAACCGCGTCCGCTTGCAGCAAGGGCAACAGCAGCAATAGTCACGGGGCGATGCAGCAGTGGCCGATCCGAGGTTTTACGAGCGGCTCGGCCCGCTGACCCTTGCAGACGCTGCGGCCCTGTGTGGCGCGTCTCTTCACGCCTCGGCCGACGCCGCCGCACGGATAAGCGGCGTCGCCGCCGCCGGGGCGCCTGAACCGGAAAGCCTTTCCTACGCAGAGAACGCCGGCCTTATCGGGGCCGGCGTTCGCGTTCCGGCCGGCTGCGTATTCATCGTCAAACCGCAAATGGCGGAGGCGGCCGCAGCCGCAGGCGCGCAGGTGATGATGTCACCGGCGCCGCGGGCGGCGTTCGCGCGGCTGGCGGCGCGCCTGGTGCGTGAACGCGCCCTGCAGACCGATCCGCCGGTCTCGTCCGAGGCCCGCATCGGCGACGGCGCGCGGATCTATCCCGGCGCGATGATCGGCGAGGGGGCGGAAATCGGCGCCGGTGCGTCGATCGGGCCGGGGGCGGTGATCGGTCCCGGGGTCATTATCGGAGCGGGCGCGGAGATCGGCCCGGGGGCCAGCATCGCCTGCGCACTGCTGGATGACGGCGTCAGGATCGGGGCCGGGGCCGCGGTCGGCCAGGCCGGGTTCGGCGTGGCGCTGGGCCCGGACGGACCGGTCGACGTGCCGCATTTCGGGCGGGTGCGGATCGGGCGCGGCGCGCGCATCGGCGCGCATTGCGCCATCGACCGGGGTCTGTTTGCGGACACCGTGATCGGGGCGGAATGCAAGATAGATAACTTCGGCCATATCGCGCACAACGTCACGCTCGGCGACGGCTGCGTCTTCGCCGCCTTCGCCGGGGTGTCGGGCAGCGTAACGATCGGCCGGGGCGTCATCTTCGGCGGCCGCGTAGGCGTGGCGGACCATGTCGCCATCGGCGACGGGGCGCAGCTAGGCGGCGGCGCCGAGGTATTTTCAGACGTGCCGGCGGGCGCAGTATGGTCCGGTTCTCCTGCCCAGCCGGTGCGCGATCATTTGCGCCAGGTAGCGGCGCTGCGGCGGCTGGCGAAAGGCGGAACAAGGCGCGAGGGGCGTGAGGGATGAGCGAGGCTGAAACGCAAGCGGCCGCCGGCGAGGCCATAGGTCCAGACGAGATATTGCGGCGGCTGCCGCATCGCTATCCGTTCCTGCTGGTCGACCGGGCCGAGGATTATATTCCCGGCAAATCGATCACCGGAATCAAGTGCGTGACGGCGAACGAGCCGTTCTTTCCCGGCCATTTCCCCGGCAATCCGGTGATGCCCGGCGTGCTGATTATCGAGGCCCTGGCCCAGGCCGGGGCGCTGCTGATGTCGAAGACGCTTAACGCCGACACCGGCAAGACCGTGATCCTGTTCATGAGCGTCGACAATGCGCGTTTCCGCCGCCCGGTGCGGCCCGGCGACGTTCTGGAACTGAAGGTGGAAGTCACCTACGCCCGGCACGGCGTGTTCAAATACACCGGCATGGCGCTGGTCGACGGACAGCGCGCCGCCCAATGCGAATTTGCAGCGAAAGCGATGGACCTATGAGCGCGAAGATCCATCCCACGGCCATCGTCGAGGATGGCGCCGAGATCGGCGAAGGCGTCGAGATCGGACCGTTCTGCCTGGTCGGCCCGAAGGCGAAACTGCGCGACCGAGTGCGGCTGATCTCCCAGGTCACCATCGCCGGCGATGTGGAGGTCGGCGAGGACACGATGGTCTACCCCTTCGCCGTGCTGGGCCATCCGCCGCAGGATTTCAAGTACAAGGGCGAGGACACCCGTCTGATCATCGGCAAGCGCAATGTGATCCGCGAACATGCCACCATGCATCCCGGAACCGGCTTCGGCCGCGGTGAAACGCGCGTAGGCGATGACGGTTTCTTCATGGTCGGCGCGCATGTGGCGCACGATTGCATCGTCGGCGACAGGGTGGTTTTCGCCAACAACGCGACCCTGGGCGGCAGCACGGTGGTCGGCGATCATGTGATCATGGGCGGCCTCGCCGCCGCGCACCAGTACAGCCGTATCGGCCGGCACGCCTTCGTCGGCGGCCTGTCGGCGGTGGTGGGGGACGTGATCCCCTATGGCTCGGTGTTCGGCGTGCATGCGCATCTCTCGGGATTGAACGTGATCGGACTGAAGCGGCGCGGTTTCGCCCGCGACACAATTCGCGAATTGCGCGCGGCCTATCGCCTGCTGTTCGCCGCCGAGGGCACCTTCCAGGAGCGCGTCGACGACGTGGCGCGGTTGTTTTCCAATAATGCGCCGGTGATGGAGATTATCGACTTCATCCGCGCCGACGCCAGCCGGCCGATCTGTCTGCCCAATGACTGAGGGCGCGGCAGATGCGCCCCGCTGGAGAAGGCTGGGGATCATCGCCGGGGGCGGCCGGCTTCCAGCGCTGGTCGCGCAGGCTCAGAACGGAGGCGAAGAAGCCCCTTTCGTCATCCGCGTGAAAGGGTTCTGCGACGAAGGCTTTGAAGGCTTCGACACCGCGACGTTCGACATCACAGAGATCGGCCGCGTCTTCAAACGCCTGCGCGAGGCGGGCTGCGACGCGGTGTGTTTCGCGGGCGTGGTTAAGCGGCCGGACTTCGCATCGCTTAAGAATCTCGACACCGCCACCGCGTTGTTGCTGCCGCAACTGGCCGCCGCCGGCCGCAAGGGCGACGACGCCCTGTTGCGCGTCATCCTCAACCGCTTCGAGGAAGAAGGTTTCACCATTGTCGGCGCCGATGAAGCGCTGCGTGACGCCGTTCCCGCGCCCGGTGTTCTTGGAGGCATTCAGCCCGGGGAGGCGGGCATCGCGGACGCCCGCAAGGCCCTGGTCACGGCGCGGGCGTCTGGCGCGCTCGACATCGGCCAGGGCGCCGTGGTCTGCGACGGCCTGGTGCTGGCGGTGGAGGCGCAGGAAGGCACCGACGCCATGCTGCGCCGGGTGGCGGAGCTTCCGGAGGCCCTAAGGGGTGGCGAGCGTAGGCGCCGCGGGGTGCTCGGCAAGGCGCCGAAACCGGTGCAGGAACGCCGCGTGGACCTGCCGGTGATCGGCGCGGCGACGGTGGAGAACGCGGCGGCGGCGGGCCTGGCCGGTATCGCGGTGGAGGCGGGCGGGGCGCTGGTCCTGGACCGCGCGCGGATGCTGAAGCTGGCTGACGCTGCAGGCGTGTTCGTGATCGCCCTCGCGCCGGACGGCGAATGAGCGCGCCGGCGCGCATCTTTCTGGTCGCGGCCGAACGGTCTGGCGACATGCTGGGCACCGAACTGATGCGCGCCATGCGCGCGCGCCTGGGCGCCGCCGTGGAATTCGCCGGCGTCGGCGGCGCAGCGATGGCCGCCGAAGGGATGCCGCCGCTGTTCGACATCAGCGATCTGTCGATCCTGGGCCTGTTTGACGGGCTGAAAGTCTATGGCCGCGTCCTGCGCCGGGTGGAGGAAACCATCGCCGCGGCCGAGGCGTTCCGGCCCGACGCCGCGGTGCTGATCGATTCCTGGGGGTTTTCCATCCGTGTCGCAAAAGCCCTGAAGGCCCGCCTGCCCGATGTGAAGGTGGTCAAATATGTCGGCCCGCAGGTGTGGGCGTCGCGGCCGGAACGTGCGCGCGCGCTGGCCCGCGTCACTGACCGGCTGCTGACCATCCACAGTTTCGACGCGCCGTATTTCGAACGCGAGGGCCTGCCGACCGTTTTCGTCGGCAATCCCGCGCTGGAGCGGGAAGGGCGGGGGGATCGCCCCGGTTTCCGGAAACGGCACGGGCTGTCGCCGGATGACGAGGCGCTGCTGGTGTTGTTCGGCAGCCGGTCATCAGAATTGCGCCGGCTCTATGAACCCTTCGCGGATGCAGTGAAGCGCCTGCGCGGTGCGCGCCCCGGCCTGCGCGTCATCGTGCCGCTGGCCGGATCGATCGAGGACGCGGCGCGGGCGAAAATCGCCGCCGATACGCGCTTCGACGGCGCGGTGGTCGTGGGCGAGGATGAGAAAGCGAGCGCCTTCGCCGCCGGAGACGCGGCACTGGCCTGTTCAGGCACCGTGGTGACGGAGCTGTCTCTGGCTGGTGTTCCCAGCGTCGCCGCCTATCGCGTCGGCTGGGTCACCTGGACGGTGGCGCGCGCGCTGTTCCTGCTGCGCACGCGTTATATCAGCCTGGTGAATATCGCCGCCGGGCGCGAGCTGGTCCCGGAATACGTGCAGACTCGCTGCACGGGCGCCAATCTGGCCCGCGCGGCCGGCGCCATCCTTTCAGATCCGGATGGCCGCGAAGAAACCGCGCGCCTGCTGCGCGCGATTACGACGGAAATGCGCGGCGAGGGGCGGGCCGCAGACAAGGCGGCCGAAGCGGTGATCGCGCTGCTTGCCCGGCCCGGTCAGCGGCTGGACAGCGGAACGTAGTCGCGCTCGGTCGCGCCGGTGAACAGCTGGCGCGGGCGGCCGATGCGCTGGCTGGGGTCCTCGACCATCTCCGACCATTGCGCGATCCAGCCGACGGTGCGGGCCAGCGCGAACAGCACGGTGAACATCTCGGTCGGAAAGCCCATCGCCCGCAGGGTGATGCCGGAATAGAAGTCGATGTTCGGATAGAGCTTTTTCTCGATGAAGTACTCGTCCTCCAGGGCGATTTTCTCCAGTTCCATCGCCACTTTCAGCAACGGTTCGTCGCGCACGCCCAGCACGTCCAGCACCTCGTGACAGGTCTTCTGCATGACCTTGGCGCGCGGGTCGTAGTTCTTGTAGACGCGGTGCCCGAAGCCCATCAGGCGGAAGGGGTCGTTCTTGTCCTTGGCGCGCCTGATGAATTCCGGGATCCGGTCGACCGTGCCAATCTCCTCCAGCATGTTCAGCGCCGCCTCGTTGGCGCCGCCATGGGCCGGGCCCCACAGGCTGGCGATGCCGGCCGCGATGCAGGCGAAGGGATTGGCGCCGGAAGAACCGGCGAGACGCACGGTGGAGGTGGAGGCGTTCTGTTCATGGTCGGCGTGGAGGATGAAAATCCGATCCATGGCGCGCGCCAGAACATGATTTGTTTCATAGTCTTCCGCCGGAACAGCGAAGCACATTCTCAGGAAGTTGGAGGCGTAATCCAGCTCGTTGCGCGGGCTGATGAAGGGCTGACCGGCGGAGTATTTGTAGGCGCGGGCGGCGATGGTGGGCATTTTCGCGATCATGCGGTGGCTGGCCACCGTGCGCGCCTTCGGGTCATTGATGTCGGTCGAGTCATGGTAGAAGGCCGACAGAGCCCCCACGGTGCCCACCATCACCGCCATCGGGTGCGCGTCGCGGCGGAAGCCGCGGAAGAACTGGTCGAACTGGTCGTGAAGCATGGTGTGGCGGCGGATCGTCCAGTCGAAGGTTTTCAGCTCCTCCTGGGTTGGCAGTTCGCCATGCAGCAGCAGGTAACAGACCTCGATGAAGCTCGATTTCTCGGCGAGCTGGTCGATGGGGTAGCCGCGATAGAGCAATATCCCGGCGTCGCCGTCGATATAGGTAATCTGGGATTCGCATGATCCGGTGGATGTGAAGCCGGGGTCATAGGTGAACATGCCGGTGTCCCGGTAGAGATTGCGGATGTCCAGCACGTCCGGCCCGACGGAGCCCTTGATCACCGGAAGCTCCACGGTCTTGCCGTTCACGGTCAGCGTCGCGGCGCCCTCCGGCCTGGCCTTGCTCTCCCACATGTCAGCACCTCGTTCCTGGCGCGGCGGGGATCAACCCGCGGCGTTTGTTGCATCATCCAGTCTGGCCAGCGATTCGTCTCTGCCAAGCAGCGACAATACCGCCGAAAGGTCGGGCGCGGGCGCGCCTCCGGTCAAGGCGGCGCGCAGCGGCGCCCCGATCTTTCCAAAGCCGACCTGTTCAGCTTCGGCGAACGCTTTCAGCGCCTCGTGCAGCGCCGCCTCCGTCCACTCGTCTTGCGTCGCCAGCGCCGCGCGCAGCCGTATCAGGCGGGCGAGGGCGTCGGCGTCCAGCGCTTTGGCGGCTTTGGCGTCGGTTGCAAAAGGCCGCTTCCGGTAGAGAAAATAGGCCTGTTCCTTCAGCTCCGCGAGGGTGGGGGCGCGGGTTTTCAACAGCCCCATGGCGGCCAGTAGACGCGCGCGCAGAACGTCCGGCGCAAAGGCAGCGGCCTCGGGATCGCCGGTCAGGCGCTCAATCAGCAGATCTGTCAGTCGCGCATCGTCGGCCAGTTTCATGTGATGGGCGTTGACGCTGGCCATCTTGTCGAAGTCGAGCCGCGCCGGCGCTTTGTTGAGACCGGCGAGATCGAAAGCGGCCAGCGCCTCTGCGGTGGTGAACAGCTCCTGGTCGCCATGCGACCAGCCGAGGCGAAGCAGATAGTTGCGCAGCCCTTCCGGCAGGTAGCCCATGTCGCGATAGGCCTCGACGCCCAGCGCGCCATGGCGTTTCGACAGCTTCTTGCCGTCCGGGCCGTGGATCAGCGGCACATGCGCGAACCGCGGCCGCGGCCAGCCGAAGGCATCATAGATCTGCGCCTGGCGCCCGGCGTTGACCAGGTGGTCGTCGCCGCGGATCACGTGCGTCACGCCCATGTCATGGTCGTCGACCACCACGGCGAAATTATAGGTCGGCGCGCCATCGCTGCGCAGGATCACCAGGTCGTCGAATTCCTTGCCGGCCCAGCGGACCGCGCCCTGCACGGCATCGTCGATGAGCACGTCGTCATGCCCGGCGCGGAAACGCACCGTGAAGGCCGCGCCCGCCGGCGCTTCGGCCGGGTCGCGGTCGCGCCAGGGCGAGCGCAGGGCGCGGCCCGCGTCGAACGCCTGCCGGCGCAGCGTCTCGATCTCGTCCGGCGTGCAGAAGCAGCGAAACGCTGCGCCTTTCGCCAGCAGCGTCTCCGCAGCCTCGCGGTGCCGGTCCGCGCGCGCGTGCTGGGAGAGCGGTTCGCCATCCCAGTCGAGGCCGAGCCACCGCAAACCGTCAATAATGGCGTCCACCGCGTCCTGCGTGGAGCGTTCGCGGTCGGTGTCCTCGATCCGCAGCAGGAATTTTCCGCCCCGCCCGCGCGCGTACAGCCAGTTGAACAGCGCCGTGCGTGCGCCGCCGATGTGAAGGTAACCGGTGGGCGAGGGCGCGAAACGCGTAACGATATCTGCTTTGGCTTTTTGCACTTGCGAATGAATGCTGCGCTGCGGCGTAAGCGAGGTTGATACCATGCGCCGCACGGCATGGCATAGTGCCGAGCGCAAGGAAAGGCGAACGGCGTTCACATGCGACAGCCGGGGCAGGGATGAGGGCCGCGACGGCCTGGGTCGGGGGTCAGCTGCGCGAAGCTGTGCGGGCATCGCCGACGCCTGCGCATGCCGTGCTGTGGGCGCCGGTCGCCTTCGCCGCCGGGGCGGCGGCGTACTTCGGGTTGGGCGCAGAGCCGCCGGGCTGGTCAGGGACGGTTGCACTGGCGGCGACGGCGGGGCTGCTGGCCGCCGCATTGATTCTGCGTGTGCAGGCGCGGCTATGGTTCATGCTCATCCTCTGCGCCGCCCTGGCGGCTGGTTACGCCCGCGCCCATCACCGTACGCACGCCGCCGGCCAGCCGCCGGTCGCGGCTAGCACCGAGGCGCGCAGCTTCGAAGGCTGGATCGAAACCGTGCAGCGGGCGCGCGGGCGCGACCGGCTGATCATCCGCGTCTCGCGCTTGCAGGGCGTGGACAATGCGCCCCGGCGCATCCGCGTACTGGCGGCGCGGGAGGATTTCCAGCCCGGTGATTACGTGCGCGGCCGCGCCGTGCTGGGTCCGCCGCCGCGGCCTGTCGCGCCCGGCGGTTATGATGGGCAGTTCGCGGCCTGGTTCGACGGGCTGGGGGCGACAGGATACGCCATCGCGCCACTGCAGGCGGCGGAAGCGGGCGCCGGACAGGACCGGTTCGCCCGCGCGCTGTCCCGCCTGCGCTGGACGCTGGCCGAGCGCGTGCGGTCGCAATCGCCGGAGCGCACCGGCGGCGTGGCCGCCGCGCTGGTCACCGGCGACCGGTCCGGTATCACGCCGCAGGCGGCGGAGGCGCTGCGCAATTCCGGCCTCGGGCATATCCTCGCCATCTCCGGCCTGCACATGGCGCTGTTCGCCGGCGGGGTGTTCTTTTTCGTCAGCGCGCTGATCGCGGCGGTCGAGCCGCTGGGGCGGCGCATCGATTCACGGCGGCCAGCCGCACTGATCGCGCTGATTTGCGCCGCCGCCTATCTGGTGCTGACCGGGGCGGCGATTCCCACCCAGCGCGCCTTCATCATGGCCGCGGCCTTCTTCGCGGCGTTGTTGCTGGGGCGGCGGGCGATCTCGATGCGCACGGTGGCGGTCTCGGCCTTCGTGGTGCTGGCGATGAAACCGGAATCGGTCGTGATGGCGGGCTTCCAGATGTCTTTCGCCGCCGCCGCGGCGCTGGTGGCGGCGTTTACCTGGCTGCGCGACCGGCGCCCGGCTTATTACATCACGCCGGACTGGATGATGGGCCCCCGCCGCTTCGTCAGCGCGCTGGTGGTTTCCAGCCTGGTGGCCGGCCTCGCCACCGGCGGGCTGGCCGCGTTTCATTTCAATCGCATGGCGGTCTACGGCTTCTGGGCCAATCTCGCCGCCATGCCGGTGTTTTCGCTGGGCGTGATGCCCGCGGGGGCGTTCGCTCTGGCGCTGATGCCGGTGGGGCTGGAGGGGGTTCCCCTGTGGGTGATGAACAAGACCATGGCCGTGGTCATGGACATCGCCGAGTGGACCAGCGCCCGGCCCGGCGCGCTGGCGCCGATGCCCGCGGGCGCGGGCGGCGCCTTGCCCGTCTATGCGCTGGGTTTTGCGCTGGCGGCGGCGATGAAGGGGGCCTGGCGGCTGCTGGGGTTCATGGTGATGGCGGGCGCGATCGCATTCTGGGCCGGCGCCGAAAGACCGCATCTGGTCATCACCGAGGGCGGAGTGGCCGTGGCGCGTTTCGAGACCGCGCAAGGGGAAGAGGGGGGCTGGGCGGTCAGCGACCGGCGGCGGTCTCGCTTCGCCGCGGCGGCGGCGTTGCAGCGCGCCGGCGTCCAGGGCGCGCCGGGCAGCGAGGGACTTTCCTGTGATGCGGCGGGCTGCACCGGCCGGGTGAGGGGCTTGCTTGTCGCCCTGCCGCAAACCGCGGAAGCCGTAGCGGAAGACTGCCGGACGGCGGATCTGGTGATCGCACGCGACCGGATTGCGCCGCTGATGCGGGCGCAGTGCGGCGCGCGGCTGCTCGATGCAAGGGCGCGGGCGAGGGAAGGTGCGATGGAATTCTGGATTAGCGACGGGCGCATAACCCGCATCCGCAGCGTCGAGAGTGCGCGCGGCGCACGGCCATGGACGGCGGGAGAAGGGGCGGATTGAGACGCCCCCAAAGCGGCCCAAGCCTAGTGATAACGGCGGATCAGGCCGACCAGCTTGCCCTGCACTTTCACCCGGTCGGGGCCGAAAATACGGGTCTCATAGGCCGGATTCGCCGCCTCCAGCGCGATGGAGCCGCCCTTCTTGCGCAGGCGTTTCAGGGTCGCCTCCTGGTCGTCGACCAGGGCGACGACGATGTCGCCGGTATTGGCCACATCGCAACGCCTGATGACGGCGATATCGCCATCGTGAATGCCGGCGTCGATCATGGAATCGCCTTGAATTTCAAGAGCGAAATGTTCTCCGCCGCCGCCGACCAGGTCCGGCGGCAGCATCAGGCGGTCGGTCTCGTGCTGGATGGCCTCGATGGGCGTGCCGGCGGCGATGCGGCCGAGAATGGAAATCTCGGTCATCTGCGAGGAATCGTCGCGGGAAGTCCGGCTGAAATCCGGGCGCACGACATTGCCGCCGCGCGCGGGCGGGGCGGCGGAAGTGGCTGCAGATTCAGGCAGTTTCAGAACCTCCAGCGCCCGGGCGCGGTGGGCGAGGCGGCGGATGAAGCCGCGCTCCTCCAGCGCGGTGATCAGCCGGTGGACGCCGGACTTGGAAGCAAGCTGCAGCGCGTCTTTCATCTCGTCGAACGAGGGAGAAACCCCAGTCTTTTGAATGCGTTCGTTGATGAACAACAGAAGCTGGTGCTGTTTGCGGGTCAGCATGGCGCGACCTCCGGCCCGAGTGAACAAAGCGGCAACTGAGGCCGTGTTCTACATGTGTTCCAACCTTGCGTCAAGAGGGTGTCATTCATGCGTTTGAATACCTCTTTAACGGTGCTTTCAGGGCGCTTCGGCGACCCCAAGCAGCGCCCGCGCCGCCTGCGCCACGTCGGCCTGACGCATCAGGCTTTCGCCGACCAGAATCGCCGCTGCCCCGGCAGCCTGCATCCGGCGCGCATCGGCGGCGGTGAAAATTCCGCTTTCCGCCACCGCCAGCCGGTCGCGCGCGATCAGGGGCGACAGGCGCTCGAAAGTCTCCAGCCGGGTTTCGAAGCTTCCAAGGTCGCGGTTGTTGACGCCGATCAGCGGTGAGGGCAGGGCCAGCGCCCGGCGCACCTCGTCCTCGTCATGGGTTTCGATCAGCGCGTCCATGCCGAGGTCCGCCGCCGCCTGCACCAGGTCGCGGGCCAGCGCGTCGTCGACGGCGGCGAGAATGACCAGAATCGCGTCCGCGCCCATGGCGCGCGCCTCATAGATCTGCGCCGGGTCATACATGAAGTCCTTGCGGATCACCGGAAGGTCAGCGGCGGATCGTGCGGAGATCAGGTCTTGTCCGGCGCCCTGAAAGCCCGGTCCGTCGGTCAGAACGGACAGGCAGGCCGCGCCGCCGCGCTGATAATCGCGGGCGAGGGCGGCGGGATCAAAATCCTCGCGGATCAGTCCTTTGGAGGGGCTGGCCTTCTTGATCTCGGCGATCAGGGCCAGCTCGCCGGCCTGCGCCCTGGCCCGGATCGCAGCGGCGAAACCGCGCGGCGGCGGCGCGGTCTCCGCCTCGGCGCGCAAGGCGGGCAGGGGACGGGCGCGTTTCAGCGCCGCGATCTCTTCCAGCTTCCGCTCGCGGATGCGCGAGAGAATATCGCTCACGCCTCGCCCCGTGAGATGGTGGCCATCCGCTCAAGCGCCTGTTTCGCCTTGCCGGAATCGACCGCCTCGGCCGCGCGTTCCATCCCCTCGCTAAGGTCGCCGGCGATGCCCGCCACCAGCAGCGCGGCGGCGGCGTTGAACAGCGCGATGTCGCGATAGGCGCCCTTCGACCCGTCCAGCAGCGCGCGCAGCGCCGCGGCGTTCTCTGCCGGCGTTCCGCCCTGCAGGGCTTCGGGATTTACGGGTTTGAGGCCTACATCCTCGGGCGCGATGGAAAAACGCGCCACGGCGCCGCCGCGCAGCTCGGCCACCTCGGTCGGCCCGGTCAGGGTGATCTCGTCCATGCCGTCGCTTCCGATCACCACCCAGGCGCGCTCGGCGCCCAGATCCTTCAGCGCCTCGGCCACCGGCTCCAGCCAGCGTTCGTTGAACACGCCCAGCACCTGGCGCTTCGCCCCGGCCGGGTTGGCCAGCGGGCCGAGCAGGTTGAACACCGTGCGCGCGCCCAGCGCCTTGCGCGCCGCCGCCACATGGCGCACGGCGCTGTGATGGGCGGGGGCGAACAGGAAGCCGGCCCCGGCCTCGGCGATGGCGCGTTCGATCCGCTCCGGCGGCGCGTCCAGCGCCACGCCCAGCTCGGCAAGCACCTCGGCGCTGCCGGATTTGGACGAGGCGGCGCGGTTGCCGTGCTTGGCCACTTTCGCGCCCGCCCCGGCGGCGATCAGCGCCGCGGCGGTGGAGACATTGAAGCTGCCCTTGGCGTCGCCGCCGGTGCCGCAGGTGTCGATGGCGCCGTCCGGCGCGTTGATGCGCGTCATGCGCGCGCGCAGGGCGCGGGCGCCCATCGCCAGGTCGGCCGGGGTTTCGCCCACGGCGGCGAGCCCGATCAGAAAACCGCCGATCTCGGCCTCGCTGGCCGCGCCGTCCATCAGCGCGTCGAAAGCCGCGGCGATGGCCGCGTCTTCCGGGCGTTCCCCGCGCGTGAACGCCTGCAGACAGTCGCGCAGCCCGCTCATGCCGCCGCCGCGTCCGGGGCGCGGGTGAGGGCGAGGAAATTGGCCAGCAGGGCGTGACCATGTTCCGACGCGATGGATTCGGGGTGGAACTGCACGCCATGCACGGGCCGCGACTTGTGGCGCAGGCCCATGATCTCGCCATCCGCCGTGCGGGCGTTGACGGTCAGATGATCGCCAAACCCTTCGTCCGCCACCGCGAGGCTGTGATAGCGCGTGGCCAGAAAGCCCTGCGGCAGACCGGCGAACACGCCGTCGCCGTTATGCTCTATGGCGCTGGTCTTGCCGTGCATCACGGTGCGGGCGGGCACGACGCGACCGCCAAAGGCCTGGCCAATCGCCTGATGGCCCAGACAGACGCCGAGAATGGGCAAATCCTCCGGCGCGGTCCGCAACAGCTCAAGGCAGATGCCGGCCCGGTCCGGGTCGCAGGGGCCGGGAGAGATCAGCACGCCGGACGGCTTCAGGGCCAGCGCCCCGGCGGCGCTCATGGCGTCATTGCGGATCACGCGCGGTTCGGCCCCAAGCTCCTGCACATAGTGCACGAGGTTGAAGGTGAAGCTGTCATAATTGTCGATGATCAGCAGCATCGCGCCCGCCCGGCCTTTTATCCGGCGGACCTTATGCCAGCCGCGCCGCGCCGCCAACGGCGCAGCGCCGCGATTCACCGCCCGTTTACCGAAGCAGCGCGGGGTGCGGGAGATGCTGACGGTCGCTCGCCCGTACGTGATTGACGTCCCTCCTTCCCCTCGATGGGGAGGCGACACGGCTATGTCCCCGCCTCTGCTTCCCGGGCGATCCGCGGCCTTGAGCCCTCGCCCTTCGTGGCCCGGCCTTGCGGCCGGGACTCTTCAGGGTGAGGGTGTTTGTGAATTCAATATCTTACCCCTCATCCTGAGGTGCGATGCGCCGAAGGCGCAGAGCCACGAAGGACGAGGGGTGGTCGGAAAGCAGCGGAAGAGAGTGTCATGCTGGTCTGATCTTCCCCTCCGGAAAGCCGATGAACACGGGCGGTAAGTCTCTCGCCCCCGTTTTCGCCGGGCTGGCGGCGGCGCTGGCTTTCATGCTGGGCGCCGCCGGGTTTGGCCTTGGCGAAGCTGCGCATGAAGCGATGGATCAGGAGTCTGGCGCAAATAGCATCAAAAGCTTTGAAAACCGGATTCGGGAACGGGTCGTCAATGCCGCCCCGGCGCCCGCCGCCGCGCCGTCTCCGGCTCAGCGCAATACCGATGCCGTGACGGCGCCTGCGCGGATTGAAGGCGTCCCCATTGCGCCCTCCGGCCCGATGCTGGCCATCGTTATTGACGATCTGGGCGTCGACGCGGCGCGCAGCGAACGCACCCTGGCCCTGCCGGTTCCGCTGACCGCCGCCTTCCTGCCCTATGGCGCGGCGACGTCGGCGCTGGCGCAGGACGCGGCGGCGCGCGGGCATGAGGTGATCCTGCACATGCCGATGCAGCCGCAGGGAGAGGCCGATCCCGGCCCCGGCGCGCTGCTGGCGGGGCAGGGACCGCAGGAGATGCAGGCGCGGCTTGCCGCCGCGCTGGAACGCGTGCCGGGCGCCGTGGGCCTGAACAATCACATGGGCAGCCTGGTCACCCGCGATGCGGGCGCGATGCGCGCCGCGCTGGCTCCGGCGGCGATGCAGGGGCTGTATTTTCTCGATTCGGTGACCACGCCGGGCAGCCGCGCGGCGGCGGCGGCCGAGGGGCTGGGCATGGCCGCCCTGCGCCGCGACGTGTTCATTGACCATGCCGACGATCCCGCCGCCATTCGCGCCGCGCTGGACGCCGCCGAACGGCTGGCCCGCGAGCGCGGCTTCGCCGTCGCCATCGGCCACCCGCGCGAGGCGACGCTGAGCGTTCTCGAAGACTGGCTGCCGGGGGCGCAAGCGCGGGGGCTGCGCTTCGTCGCGGTTTCCGAGGTGATCGCGGCGCGCCGCGCCGCCACTGTCCGCACCGCCGCGCTGGGGGAGTAGGGGGCATTCGGAATGGAAGCAGGGCATTAGCCTCAAAGCTTCGTCATTCCGGGCGCGATGCGGCATCCTGATGCTGCATCGCAGACCCGGAACCCACCGTAGAGACGGCAAGAGAACTTTCGGGCGCCGTTGGCCCGCAGCCGTTGTTGCAAGGTGATTCCCGCAAGTGTCTTCCTGACGGACGGTAGGTTCCGGCTCGCGTTCCGGACGCCTGCGGCGATCCGGCTCTTGGCCGGAATGACGGCGCTGGTTGCTTTACGGCCGGGATGACAGGGGGAAGCCCCCTAAACGAACCGTCCCGCCTCGTCGGCGGCGCGGAACAGGGCGCGGGCCTTGTTCAGGGTTTCCTGCCGCTCGGTCTCAGGATCGGACTCCAGCACCACCCCGGCCCCGGCCTGGACATGCATGACGCCGTCCTTCACCACCGCGGTGCGCAGCGCGATGCACATGTCCATGCCGCCGCCGGCGCTGAAATAGCCCGCGGCCCCGGCATAGACGCCGCGCCGGTGCGGCTCCAGCTCGTCGATGATCTGCATGGCGCGGATTTTCGGGGCGCCGCTGACCGTGCCGGCCGGAAAGCCCGCGAACAGCGCCGAGACCGCGTCCTCGCCAGCGGCCAGCCGCCCCTCGACATTGGAGACGATGTGCATGACGTGGCTGTAGCGTTCGACGATCTCGCGCTCCGTCACCTTCACCGTGCCGGGGGCGCAGACGCGCCCGGCGTCGTTACGGCCCAGATCCAGCAGCATCAGGTGTTCGGCGCGTTCCTTGGGATCGGCCAGCAGATCGGCCTCCAGCGCCGTGTCCTCCTCCGGCGTTTCGCCGCGCGGACGCGTGCCGGCGATGGGGCGCACGGTGACGGTTCCATCGCGCAACCGCACCAGGATTTCCGGGCTGGACCCGGCGATGGCGAAATCGCCGAAATCGAAAAAGAACAGGAACGGCGAGGGGTTCAGCCGCCGCAGCGCCCGGTAGAGCGAAAACGGCGGCCCGGAGAAGGGACGGCTGAAACGCTGGCTCAGCACCGCCTGAAAAACGTCGCCGGCGCGGATATAGTCCTTCGCCTTCGCCACCATGGCCCGGAAGGTTTTCGGGGCGGTGTTCGACGCCGAATCGCCGCTGTCGGGCGCCGCCTCGTCTCCGGGCATCGCCGGAGCCAGGGCGTCCAGCGCCGCGAAGGCGGCTTCGATGCGCGTTTGCGCGGCGGCCTCGCCATCGGCGCCGTCCTCGGGGCGGACCGTGGCGAAGGCCTCGATCTCCTGTTTCAGGGCGTCGAACACCAGCACCAGCCGCGGGCGGAGCAGCAGTGCCTCCGGCGTTCCCAGCGGATCCGGCGCATTTCCCGGCAGGCGCTCGACGGCGCGGATCATGTCATAGCCAAGATATCCGAACAGGCCGGCGGCCATCGGCGGCGCGTCCGCCGGCAGGTCGAGACGGGCTTTTTCTATCGCGGCGCGCAGGGCGGCGACGGGATCATCGCCGCAGGGCGTCAGCGCGCGCGTGGCGACGGCTTCGGCGCCTTCAGCTTCGTAGGGTTTTCCGTCCCGCACCGTCCACAGATAGTCGGGGTCCAGCCCGATGGCCGAATAGCGGCCGCGGAAGGCGCCTCCCTCCACCGATTCCAGCAGGAAGGCCCCGGCGCGCCCCGCGGCCAGCTTCAGATAGGCCGCGACGGGGGTGTTGACATCATCGGCGCGGCGGGCGCGGACCAGCCGCGTCACCACGGTGTGGGATCGGCCGGATCGGCTACGCCCAGCGCGATGTCGCGCAGGCGGCGATCGACGCGCGGCGGATATTCGGCCTGCATCGCCGCAAGCAGCGTGGCGTCGAAATCGCCGATCAGCTCCTCGTTCAGGGCTTCACGCAGTTCAATCCGCCGGGCCGCGGCGGGTTCGCCGGCGGGCGTGATCGCGTCCACGGCCACCACGACGCGCGAGCGCTCGCCGCCGCGGGCGGCGCGATAGTCTCCCGGCTGGATCATGAAGGCTGCGGAGACCACCTCCTGGCTGAAGGGGCCGGCGGTTTCGCTCCGGGTCAGCGAGGCGACCTCGACGCGTGCGCCCGGGGCGATATCCGCCGCGACCGCATCCATGGATTCGCCGCCGCGAAGACGCTCCATCGCTTCGACCGCCAGTTCCTGCAGGCGCTCGTCGATCTGGCGCATGCGCCACAGCGTACGAGCGTCGTCGCGCACTTCTTCCAGGTCCACCAGACGCTCCGGCTCCACGGCATCGACGCGCAGGGTGAAATAGTCGCCCTCGCCATACGGGGTGAGTTCGGAATCATGGCCCTGAATCTGGGAGAAGATGGCGCGCATCAGCTCCTGCTGGCCCAGAAGGGTGAACGCAAACAGGCCATCGGAACGCTGGCCGTAGTTGGCGACCGGACTGAACACTTCGTAGAAGGTTCCGGCTTCCGCGGCTGCTTCCTCCAGCGTCGCGCCGATGTTCCTGGCGCGCTCGAAGGCCGCCATGGCGTCATGCATGCGGTCTTCGGCGGCGTCGCGGGACAGGCTGCGCATCAGTTCAGCACGCCGTTCGGCGAAGGTCGGCGTTTGCGCTTCCTGCGCCGCCTCCACAAGCACCGCATACCAGCCGATGCGGCCGCGCACCGCGGCGGCTTCGCCAGCGTTCATGGCGAACAGGGCGTCGGCCAGCGCGTTGTCCGGGATCTGCTCGATGCGGCGGTCCGCGGCGCGGAAGGGCGCGTCCGCGCCAAGGGATTCCGCGACGGCGTCTGGCGTTTCGCCTCCCCGCAGCCGTTCGGCCGCGGCCTCGGCCGACGCTTCGTCCGCAAAGGCGATCTCGGCGAAGCTGCGCGTGGCGGGCGTTCCGATCTGGCCGGTCTCGACTTCGTATTCATAGGCGTCGCGGATGTCGTCCTCGTCCACCTGTACGTCCGCGGTGAAACTGTCGACGGTGAAGCGCACCAGGGTGAAGGCGCGGCGCTCCGGCTCGGTGAAGGCCTCGCGGTTCGCCTCGATCAGGGCCTGCAATTGTTCGTCGTCAGGCTCGCCCGGGTCACCGGCCGCCGCCGCCGGCAACACCAGCGCGCGCAGGTCGCGGCGTTCGCCGGAATACTGGTTGCGAATGGTCAGCAGGGCTTGCGGCGCCCGTATGCCGGTGAACAGCGGCGACACGAGCTGCTGGCGCAACAGCTCTTCACGAATACGGCGCTCGAACTGAGCCTCGTTGACGCGCTGGCGGGACAGGAACAGGGCGTAGGCGCCCCGGTCGAAACGGCCTGTGACCGGATCCTGGAAGGCCGGGATTCCCGCGATCTCGCGGACGACTCGCCCCTCCGGGATAGTCATGCCTAGCTCGCGCGCTTTCGCCATGATGTAGGCGTTGACGATCAGCTGGTCGATTACGCGATCAGCCAGGCCGTCGGAAATGGCCTGTTCGCGCGTATAGCCGGGATTCTCGGCCTGCACCTCGCGCAGCGCCCGGTCGAAGCCATCGCTGAGGTCGGAGACCAGCACGCGCTCGTTGCCCACAACCACCACGGCGTTGCCGCCGCCGCGGAACACGTCGGTGACGCCCCACAGCGCGAAGCTGGCGATCAACAGGGCGATGACGATAAGAAACCATGGCGATTTCGCCATGTTGCGCAAAAGCGTGAGCATGTCGGCGTTCTGATCCTTGCAAACGGCGAGGGAACCTAACGTTCGGACCCCGCGGCGGCAAGCGCCGGACGTTGCCGCAGGCGCCTTTGAACGCTAAGGCTGGAAAGACGGACACGGGAGGGGGCATGACGCGCCGGACGCTGATCGCCGCGAACTGGAAAATGCATGGCCTGCGCGGCGATCTCGGCTTTATCGGTGAGCTGGACGCGCGGCTGGGCGCGGCGCGGCCGGACGCCGGCATCCTGATCTGCCCGCCGGCCACCCTGCTGGCCGAGGCCGCCTCGGCCTGCGCGGCGCACGGGTTTCTCGCCGGCGGGCAGGACTGCGCCGTGGCGGATTCAGGCGCCTTCACGGGCGACCTTTCGGCCGGGATGCTGCGCGACGCGGGGGCGAGCCATGTCATCGTAGGTCATTCCGAACGCCGGGCGGGGCACGGCGAAACCAGCGTTCTGGTGAAGGCGAAGGCGGAAGCGGCGCTGCGGGCCGGGCTGACCCCGGTGATCTGCATCGGCGAGACCCTGGCCGAGCGCGATGCGGGCCGCGCCGAGGCCGTGACCGGCGAGCAACTGGCGGCGTCCTGGCCGGCGCGCGGCGTGGCGAAGGACATCGTGGTCGCCTACGAACCGGTCTGGGCGATCGGAACCGGGCGCACGGCGTCGCTGGCCGACATCGCCGCCATGCACGCCTTTATCCGCGCCGCCGCGCCAGGCGGCGGGGGCGCGGCGCTGCGCATCCTCTACGGCGGGTCGGTGAAGCCGGACAACGCGGCCGGAATCCTGGCCCTGGATGATGTTGACGGCGCCCTTGTGGGAGGGGCCAGCCTGCAGGCCGCCAGCTTCGCCGCCGTCATCAGCGCTGCGCAATCGCGCCGACACGGTTTACGGTTTGCGGACAATTGAATCTTTCCGCGTAAAAGGATTTCAAGGTTTTCGTCACAGGCTGCGTTCCTGCTGGAGCAAGCGGGCGGCAAGGGGCGAAAGCGCGACATGGCCGAGATAGATTACCGGCGGGCGTCGGTTCTGCTGTTCGACCCGGTGCATGTGAACCTGCGCACGACGCGCTATGCATTGCACGAGATTGGATTCCGCCAGATCGAATGCGTGGGGTCGCTGAAGGATTTCGAACGCTACCTTTCAGAAAACAGCCCCGACCTTGTGGTGGCGGAATCCGCATGGCCAGGCGTGGACGTGCTGCCGCTGGTTCGTGAAATCCGTCACGGCGAAATTGGCGAAAACCCGTTCATGGTCGTCCTGTTGACTTCATGGGTCCGCGACGGGGGACATGTCCGGAGGGCTATCGAGAGCGGCGCAGATGACGTGATCGCGCGCCCATTCTCCACCACTTTCGTTGAGGAGCGTGTTCGCACGCTGGTGCGCGGCCGCAAGGCCTTCGTCGTCACCAGCGACTATATCGGCCCGGACCGCCGCAAGGATGCGTCCCGCAAGTCCGACGCCCCGGTGGTCAACGTGCCCAACACCCTGAAAGCCGTGGTGGAGGACGATGAAGAGGGGTTGATACGCGCCCGCGCCTGGATCGGCGAGGCGCGCAAGACGGTGGAGTCCGAACGGCTGCGCCGGCTGGCGATGCGGATGGTGATCTCGATCGAGTTGCAGATCAATGCTGCGGCCGATGGTTCCTCGCCGCCCTTTGATCACGGCGACATGACGCGCACGGCCGCCGAGTTGCGCCGTCAGCTGGTCAACGCCGGCCGGCAGGAGGCCGCTGAAGTCGCCGAGGCGCTTTGCCAGCAGGTCGCGACGCTGAAAACGCCTGCAGAGCGCAACTCGAAGAATTTCCGCCTCGTGAAGGACCTCGCTGTGGGCGCCTACGCCGCCTATGCCGGAGGCGCTTCCATAGAGCGTTCCAAGGATGAAATCGCCCGCACGGTGGTAACCTTGCGGCGCCGGTTGCTGAAATCCGCCGAATCCGGTGGTGGCGCCGAGGGCCAGCCTGCGCTACATAGCGCCGCGATGTAGGCGGGGCCGCGCCCCGCGAACGGCGGACGCGACATGCATAATTTCATCCAGGTTCTTCTGATCATTCACCTTCTCGTGGCCGCAGCGCTGGTCGCCGTTATCCTGATGCAGCGCTCTGACGGCGGCGCGCTGGGTATCGGCGGCGGCGGACCCGGGGGTCTGATGTCTGGTCGCGGCGCCGCCAACGCGTTGACCCGCACCACCATGATCCTTGGCGCGATTTTTTTCGCCATGAGCATCCTGCTGGCCATCGCCGCCGGCGTCGACTCGCAGGGACGCAGCGTGTTCGACCGGGTCGATGTCGAGGCCGAGACGTCCCAGCCTGACGCTCCGCAGCCCGACCAGCCGCGCGTTCCCACCGACGATTGATTCGTCATCAATCACCCCGTGAGGGGCCGCCATGCGGCCCCGGTCTTCCTGCGTGTTCGAATCTAGGGTAAGCAGACGGCCCATGCCGCGATACATCTTCATCACCGGCGGCGTGGTCTCCTCTCTGGGCAAGGGCCTCGCTTCAGCCGCTCTCGGCGCTTTGCTGCAGGCGCGCGGATACCGCGTCCGCCTACGCAAGCTGGATCCCTATCTCAACGTCGACCCCGGCACGATGTCGCCCTATCAGCATGGCGAGGTCTATGTCACCGACGACGGGGCGGAGACGGACCTGGACCTGGGGCATTACGAGCGCTTCACCGGCGTTTCGGCGGCGCAGAGCGACAACATCACCACCGGCCGCATCTACCAGACGATCATCGAGCGCGAACGCCGCGGCGACTATCTGGGCGCCACCGTGCAGGTGATCCCGCACGTCACCGATGTCATCAAACAGTTCGTGCTGGCCGACGCCGGCGATGTCGACTTCGTGCTGTGCGAAATCGGCGGCACGGTGGGCGACATCGAGGGGCTGCCCTTTTTCGAGGCGATCCGGCAGTTGGCGCAGGAGCTGGGCCGCGACCGGGCGCTGTTCATCCACGTCACGCTGCTGCCCTTCATCAAGGCCGCCGGCGAGATGAAGACCAAGCCCACCCAGCACTCGGTGAAGGAGCTGCGCTCCATCGGCATCCAGCCGGACATCCTGCTGTGCCGCTGCGAAATGCCGATCGATCCCGGCGACAAGCGCAAGATCGCCCTGTTCTGCAACGTGCCGGAAAGCGCGGTGATCGAGGGACTGGACGCCGCTTCGCTCTACGACGTGCCGCTGGCCTATCACGCGCAGGGGCTGGACAGCGAGGTTCTGACACGCTTCGGCCTGCCGGCCGATCCCGAGCCGGACCTGACCCGGTGGGAGACCATCTCGCAGACCATCCGCGAGCCGGACGGGCAGGTGACCATCGGCGTCGTCGGCAAGTACACGGGGCTGCTGGACGCCTATAAATCGCTGATCGAGGCGCTGCATCATGGCGGCATCGCCAACCGGGTGAAGGTGCGCCTGAAATGGCTGGACGCCACCCAGTTCGAACAACCGGACTCCATGGGGCCGCTGGAGGACGTCCACGGCGTGCTGGTGCCCGGCGGTTTCGGCGAGCGGGGGGCGGAAGGCAAGATCGCCGCCGCGCGCTTCGCGCGCGAACACAGGGTGCCGTATTTCGGCATCTGTTTCGGCATGCAGATGGCGGTGATCGAGGCGGCGCGGAACCTGGCCGGCGCGCTGGAGGCCAGTTCGACCGAGTTCGGCCCGGCCGAGGACGCCGTCGTCGGCCTGCTGACCGAATGGACGAAGGGCAACCGGGTCGAGACCCGCTCGGCGGACGACGATCTGGGCGGCACCATGCGCCTGGGCGCTTACCCTGCGGTTCTGGCCAAAGGCTCGAAAGTGCGGGAGATCTACGGCGCGGAGCGCATAGAGGAGCGCCATCGCCACCGATACGAGGTCAATATCGCCTGGCGGGAGCGGCTAGAGGCCGCGGGGCTGGTGTTCTCGGGCCTGTCGCCGGACGGCGTGCTGCCCGAAATCGTCGAATACGCCGATCACCCCTGGTTTATCGGCGTGCAGTTCCACCCGGAGCTGAAATCGCGTCCCTTCGACCCGCATCCGCTGTTCGCCAGCTTCATCGCCGCGGCGGTGGAGCAGAGCCGGCTGGTTTAGGGTCAGAACCTTAGGGATATTCAGACAAAAGTCGCGGCCGCCGCCTGCGATCCATCACGACCATCGTGGTAGGGTTTTTCTGGCCATGGTGTCATGTGGTCCCTGGCGGGGCCGCGTAACCACATATAGCCGAAAATCGCCGCAGGGTCACGCGAAACCGGGCCGGAGCTTTCCACAGCAATCGGCGATCTGTCCACACCCGCCGTTACAGGCGGGGTTGAACCATCACCCACACCTGTTAACCACGTTACATGACCCAGGCCTCACGATTCAGCTTCATCGCCGGTTCGATCAGCTTCGATTTCGCCGCCACGCTGCGCGACCGCGGCGTGGAGGGCGAGACGGACCTGCTGGCGCGGCCGGAGGACCTGGACGCCTGGCTGGACGCGGCGGGTCTCGCCCCGCCCGGCGTCAAACACAAGGCGCGCCAGCATCATCTGCGCGCCGCCGTGCGCCTGCGCGAGGCGATTCACCGCTCCGCCTGTGCGTTGATTGTTCGCCGCCGTCCCGATGCGGCGGATATCGCGCTTTTGAACAGCATCGCCGCGCAGACGCCGCTGCGCCCCCAGATCACCGCCGAGGGGGTGACGATGTTCGCCCCGCGGCTGATCGAGGCGGCGATGTCGACGCTGGCCGCCGACGCCATCCGCCTGATGGCGGGACGCGACCGCGCGCGGGTGCGCCTGTGTCCGGAATGCGCGCTGCTGTTCGTCGACAATTCCCCGGCCGGCAAGCGCCGCTGGTGCTCCTCGGCGGCCGGTTGCGGCAACCGGGCGAAGGTGCGCAGTTTCCGCGCCCGCCAGCGCGCCGTGGCCGGCGCGTGACGCCTGCTACAGCAGATACTGAACGGTGTTGCCCCAGGCATGGATCAGGAACGGCTGGGCGAGGCTGCCGCTGCGCTCGCGTATCCAGACGAGGATCAGCCCCGCCGCGAAGGTGTAGCCCGCCATCATCCAGTTGAAGCTCAGTCCGGTGGACGACCACCCGATTAGATGGGCGGCGCCGAAGCAGAAGGCCGCCAGCAATGCGCCCCAGCCGGTCTGCGCGCCCAGAACCCGCGCCGGCCGCCCGAAAGCCTGCGCCAGACCCGCGAGCAGCAGGCCGCGATAGAACAGCTCCTCGGCGGCGGGGCCGGCCGTGAGGTTGAACAGGATCGCCTCGGTGTCGGTGCGGTCGCCGGGGCCGAACACGTCGGCGAGGGCGAACCCGGTCAGCAGCGCGCACAGCGGCAGGGTGACGGCGAGGGTGGGCGCCAGCGAGCCGCTCTGATGCGCCCATGTCAGCCCGGAGGGCCGGAATCCGGCGCCGGGCAGCAGCACCATTCCCGCCAGCGTCACCGCCAGCAGGGTGGTGAACCCGGTCCAGTTCCAGCTCAGGCCTGCGAGGAAGTCCGGACGCGGCAGCAGGTGGAAACCGCGGGTGAGGGCGGCTTGGGCGAGGATCAGCAAGACCACCGACACCGCCACCCAGCGCCAGCGAACGCTGTTGCGCAGCAGCAGGGCGGCCAGCAGAACCGCACCGGTCTGGATCGCGGTTTCCATCAGCATTGCGAGCTGTGCGCTGGTCATGGCGTTCTCCCGGGCCGGTTGCGGTATGATGCGCGCCGGCGCAGTTTCGGATGCAGGGTGGGCGGGGGCGCGTGACGCTGTTGCGCGCCGCAGCTTAAGGCGCTATAGGGCGCGGCTCCGCGGCCCCATTGGCCGCCAAGAGATTCATTCCGACACGCTGGAGCAGGCGCCATGGCCGTCCCGAAGAGAAAAACCTCGCCCTCGAAGCGCAACATGCGCCGCAGCCACCACAAGCTGGCGAACAACGCCTATGTCGAGGACAAGGACTCCGGCGAGCTGCGCCGTCCGCACCACATCGACCTGAAGTCGGGCATGTACCGCGGCAAGCAGATTCTGGAGCCGAAGGAAGACTGATCCTTCCTTCCGCCGGGGGCTTGAACGCCCCCGCGCTTCGGCTATACGGCGCGGACCGATCCTTGCAGGGGGCGCCGCGCCATGACCGCCATCACCGATATTATCGCGCGTGAGATTCTCGACAGCCGGGGCAACCCGACGGTCGAGGTCGACGTGCTGCTGGAGGACGGGTCCTTCGGCCGCGCCGCCGTACCTTCCGGCGCCTCCACCGGCGCGCACGAGGCGGCGGAGAAGCGCGATGGCGGCGAGCGCTATGGCGGCAAGGGCGTGCGCCAGGCCGTCGAGGCGGTCGAGGGCGAGATTTTCGACGCCATCGCCGGTTTCGACGCCGCCGATCAGCGCCGCCTTGATGAAACGCTGATCACTCTCGACGGCACGGAGAACAAGTCGCGCCTGGGCGCCAACGCCATTCTGGGCGTGTCGCTGGCGGCGGCGAAGGCGGCGGCGGCCAGCCGCGGCCTGCCGCTATGGCGCTATGTGGGGGGCGTCAACGCCCGCGTGCTGCCGGCGCCGATGATGAACATCATCAATGGCGGCGCGCATGCCGACAATCCGATCGATTTTCAGGAATTTATGATCATGCCGGTGGGCGCGGACAGCTTTTCCGAGGCCCTGCGCTGCGGCGCCGAAGTGTTCCACGCCCTGAAGGCGCAGCTTAAATCCGCCGGCCACAACACCAATGTCGGCGACGAGGGCGGCTTCGCGCCGGACCTGAAAAGCCCCGAACAGGCGCTGGACGCGATCCTGAAGGCCATCGAGGCCGCGGGCTACAAGCCGGGGGATGACGTGGTGCTGGCGCTGGACGTCGCCGCCACCGAGTTCTTCAAGGACGGCAAATACGTTCAGCAGGGCGCGGGGCGCAGCGACGACGCGGCGGGCTTCGCCGCCTATCTGGCCAAACTCGCCGGCGCCTATCCCATCGTCTCCATCGAGGACGGCATGGCCGAGGACGACTGGGACGGCTGGGCGGCGCTGACCGAAGCGCTGGGCGAGCGCTGCCAGCTTGTCGGCGACGATCTGTTCGTCACCAATCCCAAGCGCCTGCAGCGCGGAATAGAGGCCGGGGCGGGCAACGCCATTCTTATCAAGGTCAACCAGATCGGCACCCTGACCGAAACGCTGGAGACCGTGGAGCTGGCCCTGCGCTCCGGCTATGGCGCGGTGATGAGCCACCGTTCGGGCGAGACCGAGGACGCGACCATCGCCGACCTCGCCGTGGCCACCAATTGCGGGCAGATCAAGACCGGCTCACTGGCCCGCGCCGACCGCACCGCGAAATATAACCAACTGCTGCGGATAGAGGCCGAACTGGGCGGTCAGGGCGTCTACGCCGGCCGTCAGGCGCTGGCGGTTTAGGGGAATCCGCCGAGCCTCTCCCTCCCCTCGATGGGGAGGGGCCGCCCGAAGGGCGGGGGAGGGGTGATCTGCGCGGTCTGCGGCGGTTACGCTGTGTGATGGCGCGCCGTCAACGAGCCAATCCTTTCAGCGCTCTGCCAACACCCCTTCCGGCCTCACTACGCTCGGCCACCTTCCCCATCGAGGGGAAGGAGAAGGGCCGCAATAAGCTTCGCACCTCAGGATTAGAGGTAGGGCGAGGGGCAAAGCTCTCAGCACTCCACCACATTGACGGCGAGGCCGCCCTTGGCGGTCTCCTTGTATTTCTCGCTCATGTCCTCGCCGGTCTGGCGCATGGTCTCGATCACCTGGTCGAGGCTGACATGGTGTTTGCCGTCGCCGCGCATGGCCAGCCGCGCGGCGTCGATCGCCTTCACCGCGCCGATGGCGTTGCGCTCGATACAGGGGATCTGCACCAGCCCGCCCACGGGGTCGCAGGTGAGGCCGAGATTATGCTCCATGCCGATCTCGGCGGCGTTCTCGATCTGCTGGTTGGTCGCGCCCATCGCGGCGGCCAGACCCGCCGCGGCCATCGAGCAGGCGACGCCGACCTCGCCCTGACAGCCTGCCTCGGCGCCGGAGATGGAGGCGTTCTTCTTGTACAGCGCGCCCACCGCCGCGGCGGCGAGGAAGAAGCGCAGCAGGGCGTCTTCATCGTCCGCCTTGCGGTGATAGACGTCGAAATAGCGCGCCACGGCGGGAATGATGCCCGCCGCGCCGTTGGTGGGGGCGGTGACGACGCGGCCGCCGGCGGCGTTTTCCTCGTTCACCGCCATCGCCCACAGATTGATCCAGTCCATGGCCGCCAGCGGGTCGGCCTCTATCCGCTCCGGATGCGCCTGCAGGTCGCGGTGCAGCTTCGCGGCGCGGCGGCGCACTTTCAGCGCGCCGGGCAGCACGCCGTCCTCGCGCAGGCCGCGGTCGATACAGGCCTCCATGGCGGTCCAGATGCGCGCGACGCCCTCACGTATCTCCGTATCGCTCAGGAATGTCTTTTCATTGGCCAGCATCAGCTCCGGGATGGTCAGGCCCTCGCGCTCGCACAGCGCCAGCAGCTCCTCACCGCTGTCGAAGGGAAAGGGTTCTCCCTCCTTCTCGCCGGCGGCGGAATTGCGCCCGGCCTCGGCCTCGTCGATCACGAAACCGCCGCCGATGGAATACCAGACCTCCTCGCGCAGCACCTCGCCATCACCGGCGAGGGCGCGGAACTTCATGGCGTTGGAGTGAAAGGGCAGGCGCACCTCGCCCTTGAAAAGAAGCTGCTCACGCTCGTCGAAAGCGGTCGCCTGCTCGCCCAGCAGGGTCAGGCGTTTGTCGCCGCGAATGCGCTCCAGCACCGCGGGAACCGCGTCCGGGTCGGTTTCCGCTGGATCGAAGCCGGACAGGCCCAGCAGCACCGCCTTGTCGGAGCCATGACCCAGCCCGGTGAGGGCGAGGGAGCCGTAAAGCTCCGCCTCCACCCGTGCGGTGCGCTGAAGATCGCCGGCGTCCCTGATGCGCAGCATGAAGGCGCGCGCCGCCTTCATCGGCCCCACGGTGTGGCTGCTGGACGGGCCAATGCCGATCTTGAACAGGTCGAAGACCCCGAAATGCATGGCCGTCAATCTTCCCCCAGGCCCTTGTCCTTGGTGAAGGCATTAAAGCAAAGCATCGTCTGGGTGTCCTTGATATATGGAATCGTTTGTACTTTCTGGGTCACGAACCGGCCGATATCGGCGTCGGCGGCGACGGCGAAATGCGCCAGCAGGTCGAAGGCGCCGGAGATGGAGTGGACCTGGC
This sequence comes from Maricaulaceae bacterium, assembly GCA_026126205.1. Classification (GTDB taxonomy): domain Bacteria; phylum Pseudomonadota; class Alphaproteobacteria; order Caulobacterales; family Maricaulaceae; genus Hyphobacterium. The sequence continues at coordinate 373,526 of JAHCJP010000001.1, read as the reverse complement.
GGGCCTCTTCCAGCCGGTCGACCAGTTCGGCCGCCACCTCATAGGTCTTGCCGAGATCGCATTTGATGAACACGAAGAACTGGCGCATGGCGGCTCCCTTCAGGTCACGGCGGCGCGGGCGCGAAATTGCGGCGCGTCCCATTCGCGGCCATCCATGACCGCTTTCAGGTTCGCCGCCGCGTCCCACACGTCCTCGAAGCGGTTATACAACGGCGCGAAGCCGAAGCGCAGGATGTCCGGCGCCCGGAAATCGCCGATCACGCCGCGCGCGATCAGCGCCTGCATGATCGCATAGCCTTCCGGGTGGCGGAAACTGACCTGGCTGCCGCGCCGGTCCGCCGCGCGCGGGCTGGCCAGTGTAAAGCCATGCGCGGCGCATTCCTGCTCCACCAAGGTGATGAAGGCGTCGCCCAGCGCCTGCGACTTGGCGCGGATCGCCGCCATGTCGGCTTCCAGCATCAGGTCCAGCCCGGTTTCCAGCGCCGCCATGCCCAGAACGCCCGGCGTGCCGCACTGAAAGCGGTCGATGCCGGGGGCGGGCTGGTAATCGTCGCGGAAATCGAACGGCGCGGCATGGCCCAGCCAGCCGGACAGGGCGGGGAAGACATGCTGATGGCGCTTCGCCGCGAAGATGAAGGCCGGGGCGCCCGGGCCGCCGTTCAGATACTTGTAGCCGCAGCCGACGGCGAAATCGGCGCCGCAGGCGTTCAACTCAACCGGCAGAGCGCCGGCGCTGTGGCTGAGATCCCAGATCACCAGCGCCCCGGCGTCATGCGCGGCCTTCGTCACCGCCGCCATGTCGTGCATCGCGCCGGTCTTGTAATGCACATGGGTCAGCAGCAGGGCGCAGACGCTGTCGTCCAGCGCCTCCATCAGCTTGTCCGCCTCCACCAGACGCGTCTGCGCCGCGCCGCCGCTGAGCGCCGACAGCCCCTGCATCATGTAGACGTCGGTGGGAAAATTGCCGGCCTCGGACAGCAGCACCGTGCGGCCCGTGTTGATCTGCAACGCCGCCGACAGCGCCTTGAACACGTTGATGGAGGTGGAATCGGCGGCCACCACCTCGTCCTCGCCCGCGCCGGTCAGGCGGGCGATCTTCGCCCCGGCGCGGCGCGGGGCGCTGATCCAGTCCGCCGCGTTCCAGGACCGGATCAGGCCTCGCCCCCATTCGTCCTCGATCACGGCTTTCAGGCGTCCGGGCGCGGCGGCGGGCAGGGCGCCCAGCGAATTGCCGTCGAGATAGACCAGTCCTTCGGGCAGGCGGAAGCGCGCCCGGAAGGCTTTCAGGGCGTCGGCGGCGTCCATGGCGCGCAGGCCGGGCAGGGTGAGGGCGGTCACGATTAAAGCTCCCGCAGCAGGGCGCGCACCGGCGCGGCGTCGGCGCCGGCGATTTTCAGCGGCGCGGCGATCAGCTCATAGGCGCCTTCGGGAATGCCATCCAGCACCAGCCCCTCCAGAATCCGCATGCCGTGGCGCCGCACGGCGTGGTGCGCGTCCATGGTCTTGGAGGTTTCGGGGTCCAGCGACGCCGAATCGACCCCGATCAGCCGGGTTCCGCCGGCGGCCAGCGCCTGGATGGTTGCGGCCGCGATCGCGGTGAAACCCGAATCCCATTGGTCATGCGGGAAGCGCACATAGGTGCGGATCAGCACCCGTTCGGCGCCCTTCAGCATGGTGAGATCAAGATCGTCCGGCGTCACCGCGCCCTTCGCGCCGCTGGCGTCGACCAGCCGGCAGGGGCCGACATAGACGGCGGGGTCCACCGCGGCGATGTCGGCGCCGGTTTCGTCGTAATGCAGCGGCGCGTCGGCATGGGTGCCGGAATGGGTGGACAGCGTCAGGCGCGAGACATTCACCGGGCAGCCGGGCTCGATATGCCAGGTGCGCTGCAGCGAAAACGCCGTGTCGCCCGGCCAGACGGGCAGGGCGGGGCGCAGGGTCTGCGATATGTCCCACAGGCGTTTGGCCATGACCTAAAGGCTCGTCCGCACGGTCCAGAGCTCCGGGAAGAAGCGCAGCTCCAGCGCCTTGACCAGATAGCTGACCCCGCCGGTGCCGCCGGTGCCGCGGCGATAGCCGATGATGCGCTCCACCGTCTTCATGTGGCTGAAGCGCCAGAGCTGGAACTTCTGCTCCAGATCAACCAGCTTTTCGGCGAGGTCATAAAGCTTCCAGTGCGTCTCGGTGTCTTCATAGACCCGTTTCCACGCCGCCTCGACGGCGTCAGACGGCTTGTAGGCCTTGGCGAAATCGCGCTTCAGTACGCTGTCCGGCAGGTCGAAACCCTGCCGCGCCATCAGCGCCAGCGCCTCGTCGTAAAGGCTGGGGGCGTTCAGCGCCGCCGTCACCGCGGCCTCGGCGGGCGAGCCGGCGTGAATGCGCGCCATGGCGGCGTTCTTGTTGCCGAGGCGGTATTCCAGGATCCGGTACTGGTGCGATTGAAAGCCCGAGCTCTGCCCCAGCGTGGCGCGGAATTTCAGGTAGTCGTTCGGCGTCATCGTCGCCAGCACCGACCAGGACTGGGTCAGTTGCTCCTGGATGCGGGCGATGCGGGAGAGCATTTTCAGCGCCGGGCCGACTTCATCCTTGCGGATATGGGCCACCGCGCCCTCCAGCTCGTGGATGCACAGTTTCAGCCACAGTTCCGAGGCCTGGTGGATGATGATGAACAGCATCTCGTCATGCTCGGCGCTGCGCGGGCCTTGCGCGTTCAGAATGCTGTCGAGACGCAGATAGCTTCCATAGGTCAGCCCGCCCTCGGGCGACCAGTGGATGTCCTCGTCGCTGACATCGACGCTGGTCTGGATCGGTTCGCTCATACACACGCTCCTTCGGGGCCCGGTCTAAACGCCGCGGCGAGTCCCGGCAAGCGAACGGGCGCGGCCCCGGATGGCGCCGCGCCCGCTGAAAGCCTGAAACGGTCAGACTATTCGCTGTCGTCCAGAAAGCCGCGATTGCGCAACAGCGCCTCGACGCGCGGTTCGCGGCCGCGGAAGGCGACATAGTTCTCCATCGCGGTGCGCGAATTGCCCGAAGACAGGATGTTCAAGCGCAGGCTTTCCGCCACCTCGAGGTCATAGAGGCCGCCGGCCTCGTGGAAGGCCTCGACGGCGTCGTTCTCCAGCACGCTGGCCCACAGATAGCTGTAATAGCCGGCGGCGTAGCCTTCGCCCGAGAAGCTGTGCCCGAAATGCGGCGAGCGCCAGCGCATCACGATCTCGTCCGGCATCTGCCAGCGTTCCAGAACCTCGTTCTCGAACGCCCGCACGTCGATGGCGCCGGGGTTGTCCTCGTGCAGGTGATAGGCCATGTCGACGAAGGCCGAGGCGAGATACTCCACCGTGGCGAAGCCTTCGTTGAAAGTGCGCGCGGCGATGATGCGTTCGCGCAGGGCGTCCGGCATCGGCTCGCCGGTCTCGTAATGGCGGGCGAAGCGGCTGAGCACTTCCGGCGTCAACAGCCAGTGCTCCAGCACCTGCGAGGGGAACTCCACATAGTCCCGGTCCACCGCCGTGCCGGCGATGGAGGGGTGGGTGGTGTTCGACAGCAGCCCGTGCAGGGCGTGGCCGAACTCGTGGAACAGGGTGTTGGCGTCGGTGAAGGTCAGCAGCGCCGGTTCGCCCTCGGGCGGTTTGTTGTAGTTGGCGTCATTGGTGATCAGCGGCGCGTCGCCGGTCAGGCCGTTCTGGACCCGGAAAGCGGTCATCCAGGCCCCGCCGCGCTTGCCCTGGCGAGCGTAGTAGTCGCCGTAGAACACGCCGACATGCTCGCCGGCGCGGTCGCGCACCTCCCATACCCGCACGTCCGGATTATAGACCGGAACGTCGTCGCGTTCGTGGAAGGTCAGGCCGAACAGCTCGCCCGCCACCCAGAACTGCGCCTCGATCATGTTGTCGAGCGACAGATAGGGGCGCACCTCGTCGTCGCTGATGTCATAGCGTTCGGTGCGCACCTGTTCGGTGTAATATCGCCAGTCCCACGGCTCCAGCTCGTGGTCGGCGCCCTGCGCGGCCATGCGGGCGCGGATGTCGTCGGCCTCGCGCAGCGCGGTGGCGCGGGCCGGCCACCACACCTCCTCCATCAGCTGCATAGCCGCGTCCGGGGTTTCGGCCATGGTGCCGGCGGTGCGGAAATGGGCGTAGGTCGGAAAGCCCAGCATGCGCGACCGCTCCAGCCGCAGCTCCAGGATCTGGTTGATCACCGCCTTGTTGTCGTTGGCGTCGTCATTGTCGCCGCGCAGGATCCAGGCGCGCCAGGCCTGCTCCCGCAGGTCGCGGCGCGACGAGAAGGTCAGGAACGGCTCCACCGACGAGCGCGACAGGGTGATGACGTAGCCGTCCTCGACGCCGCGGTCGCGGGCCGCCTGGCGCGCCGCCGCGATCTGCCCCTGGCCCAGGCCGTCGAGATCGTCCTCGGTCAGCACCAGCCGCCAGGCGTCCTCGTCGGCCAGCATGTTCTGGCCGAACTGGGTGTAAAGCTCCGACAGCCGGGCGGTGATCTCGGCGTAGCGCTCGCGGTCTTCGCCCTCCAGCTGCGCGCCGGAGCGCACGAACCGCTCATGCGTCACCTGCAGCACCCGGGCCTGTTCGGCGTCGAGGCCCAGTTCGTCGCGGCGCTGGTAGAGATCGTCGATGCGCGCGAACAGCGCCTCGTTCAGGTTGATGGCGCTGTTGTGACGGGCCAGGCGCGGCGACATCTCGCGCTGGATGGCGCGGATCGCGTCATTGCTGGCTGAACCGTTCAGGGTCGAGAACACGCGGCTGACGCGGTCGAGATCAGTCCCGGCCAACTCCATGGCGATGATGGTGTTCTCGAAGGTCGGCGGTTCGGGATTATCGGCGATGGCCGCGATCTCGGCGGCGTGGCGCTCCATGCCGCGCTCATAGGCGGGCACGAAATGCTCTTCGCGGATGCGGTCGAAGGGCGGGGCGCCGAAGGGGGTGTCCCAGCTCGCCTCGAAGAAGGGGTTGTCCTGGTGGACGGCGGCGTCGGCCTCGCCGTTCCCGGCCACATCTTCGGCGGCGCCGTTTTCCGGCTCGGCCGGGGCGTCGGCGGGCGGGGTGCAGGCCGCCGCGGTCAGCAGCGCGATGCCCGCAACGCCGTAAAGCCATTTACGCATGGTCATGTCCTCCAAAACACTTTGCTCCGGCGCGCGGCGGCGCGGCGCACGGATTTGATCCGCCCGGCATCCTAGGGTCTGCCGCCCGGCGCGCAACCGTTTCGCCCCGCTGGTTTTGTCACAGCTTGGCGAGCAGGGGCGGGCGGTGCATGGTCCGGCGATGGAGAAACCGGGCGCTGATTCCGCCCTGCCGGGCGGTGAAATGGGGTTCTGGCGCTGCTGGTCGCTGACCGCCGGCGTCATGGTCGGCTCCGGCATTTTCATGCTGCCGGCGGTTCTGGCGCCCTATGGCGGCATCGGCTTTCTGGGCTGGGTGGTGACGGCGGCGGGCGCGATCCTGATCGCGCTCACCCTCGGCCATCTCGCCTCGCGCACGGTCAAACCCGGCGGGCCCTACGCCTATGCGCGCGCCGCCTTCGGCGATTTCACCGGCTTCCTCGTCGCCTGGGGCTACTGGATTTGCGTCGTCTCCGGCTCCGCCGCCATCGCTGTCGCCTTCGCCGGCTATCTGGGGGTGTTCCTGCCCGGAGTCGCCGCATCGCCGGTTCTGCAGGCCGGCGCCGCGCTGGCGCTGATCTGGGCGTTGACCCTGGTCAATGTCCGCAGCGTCTCGCTGGCGGGAAGCGCCCAGTTGCTGCTGACGGTGCTGAAACTGCTGCCGCTGCTGCTGATCGTCGCCGCCGGGGCCTTTCTGGGCGAGACCGGCAACCTGCCGGAGTTCAATCCCGGCGGCGGGGCGGTGCTGCCCGCGGTCGCCACCGCGGCGCTGCTGACCATGTGGGCGTTCGCGGGGCTGGAGGCCGGGACCATCCCCGCCGCCGACGTCAAGGACCCGCAACGCACCATCCCGCGCGCGGTGGTGTTCGGCGTCGCCGGGGTGGCGCTGCTCTACATCGCTTCCACGGCGGCGGTGATGATGCTAGTGCCGGCGGAGACGCTGGCGCAGTCGACCTCGCCGTTCGCGGACGCGGCCCGGGTTCTCGGCGGCTGGGGCCCGCCGCTGATCGCGGCCGGGGCGCTGGTCTCCACCGCCGGGGCGCTGAACGGCAATATCCTGATCGGCGGCCAGATGCCGATGGCCGCGGCGCTGGACCGGCTGGCGCCGCGTTTCCTGGCCCGCCGCAACCGCGCCGGCGCGCCACAGGCGGCGCTGCTGCTGTCGGCCGCGATCGCCAGCGTGCTGCTGGTGTTCAACTACGCCGAAGGGCTGGTCGCCGCCTTCACCTTCCTGATCGCGATGTCGACGCTGGCGCTGCTGGCGCCGCTGGCGGTCGCCGCGCTGGCCGATATCCGCCAGTCCTGGCGCACCGCGCGGCCCTGGGCGCTGATCGCCATGCTGGCCTTCGCCTATTCGGCCTTCGCCATGCTGGGATCGGGGCTGGACGTGATCCTGTGGGGGCTGGTGCTGCTGGCGGCGGGCGTTCCGGTCTATATGCTGGTGCGCAGGCAAGCGGCGAGGGAGGCCGCGAATGCGTGACGGCGGCGAAGCGGAAGCCGGGGCGGCGCTCCCGGCCAGCGCCTATACCGACCCCGGCGTGCTGGAGCGCGAGGCGGCGGCGATGCTGCGCCCGGCCTGGCAGCTTGTCTGCCATCTGAACGACATTCCGGAGACCGGGGATTACGTCACGCTCGACTTCCTCGGCGACCTCGTGTTCGCGCTGCGCGGGGCCGACGGCGAGGTGCGGGTGTTCCGCAATGTCTGCCGCCATCGCGGCGCGCGGCTGGTCGACGGCGGATCGGGGCGCTGCGGCCGGCGCGTCACCTGTCCCTATCATGCCTGGAGCTATGAGCTGGACGGCCGCCTGTCCGGGGTGCCGGACCGCGGCGCCTATGAGGGGCTGGACCCCGGCAAGCTGGGCCTGATCGCGCTGGAGACCGGGCAGGCGGGGGGGTTCGTCTTCGTGCGCCTGGCGCCCGGCGGGCCGGATTTCGACGCCTTCATCGCCCCGATGCGCGCGGAATTCGCCACCTACCGCACGGCGGAGATGCGGCCGCTGGGCCGCGTCACGCTGCGCGAGCGCGCCGTGAACTGGAAGGTGGCGGTGGAGAACTATGTCGACGTGCTGCACCTGCCGGTGGCGCATAAAGGGCTGTGGAGCCTGGTGGGGAATTCCTACACCCTGGCCGTGGACGAAGACGGGACCTGCCGGATCGGTTCGAAACTGCAAAGGCGGACCGCAACGGGCTTCTCGCCGAAGGCCTATTGCAGACACCTGCCCGACGCCGCCCACCTGCCGGCGCAGCGCCGCGACGCCTGGGTGTATGTGAAACTGTGGCCGAACCTGGCCTTCGACCTCTACCCGGACCAGATCGACTTCATGCAGTTCATCCCGGTGTCGCCGCGGCGCACGCTGCTGCGCGAGATTTCCTACGCCCTGCCGGACGACCGCCGCGAGATGCGCGCCGCGCGCTATCTGAACTGGCGCATCAACCGCGTCGTCAACGCCGAGGACAAGGCGCTGATCGAGCGCGTGCAGGCCGGCATGGAGGCGCCGGGCTATGCCCCCGGGCCAATGCCGCGCAGCGAGCCGGGCCTGCGTGACTTCGCCGCGCGCTGGCGGGCGGCGATGGCGGATGCGCCGGCCTGACCCCGCCCGCTATTCCTCGATCCGCGTCACCGACACCGCCGCCGCGCGTGCCGCCTCGGGGTCGAACAGCAAATCGTCCCAGCCTTTCTCCGCATAGAGCCGCGTCTGGTCGCCAAAATGCGGCGAGGCGGGGTTGGTGGACTGGGAATAGCTGAGAATGCCGCCGGAGCGCGGGCCGTCATCGGTGAACTCGACGGTCATGATCCAGCTCGACCCGTGCTGGATGCGCGGATTGTCCGGGTTCTGCGGGAACACCGGGTTGATCATGTTGAACACCCCGGTTCCGCCCGGCCCGCCGTGGATCTCGATGCGCTCGTTCCCGCGCATCTCGGCCTGCACGTCGCCGACGCGGGCGTCGGGCGCCAGACCGGCCTCGGCGAGCTGCCCCACGGCGGTGCGCAACGCCTCCAGCACCGCGGGGTTCGTCACGTCCAGCACCGCCGGGGTGCGGGCCGGATTGTCCGCGTCGAAAGCGTCGGCGAACTGCATGCCCCCGGCATGGATGAACAGGCTGAACAGCACCGCGCCGCGGCTGTCGGCGTCGACGCGCAGATCCCAGTTTTCCAGCGCGGCGCAGGCCGGTTGCAGGTCTTCGCCGCCTTGTTCGCGGCACAGGCCGGCCAGCGCGTCGCGGCCCAGCTCGCCGCCATGATGGCGGTTGGAGAACATCACCGTCTGCAGGGTTTCAAGGTCGAAGCCCGGCGCGCCGAGGCCATCGGTCCCGGCCAGACGGCGTTCGATCTGGTCTATGGCCAGCCGCGTGCGCAGACTGCGCGGCGTGCGCTCGTCGCCATAGACGGGGCTGTAGCCCTCCATCGGCTGATGCGTGCTGCTCAGCCAGTGGCTGTCATTGCTCTGCGCCACCCAGTCGTCGCGGAAGATGTGCGGCGCGTTGGACGGGCCGAACACGCCCTCGCGCGTCGAATCCGCGTCGGTGCCCCAGCGGCAGTCCGGATTGGCGGCGTCCAGCACCGGAACCCGGAAATTCGTCCAGTAATGCATCGCCAGCGGCGAGGCGGCGCAGGCGCGCGCCAGCTCGTCGGTGACGTTGGGAACCATGCCCATGTCGCCATGATAGGCGCCGCCGTCGGCGTCGGCCGAAATGGTGTTGAAGCCGGTCGACTGATAGCGCGACAGCGCCGCGTGCAGATCGCGCACGTCCTGCGCCCCCCAGATCGCCAGGTACTGGTCGATGACGCGCAGGCCCTCGCCGGGGATCGCCATGGCGAAGGCGCGCTCCTCGGTCCACGGCATCTGGCGGCTGACCGCCACCGGGCCGAATTCAGTGTCATAGAGGGTGCGCGTCACCTCGGTGACCTCGCCATCCTCGCCCAGCACCGGCACGGTGATCTCGCGCGCCGTCATGGCGCGGTATTCCTCCCCGGCGCGGTAGCGGGTGGGATCATCCGGATCCAGCGTCAGTTCGAAATAGCCGAACCGGCGGGCGGTGGAAACGGTGTGGCTCCAGGCGATGCGGTCATTATGGCCGATGCCGGGAAACGGCGTGCCGACCAGTCCGGCGCCGGCCACGTTCAGTTCGCCCGGGATCACCAGGTGCGAGCGGTAGAAACGCAGCGGCCCGTGCCAGGGGTAATGCGGATTGCCCAGCAGCACGCCGCGCCCGCCGCGCGTCGCCTCGCGCCCCAGCCCATAGGCGTTGCTGCCCATCGGCGCGCGCACGCGATCCAGAATCAGGCTGGCGTCGTTCTGCGGCGCCGGCGCCGCCGGCGGCTGCGCCCCGGCCACATCGGCGATCGGGTTGCCATAGGGCGGCGTCAGCGCGCCCAGCCACACGTCCCCGGCGCTCAGCGGCCGCACCCATTCCGCCCCGGCGCAGCGGGCGTCGTTGATATTCTCCACCCCGGTGTCGGCGAGGTAGCGGCTCACCCCGGCGGCGAAACCGGCGACGAAGCCCCGCGCCGCTGCGCTGGGCGTGTCGATATCGCCTTCGGGGCCGTTCAGCCGCGCTTCCATCTCGCCCAGCGCCAGAATGCGGCGGTGATAAAGATCCGAGGCGATATTGGCGTCGTTGGCGCCGGGGCCGAACCAGCGCGCGCGCTCGCCGCGCAGCGTCACCGTCTGTTCGGCGATCATGCAGATATTGTCTTCGGCGGCGGCGTAGCCGAGGCCATAGCCCAGACCGGCATGGTCCGGCGCGATCACATGCGGCACGCCATAGGCGGTGCGGATGATCTCGGCGCTGTAGGACGGCGCGGCGTCCTGCCCGCCGCAGCCCGCGGCCAGCATCAGCGCGGCGCAGGCCGCAATGGCGCGTGATTTCATGGCGTTTCTCCCCGTTCGCCGTTCGCGCGGCAGCTTACACGGCGCAAGGCGATGGGGAAGGGGGAGGGGGCTGACGGGGGTGTGGCCGGTGGACATGATCACCGCCGCGGCCTTGCCGCCGCCCCAACCTTGCCCACGACATCGGCATTGACATTTTACGTGTTACGGAATATGTAAAACGTGTAATTTCGGGAGCGGCATGATCCAGTCCTTCGCCTGCCGCGAAACCGAGGCGTTGTTCGGCCGGAAACGGTCACGGCGTTTCGGCGCCATCGAGCGGCAAGCGCGACGCAAGCTGCTCATGCTTGACGCCGCCCGGATTCTGGATGACTTGCGCCGCCCGCCTGGCAATCGCCTGGAGGCGCTACACGGCGACAGGGCCGGGCAGCACTCCATCCGGATCAACGACCAGTGGCGGCTTTGCTTCGTCTGGACGCAGGCCGGGCCGCAGGATGTGGAGATTGTGGACTATCACTAGCCCCTGATGGGGCATCGCGCGCGAAGGGCAAGCCGTTGAGGCTGGAAGAGGCCTGCGCAGCCGGGCGAAGGAGGCCCGAACGCGACATGACGGCCAAATACGAACCCATCTATCCCGGCGAAATTCTCAAGGTGGAATTTCTGGACCCGCTTGGCGTCAGCGCGGCGGAACTCGCGCGCGCCATACGTGTGCCGCCGAACCGCGTCACACGCGTGATCAACGGCCAGGCCGCCATCACGCCGGACACGGCCCTGCGCCTCGCCCGTGCGCTGCGCACCACCCCGGAATTCTGGCTCAACCTGCAGCAACGTTTCGATCTCGACATGGCCGCTGACGCCGGCGGGCGCTTCAACGACATCGCGCCGATCATCGCCGCATGAACGCTGCCGTCACAGGAGATGCGTCGTTCAATAGCAGCGAATAAGCATACCACATGGCTTCACCGCCGATTTCCTGCAGCAGGCCGCCGCCTTGCGGCGTGAAGCGAACCGCCCGTAAGCATGGCCGGGCTATGCTGTTGATAAAATTAAATAATTTATGAATTGCCACCTTTACTGGCAAAGGTATTATTAGCACTGAAGTTAGGGGAGGGGCTTATGAAGCGGATCGCTTTTTTCCTGTCTATTTTTGTGTCCAGCGTTTTTCTACAGGCTTATGGCGCAGACGGGCAGAGCGCACGTTCCGAAGCCGCTCAAGCGCAGGCCGGGCGTGCCGCTATTGCGCAGGACGCTGAAAGGCGAACAGACAGACAAGGCCGCCTGAGTCCGGAAGCCCGCGCAGCGATCGAGTCCGGGGATCTGGCGCGAATGCAGGCGCTTGTTTCCGAGGATGACCGTGGAGATCTGCCGGATGTGCAAGGATTTCAGTGCCTGGGTAACGCCTGCGAGTGCACCACGTTAGATGATTGCATGGATTTGTTTGAAACTGGAATTTGTAGGGGATCTTTAGAGTGTGGCTCATATAGCGGAGATTGCGTTTGTGAGCGCCTGGTTAGGCCGATTCCCGACAACAACTTCACGGAGTCCCAGCGTTCAGCCAGTATACGGGCGGCGTCACCGGAGATCCGTGCCGCTCTGGTGGCTGGAGATTACGAACGCGCTATCAGCTTGCTCAACCGCAACCAGAATATAAGGGGACCACTGGCGGTCCAAACAACCGGGCAAACCCCGGTGCGGCAGGCGCGCCAACAACAATCTGCTCAAAATGATCCCCGGCTTCCTCCTGAAGTGCAACCATTTGCGTGCGGCCGGAACACCTGCGATTGTTCAGGGGTTTATGATTGCATAGATTTGGCCCGTTCCGGTTTGTGTGCAGACCGCCTCACCTGCGGTGAAGATGAATGCATATGCTATAGAGCAAGGGCGATGACCCCCTCCAACCCATCGACTTCATCCACAACTTTGCGCGATGCTGACAGGCGATAACCGGTCTGGTTCCGGATCGCATCAGTTGCATCGGCGCTGATCCTGGCCCGGGTGTTCGGCGCCAGCCCGGATTTCTGGCTCAACGTGCAGCGGCGCAGCGATCTGTGGGAGGTGATGAACACCCCGAAGCAGCGCCAGCGTGTGGAGCGCGCCCGCCCGCTGCCCAGCGCGGGGTAGGGGAGGGGGTGGGGGCGCGCTGGCCCGCCACCCGGCCTTCAGTTTGCCGAAGTCCGAATTGCTGCCGTTGTGACGAAGCTAAGAAACGGAGAATTACGTCTGCGCTATGGGCTCTCCTAAGTAAGATTGCGACCCAGCCATTCTCGGTATGCTCAAACCCTTGTATTCGGTAGGTGCTTACCAACATGACCCACGATCATCTTCAAGCGTTCATGGTCGAAGATGAAGTGAATTGAAGCGCATGAGTTCGGATCCCCAGCGCCAAGAGTGATATGGGGTTCGAACAGCTGCTTTTTGCCGTGATACTCGAACTCATAATGAGAGCCGAATCTGCCGCGCGTAGTATCGGAGATGTGCATGCTGCTTCGCTTCCCCCAGCCGCGGTCACGGAGATGTTGCAGGAGATCACCGCCGCTCCCTTTTTCCTCCCGGTTCCGTCTCCAAGCGTCGACGATCTCATCAAGGTCGGTCGTGGGCATATGGCGACAACAGAACCACGGGGAGCCTTCGGAGGTCACTCGTGAGTAGGGTCAGCAGGTCACTCAGCCCGTCTTGCTTTAAGGCGTAGGGCTCAGCCCTTACCTGCATCTCCCCAATGTAGGCGGGAGTCTGTGTGCAGATATCGCGAACTGCGCGTGGCGATCCGAAAAGTAGTTTCGCAGGCGACACACTATACTCAACAGATTCAATTAAGATGAGATGCTCGACACTACAGCGATCACCGAACTGTCCGACACGCACTTCGTTCGCCCATCTCAGGCCATCGTCGTTGTCGTCGGGGAAGGACCACCGGACGCGGACTACGCGTTCGTCACCGTCTTCATGACGCGCGCTGCCGGTAAATCGGCCTGTTTGGCGGCAGACCTAAGCGAGCGTTGGCGCTCTCGTGTCCACACCAAGACACAGGAGGCTTTCGGTGAGCGAGTTGTTGCGAATGCCAGAGGTGAGGCGCGTTAGCGGCCTATGCTTGGCGATGCGTCGAAGCTTCCCCAAAGGCAACAGCCGGGTTGAGCAGTAACTCCCGTGAACCTTCATGCCTTCCTCGCCACGGGAAAACTTACCAAGCACTCTTGTTAATGCGAACTTCCAAGGGTGTGCGGTGCCCCGGCCATGGTGGCCGGGGTTTCTTTTTGAGGCTTGGCGAGTTAACCCGCCGCCGCAATAGCATCCTGCTCTTCAATTTCCTCTTCAGCGTCTGGCGCAGGGGCGGCAGGTCGATTTGCGATTAGCGTCGTAATGTCGCTCCAATTTTCCATGCGAAACACATGGACCCGATTGACGAACCGGCAGAAATTAGGAGCCTGTGTTTGCAGCGCTCCTTTTAACTGCATCAACGCTATGATGGCGTCTTCGTTGCTTTCAGTATGATACAGTGAACCTTGGGCGTGGACGGTGAAACCGCAACTAGCTAATGCTTGTGGGATTTCAGCTTGATAAACTCGCGTTACGTCTGCTGCTGTCATGCCACCACCATGTGGGAGTGGTGCTCTCATTAAAGTATTGTTGAGATCGAAGGCGATTGCAAATTGAGCCATTTTTCAACTCCGTTTGGTTTGCTGTCAAATATGGTAAACGGCCACACTGAGAAAGCCAACAATCACTTCGACTTTCCAGACCACAACCGAAACTCATAGCCTTCAGGGACCGCCGCGCCCTTGATCCCGGTATCCTGTCGAATTGCAACAATGAGCTTGGTCAACAGTTCATCATGCCGGTCGAGATCGCTTTTCCCATCGGCGGTAACGTCGAGATAGTCCCTAAGCGCAACCAGCACTTCGGTTGACCCAACCAAGAAGATGTTATTCGCGGCGTTGGCAAACCTCACCCTGTCGTCAGTTGGCGGGTTTGGCCCTACAATAGCATTCAACGCCAACATGAAAGCCTTATAGTGCTCAAGCTTGTGGGCGCGCCATTCGGCTTCACGTTCAAAATGCTTGGTGAGGAAGTAGCTGATAGCTGGCGCGATGATCGTGGCAATCGCTGCGATGATGGCAATGACAATTGCCGTATCGAGATTGAAGTTTTCCACCGAATCCGCCCGCCCCTTCAAATTAGGTTGCGGGCACAATTACACCACGCTCAACCGGACTGCATCCCCTTTCGGAGAGGCGCGGCCAACCCCCGGCTCAATGATGGCCGCTATGTTGGCCGGGACGCCATTCATCGCTCTAACATATTGAAATTGCTAGTTAAATGGCGGAGGGGGTGGGATTCGAACCCACGGTGCGGTTTCCCGCACGGCGGTTTTCAAGACCGCTGCCTTAAACCACTCGGCCACCCCTCCGGCGGCGCGCCGCTGATACCCTCTTGCGCGGCGCCGGCGCAATGGCCGATTCCGGCGCCCGCGGCCCGGCCGGCGCCGCCCGCGCGGCCGGTTTCGCGGGGACGGGTTGTCGCAAGGGGGATTGAAGGGGGATGGACGCGCAGTGGAAACATGACGGACTATGCGCCGCAAGCAGGACGAAAGGGGAGGGTTGCGCGGCCGCCGGTCACCCCCGGTCACCGATGGCTAACCATTCCGTGGCAGGGTGGTGACAGGGTGGAAGAATGGTCCGCGCAGAGTGGACGCACAGGGGTGGAGCGGGTCAATGAAAGGGAAGGAAACAGCGGCGCGGATCCTGGCCGTGTGCGTGCTGGCGGCGCTGGCCGCGGCCTGTTCGACCACGCCGGAGGTGCGCCGCGCCGCGCAGTCCGCCGCCGGGGCCGGGGCGGTTCGCGCCGTCGCCGCGCCCGCGCCGCGCCGCGACCATGGCGAACTGCTGGCGCTGGGCCGGGCGGAGGATCAGCGGGTCGGAAACCCTTACCAGGTATCGGGAATCAGCTATACGCCGCAGCGCGACGACAGCTATGACCAGACCGGAATCGCCTCCTGGTACGGGCCCGGTTTCCACGGCCGGCTGACCGCCAATGGCGAGACCTATGACCAGGACGCGCTCACCGCCGCGCATCCCACACTGCCGCTGCCCAGCATCGTCGAGGTCACCAATCTCGAGAACGGCCGCACGGTGCGCGTGCGCGTCAACGACCGCGGCCCCTTCGCCCGCGGCCGCATCATCGACATGAGCCACGCCGGCGCGCGCGAGCTGGGCTTCATCGGCGCCGGCACGGCGCGGGTGCGCGTGCGCTATGTCGGCCCCGCCTCCTACATGGGCGGCTATGCCGGCGACGGCGTTTCCGGGGCTGGCCGCACGCGCGTGG
Organism: Maricaulaceae bacterium; assembly: GCA_026126205.1. Taxonomy (GTDB): domain Bacteria; phylum Pseudomonadota; class Alphaproteobacteria; order Caulobacterales; family Maricaulaceae; genus Hyphobacterium. The sequence continues at coordinate 358,259 of JAHCJP010000001.1, read as the reverse complement.
CGCAGGGCGCGGCGCCGTCCGTCCCGCCCGCCGGGCCGGTGGCGATCCAGGCCGGGGCCTTCTCCGAGCGCGCCAACGCCGAGGCGATGGTCCGCCGTCTCTCCGGCGCGGGGAGCGTGTGGGTGCAGGAGGCGCGGGTGAACGGCCGCCCGGTGTTCCGGGTCATGGTCGGGCCGTGGAGCGATCACGGGTCCGCGGTCAGCGCCCAGGCCCGCCTGCGCGGCGCCGGTGTCTATGACAGCCTGATCGTCGCCCTGCAATAAGCCTGCACGCGCTCTGGACGCCATCGGCGGGCCGGGCTTCAATGGCTGGCGGACGCACCCTGACTCGTCCGCGCCGCAGCCCATGGAGCCCGCCCGTGCGCCTGTTCGCAGCCCTTCTCGCCTTCGTTCTCGCCGCCGCGCCCGCCGCCGCGCAGGAATTCGAGACCCCCGCCACCTTCGCGGTGATCCTGGATTTCGAGACCGGCGAGATTCTCTATTCCAAGAACGGCGATACGCCGATGCCGCCGGCGTCGATGAGCAAGCTGATGACGGCGCTGATGGCGTTCGAGGCGCTGGACCGCGGCGCGCTGCGCCTCGACGACGAACTGCCGGTCAGCGAAAACGCCTGGCGGCTGGGCGGCGCGGCGTCCGGCTCATCGACCATGTTCCTGCCGCTGAACTCCCGCGCCCGGGTGGAGGACCTGCTGCGCGGGGTGATCGTGCAGTCCGGCAATGACGCCTGCATCGTGCTGGCCGAGGCGCTGTCCGGCAGCGAGGAGGCGTTCTCGCTGGAGATGACGGCGCGGGCGCGCGAACTCGGGCTGGAAACGGCCAGTTTCGCCAATTCCACCGGCTGGCCGCACCCGGAGCACCGGATCAGCGCCGCCGACCTGGCGCGCCTCGCCGCCCACATCATCCGCGAACATCCGGAGCTTTACCGCCTCTATGCCGAGCGCGAATTCACCTATAACGGCATCCGCCAGTTCAACCGCAATCCGCTGCTGGGCGTGTTCCCGGGCGCCGACGGGCTGAAGACCGGCCACACCAGCGAGGCGGGCTATGGCCTCGTCGCCTCGGCAGAGCGCGACGGCGTGCGCCGCATCGTGGTGTTCAGCGGCATGGAGAGCGAACGCGCCCGCGCGCTGGAGGCCGAGCGCCTGATGCGCGCGGCGATGAGCGATTTCTCCGTCTACCGCCTGTTCGGCGCCGGCGACGAGGTTGGCCATGCCGAGGTGTTCATGGGCGCCGCCCCGGCCGTGCGGCTGGTCGCGCCGGAGGCGGTGCAGGTGGGGTTGAACCGCCGCGCCCGCCACGACATGCGGGTATCGGTGGTCTATGACGGCCCGCTGACCGCGCCCATCGCCGCGGGCGACGTGGTGGCCCGGCTGGTGGTGGAGGCGCCGGGGTATGAACCGCGCGAATACCCGCTGGCCGCTGGCGAAACCGTCTCGCGCCAGGGCCTGTTCGGGCGGGCCTGGGCGGCGGTCGTCCACATGATCCGTAACTAGGGACTGGCATGGCGCGCGGCCGTTTCATAACGCTGGAAGGCGGGGAGGGGGCAGGCAAGTCCACCCTTCTCGCGGCGCTGGCCGGCGCCCTGACCGCCCGCGGGCTGCAGGTGACGGCCACACGCGAACCCGGTGGCACGCCAGGGGCGGAGGCGATCCGGGAATTGCTGCTGCACGGCCCGGTCGACCGCTGGTCGCCGGTGTCGGAGACGCTATTGTTCTACGCCGCGCGCGCCGATCATGTGCAAAGGGTGATCGAGCCGGCGCTGGCCCGCGGCGCCTGGGTGCTGTGCGACCGCTTTGCGGATTCCACCGCCGCCTACCAGGGCGCGGCCGGCGGCGTCGACGCCGCGCGCATCGCCGCCATCCACAAGGCGGCGCTGGGCGATTTCGGCCCCGACCTGACCCTGATCATCGATCTCGACCCGGCGGCGGGCCTGTCGCGCACCGTCCAGCGCGGCGAGGCGGCGACCCGGTTCGAACGCAATGGCGGCGGCTTTCACGACCGGCTGCGCCAGGCGTTTCTGGGCATCGCGGCGCGAGAACCGGACCGCTGCGCGGTGCTGGACGGCGCGCTGGCGCCGGAGCAACTGGCGCAGGCGGCGCTGGCCGAAATCGACCGCCGCCTGCTGGCGGCGGCATGAGCGGCGATATCGAGCGCGAGCCGGACGCCCAGCCGGGCTGTCCGCACCCGCGCGACAGCTACGCCCTGTTCGGGCACGAGGCCGCCGAGACCGCCTTTCTGAGCGCGCTTGAAGCCGGAAAACTTCACCACGCCTGGCTGCTGACCGGACCGCGGGGCGTCGGCAAGGCCAGTTTCGCCTATCGCGCCGCGCGGCGGCTGCTCGGCGCGGCGGCGGACCCGGCGCACGGCCCTCTGGGCGCGCTGCCGGACGATCCCGTTTGCCGCCGCATCGCCGCGCAGGCGCACTCCGGCCTGCTGGTGCTGCGCCGTCCATGGGATGACAAACGCGGCCGCTGGCGGGCGGAGATCACGGTGGAGGAGGCGCGGCGCGCGCCGGAATTCTTCGCCATGAGCGCGGGCGAGGGCGGTTGGCGCGTGTGCATTGTCGATGCGATCGATGACATGAATCGCAATGCAGTCAATGCTTTGCTGAAAACTCTTGAAGAGCCGCCGCATAAAGGAATGCTGTTCCTGGTCGCCCATGCGCCGGGGCGGCTTCCGGCCACGATCCGCTCGCGGTGCCGGGTGCTGAGCCTGCGCGCACCGGAAGTGGAGCGCACGGCAGCCTGGCTGTCAGACGCGGCCGATATCACGCCGTCAGAGGCCGGCGCGGCCGCGCGGCTGGCCCAGGGCGCGCCGGGCAGGGCGCTGGCGCTGGCCCGGGCCGGGGTTGCCGAGCTGGCGTCCGCCATCGACGCGCTGTTCGCAGACCTGCCACGCTTTGACGAGACGGCGGCGCGGCGGCTGGCGGCGCGTGTTGGCGGCCGTGACGGGGAAAGCCTGCGCGGCCCGTTCTATGAACTGCTGGCCGCGCGCATGGCCGAGGCCGGCAAGCAGGCGGCCGGGCAAGACGCGGATGGTGGCGGCTGGGCGCAGGCCTGGCGCGACCTGCACGCGCTTGTCCGCGAGGCGGAGGACCTGTATCTCGACCCCAAACAGACCGCGCTGAGCGCGCTTTCCCTGATCCGCACCGCCGCCCGCGCCGCCGAGGACGCCTGATTTTCCCGATGCTTGTCGACAGCCATGTCAATCTGCACGGCGAGGCCTTCGCCGAAGACCTCGACGCGGTGATCGACCGCGCGCGCGCCGTCGGCGTGGTGCGCATGCTGGCCATCTGCTGCCGCCTTGGCGAGTTCGAACAGGTGGCGGCTATCGCCGAGAAGCATGACGACATCTGGTGCACGGTGGGCGCACACCCGCACCACGCCAAGGACCGGCCGGACATCACGGCGGACGAGCTGCTGGAGATGGCGAAGCACCCGAAGGTCGCGGCTATCGGTGAGACGGGACTGGACTTTCACTACGGCTACAGCCCGCGCGAAGACCAGTTCGCCAGCCTGCGCGCGCATGTCGAGGCGGCGCGGCGTGCTGACCTGCCGCTGATCCTGCACACGCGAGAGGCGGACGCGGAAATGGCCGATGTGCTAGAGGACGAAATGGGGAAGGGGGCGTTCCGCCCATTGCTGCATTGCTACACCGGCGGGGCGGAGCTGGCGCGTCGCGGCGCGGCGCTGGGGGCGTATTTCTCGGCCTCCGGCATTCTGACCTTCAAAAAGGCCGAGGACGTGCGCGCCGTGTTCCGCGACCAGGTTCCGGACGACCGGGTGATTATCGAGACCGATTGCCCCTATCTCGCCCCGGTTCCGCATCGCGGCAAGCGCAACGAACCAGCCTTCCTGCCACACGTGGCCGAAGGGCTGGCCGCCGTGAAGGGCTGGACGGCCGAGGAGTGCGCCGCCCGCACCACAGACGCCTTCTTCCGCCTGTTTGATCGTGTGCCGCGGCCATGAGCGGCGCAGGCGTGATCAGGCTCACCATTCTCGGCTGCGGCTCCTCCGCCGGCGTCCCGCGCCCGGATGGCGACTGGGGCGCCTGTGATCCCGCGAACCCGAAAAACCGCCGCATGCGCTGTTCGATTCTGGTCGAACGCGCTGAAAAGGAAGCGGATTTCGGAACCGAGAATGTCACGGTGGTGGTAGTGGACACATCGCCGGACTTTCGCGCCCAGATGCTGGCCGCCGGCGTGAAACGCATCGACGCCGTGCTCTACACCCACGACCATGCCGACCAGACCCACGGCATTGATGATCTGCGGCCCTTCGTGTTGCGCGCGCGGCGCAGGATGCCGGTTTACCTGGATGATTTTACACGCGAAAAACTTATCGGCCGTTTCGGATACGCGTTCACGGCTCCGGAGTTGTCGCCATACCCCGCGATTCTCGAGGCCCACTCTGTCGAGCCTTACGGCCAGCCGCTGGAGATCGCTGGACCGGGCGGACCGTTGTCTGTGACGGCGTTCAGGCTGGAACACGGGCGGATTCCGGCGTCGGGCTTCCGTTTCGGGCCGATCGCGTATGCGCCGGACGTCAGCGGCGTGCCGGAGGAAGCCTTCAATGCGCTTTCCGGCGCAAAGGCCTGGATCGTCGACGCCTTGCGCGACACGCCGCATCCGACGCACGCGACCGTGGCTGACGCGCTGGACTGGCTGAAACAGGCGGGGACGCCGCTGGGCGTTCTCACCAATTTGCATGTGGACCTGGATTACGCGGTGTTGAACGCGCGGCTGCCGCAAGGGGTGACCGCTGCGCATGACGGCCTGCGCCTTGTGGTGAAGGGCGAAACCGTGTCCCTTGACCCCAATCCCGGCTATGGACGGCATTGATGTCTCATAATATTTATTATGCGCCAAATGGTGACGCATGAGCGGGACCGAGGACGGCGATCCCCTGCGCCGCCTGCTCGCGATCATGGCGCGGCTGCGCGCCCCTGACGGGGGCTGTCCGTGGGATGTCGAGCAGACATTCGAAACCATCGCCCCCTACACGATCGAGGAAGCCTATGAAGTCGCCGACGCCATCCGTCGCGGCGCCATGGGCGAATTGAAGGACGAACTGGGCGACCTGCTGCTGCAAGTGGTTTTTCACGCCCGCATGGCCGAGGAAGCCGGCCTGTTCGCGTTTGACGACGTCGTACGCGCCATCAATGACAAGATGATCCGCCGCCATCCGCACGTCTTCGCAGACCAGAAAGTCGAATCCGCCGAGGCCCAGACCGCAGCGTGGGAGGACATGAAGGCCGCCGAGCGCGCTGGAAAGAACGGCGCGGCCGCCGGGCTGCTGGACGACGTTCCCCTCGCCCTGCCCGCCCTGATGCGCGCCCAGAAGCTGCAAAAGCGCGCCGCGCGCGTCGGTTTCGACTGGCCGGACGCGGCGCGGGTGATGGACAAGGTGAAAGAAGAAACCGCGGAGCTGGACGCCGCCATCAGCGATGAAGACCCTGCGGGCGTTCAGGAGGAAATCGGGGATTTATTGTTTGTATGTGTGAATTTGGCGCGAAAACTTAGCGTCGATTCAGAGGTGGCTCTGCGTGACGCCAACGCCAAGTTCGAGCGGCGCTTCCGGCATATCGAAACCCGCCTCGCCGGCCAGGGCCGTCATGCCGCTTCGGCGTCTCTGGACGAGATGGAGGCGCTGTGGGACGAGGCGAAACAGGCCGACAAGGCGGCGAAATAGCCCGCTCAGCCCTGCGGGGCCTGAAGCGTCTCCACATCCGGGAAGGCGGCGGCGAACCGGCCGGCGTCCTCGGCGCGCAGCCGCGCCCTGACCGTCACCTTACCGCTGCGGCGGTCGGTTTTCTCGCTCAGCACCGCCCCATGCTCGTGAAGCCAGGCGACCGCCCGCCCCTGCGTCGGCGCGGCCTTCACGGTCAGCAGCGCCGATCCGGCCTCTAGCGCGCGCTCTATGGCGCCGACCAGCGCCGGCATCCCTTCCCCGGTTACGGCTGATACCGGGATGCGCAGATTGGGCGCCCCCTGACCGGCGCGCGGCGACGGCGGCCGGGCCGCGTCCTCCTGCGCTTCATCGTCGAGAAGGTCGATCTTGTTCAGCGCCTCGATCACCGGCTGGCCGTGCTCGCGCCCGGCGCCGATGGAATCGAGGATCGCCTCCACCTCCTCGCGCCGCTGGGCGTGGTCGGGGGCGGACACATCCAGCACATGCACCAGCAGGTCTGCCTCCCTCACCTCCTCCAGCGTGGCGCGGAAGGCGGCGATCAGCTCGGTCGGCAGGTCGGTGATGAAGCCGACGGTGTCGGACATCAGCGCCCGCATGCCGCCCGGCGTCTCGAAGGCGCGCACCGTGGTGTCCAGCGTGGCGAACAGCATGTCCTTCGCCAGCACGCGCGCGCCGGTCATCTTGTTGAAAAGTGTGGATTTTCCAGCGTTTGTATATCCAACGAGCGCCACCAGAGGGAACGGAACCTCGCGCCGTTGCTTGCGGTGCAGGCCGCGCGTGCGGCGCACGTCTTCCAGTTCGCGGCGCAGTTTCGCCATGCGTTCGGCGATCAGCCGCCGGTCGGTCTCGATCTGGGTTTCACCCGGGCCGGCCAGGAAGCCGCGGCCGCCGCGCTGGCGCTCCAGGTGCGTCCAGGTGCGCACCAGTCGCGAGCGTTCATAGCCCAGACGGGCCAGCTCCACCTGCAGCCGCCCTTCCCGGGTGCGCGCCCGGCGGCCGAAAATCTCCAGGATCAGGCCGGTGCGATCCACCACCTTGGCGTTCCAGGCCTTTTCCAGATTGCGCTGCTGCACTGGCGTCAAGGCGGCGTCGACCACCGCGACAGTAACGCCGGCGCTGGCGATGCGACTGGCGATCTCGTCCACCTTGCCGGCGCCGAACAGGTGTGACGGCTCCAGCTTGCGCAGCGGCGCGGCGAACGCATCCGTGACGGACAAGTCCAGCGCCTCGGCGAGGCCGCTGGCTTCATCGAGGCGCGTCTCGACGCCGTCCGCCCCTGGCGGGTGCGGGAAGATGACGATCGCCCGGTCTGCGGGCGCGGCGGTGTCGATCAAGCGTCGCCGTCCTTGTCCCCCGCCCCGCCGTTCTGTCCATCATCGCGCTCGCCTTCGAAAAGGGTCACCGGCTGCGACGGCATGATTGTGGAGATGGCGTGCTTGTAGACCAGCTGCGACTGGCCGTCCCGGCGCAGCAGCAGGCAGAAATTATCAAACCAGGTGACATTGCCCTGAAGCTTGACGCCGTTGACCAGAAAGATCGTCAGCGGCGTTTTCGCCTTGCGGACGGCGTTGAGAAAAACGTCCTGCAGGTTCTGTTTCTTGTCGCTGGACATGCGCGTCGCCTCCATCTGGCGCTTCTTGGCGTTGCCGTCACCCTATACGCGCCCGCGCCCGCCTAGCAACCAGCGGCGCGGACGGACGCGGTTTTTGCGCCGCAACATTTGATGCTGCGCCTGCAAGATAAGCGTGCCGCAAGCGTTTCGCCAAGGGGCCGGGCGCGCCGGCGCCAATTTTTTGTCCATCAATGCTCACCACGGCCGTCAAGGCGCTTGAGGCCGAGGTGACGAAAGCCTCGCTGGCCGCCATCGCCTCGGCGACGGTGAACGGGCGCTCCTCGATGCGCAGCCCCTCCTCCCGCGCCACCTGTAGCAGCGCCAGGCGCGTGACGCCGTTCAGGATCGCCTCGCTGGCCATGCGGGTGACCAGCGCGCCGTCCGCGGTGAGAATCCAGGCGTTGGAGGCAGTGCCCTCGGTGATGAAGCCGTCCGCGCCGACCAGCCAAGCCTCCTGCGCCCCCGCCTCCTTCGCAGCCTGCTTGGCCAGCGCATTCGGCAGCAGCGAGACGGTCTTGATGTCGCGCCGCGCCCAGCGGAGGTCCGGCAGGGTGATCACCCTGATCCCCGCCTGCGCCTTCGCCTCGGCCGCTGCGGGATCGCCGCGTTTGGCGGTGACGATGACGGTGGGTTTCACCTCCGGCGAAGGGAAGGCGTGGTCGCGCCGCGCCCGCCCGCGCGAGATCTGCAGATAAATCAGTCCGTCGCGCAGCCGGTTACGGCGCACCATTTCAAACAGCACGCACGCCAGCACCCTGCGGTCCATGGGTTCGCGGATTCGCAACTCGCGCAGGGACCGCGACAGGCGCGTGAAATGCCCGTCGCTGTCCATCAGGGCGCCGTCCTTGACGCTCCAGACCTCGTAGACCGCGTCGGCGAACTGGTTACCCCGGTCCTCGATATGCACGGCGGCGGCGGCGTGGGCGACATAGGCGCCGTCGACATAGGCGATCCGCGACATCGGGCTTTCTGGCTCCCTGCAAACCCTAGAAATACTCGAGGCTGACGCGGAACAACTGCTCCACCCTGCCCACCTGCGCGGCCTCGGCGAAGAACAGCACGCGGTCATTCTGACGGATGCGGTCGTCGTCGCCCGGCATCAGAACCTGGTCGCCGCGCACCACAGCGCCGAGGGCGACGCCGTCCGGCAGCTCCAGCTCGTCCAGCGGGCGGCCGATTAACGGCGAGGTCGACAGCGCTACGCCCTCCAGCGCCTCGGCCTGTCCGCCAGCCATGGTCTGCAGGCCGGTGATCCGACCGCGCCGGATATGTTGAAGGATGGTGGAGACAGTGGTGGCGCGGGGGTCGATGAAAGCGTCGATCTCCAGCGGTTCACGCAGGTTTTCGAACGCTCGCTCGTTGACCAGGCAGATCGCCCGCCCCGCCCCTTCACGTTTCGCCATCACGGCGGACAGCAAATTGACCTTGTCGTCATTGGTGACGCAGACCGCCAGTTCAGCCTCCTCCGCGCCGGCCTCGCGCAGCAGGCCGGGGGCAAGGCCGTCCCCATGCAGAACGACGGTGCGTTTCAGACGGTCGGCGGCGTTTTCCGCCTTGGTCTTGTCGGCCTCGACCAGCCGGACTTTCATCCCGCCCAGCCGCTCCAGCGCCTCGGCGACATAGACCCCGATATTGCCGGCGCCGACGATCAGCACCCGGCGCACTTTCTGGGCGCTGCGCCCGAACAGGGTCAGCACGCGCTCGACGTTGCTGGGCTCGATGACCACAAACACTTCGTCGCCGGCCAGCATCGGGTCTGTCGATTCGGGGATGAACAGCTTGCGGTCGCGGACCACGCCAACAACAGTGAGGCGCAGGTCGGGGAACAATTCGCGGATATGGTCGGACGATGAATCCGCGATCGGCGCACCCTCTTCCACAAGCAGGGACAGGATTTGAATGCGTCCGCCGGAAAACAGCGCCGTATGTAGCGCGCCCGGCGTCTCCAGCCGCTGCAGAATCGCCCGCCCCACCTCCAGCTCTGGCGAGATCACGACGTCGATCGGCAGGTTCCCGGTGGTGAACAGGTCGCGCCAGGCAGGCCGCAGATAATTCTGTGCGCGCACGCGCGCAATGCGCATCGGCGTGCCGAACAGCGAATGCGATACCTGGCATGCGATCATGTTGACTTCGTCGGAATGGGTGACGGCGACGATCAGATCGGCCTCCGCCGCGCCAGCGCGCTCCAGCACGTCCGGATGAGCGCCATGACCGACGATTGCCGTGACTTCCAGTTCGGAGGCGATGCGGTTCACCAGATCTGCCGACCAGTCGACGACCGTGACCGCGTTGCCTTCCTGCGCGAGCGCCCGGGCGATGCCGTAGCCTACCCTGCCCGCCCCGCAGATAATCGCTTTCATGCCCCGGGCCTCACTCTCAGGCGTCTTCCTCGGCGCCGCGGGCTATCTGGGCGGCGACGCCGAGCGATTTCAGCTTCCTGTGCAACGCAGACCGCTCCATACCTATAAAAGCCGCCGTTCGCGAGATGTTTCCGCCAAACCGGGTGATTTGCGCCTTCAGATATTCGCGTTCGAACCGCTCGCGGGCCTCGCGAAGCGATAACGCGATCAGCCGCTCGGCGTCGAATCCGGTGTCATCTGAATCACGGCTCGCTACTTCTGACGGGAGCGAATCCAGCGTAACCGGCTGGTCAGGGTCGCCAGAGGCGAGAATCAGCAACCGTTCCACATTGTTACGCAACTGACGGACATTGCCCGGCCAATCGTGCGCTTGCAGCGCGGCCATGGCGTCATCGCCGATCCGCCTTTTGGGCAAACCAGACAGAAGCGCCAGCCGGTCGATGAAGAAATCAACCAGAGCCGGGATGTCCTCTCGCCGTTCGGCCAGTGATGGCACGGTGATCGGGACTACGGCGAGCCGGTGATAAAGGTCTTCCCGAAACCGGCCGGCGGCGATCTTGGCGCGAAGGTCTTTGGACGAACTGGAGATGACGCGCAGGTTCACCTGCACGTCTGACGAACCGCCAATACGCCGGAAGCGCTGTTCGACCAGCATTCGCAGCAGTTTGTTCTGCGTAGCCAACGGCATGTCCGCGATCTCGTCCAGAAACAGCGTACCGCCATGGGCGCGCTCCAGAAGACCGATGCGGGCCACGCCGCCATCGTCCGCCTCACATCCGAAAAGCTCCTCCTCAACCCTGTCCGGCGCTATGCCAGCGGCGCTGACGGGCACGAACGCCCCGTCCGAGCGCGGTGAACGAGCGTGGATCAGTTTCGCCACCAGCTCCTTGCCGGCCCCGGCCGGCCCGGTGATCAGCACCCGGCTGTTGGTCGACGCTACACGGTCGATCACCTGACGGACCTGGGCGATGGCGGGCGACCCGCCAATCAGGTCGCTTTCGGCGTCGAATTTCGCCTTCAATTCGGCGTTCTCGCGCCGTAGCCGGCTGGCCTCCAGCGCGCGCGCCACGGTCAGCAACAGCTTGTCACTCTTGAAGGGCTTCTCCAGAAAGTCATAGGCGCCTTTGCGGATGGCCGCCACCGCGGTCTCGATCGTGCCGTGGCCGGAAATGACGATGACGGGCAGGTCCGGGTCCGCCTCCTTCATGATTTCCAACAGCTCGATGCCGTCCAGTCGACTGCCCTGAAGCCATACGTCCAGTATCACCAGTGAGGGCTTGCGCTGGCGCAGCGCGTCAAGAGTCGCGTCGGCGTCAGCCGCTTCGCGGGCCTGATAGCCCTCGTCCTCCAAAAGACCCGCGATCAGTTCGCGAATGTCGGCCTCATCATCGACGATCAGAATGTCTCTGGCCATCTAGTTCTCCACGGCATCAGCGCTCGCAGCGGCGGAAATGTCTTCCGCCGCCGCCAGCGGGAAACAGAGACGGACCACGGCCCCCTGCGCGCCATCCGGAGGCGTATCCAGCTCAAGCCGGCCGCCATGGTCCTCCATGACGCGCTTGACGATGGCGAGGCCGAGGCCCGTGCCTTTCTCGCGCGTTGTCATGTACGGCTCGGTCAGCCGGTTGCGGTCCGGCGTCGGCCAGCCGAGGCCGTTGTCCGTGACTTCAATGCAGGCGAGGCCATCGACTGTGGACAGGCTGACCACGATCAAACCCGCGCCGGCCTTTGCGCCCTCGCTGTCGCTGCGCGCGGTCACGCTTTCACCGGCGTTCTTCAGAATGTTAGCCAACGCCTGGGCGGCCAGGCGCGGGTCGCAACGGGCGATGACGGCGTCCTCCGGTCGGCGGTAATCGAAGCGAATCTCCGGGCTGGCGACGCGGTGGGCGAAAATGGTTTCCTGGACCAGTTCGCCCATCTCCACAGGGCCGACCAGCGGCGTCGGCATGCGTGCGAAGGACGAAAACTCGTCCACCATCCGCCCAATGTCGCTTACTTGCCGGATGATGGTCTCGGTGCAGCGCTCGAAAGTTTCGGGATCGTGCTCGGCGGCCAGCTTGCCGTATTTCCGGCGCAGGCGCTCGGCCGATAACTGGATCGGGGTTAGCGGATTTTTGATCTCGTGGGCGATGCGCCTCGCCACGTCACGCCAGGCGGCGTTGCGTTGCGCCGCGACAAGGCGAGTCACGTCGTCAAACGTCAGCACCAGACCCGCATCAGCGTCCAGAACGGCCCGTACGCTGAGATTCACCGTCCCGCCATCCTCCCTCACCAGATCCGTCTGCGCTTCGGCTTCCTCACCCGGACGGCGGCGGGCTTCGGCCGCAGTCGCTTCCAGCGCCGGAGCGGCGTCAACGAAACGCATGCCCACAAGTTCCGTTTCGTCATGTTGTAAAAGCGCCGCGGCGGACCGGTTGACCAGAGTGATGCGCCCATCCTCGTCAATGCCGATCACGCCGGCGCTGACCCCTGACAGCACGGCTTCGGTGAAGGCGCGCCGCCGCTCCGACTGCGCGTGAGAGGCGATCAGCTCGCGCCGCTGTCCGCGCAGCTGGCGAGTCATGCGGTTGAAAGCCCGGCCCAGCGCGCCGATCTCGTCGTCCTCGCGGCGGACTTCCACCCGTGCATCCAGATCTCCCCGGCGCACCCGTTCGGCCGCGGCGACCAGATTGGAAACCGGCCGGACGATGCGCGTCGCCGCCGACATGGCAATCCAGATCGCGCCCAGCAGAACCAGCGCTGCGGCCTCCAGATAGACCAGGATGAAGAAGGCGCGCGACTGCCCCTCGCGTTCGCGCGCCTCGCGATAGGAGACCACGGCCTCCTCGGCGCGGCGCAGTATCTGGTAGTCGACGCCCAGATAGACGTAGAGAAAGGCGTCGTCATAGGCGGTCAGGCGGTAGAGCGCCCGCATGACGCCGTCGTCGGCCGTCTCTGGCGTCGAGACGCCGAGATCGCCGCTGTCGGCGAGCTGGTAAAGACGCTCCGACGGGGGGATGTATTCGTCCTCGCCCCGGAATTCGGCCCGCGCCAGCACCGCCCCATGGCGATCGACGATGTAGGCGGCGGCGAAATCGCGGGCCAGCGCCTGCCGGCGGAAATACTGGACATACTGGATGCGGCTGGAGGCGAACCCCTCCACCGCGCCGGGGTCGCTGAGGTCAAAGGCCATCAGGCCGACCTGCTCCAAAGCTTCGCTGGATCGCGTCTCCACCAGTTCGCGGGCCACGGCCGCGGCGCTGTCCACCACGGCGCTGACCCGCTCGCCAAACCAGTAATCCACCCCCCGGGTGAGAACGCCGCCCAGAAACACGGCCACCAGCACCACTGGCGTTGCGGCGGCGATGGAGAACATGGCCAGGAAGCGCAGGTGCAGGCGCGGGGCAGGCTGGCCGGAGCGGCGGTCGAAGAACCGCCGCGCCACTTTCAGCCCGACCACAATGGCCAGCGCCAGGATCAGGCCCAGGTTCACCAGCAGCAGAATGGTCAGCAGCGGCTCGCCCGGCGCCATGGCCGGCGCGCCGGCGATGGTCAGGAAGGCCGCGCCCGCCACCACCAGCACGGCCAGCGCGAACCCCGCCGTCAGGAACAGCGAGGAAGCGCGGCCATCCGGTTGTACGGATGAAGGTTCGTTCTGCTGCAGCACGCGGCGTTCCAAGGGCGATCAATACGGATGATGTCGGTGCTGTGGTGCAAAATCAACACCACGTTGCTTGTGCGCAACACATGCCATGCGCCGGGGTCAGGCCGCAGCGCGACTGTCCGTCCCGTCGCCTGCCATGGCGCGAAGCGTAGCTTGGGCGTGGGCCGGGGTCTCCGCCCGGCACAGCGCCGCGCGCCACGGCGCAGCGATGCCCGCCGGCGCTTCGGCTTCGCAGAACGCGGCGAAATGCTTGCGCATCATGCGCAGGCCGATGGTTTCGCCATAATGCGTGAGCGAGTCTTCGAGCTGTTCACCCAGCGCCGCGATCCGCACCGGCCAGGGGACCGGCGCCGCGGCGCCTTGCAGCTCGCGCGCGATCCGCCCCGGCAGCCAGGGCCGCCCGGTCGCCGCGCGACCGATCATCACCAGGTCCGCGCCGGAAGCCGCCAGCGCCGTCCGCGCCGTAGCGGCGTCGCAAATATCGCCATTGACGATGACCGGGATGGAGACCGCCTCGCACACCCGGCGCACCAGCGCCCAATCGGCCTCGCCCTTGTAGAACTGTTGGCGTGTGCGGCCATGCACGGTGACCATCTGCACGCCCGCGTCCTGCGCCCGCCGGGCCAGTTCCGGGGCGTTGAGGCTGTCATGGTCCCAGCCAAGGCGCATTTTCAGCGTCACCGGCAGGCTGACCGCCTTCACCGTCGCCTCGACCAGCGTCAGGGCGTGGTCGAGATCGCGCATCAGGGCCGAGCCGGAGAGGCCGCGTGTGACCTGTTTCGCCGGGCAGCCCATGTTGATGTCGATGATGTCCGCTCCGGCGCCGGCGGCGATGCGCGCGCCCTCGCCCATCCATTTCGCCTCGCGTCCCGCAAGCTGGATGACCAGCGGGCCGCCGCCCGCATCGCCCGCCATCTTGCGGACCATGTCGGCCCGGCCGCGCGCCAGCGCCTCGCAGGCGACCATCTCGGTCACCACCAGCCCGGCGCCGAAACGCCAGGCCTGACGCCGGAACGGCAGGTCGGTGACGCCCGACATGGGCGCCAGCACCGTCTTCGCGGCGATGCGGACAGGGCCGATCTGAACAGTCACGCGCTGGACTTTCCTCGTCTGGGCGCCGTAATGGCGGCGCAACCTATCCGCCGGCGCCTCCGGCGGCAATGCGGGGACGCGTGCATGAAGATCGCCGCCGCGATCGTCGCCGCCGGGCGGGGCAGCCGCGCTGGCGGAGAGACACCGAAGCAATACCGCCTGCTGGGCGGGCGGCCGGTGATCGCGCGCACGCTGGCGGCGTTCGCGGACCATCCCGCGATTTCGCGCATTGTCACAGCCATCCACCCCGACGACGCGGCCTTGTTCGCCGCCGCCGCGCCGGACGCTGAATGGACGCCCGGCGGCGTCAGCCGCAGCGAATCCGTGCGCGCCTGCCTGAATGCGCTGGCCGCAGATGCACCCGACGCCGTGCTGATCCATGACGCGGCGCGGCCTTTCGTCTCCGCCGCTGTGATCAACGCCGTGATCGCGGGGCTGGCCGATGCGGACGGCGCGGTCCCGGTTCTGCCGCTGTCCGATGCGCTGCTCCGCGGCGCGGACGGGCGCGCCACAGCTCCCGCCGATCGTACGGGTCTGCACCGGGCGCAGACGCCGCAGGGTTTCCGCTTCGCGGCGCTGAAGGCCGCCTATGACGCCCTGCCCCCCGGCGCGGACATGGCTGACGACGCCGCCGTGGCGCTGGCCTCCGGGCTGAAGCTGGCGATGGTCGCGGGCGACGCGGACAATATGAAACTGACCTTCCCGGACGATTTCGCCCGCGCCGGGGCGCGGCTGGCGCAAACAGGCGGCGGCGTCGCCGTCGGTTTCGGCTTTGACGTTCACCGGCTTGAGCCCGGTCCGGGCATGACGCTGTGCGGGGTGCGGATCGATGAGGGTCTCAGCCTTGTCGGCCATTCCGACGCCGACGCCGGGCTGCACGCCCTGACCGACGCCATTCTGGGCGCCGCGGGGCTGGGCGACATCGGCCAGCATTTCCCGCCGTCAGACCCGCAGTGGAAGGGCGCGGCCTCTGACCGGTTCCTGGTCCACGCGCTGTCGCTGCTGGAGAGCGCGGGCGGGCGGTTAAGCCACGCCGACATCACCCTGATCTGCGAGCGGCCGAAAATCGGCCCCTATCGCGAGGCGATGCGCGCCCGCCTGGCGGACATCTTGCGTTTGCCCATCGCCCGGGTTTCGGTTAAGGCGACAACGACAGAGGGGCTGGGTTTCACCGGCCGTGGCGAAGGACTGGCCGCGCAGGCCGTGGCGACGGTGACCCTGGCATGACGTTTCCGCCCGAGGAATTGATCGCCGCCCTGCGGCTGTTGCTGGACGAGGCCCGCGCCGCGGGCGTCACCATCGCCACCGCCGAAAGCTGCACCGGCGGGTTGATGTCCGCCGCGCTGACCGAGATTCCCGGCTCTTCCGCCGTCTTCGACTGTGGCTTCATCACCTATTCCTATGAATCGAAGTCCGACATTCTCGGCGTCGACAACGCCGTCATCGTCGAGCATGGCGCGGTGTCCGAGCCGGTGGCGAAAGCCATGGCCGAAGGCGCGCTGGCGCGCAGCCATGCGAAACTGGCCGTCGCCATCACCGGCGTCGCCGGGCCGGGCGGCATCCCGGAAAAACCCGCGGGCCTGGTGCATTTCGCCCTCGCCGTACGTGGCGGGGAAACCGTCAACCGCGTGCAGCGCTTCGGCGACATCGGGCGCAGCTATGTGCGGATGAAGAGCGTGCTCTACGCCGTCGACTTGTTACGGGAAGGCATCCGGAACCTGAAGGGTTAGCTCGGCGTCGTCGAGCCCGGTCTGCGCGTAACGCCGCGCCGCCTCGGCCTCGAACGCATTGACCAGATAGGTCACCGCCCGCTCGCGATTGGCCTGCAACAGCATGGTCAGCAACGGGTTGGCGAATTCATAGCGGATTTGAAAATCGATCAGCGCGCTGCCGTCCGCCAGCGCGTGGATGCGCCAGGCGTTGTCCAGCTTACGGAATGGTCCCTCGATCAGGCTGACATCGACGCGGCGCGACGCGCGGTCGTACCGCACCCGTGTCACAAAGCGCTCGGAGACAAACTTGAAGCGCACACGCGCCTCGGCGGTCAGTTCGCCCGAACCGTCCGCCACCTGTTCCTCCAGCACGCGCAGGGCGGTCATCGGGCCGATGAAGCCCGGATAGCCGCGCACGTCGGTGACGAGGTCGAAAACGTCGTCCGGGCTGTGGCGGATACGCCGCCGGTCGCGGATTTCGGCGCTCACCGCCGCGCCAGCTCCGCCTCACGCGCCGCGCGCAGGCGGACGAAATCGTCTCCAGCATGATAACTGGAACGCGTCAGCGGCGACGCCGAAACCATCAGGAACCCCTTGGCGCGAGCGATGGTCTCGTAGGCTTTGAACTCCTCCGGCGTCACGAAACGGTCCACGGCGGCGTGCTTGCGCGTCGGCTGCAGGTACTGGCCGATGGTCAGGAAATCGACTCCGGCCGAGCGCATGTCGTCCATCACCTGCATCACCTCCTCCTTGGTTTCACCAAGGCCGACCATCAGGCCGGACTTGGTGAACTGGGAGGGATCGCGCTCCTTCACCCGCTCCAGAAGGCGCAGAGAGTGGAAATAGCGCGCGCCGGGCCGGATGGAGAGATACAGCCGCGGCACGGTTTCCAGGTTGTGATTGAACACGTCCGGTTTCGCGTCGATCACGCGCTCCGCCGCGCCGGCCTTGCGCAGGAAGTCCGGGGTGAGAATTTCAATGGAAGTCTTTGGCGAAACAGCACGAATAGCGTTTATGACGTCGACGAAATGTTGCGCGCCGCCATCGGTGAGATCATCCCGGTCAACCGAGGTGACCACGACATGCTCAAGCGCCATGGCGGCGACGGCTTCGGCGATGCGGCGCGGCTCGTCGGCGTCCAGCGGACCCGGCAGGCCGGTCTTGACGTTGCAGAAACTGCAGGCGCGGGTGCAGGTGTCGCCGAGGATCATGAAAGTGGCGTGCTTCTGCGCCCAGCACTCGCCGATATTGGGGCAGCCCGCCTCCTCGCAAACCGTGACCAGGTTGTTGTCTTTTACGATCTTGCGGGTGGCGGCGTAATCGGCGCCCACGGGCGCGCGCACGCGAATCCATTCCGGCTTGCGCAGGACCGGCGCGTCCGGGCGCTTCTGTTTTTCCGGGTGGCGGGCGGCGCGCGCCGCCGCGGCCCCGGACAGGTTGTCGATGATCGTGGCCATTGGCGCGGAACATGGCCCCGCGCGCGCCCGTGATCAAGCGCGCTTAGCGCCCATCCAGCTTGCCGAAGGGCGGGATCGACCAGTTGAAGCGGATGGCGCAGCCGCGGATGACGAAGGCCAGTAGCGCCGCGCCGATCGCCGCCGGTTCGGCCCCGACCCCGAAATGCAGCGCAAGCAGGTAAGCGGAAGACCCGGCCAGCGCCGCCAGGGCATAGATTTCCTGCCGCAGCACCAGCGGCACCTCGTTGAGGATGATGTCGCGCAACAGGCCGCCGAAGGCGGCGCTCATCACCCCGGTCAGCGCGGCGATGGACCAGTGCGCGCCGGCGGCGAGGCCTGCCTGCGCACCGATGACGCAGAACACCGACAGGCCGACGGCGTCGGCCCAGACCAGCGCGGCGCGGCGTGAGGCGACAATCGTCGAGCCGTAATAGCCCAGCAGCGCGCCCACAAGCGCAAAGCCGAGATATTCCGGGGCCTCCACCCAGTACACCGGCAACGCGCCCAGCAGCATGTCGCGCAGCGTGCCGCCGCCCATGCCGGTGACGGCGCCGACAATGACGGCGCCGAAGGGGTCGAGCTGGTTACGCGCCGCCAGCATGCCGCCGGAGAAGGCGAAAAACGCCACCCCCGAGAAATCGAGGATGCGAAAGACCAGCTCGACCGAGATCATCTACTTTTCCGCGTCCTCAAGCCGGGCGATCAGGCTGGAGGTGTCCCAGCGCCCGCCGCCCATCGCCTGCACCTCGGCGTAGAACTGGTCGACCAGCGCCGCCATGGGCAAGCGCGCGCCATTGCGGCGCGCCTCTTCCAGCGTGATGCGCAAATCCTTGCGCATCCAGTCGACCGCGAAACCATGTTCGAACCCCCCCGCTGTCATGGTCTTCCAGCGGTTATCCATCTGCCAGGACTGCGCCGCGCCCTTCGAAATGGCGCCGATGACCGTTTCAGGATCAAGGCCCGCGCGGGCGGCGAAATGCAGCCCTTCGGCCAGGCCCTGCACGATGCCGGCGATGCAGATCTGGTTGACCATCTTGGTCAACTGCCCCGCCCCGGCCGGGCCGCACAGCGTCACCGCCTTGGCATAGGCGCGCATCACAGGCTCGGCGCGGGCGAAGGTTTCCGCATCCCCGCCGCACATGATGGACAACTGGCCGTTCTCGGCGCCCGCCTGACCGCCGGAGACCGGGGCGTCGATGAAGCCGAGCCCCCTGCCCTTCGTGGTCGCGTATAGCGCGCGCGCCAGTTCGGCCGAGGCGGTGGTGTGGTCAACGAAGATCGCGCCCGGTTTCATTACGGCCAGCGCCGGTTCGGCCACTGCGCGCACGTCTGGATCATCGCCCAGGCAGGCGAAGACGAAATCCGCATCCCTGACCGCAGCTTCAATGTTGTCAGCCGGGCGCCCCTTGTGCGCCGCGGCCCATCTGGCGGTTTTCGTCGCCGTACGGTTCCACGCCGTCACATCATGGCCCCTGGCGGAAAGATGCCCCGCCATCGGGAAGCCCATCACGCCGAGACCCAGGAATGCGCAGGCGGCCATCACACCCTCCTACCCGCTGGCGCCGTAGCGGCTGCGATGAAAGACCAGCGCCGGCGCGTCGCGCGCCACGTCGAAATCCAGCACCTCTCCCACCAGAATGTCGTGGTCCCCGCCGGGGTGAACCGCGTAACGCCGGCATTGCAGATGCGCCAGCGCGCCTGTGATCAGCGGCGCGCCATGATCGCCGGGCGTCCAGGCCAGGTCCAGCTTGTCCAGTCTTGCTTCGTCAGCGCAGGCGCGGGCCAGGGCGGCCTGATCCGCGGCGAGGATGTTGACCGCGAAGCGTTCGGCCCCGGCGAATGTGGCGTGGCGTTCGGAATCCTTGCCCACCGACCACAGGATCAGCCGCGGCTGTAGCGACACCGAAGTGAAGGAATTGACGGTCATACCCAGCGCCGCGCCGCCCTGCATTACGGTGACGATGGTGACGCCGGTGGGCAGAATCGCCAGCGCATCCCGGTACTCTCGGCTGTCTGGCAAGGGATTGTCTCCGAATCGCCGGTTCGAAACCGGACCTTAACCGTGTTCGGCCATGATGACGCCGGGTGAATGAGGTGGAGCGTCATGGCGCGGGATCAAGCCGTCGTCATCAAGAAAGTCAAGAAAGGCGGCGATCACGGCCACCATGGCGGCGCGTGGAAGGTCGCCTATGCGGACTTCGTGACCGCTATGATGGCGTTCTTCCTGCTGATGTGGCTGATCAACACCACCACGCCGGAACAGAAACGCGGCATCGCCGACTATTTCGCACCGGCCAGCGTCAGCCCCTCCACCTCCGGCTCCGGGTCCATTCTCGCCGGCACGGCGCTGGGCGAGGACAGCGATCAATCGCGCGGCTCCTCAGCCGTTATCGAGCGCCTGTCGCCGGAATCGCGCCGCGAGACCAGTGATCAGCAGATCAGCCCCGACGCCGCCTCCAGCGCCACAGAGGCCCCCGAAGTGACCGAAAACGCGCTGGCCGGCGCCCTCGCCCGCCGCGAGGAGGCCGAACTGGCCAGCGCGGAACTGTCGCTGCGCCAGTCCATGCAGGACATGCCGGAACTGGCCGAGCTGTCGCGACACGTGATCATCGACCAGACGCCGGAAGGCCTGCGCATCCAGCTGATCGACCAGGAAGGCCGCCCGATGTTCCAGGCCGGCGCCGCGGAGCCGAATGAACGCGCCGTGGTGCTGCTGCGCGCCGTGGCCGACATCGCCATGCGGCTGCCGAACCGGCTGTCGATCTCCGGCCACACCGATGCCGGCCAGCAGCCGGATTCCCGCTATTCCAACTGGGAGCTGTCGGCCGACCGCGCCAACGCCGCCCGCCGCATCCTGCAACGCTCCGGCATTACCAACGACCGCATCTACGAAGTGCGCGGCAAAGGCGGCTCGGAGCCCCTGTTCCCGGACGATCCCTACATGGCCGGCAACCGGCGGCTGTCGATCGTGCTGCTGCGCGAGGCGCCGGTGCTGCCCGCCGGGCACGCCCTGCCGCAGTAAGTAACGCCGTTTCAAGCCGCTGAAAGGATGCGCTAGGCTCTGTTCCTGACTCCGCGAGGGATTCGGGACCGCCGTGACGCATCCTTTCACCGAACGCAAAATTCCGTTCTTTCTCACGGCGGCCACGCCCTGCCCGTATCTGCCCGGGCGGATGGAGCGGAAGCTGTTCACGCGCCTTGATCCCGGCGAGGGGCCGGCGCTGAACGACGCACTGACGCGCGCCGGGTTCCGCCGCTCGCAGGCGGTGCTGTACCGGCCGGCCTGCGAACAGTGCGACGCCTGCCGCGCCTGCCGGGTTCCGGCGGAGGGCTTCCGGTGGACGCGCGGCTATCGTCGCGTCCTGGCGCGTAACGCCCATCTGCATTTCGCGGCGGCGCCCGCCGAGGCGACGGAGGAGCAGTACCAGCTTCTGCAGCGCTATCTGAACAGCCGGCACGCCGGCGGCGACATGGCCGGGATGAGCTTCGGCGATTACGTGATGATGGTCGAGGACGGGGCCCAGCGCAGCTATATTGCCGAATACCGCGATGATGCGGGCCGGCTGCGCGCCGCGGCCCTGATCGACCAGGTGCGCGACGGCCCTTCGCTGCTTTACAGCTTCTTCGATCCCGATGACGCGGCGAACAGCCCCGGCAGCTTCCTGATCCTCGACGCCATCCGGCGCACCGCGCAGGCGGGCGGCGGTTATGTTTATCTGGGCTATTGGGTGCCGGGCAGCGCCAAAATGGCCTACAAGGCCCGCTACCGGCCGCTGGAGGTGCTGACGCCGTCCGGGTGGCAGCCGTTGAATATCAGTGAAGACGCGGTGGAAGATGGACCGGGACACGGGGAAGACGGGGAGAATTGATATGGACAGACGCAGGTTTATTGGCGGCGCCGCCATCGCCGCGGCGGCCGCGGCCAGCGCCTGCAGCCCGGCGCAGACCAATGGCGAAACGCCCGCCGCCCCGGCCGTCGCCCGCCGCCGCACGCGCGAACTGCGCATGGTCACCACCTGGCCGCCGAACTTTCCCGGCCTCGGCACCGCGGCCGAGCGCACGGCGCAACTGATTTCACAGATGTCCGGCGGCGAGCTGCGCGTGCGCGTCTATGCGGCGGGCGAGATCGTCGGCGCGTTCGAGGCGTTCGACGCCGTCTCCACTGGCGTCGCCGACATGTATCACGCCGCCGACTATTACTGGGCCGGGCGCTCGCCGGCCTTCAACTTCTATTGCTCTGTCCCAATGGGGCTGAACGCGGTGGAGACCAACGCCTGGCTGGATTTCGGCGGCGGGCAGGAGCTGTGGGAAGAACTGGCCGGCCAGTTCAACATCATCACCTTCGCCGCCGGCAACACTGGCCACCAGATGGGCGGCTGGTTCAAGCGCGAGATCAACAGCCTTGACGATTTCCGCGGCCTGCGCATGCGCATCCCCGGCCTTGGCGGCGAGGTGATCCGCCAGCTGGGCGGCGCGGCGGTGGCGCTGTCCGGCGGCGAGATCTATCCGGCCCTGCAGTCCGGCGCCATCGACGCCACCGAATGGGTGGGGCCTTGGAACGACCTCGCCTTCGGCTTCCACCGCGAGGCGCGCTATTATTACGGCCCCGGCTTTCATGAGCCGGGTTCCGCCCTTGGCCTCGGGATCAACCGCGGCGTCTGGGACGGCCTGCCGTCAGAACATCAGGCGATCATCCGCGCCGCCTGCCGCGCGGCTAACGATCTCAGCCTGGGGGAGTTCGTGCACCAGAACGCCATCGCCCTGCGGGTGCTGAAGGAGCAGCATAACGTGCAGTTGCGCGATTTTTCGCCGGAGATATGGCGGCGGATGATCGAGGTCTCGGAACAGGTTCTGGCCGATGCGGCGCGCGCCGATTCCATCACCCGGCGCGTCTATGACAGCTATATCATCGCCCGCCGCCGTGGTCATGAATGGGGCGCGATCTCCGAGGCGCCCTACTTCCAGCACCGCGCCATGTTGTTCAACGGCTAGGCGCCATGCGGGCGGGGGACTGGCTGTTTCTGATCCTGGCCGGTCTCGGCGCCGGACTGACCGTCTATGACGGCGTCTCCGGCGGCGCGCTGACCGGCTGGATGCAGCAGAATCTCTACGCCGCCGCGGGGCCGTTCGGGGCGGCGCTGGGCCAGGCGGGAACCCTGCTGTCCCCCCTGCTGTTGCTGCCGCTGTTGCTAGCCCTGTGGGGGCGGTTCGCGCCTCTGCCCCGCCCGGCTGAACGCGGCCTGCGCGCCGGTATTCTGAGCATAGACGCGATCAACCGCACCATCGGCGACGCCGCGCGCTGGCTGGCGCTCGGACTGGTGCTGGTCACGGTCACGGTCGTCATCCAGCGCTATGTGTTCGGCTTCGCCTCCACCCGGCTGCAGGAAAGCGTGATCTACATGCACGCGCTGCTGTTCCTGCTGTCGGCGGGATCGACTCTTCTGGCCGGCGGTCATGTCCGGGTCGACATTCTCTATGCGCGGCTGACTGAACGCGGCAAGGCGTGGACGGAGATCGCCGGAACCTATCTGGCGCTGATTCCGATGTGCTGGGTGATCCTCGTCACCTCGGGACCGTATGTGAACAACGCCTGGCGGATCCTGGAGCGCTCGCGAGAGAGCGACGGCCTGCCACTGGTGTTCCTGCTCAAGACCGCGATCCCGCTGTTCGCGGTGCTGATGCTGTTACAGGGGCTGGCGATGGCGGGGCGCGCGGCGCTGACCATAGCCGGGCGCGAGGCGCCGGAACGGCCGATGGCCGTGACGCGGGAGCTGTAACGGCATGGACCTGTTACTGGAGTATCTCCCCTTCCTGATGTTCATCGCCGCCTTCGCCGCGCTGCTGCGTGGCTATCCGGTGGCGTTCACACTGGCCGGGGTGGCATTGGCCTTCGCGCTGATCGGTTGGTCGCTGGGCGCTTTCGACGCCATTCACATGCGCGCGTTTCCGCAGCGCATTTATGGCGGCATGATGGAGATGGACCGCCAGATCCTCGTCGCCGTGCCGCTGTTCGTCTTCATGGGCGTGATGCTGGAGAAGTCGCGGCTCGCCGAAGAATTGCTGGGTGCGATGGGCGATTTGTTCGGCTCGCTGCGCGGCGGTCTCGGCATTTCGGTGGTGGTGGTCGGTGCGCTGCTGGCCGCATCCACCGGCATTGTCGGCGCCACGGTGGTCACCATGGGCCTGCTGTCGCTGCCCACCATGCTGAAGCGCGGCTATTCGCCCGCCCTCGCCTCCGGCTCCATCGCCGCCTCGGGAACGTTGGGGCAGATCATCCCGCCCTCCATCGTTCTGGTGCTGCTGGGCGACCAGATGTCGAACGCCTACGCCACCGCCCAGCGGGCGCAGGGCGTATTCTCTCCGGACATCGTCTCTGTGGGTGATCTGTTCGCCGGGGCGCTGATCCCCGGTCTGCTGCTGGTCGGCGCCTATGTTCTCTACCAGGTCGGCGTCGCCATCTTCCGTCCCGCCGACGCGCCCGCGGCGCCGAAGCCGGAAGGCGGCGCCGACTGGGGGCGCATCCTGAAGGCGTTGCTGCCGCCGCTGGCGCTGATCGTGGCGGTTCTAGGGTCCATCCTCGCCGGGCTGGCGACGCCGACCGAGGCGGCGGCCGTCGGCGCGGCGGGGGCTATCTTCCTCGCCGGGTTTCGCAACGCCGGGGGCAATGGCAATCCGCGCGGCGGCCAGATCGTGGCCGCGCTGGGCGCGCTGGCGCTGATCGGCCTTGTTGGCCTCAGCCTGATTATCGACTTGCGGCTCGGGCGCGAGGGCGGCGGCGGCGCGGCGATCAACCTCGCCTTCGCCCTGTGCGCGCTGGCGGCGGCGGGCGCGGCGGTCAGCCTGATCCGGCTGAAGCGCTCCGGCGTGCTGGACGAGGTGATGACCTCCACCGCCCGCATTTCGGCGATGGTGTTCGTGATCCTGATCGGAGCGGCGCTGTTCGCGCTGGTGTTCCGCGAGCTGGGCGGCGACGAGGTGGTCCGCCACGCGCTGGAGGCCGTGCCCGGCGGCAAATGGGGCGCGCTGGCCATCGTCATGCTGGTGATGTTCGTGCTCGGCTTTTTCCTGGACTTTATCGAGATCACTTTCGTGGTGGTGCCGATCGTCGCGCCGATCCTGCTGATGATGGGCGTCGACCCGGTGTGGCTGGGCGTGCTGATGGCGCTGAACCTGCAGACCAGCTTTCTGACCCCGCCGTTCGGTTTCGCGCTGTTCTATTTGCGGGGCGTGGCGCCGCCGCAGGTGACGACGGGGGCGATCTATCGCGGCGCGGCCCCGTTCGTAGCGATCCAGTTGCTGATGATCCTGGTGGTGGCGCTTATGCCCTGGCTCGCCACCTGGCTACCGGGAGCGCTTTATGGCTGAGGACAGCGGTGACAAGCGGCTGACGCTGCAACGCAATTTCATTCTGGCGCTGGCGCTGGCCGTCACCGCCGTGTTCGCCTGGATGGTGCGCGACTTTCTGGGCGCGGTATTCCTGGCCGCGGTTCTGACGATCATCCTGTGGCCGTTGCAGGTGCGTTTGACAGGCCTGTTCAGGGGGCGGTCCCGTATCGCCGCCGGTCTTGTACTGGCTTTAACGCTGCTGATCCTGCTGGTGCCGGTTCCGATCCTGGCCGGCGTCATCGCCGCCGAGGCGGCCGAGGTGACGGCCAATCTGGGGCCGTGGGCGCGCGAACTGGTGGACAATATCCGCCTTCAGGGCTGGGACGCCCTGCCTGACTGGCTGCCGCGAGAGGCGCTTGAGCAGTATCATGGGCAGATTACGGCGCAGCTCGGCGAACTCGCCTCTTCCGCCGGGTCGATCATCATGAGCGGGCTGGCGCGCATCGGCGGCTCCACCTTGATGCTGTTCCTGAACCTGATCGTGCTGCTGTTCGCGTTGTATTTCTTCCTCACCGCCGGGCCGAAGGCGTCCGGCCGGGCGCTGGGCTTCATGCCGCTGCCGCAGAAAGACCGCGACCTGCTGGCGCGGCGAGCGCTGTCCACCATCCGCGCCGTGGTGAAAGGCACATTTCTGATCGGCCTGCTCCAGGGCGCGGTGACCGGCTTCGCCCTCGCCGTCGCCGGCGTGCCCGGCGCGGCGTTCTGGGGCCTGATCGCCGGGCTGCTGTCGATCATCCCCGGCGTCGGCACGCCGCTGGTCTGGGGGCCGGCGGCGGTGTGGCTGTTCGCCACGGGCGAGACCGCGCCGGCCATCGGCCTCGCCGTGTTCGGCTTCGTGGTGATCATGAATATCGACAATCTGCTGCGGCCGCGGCTGGTGGGGCGCGATGCGAAACTCAACGACCTGATGGTGCTGATCTCCACCCTTGGCGGCATCGCCCTGTTCGGCGCGGCAGGCATTATCATCGGGCCGGTGATCGCGGCGCTGATGAGCTCGGTCTGGTTCCTCTACGCTCGCTCCTACGCCCCGCTGCTGGCCGAAGAGACGGCGGCGGAGCCGGGCGGAAAACCCGCGCCATCCCGGCGCAAATCGCGGCCCAGTTCGTAAAACGCCGCATCCGCAATGACGGGTGAAGGTGCGCTTATCCAACACACCCTGTCATCCCGGGCGAGCCCGGACGCGCAGCGATCCGGGAGAGGCCCGGGACCCAAGCGGCCTTTCCGGACAAGGGGTTATGGGTCCCGGATCAGACCTGCGGTCTGTCCGGGATGACAGGATCGGACGGCGAGTTATCCGCACCGGCCGGTCTGGCCGTATACTCCTTGCCGTTCCGGCTGCTTCGGAGGGCGCGGGCCCGCGTCGGCAAGCGGCGGCCGGAAGTGCGGAGCGCGTCCGTCCCGCCGGGGTGACGTCCGGCGGGCCCGGCGCGGCCGGCGGCGGGGGCGGACGACACTAACCGCCCGATCGTACCCATCCGCCGCCCTGGAAACGGGGGCGAGAGCGTCCGGGAAATCTCCGCGCGCGGGACGCCGATGGCGTCAGGCGTATCCATGACCGCGTAATCAGACGCCCACGGCGTCCCGCGCGTCCCTCCACCCGTCCATCCCCCCGCGCCAAATGGCGGCGGGGATCAAGGCGCAGGGTCACACCGCCGGAATGCTGCTGGCGCGTTCGCGGCGGCGGCCGCCGGCATAGCGCACCAGCGCTTCGATGCGTTTCTCGATCGGCGGGTGGGTGGCGAACATGCCGGCGAAACCGGCCTCGCGCGGGTTCTCGATGAACATTTCCCGTACTTCGCTGGGGGCCTTCTCGATCTCGGCGCGGCCGGAGATTTTCTCCAGCGCCGCGATCATCGCGTCCGGGTTCTTGGTCAGCTCCACCGCCCCGGCGTCGGCCATGTATTCGCGGCGGCGCGACAGCGAAAAACGGATCACCAGCGCCAGCACATAGGCGATGGCCAGAATGGCGAAAGCGATCAGGATCAGGATGGCGGCGTTGCCGCCGCCGCCCCGCCGACCGCGTCCGGCGCGGAACATGGCCCCGCGCAGGAAGCCGCGCAGGCCAGCCTGCACGGCGAAACTGATGATGCCGGCGAAGATCACCGCGATCACCAGCATGCGCACATCGCGGTGACGGATGTGGGAGAGTTCATGCGCCAGCACCGCCTCCACCTCTGCATCGTTCAGCCCGTTCATCAGGCCGCGGGTGACGGTGACGGCGTAATGCTTGTCGGTCAGGCCGCTGGCGTAGGCGTTCATCGCCGGGGTTTCGATGATGCGCAGGTGCGGCATGGTGATGCCGCGCGAGATACAGAGGTTTTCCAGCAGGTTGTAGAGACGTTTCTCCTCGGCGCGGGAGACCTTGTGCGCC
This sequence comes from Maricaulaceae bacterium, assembly GCA_026126205.1. Classification (GTDB taxonomy): domain Bacteria; phylum Pseudomonadota; class Alphaproteobacteria; order Caulobacterales; family Maricaulaceae; genus Hyphobacterium. Next base: position 330,937 of record JAHCJP010000001.1, on the reverse strand, counting down.
CCGGTGGCGGCGTCGATGATCGCCTGGTGCGAGAACCAGGCGATGGCGAACCAGATCGCGGCGGCGCCCAGCGCCACGGGAATGATCACCGGCATCATGTCCCAGGCGGCGGCGAAATCGCCCTCAAGCCCATAGCCCTTGCCGTAATACGCGCCGCCGCCGCCGAGCGCCGCGAACACCAGCGCGAAGGCGTAGCCGATCAGGATCAGCAGCACCGGAAACCCCGCCAGCAGGGCGAGGGATTTCAAATTGTTGTTCCAGATATGGGTGCGAAGCCCGGCGGCCCCGAGCATCTGACTGTCCCTAGAACTTTACGTTCGGCGCCGCCTCCACCGCCGCGCGGTCGGCTGCGGCGACCTCGAAGAACTGCTTGGCCTTGAAGCCGAACGGGCTGGCCAGCAGCACGGCCGGGAACTGTTCGATGGCGGTGTTGAACTCGGCCACGGCGTTGTTGAAGAAGCGGCGGGCGGCGGCGATCTTGTTCTCCAGATCGGCCAGCTCGTGCTGCAGCGCCAGGAAGTTCTGATTGGCCTTCAAGTCCGGATAGGCCTCGGAGACCGCGAACAGGCGCCGCAGGGCGCCAGTCAGCATGTTTTCGGCCCCGGCCATCTCCTCGATGGACTTGGCGTCCACGGCCATCTGGCGGGCCTTGGTGACGTTCTCCAGCGTCTCTTTCTCGTGCTTGGCGAAGCCTTTCACCGTTTCGACGAGATTGGGGACGAGGTCATGGCGCTGTTTCAGCTGTACGTCGATATCGCCCCAGGCTTGGCGGCAGGTTTGCCGCAGGGCGACCAGCCGGTTGTAGATAAGGACGATGACGACGGCGAGAACGGCGATGACGCCCAGCGTGATCAGCATGTCGGTCGGCTCCCTTCAGGGGTGAATCTGCTTTCGCCCCTTTAACCCGAATTTTCCGCCCGCGCCATGGCCGCGGGATCTTTCGGCGCAAAACGGTTGGAACGCGGAAAGCCCTTCGGGACCAGCTTGCCGGCTTGCGCCCGCTTACCTTCCCAGTCGCGCCAGTCCGTCTCCTGCTGGCGGCGCCCGGCGCCATCGATCCAGCCCAGCCCGTCTTCGGCGGAAAAGCAGGCGGCGTCGGCGAGGCGGAAGCCCTTGCCGCCCATCAGGCGCACGCCCTTGCCGCGCGTCATCTCCGGCAGTTCGTCCAGCGGGAAGACCAGCAGCTTGCGGTTCTCGCCCAGCACGGCGACGCGATCGCCCTCGGCATAGGCGCAGACCGCGGCCTCACCATCGCCAGCATTCAACGCCTGCTTGCCGCCGCGCTTGGCGGCGAAGACATCGGCCTGTTTGACGCGGAAGCCGTTGCCGGCGCGCGAGGCGATCAGCAGCATGCGTTCCGGCTCGTATTTGAACAACGCGATCGGGGCCGCGTCCTCCGGCAGGCCGGCGTGCAGGCGCAGCGGCTCGCCATGTCCACGTCCGCCGGGCAGTTTCGAGGCGTCGAGCGCGTAGAACTTTCCGTCGGTGACGAACAACAACAGCTTGTCGGTGGTCTCGCAGCGCACGGCGAAGGCCGCCCGGTCGCCCTCCTTGAAGGCGATGGCGGACAGGTCCTGCGCATGGCCTTTCAGGGTGCGAATCCAGCCCTTTTCGGACAGCACGGCGGTGACCGCCTCGCGCACGATCAGCGCCTCGGCCACAGCGCCGGCGTCGGCCTGCGGCGCGTCGGAGAAGTTGGTGCGGCGGGCGCCGAGGGCGGTGTCCGGGCCGAAAGCCTGTTCGACCTCCGCAATATCGGCGTCAACCTTCGCCCATTGCTCGGCCTCGCTGGCGAGCAGCGATTTCAGCGATTTGCGCTCGGCCTTCAGCGCCGTCTCCTCCTTGCGGATCGCCAGCTCCTCCAGCTTGCGCAGGGCGCGCAGGCGCATGTTGAGGATGGCTTCGGCCTGGCGTTCGGACAGCGTGAAACGGGCCATCAGCGCCTGTTTCGGCTCATCCTCGAAGCGGATGATGCGGATCACCTCGTCGATATCGGCGTAGACGACCAGATAGCCGGCCAGAATCTCCAGCCGGTCCTCGACCTGGTCCAGCCGCGCCTGCGCCAGCCGCACCGTGACCACGCGGCGGTGATCCAGCCAGATGCGCAGCGCCTCCTTCAGCCCCATGACGCGCGGGGCGCCCTGCCCGTCCAGCACGTTCAGGTTCAGCGGGAAGCGGGCCTCAAGCTCGGTCAGCTTGAACAGCGATTCCATCAGCATGTTCGCGCTGATCAGCCGCGTCTTCGGCTCCAGCACCACGCGCACATCCTCGGCCGATTCATCGCGCACATCATCAAGCAGCGGCAGCTTGCGCGCCTCCATCAGTTGCGCGATGCGCTCTATCAGCCGCGATTTCGGGATCTGGTAGGGGATCTGGTCGACGACCAGCCGCCATTTGTTGCGCCCGTTCAGATAGGCGTCGAGATCGTCGCCCGCCTTCTTCGGGTCGACCGCGCGCCATTCGCCGCCCAGAAACTCCTCGGCGAACCAGCGGGCGCGAACGCGGAAACCGCCCCTGCCTGTCTCATACGCCTCGGCGATGCTCTCCGCCGGTTCCACGCACACCCCGCCGGTGGGAAAATCCGGCCCCTTCACAAGGGTCAGCAGCTCCGCCGTCTCCACCTCCGGCCGGGCGATCAGGCGCCGGGCGGCGGCGCACAGTTCGGCCGCGTTGTGCGGCGGGATGGAGGTGGCCATGCCGACCGCGATGCCGGTGGAGCCGTTGGCCAGCAGGTTCGGGAACGCCGCGGGCAGCACCACCGGCTCGCTTTCCGAGCCGTCATAGGTGCCGCGGAAGTCGACGGCGCCGCGGTCCAGCCCGTTCAGCATCAGTTCGGCGGCGGCGGTCAGGCGCGCCTCGGTGTAGCGCATGGCCGCCGGGCCGTCGCCGTCGATATTGCCGAAATTGCCCTGCCCCTCGACGAGGGGGTAACGGGCGGCGAAACCCTGCGCCAGGCGCACCATGGCGTCATAGACCGCCTGGTCGCCGTGTGGATGGTATTTGCCGATCACGTCGCCGACCACGCGGGCCGACTTCTTGAACGCCTCGTCGGGGCTGAGCTTCAACAGCCGCATGGCGTAAAGCAGGCGGCGGTGAACGGGTTTCAGCCCGTCGCGCGCATCGGGAAGCGCCCGCTGGGTGATCGTCGATAGCGCATAGGCGAGATAGCGCTTTGACAGCGCCTCGTCGAACGGCTCCTCGAAAATCTCGCCGCCCTCGGGGGTGAACAGCTCGCCCATGCTCCGGCTCCTGATTCGTCGCCGGGTCAGTATGCCCCTAAAGCCGGCCCGCCGCCTGCAGGCGCTCCAGCAAGCGCGCGCGCGCATCGGGCAATCGCCGGTCATGCGGCCACAGCACCCGGCGTTCGAGGAAATAGCCGGTCAGCGCCAGCCCGGCGCCGACATCGCCCGGCCCCACTCCCGCCTGAGCGCCGAGCAGGAAGGGCGGCAGCGGCAACAGCTTGTCGAGATAAGGCTGCGCCGCCTCGCGGCTGACGGCGCGGCCCGAACGCGGGCTGACATGGGTCAGGTCGTCGCGCGCGCCGGTGACGGTGCAGCGCGAGAGGTCTATCCCATAGCCGAGATCGGCCAGCAGCCCCTTTTCCCAACGCACATAAATGGCCGGCCACAGGTCGGGGTCCTCCAGCGCGCGCAGGAACACCAGAAAGGCGTCATGCACGCGCGGGTGCGGCTCGCGCTCCGGCAGCGCCAGACAGGCCAGCGCGCAGGCGGCGTTCAACCCGGCCAGCGCCAGCGCGTCGTCCATCAGCGGCCCGGCCAGCAGCTCCTCGGCCTCGACCGTGAAATGCCCCAGATGCTCTTCAAGCCGCGCCCGCCATGTGGCGCGCAGCAGATTGCCCGGTTGCAGCAGCGGGCGCATGGCGCGGCCCCGCCCGCCGCGCACCAGCCCGGCATGGCGGCCCTGATCGCGGGTCAGCAGCTCGATAATGGCGCTGGTCTCGCCATGAGCGCGCACCGCCAGCACCACGCCGGACCCGGTCCATTCCATCAGCGGGCGCCCCTACCCGTCATAATCAAGGCCCACGGCGGAATAGCGGGCGCGCTCCTCGGCCCAGCCGGGCTTGACGATAACGCGCAGGAACAGGTGCACCCGGCGCTCCAGCATCGTCTCCAGCTCGGCCCGCGCCAGTTCGCCGATCTTCTTGATCACCGCGCCGCCCTTGCCCAGCACGATGGGTTTGTGCCCCTCACGCTCGACATAAATCACCTGGTCAACCTTCACCGAACCGTCCTTGCGCTCGGCCCAGGCCTCGGTCTCCACCGTTGCGGCGTAAGGCAATTCGTCATGCAGGCGCAGATACAGCTTCTCGCGCGTCACCTCGGCCGCCATCAGGCGCAGGGGGATGTCGCCGGCCTGATCGGGCGGGTACAACCAAGCGCCTTTTGGCATCAGCGCCGCCAGGCGCGCCTTCAGGTCCTCCACGCCGTCGCCGCGTTTGGCGGACAGCATGAAAATTTCACTATAAGCGCCTGTATCAAAGAGCTTTTGCGACAAGGCCAGCAGGCGCTCCCGCGGCAGGGCGTCGATCTTGTTCAGCGCCAGAATCGCCTTGCGATCACTATGCTTCAACCCCTCAATCACCCGCTTATCATCCTCAAAACTGCGCCTGTCTGCCCCTGATCCACCCCCTTTCATCACCGCCTCGTGCGCCGGGGCGTCGACGACATGCACGACGGCGTCGGCGTCCTCGGCGCCGGCCCAGGCGGCCTTGACCATCGCGCGGTCGAGCCGGCGTCGCGGCGCGAACACGCCGGGGGTGTCGACCAGCACGATCTGCGCGTCGCCATGCATGGCGACGCCGCGCACGGGAAAGCGGGTCGTCTGCACCTTGTGGGTGACGATCGACACCTTCTGGCCGACCAGGGCGTTGACCAGGGTGGACTTGCCGGCGTTCGGCGCGCCGATAACGGCGGCGAAACCGGCGCGGGTCTGCGTTTCAGCGGTCATTTATGCTTGCCTTTCTCGCGCGCCAGCAGCGCGCCGGCCGCCGCCCGTTCCGCTTCCTGCTTCGATCCGCCCTCGCCCGTGGCCGCCGCCAGCGGCCCCAGCGTCACCGTAACCCTGAAAACCGGACGATGGTCCGGCCCCCCCCGTTCCGAAAGCACGTAGGCCGGCTGGCCCAGCCCCTTGCGCGCCGCCCATTCCTGCAGCGCGGACTTGGGGTCCTTGGGCTTGGCCGTGACCGCCGCCAGCTCCTCGGCCCACCAGCGGTCAAAGAACGCGCGCGCGACATCCACCCCCGCGTCCAGATAGATCGCGGCGATCAGCGCCTCGCAGGCATCGCCCAGGATGGACTCCTTGTCGGCGCCGCCGGCGCGAAATTCGGATTTTCCCAAGCGCAGCGCGGGCCCAAGCTCCATCCGCCGCGCCACGCGGGCGCAGGTCTTGCGGCTGACCAGTTCGTTCAGACGCGGGGCCAGGCCGCCTTCGCGCGCCGCTTCGAAGCGTTCGCACAGACGTTCTGCCGCAAACAGGCCCAGAACCCGGTCGCCCAGAAACTCAAGCCGCTGGTTGTCCCCGTTGCGGTCCCGCCCGTCGTCAAAACTGGAATGGGTCAGCGCCTGCGTCAGCAGCGCCCGGTTCCCGAACACGTGTCCGATGCGCGCCTCCAGCGCCGCGAGATCCGCGGTCATCGCCAGATCACCGCATGACGGGCTTCGATCACCACGAAAGCCTGCGCATAGGGGTAATCGTCGGTCAGGGTGATGTGGGCGAACGCCTGCATGCCGTCCGGCGTCAGCAGCGCCAGCCGCTGCGCCGCGCGCCCGGCGAACTCCAGCGTCGGCTTGCCGCCGGGCAGGTTCACCACCCCGATCTCCTTCCACGACACGCCGCGGGCGATGCCTGTGCCCAGCGCCTTGGCGCCGGCTTCCTTGGCGGCAAAGCGCTTGGCGTAGCTGGCGGCGCGCATGCGGCGGCGGTCTGACTTCGCGCGCTCGACCTCGGTGAAGCAGCGCATGACGAAGCGGTCGCCGAAGCGGTCCAGCGTGCGCTCCACCCGACGGATGTCGCAGAGATCCGAGCCCAGGCCGATGATCACGCCGCCGCCTCCTCGCGGGCTTCCCTGATCAGCGCGCGCATGGTCTGCACCGCGGGCTTCAGGCCCAGGAATATCGCCTCGCCGATCAGGAAATGGCCGATGTTCAGCTCGCGTATCTGCGGGATGGCGGCGACGGGTTTGACGGTGTCGTAGGTCAGGCCGTGGCCGGCGTGGATCTCCAGCCCCTTCGCCGCCCCGGCCTGCGCGGCTTTCGCAATGGCGACCAGGCGCTCGCGCGTGCGCTCCATGTCACCGGCGTGGAAGGCCTCGCAATAGGCGCCGGTGTGCAGCTCCACCACCGGGGCGCCGAGGCTGAGCGCGGCCTCTATCTGGCGTTCGTCCGGCTCGATGAACAGCGAAACGCGGATGCCCGCGCCTTTCAGCTCATTGACGAACCAGGCGATCTCGTTGTGCTTGCCGGCGGCGTCCAACCCGCCTTCGGTGGTGCGCTCCTCGCGCCGCTCCGGGACCAGGCAGACCGCGTGCGGCCTGTGACGCAGGGCGATCGCCAGCATTTCCTCCGCCGCCGCCATTTCGAGATTCAGCGGCACGCTGACCGCGCCGGCAATCTTGTTCAGGTCCTCGTCGCGGATATGGCGGCGATCCTCGCGCAGATGGAAGGTCACGCCGTCGGCCCCCGCCTCCACGGCCAGTTTCGCGGCGCGGGCGGGGTCGGGGTGATCGCCGCCACGGGCGTTACGGATGGTGGCCACGTGATCAATGTTCACGCCCAGTCTGACCGGAGGCAGGCTCATGCCGGGGGTTCATCCTCGTGTTCCAGCCGCGCGCGCTCGGCGTCGACCACGCTTTCGCACATTTTCAACGCCGCGACGATGTTGTTGAGGTGGCGGACGTCGAACACCTCGACATCGAACGCCATCTCGAAAAAGTCGGTGGCGCGCTTGACGGTTTTCACATTGGCGATGTTGCCGCGGTTTTCGCCCACGGTGCGGGCGATCTCGGCCAGCGCGCCCGGTTCGTTGTGCATGACGGCATGGATGCGGCCGATGGAAACGGCGCTGGTCTCGGCCTCCGGCGTCCAGGCCAGGTCCGTCCAGCGGTCGGGATCGTTCTCGAACTCCTGCAGACGTTCGCAGTCGATGGTGTGGATCTCCACCCCGCGCTCCGGGATCAGCACGCCGACGATGCGGTCGCCCGGCAGGGGCGAGCAGCAGGCGGCGAAGTGCAGGCTCACCCCCTGGGTCAGGCCGCGGCCGCGCACATAGAGCCGCGCCTTGTCGTCGCGGATCAGCTGGCGCGCGCTGGTCTGTTCTCGGCGCTCGTCCTTGCGGCCGGGGAAGGCCGCGTCCAGCAGCTCCGCCGAGCTGATCCGCCCGCGTCCCATCGCCTCGAACAGCGTTTCGGGGGTATCCAGCTCCAGCCGCGCCAGGGCGTCCGACAGATTGTCGTCGCGGAAGCTTTTTCCCTCACGCCGGAAGGCGTGCTCGGCCATGATGCGGCCGATGCGCGAGAACTCGTCCCGTTCGGAGGCGCGGATCAGACGGCGGATGGCGGCCTTGGCCCGCCCGGTCACCACAAGTTCCTCCCAACCTGGCGGCGGCTGGCGCGTGCCGCCGCGCACGATCTGCACCACGTCGCCATTGCGCAGGATGGTGCGCAGGGGGCGTTCGCGGCCGTTGATCTTGGCGCCGACGCAGGCATGGCCCAGTTCGGTGTGAACGGCGTAGGCGAAGTCCAGCGCCGTGGCGCCGCTGGGCAGCGCGATCAGGTCGCCTTTCGGCGTGAAGCAGTAGACCTGGTCGGAGAACATCTCCAGCTTGGCGTGCTCCAGGAAGTCTTCCGGGTCGCCGCCCTGTTCGAGTATCTCCATGAACGGGCGCAGGCGGTCGAGCGGGTCGCCGCCGGCGGCGCGGGCGCTGGCCGCATCATATCGGTAGGCCTGGTCCTTGTAGCGCCAGTGAGCGGCCACCCCGCGTTCGGCTACGCGTTCCATCTCCTCGGTGCGGATCTGCAGCTCCACCCGCACATTGCCCGGGCCGATCACCGTGGTGTGCAACGAGCGGTAATTGTTCGGCTTCGGTGTGGAGATGTAGTCGTGAAAACGCTCCGGCACGCTGCGCCAGGTCTGGTGGATCACACCGAGTGCGCGGTAGCAGTCGTCCGGTTCGGGCACGATGATGCGAAAGGCGTAGATGTCCGCGATCTCCTCAAAGGTCAGGCCCTTGCGCTCCAGCTTGCGCCAGATCGAATAGGGCCGCTTCTCGCGGCCGAACACGCGCGCATCCACGCCGGCGTCCAGCAGCTTCGCCGCGATCTCCGCCGAGACCTCGGCCACCGCCTCGCCCTGTTTCGCCCGCACATCGACCATGCGGCGGGTGATCGATTCATGCGCCGCCGGGTTCAGGTGCCGGAAAGCCAGGTCCTCCAGCTCCACGCAGATGCGGTTGATCCCCATACGCCGCGCCAGCGGCGCATAAATCTCCAGCGTCTCCATCGCGATGCGCTCGCGCTTCTCCGGCCTGGGGATATGATTCAGGGTGCGCATGTTATGCAGCCGGTCGGCCAGCTTCACGATCAGCACCCGCACGTCGGTGGAAATTGCGACCACCAGCTTCTGCAGGTTCTCCGCCTGCTTGGTGCGCTTCGAAGACAGCTCCATCTTGCCGAGCTTGGTGACCCCGTCGACAAGGGCTGCGATTTCAGGGCTGAACTCCCGTGACAGCTGGTCAAGCGTCGCCGGGGTGTCTTCCACCGTGTCGTGCAGCAGTCCGGTGCACAGGGTCGGGACGTCCATGCGCAGATCGGCGAGAATCATCGCCACAGCCACCACATGCCCGTGATACGGTTCGCCCGAATACCGGGTCTGAGGGGCGTGCATTTCGCGCGAGAAGTCGTAGGCGCGCTCGATCAGGCCGGCGTCGGCGCTGGGATCGTATTTCCGGACGCGCTCAACCAGGTCTTGCGCGCTGGGGATCGCGGAAGCAGGAGGGGATGCGGTTGCTGTGGTCCCGGTCAGACTCAATGAATTTTAAAAGCGCGTATCCGGCGCGCCGTCGCGATCGCTCTGCAAAGCTTTCAGCATTTCCGCCTCGTCCAGTTCCGGCGGTTGCGGGCGAGCCTCGATCGCGGGGACGGACTCGGCCGCGGCCTCCTCCTCGTCATCGCTGGGAATCACGCGCTGCAAGCCGTTGACCAGGCCGTCGGCAAGGGTGTCGAGGTCCAGCGTCTCGTCGGCGATCTCGCGCAGGGCCACGACCGGGTTCTTGTCGTTGTCGCGGTCGATCGTCAGCTGCGCCCCCGCGGAAATATTGCGGGCGCGATGCGCCGACAGCAGGACCAGACGGAACCGGTTCGGAACCTTCTCGATGCAATCTTCGACCGTGACGCGGGCCATGGGCGCGCTCTCCCTGATATTCAGCGCAATTTGAAGCGCAAAGAACCGTGGCCGCGAACCCTTGGGTTCCGGCCCCGGCAAGGCCTTACCTAATCCCGCCCGCTCTCCGCTGCAAGAGAAAAGGGCTGCGCTGAGACCAGGTCTGCAGGCGGCAAGGCCGCGATCAGCGCGTCCACGGTTTCCCCGTTGCCGGGATGTATCCAGTCCGGCGCCACATCGTGCAGCGGCAGCAGCACGAAAGCCCGCAGATGCGCACGCGGATGCGGCAATACCGGATTACCCGCACCTCCGGGCTGCACACACCCGTCATGATCAATCAGATCGATGTCCAGCGTGCGCGCGCCCCAGCGGCCGGCAGCGTTGCGATCACGACCGAACTCATCCTCCACCCGGTGCAGCAGCGCCAGCAGGGCCGCGGGCTGCAAATCCGTCTCGACGCGGGCCGCCGCATTGACGTAGGCAGGGCCCGCCGGGTCCGGCCAGGCCGGCGTGCGCCAAAGCCGCGAACGCGCGGCGACGCGAACGCCCAGCGCTTGCAGCCGGTCCAGCGCGAGGGGTATCGTCTGTTCCGGCGGGCGCCCCTTGAACGGCAGATTTCCGCCAAGGGCGATGATCACGCCCATGCCTGCGCCTTTTCAATGTGCTGTGTAAATAATTGAAGGATTTGCGCCATGACTTTCTATCCCAACGAACGCATCGGCCTGTTCATCGACGGGGCCAACCTCTACTCGACCTCGAAATCGCTCGAATTCGACATCGACTATCGCAAGCTCCTGGAGGAATTCCGCAAGCTCGGCCGGCTGGTGCGCGCCAACTATTACACCGCCCTGCTGGAGACCGAGGATTTCACGCCGCTGCGGCCGCTGGTCGACTGGCTGGACTATAACGGCTTCAGCCTGATCACCAAGCAGGCCAAGGAATACTCCGACGAAACCGGCCGCCGCCGGGTGAAGGGCAACATGGATGTCGAGATGACCGTCGACCTGGTGGAGGCGGCGAACTATCTCGACCATATCGTGCTGTTCACCGGCGACGGGGATTTCCGCTACGCCATCGCCGCCGTGCAGCGCAAGGGCGTGCGCGTCACCGTCGCCTCCTCGCTGAAGGCCAGCCCGCCGATGGTGTCCGACGACCTGCGCCGCCAGGCCGACGCCTTCATCGACATCATGGACCTGAAGGACAAGATCGGCCGCGCGCCGGGATCGCGCCCGGCCAGGCCGCAGAACAACAACGACGGCGACGAAGATTGATCGCGCCCGAGCCGCCGCGCGACTGCGGGCTGTGCCCGCGGCTGGCCGATTTCCGCCACGCCAACGCCCGCGCCTTTCCGGACTGGCACAACGCGCCGGTCGATTCCTTCGGCGATGCGGACGCGCGGCTGCTGATCGTCGGCCTCGCCCCCGGCCTGAAGGGCGCCAACCGCACCGGGCGGCCCTTCACCGGCGATTATGCGGGCGACCTGCTTTACGCCACGCTGTCGGCGTTTGGTTTCGCGCGCGGCGAATACGCCGCCCATGCCGGCGACGGCCTGACCCTGCGCGAGGCGATGATCACCAACGCCGTGCGCTGTGTGCCGCCGCAGAACAAGCCCGAAAGCCATGAGGCCGCGGCCTGCCGCCCCTTCCTGGCGGCGCGCATCGCCGCCCTGCCCCGGCTGCGCGCCGTGGTGGCGCTGGGCAAGATCGCGCATGACAACACGCTGAAGGCGCTGGGGCTGAAGCTGAACGCCGCCGCCTTCGCCCACAGTGCGGTGGCCGATCTGCCGGGGCCGAACGGGCCGCTGCGGCTGTTCTCCAGCTATCACTGCTCGCGCTACAACACCAATACCGGGCGGCTGACGGAAGCGATGTTCCACGCCGTGTTCGCCGATGTGCGTGCGTTTCTGGAGACGCCTAGCCGTAATTCTTCATCAGGCGGGATTTCTGGCGGTCCCAGTCGCGGCGCTTGATGGTCTCGCGCTTGTCGATGGTCTTCTTGCCCTTGGCGAGGCCGATCTGGAGCTTGGCGATCCCGCGCGCGTTGAAATACAGCCGCAAGGGGATGATGGTGCGCCCGTCGCGGGTCACCGCGCCGGCCAGTTTTTCGATCTCGCGCCGCTTCATCAGCAGTTTGCGCGGCCGCCGCGGCTCGTGATTGAAGCGGTTGGCCGGGCCGTAGGGCGGGATGTCGGCATTGATCAGGTACAGCTCGTCCTTTTCAGGTGAGACGTAGGATTCGGCGATGTTCGCCCGCCCCTCGCGCAGCGACTTGACCTCGGTTCCGGTCAGCACCAGCCCCGCCTCGAACGTCTCCTCGATCTCGTAATCGAAACGCGCGCGGCGGTTGACGGCGATGGGGCCTCCGCCGCCGCTCATGCCTGCAGCAGCCCGGCAGCGGCCATCGCCGCCTTCACCTCGGCCTTCACAGCGTCTTCCGGCCCGGTCAGCGGCAGGCGCAGCTCGTCCGTGCACAGGCCCAGCAGCGACAGGGCGTATTTCGCCGGGCCGGGGCTGGGGGCCAGGAACAGCGCGCGGTGCAGCGGATAAAGGCGGTCGCTCAAGGCCAGCGCCTCGTCATGGCGTCCGGCGAGGCCCGCCTCCTGAAAGCGCGCGCACAGCTCCGGCGCCACGTTGGAAGTGACCGAAATGCAGCCGGTTCCGCCATGTGCGTTATAGGCCAGCGCCGTTGCATCCTCGCCCGAAAGCTGGATGAAATCCGGCCCGATGGCGAGGCGGTGGGCGGTGACGCGGGTGATGTCGCCCGTGGCGTCCTTGACGCCAACGACGTTCGACAACGCCGCGATGCGCGCCATGGTGGCGGGGCTGATGTCGACGATGGAGCGTCCCGGGATATTGTAGACGATCACCGGCAGGTCCGCGGCCTCCGCCACGGCCTTGAAATGCTGGAACAGGCCTTCCTGCGACGGCTTGTTGTAATAGGGCGCCACCACCAGCGCCGCGTCCGCCCCCGCCTGGCTGGCGAAGCGCTGCATCTCCACGGTCTCTGCTGTGTTGTTGGTGCCGGTTCCGGCGATGACGGGAACCCGGCCGGCCGCGACCTCGACCGTCAGGGCGATGATCCGCCGTTTTTCGTCCTTGCTGAGAGTCGGGGATTCCCCGGTGGTGCCGCAGGGCACGAGGCCGTGGGTTCCGGCCGCAATCTGGCGCTCGGCCAGCGCGGCGAAGGCGGCCTCGTCCACCGTTCCGTTCCGGAACGGCGTCACAAGCGCGGTCAGCGAACCCCGGAACATGTCTCAACCCCGTTCATGATGCGGCGGCGCGGACCATATCGGCGCACGTCCTCGCGGCCAAGGGCCGCACTGATACGGCTATGGACAAAGAATCGGGCTTGGGCGAATCTGGATGAAACCGGCGCCGCCCTTGCGTAGCAGGAGCCATGATCACGCGCTTCGCCATTGTTCTTTGCGCCTTCGCCCTGTCGGCCCAGGCGCACGCCATTCCCGTCCCGCGGCTGAAGCCGGACCCGGCCAACCACTCCCGCTATCTGGATGATCATGACTTCGCCGTGTTCCGGCGCGGCCTCGCCGCCGCATCGGACGGCGACTGGCGCATGGTGCGCGAATTCCGCTCGCGCCTGTCCGACCGTGTGGCGCGCGACATCCTGTTATGGCGCATCGCCACCTCCGATCCAGGAACCAGTTTCTACGAACTGGACCAGGCGGTTTCCGACCTGCGTGGCTGGCCGCTGCACGCCACCATCCAGCGTGAAGCCGAAGGCAAGATCGACTCCTCGGGCATGTCGGCCGCCGCCATCGCCGACTGGTTCTCGGCCTCCCCGCCGTTGACCGGCGAGGGCCGCGTCATGCTGGCTGAGGCGTATTTGCAACTGGGCCGCCGCGACGAAGCCCAGACGCTGATCCGCGCCGCCTGGCGCGAGAACAATTTCCGCGCCGAGCGCCAGCGCGAGATCGCCCGCCGCCATGCCGCCTTGCTGACGCAGGAAGATCACGCTGCGCGCGTTGACCATCTGCTGTGGACCGACCAGCGCAGCGCGGCGCGCGACCTGATGAGCTTGCTTCCGGAAGGTCAACGGCGCCTGGCCGACGCACGTATCCGCCTGGCCGGCCGTGATCGCGGTGTTGATACGGCGGTCAACGCCGTGCCGCCCGGCCTCTCCGGCGACGCCGGCCTGCTGTACGAGCGCATACGCTGGCGGCGCCGCGCCGGCCAGAGCGACGAGAACATCCTGCCGCTGGTGCTGGAACTGCCGGGGGAACACGCCAACACCCGCGCCCTGTCGCTGATGTGGACAGAGCGGCGGCTGATGATCCTGCGCCTGATCCGCGACGGCCGCCATGCAGAAGCCTACCGGGTCGCATCCGCGCATGGCATGTCGTCCGGCGCGGATTTCGCCGACGCCGAGTTTCTGGCTGGCTGGCTGGCGCTCGTGCATCTCGACCGTCCGTCCGACGCGCTGCGCCATTTCCAGACCCTGGAATCCGGCGTCAGCTTCACGGTCTCGGTCTCCCGCGCGCTGTACTGGCAGGGCCGTGCGGCGGAAGCTGCTGGCGACGCCGAGGCGGCGCGCCGCGCCTTCACCGAGGCCGCCGAACACGCCACCGCCTTCTATGGCCAGATGGCGATCGCCGCCCTGCGCGGATCGGGCGCGGATTTCGCCCTGCCGCCGGAGCCGGAGCCCGACGCCGAAACCCGCGCCGCGTTCGAGGCGCGTCCGATGGTGCGGGCGATGCGCCTGCTGGCCGAACAGGATCAGGACTATATGTTCCGGGTGTTCATCGGCCACTATCAGAACGTGGTCGAAACCCCGGTCGAAACCTCCATGCTCGCCGGCCTGGCGCGCGATTACCTGCAATTGCGGCTGGCCCTGCGCGCGGCGAAAGCGGCGCGTCAGCGCGGCGAGGTGCTGCCCGAAAGCGCCTACCCGGTGATCGCCATGCCGCAGACGCCGTTCGGCGTGCCGGACCCGGCGCTGGTGCATTCCATTATCCGCCAGGAGACGGAATTCGATCCGCGCTCCATCAGCCACGCCGGCGCCCGCGGCATCATGCAGCTGATGCCGGCGACGGCGCGCGAAACCGCCCGGCGCATGGGAACGCCCTATAACGCCGACTGGCTGCTCTACGACCCGGACTACAACATGACGCTGGGCATCGCCCATCTGGATGAAGTGGTGACGGCTTTCGAGGGGTCGTACCTGCTGGCGCTGGCGGCCTATAACGCCGGCGGCAGCCGGGCGCGGCAGTGGATTCGCGATTATGGCGACCCGCGCGACCCGGACGTGGATCCTATCGACTGGATCGAGAGCATTCCCTTCTCGGAAACCCGCAACTACGTCATGCGCGTGCTGGAGAACCTGCAGGTCTACCGCAGCCGCCTGGCGCCCGAGCAGTCTTCGCGCCTGCAGATCGAGCGCGACCTCGGCCGCAATGGCGAACCGCCGCCGGTCAGGTAAGCGCCCGGGCGAACAACGCCGGATCGACATTGCCGCCGCTGACGACCATGCACACCGCGCGCCCCTGTGTTTCGACGCGCCGGTTCAGCACCGCGGCCAGCGCCACGGCGCCGCCCGGCTCCAGCACGATTTTCAGATGCCGGAAGGCGAAGGCCATGGCGGCCAGCGCCTCGTCATCACTCACGGTCACGGCGCCGGAAAGCTGCATGCGGTTCAGGGCGAAGGTGATCTCGCCCGGCGCGGGGGCCAGCAGCGCATCACAGATCGAGCCGGTCAGACGCTCATTGCAGACGATGCGGCCCGCGGCCAGCGAGCGGCGGTGATCGTCGAACCCCGCCGGCTCGACGGCCCAGATCCGCGTTTCCGGCGACAGCCGCTTCATGGCCAGGCCAACGCCCGCGACCAGGCCGCCGCCGCCCGCGGGGCATAGAACCGCGTCCAGAGAGACGCCAGCCGCCTGCGCGACGATTTCCAACCCTGTCGTCCCCTGACCTGCGATCACGAACGGATCGTCGAAGGCGGGCACGACCACGGCCCCGGTCTCGGCGGCGAGGCGCGCCGCGATGGCGTTGCGGTCCTCGGTTTCGCGATCGAAGGGCACAATGCGCGCGCCCAGCGCCCGCACGCCCTCCGCCTTCACCGCCGGGGCGTCGGCGGGCATAACGATCACCGCCGGCATGCCCAGCAGCTTCGCCGCCGCGGCCACGCCCTGCGCATGATTGCCGGACGAAAAGGCGACCACGCCGCGTTTCTTCTGTTCCGCGTCCAGCCGCGACAGCCGGTTCCAGGCGCCGCGGAACTTGAAGCTGCCGGTGCGCTGCAGACATTCGGCTTTCACAAACACACGCCCGCCACCGGCTTCGTCCAACACGTCGCAGCGCAGCAGTGGCGTGACCACCGCATGGCCCTCCAACCGGCGCGCGGCGTCCTCGACATCCTCGAAAACCGGCGGCTCGCTCGTCATGCGAATCTCCCCTTTCTGCAATGCGGATAAATCGTTGCGGTTTCCGGTGCAAAGGGATTGCGCGCAAAGCCCATCGCCGGTTTGATAGCGCGCAAATTCAACCGCGCGGGGAAAACGCGCCTGGCGACGCACACGGGGGAGACGACATGCTTGCGCTTGAAGGCCTGATGATGAACCGGCCGCTGATGATTTCGCACATCATCCAGCATGCGGCGATGAACCATGGCAAGCGCGAGATCGTCACCCGTCTGCCGGAGAACCACCAGATCCACCGCTATGGCTATGCCGACGCGCACGCCCGGTCGCAGAAGCTGGCCAACATGCTGACCCGCGACATGAAGATAAAGGAGGGCGACCGGGTCTCGACCATCGCCTGGAACTCGCACCGGCATTTCGAGCTTTATTACGCCGTCTCCGGCGTCGGCGCGGTGATCAACACCGTCAATCCGCGGCTGTCGCCGCAGCACATCATCTGGATCCTCAACCATT
Organism: Maricaulaceae bacterium; assembly: GCA_026126205.1. Lineage (GTDB taxonomy): Bacteria > Pseudomonadota > Alphaproteobacteria > Caulobacterales > Maricaulaceae > Hyphobacterium. The sequence continues at coordinate 314,656 of JAHCJP010000001.1, read as the reverse complement.
CGCAGTCGAAGGCGGTGTTCTTCGATTCCACCTTCGCGCCGCTGATCGACGGCATCGCCGAACACTGCAAGACGGTGAAGAACTGGGTGGTGATGGGCGGCGGCGAACTGCGCGGCGCCACCAAGACCCAGACCGACGCCTATGAGGACATGATCGCCGGTCACAAGGCGAGCTATGACTGGCCGGACTTCGACGAAAACGCCGCCGCCGGGCTGTGCTACACCTCCGGCACCACCGGCGACCCGAAAGGCGTGCTGTATTCCCACCGCTCCACGGTGCTGCACGCGTTGGCCAGCACGTCTTCAGACGTGATTGGCGTCGGCGCCTCCGGCGTGCTGCTGCCCGTGGTGCCGATGTTCCACGTCAACGCCTGGGGCATCCCCTACGCCGCCGCGATGACCGGAGCCAAGCTGGTGATGCCCGGCGCGCGGCTGGACGGCGAGGGCCTGCACGAACTGATCGAGAGCGAGCAGGTGTCTTACGTCGCTGGCGTGCCGACGGTGTGGCTGGGCCTGCTGCAATACCTGAAACAGACCGGCAAGCGGATCGACAGCGTCGACCGCGTGCTGATCGGCGGCTCGGCCCTGCCCGAGGCGCTGCTGCGCGCCTATGAGGACGAATACGGCGTCAGGATGCAGCAGGGCTGGGGCATGACCGAGATGAGCCCGCTGGGCACGGTCAATGTGCCCCTGCCCAAACATGCCGGCATCAGCCGCGAGGAAGAGATCAAGGTCAAGCTGAAGCAGGGCCGGCTGGTGTTCGGCGTCGAGATGCGCATCGTCGATGACGAAGGCAATGTGCTGCCACGCGACGGCGAATCCTCGGGCCATGTGCAGGTGCGCGGGCCGTGGATCGCCTCGGCCTATTACCGCGGCGCCGGCGACGAGAGCTTCACCGACGACGGCTGGTTCAAGACCGGCGATGTGGCGCATCTCGACGAAGACGGCTTCATGACCATCACCGACCGGTCGAAGGACGTGATCAAGACCGGCGGCGAATGGATCAGCTCCATCGATCTCGAAAATGCCGCCATGGGCCACAAGGACGTGGCGCTGGCCGCCGTCATCGGCCGCGCGCACCCGAAATGGCAGGAGCGCCCGCTGCTGATCGTGCAGTTGCGCGAGGGCGCGAAGCCGGACGCGCAGTCGATCCTCGACTATCTGTCCGGCCAGGTCGCCAAATGGTGGGTGCCGGACGCGGTGGAGTTCATCGACGCCATGCCCATCGGCGCTACGGGCAAGGTGCTGAAAACCAAGCTGCGCGAGATATACAAGGACTTCAAATTCCCGGACGCGTGATCTGGAACGCGAAGGGGGACTGCGCACGCGCCGATCCCCCGCCCGCCCCTTGCGCGCGCCGGAATCGCGGGTTATTTTATCGAAATTCGATAAGGAGGCTCCGCTATGTACGGCGCTGAAATTCTGCTTCTCCCCGCCCTGATGTATTTCATCCCGGCGATCATCGCGCTGGCGCGCGGCCATCACAACGCGCTGGCCATCTTCCTGACCAACCTGGTCTTCGGCTGGACGGTGATTGGCTGGTTCATCGCGCTGATCTGGTCGGTCACCGCCATCCGGCGCGGCGCGGCGGCGTAAGGGAGGCGTACAGCCTGCCCCTAGAGCCAGCTTGAAATGTCCTGCAAAGGCTTCTTGATCAGCGCGTGTTCGGGCACGCGCGCGCCGGGCGCGGGATAGCCGGCGACGATCAGCATGTAGGGCTTCTCGTTTTCCGGGCGTTCGCAGATTTCGGACAGAAAGCCCATCGGGTTCGGCGTGTGGGTCAGGGTGGCCAGCCCGGCCTGGTGCAGCGCCGCCAGCAGGAAGCCACAGGCGATGCCCACCGACTCGGCGACATAGTAATTCTTGCGATCCTCCCCCGCCCGGGCGCCGCCGCGGCGCTGGGCGAACACGGCGATCAGCCACGGCGCGGTCTCCAGATACGGTTTCACCGCATCGGTGCCCAGCGGGGCCAGCGCCGCCAGCCATTCCGCGCTGGCCTTGCTTTCATAGAAGGCCCGCTCCTCGGCCTCGGCGGCGGCGCGCAGGCGCGCGCGCAGCGGCCCCTTGCCGATGACGGCGAAATGCCAGGGCTGGTGATTGGCGCCCGACGGCGCGGTTCCGGCGCTGCGGATGGCGTTTTCGATGATCTCGCGCGGCACGTCGCGGTCCGCGAAATCGCGCACCGTGCGGCGGGTTTTCATCGCCTCGAAGAACGCCTTCGCCCGCGCCCGCATCTCTTCCGGCGGCAGTTCGGAAAACGGCAGGGGGCGCGAGGGAAAATCCGTCATGCCCAGTCCAGAACCACCTTGCCGGACTTGCCGGAGCGCATGGCGTCAAACCCCTGCTGGAAATCATCGGCCTTCAGGCGGTGGGTGATGATGCCCGACACGTCCAGCCCCGATTGCAGCATGGCGATCATCTTGTACCAGGTCTCGAACATCTCGCGGCCATAGATGCCTTTCAGCGTGATCGCCTTCAGGATCAGCTCGCCGAAATCAACCGTCATCGGCCGCGCCGGAATCCCCAGCATGGCGATGCGCCCGCCCATCACCATTGCGGCGGTCATCTGTTTGAAGGCCGGCTCCGCGCCCGACATTTCAAGCCCGATGTCGAAGCCCTCTGTCATCTTCAGCTCCGCCATCACGTCGTTCAGGTCTTCCTTCGCCGTGTTCACGGGGCGGATGTTGCGGACGACCTTCTGCGCCAGCGTCAGCCGGTCTGGATTGATGTCGGTCAGCACGATGTGGCGCGCGCCGACATGGCGGGCGACCGCGGCGGCCATGATGCCGATCGGCCCGGCGCCGGTGACCAGAACGTCCTCGCCCACCAGGTCAAAGGCCAGCGCGGTGTGAACCGCATTGCCCAGCGGGTCGAGGATGGAGCCGATCTCGTCCGGCAGGTCGTCGGGCAGCGGCACGACATTGAAGGCGGGAATGCGCACATATTCGGCGAAGGCGCCGGGGATGTTGACGCCGACGCCCTTGGTTTCGGGGTCGAGGTGAAAGCGCCCGGCGCGCGCGGCGCGTGATCGCTCGCCCACCACATGCCCCTCGCCCGACACCCGCATGCCGGGTTTTACGCGCGTCACGTCGCGGCCCACCTGCTCGATCACGCCCATGTATTCATGGCCGACGACCATCGGCGTCGGCACGTTCTTCGCCGCCCAGTCGTCCCATTCATAGATATGGATGTCGGTGCCGCAGATGGCGGTTTTCTTCACCCGGATCAGCACGTCGTCCGGCCCGATTTCGGGCGCCGGTTCGTCGCGCATCCAGATGCCGGGCTTCGATTCGGCTTTGACGAGGGCTTTCATCGCATTCCTGCCGTTCTGGTTTCCTGACCCCCCGTCCTTCGCGGCTGACTTCGTCAGCACCTCAGGATGAGGGGTGATTGTGCACTGTCTCCCTCACCCTGAGGAGTCCCGCGAAGCGGGCCACGAAGGGCGAGGGTCCGAAGGGGCGCTACACCACCCCCAGCTCCTTGCCCACCTTCGCAAACGCCGCCACAGCGCGGTCGATCTGCTCCGGCGTGTGGGCGGCGCTCATCTGGGTGCGGATGCGGGCCTGGCCCTTCGGCACCACCGGATAGAAGAAGCCGATCACATACACCCCTTCCCCCATCAGGCGCGCGGCCATGTCCTGGCTCAGCTTGGCGTCGCCCAGCATCACCGGGATGATCGGGTGTTCGCCGGGCAGCAGGTTGAAGCCGGCCTCGCTCATCCCCTTGCGGAAGCGCTTCGCGTTGTCGAACAGGCGGGCGCGCAGGTCATGGCCGCCGCGCACCATCTCCAGCGCCTTCAGGCTGGCGCCGGCGATGGCCGGGGCCAGCGAGTTGGAGAACAGATAGGGCCGCGAGCGCTGGCGCAGCATGTCGATCACCGGCTGTTTCGCCGCCGTGAAACCGCCCATGGCGCCGCCCAGCGCCTTGCCCAGCGTGCCGGTGATGATGTCGATGCGGCCCATGACGCCGCAATGTTCCGGCGTGCCGCGCCCGTTCGCACCCATGAAGCCGTGGGCGTGGCAGTCGTCGACCATGGTCAGGGCGTCATATTTGTCCGCCAGGTCGCAGATGTCCTTCAGCCGGGCGATATAACCGTCCATCGAGAACACGCCGTCGGTGACGATCAGGATGTGCCGGGCGCCGTCGGCGCGCGCCTGTTTCAGCTTGCCCTCCAGATCGTCCATGTCGGAATTGGCGAAGCGATAGCGCCTGGCCTTGCACAGACGCACCCCGTCGATGATCGAGGCGTGGTTGAGCGAATCCGAAATGATGGCGTCGTTTTCGTCCAGCAGCGGCTCGAACACCCCGCCATTGGCGTCGAACGCCGCGGCGTAGAGGATGGCGTCCTGCTGCCCCGTAAAGTCCGCCAGCGCCTGTTCCAGCTCGCGGTGCACCTCCTGCGTGCCGCAGATGAACCGCACCGAGGCGACGCCATAGCCATAGCGGTCAAGCGCCTGTTTGGCGGCGGCGATCAGCTCCGGCCGGTTGGCGAGGCCGAGATAGTTGTTGGCGCAGAAGTTGATGACATGGCTGTGTCCGCCATTGCGGCGCACGTCGATCTCGGAAAACTGCTGCGAGGTGATGATGCGCTCGCGCTTGTAGAGGCCTTCGGCCTCAATCTCGGCCAGGGTGGATTTCAGATGCTCGTAGAACGGGCCGGACATACGCGAATGCTCCTGCGGCGGTCGCGCCCGGGATAGCCGAGCCGCGCGCCGCCCGCAATGTGTGGACGGAGCGCGAATCTGCTTGTGGACGCCCCCGCCCCATGTCCTATGCTGCGCAAAGCAATCCGGCGGGGCCGCACAGCATGATGAAGCCGACCGACATCCATGATCCCGATTATTTCCACAAGGTCGTGGACTGCCAGTGGGCCTGCCCGGCGCATACGCCGGTGCCGGAATATATCCGCCTGATCGCGCAGGGACGCTTCACCGACGCCTATATGGTCAACCGGCGCTCGAACGTGTTTCCGGGCATTCTGGGCCGGGTCTGCGACCGCCCGTGCGAACCGGCCTGCCGCCGCACGCGGGTTGAGGACCAGCCGGTGGCCATCTGCCGGCTGAAGCGCGTCGCCGCCGACCATCGCGGCGAGGTCAAACACCTGCTGCCGCAGAAGCCGAAAAAGACCAATGGCAAGCGCGTGGCGCTGATCGGCGCGGGGCCGGCCTCGCTGACCGTGGCCAATGATCTCGCCCCGCTGGGCTATGAATGCACCGTATTCGAGGCGCTGGAGCGCCCCGGCGGGCTGATGATCTCCAACATCCCCTCCTTCCGCCTGCCCGAGGAGGTGCTGGACGAGGAGATCGGATACATCCTCGACATGGGCGTGACGCTGAAGACCGGCCATCGCGTCGACAGCCTGAAGGACTTCCTGAAACAGGGCTGGGACGCGGTGTTCGTCGGCTCCGGCGCGCCGAAGGGCAAGGACCTGAAGATTCCGGGGCGCGAAGAGGCCGCCGCCAACATCCATATCGGCATCGAATGGCTGGAATCGGTCGCTTTCGACCATGTGAAATCGATCGGCAAGCAGGTGCTGATCATCGGCGTCGGCAACACGGCCATGGACTGCTGCCGCACCTCTCTGCGCCTCGGCGCGGACAGCGTGAAGGTGATGGCCCGCAAGCCGCGCCAGTTCTTCAAGGCCTCGCCCTGGGAGCTGGAGGACGCCGAGGAAGAGAATATCGAGATCGTCGTCAACCACAGCCCGAAACGCTTCGTGGTCGAGAACGGCCGCCTGACCGGCATGGCCTTCGAGACGATGGAGTACGACATCGACGCGAGCGGCGAGATCACCGGCCAGCGCGTCACCGGCGAGGTGGTGATCCCCTGCGACGACGTGATCCTGGCCATCGGGCAGGAAAACGCCTTCCCTTGGATCGAACGCGACATCGGCATCGAATTCGGCAAATGGGACGAGCCGGTGGTCGACAAGACCACCTTCGAGTCGACGAAGAAGGGCGTGTTCTTCGGCGGCGACGCCGCCTTCGGCCCGCTGAACATCATCTGGGCGGTGGAGCACGGCCACCAGGCGGCCATCTCCATCCACAAGCACTGCATGGGCGAGAGCGTGCAAGACCGCATGCCGCGCGGGGTCAATCTGACCACCGCCAAAATGGGCGTGAACGAGTGGAGCTACGCCAACGACTATGACCCCGCCCTGCGCCGCAAGATGCAGCATGTGGAGTTGAAGAAGCGCTTCCAGAGCCTTGATGTGGAAGTGGAGCTGGGCTTTTCGCCCGAGCAGACCGCCGTCGAGGTCGCCCGCTGTCTGAACTGCGACGTGCAGACGGTGTTCACCGCCGAATCCTGCGTCGAGTGCGACGCCTGCGTCGATATCTGCCCGGTCGACTGTCTGACCATCGCGCCCAACGGCGCCGAGGACGATCTGCGCACGCGCCTGAAGGCCCCGGCGCCGAACCGCGATCAGGCGCTCTACGTCTCCAACCCGTTGAAGGACACCGGCCGCGTAATGGTCAAGGACGAGAATCTGTGCGTGCATTGCGGGCTGTGCGCCGAGCGCTGCCCCACCGCGGCCTGGGACATGCAACTGTCGGACATCTTCCTCCCGCACGCCGATGACGAAGCCCGCCGGCGGGAGGCCGCGGAATGAACGTGCAGACCAGCATCCAGACCGGCGTCGGCCAGCGCGACCGCGTCAATGACTTCGTCATCAAGATCGCCAATGTGAACGGCACCGGCTCGGCCAGCGCCAACGGCCTGCTGATGAAGACGGTGTTCCGCATGGGCGTGCCCGTGGTGGGCAAGAACCTGTTTCCGTCCAACATCCAGGGCCTGCCGACCTGGTACGAAATCCGGGTGACGAAGGACGGCTGGCAGGCGCGCTCGGGCGATCTTGATTTCATGATCGCCATGAACCCGGAAAGCTACGCCAAGGACGTGCAGGAGGTCTCGCCGGGCGGATACCTGCTTTACGACTCCACCTGGCCGCGGCCGGAGCTGACCAGCCGGCCGGACATCACGGCGCTGGGCGTGCCGCTGGCCCGCATGTGCAACGAGGCGTTCGGCAACGCCCGCACCCGCGTGTTGATGAAGAACATGGCCTATGTCGGCGCCGCCGCGGCGCTGCTGGATCTGGATCTGGACATCATCCACGGCCTGATCGGCGAGATGTTCGCCGCCAAGCAGAAGCTGATCGACGCCAACAAACAGGCCGTGGCCATCGGATACGACTATGCGAGGGCGCATTTCGACCATCCGCTGCCGATCCGCGTCGCGCCGATGGACGCGACGAAAGACTGCGTGATGATCGACGGCAACACCGCCGCCGGTCTCGCTTGCGTCTATGCCGGCGCCACCTTCGGCGCCTGGTATCCGATCACTCCATCGACATCCCTGATGGATGCTTTCAAGGCGTTCTGCGAGCAGTTGCGCGTCGACCCCGAAACCGGCGCCAACAATTACTGCATCATCCAGGCCGAGGACGAACTGGCCGCCGCCGGCATGGCCATCGGCGCCGGGTGGAACGGCGCGCGCGCTTTCACCCCCACCAGCGGCCCCGGCATCTCGCTGATGAGCGAGTTCATCGGCTTCGCCTATTACGGCGAGGTGCCGCTGGTGCTGTTCGATATCCAGCGCGTCGGCCCCTCCACCGGCATGCCGACCCGCACCCAGCAGGGCGACATCGCGCTGGCCGCCTACGCCAGTCATGGCGACACCAAGCACATCGTCATCTTCCCCGGCGACGCGAAGGAATGCTTTGACCTGACGGTCGCCGCCTTCGATCTGGCCGAGCGTTTCCAGACGCCGGTATTCGTGCTGTCCGATCTTGATATCGGCATGAACGACTGGATGACGCCGAAACTGACATGGGACGACGCCTGGCGCCCCGACCGCGGCAAGGTTCTGCGCGCGGAGGATCTGGAAAAGGTGCAGAAATTCCACCGCTATCTGGATGTCGACGGCGACGGCGTTCCCTATCGCACCATTCCCGGCGAGCATCCGAAGGGGGCGTATTTCACCCGCGGCTCCGGCCACACCAAGTTCGGCGGCTATACCGAGGATTCCAACGCCTATCAGGAGGTGCTGGACCGCATCGCCCGCAAATGGGCCAACGCCGCCGCCTTCGTGCCCAAACCCGTCACCCTGGACGCGCCGAAGGCCACCAAGCTGGCCATTCTCACCGTCGGCGGCTGTGACGGCGCGGCGCGAGAGGCCATCGCCCGCCTCGCCGAAGAGGGCGTGTGCCTGGATTACATGCGCGTGCGCGGCTTCCCCTTCGGGCAGGAGGTGACGGATTTCCTCGCCGCCCATGACACCGTGTTCGTGGTCGAGCAGAACCGCGATGCGCAATTGCGCACCCTGCTGATCAACGAAACCCCGGCGAAAAAGGCGCAGCTGATTTCGGTCCGCGACTATGGCGGCATGCCGGCCAGCCCGCGCTTCATCATCGATGGCGTGCGCGCCCACCTGCACGGCGCGGCGAAGGAGGCGGCGCAATGACATCCATCGTCAAACCCCGCATCGACAAACACCTGCCGCGCAACGCGCTGGGCCTGACCGTGCGCGATTATGAAGGGGTGATGTCCACCCTGTGCGCCGGCTGCGGGCATGACTCGATCACCGCCGCCTTCGTGCAGGCCTTTCACCAGCTTGACCTGGAGCCGCACAGGGCGGCCAAGGTCTCCGGCATCGGCTGTTCGTCGAAGACCACGGCCTATTTCCTCGGCCAGTCGCACGGCATCAATTCCGTGCACGGGCGCATGCCCTCGGTCGCCTCCGGCGCCGCGGCGGTGAATCCGGAGCTTTATTACATCGGCGTCTCCGGCGACGGGGATTCGCTGTCCATCGGCCTTGGCCAGTTCGCCCACGCCATCCGCCGCAACGTCAACATGCTCTATGTGATAGAGAACAATGGCGTTTACGGCCTCACCAAGGGCCAGTTCTCGGCCTCGGCCGATATCGGCACCAGGGCCAAGAAGGGCGAGGTCAACGAGATGTCGCCCATCGATCCGGTCATGATGGGCCTCACCCTGGGGGCCAGCTTCGTCGCCCGCAGCTTCTCGGGCGACAAGAAACAGCTGGTGCCGCTGATCAAGGCCGGGCTGATGCATCGCGGCTTCGCGCTGATCGACGTCATCAGCCCGTGCGTGACCTTCAACGACCACGCCGGCTCCACCAAGAGCTACGCCCACACCTACAAATACTATCACCCCGTCGTGCATGCCGACTTCGTGCCCGAAGAAACCGAGGTGACGGCCGATTACGACGCCGGCGAGGCGATGCCGGTGAAGATGCACCATGGCGGCACGGTGATGCTGCGCAAGACCGGGCGCGACTATGACCCGCGCGACCGCGACCAGGCTTTCGAGCTGATGCGCAAGATGGAGGGGCGGGAAATCCTCACCGGACTTCTGTATCTCGACGAAAGCCGCGCCGACATGGCCGAGATGGCGAAACTGCCGCAAACGCCGCTGAACGCCCTGCCCCATGAGGCGCTCTGCCCCGGCTCGTCCAGACTGGCCGAGATCATGAAGGGGTATGGGTGACCCCTGCTGACCCCTACCCCTCCAGCGCCGCCATCAGGCGTTCCAGAAACTCGTTCATCGCCCGCCGGTCGATCCAGCGCACGACCGCGACCAGATCATGCTCGGCGCTGATGAACACGACATTGGTTCCCGCCCCCAGCCAGGCATAGGCGCTTTCCGGCGCGCCGGGCGCGCGCACCGCTGCCCCCTCCATCTGCGGCCGGTTGAGGAAGAAGTTCATATGGCCATAGCCGGGGTTCTGCGCCGTCGGCGACGCCGCCTCGTCCAGCCAGCTTTCCGCGATGATCTCCGCCCCGTCCCAGCGCCCGCCGCGCGCCGCCAGCAGGCCCAGCCGCGCCATGTCATAGGCGGAGATGAACATGCCCCCGCCCCAATGCCCGCCGCCGGAGACGGACTGCATCCGCACCCCGCCGATCTCGACATGGGAATTGTGATAGCCGTGCCAGACCCAGCTTTCGCTGGCGCCGATGGGCGTCATGATCCGCTCCGCCAGCACTTCGGGCAGCGGCCGCCCCCAGACATGCAGCAGCGCCAGCGACAACGCATTGACCCGCACGTCGTTGTATTCCCAGCGTTCGCCGGGCGCGGGCGGGCCTTCAATCAGTTTCGAGGCGGCGTTGTCGCGCGCCGGACGGTCGCCCCAGTCCGGCTTGCCGAACAGGGTTCCCGACCAGCCGCTGGTCTGGCGCAAAAGCTGGTCCCAGGTGATCGGGGCGTTGTGGGCGGTGTGAAACTGCTCGTCGGCCACCTGAGGCGCCACGGGGGCGTGCAGGTCTTCGATCAGCCCGTCCATGTGCGCCAGCCCCGCCATCAGGCTGACGAAGGTCTTGGTAACCGAGAAGGTCATGTCCACCCGCTCCGGCTCGCCCCATTCGGCGACGATATGGCCGCCGCGCAGGATGACGCCGGACGGACCGCCGCGATCCTGCAAGGGGCCGATGGGGTCGGAGTAAGGCTCGTATGACCAGGTCAACGGCGTGGTGATGGTCAGCTGCCGGGCGCTGATCACCTCGCCCAACGCGCCGTCCAGCCGGGTTTCGTTGCCGATGGCGAAATCCACCGCCGCCTGCAGCGCTACCGGATCGAAACCGGCCTCCGCCGGGTCCAGCCGCGCCCAGCCGTCATCGCCGCGCGGCGGGAAATACTCCTGCGCCGCCGCCGGCGACGCGGCGAGAACGACGATAAATGCGATCAGGCGCAGCATGGCGGCCTCCCTTCAGGCGTCGCCCGGCACAATGCCTGTTACAGCGACGGCAAATCCAGCCCCTGCTCCTTCGCGCAGGCGATGGCTTCGTCATAGCCGGCGTCGGCGTGGCGCATGACGCCGGTGGCGGGGTCGTTCCACAACACGCGCTCCACGCGCCGGGCGGCCTCGGCCGTGCCGTCGCAGACCACCACCTGCCCGGAATGGATCGACCAGCCCATGCCGACGCCGCCGCCATGATGCAGCGACACCCATGTCGCGCCCGAGGCGGTGTTCAGCAACGCGTTCAGCAACGGCCAGTCGGCCACCGCGTCGCTGCCATCCTTCATCGCCTCGGTCTCGCGGTTGGGGCTGGCGACCGAGCCGGAATCCAGATGGTCGCGGCCGATGACCACGGGGGCTTTCAGCTCGCCCCTGGCCACCATCTCGTTGAAGGCGAGGCCGAGGCGGTGGCGCTGGCCCAGCCCGACCCAGCAGATGCGCGCCGGCAGGCCCTGAAACGCGATGCGGTCGCGCGCCATGTCCAGCCAGTTGTGAAGGTGCGCGTCATCGGGGATCAGCTCCTTCACCTTGGCGTCGGTGCGGTAGATGTCTTCAGGGTCGCCGGACAGCGCCGCCCAGCGGAACGGGCCGACGCCGCGGCAGAACAGCGGGCGGATATAGGCCGGCACGAAACCGGGGAAGGCGAAGGCGTCGTCCACCCCCGCCTCTTTCGCCATCTGGCGGATATTATTGCCGTAATCAAAGGTGGGAACGCCCATGCGGTGGAAGGCGAGCATCGCCTCCACCTGCACGGCCATGCTGGCCTTCGCCGCCACGGCCACGGCCTGCGGGTCAGCCTCGCGGCGTTCGTCCCATTCCTGCAGCGTCCAGCCCTGCGGCAGATAGCCGTTGACCGGGTCATGGGCCGAGGTCTGGTCGGTCACCGCATCCGGGCGCACGCCGCGCGCGGCCAGTTCGCCGAACACGTCGGCGGCGTTGCCCAGCAGACCCACCGACAGCGCCTTTCCGGCCTTCTTCGCGCGGGCCAGAATCTCCAGCGCCTCGTCCAGCGTCGCGGCCTGTTCGTCGAGATAGCGGGTCTTCAGGCGCATTTCGATGCGCGACGGGCGGCACTCCACGGCGAGGACGGAGGCCCCCGCCATCACCCCGGCCAGCGGCTGCGCCCCGCCCATGCCGCCCAGACCGCCGGTGAGGATCCATTTGCCGGAAAGATCGCCGCCATAATGGCGCCGGCCCATTTCGGCGAAGGTCTCGTAAGTGCCCTGAACGATGCCCTGGCTGCCGATATAGATCCACGACCCGGCCGTCATCTGGCCGTACATCATCAGCCCCTTGCGGTCGAGTTCGCGGAAATGCTCCCAGTTGGCGAACGCGGGCACCAGGTTGGAATTGGCGATCAGCACCCGCGGCGCGTCGGCATGGGTGCGAAACACGCCCACCGGCTTGCCGGACTGCACCAGCAGCGTCTCGTCATCGCCCAGCCGTTTCAGCGCCGAAACGATGGTGTCGAAGCTTTCCCAGTCGCGCGCCGCGCGGCCGATGCCGCCATAGACCACCAGCTCTTCCGGCTTTTCGGCCACTTCGGGGTCGAGATTGTTCATCAGCATGCGAAGCGGGGCTTCGGTCAGCCAGGATTTCGCCTCCCGCTCCGCCCCGCGGCGGGCGCGGATGACGCGGGCGTTGTCGATGCGCGTGTTCATGCCGTCACTTCCCAATGCAGGCGCTCGGCGGCGGCGAGCGCGCTTTCGATGATGGTTTTCAGAACCGGGATCAGCTTGTCCGCCCTGCCCTCGTCATAACGCGTTGCGGCCTCGTTCATATAGGCGCGCTGGGCCAGCTCCATCTGCATGGCGTGGATGTTGGTGTGCGGGCGCCCGAAGCTGCGGGTGATCCAGCCACCCTTGAAGCGCTGGTTCAGGACTGCCTCGTATTCTTCTTGATTCAGCATGGCTTTTACGGCTGCGCGCTCGATCTCCGGCGCGCAGGTCTCGCCGCCATTGGTGCCGAGATTCAGCACCGGCAGCTCGCCTTCGAACAGGCGCGGAACCTGCGAGGCGATGGAATGGGCGTCATAGAGCAGTGCATAGCCATGTTCGGCCCGCACGCGGGCCAGCTCCTCGCTCAGCGCGCGGTGATAGGGATCGAAATACTGCCCCCGCCGCGCCTCGATCTCGGCCTCGTCCGGTTCGCCGCCTTCGGCGTAAAGCGGCCGGCCGTCGAAGGTTTCGGTGGGAACCAGCCCGGTGGTGGTCTGGCCCGGATACAGCGAGGCGCCGGAGGGATCGCGGTTCAGGTCGATGACATAGCGCGACAGGTTCGCGGTGATCATCGTCGCGCCCAGATCGCGGGTGAAGCCGTAAAGCCGGTCGACGAACCAGTCGGTGTCGGGCATGGCGCGCCCGGCCTCGCTCAGCCGCGCGGCGATGGCGTCGGGGATTTCCGTTCCCGAATGCGGCACGCTGACCACCAGCGGCCCGTCGCCGCGATGAAGCCCGAACACCGCGCTCACGCCGCCTCCACATCCGGTATGGCGTCCCGTCCGGCGGCGTCCGCCAGCGCGCCGCTGGCCACCAGTTCCGCCGCCGCCGCCATGTCGGGCGCGAAATAGCGGTCGTCCTCAAGCCGCGGAACCTTTGCGCGCAGCGCCGCCTTCGCCGCCTCCAGCCGGGCCGAGGATTTCAGCGGCGCATGAAAATCCATGCCCTGCGCCGCGGCCAGCAGTTCGACGCCGACCACGGCGTGCAGATTGCGCGTCATCTCCAGCAGCCGCCGCGCCCCGTGCGCCGCCATGGAGACATGGTCCTCCTGGTTGGCGGAGGTGGGGATGGAATCGACGCTGGCCGGCATGGCGCGCTGTTTGTTCTCAGACACCAGCGCCGCCGCCGTCACCTGCGCGATCATGAAACCGGAGTTCAGCCCCGGCGCCGGGGTCAGGAAAGCCGGCAGGCCCGACAGCGCCGGATCGGTCAGCAGCGCCGTGCGGCGTTCGGAGATCGATCCGGTCTCGCACACGGCCAGCGCGATCATGTCGGCGGCGAAAGCCACGGGTTCGGCGTGGAAATTGCCGCCGGAGATCGCCTGGGGGTCACCCGGGGCGTCAGAAAAGATCAGCGGATTGTCAGTGACGGCGTTGGATTCGATCAACAGTGACGCAGCCGCCTGACGCAGCACGTCCAGCGCGGCGCCGGTCACCTGCGGCTGGCAGCGCAGGCAATAGGGATCCTGCACTTTCCCGCAGTCTTCATGGCTTTTCAGGATCGCGCTGCCGTCCAGCAGGGCGCGGATCGCCGCCGCGGCGGCGATCTGGCCGCGATGGCCGCGCAGCGCATGGATGCGCGCATCAAACGGCGCGGCGGAGCCTTTCGCCGCTTCGACGCTCATCGCCCCGGCGACCAGCGCCGCCTGCAAGCCCGTCTCGGCCTCGAACAGCCCGGCCAGCGCAAGCGCGGTGGAGAACTGCGTGCCGTTGATCAGGGCCAGCCCCTCCTTCGGCCCCAGCGTCACCGGCTTCAGCCCGGCTTTCGCCAGCGCTTTGCCGGCTGGCATTCGCTGACCCTGAAAGACCGCCTCTCCCACCCCGATCAGCGCTGCCGTCATGTGCGACAGCGGCGCCAGATCGCCCGAAGCGCCGACCGAACCCTGCGCCGGGATCACCGGGGTAACGCCCGCATCCAGCAGCGCCTGCAGGGCCTGCACGGTCTGCCAGCGCACGCCGGACGCGCCGCGCCCCAGGCTGGCGATCTTCAGCGCCATCATCAGCCGCACGGCGGCCTCTGGCGCGGCATCGCCGGTTCCGGCGGCGTGCGACAGGATCAGCCGCGTCTGCAATTCGCCCAGCTCATCGGCGCCGATGCGCGTCTGGGCCAGCTTGCCGAAACCGGTGTTGACGCCATAGACGGCGCGGCCCGACGCCAGCAGCGCCTGCACCGCCTGCGCCGAAGCCTCCACGCCCGCGCGCGCGCCGGGATCGGTCTTCACCGCCGCGCCGCGCCAGATCGCCCGCCAGTCGGCCAGCCGCATCGCGCCGGGTTTAATCGTCACAGCGCTCACGCCCATTCTCCGTTCAGCACCCGCCCGTGCAGCGGGCGCGCGCCCATCCATTGCACCAATTCGGCCGGCTGCTCCACATCCCATACGGCGAGATCGCAGCGCTTGCCGGATTCGAGGGTTCCGATCTCGTTGAGCAGCCCCAGCGCCCGCGCGCCCTCGCGGGTGACGCCGGCCAGCGCCTCCTCCACCGTCAGGCCGAACAGCGTGCAGGCCATGTTGGCGGCCAGCAGCGGCGACAGCAAAGGCGAGGAGCCGGGATTGGCGTCGGTGGCCACGGCCATGGGAACCCCCGCCTCGCGTAGCGCCTGCACCGGCGGAAGCTGCGTCTCCTTCAGCGCATAGAACGCGCCCGGCAGCAGCACGGCTACGGTTCCGGCCGCCGACATCGCCGCCACTCCTTCACTGGATGTGTATTCAAGGTGATCGGCGCTCAGCGCGCCATACTCCGCCGCCAGCGCCGCGCCGCCGGTGTCGGAAAACTGGTCGGCGTGCAGCTTCACCGGCAAGCCGGCGGCTTTCGCCGCGTCGAACACCCGGCGCGTCTCCTGCGGCGAAAAGGCGATCTTTTCGCAATAGGCGTCGACGGCGTCGGCCAGACCCTGTCGCGCCGCCTCGGCGACCAGGGGGATGACCACTTCGTCGATATAGGCGCCGGAGCGCCCGGCGTATTCCGGCGGGATGGCGTGGGCAGTCAGAAGCGTGGTCCGCACACGGACGCCGGAGACCAGGCCACAGGTGCGCGCCGCCTTTAGCATATTAATCTCGGACTCGAAATTAAGCCCATAACCGCTTTTAATTTCTACAGTTCCAACACCTTCAGCGCTCAGCGCATCCAGCCGTTTCAGCGCCAGCGCCGCCAGCTCGGCCGCCGTGGCGGCGCGGGTGGCGGTCATGGTGGCGGTAATGCCGCCGCCAGAGCGGGCGATGCCTTCATAGCTTTCGCCGGCCAGACGGCGTTCGAACTCTCCCGCCCGGTCGCCGGCGAACACCAGATGGGTATGGCAATCGACCAGCGCCGGGGTGACAAGACGGCCTTCAAGGTCGATCACCTCGTCCGCCTGCGGCGCATCCTTCGCCACCCCTGTCCAGCCGATCCGTCCATCGCGCACGGCCACCGCCCCACCGCCGATAAAGCCATAGGGCGCGGCGCCGGGAACCATCGTCGCCAGGCAGGCGTTGGTAAACAGGCGTTGATAGCGCAAGGCGGACTATCTCCGGTCTGTGATTCCGGGTTACTTCCTGTCAGAGGATGCAGGTGATGCGCAAGCTTCATGCGGAAACGGCGCTGTTGCCCGGGGGCTGGGCGACGGACGTTGATGTGGCTATTTCCGCGGACGGACGGATCGCGGCCGTGGTTACGGGAACCGCGCCGGGCCCGGAGGACGAGTTCATCCATATCCTGCTGCCCGCGCCGTGCAACCTGCACAGCCACGCTTTCCAGCGTGCGCTGGCGGGACTGACCGAGCGCCGGGGCGATGGCGATGATGATTTCTGGAGCTGGCGCGAGGCGATGTACCGCTTCCTGCCGCGCCTCGGCCCGCAAGAGATCGAGACCATAGCCGCCTATGTATATTCCGAAATGGCCGAGGGCGGCTTCGCCGCCGTGGCCGAGTTCCACTATCTTCACCATGCCCCGGACGGCGCGGCCTATGCCGACCCAGCCGAGACATCGGCCCGCATCGCCCATGCGGCGAAGGACGCCGGCATCGGCCTGACGCTGCTGCCGGTTTTCTACGCCCAAGGTGGTTTCGGCGGTGTTCCGCCCGGCGAAGGGCAGCGCCGCTTCATCAATAACGTGGACGGCTATCTGCGCCTGCGCGAGGCGGCGCGGGCGCATCTCGTGCACCCCGACGACGCGATTGGCGCGGCGCCGCATTCGCTGCGCGCGGTGACGCCAGGGTCACTCACTGCCGTCGCGGATGCAACTCAAGACGGGCCGGTCCACATCCATATCGCCGAACAGGTGAAAGAGGTGGAGGACTGCCTAGCCTGGTCGGGGCGCCGCCCGGTGGACTGGCTGCTGGAGAATTGCGCCGTCGACGCGCGCTGGACGCTGGTGCACGCCACCCACATGACCGGGGCCGAGACGCAGGCCGCCGCGCGCTCGGGCGCTGTCGCCGGCCTGTGCCCGACGACGGAGGCCGATCTGGGTGACGGCGTGTTCCCGGCCCCGGCCTGGCTGACCGCGGGCGGGCGTTTCGGCATCGGCACTGACAGTCATGTGCGCACTGGCGCGGCGGGCGAACTGCGCCTGCTGGAATGGAGCCAGCGGCTTTCCTTGCGTCGCCGCAATGTGTTCGCGGCGCCGGGCGGCTCCACCGGCCGCGCGCTGTATGACGGCGCGCTGAAGGGCGGCGCGCAGGCGCTGGGCCGCGCCAGCGGCGCCATAGAGACCGGGCTGTTCGCGGATCTGGTGTCGCTGAAGGCCGAACACCCGATGCTGGCCGGAAAAACCGGTGACGCGCTGCTCGATTCATGGATTTTCGCCGGCGACCGCACCTGCGTGGATTCGGTGTGGTCGGCCGGTCGTCGCATTGTCGAGAGCGGCTGGCACGTGCGCCATGACGGCCTGGCCGCGCGCTTTCGCGCCGTGATGCGCAAATTGCTCGCCGCCTAGCCGCGCAGCCTGAACCCGGCAGAGAACGCCCGCGGCTCGCCGGGGAAATAGCGCGGGGTTCCGAAGGCGAAATCGGCGCGCTCGGCGTAGCGGACATCGAACAGATTGCGCACCACGCCGAACACTTCCCACCGCTCTCCGCCGCGCCACACTGCGCGCAGATTGGCCACGTCATGGCCGGGATATGTGTGGTCGTTGGCCGCGTCGGTGTAATAGCGCCCGACATGCGCCCACTCGGCCTCCACCGTCAGGCGCGCATCCGGCGTCCACAGCAGGCGCAGATTACCCAGAACGCGCGGCGCGGTGTCGATGTCATCGCCCTTGCTGACCGATTCCCAAGCCTGCGACACCGGGCGGTCATAGGCGTACTGGTGTCGCGCCAAGGTGGCTGACAACGACAACAGCAGGGTGTCATGCAACGGCGCTGCGGCCTCCACCTCCACCCCCCGGTGGCGGGTACGCGCGTCGGTGACGTTCAACCCGTCCGCGTCGCGGAAAAACACATTGCGCTTTTCCATGGCGAAGGCGGCGATCTCGACGCGCGCGCCGCCGGCGCCCGTCCAGCGCCAGCCGGCCTCCAGCGAGTCCAGAACCTCCGGATTTATGCCGTCGATCTGCTGTCCAGGCTGGAGTCTGTATAGCTCCTGCGCCTGCGGGGCGCGGGCGCCACGGGCGGCGCGCAGGAACAGGCGCTGGTCCGTGTTCAGCGTCCAGACGGCGCCGAAATGCGGCGTGACGACGGTGAAATCATCGCGGCGAGACTCTGGGCGAAGAAACCGGCCTATCGCGTTGGCGTCCCTGTGGTTTTCATAGTCATACCACGCGCCTTCCACGCGCAGGCCGGCCTCCAGCGATACCGCGTCATTCACCTTCCACCGGCCCTGCACATACCCACCTATCACCCATGCATCCGCCGTAAAGTCATAATGCACCCCCTCAGGGAATTGTCCGAAGCTGGGCAGTTCCTGGGTCTCGACCAGAAAGCCGCGGGTCCATTCCGCATCGGCGCCGAGGGTGACCGACCCCCGCGCGCCTTCCCGCCAGACCTGCGCCTGCAGACCGAGGCTGTGATGCCCGGTCTCCTCCAGCGCCTGCGAGGGCAGGAAGTGCATCAGCAGCTCCATCTCGTTGACGCGCGCATAGGGGGTCAGCGACAGCGACCAGCCATTGTCCAGCGCCGTCTCGGCGCGCAGGAAGGCCCGCGCCGCCCAGGCCTTGCGGAAGGCGTCCGGCGCCGGGTTGCTGCGCGACCGGGCGCGGTCCCGGTAAGCGTCCTGCCCGGTGATGAAGGTGGCGGTGTTCTGGTCCAGCCATACGAACCCCGCCCCGGCCCGCCAGTCGAAGCGCCCGGCGCGGCCGGAGATCCCGGTCAGCGCGCCGATGCGGTCCAGCCCGGCGTTATCCCGCCAGCCGTCCTCGTGCAGCCATGACAGGGCGGCGTAGGCGTTCAGGCCGTCGCCCTGGCGGGCGGCGATAGCGCGGCCGCGCCAGCGGCCGAAACTGGCGATCTCGGCCTCGGTGAGGCTGCGCGCCTGCGCCGGGTCGGGGGTGAGGACGTTGACCAGCCCGTGCAGGGCGTTGGAGCCGTGCAGCGCCGTGCCGGGGCCGCGGATGATCTCCACCCCCGCGGCGAACTCGCTCAGCCCTTCGAACAGGCCGTTGACATTGGCGAAGCCGGCGGCGCGCAGCGGCACGCCGTCCTCGAGGAACAGGAACGACCCCGCCCCCGCCCCGCCGGTGAGAACCGGAGAGCGGATGGCGGTCAGGTGCTCGGCCCCGCTGTTGCGGTGGATCATCACGCCCGGCGCGCGGTTCAACAGCTCCGACGGATGCTGGGCGCCCGTGCGCTCCACCTCCGCCTCCGGGATGATGGCGACCGGAACCGCCGCCGCGTCCCGCGCCTCGGCGCGGCGGGCGGCGGTGACGGTGATCACCTCCTGCGCCGCCGCCGGGGCGGCGCCGGCGAACAGCAGCAGAAGCGGCGCAAGCGCGATACGCATGCCGCGGACCTTAGCGATAAGCCGCCGCGGATAAAGCCGCCTTGCGCGGGTGGTGAGGAACGAGGCGTGCTGACCAGTGCTTTCTGGACTCCCTCATCCTGAGGAGGCTCGCAAAGCGGGACATGAAGGACGAGAGCTCCAGACACCGCATCTCCCGCCCTGACATTTCCGGCTTGCCGCACGCGCCTTATCGGCTATGCAGCCGAAAGGGAGGAAGCCAATGCCGGAGTTTCAGGCCCTGCACTTCAAAGCGCCCGACGGGCTGGCGCTGTATGCGCGGCGCTATGACCCGCCCTCACCCTCCGGCAAGGCGCCGGTGGTGTGCCTGCACGGCCTGACACGCAATTCAAAGGATTTCGAGGACGTGGCCCCGGCCATCGCCGCGCAGGGGCGGATGGTGATCGTCCCCGACGTGCGCGGGCGCGGCCGCTCGGCGCGCGACCCGAACCCCGGGAATTACAATCCCGGCGTCTATGCCGGCGACCTGGCCGCGCTGCGCGCGCATCTGGACCTCGGAAGCTTCATCGCCATCGGCACATCGATGGGCGGGCTGATCTCGATGGCTTTCAACGCCGCGAACCCAGGCGCGCTCGCCGGTCTGGTCCTCAACGACATCGGCCCGGTGATCGAAGAGGCGGGGCTGGAGCGCATCCGCAGCTATGTCGGCGGCGGCGGCCCGTTCGCAACCTGGACCGACGCCATCGCGGCGGTGCAGGCGAACAATAGCGACGCCTTTCCCGGCGTGACCGACGCCGGCTTCTGGCTCGCCTTCGCCCGCAGACAGTGCGTGCAGGGCGAGGATGGCCTGATCCGGTTCGACTATGACCCCGCCATCGCCACGGCGCTGCGCGACAACCCCGGTCAGCCGGCGCCGGACCTGTGGCCGCTGTTCGAGGCGCTGGAGAAGCTTCCGGTGCTGGTGGTGCGCGGCGCGTTGTCCGACATTCTGTCCGCCGGGACCGTGGAGGCCATGCATGCCCGCAACGCCGGGCTGAAGGATGTGACGGTTCCCGGCGTCGGCCATGCGCCGATGCTGACCGAGCCCGAGGCGCTGGACGCGCTGACCGGCTTCCTGGAAAGCGTCGATTAACCCCCCGGAACGTGGTCGCGCAGGAAGCCGTCGATGAACACGGTCAGCGCGTTCCAGTCCGTGAATTCCAGATCGCCGGCGGCGTCAGGCTTCACGCCCTTTTCCGCCGCCATGCGCTTGATGATCCAGCCCTTGAAATAGTCATAGCGGGTGAAGCGCAGCGCGCCGGCGGCGCTGAGCGCCGCCCTGGGGCGGAAGCCGGTCTCGTCTGCGAACTGGGTGATATAGCCCTCGGCCTCTTCGCGGTCGTCGGCGTGTTCGGAGATGGCGTTCATCGACACCGACACGAAGGCCGCCGGCATGGCGTTCAGCACATCGGAATGCCGGCCGGCGAACTCGCGCGCCGCGGCGCTGTGACGGGCCATGTGCACCGAGGCGACCATGATCGCGGCGTCGAAGGCCGGCGGCGCGACCTTGCCGGGCTTCGCGGCGTCGATGACGCGAACCTGGTTGCGGCGGCGCGACAGATGATCGCCGATGAATTCGGCGATCTTGCGCGATTGCCCCTCAACCGTGCCGTAGATCACCAGGATGTTCGCCATCGCCGCCTCCCGCGTCTTCAAGCCCTGCGGCCTTCATAGCGCGCGGACGGCGCCCCGTCACGGCGCCTGCGGGTCTGTGACGCGGCCCAGCGGGCCGAGGCGCGCCGACCAGGCCTGCGCCGCGATGGTCAGCGCCGCCGCGAAGATCGTCATCGCCACGAACAGCATCACCCAGAACCGGTGGCTGGCGGGGTCGCCCAGAACGTCCGGAACATGAACGGTCAGCACGAAACTGGCGATCATCACGCCGTACAGCGCCGTGGCGAGGCGGGTGAGCACGCCCGTCAGCAGGCTGACGCCGGCGGCGGCGTGACCAATGGCGGTGGCCACCACCCAGAATTCCGGCCCCGGCAGCCAGGCGGGCACGAAACGCGCCGCGCCCGTGACCGAGATCACATGCGACAGGCCGAAGAACGGCGTCGAAACGGCGAACAGCAACAGGCCGATGCGTGCCGCGCGCCGGTCGAACAGGCGCGAGAGACGCCCTTCCCGGTCTTGCGCCAGGAAACTGGTCAGGATCAGCGCGGCGCCGAAAATCGCCACGAACTCGAAGAAGCCCAGCCAGGCCCAGGGAACGTTGGTGAGCACGCGCGGCAGATGCAGGACCAGCACCCATGCGGCCATGATCACGCACAGCAGGACGGCCGCGGGAAACACGAGCCGCCGCAGCGCCAGCCCGGCGCCAGTCAGCGCCAGCAGCACGCCGGCAGCGACGGCCAGCGCCGTCCGGCCCGGAATATCCGCCGGAACCGGCTGCCATTGCAGGGCGAAGTCGGCGAAAACGATTCCGGTGGCGCCCAGTCCGGCGAGGGCCGCCGCGAAGGCCAGCCGCGCGGCGGGAACCAAACGTGCGGCGACGATATCGGTCATGGCGGCCCTCCCCGGAGCGCAACCATGCGAGATGGCGGCCGCAGCGCCCAATCAAGCCTGCGTGAAACCGCCTACGATTTCGTGAGATCCACCAGCCGCCCCGTGGCGGGATCCAGCGTCACCACCGGCAGGCCGGCCTCGACCCAGGCGATAAGGCCGCCGCGCAGATGCGCAGAGACCGCAACCCCCGCGGCCTCGCACATCGCCACCGCCCGCGCCGTGCGGCCGCCGGAGCGGCAATACAGCACCACCTCGCGCGCGCCATCGGCGGGCAAGGCCCTGGGGTCGAAACCCGACATCGGATACAGCATCGCGCCGGGGATGCGCGCCTGCGCGAATTCATGCGCCTCGCTCACGTCGACAAGGTGGATGGTCCCGGCCACGAGGCGGTCCTGCACCTCCTGCGGCGAAAGCTCGATCAGCGGCATGACTGTCCCTGCGAACCTGCTAGTCTGCGCATCCTTAGCGGGGCGAACGGGCGGACGTAAGGGCGATGACCACAAAACCCGAAGTGACCAGCTTCTTCGATCCGGAGACCTTCACGGTCAGCCATGTGGCGGCGGACCCGGAGACGAAGCGCTGCGCGATCATCGACCCGGTGCTGGACTATTGCCAGGCTTCGGGCCGCACCGGCACGAAACTGGCCGCCGAAATCGCCGCCTACGTGGAGGGCGCGGGGCTTGAGACCGAATGGATCATCGAGACCCATATCCACGCCGATCACCTGTCCAGCGCCCCGTGGCTGAAGGACCGGCTGGGCGGGCGCATCGGCATCGGCTTCAACGTCGCGCGCGTGCAGACCGCGTTCGGCGAAGTGTTCGGCGCCGGGCCGAGCTTCCGCGCCGACGGCTCGCAATTTGACCATTTGTTCCAGGATGGCGAGGAATACCGCGTCGGCGCCCTTCCCGCCCGCGCCATCTGGACGCCGGGGCACACCCCGGCCTGCATGACGCATGTGATTGGCGACGCGGCCTTCGTCGGCGACACGCTGTTCATGCCGGACTACGGCACCGCGCGCTGCGACTTTCCGGGCGGCGATGCGCGGACGCTCTACCGCTCGATCCAGCGCATCTTCGACCTGCCGGGCGAGACGCGGATGTTCCTGTGTCATGACTACAAGGCCCCGGGGCGGGAGCATTACGCCTGGGAGACCAGTGTGGCGGCGCAGCGCGAGGGCAATATCCACCTCGCCGGCGGCGTGGACGAGGATGCCTTCGTGGACATGCGCACCCAGCGCGACGCGACGCTGGCGATGCCGCGGCTGATCCTGCCCTCGGTGCAGGTGAATATCCGCGCCGGACGCCTGCCCGACCCGGCGCCGAACGGGCGGCGGTATCTGAAAATCCCGCTCGACGCCTTCTGAGATGAAATCGGGGCGGACAAACGCCATCGCTTCGCCCTAGCATCGCGGCAAAAGACAAAGACCAGGGGAGAGACGCAGCATGAACGACGCTTCGCCGTCGATCATTCCGGTTCCGGAGGAGTTGAAGGGCCGCGCCCGCATCTCGGCCGAGGACTATGAGGCGATGTACCGCCGCTCGGTCGAGGAGCCGGACGCCTTCTGGCGCGAGGAGGCGCGGCGCATCGGCTGGATCAAGGCGCCCACACAGGTCAGCGACGTCAGCTGGGATCCGGACGACCTGCACATCCGCTGGTTCGCCGACGGGGTGCTGAACGCCTGCTGGAACTGCGTCGACCGGCATCTGCCCGACAAGGCGAACCAGACCGCGATCCTGTGGGAGGGCGACAACCCCACCCATCACCACGCCATCACCTATGGCCAGTTGCACCGGCATGTCTGCCGCTTCGCCAATATGCTGAAAAAGCTGGGGGTGAAGAAGGGCGACCGGCTGACGGTTTACATGCCGATGATCCCCGAAGCCGCCTACGCCATGCTGGCCTGCGCACGCATCGGCGCGGTGCATTCGGTGGTGTTCGGCGGCTTCTCGCCCGACGCCATCGCCGGCCGCATCAATGACTGCGACTCGCAGTTCGTGATCACCGCCGACGAGGGCCGCCGCGGCGGCAAGGCCATCCCGCTGAAAGCCAATGTCGACGCGGCGCTGGAGAAGGCGCCGGGGGTGAAGGCGGTGCTGGTGGTTCGCCATACCGGGGCGGAGGTTCCGTTCACGCCGGGCCGCGACCACTGGCATCACGAACTGGGGCTGGAGGTTTCATCCGACTGCCCGGCCGAGCCGATGGGCGCGGAAGATCCGCTGTTCATCCTCTACACCTCGGGATCGACCGGAAAGCCCAAGGGCGTGCTGCACACCACCGGCGGTTATCTGGTGTGGGCGTCGCTGACGCATGAATACGTCTTCGACTACCGCCCCGGAGAAATCTACTGGTGCACGGCCGATGTCGGCTGGGTGACCGGCCACACCTACATCGTCTATGGGCCGCTGGCCAACGGCGCCACGACGCTGATGTTCGAGGGCGTACCCACCTGGCCGGGGCCGGACCGATTCTGGCGCGTCGTCGCCAAGCACCGGGTCAATATCTTCTACACCGCGCCGACGGCGATCCGGGCGCTGATGCGGCTCGGCGACGATCCGGTGACGGCGCATGACCGCTCTTCCCTGCGCCTGCTGGGCACGGTGGGCGAGCCGATCAATCCCGAGGCCTGGCTGTGGTATCACCGCGTGGTGGGCGACGGGCGCTGCCCCGTGGTCGACACCTGGTGGCAGACCGAAACCGGGGGCGCGCTGATCGCCCCCCTGCCCGGCGCGACGGACCTGAAACCCGGCTCGGCCACCAAACCGTTGTTCGGCGTGGTTCCGGCGCTGGTGGACGAGGCCGGAAACTTCATCGACGGGCCGGCGTCGGGCAACCTTGTGCTCACCCGCTCCTGGCCGGGGCAGATGCGCACCGTCTATGGCGATCACAAGCGTTTCGCCGAAACCTATTTCACCACCTATCGCGGCCTCTACTTCACCGGCGATGGCGCGCGCCGCGACGAAGACGGCTACTGGTGGATCACCGGCCGCGTCGATGACGTGCTGAACATTTCCGGCCACCGGCTCGGCACCGCAGAGATCGAGAGCGCGCTGGTGGCGCACCCGGACGTCGCCGAGGCTGCGGTGGTGGGCTATCCGCACGAAATCAAGGGCCAGGGCATCTATTGTTTCGTCACCCTGATCGCCGGCAGGGAGCCGCGGGACGGGACCGAGGCGGAGCTGAAGGCGTGGGTGCGCAAGGAGATCGGCCCGGTGGCGACGCCGGACCTGATCCAGTTCGCCCCCGGCCTGCCCAAGACGCGGTCGGGCAAGATCATGCGGCGAATCCTGCGCAAGATCGCTGAAAACGAGTTTTCAAATCTTGGCGATACGTCCACTCTGGCCGAACCCGCCGTGGTGGATGACCTGATAGCGAACCGGAAGAACCGATGAAAAATCTCAGACCTGCACTGGCCGCCCTGCTGGCCGTTTCGCCCATCGCCGGCTGCGCCACCGGCCCGGTCGAACCCGTCTGCCGCGCGCCCAATGCGGCCGAGATGGCGGTGTTCCGCGCCGTGATCGCCCATGACGAGACGCGGCTGACCGACCTGTCGGCCCCCGGCGCGGCCCGCGCGGCGCTTGAAGCCGGTGATCAGAACGCCCGCACCCATGTCTGGGGCGGTCAGGGTTATGCCGGCGGCACGGTGATCGGCCTGCTGATGGCGCCGCCGCTGTGCGTGATCGACATGCCCGGCGGCGACGAACAGCAGCGCACGGCGCTGGTCTACACCCAGGCGCGCTATGCGGCGGTGCGGCCGCCGGAGGGCACGCCGCCCGGCGTCGTCTTCACGCCCTATGGCCGCCGCATGCAGGACTATCTGCCCTGCCGCTTCGTCAACACCGGCGAGGGATGGCGGCTAACCGACCTGTGCGGATTCTCCGCGCCGGCGGCGCCGGTTTCATAAATATAGCAATTAGTTCGGGGGGATTTTGCATGCAAGTTATCAGATTTTTCGCCACGCTGGCGGCCGTTGCGGCGCTGGCCGCCTGCGGCGACCGCGGCGCGGGACGCGACCTGTCGGGCGCCGACCGGGATTATCAGGCTGTGCTGCAGCAATTGCTGCTCGACGCGCAGCCCGGCGACGTGATCGAGATTCCCGAAGGCGTGTTCGCCTTTGACCAGGGGCTGACCCTGATGGTGGACAACGTCACCATCCGCGGCGCCGGCATGGACAGCACGATTCTGAATTTCGCCGATCAGGCCGTCGGGGCCGAGGGCCTGCTGGTCACCGCCAATGATTTCACCATCGAGGATCTGGCGATCGAGGACACACGCGGCGACGGCCTGAAGGTCAGCGGCGCCGAGAACGTCATCATCCGACGCGTGCGCGTGGAATGGACGCGCGGCCCCAGCAGCGACAACGGCGCCTATGGCATCTATCCGGTGCTCTCCACAAACGTGCTGGTCGAGGACAGCGTCGCCATCGGCGCCTCCGACGCCGGCATCTATGTCGGGCAGACGCGCAACGCCGTCATCCGCCGCAACCGCGCCGAATACAATGTCGCCGGCATCGAGGTGGAGAACACCGTCGGCGCCGACGTCTACGAGAACCTGGCCATGAACAACACCGGCGGCATCCTGGTGTTCAACATGCCGAACCTGCCCCAGCCCGGCCATACGACGCGGGTGTTCGACAACACCGTCACCGGCAACAACACCGCCAATTTCGGGCATCCCGGAACGCCGGTGGCAAGCATCCCCGCCGGGTCAGGCGTGGTGGTGAACTCCAACGACCGGGTGGAGATCTTCAACAATCTGATCGCCGACCACCGCACCGCCAACGTCATTGTCTCCTCGCTGTACTCGGCCGGCTATTCCGGCCTGCACACGCAGGAGGATTTCGACCCCTATCCGGAAGGAATCTTCATCCACGGCAACAATTTCTCCGGCGGCGGGAACAACCCGGACATGATGGCGCTGCAAGCCCTGCGCATCGCCATGTTCGGCATCAACGGCCGCATCCCGGATGTGCTATGGGACGGCTATGTCGATGAGGACAAAATGGTCGACGGCGTCCTGCCGGATGAGCTTCGGCTGTGTGTCGACAATGGCGAGGCCGAGGTGCTGAATATCGACGCGCCGAACGGCAACGCCAATCCGCGCCTGGTCACCGCCGACCACCAGTGCCGTCACGACCCGCTGCCAGCCGTGGAGCTGCCGTTCTAACCGTCATGCTGCGCACGCTCGCCATCGCCGCCGCCCTCGCGCTCGCCGCCTGCGGCGGCGTGGTGGAGCCGCCGCAACCGCGCACCTTCCCCGGCGATCCGCCTGAACGCCTGAGCGACTGGGGCATGCTGGCCAGCGACGGGCGGTATCTGCGCGTTTCGGACGGCGTGATCGCCTATGACATGAACACGGCGCTGTTCACTGACTACGCGCACAAGCTGCGCACCATCTGGCTGCCGGAAGGGGCGCAGGCCGCCGCACATGATGACGCGGTGATCGACTTTCCAGTCGGAACCGTAATCACCAAGACCTTCTACTACCCACGGGCGGGCGCCGACCCGGCGCATGTGGCGCTGACGCTGGACGACATGCCCGGCTGGGACGGCGCGGGGCTGGACCTCGGCGCCCTGCGCGTGATCGAAACCCGTATCCTGGTGCGGCGCGCGGATGGCTGGGCGGCCTTCCCCTATGTGTGGAACGAGGCGCAGACCGAGGCGGTGCTACGCCGCATCGGCGAGTTGCGGCGGCTGACGCTGGTGGAGGCGTCGGGAGAGACGCGCCCCCTCGCCTATCTGATCCCCAACACAAACCAGTGCGCCGCCTGCCACGTCACCGACGCCGTCACGCGCGTACTGGCGCCCATCGGCCCGCGCCCGCGGCATCTGAACCGCGATTTCGCCTATGCCGATGGCGTTGACAACCAACTCGACCGCCTGATCGCCGCCGGCTGGCTGACCGGGCTGGACGACGCCGGGGCCGCACCGCGCGCGGCGCGCTGGACCGGGCGCGAGGCATGGGAAAGTCTTGATCTGGACGTTGCGGCGCGCGCCTGGCTGGACATCAATTGCGCTCATTGCCACAGCCCGGGCGGCCCGGCGCGCACCTCCGGCCTGCACCTGTCGCCGGAAACGCCGCTGGGGCTGCAATACGGCGCCTGCAAGCCGCCGATCGCCGCCGGGGCCGGCACCGGCGGGCGGCGCTTCTCCATCGTTCCGGGCCAGCCGGAGCAGTCGATCTTCATCTACCGGCTGGAAAGCGCCCGCCCCGCGGTGATGATGCCGGAGATCGGCCGCTCCACCGTTCACGACGAGTCCGTAGAACTGATCGCGCGCTGGATTGAAAGCCTCGAGGGCGATTGCGGTTAGCGGATGCGCTCAATCCGCTCCAGCGTCATCGTATAGGCCGCTGCGCCGAGATCGCCGTAATGGCGTTCGGCGCGCAGCACGCCCTCCACGCGCATGGCGGCGGACAGCGAGGGCAGTTCAAACGCCTCACTGCTCTCCACATACACCATCTGGTTCGGCGGCGGCGGCGGCACATGGATGCAGGCGCCGAAATACGGCACCAACAGGAAGCGGCTTACCCGTCCGGCCGCAAAGTCCAGCGGCACCACATAGCCGCCCAGGCGCACCCGCGCGCCGTCCAGCGCCTCGACGACGTTGAAGGTGCCGACCTGCAGATCGGCCATCGACAGCTGCGGTTCGTCATAGGGGCTGTGGCCCAGCATCGGCGTGGTGTTCCCGGATCCCATCATCTCCAGCATCTGGGCCATGCGCTGGCGCTGCAGCTCCTCCACTTCGCCCGGCGGCATCATCTCGTTCCAGTCGAGATCGCGCGGCGCCTGCGCCGCGGCGGGCGCGGCCAGCGCCAGTACAGCCAGGATAGCGAACAGCCGCGTCATCGGGTCAGTAGCGGTAGCGTTCGAAGGACGACAGGGCCAGGGTGTAGGCGGCGTCGCCCAGCTCGTTCATGTGCCGCTCGGTGCTCATCACGCCCTCCACCCATACCGGCTCCCACAGCTCCTCCACCCGCAACGGGGTTTCGGAGCGCACATAAACGATCTGGTTCGGCGGCGGCGGCGGCACATGCACGCAGGCGCCGAAATACGGCACCAGGAGGAATTCGCGCACGCTGCCCGCCTCCAGATCCAGCGGCAGCACGAAGCCGGGCATGCGGATGCGGCGGCCGTTCAGTTCCTCAACGACGTTGAAAGTGCCGATCTGCGGCGACTGCTGGTCGCCGAAATGGCTGAGCAGCGTGCTGTACTGCATCTGCGCCATCAGCCGCTCCAGCCGCTCCAGCTCGCCTTCGGGCAGCAGGTCTTCCCACATGACCACTTCCGCCACGGTGTCATTCTGGGCGAACGATGCAGATGGAAATGCAAGAAGTATCAGAGCGATAATGGCAAAAAATTTATGCATCGCATCACCTTCTAGAGACGGATCGACAGCCCGTCGGCCAGCGAATTGCGGAACGCCTGCCAGGCGGGGCCGAGGCCCATCAGCGCCGCGGCCAGCGTCACGCCGCCAATCACATAGAGATCGAATGCGCCCGGACCAAGGCCGGTAAGCATGACGCCGAAACGCGCCTGCATCAGCGGCGCGGCGGCTGCCAGCCCGCCATAGACCAGCGCCGCCCCGGCCAGCGCGCCGATGAAGGCCAGGAACGCCGCCTCGGCCACCAGCAGCGCGAAAATATGCCAGGGCCGCGCGCCCAGCGAGCGCAGGATCGCCATTTCCCGCCGCCGTTCGTTGAGGCTGGTCAGGATGCTGATCAGCACCGTCGTCAGCCCCACCAGCACCACGAAGGCCGAAACCGCGATCAGCGTGCGCTCGGCGACGCCGATCACGCTCCATAGCTGCGCCAGCGCCACGCCAGGCATGATCGCGCTCAGCGCCTCGCCCGGATAGGTGTTGATGCTGCGCTGCAGGCGCAGGGCGGCGACCGGGCTGTCGAGGCCGATCAGGAAGGCGGTGATCTGATCCGGCGTCAGGTCGCGGGCGCGGATTTCCTCTTCGCTGAGGGTCCCGGCCAGCGGCGAGCGCGCCCCGGTCTCCCAGCCGATATGGATGGCCTCGATCCCCTCCAGCGGCACATGCACAGTGCGGTCGACCGGCGTGCCGGTGGGGCGCAGGATTCCCACCACAGTAAAGGGATTTTCGCGGTGCTCGGCGAAGCTGACGCGCCCGAGGCCGTGGGCGACAGTGATTTCGTCACCCAGCGAATAACCCAGCGCCCGCGCCGCCTCGGCGCCGAGGACCGCCTCGAAAACGTCTTCGAAAGCATGGCCTTGCGCGAATTCCAGCGGCTGGCGGCGGCCATAGCGATAGTGCTCGAAATAGCCTGCGTCGGTTCCCATCACCCGATAGCCCTGGTGGGAATCGCCCAAAGATAGGGGGACAGTCCAGGCCACGCCCGGCTGGCGGGCGATCAGCTGATAGCTCTCCCAGCTGATGTTCGCCGTCGGGTCGCCGAGGCGAAAAACCGAATACAGCAAAAGGTTTACCGGGCCTGAGCGCGCGCCGACGATAAGGTCGGTTCCGGATATGGTGCTCTCGAAACTGGCCTTGGCGCCGGCGCGGATTTTCTCCACCCCGAGAAAAAGCGCCACGCTGAGCGCCACGGCCAGCATGGTCAGCGCGGCGGTGACGCGCCGGTTCAGCGCGCTGCGAATCGCAAGGCCCAGCACGGGAAAACGCATCAGGCCGCCCTCCCCGTGCGCTCGGCGCGGTTAAGGCGGGTCAGGTCCTCGGCGCGGTCGAAATGCGCGGATAACCCCGCGTCATGGCTGACGAACAACAGCGCGGCGCCGGAGGCTTCGCACTCCTCTATCAGCAGGGAAATAAAGGCGTTTCTGGAATCGGCGTCGAGGGCGGAGGTCGGCTCGTCGGCGATGATCAGGCCGGGACTACCGATGAGGGCGCGGGCGGCGGCGACGCGCTGCTGCTGGCCGACGCTGAGCTCCGCGGCCTTCGCCGCCAGCAGCGCCGGATCGGAAAAGCCCAGCCGTTTCAAAAGCCTGCGCGCCTCGGCCTCCACGTCCCCGGCGCGGGCGGCGCGGGCGGCGGAGAAGCGGCAGGGCAGCGTCACATTGGCCAGAACACTGAGGTAAGGCAACAGGTTAAACAGTTGAAAAATAACGCCGATATTGTCCGCGCGCACCTGGTCGCGCCGCGCCGGGCCGAGGTCCGAAACCGCCCGGCCGAGCACCGAGACCGAGCCGGAACCGGGGGATAACACCCCGGCGATCAGGCCGAGCAGCGTGCTTTTTCCCGCCCCGCTGGGCCCGCGCAGGAACACGCGTTCGCCTGCCCCCACAACAAATTCCGGGATGTCGAGCAGCGGCGGCCCGCCGCGCTCCCACGCAAAGCGCAGATCGCGGATAACCACGGCGGGCGCGGGCGGCTCAGCGGACATCGAAACGCGGGTTCCGCGGGCTGAGACTGGCGGCGCGCTGGCCCTGTGGACCGATGAAAGCAGCCTCGATTCTGGCAAGCCCGTCAAAGCTTTGAAAGAGAATGGCCTCAATCTGGTTTAACCGCGCCGGCGCGGCGCAGGCGTAAGTCCATTCCACGAACAGGTCGGAATAGCCGCCGCCATGGCGATGCGCCTCGTGACTCCTCTCTTGACCCCCCTGTTCATCCCCTTCCCGTCCACTCTGGGCATACCCATGATCCTGTTGCGGCCGCTCTTCCGCCGCCTCACCGTGGTCATGCCCGTGATGACCGCCGTGAGAATGATCGTGATCCGGGATTTCAGTCCCGGGCGCCGGGCCGATCGAGTCGCCGAGGAACGGCGCCGAGACCTCCGCTGAAACCAGTTCGCAGCCCGCCGCCGCGGCCGGGGCGAACAGGGCGCCGGAACGCACCTGCTCCAGAACCGCCGCCGCCGCGGCGCGCTCGTCGCCGTCGCGCGGTTCGCGTTCGATCCCGAACAGGTCTCCGCCCGGGGCCTGGAATTCGACCACCAGCATCCCGCCGTCCAGCGCCGCGGCCAGATAGCCGACGCCGTGGATATGCGGGCCGAGATCGGGGCGCGCGGCCTCGCCGGGCGCGGGATGGCCGGGGTGCGACGCGGCGGCGGGGGCGGCCAGCGCCAGGGCGGAGACGGCGGCGGAAAACAGGTGACGCATGGGCAGGCTCCATATCCCGAAACGCCCCGCCGGGCGAGGCGTTTGACAGCACATTGCGGCGGCGGCGGGGCGAATCCGCGCTTGCGCCGCGATGTGCTCTCTCATAAATGTTATACTATAACATTTCAAGCGCCCCGCCCCGCCATCAGCCCCGGAAAGGCCCGCCATGACCGCGCCGCACACCCCGCCCGCCGAAACGCCCCGGCTTTTCGACGCCTCGGCGATCACGCTGTCCGGCCTGTGCCTGGTGCATTGCCTGGCGCTGCCGGTGCTGGCGGCGTTCAGCCCGCTGCTGGCGCTGCTGGCCGGGGCGGAATGGATCCACGCCGCCTTCGTGGTGCTGGCGGCGCCGGTGTCGGCGCTGGCGCTGGCGCGGCATTTCCGCCATGGCGGGCGGCGGCCCTGGGGTCTTGCGGCGCTGGCGGCGGCGGGCGTCGCGATGCTGGCGCTCGGCGTGCTCGGCTGGCCGCAGCATGAGTGGGAGACGCCGCTGACCGTCGCCGGCGCCCTGACGCTGGCCGGCGTGCACATCTGGAACTGGCGCACCCGCGCCCGGCGGGGCTGAGGGCTGTCTGGCGGCCTGAGCGCGCCATCCCCGTCTCCTTCCCACCCTCCCCCGGCGCGGGGAGGGTCGTGAAGGGCGGCGCAGCCGCCCTGAGCGGGGTGGGGGGTGAATGGCGCAAACGGAAATATCCCCCCACCCCGGTCCTCCGGCCTTGCGTCCGGAGGCCCGACCCTCCCCACGCCGGGGGAGGGTGGGACGCGTCAATGCCCGCGCTCTTCGGGGGTCGGCCGGAGGGCGGTGGAAGGGATTTCAAGCGGACCGCCGGTCAGCGCGCCCGGAATGGCGATGACAGAGCGCCCCTCGGACTTGTCCCCACCCCCCGGCGGCGGGGTTATGATTGCGTTCACCGAATCCGCGAGGCATTGAAGCGCATGCGACTGAGCTGGAACGAAATCCGCGCCCGCGCCGCCGCCTTCGCGGAGGACTGGAAGGACGCTCGCTACGAAAAGGGCGAGACCCAGTCCTTCTACGACGCCTTCTTCGGCGTCTTTGGCGTCAGCCGCCGCCGCGTCGCCAGTTTCGAGCATCCGGTGAAGCTGCTGGGCGACCGGCGCGGCTTCATAGACCTGTTCTGGAAGGGCGTGCTGCTGGTCGAGCAGAAAAGCGCCGGCCGCGACCTGAAGCGCGCCCGCACGCAGGCGCTGGAATATTTCCCCGGCCTGAAAGAGCCGGAACTGCCGCGCTATCTGCTGGTCAGCGATTTCCAGACCTTCGACCTGACCGATCTGGAAACCGGCGAGGGCGTGTCCTTCCGCCTCGACCAGCTTGCGCACCATGTCGAACGCTTCGGCTTCATCATGGGGGTGGAGCGGCGCAGCTTCCGCGATCAGGACCCGGCCAACGTGCTGGCCGCCGAACTGCTGGGAAAACTGCACGATTCGCTGAAAGACGCCGGCTATGACGGGCATGACCTGGAACGCTTTCTGGTCCGCCTGCTGTTCTGCCTGTTCGCCGACTCCACCGGGATATTCGAGACGCGCGGCGCCTTCGAGGAGGCGGTGCGCGAGACCCGCGAGGACGGGGCGGATACGGGATCGTTCCTGATCCAGATGTTCGAGGTGCTGAACCGGCCGGAGGCCGAGCGGCAGAAGGCCCTGCCCGACCACCTGGCACAGTTTCCCTACGTCAATGGCGACCTGTTCGCCGAACGCCTGCGCATTCCGGCCTTCGACGCCAAAATGCGCGGCCAGTTGCTGGAGGCCTGCGGCTTCAACTGGGAGAAGATCAGCCCCGCCATTTTCGGCAGCCTGTTCCAGTCGGTGATGGACCGGGCGGCGCGGCGCAAGCTGGGCGCCCACTACACCACCGAAAAGAACATCCTGAAGGTGATAGAGCCGCTGTTTCTGGACGATCTGCGGGCCGAACTGGCGCATATCCGGGGCCTGAAGACCGGGCGCCGCCAGCGCCTGAAGGCGCTGCACGAAAAACTGGCCGCGATGCGCTTTTTCGACCCCGCCTGCGGCTGCGGCAATTTTCTCGTCATCGCCTATCGGGAACTGCGCCAGTTGGAGCTGGAGATTCTGAACGCCCTGCGCGCGCTGGGCGAACGCGACGACGAAACGCTGGAAATGGACGTGACGCAATTGTCGCGCATCGACGTCGACCAGTTCTACGGCATCGAGATAGAGGAGTTCCCGGCCCGCATCGCCGAAACCGCGATGTGGATGATGGACCACATCATGAACAATGCGCTCAGCGCCGCCTTCGGGCGGCATTTCGCGCGCATTCCGCTGAAGAAATCGCCGGTGATCGTGCATGCCGACGCGCTGGAGACCGGCTGGGCCGATGTGCTGCCGCCCGAACAGTGCAGCTTCATCCTCGGCAATCCGCCGTTTATCGGCGCGAAGTTTCAAAGCGATGTGCAGCGCGCGCAGGTGCGCCGCATCGCGGCGCTGGGCGGGTCCGGCGGCACGCTGGATTATGTCTGCGCCTGGTTCCTGAAGGCCGGGGAGTATGTGCGGCGCGGGGCGCCCGCGCGCATCGGCTTCGTCGCCACCAATTCCATCACCCAAGGCGAACAGGTGGCCCAGCTATGGCCGCTGCTGTTCGACCGTTACCGGCTGGAAATCGCCTTCGCCCACCGCACCTTCGCCTGGGGGTCCGACGCGCGCGGCATGGCGCATGTGCATGTGGTGGTCATCGGCCTGACGCGGCGAGAGGACGAACCGGAGCAAAAGCGCCTGTTCGCTTACGACGACATCAAGGGCGAACCGCATGAAAGCCGCCACGCGGCGCTGTCGCCCTATCTGATCGACGCTTCCGGACTGGCCGACCGGCATATCGTTATCGAGCGCCGAAGCACGCCCATTTGCGATGTGCCGGTGGTTCGCTTCGGGTCACAACCGATAGATGGAGGGCATCTGATATTTGAGTTCGATGAGGGCCTAATTCTCCGGCAACGTCATCCGGAACTTTCAGATTACATTCGACCTTTTATCGGCGCGCAGGAATTTTTGAACGGAGGAGATCGTTGGATTTTGGCCCTGCGGAATGCTCCGTTACCCGTATTGCAACATGAGTTTGTCATTGAGCGGCTTAAAGCCGTCAGACAATACCGTTCCGAAAGCACCCGAAAGGCGACTCGCGACTTGGCGGCCTTCCCGAGCGATTTCGCTTTTACGACGATCCCTGAAGCGCCATTTCTGGCTTTGCCGAGCGTTACCTCCGAACGCCGGGAGTA
This sequence comes from Maricaulaceae bacterium, assembly GCA_026126205.1. Lineage (GTDB taxonomy): Bacteria > Pseudomonadota > Alphaproteobacteria > Caulobacterales > Maricaulaceae > Hyphobacterium. Next base: position 279,455 of record JAHCJP010000001.1, on the reverse strand, counting down.
TGCGCCCATCGGTTGGCTTGAACCGCCCACCATCCCAAGCAATCTGATGAATGTGGCGCTTGATGCCGAACGCTGGCATTTCGCGGTGCTGACCAGCGCCATGCACATGGCGTGGCTGCGCGAGATCGGCGGCAGGCTGAAGAGCGATTACCGCTATTCCATCGGCATCGTCTACAACACCTTCCCCTGGCCGGAGCTGAAAGACGCGGACCGCGCGCGGCTGAACGATCTGGGGCAGGCGGTGCTGGACGCGCGCGCGGCGTTTCCCGAGGCGACGCTGGCCGATCTTTACGACCCGGACGTAATGCCCGCCCCGCTGCGCCGCGCGCACCAGGCGCTGGACCGGGCGGTGGACCGGCTGTATCGCAAACAGCCCTTCGAGGGCGACCGCGAGCGGGTGGAGCATCTGTTCGCGCTGTATGAGCGCCTGCGCGCCCCCGTGATCGCCGCGGCGCAGAAAAAACCCCGCCGCCGCCGGGGGTGAAGGGCGAACCTCCGCCCGGTCGTCATTCCGGGCGCGGCGCGGCATCGCGATGCTGCGCCGCTGACCCGGAACCCACTGCCGGTAAGGAAGACACTTGCGGGAATCATCTTGCAATGCGGGCCGCGGGGCGGCGATGCCCGCAAGTTCCCTCGCGCCCTCTACGGCGGGTTCCGTGTCTGCGCGGCGGCATTGCCATGCCGCAGCGCGCACGGAATGACGATGTTGGGGGTTTGAGCAGCCCCCTCCCCCTGCTTGACCGCTTCCCCGCCCTCGCCCATCAAAGTTTGATACGCGATGGCCCGCGGCGGGAGAGGCGATGACGCAGGACCAGATCATCCTGATGGCGATACTGGCCGCCACGGTGGGCCTGTTCGTCTGGGGCCGCTGGCGCCATGACCTGGTGGCGCTGGCGGCGCTGCTGGCCTGCGTGCTGGCCGGGCTGGTGGCGCCGGCCGACGCCTTCATGGGGTTCGGCCATCCGGCGGTGATCACGGTGGCCTGCGTGCTGGTGCTGTCCGGGGCGCTGATCTCCACCGGGGCGATAGACGCGCTGGCGCGGCGCGTGGCGCCCGCCGGGCTCGGCCCGCTGGCCACCATGGCCAGCCTGACCGCGCTGGCCGCCCTGCTGTCGGCGTTCATGAACAATGTCGGCGCACTGGCGCTGTTGATGCCGGTGGCGGTGATGGCGGCCAGAAGGCTGGAGATTCCGGCCGGGCGGCTGCTGATGCCGCTGTCCTTCGGCTCCATCCTTGGCGGCATGACGACGATGATCGGCACGCCGCCGAACCTGATCGTCGCCGGGTTTCGCGAACAGGCCGGCCCCGCCAGCTTCGCGATGTTCGATTTCGCGCCCGTGGGCCTGGCCGTCGCCGGGGCGGGAATCGCCTTCATGCTGCTGGCCGGCTGGCGCCTGGTTCCCGCCCGCCAGGCCGGGCAGGAGGGGTTCGAGATCGGCGCCTATCTGACCGAGGCGCGGGTGCCGGCGCGGGCGAAGGCCATCGGCATGACGCTGCGCGAGATCGAAAAGGAGATGGAGAAGGCCGAGGCGCAGGTGGTGGGCCTGATCCGCGACGAGACGCGCATTCCCGCGCCCGGGCCGTGGCGCAAGGTGCGCGCGAAGGACATCCTGGTCATCGAGGCCGAGCCGGACGGCCTGGTCAGCGCGCTTTCCGCCCTTGGCCTGAAGCTGGAGGAAGACAAGAAGCAGGAGGCGCGCGAGGCCGTGCAGTCGGATGAAATCCGCCTCGCCGAAATGGCGGTGCGGCCGGATTCGCCCTTCGTGGGGCGCAGCGCCGCCGACGTGCGCCTGCGCAACCGTTACGGGGTCAACCTGCTGGCGGTGTCGCGGCAGGGGCGGCGCTCGATGGCGCGGCTGCGCACCCTGCGCGTCGCGGCCGGCGACGTGCTGCTGCTGCAGGGCGCGCCCGAGGCGCTCAGCGAATTCGCGGCGCAGTTCGACTGCGTGCCGCTGGCCGAGCGGGCCTTGCGCATCCCCAGTCCACGCAAGGCGCTGCTGGCCGTGGGCATCTTCGCCGCCGCCATCGCCGCCGCCGCCGCCGGGCTGGTTCCCGCCGCGCTCAGCTTCGCCGCCGGCGTGCTGGCCGTGGTGGTGTCGGGCATATTGCCGGTGCGCAACATGTATTCGGCCATCGACTGGCCGGTGATCGTACTGCTGGGGGCGCTGCTGCCCGTCGCCGCGGCGATGGCCGACACCGGCGCGGCGCAGACCATCGCCGCCTTCCTGATCAACGCCGTGGCGCAGGGCCACCCGGCCTTCGCGCTGGCGCTGATCCTGGTGGTCACCATGACGCTTTCGGACTTCATGAACAACGCCGCCACCGCCGCCGTGATGTGCCCCATCGCCATCGGCGCCGCCATGGCGCTGGACGTGAACCCGGACGCCTTCCTGATGGCGGTGGCGGTGGGGGCGTCCTGCGCCTTCCTCACCCCCATCGGGCACCAGAACAACACCCTGATCCTCGGCCCCGGCGGCTTCCGCTTCGGCGATTACTGGCGCCTGGGCCTGCCGATGGAGGTGGTGGTGGTCGCCGCCGGCGTGCCGATGCTGCTGTGGATATGGCCGCTATGAGCGAAGCGGACGCGCCCCCCTGGCACGCGCAGGACGCCGAGGCGGCGCTGGCGGCGCTGGGGACGGCGAAGGACGGGCTGTCGCCGGACGAGGCGGCGCTGAGGCTGAGCCAGCACGGCCCCAACCGCCTGCCGCAGGGGCGGACGCGGGGCTGGCCGGTGCGCCTGCTGGCCCAGTTCCACAACCTGCTGATCTATGTACTGCTGGCGGCGGCGGGCCTGTCTGCCCTGACCGGGCATATGCTGGACGCCGTGGTGATCATGGGCGTGGTCCTCGCCAACGCCGCCATCGGCTTCGTGCAGGAGGGCCGGGCCGAGCGGGCGCTGGCCGCCATTCGCAGCCTGATCGACCCCCATGCCGTGGTGTTGCGCGACGGCGCGCGGACCACGATTCCCGCCTGTGACATCGTTCCGGGCGACATCGTGCTGCTGGAGGCCGGGGACCGCGTCCCCGCCGACCTGCGCCTGATCCGCGCCAGAAGCCTGCGCATCGACGAGGCGGTGCTGACCGGGGAATCGGTTCCGGTCAGCAAGTCGGCGGCCGCCGTGGCGGCGGACGCGCCGGTCGGCGACCGCGCCGGCATGGCGCATTCGGGCTGTTTCGTCGCCGCCGGCTCCGGCGCCGGGGTGGCCGCAGCCACCGGCGCCGATACCGAGCTGGGCAAAATCAGCACCCTCGTCGGCGCGGTGGAGAGCCTGAAGACGCCGCTGCTGCGCCAGATGGACGGCTTCGCCCGCCAGATCACCTTCGCCATTCTGGGCGTGTCGGCGCTGGTGTTCGCCTTCGCGATGCTGGCGCGCGGCTATTCCTGGGACGGCGCCTTCATCACCGTGGTGGCGCTGGCCGTGGCGGCGATCCCGGAAGGCCTGCCCGCGATCATGACCATCACGCTGGCCATCGGCGTGCAGCGCATGGCGGCGCGCAAGGCGATCATCCGCCGCCTGCCGGCGGTGGAGACGCTGGGCGCGGTGTCGGTGATCTGTTCGGACAAGACCGGCACCCTGACCCGCAACGAAATGGTGGTGCGCCATGTCTGCGCCGGCGGCGGCGAGTTCCTGGTCGGAGGCGAGGGCTATGCGCCCGAAGGCGTTGTCTCGCCCCGTGACGGCGCCGGGCATGAGGCCCTTAAAAGCCTCGCCGAAGCGGCGCTGTTGTGTAATGACGCGGAGCTGAAACAGGCGGACGGCGACTGGACCGTCGACGGCGACCCGATGGAAGGGGCGCTGGCCGCGCTGGCCGCCAAGGCCGGGCTGGACATGGCGCAGGCGCGCAAGGCCCGCCCGCGGCTGGACGAAATTCCCTTCGACGCCGCCCACCGCTTCATGGCGACGCTGCATGAAGGCGTGATTTTCGTCAAAGGCGCGCCAGAGCAGATATTGTCCATGTGCGCGGCCGAAAAACGCGGCGGCGGCGAGGACGCGCCGCTGGACGCCGATTACTGGCGCGAACGCATTGATGCGCTGGCCGCACAGGGCCAGCGGGTGCTGGGTTTCGCCGCCAAACCCGTGGCGAAGACGAAAAAATCGCTCGATTTCAAGGATGTCGAAAACGGCCTCGTGCTGCTGGGCGTCGCCGGCATGATCGACGCGCCGCGGGCCGAGGCGCTGTCCGCCGTCGCCGAATGCAAGTCCGCCGGCATCGCGGTGAAGATGATCACCGGCGACCATGCCGCCACCGCGGCGGCCATCGCCGCGCAACTGGGCATTTCCGAACGCCCGGAATCGGTCGCCGGTTCGGCGCTGGACGGGATGGACGCCGCGGCGCTGCGTGAAATGGCCCTGAAGGCCGACGTGTTCGCGCGCGCCAGCCCGGAACACAAGTTGCGCCTGGTCGAGGCGCTGCAGGCCGACGGCGCCATCGTCGCCATGACCGGCGACGGCGTCAACGACGCCCCGGCCCTGAAACGCGCCGATGTCGGCGTGGCGATGGGCAAGCGCGGCACCGAGGCGGCGAAAGAGGCCAGCGAGATGGTGCTGGCGGACGACAATTTCGCCTCCATCGTCGCCGCGGTGCGCGAAGGGCGCACGGTCTACGACAATCTCGGCAAGGTGATCGCCTGGACGCTGCCCACCAATGGCGGCGAGGCGCTGGCCGTCATCGGCGCGATCCTGGCGGGCGTCACCCTGCCGGTGACGCCGCTGCAGATCCTGTGGATCAACATGATCACCGCCGTCGCCCTCGGCCTCACCCTGGCGTTCGAGCCGACGGAGCCGGGCGCCATGCGCCGTCCGCCGCGGCCGGCAAACGCGCCGCTGCTGACCGGCCGGCTGATCTGGCGCATCTGCTTCGTCTCGGTGCTGTTCGTGATTGGCGTGTTCGGCGTCTATCTGTGGTCGAAGGGCAAGGGCGACAGCGTCGATTACGCGCGCACGCTGGTGGTCAACGCCATCGTGGCGATGGAGATTTTCTACCTGTTCAGCGTCCGCTACGCCCACGGCGTATCGCTGACCTGGCGCGGCGTTCTGGGCACGCCGGCGGTGCTGACCGGGGTGGCGGTCACCGTGGCGGCGCAGTTCCTGTTCACCTACGCCCCGTTCATGCAGTTCGCCTTCGCGACCGAGCCGGTGCGCTTCCTCGACGGGCTGGTCTGCGCCGGCGCCGGGGTGATGGTGCTGCTCCTGGCCGAGATCGAAAAACGCCTCAGCGCGATGTGGTTCAGCCCCCTCACCGCGCCTGCGTCGCGGCGCGGCTGACGGCGTCGCGCCAGCCGGAACGGGCGGCGGCGCGCCGGGCGGCGTCCATGGCGGGCGCGAAGGCGCGGTCGGCCTTCCAGCCGTCGCGGATCTCGTCCAGCGACGAGAACACCCCGGCCCCCAGCCCGGCGAGACAGGCCGCGCCCCAGGCGGTGGATTCGGCGTTGGCGGGGCGCACCGCCTCCACCCCCAGCAGGTCGGCCAGCATCTGCAGGAACAGGGTGTTGGCCGCCATGCCGCCATCGACCTTCAGCCGTTTCAGGGCGAAGCCGTCGGCGGCGATGGCTTCGGCCAGGTCCGCCGTCTGGTGCGCCGCCGCCTCCAGCGCCGCGCGGGCGATCTCGGCCCGGCCGGTCCCGCGCGTCAGGCCGACAAGCGCGCCGCGCGCCTCGGCGTCCCACCACGGCGCGCCAAGCCCGGCGAAGGCCGGCACCAGGTAAACGCCGCCGCTGTCGGCGACGCTGGCGGCCAGCGCCTCGATATCCGACGCGCGCCCGATGACGCCGAGGCCGTCGCGCAGCCATTGCACCGTCGCCCCGGCGGCGAGGATCGAGCCTTCCAGCGCGAATGCGTCCCTGCCCTTCAGCCGCCACGCCACCGTGGCCAGCAGGCGGGCCTGCGACCGCACGATGGTCTGGCCGGTGTTGACCAGCAGGAAAGCGCCGGTGCCATAGGTGCATTTGCCCTCGCCGGGCGCGAAACAGGCCTGGCCGATGGCGGCGGCCTGCTGATCGCCCGCAACGCCGGTGATGGGGATCGCGGCGCCGAACACGCTTTCATCCGTGACCCCGAAATCGCCCGCGCTGTCGCGCACTTCGGGCAAGACCTCCTTCGGGGCGCCGAACAGGGCCAGCAAATCATTGTCCCAGCCGCCTTTTTGCAGGCCATACAGCGATGTGCGGCTGGCGTTGGTGGCGTCGGTGGCGTGAACGCGCCCGCCGGTCAGCCGCCAGATCAGCCAGCTGTCGACGGTGCCGAACAGCAGCTCGCCGCGCTTGGCCCGTTCGCGCGCGCCCGGCACATGGTCGAGTATCCAGGCCAGCTTGGTGGCCGAGAAATAGGGATCCAGCACCAGCCCGGCGCGTTCAGCGACCAGCGCCTCATGCCCGGCTTCGGCGAGCTTGCGGCATGCGTCCGCCGTGCGCCGGTCCTGCCAGACGATGGCGTTGTGGATTGGCGCGCCGGTCTTGCGGTCCCAGACGATGGTGGTCTCGCGCTGGTTGGTGACGCCGATGGCGGCGGCGGAAACGCCCTTCGCCTTCGCCGCGGCCAGCGCGCGGCGGCTGGTGCCCAGCGCCGTGGCCCACAGCACTTCCGGGTCATGCTCCACCCAGCCGGGTTTCGGATAGGCCTGGGCGAACTCCTCCTGCGCGCTGGCGATCACCGCGCCGTCCGGCGCGAACATGATCGCCCGCGTACTGGTGGTGCCCTGGTCTATGGCCAGAAGGCCGGGTTCGCCGCTCATCGGCCCGTATTCCCCTCGCCGCTCGCCCGTCTGTATAATCGGCGCGGGCTTTGCACGTCACGGGCGAATTGGTAGCGGAGCCGCGCCATTATGAAACGCCTTGGCCTAGTCATCGCCGCCTTCGCGCTCGCCGCCGCGCCCGCCGCGGCGCAGAACGCGGGCGAGATCGCACGCGTGCAGGGCGGGGCCTCCTGCCCCGGCTGCAACCTGTTCCAGGCCGATCTTTCCTACCGCGATCTCCCGGGCCTGAACCTGTCCGGCGCGCGCCTGCGCCAGGCCGATCTCAGCCTCGCCACCATGAACCGGGCGAATTTCTCCGGCGCCGACCTGTCGGTCGCCAATCTGTTCGGCGGCCGTTTCACCTCCGCCAGCTTCCGCAACGCGAACCTGAGCAACGCCACCCTGGTCGGCGCCTATTTCGGCGCGGCGGATTTTTCGGGCGCCAATCTGTCCGGCGCCAATCTCGGCGGGGCGGAGATGGAGCGCGTGCGCGGCCTGACCCAGGGCCAGCTCAACGCCGCCTGCGGCGACGCCTGGACGCGCCTGCCGGCAGGTCTGCGCGTCTCGCCCTGCCGTTAGGGTCCGGACCCTAAACTTCATGAACGCGGCTTATCCGCGCCGTTACAGCGATTTAAGTCGATTCCGCGCACCTGATGCCGTATTCACCTCAGGCATGATCAGGCGGCTTGCATTCGCTTTCAGCACGCTCTGCCTCGCGGTCTCCGCCGCCGGGGCGGCGCTGGCGGTCGACCCGCCGCACCGCCGCATCGCCATCGGCGGCGACTGCTCGGGCTGCGACTTCGCCGGCAAGAACCTCAGCGGCGTGGTCGCGGTGGGCGCCAGCTTCGCCAACGCCGATTTCAGCGGCGCGACGCTGATCGGCGCCAGCCTGTTCGAAACCCGTCTTTCCGCCTCGAACTTTGAGGGCGCGCAACTGACATCGGCGCGGCTGTCCGGCGTCAGTTTCGACGCCGCCAACCTGACCGGCGCCAATCTGTCCGCCGTACGCGGCGAGCGCGTGCGCTTCAATGGCGCGCGCCTGTCCGGCGCCGATCTCGCTGGCGCCCGTTTCGTGGTTGTCAGCTTCGCCGCGGCGGACCTGTCCAGCGCCCGCCTGCCGGAGACCGAGGCCTATCACGCCGATTTCAGCGCCGCCGTCGCCACTGGCGCCAGCTTCCGCGACGCGCGCCTGCCGCAAGCCAATTTCAGCGCCGCGATGTGCGATGGCGCTTCATTCCTGGGCGCGGACCTGACCGGCGCCAATTTCACCAACGCCGACCTGCGCGGCGCCGACTTCACCGGCGCGGTGCTGCAGCGCACGAACTTCACCGGCGCCAACCTGACCGGCGCCCGCGGCCTTGACGCCACGCAGGCGGGGCTGGCCTGCGGCGCCGGCGTCATGCTGCCTGACGGAACGGCGCTGGACGAATGCGGCCCGCGCCGCGGCGCGCGCGTCCCCCGCCCGCCCGCTCCGCCGTCGCCGGAGCGCGTCACCGCCGAGGAGGCGATGGGCCGCATCACCATCTCCACCGGCGCCGGCGCCTATGTGTTCGAGATGGACCTGGACGCCCTCCGCTCCGCCGCCACCGCCCAGGCGCTGCGCGAGGCCGGCGAGGCGATGCGCCAGGCGCACGAGGAAATGCGCCGCGCCGCGCAGGAGAACGCCGCCATGGAGGCGGAGATGCGCCGCGCCGCCCGCGACCAGGCGCGCGAACAGGCCCGGATCGCGCTGGAGCAGCTGCGCGCCGAGCGCGAACGCCGGGCGATGCGGATCGAGACCGAGGCCGGCGACAATGGCGCAGGCCTTGGCCCGCGCGTACGCGTGCTGGTCACCGACGACATGCGCGGCGGCCCGCCGCAGCGCGAACCTGCCCCGCGCGACCCCGCCGCGCCGCCGCAACGGCGCTAGCCGGGCCTCAGCCCTTCTTCGCTTCCGGGGCGCTGATGCGGATATGCAGTTCGCGCAGCTGTTTCGGCGACACTTCCGCCGGGGCGTTCATCATCAGGTCGCGCGCCTGCTGGTCCTTCGGGAACATCACCACCTCGCGCAGGTTCTCGACCCCCGCCAGCAGCATGACGATGCGGTCCACCCCCGGCGCGATGCCGCCGTGGGGCGGCGCGCCATAGCGGAAGGCGTTCAGCATGCCGCCAAACTGCTCCTCCACCGCTTCCTTCGGATAGCCGGCGATCTCGAAGGCTTTCAACATGATGTCCGGGCGATGGTTGCGGATCGCGCCCGACGACAGCTCCACCCCGTTGCAGACGATGTCGTACTGCCAGGCGAGGATCTCCAGCGGGTCCTGGGTCTCCAGCGCCTCCATCCCGCCCTGCGGCATCGAGAACGGGTTATGGGAGAAGTCGACCTTCTTCTCGTCCTCGTTCCACTCGTACATCGGGAAATCGACGATCCAGCAGAAGCGGAAGACATTGGTTTCGCACAGGCCCAGCTCGCGGCCGATCACGTCGCGCGCCCGCCCGGCGAAGCTGTAGAACTCCTTGGGCTTACCAGCGACGAAGAACACGGCGTCGCCTTCGGAAAGGCCCAGTTGCTCACGGATCGCCTCTGTCCGCTCCGGCCCGATATTCTTGGCGACCGGACCTGCGCCTTCCAGCGCGCCGCCCTCGGCCCGCCAGAAGATATAGCCCAGCCCCGGCTGGCCTTCCTTCTGCGCCCAGGCGTTCATGCGGTCGCAGAAGGCGCGGGAGCCGCCGGTCTTCGCCGGGATCGCCCACACCTCCACCTTCGGGTCGCGCTCGATCATGCCGGCGAACACCTTGAAGCCCGAACCGGCGAAGTATTCCGTCACCGCCTGCATCTCGATCGGGTTGCGCAGGTCCGGTTTGTCGGAGCCGTATTTGCGGATCGCCTCGGCATAGGGAATGCGTGGAAAGGCGTCGCCGCTCACCTCACGCCCGGCGGCGAATTCCTGGAACAGGCCGCGCAGCACCGGCTCTATGGCGCCGAACACGTCGTCCTGGGTGGCGAAGGCCATTTCCATGTCGAGCTGGTAGAACTCGCCCGGCGCGCGGTCGGCGCGCGCATCCTCGTCGCGGAAACAGGGCGCGATCTGGAAATAGCGGTCGAAGCCCGAGACCATCACCAGCTGTTTGAACTGCTGCGGCGCCTGCGGCAGGGCGTAGAAGCGGCCCGGATGCAGGCGCGAGGGAACCAGGAAGTCCCGCGCCCCTTCCGGGCTGGAGGCGGTGAGGATCGGGGTCTGGAACTCCATGAACCCCTGCTCGACCATGCGGCGGCGGATGGAGTCGATGATCTGGCCGCGCAGCACGATGCGCCGGTGCAGGCTCTCGCGCCGCAGGTCGAGATAGCGGTGCTTCAGGCGCACCTCTTCCGACCAGTCCGGCTCGCCGAACACCGGCAGGGGCAGCTCCTCGGCCTCCGACTGCACGGCCAGGTCCTCGACCCGCACCTCGACCGCGCCGGTGGGCAGGTTGGCGTTCACGGTGTCTTCGCTGCGCGCCACCACTTTGCCCGTTATCGTCACCACGCTTTCGACGCGCAGGCGCTCCAGCCGCGCGAAATGGGGATTATCCGGCTCCAGCACGCACTGGGTCAGGCCGTAATGGTCGCGCAGGTCGACGAACAACAGGCCGCCATGGTCGCGCTTGCGATGAATCCAGCCGGAGATGCGGGCGCTGTGGCCGACATGCTCGGGGCGCAGTTGCGCGCACGTATGGGTGCGGTAGGCGTGCATGGCGAAAATCCGTTCCGGAATAGCGGCGTCAGAAGCGCGGGTATAGGCGGCGGAACGCGCCGCTTGTCAAGGAAGCGGCGCGCCACGGAACAGACCTGCCTGCAGCGTCAGTAATTCAGGTTCCAGGTGAAGACGCCGGGATTGTTGGCGCTGAGCGGACGGAAGCCCACCAGTTCCTGCGCGCCGGTGCAGACGGCGTCGCGGCGCGAATAAAAACGGTACGGCCCCGGATACTCGACGCAGAGACTGTGATCTCCGCCCCAGCCGCGGTCCGAATCGCCGGCCACTTCGGCGTAGAGGTAGAAATGGCGGTTGCCAGTGTCGTCCAGATCGCGGCACGAACGCGACGATACCCGGAACCAGCCGCGGTTCAGCCAGTTCTGTTCGCCGACCGGCATGTAGGACATGGCGACCAGCGCGTCCTCGTTGGTGTTGTTGCAGACGCGGATCGTGACCGTCGCCTGCTGGGCCTGCGCGACGGGCGCGGGCGCCCCCGCGACAGCAATGGCAACGGCGGCGGCCGCAAGACATATGCGTTTCATGACGGGTCTCCCTGCCCCAGTACGGCGCCGAGGATACCGGCCGCGCCACGCGGGCGGAAGCGGGCGCCGTCTGACAATCCCGGTCATCCGCGGCGGCGGGACGGCCTTTCATTCCGGGACCGAAACCCTCTAGGCTGCCAGCCGGACGGCGAAGCGGGGACGGAGCCAGGCATGAGCGCGCGCATCGCAGTGACCATCATCGGCCAGCGCCGCTTTGCGCCAATGCTGGCGGCCCAGACGCTGGGCGCCTTCAACGACAACATGTTCCGCAACGCGCTGGTGATCCTGGTCACCTATGAGGGGCTGACGCTGTCCGGGCTTTCGCCGCAGGTGATGGCCCCGCTGGCGGCGACGCTGTTCACCCTGCCGCTGTTCCTGTTTTCCGCCCTCTCCGGCCAGATCGCCGACCGTTACGACCGCGCGGCGGTGATGAAGGCCGCGAAGCTGGGCGAGATATTCCTGATGTTGGTGGCGGCGCTGGGGTTTCTGCTGAACAGCGCGCCGGTGCTGTTCGCCACCCTGTTCCTGATGGGAACCCAGTCGGCGCTGTTCAGCCCCGCGAAACTGTCCGCCCTGCCCGTCTGGCTGAAAGACGAGGAACTGGTGACCGGCAACGCCCTGGTCACCGGATTCTTGTTCATCGCGGTGCTGCTGGGCGTCGGCGCCGGGGTGCTGCTGATCCGCGCAGAAGGCGGTCCGCAGATCGTCAGCGCCATCCTGGTCGGCTTCGCAGTCCTGGGCTGGCTGACGATGCGCGCGGCCCCGCCCTGCCCCTCCGGCGGCGAAGGCAAACCGCACTGGAACTTCATTGCAGAGACCGTGCGCGTGCTGGGCATCGCCTGGCGGCATCAGGACGTGATGCGGCCGCTGCTGGGCATCGCCTGGTTCTGGCTGCTGTCGGCGGTGATCGTGATCGTGCTGATCCCGCTCTATGTCGGCCACACGCTTGGCTATGACGAAACGGTGGTGATGCTGTTCATGCTGATCTTCACTGTCGGATCGGCGCTGGGCTGCGTCGCCTGCGGCCTGCTGGCGCGCGGGACGGACGCGCTGCGGTTTTCCTTCGCCGGCGCGATCGGCGTCACCTTCTTCTCATTCGCGATCGCCGCCTTCCAGCCGCTGCCGGCCGGCGAGACGCTGGGAACCGCCGCGGATTTCCTGGCCGAGCCGCATAACTGGACGCTGACCGCCTGGCTGGCGCTGGCCGCCATTTCCGCCGGGCTTTACGTGGTGCCGCTTTACGCCATGGCCCAGCGCCGGGCGCCGCAGGCGATCCGCGCCCGGCTGATGGCGGCGGGGGCGCTGATGAACGCCGGGGCGGCCAGCATCGGGCAGTTGTCGCTGATCGCGCTCGATATTCTCGACATTCCCAACCAGGGCGCGTTCGCCGGAGTGGCCGGCGGGTCGCTGTTGATCGCGCTGTTCATCGCCTGGCGGTTGTTGCAGCGGCGCTGACATTCGCTTGCCCGGCGGCCTCGCCAAAAACGCATTCCCGCGCTAGACCGCCCGGAATGGACGCCAAGCCTTCCGCCATTCTCCGCCCGCCGCCGCTGATCCGCACCACGGACGAGCTTTACAAGGCCTGCAAGGCGCTGAGCCGCAACGGCCATGTCGCGGTGGACACCGAGTTCATGCGCGAATCGACCTACTGGCCGGTGCTGTGCCTGATCCAGGCCGCCGGCGGCGGGACCGAGGCGCTGATCGACCCGCTGGCCGACAGTATCGACCTCGCCCCCTTCTACGAGCTGCTGGCCGACCCGAAGATCACCAAGGTGTTCCACGCCTCGCGTCAGGACCTGGAGATTTTCTATCACAAGGCCGGCGGGCTGATCCCGGCGCCGCTGTTCGACACCCAGGTGGCGGCGATGGCCGTGGGCCTTGGCGATTCCATCGCCTACGACAACCTGGTGCAGGCGGTGCTGAAACGGCGTCTGGACAAGGGGCCGCGCTTCACCGACTGGTCGCGCCGCCCGCTGTCCGAGGCGCAAACCGTCTACGCGCTGGCCGACGTCACGCATCTGCGCGACCTGTATCCGGAACTGCGCCGCAAGCTGGAGGACGCCGGGCGCCTCGACTGGCTGGGCGAGGAAATGCGGGTGCTGACCGCCCCGCAGACCTACAACCTGACGCCGGAAGACGCCTGGAAGCGGCTGAAAATCCGCAAGAACAGCCCGAAATGGCTCGCGGCGCTGAAGGCCGCCGCCGCCTGGCGCGAGCTGGAGGCGCAGGAACGCGACACGCCGCGCAGCCGGGTGATGAAGGACGACGCGCTGTACGAGGTGATCAACATCGCCCCCCAAAGCGCCGAAGCGCTGGCCGGCCTGCGCGCCGTGCCGAAGGGGTTCGAACGCTCGCGCTCCGCCCAGCGCCTGATCGAGATGATGCGCCAGGCGATGCAGGACCCGAAGGCTTTCGCGCCGGTGGTGGAGACGCCTCCGCCGCCGCCCAACGGAACCGGCCCGACCACCGAACTGCTGAAAGTGCTGCTGAAGCTGGTGGCCGAGGAAAAGGGCGTCGCCCCGCGCCTGATCGCCACCGTGCCGGAGCTGGAGAAGATCGCCGCCGATGATGACGCCGACGTGCCGGCCCTGAAAGGCTGGCGGCGCGAGACCTTCGGCGAACCGGCCCTGCGTCTGAAGCGCGGCGAACTGGCGCTGAAAATGCACAACGGCCGCGTCGTGGCCGTGGACCTCAAAGACTAGGTCTCGACGATCACCGGGCGCGCCTCCAGCGCCTGCGCCAACCGGTGAAACCGGTTGAGGGCGTTCTCCACCGCCAGGCCGCTGACCGCCTGCGGCATGACCAGCGTTAGCGATCCGCCGTCCAGGCTTACGGCGAACCGGTTCAGCAGCGCCACGGAGCGCCCGGACAGCCCCGCCCCCAGCCGCAGCGCCAGGCCCAGCGCCTGCGCGGCCTCGCGCTGTCCGGCGTTGAGCAGGGCGTCAAAAGGCGAAGACGGGTAGGAGGCGTTGTAGCCGGCGTAGCGGTAATGAATCGCCAGCGCCAGAAAGGCCCGTTCCGGGTGGGTCGCGCCAGCGAACGGCGCATACAACACCTGTTCACGCGCCAGGTCCGCCCGGTGATCGGGATGGAAACGGGCGCCCAGGTCGGTCATTCGCGCCGCGGCGTCGCGCAGGCGGCGGTCGGCGCCGGGGCCGAACAATTCCGGACGGCGCTCGAAAATCCGCTCCGTCCAGACCGACAGGGCGGCGCCGAAACCGGGCGACGGCGCGGCGGGCCGCGTCATCGAATCCGCCGCCGCCGCCAGCGGATCCTCCCGCTGCAACGATTCCGGCATGCGGTCGAACATCGCCCCTTCGCGCAGGCCATAGGCCGAGAACACCACGCGCTTGAATTTTCCGAGCTTCATCAGCCGTTTCAGGATCAGCCCGGCGAAGGGCAGCGTCTCGGCGCGGCGGTTGGACATGCCGGGCGTTCCGGCCAGCGCCTCCGGGCTGGTCTTGCTGGCGAAGTCGGCGATCTTCGACACCTCGTCGCGGGTCAGGGCGTACTGGTGCAGCACGCGCAGCGGATAGCCGCGCGCCGTCATCGACAGTTGCGCCAGCGCCCGCCAGGCGCCGCCGACGGCGTAGAAACGGTCGCCGCTGTTCGTCAGAATATCCACGGCGGGCGCCAGGCGCTCGTCGATCGCGGCCTTCAGGGCCTTGTAATCCGCCAGCAGTTTCGGCCGGAACGACATCGGCCCCAGCGACAGGGTGACTCCTGCGCCGGTGCGCCCGCCCTCAACGCAGGTCAGCTCAAGGCTGGCGCCGCCCAGGTCGCCGGCCACGCCCGCCGCGCCGGGGCAGCCGGCGATCACGCCCAGCGCCGACAGACGCGCTTCCTCCTCCCCCGACAGCAGCCGCGGCTCCAGGCCGGTTTCGGCGCGCACGCGCTCCAGGAACGCCGCGCCATCCTCCGCCAGGCGCACGGCGGCGGTGGCCACGACGATGCGCTCGCTGACCGCCTTGGCTTCCATCAACTGTGCGAAACGCTTCAGGGTGCGCACCGCGGTCTCCACCCCTTCCGGGTGCAGCCGCCCGTCCGTCTCGACGCCGCGGCCGAGCCCGGCGGAAACCTTTTCGTTGAACACCGGCCACAGCGCCCGGCCCTCAAGCCGGAAATGCACCAGCCGCACCGAGTTGGATCCGATGTCGATCACCGCGACGTCGCGGCTGACCGCGTTCTCCTGCGGTTGCGTTAGCGCGCGCGAGCCCTCGCCCGGCGCCGTCAAAGCCGCGGCCCCTGGTTGGGCAGGGTCTGCGGCTGGTCATTCTTCAGCGCCTGCCCGCGCCCGGACAGGCTGGGATTGGTCATGAACCATTTGTGGGCGTTGAACGGTTTGTCGAGCTTGTCGGCGTCCACCCGTTCGTATTCGCCGTTCGGCTGCATGTACCAGCTCTGCTCCTCGTCGTTCAGATTGGCGACCATGATCTGTTCCAGCACCTGGCGGTGGACCGTCGGGTTGTGGATCGGGATCAGCAGTTCGACGCGCCGGTCGAGATTGCGCGGCATCCAGTCGGCGGACGAGAGGAACACCTTGGTCGACGGGCCGGGGATCGCCGCGCCATTGGCGAAGCAGACGATGCGGGAGTGTTCCAGAAACCGCCCGACGATGCTCTTGACGCGGATATTGTCCGACAGCCCGCGCACCCCCGGCCGCAGACAGCAGATGCCGCGCACCACCAATTCCACGCGTACGCCGGCCTGGCTGGCGCGGTAGAGGGCGTCGATCACCTCCGGATGCACCAGCGAGTTCATCTTCGCCCAGATCGCGGCGGGCTTGCCCTCGCGCGCGTTGGCGATCTCCTGGTCGATCAGGCTCAGCAGGGTCGACTTCATGTTCACGGGCGAGATCGCCAGCCGCTCCAGCCCCTCCAGGCTGGCGTAGCCGGTGACGTAGTTGAACACCCGGCCCGCGTCGCGGCCCAGCGCCGGGTCGGCGGTGAACAGCGACAGGTCGGTGTAGATGCGCGCCGTGATCGGGTGATAATTGCCGGTGCCGAAATGGGCGTAGGTGCGCAGGTCGCGGCCCTCGCGGCGCACCACCAGGCTGATCTTGGCGTGGGTCTTGTAGGTGACGAAGCCATAGACCACCTGCACGCCGGCGCGTTCCAGGTCGCGCGCCCATTTCAGGTTCGCCTCCTCGTCGAACCGGGCCTTCAGCTCCACCAGCGCGGTGACGTTCTTGCCCGCCTCCGCCGCCTCGACCAGCGCCGCCACGATCGGCGAATGCTTGGAGGTGCGATACAGCGTCTGCTTGATCGCCACCACGTCCGGGTCCGCCGCCGCCTGGCGGATGAACTGCACCACCACGTCGAAGCTTTCATAGGGGTGGTGAACCACCAGGTCCTTGGCGCGGATGGCGGCGAAACAGTCGCCGTCATGCTCCCGGATGCGTTCGGGATAGCGCGGCTCGTAGGGCGGAAACTGCAGGTCGGGCCGGTCGGCGGTGATCAGCTGCTCCAGCTGCGACAGCCCCAGTATGCCGTCGACCACCACCAGGTCCTGCGGCTCGGCGTCGAGATGCTGGGCGATGAATGCGCGCAGGTCCTCCGGCATGCCGGCGTCCATCTTCAGCCGCACCAGGCGGCCGCGGCGGCGCTGTTTCAACAGGTTCTCGAACTCCAGAACCAGGTCCTCGGACTCCTCCTCCACCTCGATGTCACTGTCGCGGATAATGCGGAAAGCACCCTTGCCGGTCAGCTCGTAGCCGGGGAACAGCAGGTCCAGGAACAGGATCAGCGCCGTCTCCAGCGCCACGAAACGTTTTACCGGCGCGCCTTCTTTCGTCCGCCGCCGCGTCGGCAGCTCCACGAAGCGCCGTACGCCCGACGGCAACGGCACCAGCGCCGTCATGCTCTTCGCCGCGCCCGCGCGCCGCAGCTTCAGCGCCAGGGCGAAGCCCAGATTGGGCAGGAAGGGGAATGGGTGCGCCGGGTCAACCGCCAGCGGCGTCAGAACCGGCAGGATGTGGTTCAGGAAATCCTCGCGCAGCCACTCAAGGTCGGCGCGGCTCAGCTCGTCCGCGTCCAGCACCTTCACCCCGGCGCGCGCCAGCGCCGGCTTCAGCCGCCGCCAGCAGGACAATTGCTGGTCCATCAGTTCGCCGGCGAACTGGTTGATGCGCGCCAGTTGTTCGGCCGGCGTCAGCCCGTCGATGCTGGGCGTGGTGACGCCTTTGCGGAACTGGGCGCGCAGGCCGGCGACGCGCACCATGTAGAACTCGTCGAGATTGCTGGCAGAGATCGACAGAAAGCGCAGCCGCTCCAGCAGCGGATGGCGCTTGTTCAGCGCCTCCTCCAGCACGCGCATGTTGAACTGCAGCCATGACAGTTCGCGGTTCAGGAACCGCTCGGGCGCGGTCATGGCCTTGGCGCCGCCGGTCAGGTTACGGGCGTAACCGAGATTCACGAATCCCCCCCTTCGCCGTCCTCGCGCCAGCCGTCCAGAACGCTGCGGGCCACGGCCCGGGTCACCGGCGTGCGCCGCGCCAGCGCCGTGCGGTCCAGCGCCTCGACCAGCCGCCGCGCTGCGGCGACCGAGCGCTCCATCCGCGGCAGCAGGTAATCTATCAGACCGTCCGTTACCGGGGCCTGTCTATCGCGGAACAATTTTTCCAGCAGCCGTCGCAGCATGGCGTCATCCGGCTCTCGCAGCTCCGCCACCGCCAGCGCCTTCAGGCGCGAGGCCAGGTCCGGCGTCGCCACCGGCCACCGCCCCGGCGCGGTCTGCGCCGTCAGCAGCACAGCCGGACAGGCGCCCGTCGCGGCGCGGTTGAGAAGGTGGAACAGCGCCATTTCGTCGACACCCTGGTCCGCATCCTCCACCAGCACCGGGCGGCCGGAGGGTGCGGCGTCCAGAAACGCCGGCAGGCGCGCGCGCCCGGGCGCCGCGGCGCCCGTCTCCTCGCGCCACATCGCGCCCAGATGCGATTTGCCTGTCCCCGGCGGGCCGACCAGCGCCAGCGCCCCTTTCGGCCAGTCGCGCCAGCGCGCCAGCGCCGCCCGCGCCTCGGCGTTGCTGTCGCCCGCGATGAAGCGCGCCGCGCTGAAATCCTCGCGGTGCGGCAGGTCCAGAACCAGTTGCGTTTCCATGTCGAAGGCTCAGCGCGCCGGGCGGATCACCCAGCCCATTTCCCGGTCCTCTGTCAGCGCCGCGCCGCGGGCGTCCAGTTCGGTGATCAACTGCGCGCGGTCGCCGCGATGGGTCAGGGTCATCATCGCCCCGTCGCGCGACAGCGCGTCCAGCCGCGCATTGGTGACCAGCGACGCTCCGGTGATGGCGCCGCGCAGGGCCTGCCATTCCGAAATCCCGCCATAGAGCACGGTCACGGCGAACTCCCCGCCCTCGCCGCCGCGGACGATGGCGCTGCGCTTCCACGCTTCCTCACGGTCGGCGATGAAGCGCTGGGCGGCGGCGCGGAAACCGCCGGCAGAGGCGGTGACAGGCGCGCGCACCGGCTCTCCTGACGGATCGGCGAAACTGAACACCGCGCCCTGATACCGCATGCCGTCCTCGCCGCCGCGGGCGATCAGCACCGCCACCTCGGCCGCGCCATGGGCCAGCGCCACGTCGCGCAGGGCGTCAACATCCATCGCGGTCGCGGCCGAAGCCGAAATCAGCGACCGGCCCGTTTCGCGCGAAGGCAATATCACCGGCGCCAGCGCATTGGCGGCGTCGATCTCCGTCCAGGTCTCGCGCCAGGGATTACCGTCCCACAGAGCCGCCCCGTCCTCTTCCGTGTGCAGCACCGGCAGCACCACCACCGGGCGGGCCTGCGCCTCCACGAACGGCACGCGGTGCGACTGCAGCCAGCGGCGCACGGCGCGCGGATCGAAATTCACCGTCAGCACGCCGATATAGCGGGTGCCGCTGCGGCGCTCGTCGGCGATCTGCAAGCCGGCGATCAGCTCGGCGATCTCCTCGTTCGACAGCGGCGGCAGGCTGGCCTCCATCCGGTCCTCGAACAGGGTCAGGCGGTCGATCAGCCGCCGGGCGGCCTCGGCCTGGCCCTGGCGCAGGGCGATGGCCTGGGCCTCGAAAGTGTTTGACGCCGTGGCGTCGATGGGCACGCGCGACACGGTGTAGGGCCCCTGGGCGGCGGCGCCGGCGGCGGCGGCGAGAACCAGGATCAGCGCGGCGAGGACATGGCGCACGGAATGGACTCCTGTTGCGAACTTGCGGCTGCGACTATACCGGGCCTGCGGCGCGGGTGAAGCCGCCTTGCGCGCATCCGGCGCATGGGCCAAAAGGCCGCCTGACGACCCCCGCCCCGCGGAGCCCCGATGAACAACCGGCGCAAGAACAACCTGACCTACGCCGACGCAGGCGTCGACATAGACGCCGGAGACGCGCTGGTCGAGCGCATCAAGCCGCTGGCGAAATCCACGCGCCGCCCGGGCGCGGACGCCGATCTGGGCGGTTTCGGCGGCGCTTTCGACCTGAAGGCGGCGGGATTCAGGGACCCCGTCTTGATCTCCGGAACCGACGGGGTGGGCACCAAGCTGAAAATCGCCATCGAGACCGGTCATCTCGGCGGCGTCGGGATCGACCTGGTCGCCATGTGCGTCAACGACGTGCTGGCGCAGGGGGCGGAGCCGCTGTTCTTCCTCGACTATTACGCCACCGGCAAGCTGGACCCGGCGAAGGGCGAAACCGTGATCGCGGGCGTGGCCGAGGGCTGCCGCCAGGCCGGCTGCGCCCTGATCGGCGGCGAGACGGCGGAGATGCCCGGCATGTATGCGGGCGAGGATTTCGACCTCGCCGGCTTCGTGGTCGGCGCGGCCGAGCGCGGATCGCTGCTGCCCGATCATGCGCGCATGCAGGCGGGCGACGCGCTGATCGGCCTCGCCTCCACCGGACCGCATTCCAATGGCTATTCGCTGATCCGCAAGATCGTGCAGCTTTCCGGCCTTGGCTGGGACGCCCCGGCGCCGTTCGAGGCCGGCAAGACGCTGGGCGAGGCGCTGCTGGCGCCGACGCGCATCTATGTGCGGTCGCTGCTGCCGCTGATCCGCGCCGGAAAGATCAAGGGCCTGGCCCACATCACCGGCGGCGGCCTGATCGAGAACCCGCCGCGCATGACGCCGGATCACCTGGTCCCCGCCATCGATTATTCCGCCTGGCCGCGCCCGGCGGTGTTCGACTGGCTGGGCAAAACCGGCGGGGTGGAGGAGGCGGAGATGCGCCGCGCCTTCAACTGCGGAATCGGCATGGTGCTCGCCGTGGCGGCGGAGGACGCTGAAGATATCCGCAAGGCGCTGATCGCCGCTGGCGAAAAAGCCTGGCTGATCGGCCAGTTGCAGGCGGCCTGAGATGGCGCGGCGCAGGGTCGCCATCCTGATCTCGGGGCGCGGCTCCAACATGGCGGCGCTGCTGGAGGCCGCGAAGGCGCCGGACTATCCGGCCGAGATCGTGCTGGTCGCGGCTGACAAGCCGGACGCCGCGGGCCTGAAAACCGCTGAGCAAGCCGGCGTTCCCGCCGCGGCGCTGGACCGCAAGGGCTATGACAGCCGCGAAGCCTTCGAGGAAGCGCTCGACTCCCTGGTCCGCGCCAGCGGCGCGGAGATCATCTGCCTCGCCGGGTTCATGCGCTTGCTCAGCGCCGACTTCACCGAGCGCTGGCGCGACCGGCTTCTGAACATCCACCCCTCGCTGCTGCCAAGCTTCAAGGGGCTGGACACCCATGCCCGCGCGCTGGCCGCCGGGGTGAAGCTGCACGGCTGCACGGTGCACATCGTGCGCCCGGCTATGGACGACGGGCCGATCATCGGCCAGGCCGCCGTGCCGGTGCTGGCGGATGATACGCCGGACGCGCTCGCCGCCCGGGTGCTGACGGCGGAGCACCGGCTCTACCCGCTGTGCCTGAAACTCTACTGCCAGGACCGCGCAAGGGTGGTGGAAGAGCGGGTGAGGGTTGACGGTTTGTCAGCGGAAACACCGTTGCTGATGTGGCCTGAATAGAAAAAAGCCCGGCGTTTCCGCCGGGCTTTCGCCTTCACGCATCAGATGAAGATCAGCCGACGATCTCGATGTCCGAGAAGAAATATCTGATCTCCTGCGCCGCGGTTTCCGGGGCGTCGGAGCCATGCACCGAATTGGCCTCGATCGATTCGGCGAAGGTCTTGCGGATGGTGCCTTCATCGGCGTTGGCCGGGTTGGTGGCGCCCATCACCTCGCGATACTTCGCGATGGCGTTTTCGCCCTCCAGCACCTGCACCACGACCGGGCCGGAGACCATGAACTCGACCAGGTCCTTGAAGAAGGGGCGCTCGCGGTGGACGGCGTAGAAGCCCTCGGCCTGGGCGCGCGACAGGCGCAGGCGCTTTTGCGCGATGATGCGCAGGCCCGCGGCCTCGATCATGGCGTTGATCTTGCCGGTCAGGTTCCGTTTCGTCGCGTCCGGCTTGATGATGGAGAAGGTGCGCTGCAGCGCCATCGGGAATGCTCCGTGAAATCTCTGGGGAGGTTGAAAGTCCGGCGGCTTATAGCGGCGCTTTTTCCGCCTGTGAAGGCGTGCTAGTGCGCGCGCCATGCTGCATGTCAACGACCTCGTCTACCGCGTCGACGGTCGCCTGCTGATCGACCAGGCCACCTTCGCCCTTCCGCCGAAGGCGAAGATGGGGCTTGTGGGCCGCAATGGCTGCGGCAAGTCGACCCTGTTCCGCATCATCAAGGGCGAGCTGAGCCCCGAGGCTGGCGAGGCGCGCCTGCGCAAAGGCGCGCGCATCGGCTTCGTCGACCAGGAAGCGCCGGGCGGGCCGCGCACGCTGATGGAGACCGTGCTGGCCGCCGACCTTGAACGCGCCGCCCTGCTGGCCGAGGCCGAGACGGCGGCGGACCCCGCCCGCATCGCCGAGATCCAGACGCGGCTGGCCGATATCGGCGCCCATGCGGCCGAGGCGCGGGCGGGGGCGATCCTGTCCGGCCTCGGCTTTTCCGCCGCGGACCAGCGGCGGCCGTGTTCGGAATTCTCCGGCGGCTGGCGGATGCGCGTGGCGCTGGCCGCCACCCTGTTCGCCCAGCCGGACGTGCTGCTGCTGGACGAACCGACCAACTATCTCGACCTCGAGGGCGCGGTGTGGCTGGAAAGCTATCTGAAGACCTTTCCCGGCGCGGCGCTGGTGATCAGCCACGACCGCGAACTGCTGAACGGCGCCATGACCTGCATCGCCCACATGAAGGGCGGCAAGGTGACGGTCTGGCAAGGCGGCTATGACGATTTCGAGCGGCAACTGGCCGAGCGTCAGCGCCTGCAGATCAAGCTGAAGGACAAGCAGGAAGCGGAGCGGCGGCGGCTACAGGCGTTCGTCGACCGATTCAAGGCCAAGGCCAGCAAGGCGCGCCAGGCGCAAAGCCGCGTCAAGAGGCTGGAGAAGATGCAGCCGATCCCGACGGTGGTTGAGGATCCCATCGCGCCGTTCGATCTGCCCAACCCGCAGCGGCGCATGGCGCCGCCGATCGTGCGCATGGAGGGATTGGACGCCGGCTACGATCCGGACCGGCCGGTGCTGCGCGATCTGAACCTGCGCATCGACCCCGACGACCGCATCGGCATTCTGGGCCGCAACGGCGCCGGCAAGTCGACGCTGGCCAAACTGCTCTGTGACCGGCTCGCTCCGCTCTCCGGCTATCTGCGCAAGCACAAGAAGCTGACGGCGGCCTATTTCGCCCAGCACCAGATCGACGCCCTGTCGCCGGAGGTGTCGGCTTATCAGCACGTGCTGGAGCGCATGCCCGACGCCACCGAGGCGCAGCGCCGCTCGCGCCTGGCGCGTTTCGGCCTGCCCTATGCGTTGCAGGAGACGCCGGCCAAGGACCTGTCGGGAGGCGAGAAAGCGCGGCTGTTGCTGAACCTGATCGTGTTCGACGGCCCGCACATGCTGATCCTGGACGAGCCGACCAACCATCTCGACATGGACAGCCGCGCGGCGCTGGTCGACGCGCTGAACGCCTATGAGGGCGCGGTGATCCTGATCACCCACGACCGGCGGCTGATCGAGGCCTGCGTCGACCGGTTGTGGCTGTGCGCGGATGGAACGGTGAAACCCTATGACGGCGATATCGACGACTATCGCGCCAGCCTGTCCGAACGCCCGGGACGGGCGGAGACCGGCAAGCGCAAGCTGGCCGCGGACCCGAAAGCCGGACGCCGCCAGGAAGCGGCGGCGCAGCGCGAGGCGATCAAGCCGCTGAAGGCCGAGGCCGAGAAATGGGAGCGCGAGGCGGAGCGGCTGCGCGGCGTATTGGCGGTGATCGACCGCGGCCTCGCCGCGCCGGGCCTCTATCAGCGCGACCCGAAAACCGCGACGGAATTGCAGATCAAGCGCGCCAGGGCCGAGGCGTTGATCGCCGCGGCGGAAGAGAAATGGCTGACGGCGGTGGAGGCGTTTGAAGCAGCGGCCGCGCAGTAGGGAAACCGGCGCCGGTCTACGCCCTCCGCAATCGTTCCTGAATATCCGCCCAGTTCCTCAGAAAAGAGACCAGGTAGATGCGACGATATGCTATAAGCCGCATGAGCGAAGGAGGCGGGAAATGGCGCGGGGGCTCCATCCGCTAAAGGTCGTCGATTTACTGTACGAAGCGGCGCTCGACGAGACGCTATGGGGCAAGGCGCTGGACGCGGCCAGCGAGCTACTCGGCGCGGAAGGCGCCAACCTCGAGGTCATCGACAAGAGAACCGGCTGGCCCGTCTACTTCGCAAGCTCGGACCGGCTGTCGTCCGATGCAGCGGAGGCTTACGTTTCCCACTATGCGCGTGTTTGCCCCCGGACGCCGCGCTGCCTTTCGGAGCCCGCCGGCTATGTATGCCATGACCGGGACGTGCTGTCCGAAGGGGAGATGGCCCGGAACGAATTTTATGCGGATTTTCTGCACCCGATGGGGCTGAAATATTTCATCTCCGGCAACCTGCTGAACAATGATCGCTATATGTCGGTCGTCGCGGCGCAACGTACGCCGAAACAAGGACATGCCGGCAAACGCGAGACAGGATTGCTGCGAATGCTCATCCCGCATTTCGTGCGCGCCGTGCAGATATCGGCGCTGGTCGCATCGCGAAAACAGGACGGGGCCGGCCCCGCGGCTGTCATTCGCGCAAGCGCGGTCGGCATCCTCTTCCTCGATTCCACGGGCCGGGTCGCATCACTCAATCCCGCCGCCGAAAGAATCGTCCGGGAAGGCCACGCCGAGGTTGTTCTCGCTGGCGGTTTCTTCGCAATACGCTCCCCTGGCCAGCACCGCCGTCTGGCCGCGCTTGTCGCCGAGGCGATCGTCCCCACCGGCGCCATTCCAGGAGGCGTTATCGTCCTCAAGCGAACCGCGCGTTTGCCCTTGCGGATAACAGTCGCGCGGCTGCCTCGTCTTTCACCGCTTGCGGATATCAATGACGGCGCCGTCGCAGCCATCTGGCTGTCAGACGGCGCAAGGGCTTTCGCGCCGCCGGAAGCCATGCTGCGCGGCGACTTCGGCCTGACCCCCGCTGAATGCCGGCTGGCGCTTGGCCTGATGCGTGGCCGGTCACCGGCCGAGTATGCCGAGGACGCGCGTATCGCGATGCCGACAGTCCGCACCCATCTGGCCCGCGTCCTTCACAAGACCGGAAGCCGCAATCAACAGGACCTCATCCGGCTCCTCGCCCATCTCAGCGCACCGCAATAACCGCTTCTCTGTCATCCAGGTGAATGACGACGGATGCGCGCGCCTTCCCTAGACTCCCGGGGCGGCGAACCAAGGGGGAGACAAATGAATCCCGATTACCCGAACGCCGTTCGACGGCTCGCCGCCGCAATGTTCAGTATTGCGGTCCATGCGGTCTGCGCATCGCAAGCGCATGCGCAGACGCCGCCCCATGGCCTGTCAGAGGGAAGCGGGCTTCTTCACCCGTCTGTCCTGGAGTCCACCCGGTTTCACAATCAACGATTCGCGGAGGCCGTGGACACATTCCTGGTCTGGATCGAGACCGTGTATGCAGACTGCGATCTCTATGCAGGTTCCGACGGCGTCCGTGATCTGACCGTGTTCCTGAATCAGGCGCGCGAGGAGCTTGCTACGCCCGACCGCGATACCAGTCCGTTCTTTTCATCCAGCGATGAAGAATTGGCGCAGGACATCGACTCTCTGGAAAGACTGGTGCTAGCGCTGCCCGATGGTCCGCCCCGCCCCTGCCCGCCTGAAAATGTTGCCTATAATCTTCGCGCATTCGGACATCACGGCGTCATCAATGGCCTCGGTATCGCCAACGCCGGCTTCGGCGGCAGGCACGATGCCTCTGTCACAGGCGGCGGGATCAGCCTGACGGCTCACGACGCGCCCGGTTCGCCGACATTCACCATCCACTTCCTCACTGGAGACGCCAGCAGCCCCGCCGGAAACACCGGGATCGACCCGCAGGGGCACACTTTCGTTCAGTTCAACGGTGATACGCAAGTCATTCCGCCCGGCCTCAATGTGACCGGCGCGCGCATGACAAGCGAATATCGGGAGATCGGGGGAAGCGTCCGGATCGGACCTGAGTGGGATGCGCGTATCAGAGAGCGGGCGGGAGGCGCACCAAAGCGCCACGCCATTTTTTCGATCCGCGCCGGGGTGACGGATATTCGTCACACCGAGCGGTTGCAGATCGATTACGGCGACATCAATTTCGGCATAGACGAACAGCGGGAGGTGGAAACCCTGCGCTTCCATGTCCGTCCCGAAGCCGAAATGCGGCAGGAAATATCGGACTCGTGGAGCGCATGGATCTCCGTCTGGGTCGCAGCCAATTTCGACGTGGTTGAAGGCGAAGGCAGCTATCACACCTTCCAACTGAACAATTTCGATGAAACGGTGCGCCTCGAACGGTCGCGGACCGCATTCACCGGCGCGTTCGGCGCCGAAGGGGGGCTGCGGATACGCGTCGCCGACAACACAACGATCGATATTGGCGGGTCTGTGCGCCGGATACCGGTCTGGGCCCTGAACCCGCGCGAAAGCGTCGACGCCCGGCTTGGCTACGACATGCACTGGGCCTACGGTGTAACGGCAGGCGTAGCCATGGCGTGGTGACGAGCTTGGCCAAAAGCCGTCCCGGCGCCGGCAGCGCGGATATTCCCTACCCGCACCAGACGCGGATGACGCGGCGGTCGGGGTCGAGGTCGAGATTCAGCCGCCCCTCGACATAGTCCATCGTCACCGCCATGCCGTGCGGGATCACCCGCCGCGGACTGGGCAGGCTGTCGAGGTCGATCTCGTCCACCGGCTGGCCGACCAGATAGCGCAGCTCCGAAACGTCGCAGCCGCGCTCCACCTGGCCGTTGGTCATCGGCGGCGGCGGTGCTTCGCCCGGCGTTGTGGCGCAGGCCGCGGCGAATGCGGCGGCGGACGCCGCCATGACAATCCTTGGCATGGTCATCCCTGTTTCTCCCATCTGCCTTCCACGGACTGGCGCCAGTAGCTAACGGCGCGCCCTTCGTCCTTCGCTTTCTTCCACAGCGCGCGGGCGGCGCTCACCGCCGTCGCGTCGCCGGCGTCGAACATCACCACGGCGCGCTCAAAGGCGTCCGGCTGTTCGGGCTCTACGCCGTCGACGGTGAACAGGGCCTGAGCGGAATTGCGGTTGTCTTCGTCCAGCGTCAGCAGGATCGGCTGGCGCTCCGGGTCCGGCTCGTCCCAGCGCCCGTGGGGCAGGAAGGCCTCGTCGCGCCAGGACCACAGCATCTGGTCGATGACGGCGGCGCGCTCTTCCGATCCGGCGCGCACCAGCGCGCGCCAGCCCTTGGCCAGCGTCTTGTCCAGCAGTTCGGGCAAGGCGTCGCCGAGCGTGGTCCGCTCCAGATGGTAGAACCACAGCTCGCCCGCCATCGTCCTATTTCTCGTAATAGTCGCGGATGAAGCGATCGAGCAGGCGCACGCCATAACCCGTGCCCCAGCTGGGTTCGCGCGGGTCGTCGGACTTGTCCTTCCAGGCGGTGCCGGCGATGTCGATATGGCACCAGGGCTTGCTGTTGACGAAGCGCTGCAGGAACTGCGCGGCGGTGATCGAACCGGCCAGGCGCCCCTGCCCGATATTCTTCATGTCGGCCACCGGGGAATCGATCTGCTTGTCATAGGCCGGCCCCAGCGGCAGCCGCCACACCGGCTCTCCCGAGGCCTCGCCGGCCTTCGACAGCCGCTCGGCGATGCGGTCGTTATTGCTGAAAATGCCGGCGTGTTCTTGCCCCAGCGCGATCAGGATCGCCCCGGTCAGCGTGGCGAGGTTGATCATGAACTCCGGGTCGAAACGGTCCTGCGCGTACCAGAGCGCGTCGGCCAGCACCAGGCGGCCTTCGGCGTCGGTGTTCAGCACTTCGATGGTCTGGCCGGACATGGAAGTGACGATGTCGCCCGGGCGCTGGGCCTTGCCGTCCGGCATGTTCTCGACCAGGCCGAGAACGCCGATGGCGTTCACTTTCGCCTTGCGGCCGGCCAGCGTCTTCATCAGGCCGGCGACGGCGGCGGAGCCGCCCATGTCGCCCTTCATGTCCCACATGCCGTCGCCGGGCTTCAGCGAGATGCCGCCGGTGTCGAAGGTGACGCCCTTGCCGACGAAAACCAGCGGTCTGTCGCCTTTCTTGCCGCCGTTCCAGCGCAGGATCACCATCTGCGATTCCTGCGCCGAGCCCTGGCCGACGCCGAGCAGCGAGCCCATGCCGAGCTTCTTCATCTCGGCCTCGCCCAGCACCTCGACCTCGAGGCCGTCCTTTTCAAGCTTCTTCATGCGCCTGGCGTAGGCGGGCGGAGAAAGCACGTTCGCCGGCTCCATCACCAGGTCGCGGGCCAGCTCGACCCCCTCGGCGACCGGCTCCCAGCTCTTCCACGCCGCCTTCGCGGCCTTCTCATCGGATGTCAGCACCGTGACCGACTTCAACGACGGCTTCTTGTCCGCCGTCAGTTTCGTGCGATAGCCGTCGAAGCGGTAGGCGGCCAGCCGCGCGCCAAGACCGGCGCGCGCCGCGCCCTCGGCGTCGGCGACCCCGTCCAGCCGGATGCCGATTGCGGTCTCGCCGGACAGCAGCAGCTTCTTCACCACCGCGGCGGCGGCCTTCTCGATCACGCCGGCGCCGGCCTTCTTCTCGTCACCAAGCCCGAAAATCACGACCCGGCCAGCGTCCAGCCCCGCTGGCGCCGTCACCTCAAGCGTCTCGCCCGCCTTGCCGGTGAAGCGCGAAGCCTTCACCGCGCGGCTCAGCGCGCCGCCGCAGGCCTTGTCGACCTCGGCCGCTGCGGCTGAAAAACGCGCCTTGTCGAACGCGGGCACGGCGATGGCGCCGGTATGGGCCGCCGGGGCGGCGAAGCTGATTTTCATGGTTTCACCCTGCTGGATCCGGCGGCCGGAACGGCCCGCGCCGCCTGTATGCGCAAATCGCGAAGCGGAAGTGGTATCCGATCCGCGCGTGTTATAGAAGGCCGCAACCGCAACCCGCCGCACCCGATGATTCTCGTTCAGCGTTATATGTTCCGGCAGATACTCGGACCGTTCG
This sequence comes from Maricaulaceae bacterium, assembly GCA_026126205.1. Taxonomy (GTDB): domain Bacteria; phylum Pseudomonadota; class Alphaproteobacteria; order Caulobacterales; family Maricaulaceae; genus Hyphobacterium. Next base: position 250,968 of record JAHCJP010000001.1, on the reverse strand, counting down.
TGACGGCCGTGACGGCGTTCGCCGGGCTGGCGCTGCTGACGCAGAGCCTTTCGAACATCGACCTGGTTTCGAACTATCGCGAGACGGCGCTGATCTTCGTGAAGGTCACGGCGCTGGCCCTGCCGCACCTGACGGCGCTGCTGCTGCCGTTCGCGCTGTTCGTGGCGACGCTGATAAGCCTCAACCGGCTCAGCGGCGATAGCGAGATCGTCGTCGCCTCGTCCTCGGGGCTAAGCCGCTGGGGCGTGCTGGCGCCGCTGATGCGACTGGCGGTTTACGCCGTCATCGCCAATCTGGCGCTGAACCTGTTCGTGCAGCCCATGGCCTATCGCGAAATGCGGCGCAGCCTGCACGAGTTGCGCACAGATGTCGCCGCAAGTCTGGTGCGTCCCGGTGCGTTCTCGCGTCTCGGCCCCGGTGTGACGCTCTACGCCCGCGACACCCAGCCCGGCGGGCGCATGCTGGGCGTGTTCATCAATGATTCCCGCGCCACGGATGCGTCCGCCACGTACGTGGCGCGCGAAGGCGTCGTCGTGCGCGCTGAAACCCGCCCGGCGATGGTGCTGGTCGATGGAAGTCTTCAACAGCTGGATGCTGACGGCACGCTGAATTTCCTGGAGTTCGAACGCTACGAGTTCGACCTGAGTGATTTCGTGGACCCGACCGAGGCGCTGTTCTTCAAGGACAGCGACAAGTTCCTGTACGAACTGTTCAATCCCGAAGCCGCCGCCGTCGCGCGCACGCGCGGCGCCGAACGGTTGCTGGCCGAGGCGCATTACAGGCTGTCGGCCCCGATCTACAATATCACGCTGATGCTGATCGCAGCCGCGGCGTTCCTGGCGGGCCAGCATTCCCGTCTCGGCTATGTGCGCAGGGTGCTGATCGCCATCGGGGTCGCCCTGATGGTGCGGCTGGCGGGATTCGCCGTGCAATCGGCGGCGGCGGACCAGCCCTCGTTGAATGCGCTGCAATACGCCCTGCCCGCCGGCGCGGGGCTGATCGCGCTGTGGCTGATACTCGGCGTCGGGCGGCGCTCCCGGATCCTGCCCTGGCGCCGTGGCCGTCCTCCCGCAGCGAAGGCCGCGCCATGAAGGCTCCGGGCATCCTCAGCCGCTATATGGCCGTGCAAAGCCTGTACGGGCTGGCCGCCGCTTTCGTGGTGATCGGTTCGGTGATCGTGCTGATCGATTTCGTCGAACAGTCGCGCGGCGTGGCGGTTCGGGCCGAAGTGACAGCCATGGACCTGTTGAGCCTCACTTTTTTGAAGGCGCCGCTGCTGATCGAACAGACCCTGCCCTTCGTTTTCCTGTTCGGGGTGCTGAGCACTCTGTTCCGGCTCAACCGCCGCAGCGAGCTGGTGGTGATGCGCGCCTCCGGCGTCTCGGCCTGGCGAATCATCGTCCCGTCGCTGGTCATCGCCCTGATCGCCGGCGTGCTTGGCGCGACGCTGCTCAATCCGTTCGGCGCGCGCATGAACACGCAATTCGAACAGCGGCGCGACAGCCTGATCGACGCCCGGCGGCAACCGGGCGAGGCGCAACAGCTTTGGCTGCGCGAGACTCGTCCGGACGGCTTCAACGTCATCTACGCCCGCGCCGCCGACGCCGACGCCGGCCTGCTGCAGGGCGTGACGATCTACACATTCACCCGCAGCCAATCCGGCGCGCCGCATTTCGATGGCCGCATCGACGCCCCGGCGGCGCAGCTGGCGTCCGGGTTCTGGATCCTGACCGACGCCGTGGAGCGGATCCCCGGCCTGCCCCCCTCAACGCTTGGCGAGGTTTCCGCGCCCACCGGCATCACCCGCCAGGCGCTGTTCGAGCGGTCCGCCTCTCCGGCCGGAGTGTCGTTCTGGGAATTGCCCGGCCTGATCGAATCAGCCGCCGCCGCCGGCCTCGACGCCCGCCGCTACGAGTTGCGCTGGCACGGACTGCTGGCCCTGCCGCTGACCCTGATAGCGGCTACGCTGATCGCAGCGGCCGCGTCGCTTCGGCTTTTCAGGCTGGGTGGCGCAGCGGCCTTCGCGCTGGCGGGCGGCGCGGCGGGTTTCCTGATGTTCTTCCTGCAGGAAGTGCTGCGTTCGCTTGGCGCTACGGGCGCGCTGGATCCGGCGACGGCGGCCTGGTCCGCGCCGGCGCTGACGGCGCTGCTGGCGCTGGTCTATATCGCCACGACTGAAGATGGTTGAAGCATCATGCTTGGCGGACAAGGCCGTGGACGCCCGCCACGCCATCCGATAACCATGTTCCGACGCCAGCCCGGAGTCTGACAGGATGAGACTCATCGCCCGCGCAGCCTCCTGCGTCGCGCTGATGCTGGCGCCTGCCGCCGCTTATGCCCAGACGGCCGCCCCGGCGGGTGATGGACGCGTCTTCATTGAAGCCGACACGCTTGTCGAAGTGCGCGAGACCGGCGTCTACATCGCCCGTGGTCAAGTTCGCGCCCGCCACGAGAACCGCACCCTCTACGCCGACGAACTGGAATACCGGCCGGAAACAGGGCGTGTGGTCGCGCGCGGCAATGTGGCGATGTTCCAGGATGGCGCCCTTCCGCAATACGCCGACGAGGTGGAGCTGGACGACAGGTTCGGGGAAGGCGTCGCTATCGGCTTCAGCAGCTTGCTTGAAAATGACGGCAAGGCGGCGGCGGCTTTCGCTATCCGTCACGGGGACGGCTCGATCCGTTTGATCGATGCTTACTACACCGCCTGCGATCTGTGCGCCGAAGGCCGGCGCTCGCCAACCTGGCGGCTGCGCGCACGCGAGGTGGAGCAGGACATCGAGAACCAGATGATCCGTTACCGCGATGCGCGGCTGGAAATTCTCGGCGTTCCGGTGCTTTACGCCCCGGTCTTCGCGCATGCCGACCCCTCGGCGGGACGGCGGTCCGGCTTCTTGCCGCCGGATCTGGATATCTCAAACCGCCTCGGCGTCGCCTATGGCCAGCCCTATCTATGGGCGATTTCACCCCATCAGGACCTGCGGGTCACTGCGAGGGTGATGTCCGAGGTCAATCCGCAACTGCTGACCCATTACCGCAAGCGGTTCTTCTCCGGCCGGCTGGACGTTCAGGCCAGCGGCACCCATGAGCAGACATTCAATCGTGACAACGAATTGGTCGGCGATCCCGCCTGGCGCTGGCACGTCTTCGCCCGCGGCGGTTTCGACATCAACGCCGAATGGCGCTGGGGTTTCACCGTCCAGCGCGCCTCGCACGATCTCTATCTGCGCCATTACGGCATATCGGAAACCGACAGCGAACGTTCGGACATGCTGACCGAAAACAACCGGCGGCTTGTCAGTCACGCCTATATCCAGGGACGCGGCCGCAATTATTACGCCGATCTCACGGCCGGCGCGTTCCAGACGCTGCGTCCGGCCGAAAACCAGGACCGGCTGCCGGTGATCGCACCCATGGCTGAATTCCGGCGCGTATTCGCCGGCGATCCGGCCTTCGGACGTCTGAACACCGTCGCCTCGGCCGCCGTGCTGAGGCGCACCCTGGGCGCAGACTATTTCCGGGCAAGCGCATCGGCGGACTGGCGGACGCAGTGGATCACGCCTGGCGGCGTTGTCACTGAACCCTTCATGCTCGGGCGGGCGGACTATTACCACCAGAACGACGCCGGAACCGGTCTGACCGACGGAACCTATGACCGAGCCGTCGGCCTGGCGGGCGTCACGGTGCGCATGCCTTTCTTTCGCCCTGGCGAAACTGCCGACTGGATCGTGGAGCCTGTCGTACAGCTGGTGGCGGCCAGTCATGATCCGCTGGCCGGCCGCATCGTTAACGAGGACAGCCTCGCCGTCGAACTCGACGAGACTTCGCTGTTCCGCCCCGACCGTTCGTCCGGATACGACGTGTGGGACTCCGGCGCCCGCATCACCTATGGCGCCCGCGCGACGGCGATGTGGGGAGGTAGCGGCGAGGTTGAAGGCTTCCTTGGGCAAAGCCGGCGCCTGGACGGCGACGCGGCATTTTCCCCCGCCAGCGGCATGTTCGAACGCGATTCCGACATCATCGCCGCCTTCCGCGTCAATCTCGAAGGCTTTTCGGCGGGCGCCCAGGCGCGGCTGGACCCGGACAGCGGCTCGTTGAACCGGCTCGACGCACGCGCCACCCTGCGCTGGGATCGCTTGCGGACCAGCATCCGCTACACAGGCTTGTTTGACAGCGCCAGCGCGCGTGCGCCGTCCGAGGAGCTTCTGCTCGCGGCGAACCTGCGGCTGACGGACACCTGGTCAGCCACCTGGCGCGTGCGCCGCGACCTCGACAGGCGCGCCAACACAACCGAAACCGCGGGCTTCATCTACAGGGATGAGTGCACCCAACTGGAAATCCTCTATGAGCGCGAGAATATCGTCAGCGCCACCCTGCCATCGTCGGAATCGGTCAGGATACGGCTGACGCTCTTCACCATCGGCGGCTTTGGAGAAGACTGATAACGCCAGCGGCGCCCGGACATTGCACCGGGGGCGGCTTTGAGTATGTTCGCAGCTGGACAGCCGGAACCTCCAAGACGCATGAAACGCGCCCTGACACTTCTCGCCGCGCTATCCGCACTGGCCATCGCCAGCGCGGCCCCTGCGCAAGCCCAGACCGTCGAGGGCATCGCCGCGCTGGTCAATGACCGGCCGATCACCACGGTCGACGTGCGCAACCGCATGCGGTTGATTATCGCCTCTACGGGCATCCAGCCCTCGCCCGAGGCTTTGGAGCGCATCCACCAGCAGGCGTTGCGCAGCCTCATCGACGAAAGTCTGCAGCTGCAACAGGCCGCCGAGTTCGAGCTCAGCATCGAACAGGAGGAAGTCGACGACGCGCTGGCCGACATCGCCGCACGCAACGGCTCCACTGTCGACCAGGTCGCCAGCGAGCTCGCCCAGTCCGGTGTCGACATTTCCACCCTGCGCCGGCAACTCGAAGCCGAAATCGCCTGGCAAGTCATGGTCAACGGCCGTTATGGCCAACGCATCCGCGTCAGCAACCAGCAGATCGAGCACGCGCTGGAGCGTATCGCCGCCAGCGCCTCGCAACAGCAGTATTACATGGCGGAGATCCTGATCGAGATCCCGTCCGCCGCCCAGGAACAGGAAGCCTATGCCCGCGCCCGCACGATCATGGGCCAGCTTCAACAGGGCGCCCCGTTCCAGACAGTCGCCGCCCAGTTTTCGGATGCGCCGTCCGCGCCGGACGGCGGCGAGGTGGGCTGGGTGCTTGGCGGCCAGCTGCGCCCCGAAGTCGAGGCGGTGATGCGCCAGATGGCGCCCGGCACGCTGTCGAACCCGATCCGGGTGCCCGGTGGAGTTATGATCGTCGCGGTCATCGAACGCCGCGACGCCGCGACGCTGGTCCAGTACCGCTTGACCCAGATCACACTGCTGTCCAGCGGCGCCACCGAGGCCAATATCAGCCTGCTGGAGCGGAACCTGTCGCGGTTGACCGGCTGTGACGGCGTACAACGCGCCGTGGAGGGCGTGCAGGGGGTGCTGGTCACCGATCTCGGCCAGATCAGCGCCAGCGCGCTGCATCCGGCGATCCGCGAGGCGTTGAGCCCGCTCGACGCCGGCCAGCATACCGGCCTGCTGCAGACCGCCGCCGGCCGTCAGGCCTTCGTGGTCTGCGAGCGAGCCATCGGCGGCGCCGGCATGCCCTCACGCGAGGAAGTCGAATCCCAGTTGCGCAGCCAGCAACTGTCCCAGATTTCGCGCCGCTGGCTGCGCGACCTGCGCCGCGACTCCACGATAGAAATCCGGTGACGTCCGCGCCTGTCGCGCTCACACTTGGCGACCCTGCGGGAGTCGGCCCCGAGATTACCGCCAAAGCCTGGGCGGAGCTGCGCAAGACCGGCCCCTGTTTCTTTCTGATTGGCGATCCGCAGCTGGCCGCTGCGCACGGCCCGGTCAGCCCGATCACCGCGGCGGAAGAGGCGGCGGGCGCCTTCGCCCGCGGTCTGCCGGTTCTGCCGGTTCCACTGCCGTCGTCCGCCCGCCCCGGATCGCCCGACCCCGCCAACGCGCCAGCGATGATCGCCTCCATCGAACGCGCCGTCGTGCTGGCGCTGTCCGGCGCAGCCAGCGCCGTCGTCACCAACCCGGTGTCGAAAGCCGCGCTCTACGCCGCGGGCTTCCAGCATCCCGGCCATACTGAGTTCGTCGCCGAGCTGGTGAAGGATGCGCCACATTCCGGTCCGCGCGGGCCAGTGATGATGCTGGCCGGAGGCGGGCTGCGCGTGGCGCTGGTCACCATCCACCTGCCGCTGGCGGAGGCCATCGCCGCCCTGAATGCACAGCGGATCATCCACGCCGCGCGCGTTACGCACCACGCTCTCAAGACCGATTTTGGCGTCGCCGCGCCGCGACTGGCGTTGGCCGGACTGAACCCGCATGCCGGCGAAGGCGGCGCGCTGGGCCGCGAGGAGCTGGAGATTGTCACCCCCGCGGCGGAAACCCTGCGCGCGGAGGGCGTGGTCATCGCCGGCCCCCTGCCCGCCGACACGCTGTTCCACGAAGAGGCGCGGGCGAAATATGACGCCGTCATCTGCCTCTATCACGACCAGGGGCTGATCCCGGTCAAGACGCTGGATTTCTGGGGCGGGGTGAATGTCACCCTCGGTCTGCCGGTAGTTCGCACATCACCGGATCACGGAACCGGGTTCGACATCGCCGGCAAGGGCGCCGCCCGGCCTGAGAGCCTGGTCGCCGCCATCCGCATGGCGGCGCAAATCGCGGCGCAACGCGGGCGATGAGCACCCTGCCGCCGCTGCGCGAGGTGATCGCCGCCCACGGTCTCACCGCCGACAAGGGCTTCGGCCAGCATTTCCTGCTCGACCTGAACCTGACAGCGAAGATCGCCCGCCTTGGCGGCGACCTGGCCGGGGTGAAGGTGCTGGAAGTCGGTCCCGGCCCTGGCGGGCTGACCCGCGCGCTGCTGGACGCCGGGGCGAAGGTGACGGCGGTTGAGATGGACGCGCGCTTTATCCCGGCGCTCGAAGAGATAGCGGCGGCGCATCCGGGACGGCTGACCGTCATTCGCGGCGACGCGCTGAAGACTGACGCCCCCGCCCTGCTCGGCGATGGCCGCAAGGCGGTGATCGCCAATCTGCCGTATAACGTCGGCACGCCGCTCTACACCGGCTGGCTGCGCGCCGAGCCGGTATGGTGGGATTTCATGGCGCTGATGTTCCAGCAGGAGGTGGCGCAACGCATCTGCGCCGCGCCGGGATCCTCCGCCTATGGCCGGCTCGCCGTTTTTACCGCCGCGCGCGCGCATGCGCGACTGGCGCTGAAGATTCCCGCGCGCGCCTTCACCCCGCCTCCCAGGATTGACAGCGCAGTGGTGGTGGTGACGCCATTGAAGGGGGATGAACGCTACGGTGATATGACCGCGCTGGAGACAGTGACGGAAAGCGCCTTCGGCCAGCGGCGCAAGATGCTGCGGTCATCCCTGAAAGCCGCTGCCGCAAAGGCGGGAACCAGCGCCGAAGCCCTGCTGGAGCAGGCGGGCATCGCGCCCACGGCGCGCGCCGAAACCGTTGATCCCGCCGGCTTCATCCGCCTCGCCCGCGCCTGGCGGGCGGCGAAAACTACTGTCCCATCAACCCGTTGACGAAATCATCCAGCCAGGGGTGGCGGATGCGGCGCTGGCGCTCGGCCTTCAGGATCAGCTCCAGCGTCTCCAGCGCGCGGGCGAAATCGTCGTTGACGATCACATAGTCGTATTCATTCCAGTGCGATATCTCGGCCTTGGCGCGATCCATGCGGTCCTTGATCACGTCCGGGCTGTCCTCGCCGCGCTTGCGCAGCCGGTCCTCCAGCAGCGCCATCGACGGCGGCAGGATGAACACCCGCACCACGTCCTCCGGCGCAGCCTCGGCCAGCAGGCGCGCGCCTTGCCAATCGATGTCGAAAACCATGTCGCGGCCCTCGGCGACAGCGGCCTCGGCCGGTTCGCGCGGCGTGCCGTAGAAATGGCCGAACACCTCGGCGGATTCATAATAACCGCCGCGGTCGCGCCGTGTCTTGAAAACGCTGGTTTCGATGAAATTGTAATCGACCCCATCGGTCTCGCTGGGGCGGTGCGGGCGCGTGGTGTCCGACACCGACAACACCAGATCCGGATTCTGCAAGATCAGCCGACGGGCCAGGGTTGTCTTGCCCGCACCGGACGGGCTGGACAGAACCAGCATCATGCCCCGACGCAATCCTGGATAATGGCGTCCAGAGAAGAGCTTATTCGACATTCTGGACCTGTTCTCTGAACTGATCGACCGCCGCTTTCATCGCCAGCCCGATACGGGTCAGATCCGAATCGGAGGATTTGGAGCATAGCGTGTTGGCCTCGCGGTTGAACTCCTGGGAAAGGAAATCCAGCTTGCGCCCGGCGGGCGAGCCCCCGGCCAGCAGCACACGAGCGCTCTTGACGTGTTCTAACAGACGTTCAAGCTCCTCGCGTATATCTGCCTTTACGGCAAGCAGCGCCGTCTCCTGCGCCAGCCGGTCGGGGTCCAGCCCCTGCGGCAACAGATCGTCGATCTTCGCCTTCAGCCGCTCGCGGATCGCCTCCGGCCGCGCGGCGGCGAGGCCGGAGGCCTGCTTCGTCAGAGCCTCCAGCTCGTCCAGCAACGCGCTCAGCAAAGCGGTGAGCGATGCCCCCTCCTCTCGCCTCGAGACATCCAGTGAGCTCAGCGCCGCGTTAAACCCCGCCAGCACAGCGGCATGCAACGCCTCAAGCTCCTCGTCCGCTGGTTCGTCCGACGTGACCAGAACGCCCTTGACCAGCAACAAGCCGTCGATGCGCGGCGGCGCGGCCAGACCCGCATCCACGAACGGCCGGGCGGCCTCGGCAAGCGCCTTCAGGCGCGTTTCGTTGATCAGCGCCGGGGCGCGGCTGTCATCACGCTTCAGGATCAACGCCGCCTGCACATTACCACGCGAAAAGCGCGCCCGAGCCTGATCGCGCAGCGCGACCTCAAGCCCTTCCAGCGCCGGCGGCAGGCGAAAGCGCAGCTCGAAATTGCGGCCATTGACGCTTTTGAGCTCCCACGCCCAGCTCCATGCGCCCAGCGCGCCACCGGCGCGGGAAAAGCCGGTCATGCCTGACAATACACTCACCGTCCGCCCCCTTGCCGCTGGCGTTCGATCTGGCGCCAGCGCGCCACGTTGCGCTGGTGTTCAGCGTAGGTGGCGGCGAAGGCGTGACCGCCCGTGCCATCCGCCACAAAAAACAGCTCGTTGGTCTGCGGCGGGTTCAGCACCGCCCTGATCGACTCGCGTCCGGGATTGGCGATCGGCCCCGGCGGCAAGCCGGGAATGTGGTAGGTGTTGTAGGGGTTGGCGGCGTTGTCCAGCTCCGACCGGCGGATGCCGCGGCCCAGCGGTTCGCCCTGCGTGATGCCGTAGATGATGGTCGGGTCGCTCTCCAGCCGCATGCCGCGCCGCAGCCGGTTGACGAACACCGCGGCGACACGCGGGCGCTCATCGGCCACGCCGGTCTCCTTCTCGACGATGGAGGCGAGAATGATCGCCTGCTCCCGTGTCGTGAACGGCAGGTCCGGCGACCGGCCGTCCCACAACCGGTCGAGCAGCGCGGTCTGCGCGGCGCGCATGCGGTTGAGGATTTCCTGACGCGGTGTGCCGCGGTCGACGAAATAGGTTTCGGGCAACAGGCTGCCTTCGGGCGGAACCTCCGCGATCTCGCCGGTCAGCACCTCGGCCCCCTCCAGCACGCGCACGATCATGGCGCTGGTCAGCCCCTCGGCGAAGGTGACGGGATGCTGGATGGTGCGGCCTTCGCGCAGCAGGTGATAGATATCGGCCATGCTGGCGCCGGCCGGAATGGCGTATTCACCGGCGCGCAGGCTGCGGTCACCCTCGTCCAGCGTGATCATCAGGCGGAACAGGCGCGCATCGTGGATCAGGCCCTCGCCCTCCAGCCGTTCGGCGATGCGGATCAGCCCTTCGCCGCGCGGCAGCATCACCACGGTTTCGGTTTCCGCCGGGCCTTCGCGCTCGAACTCCGCCGCCGCCCAGCGCCAGGCGCCGTACAGTCCGCCCGCCGCCAGCGCCGCGATCAGCGCCACGCCGGCCAGGAACACGGCCAGCGCACGCACCAGCCCGCCTTTGCGTTTAGGTTTATCCTCGCCCATACGGCGTTTCCCTCAACTCCCCGCCTACCTGCGCATACGCTGCGGGCCATGCATAAACCGGTCCGCACAGACGGCCCAGCCCCGGCATGGCATTGTAAGTCCGGTTAGTCAGCATAAGGGTTGAGGACAGCCCTATTCCACGGCGGTGAAGATCACCGAGGCGTTGGTGCCGCCGAAGCCGAAGGAATTGGACAGCGCCGCGCGCACGGGTTTTTTCACCGCCTTATGCGGGGCGAGATTGATCGGCGTCTCCACCGACGGATTGTCGAGGTTCAGAGTCGGCGGACACACCCCGTCGCGGATGGCGAGGATGGAGAAGATCGCCTCCACCGCGCCTGCGGCGCCCAGCAGATGGCCGGTGGCCGACTTGGTGGAGGACATGACGATATCCTTCGCCGCGCTGCCGAACAGACGCTCCACGGCGCGCAATTCGATCTCGTCACCCTTTGGCGTCGAGGTGCCGTGGGCGTTGACATAATCAATGTCCGCCGGAGACAGCCCAGCATCCTTCAGCGCCGCCTGCATGGAGCGGAAGCCGCCATCGCCATCCTCGGCCGGGGCGGTGATGTGGAAGGCGTCGCCGGACAGGCCATAGCCCTTCACCTCGGCGTAGATTTTTGCGCCGCGGGCCTTGGCGTGTTCGTATTCCTCCAGCACCAGAACGCCGGCGCCTTCGCCCATCACAAAGCCGTCGCGATCCTTGTCATAGGGGCGGGAGGCGCGCTTTGGATCATCATTGAAGGCGGACGACATCGCCCGCGCCGACACGAAACAGCCGATGCCAAGACGGCAAACCGCCGCCTCCGCCCCGCCGGCCACCATCACGTCGGCGTCGCCGTACTTGATCAGCCGCGAGGCGTCGCCGATGGCGTGCGCCCCGGTGGAGCAGGCGGTGACGACGGCGTGGTTCGGCCCCTTCAGCCCGTGTCGGATCGACACCTGGCCTGAGACCAGGTTGATGATCATGCCGGGAATGATGAAGGGCGACAGCCGGCGCGGGCCCTGTTCGTGCAAGGTTATGGAAGCGTCGTATATGGTCTGCAGTCCGCCGATGCCGGAGCCGATCATCACCCCCGTACGGGCGCGCTGTTCATCGGTTTCCGGCTTCCAGCCGGAATCAGCGATGGCGTGGTCGGCCGCCGCCATGCCGAACAGAATGAAGTCATCGAACCGCCGGCGGTCGCGTTCGCTGGCCACCGTGTCGGGGTCGAACACCCCCTCCATGCCCGGATGGCCGCCATTGCGGCCGTCCACGCGCGGAACGACGCCTGCGATACGGCTCCCGAGATCGGACGCCTCGATATGCTCGATCTTGCAGATGCCGGATTCGCCGGCGACCAGACGCCGCCACGCAACCTCCGCCCCGTAGCCGAGGGGTGAGATCACGCCGATTCCGGTGACGACGACGCGCCGCATGACGACCTTCCGGCCGCCGGTCAGCCGACTTTTTCGGAGATGAACTTCACCGCGTCGCCGACGGTCTGGATATGCTCGGCGGCGTCGTCCGGGATCTCGATGTCGAATTCTTCCTCAAACGCCATCACCAGCTCGACATTGTCGAGCGAGTCGGCGCCCAGGTCGTCGATGAAGCTGGCCTTTTCGGTGACCTTGTCTTCCTCGACATCCAGATGCTCGACGACGATCTTCTTCACGCGCGCCAGAACGTCAGACATGTGCAGTCCCTCTGTTTGTTTCGCCGCGTCACTCTAGCGCAGCGTTTGAACGCCCGGAAAGCACCTAATTGCATGCCGGGCCGGTTGATGTGGGCGGGCTGGTAACATGTTTGCCTGCCCTTGGCCAGCAGTCGCGGAAACCCTGCGCCTGCTGGCGATTCGAAGCGTCAGATCATCGCCATGCCGCCATTGACGTGCAATGTCTGGCCGGTGACGTAGCCCGCCTCCTCGCTGGCCAGATACACCGCCGCCGCGGCGATGTCGGCGCCCCGGCCCAGTTCGCCGGAAGGAATTTTCACCAGGATCGCGGCGCGCTGCTCGTCGTTCAGCGCGTCCGTCATCGGGCTGGCGATGAAGCCGGGGGCGATGCAGTTGGCCGTCACCCCGCGCGAGGCCACTTCCTGCGCCAGCGCCTTGGTGAAGCCGATCATCCCGGCCTTGGAGGCGGCGTAGTTCGCCTGTCCAGGATTGCCGGTGACGCCGACGACGGAGGTGATGCCGATGATCCGGCCCCAGCGGTTCTTCATCATGCCGCGCATGGCGGCGCGGGCGAGGCGGAAATAGGATTCCAGGTTCACGCGCAGAACCGCCTCCCAGTCCTCGTCCTTCATCCGCATCAACAGCTGGTCGCGGGTGATGCCGGCGTTGGCGACCAGAATGTCCAGGCCGCCCATCGCCTCGGCCGCCTGTTTCGGCAATGCGTCCACCGCCGCGGCGTCCGACAGGTCGCAGGCCAGCGCATGAGTACGGCCGCCCAGTTCGGCGGACAGCGCATCCAGCTTCTCCTGGCGGGTGCCGGAAATGGCCACCGTCGCACCCTGCGCATGCAGCGCCCGGGCGATATCGCCGCCGATGCCGCCCGTGGCGCCGGTGACCAGTGCGGTCTTGCCTTGCAGTGAGAACATCGCGTTGCTTCTCCCGTTTCTGGCCGCCCGGATTATTCTCCGCTGGCCATCTTGGCAACCTCGCGCCCGGCGACACTTGGCGCCCCGCGAAGTGTCCGTCATCATCGCGCCCTGTAATGGGAGGGGAAAGCATGCGGCGGCTCGGGTGTCTAACGTTCCTGCTTCTCGCGGCGTGCCAGACTACAGGGACGAGCACTTTCACGCCCACGCAAATTGGCGCGACAGGCGCCTACACACAGCCGGCGACCGGCATGGTCTACCCGACATATGTCGGAGATTTCGCGCGCGTCTCGCTGGTCCGTTATCAGCCGGACGAGTCTGCAGTGGGGGTGGGCTACAACAGAACCCGTCCCGTCGGCGAAGAGATCGCGGCTACCGTTTTTGTGCACCCGTCCCCCCGCCTGATGGGCGCGCTCGGGTCGCGCAGCGCCAACGCTCAGGCGCGCAGAACGCTCTGCGAATCCGAATTTCGCGCCAACATGGCGGAGATTCTCCGACACTATCCCGGCGCCGAAATGATCGAAGCCGGCGAATTCCGGCTGTCGCAGGCGAATGCCGAATACCAAGGGCTGCGCGCGGTTTTCAATTATTCTTCCGGCAGAAACAATTTCTTCGGTTCTTTCGACGCGTCGCTGCGCTCGGAGCTATATATCTTCTGTTATATGGACGGGCGATGGACCGTGAAACACCGCATCACGCACCGCGCCCGTCATGACGCCGCCTCCGAGATCGCCGCTTTCCTACGAGACCTGACGCTAACCATCGGCCCTCAGGAAGCTCTGGCGACAGGCGGCGGCCCGCTACGCTGAGGATTACGGGCGTCAGCGACTAGGAAGCCACGTAGGAAGCCGCGAACGCCTCCAGGTCCTCTGGCCCGTTCAGGGCCATCCCGGTCGCGTCCGGCGCCGTGCGTTTCAGCATGCCGGTCAGCACCTTGCCGGCCCCGGCCTCGGCGAAGGTCTTCACTCCGCCCGGACCGGCCATCCATTCCACGCTCTCACGCCAGCGCACCCGCCCCGTCACCTGCTCCACCAACAGTTTGCGGATCGAGGCCGGGTCGGTCTCGGTCTGCGCCGTGACATTGGCGATCACCGGAACCTTCGGCCTGGTGATTTCGGCCTCCGCCAGCGCCGCGGCCATCGCGTCCGCCGCAGGCGCCATCATCGCGCAGTGGAACGGCGCGGAAACCGGCAGCGGCATCGCCCGCTTCAGGCCCAGCGACTGGGCCTCGGCGATCGCGGCCTCCACGGCGGCTTTCGCGCCCGAGATGACGATCTGGCCGGGGGCGTTGTCATTGGCGATCTGACAGACGCCGTGCGCGGCCCCCGCCGCACAGGCGGCGCTGGCCAGGTCCAGGTCCGCGCCCAGCAGCGCGGCCATCGCGCCCTCGCCCACCGGAACCGCCCTCTGCATCGCCTGACCGCGCAGGCGCAACAGCCGCGCCGCGTCGGTCACGCTCAACGCCCCTGCCGCGGCCAGCGCCGAATATTCGCCCAGGCTGTGCCCAGCGACGTATTTCGCCGCCGTCACCGGTACGCCGAACTCCGCTTCCAGCGCCCGCATGGCGGCGAGACTGGCGGCCATCAGCGCCGGCTGGGCGTTCTGCGTCAGAGTCAGGGTTTCGGCCGGGCCGTCGCGCATCAGCGCCGAGAGGCTTTCGCCCAGCGCCTCGTCGACCTCGGCCAGCACCGCGCGGGCGGACGGGAAAGCTTCGGCCAGCGCCTGGCCCATGCCGGGCGCCTGGCTGCCCTGGCCGGGAAACACGAAAGCGAGAGTCATCGGCGGCTCCTCGCGGCTGCGCACAGCGGCGTCGATAGCCAGCGCCGCCGCCGCTGGCAAGCCGCAGGGCGCGCCGCTTGCCCCGCGGCCGGCTTTGCTGTATCAGCCCGCGCTCACGGTCGCGGTCCCCGCCCCACATGAAGCCTGCGCATGGCGCGCCGGCGGGAAAGGGAGCCGCCGCAACCCGGCCCGATCCCTCCGGCCGGTTCGCGCCGCGGCCTGAAAAGGAAGGGAGCCCAATGGCTTACTATGAGCATGTGTTCATCGCGCGCCCGGATATCTCTCCGGCGCAGGTGGAGACGCTGATCGAAGAGCTGAAGAAACTGGTCGAGGACCAGGGCGGCGAGGTCGGCAAGACCGAATACTGGGGCCTGCGCAACCTGGCCTACCGGATCAACAAGAGCCGCAAGGGCCATTACGGCCTGCTGGACATCACCGCCGAGAAACCCGGCGTGATCGAAGAGCTGGAGCGCCGCCAGCGCCTGAGCGAGGACGTGATCCGCCACATGACCGTAAAGGTCGAATCCTTCAGCGACGAGCCGAGCGCCATCCTGTCCAAGAAGGATGACCGCAAGCGCCGCGAACGCCGCTAGGCCGCAGGAGAACCCGATATGAGCGAAACCATCTCCAGCACCCCGGCCCGCCGCCCCTTCGCGCGCCGCCGCAAGGTTTGCCCGTTCTCCGGCGATGACGCGCCGGCGATCGACTACAAGGATCCGAAGCTGCTGCTTCGTTACATGTCCGAAAAGGGCAAGATCGTGCCGTCGCGCATCACTGCGGTGTCGGCCAAGAAGCAACGGGAGCTCGCTCGCGCCATCAAGCGCGCGCGCCAGCTCGCCCTGCTGCCCTATTCGATGGATTGAGGGAGGACGCAGCCATGAAAGTCGTACTCCTTGAACGGGTGGAAAACCTCGGCGCCATGGGCGACGTGGTCAGAGTCCGCAACGGCTACGCCCGCAACTTCCTGCTGCCGCAGCACAAGGCCCTGCGCGCCACCGACGCCAACCTCGCCCGTTTCGAGCGCGAGCGTGAAGCTCTGGAGGCCCGCAACGCCGAGCGCCGCACCGATGCCGAAAAGGCCGCCTCGACCGTCGATGGAACCAGCGTCGTGCTGATCCGTCAGGCTGGCGAAAGCGGCCAGCTCTACGGCTCCGTCACTTCGCGTGACATCGCCGATGCGGTGTCGACCGAAGCCGTGGCCGTAAGCCGTGCGCAGGTGGCCCTGAATGCGCCGATCAAAGCGCTCGGCCTGCACGAGGTGCGCATCCGCCTGCATCCGGAAGTCGCCGTGACGGTGACTGTGAACGTCGCCCGCTCCAGTGAAGAGGCCGAACGTCAGGCCCGCGGCGAGGACGTCATCGCCACCCAGCATGACGAGGACCGCGCCATCGCCGAGGCACAGGCCGCGGCGCTGTTCGAGGCCGGGGCGGAGCCGGACGAGTTGGCGGAGGCGCCGGCCGACGAAGCCGGTGATACCGACGAAGACGGTGCTGAAAAAGCCTGACTTTTTCAGCCTGGTAACTGCGTTCAAAGGCGGGCCTCAAGGCCCGCCTTTTTCTTGCCGCCCGGGTTTTCCACAGTTGCAAAAATACCTGTTAGCGATTCGGACGCGGCTACTGATCGGCGCGGCCGTATCGGGTAAGACCACCCCATGAGCACCGCCCTCGCCCGCATCGAAGACACCGTTCCGCCTGACGCCGCGCCACACAATCTGGAGGCCGAACAGGCCTTCCTGGGCGCCTTGCTGTATGACAACGAGATCTATCACCGCGTCGCCGACTGGCTGCGTGGCGAGCATTTCTACGATCCCGTACACGGGCGCATCTATGACGCCGCTACGTCGCGCATCCAGCGCGGGGCGCTGGCCGACGCCATCGTGCTGAAAACTGATTTCGAACGCGATGGCGGACTGAAAGAGATCGGCGGCGCGGCCTATCTGGCGGTGCTGGTGGAGAGCGCCATCGACAGCGCCGGGGCGGCTGAATACGCACAGCTGGTCTATGACCTCGCCCTGCGGCGGGCGCTGATCCGCGTCGGAGCGGAACTGTCGCGCCAGGCCGTCGACAGCACGCCGGAAACCCATGCCCGTGCGCTGATCGAAAGCACGGAACGGCAATTATACGCGCTGGCCGAAAGCGGCGGTGCGGCGCGCGGCTTCGTCAGCTTCAAGGACGCGCTGGCGGAATCGGTGGAAATGGCCGCCGCCGCCTATGAGCGCGAGGGCGGCCTGTCCGGCATATCCAGCGGCCTGCGCGCCCTCGATGACAAGCTGGGTGGCCTGCACAAGTCGGACCTTGTCATCCTCGCCGGGCGCCCGTCGATGGGCAAATCGGCGCTGGCCACCAATATCGCCTTCGATATCGCCCGCAACTACCGTTACGAGACCCTGCCCGACGGCGGCCGCAAGACCGTATCCGGCGGCGTGGTCGGCTTCTTCTCGCTGGAAATGAGCTCCGAACAGCTCGCCACACGCCTTATCGCCGATTATACCGGCATCCCCA
The DNA here is from genome assembly GCA_026126205.1 of Maricaulaceae bacterium. Taxonomy (GTDB): domain Bacteria; phylum Pseudomonadota; class Alphaproteobacteria; order Caulobacterales; family Maricaulaceae; genus Hyphobacterium. Next base: position 233,963 of record JAHCJP010000001.1, on the reverse strand, counting down.
GCTTCATGATCCGGCGCGGCGAGATCGACGCGGCGCAGTACGAGGAGATCCGCGACGCGGCGCTGGAGATCCAATCGGTCCCGCTTTTCATTGACGACACAGGCGGCCTGCCCATCGGCGCGTTGGCGGCGCGGGCGCGGCGGCTGAAGCGCCTGCACGGGCTGGACCTGATCGTGGTCGACTATCTGCAGCTGGTCGGTGCGTCCGATACGCGGCGCGGCGACAACCGGGTGCAGGAGGTCAGCGAGGTCACCCAGCGGCTTAAGGCGCTGGCGAAGGAGCTGAATGTTCCCGTGCTCGCCCTCGCCCAGCTGTCGCGGCAGGTGGAGCAGCGCGAGGACAAGAAGCCGCAACTTTCGGACTTGCGCGAATCCGGTTCCATCGAACAGGATGCCGACGTGGTGATGTTCGTTTATCGCGAGTCCTACTACAAGGAGCGCGAAAAGCCGAAGGAAGGCACGCCGGAATACCTCGTCTGGGAAGAGGAGTTCCGGCTGATCGAACGTCAGGCCGACGTGATCATCGGCAAGCAGCGCCATGGCCCGATCGGCAATGTGAAACTGGCCTTCGACGGCCCGAGGATGAAATTCTCTGATCTTGAATCCACCGGCCGATATGACGAGCTTGCGCGCTGAGCGCGATGACCCTGCGGCCAGCGCGCCGCATCCCCGGCTGATCATTGATCTCGCCGCCATACGCCGCAATTACGCCCGGCTGAAGGAGCTGTCTGCCCCGGCCGCCGTCGCCGCCGTCGTCAAGGCGGATGCTTATGGACTGGGCGCCGGGCGCATTGGACCGGCTCTAGCGGCGGAGGGTTGCGGGGCGTTTTTCGTCGCCACGGCCGCCGAGGGAACGTCGCTGCGTCGGGCGCTGAAGGGCGTCAAGGCGGATATCTACATTTTCAACGGCTACTGGCCAGAGGATGCGGCGCTGCTGCGCGAGGCGAATCTGATCCCGGTGGTGAACGATATGTGGCAGCTGGAAGCCCTGCGCGCCGGCGCGCCCTGGCCTTTCGCCCTGCATGTCGACACCGGCATCAACCGGCTCGGCGCACCGGCCGAAGCGGTGCTTGAGCAGGCCCAGGCGGGTGCGTTCGAGAACATGGACCTGCGCCTCGTAATGAGCCATCTCGCCTGCGCCGACGAGCCCGGGCACTCCCTCAACGACGCCCAGCGCGACAGTTTCGCCGCCATAACAACGGCCCTGCCCGGCGTTCCCGCCAGCCTCGCCAACTCCGCCGGCGTGATGCTGGGCGCGCCCTGGCGCTTTGACGTCACCCGGCCGGGCATCGCCATCTATGGCGGCGCCCCGGTGCTGGGAGAAGCGCATCCGTTCGAGCCGGTAGTCCGCATCGAGGCCCCGGTGCTGCAGCTGCGGCGTCTGAAGCCCGGCGACAGCGTCGGCTATGGCGCCACCTTCGAAACCGACGAGCCGCGTCTGGCCGCCGTTGTGGGGCTGGGATACGCAGACGGGCTGTTTCGCGCCGCCCAGTCCGGCGGCTATGGCCGGTTCGCAAACCATCGCCTGCCGATCATGGGCCGCGTATCCATGGACCTTGTCACTCTCGACGCCACCGGCGCTGAAGGTGATATCCATCCCGGCGACATGGTGACGTTCATGGGCGAGGACATCGAGGCGCTGGCCGCGGCGTCGGGCACAATCTCCTACGAATTGCTGGTGCGCCTCGGCGCCCGGTTCGAGCGCATCTACCAGGGCGGTTGAACGCGGCCTTGCCCCGCCGCGCCCGGGCCGGAATGCTGACGCCCGCAACAAACCGTTGATTCGCTATGGCCCGCGCCGAAACCGCCTTCGTCTGCCAGAGCTGCGGCGCCGTGCACCTGAAATGGTCCGGCCGCTGCGGCGACTGCGGGGCGTGGAACACGCTGGTCGAAGAGGCCGCGGCCCCGCCGCTGGGCGCGAACGCCGCCCCGCGCCGCAAGACCCGCGCCGGGCGCATGGCGCTCAGCGAGCTGTCGGACGGAACCCCCGAACCGCCCCGGCGCGTCAGCGGACTGGCCGAGTTCGACCGCGTCTGCGGCGGCGGCCTGGCCCCCGCCTCGGCGGTCCTGGTCGGCGGCGACCCAGGCATCGGCAAGTCCACCCTGCTGCTGCAGGCCGCCGCAAAACTGGCCGCGGATGGCGCGAAGACCATCTACGTTTCCGGCGAGGAATCGGCCGACCAGGTGCGCCGTCGCGCCCGCCGTCTCGGCCTGGCCGAAGCGCCGGTGATGCTGGCGGCCGAAACGGCGCTGGAGCCGATTCTGGACACGCTGAAGGCCGAAAAGCCGGATCTGGTGATCATCGACAGCATTCAGACCATGTGGACCGAGGCGCTGGCCGCCGCACCGGGCACGGTGGCGCAGGTGCGCGCCTGCGCGCAGGACCTGGTGCGCTTCGCCAAGAAATCCGGCACGGTGGTGATCCTGGTCGGCCATGTCACCAAGGACGGTCAGATCGCCGGGCCGCGCGTGGTCGAGCACATGGTCGACGCGGTGCTGTATTTCGAGGGCGAACGCGGCCACCAGTTCCGCATTCTGCGCGCGGTGAAGAACCGGTTCGGCCCCACCGACGAAATCGGCGTATTCGAAATGGGCGATTCAGGCCTGGCAGAAGTCTCCAACCCGTCGGCCCTGTTCCTCGACAGCCGCGGCGCCGATGCGCCGGGAACCGCCGTCTTCGCTGGGATGGAAGGAACACGGCCCGTATTGTGTGAGGTGCAGGCGCTGGTCGCCCCGGCCGCCTTCGGCACGCCGCGCCGCGCCGTGGTGGGCTGGGATTCCGGGCGTCTGGCGATGGTTCTGGCGGTGCTGGAAGCCCGGTGCGGGCTTGGCTTTGGCGGGCGCGACGTTTATCTCAACGTCGCCGGGGGGCTGAAGATCGCCGAACCGGCGGCGGATGTGGCCATGGCGGCGGCGCTGATCTCCGCTGCCCTGGATGCGCCACTGCCGGCGGACGCCGTGGCCTTCGGCGAGATCAGCCTGTCGGGCGATGTACGGCCCGTGGGGCGAAGCGAGGCGCGCTTGAAAGAAGCCGCGAAACTGGGGTTCAAACAGGCTTTGGCGCCCGCCGCCGCGGCGGCGGGCGCGGGTTTGGCCGTGACCGGTCTCGGTTCGGCGCTGGACCTGGTCCGGCATGTCGAATCGCTGGCCGGGCAGGCATAGGAGGCGGCCATGGACGGATTGAGCATGTTCGACGCGGCGGCCCTGCTGGTGCTGCTGGCTTCAGGCGTGTTGGCGCTGGTGCGCGGCTTCGTGCGGGAATCGCTGTCGATCGCCGCCTTCGTGTTCGCGGCGCTGGCGGCGATCTGGTCGCGCCCGGTCTTCATCGGCATGGCCGAGGACATCGCCGGTCCGGGCCTGCTGGCCAACGCGCTGGTGCTGGGCGTGGTGTTCCTGCTGGTGTTCCTGGCGGTCAGCTTCATCACCAATTCGCTGTCCAGGGGCGTAAAGACCGGCGACGAGGTCGGCGTGATCGACCGCACGGCCGGCTTCGCCTTCGGGCTGCTACGCGGGCTGGTGCTGCTCGGACTGCTGCTGATTCTGTTCGCTTCCGCCACGCCGGGGCGTTATCCGCCCCCATGGATCGCCGAAGCGCGAATTTATCCACTGGTCAACGCCTCGGCGCGCGCGCTGCAGACGCTGGCGCCGGAAGGCTCGCGGATCGCCGATTCCCCGCGCCTGCCGCCCGCCGGCGAGCGCGATACCGAGGAGGAGACAGCCTATGAGCGCCGCGAGCGCGAACGGCTGGAGGAGCTGCTGCGGTCGACGACCGGACGGGATGACCGATGACGCCTGACGCCGCCACACTAACCTATGACGCCGCACGCGACCGCCCGGCCGAGGAGTGCGGCGTATTCGGCGTGCGCGGCGCGGACGATGCGGCGGTGCTCACCGCGCTGGGCCTGCACTCCCTACAGCACCGCGGACAGGAAGCCTGCGGCGTCGTCGCCCATGATGGCGCGCGCTTTCATATCGAACGCCATCTCGGTCTCGTCGGCGACAATTTCGCCGGCCAGGGCGCCGCCGAACGCCTGCCCGGCCGCACCGCCATCGGCCATGTGCGCTATTCCACTCAAGGCGCGCCGGTGCTGCGCAATGTGCAGCCGCTCTATGCTGACGTCCGCGGCGCTGGTGTAGCCGTGGCCCATAACGGCAATCTGACCAACGCCCGGCTGTTGCGCGAGGAACTGGTCTCCGACGGAGCCATCTTCCAGTCCACCAGCGACACCGAGGTGATCCTTCAGCTGGCCGCACGCTCCGCCCGGCAGAAACCGACCAACCGGCTGATCGAGGCGCTGAAGCAGATCGAGGGCGCATTCGCGCTGGTGGCGCTGGTCAATGACAAACTGATCGCGGCGCGCGACCCGCTGGGCATTCGCCCATTGGTGATGGGCGATCTCGACGGTGCGACGGTCTTCGCCTCCGAAACCTGCGCGCTCGACATGATCGGCGCGTGTTTCGTGCGCGAGATCGAACCCGGCGAAGCGGTGATCGCCTCGGCCGACGGGCTTCAGAGCCAGCGTTTCGCGCCAGTGCGCGCCTCCCGGCCCTGCGCCTTCGAATACATTTATTTCGCCCGCCCCGATTCCGTAATCGGCGGCCGCAGCGTCTACGAGACGCGCAAGAACATGGGCCGCATCCTGGCGCACGAGCGCCCCACCCCGGCCGACGTGGTGGTGCCGGTGCCCGATTCCGGCGTGCCGGCGGCGCTGGGCTACGCCGAGGCCAGCGGCCTGCCTTTCGAGATGGGGCTGATCCGCGGCCATTTCGTCGGCCGCACCTTCATCCAGCCCACCCAGGCGATGCGCGATATCGGCGTACGCCGCAAACATTCAGCCAACGCCGCGGCGCTGAAGGGCAAGCGGGTGTTGCTGATCGACGACTCCATCGTGCGCGGCACCACCTCGCGCAAGATCGTGCGCATGGTGCGCGACGCCGGCGCCGCGGAGGTGCATTTCCGCTCCGCCTGTCCGCCGATCACGCATCCGGATTTCTACGGCATCGACATGCCGCTGCGATCCGAGCTGATCGCCTCGTCCATGGACCCGGCGGCGATCGCAGAAACGCTGGAGGCCGACAGCCTGGCCTTTCTGTCGCTAGACGGGCTGTACCAAGCCATCGCCGGCGAGCCCCGCAACCCGCAAAACCCCCAACTCGCCGATCATTATTTCACCGGCGAATACCCGACGCGGCTGATGGACCACGGCCTCGCCCAGTCGGACAAGGAACGTCAACTCTCCCTGCTGGTGGACGCATAATGGAAAAAGCCCTCGAAGGCCGCATCGCCCTGGTCACCGGGGCGTCGCGGGGCATCGGCCGCGCTGTCGCGCTGGCGCTGGCGGGAGCCGGCGCGCATGTCATCGCCACCGCCCGCACCCAGGGCGGTCTGGAGGAGCTGGACGACGCCATCGCCGCCGCGGGTGGCGCGGCCTCGCTGGTTCCCATGGACCTGATGACGCCGGACGGGATCGAGAAACTGGCTGACGTGGTCCGCGAGCGCTGGGGAAAGCTGGACATTCTGGTCGCCAACGCCGGCGTGCTCGGCGATCTGACCCCGGTTCCGCATGTCAGCGCCAAGACCTGGAATGCCGTGTTCGGCGTCAACGTCATCGCGCCGGCGCGGCTGATCCGGGCGTTCGAGCCGCTGCTGCGTGAATCCAACGCCGGCCGCGCGGTGTTCGTTACGTCCGGAGCGGCCCGGAAACCACGCGCTTACTGGGCGCCCTACGCCTCCTCCAAGGCGGCATTGGACGCACTGGTTTCGTGCTGGGCGGACGAGGTCGCCAAGACGCCGATCCGCGTCAACCTGCTCAACCCCGGCCCGATGCGAACCGCGATGCGCGCCAAAGCGTTTCCGGGCGAAGACCCGCAGACCCTGCCCCCGCCCGAGGCTCTGGCGCCGCTGGTGTTGGAGCTGTGCTCGCCCGGCGAAACCCGCCATGGCGAAACCATTGATTTCAAACCCTAACCCTGGCCGGCGCCCTTGTCGGCATAAGGGTTCTTGCCTGCTTTCACGGTCAGCCGAACCGGCACACCCGGAAGATCAAAAGCCTCGCGTAATCCATTGATTAAATAGCGCTTGTAGGATTCAGGCATCGCGGCGGCGCGCGAACTGATCAACACGAAGGTCGGCGGACGCGTCTTGATCTGCGCCATATAGCGCGGCTTGATCCGCCGCCCGTTCACCGCTGGCGGGGGGTGACGTTGCAGCATCTCCTGTAGCCAGTCGTTCAAATCGCGGGTCTTGATCTTCATCGACCAGTCTTTGTGCAGGCGCTCCACCGCCGGCATGATCTGGTCCAGCCCCTTTCCGTTCAGCGCCGAGACCGGGACCAACGGCGCGCCGCGCGCCTGCGGCAGCAGGCGGTCGAACTCCTCGCGCAGCGCCTTCAAGGTCTTCTGCTTGTCCTTAACCAGGTCCCATTTCGACAGTATAACGGCCAGCGCCCGCCCTTCAGTCAACACCCTGTCGGCGATGGTCAGGTCCTGCTTCTCAAACGGATGCGAAGCGTCGACCAGCAGCAGCACCACCTCGGCGAACTTGATGGCGCGCAGAGTGTCAGCGGCGCTCATCCGCTCCAGCCGGTCGGCCACCTTGCCGCGCTTTCGCAGTCCGGCCGTGTCATGCAGACGCACGCGCCGGTCATCCCACAGCCAGTCGACAGTGATGGCGTCGCGGGTGATTCCCGCCTCCGGCCCGGTGATCAGGCGCTCCTCGCCGATCAGGGCGTTGATCAGAGTCGACTTGCCGGCGTTCGGGCGGCCGGCGACGGCGATGCGCAGCGGCGGCTCCTCCTCCCGCTCCACCGGCTTCGAGCGTTTGCCCAGCACCTGTTTCAACGCCGAATAAAGCTCGCCCATGCCCTCGCCATGGGCGGCTGAGACGGCGACCGGCTCGCCGAGGCCGAGCGAATACGCCTCCATCAGCCCATCGCGCCCCGCCTGCCCCTCGCATTTGTTGGCGACGAGGATCACCGGCTTGCCGCCACGGCGCAGCAGTTCGGCGAACTCCATATCCACAGAGGTAAGACCGGCGCGCGCATCGATCATGAACAGGCAGGCGTCGGCGCCGGCGATGGCGGCCTCCGTCTGCTGACGCATGCGCGATTCCAGACTGGCCCCGTCGGCGGCGTCATAGCCGGCAGTGTCGATCAGCAGAAGCTCCAGGTCGCCGAGGCGCCCGCGCGCCTCGCGCCGGTCGCGGGTCACGCCCGGCCGGTCGTCGACGATGGCCAGCGGCTTGCCAGCCAGCCGGTTGAACAGCGTCGACTTGCCGACGTTCGGCCGCCCGACGACCGCGATGCGGGGGGCGGTCATGCGCCTAACGCAGGGCGGTCAGCCGCGCGTCATCGGACAGGAGATATACCGTCTGGCCGGCGACGACCGGGGCGATGAACACGCCGCCGCGCAGACGGATGCGGCGCTGCTCCACCCCGCTGGCTGCGTCAAGGATGACGGCCTGGCCGTTGCTGCCCGCCAGCAGCAGCCGGCCGTCGATCATCACTGGCCCGGCCCAGGCGATGCGGTCGCGGCGGCGGCGTGGATTGGCGAAGGTCTCAAGCTGGGTGATCCAGCGGATGGCGCCGGTTCGGCGGTCAAGGCACAGGACCTCGCCTTCCGATGTGACCAGATAGAGCCAGTCTCCGGCAACCCAAGGCGTTTGCGTGGCGCCGGCCGACTGGGTCCAGACCCGCTCACCGGTGCGCAGGTCAAGCGCCGCCAGCAGGCCGGCATGGCTGACGGCGTAGACATGACCGTCATAGACCACCGGACTGCCGGCGATGTCATTAATGGCCGAGATCGCCGTCAGCGCACCGGCGCGCGTCAGCGCGTCCGACCACAGCGGGTTTCCGTTCTGAACGCGCAGGGCGACAACTTCGCCGGACGCGAAGGGGGCAAGAACGATCTCACCCTGCACCGCAGGGCTGGGCGAAGACATGATGCGCGCCGGTTCCGAAATGGTCTGATACGCCCAAAGCGAATCCCCGGTGCGGGCATCGAACGCCAGAATCTCGCTGTCGCTGGTGGTCACGAACACGCGTCCCTCGATGACTGTCGGGGCGGAATAGAACGGCGTCAGCGCGCTGGCGCGCCAGACCTCGGCGCCGCTTTGCGCATCAAGGGCGACCAGGAAAGTATAGCCGGAATGGACGTAAATGCGGCCGCCGTCATAGGCGAGGCCGCCGCCGAAGGCGACGCGGTCGCGACGGTTCTCCGAACGCAGCCGCTGCGTCCACGCCACCGAACCGGAACCGGCGTCCATCGCCGTGATCTGGCCTGAGGCGTCGAGCGCGAAAATCCGCCCTTCCGCCACGACAGGACGCGCCGTGACGCGGGAATCGCGCCCCGAGCCACGTCCGATCGAGCGTTCCCATGCCCGGTTCAGAGCGCCGGAAGCGCTGAGATTGTGCATGGCGTGGGTAGGATATCCTCCCGCCTGCGGCCAGGCCGTGTTCGCCGCCGGCGCCGGCAGGTTCGCCGGGCGTGACGTCACTTCCGGATCGGCGCTCAACGCCTGTTCGTAAGCCAGGATGGAGATTCGGCGTTCGTCGGCTGGCGCTGAGGGGTCGCGCCGGTCACCGCCCTGGAACGGGTTGATGCGCGACACCGTGTTGCAGCCGGCCAGAGACAGCGCCACCGCGCCAATGACAAGCCAGGCGAGACTGCGGGAGCGGGCGGAGATCATTCTTCGTCCTCGTCGGCGCCGGTAACGGCGGTTTCCAAAACTGTTTCCGCTTCTATAGCGGTGTCCGGGGCGGGTTCAGGCGCCGCCTCCGCCGCTGGCGGCGCAGCGCGCGGCGCGACAGCGTCGATCACCGCCAGCGCCTCGCCGGCGCGGCGGCGGACGCCCTGGGGCGTGTCGATATCGAAGCTGAGCGATTCATACCCGTCGCGGGCCTGGTCATAGCGGCCGTCAGCGAAGGCGGCGGCGGCTATCGTTTCCCGCGCCAGATGGCGCATCGGACGCCCCTGCGCCGTCAGCGGCGACACACGTTGAACAAGATCGTCGAAGGATATGCCGCCCCAAGACGCCCACGCGGCCTTCAGGCGCGCCATATCGCTGATCAGGCGATCTGACGTGCGCTCGGCGGCCTGTTCATAGAACGCGGCCGCGGCGGCGGCGTCGCCGCCCTCCAGCGCCACGGCGGCGCGCTGCATCAACGCCAGCGCCGCATAGCCGGACGGTCCATCAGCGGCGAGAGCCTCGAACGCCGCCGACGCCTCCTCGAAACGCTGGGCTTCCAACGCACTCTGGGCCGCCGCGAAGGCGGAGGACGCCGACTCCTGCTGCTGCGTACGCCAGTAATTCCAGCCCTGATGTCCGGCGACGCCGGCGATGATCAGCGCCGCGCCTGCGGCCGCCCACGGGCCGTATTTCTTGAACAGGTCAAGGTACTTGTCCTTGCGCAGCTCTTCTTCGACTTCGCTGAAGATATCGACCACTGGCGGGCTCCGCGGATTTCGGCCCGGACCCTAACGTCAGGCGCGTATCCCCGCAACCGGCCTTAGCCGCACAGGAACAGGGGCATGGACGGTGTTCAGGCGTTGCGGGGCAGGATGAAGGCGAAAGCCGCCACCATCAGCGCCAGCGCCGCTGCGGCCAGCGCCTCGGGGCTGTAGGAGACCGCCCCCGGAACATACTGGCCGGCGTCCAGCGTGACCGGACCGAGATTGCGGAACAGCGCCAGAAGCTGCGATCCGGCCAGCAGCGCCCCGGCAGACCCCGCGGCGCCAAGCACGTAAAGCCGCCGGCGCTGGCGGCGGGCGATGCGCTGCAACACCCTGCGGGCGAACCCCTCGGGGTCGGCCTGGCGTTCGGCGGCGGCGGCGAACGCCGCCCGCAACCGCGCGTCGAAAGCGTCGTCCATCGTCATCACGCCGTCTCCTTTACCGGTTCGAAGAAAGCCCTCAGCTTCTCCCGCCCCCGGTTTACATGCGACTTCACGGTGCCCAGCGGCAGGCCCGTGACCTCGGCGGCCTCGGAATGCGACAGGCCGCCAGCATAACACAGCACCACGACCTGCCGCTCATCTTCCTTCAGCGTCGCCAGCGCGCGATCAAGATCGACCACCGATCCCATGTCGCGCGGGGCTTCGCTTTCGTCCAGGCCCGCACCGTAGGCGTCCAGCATCCGCGCCTGCGAACGGCCCTTGCGCGCCGCCATCAGGAACTCGGTGTAGGCGACCCGGCACAACCAGCCCTTGAACGACCCCTTGCCGGAAAACGCCTCGATCTTCTCGAAGGCGCGGATAAAAGCGTCCTGGGCGATGTCTTCGGCCCGCGCCCGGTCGCCGGTCATGCGCGCCAGCATCGAACGCACCAGGCCCTGGTGACGGCGGACGAGTTCTCCGAACGCGGCCGTGTCTCCGGCCGCGGCCAGCGCCGCAAGTTGCTCGTCCGCCGCCCCCATGGATACGGCTTAGTCTTCGGCCTTGCCGCCGCGGCGGCGGGCGATAGCCAGCCCCAGCAGGGCCAGCCCGATGAAGCCGGGGAAAGACGCCACGCCGGTCATGATCACGAAGGCGTTTTCGCCCTCGACGGTCTGGATGGCCCAGCCAAGCGTGATGAAGGCCAGCGCCACGGCGATCAGCACGACGCCCGAGGTGACGTCGCCGCCTTTCTTCGCCTGCGGGGCGCCCAGCGCCTTGATGGTTTCGGGCGTCAGCTGCTGCCCGCTCTGGATGGCGGTGCGGATGGTTTCATGCACCGCGCGGCGGTTTTTGGAGCCGAACCAGTACACCAGCCAGACGATGGCGATGACCATGATGAACGGCGCAAGGGGGATGAGCAATTCCATTTTATCGACCTCCGGTCCGGGCGGCCCGCGCCGCCTTCTGACCGCTATGATGCGCGGGACCGGGCGATCGGATGCAAACGGGTTCAGCCGACCACCGCGACCCCGAACAGAAACATGTGATACCGCAGAATCAACAGCGCCGCGCCTAACCCGATGATCACCGCCGTGATGTCGCCGCCCCAGCCAGACGTGCCCCTGGGTTTCGGCTCGCGCCGCAGGGCCGACCACAGCGCGATCAGCGACCAGATGAAGAAAGCGCCGAACAGGGTCATCGCCGCGCTTTCCCCGTTGGCCAGCAGGTGCGCGCCCGACCACAGGGCGATCCCGGCCAGCATGGGATGACGCACGGTGGCGCGGATATGGCTGGGCGCATAGGCGGCGACCAGTAGAACGAAAGCGGCGGGCACGGCGACCAGCGCCAGGTGCCGCCCCCACTCCGGCGGGTCCCAGACGGCCGTGGAGGGATGGGCGATGTATTTGCCATAAACGATCAGGGCCAGCCCGGCGGCCGAAACCAGCGAATAGACGATCTTGTAGCCGCCTTCGCCCAGCGGCCGCGCCAGCGTTTCACGCAGGCCGGGAAAAAAGCGCACCGAATGTACGCCCAGAAACAGAATCAATCCGGCGACCAGCAGTCCCATCGTGCGCCCCCTCTCGCTTGCCGGCGCAGATTATGCCTGATTCACTCTGCGCGCGCGCGACCGCCATTTACGATCTGTCCGCGATGGAGCCTCTGCTCGCATGAGAATGGGCTGGAACCATTTACGAAAGAAGCCCGTCGCATAGCCGCCAACAGCCGGAGCCGCATCATGATCCGCCTCCACGCCTGCCTCGCCGCGATCCTCCTCGCCCTCGCCGTCGCGCCCGCCGCGGTGGCGGACGAGCCGCTTCCGGTCGGCGATTATACGCTCGACCGCGCCCACGCCAGCCTGATCTTCCGCGTCGATCATCTCGGCTTTTCGATGTTCACGGCGCGCTTCACGCGCTTCGACGCGGCGCTGTTCCTCGACCCCGCCGATCCGGCCGCGGCGCAGCTGACCGCCACCGTCGAAACCGCCTCGATCGAGACCGGCTATCCCGATCCCGAGAGCTTCGATTTCAACGCTCATCTGCTGGAGCCGGAATGGCTGGACGCCGCGGCGCATCCCGAGATCGTGTTCCACTCGCGCGCAATCGAACTGACCGGGCCGGACAGCGCCGACATCCACGGCGCGCTGTCGATGCGCGGGCGAACTCACCCGCTGACCCTGTCGGCGCGCTTCAACGGCGGCTGGGCCGGTCAGCCCTACGACCCCCAGGCCCGCATCGGCTTTTCGGCGCGCGGCGCGCTCAGCCGCTCGGCCTACGGCATCGATATCGGGGTGCCGGAGCCCGGCTCCACCCTAGGCGTCGGCGATACGGTCGAGATCGTCATCGAGGCCGAATTCACCGGCCCGGCTTGGGCGGGCGCGGCGGAGGAGTAGCGAAGGGCATTTGTATGAACTGTTCATACGCGCTATCCTGACGTTTCAGGAGGCGCGCATGATCCGCAAGACCCTTTCCCTGCCCGACGACATGGGCGAATGGATCGCCGGCCGCATCGCGTCCGGCCGCTATAACAACGACAGCGAGTATGTGCGCGACCTGATCCGCCGCGATCAGGATGAGCAGCGCAAGGCCGAACGTCTGCAAGCCGCCCTGGACGCCGCCGAGGCCGATCTCGCCGCCGGGCGGCATCAGGACCTGGCGACGAAAGCCGATGTGACGCGGCTGATGGACGCGATAGAGGCCGAGGCGAGCGGTTGAAACTGCGCCTGACCGCCACGGCGCGGGGCCATCTCGCCGCGATCCACCGCTACACCCTTCAGGAATATGGACCGGCGCAGGCGCGGCAGTACCGGGAACATATCGAAGCGGCGCTGACCCGGCTGCTGGAGCATCCGCAATCCGGGACCCCGGCCGAAGCCTTCCGCCCCGGCCTGAGATCGCTGCCCGCCGGGCGCCACCGTATTTTCTACCGGCTGCAACCCGGAATCGCCGTCATTCTCGCCATATTGCACGAACGCCAGTCGCCGGACCGGCTGTTCGGGAATGACCAGACTCCCGCTTGATAGTTCCGGGCGGCGATGCGCCCCACACCCTTCAAGAACGCGCCGCGGCTAGTAATGCGGCGGCTTTTCGGCCGCCACGGGCGGCAGGCCGGCCTCCAGCTCCGCGATGCGGCCGTCAGAGCGCGCCAGCCGCGCCTTCAGCCGCTCGATATCCTTCTGCTGCAGCGCCAGCGCCTCGGACAGCTCGTCGAGCATCCGCTGCTGCTGGGCGGCATGGATTTCAAGCGCGTCGAGGCGGTCTTCGGTCACCCCCCTACTCCCACTCAATGGTCCCCGGCGGCTTGCTGGTCACGTCATAGACCACCCGGTTCACGCCGCGCACTTCGTTGATGATGCGCGTGGCGGCGCGGCCAAGGAAGTCGTGATCGAAGGGGAAATAATCCGCCGTCATGCCGTCGACGCTGGTCACCGCGCGCAGGGCCAGCACATGGTCATAGGTGCGCTCATCGCCCATCACGCCCACGGTGCGCACGGGCAGCAGCACCGCGAAGGCCTGCCAGATCGAGTCATAGAGGCCGGCCTTGCGGATTTCGTCGATATAGATGGCGTCGGCCTTGCGCAGGATGTCGGCCTTTTCCCGGCTCACCGCACCGGGAATGCGGATGGCGAGGCCGGGGCCGGGAAACGGATGGCGGCCGACGAACGCTTCCGGCAGGCCGAGCTCGCGGCCCAGCGCCCGCACCTCGTCCTTGAACAGTTCGCGCAAGGGCTCGACCAGCTTCATGTTCATGCGCGCGGGCAGGCCGCCGACATTGTGGTGGCTCTTGATGGTCACCGACGGGCCGCCGTCGAAGGAGACGCTCTCGATCACGTCCGGGTACAGCGTGCCCTGGGCCAGGAAGTCAGCGCCGCCGGCTTCCTTCGCCTTGGCCTCGAACACGTCGATGAACAGCTTGCCGATGGTCTTGCGCTTGGCTTCCGGGTCTTCGACGCCGTCGAGGGCGGAGAGGAAGCGTTCGCCCTCATCGGCATGGACCAGCGGAATGTTGAAATGGCCGCGGAACAGGCCGACCACTTCTTCCGCCTCGCCCTGTCGCATCAGGCCGGTGTCGACGAACACGCAGGTCAGCTGGTCGCCCACGGCCTCGTGAATCAGCACCGCGGCGACGGCGGAATCCACCCCGCCGGAAAGGCCGCAGATCACCCGGCCCTTGCCCACCTGTTTGCGGATGGCGGCGATCGCCTCGTCCTTGAAGGCGGCCATGGTCCAGTCGCCCTTCATGCCCGCGATGCGGTGGGTGAAATTGCGCAGGATCAGCGCCCCGCGCGGCGTGTGGACCACCTCGGGGTGGAATTGCACGCCATAGAAGCGCCGCCCCTCGTCAGCGATGGCGGCGAAGGGCGCCCCGTCGCTGGCGGCGATGACGTGGAACCCCTCCGGCGCCGCGATCACGCGGTCGCCATGGCTCATCCACACCCGCTCTTCATGCCCCACGGGGCCAAGCCCCTCGAACAGCGGGCTTTCGGCGGTGATGCGGATGTCGGCGCGCCCGAACTCGCGGTGGTCCGACGTCTCCACCCGCCCGCCCAGCTGGGCGCACATCGTCTGCTCGCCGTAACAGACGCCCAGCACCGGAACCCCGGCGGCGAAGATGAAGGGGTCGGCCCGCGGGCTGTCGTCCCAGCGCGTCGAATGCGGAGAGCCGGAAAGGATGATCGCCTTCGGCGCGAAGGCGCGCACGAAATCCGCATCGGCGCGGTTATAGGGATGCACCTCGCAATAGACGCCGCTCTCGCGCAGGCGGCGGGCGATCAGCTGCGTCACCTGACTGCCGAAATCGACGATCAGGGCGCGTTCATGGGCGGGGGCTTTAGCGGGGCCTGGTGCGGTGCTTTCGGCGGTCATGCCGCCCGATAGCGCGAGTCAGCGCCAATGGCCAGAGGTCAGTCCAGCCTGAAGCGCCCGTCCGCCACGCAGGCGGCGAAATGGTCCAGCGCGTTCGCCAGCCCCTCGTCGATCAGGTGCAGAGTTTCGGTCCAGTCATGCAGGCCGGTCAGCTCCGCCCGCCCGTCGCTGATCCCGCGCAGGCCGATCATCGGCAGGCCGAAGCGCGCCGCCGCGCGGTGCACCGCGAAAGTCTCCATATCCACCATCTGCGCGGGAACAGCGTCATAACCCGCGCCGGAGATCACCGTCGCCCCTGTCGACAGCGCCGCGCCGTCAATGCCGGGAATCCGGTGCGGAAGCACGATCTCAGCCGGGTGGTCCTCGAACGGCGTCACGCCTTTTTCGAAACCGAAGGGGCTGGCGTCCATGTCGCGATAGCTCAGCCGTTCGACCTGGTAGACGCCAGCATGGTCCAGCGTGCGCGATCCCGCGCTGCCGAGGGAGAAGACAAGCCGCGGCAGGCGCCCTTTCTCTTCCAGCCGCGCCAGCGCGGCGCCCGTGGCCGCCGCCGCCTCTACCGGGCCGACGCCGGTGATCAGCGGCGCGATGCGCGTCTGGAGATGCGGGCCGTATTCCGGCGCCGCCGCCATCACGAACAGCACCGGCAGGCCGTGAACGTCCTTTATCTCTGGAAGGGTCATGGAGGGGTTATGGCAGGGTTATGGAAGGGTCAGTTGAGGATCACGATAGAGGTGTTCAAAACACCAGCGAAGATCACCCAGACGGCATAGGGCGCGAACAGCCAGAAGGCGAAGGCGTCGGCGCGCCGCGCCACGGCCATGAAGGCGATGATCGCCGCCAGCATCGCGGCCAGAACACCAAGCGCCGCAAGCGGTTGCTGCATCCCGAAGAACACCGGCGACCAGGCGAGGTTCAGCGCCAGCTGCACCCACCACAGCGCCATCGCCAGCCCTGCCCCCTTCGCGCGCCAGATGCGCCAGCCGGCGACGCCGATCATCAGGTACAGCGCGCTCCACACCGGGCCGAAAATCCAGTTCGGCGGGTTGAAGGCCGGCTTGTTCAGCGCCGCATACCATTCACCCGGCGCGGTGAGGATTCCCACCCCCGCACCCGCCGCCATGGTCAGCGCAACGAACAGCACCAGAACCGCAAACTGACGCAGCATTCCCGCCTCCAGCCTTTGCTGTTCAAGCCTATCAGGCGCGCTGCATCACCGCGATGAAAAACCCGTCGGTGTCCGCCCGCCGCGGGGTCAGCAGCAAGGCGCCGGCGGCGTCGGCGCAGGTCCGCAGAACGTCCTCCGCCCCCTCCGCCAGCCCGCCAGAGGCGATCAGCGCGTCCAGCGCCGGGGTCTGTCTGAAATCGTCATTGGCGGCCAGGAAAGCGGCGACGCGGTCGCCATTCTCCTCAGGAAAAATCGAACAGGTGACATAGACCAGCCGCCCGCCCGGCTTCACATATTCCGCTGCCCTGGCCAGCACCTCGTCCTGCTGCGCCATGCGCTTGTGCAGCGCCGCTTCGGTGACGCGCCATTTCGCGTCCGGTCGCCGCCGCCAGGTGCCGGCGCCGGTGCAGGGCGCGTCGATCAGCACGCAATCCATCTTGCAGGCCAGGTCCGCCAGCGCGTCTTGCCTGCCGTCGCGCACCTGCACATTGCGCGCCCCGGCGCGCTGCAGCCGCGGCCAGATGGCGCGCAGGCGCCGCCAGTCATGATCCCAGGCATAAACCTGTCCGGCATTGCCCATCGCGGCGGCCAGCGCCAGCGTCTTGCCCCCCGCCCCGGCGCAGAAGTCCAGCACCTGTTCGCCCGCTTTCGCGGCCGCGGCCAGCGCGGCGATTTGCGAGCCTTCGTCCTGCACCTCCACCCAGCCCTTGCCATAGGCGGGGATGGATTCGGCGGGCGCCGCCCTGCCGCGCGGATCGCGCGCCTCGATGCGGATGGCGTGACGGGCCAACTTTCCCGCCTGCGCGGCGGGGATTTTCGACTGCACTGCGGCCAGCGCCTTTTCGGGGTCCGCCTTCAGGGCATTGAGGCGCAGATCCACCGGCGCGCGTGCGGAAAGCGCCGCGCCCTCCGCCGCCGCATCGGCGCCGAAAGCGCGCGCGATGCTGGTCTGCGCCCATTCGGGATAGTCGCCGCGCACCCAGTCCGGCGCATTATCCAGCGAACCCGCAAGCTGCTTCGTTTCCTCTGGCGTTAGCGGCGGCGGTGCGTGTTCATCGCCCTCGAAAACGGCGCTGATCGCATCCGCATCCATCCCCCAGGCGAGCGCCAGCGTTCCCAGAACCAGCGCGCGGGGGCTGTCATCGCCCATTAGATACGCCGCCGAGGCGCGGCGGCGCAGCGCATCCAGCACAAGCCCGGATATCCACGCCCGGTCGCCGGAGCCGGCGAAGCGGTGCGTGCGTCCCCAGTCGCGCACGGCGTCCTTCGCCGGAACGCGATGGCTCTCCACGGCCTGCAGAATCTCGATGGCGGCGGCGATGCGCCCGGCGTCTCTCATCGCGTCACTGCGGCGTCGGGTAGTTCGGGGCCTCGCGGGTGATGGTCACGTCATGGACGTGGCTTTCGCGCAGGCCCGCGCCAGTGATGCGCACGAACCGGGCCTTTTGCCGGAACTCGGCCAGGCTGGCAGCGCCGGTATAGCCCATGGCGGCGCGCAGCCCGCCGACCATCTGGTGCAGGATCGGCCCGGCCGGCCCCTTGAACGGGATCTGGCCCTCCACCCCTTCCGGCACCAGTTTCATGGCGTCGGTGACGTCCTTCTGGAAATAGCGGTCGGCGGAGCCGCGGGCCATCGCCCCGACCGAGCCCATGCCGCGATAGGCCTTGTAGGACCGGCCCTTGTACAGGAACGTCTCGCCCGGCGCTTCCTCGGTTCCGGCCAGCAGCGAGCCCAGCATCACAGCATCCGCCCCGGCGGCCAGCGCCTTGGCGATGTCGCCGGAATACTTGACGCCGCCGTCAGCGATCACCGTGACAGGGCCGTTCCCGGCCGCCCGGCGCGCCTCCATGATCGCCGTCAGCTGCGGCACGCCGACGCCGGCGACGACGCGGGTGGTGCAGATGGATCCGGGGCCGATGCCTACCTTCACGCAGTCGGCGCCCGCGTCGATCAGGGCCTTGGCCGCGTCATAGGTGGCGATATTGCCGGCGATGACGGCGGCCTGGTTCGAAATGCGCTTGATGCGGCCCACCTGTTCGATCACGGCGCTGGAATGGCCGTGAGCGGTGTCGATGACCACCGCGTCGACGCCCGCCTCCAGCAGCGCCTCTGCGCGCTCGAAGCCCGAATCGCCAACCGTGGTGGCGGCGGCGCAGCGCAGGCGGCCATGGGCGTCCTTGGCTGCGTTGGGGTGAGTCTGGGCCTTCTCCATGTCCTTGACGGTGATCAGGCCGATGCAGCGCCCGGCCCCGTCCACCACCAGCAGGCGTTCGATGCGGTGTTTGTGCAGCAGGCGGCGGGCCTCGTCCTGGTTGGCACCTTCGCGCACGGTCACCACCTCGCGCGTCATCAGGTTCGCCACCTTTTCGTTCGGATCGTCGGCGAAGCGCACGTCGCGGTTGGTGACGATGCCGACAAGCTTGCCCGGCCCGCCGTTTCCACCCTCGACCACCGGAATACCCGAGACGCGGTGATGGTCCATCAGCGCCCTCAGATCGGCCAGCGTCGCGCCCGGCGCGATGGTGACCGGGTGGATCACCATGCCGCTTTCGAAGCGTTTGACACGGCGAACCTCTTCGGCCTGCTGCTCGACTGTGAGATTGCGGTGGATGACGCCAAGCCCGCCGGCCTGCGCCATGGCGATGGCCATTGGCGCTTCGGTGACGGTGTCCATCGCCGCCGAGACGATGGGAATGTTCAGCGAAATGCCTTGCGAAACCTTCGTCGCCACATCGGCGGCGGACGGCAGGACGCTCGATGCGCCCGGCTGCAAGAGCACGTCGTCGAAGGTGAGACCTTCGTGAATCTCCATCGGAGATTCCTCCCTGCTGCTTGCGGCGCGGCTGTAACCCCGAACGGGGCCGATGGCAAGGGCGGGGGCAGGCTGGCGACCCCGGCAGGACTCGAACCTGCAACCATCCGCTTAGAAGGCGGGCGCTCTATCCGGTTGAGCTACGGGGCCGCGGCGCGCTAAGCCTTGCGCGGCGAAGGGGATAGGCGATGGACCGCGAAAACGCCAGTCCGAAACAGGTGGTGCGGCGGTGGGTGGAGGCTTTCAACACCGCCGACGCCGATGCGCTTGCCGCGCTTTACCATGACGACGCGACCAACCATCAGGTGATGCGTGACCCCGTACGTGGCCAGGCGCACATTCGCGCCATGTTCAGCGCCGAGTTCGCGGCGATGAAAATGACGTGCATCCCCGAAAACCTGTTTTCGGACGGCGAATGGGCGATTCTGGAATGGCGCGACCCCGAAGGGCGGCGCGGCTGCGGCTTCTTCCATATCGTGGACGGCCGCATCGCCTTCCAGCGCGGCTATTGGGACCGGCTGAGCTTCGGCGGCTGAGGCCCGGTCAGTGCGACCACGGCTCCTTGCGGTCGTGGGCGAAGTTGTCCGAATAGGATTTCGGCTTGCGGCGCGGCTGTTTCGGCTCGGCGACGCGGAACGGAATGCCGTGCCGCTTCGCATACTCCGCCGCCACCTCGCGCGTCGGGAAACGCAGGCGCACCTGGGCGCGGGCGTCGCGGGTGCTGGTCCAGCCCATCAGCGGGTCCGGGCGCTTAGCCATTTCCGGCTCGAACTCCAGCAGCCAGTCGCGGGTGCGCGCCTGGCCGGACTGCATGGTGTTGCGGGCGGGGCGGTAGATTCTAGCGAACATGGCGGACTTCTCACTCTGGCGTTCACGGTATGGTCGGGGAGACTGGATTCGAACCAGCGACCCTCTGCTCCCAAAGCAGATGCGCTACCAGACTGCGCCACTCCCCGGCGCTCGTTGAGGCTGGATGCTGTGTAGGCGCGGTTTATACGGCGCGCAAGCGCGGCGGATCAGTCTTCGCCGCCGTCTGTATGGTCGTCCGCATCCTGTTCGGCGTCGTTCACAGGCTCCGCGTCTCCAGCCACTTCATTGCCAAAAAAGCGGTGACGCACGATGTCGCCGGGGCGGATTCCAGCCCCGGCGGCGCGCCCGCCCACGATTTCCAGCACCGCGCTGACCGGAAAGTCCGAATGAAGCTGGCGCAGCGAACGCGGCTGGGCCATGCCGATGATCTTGACGATCTCGCCTTCGTCAGTAATAAACAGAAGATCCAGTGAAATCAGCGTATTGCGCATCCACATGCTCTGCGGGCGCATCTCGCCGAAATCGAACAGCATGCCGGCGTCATCGGCCAGCGATTCGCGCCACATCAGGCCACGCGTAAGCTGGTCGCGAGTCTCGGCGAGTTCGACCGTAAATGCGACCGGGCCTTCGCGGGTCTCAATGACCAGGGATTCAGGGCCTCCGAAAATCACGACCGTGTCCCGGTCGGACGGATCCTGAGCCGCAGCGGAGGCGGTGAAGACAACGAACAAGAAGGACAGAAGGGCGCGCATGGCGGGCAAGCTATCGCCCCCGTCCTCCCTGTGCAATCGCCGGGCGCTGCGCGTGTGAAACCTCACGCACATCCGTCGCCAGCAAACCTTTCGGGCCTTCCGTGAAACGCCCGCGGAGCACGTCTCCCGGCTGCGGCAGGTCAAGCCCGCCACGGCGCAAAGTCGCCGCATGAACAAACACATCTTCCTCGACGCCATCAAAATTCAGGAAACCGAACCCTCGTTTGCCGTCGAACCATTTGACCGTTGCATCGCGCAGATCCGCTCCTGAATCACTTTCCGGGCGAAAGCGGCGTGGCCGCGCCGGCCCGGTTTCCCCTCCTTCAATAGAGAGGATATCAACGGCCTGCCGACCCTTTTCCGTCTTGATCGCCATACACCGCATCTGCGCGCCTTCCGGCGCAAAGCTGTGACCTGACTTCCGCAGCAGGCTGGCGTGAAGCAGCACGTCTCCCTGTCCGTCCGCCGCATCAATGAATCCGTATCCCCGTGCCGGGTCATACCATTTCACCACGCCGTGGACGGCATGGGGCTCATCAACGAGACTGACGCTGCAGAGATCCCCTATGGCGCCCAGCTCCTCACCATTACGACTCATAACTGTCCCTCGTTATGTTAACAGTCTTTGATTGTAGGCCGTCACAAGGCGCAATCTCCAGCCGACGCTTAACGCATGGTTGCGGCGGCGAGGAGCACGCATATAGGATGTTCGGACCAACTCTCATTTCCGGGTTCAACTCGGGGAAGTTAACCGCGTCGAACACCCCTGCCCTCTCCTATCGACCGATGCCCGACACAGACAAACCGGACAGGAATGACCAGCTACGCCGCAGCGCGTTCAACTGGGATGATCTCCAGGCGCTCTACGCCGTACACCAGACCGGTTCATTCAGCCGCGCTGGCGCGGTGTTGAACCGCAAGCAGCAAACCGTCAGCGCCAGCATCGCACGCTTGGAGTCGCGTCTGGACGCCAGCCTGGTGGAGCGGGGGCCTAAGGGCGCAACGCTGACGCCGCTGGGGCGGGACGTCATCGACAAGGTCCAGTCCATCTACAATCTTGCGATTGATATCGAACATTCGACGTTGCGGCAGGACGACAGCGTCACCGGGCTGGTGCGACTCAATTGCCCGCAGGGGCTGGGCATCTTGTGGATCGCACCCCGATTGGCCGAATTCCACGAGGACAATCCCGACATACGGCTGCAAATGCGAGTCACCGATACGCCCACGAACGTGATCACCGAACCGGTTGATCTGGCGATTTATTTTGAACCACACAAGAATATGGAGGCGGTCGCTCTGCCTCTTGGCAGGTCACATTACCAGCTGTTCGCCACCCAGACATACGCCGCCCGGCACGGCATGCCTCAGAACCAGTTCGATATTCTGCGGCATAGACTGCTGTACATGACCGGCTACGACAGGCTGAGGAATGTGTGGGGTCTGGAAACAGAATCCTTTGCGGCTCTGGCGCGGAAAACCGGCAATATCGTGCTTGAAACCGATTCCTTCCCAATAATGGGCGCAGCCTTCATCAATGGCGCCGGGATCGCGGCTTTGCCGACCTATTTTCCAGCGTCGAGTGAATGGCTCGAATTCGAACAAAAAAACATCATCCATCTCGACTTCGGTTTTCGTCAGTCCTTCCCGTTCTGGGTGGTGTTCCAGCGCGAACGTGGCGAGCAGGCGCGCGTTCGGCGGGTGATCAACTGGTTGAAAGACCTCTTCTCAGCCCCCTGTTTCCAAAACGACTATGTGCCGCCCTCGGCATTTTCCGGTGTCCGCACCGCCAAGCTGGGCGGATAGGAAGCATCCTCACGGCATTGTCAGGCTCACGAAGCTGGCTAGTCTGCGCGGTCGACCTTATCTGTTGTCTCGCATCGCCGCCGCTTCGGGAAGATTGATGCCGCCCCGGGTACCCTTGATCGCCGCAGTGCGCATCCATCCGCTCTTGCAAGCGCTGATGGCGGTGCTTGCGCTCTTGGCCGCGCCTGTCGCCGCAGCGCAAACAAGCGGGGCGCCGCTGGTGCGCGCCAGCCTGGTCAGTGAGGCGGTGGAGATTGCGCCGGGCGGCGAGTTCTGGGTGGCGATGCGCCAGCAGATCACCCCCCGCTGGCACACCTACTGGCGCAATCCCGGCGATTCTGGCGAGCCGACGCAATTGTTCTGGGACCTGCCGGAAGGGTTCGAGGCGTCGGACATCTACTGGCCGGTTCCCTACCGTTACCCGGTCGCGCACCTGGCCAATTACGGATACGAAGACGACCTTCTGTTGCCAGTGCGGATCACTGCGCCGGCCAACCTGCGCCCCGGCGACACCGCCCGCCTGTCCGTCCACGCCTACTGGCTGGTGTGCGAGGATATCTGCATCCCCGAGGATGCTGTTCTCACGCTCGACATTCCTGTCGCCGCCCAGACCACGCCGGGCCGCTGGGCGGGGCCGATACGCGATATGCTGGCCGCCCTGCCCCAGCCCTGGCCGCAACAGGCCGGCTTCACCTACCAGAACGAACGGGTGACGCTCTCCATTCCCGGGGCGGCGCTATCCGAAGAGCTTTCCGGCGGACGCGCCACGGCGGCGGAGTTCTTTCCCTTCCGCGACAGTATGATCGTACACGCCGCGCCGCAGGGCGTGCGCTATGGCCCGGACGGCGTCACGGTGGAGCTGGAAGCCGGGGCGCGTTTCACCGGCCGCATCGGCGGCGGCGTCGATGTGCTGGATGGCCTGCTGATCTTCCGCGAAGGCCGCGACGCTTATCTGGCCTATGAGGTCAGCGCCGTCACAGGTGCTCCAGCCGGCGACTTCGCCGCCGCCGCGTTTGCTCCCGGCGCGGGGTCCGGTGCGGCCGCGGGCGGCGGACCAGCAATCGGCTTCTTCCAGGCCGTGTTTTTTGCTCTGATCGGCGGGCTGATCCTGAACCTGATGCCCTGCGTGTTCCCGGTGCTGTTCGTCAAGGCGCTGGGCTTTGTCGAACAGTCGCGGGCCGAGGCGTGGAAAGTACGCCGCCATGGCCTGGTCTTCACCGCCGGCATCCTGGTCAGCTTCGCCATTCTCGCCGGCGTATTCCTCGCCCTGCGCGCGGCCGGGGAAAGCATCGGCTGGGGCTTCCAGCTACAGTCGCCGCTGTTCGTGCTGGGCGTGGCGGCGGTGATGTTCGCCGTCGGCCTCAATCTCTCAGGCGTGTTCAACATCGGCGGTGCGGCTGGCATTGGTCAGAGCCTGACCGAAAAACGCGGCCTTGCCGGTTCCTTCTTCACCGGCGTGCTCGCCGTGGTGGTGGCCAGCCCCTGCACCGCGCCCTTCATGGCTGCAGCGCTGGGCGCGGCGCTGACCCTGCCGCTAAGCACCGCGCTGGCGATCTTCATCGCCCTCGGCCTCGGCATGGCGCTGCCCTGGCTGGCGCTCAGCTTCTCGCCCGCCCTGCTGAACCTGCTGCCGAAACCCGGCGGCTGGATGGTGCGGTTCAAACAGGTTCTCGCCTTCCCGATGTATGGCGCCGCGGCGTGGCTGATCTGGGTGCTGGCCCAGCAAACCGGTCCCGGCGGGCTCGCCGCCGCGCTCGGCGCGCTGGTGCTGGTCGCCTTCGCGGCCTGGCTTTACGAGGCGGTCCGGACATCGTCCGGCAAGGGCGGGTGGCGCATCACCGGCGCAGGCGCCGCCGCCGCATCGCTGATCGCCGCCGTCGCGCTGGCCTTCGCCGTCGGCCCCGGCGGCGGCATGGCGCAAGCGGAAAATGGCTCGTCCGCTGCGGGCCTCGAATGGTCGGCCTGGTCGGAAGAGGCGGTGGAAGCCGCGCGCGCCGAAGGCCGCCCGGTGTTCGTCAATATGACAGCCGCCTGGTGCATCTCCTGCCTGGCCAATGAAAGCGTCGCCCTGAACCGGCGCCGCGTCGCCGAGGCCTTCGCCGAGCACGGCGTCGTCTACCTGAAAGGCGACTGGACCAACCGCAACGCCGAGATCGCCCGCGTGCTG
Source organism: Maricaulaceae bacterium (assembly GCA_026126205.1). GTDB lineage: Bacteria > Pseudomonadota > Alphaproteobacteria > Caulobacterales > Maricaulaceae > Hyphobacterium. The sequence goes on along the minus strand of JAHCJP010000001.1, from coordinate 209,714 downwards.
GAAGCGCACGGACGCTCCGGCGTGCCGCTGTATCTCTATTACGCGCCCGGCGCCGAACGGCCCGAGGTGCTGCCCCAGATACTCACCGAGGACATCATCCTGCGCGCCGTGCAGCGCGGGACATCTTGAGCTTAACCTTAGCTACAGAAGGAGCCTGTCATGAAACTGCTCGCCTCTTTCGCCTCCGTCGCCGCCCTGGCGCTGGCCGCGCCGGCGTTGGCCGCCCCCGAAGTCGGCGCCCCCGCCCCGGCCTTCTCGGCCGTGGACAGCAACGGCGTCACCCGTTCGCTCGGCGATTTCGCCGGCGAAATGGTGATCCTGGAATGGACCAACCATGATTGCCCGTACGTCGTGAAGCATTACGCCACTGGCAATATGCAAGCCCTGCAGGCCGACGCGACGGCGGACGGAATCGTCTGGCTGTCGATCATCTCCTCGCGCCCCGGCGCGCAGGGCCATGTCAGCGGCGATCGCGCCAACGAGCTGACCGAGAGCCGCGGCGCCTCGCCCAGCGCCGTGCTGATCGACGAGGCAGGCGATGTCGGTCGCCTCTATGGCGCCGTCACCACGCCGCAAATGTTCATCATCGATGCGGACGGGATCGTCCAGTACATGGGCGCGATCGACGACCAGCCCTCGGCCCGTCACAACACGGTGGAAATCGCCAACAACTATGTGCGCGCGGCGCTGGCCGAACTCGCCGCTGGCGAGCCGGTGTCGCAGACCAGCACCACCCCTTATGGCTGCCGCGTGCATTACTAGGCGCCAGAGCGCACCCTGACTGCAGCGCCCGGCCCTTACGGCCGGGCGTTTGCTTTCCACCGGCCACTCAATAGGCCGGCCCCGGCGTGCGCACATCCGTTTGCGGGCGGTCGCGGAACCATTTCGACAACAGCCATTTCTCGCCGGAAGCCGGCGGCAGGCCGGCATGGCGGGTTGCGCGGTCCGGGGCGCCGTCCTCGTCCGCGTTCCGCCAGAAGACGGCCGCGCCCGGTTCTCCGCGAATCTTGAACCCGGCGTCCAGGAACGCCGTCTCGCCCGCCTCGTAACCAGCGTTCAGATAAACTAGGCAGGTGATGATTCGCTGCCCGCCCTGCGCGATCTGCCCGGCGTGCACGGGCGATGCGGGATCGAAAAAGTCGAAATGCGGGGCGAACTGCTCCCCGGGCCTGTAACGCAGCACGGACAGGGGTTCGCCTGTTTCGGGCGTCACCCCGACAAGCCGCGCAAGCATGCGATCGACGCAGTCCGTCACCACATCGCCTTCCAGCAGCCAGAAATTGGCGAACATATTGGTGCGGCTGGCGTCTATGCGATCCGCGCCGGCTTCCGGATCATTGACGCTGGCGCGGGTCAGGAACGGACCGGCCGCGCAAATCAGGTAATCGCACAGGTCTTCAGACAGGAAGCCATGGCGCAGGCGGACCAGAGGCGCCTCGCACACCGTTTCGTCCGCGCCGTCCGCCAGCACGGGGCGCCGCGCGGCGCGCCGGATCCTTGCCCAGTCAATGCGTTCGGGCACCGGACCCGTCTGCGTCATCCGCGACAGCTTGCGCTGCGCGGCGACGTCCCCGGCCTGCGCCGCTGCGGCGAGCAGCGCCTGCTGTTCCGTGGCCAGCCCCTCGGGCAGCAGGAAAGCCAGCTGGCGCATGGCGTCGGCGTCCCCGGCCCGCGCGCCGCGCACAAGCCAGTCAACAGCCTTGGCCCAGTTCGCCTCTACCCCGCGGCCCCGGGCGTAGAGCGTCGCCAGCAACCGCCGCGCTTCCGGCGCCCCGGCGCGCGCCGCAATTCTGACCAAACGGAACCCGGCGCCGTCGTCACGATCGGTCATGTGCCCAAGCAGCAGCCAGACGCCCAGTTGCGCGCAACAGAATGGATCATCGGCGCCCGCCCCGCGTTCGAGACAGCGGCGCGCCTCCGCCCAGTCGCTGCGGACCCGCGCGGCTTCATACTGGCGTTCAAAATCGGTTGCGGACGCCATGGTCAAGCGGTTCACCTGCGCGACTGGGCCGGCGCCGGCGTTGCGCCGGCCGTGGTCATTCAGCATAGGATGCCCGCGCACCGGCCCGCAATGACAGGGACGCGCCGTTAACAGGCGGCGCGGCCTGCTCCAGCTTGCCTTTTCCTGGCTGCGGCGGGTTATAGTCCCCCGGGGCCGCAAGCGGCCGCGCCGCTGCGCTCGACAACCGGGAACGCTCATGACGAACAAGGGTCAGGACGTAACGGAAACCTACAACGCCCAAGGCTATGCGGCCGTCAGGCAGGTCATCCCGCCCGAGGTTGCGGCGGTTTTCCTGTCGATCACCCAGAAGGCGATGGGCGACACCCGCGAATCCCAAGCGCGGTTCAACTCCGCCGCACAGCCACTGAACAAGCCCGCCTATGACGTCTATTCCTACGACTATCCCGCCGCGATGACCCTGTTGTGGGGGCTGACGCCGTTCATGGAGGGCGCGACCGGCAAAGCGCTGTTGCCGACATACTCCTTCTTCCGCGTCTATCCGAAGGGCGGCGTGTGCAAGGTGCACTCCGACCGGCCGTCCTGCGAGCACAGCATGAGCCTGACCCTGGGGTCGTCCGACGGCCTCATCTGGCCCTTCGCCATCGGACGGCGGAGGTTGACCGACGACGATCTCGGCGATCGCGCCCGCGGCATTGAGCCGGATTTCGGCAAGGACGAATACTCGACCGTCAACATGAAACCGGGCGATGCAGTGCTCTATCAGGGCGTCCATTACCGGCACGGACGGCTCGACCCGAACCCGAACCGGTGGTCGGCGCATATCTTCCTGCACTGGATCGACCGTAACGGCCCCTACAAGGACCACGCCTTCGACAAACGGGCGCTGCCCGGCGCGGCGGAGTTCAGGTTCTGACCACCGCCGATGGACACTTGTCCGCCGTGATGTGAAGCCTCAGCCGCGCAGGATCAGCGCGCCCGGCAGGATTTCGAACCGCGCCGGAAGCCTGCCAGCGAACTCGCCGTCGATGTCGAGGAACACCGGCGCATCGCCTTCGGGCGCCACACTGAATTCGCCGCAGGCCAGTTCGCGGATGTCCGGCGGATCGATATGGGCGCCGCGATACAGGGCCGGAATCCTGCCCAGCGCATTCAGCAGGCCCAGCGCCCCGACCAGAACCACGCCCAACCGTCCGTCATCCGGCCGTGCGCCGGGCGCCAGCTTCAGGCCGCCGCCGAACCAGGCGCCATTGGCGACTCCTCCCAGCAGCAGGGACTGCGTTTCCGGCGCGGCCCCGTCGACGCGCAGGCGCAACGGCGTCGCCCGGTAGGCCGCCAGCGCGGCCACCGCGTGCCCGATATAGGCCGCGCCGACCAGCAGCCCCTTACCGCCAGCGGCGACATTGCGCGCCACCAGACCGGACAGGCCGAAGCTGGCCATGTTGATGAACAGCCGCGTGCATTCACGGCCCTCCAGATCCCGATAGGTCACGCGGGCCGCGTCTATGCGCCGCTCTGCGCCGGACGTGATGGCGGCCACCCCCGCTTCCGGCCCGGCGTGATGGCCGAGCGAACGGCGAAAATCGCCGCCGCTGCCGCTGGTCACCACGCCAAGCCGCGTATCGGGGTTCACCGCCCGCCCGTCCGGGCCGAGCAGGCCGTTCACCGTTTCGTTCAGCGTTCCATCGCCGCCGACGCTGATCACCAGATTCGCGCCGCGCCCGGCCGCATCCCGGGCGATGCGGGCCGCGTCCATCGGGCCTTCGGTGAAATAGGCCTCGAAACCGCCCAGCGATGCTTCCAGATGCCGCCGTATCCGCGGCCAGCGGCGGGCGGTGCGCCCTACGGCGGACGCCGGATTGACGATGACGCTGATCAAACGCGTCTCTCCCGCGCGGCTTACAGAGAGGCTGGGCGCAGGCTCCGCGCGCCGTCAAGCCTGAACAGCGGGACGCGCCTCTCAACGATTGCCGCAACCGGCGTTTCAGTTAGGCTGCGCACAATGTTCCATTCGTTGCGCTGGTGCTGGCGCTGCTGTTCCGGCGCAAGCAATTGTATTTCGCCGAGCACCTGGTGACGGCGCTGCATCTGTTCGCCTTCATCCTGCTGTTGATGCAGTTGCTGATCGGCGTTCCAGGCCTGCTGGCCCGCCACTGGGGCGGCGAATGGGTCAGACAATTGTTCCCATGGCTTTCCGCTACGCTGGGCTTTCTGGTGCTGGCCTACACAGTCATCGCCCTGCGCCGCGCCTATCAGTCGCCATGGTGGTGGAGCTCGACCGCGGCGCTGCTCACCCTGCTAGCCTTCGGCGCGGCACACCAGATCGTCTATCGCCCGGTGCAATTTCTGACCATTTTCGCTCTTACCTGAAGACGGGAAGCGGCTGAAGCCTAGCCGCCCTGGGTCTCGATGAGGATGGTCTCGTCTCCGATGTTGATCTCGAGCGTGTTGGTGCGGCTGTCGCGCCACATGGCGTAGCCGATGGCTCCGATGGCGATCAGCACGGCGGCGGCGAGGACGTAGTACACGGTTTTTCTGGATTTCATGCCGACGCTCCCGAACAGGATAAATGCAAGGTCGGCACTCTAGCACGATCCGCCGTTACGCGCGCGGAAGCGAGAAATTGTCTCGCGCGGGAAGGGGTGGCAGGCCCTAGGGGAATCGAACCCCTCTTTCCAGGTTGAAAACCTGGCGTCCTAACCGATAGACGAAGGGCCCGCGGCGAGAGACGGGCTCTATATAGCGCGTTCGTGCCCCATGCAAGAACCCTTGGGCGCGGATTTTTCACATCCCTGTCAGGGCGCGGCGGCGAGGTCCTCAAGGTGCAGGTCCACCTTTCGGCGCCCCCGCCATTCGTCAAGCTTTATGCGCCCCGCCGCATGCCAGGCCGCACCGTCGCCGCCCAGCAGCGCCGCGCCTAGCGGCGATTCCGCGGCGCGGAACGCAATGCCTGAGACGCGCAGGCCCGAACGGTCCTCCAGCGAGAACCGCACATGGTCCGTCCCCACGCGCTCAGCATAGACCGCGCGCATGGCGGGAAAGCCGAATCGCGGCTCAGGGTTGCCTTGGCCGAACGGCCCGGCGGCGGCGAGCGATTGCGCCAGCTCCGGCGTCGCCCCGGCGGCCGAGAGCGCCCCGTCCAGCCGCAGGCTGCGCGCCTCGTCTGCGGCGGCGTATTCGTCCTTCAGGCGGTCGTTAAGGAACGCCGCCAGCGCCGCGATCTTGCCCTCCTCCACCGTCAGGCCCGCCGCCATGGCGTGGCCGCCGCCGGCGACCAACAGCCCTTCGTCGCGGGCCGCGCCCACCGCCGCGCCGAGATTGACCCCCGCGACCGAGCGGCCGGAGCCTTTGCCAAGGCCCGCCTCCACCCCGATCACCAGCGCCGGGCGGCCAAAACGCTCCTTCAGGCGCCCCGCCACCACCCCGATGACGCCGGGATGCCAGCCGGGGCCATGGGCGATCAGAACCGGGCCGTCCGCGCCGGCGCGCTCCGCCTGGCCGATGGCGGCGTCCAGCACCTCGGCCTCAATGGCCCGGCGCTCGGCGTTCAGCCGGTCGAGTTCGGCGGCGATCTGCGCCGCCTCGGCCGCGTCATCGGTGGACAGCAGCCGCGCGCCGAGATCGGCGCGGCCGACACGCCCGCCGGCGTTGATGCGCGGGCCGAGCAGGAAACCGGCATGATAGGCCGCCGGTTCGCCGGTCACGCCCGCGACATCGGCCAGCGCCCGCAGCCCGGCATGGCGCCAGGCGGCCATGGCGCGCAGGCCCTGGGCCGTGATGGCGCGGTTGACGCCGGTCAGCGGCACCACGTCGCAGATGGTGCCCAGCGCCGCGAGGTCCAGCAGCGAGAACAGGTCCGGCTCCCCGCCGTCCTTGAGCAGGCCGCGGCGGCGCCCCTCGCGGTTCAGCGCCGCCAGCAGCACGAAGGTCACCCCCGCCGCCGCCATATGGCCGCAGCCAGAGGCGTCGCCGGGCTGGTTCGGATTGACCAGCGCCGCCGCCGGCGGATTCTCGTCGCCCATCAGGTGATGGTCGACGACCACCACCGTCAGACCGAGATCGCGCGCCGCCTCCAGCGCCGCATAGGCCGCGGCGCCGCAATCGACAGTGATCACCATCTGCGCCCCGCGCGCCTGCAGGGTCTGGAAGGCTTCCTTCGAAGGGCCATAACCCTCGGCGATCCGGTCCGGCACATACAGGTCCAGCCGCTGGCCGAAATGCCGGAAGTAACGAATTAGCTGCGCCGCGGAAGTCGCCCCATCCACATCATAATCGGCGAAGACGGCGATGCCTTTTTCCGCCTCCACCGCATCCCAGATCGCGGCGGCCGCCGCGTCCATGCCGGAAAAGCTTGACGGGTCCGGAAACTGGTCCTTCAGGCGCGGGGCGAGGAAGGCCGGGGCCGTCTCCGCCGTCACCCCGCGCGCCGCCAGCACGCGGGCCAGCGCGTCGGGTGCGTTCACGGCGCGGGCGATGGCGGCGATCTCGGCCTCGTCGGCGGCAGGCGCCGTCCAGCGCCGCCCGGTCAGCGAACGCTCCACCCCCATCCAGGCGGGGGCGGCGGTCATCACTCCGGCCTTGTCGCGCGGATGCGCCGCGACGACGCATCGGCGGAATTCAGCACCAGTGTCTCCAGCGCATAACCGCCATTCGTGCGGTGCACGCCGCGCAGCAACGCGCCGTCCGTCACCCCGGTGGCGATGAAGACGCAATGGCCGGTGACCATGTCGGTGAGATCGTATTTGCGGTTCAGGTCCTTCACCCCGGCCTTGGCGGCGCGGGCGCGCTCGTCGTCATTGCGGAAGAAAAGCCGGGTCTGAATCCAGCCGCCGGCGCAGCGCAGGGCCGAGGCGGCGAGCACGCCCTCCGGCGCGCCGCCCTGGCCGATGTAGAAATCGACGCCCGTGGCCGGATCGGTGGTGGCGATCACCCCGGCGACGTCGCCATCGGGAATCAGCATCACGCGCACGCCGTTCTTGCGCAACTCGGCGACGATCGCCCCGTGGCGTTCGCGCTCCAGCACACAGGCGGTGAGGCGGTCCGGCGAAACGCCTTTCGCCTTGGCCAGCGACTTGACGTTCTCGGTGACGGTACGGTCGAGATCCAGCGTTCCAGCGGGTACGCCGGGACCGGCGGCGATCTTGTCCATATAGGTGTCGGGCGCATGCAGCAGGCCGCCGCGCGGCGCGATGGCCAGCAGCACCAGCGCATTGGCCATGCCCTTGGCGGTCAGCGAGGTGCCCTCCAGCGGGTCGAGCGCGATGTCGATCTCCGGCCCCTCGCCGGTTCCCACCTCTTCGCCGATATACAGCATCGGCGCCTCGTCGCGCTCGCCCTCGCCGATCACGATGCGCCCGCGCATCGGCATGGCGTTCAGACCGCGGCGCAGCGCGTCGACAGCGGCCTGGTCGGCGGCGATCTTGTCGCCTCGGCCGACGAAGCGCGAGGCGGCGATGGCCGCGTCCTCGGCGGCCTTGACGGCGGCGAAGGACAGCCGAGTGAGGTCTTCAGGCGTGGTCATGGTCGGCGGAACTCCAAATAGATTGGCTGAAGAGTGGAATGACTCGCGCGGCGCGGTCCATGTTTCAATCAGCCCGAGCGGGCGGCTGCGCGCGCTGGCGCGCCGACCCGGCGAAGGATTCCGTGTCCTCGCCATCCGGGTGTGCGGCGCGGGGATCGCCCAGTACGGCGTCGCGGCGGCGCAGGGTGGCCTCGGCGTCGCTTTCGCGACGAACTGTCTCGGCGCGCGGCAGCGTGACCTCCGGAATTGTCTCCGGCGCCGTGACGCCCGCCAGCCGGCCTTCGCGCAGCGCGCGCTCGGCCTCGAACGGGCCGCGCGGGCCGATATTGGCGCAGGCGCCCAGCGCCAGCCCGGCCGCGATCACCGCCGCAAAGCGTTTCATCTCCCACTCCCGTGATTGACCGGCTATCTATACGCCTGAACCCAGCGCTGTCACCCGCCGGAGCGTGCGCCGATGAGCAAAAAAACACAAACCCCCGCGAAACCCGCCGCGCGCCGAAAGCGCGCGCCCGCACACAAGCCGGAGGCGGAGGCGGCGCAACCGCCGCCGCAGTCCGCGGCATCCGGCGCGCAGGGCTGGCGCGACCTGACCGAGGCGGACCTGAAAACGCTGGACCAGGTGTCGCGCAATCTGATGCAGGCGGCGCTGAAGAGTCAGAAACTGTTCTCGGACTCCATGCGCAAGGCGCTGGAGAGCGAACCGGGCCTGCCCAAGGCCGGCGCCTTCAGCAACGCGCCGGAATTCACGGAGGTTTGGGGCAAGATCGTCAGCCGCCCCGAAGGCTTGATGCAGGCGCAGGCGGACCTGCTGAAAGGCTATCTGGACCTGTGGTCCTCCACCACGCAGAAACTCATGCAGGGCGAGGCGAAGCCGGTGATCGCGCCGGAGCCGGGCGACAAGCGCTGGCGCAGCCCGGACTGGTCCGAACACCCGCTGTTCAACGCCATCCAGCAGTCCTACCTGCTTAACCAGGCCTTCCTGACCGGGCTGGTCAGCCAGGCCCAGGGCGTCGACCCGGCCACCAAGCGCAAGGTCGAGTTCCTGACCAAGCAAATGACCGACGCCCTGTCGCCGACCAATTTCGCCCTCACCAATCCCGACGTGCTGCGCGAGACCCTGCAGAGCAAGGGCGAAAACCTGACCCGCGGGCTGATGAACCTGATGGCGGACCTGGAACGCGGCGGCGGCCGCCTCGCCCTCACCCAGTCCGACCCGGAGGGCTTCGAGGTCGGCGTGGATCTGGCCTCCACCCCCGGCAAGGTGGTGTTCCGCAACCGGGTGATGGAGCTGATCCAGTACGCCCCGGCCACCGAACAGGTGCGCGAACGGCCGATCCTGATCACCCCGCCCTGGATCAACAAGTTCTACATTCTCGACATGCGCCCGAAGAACTCGATGGTGCGCTGGCTGACCGAACAGGGCTTCACGGTGTTCCTGATCTCCTGGGTCAATCCGGGACCGGAGCTGAAGGACGTCACCTTCGAGGACTATATGCGCGAGGGCCTGCTGACCGCGGCGGACGCGGCCTGCGAGATCACCGGGCAGGACAGCGTCAACGCCGTCGGCTACTGCGTCGGCGGCACGCTGCTGGCCGCGACGCTGGCCTGTCTCGCCGCGAAGGGCGAGGCGGAGAAAATCGCCTCGGCCACCTTCTTCGCCGCCCAGACCGATTTCGAGCTGGCCGGCGACCTGCTGCTGTTCGTCGATGACGAATGGTTCGCCGAGATCGAGCGGCTGATGGACGCGCAGGGCGGCGTGCTTGACGGCCGCACCATGGCCGACACCTTCAACATGCTGCGCGCCAACGACCTCGTCTGGTCGTTCGTGATCTCCAACTATCTGCTCGGCCGCCAGCCGCAGGCCTTCGACCTGCTGTACTGGAACGCCGACCAGACGCGCATGCCCAAAGCCCTGCACCTCTGGTATCTCGACAACATGTACCGCAGGAACCGGCTGTCGAAGGGCGAGCTGGAGCTGGGCGGCGCGCGGCTGGACCTCGGCGCGGTGAAAACCCCGCTCTACATGCTGGCCAGCCGCGAGGATCACATCGCGCCCTACCCGTCCGTCTATCGCGGCGCCAGGCGCTTCGGCGGGCCGGTGCGCTATGTGCTGGCGGGGTCGGGCCATATCGCCGGCGTGGTCAACCATCCCGACGCCAACAAATACCAGCACTGGATCAATCCGGACCTGCCGGAAACCGCCGGGGACTGGCTGGGCAAGGCGAAGGAGCATCCCGGCTCCTGGTGGCCGGACTGGAAGGCCTGGCTGCTGCAGCGCTCCGGCGGCGAGGTTGCGGCCCGCAAGCCCGGAACCGCGAAATACAAGCCCCTCGGGGACGCGCCGGGCGAATATGTGAAGGTGCGGAGCTAAGGCCGCCAGCGCCGCTCGCCCCGCCGCCGCGGGCGGCGCGGACAAACATCATGCGATCCTCCCCTTTCGGTGCCGTTTGCGCCGCGCTTCCATCCCCCTCCGGCGATGTCTCGGTCCATCTTCCGGCGACCCACCCCCCGGCGCCCGCCGCCGCGGACGGCGAGCGGCGGCGATCCGGCGGCGCGGACAAACATCATGCGATCCTCCCCTTTCGGTATCGTTTGCGCCGCGCTTCCATCCCCTTCCGGCGATGTCTCGGTCCCTCTTCCGGCGACCCGCGCCCCGGCGCCGGCGGCCGCGAAGTTGTCTGGAACCCTCGTCCTTCGTGGCTCGCGGCCGCTGGCCGCTCGCACCTCAGGATGAGGGTGTTTGAGATTCTACCTGGCCCCTCATCCTGAGGTGTGAAGCCGCGGATTAAATCCGGGGCTGAGCCACGAAGGACGAGGGCAGCCCGGAAAGGCGCCGGCCGCCGCGCCCGGAATGGCGATGACAGAGGTTATCCGGCCTTATGTATCAAGCGCACCAGCCCGCCAGCGGTAGGGGGCGGGGATGATTAAGGTGGTGCTATTTTTTCTTGTTTTTCTTTGGGGCCACGGTGTTCACCACATCGAACTCTCCCTCGAACAGGTCTTTGAACCCAACCTGAACAACGCGCCTCTCCCTCCTTTCCATGTCGGTAAGAATGAACTCGGATTCGTGGAAATCTTCGAAAACATCCATCCATATCAACGTCCCACGAACACGAACATCAACCTTGCCGGTCTCTATAGGCTTTATGAAATCCCGCATGTCAGTGTTCGGGTGGCCGTGCCTATTTGCCCTAGAGGCCGAGAGATTTGTCCAAGTCAGAGTGGTGGATTGGGATTTGGCGGCGGATACCCCACCCCAAGAACCCCTAAATGGATGGCTAGTCAAAAGCTTGTCTTTTATAACGCTGTTCGGCTTTTCTTGATCCTCCACGCGTCTCTCGAGGGAGGCTACAGCAAAAACCCGCAGCGCTGGCGACTGTCCGAAGTTCTTTATTTCTATGTCGCAAAGAACCTCACTGGTTCTTACCCTGTAGGATGCCTTCTCAATTGCGAGATATGCACGAACCTGCGCCCGCCCAATTCGCTTCGAAATCTTGGCCATATAGAAAGCGGCGCCAGCGGCGGCGGCGGTGAAGGCTACGGTGCCAACCAACAGCCAGTTTTGCACCAGAGTCAATTTGGCTTGGCGCTGAACCGCATCGGCTTGATCTCTCGCAGCCTCCGCGATGCGCCTCTGTATGTCTTCTTCCCTGCCATCTTCGCTCCGCTGCTGATCGTCGGGGCGGGCGGCTGGGTCGCCGCCAGCGGGCTGGTCTGGAACAAGCGCAAGAGAATCTTCGGCGGGTGCCTCTTGATCGCCTTCGGAACGCTCTGCCTCCTGGTGGTGATCGCCGATGGTCTCGGTATTGGCTAAGGCAGGAAGCGCCAGAAATGCCGCTAATCCAATCGCAATTGCTGGCAGCCAATAGCGTCTAGACATTGGATGAAGAAAACCGCCGTGAATGATCCCCGGCTGATCTTATTCGCCAGATTGCGTTCTGTCTCCCCGACTCCGATAGCGGCCAGTTTCTCGGCCAGTTCCCGATAGCCGAGATTGCGGCGCTTCAGTTCGGCCTTCAGCAGGCCCTTCACCCTGTTTTGCCATTCCGTATCCGTCGCCATAGGGCATCCTCGCTTATCCGGTGAGAAAAATCATCATATTTGATATTTTCCCCATTGACAATGAGGGTCGATACCATCATATTTGATGTAGAAACATCAAATGTGGTGATCGACATGGCCCAGCACTTTCTTCTCTCCGCCGCCGCCCGGACACTCTCGCTGAAAGAGATTTACAAGGCTGGCGAGGAAGCCGCTTACCGGACGTTCCGCGAACTGCGCTGGCCGGAGACGGACGGCGAGGCGGTCTGCCCGCGTTGCGGCTGCCCGGAAGCCTATGACATCGCCACCCGCCGCAAGTTCAAGTGCCGGGCCTGCCATCACCAGTTCAGCGTCACCAGCGGGACCGTCTTCGCGTCCCGCAAGATGGGCTTCACCGACCTGCTGGCGGCGGTGTGCCTGTTCGTCAACGGGGCCAAGGGCGTCAGCGCCCTGCAAATGGGCCGCGATCTCGACGTTCAATACAAGACGGCTTGGGTTCTGCTGCACAAGCTGCGCGAGGCCATGGCGGCGGAACTGAACGGCCTGACGCTTTCCGGCGAGGTCGAAATCGACGGCTGCTATATCGGGGGCCATATCCGCCCGGCGAACCTGAAAGCGGATCGCGTTGACCGCCGCTTGGCCAAGCACCAGACCGGAACCCGCCGCGTGGTGTTCGCCATGCGCCAGCGTCAGGGCCGCACCGTGCCGAAGGTGGTGCTGAACGAAGCTGAGGGTCTGGACATCCTGCCCCGCCGCGTGTGCGGAACCGCCACCCTCTACGCTGACGAAGCCCCGCACTGGGATGCGCTGCATCGCGGCTACAACGCGGCCCGCATCAATCACAGCGAGGCTTACAGCCTCAACGGCGCGCACACCAACAATGTCGAAAGCTACTTCGCCCGCCTGCGCCGCATGGTGCAGGGCCAGCACCATGGCGTGTCACCGCGCTACCTGCACCAATACGCCAATCACGCCGCTTGGCTGGAAGATCACCGCCGCGAAGCCAACGGCGCGCTCGCCCGCCGCACCATCGCGCTCGCCATGGCCAGCCCCGTCAGCCGGACTTGGGCGGGGTATTGGCAACGGGCGGCGTGATGCGAGATTCACTTGATGTTAACCCGCTGTTGCGCTATATAGCGGGCATCAACGCGAGCGGTTTACTGCTTGCCCCCCCCGGGTTTCGGCCTGGGGGTTTTTATTTTAGGCTCGGCAAATGCCGATTCGCTCTGCTTTTTATATCGACGGCTTCAACGTCTATCACGCGATAGACGACTTGGGGCGACCACATTACAAGTGGCTGGACTGGATGGCCTTATCCAACAGGCTGATCCCCAGTTCCACAGAACGCGTAGTGAAAGTGTCTATGTGCACGGCGATAAAACCAAAAGACCCGGGAAAACAAATTAGGCACAGAGCGTATATAAAGGCCCTCAATAGCGTCGGCGTAAAATGCATCACTGGTCATTTTTCAGTGGAGCCAAGAGAGTGCAAAAGCTGTGGCACAACTTGGATTGCACCGGTAGAAAAACAAGGCGATGTAAATTTAGCTCTTGAATTGATGTGTGACGCGCATGAAGATGTATTTGATCATTGTTACTTGGTCAGCGCCGACAGCGATCAGGCGGCTACAGCAAGATTTTTGAAAGAAAAGTTCCCAACAAAAAGCCTAACCAGTGTTATTGTAACGGGAAGATCGCACAGCAAAGAGATTCTTGGGCGTGCAGACGCAAAAATTACAGTCACAGCGTCCAGCATAGAAGCGTGCTTGTTCCCGAAGTTAATACCGGGGCCATCGGCAATATTGCGCCCGAAGGAATACGACCCGCCGGGCGGCCCTTAAAACATCACCACCGCGCAATCCGCTTTGTCACATCTTTCACCCTGACGCGTATATCCGCGAACAGGGCTTTGTCTGACGCATCCCAGCCCATGGCGGTCATGACGTAATCGGTGATCTCGGCGTTATCCTGCGCGCCTTGGCGCATGGCGTCGAAGACCAGTCTTTGCAGGTGGCCGCGCTGGAATAGCACCCGGCGCGGGGCTGGCGCATCAAACACCCGGATAGCCGCCTCTATCGCTTTCAGGTCCGCCCTCGCCTTGGATATGACGGCGCGGAGTTCGGTTCGCTTCGCATACAGGTCCATGCCGGGGATGATAGCCCTAGCGCGCTGATTCAGCAGCGGTTATCTTGGTGCCGTTGCTACATAAGGCCGAGGTTATCCAGCAAACCCCGTCACCCCGGGCGCGCCCGGACGCGCAGCGATCCGGGGGAGACCCGGGACCCAGGCGTCCTTTCCGGACAAGGGGTTATGGGTCCCGGACCGGGCCTGCGGCCCGTCCGGGATGACAGAATGGGGCATGAACTTGTCCCCACCCCCCGGCGGCGGGGTTATGATGGGGCATCGGAAAACCGGGTTCAGGCCGCGGCGGCCCGTTTCAGCCGCTCGATCTCGGCGGCGAAGGCGGCGCGCAGTTCGGCGGCCTCGGTCTCGGGCAGCCAGTTGGCCATCTGGGGAAAGATGACTTCGTTGATCCGCGCCCGTTCCTCTGGCCATGGCATGACGGCCGCCGCCCGCGCCTGTTCGAGCATGGCCAGCAGCTCCCGCCGCACCTCGGCGGGGTCGACCTCTTCGGAGACCGGCTGCGCGCGTCCGCCTTTTGAGAACAGGTCAAGCTGGCTCATCGTCGTCCTCTCCGCCATCTTCGGCGGGCGAATCCCCGGTGATCTTAACCCAGAAACCGCTTCAGCCGCACAGAAAGGACGTCTTCATCCGTTGTCTCGCACTCCCAGATCACCAGCACGTCCCATCCGGCGGCCTGCAGGGTGGCGCGGTTCTTCCGGTCGCGCTCCACATTCCGTTGCAGCTTTGGCAGCCAGTAATCCGTGTTCGACTTCGGCGGGCGTCCGTCGAGGCAGTCTTCACGCGCATGCTGGTGCCAGAAACAGCCATGCACAAAAATCACCTTGCGGCGCGGCCGGAACACCAGGTCGGGCTTGCCGGGCAAATCCTTGCGGTGCAGCCGGAACCTATAGCCCAGCCGGTGCGCCAGCGAGCGCACCCGCATCTCCGGCTTCATGCCCTTCGAGCGGATCGCCGCCATGTTCTGGCTGCGGCGCTCACTGGAAAGTTTATCCGCCAAACTTCACGAACCCATCAGTATGCCGAGCCTTGCTCATAATCGCCGCCACCTCGGCATCAGATCGAGGCCGGTATGCCATGATAAAATCCCTGCCGAGGGGGATGCCCAGCTTTTTCAGCACAGGCCCGTCTTGTGAACCACTAAGCACGACAATGCCTTTGGGGTGGAGGTAATCACGGGCGCCCTGATTCCTCCTGATACGCTTCATGTAATCATGCTGCCGGGCCACAGCCTGTATGGTTGAACGATGGACGGGCTGGCCGATCATCGTCTCAAGCAGGCGCACGATCCTGTCGGTGCCTCCTGCTGGCTCAAAAATCCGTTGCGCCGCCTCAGGTGAAACCGACTCCCAGATGTTCCTCGGATACGCCTCCCCCTTCGCAATCCAGCGTATGGTCTCTTTCCCCTTGGCGCTGAAGGATGTTTTTCCGTCCCGGTTCCTGCCCTTATTGAGATTCCCCTCGGACGCTACGCCAAGCCCGAAACTGAACCGGGCGCTCACCTCGTCTGCGGAGGTCAGAATGCATGCATGCCCGACCGCCTCGGGCGGGATCATCCATTGCCCGGTCATTGAGAATTTAACATCGACGGGGTGGCCACCGATCTGGAAATCGAGTTTTCCACGCGGGAAATCGAGCATTTCCCGCAAGGCTGCTTCGATCTTGATGCCTAAAATGGCTTTCTCGTTTGGCTCAAGTTCGTTCAGGGTCAGGCGCCGGGTGCGCGGCGCATCGATAAGTTCGTCAGCCGCCTGCCTGAAAATGAAAGGAAGTTCCGACCTGAATTTCTTTTCGCCACCAGCAGCGCGGAAAATCATCGCTTTGATTTCGGAAAGAACGCCGTCTGTCATCTCTTGATCCCCTTGGATCTAGAGATTCTGGCGAGAACAGCTTAACCGTATCTTGTCAGGCGACCGTCCGGACCTGATGAACCTGTCCCGGCACAGTGAGCGCAGCATGCACACGCGCCGCCACAGCTTTCGCCACCGGCGGCGGGAAAGCGTTCCCAACCTGCCGGTAGGCGGCAGTCTTGCGGCCATAGAACGCCCAGCCGTCAGGGAAACCCTGAATACGGGCGACCATGCGCACGGTCAGGCGGGGCATCCCTACAAAGTCCCGTTCCGGGGCTTCCGGCGCAATCGACTTGCCGTTCACGCCAAGTGCGGCCCATGCCGCTCGCGCGCGCGTCGGGCCGAGGTCCGGCCCGCCATGCTTGTGCGACCCGCCGACAATGGTCGGGGCAATGTCGTCGGCCCGTCTACGCCATGCCTCCAGCCCGCGCCATCCATTGGCGCCCATAAGGTCGTGCAGCGTTTCGCCGACCGTGGGCGGATTGTGGGCGTTCGGCTCCGGCCAGGCGAAGCCGTCTTTGAAAGCGTGCCTTATGGCGACGATGATCACCCTTGGCCGCAATTGCGGCACGCCGTAATCCGATGCGTTCAGCAGCCGCCAGTCGCACCAGTAGCCCATGCTTTCAAGGCGGCGCTTCAACTGCAGCCGGTAATCCTCGAATACCGCGCCAAGAAAACCGCGCACATTTTCGATCATCACGGCGCCTGGCCGGATTTCGTCAATGATGTCGAGCGCCGCCGGGAACAGGTTACGCTCGTCCCGGTCGCCGAGCTGCTTTCCGGCGATGGAGAAGGGCGGGCACGGCAAACCGCCGGCGACCAGATCAACGCCTTTGTAGGGCTTGGGATCGAACTCCCGGATGTCGCCCTGCCACACATTCCATTCGGGGCGGTTCATGCGCAGGGTTTCGCAGGCGTCCGCCTCGATTTCCGCTACGCATTCATGGCCGAAACCAGCCTGCTCAAGCCCGAGGGCTTGGCCTCCGGCGCCGGCGCACAGCTCGACGGAGGTAAGCGGAATGGCGAACGGAAGCACGTTCTGGCGCGACATCTGGTATCCCCTTAGCGTGATCACACTAAATGCAGCTTCGTTAATAAGCAATTTGGAACAAACCACGAACACGTGGAAAAGTCAAACGTGCCTGCGCACCCCTAATCGCCGCGGCGCAGAAAAACCCCGCCGCCGCCGGGGGTGAGCCCCCCAATCCAGTCATCCCTTAACTGTCATCCCGGGCGAGTCCGGACGCGCAGCGATCCGGGGGAGACCCGGGACCCAAGCGCGTTATCAGGAAAGGCCGCCTGGATCCCGGACAGCCGCTGACGCGGCTTCCGGGATGACAGGGAAAGCGGGTTTTGGGCGGGAGCCGCGCTTTCCGGGACGACAGGGTTGCGCGCCCTCACCCCCCGAAACGAAAACGGGCGGCCCGAAGACCGCCCGTTTCGCATTCCGGCGATGCGGAACAAGTGCTTTGTGGACGCATTCCCGAACCGGAAAACCGGTTCCCGTTTTTCCCGGGAATGCTCCGATTAGCGCTTCGAGAACTGGAAGCTGCGGCGGGCCTTCTTGCGGCCGTACTTCTTGCGCTCCACGACGCGGCTGTCGCGGGTCAGGAAGCCGCCGGCCTTCAGCGCCTTGCGCAGCTCCGGCTCGTACAGCGTCAGCGCCTTGGAGATGCCGTGGCGCACGGCGCCGGCCTGGCCCGACAGGCCGCCGCCGGTGACGGTGGCGACCACGTCGTATTCATTGCGGCGCTCGGCGGCCTCCAGCGGCTGCTGGATCAGCATCCGCAGCACGGGACGGGCGAAATACGTCTTCTCGTCGCGGCCGTTGACGGTGATCTTGCCGGCGCCGCGCTTGATCCAGACGCGGGCGATGGCGTTCTTGCGCTTGCCGGTGGCGTAGGCGCGGCCATGCTCGTCGATCTTCGGCTCCGGCAGCGCCTCGCCGGTGGCGTCCGGGACGATCGGGGAATCGGCTTCGCGCAGGGCGTCCTTCAGGTCCTGCAGGGAACGGGTCTGTTCGCTCATGGTCATCAACCCCGGTCGTTCTTGCGGTTCATCGACTTGAAGTCGATCGTTTCGGGCTGCTGGGCGGCGTGCGGATGCTCCGGCCCCGCATAGACATGCAGTTTCGAGAACTGCTTGCGCGCCAGCGGGCTTTCCTTGGGCAGCATGCGCTCGACCGCCTTCTCCACCACGCGCTCGGGGAAACGGCCGTCCAGGATCTTGGCCGGGCTGGTTTCCTTGATGCCGCCGGGATAGCCGGTGTGGCGGTAATAGCGCTTGTCGTCGCGCTTCTTGCCGGTGAAGGCGACCTTGCCGGCGTTGACGACGATCACATGGTCGCCGGTGTCGACATGGGGGGTGAAATCCGGGCGGTGCTTGCCGCGCAGGCGGGTGGCGACGAACGCGGCGAGGCGGCCGACGACGGCGCCTTCCGCATCGACCACGATCCACTTGTGCTCCACCTCCGCCGGTTTTGCGGAAAAGGTCTTCATTGGGGTCCTCTCGGGCCTTGGGAGCGCGCGGCATACGCCCCCGCCCTTCCGCCGTCAAGCGGGCGCCGGAACTTTGTGCAGGGCAAGGCGTTTACGTATGTGGTATCATGATACCGCCGCTCAAAGCGCCTGCCCGGCGGACGGCGCCCTACATGCCGCGGATGACGGCGGGCCATGGTTTCTGTAGCATGGCCGGCAAGCCCGCATTCACCCTGCCGTCCAACGGATTCACGCGCATGAAAAACCGTCTGCCTGTCCGCCTTTTTTCCCTGACCGCCGCGTTCGGCGCGCTGGCGCTCGCCGCCTGCCAGCCCGCTGCGGACCAACCGGAGACGGACAGCCCGGTCATCGACGTCACGGTCACCGCCGCCTTCGAGGAATTCGAGGGCGGCTCCGGCGCGCTGGCCTTCCTGCCGGACGCGGAGATTCCCTGGCGCGGCTTCATCGTCTCCGCGCCGCAGGACGGCGGGGTGGACCTGTTCGACACCGAGGGCGAACTGCGCGCCCGCCTGGCCGGCCCGCGCCTGTCCGGCCTCGCCGCCGCGCCGGGCTTCGAACTGCGCGGCCAGGCCCTGCCGCTGGTGTTCGGGGCCGACCCGCGCGAGGGCGTGGTCAACGCCTATGTGGTGGTGCGCGACCGCGCCGAAATCGTGCAGGCGCCGCTGGCCCCGATGGCGCTGGCGGACGGGGCGTTCGGGCTGTGTCTGGTCCGCGAGGGCGTCGGCTATATCGAAATCGCGGTGCTCGGCCGCGGCGCCAGCGCCGAGATCTGGCGCATCCGCGACGATGGCGGCGACCTGATCTCCACCCAGCGCGTCAGCAGCCTCGACCTGCCCGCCCCCGCCCGCGCCTGCGCCGCCGCCGACGATGCGCTGATCGTTTCCGGCCCCGGCTCCGGCATCGCCCGCATCGCGCCGGACGGCCGCCGCGCCCGCGCCCTCGACGACGCCACCCATGTCGCCGCCGGCGACTTCCTCGGCCGCCGGCTGGTGCTGGCTTCCGGCGGCGGCGGCATCGTGCGCGCCTATGACGCGACGGATTTGAGCTTCGTCGCCGAGACCCGCGTCGTCGATGGCCTGTCGACGCCCGGCGTCGCCCGCCCCGGCGCCATCGCCGTCAGCCGCGCCGATTTCGGCTTCACCGCCTATTCCACCGGCCTGGTCGCCCTCTATGACGAGGAGGACGGCCGGGTGAAGGTGGTGGCGCGCGACGTCTACGCCCGCGCCTTCGCGCCAAGGGGCTAGGATCAGGAAACGCGCCGCGCGCGCCAGGCCAGCGATCCGGCGATCAGGAACACCGCGATCGCGCCGCCCTGGTGGACCAGCGACAGGTTCAGGGGCGCGGCGTTGACCAGCGTGATCACGCCCAGCGCCGCCTGCGCCAGCACGACCAGCGCCAGCGCCAGCGCCAGCCGCCGCAGCCATGCATCCTGCGCGCGGCGCATGATGAACGCCGCGATGAGCGCGAAGGCCGCCAGCGCATAGCCCGCCCAGCGGTGATGCAATTGCACGGCGGCGCGGCTTTCGAACATCGCCTGCAGCCAGGGCAGGCCGGATAGATAATCCTCGGGGACCAGGCGGCCGTCGAAGCCCGGCCAGGTGGTCAGAATGCGCCCGGCATGCAGCCCGGCGACGAAGGCGCCGAGAATGATCTGCGCCAGCACCGCCGCCCACAGGATCAGCGTCAACCGCCGCCAGCGGCCGCCGCCCTCGCCCGCCGGGCCGTAACGCGCCGACAGGCCAAGCCACAGCGCGGCGCCGAGGATGACGAAGGCGAGGCCGAGATGGGTCGCCAGCCGGTACTGGCTGACGCTGACCCGGTCGGATAGCCCGCTCGCCACCATCCACCAGCCGACGGCGCCCTGCAGGCCGATCAGCAGCAGCAGGCCGACCAGCGGCGCCTTCAGCCGCGCCGGAATCCGCCCCGTCGCCCAGAACGCGGCCAGCGGGACCAGCATCACAAGGCCGATCAGCCGCCCGAGCTGGCGATGCCCCCATTCCCACCAGTAGATGAACTGGAACTCGCCCAGGCTCATGCCCCGGTTGATCTCCTGGTACTGGGGGATCTGGCGGTAGCGGTCGAACTCCTCCTGCCAGTGCGCATCGCTCATCGGCGGCAGCGCGCCGGTGACCGGGCGCCATTCGGTGATCGACAGGCCGGAATCGGTCAGCCGCGTCGCGCCGCCGACGACGATGATGGCGCATACCAGGGCTGCAAGGATGAACAGCCAGTTGGCGATCAGGCGGCTGGTCTGCGGCGCGGCGGCGGTGGTGGCTTGATGCATGGCGTTCTGCTCCGCTCCGGCTTCCCCCTCACCCTCGCCCTCTCCCCCAATATTGGGGGAGAGGGGAAGCCCGTCTTCGCCTAGCAGGCTTTGCGAATCCCCTCCCCCCTTCTGAAGGGGAGAGGGTCAGGGTGAGGGGTGGACACGCAGCGGCAGCCCGCCTGGCGCCCCGTCCTCAATTCCGGCTTCTAGTTACGCCAAAGCCGGGAACAGGCAAGGCGCCCGCGCGCATCGGCCGCGGCGTTTCGCGCGCGGGGTGAATTTTCGGTCTCGCCAGCGCCGCGCGGCGGGTTAGGATTGCGCCGAACACGCCATCGGGGAGCAAAGATGAGCGATCTGGACGCCTTCCGGGCCGAAACGCGCAAATGGCTGGAGGCCAATTGCCCGCCGGCCATGCGCAAGCCCGCCGTGACCGAGGCCGACGCCTGCTGGGGCGGACGGAACTTCAAGTTCCAGAGCAAGGACCAGGAAACCTGGATGCGGCGCATGGCCGAGCGCGGCTGGACCGTGCCCACATGGCCGAAGGAATACGGCGGCGGCGGCCTCACCAAGGACGAGGCCGCGGTGCTGAAACAGGAGATGCGCCGCATCGGCGCGCGCGAACCGCTGGTCAGCTTCGGCATCTGGATGCTCGGCCCGGCGCTGCTGAAATACGGCAATGAAGCGCAGAAGCATGAGCATCTGCCCAGGATCGCCCGCGGCGAGATTCGCTGGTGCCAGGGCTATTCCGAGCCGGGGGCGGGATCGGACCTCGCCTCGCTGCGCACCAAGGGCGAGGATGGGGGCGATCATTACGTCGTCACCGGCCAGAAGGTGTGGACCAGCTACGCCGACGAGGCGGACATGATCTTCGCCCTGGTGCGGACGGAGCCGGACGCCCCCAAGCACGAAGGGATCAGTTTTCTTCTGATCGACATGGAATGGGACGGCGTCTCCACCAAGCCGATCAAGCTGATTTCCGGCAAGTCGCCCTTCTGCGAGACCTTTTTCGACGGCGTGAAGGTTCCGAAGGCCAATGTCGTCGGCAAGCCCGGCGAGGGCTGGTCGATCGCCAAATACCTGCTGACGCACGAGCGCACCAATATCGTCTCGGTCGATTCCGGCGCCTTCGCCGGCGGCGATCCGAAACGCGTGGCGCTGAAGCATGTCGGCGCCGGCGATGACGGCCGGCTGGCCGACGGCGTGCTGCGCGCCGACATCGCCCGGTTCGAGATCGACGCGCTGGGCTTTTTCGCCACGCTGGAGCGCGTGAAGGCCGAGGCCGATACGGGCCAGGGCGTCGGCGCCCGCGCCTCGACGCTGAAGTATGTCGGATCGGAGCTGAACAAACGCCGCCACGAACTGGTGATGAGCGCCAGCGGCGCCGACGGCCTGTTGTGGGAAGGCCCGGAGGAGACCGACGGCATGGCCGCGCGCAACTGGCTGCGCAGCCGCGCCAACTCCATCGAGGGCGGCACCACGGAAGTGCAGCTCAACATCATCTCCAAGCGCGTGCTTGGCCTGCCGGACGCTTAAGGACGGGGACGCCCAGACATGTCATTCAAACTCTCAGAAGAACAGGCGATGCTGCGCGACGCCGCGCGCGAGTTCCTGGCCGAGAAGTCGCCGGTGTCGGAACTGCGCCGGCTGCGCGACGAGAAGAACCCCGACGGGTTTTCGCGCCAGCTGTGGTCCGGCATGGCCGAAATGGGCTGGCTGGGCGTACTCGTGCCGGAAGAGCATGGCGGCATCGGCTTCGGCGCCGTCGGCGCCGGTCTGATCAGTGAGGCGATGGGGCGCAGCCTAGTCGCCTCTCCCTTCCTGTCCAGCGCCGTGCTGGCCGCCGTCGCCATCCGCGAGGGCGGGACCGACGCGCACAAGGCCGAGCATCTGCCGAAAATCGCTAGCGGGGAGCGCATCTATGCGCTGGCCGCTGACGAGCGCCCCCGGCATGATCCGGCCGCGATAGACGCCAGCGCCGTGCGCGACGGCAACGGCTTCCGCCTTTCCGGCGTCAAACGCCATATCCCCGAAGGCCACGCAGCCGACGCTTTCGTCGTCTCCGCCATGCTGGACGGCGAGGTCGCGCTGTTCCTGGTCGAAGCGAAGGCGGAGGGCGCCAGCACTGACGCCCGCGCGCTGGTCGACAGCCGCTACGCCGCCGACCTGACGCTGAACGATGTGAAGCTGGACGGCGGCGCGCTGATGAGCAGCGGCGAGGCGGCGCAGAAGGCGCTGGACGCGGCGCTGGAGACCGGCCGCGCCTGCCTGTCGGCGGAGCTGCTGGGGGCGGGCGAGACCGCGTTCGACGCCACGCTGGATTACCTGAAACAGCGCCAGCAGTTCGGCAGGGTGATCGGGACCTTCCAGGGGCTGCAGCACCGCGCCGCGCATCTGCACAGCGAGCTGGAGCTGACCCGGTCGCTGGCCTTCAAGGCGCTGGCCGCGCTCGACGCCGGAACCCCGGACGCGCCGATGTGGTGCGCCGCGGCCAAGGCCAAGGCGACAGCGGCCGGGCGGCTGTCGGCCAGTGAGGCGATCCAGATGTTCGGCGGCGTCGGCATGACCGACGAGTTCGACATCGGCTTCTTCTACAAGCGCGCGCAGGCGGCGGGGGAATTCCTCGGCGACGACCGCTTCCACGCCGACCGTCTGGCGAAGATCAACGGATACTGACCATGGCACCCTCCCGCGCCCGCCCCGTCTTCCGCGACCCGCACGGGCCGGGCGGCGCGCCGGGGCGGCTGTTGCTGGTCTCCGGCATCGCGCTGCTGCCGCTGGGCGTGTTTCTGCCATTTCTGGAGACGCGGCGGCTGTTCTTCTTCAAGGACAGCTATTCGCTGTTCGACGTGTCGCGCAGCCTGCTGGCCTCCGGCGAATGGCTGCTGGGCGGGGTGATCATCGGTTTCTGCCTGGTGTTCCCCACCGTAAAGGCGCTGGCGCTGATCCGCCTGCATTTCGCGCCGCCGGCGCGGGTCTCGGGCGCCGTGCTGCGCTGGCTGGAGCGCCTCGGCAAATGGTCGATGCTGGACGTGATGGTCGCCGCGCTGATCGTGGTCGGTTTTTCGCGCAATGGTACGATCAGCGCCGCCAGCCTGCCGGGGCTGTATTTCTTCGCCGCAGCGGCGGTGTGCCTGATGCTCGCTTCCGGCCTGATCGCCCGGGATCTGTCGGAGATGGCGGCGGAGACGCGCCTGACGCCGCAGACGCGATAGAAATGGTCGGAGCGGCGGGATTCGAACCCACGACCCCTTGACCCCCAGTCAAGTGCGCTACCGGGCTGCGCTACGCTCCGACCGACCGTGACGCGGCCGGGACAGCCCGCCCGCGTGAGGGAAGCCGCTTATAGGGGCCGTCGCGCCACCCCGCAACCGGGCATTTCCGCAAGCATCAGCCGCGGGCGGAGAGCGCCGCGTCCAGCCGCGCCTTCGCCGTCTCCAGCCGCCGGATCAGCGCCGCGCGGCCCGCGCCGCCAACCGGCGCGGCGGCGGGTTTCGCCGGCGCCGGCGGTATGAAGCGTTCGGCCAGCGGCTTCGGCGATACTTCGCCCTCGCCCATCGCGCCGACCGCGCCCACGCCGTGTTCGCGGATGAATTTCTGCGCGCCCTTGATGGTGTAGCCCTCGGCGTAGAGCAGCCGCTTGATCCCGTGCAGCAGGGCGAGGTCGGACGGGCGATAGAAACGCCGGCCGCCGGCGCGCTTGACGGGTTTCAGCTGCGCGAACTTGCTCTCCCAGAAGCGCAGGACATGCGCAGGCACGTCAAGCTCCGCCGCCGCCTCGCTGATGGTGCGGTAGGCGTCCGGTGATTTTCCGGCGTCGGTCATGCGGCTCCGCTCAGCTCAGCCCCTTGTCGATCCGGTCTTTCAGGACCTGCGACGGTTTGAACACCAGCACCCGGCGCGGGTCTATCGGCACTTCGACCCCGGTTTTCGGATTGCGCCCGACGCGCCCGTTCTTGTCCCTGAGCATGAACGAGCCGAACGAGGAGAGCTTCACCGATTGCCCCGAGGCCAGCGTGTCGGAAATCATGCCCAGCACGGACTGGACGAGGTCGGCCGATTCCTGACGCGTCAAACCGACTTCCCGGTGGACGGCTTCAGCCAGGTCGGCGCGAGTCAATGTTTTCCCTGCCATCTTTCTCCCCCGTCAGAAGATTGCAGGTTAGGCGGCTCGCCTGTCAGGCGTCAACGAAAGACTCGCCTGCCCAGGCCCCTGACCCTACCAGCGGACCAGCGCCGCCCCCCAGGTCAGCCCGCCGCCCATCGCCTCCATCAGCACCAGATCGCCTGCCTTGATGCGCCCGTCGGCGACCGCCTCGTGCAGCGCCAGCGGCACCGACGCCGCCGAGGTGTTGCCGTGGCGCGCGACCGTGGAGACCACCCTGCCCTCGTCCAGGCCCAGCCGGCGGGCCACGGCCTCCAGGATGCGCTGGTTGGCCTGGTGCGGCACGAACCAGTCGATGTCGGCGATAGCGACGCCCGCGTCCGCGCAGACCTTCTCGATCGCTTCGGCGATGTTCGTCACCGCATGGCGGAACACCTGGTTGCCCTGCATGCGCAGATGGCCGACCGTTTTCGTGGTCGATGGCCCGCCATCGACATACAGCAGGTCGGCATAGCGCCCGTCGGCGCGCAGATAGGAACCCAGAACGCCGCGCGGCGCAGCCTCTTCCCGCACCGCCGCTGTCAGCGCCACCGCCCCGGCCCCGTCGCCGAACAGCACACAGGTCGACCGGTCGGTCCAGTCGAGAATGCGCGAGAAGGTCTCGGCGCCGATGACCAGCGCATTGCGCGCCTGGCCGCGCGCGATGGCGTTGTCGGCTGCGGTCAGGGCGTAGAGGAAGCCGCTGCATACGGCATGCACGTCATAGGCGGCGCCGGCGCGTACGCCGAGACGGTTCTGGATCAGCGCCGCCGTGGCCGGAAACGTGTTGTCCGGCGTCGCCGTGGCCACCACCACAAGGTCGATGTCCGCCGGCGACAGCCCCGCGGCGGCCAGCGCCGCCCGCGCGGCCTCGGCGCCCATGGAGGCGGTTGTCTCATCCTCTGCCGCGATGCGGCGTTCGCGGATTCCAGTGCGCGCGCGTATCCATTCGTCGCTGGTGTCGACGATGCGGGCCAGGTCGTCATTGGTCAGCACGCGGGCGGGCAGATAGGCGCCCGTTCCCGCGATGCGGGCGATAATTTCGGTCACGCGGACATCACTTCGCCGGTTCCAGGACCGGCGCCTCAACCGCCTGCGCGCG
Organism: Maricaulaceae bacterium; assembly: GCA_026126205.1. Taxonomy (GTDB): domain Bacteria; phylum Pseudomonadota; class Alphaproteobacteria; order Caulobacterales; family Maricaulaceae; genus Hyphobacterium. Next base: position 184,194 of record JAHCJP010000001.1, on the reverse strand, counting down.
GGCGAAGCGCGCCAGATTGTGCTCGATTTCGGACATGAAGTCGCTGTCGGCGAGGTCCAGCGCCAGCGCCAGCGCGGTGGCGAAGCCGCCGGCCTGCGCGCCGCCATGGCTTTTCACGACCATGCCGTTCATGCCCAGCAGCACGCCGCCATTGATCTTGTCGGGGTCCAGCCGCTCGCGCAGCCGCTTCAGCCCGCCCATGCTGAGGAACAGCACGCCGATCTTGGCGAGAAGCGAGCTGGTGAAGGCCTCCTTCACCCAGCCGCCCAGCAGTTTCGCCGTGCCTTCCGCCGCCTTCAGGGCGATGTTTCCGGAGAAACCATCGGTGACCACCACATCTGTGCGGCCCAGCGAAATGTCATCGCCCTCCACAAAGCCGCGATAGTCCAGGTCCAGGCGCGAGGCGCGGATCAGGCCGTCGGCCTCTCGCACCGTGTCATTGCCCTTCAACTCTTCCTGCCCGACGTTCAGAAGACCCACCGTCGGCCGTTGAACGCCATGCACGGCGCGGCAGTAAGCCTCGCCCATGATGGCGAACTCAACCAGTTGCGCGGCGCCGCACTCGACATTGGCGCCCACGTCCAGCACCACGGTGAACCCCTTCACCGTCGGCCAGCTGGCGGAGATCGCCGGGCGGTGCACGCCCGGCTTCATGCGCAGGATCACCTTCGACAGCGCCATCAGCGCGCCGGTGTTGCCGGCGGAGACCGCGGCTTTCGCCTCGCCCTCCTTCACCGCCAGGATCGTGTTCCACATCGACGAGCCGCGGGCGCGGCGCACGGCCTCGCTCGGCTTGTCGGTCATACGTACTTCGGTCGGCGTATGGCGCACTTCGCAGGCGCGCCGCACCGCCTCCGGCTGCGCGGCCAGCAGCGGACCGATCACCGCCTCGTCGCCATGCAGCAGGAAGCGGGCCGGTTTGTCCGGCCGGCGGGCCATGATCAACGAAAGACTGTCGATGACCGCTTTTGGCGCATGGTCGCCGCCCATCGCGTCGATGGAGATCGTCAGCGGTAGCGTCATGCCTATATTCCCACACCGCCCTCGCCCGGCGGAACGCAGCACAAGGGCCGGACCTTAGCCCACATCATTGCATATGCAAGACGCCGCTACGGCGCCGGAAACAGTTCCGGACCGGCCTGCAGAACCTGCTCCGCCGGCGTCTGCTTCAACGCCGTCTCGGCCGCCAGCGCATAGTCCGCCAGCCGGTCGGACACCGGTCCGGACGATGCGGCGTCCAGCACGTTGCGGGCGATCGCCCCGGACAGCAGCGCCCGGTCGCCGGCATCCAGCGCCGCGCCATAGGCGCGCAGGCGGCCGTAGAAGGCTTCCGCCATGCGGCGCACCCGCTTGCCGACGCCGGCGTCGCCGACGCCGATCTCGCGCAGGGCCTCGTCAAGATCGCGGAACAGGGCGTCGAACAGCAGCTGCGCCGCGTCCCGGCCCGCCTCGCCTTCCGTGTTCAGCCGCCGCACCAGCAGCGCCCCGTGCAGGCAGATCAGCTCGAACCGGCCGCGCACGGTGTCCGGCGCGCCGTCAGCGCCGTAGAGCGCGGGATGGCGCGCCTGCTCGCGGACGGCGGCGTAAAGCCGCCGTCCCAGGTCGCGGCGGCGGCGCTGTCTGCGGAAAAAGGCGAACATGCGCGGGGGCCTCCCCATCGGCGGCGGTTGCGGTTAAGGTCCGGCTCCTGTAACTGACGCGCATCCTAGTTTGGAGTCCGGAATCGCATGTCGCGCAGCCTCCGCCTCGCCGCCGCCGTCACCGTGCTCGCCATCGGCGCCGCGGCCTGCAATCCGACCCTGCGGACGCACGGGTTCCGTTATGACCGCGGCGAAGCGCCGACGATCACGCCGGCCGAGGACACCCGCGCCAGCCTGAGTCAGCGCCTGGGCAATCCCTCGGCCCGCAGCCTGTTCGACGACAACACCTGGTATTACGTCTCCTCGACGCGCGAAACGCTGGCCTACCAGCTGCCCCGCACGCGCGAGCGGCGCGTGTTCGCCGTCAGCTTCGACGACAACGGCGTCGTCACCGATGTGCGCGAATACGGGCTGGAGGATGGCCGCGAGGTGCGCTACGCCGGGCGTGAAACGCCGACCCGCGGCCGCGAGATGACGCTGATCGAGCAGCTGCTGGGCAATGTCGGCCGCCTGCCCGGCGACGCGCTCGGCCAGGACCAGGATCTGCCCGGCGGAGCCGGCGGGCCGCGGCGGCGCTGACGCTTTTCTTCTTCACACGACAACGCATGAAAAAGCCCCGGTCCGAAGACCGGGGCTTTCAGTTTCATACCGCCTCGCGGCTTACTGGTGGGCGAGAACCGCCAGCAGCAGCAGGGCGATGATGTTGGTGATCTTGATCATCGGGTTCACGGCCGGGCCGGCGGTATCCTTGTAGGGATCGCCCACCGTGTCGCCCGTCACCGCGGCCTTGTGGGCCTCGGAGCCCTTGCCGCCGAAGGCGCCGTCCTCGATGTACTTCTTGGCGTTGTCCCAGGCGCCGCCGCCCGAGGTCATCGAGATGGCCACGAACAGGCCGGTCACGATCACCCCCAGCAGCATCGCGCCGACCGCGGCCAGGGCTTCCGCCTTGCCGGCGTCGCCGAAGCCGAACTCGCCGCCGCCCACGAACCAGATCGTGAAGAACAATACGATCGGGGACAGAACCGGCAGCATGGACGGCACGATCATCTCGCGGATCGCCGCCCGGGTCAGCATGTCCACGGCGCGGCCGTAGTCCGGCTTGTCCTTGAACGTCATGATGCCCGGCTTTTCACGGAACTGGCGGCGCACTTCCTCCACCACCGATTCCGCGGCGCGGCCCACCGCCATCATCGACATGCCGCCGAACAGGAAGGGCAGCAGGCCGCCGAAGAACAGGCCGACCACCACATACGGGTTCGACAGCGCGAAATCGACGTTGACGCCGTCAAAGAAGCCGTAGGTTCCGGGGTTCTGCGCGAAATAGGCCAGATCCTCGGTATAGGCCGCGAACAGCACCAGCGCGCCCAGGCCCGCCGAACCGATGGCGTAGCCCTTTGTGACCGCCTTGGTGGTGTTGCCGACCGCGTCCAGCGCGTCCGTCGTCTCACGAACCTCGCCTTCCAGCCCCGCCATCTCGGCGATGCCGCCGGCGTTGTCGGTGACCGGGCCGAAGGCGTCCAGCGCCACTACGACGCCGGCCAGCGCCAGCATGGTGGTGACCGCGATGGCGATGCCGAACAGGCCGGCGATGTTGAAGGTGACCAGGATGCCGACGATGATGGTCAGCGCCGGCAGGGCGGTGGACTCCAGCGACACGGCCAGGCCCTGGATCACGTTGGTGCCGTGACCGGACTGCGAGGCCCGGGCCACGGATTGCACCGGGCGGAAGCCCGTGCCCGTGTAGTACTCGGTGATCCAGATGATCGCGCCGGTGACCAGCAGGCCGATGACGCCGCAGATGAACAGGTCGAGCCCGGTGAAGCTCATCCCGGTCGAGGCCGTCATCACCGAGTCGAATCCCAGCAGTTTCCAGGTCACGAAACCGACGCCGATCAGCGACAGCACGGCGGAGGCGATGAAGCCCTTGTACAGCGCGCCCATCACGTTCTTCGAGCCTTTCGACAGGCGCACGAAGAAGGTCGAAATGATGGAGGCGATCAGGCACACGCCGCCGATGGCCAGCGGGTACAGCATCATCACGCCGGCGGCGTCACGGAAGAAGATCGACGCCAGAACCATCGTCGCCACCACGGTGACGGCGTAGGTCTCGAACAGGTCGGCCGCCATGCCGGCGCAGTCGCCGACATTGTCGCCGACATTGTCGGCGATGGTGGCGGGGTTGCGGGGATCATCCTCCGGAATGCCGGCTTCGATCTTGCCAACCATGTCGCCACCCACGTCGGCGCCCTTGGTGAAGATGCCGCCGCCGAGACGGGCGAAGATCGAGATCAGCGAAGCGCCGAAGCCCAGCGCCACCAGCGCGTCGATGACGGTGCGGCTGACGGGCTCGAAACCCATGACGCCGATCAGGATGCCGTAATAGACCGCCACGCCCAGCAGGGCGAGACCGGCGACCAGCAGGCCGGTGACCGCGCCGGCGCGGAAGGCCATCGACAGGCCGGCGGCGAGGCCGCTGCGCGCCGCTTCGGTGGTGCGCACGTTGGCGCGGACCGAGACCAGCATGCCGATGAAGCCGGCGGCGCCGGACAGCAACGCGCCGATGACAAAGCCCAGCGCCACCTGCCAGCCCAGCAGGAACAGCACCACGACGGCCACCACGACGCCGACCATGGCGATGGTGGTGTATTGCCGCTTCAGATAGGCGTTGGCGCCTTCCTGGATCGCGGCTGCGATCTCCTGCATTTTCTCGTTGCCGGCGCTGGCCGACAGAATGGCGCGGCTCTGCCACGCCCCGTAGATGATGGAGAGCAGGCCGGCGCCAATCACCAGCCAAAGTTCTATGCCCATGGGTTACAGCCCCGTTGTTTGCCGTTGAATCGCCGGGAAAGACGGTGAGGCGGATGACGCAGCAAGGAATGGAATCGCGCCAGCCGTTATGCCCCTCCCGCAAAAGTCGCGGGAATATGCCCAAAGGGCTTCGCGCACGCAACACGCAGGATGGCGATCAGGCGGAAAAAGTCAGTGGCGCAGCATACGCGTGTCGCTGGCGGAGACGCTGATATTTTCGACCGGCCGCGGTCCATAGTATTCGCGCAGGGTCTCCAGCCACACGTCGCGCGCCCGCGCGATATCCAGCGCACGGCCGGATTCATCGGTCAGGTTATGAGCGTGGCTGGCGCGCACCAGCCGGTCGAGCGCGAAATGCGCCTGTGCACGCACCTGGAACAGGTTCACCCCTTCACGGATATGCACCCGCACATGCACGAAGGCGTAGCCGTTCAGGTGGCCGTTCTGGCTTAGCGGCGCGACGAAGGCCGGCAGGTCCATGGTGCGGCCCGGGGTCTCTTCCTCCGGCCCGACGACCTGACGCGGCGCCAGCGCCGCCGGTTCATCCTGCTCGATGGTGAAGCCGGCCTGAACGCGGTTGCCCGTCTGACGGTCGCCACGCGGCGGGCTGGCCGCCAGGGCGTCTCCGGCCCAGGCCAGCAACAGCAGTCCCGCGATGAACAAGGCGATCGCTGCGCGCATGACGGCTCCCTTCGCCGCCATTAACGCTGATACGCGTCAAAAATGCGTAAAACCCGAGCGTTCAATTGGTAGAGATTCACCATGCCCGTCACGCGCCATCAGGCCCTCCCCCACATCGACGCGTCCGATGACGGTCAGCGGAATCGTCGCAGCCCGCGCCGCGGCCGACAGGGCGGGGTACGCCGCCTCCGGAAGCGCGATCAGCAATTCGTAATCATCGCCCATCGCGGCGAGGCGTAGCCGCGCCTGCATCTCGTCCGCCTGCGCGGCCAGCCAGCGTTCGGCGGCTGGCGACAGCGGAATCTCCGCGACATCGACCACGGTGCGCACGCCGCTGGCGGCGGCCAGCTTCTCCGCATCGGCCAGCAGGCCGTCGGAAATATCGATGCAGGCATGGGCGAAATCGCGCAGCGCCGGGGCCAGGGCCGTGCGCGCCTGCGGGCGGCGATAGCGGCCGATCAGATAATCCCGGTCATCGTCCGGGAAAACCGCGCCACGCAAGGCCGCAAGGCCGAGACCCGCATCGCCGATGCCGCCGGTGACGCACAACAGATCGCCCGGACACGCTCCGGCGCGGCGCACGGCGCGCCCCTCCGGAACCGTTCCGAACAGGGTGAAGGCCAGCGTCCAGGGGCCGTCCGTCGCCGTGGTGTCGCCGCCGATCAGGGGAACGCCCGCCTCACCCAGCGACGCGGCCAGCCCGTCAGCGAAGGCTTCGCGCAGCGCCGCGCCGCCAGCCTTCGGCCAGACGATGCTGGTCATGGCGGCGAACGGCTCGGCCCCCATGGCGGCGAGGTCCGACAGGTTCACATGCAGCGCCTTGTGCGCGACATCCCCCGGCGGATCGTCCGGCAGGAAATGGGTTCCCGAAACCAGCGCGTCGGCGGTGACCACCAGTTGGCGTCCCGGCGGCGGGGCCAGCACGGCGGCGTCGTCGGTCAGGTTAAACGCGCCTTCGAACCCCGCCGCCAGCGGCGCGAGGCGGCGGCGGATATAACCGAACTCGTCTTCGGCGCTCATAACTCTCCGGGCCGCACGGCGCGAGCGCAGGCGTCCAGAGCGGCGTTGACGAATTTCGGCTCCGGCCCGTCGAAAAACGCCCGCGCGACATCGACATACTCGTCGATCACCACCCGGGCCGGCACGTCGGCGCGCTTGGCCAGCTCATACCCGCCGGCGCGCAGGATGGCGCGCACCGTGGCGTCCAGCCGCGTCAGCTTCCAGCCCTCGGCCAGTACGGCGGCGATCTGTTTGTCCACCTCGCCCTGGGCGGCGACGACGCCGCTCAGCAGGTCGGTGAAGAACGCCTCGTCAGCCTCGACCACACCGACATCGCCGTGTTCGTCCGCCGCGCCGAAGCGCGTATCGAGAAACTCTTTCGCCACCGCCTTCGCGCCGCGGCCCGAAAGCTCCATCTGGTAAAGCGCCTGCACGGCGGCTAGCCGCGCTGCGGAGCGCAGGCGATTGGCGGCGCTCATTGCCCACCTCCGAAGCGCTGACGCAGCGCGATCATCGCCAGGCAAGCCTGCGCCGCCGCGCCGCCCTTGTCGCGCCGCCCTGCCCGCTCCAGCGCCTGATCGCGGGTCTCGACGGTCAGAATCCCGTTGCCGACCGCGAGGCCCTGCAGCGACAGGTCCATCAGGCCGCGCGCCGACTCGGCGCAGACATAGTCGTAATGGGTGGTCTGCCCCCGGATGACGCAGCCAAGGGCGACATAGCCGTCGAACGGCGCCGCGCCGCGCGAAGCAAGGGCAATGGCGCCCGGAATCTCCAGCGCGCCGGGAACCTCTGCGGTCTCAACCTGCGCGCCGGCGGCGGCCAGCACCCGCTGCGCGCCGGCGGCCAGCGCATCGGCGATGTCGCGATAGAACGCCGCCGTAACGATGAGGATTCTGGGCTGGGTCACGCCTCGCCTTTCGCAATCTCGCGCACTTCCACCACGCGCAGTCCGTATCCGTCCAGCCCGATGATGGTTTGCGGCGCGGTCGTCAACAGGATCATGTCGCGGACGCCGAGATCGAGCAGGATTTGCGCGCCGACGCCATACTCGCGCAGACGGCGCTCCTTGCGCCGGTCAGGAGGATCCGCCGGCTTGGCGCCCAGGCGTTCCATGATCGCGCTCTGGCTGGTCTCGCGGATGCAGACCATCACCGCCGCGCCGTCATGGGCGTGCAACGCTTTCAACCCCGCCTCGACCAGGCCGCCGCGCCCGCCCTCGGCGCCCAGCACGTCATCGGCGAAGCTGACCTTGTGCATGCGCACCAGCGCCGGGGCGTCTCTGGATGGCTGGCCCTTGACCAGCGCTACATGCTCGGCCCCGTCCAGCGTGTTGCGATAGACGACAGCGCGGAACGGGCCGCCATGCCGGGTGGCGATCTGCGTCTCCAGCCTGCGCTCGATGTAATGGTCATGGCGGCGGCGCCAGGCGATCAGGTCGGCGATGGCGCCGATCTTCAGCCCGTGAAGCTGCGCGAAGGCGATCAGGTCCGGCATGCGCGCCATCGACCCGTCGTCCTTCATGATCTCGCAGATCACCCCGGCGGCGTTCAGGCCCGCCATGCGGGCCACGTCCACCGCCGCCTCGGTATGCCCGGCGCGCACCAGCACGCCGCCGTCGCGCGCCACCAGCGGAAACACATGGCCGGGGCTGACGATGTCATCCGCGCCTTTCGACGGGTCCACCGCCACGGCGATGGTGCGGGCGCGGTCATGCGCCGAAATGCCGGTGGATACGCCCTCGCGCGCCTCTATCGACACCGTGAAGGCGGTCTGGTGGCGGGTGCGGTTCTCGGCCGACATCAGTTTCAGGTCCAGCGCCTCGGCGCGGTCGCGGGTCAGCGCGAGGCAGATCAGGCCCCGGCCATGCTTGGCCATGAAATTGATCGCCTCCGGCGTGGCGAACTGGGCGGGGATGATCAGGTCGCCCTCGTTCTCGCGGTCGCCGGCGTCGACAAGGATGAACATGCGCCCGTTGCGGGCGTCCTCGATAATGTCCTCGATCGGGGACAGCGGAGTGTCGGTCATGGCGCGCTCCCGCCGGGGTCGAAACCGGCCAGGCGCGCGGCGTAGCGCGCCATCAGGTCGGCCTCAAGGTTGACGCTGTCACCGGCCTGCAGCGCGCCGAGCGTGGTGACCGCCGCGGTGTGGGGAATGATCATCACCGTAAAGTCCGCGCCGTCCACCGCGTTGACGGTCAGCGACACGCCGTCGACGGCGATGGATCCCTTGGGCGCAATGAAGCCGGCGAGGCTTGCAGGCGCCTGGAATCGCAGGGTGATCCAGCCGTTTTCGTCGCGCCTGTCCACTACCTGGCCGACGCCGTCGGCATGGCCGGTGACGATATGTCCGCCCAGTTCGTCGCCGACTTTAAGACTGCGCTCCAGGTTTACCTTTGATCCCTCTTTCCATGCCCCTAGGGTGCTCTTCGCCAGCGTCTCCGGGGATACTTCCACCATATGGGCGCCGCCGCCGGGCGCCGGGGCCGTCTCCACCACCGTCAGACAGACGCCGGCATGGGCGATGGAGGCGCCGATGGCGATGCCGTCCGGCGCCCACGGAGTTTCCACGGTGAACCGGCGCACCGGGCCGTCCTCGACGCGCGTGATGGTTCCGATGGCGGTGACGATACCAGTGAACATGCCCTAGGCTCTGTGGCCAGTTACCGCGCGGCCGCGACGCCGCCGGATTCGCCCGCCCGGCGCGTCAAGCCGCTCGCCCGTATTGCCGATACGTTCTTCGCGTCTTTCCTTCCATCCGGCCATTTTCGCTCCCATCGCGGTTCTCGTGCTAACTGTCCACAGAGCCTAATCCGCCCGCTCGTAGGTTTCCCAGGCGTCGGCGCCGCATTCGCGCAGCGCCGCGCGCCTGAACATGGGGGCCTGGTCCAGCCGCTCAAACCCCAGCGCCGCGACGGCCGGGACGCCGTCGCCGCCAAGGATGCTCGGCGCGCGGAACCATTCGATGCGCTCCACAAGCCCGGACCGCATGGCCGCGGCGGCGATGCGCGCCCCCGCCTCCACCAGCACGCTCTCGGCCCCCAAATCGCCAAGGCGGCCAATGGCGGCGGCGAAGCTGACATGCGGACCGTCATAGCGGTTCAGGCTCTCGACCACGGCGCCGGCCTCCTCAAGCTGCGCGCGGCTGCCTGCCGGGGCGTCGGCGCCGCACAGGATCAGCACCGGCGAGTCCCGGTCGGTGAACAGGCGCGCGCCCGGCGGGGTGCGCAGGCGGGTGTCCAGAATACAGCGCCCGGCGCCGGTTTCCGGCCCGCCTTCCGGCCGCGCGGTCAGCAGCGGATCGTCGGCGAGAACCGTCCCCACCCCGGTCAGCACCACATCGGCGTCCGCCCGCAGCCGGTGAACCTGCGCCCGCGCCTCCGGCCCGGTGATCCATTGCGAGGCGCCATTACCCAGCGCGATGCGGCCGTCGAGCGATGTGGCGAGTTTCAGGACAACGCGGGGGCCGCTCATTCGCCCTTCGTCTTCGCCACGCCTTTCGGCTCCAGACGCTCGTCCTTGATGAAATCGCGGAAGTCCTCGACCTCGCGAAAGTCCTTGTAGACCGAGGCGTAGCGGACATAGGCCACTGAATCGAGATTCTTCAGCCCATCCATCACCAGCTCGCCGATGCGCGACGAGGCGACGTCGCTCTCGCCGCTGCTCTCCAGCCGCCGCACGATGCCCGACACCATCTGTTCGATGCGTTCCGGCTCCAGATTGCGTTTCTGCGCCGCGAGCTGGACCGAGCGGAACAGCTTGTCGCGGTCGAAGGGCGCGCGGCGGCCGTTCTTCTTCACCACCGTCAGTTCGCGCAGCTGCACCCGCTCGAAGGTGGTGAAACGCGCACCGCAACCGGGGCATTGCCGGCGGCGGCGGATCGCCGCCGCGTCCTCGGCGGGGCGCGAGTCCTTCACCTGGGTGTCTTCGTGCGAACAGAACGGACAGCGCATGACGGTTTCCTACCCCAGTTCGGGATAGATCGGGAAGCGCGCGGTCAGCGCCTCCACCTCGCGCCGCGCCCGCGCCTCGGCCCCGGCGTCGCCCTCGCGCCGGGTGGCCAGCGCGTCCAGCACCTCGGCCATCAGCGCGCCGACCTTGCGGAACTCGGCCTGGCCGAAGCCGCGCGTGGTGCCCGCCGGCGAGCCGACGCGCAGGCCGGAGGTGACGGCCGGCTTTTCGGGATCGAACGGCACGCCGTTCTTGTTGCAGGTCATGCCCGCGCGCTCCAGCGCCTTCTCGGCGATGTCGCCGGTCAGCCCCTTCGGCCGCAGGTCGACCAGCGCCAGGTGGCAGTCGGTGCCGCCGGAGACGATGTCATATCCCGCCTCCTGCAGAACCGCGGCCATGACCTTGCAATTCGCGATCACGGCGCTGGCGTATGCGCGGAATTCCGGCCGCAGCGCCTCGCCGAAGGCCACGGCCTTGGCGGCGATCACATGCATCAGCGGCCCGCCCTGCATGCCCGGAAACACCGCCGAATTGATCTTCTTCGCAATCGCCTCGTCATTGGTCAGCACCATGCCGCCGCGCGGGCCGCGCAGCGTCTTGTGCGTTGTGGTGGTCGCCACATGGGCGTGGGGCAGCGGGCTGGGGAAGACGCCGCCGGCCACCAGGCCCGCGAAATGCGCCATGTCGACCATCAGATACGCCCCGGCCTCATCGGCGATCTGACGGAAGCGGGCGAAATCGATCTCGCGCGGATAGGCCGAACCGCCGGCGATGATCAGCTTCGGCTTCACCTCCAGCGCTTTCTGGCGCACGGCGTCATAGTCGATGCGCGCATCCTCTTTGCGCACGCCGTAGAAATGCGCCTGGAACCATTTGCCGGACATGTTGGGCGGCGCGCCGTGGGTCAGATGGCCGCCGGCGTCCAGGCTCATGCCGAGTATCGCGTCGCCAGGCTTCAGCAGCGCCAGGAACACCGCCTGGTTCGCCTGGCTGCCGGAGCTGGGCTGCACATTGGCGAAGCCGCAGCCGAACAGTTTCTTCGCCCGTTCGATGGCGAGGGTTTCCGCCACGTCCACGAATTCGCAACCGCCGTAATAGCGCCGGCCGGGATAGCCTTCGGCGTATTTGTTGGTCAGCGGAGAGCCCTGCGCCTCCAGCACCGCCCGGGAGACGATGTTCTCGGACGCGATCAGCTCGATCTGGGTCTGCTGGCGGAGGATTTCTGCCCGAATCGCGGCGGCGAGTTCAGCATCGCTCTCTCCCAGCGCCCGCGTGAAAAAGCCATTGCGGCCGGGCTGCGCACTCGTTTCGCTTGTCATGCCGGTGTCCCTCATGCCTTTGGCGGCACCGCTTGATAGCCGCTTTCCGGCCCTGTTTGAACCATCCTCTCCCGCACGCCGGCGCCACCGGCGCCACAGCCAGAGATATGCCTTTTATCATCAATGTCGTGTTTTCTGAAAAATTGCGCCTAGATAGAGTGCAGTAAAATTTGCCGTGAAAACTTGCGTGTGATCTAGCGAATGCTTATTAAGGGGGCGCTGCAGGGGCCAAGGGCCCGATTCGTGATCCTGTTTTTAAGAAGGTGCACCCATGTCTGAAGAAACCTCCCCGCAAGTCGACAACGAGGAACTGCTGCGCATGACGACTGACATCGTCGCGTCTTTCCTCACTCACAACTCCGTGCCCCAGGACTCCATTCCGGACCTGATCAAGTCCGTTCACGGCACCATGGCCGACATCGCCGGCGCCGGCAAAGTCGAGCCGAAGGCGAAGCCGGCGGTTCCGGTCTCCAAGTCCGTGGCCGACGACTACATCGTCTGCCTGGAAGACGGCAAGAAACTGAAGATGCTGAAGCGCTATCTGCGCTCGCAGTATGACATGAGCCCGGACGACTACCGCCGCAAATGGGGCCTGCCGGCCGACTATCCGATGGTCGCGCCCGCCTATTCGCGCAAGCGTTCGCAGTTCGCCAAGGACATCGGCCTCGGCCGCGGCGGCAAGAAGGCCAAGAAGTAAGCCTTCCGCCGTCCTCAGACGAGTTTACCGCGGCCGGGCCCTGCGCCCGGCCGTTGGTTTTCCGGGGACAGCCCCAGCCGTTTCGCCAGCTTGGCCAGCGCCACGCGCTCCATCTCGTCACGGCTGGCGGATTTCGGGGCCTGGATGACCGCCTCCTCCCCCGTCTGCACGTCGACGGCGGCGACGCGCACGGCGCCGCCTATGGCGATGAATTCTATGATGATCTCGCGGCCGTCGAGAGCGGCCCGGCGGACGTCGTCGCCGTCTTCGCTCACGCGGCCCTGACGGCGCGGAAGCGCGTCCACACCTCGTCCATCGCGGCGATCAGCTCGTCGAACATGGCGTCGTCATGCAGCGGCGTCGGCGTCAGGCGCAGGCGCTCGGTCCCCTTCGGAACCGTGGGATAGTTGATCGGCTGCACATAGATGCCGTGATCGTCCAGCAGCGCGTCGGTGATGCGCTTGCACAGCACCGGGTCGCCCACCTGCACCGGAACGATATGGGTGACCGAGGGCATCACCGGGAACCCGGCGCCGGCGAGGCGCTTCTTGAGCGTCGCCGCGCGCTCCTGGTGGTGTTCGCGCAGTTCATGGGCGGATTTCAGGTATTCGACGCTGGCGCGCGCACCGGCCGCCAGCGCCGGCGCCAGCGAGGTGGTGAAGATGAAGCCCGGCGCCCAGGAGCGCACGGCGTCCACGATCACTGCGTCGGCGGCGATATAGCCGCCCATGACGCCGATGGCCTTGCCCAGCGTGCCCTCGATGATGTCCACCCGGTGCATCACACCGTCGCGCTCGGCCACGCCGCCGCCGCGCAGGCCGTACAGCCCCACGGCGTGCACTTCGTCCAGATAGGTCAGGGCGCTGTATTTTTCAGCCAGGTCGCAGACCTCGCGGACCGGGCCGATATCGCCGTCCATGGAATAGACCGACTCGAAGGCGATCAGCTTCGGCGCCTCCTTCGGCGCCGCGCGCAGCAGCTCTTCCAGGTGCGCGACATCGTTATGCCGCCAGATATGCTTTTCGCAGCGCGCGCCCTTCGCCCCCTCGATCATCGAGGCGTGGTTCAGCTCGTCCGAATAGATGATCAGGCCGGGAAGGATCCTGCCCAGCGTGGCGATGGTCGCCTCGTTGGCGATATAGCCGGAGGTGAACAGCAGCGCCGCCTCCTTGCCGTGCAGGTCGGCCAGCGACTGTTCAAGCTCGACATGATAGTGGGTGGTGCCGGAGATGTTGCGCGTGCCGCCGGCGCCGGCGCCGACATCGTCGATCGCCTGCTTCATCGATTCGGTCACGCAAGGGCGCTGGCCCATGCCGAGATAGTCGTTCGAGCACCAGACCGTCACCTCGCGCACGTCGCCATCGGCCGTGCGCCAGCGCGCGCGGGGAAACTCGCCCTTGCGCCTGCGCAGATTGGCGAACACGCGGTAGCGCCCTTCGGCGCGCACCCGCGCCACGGCGGCCCTGAATGCTTCGGGGTAATCCATCATTCGCCCTTGCCCGGCGCGGCGCGCCGCATGCGGTTCATCCGTCTTGTGACGGGTTATAAACCGCACCGCGCCGGAAAGGCGAGACGGGCGAACGGTCGCAGGGTGGAAATTACAGCCGGAAACGGATGTGGTCGGCCCAGAAGCGCTCCACGCGCGCCAGCGCGGTGTTGACCGCCTTCAGCTGATCGTCGGGTATGCCGCCCGAAGGACCCAGCGCGCCACACTGGCGCGCGAACAGGTTCACCAGCCTCATGCGCACGGCCTGGCCCGACTCGGTCAGCGCCACGCGCACCGAACGGCGGTCGTCGCGGCTGGGCGTCTGGCTGATATAACCGGCCTCGACCAGCTTCTTCAGGTTATAGGAGACGTTGGAGCCGAGATAATGCCCGCGGGTCTTCAGCTCGCCCGCCGTCAGCTTCTGGTCGCCGATATTGAACAGCAGCAGCGCCTGAACGCTGGTCAGGTCGCCGACGCCCTCGCGATCCAGCTCGTCCTTGACCACGTCCAGCAACTGCCGGTGCAGCCGCTCGACAAGCTGCAGCATCTCCAGATAGTCAGGCCGGGCGCTCGCTTCGGGCGCCCGGGCGTCGGTTACAATGCGGTCTGCCAAAGCCATATCCCCACTCCACGCGGCATGCCCGTTTTGGACGGGCTTGCCGCGCAGTATGGGGCCAAGGGCCTAAAATCCGCTTAACCGGCGGCGCTCAGCCGCGCCAGCTGCCGTCGATCAGCTTGTAGATGCCGGAAAAATCGCGCTCGCGGCCGCCCAGATTGTCGAACATCGCGTACAGCGCCTCGGCCTGCGCGCCCAGCGGCGTGCTGGCGCCCGCCGCCTGCGCCGCGTCCATGGCCAGCTTCAGGTCCTTCAGCATCATCGCGGTGGCGAAGCCGGGCGCGTAATCGCGGTTCGACGGCGCGTTCGGCACCGGCCCCGGAACCGGGCAATAGCTGGTCATCGACCAGTTCTGCCCCGACGCCTTTGACGAGATGTCGAAGAATTTCTGCGGATCCAGCCCCAGCTTCTGCGCCAGCGCAAACGCCTCGCAAGTGCCGATCATGTGGATGGCCAGCAGCATGTTGTTGCAGATCTTCGCCGCCTGCCCGGCGCCGGCTTCGCCGGCATGGATCACCGCCTTGCCCATTTTCGACAGATACGGCTCGGCCTTTCTGAACGCCGCCTCCGGCCCGCCGGCCATGAAGGTCAGCGTGCCGCCCTCGGCCGCCGCGACGCCGCCGGAAACCGGGGCGTCGACGAAGTCCAGCCCCTTCTGCGCCGCCGCCTCGCCGACGGCGCGGGCGCTGGCCACGTCGATGGTCGAACAATCCATCAGGATGGCGCCGGCCTTCGCGGCGGGGAAAATCTCGCCCTCATAGACGGCGCGCACATGCCTGCCCGCCGGCAGCATGGTGACCACGGCGTCCGCGCCCTCCACCGCCGCGCTGGCGCTGGCCGCGGCGCTGGCGCCGCGCTCCCCGGCGCGTTTCACCGCCTCGGCGGAAAGATCGAAGGCCCGCACCGCGTGCCCGGCCTTGACCAGATTGGCGGCCATGCCGGAACCCATGTTTCCAAGCCCGATGAAAGCGACGGCGGCCATGGCGGCTACTCCCCGATGAAGGTCTGTTCCTGATCCGGCGGCAGGGGGGCGAAATACGCCTCTATCGCCGCGCCGTCCACCCGGGCCAGCGAATCCGGCTTCCATTGCGGCGCATTGTCCTTGTCGATGATCACTGCGCGCACGCCTTCATAGAAGTCATGCCCGGCGAGGCAGCGCACCGAGACGCGCAGGTCCTGCCGCATCACGTCCTCGAATTCCAGCTCCGCCCCGCGGCGCAGGGCGGCGCAGGTCAGCTTCAGCGCCGTCGGCGACTTGGTTGCGATGATCTTGACCTGCTTTTCCGACCACGCATCGCCCGCGGCGCGCATGCGCGCGACCATCGCCTCCACGCCGTCGCCCGCGAAGGCCGCGTCGATCAGGCCGCGGGTCAGCGCCAGGTCGGACGGCCCCGGATCGCCGACAAAGCGTTCCAGCAGCGCCTCCAGCGCCTCGCCGTCATCGTCCAGCGTCTCGCGCTCCAGCGCCGCGACCAGCGCCGGGCGGTTCTCGCTGGGCACATAATGGGTGGCCAGCCCGGCGGCGAGGCAGTCGGCGGCCTTCAGGCGCGCGCCGGTCAGCCCCATCCACATGCCGATCTCGCCGGCAAGCCGTGGCAAGAAATACGCCCCCCCGACATCGGGGTGAAAGCCGATCCCCGTTTCCGGCATGGCGAACAGGGTGTTGTCGCCGGCGACGCGGAATTGCCCGTGCACCGACACGCCGACGCCGCCGCCCATCGTCACGCCGTCGATCAGCGCCAGATAGGGTTTCGGATAGCGCTTGATCAGCGTGTTCAGGCGGTATTCGTCGAACCAGAACAGCCGCGCCTCGTCCGTGCCCGCCTTGCCGCTGTCATGCAGCATGCGGATATCGCCGCCGGCGCAGAACCCCTTCTCGCCTTCACCGTCGACAACGACCGCCTTCACGCTGTCATCGTCTTTCCAGGCGAGCAGCGCCCGCGTCATGGCATGGACCATGGCCGTGTTCAGCGCATTCAGCGCGTTGGGGCGGTTGAGCGTGATCCGCCCGACCTGGCCGACCTTGCGGGCGATGATTTCGTCACTCATTTGAAACTTCCACTGATGCAGCTGCTCTTATTACGCCTGCCATTTCGCCCGCGAAGCGCACTGCCGAGACGGAACAAAGGTCTCCTCGATCGGCAGTCCACAAAGTTGACGAACTAACGCAGTCCCACGTGTCGTAACGCGCTTGCATCCGTTGGTAAGCATCAGGAAAGTATTCTTGATGCGTCTCCAAGAACAGTAAACCCGCCAAGATAAAGGCTCGATCTGTATACTCAGACCTTCGCTCTAAAAGCAGCGTCGCGGCAGCTCGTTCCATCCGCTTACGAGCGCTGTCTGCAGTCGCAGCCGAAACAAGCATTGAAGTGCTTACGAGAGTAGCAACCATAAGCAGTCCACTGGCGGCTTTCCACCTTAGTGAGCCTTGATTGACCAGGAACGACACAATCGTAAGGATTGCGGCCAGCAGACCAATTCCTGCAATCCATCCGACACTCACTTCATCACGTCCTTGGCGATGATGACGCGCATGATCTCGTTGGTGCCTTCGAGGATCTGGTGCACACGCAGATCGCGCACGATGCGCTCCAGCGGGTAATCCTTCAGATAGCCATAGCCGCCATGCAGCTGCAGCGCCTGATTGGCGACATCGAAGCTCTGGTCGGTGGAAAAGCGCTTGGCCATGGCGCACAGCTTCGGCGCCTCGGGGGATTTGGCGTCCAGCGAGCTGGCGGCGCGATAGAGCATCAGGCGGGAAGCCTCAAGCGCCGTCGCCATGTCGGCCAGCTTGAACTGCGTCGCCTGAAAGGCGCCGATGGCCTTGCCGAACTGTTTGCGGGTGGCGACGTATTCGCGCGCAGTCTCGAACGCCTCCACCGCGCCGCCCAGCGCGCAGGCGCCGATATTGATGCGCCCGCCATTCAGCCCGTTCATGGCGATCTTGAAGCCGATCCCCTCCTCGCCCAGCCGGTTGGCGGCGGGCACGCGGCAATCCTCGAAAATCACCATCGCCGTCGGCTGGCTGTTCCAGCCCATCTTCTTCTCGTTGGCGCCGAAGGACAGGCCCTTCATCCCCTTCTCGACGATGAAGGCGGAAACGCCTTTCGGCCCCTCCCCGCCCGTGCGCGCCATGACGATATAGACGTCAGACACCCCGGCGCCGGAGATGAAGGCCTTCGACCCGTTCAGAACGTAATCATCGCCGTCCTTCACCGCCTTGGTGCGCAGCGCCGCGGCGTCTGACCCCGATCCCGGTTCGGTCAGGCAATAGCTGGCCAGCGTCTGCATCGTCATCAGCGGCGGGATGAAGCGCGCCTTCTGCTCGTCAGACCCCCAGGTGTCGATCATCCAGGCGCACATGTTGTGGATGGAGATATAGGCGGCGGTGGAGACGCAGCCGCGGGCCAGTTCCTCGAATATGATCGCCGCGTCGAGGCGCGTCATGCCGCTGCCGCCATGCTCCGGCCCCGTATAGATGCCGGCGAAGCCCATCTGGGCGGCCTCGCGCAGCACATCGACCGGGAAATGCTTTGTCTCGTCCCATTCGGCGGCGTGGGGTTTCAGCCGGCCGGCGGCGAAGCCGCGGGCGGCGTCCTGAACCAGAACCTGATCTTCGGAAAGCGCGAAGTGCAAAGCCGTCTCCTTCGGGCTAAAAGTCCGGGCGAAGCCCTAACGCCGCGAGGCGCGCAGGGCAAGACGGGCGGGTGCGGCCGCCAAAGACCGTTGCGTTCATGGGCAAGGCCCGTCTCCATCCCCTCTCCCCTTGCGGGAGAGGGCTGAAAATCACGGGCTTGGCGCAGCCCAAGTCCCTGATTTTCAGGGTGAGGGGGACTCCCCCTCTCTTGCGGAATCTGGCGTTTGGGCTTCGCGCCGCTTCGCCCAAGCCGCCGATTTCACTTTCTCCCCCGCCAGGGGGGAGAAGATATGTATGACGCCGTGTTGGAGCGCGGCGCGTCTGGCGCTATTGACGCGCGACAGAACGAAACTTGCGGAGTCCCCATGACCGGCCAGTATCCCGAAACCCGCCCGCGCCGCTTGCGCCAGGCCCCGTGGATCCGGCGGCTGACGCGCGAACATGTGCTCGGCGTCGATGATCTCGTGTGGGCGGTGGTGGTATCGGACCGCGCCGACCCCACCGAACCCGTCGCCGCCATGCCGGGGGTGGAGCGCCTGTCGGTAAAAGCGCTGGCGAAAGCGGCGAAAGAGGCCGAGCGGCTGGGCATTCCCGCCATCGCCCTGTTCCCGCATGTCGATCCGGCGAAGAAGGACGCGCAAGGGACCGAGGCCCTGAACCCCGATGGTCTGGTGGCGCAGGCGATCAGGGCGGTGAAAGACGCCGCCCCCGGCGTCGGCGTGATCTGCGACGTGGCGCTGGACCCGTTCACCGACCACGGCCATGACGGCCTGCTGCAGGACGGCCGCATCCTCAACGACGAAACGGTGGCGCGGCTGGTGGAGCAGGCGCTGATGCAGGCCCGCGCCGGCTGCGACGTGATCGCGCCGTCGGACATGATGGACGGGCGCATCGGCGCCATCCGCGCCGCGCTGGAGGCCGAAGGCTTCACCGACACGCTGATCCTGTCCTACGCCGCCAAATACGCCTCGGCCTTCTATGGCCCGTATCGTGAGGCCATCGGCTCCGCCACCGCGCTGAAGGGCGACAAGCAGACCTATCAGATGGACCCCGGAAACGCCGAAGAGGCGCTGCGCGAAGTGGCGCTGGATCTCTCCGAAGGCGCCGACATGGTGATGGTCAAGCCGGGCATGCCGTATCTGGACATCGTGCGCGCGGTTTCGCAAACCTTCGGCGTTCCCACCTTCGCTTTCCAGGTCTCAGGCGAATACGCGATGATCGAGGCCGCGGCCGCCAATGGCTGGCTGGACGGGAATCGGGCGATGCTGGAGAGCCTTATGGCCTTCAAACGCGCCGGTGCGGCGGGGATCGTCACCTATTACGCGCCACGGGCGGCGAAGGCGCTGGGCTAGGCGGGAAGCCGCGCAAAAGCTTTGCAGATACAAATGGTTAATGCGCACTTCTTTTCTTACCGCATCGCCCCCGTCAGTTGAAAAACGCCTTGTAGATTCAAGCTACAGGCTAGTTTTTGCTTGCTAATCGCGCCGCATGCTGACTAGCCTCGCCCATCGCGCTGAGTCTGATGCGCGTGAAACAAGACGGTTTCCTGGGGAGGAAAGCATGTCTCTAGCCAAAATCATCTGGGCGGTCGCCATTCTCGCCGCCATCATTTTCGCCTTCGTGCAGTTCGAGTTCGCGGGGCTGATCCTGATCATCCTCGGCCTGGCCGGCGGATTCTTCGTGTCCGCTGACCACCGCCGCGGCGTGTTGATCGCCGCCATCTTCCTGATGGCGGGAGGCTCCGGCGCCCTCGGAGGCATTCCGGAGATCGGCCAGTATCTGACCGCGATCCTGGGCAGCTATGGCTCCGTCCTGGCGGCAGCCTCGGTGATGGTGATCATCATGGTCACCGTCGAGCGTCTGAAACCCGCCGCCGCCAGCTAGGCGAAAGGCGCATTCCGTCTGCGAAGGCCCCGCCCTCCCCGCGAGGGAGCGCGGGGCCTTTTCGCGTCCGCCGCCTGACCCGGCTTGTCAGTTGGCCAGGCGCGCGGGCGGCGGCTATCCTCGGCCTGCAAGAGGACAGCCATGCCGATACGCCTGACGACCGCCCTTTTCGCCGCGCTTAGCCTCGCCGCCGGCGCCCTCGCCCAGACCGCGCAGGACGGCGACGCCGCCTGGCGCGCCGGCGACTATGAAACCGCCCGCGCCATATGGGCGCCTCTGGCCGAAGCCGGAGACGCCGAGGCGCAACTGGGCCTGGGGCGGATGTATTTCTTCGGCCATGGCGTACAGAGCGACCATGCCGAGGCGATCCGCCTCTACCGCCTCGCCGCTGAACAGGGGCTGGCGCGCGCCCAGTACAATCTCGGCCAGATGCTGCGTAACGGCCAGGGCGGCCCGGTGGACCACGCACAGGCTGTTTACTGGTACCGCGCCGCCGCGGACCAGGGTTTCCGCGACGCGCAGTTCAATCTCGGTGTCATGTACGAGCGCGGCCGGGGCATCGATCCCGACCCGGCGGAGGCCGCGCGCTGGTACCGTCTCGCCGCGGACCAGGGCGATGATTACGCCATGTACAATCTGGCCGTCCTCTACAGGGACGGGCGCGGCGTCGAGCGGGATTACGAGGCGGCGGTGCATCTCTTCCGCCAGGCGGCGGTGATGGGGCTGGCTCCCGCCCAGTACAATCTCGGCGTCATGCTCTATGAAGGCGATCTGGGGGCGCCTGACTATTTCGAGGCCTATGTCTGGTTCATCCTCGCTGCAGCGCAGAACCATGCCGAAGCCTGGCGCGGCAGGGATATGGCGGCGCGGCGCCTTGGCGAAGGCGAACGCCTGCGGGCCGAAGCGCGCGCGGCGGAGTTCCAGCCCCTCGGCCAGAACTGAAACGAGGGTGAACCGGGCGGCGGCCCCGAAGGACCGCCGCCCGGCTTTCATCGTCCATGCGCTGCGGCGTCAGCTGACCCGCTCGACGGTGATAGTGACGCCCTCGGGCGCCCAACCGTTCAGGTCCATCGCCTCACCCGGCTGCATCGCTCCTTCCCACGGGCCGCACTGGGTCATGGAGGGGACCTCCTGCCCGGCAGGCGTGGTGAAAGCGTGATTGGTCAGGCACAGCTCGCCTTCATGTACTTCCCAAGCGCCGCTGGGGCCGCGCGAGTCCGTATAGCCGCCATCGCTGGCGAAGCTGATCTCGAAACTCTCGGACATCTCGCCATTGCTGGCGGTGATCCGCAGCGTGTAGCCGCCGGGGCCGTCAGCGAAGGCCGGGGCGGCCATCAGGGCGGCCACCGCCGCGATCATCATGCGTTTCATGCGTCTCTCCCACAAAATGCAGCCAGCGGGATCGCCAGCCGCGAAACCAGGCCGGGCGGCGTTAGCCCAGCATTTCAATCGTGATCAGGCGGCCTTCAGGCGCCCATCCTTCCGTCTCCCAGACTTCGCCGGGCGCCAGGGCCGGATTCCACGGTCCGCACTGGGTCTGGGACGGGAACTCGCCGCCATCCTCGAGCGTCACCGGATCATTGGTCAGGCACAGCTCTTCGCCGTTCAATTCCCAGACGCCGGTGGGGCCGCGATGATCGGCATAGGCGCCGCCGGCGTGGAAGGTGATTTCAAACACCGATCCATCTGACCCTGTGACGCGAACGGTCGAACCGGCGAGGTTTCCGCCATCACCGGCGAAGGCCGCTGACGCCAGCAGTACGGCCGCGCTGGCGGCGATCATCATTCGTTTCATGTGTCTCTCCCGGAAAATGGCGGCCGGCGCGCACCGCCGGCCGCGGAATACATCAGGCTGCGGCGGGCGCCGGCGCCGGTTCGGACGCCGCGGCGCCGTTGCGCTTGCCCATTGCGAAAATCCACGCGCCAAGCCCGATGCACATCAGGATCAGGCCGGCGGTGAAGCCCAGGAAGGGCGACACGCCCAGCGCGGCCACCGCCACCAGCACCACCAGCAGCGACACCGCGCGCAGACCGAGGCCCAGCGGCGTCTCCGGCCGGCGGTTGAAGATCAGGTCGCCCACCGCCACCCCGCCGAAGGCGAATGACAGGAACAACATCAGCGGCCAGCCAATAACGAGCACCGGGATCAGGAACACGCCGATCACCGTGATCGCCAGCAGCACGACCAGCGCCACCAGCAGCACCGGCGAGAAAGCGAACACCGCCAGCCCCACCACGCCCGAGGCGAAGGGGCGGCGCCGGAACTCGCTGGCGATGCGGGCCACGCCGCGCGGCGCGACCAGGCAGGCCAGCAGACCCAGCAGAAAGGCGCTGAAGGTGATCGGCACGCTGAGCGCGCGAATGCTGGGCATGAAAGGGATACGCACGTTTATGTCGCGCATGCCGCGCGCATGCCGGAAAACATCGGCATAGGCGTAATCGATCTCGCCAGTCACCTCGGCGCCCTCGGCGATCACCGGCGCCGCCGCGCCACGCAGGCGCAACGCGCCTTCTATGCGGCCGCCGGGCGCGATGGTGAAGCTGTTGGCTTCAGCGTCGATATCGCCGCGGATCACGCCGCTGACCGTGACTTCCTCGGCGCGGATGCGGGCGCCGCCCTCGACGCGGCCGGCGATGCTCAGGCGCTCTCCGGCGCCATGCAGCCGGCCGCCGATATGGGCCGTCTCGCCGACGGTGACCACCGCGCCAGCCGCTTTCAGGTCGCCGACAACGGCGCCACGGACGCGGATCACCCCCGCCGCAATGTCGGCGTCGCCGCCAATGCTGGCGTCGATTTCAGCCACGCCGGAAGCGACATGCAGGCCGCGGCCGGTCTCACCGCTCAGCTCGACATTGCCGCCGACGATGCTGGCGGATCCGCCGATGACCGCGTCGACCGTTATGTCGCCGCCGATCACCGACAAATCGCCGCCAAGCCGGCCCGTATAGGTGAAATCGCCTGCGATTACTCGCAAATCGCCTTCGCGATTCTGATCACGCAGGGTGATGTCGCCGCCGATCATCTGAGCGGCGGCGGGGGCCGCAGCCATACTGATCAGGACGGCGCAGGCGGAAATAAATCTGAAGAACATCGTCGTCTCCCTTGGCCTGGACCTGGCCACCCGTTTGGGCGGCCTTACGCGTCGTTCAGCCTCGGATTCACTGCTACCATATCGAAATTCGATATCAAAGCGATTTTTCGATTTTCGATAAATTTTTTTCACTTATCGATACGGAATTATGACGCAAAAATCCAGTTCCTTGTTTTTATACAATGCGTTGCAAGAAAATGACTGGCCGGGTGAAAATTTCGAAACCCTGCCGCCGCGACACCCTTCCTTCCGGTCCCCGGGACAGCTATTTTGTAACAAACGGTAACAAAACGCGCGGCGAAGCGAATCGCGCGACGGGAGGATGAGATGACCGACAGGACGACCGCCTATGCGGCCGCCGCCCACGCCGCGGATGAAACATCCAGCGGCGGCGGGACCGAGCCGACTGACGTCCCCGCCCCCGCTGACGACGGCGTCCAGAAAGGCGCGCCGTTCCGGCTCGAGAAAGGCCGGCGTAACCTGCCCGCAGCGCTGTCGCGCGCGCGCCGGCGCTTCGGCGGCAAGAAGCTGGCGATCATCGACGCCGACGGCCGCCAGCTAACCTATGACGACATGGTCAAGGCCAGCTACGCGCTGGGCAGCGCGCTACGGCGAATGACGAAGCCGGGCGAAAAGGTGGCCCTGATGCTGCCCACCGGCGCTGGATCGGCCATCGGCTTCTTCGCCATCACCGTATACGGCCGTGTGCCGGCGATGCTGAACTTCACCGCCGGCGCCAAGGCGCTGAAGACCGCGTGCAAGACGGCCCAGGCGACGAAGATCGTCACCGCCCATAAATTCATCGAGCTGGCCGGGCTGGAATCGCTTCGCGACGCGCTGGCCGAGGACCACGAGATCATCTACCTGGAGGACGTGCGCGAGGCGCTGACGCCGGTGGACAAGATCAGCGCCATTCTCGGCCTGTTCGCGCCGGCGCTGATCCGCGCCAATCCCGATCCGGACGCCATCGCCGTGTATCTGTTCACCTCAGGCACCGAGGGCGATCCGAAGGGGGTGGTGCTGAGCCACGCCAACCTGGTCTCCAATGTCGAGCAGGTGCTGGACCATGTGGAGATCTACGACACGGACATCGTCTACAATCCGCTGCCCACCTTCCACTGTTTCGGGCTGACCGGCGGCCTGCTGCTGCCGATCCTGGCCGGCATTCCCTCGGCGCTGCACCCCTCGCCGCTGCAGGCGAAGACCATCGCCAAGCGGGTCGGCGAGACCAAGGCCACCATCCTGTTCGCCACCGACACCTTCCTGGGCCAGTACGCGCGCTCCGCCGACGATGACGACCTGAAATCGCTGCGCTTCGCCGTGTGTGGGGCCGAGCGGGTGCGTGACGAGACCCGCGCCATGGTGCGCCGCCGTTTCGGGCTGGAGGTGGTCGAGGGCTATGGCGTCACCGAGGCCGCGCCCGTGATCGCGGTGAACCAGCCCGGCCGCAACCGTCCCGGCACGGTCGGCAAGCTGCTGCCCGGCATGGAGGCGAAGCTGGAGCCAGTGCCCGGCATCGACAGGGGCGGCAAGCTGCTGGTGCGCGGACCGAACGTGATGAAGGGTTATGTGCGTTCCAGCGCGCCGGGCGTGGTGGAGGCGCCCGATGGCGGCTGGCATGACACCGGCGACATCGTCACCTTCGACGAGGAAGGCTGCATCACCATCCGCGGCCGGCTGAAGCGCTTCGCCAAGATCGGCGGCGAGATGGTGTCTCTGGCCGTGGTCGAGAACTGCGCCAGCTCGCTGTGGCCCGATAATATCCACGCCGCCGTGGCCATCCCCGACGACCGCAAGGGCGAGCAGATCATCCTGGTCACCGACTACGCCCAGGCGGACCGCGGCGATTTCATCGCCTTCGCCCGCAATCACGGCATCAGCGAACTGGCCGCCCCGCGCCGCGTCATGCATGTTGACGCCGTGCCGGTGCTGGGCACCGGCAAGCTGGACTATGTCGCGGTCGAAAAGCTGGTGAAATCAAACCTGGAGGGCTGACCGGACGATCGCATGACGGAACAGGGCATTACTGGCGGCTGTCAGTGCGGGGCTGTCCGGTTCCGCGCCGCCTCGCTAAGCGATAACCCCCATGTCTGCCACTGCCGGATGTGCCAGAAGGCCGCCGGAAACTTCTTCGGCGCCCGCGTCGGCGTACTGCTGAAGGATCTGACCTGGACCCGCGGCCAGCCCTCGAAATTCTTCAGCTCGCAAGGGGTGGCGCGCGGGTTCTGCAACCGTTGCGGCACGCCGCTATTCTTTCACAACGAGGCAAGCGAGCGGATTTCGATATCGATCGGGGCGTTTGACCAGCCCGGCGCCATCACGCTGGAATTCGAACTCGGCATAGAAGGCAAGCTTCCGCAGCTGGCTCAACTCCAGAACCTGCCGAACTTCGGCTCCAGCGAGGATGACGACCCCGAAGGAGCGGCTCTGGCCCGAAAAACCAGCCGCCAACATCCCGACCATGATACGGAATCCTGGCCCGCCGGTCAGGAAACCGGATCCTAGTTACGCCTCGCGGCAGCTTCCGCCATCGCGCGGCTCGTAGCGAACCTGCGACCGGTCGAAGCCGGCCGGCCAGCGCGGCTCGGAATCCGCCACCACGGTCAGCGGGCCGCCGACACGGGCCGAGGCGTCGAACCGCACCTCGCGCGCGCAGATCCAACCGCCGGACTGCAGATCGCCGGCCACCTGAACGCGGCTGATGCGCCCGCGGCGGAACACGCCTTCGCGGCCTTCGCCGCTCAGATGCACCGGACCCGCCACGCGGCCGCCGATACGGGCCGAACCGAAGCGCGCGCGCACCGCCCCGTCCACATCGCCGTCCAGGGTCAGCGAACCGGCGTTGACGGCGACATCGCCGCCGATGCGGGCGTCGCGCGAAAAGCTGATGCGCCCGGCGTTGGCGGTGACGTTCTCGGCGATGACGGCGTGCACGGTGACATCGGCGCCGTTCAGGTTCGCCCCGCCGCCGGCTGCGCCGCGCAGGGTGACCGAGGCGCCGTCCGCGGTCACCGGGCCGCCGGTCTCGACATCCGCCGTGACGCGGGCGCCGTCCAGGCTGAGCGCGCCGCCGATGCGGCCGCGCACATTGACGGTCATGCCGCTGAAGCTGGCCGGGCCGTCCGTGGCGCCATTATAATTGACGATCATGCCGGAGCCGGTGACCCGGCCCGGCGTCTGCGCCTCGCCCGCCGCCGAAACGCCGCACGCGGCGGCGATCGCCATTACCGAAACCAGGGTTTTCATTGTTGCATCTCCCGTCACGGACGCGCGGAAAACGCGCCCTTTGCACAGTCAGATGCGCGCCGGGGCCGGACTGGATGCAAAGTCGCGGATCAGATGTGCAGCACGCGGCCGTAAGCGTCCAGCACCGCCTCGTGCATCATTTCCGACAGGGTCGGGTGCGGGAACACGGTGTGCATCAGCTCGGCCTCGGTGGTCTCGAGACTGCGGGCGATGGCGTAACCCTGGATCAGCTCCGTCACCTCGGCGCCGATCATGTGCGCGCCCAGAAGCTCGCCCGTTTTGGCGTCGAACACGGTTTTGACCAGGCCCTGGTCCTCGCCCAGCGCGATCGCCTTGCCGTTGCCGACGAAGGGGAAGCGGCCAATTTTCACCTGATGGCCGGCCTCTTTCGCCTTCGCTTCGGTCAGGCCCACAGAGGCGATCTGCGGATGGCAATAGGTGCAGCCGGGGATGTTGCCGGTCTCGAACGGGTGCGGGTTCTTGCCGGCGATGTTCTCGACGCAGACCACGCCCTCATGGCTCGCCTTGTGGGCCAGCCAGGGCGGCCCGACGACATCGCCGATGGCGCACAGCCCCTTCACGTTGGTGCGCCCGAAGCCGTCGACCACGACATGGCCCCTATCGGTCTTCACGCCCAGCGCCTCCAGCCCCAGCCCCTCGATATTGCCGGTAATGCCGATGGCGAGGATGACGCGCTCGACCTCGATCACCTCGGTCTTGCCGTCCTTTGTCTTCACATGCGCCTTCGCGGATGACGCGCCCTTGTCGAGCTTTTGCACCTGCGCGCCGGTGAGGATTCTCATGCCCTGTTTCCTGAACGCCTTTTCGGCGAAGGCGGAGATCTCGGCGTCCTCGACCGGCAGGATGCGGTCCAGCATCTCCACCACCGTCACCTCGGCGCCCAGCGTGCGATAGAAGCTGGCGAATTCGACGCCGATGGCGCCGGAGCCGACGACCAGCAGCGATTTCGGCATGGTTTCGGGAACCATCGCCTCCTTGTAGGTCCAGACGCGCTTGCCATCCGGCTCCAGCCCCGCCTGCGGAATGGTGCGCGCCCGCGCGCCGGTGGCGAGGATGACGTGCCTGGCGGCGTATTTCGCCTCCTTGCCGTCCTTGCCCTTCACGATCACCGCCGGGGCGTTGGCGCCCTTTTCCAGCCTTGCTGCGCCGTCGATCACCGTGATCCTGTTCTTCTTCATCAGCATGCCGACGCCGCCGGACAGGCGCGCGGCCACCTTGCGCGAGCGCTCCACCACCTTTGCGATGTCGAAGCTGATCTTCTCCGCCTTCAGGCCGAATTCCTCCGCCCGGTGCATCAGGTGATAGATTTCCGAGGTGCGTAACAGCGCCTTGGTGGGGATGCAGCCCCAGTTCAGGCACACGCCGCCCAGATGCTCGCGCTCCACCAGCGCCGTCTTCAGGCCCAGCTGCGCCGCGCGGATGGCGGCGACATAGCCGCCGGGGCCGCCGCCGATGACGATCAGGTCGAAGGATTGTTCGCTCATCGTCCGCCCCTACAGCAACAGCGTCATCGGGTCTTCGACGAAGCCCTTGAAGACGGCGAGCCAGCGCGCCCCCGCCGCGCCGTCGACGACGCGGTGATCGCAGGTCAGCGTCACGGTCATCACGGTGGCTTTCGCCAGCGCGCCGTTTTTCACCACCGGGCGCTCCTCGCCGGCGCCGGCCGACAGGATCATGCCCTGCGGCGGATTGATGATGCTGGCGAAGGATTTGACCCCGAACATGCCGAGATTGGAGAGGCTGAAGGTTCCGCCCTGGAACTCCTCTGGCTTCAGCTTGCGGTCGCGCGCGCGGGCGGCGAGGTCTTTCATCGCGGCGCTGATCTCGGCGAGGCCCTTTTGATCCGCGTCCTTGACGATGGGGGTGATCAGCCCGCCCTCTATCGCCACGGCGACCGAGACATCGGCGTGTTTATGCCGCGCGATGCGCCCGTCGCCGACCCAGCTTGCATTGGCCTCGGGCACGCGTTTCAGCGCCACGGCGGCGGCCTTGATCAGGATGTCGTTGACCGAGATTTTCACCCCGTCCGGCGCCTTGTCATTGGCCTGTTTGCGGAAGGCGAGCAGCGCGTCCAGCTCGCAATCGACGCTGAGCGGAAAATGCGGAATGTCGCGGAAGCTTTCGGTCAGGCGCTTGGCCGCCACCCTGGTGATGTTGTCGGCCTTGATCAGCTCGTAACGGCTGGCCGGAATGCCGAACGGGGCCAGCGGCTCGTCGGCGTCGATGTCTTGCGCCGGCGCCTCGGCCGCGGCGGCGGGCCGCGCCGGAGCGGCGCCGGATTTCGCCGCCTCGACATCGGCCTTGACGATGCGCCCGCCGGGGCCGGAGCCGGCCAGCGATTTCAGATCGATCCCCGCCTGTTCGGCCAGGCGTCTGGCCAGCGGCGAAGCCTTGAGGCGGCCATTGGCTTTACCCTCGTCCTTCGTGGCCCGCTGCGCGGGCGCCTCAGGATGAGGGGAAGGTTTGGCTTCGGTTCCCGCCGCCGCAGGTTTGTCTCCCTCTCCCCCACGGGGAGAGGGTTGGGGTGGGGCGGCCTTTTCCGTTTTCTTTTCCGCGTCCTTCAGCGCCGCGGCGTCCTCGCCCTCTTCCAGCAGCAGGGCGATGACGGCGTTGACCTTCACGCCCTCGGTTCCGCCGGACACCAGCAGCTTGCCCACTGTGCCCTCGTCCACCGCCTCGACCTCCATGGTCGCCTTGTCGGTCTCGATCTCGGCGATGACATCGCCGGATTTGACCGCATCGCCTTCCTTGACCAGCCATTTGGCCAGCGTTCCCTCTTCCATCGTCGGGGACAGCGCGGGCATCAGGATTTCGATGGGCATGGCGGCTACTCCCGGTAGCAGACGGCTTTCGCCGCCTTCACGATGTCGTCGACGCCGGGCAGGGACAGCGCCTCCAGATTGGCGGCGTAGGGCAGCGGCACGTCTTCCTGGTGCACGCGGGCGGGCGGGGCGTCGAGGTAGTCGAACGCTTCCGCCGTCACCACGGCGGCGATCTCTGCCCCGATGCCGCAGCGGCCCCAGCCCTCTTCGGCGCAGACGATGCGGTTGGTCTTCTTCACGCTCTCGATGATGGTTTCGGTGTCCAGCGGCCGCAGGGTCCGCAGGTCGATCACCTCGGCCTCTATGCCCTCTTCGGCCAGTATCTCCGCCGCCTTCAGGGCGAAGCCGACCATGCGGGAATGCGCGGTGATGGTGACGTCGCTCCCCTCGCGGCGCACCTTGGCCTTGCCGATGGGCAGCACCCAGTCGTCCACCGCCGGCACGTCGAAGGTTTCGCCATAGATCAGCTCGTGTTCGAGAAAGATCACCGGGTTCGGATCGCGGATCGCGGCCTTCAGCAGGCCCTTGGCGTCGGCGGCGTCCCAGGGCGCGATCACCTTCAGCCCCGGCACCTGCGCATACCAGGCCGAATAATCCTGGCTGTGCTGGGCGCCGACGCGGCTGGCGGCGCCGTTCGGGCCGCGGAACACGATCGGGCAGCCCATCTGCCCGCCGGACATGTACAGCGTCTTGGCGGCGGAATTGATCAGATGGTCGATGGCCTGCATGGCGAAGTTGAAGGTCATGAACTCCACCACCGGCTTAAGGCCGCCGAACGCGGCGCCGACGCCAAGACCGGCGAAGCCGTGTTCGGTGATCGGCGTGTCGACCACGCGCCTGGGGCCGAATTCCTGCAGCAGGTTGCGGGTCACCTTGTAGGCGCCCTGGTACTCGGCCACCTCCTCGCCCATCACGAACACGGTTTCGTCGCGGCGCATCTCCTCGGCCATGGCGTCGCGCAGCGCGTCGCGCACCGTGGTGGGCACCATGTCGGTCCCTGCCGGGATTTCGGGGTCGGATGCGGGTTTGCTTGCCGGTCTCCCCCCACCCCGGCCCTCCCCCGCGGGGGGAGGGGGTGAAGTTTCCGCCGTGGCGGGTTTCCGGGCGTCGGCGTCTTCTCCCTCCCCTTCAGGGGAGGGTTGGGGTGGGGTGGCTTTCTGCGCCGCGCCATCCAGCGCCCCGGCGTCCTCGCCCTCCTCCAGCAGCAGGGCGATGGGCGAATTGACCTTCACGCCCTCGGTTCCGGCCGCGACCAGCAGCTTGCCGACCACGCCTTCCTCCACCGCCTCGACCTCCATGGTCGCCTTGTCGGTTTCGATCTCGGCGATGACGTCGCCGGATTTGACGGCGTCTCCCTCTTTCACCAGCCATTTGGCCAGCGTGCCTTCCTCCATGGTGGGGCTGAGAGCGGGCATCAGAACTTCGACGGGCATCAGGCGGCCTCGGGCTTGAAGGCGAGCGCATGTTCACGCATGCGCACCGCGAACTCGATCAGGGTGTTGAGCGGGCGGACCAGCACCTCGATCCGCGTCATGCGGCCTTCGGCGTCCAGCGTGATCTTGTCGAAGCCGATCAGGCTCTTGCCGTCGACGCTGCCGGTGAATTCCAGCAGGATCTCGTCGCCGTCGATCCATTCGCGGCGATAGGCGAAATCGTCGATATTGGCGATGACGCCAGCGAGGATGTGCAGAACATACGCCTTGTCAGCGCTCGGCTTCCACACCACGGGGGAGTGCAGCTCGCACCCATCGGCGATGATCGCCGACAGCTTTTCGGCGTCCTTCGTGGCCACCGCCGCGTGCCAGGCTTTCAGGAAAGCGTCAGCGCTCATGCCCGCTCCTCCACCAGCACGTCGGTATAAAGCTCGGCCGGGTCCGGCTCCGGGCTTTCCTTCGCGAACTCGGCGCTCTCGTTGACGATCTCCTTGATCTCCCTGTCGATCTTTTTCAGGTCGTCCTCGCTGGCGTACTTCGCGTCGAACAGGCGCTTCCTGACCATCTCGATCGGGTCCTGCCGGGCGCGGATTTCGTCCACCTCCTCGCGGGTGCGGTATTTGGCGGGGTCGGACATGGAATGCCCGCGATAGCGATAGGTCTTCATCTCCAGAATGATCGGCCCCTCGCTCAGCGCGTGCTTGCGCGCGCGTTCGGCGGAGTCGCGCACGGCCAGAACATCCATCCCGTCCACCTCCTCGCCCGGAATGCCGAAGCTGGCCCCGCGCTTGTGCAGATGGGTCTCGCTGCTGGCGCGCCTGACCGACGTGCCCATGGCGTACTGGTTGTTCTCGATGATGTAGATCACCGGCAGCTTCCACAGCTTGGCCATGTTGAAGCTTTCATAGACCTGGCCCTGGTTGGCGGCGCCGTCGCCGAAATAGGTGGCGCAGACCTTGCCGTTGTTCTTGTAGAGGTCGGCGAAGGCCAGCCCGGTGCCGATCGGCACCTGCGCGCCGACGATGCCGTGGCCGCCGAAGAACTGCTTCTCGCGGCTGAACATGTGCATCGAGCCGCCCTTGCCGCGCGAGTAGCCGCCGATGCGCCCTGTAAGCTCCGCCATGACGCCGTTGGCGGTCATGCCACAGGCCAGCATGTGACCATGATCGCGATAGCCGGTGATCACCTGGTCGCCGTCCTCCAGCGCCGCCTGCACGCCGACCACCACGGCCTCCTGGCCGATATAGAGATGGCAGAAACCGGCGATCAGCCCCATGCCGTAAAGCTGGCCCGCCTTTTCCTCGAACCGGCGGATCAGCAGCATGTCGCGGTAGAAGCGCAGCAGCTCTTCCTTCGGCGCGCCGGCCTTGGCCGCTGGCGCCTTGGCCGGGGTTTTCTTCGCCGGGGCCTTGCGTTGCGCCGGTTTCTTCGCCGCCATTTATTTCGCGCGCGAAATAAATCGCGCGTCCCTCGCTGTTTTCACCTTGCGGCTTAGCAGAGAGGGGCGCCTGCGGGCAAGCGGAGGATGGGCGTCAGCGGCGGCCGCGCGGCTCGGTCTTGACCACGAAATCGCGCGGATGGGCGACGTTCAGCAGGGCGCGGGAGCGCTCTTCCAGATAGTCGAGATCAAGGCTGTCCGAACGCAGGCGGGCGGCGGTGATCTCCAGCCCCTCGCGCTCGGCGCGGGCGGCGGCCAGTTCGGCCTCGGCCCCGGCGATGTCGGTCTTGACCACAACCCAGTTCAGCACCCCCTGGTCGCCGTTCAGGGCGTGATAGCCGAAATAGGCGATCAGTCCGAATAGAACGGCCGTCGGCAGGATGCGTTTGATGGCGGTCATGGAAATCCCGTGGCCCCGTCCCGTCCGCGCCCTTTTGCTCAAGGGTCTTCGACGGAACGCAGTAAATCAGACCGCGATGAATCAAGCGTTACCGCGTGGAAGCGGTGGAAGGCGCCGGAGTGGAAACGGCGGGCGTCAGGCGGTTTCGCCGCGCAGGCGTTTCAGCGCCTTTTCGCGCCCGATCAGGGGCAGCAGGTCGGCCATTTCCGGCCCGTGCGGGCGGCCGGTGAGCGCCAGGCGCAGCGGCAGGAACAGCGCCCGGCCCTTGCGGCCCGTGGCCTCTTTCAGCGCGTTGGTCCATTCGCCCCAGCTGGCGGCGGTCAGCGCGCCGGCCGGCAGCGCCTCGGCGGCCTGGGCCAAATAGTCCGCCTCCTCGACCACCGGGGCGATCTCGCCCGACACCACGGCCATCCAGTCGGCCGCCTGCGGCAGGCGCTCGATATTGGCGCGGGCGATGTTCCAGAAGCCCTCGCCGCCATCGGCGCCAAGCGCGGCGAGGCGGTCTTTCACCGCTGCATAGGGCGTTTCGTGCAGCAGGCGGGCGTTGAGGCGGTTCAATTCCTCGGGGTCGAAGCGCGCCGGGGCGCGCGACAGCTTGCCAAGGTCGAAATCCGCCACCAGCGCGTCGATGGAATGGCGCGGCTCAACGGGATCGGACGTGCCGATCTTGGCCAGCAGCGACAGAATCGCCATCGGCTCCACGCCCTCTTCGCGCAGCCCCTCTATCGACAGCGTGCCCAGGCGTTTCGACAGTTTGCCGCCATCGGCGCCGATCAGCAGCGGGTGATGCCCCATCGCCGGGGCCTTGCCGCCCAGCGCCTCGAAAATCTCGATCTGGGCGCCGGAATTGGTGACATGGTCCTCGCCGCGGATGATGTGGGTGATGTTCGCGTCGATGTCGTCTACCACGCTGGGCAGGGTGTAGAGATAGCTGCCGTCCTCGCGCACCAGGATGGGGTCGGACAGCGACGAGGTGTCGATGGGTGTCGGCCCGCGCACCAGATCGTCCCATTCCACCACCGCGCCGGTCAGTTTGAAGCGCCAGTGCGGCTTGCGCCCTTCGGCCTCCAGCTTCGCCTTTTCGGCGTCCGTCAGCTTCAGCGCCGCGCGGTCGTAAACCGGGGGCAGGCCCTGCGCCATTTGCAGCTTGCGCTTGCGCTCCAGCTCGTCCTCGGTCTCGTAGCAGGCGTAAAGCCGCCCGGCGGCCTTCAATTGCTCCGCCGCCTCGGCGTAGCGCTCGAACCGCGCCGACTGGCTGAAGCTGTCGTCCCAGTTCAGGCCCAGCCAGGAAAGATCGGCGCGGATGCCGTCCTCGAAGGCCTTCGTGGAGCGTTCCAGGTCGGTGTCGTCGATGCGCAGCACGAAACGGCCGCCCGCCTTGCGCGCGAACAGCACGTTCATCAGCGCGGTGCGGACGTTGCCGACATGGATTTTCCCGGTCGGGCTGGGCGCGAAGCGGACTTTGACGGTCATTCAATCGGACTCTTTTTGCGGGCGGCGCGCCGCCCGGAAGGCGTTGGTGACCGGATAGCGGCGGTCGCGGCCGAAATTCTTCGCCCCGATCTTCACCCCCGGCGGCGCCTGGCGGCGCTTGTATTCGGCGCGATAGAGCATGTTTTCGATGCGCGCGACAGTATCGGCGTCATATCCGCGCGCCGCGATCTCGGCCGGGCTTTCCTCGCGCTCGACCAGCGCCTGCAGGATCGCGTCCAGCGTTTCATAGGGCGGCAGGCTGTCCTGGTCGGTCTGGCCGGGGCGCAGCTCGGCCGACGGCGCCTTGTCAATGATGCGTTCGGGGATCACCCGGCCCTTGCGGCCCTTGCCGGTCCAGGCGCCGGGCTGGTTGCGCCAGCGGGCCAGCGCGTAAACCTCGGTCTTATAGACATCCTTCAGGGCGTTATAACCACCGTTCATATCGCCATAGAGGGTGGCGTAGCCCACCGCCATCTCAGACTTGTTGCCGGTGGACAGCACCATCGGGCCGAACTTGTTGGACAGCGCCATCAGCGCCACGCCGCGCACGCGCGACTGGATGTTCTCTTCGGTGGTGTCCGGCGCGGTTCCGGCCAGCGCGTCTTTCAGCACCGCGCCGAAGGCCTCAATGGCGGGCTGCACATCAATCACGTCATAGCGGGCGCCGATCAGCCTGGCGCAGGATTCGGCGTCCTCGAAACTGTGGCGCGAAGTGTATTGCGACGGCATCATCACCGCCCAGACCTTCTCCGGCCCCAGCGCGTCGGCGGCCACGGCGGCCGACAGCGCCGAGTCGACGCCGCCCGACATGCCCAGAACCACGCCCGGAAAGCCGTTCTTCTGCACATAATCGCGCAGGCCCAGCGCCATCGCGCGCCAGTCGGCCTCAAGCCCTTCGACCACCGGGGCGCGCTGCGCAGCCTCGCAGATCCAGCCCTTGTTCGTCCGGCTCCAGTCCGAGACGCCGACCGCCTCTTCAAAGCCCGGCAGGCGCTGAACCTCCGCCCCGTGGGCGTCCCAGCAAAACGAGGCGCCGTCGAAGCACAGCTCGTCCTGCCCGCCGGCCTGGTTGACCCACACCATCGGGATTTTCAGGTCCGCCCAGCGGCTGAAGGCCGCGCGCCGTTCGGCCTCTATCGAGCGCCGCCAGGGCGAAGCATTGGGCACGATGAACAGCTCCGCCCCCTTGGCGGCCAGCGCGCGCGGCGCCGCCTGCAGCCAGATGTCCTCGCAAATGGGCAGGCCCAGCATCACCCCGCGCCACAGCACC
Source organism: Maricaulaceae bacterium (assembly GCA_026126205.1). Classification (GTDB taxonomy): domain Bacteria; phylum Pseudomonadota; class Alphaproteobacteria; order Caulobacterales; family Maricaulaceae; genus Hyphobacterium. The sequence continues at coordinate 149,285 of JAHCJP010000001.1, read as the reverse complement.
GGTTCGGCCTCTGGCCCCGCATCGAACACCCGCTTTTCGTCGAACACCGCGTAATTGGGCAGTTCGCGCTTGAAGCGCACGGCCTCAATCCGTCCGCGGTCGATCAGGATGGCGGCGTTATAGCGCTTGCCGTCCTCGGCCCAGGGGGCGCCGGCGATCAGCGCCGGACCGTCATCGCGGGCCAGCGCCTCCACCGCCTCGCGGCAGGCGGAAAGCGCCGCGGGCTTCAGGATCAGGTCCTCGGCCGGATAGCCGAGCAGGAACAATTCGGGCAGCACCACCAGGTCCGCGCCCAGCCGCGCCGCCTCGGCCCGCGCGGCGCGCGCCTTTTCAAGGTTGCCGGGAATATCCCCGACCACCGGGTTGAGCTGGGCGCTGGCAATGCGCAGGCGGCTGGTCATGGCCCGTGGGCTTAACCCCCGCCGCGCCAGGGCGCAATGGCCCTTGCCCCTCGTCCTTCGTGGCTCGCCGCCCGTGGCGGCTCGCACCTCAGGATGAGGGGAGAGCAACAACACCCTCACCCTGAGGAGTCCCGGCCATCAGGCCGGGCCACGAAGGGCGAGGGTCCCGAACGTCCCCTTGCCCCGGGCGGCGCGCGCGGTTCAATGGGGGCGGCGCCGAATCCGCCGGGGGCTGTGCGATGAACCTGCTGTTGTTCGCCTTGCTGGGTTATGTGGCGCTGCAGATCGGCGTTGCTTACTGGGCCTCGCGCCGCACCGGCGACGATGTCGACTATCTGGTCGCCGGCCGCCGCCTCGGCCTGTTCGCGGTCGCCCTGTCGGTGTTCGCCACCTGGTTCGGCGGCGAGACGGTGATCGGCTCTTCCGCCATCATCGCCGAAGAGGGGCTGGCCGGGGCGCGGGCCGAGCCGTTCGGCTACGCCATCTGCCTGTTGCTGATGGCGTTCCTGATCGCCGCCCAGTTCCGCAAGCGCGGCTATATCACCCTGGCCGACTTCTTCCGCGACCGCTTCGGGCCGAAGGCCGAGGCGGCGGCGGCGCTGGTCTCGATCCCCACTTCGGTGATCTGGGCGGCGGCGCAATTGCTGGCGCTGGCCACCATCCTGTCGGTGATCGCCGGCATCGATGTCGGCGTCACGCTGGTCGCCGCCACGGTGCTGGTCATCGGCTACACCATGCTGGGCGGGCTGCTGGCCTCGGTGATGACCGATGTGTTGCAGGGCGCGGTGCTGTTCATAGGCCTCGTCATCCTGCTGGTGCTGATGATCGGCAGCGCCGGCGGCGTCGGCCCGGCGCTGGCGGCGATCGACCCGGTGCGGCTGACCCTTCTGCCCGAGGGCGAGAGCTGGATCGCCCGCCTAGACGTGTGGATGATCCCCATTCTCGGCTCCATCGTGGCGCAGGAGCCGATCGCGCGCTTTCTGGGCGCGAAATCCCCGAAAACCGCGCGCAATGGCGGCGTGCTGGCCGCCGGGCTTTACCTGATGGTCGGCTTCATTCCGCTGGCCTTCGGCCTGATCGGCCCGGCCATCGGCCTGCATGCGGGCGAGGGCGACCTGTTCCTGCCCGTGCTGGCGCAGTCGCTGATGCCGCCGGTGCTGTTCGTGGTGTTTGCAGGCGCGCTGTTCTCGGCCGTGCTGTCCACGGTGGATTCGGCGATCCTCGCCGCCTCGGGCCTGGCCACCGAAAACCTCTATGTCCGCGCCCGGCCCAAGGCGGACGCGAAGGAGAAACTGCTGGCCGCGCGCGTGTTCACGGCGCTGGCCGGGCTGGCGGCGCTGTTCGTCGCCACCTCGGGCGAGACCATCTACGGCCTGGTCGAGATCGCCTCGTCGCTGGGCAGCGCCGGCCTGCTGGTCAGCGTGCTGATCGGGCTGAACTCACGCCTTGGCGGCGAGGCCTCGGTGCTGGCGGCGATCCTGAGCGGGCTGGCGACGATCCTGATCGCCGGCTGGATTTATGACATCCCCGGCGCCTTCATGCTGTCCATCGCCTGCGCGGCGGGGGGCTACCTGCTGGCGCCCCCCCTGGCGCGGCGCGCCGCGCAGGGCGCGCGGCGCTAGCGCTGAACCTGGGGCCTGTCGCAGGTGCAACCGCGGGCGTCGCAGTCCATGCTGCCCGGCGGGCAAATGCCGGTTCCGGCCAGATCGACGCAATCGTCAGCCCCCTCGCACAGGCAGCGATGGCCAGAGCAAAAGAATTCCAGCGCCTGGCCGGCGCGCATCGGGCTGCGGCTTTGCGCCGGCTCGTCGCCGCGCGCGGCGTCAAGCAGGGTGCGGGCCTGCTCCACCCGTCCCTGCTGCAGCGCCTCGATCATCTGCGAGCTGAGCTGGATGGTCTCGGTCTGTGTTGCGCGCGGCTGGGCCTGCGCGGCGCCGGCGGCGAGCATGACGGCGGCGATGATGGTGGTCAGAATACGGATCATGGATGCGTCCTCCCCTTCGCGTCCCTGCGCGGTGCAGGTTAACCCCATGATCGCTCAGGGCAAGTTTTATCGCCCCGCCGCCCTTTGGCGCGGGGGGATGGACGGGTGGAGGGACGCGCGGGACGCCGTGGGCGTCTGATTACGCGGTCATGGATACGCCTGACGCCTTTGGCGTCCCGCGCGCGGAGATTTCCCGGACGCTCTCGCCCCCGTTTCCAGGGCGGCGGATGGGTACGATCGGGCGGTTAGTGTCGTCCGCCCCCGCCGCCGGCCGCGCCGGGCCCGCCGGACGTCACCCCGGCGGGACGGACGCGCTCCGCACTTCCGGCCGCCGCTTGCCGACGCGGGCCCGCGCCCTCCGCGCGGCCGGAACGGCAAGGAGTATACGGCCAGACCGGCCGGTGCGGATAACTCGCCGTCCGATCCTGTCATCCCGGACAGACCGCAGGTCTGATCCGGGACCCATAACCCCTTGTCCGGAAAGGCCGCTTGGGTCCCGGGCCTCTCCCGGATCGCTGCGCGTCCGGGCTCGCCCGGGATGACAGGGTGTGTTGGATAAGCGCCCTACGCCGAAATGTGGATCGGGTGGCCGAGGGCGGTGAGCGCCGATTCCATGAAGCCTTCGGTCAGCGTCGGGTGCACATGGATGGTGTGGGCGATGTCTTCCAGCCGCGCGCCCATCTCCAGCGCCAGGGCGAATTCGCCCGAAAGCTCCGCCACATGCGCGCCGACGGCGTGAATGCCGAGGATGACATGATCGCTCTTGCGCGCCGTGACGCGCACGAAGCCGCCGTCCAGCCCCGCCTCCATCGACAGATACCGGCCCGAGGCGGCGAGCGGGAACTTGCCGGTGATCACCTCTTCGCCCTTCGCCTTCGCCTCGTCGGGCGTCAGGCCGGCGCCAACGATCTCCGGCTCGGTGAAGCACACCGCGGCGATGGCGGCGGGATCGAACACGCGGCGATGGCCGGCGATCAGCTCGGCCACCATCTCGCCCTGCGCCGTCGCCTTGTGCGCCAGCAGCGGCTCGCCCGCCAGATCGCCGATCGCCCACACATCGCGCATGCCGGTGCGGCAGCGATCATCGACCTTCACATAGCGGCCGTCCATGTCGAGGCCCATGTTTTCAAGCCCCCAGCCTTCGGTCAGCGGCTTGCGGCCGACGGCGACCAGAATGGCGCCGGCCGGCAGCTTCTGCATCTTGCCGTCCGCGTCCTCGAATTCCAGAAAGGTCTGGCCCTTTTCGGTGACGGCGCCTTTCGCCTTGCTGTTCAGATGCACGTCGACGCCATGCTTCTTCAGCCACATCGTCACCGGGCGGGTGATCTCCCTGTCATAGAGCGGCAGGATGCGGTCCAGCGCCTCGACGAAGGTCACCTGCGCGCCCAGCTTGCGGAAGGCGATGCCCAGCTCCAGCCCGATATAGCCGGCGCCGACGACCACCAGCTTTTCCGGCAATTGCTTCAGGTCCAGCGCCGCGGTGGAGCCGATCACCGGACCGCCGAATTTCAGGAACGGCAACTCCACCTCCACCGAGCCGGTGGCCAGCACCACATGCTCGGCGGTGATTTTGATCGTCTCGCCGTCCGCGGTTTCGACCGTGCAGGTTTTGGCGTTTTCGAATACCGCCCAGCCGTTGATGTGTTCGGCCTTCGCCGCCTTCAGCAACTGGCCGACGCCGCTGGTCAGCTTCTTGACCACGCCGTCCTTCCACGCCGTCAGCCCGGCCATGTCGAGCGCCGGCGGCGCCTGCAGCGAAATGCCCAGCGCCGGTTCGCCGGCGTGGCGGGCCATCGCCTCGAACTTCGCGGCGGCGTGGATGAAGGCCTTGGACGGAATGCAGCCGCGGTTGAGGCAGGTTCCGCCCAGCCCGTGCTTGTCGACGATAACCACGTCGAGGCCGAGCTGACCGGCGCGGATCGCCGCCGGATAGCCCCCCGGCCCGCCGCCGACGACGAGAACCTGGCATTTGCGGTGTTTCATGGCTTCATCTCCGTCAGTGTTAGGCGACACTTGAATCTAGAGGGGCGGGACTTGACGGGTTGCGCTGGGACGATGCGGGATGAACCCTTGCCCTGCAAGGCGCGACGGGGTGTCAGGGTCGCCAAAAACGGCCGCGGCGGTTGTCACGGTATTATGAGGCATCGGCGCGATTCCGCCCGTTTCCGACAGTTCAATCCGGAGCGCGGGATAGACATTCGAAACGCCTTTGAAGGCCCGTCCGCGCCGGTTCGAAAACCCTTTACAGCACAGGCTGAAACGCTTTCAAAGACCGGATACGAAAGCCGCCCGCGCCGCGCCCCGCGCCGCCGAATCCGGCCCCGGAACCTGCACGCGAAGCTGCAAATTAACCATATTCTGCGGTTTCGAACATGCACGGCTGGAAATATCTAAACCAAAACATAAGGATAGGTGCGATGAAAGGCCAGCCGCGCGCGCCGGCGCCTGCACGCAGAACCTGCACGAGAATCGCGCCGGGAATTTGCCGCGCAGTGCGGCAAACTCCTCAGCGACCCTCGCCGCAATTTGCGGCGAGGGTCCGAACCGACTGGCTACGCGCAGCCGCGTATGTTGCCTTCAACGCAGAGGTTACCGCCGCCGGGTTCGACCGCCCGCCGAGGCCAGCCACGACAGCGGAGCTTTCGCGCGCCTTCATAAGAATATCGGCCCAATCGGGATCATCAATGTAGGATGCAACGCGCCGAAGCATTCCGGGTACTAGGCCCGCGCGAGGCGGATTGAAGCCTTGGGCGTTGTCGAGCGCGAGGACAAGCGTTCCCAAACGCAAAGCATCATCACGCTTTCCACACGCAAAACTGATCTCAGCAAGAACGCTGACGGCGTTGCGGAGAAGCCCAACCTGTCTGGCGCCCAGATGATGCCGGACTTTGTTGAGCGCCTCGTCAAGAAGGCGCTCCCAATCCAACGACGTGCTTGATAGCTTAGGCTGGCGCAGGGCAGTCGCTGCTTCCTTGCCGGCGGTAAAGCTGGGGTCCATGCCGATGGCATCGCGAAGACGCTTCAGCGCCGACCACATCGCCTCAACCTCTTCCGCTTCCGAGGCGGTTACAAGCACCCTTTTCCGGTCAAACGGCCTCGTGCGGACATAGTTGATTCCCCCGCAGGCGCGGCACGCCGTCTTGCGGACCGGAAACTTGGGAAGACTGGATTCGCAATGGGGGCAGACCGCTTCGAGTTTTCCGATGAGGCCGAGCTCAACTCCATAGATATGGAGGGGGGCATCCATCATTTCACCACAGCCGAAGCACGAAGGTGTTGAATGACTTGGTTCACGTCTTCGTTGTTCTCAGGAGCCGCCTTTTTTAGGTGTAATTCACAAAAAGTCGCCGCCTCACTCAGAATGTCTATAAGTTCTTCTTCAATATCAACCGGGCTTTTTTCTGCTTTACATCTTTCAATTACTAATGGCAAAGCTGCTGCCATCCAAAATTTATTTTCTACCGAGCCGTAAAACTTTATTCGAAAAGCATTTTTCAGAGAGCCTCTGATTTCGTCCAACGATGGCGTGATTAGTAACGTCTTGTATTTTTTAGGAATTTTCCCGCGCAAGCGCCACTGGCTGATCGTGGTTCTCGTTATACCGAGATAGCCCGCCAACTCAGCGTCAGTCTGAGCCCCCACAGCAGATTTTAGAGCCTCAATATCCGACGAGCTCATGGCGTGTTGACTTGTCACCTATCCGCATGAGATACGTGACTTGTCACCTTCAATAACTTCTTGGGCCGATTCATACCATGCGCACTCCGGAAGGCACTCCCCAGTTACTGCGCGAGACGCGCACGCGATTCATCCTGGCCGGCTCCAGCCTGAAAGCGTGGTGCGACGCCCATGGCGTGAACAGCGGTTACGCCAGCGTCGCCTTGGACGGCCGCCGGAACGGCCCGAAGGCCAAGGCGCTGCGCGCCCGCATCCTCGCCGCCAGCCACGACGCTAGCGCGCCCGGCGCGCCGGCGCAGCGTTCAATCCGCAGGGCGGTCTAGACATGGGAGCGCTGGCGATATCCGATCTGGCCCCCATGGCGGGCGAGCCGCGTGTGCAGGACATCCGGCTGGGCGAGGTGCTGGGCTATAGCCGCCCCACATTCATCCGCACGACCATTAACCGGAACCGCGACGAAATCCTGATGCACGGACCATTGCTTCAATCTGAAGCAATGGTCGAGATCGGCTCGGGGGCGGTAAGGGAAACCCAGTCCTACTGGCTTAACGAGGCGCAGGCGCTTCTGGTGTGCATGTTCGCGCGCACCGAGAAGGCCGCGCAGGTAAGATCGCAGGTCATCTCCGTCTTCATGGCGTGGCGGCGCGGCGAGCTGGTAGAGGCCGCCCATGCGCCCGATCCGGCGGCACTGGCCATGGCGCGGCTGGAATCGCGCATCGCCGCGCTGGAGGCGCTGGGCCAGAGGCTGGAAGCCCTGATGGAGAACCCGCTGCCGGCGGCGCGGGCGCTGACCCATTCGGAGGCGGTGTTCGGCCATCTGCGCCTGCAGCGCCGCCCGGCGTGGTGGCATGACGCCGAGGTGCGCGGCGCGATCCTGTCCCGTCACCGGCAGATGACGCTGGACCGGTGCCGGGCCGAGATCGCAACGGCGTTCGGCGAATCACGGGCGCCGAGCCGGTCTTCCATTCACCGGTTCTGGAAGGCGCTGGACCTGCTGAAGGCGCAGACGCCGTCGCGGGAGGCGCACTGATGACCGCGGCCGCGCCCCTTCCGCCGGAGCTGATCGACGCGGCGGGCGTCGCGATCGACCTGATCCGCACCGGCGATCGAGTCCGCAAGCTGAACGCCGCGCACGCGCGGAACCTGGCGCAGTCGATCAGGGAAGGCGGGCTGGGGCAGCCGATCCTGATCCGGCCGCTGAACGGCGGCTACGGCCTGGTCGCCGGCCTTCACCGGCTTGAGGCGCACAGGATTCTGGAGCGGCGCTTCGTGCCCTCGATCATCCGCGAGATGACCGACGCCGAGGCGCGGCTCTACGAGATCGACGAGAACCTGATCCGCCAGGACCTGACGGCGCTGGAGCGGATCGAGAATCTAGCGGGCCGGCTGGAGATATGGGCGGAGCGCAATCCCGGCGAGCTGGTGAGGGACGAGTCGCTGCCCAAGCCCAAGCGGGGCCGGCCTCCGAAGAATTTTCTCAAGCATGAGAAAATTGACGGTTACGTGCCGTCGCGAATGGGCTTCGTCGCCGAGACGGCCGCCGAAACCAGTCTCTCCGGCCAATCGATCTACCGCGCCCTGGCCACTTTCGCCGGTCTGCCGGCGGCGCTGCGCCAGCGCCTGTCCGGGTCGCCGCTCGCCGATAATGACAGCCTGCTGCGCGGCCTGGCCGCGATCGGCGACCGGGAAGAGCAGGCCAGGGCCGCCGAGGCGCTGATCGCCGGCAAGGCGAAGACGGTGGCGGCGGCGCGCGCCGCGGCCACCGGGAAGCCGGTTCCGGTGAAGCCGGAACGGAGCGCGGCAGCCGAGTTCGAACGGGTCTGGAACCGCGCCAGCATCGCCGAAAAGCGGAAGATTCTGAAAGCGCTGATCCTGCCGGCGCAGAGCCTGGGCTGGACCCTCAAGGAGGGCCGCGATGGCTAAGCAGCGCCGCGACCGCGACACGCCCGACCTGTTCTCCCACGCCCGGCTGTTCCCGGTGGAGACGCCGCGCGAGCTGCCGAGCGCGCTGGATTTCAACGCGCGGCTGGCGGCGGCGATGGCGCGCGCGATCCGCGACTGCGGTCTGGACCGCTACGAGATCGCGGGGCGGATGAGCGCGATCCTCGGCGTCGAGGTGAGCAAGGCGATGATCGACGCCTACACAAGCGCCGCCCGCGAAACCCACACCATCAGCGTCGTGCGCCTGAAGGCCTTCATCCGCGCCACCGGCCAGGCCTGGCTGTGGACGGTGGTTCTGGAAGGCGACGGGCTGACGCTGCTGCAGGGCGAGGAGGCCCTGCTGGCGCAGGCGGCGCTGGCGCGCAAGCAGGCGCAGGCGCTGGCCGAGGAGGCCCGGCGGCTGGAGCGCCTGGCGCCGGTGCAGATCAGTTCCCTGGGGAGACGCAAATGACCCGATTACGTGACCGCAGGGGCGGCGGCGCCGCCCTGTTCGCCGAACCGCACGCGGTGATGTTCGACCCGGCGGCGCCGCGCGAGCGCCGGGTGCTGACCGCCGAACCGGCGCGCCCGGACTGCAGCGCCGCCGCGGAGCTGACCCCGCCGGGCTTCCGCCATTTCTCGGGCTTCCGGGCCGGCGGCGGCGAACGCACGGGAGGCGGCAGGTGAGCGGGCGGCGCGAGACCCCCTGGCTGACGGCGGTCAGCGTGGCGATGGCCGCGCTGATGGCGCTGGCCATGGCCGGGGTGGCGGCGAGCCAGCAGCGGCCGCCGCTGATGATGACCATAACCGCGGAGGCGGACAGATGAGCGCCGCCCAGCCCGATCCCGGCGCGCCGCGCGGGTCGATGGCCAATCCCTCGCCCTATGACTGCCTGGGCAAGCTGTTCCCGGAGGAGCCGTATTTCGTGCTGCGCGCGAAAGACCCGGCGGCGCCGGGGCTGGTTGAGATGTTCGCCTATCTCTATTCGGGCCAGACGCAGGCCGCCCTGCAGAAGCTGCAGGAGATCGCCGCGCTGATCGCGGCGGCGCCCGCGCCGCCGCGGCCCGCGGGGTCGGGCAAGTTCCGCGAGTGCTTCCTGATCAGCGACGCCATGGAGCGCTGGCGCCAGCCCGGCCATCGCGAGAGCGGAGGCGCCGCCGAATGACCCGCCTTCGCTCAAAGCGCTCCGGCGGGCAGGCCGCCCGCGCCGCCGCCGCCAAGGCCGGCTGGTTCAGCTGCGCCGAGCTGGCGGCGCTGAAGCTGCCGGGCCTGCCGGCGACAAATCGCGGCGTGGCCGCTTACGCCCAGCGCGAAGGCTGGGACCGGGCGACGGACGACAGCGGCGCGCCGATGCGCCGCAGGCGCAAGGGTCGCGGCGGCGGCTGGGAATATTCGGTGCGGTTGCTGCCCCCGGATGCGCAGCTGGCGCTGCGCCTGAAACAGAACGACCCGATGGCGAAACTGATCCAGTCCTCGCGGGCCGAGGCCGCGGTGCTGCACGGGGAGCTTCGGGCCGAGATCAGGCGCGGACGGAAGCTGCTGGCGGCGCTGACCGCCGTCAACGACCTGATCGCAGACGGCCGGGAGGTTCGCTGATGAAACCGTCCAAGGCCGACTGGTTCACCTGCGCCGAGCTGGCGGCGCTGAAGCTGCCGGGCCTGCCGGGCACGCGGCAAAACATCGCCGCTTACGCCCAGCGCGAAGGCTGGGACCGGGCGACGGACGACAGCGGCGCGCCGCTGCGCCGCCGGCGCAAGGGGCGCGGCGGCGGCTGGGAATACTCGCGCTGGCTGTTGCCGGAGGCGGCGCGGGCCGAGCTGGTCCTGCGCCGCCCGGACAGGGCGGCGCCGCCGGCGCCCGCCAATCGCGACGCCGCCTGGGCGCGCTTCGACCGGCTGCCGCAGACGATGAAGGACGAGGCGGCGCGGCGGCTGGCGCTGGTCGCGCGCTGCGAGGAGCTGATGCGCGCCGGCCTGACGGCGACGCGGGCGTTTTCGGAGACAGTGGCGCGCGCGCAGCTCGAGGCCAGGGCCGAAGGGCGCGCGGCGCGGATTTCGGTCTCGACCCTGCACGAATGGTTCGGCCGCCTCGTCGGCGTCACGGACCATGACCGGCTGGCGTATCTCGCGCCCTGGCACACCGGCCGGACGGCGCTGGCCGAGCTGCCCGGGGAGGCCTTCGAACTCTACAAGGCCGACTATCTGCGCCAGAGCCGCCCCAGCCACGCCGCCTGCTACCGCAACCTGCAGCGCGTGGCGGAGGCGCGCGGCTGGACCCTGCCGTCCGCGCGGACGCTGCAGCGGCGGCTGGAGGCGGAGATACCGGCGCCGGTGCGGACGCTGAAGCGGCTCGGGACGGCGGCGCTCGAGCACGCCTATCCCTACCGCGCGCGCAGCCGGGCCGGGCTGGCGCCGATGCAGGTCGGCAATCTCGACGGCCATACCTGGGACGTGATGGTGCAATGGCCGTGCGGGACGGTGAGCCGGCCGATGAGCCTGGCCGTCCAGGACGTGGCGAGCGGTCTGATCACCGCCATCCGGTTCGACCTGACGCTGAACCATCACCTGGTCCGCCTCGCCCTCGGCGACACCTTCCGCGATTACGGCCTGTTCGAAACCCTGCTGATGGACAACGGGCGGGAAAACACGGCGCGGGCGATATCGGGCGGCCAGCGGCGCCACCGCTGGGGCCGGACGCCGGAGGACGAACCGGCCGGGCTGCTGACCCTGCTGGGCGTGAAGGCGGTTCCGGTGACCCCGTACTGGGGCCAGGCCAAACCGGTGGAGCGGGCGTTCCGCGACTTCGCCCACGAGATCGCAAAGCGCGCCGAGTTCGAGGGCGCCTATACCGGCCACAACACGGTCAGCAAGCCCGAGAACTACGCCAGCCGGGCGATCCCCTTCGCCGAGTTCGAGGCGATCGTGCGGCGCGAGATCGCCCACTACAACGCGCGCCCCGGCCGCCGCGGCGCCGGGCTGAACGGGCGCAGCTTCGCCGAGGCCTTCGAGGACGGCGTGAAACGGCTTCCGCCGCGGCGCGCGACCGAGGAGCAGCTGCGGCTGTGCCTGCTGGCCAGCAAGCCGGTGCTGATGGACGCGCGCGACCGCGCGGTGAGCGTTGAGGGCAACCGCTACTGGTCGCCGGCGCTGGGCGCGCTGAAGCGCCAGCGGGTGATCGTGCGCTTCGACCCGGAGCGGCTGGACCTGCCGGCCTACGTCTACAGCCTGGACGGCCGGCTGCTGGCCGAGGCGGCGCGCATCGCCGCCGGAAGCTTCGACAGCGTTTCCGACGCCCGCGAACAGCGCAAGGCGGTGCGCGACTACAAGCGGGCCGTGCAGGGCCAGGCCGAGGCGCTGTCACGCCTGACGGCGATGGACGTGGCCGCGGCGGCGGCGCTGGCGCATGGCGGGACGGCGCCGCGCCGCAAGGCCCGGTCCGCCGCCGCGGCGCCCAATGTCATCCGCCCGGCGTTCGGCGCGCCGGCGGCGCCGGAGCGGGCGGGAAAAACCGATGAGGATTTCGGCGAGGCGTGGGTGCGGCAGGTGAGCCGCGCCGGCGGTCCCGCCGAATAGCAAGGCCCGCCGGGGTGGAAGCCCGGCGGGCCGGAACAGCGCGGCCTTCCCGGCCGGCCATCTGGAGAGAGGAAAAGATACATGAACCTGAGCACCGAGAAAACCCGCTTCAGCCAAGCCGAGCACGCAACGCTGCTGGCGGCGGCGCAGACGGCGCTGGCCGAGGGCATGACGCAGGCCGATATGGCCCGCCAGGCCGAGATCGCGCCGGCGACTCTCAACCAGTATCTGAAGGGCAAGTATCCGGGCGACAGCGATAGCGTCGCCGCGAAGCTGCACAAGTGGAACGAGGCGCGCAAAAAGGCCCGCGCGATGCAGTCGCGGCTGCCGAAGGCCCCGGTCTATCAGCCGCTGTCGGGCTCGCAACAGATCATGGCCCGCCTGCACTACGCCCGCCAGGCGGGCCGGATGGTGTCGATCTGCGGCGCGCCGGGCGTCAGCAAGACCTCGACGGCGGTGCAATACCGGCACGAGACGCCGCGGGTGTGGCTGGCGACCATGGACCCGTCGACGCGCGGGGTGAACACCTGCCTGGTCGAGATTCTCGCCGCCATGGGCGAGCCGGACGCGAAAGGCACGCCGCAGGCGCTGGCGCGCCGGGTGTTGCAGCGCGCCGCCGAGGCCGACTGCCTGATCATCGTCGACGAGGCCCAGCACATGAGCGACCAGGCGGTCGAGCAGCTGCGGGCGATCAACGACAAGGCGCGCGCCCAGGGCGTGCGGGTCGGGATCGCGCTGCTGGGCAACCAGGTCGCGTTCAACCTGGTCGCCCATGACGGCAGCCGCCCGGCCTTCGCCCAGGTGTCGAGCCGCATGGCGCAGCGGCTGTGGATCGTGGGGCCGGAGGCCGCCGACGTGGAGCGCCTGGCCGTCGCCTGGGCCGAGGCGAACGGCGAGCAGATGACCGCCGAGGCCGCGGCCTACGCGGCCGAGATCGCGTCCCGGCCGGGCGGGCTGCGCAATGTCGAGATGGCGATGGAGGCCGCGCTGATCGCGGCCTGGGGCGCCGGGCAGCGTTTCGACGCCGGACACCTGCGCTGGGCGTTCGCCCGGCTGTCCGGACAGTGAGGGAGGCTGCGATGAACGCCCATCCCGCGACGCCCGCGGTTTTCGACGGCTACGACCCCGCAAGGGCGATGGCGAGCGTCGGCCGCTGGATAAGGCGCAGCATCGAGGAGGGCGGCGCGCCCAGCGCCGACCAGGCGCGGTGCTGGGCCGACGCCGTCGAGGCGGCGGCGAGCAAGGCGGCGGCGCAACTGCAGGCGGCGGGCGCGCCGGCGCCGCGCGACCGCGTCAGCGCCGAGGGCGCAGGGGCGATCTACGACGCCGCCCTGTGCTGCCTGGCGCGGCTGGCCGATCACGCCGTCCAGGCGGCCACCCTCGAGGAGACGGAGCAGATCAGGCGCGACGTGGAGAGCCTGGTCAACGCGATGGAATGCCTGGCGCAGGGCGTGGTGCGCGCGCCCGAACCGACGCTGGAGGGCGCGTGATGGCCAAGCCCTACGAGGCCTTCACGGTCGAGGAGCTGATCGCCGAGGCCACCCGCGAGGCGGCCAAGCGCCGGGAAGTCTACGAGCGCCTGTGCATGGCCGGAAAAATGAGGCGGGCCGACGCCGACCGCAAGATCGCGCTGATGGACGCGATCGTGCGGCGGCTGACCCGCACCGCCGCAGTCTGAAAAGGAGCCAGACCCATGAACACCACCCCGAGCAATAACGACCTGCGCGTGACGGCCGCAGCGCCGGCGAGCGGCGTCACCACCGTCAACGGCAAGGATTACATGACCGGCCCGAAGGGCGAGCTGGTTCCTGTCGAGGCGGTCAAGCCGGCCGACAAGCTGATGCACGAGACCGTGATGAAGATCCTGGGCTACGCCCAGCCGCTGGCCGAGCAGATCGCCCGGTTCAAGCAGCACACCTTCGAGGATGTCGACAGCTTCGTCGCCCTGCTCGACCAGGAGTATGGCGCCAGGGCCGGCGGCAGGAAGGGCAATATCACGCTGACCAGCTTCGACGGCCTGGTGAAGGTGCAGGTGCAGGTCGCCGACCATATCAGCTTCGGGCCGGAGCTGCAGACGGCGAAATCGCTGGTCGACGAGTGCCTGAAAGACTGGACGAGCGAGGCGCGCGCCGAGATCCGCGCGATCGTCAACCGCGCCTTCAACGTCGACAGGGAGGGCAAGGTCAACCGCGCCGAGCTGCTGGGGCTGTTGCGCCTCGACATCGAGGACGGGCGCTGGGGCCGGGCGATGGATGCGATCCGCGACAGCATGCGGGTGATCGGTTCGAAGCGCTATGTGCGCTTCTACCGCCGCGATCGCGCGGAGGCGCAATGGCGGGCCGTGCCGATCGACATCGCGGCCGCCTGAGCGATGCACGCCGCCGCCGCCCCCGGAACCGCCGCGCTGCTGACCCCCGAGGAGCAGGGCTTCATCGCCCGCGTCTGGGTGATGGCGCGGTTCTGGGGCGCGGCGCTGGACGAGGCCCAGGCGGCGCTGACGCGCGAGGCGTTCGACCGGGTGTGCCGCTGTGGACATGGCGCGCGGTTCACGGCCGCGGAGTGGCGCTCTCTGAACGCCGCCCATGACGCCATGGCGGCGCTGGCGAAGGAGAATGACGGATGGCCGGCGTAACCATTCAGGAGGTGATCGCGATCGCCGCCGAGCAGGCGCGCACCCGGCCGGAGGCGATCACCGGCCCGCGGCGCACCGCGCCGCTGGTCCGCATCCGGCACAGGGCGATGGTGGTGGTGAAGATGCTGCGCCCCGAGCTGAGCCTGACGATGATCGGCCGCTGGTTCGGCGGCCGCGACCATTCCACCGTGATCAACGCCCTGCGCAAGGGCGCCCTGCGCGTGGCGCAGGACCCGCGGGAGGCCGAGGCCGCCGAGGCGCTGTGGCGGGCGGCGCTGATCGAGCACCTGCATGCCCAGCTCCGGGCCAACCGCGTTATCGCCCGCACCCTTGAGGGGCAGATCGAGGCGCTGGAGAAGGCCGGGGCCGCGGCATCGCTGCTGGCGTCGGCGGTCCCGGAATTTCCGGAGATCACGGAGGTGCGGCGGTGATGGCCGGGGGCGCGCATCTGATCCCGTGGGCGGAGTCGTGGCGGCCGTATTTCCGGCTGGCGCGGGGCGACTGGACGCCGCCGAAACAGATCCGCATGCGCACGACCCGGCGCGGCCTGATCCTGCGCGCGCCCTTCGTCACCCCGGACGGCGCGATCGCCCGCTGCGTGGTGATCATGCGGATGGGAAAGGACAAGAAATATCACGTCGCCGACGAAGGGGTGACGATCAAGTTCCGGCTGGCCCCGAAGGCGGCGCAGCCATGAAGCCCGGCCGCCGCCATCTTCGCCAGTTCGCGACTGTTGTGAGCGGCCTCGCCCACCCGCGGCAATCCGGCGCCCAGGTGCGGCGCGCGGCGCTGGCGAAAATCCATATCGCGAAGCAGGAGCTGGGCTTGGACGACGCCGCCTACCGGGCGATGCTGGAGCGCGTCACCGGGCGGACGAGCGCCGCCGACTGCGACGCCCGCCAGCTCGGCGCGGTGCTGGACGAGCTGAAGGCGAAGGGCTGGGGCCCGGCCCCGGCGCGCAGGACCGCGCAGAGCCCGGCGGCGCGCAAGGCGCGGGCGCTGTGGATTTCGCTGCATCAGCTCGGCGTGATCCGCAATCCTTCCGAGGCGGCGCTCGAGGCCTTCGGCGCCCGCCAGCTCGGCGTCGCGAAACTGCAATGGGCGGACGACGATCAGATGTTCCGGCTGATCGAGGCGCTGAAGGCGATGGCCGAACGGGCCGGCTGGGATCAGAGCATCCCCCTGCGCGACCCTCCGCTGCCGCCGGGCGAGGTGACGGCGCTGCTGAAAGCCCGGCTTGAGGCGGCGATCGCCCGGCGCCGGGCCGAGGGGCTGATCCGGTGACGCCGGCCGATCTCTTCACCTGGCGCGAGGCGCGGGCGGCGCAGGAACATGCCGCCGCCGCGCAGGACGGATGGCTGCGCGCCATCGCCCGCGCAGTGGCGGCGCCGCGGGGAACGAAGCGCCAGCGGGAAGCCAGCCTGAAAGACGCCTGCACGGCGGCCCTGAAAGCCGAGTGCGATGCCGAGGCGCTGGAGCGAGGCGGGGAGGCGCGGTGATGGACGGCGCTCCGGCCTCCACCGTCTATGAACGCCTGGTCGACGCCGCCGGCGAGGCGGCGGCGCTGAAGCTGGTCGCCGCCTGCGGCGGCCGCGAGATCACCCTTTACGCGAAGCCGGGCGGAAAGCTGGCCCGCATCGTCGGCGACGAGGCCGCCGCCGCGATCGTCGAGGCGTTCGGGGCGGTGAAGATCACGGTTCCGATGGCGCATCTGAAGGGCGGACGCCGCCGCCGGGCGCTGGTGGCGCAGAAGATCGCCGAGGGCGCCAGCGTCGCCGCCGCCGCGGCGGCGGCGGACGTGCATGACCGCACGGCCTGGCGGGTCAGACGGGCGCTGAAGGATGGCGCGCTGCCGCTGTTCGACCGGGAAGCCTGAGCAAGTCCGGGGAAGTCCGGGGCCCGCCTCCCCTGACATCTGTCAGGGACGACAGCCGGGGCGGAGCGAGGCGATGCTGCCGCGCATGTAAAGCGAGCGCAAGAGCCATGACCGAAGACGCTGACGCCGGCGCAGGGGCCTCCCGCGACCGCAACGCCTGCCGGGGCCAGGCGCCGTGGAGCTATCGCTACAAGGTGATCTCCTGTTCGCTGCTGTCGGCCGGGGCGCTGTTCGCCTGGGCGCTGGCGGCGGGGCAGGCCGAGGCCTTCGGACCGCTGGCCGGTTTCGCGGGCGCGGTGGTGAGCGCGAACGTGCTGGGCGCGGTCGCCGATGACCGCTGGCGCCCGTCTGGTCAATCCGGGGCGCCGCGATGAGCGGCTTCCGCTTCTCCGCCCGCAGCCTCGCCAATCTGGAAGGCGTGCATCCCGACCTCGCCGCGCTGGCCCATGCGGCGCTGGCGCGCAGCGAGGTCGATTTCGCGGTGACCGAGGGCGCGCGGCCCAAGGAGCGCCAGCGCGAGCTGGTCGCGGCCGGGGCGTCGCGGACCCTGAACTCCATGCACCTGAATCGCCATACCGAGCTGCCGGGCGGGCGCACGGAGGCGCTGGCCTATGCGATCGACGTGGCGGCGATCGTCGGCGGCCAGGCGCGCTGGGACTGGCCGCTGTATCACAAGATCAAGGCCGCCTTCGACCGCGCCAGCGAAGCGACGGGAATCCGCTTCCAGTGGGGCGGCGACTGGCGGAGCTTCCCGGACGGCCCGCACTTCCAGCTTCACCCCGACGACTACGCGGCGATGCGGGCGTCGGCATGAGGATCGGCGGGCTGCATATCTTCGGCGGGCTCGGCGCCCTCGCCGCCGCGGCGGTCACGGCGACAATCTTCATGCAGGCGGCGCAGATCAGTGAGCTGTCCGAATCCGTCACCGGCCTGACGGCCGCCGCCGCGCTGCGCGCCGAATGCGACCGCGCCCTGCGCGAGGGCGAGCTGTTCGCCGCCCGCATCGTCTGTTCGGCGGACGTGAAGACGCTGATGGCGGAGCGCGACGCCCTGCTGGTCCGGGCCGAGGCCGCCGAAATCCTGCTCGGCGCGCAGCGCGCCGACGACGACGACGCCATCCGCCGCGCCGAGGCGCGCGGCCGCGAGGAGGAAAGAAGGAGACGGCATGCGGACGAGGTTATCAGAGACGCGCCGCGCGATGATGGCGGCCTTGTCCGCTTTGACGCTGAGCGCCTGCGCCAGCTCCGCCGCCCGCCCGCCGGAGACTGACCGCCGCGACCCGGTGATCGAGCAGCGCACGGTGGTGCGCCTGTTCTGTCCGGCCGAGCTGCGCGGCGAGGCGCCCGCCCGGCCGGAGGTGCCGGACGGCGCCGATGTACGCGCGAACGATGACGGCGCGCGCTGGCTGTCGGCCGAGCTGGGCTGGGGCGGGGCCCTGGAAGCGCTGCTGGCCGGCGCCCGCGCCGCCTGCCGCCGCGCCGCGGAGGAGGCGGGCTCATGAACCAGTGGGAGGCGCTGTCGATCGGCGCGCTCGGCGCGGCCGTCGCCGCCGGGCTGAAATTCGCCTTCGACCTGGTCGCGGCGCGCATCGGCTGGGCGCGCGAGGACAGGCGCGGCCTGAAGCAGCGCGTCGAGACCGGAGACGCCCAGGCGCGCGCCGAGATCAGCCGCGTCGAGAAGGAGCTTGCCGAGCGGCTGAACGCGACGGACCGCAAGCTGGCGCGGCTGGAGGAGAAGGTCGGGCATCTGCCGACCGGCGCCGATGTGAAGGCGCTGACGCAGGAGGTCGCCGTGGCGCGGCGCGAGACGGCGCGGCTGGCGGCGGGCGTGGAGGGACAGTCGATGACGCTGAAAACCATCATGGACTATCTGCTGGGCCAGGAGAAACGCTCATGACGCCCCTGGGCGAGCGGCTGCGCCAGAACCTGCGCCTGACCGTGCTGCGCTTCCTGCAGGCGGCCGGCGATTACACGCTGAACGTCTCCACCCTGGCCTCGGCGCTGCGCGACTACGGCATGGCCGAGACGCGCACCGGCGTCGAGGCGGAGTTGACCTGGCTGAAGGAGCGCGGCCTGGTGACGCTGGAGCGGCCGATCGAGAGCCTGCTGGTCGCGCGCCTGACCACGGCCGGGCTTGAGGCGGCGCAGGGCGTCGCCGTCGTCGAGGGCGTCGCCCGCCCCGCGCCGGGGGGCTGACCATGCCCGCGCGCAGCGCCGTCGAACGGCTTCCGAAGGCGATTCGAGACACCGTTGAGGGCTGGCTGAAGGAGTTCTTGGCGGGCCGGCTGACGCTGGACGCGGTCATGGACCGCTTGGACGCGCAATGGGCCATGCTGGCGCCGGACGAGCCGATGCCGTCGCGCTCGTCCCTGCACCGCCACGCGCAGAAGTTCGAAGCCGTCGCCGAACGCCTGCGGCGCTCGAAGGAGCTGACGCAGATGTTCGCCGAGGCGGCCGGGCCGCAGGTGGCGGATGGCAAGGGCCTGGCGGTGATGGTGCAGGCCGTGCAGGGCCTGATCTACGAGCTGCTGGCCGGGCTGGGTGAGAACGACGTGCTCGACCCGCGGGCCATTCACGACCTGGCCAAGGCGGCCCAGCACATGGCGGCGGCTCAGAAGCTGGACGCCGACCGGGCGCTGAAGATCGAACAGGAGGTGCGCAAGAAGGTCGCCGAGGAGGTGCAGGATGAACACCGCGCCCGCGGCATCTCCGACGAAACCGCCGACGCGGTCTACAAGCGCATCCTGGGGCTGAAGTGAGCGCGGCCGCCGCACCCGGCGGCCTTGCGGCCGAGGCGCGCCCGCCGGAGCTGGTGAGCCTCGGCCGGGAGATTCTGTTCGGCTACCAGAAGAAGTCGATCCTGCTGTGCTCTGCCTCGCCGCTGGTGGTGATCGAGAAGAGCCGCCGCATCGGCCTGACCTGGGCGCTGGCGGCGCACGCGGTGATGGAGGCGTCGAAGCGGCTCGGCAAGAACGCCTTCTATATCGGCTATAATCTTGAGATGGCCCGCGAGTTCATCGACGCCTGCGCCGCCTGGGCCGAGGCGCTGGGCGAGGCCGCGGCGGCCATGGACGAGGAGCTGTTCGACCCGGCGCGCGGCGAGCAGCCGGTGAAGGCGTTCCGCATCACCTTCGCGAGCGGCTTCAAGATCGTCGCGCTGCCCTCCAAGCCGCGCAGCCTGCGCGGCATGCAGGGCATGGTGATCCTGGACGAAGCGGCGTTCCACGACGAGCTGGAGGAGATGCTGAAGGCGGCGCTGGCGCTGCTGGTGTGGGGCGGCAACGTGATCGTGGTCAGCACCCATGACGGCGTCGACAACCCGTTCAACCGGCTTCTGGACGAGATCCGCGCCGGGCGGCGCAAGGGCGCCTGGCTGACCATCACTTTCGAGGACGCGCTGCGCGACGGGCTCTATGAGCGCATCTGCGAGCGCACGGGCCGGACGCCGACGCCGGAAGGGAAGCGGGAATGGGCGGCGGAGATCCGCGCCTTCTACGGCGACGCTGCCGACGAGGAGCTGGACTGCATTCCCCGCGCCGGGCGCGGCAGCCTGATAAAGCCCGAACACCTGGCCGCCTGCGAGCACCCGGACGCGGGCAAGCCGGAGATCTATGGCGGCGGCCTGGTCTTCATCGGGCGGGACGTGGCCCGGCGCCGCGACGGCGCGATCATCTGGGGCTTCGAGCAGGTCGGCGACGTGCTGTGGCTGCGCGACCGCTACGAGGAGCATGGCTCGACCTTCGCCCACCAGGACGCGTATTTCGATGATCTCTTCAAGCGCCGCCGGGTCGCGGCCGCCTGGATCGACCAGACCGGCATGGGAGAGAAGGTGGTGGAGGACGCGCAGGCCCGGCACGGGTCGATGCGCGTGCATGGCGAGCTGCTGACCGGGCCGAGCCGGCTGGACCTGTCGATCTCGCTGTCGCAGCGCTTCGAGCGCGGCCTGATCCGCGTGCCGCCGGACCCGGTGATCCGCGCCGACCTGCGGGCGATCAAGCGCGCCAGCGGCAGCGGCGGGGCGGTGCGGATCGTCAACGAGGGCGACGTCCACGCCGACCGCTTCTGGGCCGCGGCGCTGGCCAGCCGCGCCGCCGACCAGGGCAAGGTTTTCGATATATCGGGATTCGCAAGCGCCGGCGCGACAGGCGCGCCGGCCGGATATGGCGGCGGCGCGCCGGGCGCCGTGCTGGACCTGAACGGGTATTGAGATGAGCGAGCACGAGCTTCCCAGAAAACCGGAGGCCGGCGAGGTCGCGGCCAGCCGCGACGGGCTGGACATCACCGTCGCCTTCATCGGGGCGCTGCTGCACGTGCAGGACTCGGTGCTGCGGCGCCTGGGCTCCAACTACGAGGTCTATCGCGAGCTGCGCCGCGACGGTCAGGTGCACGCCACCTTCCAGCAGCGCCGTCTCGCCCTGCGCTCGCGGCGCCTGGTGGTGACGCCGGGCGGCGAGGACGACGCCTCGATCGCCGCCGCCGACCAGCTGCGCCGCAATCTCGGCGCCATCGGCTTCGACCGCGCGTGCGGGATGATGATGTGGGGCGCGTTCTACGGCTTCTCCGTCGCCGAATGCCTGTGGGAGCTGAAGGACGGCAAGGTGTGGCTGAAGCGCCTGCCGGTGCGGACGCCCTGGCGGTTCCGCTGGACCCAGTCCGGCGAGCTGCGCCTGCTGACGCGCGCCAGCATGATCGACGGCGAGCCGGTTCCGCCGGCGAAGTTCTGGACCACGAGCTGGGGCGCGGACAATGACGATGATCCCTACGGCCTCGGCCTTGCCCACCAGCTCTACTGGCCGGTGTATTTCAAGAAGCACGGCCTGGCCTTCTGGCTTCGCGCGCTGGAGAAGTTCGGCGCGCCCACGGCGCTGGGCAAGTATCCGCCCGGCAGCGACAAGCGGGTGAAGGAGGAGCTGCTGGCGGCGGCGGCGCGGATGCGACTCGACGGGGCGGTGGTGATCCCGGAGGGGACGACGCTGGAGCTGGTGGAGGCGACGCGCGGCACGGTCGACCAGCATCAGTTCAACCGGGCCATGAACGGGGAGATCAGCAAGATCGTCCTCGGCCAGACCATGACCACGGACGAGGGCGCGTCGCTGTCGCAGTCCGAAGTGCACCTGGAGGTGCGCGAAGAGCTCACCGACGCCGACGCCGAGGAGCTGTGCGAAAGCTTCCAGACCGGCCCCGCGGCCTGGCTGACGCAGTGGAACTTCCCCGGCGCGGCGACGCCGGTGATCACGCGCCCGGCGGCCGTGGACGAGGAGGGCGCGGCGGCGCTGATCTCGGTGAAGGCGGCGGCGGTGTCGGCGATGCGCGCGGCCGGCTACGAGCCCGAGGAGGAGACGGCGGCGGCGCTGTTCGGGCCAGGCTGGCGTCCCGCCGGGCCGCCGGCCGGGCAGACGGCCGCGCCGGACGCGGCGATACCGCCCTTCCCCGCTTTCGCTCGGGCTTCCGCCTTCGCCAAGGCTTCGGCGGACGGGTCGGCGGGCAGACCCGCCTTCGCCGGACACGCGCACGGGCCGGACGCCGCCGACCGCTTCGTCGCCGGTCTCGACTGGGAGCCGCTGATGGAGGAGCCGCTGGCCTTCATCGAACGCTTCCTCGGCGAATGCGAGAGCCTTGAGGAGGCGCGCGACCGTTTGCCCGGACTGCTGGCGTCCATGCCTGTCGATCGGCTGCAGGGACGCCTCGCCGCCGCCGCCTTCGAGGCGCGCATCAACGGCGCGGAAGGATTCGATCTCGGCGATCACGGAGAGGGCTGATGCCTGTCTTCGACTTCACCGGACGGCCGCCGCGCGAGGCGCTGGAGGCGCTGCGCGCGCGGCTGCCCGGCGGGCGTCTGAGCTTCGACTGGCGCGACGTGTGGCAGGACGAGCATCTGAGCAGTTTCGTCGTCGCCAAGATGATGAGCGCGGACCTTCTGCGCGACGTGCACGGCGCGCTGGAGCGGGCGCTTGAGGAAGGGTGGACGCGGGAGCGCTTCGCAAAAGAGCTGCGTCCGATGCTGGCCGGGGCCGGCTGGTGGGGCCGGCGGACGATGACCGACCCGCTGACCGGCGAAAGCCGCGAGGTGCAGCTGGGCAGCGCGCGCCGCGTCGACATCATCTTCGACGCCAATATCCGCCAGAGCCACGCCGCCGGGCGCTGGCAGCGCATCCAGGCGGCGAAGGAGGCGCTTCCCTATCTCGTCTACACAATCGTGGACGATGAACGGACGCGGGATGAGCACGCCGCCTGGGGCGGGCGCGGCGCCGCGCGCATCGTGCTGCCGGTCGACCACCCGTTCTGGCTGACGCACTATCCCCCGAATGGCTGGCGCTGCCGCTGCACGGTGCTGCAGGTCGACGGCGAGTGGCTGGCGGCGCACGGGCTGGAGGTGTCGACCGGCGAGGAGCTGGAGGCCGCCGGCTGGGGCAGGACCCGGCCATGGCTGAACCGGCGCACCGGCGAGGTGATCGAGGTTCCGGCGAACATCGATCCGGGCTGGGCGCACAACCCCGGCGCGGCGCGGCGCGCCATGCTGGCGCCGCCGCCCGTCGCCGAACCGGTGCGCGACAACATCATCGGCGGGCGCTGGCCGCGGGCGCTGCCGCCGGCGCCGCAGCCGCGGCCGTTCCCGGACGGCGTCGCGCGCCGGCCGGGGCTGACCGACCCGGACGCGGTGTTCGACGCGTTCCGGCGCCAGCTCGGCGTCGAGGAGGGCGGGGTGTTCATCGACCGGGCGCAGATCCCGCTGGTGGTCGAGCGCGGCCTGTTCCAGGCGCGGGCGCCGGGCGGCCGGGTTCTCGGCGCCAAGGCGGCGAAGTTCGAACGCGGCGAGTGGGCGCAGCTGCTGGCGGCGACGGTGCGCGACCCGGACGAGATCTGGGTGGCGGCGCAGCGCATGCCGGGCGGCGACGTGCGCCTCGCCCGCCACTACGTCGCCGCCTGGAACGACCCCGAGGGACGGCGCTTCTGGTTCACGGCGGTGTTCGTCGAGGGCGCGGGCTGGTGGCACGGGGTGACCGCGTATCCGCCGGGCAAGCCGGGCCGCCCCGGTCAGCAGGCGCGGCTGACCGACCGCAACTTTCGCAACGGAACGCTGGTTTGGAGCCGGGGGAGGAGCTGAGGCCGGGGCAGGATCGCCCGCGGCCTCGGGAGCCGGTCTCCAATGTCGGAATCCTCGACGTTAAACCGGCGGCCCCGATCATAGCCGAATGCCTGCCCCGGCGCCATCCCGGCTGAAAACCCTCCAGGATCGCCCAGGAACGCCGGGACGATTCCGCCGCCCCCATGACGCCGGTTTTCCGCGCGAGGGCCTTTGACGGCCTTCGAAGGCCTTTGAAGAGGCTGTTTGAAACGCGCCCCCGGCGCCGTCTTGCCGCCAGCGCGCCGGGCTGGCAGTCTCCGCCCGCCGGCGGCCGTCTTCGCGCCAGCGTCCAGCGCCGGCGATCCCTGCATCCAGAACCCGCGCCCCCCTGACATTTGTCAGGGACGACAGCGCCAGCGCGCCCCGGCCATAGTCCGCCCCTGCCGCTTGCAAGAGACGAACGGGGCCTGACGACATGCCGAACGCCGCCGCCGAAACCGCCGCCGCGACCGCGCCGATCGAGATTTTCGCGCCGGGCGCCTGGACCGACATGAGCGGCCAGCGCTGGGAGTTCACCGCCCAGCATGTCCAGGACATGGCCGCGGCCTACGACCCGGCGGTGTTCAGCGCGCCGCTGGTGGTCGGCCATCCGAAGACCAACGACCCGGCCTGGGGCTGGACGAAGGCGCTGCGCTATGACGAGGCCAGCGGCAAGCTGCTGGCCGACCCCGAGAAGGTCGCCCCCGAGTTCGCCGAGGCCGTCCGCGCCGGGCGATACCGGAAAGTGAGCGCCGCCTTCTTCGCCCCCGACCAGGCGGGCAATCCGAAACCCGGCACGTTCTATCTGCGCCATGTCGGCTTCCTGGGCGGCGCCGCCCCGGCGGTGAAGGGGCTGGCCCCCGTCGCCTTCGCCGGGGACGACGAGTTTGTCGAGTTCGCCGCCGACGCCGAGCAGCTGCGCTCGATCAGCTGGCTGGCGCGCGCCGTCGGCCGGATCGCGCGGGGCATGCGCGACTGGCTGATCGAGGAGAAAGGCCAGGAGGCCGCCGACCGGGTGATCTCCAACTGGGACGCCGACGCGCCGGTCGAGATCGCCGCCGAACTGCGCGAGAAGGCCGCCTCGGCCGAGGCGAAGCCGGCGGGCGCCTTCGCGGCGCCGGACCCGGAGCCCGCCGCCGCCGCCGGTAAAGACGAGAACGGCACACGGAAGCCCGCCCCCGCCGCGGACCCGGCCGGCGAGCCCGCCTTCGCCCAGGGAGCTACGGCGGGCAAGCCCGCCCCGGCTCAAGCGGCGGCGGCGGACGCCGGCCGGGGAAGCGGCCCGGACGCCGGGCAGGCGGACCCGCTCGCCGATCGCGAGGCGCGCCTGGCCGAACGCGAGGCGGCTTTCGCCGCCGCCGCGGCGGCGCGCGAAGCCCAGGCCGACGAGGCCGCCTTCGACGCGCTGATCGCCGAAGGGCGCCTGGCGCCCGGCGCGAAACCGCATCTTCTGGCCTTCGCCGCGGCGCTGGACGCCGGCGGCGAGCCGATCTGCTTCGCGGAAGGAAAGCCCGCCGCCCCGGCGCGCGAGGCGTTCCGCAGCTTCCTCGCCGCCCATCTCGGCAAGACCATCAGTTTCACCGAGGCGGCCCCGGCCGCCGGCGCCGCCTTCGCCGAGGCCGGAGGCGCCGGCTTCGCCGCCGCGATCACCGCCGAGATGCAGCGCGCCGCCGACACCGGCCGGCCGATCTCGGCCGCCGAGGCGCACGCCAAAATCCGTCAATCCCGAGTCTAACCAGGAGCCAACCCATGCAGGGCCGTCCCCTTCTCACCGCCGCCGCCATCGCCGCCGCCGTCATCGCCGGCCGCCGCTTCGTCGTTCACGCCGAAACCGAGGGCGCGGCCATTCAGGCCTCGTCCGGGGATGACCCGATCTGGGGCGTCAGCAACACCCAGGGCGCCGCGGAGGGCGCGGTCTGCGACGTGATCGAGGCCGGCGAGGCGATCCTGGAGCTGGGCGGAACCGTCGCCGCCGGCGACGATCTGACCGCCGACGCGGCCGGCAAGGGCGTCAAGGCCGACCCCGATCCGGGCGAAACCGTCCAGGCCGGGGCCCGCGCCCGCCAGGGCGGCGCCGCCGGCGACTTCATCCGCGTCATCGTCAATCCCTACCGCCTGGCCACGCCGCTTTAGGACGAGGGCGAAGGCTAGGCCCTGACCCGCACCCCTAACGAGGACACCTGAACATGCCCGACACCAATGACCAGCTCGCCTTCGCCGTTCCCGGCGTCAACCGTCCGATCCCGGTCAATCCGGAGCTGACCGGCATCGCCATCGCGGCGCCGGTGCCCGGCATGATCGCCGACGACGTCTGCCCGGCCTTCGCCGTGACGGCCGAGACCTTCAAGTGGAACGAGTTCCCGCCCGAACAGGGCCTGACCGTGCCCGAAACCCGCGTCGGCCGCACGAGCGATGTGAGCCGGCTGGAGTTCGGCGCCGTCGAGCGCGACGGCTCGGTCGAGGATCACGGCCTCGAGGATCTGGTCCCGGTCAGCGACCAGACCGCCAATTCCGGGATCGACCCGCGGGCGCTGGCCGCCGAGATGCTGTCGCAGATCGTGACGCTGGCCCGCGAGATGCGCGTCTCGAAACTGCTGTTCTCCGCCTCGACCTATCTTTCGGGTCAGGTCACCACCTATGACGACTCGGCGGCGAAGGGCTGGTGGGACGCGGACAGCGACCCGCTGGCGGACCTGGAGAACGCCCGCGACACCATGCTGGTCCGGCCGAACACGCTGACGCTCGGCCTGCCGAGCTGGACCACGCTGCGCAAGCACCCGAAGATGGTCAAGGCGGCGCGCAGCGTCAGCTCGACCGGCGAGGGGCGGCTGTCGATCGACGAGGTCCGCGACCTGCTGGAGATCGAGAAGATCGTGGTCGGCCGGGCGGTGGCGAACTTCGCCAAGCCGGGACAGGACCCGACGATCGCCCGGCTGTGGGGGCCGCACGCCAGCCTCTCCTACACCGAGAGCGTGGTGAAGAGCGGCCGCGCCTACTCCTTCTGCGCCACGGCGCGGCTGGGCGGCAAGTTCGCCCTTGAATACTTCAACCCCCGCGCCGGCCTGCAGGGCAGCAATGTCGTGCGCGTCGGCGAACGGCTGCGCGAGCTGCAGATCGCCAAGCAGGCGGGCTGGCTGTTCGAGAACGCCGGCGCGGCCCCGGCGTAAGCCGCGGCCCCGTTACAGACCGGCCGGGGGCGCGGCGCGCCCCCGGCGAGCGCAGGAGACGACGCATGATCCGCCTGAAGACGCATATCGGCCACCGGTTCGGCCCCGGCGACATTGTCGAAGAGACAGAGCTGGACGCCGTCCTGACGGAGCGCCTGGTTCGCGAAGGCCGCGCCGAACGGGTGTCGCGGACAGCGCTGACCGCCGACGCGCTGCGCGCGGCGCTGGCCACGGCCTGCACCAAGGCGCGCGCCGCGACCCGGCGCCTTGAGGCGAAGGCCGCCAAGACGACCGACGCGGAGCTGGCGGCGCTTGTCGAGACGGCCGGCGAGACTTTCACTCAAGGCGAGGTCAGCAGCGCCGCCGAGGCGCTGCAGGACGCGCTCTCCGCCCACAAGGAGGCGCTGGCCGAGGCCGCGAAGGCGGCCCCGGACGGGACGCCGGACCCGGACAAGCGCCCCGCGGGCGGCGGCGATCAGCCGGGCAGGAAGACGAAGGGCGGCAAAACGCCGCCGCGCAAGAGCAAGGCCAATACCAAGGCCCCCTCCGGTACGGCCCGCAAGGCCCCCGGCGCCGCGGGATCGACCGCGGCCGAGGCGACCGGCGAAAGCGGAACGGCCGCCAGTACGGCTGATGCGGGGGGCGATGCGAGCGCCGGAGCGGGCGGGGCCGAGGCCCCGCCCGCCGAGGCCGCCACGTCTGAAGGGGGCGAAAAGCCGTGAGCGCAACGCGCCAGACCTATCGCGAGCTGGACGACGCCGAGCAGGCCGCCGTCGCGCTGATCAAGGCGCGCGGCGAGGACTTCCTGCAGACGTTGTCCAGGTGCGTGCCCCAAGAGCGCGAGCAGGCGCTGGCGCGCACCAAGATCGAGGAGGCCGTCATGTGGGCGGTCAAGGGAGTGACGGGCTGACCCCATGGCCTACGCGACCGCCGCAGACCTGATCGAGCGCTGGACCGAGGCGGAGCTGCGCCAGCTCGCCCCGCCGCCGTCGCCGCCCGGCGATGGCGATCCGGTCTATGACGCCGACCGGGTCGCTCGGATGATCGCCGACGCCTCGGCCGAACTCGATTCCTGGCTGGCGGTGCGGTTTTCCGTGCCGATCGCCGAGCCGCCGCCGCAGCTGGTGGCCGCGGCCTGCGACCTGGCGCGCGAGAAGCTGGACCGCACCGGGCGCGCCCATGTGCTGGAAGCCGGCAAGCGCGCCCGCGAATGGGCGAAGGCTGTGGCCGCCGGCAAGGCGACGCTGGGCGGCGGGCCGGACGGCGACGAGAGCGCGCTGCCGCCGGGCGAGAAGACGGTGCTGTCCGACGCGCCGCGGCGCATCTTCGACGACGCCGGGCTTGAGGGGTTCACCTCGTGAGCGGGCTGCGGCTGATCCTGACGGTCGAGGACATGGGCGCCGGGACGCGGTTCGCGTCGCTGAACGCGCTGCTCGCCGATCCAGAGGCGCAGATCTACGCGCCCGTCGCCGCGGCGCTGGAAAGCAGCACCAAGGAGCGCTTCGACACCAATGTCGGTCCGGACGGCGAGGCCTGGGAGCCGAGCCTGCGCGCGAAAGAGCAGAGCGGCCGCACGCTGACCGACCAGGGGCATCTGCGCGATTCCGTTCATGGCGCGTCCGACCCGGCCGGGCTCGAGGTCGGCACCGCCGACCAGCGGGCGCGCATCCACCAGTTCGGCGGCGAGATCGTCGCCAAGACCGATGGCGGGCTGGCGTTCCGGCTCGCCGATGGCGGGTTCCGCCGCCCGAAGAAGGTGACGATGCCGGCGCGGCCCTTCATCGGCCTGTCGGCCGGCGACGAGGGCGTGATCGTGCGCATCACCGAGGGCGCGCTGAAGAGGACGGTGCAATGAGCGGGCTCTACGAAGCCGTCGCCGCCCGCATAACCGCCGAATGTCCGGCGGCGGCGCAGGCGCGCGCCGCGACCGCGGCCGCGGAGGCGGACGCCGAGGTGCTGGGCCCGGCGCCGAGCGTGCTGGTCGTGCCGGCGGCCGAGCGTTACCAGCCCGTCCGCGAGGCCGGCCTGCATGTCAGCCAGCGCGGCTCGATCGGTTTTTCCTGCGTCGTCGCGCTGACCTTTCCCGGCGGCTACCCGCAATGGACGGCGATCCGGGGCGAGCTGATCGCGACGCTGGCCGGCTGGACGCCGCCCGATTCCGGCTTCGAGACCGAGCTGCCCGCGGCGCCGGTCGAGTACGCCGGCGCGCGCCTGCTGTCCTATGCGGCCGAGCTTGGCGGCCGCTGGCTGCACGCCTTCGATTTCACGCTGCCGGTTCAGCGCAGCTACCCCCACCAGAGCTAACGGAGCGACGACATGGCCCGCAGAACCCGCAAGACTCCGCCGGAGGCCGCCGCGAACGCCGCGGCCGCCGCCGAGGACGAGGCGCGCCAGGCGCCGCCCGCCGCGGAGACGGACGCCGCCCAGGAAGCGGACGCCGGAACCGCAGGGGAGGCCCCGGCCGCCGCCGAGGACGAGGCGCGCCAGGCGCCGCCCGCCGCGGAGACGGAAGCCGCCCCGGAAGCGGACGCCGGAACCGCAGGGGAGGCCCCGCCGGCCGGCCCGTCCGGGCCGCGGCTGGACGCCAGAGCGGCGCGGGCGCTGATCGAGGCCAACAGACGGGCGGGATTTCCGCCGCCGGCCGCGGCGCTTGAGGCCGCCGCCGAAGACAACAAAGGCAAGGGAGACGCCTGATGGACCGCCAGCTGTTACTGATCAAGCAGGAGACCACCTACGGCACGGACGCCGCGGCCGCGGCGACCGACACGGTCATGGCCGAGGCGGTGCGCCTCGCGCTGCTGGGCGAGCGGATCAAGGGCGACTTCGCCCGGCCGGGATCGGCCAATGTGCTGTCGCATTTGTATGGCGAGCACGCCGAGGTGAGCTTTGAGATCCCGCTGGCGGCGTCTGGAGCCGCGGGCACGGCCCCGAAATGGGGGACGGCGATCAAGGCCTGCGGCTGGGACCAGACCGTGGTGGCCTCGACCAGCGTCACCTACGCGCCGCTGTTCAATCCGCTGACCGCCGACAGCGTCACCATCGTCTGGCGCGACGCCCGCCGGCTTCACAAGCTGCTGGGCGCGCGCGGGCGCTGCGGCCTGAAGCTGCAGGCCGGCCAGCGGCCGATGCTGACCTTCACCTTCCGCGGGCTGCACGCCGCCGTGGCGGCGGGGGCCGAGCTGGCGGCCGCGGACGCGACCTTCACCGGCTGGAACGACGCCCGGCCGGTGGCGCAGGGGCGCACGAGCTTCGCCTTCGCCAGCCAGAATCTCGGCCTGCGCGAGCTGACCCTGGACCAGGCCGACAACATCACCTTCCGCGACCTGCCGCATCAGCAGAATATCCAGCTGCTGGGCGCGCGCGTCTGGACGGGCAAGATGCGCGCGACCACCCCGCAGGTGGGCACGCTGAATCTCGAGTCGCTGTGGAAGAGCCAGGCGAACAACGTCTTCGCCCTGGTCCACGAATCCGGCGCCGGCAACATCGTGACGGTGAACGGCCGGGTGCAGATCGGCCAGCCCGAATACGGCCGCGACAACGGCGAGGACGTGGTGGACGCGCCGATCGAAGCGGTCCCGGCCAGCCTGACCGGAACCGACGAGCTGGCGATCGTCCTGACCTAGGGGCGGCGCCACGCCTGACTTCAGGCCGCCGCCGCGATCGTCGAGGCGTTCGGGGCGGCCGCATCAAGCAACCGAGACGGAGCCATGAAACATGGGCGTGAAATTCGATTTCAGGGACCTGAAAAAGCCGTTCGAAGCCGACTGGCCGGTGAAGGTGCCGGTGCCGGTGGACGGCGGCGGGGTGGAGATCCGCGAGTTCATGGCGCGGTTCCGCGACCTGACGCCGGAGGAGGCGAAGGCCGAGCGCGATCTGGCCAAGGCGGCGGACGAGGCCGTCAAGGCCGGACGGACGCCGGAATGGCCGGACCCGAAAGAGCGCCTGCGCAAGGTGTTCATCGGCCTGGGGGCCGGAGAGGCCGAGGCCTTCACCCCGGAGCTGGTCGAGGATCTGCTGAACGAGGATCGCACCTATATCGCGCTGCTTCGCGCCTGGGCGTCTTTCAAGAGCGGCGCGCCGGAAAAAAACTCCGCGACGCCGCCCGGCTGATCGCCACCGGGCGGCTGTCGACGCCGGCGGCGAGCGCGGCGGAGCTGGCCGGCTTCGCCCTCGACCTTGAAGCCTTCGGCGCGCCAGCCGGCGTGATCGCGGAGATGCGCGAGCGCGCCGCCGCGGCGCGGGCGCGCGACGGCGGCGGCTTCCAGGTGCATCCCGCGAACGCGGCCGCGGTGCGGCTGTTCATGCGGGTGCAGACTCAGTGGCGGGGCGTGGCGTTGTCGACGATGACGAAGGCGACGCTGATCCGCACCGGGCTGGACTATGACGGGGTGGCGGCGGCGGCGCGGCTGGCGCGGATCCGGCTGGACCCGGACGGCTTCGACCGGCTGCAGGTGATGGAGATGGAGGCGCTGACCGCCTTCGGCGAGGAGGCGCGCCGGTGAGCGACCTGCGCGCCTTCCTTCGCATCGATGGCGATTCCAGCGGCGCCCAGGCCGCGGCGAGCAAGGCTGAAGCCGGGCTGAAACAGGTCGACGCGGCGGGCCGCGAAGCCGCCGGCGGTCTCGGCGCGGCCGACGCCCAGGCGGGGCGGTTCCAGCGCGGCGCCCAGGGCGCGGCGCAGAGCGATAGCGGCTGGCGGCAGGAACGCGCGACGCGCGGCGGCTGCCGACCAGGCGGCGCGCGGCCTGCGTGCAGCCGATCGCGCCGGGGAGTTCGACCGGGCGGCGGACGGGGCGGGCCGGTCGGCGCTGCTGATGGGCACGGCGCTGGCGGCGGGGGCGGCGCTGGGCGGACGGGAGCTGGCGCGGATGTCCGGCGAGTGGTCGGACATGACCAGCCGCATCCGGATCGCGACGGAGAATCTGGACTATCACGGCGACGCGACGGCGCGGCTGGCCGAGATCGCCGACCGCACCTATTCATCGCTGAGCCTGACGGCCGAGAACTGGCTGCTGAACGCGCAGGCGCTGGCCGAATACGGCTATGGCGCCGAGGCGGGGCTGGATTTCACCGAGGCGCTGAACAACGCCCTCGTCGTCTCGGCGGCGCGCGGCCAGCGCGCCGAGACGGTGATCAACGCCATGGCGCGCGGGCTGGCGCTGGGCGAGCTGCGCGGCAACGAGTTCAACACCGTGATCATGAACGGCGGCCGGGTGACGCAGGCGCTGGCCGACGCGCTGGGGATCACGACGGGCGAGCTGCGCGAGATGGCGCGCGAGGGGCGGCTGTCCACCCATGTCGTCGTCGACGCGATGATCAGCCAGATGGAGCGGCTGCGCGCCGAGGCCGAGAGCATGCCGGCGACGATCGAGGACGCCGGCGTGCGTACGGGCACGGCGATCCTGACCCTGACCGGACGGCTGGACGAGCTGACCGGGACGAGCCGGGCGGTGGCGGCGGAGATCATCGCGATCGCCGACGCGATCAAGGCGGCGGCCGACGATCCGGAGGCGCTGGCGGCGCTGGCGGCGCAGCTGGAGACGGTGTGGGCGGCGGCGCAGTTCATCGCCGGCGTCGCGCTGGTCCGCTGGCTGGCCGGCGTCGCCGTGCAGGCGCGCGCCAGCGCCGCGGCCTGGCTGATGAAGTCGGAAGCCGCCGCGATCTCCGGACGCAACGCCGCGGCCGCGGCCGCCACGGAGGCCGCAGCCGTGACGGGGCTGCGCGGCGCGATCATGGCGGCGGCGCAGGCCAGGCTGACGGCGGCCGCGCCAGCCGGGCGCACGCCGCCGGGCGGGTGCAGGCGGCGGCGCGGCGGTGCGCGCGGCTGGGTGGAGCTGGCGCTGGCCAGCACCAGCGCCAGATCGGCTGCGGCGGACGAGACTGACGGCGGCCAGGCGGCGCTGACCGCCGCGCAACGCGCAGACCGGGCGGCGCGGGGCGGCGGCTGCGGAGCCCACGAGGAGCTACCAGGCGAGCCTGACCGCCAGCGGCGCGGCGATGGCGGGGATGCGTTCGGCCGGCGCCGGGCTGGTGGCGATGCTGGGCGGGCCCTGGGTGGCCGGCCTGACGGCGGCGGCCGTCGCGGGCTGGGGCCTCCACGAATACACCCGGCGGCAGGAGCGCGCGTTCGTTTCCGCGACCGCGGTGATCACCGATCTGGACGCCGAGCTGCGTGATCTGGGCGCGCAGCTGCGGGACGCCGGCGTCGAAGTGGAGTGGCTGGACCGCCGGGAGCAGGAGTGGATCGCCACCCAGGAAGAGGCGGCCGGAAAGACCAGCGAACTGGCCAGGGAAGTCGATGCGCTGGCCGACGCCCGGATGCGTGATGCTGCGGCGATGCGCGCGCAGGCCATGGAGGCCGCGAAGCTGCGCATCTCCCAGGCGCTGGAAGCCCAGGCCGAGATTCAACGCCGCTTCGACCGGGAAATGCGGCGGATCATGTTCGAGACCGGCGGCCCCAACAGGCTCGGCCCCCGCGCCGCCGCCCGAGAAGGTCTGGAAGCCCAGCTGGGCATGCAGATGGGACCGGCGATGGAACGGGCTGCGCTGGCCGTTCAGGACGCGGTGGCCGCCTTCGAAACCCTCGCCGGACAGGGTCCCGACTTCTTCCTTAACTTTGGCCGCGGCGCCGGCGACCCCGGCGAAATCGACCGGCGCGCGCGCCGGGTGCGGGACCTGGCCGAGGCGCTGGACCTTGAGGCGGCGTCGCTGCGCGCCCAGGCGGCGGCGGCGGCCGAGGGCGAGGCGGCGCTGACGCGCTGGCGGATCGCGGAAGCCGGGCGGCAGGCGGTGGTCAAGGCCGGGCTGTCGCAGGACGACGAGGGCGCGGCGGCGATCCGGCGCCAGGCCGAGGCGGTGGAGCGGCTGCGCATCCAGGCCGAGCGTGTGAGCCAGGGATGGGAGATGGCGCGTGCGGCCGATTCCGACGCGGCGGCGCTGGTCCGGCGCACGGCGGCGATCGCGCAGGGGCGCGAGGCGGTGGAGGCCTATCGCATCGAGGAGGCGGCGCTGACGGCGCTGCGGCGGCTCGGCGTGGAGACGCTGGACCAGCTGAACCCGCGCGAGCGCGCCGCCGCCGAGGCGGCGATGGCCGCGGCGCGCGCCCGCGAGGCGCAGGCGATCGCCAGCGAGCGGGCCGAGGCCGCCGCCGCCGGAGAAGAGGATCTGTCGCGCCGCATCGCGGCGGAGATCCGCCGCAACGCGGCGCTGGAAGGCGGCGCCATCGCCCTGGCCGACTACGCCCGCGCCGAGTTCGTGCGCCAGGAGGTGGAGCGCCGCGGCCTGGAGGTGACCGACGCGGCGGCGGCCGGGATCATCGCCAAGGCCGAGGCGCTGTTCGCGCTGCAGGCCGCGGGCGCGGCGACGGCCGAGGCCGCGGACTTCGAACAGGACCTGCGGCTGGCGCGGCTGACCAATCGCGAACGGCAGATCGCGCTGCGCACCGAGGCGCTGATCACCCGGATCCGCGGCGAGCAGCGCGACCTGGCCGAAGACGCGGTGCGGGCGATGGCGCGGGCGCGGGCCGAGGCCGAGGCCTGGGCGCAGGACTGGGCGGCCGCCGCCGGCGAGATGCAGGACATGATGCGCGACGCGTTCATCAATTCCGGCGAGCTGGCCTTCGGCGAGCTGGGGAACATGCTGGAGCGCGAGCTGCGCCGGGCGATCTACGACGCGATGCTGGCCGAGCCGATCCGCATCGTCGTGCAGGCCGTGGCCGGCAACCTGTCCGGTTCGCTGGGCGGCATGCTGGGCGGCGGCAAGGGCGGCCTCGGCGGGGCGTTCGAGGGCCTGCTGGGGTCCGCCGGAACCGGCTTCCTGCTCGGCCAGGGCATGGGGCTGGGGTCGGGGAATACCGGCCTCGACCTCGGCCTGTCGCTGGGCGGCGCGCATCTGGGCGGCATGGCGGGCGGCGCGCTGATCGCCGGTCTGAAGGGGACCGCGCTGGGCGGGCTGATGGGCGGCGCCGTAGGCTCGGCGCTGACGGCGATCGCCGGGCCGCTGGGCGCGCTGGCCGGGCTGGCGCTGGGTAATCTGTTCGGCGGCAAGAAGCGGCCGATGTCCACGGCCGAGATCGTC
Organism: Maricaulaceae bacterium; assembly: GCA_026126205.1. Lineage (GTDB taxonomy): Bacteria > Pseudomonadota > Alphaproteobacteria > Caulobacterales > Maricaulaceae > Hyphobacterium. The sequence goes on along the minus strand of JAHCJP010000001.1, from coordinate 114,875 downwards.
GCCACCGCCGGCGGCTTCCAGGTCGGCGGCCAGCACACGCGCGACGGCGGGCCGGGCTCCGAGGTCGGCCAGCTGGCGCAGGCGATCAGCCAGAGCCTGAACGCCGCCGCGGAGCTGTTCAGGATCGACCTGACGAAGATCGCCGGCATGACGACGACGGCCGGCTATGTCACCGGCGGCAATTACAAGGCCCTTGGCGGCGAGGGGTTCTTCGGCGGCGCCTATCGCGGCGCCGGCTCGCTGACGGACGTGATCGGCCACGGGGTGAGCCTTTCGCAGTACGCCGACGCGCAGGCGCTGGCCGAGGCCGTGGTCAAGGAGACGATCCTGCGCGCCATCGCGGCCGGGGCGTCGGACCTGAGCGAGGCCGAGGCGCGCCTGGTCCAGACCGCCCGGACGCTGGAGGAGGCGATCGAGGTGATCGCGCGCGGCCGCGGTTTCGCCGAGGCGATCGACCTGGCGATCCTGCAGTTCATGGACCCGGCGGAGTGGCAGCGCCGCACCGCCATGGCCGAGATCGAGGCGGCCTACCGGGCGCTGCGCGAGGAAGCCGAGGAGCTGATCGCCGCCGGGCTGATCACGGCCGACGTGCTGGGCCAGATCGAGCGGCTGCGCGAGCTGCAGATCGAGGACGTGATGCGGCGCCTCGGGAACGCGGCCGGGATCGCGGCCGAGGCGCTGGAGCGCATCCAGGCCGGACACCGCGAGTGGCTGGACCGGATGATGCTGGGCGATCTGGCGCCGCTGTCGCCGCAGACGCAGCGCGAGGAGGCGTTCCGCCAGTACGAGGAGCAGCTTCGCCTGGCCGAGGCCGGGGACGAGGAGGCGCTGCGCAACATCACCCGCTACGCCGAGCGCCTGTTGCAGGCCGACCGGCTGGCGACCAGCAGCGCCCAGGCGCGCGCCGACCTGTGGGCGCTGATCATGGGCGATATCGAGCGCCTGTCTCGCTGGCGTCCGGAGGAGCCGCCGCCGACCGGCGGGCCGACCCCGGCCGAGCGCGGCGGCGATGACGACGAGCGCAGCGGCCTGCCGGTGGAGCCGCCGGACCCGCTCGACCCGCGCAACCCGGACGACTGGTGGCGGCGCGGCGGGGTGGAGATCCGCGACGCCTTCGCCGACCCGCTGGACGAGCAGACCCGCCAGCTGGTGGCGGCGCTGCAGGCGCTGGGTGACGGCGGCGGCGCCGGAGCGGCGGACATCGGGCCGCCGGGCCGGGATATCTGGCGCGAGCTGCTGACGCCGCCGCTGGCCCATGACGCGGCCGAGACCTTCACGCCGCCGCCCGCCACCCCCGGCCTGAAGCCGGAGCGTGCGACCGGCAAGGGGTATTCGGGCCTCGACGGCCTGCCGGTCGAGCCCGGCGGCGACATCGACTGGCTGCGCCGCATCGAGGAGCGGCTGCGCGCGCTTCAGGAGGTGACCGGCCACGGCCTCGGCCGGCTGCTGGAGACGGCCGAGAACACGCGGCGCGAGCACGGGGCGGAGCTGGCGGGCGCCCGCCGCGCCGGCGAGAAGACGGCGCATCATGTGAAGGAGATGGCGGACGAGGCGGAGCTGGCCAACGCGCTCGCGCGGCAGGCGGCGGCGAGGATCAGATGAGCGAGCGCGTGATCCTGGCCGAGATCGACGTGACGCCGCCGGGCGGAGGAAGCGTGCAGACGCTGCGTTTCAGCGACCGGGCGATCCGGCCCTTCGGGGCGGGCCAGGGCGCGGTCAGCCACGCGGTGTGGGATGACCGGATCATCGAGGCGCCGTCGCTGGCCCGCGCGCTGTGGGGCGATTTCCAGACCCTGTCGCCCGGCTGGTCGGCCGGGGCGATGACGCTGGCCAACGCCGACCGGGCGCTGGACGCCTGGGAGGCGTGGAGCTGGGGCGCCATCCGCGTGCGGCTGTGGACGCCCGGCACGGCGTTCAGCGCCGCGCTGCTGGTGATGAGCGGCGTCTGCCAGCCGCCCGGCTACGCCTACGGCTTCAGCGAGGCGCCGCGGGTGAAGGTGATCATGCACGATCACTGGGCGGAGCTGGACAAGCCGCTGCACACCCAGTTCTACGCCGGGACCAATGACGGCGACACGGTGCTCTATGAGGGGACGCCGGAGACGGTGAAGGGCCGCCCGAAACCGGTCGCGCTCGGCCGGCTGCTCGACGCGCACCTGCCCTGCCCGCAGGTGAACACGGCGCTGCAGGCCTATCAGCTCTATGGCGACATCGTCGGGACCGGGCTTTCGGTGTTCGGCGGCGGCGCCGGGGTCAGCCTGTTCGATCGCGGCGACGCCGCCGGCTATGTCCATGCCGGCGACTACGGCCACAACAACCCGGTCGACGGCCCGACCTCGGCGGATTTCGACGGCGAGGCGCTGGACCCCGGCGAGTACATCTATGACTTCGCGGCGGGGCGGAAACTGATCCGGATCGAGGGTCAGCCGGTCGGCAAGCTCGCCTTCGGCTTCCGGGTCGGCGACCAGGCGCACGGCAGCGTTCTGAAGCGCCTGTTCTGGTATGCGGGCCTGCCGGATTCGCGGCTTACCGGAATCCTGACCACCAGCGGCCAGCACGCCGGCGTGTTCTTCGCGGACCCGGTGAGCGCCCGCGACGCGATCGGCTGGGCGGCGCGTGGCGCGGCGACCGAGCTGGGCGGGGTCGGCTATATCGCCTTCATCCTCGCCCCCGACCGCACCGGCGTCTGGCGCTTCAACGAGGTGTATCCGCCGGGCATACCGGGCTTCCTGGTCGCGGCGTCGATCGGCGAGGCCGACGTGATCGGGCTTGCGACGGACGAGAGCGCGCCGCCGCCGCTGGGCGAGGCGGCCGTGGGCTGGGGCCGGATATGGACCACCTACGGCCCGGCCGACATCGCGCCGGACCTGCGCGGCACGGACAAGGAACAGGAGCTGGCGGCCGAATACCGCTGGCTGATCGCCGAGGACGCGGCGGCCAAGGAGGCGTGGCCGAACGCGTTCCGGCGGATCGAGATCGCGACGCCGCTGCGCGCCGAGAGCGCGGCGCAGCTCTACGCGAACTGGCTGATCGCCCGGTTTGGCCTCGCCCCGGACGGGCGCCGCCAGCGCGCCTGGCGCGTGACGCTGGAGATCACGCAGGCGCGGCTGGCGGTGCGGCTGGGCCAGATCGTCAATATCGACCTGCCGGCGGCGGGCCTTGACGGCCAGTTCCTGCTGATCGGCGAGGAGATGATGCGGCCGAGGCGCGACCTGATGGTCTGGACGCTGTGGGGGTGATGATGGCGCTGGGCCGGATATCCGATGTCAATCACGCGATGGCCGCGACGCTGTCCGGCGGCGAATGGTCCGCGGCGCTGCCGCTGTCGAACCTGAAGGCCGCGGGCTATGTCAGCCGCCCGGCGCGGCAGCTGGCGCCCGGCGACCTCTCCAAAGCGCGCTTCGACGCGGCCCTGGACCGGCCGCGGCGCATAGACCTGGTCGCGATCCTGTTTCACAGCCTGTCTCTCGACGCGCAGGTGCGCGTCTCGGCGATCGCTGCGGGCGGCGACCTCGGCGACCCGGACTGGAGCAGCGGCTGGCGGCCCGCCTATGGCCGCTGGTTCGATTCGGACGCGATCGACTGGGATGAGCCCAACTGGTGGACGGGTCTGCCGCTGGCCGGCGATCTGGGCCTGTGGCCGAGGCATTTCATGCTGCCGCTGGCGCTGGACTTTCCCGCCGCGGCCTTCCGGGTGGAGTTCGACGACGCGGCGCATCCGGACGGGTATTTCGACCTCGGCGGCCTGTGGCTGGCCGGGTCGTTCACGCCGCGCTTCAATTTCGAGCGCGGCCGCGACCTGGAGCTGGAAGCCCGCGACATGGCCGACGAGGCGCCGGGCGGGCGGGAGTTCTTCGAGTTGCGCCCGCCGCGCCGCGCGATCAGCGTCAGCTGGCCGGCGCTGAGCGACGCCGAGGCGCGGCGCCTGTATGACGCCGGCGGGCGGGCGCGCCGCGCCGGGGCGGTGCTGTTCGTCCCCGACGCCGGTTCGGACGTATCGATGCTGCGCGAGGCCTGGCCAGCGACCTTCGAGACGCCGCCGGCGCCGCAGTTCACCTATGACGGCGCCAACGCCGTCTCGGCCACCCTGAGGGAGATCATCGGATGAGCGAAGCAGCCATCGGCCGCCTGCTGGCGGGCTATTATAATTCAGACCCCGTCAGCGGCGGCAATCCCGGCGGCCTGGCCGCCGGCGGGCATGTGCAGAACTTCCCCGCCGCGCTGGCCGATGTCGGCGCTGTCGGCGCCCTGGTGGCCGGGGCGGAGCCGGCGGCGGCCAGCGCGGCCAGCAGCGCCGCGCAGGCTGAAAGCGCCCGCATCGCTGCCGAGGCGTCGGCAGCGGGCAGCCTGCACCCGGGCCAACGGAATTTGATCACAAACGGCGGGCTGTGGATATGGCAGCGCGGCGTCAGCTTCACGTCGCCTGGGTTCGGCCCTGATCGCGTCCTGTTCGCGGGGGTGAACAGTATCGAACGTATGACGGACGTTCCCGACGCCTCGGTTCCCTGCTCTGTCGAGTTTGGGCACAGCCCGGCGGCGTTGTCGACACTCAGCGTCAACGTCGAATCGGCGTTGGCGCGGCCCTTGGCCGGCGGCCCTGTTCGTGCGACATTTTGGGCCCGGTCCATCGTCGGGACCGGTCGCCTCTTTGCCTACATAAGCACGGCGGCGGGGCTCGATAACTTCTCTACGGTCAACTTCCGCCATTCGCTGGTGGTGGCGACGGCGCCTTCGGCCGCATGGACGAAATACAGCGCCAGCATCGCCGCGCTCCATGCCGACGCCGTGAACGGGCTTCGCATCTCCATACGCCGCGATGACGGCGCCAATGGCGGCACGGTCTCGACCACTCGCGTGGCGAAGCTGCAGCTGGAGGCCGGCGCGGTCGAGACACCGTTCGAAACCCTCTGCCGCCGGGGCGGCTTGCCGGCCGAGACGCGCCGGTGCCGGCATTATTTTCAGCGCCGTGCGGTCTGGGTTCCCGCCGAGAAGGCCAATCTCGGGTTCATCGACATGCGGGCGGCGCCGACGATCAGCGGCGGCGGCGCCGGAGCGTCCTTCGCCGACACGACGGCCGACACGCTGATTGGTTATCAGACCGCCGCCGGCCTGCAAGTCCTCGACCTCAGTGCGGAGCTTTGAGATGCCCCCCTTCCAGAGCGCCCGCTGGGCCGACCCCGAACAGACCTGGATTATCGCGCTGGACGCGGATGGCGCCGAACACCATGTGCCGGCCGCGCCGGGGAACAGCGACTTCCGGCTGATCACCCAGGGGCGTCCGGCGAACCATGGCGATCCGGCGATCGAGCCGCTGGAGATCGATGACTACGAACCCGCCTGAGGCGGGGGCCGCGGGCGTTGGCGCGCCCGAAGCCGCAGGGTGAAATCCTGCATGTCCGGAGGGCGCGCCCTCCATCCATCCCGCCGCCGGGGCCCCGGCGCGGGCGACTGAAACCGGATTCACGCCCCTTGTCGACACCTGCTCTCTCACCCGTCCAGCCGGTGCGTCCGCTCGCCCCCTATGTCGGCGGCAAGCGCAATCTCGCCCGCCACCTCGTCGCCCTGATCGGGCGCACGCCCCACGCTGTCTACGCCGAGCCGTTCGTGGGCATGGGCGGCGTTTTCTTCCGCCGCGACCGCCGCCCGGCGCAGGAGATCGTCAACGACCTCTCCGGCGACGTGGCCACATTCTTCCGCATCCTGCAGGAGCACTATCCCGCCTTCATGGACGAGCTGCGCTTCAGGCTTTCCAGCCGCGCCGAGTTCGACCGCCTCATGAAACAGGACCCGGCGACGCTGACTGATCTGCGCCGGGCGGCGCGCTTTCTCTACCTGCAGAGCCTCGGGTTCGGCGGCAAGGTGGAGGGGCGTAACTTCGGCGTCTCCTACGCCCGGCCGGCGCGTTTCGACATCACCCGGCTCGCCCCGCAGCTGCAGGATGCGCACGACCGGCTGTCCGGCGTGGTGATCGAGCAGCTGCCCTTCGACGCATTCATCGGCCACTACGACCGGCCGGAGACGCTGTTCTACTGCGACCCGCCCTATTGGGGGACAGAGGACTATTACGGCAAGGCGCTGTTCGGCCGGGACGATTTCGCGCGCCTGGCGGGGCGTTTGAAGGCGCTTCAGGGCCGCTTCATACTGTCGATAAACGACGTTCCGCCGATCCGTGAGCTGTTCGCCTGGGCGCAGATCGAGGCCGTTGACGTGACCTACAGGCTCTCAGGCGGCCCCACCCGCGCCGGCGAACTGATCATCACGGACGGCCGGGGATGATTTTTCGCGGCGACTCCGGAATCATGTGTCAAAGACTCCGGATTCAAATGGCGCGCTACAGTCAGGGGCAATTGCTCATCCTCCCCCTTGATGGGGGAGGTCCGCCCGAAGGGCGGGGAGGGGGTGATTCACGAAAGCGCTGCCCCCCTCCGTCCGCTTCGCGGACACCTCCCCCACAAAGGGGGGGAGGATTGGGCGCGCCCCGGCATCCCCCTACTCCATAAACAGCGTCGCCGGGTTCTCCAGATACGCCTTCACGCGCTGGATCAGCAGGGCGGCGTCATAGCCGTCGACGATGCGGTGGTCGAAGCTGGAGGACAGGTTCATCATCAGGCGCGGCACCACGCGGCCTGCGGCGTCGAAGCGCGGAAGCTCGACCATCTTGTTGACCCCGATGATCGCGGTTTCCGGCGCGTTGATCACCGGCGTGGTCACCAGCCCGCCGATCGCCCCCAGCGAGGTGATGGTGATGGTGGAGCCGGAGAGCTCCTCCTTCGTCGCCTTGCCGTCGCGCGCCGCGGCGGCGAGGCGCGACAGCTCGGCCGCCACGCCCCACAGGTCCAGCGCCTCGGCATGGCGGATCACCGGAACCATCAGCCCGTTCGGCGTCGCCGTGGCGATGCCGCAATGCACGCCCTCATAGGTGGTCAGCACCCCGGCCTCGCCGTCGAAATGCGCATTGGCCTGCGGCGTTGCGGGCAGGGCCCTGGCCAGCGCCGCGACCAGGAAGGGAATGAATGTCAGCTTCGGCTGATCCTCGCGCTTGTTCGCGTTCAGGTGCTTGCGCAGATCCTCCAGCGCCGTGACGTCCACCTCCTCCACATAGGCGATGTGGGGAATGTCGCGTTTCGCCTTCTGCATGTTCTCGGCGATCTTGCGGCGCAGGCCGATGATCTTCCTGCTCTCCATCCCGGTGCGCGGCGCGCGCCCCGCCCCGCCGCCGGCGCGGGCCGAAAGACGGCCGCCCGCGGCGATGAAATCGTCAAGATCGCGGTGGATGACGCGGCCCGCCGGGCCGGAGCCGGGAACCGCGGCAAGGTCGATATCGGCCTCCAGCGCCCGCTGGCGCACCGCCGGGCTGGCCAGCGGCCGGGCGCTGGACGGACGGGCGGGGGCGGGTTTCGCAGCCGCCGGGGCAGGGGCGGGCGCGGGCTTTTCAGCCTTCGGCGCCTGTGGTTCCGGCGCCGGTTTCGCCTCGGCCTTCGGCTCCGGCTTCTTGTCTTCTTTCGGGGCCTCGGCCTTGGCGGCGGCGCCGTCGCCCGAGGTGTCGATGAACAGAATCTCGGTGCCGACGGCGATCACATCGCCCGGTTCGCCGACGATCCTGGTCACCACGCCGTTGACGGCGCAGGGCACCTCCACCGTCGCCTTGTCGGTCATCACGTCGACCACCGGCTGGTCTTCAACCACCCTGTCGCCGACCTTGACCTTCCATTCGACGATCTCGGCCTCGACCACGCCTTCGCCGACATCGGGAAGCTTGTAGCGGTATTCGCTCATCTCACGCGGCCTCCGTCACGGCTTTCAGGGCGTTGATGATGCGCTGGCGCCCCGGGAAATAGGCCCATTCATGGGCGTGCGGATAGGGGGTGTCCCAGCCGGTGACGCGCGCGATGGGCGCCTCCAGCGCATAGAAACAGTCTTCCTGTATCTGGGCGATCAGCTCGGCCCCGAAGCCGGAGGTGCGCGGCGCCTCGTGCGCCACCACGCAGCGCCCGGTCTTGTTGACCGAGGCGGTGATGGCGCCGATGTCGTAGGGGGTGAGCGTCTTCAGGTCGATCACCTCGGCGTCGATGCCCGACGCCTCGGCCGCGGCGATGGCCACATGCACCAGCGTGCCATAGGTGACGACGGTGACGGCCTCGCCGGGGCGGGCGATCTCGGCTTTGTCCAGCGGCACGGTGTAATGCCCCTCCGGCACCTCGCCCTTGGGGTGCTTGCTCCACGGCGTCAGCGCGCTGTCCGGCACGCCGTCGAAGGGGCCGTTATAGATGCGCTTCGGCTCGAAGAAGATCACCGGATCGTCGCTTTCGATGGCGGCGATCAGCAGGCCCTTGGCGTCATAGGGGTTGGACGGGATCACCACCTTCACCCCCGGAATGTGGGTGAAGAAGGCTTCCGGGCTCATCGAATGGGTCTGGCCGCCGCGGATGCCGCCGCCCCAGGGCGAACGCACCACGATGGACTGGGTGAACTGGCCGGCGGAGCGGTAGCGGATGCGGCTCATCTCCGACACGATCTGGTCGAAGGCCGGGAAGATGTAGTCGGCGAACTGGATCTCGGCCACCGGGCGCAGGCCCTTGGCGGCCATGCCGACGGCCAGCGCCGCGATGGCGGCCTCGTTGATCGGCGCATCGAACACCCGGTCGAGGCCGTATTTCTTCTGCAGCCCGGCGGTGACGCGGAACACGCCGCCGAAATAGCCGGCGTCCTCGCCGAAATGCACCACGTTCGGGTCGCGCTCCATCGCCACGTCGAGGGCGGAATTGAGCGCCTGGATCATGTTCATCACCGGCATGGCGGCTACACCCCCAGGTCCTGACGCTGACGGCGCAGGCGCCAGTCAGGCCCGGCCAGCACATCCTCGAATATGCTCTCGGTCGGCGACAGCGGGCCGTCATGCAGCGTGCCGTGGCTCTCGGCCTCCTTGTAGGCCTTGACCACGATGTCGTTCAGCTCCGCCTCCAGCGCCTCATGGCGCTTTTCGTCCCATTCGCCAAGGCCGATAAGGTGCTGTTTCAGGCGCTCGATCGGGTCGCCCAGCGGCCAGGCCGCGGCCTCGTCCTTCGGGCGGTATCCGGAGGGGTCGTCGGAGGTGGAGTGCGCCGCGGCGCGGTAGGTGTAAATCTCCATCACCGTCGCGCCATGGCCCTTGCGCGCGCGCTCCGCCGCCCATTGTGTGGCGGCGTGCACGGCCAGGAAGTCGTTGCCGTCGACGCGCAAGCTGGCCAGGCCATAGCCGAGGCCGCGCGCCGCCAGCGTCGGCGCATCCCCGGCGGCGATGCTCTGGTGGGTGGAGATGGCCCACTGGTTGTTGACGATGTTCAGGATCACCGGCGCACGATAGGTGGAGGCCAACACCATGGCGCCGTGAATATCGCCCTCGGCGCTTGTGCCGTCGCCGATCCACGAGGCGGCGATGCGGTCCTCGCCCTGATAGCGCGCGCCCATCGCCCAGCCGACGGCCTGCGGAAACTGGGTGCCGAGATTGCCGGAGATGGAGAAGAAATTCCCCTCCGCCCAGGTGTAGTGCACAGGAAGCTGGCGGCCCTTCAGATTGTCGCGGCTGTTGGAGATGCAGTGGCACATCATGTCGACGATGTCGCGGCCGCGCGCGAACAGGATGCCCTGCTGGCGGTAGGACGGGAACACCATGTCGTCGAAACGCAGCGCCATCGCCGCCGCCACGGCCACGGCCTCTTCGCCCGTCGACTTCATGTAGAAGCTCATCTTGCCCTGACGCTGCAGCTTCTGCATCCGCTCGTCATAGACGCGGGTCAGCACCATGTGGCGCAGGCCCTCGCGCAGGGTTTCGGGCTTCAGCTTCGGGTCCCATTCCCCCACCGCCTGGTGGTTATGGTCCAGCACCCGGATCAGGCCGTGGGCCAGCGGCGCGGTTTTGTCCGCCGCCACGTCGGGCTTCGGGCGTTTCGCCTCTCCCGCCGCGGGGATGCGCAAGTCGGAGAAGTCGGGCTTGTCGCCGGGGCGCGCCTTGGGCGCGGGAACGCGGAAGCGGGGTTCGGACGTCGCCATGGGGCCTCGTTCGGGGTCTGCCTGCCGAGGGCGGGGCATAGCCTTGAAGGCCGCGTCTTGTCCACTCCATCGCAAGTCTGTGATTGGAATGGTCATTGCGGCCCGCGCGCTTCCGCATGACAATCCCCGCCGGGACGCCGCGGCCGGAGGCAGGATTGACCCTGAAACTCGACGAAATCGACATCGCCATTCTGCACGCCCTGCAGGAGAACGCCGGCCGTTCAGTGGCCGAGGTGGCGGACATCGTCGGCCTCACCCCCTCGCCCTGCTGGCGGCGGATGCGGCGGCTGGAGAGCGAGGGCGTGATCCGCAAGCGCGCCGCGGTGCTGGACCCGGAAAAGGTCGGCCTCGCCTACACCGTGTTCGTGCAGGTCAAGATCAGTCCGCCGACGCAGGACAACCATAATACTTTCATCGAGGCGATACGGTCGTGGCCGGAGGTGGTGGACGCGGTGATCGTCACCGGCAGCTATGACTACATCCTGCGCGTCATGCTGCCCTCCATCACCCGGCATAACGCCTTCATCCGCGAGCGCCTGCTGTCGCTGGGCGTGGTCGGCGACGAACGCAGCTTCGTCATGGTCGGCCAGGTCAAACAGGCCGACGCCCTGCCGCTGGATCATCTGAAGGGCGGCTAGAGGCGGTTCAGTCGCTTCCCATCGCAATTTGGCACCGCCCGCCGTCGCATTGCAGCGCCACGGCGCGCGCCGCGCCGTCCGGTCCAAGCAGCGTCATCCACCCATCCGGGGTTCTGGACACGCCTTGCATTGCCTCTGGCGCCGGGGCGACCCAGACCCGTTTTCTAAGGAAACCGCCGGCGCTCACGCCGCTGATTTCATAGAAATAGATTTCTTCGCCCGTCCATGCCGCCAGCAAAGGCCTGTCTGAGGCGCCGGAAACGAAACCCGTTTCTATCTGGCGCACGGGCGAGAATTCGAACCCGTCGCAAGAATTGACGCCCGCTGGCAGCTCCGCCCCCGTCATGTCTACGAAATAGGTCGGCCCGGCGCGGGAATCGGCGTGGAAGAACCCGCGATAGGCGACGAAGCCGCCGAACCCCGCCGCTCCGCGTCTGGCGAAGTCCAGGGCCTCTTCGGCGCTGTCCGTTTGGCCGCCGATGCTGAAGTCCACGCCCGACCGCAACACATGACTGTCGATTAGCTCGCCCGACACCGGAACCAGCGGCCCCGGCGCCAGTCCCTCCATGACGCGCTCAATCGCGCCGTCCTGCGTCAGCCGATAGATCAGGATGGTCGCCGACTGCCGGTAGTAGGGGAAGACATGCGCGATCAGCTCCGGCGAGCCGTCGCCCGTGATGTCGTAAATGACCAGGTTCTCGATGCGTACGCGGTAATAGGTATCGCCGAAGGCTTCCGGATAATCCGTTCCCAGCAGATAATCCCGCAGGGCTTCGGCCAGAGGCGGTAGGGCCTGTATCATGACTGGCGCACCGGTCGCAGACGGACCAGTCTGCGCGTAGGCCGGCGCGGCGAGCGCCAACGCCGCAAGAAGCATCAGCAGCCGCATCGGCGCTCTCCCTGTCCGCAATCTTGAACGACGAGTTTACTCGCGTGCCGCGCCGATAACCAGAAGGTGTCCATCGTCCGGATTAGCGATTGCGCCATACCCGCCGCGCGCTAGGCTGCGCGCGACAGGGGACAGGGGGACGCAATGGCCGAAGCAAGCATCGGCGCCAGATGGCGCGGCGAACCGTTCTTTCCGGTCATGGCGGTGATTCTGGCCGCGCTGGTGTTCGCGGGCTTTGGCCCCGATTATTACCTGCGACCCGCCGCCGCCGGGCCGCTGTCCGCGCTCTACCATGCGCACGGCGCCCTGTTCACGGCCTGGTTCCTGCTGTTCGCGGCGCAGGCGACGCTGATCGGCGCCGGCCGGGTGCGCCTGCACATGGGTCTCGGCGCTTCCAGCCTGCTGCTGGCCGCCGCCATGGCCGTGACCGGCTTCATGGTCGCCGCCGACGCCTATGCGCGCGATGTCGGCTTTCTCGGCTCCGCCGCCGTTTTCGGCATGGTGACGCTGACCGATCTCGGCGGCTTCGTGGTTCTCTACGCCGCGGCGATCCTCAATCGCGGCCGGCCAGACTTCCATAAACGACTGATGCTGCTGGCCGGTATCGCCATGATCCTGCCGGCCACGGGGCGGCTGGGCTTTTATGCGCTGGGCGACGGGGTTTACGGCCTGCTGATGCAGTTCCTGCTGGCGGCGGTCGTGCTGGGCTATGACGTGTTGCGCCTGAAACGCCCGCATCCGGTGACGCTGATCGTCATTGCCTGGTTGGTGTTGCGCGTAATCGCGGTTTTCACCCTCGCCCGAACCGACGGCTGGGCGCAGTTCATCAGCTTCATTTTCTGACCCGGCCCCAAACGAAACGGGTGGCCCGAAGGCCGCCCGCCGCAACCAGTCTTTTGCAAAGGCTCAGAGGCGTTCGATGGCCACGGCCGTGGCCTCGCCGCCGCCGATGCACAGCGAGGCGACGCCCTTCTTCGCGCCGCGCTTCTCCATCGCCGCGATCAGCGTCACCATCACCCGCGCGCCGGAGGCGCCGATGGGATGGCCCAGCGCACAGGCGCCGCCATTGACGTTCACCCTGTCATGGCTGATGCCCAGCTCCTTCATGGCGATCATCGGCACCACGGCGAAGGCCTCGTTGATCTCCCACAGGTCGACATCGCCGATCTGCCAGCCAGCGCGCTCCACCACCTTGCGCATCGCCGGGACCGGCGCGGTGGTGAAATAGGCCGGCTCGTGCGCGTGCGCCGCCGTGGCCGCGATTTTCGCCAGCGGCTTCAGGCCGCGGCGTTCGGCCTCCGACAGGCGCATCAGCACCAGCGCCGCAGCGCCGTCTGAAATCGCCGAGGCGTTGGCCGCCGTCACCGTGCCATCCTTGGAGAAGGCCGGGCGCAGTTCCGGGATTTTCTCCGGCCGCGCCTTCTGGGGCAGTTCGTCGGTGTCTATGGTCACGTCGCCCTTGCGCGAGGCGACGGTGACCGGAGCGATCTCGCGCTTGAAGTCGCCGTCCTTGGTCGCGCGCTGGGCGCGGGCCAAAGTCTCCAGCGCGTAGGCGTCCTGCTGTTCGCGGGTGAACTGGTGTTCCTGGGCGATCATGTCGGCGTAGACGCCCATCGCCTTCTTTTCATAGGCGTCTTCAAGCCCGTCCTGGGCCATGTGGTCCTTGACCACGTCATGGCCGTATTTGAAGCCGGCGCGATGGGACGGCAGCATGTGGGGGGCGTTGGTCATCGACTCCATGCCGCCGGCGACGATGACGTCGGCGTCGCCCGCCAGGATCGAGGCGCGGCCCATGATCGCCGCCTGCATGCCCGACCCGCACATCTTGTTCAGCGTGGTGGCCTCGACCGATTTCGGCAGGCCGGCCTTGATCGCCGCCTGACGGCCCGGGGCCTGGCCCTGACCGGCCATCAGCACATTGCCCATATAGACCAGGTCGACATCGTCGCCGGCGACGCCGGCCTCCTCCAGCGCCGCCTTCACGGCCGCGGCGCCGAGGTCGCTGGCCGTCACGGCCGCGAAATCGCCCAGCAGGCCGCCCATCGGGGTGCGGGCCATGCCGACGATGACCACCGGATCGTCATTCATGCTCATGCTGCTCTCCATCGAAAGCCTGAAAGGGGGGGAAATTTCTGGCGCGCATGTGAACGCCGTGCGCTGCGCCGCGTCAAGGCTTTTCGCAAATGCAGCAACAGCCGCGCCGGGAACAGAAATCCCGCAACAGCATGATCGGGAAAAGAAAACGGGCGGGCGCCCCCTCGCGCCCGCCCGCTGCGGTTTCCGGACAGAGCCGGAGGCGGGTTACGCCTCGTCGTCGTCCGGGCGTTCGTCGTCCTTGTCCGCCTCGTCCTCGTCGCCGCCTTCATCGCGGGCGTCGTCGGACTGCTCCTCCTCTTCGGCCGGCTCGGCGCCATAGCCGTGCTCGTCGAAGGCGAAGGCCGCCGGCGCGGCGGCGAAAGAGCCGGCGAACAGGGCGGAAAGCAGAAACTTGCGATAGTCCATAACCATTCCCTCTTGGTCAGCGCCGCATTTCGTGCGGCGACGGAATAACGCCCGTAAACCGGGAATGGTTCCGTGACGGAAATGGTCAGTCCGGGCTGGCGGCGATCTTCAGCAGCGTGATCTGGTTGCGCCGCCGCTCCAGCACCTCGAAACGCACGCCGTGAAAGCGGAACACCTGCCCCGGTTCGGGGATGGTCTGCGCCTCGTGGATGACCAGGCCGGCGATGGTCACCGCCTCCTCGTCGGGCAGCGACCAGTCCAGCGCCCGGTTGACGTCGCGGATCGTGGCGTCGCCGCTGACGATCCAGCTGTTGTCCGGCTGCGGCTGCAGCCCCTCGCCCGGCGGGATCACGTCGTACTCGTCCTCGATCTCGCCGACGATCTCCTCCAGGATGTCCTCCAGCGTCACCAGCCCCATCAGCGCGCCGTATTCGTCCACCACCAGGGCGAAATGCTCGCGCTTCGCCTTGAAGGCGTTCAACTGTTCGATCAGTTCGGTGGTCTCGGGCACGAACCAGGGTTCGCGCTTCACCGCCGCGATGCCGACCTTCGCCGGGTCGCCGCCGCTGTCCAGCAGCGCGCGGGCGAGGTCGCGGGCGTGCAGCACGCCGGTGATGTTCTCGGAATCGCCCTCGTAGAGCGGCAGGCGGGTGTGCGGGCTGGACAGCGCCTGGGCGACGATCTCCGCCACGGGTTGGGCGGCGTCGATCATCAGCATGTTCTTGCGGTGCACCATGACGTCACCCACGGTCAGCTCGCGCAGGTCCAGCACCCCGCCCAGCATGCCGCGCTCGCCCTTCACGAAGCCGCCTTCCTGGTGGTGCAGGTCGATATGGCCGCGGATCTCCTCGTGCGCGCTCAGCACCGGCCCCTCCACCCGCGCGCCCAACAGGCGCAGCGAACCGCGCACGATCACCTGCACCGCCGACACCACCGGCGCGAACAGCAGCACGAACAGCTTGATCGGAGCCGAGATCGCCAGCGCCATCCGGTCCGGGTTGGAGATGGCGTAGGTCTTCGGCAGCACCTCGGCGAACACCAGCACCAGCACGGTCATCACCAGCGTGGCGTAAAACACGCCCGCCTCGCCGAACAGGCCGAGGAAAACCGCAGCCGCAATGGTGGAGGCCAGGATGTTGACCAGGTTGTTGCCCAGCAGGATGGCGCCGATCAGGCGTTCGCGATTGTCGATCAGGCCGTTGACGCGCCGGGCCTGGCGGTCGCCGTCCTTCTCAAGCTGCAACATCCGCGCCCGCGAGGTGGCGGTCAGCGCCGTCTCCGATCCCGAGAAGAAGGCCGACATCAGCAGCAGCCCCCCCACCGCCAGAACCGGGCCGAGAAGCGTCCAGGAAATGTCCATCACAGTTCACCAGCAAGAAAATCGCGCAGATCGTCCATATCCGCGCCGGGTTCGATATAGGCCGCGCCAACCCCGCGGACGAGGATCAGGGTGACGGCGCCGCCGGCGTTCTTCTTGTCATGCGTCATGCGCGCGGCGAGGCGCGCCGCGTCCCACGGGCCGCCGGGCAGCGTCTTCGGCCCGTCCGGCAGGCCGGCGGCGGCGAGATGCGCCTTGACCCGCGCCGAATCCGCGGCCGGGCAGACGCCGCGGCGGACCGAGTACGCAAAGGCCAGCGCCAGGCCGGCGGCCACCGCCTCGCCATGGCGGGGCGGATCGGCGCGGCCGGCGGCCTCGGCCTCGAAGGCGTGGGCGAAGGTATGGCCGAGATTGAGCAGCGCCCGGCGGCCGGTTTCGCGTTCGTCTTCGGCCACGACCGCCGCCTTGAAGGCGATGGCGGCGGCCAGCGCCCTGGGCAGGGTCTCCGGCGCCAGCGCGGCGGCGCCCAGCGCCTCCAGCCGCGCGAATTCCGCCGCGTCGCCGATCAGGGCGGCCTTGACGATCTCGGCGTAACCGGCGCGCAGGTCGCGTTCGGGCAGGCTGGCCAGCAGGTCGCTGTCGGCGACCACCAGCGCCGGCGGGTGGAAGGCGCCCGCCAGGTTCTTGCCCTGCGCGGTGTTGATCCCGGTCTTGCCGCCGACCGAGGAGTCGGCCTGCGCCAGCAACGTCGTCGGGATCTGGATCACCCGCGTTCCGCGCTTGTAGATCGCCGCCGCGAACCCGGCGAGATCGCCGACGACTCCGCCGCCGAAGGCGATCACCGGTTCACCGCGCTCCAGCCCCATGTCCAGCAGCGCGCCGGTCAGCCGCTCCAGCCCGGCGAAGCTTTTCTGGCCTTCGCCGGGCGGAATGATCACCGGTTCGATGCGAACCCCGGCGGCGGACAATAACTTTTCCAGCCGCGCCATGTGCAGCCCGGCGACAGTGGAATCCGTCACCAGCGCCGCCCGCCCGCGCAGGCACAGCGCCGCGATGCGCGGCGCGCAGGCGGCGAGCGCGCCGGCGCCGATGACGACGTCATAATCCCCGCCGCCCGCCTGCACCGTGACCGTTCGCAGGCTGGTCATGGCGCCCCCGCCTCCAGCGCGGCGAGAATCGCCGTCACGGTCTCGTCGTGCGGACCCCGCCCGGCCTCGACATGGATGTCGGCCTCGGCATAGGCGCTTTCACGCTTTTCCATCAGTTCAGCCATCACCGCACGCGGGTCGTCGGTGTTCAGCAGCGGCCGGGTGCGGCGGCGCGAAACGCGGGCCATCAGCGTGTCCAGGTCCGCCTTCAGCCACACCGACACCGCCCTGTCCTTCACCAGCGCGCGTGTGGCGGGATCGGCGAAGGCGCCGCCGCCCAGCGCCAGCACCATCGGCTCCGGCGCATCCAGCAGGCGGGTGATAACCTTGCGTTCGCCATCGCGGAAGGCGGCTTCTCCGAAGTCGGCGAAAATGTCGGCCACGGAGCGCCCGGCCGCCTTCTCGATCTCGGCGTCGGCATCGCGGAACGGCAGGTTCAGCGCCTTCGCCAGCCGCTTGCCGACCGTGGACTTGCCGGCCCCCATCAGGCCGACCAGCACGATGGTCCGGCCGCTCCGAAGAGCGGAGGCCGGTTCGGTCGGGGTGCGGGCCGCGGACGCCATGCAACGCATATACGGCGCCGGGGGCGCGGCGCGAAGCGCGGGATTCGCATGCGGCAGTCTGGAAATCGCCGTAATCCTAGCTAGGCTTGCGAACTGCAAACCGCCGGGGAGTCGGACATGCGCGGCCTGATCTTAACCCTTTGCGTCATCCTCGGCGGCGCCGTGGTCGTGTTTGGGGGGCTCTTCCTGCTGGCCGAAAGCGTGGAGCCGGACGTGCAAGAGGTTCGAATTGAGCTGCCTGACCGCTTTCCGAACTAGCCTGATCGCCGCCGTCATCGCCCTCGCCCCGCAGGCCGCGGCGCAGGACCCGATTGAGGTGCGCGACCTCGGCGCGCTGGACCCGCTGGAGGTCTCCGCCGGCGGCGAGACCGCCGTGAACGATCTCTGGCGCGGTTCGACGGCGGACTCGCTGCGCGCCGTGCTGTCCTTCCTGCCCGACGCCGAAGGCAATGGTTACGCCAGCGGCGCCCACGCCGCGCTGGCGGCGCAGATTCTCTCCGCCGGCGCCCGTCCGCCCGAAGGCGGACGCGGCGACACCGAGCTGGCCTGGCTGCGCGCCGACCGGCTGCTGGCCGCCGCGGGGCCGCGCCGCGCCTTCGCGCTGCTGCAGCGCACACCGGGGCTGGAGCGCAATGAGCGGCTGGCCCACATCCACGCCGAAACCGGCTTCGCGCTGGGCGAGACCGCCGCCGCCTGCCGCACCGCGGAGTCCCTGGTCGACGGCCGCGACCGGCCCTACTGGCTGCGGGCGCGCGCTTTCTGCCTGGCGTTGAACGGACAGGCCGCGGCGGCTGAGCTGAGCGCGGAACTGGCCGCCGCCATCGATCCCTACCCTTATTTCGACCAGTTGCTGTTCGCCCTCACCCTGGGTCAGAACTCGGCGGAGCTGCCGGCGCTGCGCAGCGGCCTGATGCTGGCGCTGGCCCGCACCCTGGCCGAGGACGAGCCGGAGGTGGACATGGATTCGCCGTCCTGGCTGCGCGAACTGGACCGCGACGCGCCCGTGACCCCCGCCTCGATCACCGTCCCCGCCGCCGCCCTGGCCGAGGCGCGCGAGAGCGAAGGCGCCCGCCGCGCCGCGCTGCTGGAGGCGGTGATCCGCCAGACCCGCGACCCCGGCGCCGGGGCCATCGCGCTGGGCGTGCTGCTGGGCGACGCCGCCGCCGACGGGCGCCTGCCCGAGGCGGCGCGCCGCCATGGCCGCGCCGTGGCGGACATTCCGGTCAGCTTTGAAACGCTGAACTATGGCTACCGCTACGCCTTCGCGGCGCTGCTGGCCGGCGATGTCGCCGCCGCCCGGCGCTGGCGCGAAGGGCTGGTCAGCGGACCACCGCGTCCGGTCTTCACACCGGACGAGAACGATTTCGACAAGCCGGACGGCGACGGACCCGCAGCGCTGTCGCCACCGCCGATGAGCGACGCCAGCGACCGTCCGGAATGGTCGCCGCCGCCGCCACGCGACATGGTGCGGCTGGACCTGGCCATCGCCATCGCCGCCGACCGCGCGGGCGACGCGCCCGTCGGCGCGCTGGTCGCGGCGCGGCTGGAATCGCTGGGCGAGGCGGCGCTGGGCGAAGCCGCGGCGCTGGCGGCGCTCGGAGCGCCGGTCCCGGCCGAGCTGCGCGCCCTGCTGCTGGAGACGCCGCCCTCTCCCGGTTCGCCGGCGCTGGCGGCCATGGAAGTCGCGGCCTATGCCGGCGCGAACGGCGAGGCCGCCCTGCTGGCCGCCGCCGCCCTGTCCGAGGAGGCCGAGTCGCCCCTGTCGCTGATGCGCGCCGCCGCAGCGCTGGATCGGGCCGGCCTGCGTCGCCGGGCGCTGGCGATGCTGCTGGAGCGGCTGGCCGCGGAAACGATGTGACCGCGGCGCCCGCCTCCGGCCCCGTAGCCCTGTTTCTCGACATGATGGCGGCCGAGCGCGGCGCCGCCGCCAATACGCTGGACGCCTATCGCCGCGATCTTGACGACTTCGCCGCGCGTCTGGGCGGGCGGGGCGCCGATCTGGTTTCCGCGTCCACCCCGGACCTGGAGGCGGCGCTGGCGGGCATGAGCCGCGACGGCCTGTCCGCGGCCACCGCGGCGCGGCGGTTGTCGGCGGCGAAGCGATTCTATCGCTTCCTGCTGGCCGAAGCCCTGCGCGAGGACGACCCCGCCGCCGCCCTGAAAGGCCCGAAGAAGCAAAGGCCGTTGCCGAAAATTCTATCGGAAGCCGAGGTGGACGCCCTGTTCGGCGCCGCCGATGGGCTGGACGGACCGGCCGGGGTCCGCGCCCGGGCGTTGCTGGAGATTCTCTACGCCGCCGGGCTGCGCGTCAGCGAGCTGGTGTCGCTGCCGCTGGCCGCCTTCGCCCGCGCCGAGCGATGTATTCACGTCACCGGCAAGGGCGGGCGGGAGCGGTTGGCGCCGCTGACCGAAAGCGCGCTTTCCGCCGTGGCGGACTACCGCGCCGTGCGCGAGGCGCATCTGCCGAAGGCGAGCACGCGCCGGGCCAGGGCCGAGCGATTCCTGTTCCCTTCCGCCTCAGCCGCCGCCGGCCATCTGACGCGCGAACAGTTCGCCCGCATCCTGCGCGATCTGGCGCTGAAGGCGGGGCTGGACCCGGCGCGGGTGTCGCCGCACGTGCTGCGCCACGCCTTCGCCACGCATCTTCTGGCCAATGGCGCGGACCTGCGCAGCGTGCAGATGCTGCTGGGCCACGCCGACGTCTCCACCACCCAGATCTACACCCATGTGCTGGAAGAGCGGCTGAAGACCCTGGTCGAGACCGCGCACCCGCTGGCGCGGCGCTGAAGCATCCGGCTTGTGGCGGCCCCGGCGCCCCGTTAGCTTGCGCGGCGCTTTCCACGCCCGAGGCTGTTACAAAGGTTCCGATGTCCGACCCCACGCGCACCTATCTCGATTTCGAACGGCCGGTGGCCGAACTCGAAGCCAAGATCGAGGAGCTGGAGGCCATAGCCTCCTCCGGCGGCGACGACGGCCCCGACATGCGCGAGGAGGTCGCCAAGCTGCGCGCCAAGGCGGCGGACCAGCTGGCCGGCCTGTACGCGAAGCTGGACCCGTGGCGGAAGACCCAGGTGGCCCGCCACCCGGACCGGCCGCATTTCTGCGACTTCCGCAAGGCGCTGGTGGAGGATTTCGAAGAGCTGTGCGGCGACCGCCGGTTCTCGGAGGACCCGGCCATCGTCGGCGGCCTGGGGCGGCTGCGCGGGCGCCCGGTGGTGGTGCTGGGGCATGAGAAGGGCCACGACACCCAGAGCCGGCTTAAGCACAATTTCGGCATGGCCCGGCCGGAAGGCTATCGCAAGGCGGTGCGGCTGATGGACCTGGCCGAGAAGTTCGGCCTGCCGGTTGTCACCTTCGTCGACACCGCCGGCGCCTATCCGGGCGTCGGGGCCGAGGAGCGCGGCCAGTCAGAGGCCATAGCCCGTTCCACCGAACGCTGTCTGACGCTGGGCGTGCCGCTGGTGTCGGTGATCACCGGCGAGGGCGGCTCTGGCGGCGCGGTGGCGCTGGCCAGCGCCAACACCGTGCTGATGATGGAGCATTCGATCTATTCGGTGATCTCGCCGGAGGGCTGCGCCTCGATCCTGTGGCGCGACCCGGCGCGGTCGAAGGACGCCGCCGCGGCGATGAAGATCACCGCGCAGGATCTGATCGGTCTGAAGATCGTCGACAAGATCGTGCCGGAGCCGGTCGGCGGCGCCCATCGCGCGCCGCAACAGACCATCCAGAACGTCGGCGACGCAGTTGAATCGGCGCTGGCGGCGCTGGACGGCCTGCCGCCCGACGATCTGCGCAAGCGCCGCCGCGACCGCTTCCTGGCCATCGGCCGGCTGGAGAACGGCGCGGGTTAGCCTTTCGCCATCGCGCCGGCCGTTTCCCGATTACGCCTGCTGCGCCGGGGCGGTGTCCACCGCGCCGTGGCAATGCTTGTACTTGCGGCCGGAACCGCAGGGACAGGGCGCGTTGCGCTGGATCTTGCCCCAGGTCGACGGATCGTTGGGATCCAGCCCCGCCAGCCGCATCGCCGCCCCCGGCGGCCGCTGGCCCGCGGCGCCCGGCGGCGCCATCAGGTCGCGGCCGGTGCGCGGATCGATGCGCGATTCGCGCACGTTCTGCGGCGCCTGCGGACGCATGTCGGGCGGCGGCGCGGCGGGCTCGACCCGCAGGCGCATCATCACCCGCGTCACTTCCTCTCGCAGCTTGTCCAGCAGCATGCCGAACAGCGAGAAGGCCTCGGTCTTGTATTCGTTCAGCGGATCGCGCTGGGCGTAGCCGCGCAGGCCGACAGCCTGGCGCAGCGCGTCCAGCTGCTGCAGATGCTCGCGCCAGTTCAGGTCGATGGTCTGCAGCAGCACCTGCTTCTCGATGCGGCGCATCAGGTCCGGCCCGACGCTGGCGGCCTTCTCGGCGAAGGCGCGGTCGGCGGCCTGGATCAGGCGCTCGCGGATCTCCTCGTCGGCGATGCCTTCTTCCGCCGCCCAGTCCTTGACCGGCAGTTGCAGGCCGAACACGCGATCCACCGCCTCGGCCAGCCCGTCCACGTCCCACTGGTCGGCATAGGCTTTCGGCGGGATGTGCGCCGCGACCATGTCCTCGGCGGCCTGGTGGCGCATGTCGCGCAGCACGTCGGCCACGTCCTCGGCGGTCATGAACTCGATGCGCTGTTCGAAGATCGCCTTGCGCTGGTCGTTCATCACGTCGTCGAACTTCAGCACGTTCTTGCGCATGTCGAAATTGCGCTGCTCGACCTTCTTCTGAGAGGTCTCCAGCGCCTTCGACATCCAGGGGTGCTGGATCGCCTCGCCTTCCTTCATGCCGAAGGTGCGCATGATGCCGTCCAGGCGCTCGGGCGCGAAAATCCGCAACAGGTCGTCCTCGACCGAGATGAAGAATTTCGACTTGCCGGGGTCGCCCTGACGGCCGGTGCGGCCGCGCAACTGATTGTCGATGCGGCGGCTTTCATGGCGCTCGGTGCCCAGCACGTAAAGGCCGCCGGCCTCCAGCGCCTGTTTCCTCTTCACCGCGACGTCGGCGGCGATCTCGTCGCGCTTCTTCGCTATTGCGGCGTCCTTCAGCTCCTCGCCCTTCGCCTTCTGCGCCTCGATCCAGTCGGCGAGCTGGAAATCCGGGTTGCCGCCCAGCTGGATGTCGGTGCCGCGGCCGGCCATGTTGGTGGCGATGGTCACCGCGCCCGGCACGCCGGCCTGGGCGATGATCCGCGCCTCCTGCTCGTGATAGCGCGCGTTCAGCACCTGGTGCTTGATCTTCTCCTTCTTGAGAATTTCCGACAGCACCTCCGACTTCTCGATCGACACCGTGCCGACAAGGACCGGCTGGCCCGTCTTCACGCACTCCCGGATTTCCTTGACGATGGCGTCGTATTTCTCCTTCGCCGTACGATAGACCTCGTCCTGTTCGTCCAGGCGGGCGACCGGCCGGTTGGTGGGGATCTCCACCACGTCCAGCTTGTAGATGGAGAAGAATTCGTCCGCCTCGGTCGCCGCGGTGCCGGTCATGCCGGCCAGCTTGGCGTAAAGGCGGAAATAGTTCTGGAAGGTGACGGAGGCCAGCGTCTGGTTCTCGGGCTGGATCTCGGCGCGCTCCTTGGCTTCGATCGCCTGGTGCAGGCCGTCCGACAGCCGCCGGCCCGGCATCATCCGGCCCGTGAACTCGTCGATCAGCATCACCGCGCCGTCCTTGACGATGTAGTCCTTGTCTCGCTGGAACAGCTTGTGCGCCTTCAGCGCCTGGTTGACGTGGTGAACGACCATGATGTTCTGGACATCGTAGAGGTCGCCCTCCTCCAGCAGCCCGCGCTCCTTCAGCAGCGTCTCGATGCGCTCGTTGCCCTCCTCGGTGAGGTGGATGACGCGGCTCTTCTCGTCGATCTCGTAATCGTCTTCCTGCATCAGCGGGATCAGCGCATCGATGGTCTTGTAGAACTCGGTGCGGTCTTCGGTGCGGCCGGAGATGATCAGCGGCGTGCGCGCCTCGTCGATCAGGATCGAGTCGACCTCGTCGACGATCGCGAAGTTGTGGCCGCGCTGGACCATGTCGGCCAGCGAGTACTTCATGTTGTCGCGCAGATAGTCGAAGCCCAGCTCGTTGTTGGTGCCGTAGGTGACGTCGGCGGCGTAGGCGTCGCGGCGCTCCGCATCGTCCATGCCGTGCACGATCACGCCGGTCTTCAGGCCCAGCTTCGCATAGACCTGCCCCATCCATTCGGAGTCGCGCTTCGCCAGGTAGTCGTTGACGGTGACGACATGCACGCCCTTGCCGGTCAGGGCGTTCAGATACACCGGCAGGGTGGCGACCAGGGTCTTGCCCTCGCCGGTCTTCATCTCGGCGATGGCGCCGGAATGCAGCACCATGCCGCCCATCAGCTGCACGTCGAAATGCCGCTGTCCAAGGCTGCGCTTGGCGGCCTCGCGCACGGCGGCGAAGGCTTCGGGCAGCAGGTCATCCAGCGATTCGCCCTTGCCGTGCCGTTCGCGGAACTCGGCGGTCTTGGCCAGCAGCGCGGCGTCGCCCAGTTCCTGGAACTGCGGCTCCAGCGCGTTGATCCGGTCGACCGCGGCGCGCATGCGGCGGATCTTGCGGTCGTTTTCGGTGCCGAAAAGCTTGCGGGTCAGAGACAGCATGGACAGGGTACCCGATCATTGGCTCCGGCGCGGGCCGGGTTGTGCGCGGCGCTTGACGCGCGGCGCGGCGCGGTTTCTTTCGTCGCGGTCAAAATATTGCCCGGCTGACTTAGAACCTGCGCCGGATTTCCTCAAGTGCCGCGCTGCGCGGCGTGTGAACATGGATAGGGCGGAGACCGCGATGCGACCCCTTGTGATTCTGATGCTGCTGGCGGCGCTGGCCGCCTGCGGGCCTCAGCACCGCGACACCGAGCCGCGCGAGCGGCGCCAGGCCGCGCTGACCCCGGAGGACCCGGTGGCCGTGCGGGTGAACGGCGAGGCGATCCGCCATTCCGACGTATTGCGCGAGGCGGCGGCGCAGGGCGCGCAGGACTATGACGAGGCGCTGCTCCCCGGGTCGCCGACCTATGAACGCATACTGGAGGAGTTGGTGGACCAGCGCCTGCTGGCGCAGGAGGCGCGCCGCCGCGACCTGCAGGACACGCCGGAGGCGCGCCGGCGCCTGGCGCTGGCCGAGGAGCGCATTCTCGGCAACATCCTGGTCGAGACGGCGCTGGCCGAGGCGGTGACCGAGGAGGCGATCCTGCGCGTCTATGAAGAGCAGTCGCGCCTGTCGCGCGGCGGCGAGGAAGTGCGCGCCCGCCACATCCTGGTCGACACGCTGGAAGAGGCGCAGGAGGTGAAGCGGCTGCTGGACGCAGGCGGCGATTTCGCCGAGCTGGCCCGCCGGGTCAGCCAGGATTACGCCACCCGCGGCTCGGGCGGAGACCTGGGTTATTTCCGGCGCGACTCCATCGTCTCCGCGTTCGGCGACGTCGCCTTCGCCACCGCGCCCGGCGTGGTGTCGGAACCGTTCGAGACCGAGTTCGGCTGGCATGTGCTGCGCGTCGAACACCGCCGCCGCGAAACACCCCCGACACTGGAGCAGATGCGGCCCAACATCGTCCGCTTCCTCACCTTCGACCAGATCCAGAGCCTAGTGGACGGCCTGCGCGACGGGGCGGAGATCCAGCGCCTGCTGGCGCCGGAGCCGCCGCAGGACGGCGCAATCCCCCCCGGAACCGATGACGGGGGCGGCGAAGACCCGGACCAGGACGCCCTGCACGAAGACCATGACGAAGATGAAGATGAAGTCGAAGGCGAAGACGAAAGCGAAGACCGGCGTTAACGCCATTCGCACACCGGAAATTAAGGGATATCGGCGATGATCGAAGTCACCGGCCGGAGACCGCTTATTCTTGTGGCGGCCTGCGCGCTTCTGGACGCGGACAAGCGCGTCCTGATCACGCGCCGCCCTGAAGGCAAGGCGATGGCGGGGTTGTGGGAGTTTCCCGGCGGCAAGGTGGAGCCGGACGAAACCCCCGAACGCGCGGTCGTCCGCGAGCTGCGCGAGGAACTGGGGATAGAGCCATGCGAGCAATGCCTGCAGCCCTTCGCCTTCGCATCGCACGCCTACGACACGTTTCATCTGCTGATGCCGCTGTATCTGTGCCGCAAATGGGACGGCTTCCCCGATCCGAAGGAAGGGCAGGAACTGGCCTGGGCGCGGGCGGCGGACCTGAGGAACTACGCCATGCCGCCGGCCGATCTGCCGCTGGCCGCGGAGCTGCGCGACCGGCTGTAGGCGCAGGTTTCCTCTCCGCGCGCGCCGGCGCCACTTCCATCGAATACGCCGCCATCGCGGCGCTGGTCTCCATCGCCATCGTCGGCGCGCTGGCGCTGATCGGCCCGGCGCTGTCCGACATGCTGCAATCCGCTTCGGACGGTCTGGGTTAGCCGCGACGCCCCGCCTTCTCCCCGGCTTTGATCTCCTTCGCGCCCAGCGCGTCGGCCAGACGGTGCGTCGCCGATCCGGGGCGTTTCGGCCGCGGCTGGTCCGGGTGCGGCGCCCAGCCGGCGGCGTGGATGATTTCGAACGTCGCCCGCACCCGCCCGTCCGGGTCCGAGAACCGGTCCGCATAGATTTCCGCCGCCCGCAGGAACAGGCCGCGCGCCGCCGGCTTGCGCGGGCGCTGCGCCAGTATGCTGGTCTCGCCCATGCCGCGCAGGTCGCGCAACAGGCCGAACATGTCCGCATAGCGCACGGTGACGCGGTCGACGTCGCTGACCGGCATGGTGAAGCCGGCGCGCTGCAGCAGGGCGCCCATGTCCTGCGCATCGGCGAAGGGCGACACCCGGGGGCTGGCGCCGCCGCTCTGCTCCGCCTCCGCCGCCAGCAATGACTGGCGCAGCTCGGTCAGCGTCGCGCCGCCGAACAGGGCGCAGGCGAAGAAACCGTCCGGCTTCAGCGCGCGGTTGATCTGCGCCAGCACGCCGGGAAGATCGTTGGTCCAGTGCAGCGACAACGGCGCGAGGACCAGGTCGAACGCCGCGTCCGCGAACGGCAGGGCTTCCTCGTCGGCGGCGAGACGCAATCCGCCGCCCACCGCCATGCGGGGGCTGAAATCCGCCTGCACCAGCGCCCCCACCTTGTCCTGCGCGTGTCCGGACAGCGTCCGGTCCATGACGCCGGCGCCGCCCAGCGCCAGCGCCAGCGGGAAATCCCGCGTCACGCTCTCCACCCTGTCCCACAGGTCGGCGGCGGCGCGCGACAACAGGAAATCATGCTGTAGGATGGCCGCGGCCGCGCGGTCGCGCCGGCGGCGCAGCAGCGCGCGGTCGAACAGGCGGGGGGGCGGGTTTGACGCCATCGCTTCGATATGGCCTGACGGGCCTTGGAAAGAAAGCCGCCGAGGCGCTGACCGCGGCGCTGTGGCCGCCGGTGTCGCCGCTGACCGGCGCCGCCGTCGATGCGCCGGGGCGGCTGGAGGCGGACAGCTGGGCCGGGCTGCATTTCCTCGACGCGCCCTGGTGCGCGCTGTGCGGCTTTCCGTTTCCCTACCCCGCCGGCGACGGCGCGGTCTGCGGCGCCTGCGCCGCGCGCCAGCCGCGCTATGACCTCGCCCGCGCCGCCTTTGTCTATGACGAGGCCAGCCGCGCCCTGATCCTTGGCTTCAAGCATGGCGGGCGCGTGGACGCGCTGGCCCAGTTCGCGCGCTGGATGGCGCGGTCGGGCGCCGAGGCGCTGGACGGCGCGGACGCGCTGGTTCCCGTACCGCTGCACCCGGTGCGGCTGTTCCGCCGCCGCTTCAACCAGTCGGCGCTGCTGGCGCAGGCGCTGGCGAAGCAAACCGGCCTGCCGGTGGAGACGGACGCGCTGCGCCGCGCGCGGCCGACGCCCAGCCAGGCGGGGCTGAACGCCCGCGCCCGCCGCCGCAACATGGCCGGGGCGTTCACGGTGCGCGAACCCGCGAAGCCGCGCGTCAAGGGCGCGTCCCTGGTGCTGGTCGACGACGTGTTCACCACCGGCGCGACGCTGCAGGCCTGCGCCCGCGCCCTGAAGCGCGCCGGGGCGCGGCGCGTGGCCGCGCTGACCCTGGCCCGCGTTGTCAGACCGGTGAATCCGCTTACATAAAAGGCGTCTTGTTACAGGAGTTCCTCTTGCAGCCCGTGGTCATCTACACGCGCCCGCTGTGCGGTTACTGCCACCGCGCCGTCGAGCTGTTGAAACGCAAGGGCGCGGCCTTCACCGAGATTCCGGCCGGCTTCGACCCCGGCAAGCGGGCGGAGATGATCGCCCGCGCCGGCGGCCGGTCCACCTTTCCGCAGATCTTCATCGGCGACCTTCATGTCGGCGGCAGCGACGACCTGTTCGCGCTCGACCGCGCCGGCGAGCTGGACGCCCTGCTGAAGGGCGCCGCGTGAGCACGCTGTCCGTCGCCCTCGTCCAGATGCGGTCGGGAACCGACCCGGCGCGCAACCTGAAAGCCGCCGAGGCGCTGATCCGCGAGGGCGCGGCGGCGGGCGCGGCGCTGGTGGCGACGCCGGAGAACACCCACCTGGTGCAGCGCGACGCGGACGCCCTGTTCGCCGCGATCCGGCCGCCGGAGGAGGAACCGGCGATCCCGTTCTTCGCCGCGCTGGCGAAAGAGCTGAAGATCTGGCTGTTGATCGGTTCGCTGGCGGTGCGCGTCGGGCCGCGCAAGGCCGCCAACCGCAGCCATCTGTTCGCGCCGGACGGCGCGCTGGCCGCAACCTATGACAAGGTCCACATGTTCGATGTCGGCCTGGGCGCCGGCGAGACCTACGCCGAGTCCGCAAATTTCCGCCCCGGCGATACGGCGGTTCTGGCGCAGGCCGCGGGCGTGCAACTGGGCCTGACCATCTGTTACGACCTGCGTTTCGCCTATCTCTACCGCCGCCTGGCGCAGGCCGGGGCGCAGGTGCTGGCCGTTCCCTCCGCCTTCACCCGGCCAACCGGCCGCGCACACTGGGAGACGCTGATCCGCGCCCGCGCCATCGAGACCGGAAGCTTCGTCATCGCCCCGGCGCAGGGCGGCGCCCACGAGGACGGCCGCAACACCTGGGGCCGGTCGATGATCGCCGGGCCGTGGGGAGAGGTCGTCGCGGCGCTGGACCATGACGAGCCGGGCGTGCTGACGACGGCGCTGGACCTGTCGAAAGTGGAGGAGGCGCGGCGGCGTATTCCGGCGCTGACCCATGACCGGGCGGTCAAAGGCCCCTGAATGGCCTTAAAATCAGGTAAGATGGCTCCATGATCCGTTACGCGCTGATCTGTGACGACGCCCATGAGTTCGAGGCCTGGTTCTCGGACTCGGCGGCCTATGACAACCAGTCCGGAGCCGGGCTGGTCGAATGCCCGCATTGCGGAACAACGCAGGTGCGCAAGGCGGTGATGGCGCCGGCCGTGGCGCCGTCGCGCCGCCAGGCCGCCGATCCGGCCCGCGCGGCGCGCGAGATCGCGGGCAAGGTGCGCGCCCATATCCGCAATAATTTCGACTATGTCGGCGACCGCTTCGCCGACGAGGCCCGCGCCATCCACGCCGGCGAAAAACCCGCCCCGCGCGGCATCTATGGCGAGACCACGCCGGAACAGGCGAAACAGCTCGCCGACGACGGCGTGCCCTGCTCCCCCCTGCCCGCCCCGTTCGCGCCGGCCCCGCCCAAGAAGGCGAACTAGATTTTCCAGCCGAGCTCAGTTATGTTACCATGCACATGGTAATGTAACGAGGTGTCCGTGACCGTCCACCAACCCCTGCCGAAGCCTGGCGCTCGCGACCGGCGCTTGGTGATTCTCGTCTCCGAGGAGGAGAAAATCCGGATCGAAAAATTGGCCAGCAAGGCTGGGGTGAGCGCCGGCGCCTTTATGCGCGAGCGTGCTTTCGCGCCCGAGGAGGAAGCGCACGTGCAGCTCACGGATGAACAGGCGCGGATGCTGGAATCGCTGGCCGAGCACGCTTCTGCAGCGCTGGGGCGCGCCAACGCCATGCTGGACGAGGCCTTCGCCGAGGTCGAGAAGACGCGCGCTTATTTCGCGGCCAAGAAAGGCGCTGAGGCATGAGCTGGTTCGACAAAATCCTCAACGCCGTGCAGAGCGCTGCGGTGATCGGCGAACGGGTCGAGAAGCTGGGCGCCGCGGTCGCCGATCTGGCGCGCGAGCAGCGCGACATGGACCGGCGCCTGTCGCGTCTGGAAGGCGCCGAGCAGGCGCGCAAGGCTGGCGGGAAGGCCTGAATCCCCACATTTTCCATATCGGAAAATTATGACTTGACGGTATGGAAAGTCATGCGCTATCACTTTCCGCAATGGAAAGCAACAAACGCATGGAGCCTTGCATGACCCCTCAACCCTCCCCCGAAGAGGCGCGCGCCGCGCTCGCCGACGCCGCCGCGAAATCCGCCGACGTCGAAGCGCGGCTGCAGTCGCCGTGGTGGTACGATCTTTCGCTGGCCGCGATCATGGCCGGTTTTGTGCTGTCGCAGGCGGCGCCAATGCCGTTCAACCTGTTCATCGTCGCGGGCGGCCTGCTGGCGCTGGCGTACCTGGTCAGCCTCTACAAGCGCCGCTACGGCATATGGGTGTCCGGCTACCGCGCCGGCCGGACGCGGCTGGTGACCATATGCCTGGCCGTGCTGTGCGGCGGGGCGGTGATCGCCGCCGCGATCGCCAAGCTGGCTTATGGCGCGGCCTGGGTCGCCTTCGCCGGCGCCGCCTTCGCTTTCATCGCGGTGCTGGTCGGCAGCCGCCTGTGGATCGCCGCCTACCGCGCCGAGACGGGGACGCGCTGATGACGCCGCGTTTCGATCCGGTGATCCACGCGCCGAACCGGCTGCAGATCTGCGCCATGCTGGCGCCGATGGACGAGGTGGAGTTCGCCGTGGTGCGCGACGGCCTCGGCGTGTCGGACTCGGTGCTGTCGAAACAGGTGCGCCAGCTGGAGGAGGCCGGCTATGTCGCCGTCTCCAAGGCCACGGTGGACACCCGCCAGCGCACCTGGCTGTCGCTGACCAAATCCGGCCGCGCCGCCTTCACGGCGCACATGGCGGAGCTGAAACGGATCGCGGCGCTGGCCGGCGCCTGAACGGCTCAGGCCGCGGCGGCCGAGGCCGGCGGCGCGGTCAGGGCCACGAACTCCACCCGTTCGCCGTCGGCGCGGGCGCTGACGCGCCCTCCCGCCGCGCGGGCGATCAGCCCGGCGTAATAGGGCTGGATGGAGCGGCCGTCGAAACCGTCCTCCGGCGCCTGCCCGTCCAGCGCCGCGGCGGATTTCGGGTCCAGCCGCGCCCGCGGCCCTTCGGCCACCACGCGGATGCGGGCGCCGCCGCCGGCGTCGGCCGCGGCCTCCACCGTCACGGTGCCGCCGCGCGGGGCGGATTCGATGCCCTGCAGGCACAGGTTCAGCAGCAGGCGGGCGGCGGATTTCTCCAGCGCCGGCGGCGCGGATTTCCACACCAGGTCCGGCTTGACGGTGCCGAACAGCCCCTCGGCGAGGCGTTTCAGCTCGGCGCAGTCGATCACGCCCGGGGCGGAGCCGCCGGCCCCGAAGGCCAGCCGCGCGAATTCCAGCTTCACATGCGCCTGGCGGGCGCTTTCGCGCACCAGGTTCAGCGCGTCGTCGCGCATGTCGGACGCGTCCTCGTCGTCCAGAACGCTCAGGGCCGCGCCTAGCGCCGCCACCGGGCTGACCAGGTCGTGGCACAGCCGCGCGCACAGCAGCGCGGCCAGCTGTTCGGGGCTCATGTCCGCGGGACGGGTTTCGATCATGGCGCTATCGATACATGATTCTGACGCTTCGGCACGCATGCGCTTGGCCCTCCGTTCGGGTGTCATCGGGGGCTTGGCAAGCCCGGCTGGTCAGGTCATCGTTCGGGCCGCCGGCACGGTGCGGGCCGTGCGGTGATGAAGCGGGACGCAGGGTTAATGGCGCGTTTATTGCTTCGCGCTAACCGGTTCCAAACGCGACTTACGGGTGGGTGCGCATGACGGGTTTCGACGTGAACAACGCCGACAGCAATCGCTCGCGCGGGCTCGCCATAGCCGCCAGTCTCGCCCTTTCCGCCGTGCTTCTCGCCGCGCTGTTCGTTGTCCGCCCGGGCGATGGCGCCGCGGCTGAATCCCTGCGCGCCGCGCCGCCGCTGCAGGTGGCGCTGGACGCGGTCGAAAGCGTCGAGACCGCGCCGGAGCCGGACGCCGCCGGCGCCGTATTCGGACCCGCCTCCTTCATCGCCGCCTGTGACGATTGCCCGCTGCTGACCACCGAGCGCATGACCGTGCCGCGCGGCGGCACCATGGCCGGGGTGCTGACCGCCGCCGGCGCCGCCAATGGCGAGGCCGCCGGCGCGATCAGCGCTCTCGGCGGGGTGTTCGACCTGCGCCGCCTGCGCGCCGGCCAGGAGATCAGCATCTACCTGGAGACCCCGGCCGCCGCCGCGGAGACGGAGCCGCAGCCCCGCCTCGCCGGCCTGTCCTTCCGGCCGGAGGTCGACCGCTCCATCACCGTGGCGCGCGCCCATGACGGAAGCTGGCGCGCCCGCGAGACGCAGCCGGTGTTCCACGCCGACGTGGCGCGGGCGCAGGGCGAGATCGTCAACAGCCTTTACCTGGACGCGCTGCGCGCCGGCGCCACCGACCGCATCGTGGTCGAGATGGCCGCCGTGATGGCCTACGCCATCGACTTCCAGCGCTCGATCCACCAGGGCGACCGCTTCGACGTGGTGTTCGAACGCCATGTCGACAGCCGCGGCGCCGTCGCCCGCACCGGCGACATTCTCTACATCCGTTACGAGGGCCGCGCGCGCAGCCAGCCGCTGGAGTTTTTCCGCTTCCGCACGCCGGACGGCATCATCGGCTATTACAACGCCGAGGGCGAAAGCGCCGAGCGCCTGCTGATGATGACGCCGGTCAGCGGCGCGCGCATCTCGTCGAATTTCGGCATGCGCCGCCACCCGATCAGCGGCTTCAACCGCATGCACCAGGGCACCGATTTCGCCGCCCCCACCGGCACGCCGATCTACGCCGCCGGCCACGGGGTGGTGGAGCGCGCCGACCGTTTCGGCGGCTATGGCAATTACGTGCGCATCCGCCACGCCAACGGCTATCAGACCGCCTATGCGCACCTGTCGCGCTTCGCGGTGCGCCGCGGCGCCAATGTCCGCCAGGGCCAGGTGATCGGCTATGTCGGCTGCACCGGCTCCTGCACCGGCCCGCACCTGCATTACGAGGTGCACCATAACGGCCGCCCGGTGAACCCGATGCGGCTCGACCTGCCCACCGGCCGCCGGCTGGAGGCGAACGAACTGCCCGCCTTCCGGGCCGAGCGCGACCGCATCATCGCGCTGCGCGATAACGCCGTGCCCGCCACCGACACCGGCCGCGAACTCCTCGTCGCCCAGCAGGGCGAACGGGAGATTTAGGGGGGCGCTGTCTGCACCCCCTCGCCCTTCGTGGCTGACTTCGTCAGCACCTCAGGGTGAGGGGGTGGGTAGAATCTCAAACCCCCTCATCCTGAGGTGCGAAGCCCCGGGTTTAATCCGGGGCTGAGCCACGAAGGACGAGGGAGTCCAGCCAGGCGCCGGTCAGCGCGGTTTCGGCTTTCCGGTCCGGCGGCGGGAGAGCGCCTTCAGCGCCGCGCCGTCGCCGCGGACCAGCGCCTCCTTCTTGGCCCGCGACCAGCCCTTCAGCCGCCGTTCCGCCGCCACCGCGTCCTCGGCGCGGTCGAACCAGTCCGAATAGACGAGCGTCACCGGCAGGCGGCGGCGCGTGTAATCCCCGCCCTCGCCCGTCTGATGCTGGGCGATACGGTTCATCACGTCGTCGCCGCGGTGAGAGCCGGTGTAATATGACCCGTCCGAGCAACGCAGCATGTAGACGAAGGCGAACATGCCCATCCCCCGTCCTTCGTGGCTCCCCCGGCTCAAGGCCGGGGTCGCGCCTCAGGATGAGGGATGGGGAGTAGATTGGGAAGCAGAAGGCGCGGGGCTTGCCCCCTAATTGATCGCGGCGCTGACGGAGCCTCAAACAAGCTGTGATGATTGAGAAACAAGATCAGCACTTTTCTTGCTGTTAAAAAATGGTTAACGTTACTTTCTCAACAACGGCATCGAGGGGGACGACGATGCCCGATGACATTACGTTCTCTCCCGCCAACCCAGCGGACGCCAACGCTGGCGCGGCCAGCGCCCTCCAGAACGCTGAGGCGGAATGGGAGAAGATTCAAAAAAATATTAAATCAAAAAGGCGCGGACGTGAAATTATAAGCATTGTACATAGAGATTTTGACACCGGAGGGCTTTTATTAAACGCCGATTATCATCATTTAACACACGAAGAAGCGCTGGATATTGCTTCATGCATACGAAACACGCCAAAAGGCAAACCTATTGACCTGATTCTTCACACGCGAGGGGGTGATGCTGCTGCCAGCGAGTTAATCGCCGAAGTCATACTGAAGCGGAGCCGTGTGGTTGCATATGTTCCCTATATGGCGATGTCCGGCGGCACACAGATTGCCTTGGCCGCAGATCTTGTCGTATTCGGTTCCAATGCGTGTCTTGGCCCAACGGACTTGCTACTTGGCGGTATTTCAGTTCACGATTGGGCTGAACTTCAAGAAATGAAAACCCCGGATAAACTTGATGATATATCTGCTTTGGCAATAATTTTATCAAAGAAAAGAAAAGACAAGGATTTAAAGAAAACATGTGATCTTATAAATAACAAGCATAAGAAAATGGTTAATTTTTATAAAAGAGATTGCTCGTTAGCGGAAATTATAAATGGAGGTTCAGAGCCGCACGAGACGCGCATAAAGTACAAGGATGCAAAAAAGCATGGCATTAAATGCATTGATAGAATGCACAGTATATATTATGAGTATGTAGATATAAGGAGACAACATATTCGACAAATGCGTATTAGCAATCAAGCATCATATTTGAATTATAAACACCTGGCCACCACTACCAAAACTGAGGGGAGTGAAGTCCCGTGAGCAACTCAACATCACCACCCCGCGTTATACATCAGAGCGGCAATATTCTGAATTACGTGAAAATAGGCCCAATTGGTGGGGCCGGATTGTCCTTATTTACATTGGGTCAAATTAAAGAATCTTTTGGATTTGAGATCATCCCACTTCTTGGGGTAAACTGGGAAGATATTCTAAATTTTGCATCTTATTTATCATCGCTTTTGTATGGAACTTATATCTCTATAGTTAGCACGATAACCTCTATCCCGCTACCAGTCTATTTGAAAACTATAATGGTGATCTCAGCCATCCTTTATGGCATGTCACGACTCGCAGGGCGAAGCGTAGCGCTGGCAGATGGGGGGGCGGGGTCTGTAAGCATTAACAACAGATATCAAAATTTGAAATACGAGCTACAATATTTACAAAACATTATTAGAACTCCATTTGACAGAATTACACACATCAAAACAAGTTGGCGGGTTACTGCGTTATTTGACATTGCGGCTATGCCGATAATCGCGTTAGCCGCACTTCCAGGTGTGATTATTGATTTATTAGTTGTATCCTTTTCTTTCAATAACATTGGCTTTACGATGGCTAAAATTTTACGTTGGCTTATCGATTCAATTGTAGCTGGTTTTTTTCTAATTGGATATATTCGCCTTGTGGAATCTGGGCTTGATACTTTGCGGTTACAAAATTTTGAGTATAAAAATCGCATTGACCTTCGATTTAAGCTGTTTGTTTGGCAAATCGTCTTTGCGGGTTTTATTTTAACACCCGCGTTATTTTTTCTTGTGGCTTGGTGAGCTAAGATTGCGCAATTATTAAATGCTACTTTTATTTTGCGCGGGTTGTGCTGGGTTCCCCCCTAATTGATCGCGGCGCTGACCGGGCGCAGGACCGGGGGCGAGGCGGGCGCGCCGTTCAGGGTCAGCACGCCGTCGCGGGCCGACACCGCCACCGCGTCGCCATCCTTCAGCACGCCCTGCAGCAGCAGCCGCGCCAGCGGGTCCTGCAATTCCTTCTGGATCACGCGCTTCAGCGGCCGCGCGCCATAGGCGGGATCATAGCCCTTGGCCGCCAGCCAGTCGCGGGCGTTGTCGTCAAGGCTGATGGTCATGCCGCGGTCGGCGAGCAGTTTCGCCAGCCGCCGGATCTGGATGTCGACGATGGCGCCCATATGTTCGGCCGCCAGCTTGCGGAACAGGATCACCTCGTCGATGCGGTTCAGGAATTCCGGGCGGAAGCGCAGGCGCACCTCGCCCATCACCGCCTCGCGCACGTCCTCGACGTCGCTGGCCGCCTGCAGATGCTCGGCGCCGATATTGGAGGTCATGATCAGGATGGTGTTGCGGAAATCCACCGTGCGGCCCTGGCCGTCGGTCAGGCGGCCGTCGTCCAGCACCTGCAGCAGCACGTTGAACACGTCCGGGTGGGCTTTTTCGATCTCGTCCAGCAGCACCACCTGATAGGGCCGCCGCCGCACCGCCTCGGTCAGGGCGCCGCCCTCTTCATAGCCGACATAGCCCGGCGGGGCGCCGATCATGCGGCTGACCGAGTGTTTCTCCATGTACTCGCTCATGTCGAGCCGGGTCACCGCCGCCTCGTCGTCGAACAGAAACTCGGCCAGGGTCTTGGTCAGCTCGGTCTTGCCCACCCCGGTGGGGCCGAGGAACAGGAACGAGCCGATCGGCCGCCCCGGGTCCTTCAGCCCGGCGCGGGCGCGGCGCACGGCGTCCGACGCCGCCTCCAGCGCCTCGTCCTGCCCCACCACGCGGGCGCGCAGCGCATCCTCCATGCGCAGCAGCTTGTCGCGCTCGCCTTCCAGCATCTTTTCCACCGGCACGCCGGTCCAGCGCGAGACCACGGCGGCGATCTGCTCCTCGTCCACCACTTCCTTGACCATGGCGCCGGCCTTGTCATCGCCGTCGCCGGCCTCGGCCTCGGCCAGCTTGCGCTCCAGCTCCGGGATGCGGCCGTACTTGATCTCCGAGGCGCGGGCGAGGTCGCCGCGCCGCTCGGCGTCGGCCAGTTCGGCGCGGGCGCGGTCCAGCGATTCCTTGACCCCCGTGGCGGCGGCCAGCTTGTCCTTTTCCGCCCGCCAGGCGGCGGTCAGTTCGTTCGAGCGCGACTCGAGACCCGCCAGCTCCTTGCCCAGCGCCTCGAGACGCTTCTTCGAGCCGTCGTCGGATTCCTTCTTCAGCGCCTCGGCCTCGATCTTCAGCTGGATGACGCGGCGGTCGATCTCGTCCAGCGCCTCGGGCTTGGAATCGACCTGCATGCGCAGGCGCGCCGCCGCCTCGTCCATCAGGTCGATGGCCTTGTCGGGCAAAAAGCGGTCGGTGATGTAGCGGTGCGACAGATTGGCCGCGGCGACGATGGCGCTGTCGGCGATGCGCACGCCGTGATGCACCTCGTATTTCTCTTTCAGGCCGCGCAGGATCGAGACCGTGTCCTCCACGCTCGGCTCGGTGACGAACACCGGCTGGAAGCGGCGGGCCAGGGCGGCGTCTTTCTCGACATGCTTGCGGTATTCATCCAGCGTCGTGGCGCCGACGCAGTGCAGCTCGCCGCGCGCCAGCGCGGGCTTCAGCAGGTTGGAGGCGTCCATCGCCCCGTCCGCTTTGCCGGCGCCGACCAGGGTGTGCATCTCGTCGATGAACAGGATGATGCGCCCGGCGGCGTTCTGAACCTCGTTCAGAACCGCCTTCAGGCGCTCCTCGAACTCGCCGCGGTATTTCGCCCCGGCGATCAATGCCCCCATGTCCAGCGCCAGCAGCTTCTTGTCCTTCAGGCTTTCCGGCACGTCGCCATTGACGATGCGCAGGGCCAGCCCTTCCGCGATCGCGGTCTTGCCCACGCCCGGCTCGCCGATCAGCACCGGGTTGTTCTTGGTGCGGCGCGACAGAACCTGAATGGCGCGGCGGATCTCCTCGTCGCGGCCGATCACCGGGTCCAGCTTGCCTTCGCGGGCGGCCTCGGTCAGGTCGCGGGCGTATTTCTTCAGCGCCTCATAGGTGTCTTCGGCGCCCTGGCTGTCGGCGGTGCGCCCGGCGCGCATGTCGTTGATCGCCCCGTTCAGGGCCTGCGGCGTGACGCCGGCGGATTTCAGGGTTTCGGCGGCGCGGCTTCCGCTGGCGAGGCTGAGCGCCTGCAACAGCCGCTCGGCGGTGACATAGCTGTCGCCGGCCTTTTCGGCGGCCTTCTGGGCGGCGTCGAGGACGCGGGCGAATTCCGGCGCGGCGTAAAGCTGGCCCGCGCCGGCGCCGCCGACCTTCGGCAGCGCCTTCAGCGCCGCGTCGGCGCCCTGCGCGGCGCGCGCGGGATCGCCGCCGGCGGCGCGGATCAGATTGGCCGTCAGCCCGCCCTCGTCGTCGAGCAGCGCTTTCAGCAGGTGTTCGGGCGTCAGTTGCTGGTGGCCCGCGCCGCGGGCGAGGCTCTGCGCGGCCATGACGATGGTCCGCGCCCGGTCGGTGTAGCGTTCGAAGTCCAAGATCGATCCCCCAGGGTTTGGCGAGATTCCGGCGGACCGGGCGCCGCCTCGGTGCAAGCACGGCGCCGGTCCGGCCTCGAAATAGGTGTCGCCAAAAGGTCACACAAGGGGCGGGCGGGGCGAAATCGGCGCGGATTCGGACGCCGCGGCCGGCGATCCCGTCCGGCAGGGTCGGCCGAAGGGCGCCGCAAGCGCAGCCAGGGGTAAGCCAGAGGGCATGTGAAGCAGGATGAAAGCGCCATTGAAACGTGATGTTTGGAGCCGCCCGGGACCGGCGGGGCGTTTTCCGGACCTCTAGCCCGGTTTCCTAGCCAGCATCAGATAGTTGACCGACGCGTCCCCGGATAGGGCGAATGCATCGCGCAGCGGGTTGTAGACCACGCCGGCCGGCGCCTCCGCCGTCATCCCCGCCTGCGCCAGTGCGGCGCTAACCTCTTGCGGTTTCACCAGTTTCCGGAACCGGTGCGTGCCGCGCGGCAGCCAGCGCAGCACCCATTCCGCGCCGACGATGGCCAGCGCGAAGGCCTTTGGCGTGCGGTTGATGCTGCCCACCACCATCAACCCGCCTGGGCGGGTCAGCGCGGCGCAGGTTTTCAGGAATTCCGCCGGGTCGGCGACATGTTCGACGACCTCGAGATTCAGAACGATGTCAAAGGCTTGCTCGCCCGCCGCCAGCAATTGCTCCGCGGTTCCGCAGCGATAGTCGATGGCCAGGTTCTGCTCCCGCGCATGCACCATCGCGGTCTTGATATTGGCCTCCGCCGCGTCCACCCCGGTCACCGCCGCGCCGAGCCGCGCCATCGGTTCGCTGGCCAGCCCGCCGCCGCAGCCGATGTCGAGAAGGCGCAAGCCTTTCAAGGGCTTGTCCGCCTTCGCGTCCAGCCCGAAATGCCCCACCGCCGCGTCGCGGATATAGCTCAGCCGCGCCGGGTTGAACTTGTGCAGCGGCTTGAACTTCGAGTCCGGATCCCACCACTCGGCGGCCATTCTCGAAAACTTTTCAACCTCTTCCGGGTCCACGGAGGGCTGGGACAGCGTATCGGGGGCGGCGGCCTGGGCCATGCCGGTTCACCTTCCTTGGCCTGCGCCGTTGCGCGCGCGCCGCGCAAGGGCTATTCGCGCGCAGTATGGCTGCTGCGGCGCGACGAGGCGAGCGCCCACGGCCTTTTGTCGCAGCGCGAGGGACGCCTTGACGCGCCTGGTGATGAAATTCGGCGGCACGTCCGTGGCGGGGCCGGAGCGCATCCGCGCCGCCGCGCGCCTTGTCGCGGCCGAGGCGGAGAAGGGCGCGCAGGTCGCGGTCGTGGTTTCCGCCATGGCGGGCGAGACCGACCGGCTGCTGGCGCTGGCGTCCGGATTCGGCGGCGGACTGGGCGATTCCGAGACCGACGCGGCGCTGGCGGCGGGGGAACAGGTGTCGGCGGCGCTGATGGCGCTGGCGCTCGGCGAGCTGGGCTTGAAGGCGCGCAGCTTTCTCGGCTGGCAGGCCGGGGTGCGCACCGATGGCCCGCCGGGCGCGTCGCGCATCGCCGGGCTGGACGCCGCGCCGGTGCTGGCCGCGATGCGGGCGGGCGAGATTCCGGTGCTGGCCGGCTATCAGGGCGTCGACGCGGCCGGACGGGTGCGCACGCTGGGGCGCGGCGGCACCGACCTGTCGGCAGTGGCGCTGGCCGCGGCGCTGGATGCGCAGTGCGACATCTATACCGATGTCGACGGCGTCTATACGACGGACCCGCGCATCGAGCCGCGCGCCCGGCGCATTGATGCGATAAGCTATGACGAGATGCTGGAGCTGGCGGCCCAGGGCGCCAAGGTGCTCCAGACCCGTTCGGCCGAGATGGCCAAGGCCCGCGGCGTGAAGCTGCGCGTGCTGTCCAGCTTCGCCGAACCCGGAAAGGCGGAAGGGACCATGGTGACTGACGCCGGCCTGATCGCCGAACGCCGCATCGTCTCCGGCGTCGCCTACGCCCGCGACCAGGCGCGCATTTCGGCGCTGGGCGCGTCGGACCGGCCGCAGGCCGCCGCCGCCCTGTTCGGCGCGCTGGCTGACGCCGAAGTGGGCGTCGACATGATCGTCCAGACCCGGGCCCGCGACGCCGGAACCGCGAACATCGAATTCACCGTGGACCGCAAGGATCTGCCAAAAGCGCTGAAAGCCGCCGAGGGCGCCAAGGCCGCGGCTGGCGCGCGTGAGATCGGCCACGAAACGGGACTCGCCAAGGTGTCCATTGTCGGACTGGGGCTGAACCGTCGCGCGGATGTCGCACGAATCCTGTTTGAAGCGCTGGGTGAAAAGGCCATCGAGGTGAAGGTGATCGCCACCTCGGAAATCAAGATCAGCGCCCTGATCGACAATGACGCGGTGGAGCGCGCCGTGCGCGCGCTGCACGCCGCCTACGGGCTGGACGGTGAATAGACATGGTGGCTGAAGCCGAAACCGCGCCGGGCCCGCGCCGGCTGCTGAAGCGTCTCCGGGCGCTGATGGCGGCGCGCGAGAACGCGCAGGAACGGCTGGACCAGCTCACCTGCATCATCGCCGAGGACACCGGGTCGGACGTGTGTTCGATCTATCTCGCCCGCCGCGGCGGCGCACTGGAACTGTGCGCCACACACGGCCTGAAACGCGAGGCCGTGCATACGACGCGGCTGATGCCTGGAGAGGGGCTGGTGGGCCTGGTGGCCAGAACCGCCCGACCGGTGACCGTGGCCGACGCACCATCGCATCCAGCCTT
Organism: Maricaulaceae bacterium; assembly: GCA_026126205.1. GTDB lineage: Bacteria > Pseudomonadota > Alphaproteobacteria > Caulobacterales > Maricaulaceae > Hyphobacterium. Next base: position 74,607 of record JAHCJP010000001.1, on the reverse strand, counting down.
CTCCTACCGGCCGGAAACCGGCGAAGAGCCGTTCAAGTCCTTCGTCGGCGCCCCGATCCTGCGCGGTGGCCGTCTGGTCGGCGTGCTGACCTCGCAGACGCGCGAGGCGCGCGCCGTGGGCGAGGACGAGATCGAGACCCTGCAGACCGTGGCCATGATCCTGGCCGAGATCGTCGCCTCGGGTGACGTTATCGCCGCCGAGGAGCTTGCTGGTCTTGATGTGCGCCCGACCCGGGCGGAGCGGTTCCAGGGGGGCGCCTTTTCGCCCGGTCTCGCCATCGGGGTGGCGGTGGTGCACGAACCGCATGCCGGCTCCGCGCGGCTGATCGCCGACGACCCGGAGGCCGAGGAAGCCCGGCTGGACGCCGCCATCGCCGAGATGCGCCGGTCGATTGATGCGATGCTGGACAGCGGCCGCATCCCTTTCGGCGGGCCGACACGCGATGTGCTGGAGGCCTACCGCATGTTCGCGCACGACCGCGGCTGGCTGGAGCGTCTGCGCGAGGCTGCGCGCCAGGGCCTGACCGCCGAGGCGGCGGTCGAGCGGGTGCGCAACGAGCACCGCGCGCGGTTGATGCAGGCGCGCGACCCGAACTTCCGCGAGCGGCTGCACGACCTTGAGGATCTCGCCAACCGCCTGCTCCGCCACCTGACCGATGGCGGCTCGCCCGGGATGCGCGACCTGCCGGAGCACGCCATCCTGATCGCCCGCAATGTCGGCCCGGCCGAACTGCTGGACTATGACCGCACGCGGCTGAAAGGCGTGGCGCTGGAGGAAGGCTCGGCCTCCAGCCACGCCGCCATCGTCGCCAAGGCGCTGGGCATACCGCTGGTCGGCGGGCTGGAAGGCGCGCTGGACCGGGTGGAGGATGGCGACCCCGTGATCCTGGACGGCGAGTTCGGCGTTCTGCACATCCGCCCTCCGGAAGAGGTGTCGGACACCTACACCGAGCGTCTGAAAGCGCTGACCGAACGGCGGCGGGCGTATTTCCAGTTGCGCGCCATGCCGCCTGTGACCGCCGACGGCACGCGGGTCGAGCTGCATCTGAACGCCGGCCTGCTGATCGAGATGACGCGGCTGGAGGAGACCGGCGCCGAGGGCGTCGGCCTGTTCCGCACCGAGTTCCCGTTCATGGTCTCCGACACCCTGCCCAGCCTGGCCCAGCAGGCGGCGCTTTATACGGCGGTTCTGGACGCTGCGGGCGGCAAGCCGGTGGTATTCCGCACCCTGGACCTCGGCGGCGACAAGGTGGCGCCGTTCGTGCCGTCGGCGCGCGAACCGAACCCGGCGCTGGGCTGGCGGGCGCTCCGCCTCGGCCTCGACCGGCCGGGCCTGCTGCGTTACCAGCTACGGGCGCTGATCCAGGCCGCCGCCGGACGCGACCTGAGTGTGCTGTTCCCGATGATCGCCGCGCCGTGGGAGCTGGCGGCGGCGCAGGAGATGCTACAGCGTGAACTGGCGCGCGCCGCCCGCCTCGGCGCCGAGCCGCCGTCCTCGGTCCGCACCGGGATGATGCTGGAGACGCCGGCGCTGGCCTTCGCCTTGCGGCACGCGCTTCCCCACGCCGACTTCGTCGCCGTCGGCGCTAATGATCTGATGCAGTATTTTTTCGCCGCCGACCGTCAGAACCCGCGCCTGTCAGGACGCTATGACAATCTGAACCCCGCCGCGCTGGCGCTGTTGAAACGCATCGCCGACGAATGCGCCGCCGCGGGAAAACCGGTATCGGTGTGCGGTGAGATCGCCGGACAGCCGCTGGAGGCGGCGGTGCTGACGGCGCTGGGTTACCGGCGGCTGTCGATGGCGGCTGGCAGCGTCGGTCCGGTCAAAAAGGCCATCGCAGGCGCGGACACGGCCAGGCTTGGCGCCTGGCTTGCTAGCCACATGGACAGCGGCGAACCCAGCCTGCGCCTGCTGCTGAAACAGGCTGGTCCGCAGGCCGGGTTACCGCATGAATCTGTTGATAACTTTTGGCGTTTATGAGTTAATAAGGGTTGCGGTGGGGCGAAAATGCCACATCAGGACAAGCATCTAGAACGAGTTCGCCCGGCAGGGGCGGCGGGGTGGTGATGACGGGACGCACGCCGACATCTGGCTATGTGCCGGTTGACGCGGTTTTCGCAGGTTCAGCCGCCGGCGCGGTGTATCTGTCTGCTGGCGAACGTCTGCGCGAGGCCCGGGTCAAGCTGGGCCTGACTCTGGATTCCGCCGCCGCCCGCACCCGCATCAAACGCGATTACCTGGAAGCGCTGGAGACCATGGACCCGCGCGGCCTGCCCAGCCGCGCCTACGCAATTGGTTACCTGCGCACCTACGCCCGTTTCCTGGGCCTGAAGGATGATGCGATCGTCGAGCAGTTCAAGCGCGAGGCGGACTGCGCCACCGGACGCGCCCAGCCGACGGCGCCGAAGGAAAAGAAGGAAATCCGCGTGCCGCGCGGCGTATTTGGCGCCGTGATGATCCTGAGCGGGGTGCTGGCCGCCGGCTGGTGGTATGTCAGCCATGTCGAAAGCGATGGCGCATTCGCCGACGTGCCGCCGCCCCCCGACGCCGTGTCACAGCGGGCCGAACAGCAATTGTTCGCCGCGCTGCCGGACGCCAGCGTTGAAACGATTTGGAACGGCCTGCCCGCCACCCTGACGCGGGATATCGTGCTGCGCGCCCACGCTCCGGTATGGCTGGAAGTGCGCGACGGTTCAGGCCGGGTGCTGTTCTCGCGCGAGCTGGCGGGCGGCGAGGCCTACCGCGCCGTCGCCGAGGCGGGCCTGACCGTCTCGGCCGCCGACGCCGGCCAGGTCGAGGTGATGGTCAACGGCCACAGCGCCGGACGGCTTGGCGAAGCCGGGCGCAGCGCCGAGAACCTGCCGCTGGTGTTCGACCGTCACCAGGCCGCCGCCGGGCGCGGCTGATCGCGGCCTCGCGCAAGCCTTGCATTGCCGCTATATCCTGAACCGCGAAACATCGCGGGCGCGAGGCCATGTCCGGAAATCATGACGATCACAGGCAGGTGCGCCCCTGGCGCATGATCGCGCGGCGCAAAAGCCGCCAGATTCATGTCGGCAAGGTGGCCGTGGGCGGCGATGCGCCGATCTCCGTGCAGTCGATGACCAACACGCCCACCGCGGACGCCGCGGCGACCATCGCCCAGATCCGGCGGCTGGAGGAGGCGGGGGCCGACATCGTTCGCGTCTCCTGCCCGGATGAAGACTCCACCAGGGCGTTTCGCGAGATCGCCCGGTCGGTCTCGGTTCCCCTCGTCGCCGACATCCATTTCCACTACCGCCGCGCCATAGAGGCGGCGGAGGCGGGGGCCGCCTGCCTGCGCGTCAATCCCGGCAATATCGGCGCGCATGCGCGCGTGCGCGAGGTGGTGCAGGCGGCGAAGGATCATGGCTGCGCCATCCGCATCGGCGTCAACGCCGGCTCGCTGGAAAAACACCTGCTGGAGAAATATGGCGAGCCCTGCCCCGAGGCGATGGTGGAGAGCGCGCTGGATCACGCCCGGATTCTCGAAGACCTCGATTTCCGCGACTACAAGATCTCGGTGAAGGCGTCGGACGTGTTTCTCACTGTCGCCGCCTATCAGGCGCTGGCCGAGGCCACCGACGCGCCGCTGCATCTCGGCGTCACCGAGGCCGGCAGCGCCCGCACCGGCGCGGTGAAATCGTCCATCGGCATGGGCAATCTGCTGTGGGCCGGCATCGGCGACACCATTCGCGTCTCGCTGTCCGCCGACCCGGTGGAGGAAGTCAGGGTCGGCTTCGACATGCTGAAATCCCTCGGCCTGCGCGCGCGGGGGGTGAACATCATCGCCTGCCCGTCCTGCGCCCGGCAGGGGTTCGACGTGATCGAGACCGTGCGCGTGCTGGAAGAGCGGCTGGCGCATGTGCGCGAGCCGATAACGCTTTCCATCATCGGCTGCGTCGTCAACGGTCCCGGCGAGGCCGCCTATACAGAGCTGGGCTTCACCGGCGGCGGCGCCGGGTCGGGCATGCTTTATGTCTCCGGCAAGCCGTCGGAGAAAATCTCCAACGCCGGAATGATCGACCGCATCGTGGCGCTGGTCGAGGCGCGGGCAGAGGCGATGCGCGCCGCGCGCGAGGCGGCGGAATGATCGTCCTTTACGGGCTGAAGAGCTGCGATTCATGCCGCAAGGCGGCGCGGGCATTGGACGCCGCCGGGCGCGAACACCGTTTCATCGACATCCGCGAAGACGCCGATCTTTCCGTGCTGGCGCCGCGCTGGCTGGCGGCCATCGGCGCCGAGGCGCTGGTCAACACCCGTTCGGCGACCTGGCGCGGCCTGCCGGAGGCCGAGCGCGCACGCCTGAACACCGATCCCGCCGGTCTGCTGATCGCGCATCCGGCGCTGGTCAAGCGCCCGCTGATCGACGACGGCGCCGTGATCTCCGCCGGCTGGACGAAGGATGTCGCCGCGCGGCTCGGCGCCGTGTTCGGCTGAGCGGCGCTTTGCGTTCGCACCACGCCTGAATCGCGCTAGTCTCATCCGATGAAAGCCATCTGCGTCTATTGCGGGTCCAACACGGGCCGGAACGGGTTGTACGCCGCCGCCGCGCGGGCGATGGGCGCGGCTCTGGCGCGGCGGAACATCACCCTGGTCTATGGCGGCGGCATGGTGGGTCTGATGGGCGTGGTCGCCGACGCCTGCCTTGAGGCCGGGGGGCGCGTCACCGGCGTGATCCCGGAATTCCTGGCCATCAGGGAGGTCGCCCATGACGGGCTGACCGAGATGCGCGTCGTCGGCTCCATGCACGAGCGCAAGGCCGAGATGGCGCGGCTGGCCGACGGCTTCGTCGCCCTGCCCGGCGGCCTCGGCACGCTGGAGGAGCTGTTCGAGATCCTCACCTGGGGCCAGCTCGGCCACCACGCCAAGCCGTGCGGCATCCTGACCGCCAACGGCTATTACGACGGGCTGCTGACCTTCCTCGACCGCATGAGCGAGGAAGGCTTCGTCACCGCCGACCACCGCGCGATGCTGAAGGTGGCGGATGATCCCGACGCGCTGCTTGACGCCTTCGCCGCCTATCAGGCGCCGGCCGCCGACATCCGCCTGAAGGTGGGGCAGACGTAAGGGCGCGGCGTCTCCGGCGCGCACGCAGACAGGCCCTTCAAAAATGCAACCGCTTTCCACTCGCGCCCCGCCGCGCGCTGGCCTAGCCTGCGCGCAGTCAATCACGCCGCCTGCAGGAGAGGGATATGATGGACTCGGTTCTGACGCCGGCGCTGGCGCTGATCGCGTGGACATTCGTTATCGCGGCCTGGATGTATGCGACGCGAATTCCGGCGATGCGCAAGGCGCGCATCAACCCGGCGAAGATGAAAGAGAAGAGCGAGCTGGACGTGCTGCCTCGCCCGGTGCGGCAGATCGCCGAAAACTACAACCATCTGCACGAACAGCCGGTGGTGTTCTACGCGCTGGTTTTCTACAGCCACCTCGCCGGCAATACCGGCGCCTGGATGATCGGCCTGGCCTGGGTCTATGTCGCGGCGCGCATCGCCCACAGCCTGGTGCAGTGTACGACGAACTTCATTCCGCTCCGCTTCTTCATCTTCATCGGCGCTTCGCTGGCGCTGGTGGCGATGACGGCGATCAATGTCGCGGCGCTGATGGTTTAAGAACGCCCGTCGCCGTCCTGCGAAGCAATGGCCTGACCATAGGCGTCAACCAGCCGCAGCATCCGCAAGGCTGCGTATCGGTCGGCAGGCAGGCCATCGCCGTACCACATCCGGGCGGCGACCGCCTCCAGGCCGCCATAGTAGCAACGCGCCGCTGAATGAAGATACGCATCCAGCGCGGCTTGTGAGGCCGTGCGGCCATCTTCAGTGTCCGGACCTAACGCGCCGGATTCGTAAAGCCGGCCAAGATTGTAACCCGCCAGGGGCTCCCCTGCCGCCATCGCCCGCTCCAGCCAAGCTCTTGCAGCCGCGGGGTCGGCTTTCCTGCCTTGATTGGTGCGAGCGAGTTCATAACCAAGCTCGTTCATCGCGAACGGACTCCCCGCCTCGGCGGCACGAACCATCCAGTCAATCCCTTCGTTCAGGGGCTCGTCCTCGATTGGCGACGTCCAGTGATAAACCGCCAGCACCTCCATCGCCGGCGTTTCACCGGCCTCGGCGCGCCGCTGGACGTCTTCATAGCGTTGCGGATCATCTTCGATGGCGGAGAGTTCCGCAAACAAAGCATCACCAGCACTTCGTAACGCAAGCATCTCGGCCACGTTGCACCGCCTGGCCTGGCTCAATGGGTCATCGTCCCATTGATGCGGGATCAGAACGGCGGCGACGACCGCCGCTGCCGCCAGTATCAGGGCGCCCGTTCTCAATACAGCCTCCACATCCCCGCCTCATATTATCAGCGCTGTCGCCAAGCGCATATGGAGGTTGTTGTTTCGGCTTCTCAGTCCGCCGCCCCGCTGATGGTTTAACCGGAGTCGAGGCCCACCGCCTTGCGCAGCGCCTCGTTGACCCGGCTTTGCCAGCCGGGGCCGGAGGCGCGCAAACGCTCCAGCACCTCGGGATCAAGCCGGATCGAGACGAGCTGTTTCGGGCGGGCGGATTTCGGCCGTCCGCGCCGGATCAGCTTTTCGCCCTTGTAAAGATCGGCCTCGTCAAACCATTCGTCGGTCAGTTCCAGCGCTGCGTCAGGATCAACCCAGACGGGCCTGGAAACGCGCTTTTTCCCGCTCATTGGCCTTCCTCATCGAAATCACATGCCGCGCATCGCCGCGCTGCGTCCACACCAGAACCATCAGCCGGCCCCGTAACCGGCCTATGGTGATCACCCGCGTCTCGCCATAGTCGCGGCGGTCATCGACGCGGTTGAAGGTCATCCCGGCGAACACCGCCGCAGCGTCGGCGAAATCCAGCCCTCTGGCCTCCAGTGTAGCGGCGCGCTTGGCGGGGTCGAAGCTGATCCTGACCATTGCCTATTGTATCTACAAAAAATCCGGCGTCAATTTCTGTAGCTACGGTATATGCGTATTTTCACAGACGCAAATGCGGTGAAACCGGCGCCGTTTGTGACTGCGCCCTTTCCCATTCCGTCCCGGCGGTGCTAACGGAGCGCCATGCGCGCGCCCGAGGCCAGACTGGAACAGGTGATCGACCGCTTCGACCAGGTCGAGGCGCGGCTGTCCGCCGCCGCCGACCCGGCGGAGATCGTGAAACTGTCCAAGGAACATGCCGAGCTGAAGGCCGTCGCCGACAAGGCGAAGGCCCTGAAGGCGGCGCGGGCCGAACTGGCCGATCTGGAGGCGATGATCGCCGAGGGCGGCGACGCCGAGATGGCGGCGCTGGCCGAGGAGGAGCGCAAGGCCCTGAAAGCCCGCCTGCCAGCGCTGGAGCGCGAGATGAGCCTCGCCCTGCTGCCCAAGGACAGGGACGACGCCGCCAGCGCCATGATCGAGATTCGCGCCGGAACCGGCGGCGACGAGGCGGCGCTGTTCGCCGGCGATCTCTACCGCATGTATCAGCGCTACGCTCAGCTTCAGGGCTGGACGTTCGAACTGGTCTCGGCCAGCGAATCCGAGGTCGGCGGCTTCAAGGAGGTGATCGCCTCCATCCGCGGCAATGGCGTGTTCGGGCGGCTGAAATTCGAATCCGGCGTGCACCGCGTGCAGCGCGTGCCGGTGACCGAGGCCGGCGGGCGCATCCACACCAGCGCCGCCACGGTGGCGATCCTGCCCGAGCCGGAAGAGGTCGACATCGTCATCCGCGACGAGGACATCCGCATCGACACCATGCGCGCCAGCGGCGCCGGCGGCCAGCACGTCAACAAGACCGACTCCGCCGTGCGCATGACCCACATCCCCACCGGCATCGTGGTGATCAGCCAGGAAAAGTCCCAACACCAGAACCGGGCCATCGCCCTGCAGGTGCTGAAAACCCGGCTGTATGAGAAGGAGCGGGCCGAGAAGGACGCCGCCCGCGCCGCCGAGCGCAAGGGCCAGGTGGGATCCGGCGACCGCTCCGAACGCATTCGCACCTATAATTTCCCGCAAGGGCGGGTGACCGACCACCGCATCAACCTCACCCTCTACAAGCTGGACGATATCCTGTCCGGCGAGGCGCTGGACGAAATGGTCTCGGCCCTGGTCGCCGAAGACCAGGCCGCGCGCCTGGCGGCGATGGAGGAGGCGTGAGCGCGCCTCTCTCCGGCCGCGTCGTGGGCCTGTTCCGCCACCCGGTGAAAGGGTTCACGCCCGAGGCGCTGGACGCGGTGTTCCTGCGCCCCGGGGCGCATTTTCCGGGCGACCGCCGTTTCGCGATCGAGGACGGCCCCTCGGGCTTCGACCCCGCCGCACCGGCGCATGTCTCCAAGATGCGTTTCACGGTGCTGGCCCGGCTGCCGCAGATCGCCGCCATCCGCACCCGCTATGACGATGACGAGGACACGCTGACCGCCTGGCATCCCGATTTCGGCGAGCTGCGGGCGCAGATGGATTCCGAAGCCGGGCGGCAGGTTTTCGCCACCTGGCTGTCCGCCGTGCTGGGCGATGCGGCGCGCGGGCCCTTGCGCGTGCTGGCCGCGCCGGCGGACCACCGCTTCATGGACAGCCCGACCGGCTTCGTCTCGATCATCAATCTCGCCAGCGTGCGCGATCTGGCCGAACGCATCGGCCGCCCGCTCGACCCGGCGCGGTTTCGCGGCAATATCCTGGTCGACGGCTGGCCGGCCTGGGCGGAACTGGAGCTGGCAGGGCGGGAGATTCAGATGGGTGAGGCGCGGCTGAGCGGGCTGAAGCCGATCACCCGCTGCGCCGCCACCCATGTCGATCCGGCGACGGGGCGCGCCGACGCCGATCTGGTCGCGGCGCTGTTCGAGAATTACGGCCATATGGACTGCGGCCTCTACGCCGAAATCACCACCGGGGGGCGGGTCGCGCCGGGCGACCCGGCGGCGGCGTGAGCGAGACAATCGCCGCCGCGCGCCGAAGGGTGGCCATATACCTGGTTGAAAGCAGGGTGGAGGATAGTCTTGACGCAGCGTCAGAGACGGCGCGAACGATGGTGGAACACAGTGTTTGTTTGACCCGCACCGAAGCCGCCGCGGCGCCGGAACGCGTGCTGACAGCAGTGGAATCGGCGCGGCTTGAGGCGCTTCTTCAGCGCCGCCTGCGCCGTGAGCCGCTGTCGCACATCCTTGGCCATAAACCCTTCTGGACGCTGGATTTACTGGTCACGCCGGACGTGCTCACCCCCCGCGCCGACACCGAAACCGTGGTCGAGGCTGCGCTGGACATGATCGCGGATCGCGCCGCGCCCTTGCGTATCGTGGATTTCGGAACCGGCTCCGGCGCCATTCTGCTGGCCCTGCTGAGCGAGTTGCCCAACGCCCGCGTCCTTGGCGTAGACGCCAGTGAACCGGCGCTGGCCGTGGCGCGCGCCAACACCGAAGAGCATGGGCTTTCAGCGCGTTGCGAGTTCCGGCTGGGCGACTGGGCGGCGGGGCTGGCGGACGAAAGCTTCGATCTCGCCGTCTCCAACCCGCCCTATATATCCACAAAAACCCTCGCTGGTTTGGCGCCGGAGGTGCGCGACCACGAACCGCACCTGGCGCTGGACGGCGGCGCGGACGGGTTGGACACCTATCGTATTCTGATTCCTCAGATTTTCCGGGTGCTGAAACCCGGCGCCGCCACCGCGCTCGAAATCGGCTTCGACCAAGCGGCGGTGGTGAAGGCGCTGATGGGGCAAGCAGGCTTCAGCGGTATATCGGTCGTCCGTGACCTTTGCGGAAATGACCGCGCGATCTGCGCCAGAAAGCCTGTGTAGAACGCTGCACACAGCCGACAAAAATACTTGGAAAGGCTTTCGCGCCGGTCTAGGGTCTGTCGCAGGCGGGTGGCGCGCGCCAGGACGGGGGACTGTCGCGGCCGGATGACGCCCCCCGCTTTTATTGTCCGGCCAGAGCATTCCAACCGCCGTCAGATGCCGGCGCCGCTGGGCGCGCAGCGGACATACGCGCGCAAGCAGAACAGGACTAACAGAAAGATCACCCGCAAACGGTGACGAGGTCAGCGAGAATGAAGCGTCAACGCGGAAGAAGCCGGCACCACATGAAGCCGGGCGGCAACCAAGGCAACCGGTCGTTTGAAAGCAACGGGCCGGATGTGAAGATCCGCGGCAACGCCGCGCAGATATACGACAAGTACCTGCAACTGGCGCGCGACGCCTCTTCCTCCGGCGACCGGGTGCAGGCCGAGAACTACCTGCAGCACGCCGACCATTATTTCCGCATCATACAGGCGTCCCAGCCGCAGCGCCGCGACCATGAGCAGGACCGCGATGAATCCGCCGGGCAGGACGACGATCACGACAGCACAGCACAGCAGCGCCAGCCGCAACGCGGCGAGCACTCGCGGCATTCCGCCAACGGCGCTGGCCAGCACGCCTCCGGCGACGATCCGCTGAAAGTGGTCGATCCTGAAGGCGGCCGGCCTGAAGCCGCAGCGGCCCATGACGGCGACGACCAGCCCGATAGCGGCGACAAGCGACCGCGGCGTTCACGGCGGCCTCGCCGGCGCGCGGGCGGCGACGACAACGCCGATGCGCAGGCAGCGCTGGACGCCGCGCCGGACGGCGAGGGTTCCTCGCCCGCCAACGCGGCCTGACCCCGGGCGGCCAAACCCTCCGTTAACCAAGGCCGGGCGATTCTGTCTCCGGCCTGCGTCTTGCGCGCGGGCGGGGAGCGCCATGGACGATCTCGTCTCGGATTTCGCCGCGGAAACCGCTGCGCAGCTTGTCGCCGCGAAAACGGCATTGGCGGCGATGGAAAATGGCGGCGAGCCTCGCGCGCTGATGCGCCTGCTGCATTCGGTCAAAGGCGGCTGCGGCTTTCTGGGCCTGACGCGCCTGGAGGCGCTGGCGCACGCTGGTGAGGACGCGCTGACCGCCGGGCCTGCCGCAGCGGACGCCCTGAAAGATTTGCTGGACCGCATGGCCACGCTGCTTGCCGGGATATCCACGACCGGCGCCGAGCCGGCTGGAGATGACGCCGATCTTTTGAACCGCCTGCGCCTGGCCGGCGCTGCAGAAACCGCCTTGCTGCAAAGCGAGCATGCGGCCGCCGTCCTGCCGGATATGGCGCAGGCGATGCGCGCCGCGCTGGACGGTCAAACGCCGCTGGAGCGCGTGTTCCGGGCCACCGGGGCGGCGGCCGAGGACGCCGGGAACCGGCTGGGCAAGCGCCTGTGTTTTACGGCGACGGGCGGCGGCATCTCTGTCAGCGCCGGACAGGCCGTGGCGTTGAAGACCATCCTGATTCAGCTTGTCCGTAACGCCGCCGACCACGGCGTCGAATCCGCCGATGTGCGGCTGAAGGCGGGCAAACCCGAAACCGGCGCAATCACGGTGTCCGCACGAAGCGGAGGCGGTGTGTTGATGATCGAGCTTGCTGACGATGGCGCCGGTCTGGATCTCAAGGCGCTGGCGCGGGCCGCGGGCGGGGCCGCCGGCATGGACGCGCGCGCCCTGCAGGATCTGGTCTTTGCGCCCGGACTCACCACAAAGGCGGAGGTCAGCGTCCTGTCGGGCCGCGGCGCCGGCCTGGATGCGGCGAAAGCCGAGGTCGAGGCGTTGGGCGGACGCATAGCAGTTGACAGCACCGCAGGCCGTGGAACGCGGTTCACCATCATCATCCCGCTGGCGGCACCGGCGGACGAGGAGCAAGCGGCATGAAAACCTGTCTGGTGGTCGACGACAGCCGCGTCATCCGAAAGGTGGCGCGGCGGATACTTGAGAACTTGGAGTTCGCCTGCGACGAAGCCGCAGACGGCGCCGAAGCCCTGACCAAGTGCCGCGCAGGAATGCCCGATGCGATTCTGCTGGATTGGAACATGCCGGTGATGAACGGGTTGGACTTCGTGCGCGCCCTGCGCCGCGAGGACAAGGGCGACAAGCCGGTGGTGGTGTTCTGCACCACCGAAAACGACATGACCCAGATAACCGAGGCGTTGCGCGCCGGCGCCGACGAATACGTGATGAAGCCGTTCGACAGCGAAATCCTGCATTCGAAACTCCAGCAGGCGGGGCTGATCTGATGCTGACCGATGACGACATCGCTTATGCGCGCAAGGCGGCGCGTGAACGCGCCGGGCTCGATATCGGCCCCGACAAGAGCTATCTGATCGAACACCGGCTGGCCCCGCTGGCGCGCGCCGAAGGCCGGCCATCGGTCGCGGCGCTTCTGGCCTGCATGCAGCGCGCGCCGGATCCGCGTCTGATCCAGGCCGTGGCCGAGGCGCTGGCGACTCGCGACACGCAATTCTTCCGCGACGGCGCGCCATTCGAACTGTTCAGACGCGAGATGCTGCCCGTTCTGGCCCGCGACCGCGCGGCGGCCGGACGTATCCGCATCTGGTGCGCCGGCTGCTCCACCGGGCAGGAGCCGTATTCGCTCGCCATGATCCTGCAGGAGGAAGCCGAGCGCATGGGCGACATCGCAGTGGAAATCCTCGCCACCGACTTCTGCGCCCGCGCAATAGAGAAGGCGCAAGGCGGCCTGTATTCGCATTTCGACGCCCAGCGCGGCCTGTCCATCCGCCGCCTCGTCGCGCATTTCGAGCAATCCGGCGACTGCTGGCGCCTGTCGCCCGCGGTGCGTCAGCGCGTCACCTTCAAACGACAGAACCTGATCGACGAACGTTGGCCGGAGGGTCCGTTCGACGCGATCTTCTGCCGCAACGTCACCGGCGCGATGACGCCGGCGGCGCGCAAGCAGACGCTGGCGCGGCTGGTCGAACACCTCGCCGATGACGGCTGGCTGGCGCTGGGCGCGGGCGAAACCGCGGCCGGGGCGGCCGAGAACCTGCGCGCCCTGCCTGGCGGCCGCGGCGTCTACGCCCGAATCCCTGCCGAGGCGCGCGCGGCGGCGTAGCCATCTGAAACGGAAAAACCCGGGAGAATCCTCCCGGGCTTTCGCCGTCCAACAAAAGGGGGCTGGCGTCAGGCCGCGCCCTTCTGCTCCACCGGATCCCTTAGCACGTAGCCCCGGCCCCACACCGTCTCGATATGGTGCTGGCCGCCGGTGGCCGAGGCGAGCTTCTTGCGAAGCTTGCAGATGAACACGTCGATGATCTTCAGCTCCGGCTCGTCCATGCCGCCATAGAGATGGTTCAGGAACATCTCCTTGGTCAGCGTGGTGCCCTTGCGCAGGCTCAGCAGCTCCAGCATCTGGTATTCCTTGCCGGTCAGATGCACGCGCTGACCATCGACCTCGACCGTCTTGGCGTCGAGATTGACCGCGATGTCGCCGGTCTTGATCACCGATTGCGAATGCCCTTTCGAGCGGCGGACGATGGCGTGGATGCGGGCCACCATCTCGTCCTTGTGGAAGGGCTTGGTCATGTAGTCGTCGGCGCCGTAGCCGAGGCCGCGGACCTTGTTGTCCACGTCGGCGTTGCCGGTGAGGATCAGGATCGGCGTGTCGACCTTGGCCACGCGCAAGGTCTTCAGCACGTCGAAGCCCGGCATGTCCGGCAGGTTCAGATCGAGAAGGATGATGTCGTAATCGTAGAGCTTGCCGAGATCGACGCCCTCTTCGCCGAGGTCCGTCGTATAGACGTTAAACCCCTCGGATTTCAGCATCAGTTCGATCGATTGCGCTGTCGCGCGATCATCCTCGATCAGCAGTACCCGCATGGATCGCCTCCGCCCCGCTTGCGCCGCGAATCACCCTGACCGCGCGCCGTGCGCCATGGTTAACCTGCTTCGCACGCTAGGCGTAAAGCCTTAATGAAAGTTAACCGCAAGCGAATGGAGTCATTGGGGATTCACGAACGATTCTCCGGGCGGCGCAAGTGCTTGATTTAGAGTCGGAATCGTGACTCGGCGGCGGTTGTCCACAAGCTGTGGAAAACTTTTCAGCCCTATGCGAAGGCTCACCAGTCATCGGCCCGGGCGCCGCCGGAAACCAGCTCCGCCAGCCGCCGCCGCGTGCCGGGAGAGGCGCCCTCCGGCGGGCTGGCGGGGTCGAACCAGTCGGCGGCTTCTATCTCGCCGCCCCAGCAGGCCTGGCACGGCGCCCAGTCGAGCGCGTGGAACACCAGCACATGGTCGCCGCGGAAATAGGCGTGGTTGGCGTAAACCCCGAACAGGCGCGCCGGGGCGGTCAGCGCCACCCCCGCCTCTTCGGCCAGTTCGCGCGCCAGCGCCGCCTGCACGGTTTCGTTTTTCTCCACCCCGCCGCCGGGCAGGTGCCAGCCGGAGATATAGGTGTGGCGCACCAGCGCCACGCGCCCGCGCCCGTCCTGAACGATGCCGCGCACCCCCAGCGTCAGGCCGCGCGCCCGCCGCCACCAGAGCTGGAACAGCGGCCGCAGCGCCGGTTCGACGCGATGGCGCCAGCTCATGCGCGCCGCCCCGCCGGATACGCTGGCGCCGCGGGCCGAGGCGCGTTATGAACGCGGCCGTCCGCAAGGGGATTCGAACCGGGAGTCGACCTGATGTACGCGCTCATTGCCATCGGCGTCTGCGTGGCGCTGTTCGCCATTCTCAATCTTATCGAATACCGCCGTCTCGACTAGGGGCGGCGGCGCATGTCCCTCGCGCTTGCGGCCATTCTGATCCTCGCCGGGGTCGTCGTGCTGCTGATCGGCGGCGACTATCTGGTGCGCGGCGCCACGGCGCTGGCGCGCCGGGCGAAGATTCCGCCGCTGCTGGTGGGGCTGACCATCGTCGCTTTCGGCACCTCCGCGCCTGAGCTGATCGTCAGCATCGACGCGGCGATCAGCGGCGCGCCGGGGCTGGCGCTGGGCAATATCGTCGGGTCGAACACGGCTAATGTGCTGCTGGTGCTGGGTCTTCCGGCGCTGTTCGGCGCCATCGCCACCAAGATGCCGGGGTCCCGGCGCAACGCCGTGTTCGCCCTGCTGGCCGGGGTCATTCTGGTCGCCGTCAGCTGGGACCGCACCATCGGCGTATGGGAGGGCGTGATACTTCTCGGCCTGATCGTCGCCTTCACCGCCTATCTGGGCGTCATGGCCGCGCGCGGCGACGCCGACCCCCTGGCCGCCGAACTGAAGGATGTCGACAATATCGAGGGCCTGCCGAAATCCGGCGCCGCGATCGCGGTGGCGCTGATCGTGGGCCTGATCGCCCTGCCCGCCGGCGCGCGCATGATCGTCACCGGCGGCATCGACGCGGCGCAGATTCTCGGCGTCGATGAATCGGTGATCGGTCTCACCGCGCTGGCCATCGGTACCTCGCTGCCGGAACTGGCGACGGTGATCATCGCGGTGATGCGGCGCGAATCCGACCTCGCCATCGGCAATATTCTCGGCTCCAACGTGTTCAACGTCTTCGCCGTCGGCGGCGCCATGGGCGTGGCCGCGGGGCTGAGCGGCAACACCCTTAGCGTCGGCGACCAGTTCATGGCCTTCGACTTCTGGGTGATGCTGGCGGCGAGCCTGGTCCTGATGCTGCTGGTGTTCGCGGGCCGCCCCATCGGCCGGCTGACCGGGGCGGTGCTGTTCGGCGCCTATATCGCCTATATCGCGGCGCTGGCCTGGATGAACCTGCCAGGCTGACCCGGATCAGCCGAACACGCGGCGCAGAATGTTCGTGGTCCGGTTCACCGGGTCGCGGCGGATGGCGCGCTCTTCTTCCCCCACATAGTGGAAGACGCCGGAAATGGCGCGCTCGACCGCGAAATCCGTCACCTGGTCGCGCAGCGAGGCCGGAGACGCGGTCCGTTGCGCGCCCAGCAGCGCGCCCAGCCCGCCGCCGCGCTCGCCCACCAGCCCCGCCGCCCCGTCAACAGCGCGGTAAGCGCCCGACACCTCAAGCGTCTCCTGCATCGGCGGACGCATCAGCCCGGTCAGTTGCGGCTCCGTCCGCCCGCGCAGGAACTGCGTCGCCGCCGTGTCGCCGCCGCGCACGATGCCCACCGCGTCGGTGATGCTGATGGAGCGGATGGCGGACATGAAAATATCCGCGGCCGCCGGCATCGCCGCCTCGGCGGCGCGGTTCATGCGCAGCTCCACATCGTCCAGCGGGCCGGACAGGCCGAGATTGCGCAGATTGCGCTGCGCCGTGCGCATCACCCCGGGCAATGGAATGCGCACCGCCGGATCGCCGAAGAAGCCATCCGTGCGGCCAAGACGCCGGGTCGCCAGCCGCGACGCGACGCTCAGCGCCTCGCGCACGCCGCCGGCGGCGTCGCGCTCGCTCAGGCGGCCGAAGCCCTGCGCCTGCGCCGGCGCGGCGATCAGAAAGGCGGCGGCGGAGATTACGAATGTCCGGCGATGCATGGCGTGTCCCCTTCTCGCCGTCCCTCGCGGGGCGAAGACTGCCGGAAAACCGCAGTTGAAGCGACCCCTCAAACCCGCGGCGCATTCTTATAGCGCCCGCCCTTGTCGGCGTATTCCTGGGTGCCGGCGTGGATCACCCGGTCGGCCGGCAGCGTGGCGCGCGCCGGAATGTCCTCCGCCCCCTTGATGCGGGCGTAGATGGGGGCGAAGTCCTGCTGGGTGGCCTCGAACAATTGCTCGAAGCTGTCGATGACGAAATAGGTCTGCTGGAAATCGTCATAGCGGTACTGGGTGCGCATGATGCGCTCCAGGTCGAAGCCGACGCGGTTCGGCGAGCGGCCGTCGAGGCTGAAGATCGATTCGGCGTAGGACGACACGATGCCCGCGCCATAGATGCGCAGATCGTCCGCCGCGCCGATCAGGCCGAATTCCACCGTGTACCAGTACAGCCGGGTGATGTTCTCCAGCGTATCGAACTTCATGGCGCGCAGGCCGCCGCGGCCATAGGCGGCCATGTAGTCGGCGAACACCGGCAGCGCCAGCAGCGGCACATGGCCATAGACGTCGTGGAAAATGTCCGGCTCCTGCAGATAGTCCAGCTCCTCCGGTTTGCGGATGAAGCGGCCCACCGGAAAGCGCCGGTTGGCGAGATGGGTGAAGAAGGCGTCGTCGGGGATCAGGCCCGGCACGGCCACCAGCGTCCAGCCGGTCAGCTTCGACAGCCGTTCGTTGACGCGGCGGAAATCCGGAATGCCGTCGCGCTCCAGCTTCAGCACCTCCAGCCCGTCATAGAATTCCTGCGCCGCGCGCCCGCCCAGCATCTTCGTCTGGCGGTCGAACAGCGTCTTCCACACCCCGTGCTCGGCCGCCGTGTACTCCTCCCACACCTGGTCGATGGTGTAGTCATCGCGCACGGTCTGGCGGGCGATGACGGGATCGGTGACGGGAACGCGCAGCTCTACCATGGGTCTCGCCGGACTAGTTTCATTTGAAACTAATATTACGCCGCGCCGCCGCGCCGCGAAAGGGGGCGCCATGCGGCGCTTGAACGCGGCGGCGCGCTGGCCTATCCACGCGCTTCCCGAAGGCGGCGGACGGTGCGATGGCCGATGTCAGCATAGAGCTTCGCGGCCTGCGCGTGCCGGTGGCGCTGGGCGTGCATGATTTCGAGCGCAAGGCGCGCCAGGACGTGACCGTGGACGTGACCATCGCGCTGGCCGCCCCGCCGCGCAGCGACCGCATCGGCGACACCGTGCATTACGACGAACTGGCCGAGGCGATCCAGAAGGTGGCGGATGCGCGCCATTACGACCTGATCGAAACGCTGGCGCTGGCCGTCGCCGAACGGGTCAAGGCCTTCGCCCACGCCGCCGCCGTGGAGGTGCGCGTCGGCAAGACGCCGCGCACCGTCGCCTGCGAACGCCTGTTCGCCACCGTGCGGCTTTAGGGCCGGCTGTTGTCCCTCGCCCTTCGTGGCCCGGCCTGACGGCCGGGACTCCTCAGAGCCTGCCCCGGCCTTGAGCCGGGGGTGGGGTATTTGTTGATTCAATCCTTTCTCCCTCATCCTGAGGTGCGATGCGCCGAAGGCGCAGAGCCACGAAGGACGAGGGGGAGAAGCAGTCCCTACTCCTCCAGATACGACACGTCGCGTTCGCCGGGGATTCGACCCCCCGGATCGAATCCTGATCCGGCTCACCCTGCAGACCGATCCCGTCCTCTACGCCGACCAGATGAACCTCTATGCCTATGTCGGGAATAATCCGCTGAATCTGAGCGATCCGAGCGGGATGTGGCAACAGCGGCCTTCGGATGGCCTTCGTCCTCCTCCAGACATCCCCCATGAAGGTGAATGGACATGGTCACCAGATCCCCAGAATTCACGCGGGGGAACCTGGCGAGATCGGGCAGGGCGGTCGGCTAGTTGGGAGGAAGGGACTAGATCACAGCCCGGTGGACATTGGGACGTTGATCAAGGTGATGGTACTCGCCGGAGATACAATCGGCATGGTGCGGAGCTTCACGGTGATCATCACGCATATCGTGGACGCATCCAACGTCCTATCGACCCCATGTCGCGCTCTCAGCGAGGCGGGCGGTCAAGGTCGCGACCGCCCGGTGGTATGATGCGCACCATCCCCGCCCTGTTTTTAGTCGAAGCATGGCTGGAATTATACCAAGAGATTGAAGACGTGTTAGACGAGGAGCGGGACAGACGAGCTTGGGATCCTCCTGAACAACCCCCACAGGAAGAAGAGCCTCCTCCCGATGGTTCGCCTGCATGCCCGCCGAGCCCCACATCAGATTGCAGGACATAAAAATGGTATTTTTTCTCAGTAAAGATGAGACGGAACAATCGCTCCGCCAAAGGGGATTTGATTGTGGGGAAGAGATCTGGTCGGGGAGAGTGGAAAACTTGGTAGGTGAAAAGATTGAGTATATTGAAAAATATTCGAGCGGATTTGTCTGTGCGAAAGTCGCCATAGAACACCTTGATATATTCTCAAGTGCGATTCTAGTAGTGACTAGAATGGGTGCATTTCCATCAGTGGAGAATCGTCACTTGTTGAGCGTGCTTCGGGAGCATTATCATGAGAGACGACCGAATTACATTGCTCCAGGGCATCTGTTTTTTTCTCACCAAGTTTCTGATGTGATATCGTTCTGCGAGCTCGTTGTGAACTATAGGAATTCAGCAATCTTGATTAATGAAGCGTCTTGTCCTTGGGTGGCATTCAGTTCTGATGGTTACATGATGCTTGAAACCCCAAATAGGAAGACTAACTAGGGTCAAAACCCAATTAACCTGTTGACGGGCGATAGCAAATCAAGATTCCAATGGCTTGAGGCGGCGTTGTCATGTGTGGACGGCCCCTGATTTGCAAGGGTTTTGTTGAGTGATTTTTGATCATTGCGGGTTGCGGTCATGTGTCCGGCCTGTCGGCGCGGCGCATGTGACCGCTGGCCCTGATGAAGGCCGCTTGCCGGGCCCCTCTCAGACGAGCGAGTACATTGATGGACTATAGAGTCAAAGCGCTCGTGCCCATGCTAATGCTCTATGGAGGTCTCATGGGCATGTTGTTAGCCATTATCATTGTCCCACCCACCGTACGGGTAATTTCCGATCCAACGGTGGACTGGTCCTATTTGGGCGAGGCGTTGAGGCGCCCGTTGGCGTGGGGGTCGCTTCTGATTTTCAGTGTCCTGTTTGCGGCGGCCACGGCGATTCTGGTGCTTTCAGTGAAGCGCAAACGTTGATGCGAATACGCCAACGGCAACCGCTCCAACACGCCCTGGTTGCTCTACATCCATGATTCGCGCAACCGGCTGACCACCATCGGCTCCTTCCTGCGCGGCGGTGGCTGGAGCCCGCCCTCGGGCGCCTGGGCGAGCTGGACGATGCGCTACGATCCGGACGGGCGGCGCATCCAGCTGACCTCGACCCTCTCCGACAATCTCGCTCGCGGCGCGCTCGAACCCGTGGCGCGCGCCGCTCGCTCATCCACGCCGGCGACCCCGGATCGCGGCCTTGAGGCCTTGCCCGGGGCAGGCTATGGAGATCGCCGACATCCTCTCCTCCAACGGCCGCATCCAGCGCCGCTATGTGCCGGGGGCGTCGATAGATGAACGCGTGGCGATGATCGTCATCACCGGCGGGGCGTGCTCCCCCGTCTGCCCGACCGCGCACCGGGAGTACTACCACAACGACCGCCAGGGCGTTCGCCGGGGATTCGATCCCCCGGATCGAATCCTGATCCGGCTCACCATCGCCATGGGCGCCAGAACGGGAGTCGCACGGCGCAGTATGTCTACACCCCGTTCGGGGTCGAGGAGCCGTACAGCGCCTCCGGCCAGCCGTTCCGCTATACGGGTCAGAGACGGGATGGCGAGACCGGCCTCTACTACTACCGGGCCCGCTATTACGACCCCGCCCTCGGGCGGTTCCTGCAGACCGATCCCGTCCTCTACGCCGACCAGATGAACCTCTACGCCTATGTCGGGAACAATCCGCTGATGTTCACGGATCCAAGTGGGATGAACGGATGTATTACTGTCGGAGGGCAAAGGTTTTGTCCTGTTGAAATCTCTCAGGAAGGGCGCAGTAGAATAAATGAAGCCCTAGCTTTAGCAGCGAGCAATACAAGAGAAATGTCCGCATATTATGCTAAACAAGGAAGTGCCATTGCGTCTGGCGCGGGTGCTAGTTCTGAATTTTTAAGCGCCTTTCCTAGGCATTTTAATGCTGGGATGACCCCAATACCTTCAAATCTCCCCCAAGCCGCCAGCGACCAGTTCGGCAGAATTGCTGATAGTTTAGACAACGCAAGAACTTCAAACGATTGGCTTCAAATTATGCCAAATGAGTATTTTGCGGCGACAAATCAAACGTCACCCTATTCAGATGCTGTTGCCGACGTGAGCTTAAACGACAATGGGTCTGCCCAGATGAATCTCCCGATGTCAGCCATGGGAGACATTAAGGAGATGAGTTTTCTGATAGCAAATGAAATAATTCATATGCCTCAACCAATAGGATTAGATATGCAAGATAGATATTTTGAGGTTAGTCGTGGTCTTCTAGCTGGTTATACGGCGCTTGATGCCGGAGCGAACATACACAGTGCTTTTTGGTGGTATAGAATGACCCAGGGGTGGTGAGACATGCCGTTATGGAAGGTGATATTTTTATGCTGCGCAACATCAACTCTGAGTGCTTGCAGCATAACGAAAAATACAAATATAAGTTCCCTGCATAGCACGCGAGTTATACAAAGCTTTCTTGATGGACATATTGCTTTGGAGGGGGTTGGGCTGCACGATCCGCTAAGTCAACACTTTACGATTAGAATACACAATAACACGTCTAATGATATTTGCACATCCTTTAACCACATACAGATCATGAGCGAGTCTACAGTAATTACTGCTGACGGAAGTCTGTTAAATTACTTAGGCCCAATTGTATATACAGGAAGACTGTTTGGATCCGATGTTATTTCGGCAAACGAATCCGCAGAAATTCGTTTCAATCCAACCCCATTATTTAGACTTGAAGAGGGGGGGGTTTATAGTATTTTTATACCGTTCATTTTTTTCAATTGTCCGACTGAAGAAATTAACGAGCCGACTCGCTTTGAGTCTGAAATGTATAGCTCAATCATATACATTGGGTTTGTCTATTCATATTATTCTGACAGCATAAATATAACACTCCCGCAGACACCTGAGTGAAGTGAATCATATGTGGAGTCTGTCATAGGTTTGATCTTTGATCCGATCCAAATGACTCGAACAAGTTACGCATCCGGCGCATCATTTTTGTTAGCGGCGACAGTGAGCGTTGTCTCACTCACTCTAGCGAAATGGCTTGCAGGGAGCTGTCAGATAAAACCGGCTTGAGCCGGGCTGGGCGGTTCCGTAGCGTCTGCGGATGAGAAGTCCGTTCGCTATTTCAAGACATCGCCCGAGGTCATCCGCTTGGCGGTGATGCTCTATGTCCGTTTTCCGCAGTCGCAACGGAACGTCGAGGACCTGCTGCATGAGCGCGGCATCGATGTCAGCCACAAGACGGTGCGGTTCTGGTGGAACCGGTTCGGTCCGATGTTCGCGGCGGAGATGCACCACCGGCGGGCTGAGCAATGCGATGGCGTATATCCATGATCCCGGATCGCAGCCATGCGGCCTCGTCCGCGGCAGGCTTCACGGCCATCTCTCCAACACGTCGTGGCCGCTCTACATCAACGGCAATTATTCGATAGCGCGTCCTCGCCCCGGAAGCCGGAGCTGCGGGCGCCGCGGGGGCAACCGGCTAACTGCCACCACCTCCCCCCATCTCCCCCGTGGATAACTCCCTTCTCCGGCTACCGTTGCGATTGCCGCTGGCCGCATCCCCCGGTTTAATCCTGCTAACCGGTTACTGAAGACCGGAAGGGCGGGGCGGGAAATGCGCGGGGTGGGAAGACAGAAGCGACAGATCCCTGAAGCCCGATCAGGACGGGCGGCGCCATGCGGCGACGAACCCCGGTTCCGCACACCAGCCCGCGCGGCCGTGCTCACCATCAGCCTCGCCCTGTCCGCCGCAGCCTGCGAGACGCCGTCATCGCGGTTCTCGCCGGTCGCGCCGCTGGGGCGGACGGCCGCCGCCCCCGCCGCGGAGGCCCCGGCGCCGGACGCGACCGCAGCCCAGGCGGCGCAGGAGCGCCCGCGCGGCGCGGCCGAGATCGCCGAGGCCTTCCGGCTCGAGGGCCAGGGCGCGTTCATCAACCCGCGCCGCGCGCCGCTGCGCCGCGCGGCCGAGACCCGCGACGGGGTCGAGCTCGCCTTCGAGGACGCGCCGGTCGCCGAAGTGGTCTCGGCGCTGATCGGCGACGTGCTGGGTCAGGATTTCGTGATCGATCCGCAGGTGAGCGGACGCATCAGCCTGCGCTCGGCGCGCCTGCAGGCCCCCTACTCCTCCAGGTACGACACGTCGCGTTCGCGGGCGATCAGGTGTTCGCCGCCATCGAGAATGATGGTCTCGCCGGTCATCGCCGGGGTGTCGAGAATGAAGCGCACGGCGCGCACGATGTCGGCCGGCGCCGCGCCGCCCTGCATGGGATTGGCGCGGTGGGCGCGCGCGAACCGCTCCGGCGTCTGCTTGTAGGACGGCAGCACCAGCCCCGGGGCCACGGCGTTGACCCGCACCCGCGGCGCGAACGCCATCGCCATGGTCCGCGTCGCGCCCAGCAGGGCGTATTTCGACAGCGTGTAGGTGAAAAAGTCCGGGTTCAGGTTGAACAGTTTCTGGTCGAGAATGTTGATCACGCAGCCCGAGGCGCGCTCGCTGTGTCCCTCGGCCATCGCCGCCGCCAGCAGGCAGGGGGCCATCAGGTTGATCTTAAGATGCCGTTCGAACAGTTCCGGCCCGAAAGCCTCCGGCCGGTCGTCGTGGAACAGCGAGGCGGAATTGACCAGCGCGTCGACGCGGCCGAGGCCGCGCAGGAAATCCGCCGCGCCGGAAACGTCCTCCAGGTCGAAGCGCGCGGTTTGCGCCGCGCCGCCGGCCTTGCGGATTCCGGCGGCCACCGCCTCGGCTTCATCGCCCGAGGCGTTGTAATGCACGATCACGCGCCAGCCTTCGGCGCCCAGCCCGCGGGCGATTTCGGCGCCAAGACGCTTGCCGGCGCCGGTGACGAGGGCGATCCTTGCGCTCATGGCCTCCCCTGATACGCGCTCCGACACGCCAGATGCCCCGCCCGGCCGCGCGGCGCAAGACCCGGCGCTCGCCGGGGCGGCGCTGATCGCCGACCAGGTGAAGCGCCTGCCGAACAAGGCCGGCGTCTATCGCATGCTGGGCGAAGGCGGCGAGGTTCTCTATGTCGGCAAGGCGAAAAGCCTGAAGAACCGGGTGGCGTCCTACGCCCGCGGCGGCGGGCAGTCCAACCGCATCGCCATGATGATCGCCCTGACGCGGTCGATGGAATTCGTCGTCACCGAGACCGAGACCGAGGCGCTGCTGCTGGAAGCGAACCTGATCAAGCGGCTGAAGCCGCGGTTCAACATCCTGCTGCGCGACGACAAGTCCTTCCCCTACATCCTGGTGCGCCGCGACCATCCGGCGCCGCAGATCCTGAAGCATCGCGGGGCCAAGAAGCTCAAGGGCGCCTATTACGGCCCCTTCGCCTCCGCCGGGGCGGTGAACCGCACGCTGGACACGCTGCAGAAAGCCTTTCTGCTGCGCACCTGTTCCGACAGCGTCTACAAGGGCCGCACCCGGCCCTGCATGCTCTATCAGATCCGCCGCTGCGCCGCGCCCTGCGTCGGCCTGATCAATCCCGAGGACTACGCGGCGCTGGTCGATCAGGCGGAAGCTTTCCTGCGCGGCAAGTCGAACGCGCTGCGCGAGCAGCTCGGCGCCGAGATGCAGGCGGCGTCGGAGGCGATGGCCTTCGAGCAGGCGGCGCAATTGCGCGACCGGGTGCGGGCGCTGGCCGCGGTGGCCGCCGAGCATGGCGTGAACGTTCCCGGCGTCGAGGAGGCCGACGTGATCGCCGTGGCGCGCGACGGCGGGCGAAGCTGCGTGCAGGCGTTCTTTTTCCGCTCCGGCCAGAACTGGGGCGCGCAGAGCTTTTATCCCCGCCACGACGCCGAGGCGGAGCCGGAGGAGATCATCGCCGCCTTCATCGGCCAGTTCTATGATTCGCGCCCGGCGCCGGGCCTGGTCCTGGTCTCGCATCAGCCGCCGGAGGCGGACCTGCTGGCCGAGGCGCTGTCGGTGCGCGCCGGGCGCAATGTGTCGATTCACAAACCGTCGCGCGGCGGCAAGAAAACGCTGGTCGACCGCACGCTGGCCAATGCGCGCGAGGCGCTGGGCCGCAAGCTGGCCGAGACCACGGCGCAGACGCAGTTGCTGAAGGGCGTGGCGCGGGTGTTCGGCCTGCCGCAGCCGCCGAAACGCATCGAGGTCTATGACAACTCCCACATCCAGGGGACGGGCGCGATCGGCGCGATGATCGTCGCCGGGCCGGAAGGCTTCGAGAAGTCGCAATACCGCCGTTTCAACATGACCGGCGCCGAGGGCGCGGCCCCCGGCGACGATTTCGCCATGATGCGCGCCATGATCGGCCGCCGCTTCGCCAGGCTGGCGAAGGACGCCGCCAGCCCGGTTCCGGACCTGGTGCTGATCGACGGCGGCAAGGGCCAGCTTTCGGCGGCGCTGGAGGCGATGGCGGCGCTGGACCTGCCGCCCGTTCCCGTCGCCGCCATCGCCAAGGGACCGGAACGCGACGCCGGGCGCGAGGCCTTCTACATGTCCGGCAGGGCGCCCTTCAAACTGCCCATGAACGACCCGGTGTTGTACTACCTTCAGCGCCTGCGCGACGAGGCGCACCGTTTCGCCATCGGCGGCCATCGCGCGCGGCGGGCGAAGGCGATGACGGAGAACCCGCTGGACGGCGTTCCCGGCGTCGGGCCGGGACGGAAAAAGGCGCTGTTGGCGCATTTTGGGTCGGCAAGGGCGGTGCAAGGCGCCTCGCAGGGGGAACTTGAGGCGGTGGAAGGGGTATCGAAAGGTATGGCGAAACGCATCTATGAGTGGTTCCGGGATGAATAATCCGTTCGCTTTTGTGCCCAACGCCCTGACCCTGCTGCGCCTGGTGATCGGCCCGGCGGCGGCGGCCTGCCTGTGGGTCAGCTTCCGCGCCGGCGGCGAGGACCAGGCCATGTTCTGGTGGGCGCTGGCGCTTGCCGGGTTCCTGACCGGCGCCCTCTCGGATGGCCTGGATGGCTGGCTGGCGCGGCGGCTGAAGGCCGAAAGCCGCCTCGGCGCCCTGCTGGATCCCATCGCCGACAAGGTTTTTACAGCCGCCTTCCTGGTGGCTTTCATCCTGATGACCGGCGCCTGGGCGGTGATCGCGCCCGCCGGCGCCATCATCGCCCGCGACCTGGTCGTCACCGGCCTGCGGCTGACGCGGGCTAACGATGCAGACCCCCTGCCCGTCACCTTCGCCTCAAAGGTCAAGACCGTGATCGGCATGGCCGCCATCGGGTGGTTCTTCATGCTGCGCATCCTGCCCGCGCCGGATGAGGCCCTGTGGCCTCTGGAGACGTGGATCGCGCTGTTGTGGTTCGCGGCGGCGGTCAGCGTCTATACGGGCGCGGCCTATGTGTGGCGCGCTTTTCGCCGCCGTGACTCTTGAGCGCGCCGTCCGCCCGCGCCATGCTTCGCCCGCCTGATCCGGAGGCGGCATGAAAGCGCAGGGTGAAGACGCGCATATCCTGATCGTCGATGACGACGACCGCATCCGGACGCTGCTGAAGCGCTTCCTGATCGAACGCGGATTCCGCGCCAGCTCCGCACCCGACGCGGCCAAAGCGCTGGCGCTGCTGAAGTCGATGGAGTTTGACCTGCTGATTCTCGACGTGATGATGCCGGGAATGAACGGGTTCGAACTGACGGAAGCGGTGCGCAGCAAAGGGCAGACGCCGATCCTGCTGCTGACCGCGCGCGGCGAGCCAGCAGACCGGATCAAGGGGTTGTCTCTGGGCGCCGATGACTACCTGCCAAAACCCTTCGAGCCCGAGGAGCTGGTGCTGCGCATCAACGCCATCCTGCGCCGGGCGCGCCCCGCCCGCGCCGCGCATGGCAAAGTGCGCTTTGGCGGTTGGACCTATGACATCGGCAAGGAGCTGCTGTCGCGCGGCGAGACGCGTGTGCGCCTGACCGGCGGTGAGGCGGCGCTGTTGAACGCGCTGGCGGCGCAGCCGGGAACGCCGGTCAGCCGCCTGGCGCTTTCGGAGCGCGCCGGCGGCGGCGAGCGCGCCGTGGACGTACAGGTGACTCGCCTGCGCCGCAAGATCGAGGACGACCCGCGCGATCCCGTGCATCTGCAGACCGTGCGCGGCGAAGGCTACAAGCTGATCGCCGACGCCGTGTTCGACGAATGACCCGGCGGCGGCGATGCTGAAGCGATACTTGCCCAAAGGGCTGTTCGCCCGCTCGCTGCTGATTTTCGTGCTGCCGGTGGCGATGATGCAGGTGGCCATCGCCTGGGCATTTTTCGACGAGCATTGGGAGACGGTGACCAGCCGCCTGTCCGAAGGCGTGGCCGGCGATGTGGCCATGATGACCGCGCTTTACGAGCGTTCCGGCGGCGAGGAGGCCGCGTTTGCGCCGCTGGCCGAGATGTCCTATCGCACCATGCGCCTGTCCGTGGATTTCCGCCCCGGCGAGACTCTGCCCACCAGCCAGCGCAGCAGCTTTTTCCGCACCCTGGACCGCACCCTGCGCCGGGCGCTGGGCGAACAGGTGGACCGAGAGTTCTGGTTCGACACCACACGCTACCCGTCCTATGTCGACATACGGGTGCAGGTGGACGGCGGCGTGCTGCGCTTCATTGCGCTGCGTGACCGGGTGTTCGCCACCACCGGCCACATCTTCATCCTGTGGCTGGTGGGCGCGACGGCGCTGCTGTCGCTGGTCAGCGTCATTTTCATCCGCAACCAGGTCAAGCCGATCCGCCGTCTCGCCGAAGCCGCCGAACAGTTCGGCCGAGGTCAGGACGATGAGAGCTTCCGCCCCGCCGGCGCGCGCGAGGTGCGCCAGGCCGCCCATGCCTTCCTGGAAATGCGCGACCGCATCCGCCGCCATCTCGACCAGCGCACGGCGCTGCTGGCCGGCGTCAGCCATGACCTGCGCACGCCCCTGACGCGGCTGAAGCTGCAACTGGCGCTGATGCCCGAAGGCCAGGAGCGCGAAGACGCCCGCCGCGATGCCGGCGAGATGGAGAAAATGCTGGAGGAGTATCTCGCCTTCGCGCGCGGCGAGGGCGGCGAGGAGACCCGACGCGAAGACGTGGGCGCCCTGGTGCTGCAGGCGGTGGAGGATGAGCGGCGCGGCGGCGCGGAGATCGACTTCAAGACCGAAAACGGGCTTGAGGCCGAAATCCGCCCTCTGGGGCTGAAACGCTGCGCCGCCAACTTGATCGCCAATGCGCTGGCCTACGGGTCGCGCGTCGCGGTCAGCGTGCGCCACCGCGACGGTCGTATCGAAATGATCGTGGACGACAACGGCCCGGGCATTTCCCCGGACAAGCATGAAGAAGCCTTCAAGCCATTCAGCCGCCTGGACGAAAGCCGCAATCTGAATCGCGAGGGCGTCGGCCTCGGCCTCGCCATCGCCCGCGACGTGGCCCGCGCCCATGGTGGCGATGTCATGCTGTCCGAAAGTCCGCTCGGCGGGCTGCGCGCAACGCTTTCGATACCGGCCTAACGCCCGCCCCGGCCGCCGCTGCCGCCGCCCAGTTGACGGGCGCGCCGCTCGGCTGCGGAAACAGCGTGACGCATCAGGTCGGGCAGGCCGCCCTCTCCCATCATCACGTCCAGCGCCGCTTGGGTGGTCCCTCCCGGCGAGGTGACGGCCATGCGCAGCGCCTGGGGCGTTTCCTTGCTTTCGGCCAGCATGGCGCCCGCACCGGCGACGGTGGCCCGGGCCAGTTTTTCAGCCAGCGGACGCGGCAACCCTTCCGCGAAGCCCGCGCCGGCCAGCGCCTCGCACATCAGAAACACATAGGCGGGGCCCGAACCGGACAGGGCGGTGACCGCGCTCATCTGGCGCTCGTCGGTGACCCATTCCACCGGTCCGCCGGGCTTCAGCAGCGCCTCGGCCTGTTTTCTGACGGTGAGGCCAGCTTCATTGGCGATGGCGACGCTGATCCCCTTGCCGATGGCGGCGGCGGTATTGGGCATCGCCCGCACCAGCGGCCGCGAACCGAGAGCGTCCTGAAGCTGACGCAATGACACCCCGGCGAGGATCGACAGCACGGCGGCACCCGGCGGCAGAGCCTTGGCCAGCGGCGTGGCGGCGACCTCGAACTGCTGCGGCTTCATCGCCAGCACCACCATGCCGACATCCGCGGCCATACGCGGCCCCAGCGCGGGAGCGGATTTCAGATCATACCTGCGGATCAAATCTTTCGCCGAGTCCGATGGATCGGGATCGATGATCAGCAACCGGTCTGGGGAAAGGCCGCGGGCGCCCTTTAGCCAGCCGGCGGCCAGCGCCGCGCCCATGCGGCCGGCGCCGACAAGAATGATGCGTTCGCCGTTTCCATCCGGCATCGCTTCACGCTTCCCCCGCGGTTTCGAACATGGCGGCAGAAGCGGCCTCGGCGGCGCTCTTGCCGCCCCATATCAGGAACTGGAAGGCGGGAAAAAATCGCTCGCCCGCCTCTTTCGCCGCCGCGATCAGCGCCGCCGCCTGCGCCGGCGTGATCGTCTCGCCGGCGGGCAGGGGCATGGCGTGGCGGTACAGGACGCCGCCATCCTCGGCCCAGACGTCGAAATGCCCGAACCACAGCTTCTCGTTCAGCCGCGCGGCCAGTTCGCACACCTCGCGATAGCGGTTGGCCGGGGCCTTCAGGTCCAGGCTGCCGCAGATGTGAATAGCATCGAGATCCGGCCGCCAGGCGAACCAGATCTGATGGTCACGCCAGGCGCCCGGCACGCTGATGTGCAGTTCGCCGCCCTCTTCGCGCTCGTAAGCGTACTGCTCGGCGATCACCGCCTGTTCGACGGCGTCGAGCGGATCGTTGAGGGCAGGCGTAAGGTCTTCAGAGGAAAGGTCCATGATCTTCGATCCCCCTTCCGATGCTCAGCGCTGCGAATCACCGGCCCCCTGACGGTATGGCCGGGCGACCCGTCGCGCAACAAAAGGCAGGTGGCCGCCCTTAGCGCTCCGGCAGGTTTGGCTAGCGTTTTTTCGCAGTGGTTTTCCGGGGCGCGGCGGGCTTTTTCGCGGTGGTCCGGCGGGCGGCGGGTTTTTTGCCATCTTCCAGCGCGGCGATACGGGCTTTTAGCGCCTCCACCTCGGCCGACGCTTTCGCGGCGGCGGTTTTCACCGCCTCGAACTCCTCGCGGCTGACCAAGTCCATGTCGGCGGCGAAGCGCTCGGCCTGGGCGCGGAAGGCGGCTTTCGCCTCGTCTCCCGCCGCCTGCGCGGCGGCGAAGGCGTCTGACATCAGTTCGGCGAAATCGTTGAAAAGCGGGTTGCGTGTCTGCATAGATGCGCGCCAAGTGTTGGGGTTGCGCCCCCTATATGCGTTTTCGCGCGCCCGTGCGCAATGACGCCACCCACCCGGAGCCTTTTCATGGCCATCTGCCCGCCCAGTTTCGACCTGATCGACCCGATCCTGTTCACCCTGGGGCCGGTAGATCTGTTCGGCCGCGAATGGCGGTTCGACCTGCGCTGGTACGCGCTGGGCTATATCGCCGGGCTGATCGGCGGCTGGCGCTACCTTGTGGCGCTGGGCCGCCGTGGACGGCTGTGGGCGCCGGCGGGGGCGAAGAAGCCGAAATCTCCTTACACCGAGGCCGACGCCGACGACCTGCTGCTCTGGGCGGCCATCGGCGTGATCGCCGGCGGGCGGCTGGGCTATGTACTGTTCTATCAGCCTGATGCAATCTTCGAGCGCCCGCTGTGGATCATCACCGGCATCACCGAAGGTGGCATGTCGTTCCATGGCGGGCTGATCGGCGTGGCGCTGGCATTGCTCTTCACCGCACGGGCGCGGAAAATCCCGCTATTCCGCGTCGCCGACGCCGTCGCCGTGGTGGCGCCGATCGGCATTTTCCTTGTCCGCATGGCCAATTTCATCAATGGCGAGCTTTGGGGCCGGGCCACCGACCTGCCCTGGGCGATGACCTTCGCCAGCGACCCGCTGTGCCTGCCCCGCCATCCCAGCCAGCTTTACGAAGCGGCGCTGGAAGGCGTGGTTCTGTTCATCATCCTCAATGTCATGACCTGGCGCCATCACAGCCTCGCCCGTCCGGGGCTGAACACCGGCGTGTTCCTGGCTGGCTATGGCGTGTTCCGCGCCCTGGTCGAACTGGTGCGGGAGCCGGACGCCCACATGCCGGAAGCCCTGCAGGGATACATCACCATGGGCATGCTGTTGTCGCTGCCGATGATCATCGCCGGAGCGTGGCTGATCCGTCAGGCGCTGAAGGCGCCGCCGGTGAAGGCGTGATCGCAGACCTCCTGAAAGCCCGCATCCGCGAGAACGGGCCGCTCAGCCTCGCCGTATTCATGGCCGAGGCGCTGTTCGACCCACGCGAGGGCTTCTACGCCACCAAGAATCCCATCGGCGCGGGCGAGGATTTCATCACCGCCCCGGTGATCAGCCAGATGTTCGGCGAACTGATGGGCCTGTGGGCGGCGCAGACGTGGATGGACATGGGCCGGCCCGCGCCCCTGCAGCTGATCGAGCTTGGCCCCGGCACCGGGGCGATGATGGCCGACGCGCTGCGCGCCGGGCGCGCCGTTCCGGGTTTTTCAAACGCCGTTGAGGTGACGCTGGTCGAGGCCAGCGCCGCCCTGAAGGCCGTGCAGGGCCGCACGCTGACGCCATCCGGCGTCATGGCGCGCTGGACCGACCGGCTGCAAGACGCGCCCCCCGGCCCCGCCGTGATTCTGGGCAACGAGTTTCTGGACTGTCTGCCGGTGCGGCAGGCGGTGAAGGCCGGCGGCGTCTGGCGCGAGCGCATGATTGGCCTGCACCCGGAAGATGCCCGGCGTTTCGCCTTCGTCATCGGGCCGCCGCTGGGAGCCGATGAAGGGCTGGTCCCCGCGCGCCTGAAGGACGCGGCGGATGGAACGCTGGCCGAACTGCGCCCCGGCGACCGCCAGGTGGTGGAGGCGCTGGCCGCGCGTTTCGCCGCCCATCCCGGCCGGGCGCTGTTCATCGATTACGGCCCGGCGCAGTCAGAGGCCGGCGACACGCTGCAGGCGATCCGCGGCCATGAAAAGGCCGACCCGCTGACCGCGCCGGGAACCGCCGACCTGACGGCGCGGGTGGATTTCGAAAGCCTGATCGCCCATGCGCGCGCCGCGGGGCTGGACGCGCACGGGTCGGTGACGCAAGGCGCGTTTCTGACCCGGCTCGGCGTCGAGGCGCGGGCCGCCGCGCTGTCCGCTGCCAACCCCGGCAAGCGGGCGCAGATCGCGCGCCAGCTATACCGCCTGACCGACGAAACCCAGATGGGATCGCTGTTCAAGGCGGTGTGTCTTTCCAGCCGCGGCCTGCCCCCGCCGGCAGGATTTGACGCCCACGGATGATTCCCGGCTTCAATTGACCGCCGCCCTCTGTTAATCGGGGGCGCGCCGGGGCGGCTGGAGCGGATCTCATGAAACTGATGTCGGGAACCTCTAACCCGGAGCTGGCGCAGGCCATCGCTGACTATCTCGACGCGCCGCTGACCTCGACCGAAATCCAGCGTTTCTCGGACGGCGAGATTTTCGTGCGCATCGACGAGAACGTGCGCGGCGAAGACGTGTTCCTGATCCAGTCGACGTCGAACCCCGCCAACGACCATCTGATGGAGCTGCTGATCTGCATCGACGCGCTGGCGCGGGCCAGCGCCAAGCGGGTCACCACCGTCATCCCCTATTTCGGTTACGCCCGGCAGGACCGGAAGACCGGCGGGCGCACGCCGATCTCGGCCAAGCTGGTGGCGAACCTGATCGCCAAGGCCGGTGCCCAGCGCGTGCTGACGCTGGACCTGCACGCCGGACAGATTCAGGGCTTTTTCGACATCCCGACCGACAATTTGTTCGTCACCCGGGTGTTCGAGGATGACCTGCGCCGCCATTACAAGACCGAAGACCTGATGATCGTCTCGCCCGATGTCGGCGGCGTAGTGCGCGCCCGGGCGCTGGCCTCTAAGCTGAACGCCGACATCGCCATCGTCGACAAGCGCCGCCCCAAGGCCGGGCAGTCGGAGGTGATGAACATCATCGGCGACGTCGAGGGGCGCCGCTGCATCATTTTCGACGACATCGTCGATTCAGGCGGCACACTGTGCAACGCCGCCGCGGCGCTGAAAGAACAGGGCGCGACAGAGGTGGCGGCCTATGTCACCCACGGCGTGCTGTCGAACAATGCGCCCGAGCGCATCGCCAAATCGGAACTGAAAGAGCTGGTGGTCACCGACTCCATCGCCGCTCACGGCGTGCAGACCAAGGCGGTGCGGCGGCTGTCTATTGCGCCGCTGCTAGCCGAGGCGATCCGGCGCATCGCCAATGACGAGTCGGTCTCGAAACTGTTCGACTAGCCGCCCCGCCCCGCCTGCGCGATCTCGGCGGACGTGAAGGCGAAGGCGCGGTTGCAGTATTCGCAGGTCATCTCCACCCGCCCGTCGCGGATCATCTCTTCCTGATCGCCCTCGCCGAAGCTGGCCAGCACGCGGGCCAGCCGTTCGCGCGTGCAGGAACAGCGGCGCATGATAGACCGCGGCGGCTCCAGCCGCGCGCCATCCTCGTGATAGAGGCGGTAAAGCAGCTCGCCCATCGACAGGTCCGGGTCGACCAGTTCGTCATCGGCCAGCGTGTCGAACAGGGCGAGGCAGTGGGTCCAGTCTTCGCCTGCGTCGCCGCGCGCGCCATCGCCGGCGATCTGCTGCAGCATGGCGCCGCCGCCGCGCCAGCGCCGGGGTTCGCCGGGAGCGAGATGCTCGCCCACCGCCAGTTTCAGCCGCGTCGGCGTCTGTTCTGAGCGGGCGAAATAACCCTCGGCGCAATCGGCCAGGCTGCGGCCCTGCAGCTCCACCACGCCCTGATAGCGCTCCATGCCCGCGCCGGGATCGATGGTCATGGCGAAGGCGCCCGCGCCCAGCAGCTCTCCCACCCCGGCGCGCGCCCCGGCGGCCAACGCGGCCTGCCGATCGATCTGCGCGAAACCCCGCACGCCCTCGCCGCTGACGTGTTCGGCGACCAGAAAGCTCACCGGTCCGTCGCCATTAGCCTGCACGATCAGCTTGCCGTCGAACTTCAGCGCGTCGCCGACCAGCGCGGCGATCATCACCGCCTCGCCCAGCAGGCGCGCGACGGCGGGCGGATAGTCATGAGCGCCGAGGATTAGGTCCAGCGTTTCGCCAAGGCGCACTACACGGCCGCGCACGGCGCGGTCCTGCACACCGAAGGCGGCGACAAGATCGTCGGCCCTGCCCAGCGGATCTGTCTTGCTTTGCTCGCTCATGCCTTCTGCGTAACGGCGTGCAGAGCGGCGTCCAGCTTCTCCACCGCCTCGCGGGCGTGATTTTCCGTAATGATCAGCGGCGGAGCGAGGCGCGCGACATTGTCGCCCGCCGCGCCGATCAGCAGGCCGCGAGCCCGGGCCAGCGCCGCGAAATCACGGTTGGCGATCTTGCTTTCATCCAGCTTCAGGCCCAGCAGCAGGCCGCGGCCACGCACCTCCTGCACCAGGCCGGCATGGGCGTCGGCGAGGCCGTGAAGCTGCTGGCCGAGGAAATTGCCCACCTCGACGACACGATCCATGAAGCCCGGCGCGGTCAGTTCGTCGAACACCGCATTGCCCACCGCCATGGCCAGCGGATTGCCGCCGAAGGTGGTGCCGTGGGTGCCGACGACCATCACCTTGCCGGCCGCTTCGGTGGCCAGGCAAGCGCCCATCGGGAAGCCGCCGCCGACGCCCTTGGCGACGGCCATGATGTCCGGCGCCGCGCCCGACCATTCATGCGCAAATAATCTCCCAGTTCGTCCGGCGCCACTTTGCACCTCGTCATAGATCAGCAGCAGGCCATGCTCGTCGCACAGCGCCCGCAGGCCGCGCAGGAAAGCGTCGGAAGCGGCGCGCAGCCCGCCTTCGCCCTGAACCGGTTCGATGATGATCGCCGCGGTCTCCTCGGTGATGGCGGTCTTCACCGCCTCGAGGTCGCCGAACTCGACCTGGTCGAACCCCTCCATGCGCGGGCCGAAGCCTTCGAGATATTTCGGATTGCCGCCGGCGTTGATGGCGCCATAGCTGCGCCCGTGGAAAGCGCCGGTGAAGCTGATGATCCGGTAGCGATCGGGCCGGCCATTGCTGAAATGATAGCGGCGCGCCGTTTTCAGCGCGCACTCGATCGCCTCGGTCCCGGAATTGGTGAAGAACACCCGCTCGGCGAAAGTGGCGTCGCAGTACTTCTTCGCCAGCTCCACCTGCCCCGGAATGCGGAACATGTTCGACAGGTGCCACAGCTTGTCGGCCTGCGCCTTCAGCGCCGCCACGGCCTTCGGATGGGCATGACCCAGCGAATTGACCGCGATGCCGGCGATGAAGTCGAGATGCTTTCCGCCCTTGTCGTCGAACAGGTAGGCGCCCTCGCCATGGGTGAAGACGAGGTCGGGCGGCGAATAGGTGTCCATCAGCGGGGCGGGCATGGGATACTCCGGTTCGGATTGGATGGCCGGGTCTAGGCCGGGACGCCTATGTCTTCAAGCGCCAGCCGGAGCGCAGCATCAGATAACAGGCGATCAGCAGCGCGGCGTTGATGGCGAACACGACCAGCGCCCCGATCAGGATCGAGCCGTCGGCATGGCCGGTGAAGCCATAGCGGAACCCGTCGATCATGTAGAAGAACGGGTTGAAATGGCTGAGGGTCTGGAACGGTTCGGGCAGAACCGAGATCGAATAGAAAGTGCCGGACAGGAAAGTCAGCGGCATGATGACGAAATTGGTCACCGCGGCGAGATGGTCGAACTTCTCCGCCCAGATGCCGCCGATGACGCCGACCATGCCCAGCATCAGCGCCGCGCCGAGCCCGAAATAGGCCACCGCCCAGGGTTCGCGCGGAACCACGTCGATGAAGAAGGCGAGCGGAACGACCGTCGCCAGCCCGACGATCACCCCCCGCGTCGCCGCGCCGAGGATGAAGCCCGCCGCCAGCTCGCCCGGCGTGATCGGCGGCATCAGGAAATCCACGGTGTTGCCTTGCACCTTGGAGACAACCAGCGACGACGACGAGTTGGCGAAAGCGTTGTTCAGCAGCCCCATCAGGATCAGGCCGGGGGCCAGGAACTGGGCGAAGGGAACCCCCTCCACCGCCGGGCGCGACGCCCCGAAGGCGAGAATGAACACGGTCAGGAACAACAGCGTCGTCGCCACCGGCGCCAGCACCGTCTGCACGCTGACCTTGAGAAACCGCCGCACTTCCTTTTTGTACAGCGTCCACAGGCCCAGCCAGTTGACGGGGCCGAAACGGCGCGGCGCGGCGGGAAGGGCGGAATCGGACGCCTGGGTCATGCCCCGCCAGCTAGCATGAAGCGCCTGCGCACGCGAGGGCGCGCTGCGCTTCGCCGAATCAGACAGGCGCCTTTCCACAGCTGATTCGCACCCGGCATCTTGTGGCGCCGGTTTTCGCCGCTACGATATCTAGCGATAAACACCATATGTTGTGGATAACAGGGTAATACCTACTATTAATAGAGGTTTATCCGGGGGCGAGAGGGAGCGTGACGGCGATGTCCTGGACCGATGAACGGGTTGAAATGCTGAAAAAGCTCTGGGCTGACGGCCTGAGCGCCAGCCAGATCGCCAAACAGATCGGCGGGGTCACCCGCAACGCCGTCATCGGCAAGGTGCACCGCCTCGGCCTGTCGGGCCGGGCCACGCCGTCGCGCCCGGTGCGCCGCATCGCGCGCCCGGCGCCGCGACCCCGCCCCGCCGCCTCACCCGGCGTCAACGGCGTCCGCGCCGAGCGCCCGGCCGCCCCGGCCGAACCGCCGCCCCCGCCGCTGGAGCCGGAAATGCTGCCCAATGGCGAGTACGCCACGGTGATGACGCTGAAGGATTCGATGTGCAAATGGCCGATCGGCGATCCGGCCAGCGCCGAGTTCCGCTTCTGTGGCCGCCGCACCTCGCCCGGCGACGCCTATTGCGAGGCGCACGCCCGGCTGGCCTATCAGCCGCAGCAGAAACGCCGCCGGCGCGATTCCGACGCCGTCGCGGCGCTGGATGCGATCAGCGCCACCCGCCGCATCAATTTCTGACTGACGCTTTTAACGTCCAAGCCTGACTGGCGGCTGCCCCTTCCGGGTCAGCCGCCTTTTTTTACGCGCTTGCGCCCGCGCCCCGGCCCGCGCTACCTGCCGGGCATGACCGCGCCCGTCCGCCCCGCGCAAGACATGGCCGCCCTGGCCGACGCCGCCCTGATCCTGCGTTCGGGCGGACTGGTCGCCATGCCGACCGAGACGGTCTATGGCCTCGCCGCCGACGCCGGGAACGCCCGCGCCGTCGCCCGTCTCTACGCCGCCAAGGGGCGGCCGCGCTTCAACCCCTTGATTGCGCATGTGGCGGACATCGAAACCGCCGAACGCTGCGGCGTATTCTGTGATCTGTCCCGGCGCCTGGCCGCCGCCTTCTGGCCGGGGCCGCTGACGCTGGTGCTGCCCAGGCGCACGGACGCCCCGGTCAGCGATCTCGCCACGGCGGGGCTGGACACCGTCGCCCTGCGCATCCCCGACCATCCAGCGGCGCGGGCGCTGCTCGCCGCCTTCGGCGGGCCGCTGGCCGCGCCCAGCGCCAACCCGTCCGGCGCCGTCAGCCCGACCACGGCGCAGCATGTGGCCGAGGGGCTGGGCGATAAAATCGATCTGATCCTCGACGCCGGCCCGTGCCGCGTCGGTGTGGAATCCACCGTGGTCGCCATTATGGACGGGAAGGCCGTGCTGCTGCGCCCCGGCGGGCTGCCGCGGGCGGAGATAGAGGCCATCACCGGCCCGCTGGCCGCCGCCGGCGAAACCGCGGCGCCCGCCGCCCCCGGCATGCTGAAAAGCCATTACGCGCCGCGCGCGCCGCTGCGCCTGAACGCATTGGAGCCGGGCGCGGGCGAGGCCTATCTCGGCTTCGGCCCCGGCGCGCTGGAAGGCGCGCTGAACCTGTCGCCCGGCGCTGATCTGGCGGAGGCGGCGGCCAATCTTTTCGCCTATCTTCGCCATCTGGATGCAGGCGCGCCGCGCGCCATCGCCGTCGCCCCGGTGCCCGAAGCGGGGCTGGGCGAGGCGATCAACGATCGCCTGCGCCGCGCCGCCGCAAGGGAAGACGCATGAGCAACGCCGCCGTCATCGACGCCCTGAAAGCCGCGCTGCCGCCGAAAAGCTGGAGCGAGGATCCGGGCGAAATCGCCCCGCACCTGACCGACTGGCGCGGTCGCGAACGGGGCGAAACCCCGATCCTTCTCAAGCCCGCCAGCACTGAGGAGGTGGCGAAGGCCGTAGGCATCTGCGCCGCGCATGGCGCCGCCATCCTGCCGCAGGGGGGCAATACCGGCCTGGTCGCCGGGTCAACGCCGAAGGGCGAGATCCTGCTGTCGCTGAAGCGCATGAACGCCATCCGCGCCATCGACCCGCTGAACGATTCCCTCGTCGCCGAGGCCGGGGCGATCCTGGAGACCGTGCAGGGCGCGGCGGCGCAGGCGAACCGGCTGTTCCCGCTCAGCCTCGGCTCACAAGGCTCAGCCACCATCGGCGGGCTGATCTCCACCAATGCCGGCGGGGTGCATGTGCTGCGCTATGGCATGATGCGCGACCTGGTGCTGGGCATTGAGGCCGTGCTGCCGGACGGAAGCGTCTGGAACGGGCTGACCGTCCTGCGCAAGGACAATACCGGTTATGACCTGAAACAGCTTTTCATCGGCGCGGAAGGCACGCTGGGCGTGGTCACCGCCGCGGCGCTGAAACTGTTTCCGCGCCCGGCCAGCGCCGCCGTCGCCATCGCCGGGCTGGACAGCGCCGGGGCGGCGGTGCAGCTGCTAGCGCTGATGAAGGCCGAAACCGGCGGCGGCGTGGCGGCGTTCGAGCTGATCCCCCGTTCCGGGCTGGACATGGTGCTGAAACATGTGCCGGGGGCGCGCGCGCCCTTGGCCGGGTCATACCCCTGGCATGTGCTGATAGAGGTGACGACCGGACAGGCGGACGCCGCCGCGCCGATGCTGCAGGCGGCGCTGGAAAAGGGCGCCGAGGCCGGGCTGATCGCCGACGCGGCGCTGGCCCAGAACCAGGCGCAAGCGGCGGATTTCTGGAAACTGCGCGAGACCATTCCGGAAGGCGAGAAAGCCCATGGCCGCGCCGCCAAGCATGACGTGTCCGTGCCGGTGTCGAAAATGGCCGAATTCATCGACCGCGCCAGCGCCGAGGTGGAGGCGATGCTGCCCGAGGCCCTGATCGTCGCCTTCGGCCATGTCGGCGACGGCAATGTGCATTTCAACGTCTCGGCCAAATCCCCCGGCGCGGGAGAGGATTTCATCCGCGCCTGCGAGAAGGCGACCCGGCATGTCTATGATCTTGTCGGCGAATATGGCGGCTCGATATCCGCCGAACACGGCATCGGAACCCTGAAACGCGGCGAGCTGTCGGCCCGCAAGCCCCAGGACGTGGCCCTGATGCGCGCCATCAAGCAGGCGCTGGACCCGAAGAACATCATGAACCCGCGCATGGTGCTGTAGGCTGGTTTGAATCCCCGCCCGCAGCGCCTAAGTGAGGGCGCAAAGGAGGCCCCGATGCTCGTTCTGCTCTCGCCCGCCAAGCTGATGAATTTCGACGCCCCGTCCGTGGCGGTCGCCCCCACCGCGCCGGAGCTGAAGGGCCGCACGGCCGAACTGGCGAAGACGGCGAAAAAGCTGAAGAAGGCCGACCTGAAACGCCTGATGGGCATCAGCGACGATCTGGCGGCGCTGAACTACGAACGCTTCCAGGCCTTCGATGCGGGCGCCGCGGACGGCAAGCCGGCGATCCTGACCTTCGCCGGCGATGTCTATCGCGGGCTTGACGCCGCCTCGCTGAACAAGGCCGATCTCGACTGGGCGCAGGACCGGGTGCGGATTCTCTCCGGCCTTTACGGCCTGTTGCGCCCGCTCGACGCCGTTCAGCCCTATCGCCTTGAAATGGGCTCGCGCCTGAAAAACCCGAAGGGCGCGACGCTTTACGACTTCTGGGGCGCGGAGATCGCCGGGGCGCTGAACGCGGCGCTTGCGGGCCGCAAGCACCGGGCGGTGGTCAATCTCGCCTCCAACGAATACGCGAAGGCCGTGGACAGAAAGACGCTGGACGCGCCGCTGATCGACGTCGCCTTCAAGGAGATCAAGGACGGCAAGACGCGCTCGCTGATGCTCTACGCCAAACAGGCGCGCGGCATGATGGCGCGCTGGATCATCGAGAACCGCGTCGAGGACCCGGCGAAGCTGAAGGATTTCGACGCCGGCGGCTACCGGCTGGACAAGGCCGCCTCGACAGAGACCAGCCTGGTCTTCACTCGCCCGCAGCCGAAACCGAAGAAGGGTTGAAACCCATGACCGCCATTCGCACCGATCTGTCCGGCCAGACCGCGCTGATCACCGGCTCCACCAGCGGCATCGGCGCGGCGATGGCGCGGGCGCTGGCCGCCAATGGCGCCCATGTGGTGCTGAACGGGCTGGGCGATGCGGGCGAGATCGAAAAACTGCGCGCCGGGATCGAGGCCGAATACGGCGTCACCGCGCTTTACCACCCCGCCAACATGCTGGAACCCGGCGAGATCGCGGACATGGTGCGCTTCGCGCACGGCAAGACCGGGCGGCTGGACATTCTTCTGAACAACGCCGGGGTGCAGCATGTGGCGCCGGTTCACGAGTTCCCGGAAGAAAAATGGGACGCGATTATCGCCATCAACCTGTCGGCGGCCTTTCACGCCATCAAGGCGGCCGTGCCGCTGATGAAGGCCGCGGGGCGCGGGCGCATCGTCAATCTGGCCTCCGCGCACGCGCTGGTCGCCTCGCCCTTCAAGTCGGCCTATGTGGCGGCCAAGCACGGGGTGTTCGGCCTGACCAAGGCCGTGGCGCTGGAGGTGGCGGAAAGCGGAATCACCGTCAACGCCATCTGCCCGGGTTATGTGAAGACGCCGCTGGTCGAGGGCCAGATCGGCGACACCGCCAGGGCCCGCGGCATCAGCCGCGAGGACGTGGTCAGAAATGTGATGCTGGCCGCACAACCGACGAAAAAATTTGTCACCTATGACGAGCTGGCCGGGCTGCTGCTCTATCTCGTCTCCGACGCCGGGGCGTCGTGCAATGGCGCCGCCTATTCCGCCGACGGCGGCTGGACGGCGCAATAAAGGTGGCGGCCAGGCCGAAACCGGTCAGCCTCGCCCTGCAGGGCGGCGGCGCGCACGGCGCCTTCACCTGGGGGGTGCTGGACGCGATCCTCGAGGACGGGCGGCTGGACCCGCAGGCGATCACCGCCACCAGCGCCGGGGCGATGAACGCCGTGATCTTCGCCCATGCCCGCCACGCCGGCGGGCCGGAAGCGGCGCGCGAGGCGCTGGCGCGGTTCTGGGAGGATGTCAGCCGCGCCGGGCGCGCCTTCCAGCCGCCGGGGGCGCTGCTGTGGGGGCCGTTCGCAAAGGCGATGCAGGGAACATGGCTGAACTGGCTCGACGCCTGGTCGCGCCTGACCAGCCCCTATGACGTCAATCCGCTGAACATCAATCCGCTGCGCGAGATCCTGTCGGCGCATGTCGATTTTCCGGGTCTCGCCGAATGCGGGGAGACGAAGTTGTTCCTCACCGCCACCTGCGTGCGCACCGGCCGGGCGCATGTGTTCCGCAACGCGGACATCACGGCGGATGCGGTGCTGGCCTCGGCCTGTCTGCCGTTTCTGTTCCAGGCCGTGGAGATCGGCGATGACGCCTACTGGGACGGCGGCTTCACCGGAAATCCCTCGCTGTGGCCGCTGTTCTACGAGCCGGCCCCCCGCGATCTGCTGATCGTGCACATCAACCCGATGCTGCGCGACGAGACGCCGAAGACCGCCGCCGAAATCCTGAACCGGGTCAACGAGATCACCTTCAACACCTCGCTGCTGGCCGAGCTGCGGGCCATCGCCTACGCCAAGCGACTGATCGGCCAGCGCCTGCTGGCCGAGAGCGAGCGCCAGCGCCTGCGCGACGTGCTGGTGCATTCCATCCGCGCCGACGACGCGCTGTCCCGCTATTCCGCCGAAACCAAGCACGATACCAGCCGCGCCTTCCTGCATGCGCTGCGCGATGCAGGCCGCGAGGCGGCGCAAGGCTGGCTGGCGAAGCATTTCGACGCGGTGGGCGAACGCTCGACCGTCGATGTGCACGCCGAGTTCCTGGCCGAACCGGCGCGGCGCTAAATCTTCTCCACCGTCAGGAATCCGTCCGGCGCTGGCCGCAGCAGACTTTTCAGCGCTTCGGCGTCCGCATCC
This sequence comes from Maricaulaceae bacterium, assembly GCA_026126205.1. Taxonomy (GTDB): domain Bacteria; phylum Pseudomonadota; class Alphaproteobacteria; order Caulobacterales; family Maricaulaceae; genus Hyphobacterium. Next base: position 32,826 of record JAHCJP010000001.1, on the reverse strand, counting down.
GGGTCCAGCCAGATGTCCTGCGCGGTTTTCGGCAGAACCGCCGGCATGCGGTCATGCACCTCCGCCGCCTCGGCGTTCGGTTCCACGGTGATCACGGCGTAGGTGAGGATCGTCCGCTCGCCTTCTTTTCGCATCTCCCACAGCCCGGCGAACACCAATGGCGCGCCATCGGCGGCGGACAGCCGCCAGCGCGTCTTGCGCCCCGTCGCCCCTGTCCATTCGAAGAAAGCCCCGGCGGGGACGAGGCAGCGGCGCTTTCTGAACGCCTCGCGAAACATCGGTTTCTGGCTGACCGTCTCGGCGCGGGCGTTGAACACCGGCTTGACGGGCGGTTCGGTCATCCAGCCCGGCTCCAGCCCCCAGCGCATGACGACTTTCTTCAGCACACCGCCGCGCCCGCGCGCGATCACCAGGCCCAGGGCGCCGGGGGCCAGGTCCCGGTTCGGCGGCGGGTCCGGCCCGTCCAGTTCGCCGAAAAGCGCCGAGAGGTCTTGCGCCGTCAGATTGAAGTCATAGCGTCCGCACATGAGCCTGATTCAGACCGCCGCCCGCATGGGGTCAAGCCGGTGAACGCGAAAGCCGTGGACAGCGCCGGCGTGGTGTGCCGCCGCGGCGGCGCCGTGCTGCTGATCCGGCGCGCGCGGCCGCCCTTTCAGGGCCGGTGGTCGATCCCCGGCGGCAAGATCGAACCCGGCGAGACGCCGCAGCAGACCGCGCGGCGCGAACTGTTCGAGGAAACTGGCGTCGAGGCCGAGATCGGCGCGCTGATCGCGGTGATCGAGACCGAGGCCGAGGGTTATCGCTATCGCCTGCATGACTTCGAGGCGCGCTGGATTGCGGGCGAACCGCGCGCCGGCGACGACGCGCTGGAGGCGGCCTTCTTCCCGGTAGAGGCGGCGCTGAAACTGGTGGAGTGGGACGAGACGCGAAAGGTGATCCGCCCACGACCTTTCACGCCACCGCCCGGCGCCCCGGCTTCGCCGCAATCGCGGAGAGAATGACCGCCATGCGCCTGCTCGCCGCCCTGGTCCTTATATTCGCCGCGCCCGCCGCCCTGGCGCAGGACGCCAAGCCGGGCGAAGCCGCCGGCTGGGACGATCCCGAACGCGCCGTACCCTATCTGGCCTACACGCTGGGCGAACTGCACTATCTCGCCTTCGCCTGCGAAGGGTCGCAGGCCCAGCGCTGGCGCGGACGCATGGCCGAACTGCTGGATCTGGAGGCGCCGGAAGCCGGCTACCGCCGCGAACGCCTGGTGCAGGCATTCAACGACGGCTTCCACATGCAGCAGCGGTTTCCGCGCCGCTGCGGCGCGGAGTCGGAGGCCGAGACCTATGCGCTGGCGCGCCGTGGCCAGGAACTCTCCGAAGCCATGCGGGCGCGGTATTCGGATTAAGGGGTTCGGACCCTAGCCGTAATAATCCTCCACCGCCGCCTTCAGTTTCGCCTCTTCTTTCTGGGGCGGGAACACCTCCAGCTTCACATGACGGCGGCGGTTGGTGGAAATGACGAAGAAGCGCTTGTCGGGGTAGTCGAGCTTGCACTCCAGCATGGCGGAGATGATCAGGTCGACATTCTTCGGGTCGTCATCCGACATGCCGAAACTGTGCGGCAGGTCGCGGCCGAAACGCTGCAGGCCCAGCTCGACGCAGCGGCGGATGGCGGCGCGCTTCAGCCCCGCCGTGGTCAGGTGCGCGCCCAGCGCCGCCTTCACCGCCGGGTTGGAGACCCCGAACACGGCCAGATAGTCAGGCTCTTCCGGGATGTGGCCGGCCTCGGCCAGCATGCGCACGCCGGACTTGATCGTGGCTTCGGAATGCTGGCGCGCGGTGATGATGGCGATGGGGCGGCGGCGCAATACGGCGTAGCGGAAAATGTCCCATGACGGGCCTTTCCAGCCATCGTCGCCCGCCTCCAGCGCGCGGCCGATATCGCGCCACAGATACTCCTCGCCATTGCGGTCCTTGCCGTCGGCGAACTCGCGGAACGCGCGCTCCGGCTGGGCGGTCCAGTCCTCCCACTCGCCGGGCATGCCCAGATAGGCGCGGATGTCCTCGAACTTGCGCTGGGTCATCGTCTGCTCCTCACCCGTCAGGGTGTTGAGCAGATGCACCTTGGTCGGCAGGTGCAGCATGTTCTCGTCGATGTCGAAGAAATAGAAGCTCTGGCGATTCATGCTCTCTCCCCGACGCCTAGGCCGCCTGCGGTTCCAGCGTTTCAGTGAAGCGCACCGGGCGGCCAAGGCCCGGGGCGGTCAGTTCGCCGTCGCGCATCACCACTGCGCCCCGGATGATGGTGGCCATTGGCCAGCCGGTCACTTCCATGCCGGTGAACGGCGACCAGCCGCACTTGCTGGCCAGCCAGTCCTCGCTGATCGTCCGCTTCGCTTTCAGGTCGACGATGGTGAAATCGGCGTCATAGCCCGCGGCGATGCGGCCCTTGTTGGCCATGCCGAACACGCGCTGCGCTCCAGCGCTGGTCAGGTCGACGAAGCGCTCCAAGCTCAACCTCCCCTTGGCCACATGGTCCAGCATCAGCGGCACCAGCGTCTGCACCCCCGGCATGCCGGACGGGCTTTGCGGATAGGGCCGGGCCTTCTCCTCGCGCGTGTGCGGGGCATGGTCCGAGCCGATGACGTCCGCCACCCCCTGCGCGATGCCGCGCCACAGCCCTTCGCGATGCGCGGCGTCGCGGATCGGCGGGTTCATCTGCGCGAACGCCTTCAGCTCGCGGTAGCAGTCCGGCGCGGTCAGCGTCAGGTGCTGCGGCGTGATCTCGACGCTGGCGATGTCGCGGTGATCCTTCAGGAAATCGATCTCTTCGGCGGTGGAGATGTGCAGCACGTGGATGCGCTTGCCGGTCTGCCGGGCCAGACGCACCAGGCGCCGGGTGGACTGCATCGCCGCCTCGGCGTCGCGGACCGTGGTATGGCTTTCCCAGTCGCCGGGCACGGCGAGCTTTCGCCGCTCGGCCAGCCGGTGTTCGTCCTCGGAATGGAAAGCGGCGCGGCGGCGGATGGCGCGCAGCACGCGCTCCACCCCCTCGTCATCCGCCACCAGCAACGAGCCGGTGGAGGCGCCCATGAACACCTTCACCCCGCAGCAGCCGGGCATCGCCTCCATCACGGTCAGCAGATCGGCGTTCTCGTTCGTCGCCCCGGCGTAGAAGGCGTGGTCGCAATGCATGCGGCCCGCGGCGCGGTTCAGCTTGTCTTCCAGCGTCTCCGGCGTGATGGTCGAGGGCTCGGTGTTCGGCATTTCGAACACCGCCACGGCGCCGCCCAGCACCGCGGCGCGGGATCCGGATTCCAGGTCCTCTTTCCATTCCAGCCCCGGCTCGCGGAAATGCACCTGGGTGTCGACGACGCCGGGGAGCACCGTCAGGCCGGAAGCGTCGAACACCTCGCCCGCGTCCGCGCGCGACAGATCGCCGATCTGCGCGATACGCCCGCCGGTCACGCCGATGTCGGCGCGCCCGCGCCCGGCGTGGTTCACCAGTTCGCCGCCCTTGATGACCAGATCGAATGTCCAGCTCATGCCGCCTTGCGCTCCGTCCGTTTCAGCAGCCGCGATGCGGCCTCGAACGCCGCATCCACGGACAAATCCATCACCAAGCTGTCCGGCGAACGCCGCCAGCGCGGGACGGATTTCTGAATCTCCTCATAGCCCATCGGCCCGCGCACCGCGGCGCAATTTTCGCCCCAGGGCCCGTAAAACCGTTCGTCGGTCGGCCCGAACAGGCCCAACGCCGGGGCGCCCATCGCCGCGGCGATGTGCATCAGCCCGGAATCATTACCCGCGAACAGCCGCGCCCGCGCCAGGCACGCCGCCACATCGCGCAGGTCCAGCTTGCCGGTAAGGTCGAAAACCGCGCCCTCGGGCAACGCCTCGATCACCGGCTGCGCCGCCGCCTCATCGCCCGGGCCGCCGAGGATCACCGTCAGCGCGCCCGCCAACGGCCCGTCCGGACCGGTCAGCCGCGCCGCCAGCTCCGCGAACCGCTCTCCCGGCCAGGTCTTGGCTGCAAACGCCGCCGACGGGCACAGGGCCAGCACCGGCCGGTCGGCGGGGATCAACTTCGCGATCCGTTCATGGGCGTCTTCCGGAATGTAGAGCCGGGGCGGCGGCGGCGGATCCACGCGCAGCACGCCCGCCGCCTCGCGCACCTTGTGGGTGACGATGCGGCTTTTCTTTTTCACCTCGCGCTGGCGCGCCCAAACCAGCCAGGCCAGCGCCGAACCGCGTAAATCCACCACCAGATCCCATTTGCGGAAAGCCACGCGCCGCCAAAGACCCAGCCAATGCAGGTCGAAGGGCCGTTTTCGCACAGCGATAAGACGCTCCAGACGCGGTGTTTCCTCCATGAAAGGCTGGGCCAGCGGCCCGCAGGCGATGGTGAAGCGCGCCTTCGGCCGGGTGCGCACCAGATGGTCCAGGACGCCGGAATTGAGTACGGCGTCGCCGATGCGCGTGGCGGTGATGAACAGGATGCGCTCCATGCCGGGCGGCATAGCCCAGCCGCGCACGCTTGGCCAGCGGCGCGGATCGGCCCATATCTGCTTCCATGACCGCCGTACGCTTTCCCGACCGCGCCGTCATCGCCGTCACCGGCGACGAGGCCGCCGCCTATCTGCAGCGCGTGATCACCTGCGACATGGGCGCGGTGCGCCCCGGCGCGTGGACGCCGGGGGCGCTGCTGACCCCGCAGGGCAAGGTGATCGCGGACTTTCTTATCACCGGGGTTGAAGACGGCGTGCTGATCGACGTTTTCGTCCCAGCCGCCGAAACGCTGGTGAAGCGCCTGTCGCTCTATCGTCTGCGGGCGAAGGCGCAGCTCGCCTTGCGGCTGGATCTTTGCGTCATCTCCGGCGAGGGCGCCGCCGACCCGCGCCATCCCGACCTGCCGCCGCGCGCAGTCAGGGACGCGGCCTCTGCAGCCGGCCTTGCTGACGGCGGCGCGGCGCAGCACGCGGCCGAGATCGCCGCCGGCGTTCCCGCCTTCGGCCGCGATTACGGCGAAGCGGAGGCGTTCCCCACCGACGTCAATCTGGACGTTTACGGCGGCGTCGGCTGGAAGAAGGGCTGTTTTATCGGCCAGGAAGTGCTGAGCCGCATGAAGCGGCGCGGGACGATCCGCAAGCGCAGCCTGCCCCTGCACGTCCCCGGCGGCGCGCCGGAAAAGGGAACGCCGCTGCTGGCGAACGAAACCCCGGTGGGCGAAATAACGTCCGCGCAGGGTGACCGCGCCGTGGCGCTGGTGCGCATGGACCGGGTGGACAAGGGCGGCGCCCTGAGCGTGGATGGAAAACCCGCGCGCTTGGAACGGCCCGGTTGGCTGGAGAACGCATGAGCATAGCACGCTGCGGCTGGGTTCCGGAGGGCGACGTCCTTTACGCCGCCTATCACGACGCCGAATGGGGCGTGCCGGAATACGATTCCCGCGCCCTGTACGAAAAACTGATGCTGGACGGGTTCCAGGCCGGGCTGGCCTGGATCACCATCCTGCGCAAGCGCGAGTCGATGCGCCGCGCCTTCGATGGCTTCGAGCCGGCGCGCATCGCCCGCTATGGCGAGGCGGACATCACCCGGCTGCTGAACGACCCCGGAATCATCCGCTCCCGCGCCAAGATCACGGCGGCGATCAGCGGGGCGCGCGTCTGGCTGGACATGCGCGAGGCGGGCGAGGACTTCTCGGATTATCTGTGGGGCTTCGTCGATGGAAGGCCGCTGCAGAACCGCTGGCGCAGCCTGAAGGAGGTGCCGGCGAAAACCCCGCTCAGCGAAGCGGTGGCGAAGGATCTCAAGCGCCGGGGTTTCAAATTCTGCGGTCCTGTGATCGTCTATGCCTTCATGCAGGCGGTCGGCATGGTCAACGATCATGTGACGGACTGCCACCGGCATGCGCCGGTGAGACAGATGGGAGCGGACCGATGATCCGTTTAACCGTCCTTGCGCTGGCGGCGCTCGCGCTGGCCGGTTGCGAGACCCCCGCCGAGGATGCGGGCCGCAACATCGTCCGCGAGGCGCTGAACGCCCGTGACTGCGAACCCGCCCGCGCCAGCGACGCCGCCGCGCCGGGCGAATGGATCTGCGGCCGCGACACCGATACGCCCCGCGCACGTCCGCGCCACCGCGTCACCCGTCAGCCCTGAGCGCGGGAAGCGGCAAGGTGATGTTAAGGCTTGCGGGGTCCTCTGCGCGCTGCAACAAACCCGCCGGGGCCCGCGGCCCTTGGGCATGACCCGCCAGGAGCAGTGCGCATGAGCGCCGCCGTGATCCGCGCCACCGGTCTGTGGACGCCGCCGCAGAGCATTTCCAACGAAGCGCTGGTGGCCAGCTACAACGCCTATGTCGAGCGCTGGAACGCCGGCAATGCTGACCGCATCGCCGCCGGCGAGGTTGAAGCGAAGCTGCCGTCCTCGGTCGAGTTCATCGAGAAGGCGTCGGGCATCAAGGCGCGCTACGCCATTGACCCGGATGGGATTCTGGACGCCGGCCGCCTGCGCCCGCGCGTGGCGCCGCGGCCGGACGAGGAACTGTGCCTGATGGCCGAAGCCGGAGTGAACGCGGCGAAGGACGCGCTGGACAGCGCCGGCCTGAGCGGCGCGGACGTCGACGGGGTGATCTGTTCGGCAACCTCCATGCAGCGCACCTATCCCTGCATCGCCATCGAAATCCAGGACGCCATCGGCGCGCAGGGCTTCGGCTTCGACATGAGCGTCGCCTGCTCCTCGGCCACCTTCGCGCTTCAGAACGCGGTCAGCCTGATCGCGGCGGGCCAGGCGCAGCGCATCCTGGTGGTGACGCCGGAGATCACCACCCCGCAGCTGAACTACACCGACCGCGACAGCCATTTCATCTTCGGCGACGTCGCCGTGGCCGCGATTATCGAGCGCGAAGGGCTGAGCCCCGGCGGCTGGAGAATCCTGTCGGTGCGGGCGAAGACGCAATACGCCAACACCATCCGCTCCAACCAGGGGTTCCTGAACCGCTGCGAGGAGCCGGCGCGCGACGAGGACGAGATGCTGTTCGTCCAGCAGGGCCGCCGCGTATTCAAGGAGGTCTGTCCCTGGGTGTCGGACCTGATCCTGGCGCACATGGCCGATATCGGTCTTTCGCCAGCCGACATGAAGCGCCTGTGGCTGCACCAGGCCAATATCAACATGAACCGCGTGGTGGCCAGCCGCGTGTTCGGCCGCGACTTCGCCGACCATGAGGCGCCGACCATCCTTGATGAGTACGCCAATACGGCCGGCGCGGGCGCCATGGTGTGCTTCCACAAGCACTCGGACGGGTTCCAGCCGGGCGAGAAAGGGCTAATCTGCTCCTTCGGGGCGGGTTATTCCGCAGGCTCGGTGTTCATCGAAAGGCGGGCGGCGTGAACGGTTGCGTGATCCGGGGGACGGCGTGGCATGCGCCGGAAACGTCGATCAGCAATGCCGAGCTGGTCGCCAGCTACAACGCCTATGTCGCGCGCTGGAACGCCATTAACGCCGACAGGATCGCCGCGGGCGAACTACAAGCCCTGCTGCCCTCTTCAGAGGATTTCATTAAAAGCGCCTCGGGCATTGAGCACCGCCGGGTGCTGGACAAGGCCGGGGTGCTGGACCCCGACCGCCTGCGGCCGCACTTCCCGCGCCGCCCGAAGGAGCAGGCCAGCGTGCAGGCCGAGTTCGGGCTGAAGGCGGTGGAGAAGCTGCTGGACAAAACCGGCTATGATCCCAAGGACATAGACGGGCTGATCTTCGCCTGTTCGGCGCCCCAGCGTTATTTCCCCGCCGTCGGAATCGAGATCCAGGCCGCCATCGGCATGGGCGGCTGGGCCTATGACATGCAGATGGCCTGCGCCTCGGCGCTGTTCGCCCTGCAGCAGGCCAAGGGCATGATCGATTCCGGCGCGGCGGACGCGATTCTGATCGTCGATCCGGAGATCATGACCGGCATCAACGACCACCGGAAACGCGACGTGCATTTCATTTTCGGCGACTGCGCCTCGGCGATGCTGGTGGAGCGGGCGGACCGCGGCCCCGGCGGCTGGCGGGTGATCGGCACGCGGAATGAGACGAGGTTTTCCAATGCCTTGCGCTCCGACTTCGGGTTCCTGAACCCGGCCGAGCGGGCGGGCGGCGAGCCCTATGAACCGGGGCTGGAGCAGGACGGCCACAGGGTTTTCAAGGACGTGATCCCCTTCGCCGCCGGAGTGTCGCGCGCGCTGATCGATACGCACGGGGTGACGCCGGCGCAGGTGCGGCGGATGTGGCTGCACCAGGCCAATATCCGCATCATCGAAATGGTGGCGAAACGGGTGCTGGAGCGCGAGCGCACTGAAGACAATGCGCCTGCGATTCTAAAGACTTACGGCAACACTTCCTCGTCGTCGGTGGTGATGACTTTCGACCTCAACTCCGCCGACATGGCGGCGGGCGAGAAGGGCGTGATGTGCGCCTTCGGCGCCGGCTATGGCTGCGGCGCGGCGCTGGTCGAGAAGCGCGCCTGAGGCCGCCACGACACGCCCGTTTAAATCCCCTCTCCGTTCACCCTGCGCCGTCCTTCCGCGGCGTTTCCGGCCCCCTTTCACCGGCCTTCCGCCAACCCCGCCCCGCCGGCGGCGTCCGTAAGGCGCGTCCGGGCCACCCGCCACAACATTCCTGTTTCGATCCCCTCTCCCTTCACCCTGCGCCGCCCTTCCGCTGCGTTTCGGACCCCCTTTCACCTGCCTTCCGCCACCCCTGCCCCGTCCGCCGCGCCGGTTCCTGCCGCGCCGCCGCATGGCGCGGCGCACGCCTCTCCGCGCTTTTTCCGCCCCGGAGCCGCCATAATGGCGGGTTAACGGAAAACTTGTCCCCGTCCGCCCGGACGGGGGTATGATGATGGCCGGGGGGATGGAGGCCATGATGCTCACCTGGACAATCTTGCGCGCCCTGCGCCGCGCCGCGGCGGCGCTGGCGATGACGCTTGCGGCGGCCGCCGCCGCAGCCGCCGTCGAGGACGGCGAAGCGGACGGCATGCCGAATTTCGAATCCGACGAGGCGCTGCTCGCCTTCCTGGCGCCGGAGGGTGAAGAGCGCGATTCAGCGGCCGTCTATTATTCGACCGCTCCGGCCACCACCTCCGTCCCGCCGCCTCCGCCGCCGCCCCCGGCGGCGATCATGGAACGGGTCACCGTGACCGGAACCCGCGCCGCGGCGGCGGGAGCGGATGAATCGATCACCAATGTCCAGGTCGAGGGCGTCGACGAGGGCGGCATCGTCAAGGTCAGCGGCGATCATCTGGTGATCCTGCGCCGCGGCCGGCTGTTCACGGTCTCGGTGGCGGACGGCGGGCTGCGGGCGGTGGATTCCATCGACGCCTTCCCGCCCGGCGCCGACGCGTCCGGGGACTGGTATGACGAAATGCTGATCAGCGGCGATCTGATCGTCGTCGTCGGCTACAGCTACCGGCGCGGCGGGACCGAGATCAACCGGTTCCGGATCTCGGCGGCGGGCGGGCTGAGCTTCGTCGACTCCCACCATCTGCGCTCGGACGACTATTACTCCAGCCGCAATTACGCCTCGCGCCTGATCGGCGAGGAGCTGATCTTCTATACGCCGCGATACTTACGCCGCTGGGGCGACCCGCTGGCCAGCCTTCCCGGCCTCAGCCGCTGGCAGCCGGGACGCGACGGCCCGCAATACCAGCGCATCGCCGCGGCGCAGGACGTGTTCATCCCGGCGCCGCTGCTGGCCGAGGGACCGCGCGCCGTCCAGGCGACGCATACGGTGACGCGCTGCGATCTCGCGGCGGCGGAGCTGAGCTGCCGCGCCACCGTGGTGCTGGGCCAGGAGGGCCATAATTTCTTCGTCGCGCAGGACGCGGTCTATGTCTGGACCGGGCCGGGCTGGCGGCGGCGCGGCCAAGACTCCGCCCCCCTGCTCTACCGCCTGCCGCTGGACGGCGGACGGCCGGGCGCCGTGCAGGTGCAGGGCGGACCGGTGGACCAGTTCTCCTTCAACGCCAATGACGCGGCGCAACGGCTGGAAGTGCTGGTGACAGAGGACTCGCGCGGCGCCGGCATGTGGGCGGCGGAGTTCGCCCGCGGCCGCCCGGCGCTGCTGCGGCTGCCGCTGGCGCGCTTCGGCGACGGCTCGCGCGCCGCGCCGGATGGCGATTACCGCCTGCTGCCCGGCGAGGCCGGCGCCCGCATCACGCATAACCGTTTCATCGGCGGCCGGGTGCTGTACGGGCAGAGCCCGCGGTTCGGAGGGACCGGGCAGCATTCGCTGGTCGCCGCCCCGGTCGATGACGGTGCGGCGGCGGTGTTCGAACTGCCCGGCATGCTGCAGCGGATCGAGCCGCTGGGCCGCGACGCGCTGGCGGTCGCCGACGGCCGCGACGCGGCGCTGTTCCTGACCGTCGACCTGGCGGCGCGCCGCCCGGCGATCATCGACCGCTACGCCGAGCGCGGCGCACGGCAGGCGGAATCGCGCAGCCACGGCTTCTTCTACCGGCCGGACGCGGACAGCGCCGGCGGCGATGCCGGCCTGCTCGGCCTGCCGGTGGTCAACAGCGCCGTCCGGGGCGTCGAAAGCGCAAGCATGCTGTTCCTGCGCCGCAATACGCGGCGGCTGTCGGATTACGGGCGGCTGTCGTCGCGCGCCCGCCCGGGGCAGAACGATCGCTGCGTCGCCTCCTGCGTCGACTGGTACGGCAATGCGCGGCCGGTGTTCCTGCGCGGGCGGGTGTTCGCGCTGCTGGGCTATGAACTGGTCGAGGGCGACGCCAGCGGCGCCGCGATCCGCGAAACGCAGCGGATCAATTTCGGCCCCGGCGCCCCGCCCCCGAAACCGGGATTGTGAGGGGGGGTATAACACCCAACCCCGTCATTCCGGGCGCGGCGCGGCATCCTGATGCTGCGCCGCAGACCCGGAACCTGCCGAAGGTGAGGAAGACGCTTGCGGGAATCGTTACGCAACACGGCTGCGGGACAACGATTCCCGCAAGTTCCCTCGCGCGCTCTACGGCGGGTTCCGTGTCTGCGCGGCGGCACTTCATGCTGCAGCGCGCACGGAATGACGAAGAAGGCGGTTTCGGAAGAAGGTTCAGTAGGGCTGGCTGCGCGCCGCTTCTTCGTAGAGATCGCGCCAGGCCGGGTTCATGCCCTCGATCAGATCGACCTTCCAGGCGCGCCGCCATTTCTTGATCTGCTTTTCGCGTGCGATGGCCGCATCGGCGGCGCCGTGAAGCTCGTACCAGACGAGCTGGGTGATGCCGTAGCGCCGGGTGTGGCCGGGAACGGCTTTCTGGCGATGCTCCCACACACGTTTGACGAGGTCGCCCGTTACGCCGAGATAGATCGCGCCGCGCGGCCTACTGGCCAGCATGTAAACCCAGAAATGCCTGTCACGCGTCATTGGCGGACTCTAGCGTAAACCCGGTCCACGTCATTCTTGGCAGAACCCACACTCGTCATTCCGGGCGCGGCGCGGCATCCTGATGCTGCGCCGCAGACCCGGAACCTGCCGAAGGTGAGGAAGACGCTTGCGGGGATCGTTACGCAACACGGCTGCGGGACAACGATTCCCGCAAGTTCCCTCGCGCGCTCTACGGCGGGTTCCGTGTCTGCGCGGCGGCATTGCATGCCGCAGCGCGCACGGAATGACGGGAAAGGGTTGCCCCCTAAAGCTTCGTCACCTCGGTGATCTTGTAGGTCAGGACGTCGCCGTCTTCTTCGTGGATGGTCAGGTATTCGCCGAGCTTGAACACATGGTCGCCGAGACGGAACAGCGGCTCGTCCGGGCCCTCGTGCTCCTCGTCATAGCGGAAGAACCAGCTGGCGCCGCGGTGCGACAGCCAGCCATCGGCCTTTTCGTCCGGGTCCGGCGAGAAGCGGTCGACCGTGCAGGCCGCCTTGTCCGCCCGCCATTCCTCCAGGTCCAGGCGGCCGTCCCGGTCCAGCGGCGCGATCACCACATAGCCGCGCTTGTCGTCGCCGCCGGGAAAGCCGGCGCCGGGATTGCGGCCCAGCCGCAGCACCACGCGATGCAGCGCCATGACGTCACCTTCCTATTGCTTGCGGCCATTGTGGCGCCCGCCCGTGGGCGGTCAACGAAAACCGGCCGCCTTCGCCAGCGCGGAATCGCCGCAGGGGACATGGCCGCTCAATTCTCGTCATTCCGGCCAAGTCCCGGGCGCCGCAGGCGTCCGGGGCGCGAGCCGGAACCCACCGTAGAGAAAGCAAAGGAACTTGCGGGCGCCGCTGGCCCGCAACCGTTTTGCGAAACGATTCCCGCAAGCGTCTTCCTCACTTTCGGCGGGTTCAGTGTCTGCACAGCAGCACTTCATGCTGCAGCGCGCACGGAATGACGGGTGATGTTTACAGAACGCCGTCACGGCCCAAGGCCGTGTGGACAGTTAGCACGAGGCCCTAATGCGCCAGCAGCAGGGACGGGCCTTCGGCGGCGCGCAGCAGGGTGCGGGTGACGCCGCCGAACACGAATTCGCGCAGCCGCGAATGGCCATAGGCGCCGGCGACGATCAGGTCCGCCCCCTTGGACGCGTCCAGCAGCGCCTCGCCGATATCGCCCTCTTCGGAGACCTCCACCGTCTCGGCGCGCTTGCCGCGCGCCGACAGCCAGTCCGACAGCCGGTCCGGCGAGGCGGTGCGGCGGTCCTGGTAGTCCAGCCCGCGCGGGCTGTGCAGGATGAACACCCGCCGCGCGTTGGCGATGATCGGCGCGCCGCCATAAACGGCGCGGGCCGCCTCTTTCGAACCGTCCCAGGCGATGGCCACGGTCTCCGGCGGAACCTGGCCCGCGCGCACGATATACACCGGCGACTGTTCCTCGATCAGCGCCGCGGAGAAGAAATCACCCATCAGGCCGTCGCCCGCCGCCGCGCCCGGACAGGCGACCAGCAGCCGCGACAGCCGCAGCTCGGTCGCCGCGTCGGCCGGGCTTTCGGCGACGCGCATGAAACGGCCCTGCGCGGCGGGCAGGCCGGCGCGCTCCAGCGCCGCGATGAACACCTGTTTCGCCGCCTCGGCGGCGCGCTCGCTCTCGGCGCGCACCGTCTCCATGGTGGTGGTCAGGGCGGCGGCCATCGCCGCGCCGGGGCCGGTCCACAGCAGATAGTTCGACGGGTCCGGCTCGACGAAGATCGCGTCCAGCCCGGCGTCCAGCGACCGCGCCAGCTTCGCGGCGGCGTAGGCGTGGTCGGCGTCGGTGTCGCGGCCCTGAAGGCAGGTGACGATGCGTTCGCGCGGCATGGCGTTTTCCCCGGCCGGTGTCAGCGCCCCCGCTTGCGGTTCGCGGCGGAGGCCTTAAGCACGGGACAGAGTGCAACATATTCGCCTGTCAGGGGAAGGGACGAAATGGCGCGGACGCGCGGCAGGATGGCGGAACCGCCGAGGGCGTGGCAGCGGATGATCTCCGGCCGGCGCCTGGACCTGCTGGACCCGTCGCCCTTCGACATCGAGATCGACGACATCGCCCATGGCCTGGCCCGCGTCGCGCGCTGGAACGGCCAGACGAAGGGCGATCACGCCTTCTCGGTGGCCGAGCACAGCCTGCTGGTGGAGCATATCTGCAGCGCGCTGTATCCGGCGCTGGAGCCGAAATGGCGGCTGTGCGCCCTGCTGCACGACGCGCCGGAATACGTGATCGGCGACATGATCAGCCCGTTCAAGGCGGCGCTGGGCGTCGACTACCGCGCTTTCGAGGACCGGCTGGAGGCCGCGATCCACATGCGCTTCGGCCTGCCGCCGAAAACCCCGAAAGAGGTCAAGCGCAAGATCAAGCGCGCCGACCGCGTCTGCGCCTGGTTCGAGGCGACGCAGATCGCCGGTTTCACGGACGATGAGTCCGACCGCTTCTTCGGCGCGCCGCCGCAGGGGCTGCACATCCATATCCGCCCCGCCCCGCCGAAACGGGCGCAGGCGGAATTCATCGCCCGTTTCGAGGCGCTGATGGCCGGGACCGAACAGGCCGCGCGCGCGGCGGAAAAGGCCCGCCGCAAACGGCGGTGAGGCCCGGCGCGACGCCTTGTCTCCCCCGTTCACGGGCAAGCAAATCAGGATGCGCTTTTTCATCCCCTCTCCCATTGAGGGGAGAGGGTGGAAAATCACGGGCCTGGCGTAAGCCAGGTGCGATGATTTTCCGGGTGAGGGGTGATCATCGCCCCGGCCACCCCCTCACCCTGCCCTCTCCCCCAGCAGTGGGGGAGAGGGAAAAAATCCGCCGCCGGATTGGACAGCCGCAAACGGCGGTGACCGGATTCAGCGCGACGGCGGGCCGCGCGCGGGGTATAAGCCCGTCCGTGGTTCATCGACGGGGAGGAACCCATGAACTGGATCATCGCCATTATCGGCGCGGCCGCCGCCGGCTTCGCCGCGGCTTTCCTGATGCGTTATCTGGGCGTCACCGAAGCCTGGATGACCGGCGCCGCGGCCGGGGCGGCGGGGGCCGTCGCCGCCGCGCTGCTGTTCAAGATGTTCGCCAAAAAGGGCGGCGCGCCGGCGTCATAGCGCCTGCAGATCCGCCTCGGTCACCGCGCCGTCGAGGCGCCAGCCGGCGCCCGGCCCCTGCGCCAGCGTTTGGGCCAGCCAGGGCAGCAGGGCCAGCAACCGCCCCTCCAGCGTGTGGGGCGGGTTGATGACGATCAGCCCGGCGCCGGCCAGCCTGCCCTCGGCCTCCAGGTCCCGGACCCACAAATCGGCGCGCAGCAGGTTCTCCGGCGCGACGCCCCTGTCCTCCAGCAGCCACAGGCCGAGGCCGGCGTCGAAACGCTGCGCGGCCCACAGATCCTTCAGCGGCCGCCAGACGGCGAACATGCCCGTGGGCCAGCGTTCGACGGCGCCCATCAGGGCGCGGGCCAGCGCCGCGAACTCGTCCTTCGCCTCGAAGGGCGGGTCGATCAGCACCAGGCCGCGGCGCTCGCGCGGCGGCAGCAGCGCCGCCAGCGCCTTGTAGCCGTCGCGGCGCTCCACCTTGATGCGCGCGTCCAGCGCGTAGCGGGCGTCCAGCGTTTTCGCGTCGGCCTCGTGCAGCTCGCACAGATGCGCGCGGTCGGCCTCGCGCAGCAGCCTTGCGGCCAGCTCCGGCGAGCCGGGGTAATGCGTCAGCCCGCCGCCTTCATTCATCGCCCGCACGGCGCCGAGATACGGCGCCAGCGCCGCCGCCGGGCCGGCGGGGATCGCCGCGTCCAGCAGCCGGCCGACGCCGTCGCGCCATTCCGGGCTGCGTTTCGCCGCCTCCGACGTCAGGTCATAGGCGCCGACCCCGGCATGGGTGTCGATGACGCGAAACGGTTTCGGCTTCTGCTTCAGGTGCTCCAGGCACAGGGCGATCACGGCGTGCTTCAGCACGTCCGCGAAATTGCCGGCGTGGAAGGCGTGGCGATAGTTCATGCGCGGCGCGGCCCTGTCTGCCGCGCATGCCTATCGCGCCATGGCCGCCGCCGTCCACCGGCTTTGCGCCATTCCTATTCCGCGGCGTGCAGGAAGGGCGACAGGGCGGCCAGCAGGCCGGCGGCCTTCGCCGCCGCCGGGCCGGGCTTGCGCCCGTCATAGAGGATGCGGTCCTCGTAACCGGTGATCCACACCGCCTCCGGGTTGCGGCGGGCGATGACGATCGCGCCCTGGCCCTTCGCCTCCGGACTGCGGTGCAGGCGGAAAATCACGATCCCGTCGCGCAGCGCCCGCGCCAGCTCCGGCGGCAGGCCGGGCGGAAGCGCGTCCTTCACCCCGTCCAGCACCGCCACCATCTCCATCTTCCCGGCCTCGGTCGACAGGGCGAAGCGCGAGCGTTCGATGCCCGACAGGCCATACTGGCTGTCGTTATGGATGCGCCAGGCCGCTTCCACCGGCACGGCGAAGGCGCGATGGCCCTCGATCTCGCGGCACTGGAAGAAATAATGGCCGTTGACGCCCATGCGCTTCAGCTCGCGCTGCATCAGGCGCAGGGAGCCGGCGTCGTCATTGACCGAATCGATGATCGGGGTCTGGTTCTCCAGCGTCACGAAAGCGCGGCCGGCCAGGCGTTTCACCGGCGCCGCCACCGCCGGATTGCGCAGCGGGCGGCCGTGGGCGTTGCGCACATAGCCGCCGTTTTCGTCCAGCATCAGGAACTCGTCCGGGTGCGTGAAGTGGGTCATGAACGCCACCAGCACGTCCGGATGCAGCTCGTGGAACAGGTCCAGCATCTCGAAGAAGTTGTCGTCGAAGCGCTGCGGGAAGAAGGCCAGCTCCTTGGTGCCGATGCGGATCACCTCCACCCCGGCTTCGGCCAGCCCGTTCATGTAGTCGAACAGGTTGCGGTTCGACAGCACCATCGGGTCGCCGCCGGACAATAGCGCCTCGCGGATCGCGGGGCGGTGCGTCTCGCCCTTCCGCACCGCGGCGTTATGGCTTTCGATATAGCTGCGCACCTCGTGGATCGAGGCGATGTCCTTGCCGGTCTTGCCGGTCAGGAAGTCCGACCGGTAGCAATAGCGGCACCAGGACGAACAGGCGCGCACCACGTAAAGCAGCACCAGCTCGTATTTGTGCAGCAGGCCGGGCGTGGGGCTGTATCTCAGCTGGTTGGACGGATCGGCCTCGCCGGACAGGTCGTCCATCTCCTCCGGCCGCGCCTTGATCAGATTGCGCACCGCCTCTGACCGCTTGGCGAGGTCGAGATAATACGCCGTCGCCCGCGGCGGCAGCCGGTCCGAAACCCCGGCGCGCTCCAGCGCGTTCAGCTCCGACGCCGAATACACCGCCGCCCCGCCCTCGGCCAGATAGCGCCGGTATTGCGCGATATCGTGACTGATATGGCGGTTGAACCTGGTCTCGCGGATGCGCGCATAGACATTGTCCTTGCGGGCGCGGGCGAGGGCTTTCTTTTTCGGGCGCGATCCGGCGATGCGCGAACGCCTGGCGGGCGGCATGGGCTGTCTCCCGTCGGTCTGAAACGGCGCGAGCGTGCGCCTATGTCGTCTTTTACGGAACGGGCCGGGGCCAGAGCCGCCCGGCGCTTCACCCCGCAAGCCGCCCCCGGCGGGGCGCATGAAGACGCGGGGCGTCAACGTCCTCGGCGGGCAAGATAGCGATTTCGGCCACGATGGGAACCGGCGCGCGGCAATTTCCCGCATTGGCGCAGTCCGCGTTTACGGGGCGGCAACCGCGTTCGTTTAGATTGTTTCATCGAACCAGGGTCCGAAGGACCGCCGCTGAAAGCGCAGAAGCGATGCTGCAAGGGCTGATCGAACGGGTGGAGAGCCTTGATCCGCGCGTCCTCACGGGGCGGGTGACGGCCGTGAACGGCCTGCTGATCGAGGCCGAGGGCCCCAAGGACGGCCTGGCGCTGGGCGCGCACGCGCGCGTCGCCACCGCCGCCGGGTCCGCGCCGTGCGAGGTGGTCGGCTTCCGCGGCGAGACCGCGCTGATGATGCCGTTCGGCGTGCTGGAAGGCGTGCGCCCGGGGGCCGAGGCGCGGCTGGACTCCGGCGCCGGCTACGCCCGGCCCTGCGACGCCTGGCTGGGCCGGGTGATCGATTCCTTCGCCCTGCCGCGCGACGGCGGACCGCCGCTGCCGGAAGGGCCGCGCCTGTACCCTGTCAAGGGCCAGCCGCCCTGCGCCCACAAGCGGGCGCGGCTGGGCGCGCGGCTGGACTTGGGCGTGCGGGCGCTGAACGCGTTCGCGCCGATGCGGCGCGGCCAGCGGCTGGGCGTGTTCGCCGGCTCCGGCGTCGGCAAATCGATCCTGATGTCGATGCTGGCGCGCGATTCCAACGCCGACGTGATCGTGATCGGCCTGATCGGCGAACGCGGGCGCGAGGCGCGCGAGTTTGTCGACGACGTGCTGGGCGTGGAGGGGCGCAAGCGTTCGGTGGTGGTCACCGAAACCTCCGACGCCCCGGCGCTGGCCCGGCGGCAGGCGGCGCAGCTGACCCTGACGGTGGCGGAGTATTTCCGCGACCAGGGCAAGGACGTGCTGCTGCTGATGGATTCAGTGACGCGCTTCGCGCTGGCGCAGCGCGAGATCGGCCTCGCCGCCGGCGAACCGCCGACCACGCGCGGCTATACGCCGTCCGTGTTCGCCGAGCTGCCGCGCCTGCTGGAGCGCGCCGGGCCGGGGCCCGAGCGCCAGTGCGGCGGCAAGCCCGGATCGATTACGGCGCTGTTCACCGTGCTGGTGGATGGCGACGACCATAACGAGCCGATCGCCGACGCAGTGCGCGGCATTCTGGACGGCCATGTGGTGATGAGCCGCGCCATCGCCGAGCGGGGACGCTTTCCCGCCATCGACGTGCTGCGCTCTATCAGCCGCACCGCGCCCGAGGTGTACGAGGGCGACGAAGCCGCCCTCGCCATCGAGGCGCGCAAGGTTCTGTCGGCCTATGCCGACATGGAGGAATTGATCCGTCTTGGCGCCTACGCCAGCGGATCGAACCCGGCGACAGACCGGGCGATCGCCCTCAACGATCCGTTGGAGGCGTTTCTCGCGCAGGGAAAAGACGAGGCCTCGACCATAGACGAGAGCTTCGCGGCCCTGCGGGAGATTTTGGGTGGTGATGGAGGCATGACATGACCCGTTCTCACGCGCCGTTGATCCGGCTGGCCCGGTTCAAGGTCGAGGAATTGCAGAAACAGATCGCCGAACTGGACCGCGCGCGCGGCGCGCTGGAAAACCAGATCGGCCGGCTTGAGGCCTCGGTGCCCGAGGAGCAGGCCGAGGCCGCCAAGTCCAAGGACGGCTATCTGGCCTATGGCAGCTACGCCCAGGCGGTGATCCGCCGCAAGCAGAACATCCGCGCCTCGCTGGACGAGGTCGAGGTGCAGGCCGGCGCCATCCGCGAGCGCCTGACCGCCGCCTTTCAGGAGCTGAAGAAATACGAGCTGCTGGAGGAACGCCGCCTCGCCCGCGCCGAGGCGGCGCTGCGCGCCGCCGAGCAGGCCGAGCTGGACGACATCGCCCAGACCCGCCGCCGCGTGGCGAATTAGGGGTCAGCGGTTCGTCGAACGCCGCCTCTACACGCCGAGAAACGCCTTCAGCGCCTGGTCGGCCTTTCGCATGTCGCCGTCGATCAGCCGCCCGGAGCGGCGGATGATGCGCGCCTGCTCTATGCAAGCGATCTTGGCCGGGCGGACGACCGAGGCCACAGGCAGACCAGCCGCCGTCAGGTCACGCACCGGAACGTCGCACGGCCAGCGCGGATTGGCGGCGCTGGTGATCATCGCCACCCACACCAGCCCGTAACGGTCGCACAACGACGGCGCGGAGACGACCAGCGCCGGGCGGCGCTTCTCGGCAAGCCGGTCGCTGTAGGGAAAGGGCAGGACGACGACATCGCCACGCGCCGGCGCCGCGTCAGAGGCCGGCATAGCCGCGCTCGTCGGCTTCACTGCTCCACTCGCTAAAGGCCGCGAACGGATCGTCGGCGGGGTCGGCGCGTTCGATGATCACGCTGCCTTCCGTAACGCGATAGCGGATGCGGTCGCCCGGTTTCAGGCCCAGCCGTTCGCGCACCTCGCGCGGGATCACCGTCTGGCTCTTCACCGATACTTTCGAGAACAGCGTGGACATGCTGCGCCTCCTTTCAGTAAGAAAGTAAGGCTCTTTACCGTAAGACGCAAGTCACGCCCCTACCGCCGTCCGTAGCGCACCTTGATCGCGAACAGCACCGCGATGACGGCCAGATACAGCGCCAGGCGCAGCAGCACCACCAGGCCGCCGCGCTCGTCGACGCGCACCAGCGCGATGGCGTAGGCGAGATCGGCCGGAACGCCGGTGGCGACGCGGTAGAAAAAAGGAACCACCGCATCAACGGCGAAGGCGATGGCCGCCGCGCCCGCCAGTTGCGTCCAGCGCCGCATGATCAGCGCCGCGACCAGCGAGATGATGATGATCAGCCACCAGTCGAAAGGCTGAAAGCCGGTGGCCAGCCGTTCGTAAATCTCCCCCATCACGCCCCCTCCCCGCGGCGTTCAGCTTAACCCTAAACGCCCCTGTGCGCCATTGACGGCGCCGGGTTCCAACCCCGTTCCCCGGTCAGGGGAAACGTGGAAAGAGTTTCGTCTCTCAAGCGAAGGGCGAACCTCCCTCCCCCGCGGGGGAGGGTTGGGGTGGGGGGCGAAACAATGGCGTCGTTCACCCCACCCTGGCCCTCTCCTCCAGGGGAGGGAAACCGGAACCCGAATCCTTCGCACTTTGGCGGGTGTGCTCAGGCCGCTTTCAGGCCGCGGGCGAGAGCGCCGGCCAGGGCCTCTATATCGCGCGCCGCGCCGCAATTGGGATGGCGGTGGGCCAGCAGCTGCTGGGCGCGGATGGCGTCCGGCGCCTTGCCGTCGCGCTGCACGCAGCCGGCCAGCGCCGGGGCGAAGCCCAGGAAGGATTCGCAGGTCTTGCGGAAAGTGGCGTAGGCGGCGCGCGCCTTGCCCTCGTCCGGGGCGTTGTTGACCGCGATCAGCGGCGCCGCGCCCTCGTCGCGCAGGCGCAGGGTTTTGACGAAGGCGTAGGCGTCGGTCAGCGAGGTCGGCTCGTCGGTGACGACGATGATCACGTCGTCGGCGGCCAGCGCCAGCCGCAGCGTCGCCGCGTCGGCCCCGGCGGCGAGGTCGATGATCGCCCGGTCATAGGACAGCGCCAGCGCGGTGACGCCGCTGGCCAGCCGCGACACCGCCTGCGCCGAAAGCCCGGCCAGCGCGCCGGAGCCGGAACGCCCGGAGATGACGTCGAACCCGCCGCGCTCGGGCGCGCCGCCCAGCACCGGCAGCGCCGCCTCCTCCAGCAGCGCCCGCCCCGCCAGCACGTCGCCGAGGTCGGCGTCGGGAGACAGGCCCAGCTGCACGTCGATATTGGCCATGCCGAGATCGCCGTCGACCAGCAGCACCCGCTCGCCCAGTTTCGAGAAGGCGTGCGCCAGCCCGGCGCTGATCACGGTCTTGCCCACCCCGCCCTTGCCGGAGGCGACGGCCAGGATGCGTCCGGCCGGATGGCCGCCGGGGCCCGTTGCGATCTTCATGCGCCGCCGTCTCCTTGCATGGTCTCGTCCTCGAAGGCCTCGTCGGGCAGGCCGCGTTCGTCCAGCAGCAACCGGGCGAGGCGCAGCGGCGTCGCCGGCGCGAGGCCGGCGCCGATATAGGGGCTGGCCGAAACCTGGGCGAAGGCCAGGCCCGCCTCACCTGCGCCGAGAACGGCGCCCAGCCGCCGGGCGCAGTCCAGCTTCGCCAGCATCATGCGCATGGCGCCCAGGCTGGCCAGCATGGCGGCGATGTCCTCGGCGTCGGCCGCGGCGCCGCCGCCGTCCAGCACCGGGATGATCTCGGCGTCGCCGGCGGCGGCGAACCCGGCCAGCATGTCGAGGTCGTCGATCTCGAACGGGTTGACGGCCGGGGCGTCGATGAACACCGGCCCGGCCTCGATGCGCGCCATCTCGCGCTCCAGCTCGCGCGGGTCGTCGACGGCGATGAACTCCGCCTGCAGGCGCCCGGCCAGCTCGCGCAGCCGCGCCTCGGCCCCGGCGCGCTCGGCGTCGGCGGAGACCAGCACCGGGCGAACCCCCGCCGCCACGGCGCGCGCGGCGGACCTGGCCAGCGCCGAGGTCTTGCCTGTTCCCGGCGCGCCGGCGAACAGCAGCGCCCGTTCCGGAACCGGCGGCGGCGGCCGGAAGGCGTAGCGCGCCTCCAGCGCCCCGGCCAGCATCGCCGCCGCGGCGTCGCCCGCGAAGGCTTCGGCGGCGGACAGGATGGCGTCACGGGCATGGTCCGGCGCGCCGTGGAACACCAGCGCCGCCTCGATGCGCGCCAGCCCCTCGGCGGCGTCGCCGCGGGCGCGTTTCGCCGCCTCGGCCAGGCGTCCGGCGCGGGCGCGGGCCGGCTCCTCCGGCGCGGCGAAGCGCGGGCCTTCGGCCGCGGCGCGCACCTCCACCCCGCCGCCGGGCGCGTCGCCGGTGGCGACGATCACCGCATCGGGGCCGAGCTCGCGGCGCACCTGGGCCATGGCCTCGGTCAGCGATCGCGCGGAGAAGGTTTTCAGTCGCAAGCCTCAAACATCCCTAGACATGGCCCAGCGTCTTCAGACGCGCGCCGGGGTGGATCTCGTTCTGGCTCATCACCACGGTCTGCGGGCGGAAGCGCTCCACCAGCGACCGCACATAGGGGCGGATCATCGGGCTGGTCAGCATCGCCGGGGTCTGGCCCTGCTGCGCCGCGCGCTCATAGGCGTCGCGCACCGCCGCCACGAATTCGTGCAGTTTCGACGGCGCCAAGGCCAGCTGCCGCCGCTCGCCGTCGCCGATCATCGCCTCGGCGAAGGCCTGCTCCCACTGCGGCGACAGCGCCAGGATCGGCATGGTTCCGTCCGGCCCGCGCTGGGCGTGGCAGATCTGGCGCGCCAGCCGCCCGCGCACATGCTCGGTGATGGCGTCGACATTCTGGCTGTGGGCGCTGGCCTCGGCGATGCCTTCCAGGATCGTCGGCAGATCGCGGATCGAGATGCGCTCCTTCAGCAGGTTCTGCAGCACGCGCTGGATGCCGGCGCGGCTGATCTGCGACGGCGAGATGTCGTCGGCCAGCTTGCGGTGCTCCTTCGACAGGCCGGCGATCAGCTTCTCCATCTCGGCGTAGGACAGCAGGTCCGGCATGTGCTCGCGCAGGATCTCGGTCAGGTGGGTGACCAGCACGGCGGAGGGGTCGACCACCGTATAGCCGCGGAATACCGCCTCCTCGCGCAGGCTCTCGTCGATCCAGGTCGCGGGCAGGCCGAAGGCCGGCTCTTTCACATGCTCGCCCGGCATGTCCACCTGCGCGCCCTGCGGGTCCATGATCAGCAGCTGGCGCAGGCGCAGCTCGCCCTGCCCGGCTTCCATCTCCTTGACGCGGATGGCGTAGGCGTTTCCGTCCAGGCGCATGTTGTCGACGATGCGCACCTGCGGGGTCACGAAGCCGGTCTCCTGCGCCATGGTGCGGCGCAGGGCGCGGATCTGGTCGGTCAGCCGCCGCCCCTCGACATCGTTGATCAGCGGCAGCAGCGAATAGCCCAGCTCGATCTTCAGGTCGTCGATGGCCAGCGTCTCGCCGATCGGCGCCTCCTCGGCTTTCGCCGTCGCGGCGTCGGCGCGCGCCTGTTCGGCCTCGGTTTCGGCGGCGGTCTCGGATTTTCGCCAGGTGATCCAGGCCAGCGAGCCCGCCCCCGCCGCCATCAGCGCGAAGGGCAGGAACGGCATGCCCGGCAGCACGCCGGCGATGAAGGCGCAGGCCGCGACCATGCCGAGTCCGGCCGGGTTGGCGGCCATCTGGGTGAACAGCGCCTTGTCGGTCTGACCGTCCACCCCGGCCTTCGACACCAGCAGGCCGGCCGCCACCGACACGATCAGCGCCGGGATCTGCGACACCAGGCCGTCGCCGATGGTCAGCGCCGAATAGGTGCTGGCGGCGCTGCCGAAATCCATGCCCGACTGGGCGACGCCGATGATCATGCCGCCGATCAGGTTGATGGCGGTGATCAGCAGGCCGGCCACCGCGTCGCCGCGCACGAATTTCGAAGCGCCGTCCATGGCCCCGAAGAAGTTGGATTCGCCCTCCAGCTGCTTGCGGCGGGCGCGGGCCTCGTCCTCGGTGATCAGACCGGCGGACAGGTCGGCGTCGATCGCCATCTGCTTGCCGGGCATGGCGTCCAGCGTGAAGCGCGCCGCCACCTCGGCGATGCGGCCCGACCCCTTAGTGATGACCACGAAATTCACGATCACCAGGATGATGAACACGATGACGCCGATGACGACATTGCCCTGCATCACGAAGGCGCCGAAGGCCTCGATGATGTCGCCGGCGGCGTGGGTTCCCTCGTGCCCGCGCGACAGGATCAGCCGCGTCGAGGCGATGTTGAGCCCCAGACGCAGCAGCGTCGCGATCAGCAGCACGGCGGGAAAGGCCGAAAACTCCAGCGGCTTCTTGATGAACAGCGCCGTCATCAGCACCAGAACGGAGAACGAGATCGACACAGCCAGCGCGATGTCCAGCAGCCCGCGCGGCATCGGCAGCACCAGCATCACCAGGATGCCGAGAATGCCGACGGCCAGCGCCACGTCGCCGCGCAGCGGCGTGCGCAACAGCCGGGCGAGGCTGAAGCCGCCATTAGGGTTAATGGCGGACGTCGCGGAGGCGGGGGCGTCGGTCATCGCGCGCGGTCAGCCGCCTCCGTTCAGGCCGCGCTGACGCGCGACTCGCCGGGCATCGGCACGGATATTCCCTGCTCGTTGTAGAGCTTCAGCTTGTTACGCAGGGTGCGGATCGAGATGCCGAGGATGTTGGCCGCGTGGGTGCGATTGCCGAGGCAATGGTCCAGCGTGTCGAGGATCAGGTCCTGCTCCACCTCCGCCACGGTGCGGCCGACCAGATTGCGGTTGACGGCCTCCGCGGCCTCGGCGGCATGGCGCGCCGCGCCGTCGCCGGCGCCGGTGAAGCTGGAGCCGTCGGGCATGCGGATGGCGTCGGGGCCGATCTCGTCGCCCCCGGCCAGCAGCACCGCCCGGTGCATGGTGTTCTCCAGCTCGCGGACGTTGCCCGGCCAGGGCCGGGCCAGCAATTGCATGCGCGCCGTCTCGGCGATCGGCCGCTCGGCAAGGCCGTTGGCGGCGGCGTATTTGCGGCCGAAGAACTCGGCCAGCGCCATGATGTCGGCCGGGCGCTCGCGCAGCGGCGGCAGCGCCAGATTGACCACGTTGAGGCGGAACAGCAGGTCCTCGCGGAAACTGCCCTCGCGCACCGCCTGGCGCAGGTCGCGGTTTGAGGTGGCGATGACGCGGATGTCCACTTTCACCGGCTTCGACCCGCCGACGCGGTCGATCTCGCGCTCCTGTAGCGCACGCAGCAGCTTCGCCTGCAGGCGGGAGTCCATTTCGGAGATTTCGTCCAGAAGCAGGGTGCCGCCGTCGGCCTCCTCGAACTTGCCGACGCGACGGGCGACGGCGCCGGTGAAGGCGCCCTTCTCGTGACCGAACAGTTCCGATTCCAGCAGATTGTCCGGGATGGCGGCGCAGTTCACCGACACGAAGGGCCGGGCCGAGCGCTTGGATTTCGCGTGCAGATAGCGCGCCATCACCTCTTTGCCGGATCCGGATTCGCCGGTGATCAGCACCGAAGCTTCGGACGGCGCGATGCGGTCGGCCAGCTCGATCACCGTGCGCATCGCCGGATCGCGCGCGATCATCGGCCGGTCGTCGTCGGCGACCGCGGCCAGCACCGCGGCGATCAGGTCCGCGTCCGGCGGCAGCGGGATGTATTCCTTCGCCCCGGCGCGGATGGCGGCGGCGGCGTCTTCCGGCCGCACGTTCACACCGCAGGCGACCAGCGGAACCGTGATCCGCTCGGCCTTGTTGGCGGCGGCCAGCGCGCCGATGTCCAGCGCCACGTCGACCATGACCAGGTCCGCCCCGCGCCCGGCGCGCAGATGCGCCGTGGCCTGGGCGACGGTGTCGACCTGGACGACCTTGGCGCCCCGGTCCATGGCGATCTTGGTCGCGGCGTAGAGTTGCCCGCCGAGGCTTCCGACGATGAGCACCCGCATGGCTTACTCTCCTTCCCTTTCAAGTCCGCGGCGCGCGGTCAGGCCGCGTCGCCGTCCTTGATGATCTCGGTCATGGTCACGCCCAGGCGTTCGTCGACGACGACCACCTCTCCGCGCGCGACCAGACGGTTGTTGACATAGATGTCGATCGCCTCGCCGACCTTGCGGTCCAGCTCCACGATCGAACCCGCCTTCAGTTTCAGCAGTGAATTGACGTCGATATGCGCCTTGCCCAGCACGGCGGAGACATTGACCGGGATCTCGAACACCGGGGCGAGGTCGCCGGCGCTCTTCTCCTCTTCATCGGCCAGGGTCTGCACGACCGGCGGCGGCGCGTTCGCGTCCGGCGCGTCGCCCGGTTCGAAGGCGGGCAGGTCGAGATCGCTCCCGGCCGCGGCCTCGGTTTCGGTTTCGTCGCTCATGCGCCCGTCTCCCTAAGCTCGTCCTGTTCCGCCGTCGCCGCCGGCGCGTCTTCCTGCGCCAGCCAGCGCCGCGCCAGCGCCTCCAGGCGCTCACCGATCTCGTCCGCCGACCGCTCCACCGCGCCGCTTCCCCACTCCAGGCGGCAGTCGGCGCCGCGCATGCCGTCCTGGCCGCGCACCCGCACCGCGCCGTCAAAGCCGGCGGCCTTCGCCGCCTCCCCCAGCCGCGTGGCCAGGGTTTCGGCCAGCGCCGGATCGCAATGCACGGAAAAGCGCGGCTCGCCCCGCAGGTCCGCCATCGCCTCGCGCGCCAGCGCCAGGATGGTCTCCTCCGGCCATTGCGCCAGCGCCTCGGCGGCGATCTTGCGCGCCGCCGCGACAGCCAGGTGCGCCGCTTCGGCGCGCAGGATTTCCGCATCGCCATGCAGGCGGGTGATGATCAACTGCATTTGCGAGGCTATGGCGCGCAGGGCGTCCGCCCCCGCCGCCGCCTCGGTCTGGCGGCCCTCATGGAAGGCCTCCTGGCGCAGGGCCTCGGCTTCTTCCTCGGTCAGGATGCGGCGCACACGCTCGCCATCGCGCAGAATCTCGCCTTCGGAGGAGAACTCCGTGTCGAAGGTGAATTTCCTGGCCGCTCCGTTCATTTCATCCGGTTCCTAGTAAATCAGCTCGTCTTCGCCGCCGCTGTCGGCGAGCAGGATTTCGCCCTTGGCGGCCAGGTCCTTGGCCACGGCCACCAGCTCCTGCTGGGCGGCGTCGACGTCGCGCAGCCGCACCGGCCCCATGGTGGCCATGTCCTCCTTCAGGATTTTCGCCGCGCGCTCCGACATGTTGGAGAAGAACAGGTCGCGCAGCGTGTCCGACGCCCCCTTCAGGGCCAGGCCCAGCTTGTCCTTGTCGGCGGCGCGCAGCAGCGTCTGGATGCCGCTCGGGTCCAGCTTCGCCAGGTCCTCGAACACGAACATCAGGGCGCGGATCTTCTCGGCGGAGTCGCGGTTGCGCTCCTCCAGCGCCGTCAGGAAGCGGTTCTCCGTCTGGCGGTCGAAATTATTGAAGATCTCCGCCATCATCTCGTGACTGTCATGCTTGGAGGTGCGGGCGAGATTGCTCATGAACTCGGTGCGCAGCGTCTCCTCGATCTTGTCGAGAATCTCGCGCTGCACCGGCTCCATGCGCAGCATCCGCATCACCACCTCAAGGGCGAAATCCTCGGGCATCGAACTGAGGACCCGCGCCGCGTGCTCGCCCTTGATCTTCGACAGCACCACCGCCACGGTCTGCGGGTATTCGTTCTTCAGATAGTTGGCGAGGACGACCTCGTTCACATTGCCCAGCTTGTCCCACATGGTGCGGCCGGCGGGGCCGCGCAGCTCCTCCATGATGTTGTCGACCTTGTCGCCGGGCAGGAACGAGGTCAGCAGCCGCTGGGTGGCCTCGAACGAGCCCATCAGCGAGCCGGTGGAAGACATCTGGCTGACGAAGTCGACGATCAGCTTCTCGACAGCGGTGGCCGAGACATTGCCGAGATTGGACATGGCCTGGGAGACCTCGCGGATCTCCTCCTCGTCCATCATCTCCCACAGCCTGTGCTCCTCCTCGCCGAGGGCGAGCAGGATGACGGCCGCCTTTTCAGCGCCGCTGAGGCGGTTGGGGTCGTCAATGACGCGTTTGCCGTCGCGCGCCGCCATCTATCTGCGCTCCGCAATCATGCTTCGTGCATCCAGGTTCTCAGGATCGACATCGATTCATCCGGATGCTGGCCGACCACGCCGGCCACTTTCTTCACCGACGAGGCCTTCACCTGGCCGTCGATCTTGGCGATATCGATCCGGCGTCCGTCATCCTCCGGCGCGGGCAGTGCGCCGGCGCTCTCCTGCCCCGGCAGGGCCTCGGCGCGTGCAGGCCCGGAAACGGCGCCGCCGCCGGCCGCAGCCGCCGCGGGGGCCGGCGCAGCGGCGCCGCGCGCCAGCGGCCGCGCCACCAGGAAAATCACCAGGATGGCGGTGACGAACATCACCGCGATCTCGGCGGCGCGCATGATGTCGTCGCGGTTGAAGGAGAAGCCGGATGGCGCGGTCTCGCCCAGCATCGGATCAAGACGCGAGAAACGCACGTTCGATACTTCCACGCTGTCGCCGCGCTCGGCGTTGAAGCCCATGGCGCTGCGCACCAGCGCCTCGATGCGCTGCATCTCCTCGGCGGGGCGCGGGCTCCACGCCAGCGCGCCATCCGCCCCCGGCTCCAGCAGGCCGTCGACCGCCACCGCCACCGACAGGCGCTGCACGGCGCCGGCCTCGCGCACCTGGGTGCGCGTGGTGCGGGATATCTCGTAGTTCACCGTATCATTGCGGCGGCTGGATTCGTTGGCCGGCGCGCCATTGGTCGCCTCGGCCTCCTGACCTGGAAGGTTTTCAGACGCCGACACCCGGCCCGTGCGGGACCGGTCCTGCTCGCGGCTCATGTCCTCGGACGTCTCGCGCGAGCGGATCACCCGGCCGTCGGGGTCGTAGATCTCGGAGCTTTCGGTGATCGACTGCCGGTCCAGATCGGCGCTGACCTGCACCCGCACGGCGCCGGGGCCGGCGACGCCCTCGACGATGTCCATGATCCGCTGGCGCAAGCGCTCCTCGAAGGCCTGGCGGCGTTCGTCGAACACCGCCGCGGCCGCGGTCTCGTCCGACGCGCCGGCCAGCAGGCGTCCGGTCTGATCGGCGAGGGTCACGGCCGTCGGCGCCAGCCCGTTCACCGACGATGCGACCAGATTGCGAATCACGTTGATCTGTTCGGCGTTCAGCGGGCCGCGCGAGGCGACGATCACCGAGGCCGACGGCTGCTGGCGCTCGCGCTCGAACAGCCGCCGCTCAGGCAGCACCAGGTGCACGCGCGCGCTCTGCACCGCTTCCAGCGACTGGATGGTGCGCGCCAGTTCTCCCTCCAGCGCGCGCTTGGCGTTCATGTTCTGCACGAAGCTGGTGGCGCCCAGCGAATCGGAACGGTCGAAAATCTCGTATCCGACGGAGCCGAAGCCGATGGCGCCATCGCGCGCCACGCGCACCCGCGCCTCGTCCACCCGCGTGCGTGGCACATAGATCGCCGAACCCCCGTCGCGCAGTTCGTAGGGAATGTTCGCCTGGTCCAGGCGCTCCACCGCCGCCGAGGCGTCGGCCGCGCTGAGCCCCGAATACAGCAGGGCGTTCTGCCCGCCGCCCAGATTCATGCCGAAAAAGGCCAGCGCCAGCGCCAGGCCGGCCGCCAGGCCGAACACCGCGGCGAAGCGCGCGAAACCGTAATTCTTCAACTGCTGCGCCAATGCGTTCACGGAGAGTCATCCCGCCTTGCGGCCGCGCGGTTCGCGGTCACCCGGCAGATTTTTCCCACCTGCCCCGTAAACGAGGGTTTAATGCGCTGAAATGATTACGCCCCGCAGCTGCGTTTCGCAGGCGGGGCGCGAACGCGTTCTGGCGCGCCGGTCAGTTGCGGTAATGCTGCAGGCGAGTGGTGCGAAGGCCTTTCAGGCCATGCTGGTCGATGGCGCGCTGCCAGCCGAGGAATTCCTCCACCGTCAGGCGATAGCGCTCGCAGGCCTCGTCCAGCGACAACAGGCCGCCACGGACGGCCGCCACAACCTCCGCCTTGCGGCGGATGACCCAGCGATGGGTGTCCGGTTTCGGCAGGTCGGCCAGCGTCAGGGGGCTGCCGTCCGGGCCGATTACATAGTTTTCTTTTCTCTGGCGCGGTTGCATGCGTGTCGTTCCCGTTTCCACCAATCACCCTTTTATGGCGGGAACTGTACGCGACGCAGTTTAACGGCGGCCTAAACGCCGCGGTAAAAATACGCTTAATCAACACTTTAAAATGCACGACCCCCCGGGTGCTCCGGGGGGCCGTTCAGATGGCCTCACCGGCCCTAGCGTTTCATGCGGATCGCCTCGTCCAGCATCTCGTCGGCGGTGGTGATGATCTTCGACGAGGCCGAATAGGCCCGCTGTGTGGTGATCAGGTTGGTGAACTCGGTGGCGATATCGACGTTCGAGCTTTCCAGCGCCTGCGACGCGATGGTCCCGGACGCGCCGGAGCCCGGCGTGTTCAGCGTGTACTGGCCGGAGTCCGGCGACGTCGCATAGGCGCCGCCGCTGATCGTGGTCAGACCGTTCGGGTTGACGAAGGTCGCCACCGGCACCTGGTAGATCTTGCGAACGATGCCGTTGGTGAAGCGGGCGTAGACGAAGCCCTCCTCGTCGATATTGACGCCGGCGAACGAGCCGAATACCGAGCCGTTGACCTGGCTGGAGATCAGCGCCGAAGGGCTGTCGTACTGGGTCAGTCCGCCGGGTTCGCCGCCGCCGCCAAGGCCCAGGCTGACGTTTTGCTCGCCGATGCCGAGATTGGCCGCCCACTTCACCTGGCTGCCGACAAGCGGCCCCGCCGCGTCGGAGGCGAGAAAATCCAGCGACGCCGGCAGGGTGGAGTTGGCGGCGTCGTACGCGCCCTCGGGCGTGAAGCGGATCAGGCCCGCAGCAATCTGGCCATTGACAAGGTCCGGACCGGTCTCCACGTCGCTCGCGGGGACGATGTGCAGCTCAGCGTGCCATTCGTTGGGATTGGCGCTCTTCAGGATCGACAGAGTCACCGTGCGCACACCGCCCTGGCTGTCGAAGATCTGGATATTGCGCTGAAAGTCAGGCGTCACAGCGCCCGAAGCCATGTTGTTGGCGGCGAGCGCGGGATTATAGGTCGCTTCGTCGGGCGACACAGCCTGGCTGGCGCGCAGGTTGGCGTTGATGCGCATGGTGGTGGTGGCTTCCGCCGCGCCGCTGATGCCGCCGAGGTTCACCGCTTCCAGCAGGTTCACGTCGGTGGGGTTCGCCGGCGTGGAGCCGTCGGATGAAACCGGCCAGCCGAACAGATACAGGCCGGCGGCGTTGCGCAGATAGCCGTTGCCGTCCGGGCTGAAATCACCGGCGCGCGTGAAGTACACGGGGTCGGTCGAGGCGACGTCGGCGGCCTTGGTCCGCACCACGAAGAAGCCGTTCCCGGACACCGCCAGGCTGGTGGCGGAAGCCCCGGGGGTGAGGAGACCCGGCGTCGACACGCTCGTCCGCGTGCTCGCCATCACCCCGCCGGCATTGTAGGACACTCCTTGCTTGGAGGAATCGTACAACGGCGTGAAAAGGGTCGAAGACCGCTTGTAACCCACGGTGTTGACGTTCGCGATGTTGTCGGAAATCGCCGCCATCGCGCTTGAGTTCGCCAGCAGGCCGGTCGCGCCGGCCCAGAGGGCGGAATTGATGCTCATCTCATGCTCCTTGCCAGTTGGCTTGTGTGGAGCCTTCTGCTGGTTGTTGGTTCACGTCGCGCCCGGTTTCTCCATGCGCGGCGCCGGGCCCGGAGGCCCGTGGATCAGGTGACCGGCGCCTCCCTGAGAGACTGCACCGATGACAGCGGAGCGCGAACCGCGCCCATTTCGATAATGACTTCCGAGCCAGACAGGTCGACGCCCGTCACCCGCGAAGTGGCGAAAACACGTGCTG
Organism: Maricaulaceae bacterium; assembly: GCA_026126205.1. GTDB lineage: Bacteria > Pseudomonadota > Alphaproteobacteria > Caulobacterales > Maricaulaceae > Hyphobacterium. The sequence continues at coordinate 1,354 of JAHCJP010000001.1, read as the reverse complement.
GCGCCGCGTCGCCGTCTTCTCCCGTCACGGAAACCTCCAGCGTGTAGACGCCGTCGGGCAGAGGCGCGCCGCCATCGGCGCGGCCATCCCAGACGAAGTCCTTGCGGCCGGCGCCGGTCTCGCCATCCAGGCGCGCGACAACGGTTCCGTCCGCGTCCTTGATCACCAGCGCCGTCACGGTCGCGCCTTCCGGCACTTCGTAGCTCCAGCGGGCCTGGCCGTCCTGCAGCATGTTTTGCGGCGTCTCCAGCGTCGCCTCGCGCCCGATGAAGCCCACTGCGGCGCCCTGCGCAGACGCCGACTGGATCATCAGCAGGTTCTGCAGGTGCTGATTGGCGGCGATTTGCTGTTCGACGCTGGAGAAATTGACCAGCTGGTTCACGAACTGCGTGGAATCAAGCGGGTTGAGCGGGTCCTGATTGCGCATCTGCGCGGTGAGCAGCGTCAGGAACATCTCGAAATTCTCGGCCAGCCGCGCCTGCGACGCGTTAGGGGCCGTTCCGGTCAGACCGCCAAGACTCTCAATGTCCATGCGGATCTCCCTAAACTCTCATGTCGACGCCGCCGGCGCCCGACAGCATGAAACCGTAGGCACGCGGCTGCGGCCCGGCGTCCGTCCCGGCGTCCGCATCCGCGGCCAGGGCGGTGAAATCTCCGGCGCCCTCATCGCCGCCGTCCCGGTCCGGGTTTTCACCCTGGTCTGACAACTGGAAGGTCAGACCTCCGGCTTCCAGGTGCAGGCCGGCGTCAGCGAGGTCGCGCTCCAGCTCACGCGCGGCGCGTTGCAGTTCGCCCAGCGCATCGGCTCGCTCCACCGTCATGATCGCCTGCACGCGGTTATCGGCGCCCAGCTTCATGCGCACATCCACCCGGCCAAGCTGCGGCGGGTCGAGGCGAATCTCGAAATTGCGCGCGCCGGCGTGGAAGCGCGATGCGATCTGGGCCGCCAGCGCCGCGGGCGCGCCTTGCGGCAGGCGCGCGCCGCTTGCGGCGGCGGGGGACGCGGGCCGCTCCATCGCACGGGCGAATTCCAGCCGCGCCGTTTCCTGCGCGCGCTCGATCACCGGGTCGGGCTTGTGGTCGCCCGCGGCGTGAGGCGCGGCGTTCGTAACCGGCAAGGGCTGGCGCAACGCCGCTGCGGGCTGCGGTTCGGCGAGAGCCGGCGCTGCGGCGCCCTGTGGCGGAGTCGCAGCCGGGTTCGGCGTGGGCGCGAGCGGCGCGGCGGCCGCCTTCACGGCTCCGGAAACCGGGGTCGAAGCGGCGCCGGGCGTTTCGGTCTTGGCCCCGCTCCAGGCTTCAAGCGGCGCGCGGCCGGCGACAAGCAGCCTGCGCAGCGGCTCGGCCGCCTCCGCGG